>NZ_CP072827.1:0-2400000 GCF_017916255.1 Streptomyces mobaraensis NBRC 13819 = DSM 40847
GCGCGCGGTCTGCTCCGCAGACACGACGCGCCGCCGCTACGCGGCGGAAGGTCGCCGCGCTCCGCGCGGCTTGGCCGGCCACTCCGTGGCCGGTGCAGACAACTCCGTTGTCTGCGGCTCGGATCGCTCCGCGATCCGGCCAGACGGAATCCGCTCCGCGAATTCCTAAAGCAGCCAGCTGCGGGATGGGGGCGGTGTGCGAGTAACTGGCTTTACAACCTGGGAGATTGCTGGTACTTCTCCTCTTGTTCCATGGCTGACCACCCATCAGGTCTTCTGCCGTTGTTCCAGGGCGATGTCCAGAACGACGGCCTGAGGGTTCACCCGAAAGAGGAGGGCCGACCACCCCGACGATCACCGGGTTCCGGTAGCGTGAACTTGCGACTCACCTCTCCATGCTACCCCGGCAACCGGATGCATCATCCGTAAGGTTTGGGGATACGCCCACCCCCTCCGGCGACCTCCTCCTCTGTTGGCCTTCGCCTCCTGATGGTCTGGAAGGAATTCATCATGCCCACGGCCCCCATGTCCGACCGACAGGCCCGCTCTCTCGGTGAGCCCGTCATCCCCGCACGTGACCATCAACCCGACCTCCTCAACAAGGTGGTGGCAGAACTCCAGCCCCAACCCGGGGCCGGGATCCCAGAGAAAGGGCTACGGGTGACCCTTGCTGCCGCGCCCGGCTCAGGAAAGACATGGATCAGCCGGGAAGTGGCACGACGGCTGGCCCCGCGCCGGCGGGTCCTGGTGATGGTCCACACGCTCGACCTACTGGTCCAGACAGTGGCGTGGTGGAGGACCGCCGGCCACACCGAGCCGGGCATCGCAGTCTGCTCACCGATAGGCAACGCGGAGGAACTGAAGGAGCTGGGGGTACGGTGCACCACGAGTGCGCCGCGGCTGGCGCTGTGGGGCGGTAGCGGACCGGTCACGGTCTTCGCGACCTACGCCTCGCTCGCGTACCGCCGCCGGGGCGGCGAGATAGTGCCGGGACCGCTGGAAGAGGCCATGGCAGGCCTGTACGGACAGCAACTGGCTCCGTTCGACCTCGCCGTCGTGGACGAGGCGCACCGCACCTCCGGAGCGCGGGGGAAGCCGTGGGCCATCATCCATGACAACACGCGCATCCGGGCAGACCGCCGGCTGTACATGACGGCCACGCCCCGGTTGTGGGAGATCCCGGAATCCGTGGACGGCAAGGCGGGGCCGGCTCGTGGGGAGGAGGGGGTGGGCGGGCAGCTGGTCGCCTCTATGGACGATGAGGAGATCTACGGGCGGCAGATCGGCTTCGGGCTGCTGGAAGCGATCGAGCGCGGTGTCCTGGCCCGGTTCGAGATCGACGTGCTGGAGATCCGCGACCCTGCCGCCCAGGACGAGCTGACGGAGCAGCAGGCGCGGGAGCGGCGGCTGGCGGCTTTGCAGGCCGCGCTGCTGACGCGCTGGAAGGAGAGCGGGCTGCGGTCTGTGCTCTCCTTCCACCACCGCACCCGGGACGCGATGGGCTTCGCCCGGAGCCTGCCCTCGGTCGCCACCGACCTGTACGAGAGCGACCCTGGTCGTTACCCGGACCCTGCCAGGACGGTGGCGGAATGGCTTTCCGGTGAGCACCCTCTGGGCTACCGTCGGCAGGTGGTGGGCCGGTTCGCCGACGGGCTCGACGACGACGGCGCCGAGACGGTGATGTCGTTCCTGGCGACGTGCAAGGTCCTCGGGGAGGGCGCGGACATCACCGGGAGACGCGGTGTCGACGCCGTGGTGTTCGCCGACACCCGCGGCAGTGTGGTCGATGTCGTGCAGAACACCGGCCGCGCACTACGGCAGACGCCCGGCGAAGGAAAGATCGCGCGGGTCCTCGTGCCTATCTTCCTCCGGCCGGATGAGGACCCGCAGGACATGGTGTCCTCCCCCAGCTACCGGCCCCTGGTCGCTGTCCTCCAGGCGCTGCGCGCCCACGATGAGCAGATCATCGAGAAACTCGTCCTGCGCCAGGAGCACAGCGGCCGCGGAACCGCCGACGAGGTCCTCGTCGACGACCCCCAGTACATCCGCGACACCGGCACAGGCCAGGAACAGCAGGGCGCCGAGAAGGACGGGGGCGCGGCCGGGTGCGAGGGGATGCCGGGGGATGCGGCGCTGCTGCGGTTCTTCGCTCCGCGCGATGCGATCACGGTTGCGCGGTTCCTGCGTACCCGGGTTCTGCAGCCCCAGTCCGAGGTATGGCTGACCGGCTACCACCTTTTGTGCCGGTGGGTGGCCGGGCACGGGCACGCCCGCGTCCCTCTGCAGGAACGCGTCCCGCGCAGCAGTCAGGCGCAGCCCGGTGACGGTTGGGAGAGGGACTATGCGCTGGGGCAGTGGTGCGCCGAGCAGCGGCGGGCGCACCGGGACGGGACGCTGCGGGCGTGGAGGTTCCAGCTGCTGGACGAGCTCGGCATGGAGTGGGAGGGGGCCGACGCGCGGTTCGCGGCGAAGATCGCGGTCTACCGGCGCTACTACGACGAGCACGGCACTCTCGCCGCTCCTCTGGCAGCGGTCTTCGAAGGGCAGCCCGTGGGTCAGGAGTTGTCCAACCTGCGCAAGCCCCACGGCCTGGGGAAGAAGCCCGAGCGGGCGCAGCGGCGGCGGGAGCTGCTGGAGGCGATCGACCCCGACTGGAATCCCCAGTGGCCCCTGGCCTGGCAGCGGCGCTGGGCGAAGGTGAAATGGTGTCTGGACGGTGGGGCGCAGCTGGCCGACCTCCGGCCCGGCCTGATGGTCGACGGGGAAGATGTCGGTGCCTGGATCGCCGAGCAGCACCTTTCCTGGCAGGGCCTGAGCGCCGGTCAGCGCGAGCGGCTCGCCGTGCTCGGCATCCGCGTGCCGGCCGGTGAACTCGAAACCGCCGCCCTCCCGGCCCTCGAAGCAGCCGGTGCCGTCGTGCTGCCGGCCACGGCGACCCCATGGGAACGCGGCACAGCGGCTCTGCGCCAGTACAAGGCGCGCGAAGGGCATGTGCGGGTCCCGCGTGCGCACCGGGAGACCATCCGTATCGATCACGGCGACGACGGGCTCCGCGAGGAACACGTCCGCCTCGGCATCTGGCGCAGCAACACCCGCAGCCGCCGCGACCGCCTCACCGACACCCAGCGTCAGGAAGCGCAACGCCTCGGCCTCCTCACCTGACAGTGAGGATTGGCCATGGCATCGCCCGGAGGTCTGGCCCTCCACCTGTCTGACGCTTCAGTTGTCCTCGTGGTGAATCGTGGGCCGGCCGGGCGATGCCGTCTGGCGCGTGGCCGGCCGGGCTTCCGTGACTTCATAGGAGTCAGCTTCGCCCCCGCACCGGGACACTGTTGTCCGGAAGGCAGGGCGGAGGGGTGTAGCGCCGTTCACGTGTTCGCGGCGGTAGCACTGGTCTGGGCTGGAGGGCCGAAGGCGGTCCGACACCCGCTCTACTCGGCAGCGGAGACCATGCTGAAGCGGTCGAAGCGCTTCGGCGTGCTGAACATGGGTCGTGCCCAGTACCCGCCGGTGTCACGGCGCTTTAGTACGTCCTCCACGATCTCTCCCGCATCGCGGTCGAAGCCGGCGGGGGCGAGGGAGACTCGGTGGCAGAGCAGGTCCGACTCACCCTGCGAATATCCCTCCCACTTGCCGGAGTCGTAGCGCTTCTCGGGCCTGATGACGTCGAGGAGCTGGTAGGCGTCGAGGGCCTGGTGCGTCTCGTATGCCTTCCGCCCCAACCCGTAAAGGCCCTGCCTTATATCGCCGGTGACGTAGGTAATGGTGAGCGGGTCGCCCTCCTCGGCGCCGACTTCGGCGCCGGCGTACTTGAGACGGTCGAACCACATGAGCAAGGCGGCGATCTCGCTGTTGGTGAGCACATGCACCCAGCCGCAGGTGAAGAACTCGGCCGGGATCTCGATGTACGGCTCAGTGTCGTCAGCGGCGGTGTACGGGATGGCCGAGCTGACGGTGCTGGTCCCGTTCTCGCACAGGAGCTGCAATCCGGTGCTGAAGCGGCCAGGTCCGGTGTTGGCCCGCACGAGGGCCATCTCCTCCAGCGTCTTCAAGGCTTGGGTGATCTGGCGTCGGCGGTTGACGTCCTCGGACGCCAGCTGGATGCCAGGACCGGCGTATTGGCTCACAGAAGCCGACAGGCTCATCCATGACACCGGGTGCTTTGCCGTCGACTCCACGGGATAGGGGGTGCCCCACTGCTTGCCCGGCCCCACGGCGCACTGCGCGGCGTACAGCATCGTCAGCATGAGCCGGAGTTGGAGTCCTTTCGGGGTGACCATGCGGGCCGCGAACGGCTGCTCCTCCTTCGGAAGCGGCTTCCGCTCGTCTTCCAAGATCCTCATTTCGTCAAGCCGGTAGAAGGCCTGACGGACTCGGACGGAGGCGGGCCTCTGCCCTTGCTCCCAGATCCGGCGCATGACCTGGTTGACGCCCCCGAGCATGCGGCTGCGAAGGGTCTGAAGGTGTGCAAGGCGTGTGTCGACCTTGCCGTCCTTGGGACGCATCTCGATCCACCTTTTGGAAACTACGGATTGATTCTCATGCTCTGTGATCCATCAATTACTCACCCATTTCCGGTTTCTCTGGTCAGCATGTCATGCGAGTTAATCCGTAGTTGAGAGTACCGGACGACCCCTCAGACGGGCTACATCATTTGATGTGTGAGGCGCTGAACAGGGCCCCACAGGCGGCCTGGTGGGCTTCTCCAGCCGCGTCCAATCGGGGGCTCCGGAGCATCGACGCCGGCAAGCACTTGGTGCTCCGGGCCTCCCAATCGCGAAAGAGGCGGTACCTCTGTCAATGGAACGTACAGCAGAAGAGCACACCGAGCCCAGCCCGGGAGCCGAGCTCCAGGAAGAAGGCGGTGCCAACTACAGCCGTTCCCTGAGGTGGGTGACCTTCGGCTTCACAGCGGCCTGCACCGTGAGCGGCACGGCCATCGCCCTGACAGTCTCCCCACCAGTCGGACTGGCTCTGCTCGCAGTTGCGGCTCCCGCCATCACGATTCAGATCCGCCGGTAAATCCCGGATGGCCGCAGTCCTCGGGCTGCGGCCATCCGCCCCGGCCCCTGCCCGATCCAGAAGTGGGCTGGGATCTGCGCGCGAAGGACGGCACTCTCCACTGGCATCGCTGCGCCCGGCACTGCCACCCGCTGAGCGCCCCCGCGCCGGAACAGCGCTACAAGGGTGCTCCCCCGCCTGCCGCGTCTCAGCCGTCCAGGAAGGCGGCCAGGGCGCAGCGTTGCTCTTCCTCGCGGGCGATCTGCCGGGCGAGGAGGTCACGTCGGCGTACGGGGTGACGGCGGCGAGGGCTCCGGAGTTCGGTCGGCTCCAGGGCCTCCACCTCCCACTGCACCGGGCCCACGCCGCGCTCAACGCCGCAGACGCCGTCCAGGAGCCGGGCAGTGACGACGCGCACGAAGCGGCAGGCGGCGGACTCGGCGAGGCGCGCGAGCTGATCGGGCAGGCCCGCGACCACGTCCTGGTCGTCTACGCCCTCGCACATGCGCGGATCGGCCTGCCGCCCGACGCGGTCTGGAATGCGATCTGGCACCGCCAGCTCGTGCGACTTCGCCTGTTCCGGGCCGAGGGCGGCCGACGGGCCGGACTCCTTGCCGGACCACGGTGGTTCCGCGGCAGTGGCCTCGGAAAATGGGTGCAAACGCAGCATGTGCGGTGGAAGGGCCTGGCCGAGGCGCAGCGAGCGGCGCTCAAGGATCTGCGGATGGGCCCCGCCGCCGGCGACGCACGCGTCCGCGCGGCGGGGGCCCCAGGCGCGGCGCAGCCGCAGTGAGCGGGCCATGGAAATCGTCCTCGCCGCCCGGCAGCACCTGGAGGAGGCCGGGCCTGTCGTCGATGAGGCGGGGAGGATCATCGTCGCCGCCTCCTACCGGCCCGTCATTACCGGACGCGAGATTCAGCTCCGCAAGCGGCGTACCCGGTACGGGCCGGGTTCGACAGCTACCCGGCCGAGTTGCATGCCGTGTTCCACGGACCCGGACTGCCCTGGGTGAGGGAGGCACACCGGCCGGAAGGCTGAGGCGAGCACGTCATACGCTCCGGGCGGCGGGCCCAGGCAGGGGCCGGTCACTGGTAGAGGAAGTCCGTCCACCACACCTGTAGCCCATCGACCAAGACAACCGCGTTGTCCGCCGCTTCCCGACGCTGCGCGGCACTGCACGCGTCGTACATAACGCCGAAGGGTGGCCCCTGGTTGTGGTATTCCGCAGCGTGTCGGCGGAAGGTGGTCGAGGGGCGGAAAATGGTGCCCGCCGACGCGACCTCGTCCACGAGCTCCTCGGGAAGCCCGCCGTACACCTCGGACGTGATCCAGCATGCCCAGTCCACCAGCTTGCGCGTCGCCCCTACGCTGGCCGCGACGCGGGTCGAGGAGCAGCGGGCGGCAGGTGGGATCAGGGCATTCGTCCACCGTCGCATAAAACAGCTGGTCCAGCAGGGCGTCGCCCGCCGGCTCCTGGACGCCAGGCAGGTAGGACTCGGAAGGCGGAACGAACGTCCGTTGGCGTTGCTGGGCCGTCTCCGCAGTGTGTACGTGGTCAGCGCTGATCACCGTGTGTTCCACGGCCTTCTCGGCAGGCTCGTGTCCGGCATTGCAGCTCCTTGTCCTCATCCTTATCGTCGCGCCCCTGCGCGCGGGGTGGGTCTGTCACGGCTGATCTCGGTTTGTCGGTCTAGGTGAGGCGGCCTTCACGTGCGTGGAATCTGTCCGTGCGGTCCTGTGGCCGTGTGGGAGGGAGGTGTGCGGCTCCTCATGTGCGGAGCAGGCGGGCCTGGTGGTGCCAGGCTGGGCCGGGGTGCGGGTGGTCGAGGGTGGGGATGGGGTGGCTGGCATCCTTCACGAGGGCTTTGAGGCGGTGGCCGAAGGATTTGCTGAACAGGTGGAAGTGGCCGGGTGCGCCTTCGAGCTGGCGGAAGAGGCGTGCGGCTTGCAGGTAGGGCCGTGCGTGGGGCGGGATCGCGTACCAGACGCGGGGTGGCGGATGGTCTTGGTCGTACTCGCCGCTGAAAGGCTCGGGCAGGGCGAGCCGGGAGCCGTCGTGGTGCACGTCATCGACGGTGGCGTGGACGAGGCGGTCGGTGGCGGCTCCGGTACACAACAAGGCGGCTAGCGCGGCGACCTGGGTCGGTCCGGGTACAGCCCGGCTGATGCGGTACGCGACCTGGGCGGTGAACGGGACCGTGCAGATGCCCGGGCCGCCGGCGGCGGCGAGATCAGCGGGGTGGGCCAGGCGCAGGCCGGCTGCCGCGAAGCCGTCCCGGGCGCCGTGGATGCGGGCGGTGGTGTACTCGAGGGTGGGGCTGAGCGCAGTCAGGCGCGACAGGAAGAGCTCCACGTCGCGCTGGTCGGGCAGTGCCGGCAAGGTGGCGCGGTGCCAGGCCAGCCAGTTGTGGGCGGCGAGCAGCCCTGCACGATGCTGGCCGAAGAGGCGGGGCGCGGACCGTCTGGCGGGTGGAGCGCCGTGTGCCACGGTTGCGGCAGAGGATCTTGTTGTCGATGGCTGCTGCCGGGCGGGGCGCGGGCTCGGAAGGCTCGGCCGAGGTGCGGCGTGCTGGGTGAACAGGCGCAGGGCGGCGGGGGTGTCGAGGTGCTCGAGTTCACCGGCGAGGCCGGCTTCGGCGAGGTGCGTGGTGAGGCGGGCACGCTCGCCGGTGGTGGCGCCGCTGGCTATCAGGATCAGGCGGATGCCGGTCACCTCGCGGAGCACGGAGAGCTGTTCGGTGCGTTCGGGGGTGAGCATGTGCGCCCGCAGGACGGTCAGCTGGCGGATGTCATCGATGGTGATCCAGCAGGCGGCGGCCCGCCAGGCCGGTTGTGCGGTGATGACCGGGCTGTGGGTGGGTGCGTAGGCGGTGCGGCCGAGCGCGGCCAGGATGTCGCGGGCAAGGAACGCGGAAGTGACGGTGGCGGGGGTGGGATCGACCGTGATCCGGCCTTGGCGGGGGTTGGCCCAGTGGCGGGCCGCGCGGGCCAGCGCCACATCGTCCGCCGTGTCGGTGATGAGGGCGAGCGGCGGGATGGGGGCCGGAGCGGAGCACCGTCGGCGTCACCCGATGCTCCCGTCGTCCACGCGGGCGGCGAGCTGCTCGATCCATCTGCGGCAGGCGGCGGGGGCGGTGGATCGGATACGGCGGGCCTGGTGGGTGAGCAAGGCCCAGCGGCCGCAGCCGGCCGTGCGCGAAGTGGCCGTCCAGATGGCGCAGTTGGGCACCGGAGGCCTGCCGCCACAGCGGGTGCAGGCGGCGGGCGGCGAGTGGCACCAGGTCAGCATCCAGCGGGCGGATCTCGCACCACAGGGCGGCCCGGGTGCCCAGCAATCGGCGTATCGCGCAGCACGCTCTCGCTCTTCTCTCCGGCGATCAGCACGGTGCACAGGCCGTCGGGCAGGCTGTCGTAGAGGTAGCGCAGGTACTCGAGGGCGGCGAGGGAAAGCTGGTGTGCTTCGTCGACCACCACGGTCTGCGGGCCCGGCGGCCAGCGCGTCCAGGACGGCGGCGTCGCACACCCCGGGGTCGTCGGGCGGCGGGCCGGGAAGGTGAAGGGCGTCATGGAAAGCCGTGCGCAGGTCGGCCGGGGTGGGGCGGGAGGGCAGGCTGAGCACGCATGGACCGGTGGGCTGGGTGGCCCGCGAGCAACGGCGTGGGCGGCGAAGGTCTTGCCCACACCGGAGGCACCGGTCACACAGAGCATCGCGCGCCGGGCGAAGCAGACCTCGACGGCGCGGCTAACGTCCAGGAGGCCGGGGGTGCACAGCCCTTGAAGGCCTTCACCGTCCAGGAAGTGCGCTGAGGGATCAACGGGGTTCGGCACCGGGGCGAGCAACGGGCCGGTGCCGCCGCGCCGGGCAGCCGTCAGCACTGGGCCAGGGCCCAGTCAGCTACCTGCTGATCGACCGTGTCCGTCTTGAAGTGCTTCAGGCCTTTCAGGGCGTAGTGGGTGACCTTGGCCCACTCGCGCATCGAGCCGTCGGCGTGACGCACGTCGATGTGCTCGAGGAGTTCGGGGCCGGCAGTGGCCCAGATGGCATGGGTCAGCGGGATGACCTGCAGCATTTCTTCGGGAGACATGGCCTTCACCTCGCGCCGGGCGCACAGCCGGGAGGCCAGGGACGGGTCGCTCTGCAGGGTGTCGTACGCCTCGTGCCCGCCGATGAACAGCACGGCCGGCCGCTGTTTTCGGCTGTTGTCCCAGAGGTTGCGGATCAGCTCGAAACAGGCGCGGTTGTACTGCTGGGCCTCGTCGCACACGATCACGTACGGGCGCCGCGGCAGCGCGGCCATCAGCTGCCGGTACAAGGGGGTGGCGGTGCCCGGCATCTTCCCGGGCAGGCGCAGCTGGTGGAAAAGTTCCTCGCGCAGGTCTTTCGGGCCCGGGCGCGAGCGGGCGAACTGCAGGGACAGCAACAGATCCGGTGCGATGGTCTTGAGCGCGGCGCGGGTGGCGAACGTCTTGCCCAGACCGGACTCGCCGTAGATCAGCGACATCGCCCTCGCCTCGACCGTCTCGGCGATCGTGTCCTGGACCTGGAGCAGCACATCGGTCGTCACCAGCCTCGCGCCGGGAACATCGAGGTAGAACTCCGGCTCCATGTCCCCCGGCTCCCAAGACTGGGGCGGCACTTCACTGATCACGGTCACTCCTCATCGAGAGAATCTTCGTCAGGGGCGGCTTGGGGAACGGCCCAGCCCGGGGCGGGGCCAAGACGCGGGACATAGCGCTCGGTAGCCCGCTGGCGTCGTGGCATGGGTGACGCCGCGGTGCCCTCAAGTTCGGCGCGGGCCTCCTGCTCGGTCATACGCACAGCGCGCACGGGCACCTCGGGCCGGGTGGACGGCAGGTGGCGTTCCCGTCGGCGCTCGCCGGAGCGTTTCAGGGCGCGTCGCAGGGCCTGGCTGTGCTCGTCGCGTTCGAGGAGCACCTTGGCCCGCAGTTCCTCGCTGGCCTCGTTGCTGAGGAAGGCCCGGCCAGGTAGCGGTTGCCGCGGAAGGTGTAGAGGTCGACCTCGTGGGTGTGGTGCGGCATCCAGCGCACACGGACCTCGAGCCCGATCCGGCCCACCCCGTTCTCGGGCATATAGGCGCGGCGGTTGAACTCCACCCGTGACTGGTGATCTTACGGGGCCGGTGGTCGCTCTCCAGCATGAAGGCGCGCAGCTCGGACGCGCTCGGCTCGGGCCTGATCTCGGTGGGATCCGCCTGCCAGGCCTCAAGCGGGGTCATCCCGGTGCGCTCGATGACGTGCTCGGTGTTGTGCTGGTGGACCCACTCGCCCAGCAGGCGCACGAACTCCTCGAACATCAGCGGCGGGTCCGTGTCTCCGAGGCGGCGACGGTGATCGAGGCGGGGCGCTTTCGTGTAGCGGGGCAGGTCGGCGAAGAAGCGGGTCATGCTGGTGCGGTTCAGCCGCTCGACACCGCCCTTGTGGCGGGCGCTGCGCACCTGGTGGACCGGGACGCCAAGGAGGCCGAAGGCCCGTCGGACGGTCTTGGAGAGGAAATCGGCGCCGCCGTCGACGCGCACCAAGTGCGGCAGCCCGCCCGGCGGGCCGTAAGGAGCTTCGCGGAGGACGGAGGCGCGTACAGCGGCGAGGACGGAGCCGCGGTGCGCGGAGCCGGCGGTGACCGCCCAGCCCATCACATAGCCGGTACCGCGGTCCTCGAACCACGTCACCCACACCTTCGCCGGCTTGCCATCGGGCATCATCACGACGGTCTCGGCCTGCTTGTGGTCGCCCTCCCACACCTGGTTCCGGGCCACCGCCGGCCGCTGGAAAGCCGGATCGAACCCCCGCGCAGCCGGAATGCCCTCCCGCAGCCCTGCCATGAAACCCGGATCGAGATCACGAGCGATCGCATCGTGCAGCGTGGTCAAACCCGGCGGCCGCTCCCCCGCCGCCACGGCCATCTCGACCAGGCGCTCGTGAGCGCGCTTCACATTGCCCTGATAGTCGGCGAGGACTTCGATGACCTCCTCGGTGACCCGGAACCGGCGGCGTTCCGGCTTCTCCGGACTGCCGGTCCCCTCCGCTTGCGCCAGCCAGGTCCACACCGTCCTGATGTGCACACCCACCGCGTCAGCGACCAGCCGCACATGTGCCGTCCGCAACTCCCCCGCGGCCCGCAGCCGCAACAGCTGAGCCACCGCGGCAGGCCGCAACTCATCCCGATGCCGTCCCAACCCGCCCTCCACGGCCCCAGGGGCATCTCCCGCCGTCACCGGAGCCGACATACACGCACAGAGCAAACCGGTAACCAAGCAGTGATCACAGTGTCAGCCTCCGGGGAGTCAACCCCTGCTCCACACAGAGCAGTTCATGATGACGGCCCGTAACAGGCGCGACGCATGAAACGTTAAAGCCGACACCCCGACCAGACCCCACTCGATCACTTGGACGGGTGACAAATCTCCGTTCCTCTCCGCCTCACACCTTCATGCGCTACAGAACACGCCTCAAAGGAGGTTCGACGAACACACCACCGACCGATCCGGAATCACACCACCACCGAATCCGGAAGACCACCACCAAGATCAACTGCCTGACAGGCCCGTCGACCAGCACGCAAACAACCCCACATCAACGGCGGGGAAACCCGAACACCCTAGAGAGACCTTCCCCGAACCTCACAGGGCGGGTGTCGTGTTCCGCCCGGTGGAGCCGACGTCCGTCGGTCCGCCGCTTCCGTCCCGCCTCTCCCCCGTAACGGTCGGCACCGCGACGGCATGCGTCGCCCGGGCGAGGTTGCGAGGGAGGGGTGCGGTGTAGTGACGGCGGGCTACGGGGTGACCGGGCGGGGAGTTCCCGTGCGATCCGCAACGGGTGTGCCGGTCCCGTTCGCCACGGCCTCCGCCGGTGCGGGCGCGCGGTTCCAGCGCATACGGGACCACGGCAGGGCCAGCCCGCTCCGGTCGGACACCTCGCGCGGGGCGAGGTCCGTGATCGGGACGGCTTCCCGGTGGCGGGCGTGGACCGTGTCGGTGTAGCGGTGGCCGGTGTCGGCCGCGATGAACAGGACCGTGCGGCCGGGTGAGCGCTCGTGTTCGTGGCGGGCGGCGAGGTAGCCGGCGCCGGTGGACAGGCCCGCGAAGACCGCGTGCCGTCGCAGCAGGTCGACGCTGCCGGCGAGCGCGGCGTCGAAGGAGACCCAGTGGAGGATGTCGTACAGCTCGTGCGAGACGTTCCCGAAGGGGATGGAGCTGCCGATTCCGGCGATGATGATCTCGGGGTCGGCGATGTGTTCGGCGCCGAACGTGACGCTGCCGTACGGCTGGACGCCGACGAGCTCGACGTCGGCCGGCCCGTCGGGCCCGGCGCGCAGATGGCGGGCGAGGGCCCCGGTGGAGGCGCCCGAGCCGACGCCGCCGACGACGGTCAGCCCGTCCGCGCCGACCGCCTCCCGGATCCGGTCGGCGATCGGGCGGTAGCCGAGGTAGTGGATGTCGTCGTGGTACTGGCGCATCCAGTGGTACTCAGGGTGTTCGGCGAGGATCTCCTGGATCCGCTCCACACGGCGCTTCTGGTCGAGTTTGAGGTCGCTGCACGGTTCCATCTGTTCGAAGGTCGCGCCGAGGACGGCGAGCTGGACGCGCAGGGTGCGGTCCACCGTCGTCGAGCCGACGACGTGGCAGCGCATGCCGTGGCGGTGGCAGGCCAGGGCGAGGGCGTAGGCGTAGATGCCGCTGGAGCTGTCCAGCAGGGTGTCGCCGCGCCGTACGGCTCCGGTGTCGAGCAGGTGGCGGACGGCCGCGAGGGCGGAGACCACCTTCATCGTCTCAAAGCGCAGGCAGACGAGCCGTTCGTCGAGGCGTACGAGGTCGGGCCGGCCGATCGCCTCCGCGATGTGCTGGTCCATGCGGGATCTCCTTGAAGAAGGGGGTCGGGGTGGTGAAGGTGCGGGTGGCGGGGATGCCGTGGGCGGCCAGGGCGCGCAGGCAGCCGCGTACGCGGTGTCGTACGCCCGGCGCCGCCGGGTCGAACAGCACGCCCGCCACCGCTCCGCTGTGCGCGATCTGCACGCCCACCGCGCCGGACCGCCGGGCGATGCCCGTCAGCGCGTCGAACTCGGGGTGGCGCAGCACCCGTTGGCCGCGTGTCGCGCTGGCCGTGGCGACCTCGCCGAGGAGTCGCGCGTCGCCGGTGGCCACCGCGCGGCGCAGCAGCGCACGCAGGCGTTCGCAGGCCCGGACGTCGTGCTCGTCGGTCTCGTGGGCGGGCAGGGAGAGGGTGTCGACGGGCGCTCCCCCGCCGAGGGCGCAGCCGACCACGAGCAGCGGCGGGAGGGCCGGGCCGAGGGTTTCCAGGACCCGGCCCTCGCGCTGGGCGAAGAGCACCGGGCGGGCGTCGAGCATCAGCGGGTCGCAGGCCCGTTCGGCGCGGACGGCCAGCCGGGCGACCGTCCCGGGCGGCAGGCGCAGACCGTAGGAGGAGGCGACCGCGCGGATGGCGGCGATGACGTCGCTGGTGGAACTGCCCATGCCGAGGCCCACCGGTACGTCGCCGGTCAGCCGCAACGTGCCGCCGGCAGGCGGCCGTCCGGACCGTTCCGCGCACGCGGCGACCGCGAGGGTGGCGGCCCGGGCGGCCTTCGTACGGCCGGCGGGGACGACGGTGAGCGCCTCGGGCGGCGTACCGGGCCGGCGGACGAACACGGCGGTGCTGCCGGGGCCCGCCATGGGAAGCGTGACCAGTCCGGCGCACCGGCGCCCGTCGTCGTCGCGGAAGACCCCTTGGAGGAGCTCGCCGTGGTGGCAGGGGGCGTGCCCGGTGCCGGAGACGGATGGCCGGCGGGTGACGGGACTCATGCGGCCACCGCCGCACGGTAGCGGTACAGAACCGTTTCCTCGGCGCTGAACTGCGAGTACGGGAACGGTTCCGCGGACAGCGCGGTCACCCCCGCGCCGAGGAAGGCGCGGGCCACGGCGCTGCCCGTCTGCGCGTAGACGATCAGCGGGACGCCTCGGGAGCGGCACCGCTCCAGGATGACGTCGAACGAGCCGTTGCCCAGGGTCATTCCGGTGGCGACGACGGCGTCGGCGCGGTCCAGTACCTCGTGCATGTCGTCGGTGACGGGGTCGCCCCACTGGGTGGCCTTGAGGTTGAAGTCGCAGGGCAGCGGCCTGCCGCCGCGCTCGCGTATCGCCGCCACCAGCGGGTTGACGACGCCGATGAGGCCGACCGCGGCGCCCGCGTCGGTCTCCAGCAGCCCGGCGACGGCCGCGTCCCGGGCCCTGGCGCGGACCTCCGGGGTGCCCGTGGGAAGCACGACGGCCTCCGCATCACCCGCCCCGGCCGCCTCGCGGTGCGGGCGGACGCGGGAGAGGTAGGCGTCGAGCGCGGCGATCCGGAGCGGGCGCGGGGAGTCGCGCAGCAGGACGTCGAGCGGTGCGCCGGAGGCGTCCCGGCAGATCGACGGCTCGATCTCGCCCGCCTCGAAGGCGCATCCGCCGAAGGAGTCGCCGAGGCGGACGAGGACGTACTGGTTGAGGTAGGTGGTGTCACCGCCGGCCAGCCGGGTGCCGTGGTGACACCAGAAGACGCTGGTCGCGGTGGATTCGGAGGGCAGTGGTCCGTGCTCGCCAGCGAGGACGGCCTTGATGAGGGCGTCGACGGAGGAGGGATTGGGGGTGGAGATGGAGCGTGTGAGACTCATGAGGTTCCATTCGCAGGGTGGGTGGGGTGTTCGGGCCGTCGTTCCGTGGTGCGATGCGGTGCGGTGCAGGTTCGTGTGTGCGGGGCTTGCAGTGCGGAGGGGCGGGGTTCACCGGTTGGATCGGGTGACGGCCTTCGGCCCTGGCCGAAGGCCCCGGCGCACCGAGTCCGGCAGCGGACTCGACGGGTCCGGGCACTCGACGGGTCCGGGCACTCGACGGGTCCGGGCACCGGCCTCAACGGTTGGGCGGCCGATCGGGATGCGGGCCGGCCGGAGCGGGCTTCCCGCGCTCGGGCGAGCCGGACTATCGCGTTCCGAAACGGCCGTCTTTCGGGCGTCGGCGCGTCGGACGCCGGCGTCCGCGCGGTCAGAGTGTCGAACGCCGGCGTCCGCGCGGTCAGTGCGTCGGACGCCGGGCTGTCGGACATCAGCACGTCCGGCGCCAGCGTCCCCGACGACGGACTGCCGGACGGCCGCCTCCCCGAAGTCGGCTCGTCGGGCACCGGCCTGGCACACGTCAGCACGTCGGACACCGGTGTCCCCGAAGGCTGTGTGCCGACGGGCCGCCTCCTCGGAGCCGGCCCGTCGTTCCGGCCTGTCACGCGTCAGCGCGTCGGGCGGCGGGCGGCGGTGTCCTTGAAGCCGGCGCGTCGAAGGACGACGCGGCCGCCTCGGGCGCGCCGGGGATCGCCGTGTCGCCCGGCCGCCCCTGCCGCCGCGCACCGCGCGTCTTCTCTGCGGCGAGCGGTCCGCGATAGGTAATCGCCGGTCTGCCGACGGCGTCCGTGCCGAGTTCGGCGTCCACCTCGAAGACCTCTGCGAGCCGGTCGGCCGTCAGGACGGTGGACGGCGGCCCGGTGGCGACGAGGCGGCCGTGGTGCAGGAGGAGCAGCCGGTCGCAGTAGCGGGCGGCGAGGGACAGGTCGTGCAGGGCGACCAGGACCGTCTGCCCGGTCCCCGACAGCAGTTCCATGAGCTCGAGTTGGTGCCGGACGTCGAGGTGGTTGGTGGGTTCGTCGAGCAGGAGCGCGTACGGCTGCTGGGCCAGTGCGCGGGCGATGTGGGCGCGTTGCCGTTCGCCGCCGGACAGTGCCTTCCAGGAGCGGTCCGCGAGTGCGGTCAGTCCGACGCGTTCCAGGGCGGCGGCGACGACCGCGCGGTCGGTGGCGTCCGGTGCGCGCCAGCGGTCGCGGAACGGTGTCCGGCCCAGTCCCACCACGTCGGAGACCCGTAGTTCGCTGTCCGCGCCCGTCTCCTGCTCGGCGAAGGCGGCGTGCCGGGCGATCCGGCGCGCGCTCCAGCCCCGTACGCACACGCCGTCGTACCGGACCGTGCCCGCGTCGGGCGTCCGCAGCCCGGCCAGGCAGCGCAGCAGCGAGGACTTGCCCGAGCCGTTGGGGCCGAGCAGTCCGACGGTCTCGCCGGGGGCGATGTCCACGCTGACGTCGCGTACGACGGGGGCCGGCAGGCCCGCGACCGACCAGGTGAGCCCTTCGGCGGTGATCCTCACAGCTCCCCCCTCCTGCGCAGGACGAGGAGGAACAGGGGCACACCCAGCAGGGCGGTGATGACGCCGACGGGAACCTCGCGGGGCGCGAAGGCGACGCGCGCCACCGTGTCCGTCCACACCAGGAACACCCCGCCGGCGAGCGCCGCGTACGGCAGCAGGACCCGGTGCGCCGGTCCGACGAGGAACCGTACGGCGTGCGGGACGATCAGTCCGACGAAGCCGATGGCGCCGACGGTCGCCACCGCCACCGCGGTCAGGACGGCCGTGACCACGAGCAGCAGCGTCCGCGTGCGCCGTACGCCGATGCCGAGGGAGGCGGCGGTGTCGGCGCCGAACGCGAGTCCGTCCAGGGCGTTGGAGCCGAGCCACGCGAGGAGCAGCCCCGGCGGGGTGACGGTCGCGCAGGCCAGGACGGTGTCCCAGCGGGCGGGCGCCATCGAGCCGAGCAGCCAGTGGGTGACGGCCCGGGTGGTGTCCGCGTCCGCCGAGGCCATCAGGACGAGGGAGGTCAGGGCGGTGAAGAGCTGTCCGACGACGACGCCGGTGAGGACGATGCGGGTGGAGTCCGGCCCGGTGCGCCGGAGCAGCAGGAGGAGCAGTCCGAAGGCGAGCAGCGCCCCGGCGAGCGCGCCGCCGGTGGTGCCGAGCGCGTGCGCGCCCACGCCGAGGACGATGACGGTGACGGCGCCGGTCGACGCGCCCGAGGAGACGCCGAGGAGGTACGGGTCGGCGAGCGCGTTGCGGGTGACGGCCTGGAGCACCGTGCCGCACACGGCGAGCGCGGCGCCGACGAGGGCGGCCATCAGGGCGCGCGGCAGCCTGAGGTCCCAGACGAGGGAGTCCGTCAGCGGGGGCGGCGGTCGGACGTCCAGGCCGAGACGGGCGCCGAGGACGCGGGCGAGGTCGGTCCAGCTCACGTCGGCGGTGCCGATCCGTACGGCGGCCGTGAGCGAGCCGGCGAGGGCGGTGACGGCGAGGAGGAGCAGCGCGGCGCGGGCGGGCAGGGAACGCTCGATGGTGGCGGTGGGGGGTGGGACGGCGGCCCGGCCCCGGGCCGTCGGGAGCAGGAGGTCTGTCGGCGAGGGCAGGGGGTCCGTCAGTAGGGGCAGGGGGTCTGCCGGCTGCCGCCGGGTGGCCGGGTCAGTGGGTGTGCCGGGCATGTCCGACGCCCTTCAGCCCCTCGGCCAGCATGCCCAGGGCGTGCACCGACCGTACGGAAGGGTCGAGTTCGATGCCCGGTACTTCCAGGATCCTGTTGTCGCGGACCGCCGCGAGCCGGGAGACCACCGGGTGCGCGGTCATCGCGGCGCGCTTCTCGGCGGCGCTGTCGCCGGGGCGTCCGCGCTCGGACAGGTCGCCGATGACGATGTAGTCCGGGTCGCGTTTGGCGACCTCCTCCCAGGAGACCTCCGGCCAGTCCTCCTTGACGTCGTCGAAGGCGTTCCTCGCGCCGACGATCCGGCTCATCTCGCTGGGCAGTCCGGTCCCGCCCGCCACGTACGGCATGCCGTTGAAGACGGAGTAGAGGTACACGACCGTGGGGCGGTCCTCGTCCCGGGCGGTGTGCGGCGCGGTCTTCCCCGCCTCGGCGACGGCCGCCCGCTGCTCGGCGGCGAGCCGGTCCGCGCGCCGTTCGGCGCCGAAGATCTTGCCGAGGTTCTCGTAGTCGGAGAAGAGCAGCTCGAAGGGGGACGTACCGGCGCGTTGGCGCTCCGGGCAGTCGACGGCGCTGACGAAGGTGGGGACCTTGAGGGCGGCCAGCTCGTCGCGGGTGCCGGCCCGGTCCTTGGTAAGGAGGTCCGCGGATCCGGCGACGACGAAGTCCGGGGTGGCGGCGCGCAGTTGTTCGCCGGTGGCGATTTTGGGGGCGATGACGGGGACCTTGGCGTACGCGTCGGCGTACCGGGCGGTGACCTTGGTCTTGATGTTGGCGGTGCCCGCCATCCGGTCCTGGAGTCCCAGTTCCAGCAGGGTCTCGGTGGAGGACTGGTCCAGGGTGACGGTCCGCTCCGGCGGGCCGGCGAAGGAGAGTTGCCGGCCGCAGCTGGTGACGGACGTCCGCGCGGCGGAAGTCCCGGCGTCGGACTCGGTGCCCTGCGTGCCGCAGCCGGCGGTGGCGAGGGCGACGGTCAGAACTCCGGTCAGGGCTATGCCGAGGCGGGCGGGATGGTGCATGGGGGCTCCGATACGGGAGGGAAGGGTGCGGTCGTTGTCGTACACGGGACAGGGGTGCCGTGCACGAGAGAGAGTACCGTAATGGTATTCATTTTCATTAACGAATCCGGGGCCGGTCCGCGGAACCGCCCCTTCGCACCCTGAGGAGCACTCACACCGTGGCGACCACACCTGTCCCGGCGGCGGCCAAGTCCGCTTCCCCTCCCCCGCGTTCGATCCTCCGGGACTCGGCGTTCCTGCGCTTGTGGGCGGGGACCACCGCCTCCGGCCTCGCGACCTGGGCGCTGCCGTTCGTCCTCGGGCTGGCCGTCCTCCACCGCGACCTCGGCGCCGCCGGCCTGGGCCTCGTGCTCGCCGCCCGTACCGCCGGGTTCCTCGTCGCGGTCACCGTCGGCGGCGTACTGGCCGACCGGCACTCGCGCCGCGCGGTCGTCCTCTGGTCGTCCCTCGCGGCGGCGGCCGCCGCGCCCCTCCTCGCCGCCGGACTCGGCCGCTCGCTCCTGCTGATGTCGGCCGCCGCCGTCCTCGCGGGCGCCGGGCAGGGCGCCTGCCGCCCGGCGTTCCAGGCGCTCACCGCCGAGACCGTCGCCCCGGAGCGCCGCCAGCGGGCCAACGCCGCCATGACCCTCGCGGTACGGAGCTCCACGCTCGCCGGACCGGCCCTGACCTCGCTGCTCGCGGCGTTCCTCGACACCCGGACGCTACTGCTCGGCATCGGACTGCTGTGGCTGGTGGCCGCGTTCGTCCCGGGGCGGGGGGTCGGTGCGGGTGCGGTCCCGGCGGCGGGTTCCGCTTCGGACGCGTCGTCCCCGGCGGTCGCGGCCGCGCGGCCCGGGTTCCGTACGGAGTTCCTCGACGGGATACGCGAGGCGCGCCGCCACCCGTGGTTCCTCGCCGGGCTGGCCGCGCTCGTCGCGGTCGTCACCCTCGGCTACTCGGCCACCGGCGTCGCCCTGCCCCTGGTCAGCCGGGACCGCTACGGCACGGCGTGGGTGCTGGGGGCGTCCACGACCGCGTACACCGTCGGCGCGCTGGGTGGCGCGCTGCTCGTCGCCCGGTGGCGGCCGCGCTCGCAGGGCTGGGCGGCGTTCGCCGGTCTGGCCGCGTACGGCGTCGCTCCGCTGAGTCTGACGCTGCCCGTGCACGCGGCCGTGGTCGTCGCCGCGTACGCCGTCGCGGGGGTCGGGATCGAACTGTTCAACGTGCCGTGGTTCACGGCGACCCAGCGCGAGGTCGCCCCCGACAAGCTGGCGCGGGTCTCCTCGCTGGACTTCCTGGTCTCCTACGGTCTGGCGCCGGCCGGTCTGGCCCTGATCGCCCCGGCCATCGGCGCGTTCGGGGTGACGCCCGTCCTGGCGGTCTGCGCCGCCGCCTGCTTCCTCGTCCCGGCCGGCGCGGCGCTGGTCCCCACCGCCCGCCACTTCGCGCGCACGCCGTCGGCGGGGACGGGCTGATTCGACGGTGTTCGCGAAGACGCGCGGGCCCCGGACGTCATCCGAGGAGACCGGGTAGCGGAGCGCGGGAGGCGGGGGCGTGAGTCCGTCTCCCAGCCGTCCCGCGCGTCACTTGCCGAGGCTTCTCGCCCTGGCGGCGCGCCGGGCGAGGACCTCGTCCCGGGATTCGCCCATTTCGCGGAGGGCGGATCGCCGCTCCCGCCGCGTCAACCGGTCCAGGTACAGGCGGCCGTTGAGGTGGTCGGTCTCGTGCTGGAGGCACCGGGCGAAGTAGCCCCTGCCCTCGATCACCAGCGGATCGCCGTTCTTGTCGCGGCCTCGGACGACGGCGCGGTCGAGGCGGGGCACGACGCGGTAGGGGCCGGGGACGGAGAGGCAGCCCTCGGACTCGTCCACCAGACGGCGGTGGGCGGCGGGCACCTCGTCCAGGACCGGGTTGGCTATGTGGCCGACGTGGCGGATGCCCCACTCGTCCGTGATGTCCCAGACGAACAGCCGCAGGTCCACGCCGATCTGGTTGGCGGCGAGCCCGGCTCCGTCGGCCGCCTCGTTGGTGGCGAACATGTCGTCGACCAGCCGCGCCAGTTCGGGAGTGCCGAAGTCGGTGACCTCCCGGCACGGGCGGTGCAGGACCTCCTCCCCGACCACGGCGATCCGGCGCACCGCGCCGCGTTCCGCCTCGGGGGCGAGGCGCGGGTACGACTCGACGGGCTCGCCCTGCACGCGGACGCGGCGGTCCTGCGCGGTGTCATCGAAACCATGGGTCATGAACGATCAACGCCTTCCGTGAGGGTCGGCCGCGGGACGGCGGGGTGCCGGTCCGGCCGGCTGACGGCTTGCCAGATGCTTTGCAAAGTAGCACTCTTTGCAAAGTGAGTGATCGAAACCCTCCCACCGGACCCGCGGGGCCATCACCGGCCCGCGCCCCGCGCTCCCTTCCCGACCACCCCGTACGGATCGCCCTGCTGAACCTCCTGGCCGAGTCCGGCACCCTCACCTCCACCGAGGCCGCCGCGCGCCTCGGCCACAGCTCCGGCCTCTGCTCCTTCCATCTGCGCCAGCTCGCCCGGCACGGCCTCATCGAGGAAGTCCCGCACCAGGGCGGCGGCCGGGCACGGCCGTGGCGTCTGCGCTGGGGCTCCCCCGCGCCGTCCGTCCCCGCAGCGCCTGACACCGCGCCGTCCGACCACGCCTCATCCGCCCGGTCCCGGGAGATCGAACGCGAGGCGCCGGAAAGCTTCCCCGCGCTCGCCCGCGATCTGGAGGACGAGAGCTACCGGCAGTGGCTGACCCACCGGCACCAGGCACCGGCGGAGTGGCAGCGGGACGACGCCTTCAGCGCCGTCCTCCACCTCACCCCGGCGGAGGCGGCCGAGCTCACCGCGTCCGTCCGCCGGTTGTTCGCCGCCTACCGCGACCGAGAACGGGATCCGGCCGCGCGCCCCCGCGACGCCGTGACCGTGGCCGTGGTCAACCGGCTGTTCCCGCTCGTCGGCGGGGCGTTCCCGGTGGCCGACGGCGATACGGAAGCGGAGTAGCACCCGGCGGGAGGGGCGCAGCGGTGGGGGTCATCGCGCCCGGGAGCCGGTGTGCTTCCGGTGGTCGGATGCCGACGCCTCCTCCCCCGCCGTTCGCGGTACGAAGGTCCAGGCGAGGACGGAACCGACGGCACCGGCCGCCGCGGTGGCGATCAGGACGCGGTTCAGGCCGTCGGTCATGGGGCCCTCGCCGTGCCGGAACAGGGCGCCGAAGGCGGCGGCCCAAAGGGTCTGCCCCAGTTGCCGGAAGGCGGTCATGGCACCGGCCGCCATGCCGGACCGCTCGGGCGGGAACGCCGCGAGGACCGCGGTGCCCATGACCGGGCCCGTCAATCCCACGCCGACGCCGGTGACGGCCAGTCCCACGGTCAGGGACGCGGCGGACGAGTGCGCGTTCACCCCCGCCTGCAGCGCGCAGCCGGCCCCGCTCAGCAGCAGTCCCGCGGAGAGGACCGCGCGCGGAGACTTGTCGTGCAACCCGCGGCCGCCGATCAGTGAGGTGGCGAAGGAGGCCAGGGCGAGGGGCATGAGCGCGACCCCGGCGCGTACCGGCCCGAGGCCGAGACCCGACTGCAGCCACAGCGAGGTGTACACGAGCGCCGCGAAGGCGGCCGTGGAGGCGATCACGCATGTCATCACGCCGGAGAAGGACGCCCGGGTGAAAAGCCGCACGTCCAGCAGCGGCGCGGTGCCGCGCAGTTCGACGCGGACGAAGACGGCGAACGCGAGGGCGGCCAGGGCCAGCGGACCGAGCACCGCCGGGGAGAGCGGGCCCGTTTCGCCGACTGACGTCAGGGCGTAGGTCAGCGATCCGCCGCAGACCGCGAAGGCGACCGTTCCCGGCAGATCGAGGCGGGCTCCGGTGCCCGGCCGCGCCGCCGCAAGGACGCGCAGGGACAGCGCGACGGCGACGGCGACGAGAGGGAGGTTGAGGAAGAAGACCGCCCGCCAGCCGAGATATTGGGTGAGGACGCCGCCGAGGACGGGTCCGGTCGCGGCGGCCAGGCCGGTCACCGCCGCGAACACGCCCATCGCCCGCCCCAGGACGGGCCCCCGGTAGACGGAGCCGATCAGGGCGAAGGTGGTCACGGCCATCGCCGCGCCGCCGACGCCCTGCACGGCGCGGGCCGCGATCAGCATCCCCGGGTCCGGCGCCAGGCCGCACGACAGGGAAGCGACGCCGAAGACCGCCAGACCGGCCACGTACACGGCACGCGCGCCGTGCCGGTCGGCCAAGGCCCCCATGGTGAGCAGGGAAACGGCCAGGACCAGAGGGGAGACGGCGGCCCGCGCGATGGCCCGCCACCCCGAGGTCTCGCTCGTCGCCCGGACCACCGGGCCGACGAATCTGCTCGCGGTCGTCAACTGCCGTGACTCGCTCGACCTGGCGCGGTATCTGAGCGAGCGGATCGGCTCGTTGGACGCGATCCGCGCGATGGAGACGGCTCCGGTGATCCGCACGGTGAAGCGGGCCGGTGCACTTCTGCCGTTCGAACGCTGAGCGGGACCGGTCGGGAGGCGTGGACGTCGTGTCGGCCCGTCACCGGCTTACGCCAGGCTGCCGCCGTCGATGGTGAGGACGGTGCCGGTGACGAAGGAGGCGGCGGGGTCGGCCAGGAAGAGGACTCCGGCGGCGATTTCCTCGGGGCGGGCGTAGCGGCCCAGTGCGTTGGTGGAACGCTGGCGGTCGGAGGTCGGGCCGTCCTGCGGGTTCATGTCGGTGGCCGTGGAGCCGGCCGCGATCACGTTGACGGTGATGCGGCGGGGCGCGAGGTCGCGTGCGGCGCCCTTGCTGTATCCGACGACCGCCGCCTTGCCCGCCGCGTAGTCGGCGACGCCGGGGAAGGCGGTGCGGGCCGCGAGGTTGGAGCCGATGGTGATGACGCGGCCGTCGTCGGAGAGCAGGCCGGCGGCGGAGCGGATGGCGGCCACGACGCCGCCGACGTTGACCGCGTACTGGCGGTCGAGCGCGGCGGTGTCCGCGGCCGGGTCGCCGACCGTGCCCGAGGCGATTACTCCTGCGTTGTTGACGAGGACGTCCAGCCGCCCGAAGTCCTCCGCGACCGTGGTGACCAGCCGTGCGACCTGCTCGGGGTCCGCCTGGTCGGCGCGGTAGGCGGCGGCCCGGACGCCGCGGGCGGTCAGTTCGCCGACCACGTCCTCGGCCCGGGCGGCCGACGCGGCGTAGGAGATCGCGACGTCCGCCCCCGCCTCGGCGAGCATCCGCGCGGTGGCCGCTCCGATGCCCCGCGATCCTCCGGTGACCAGGGCGACCTTGCCGGCCAGGCGGCGGCTCTGGGTGGCCGAGGCGCTCGCGGTGGGCGCGGCGGGCGTGCTCGTGGTGAGTGTGGTGTTCGTGGGGACCATGGAAACCCTCCCTAGTTCTGTACCGATCGGTACTGAACTAGGACGCTACCATACCGTTCAGTACAGAACTTCGACGGAGGCAGCTCATGACGCCCGGACGCCCGCGCGAATTCGACCTCGACGAACGGCTCGACCGCGCCCTGCGCGTGTTCTGGCGGCAGGGGTACGAGGGCACCGCGCTGTCGGACCTCACCGAGGCGATGGGGATCAGCCGGCCCAGCCTGTACGCCGCCTACGGCAACAAGGAGGCGCTCTTCCGGAAGGTGCTCGACCGCTACATGGAGACGGCCGTGCATGTGCGGGACGCGCTCCGGCAGCCCACCGCCCGTACCGCCACCGAGACCCTGCTGCGCGGCACCATCGCGGTCACCACCGGGGAGGACGGCCCCGGCTGTCTCATGGTGCACGGCGCCCTGGCCACGGGGGGCGCGTCCGCCGCCGTCCGCGCCGAGGCGGCCGCCCGGCGGCACGCCTCGGAGGACGCCCTGCGCGAACGCTTCGAGCAGGCCCTCCGCGACGGCGACCTGCCCGCCGGAACGGACGCCGACGACCTGGCCCGCTACGTGTGCCTCGTCTGGTACGGCATCGCCGTCCAGGCGTCCTCCGGTGCGACCTCCGACGACCTGGAGCGCGCCGTCGAGATCGCGATGCGGGCCTTTCCCGGGAGGTGAGCGTGCCGTCCGCTCCCACGAACCCGTCGGAGCGCGGCACCTGTTTGACCGGCGTGGGAAGCCACATGCGTCGCACTAGTGTGCTCGTTCGCGCCCGCAGACGTCCGACGGCCGTCTACTCTTCCCCAGTCGCGCGGCGACCGGCCGCCTGGGGAGGGGCAGATGGAAGGGACGAGGAACGTGCGTACCGATGGTGCGGAGCGGGCGGAACGCTTGACGGCCACGCGCGCGTGCCCGGAGTGCGACGGCGTGATTCCCATCGACGAGCGCTATGTCGACTGGTGTGATTCCTGCGACTGGAACGTGGATCCCGACCCCGCCGAACCGCGGCCCGGGCGGGTCGCGGCCGTACGGCGGACTCTCGCGCGGCGGTACGGTGAGCAGTTGGCCGACGAGATGGGCCGAGGGGGCGGTCTCGGCCGGCCGCGCCGGGACGCCGCGACGGTCGCCGCGTTCGCCTTGGCGCTGCTGGTGCACGGGGTGACCGTGGCCGTGGCGGTCGCCGGGGTGCTGCTGATCGTGCTCGGGTGGAGCACCGTGGTGCAGCCCGTGATCGGCGTCGTGGCGCTGGCCGTCTCCGTGGTCCTGTGGCCGCGGCCGGCGCGGCTGCCCAGGAACGCCCCGGTGCTGTACCGGGCCGACGCTCCGGAGCTGTTCGCGCTGATCGACGAGGTCGGGGCCGGTGTCGGGACGGCCGGGGTGGACGCGGTGGTGGTCGACGCGCGCTTCAACGCGGCGGTGACGGCGTACGGGTACCGCGGGCGGCGGGTGCTCTTCCTGGGGCTGCCGCTCTGGCGCGTCCTGTCGCCGCGGGAACGCGTGGCCCTCCTGGGCCACGAACTCGGGCACTTCGCCCACGGGGACATCCGGTACGGCTTCATCACCGGTCAGGCGCTGCACACGCTGTCCACCTGGCACTACACGCTGGCGCGGACCCCTGTGCGAGGTCTGATGGAACTGTTCGTGAACGCCGTGACGTTCCTGCCCCGCCAGGCCGTCCTCGGACTGCTCCTGCTCCTCGACCACCTCTCCCTGCGGGCGTCGCAGCGGGCCGAGTACCTGGCCGACGCGGATGCCGCCAGGGTCGGTTCCACGGAGGCCGCCGTCGGTCTGCTGGACCGGCTGCTCCTCTTCCGCACGGTCGACTCGGAGTTGCGGCGGGTCTCGGCGGCCGCGTCGATGCGGGGCGGCCGGAGTGGGCACGAGGCACGGGAGCAAGCGGAACGGTTGTTGTGGGAGGGGTTGACCGCCCATGTCGGTGCCGTCCCGGAACGAGAGGTGGAGCGGCTGCGCCGGGTCGGCACACGCCGCGGTCACAGCGTGGACAGCACCCACCCGCCGACCCACCTGCGCCGCCAATGCCTCCTCGCGGGAGGCCCGCAGCCGGCGACGGTCGCGTACGGCGACGCCCGGCTGGCGGCGACCGCGACCGAACTGGCCGCCACAGAGGCGCTGTTGGCCCGCCAGGTGGTCAGGGATCGCGTGATTTGAAGGGCCGCGCGGTTTGGGGGGTAGCCCTGGTTGAGGGGGCAGCGCCGGCTGAGTGAGCCGGGTGGGGTGAGTGGAGCCGGGTGGGGTGAAGGGCCGGGGCGGGTGGCACCCGTCCCGGCCGCGACGGCCGTCGCGGTCCCCTCCGACTCAGGGAGTCGCGCACGGGGCCCCGAACGCTCGGCGTGCGGCGCGGCGCCACTGGTTGGCGGGCAGGCCCGGGTGGAGGGCCGCGAGTCCGCCGCAGTACTTGGTGAAGACCGCCGGGCGCTCCCCGTAGCCGTGCAGGAGCCGGTCGGCGTCGGTGAGGTGACCGGCCGACTTGGTCTCGACGAGGACGAGGTCCGTGTCGCAGCGCACCGTCCGCCCGGTCCGCAGGTCGCCGCAGAGCAGCCCGGCGTCGCAGGTGACGCGTTCGCCGTCGGCTACCAGGGTGGTGCGCAGGTAGTCCGTGGTGAGGGACAGGGTGAGTGCGGCGGGGGGTTCGATGCCGTAGGTGCGGCGCAGGGTGCTTGCGAGAAAAGAGCGGTGGTGGGCGTCGAGCGGGTCGGCGCCGTCCGTCAGGATGCTGCGGTGTTTGACGGTGTCGCCGCGCCGGCCTTTGAGCTTGATCTCGAACTGCCGCTCGCCCGAGTCCTCGTACACCCGCTCACGGATCTTGAACCGGAGTCTGCGGCCCTGGCGGTGGTCGTGGAAGGAGCGGAGCCCTGGGGTGTCGTAGTAGACGGAGTGGTAGCGGAAGGCGCGCCGCCCGTCGATCGTCAGGGCGCGGAAGGGGCCGCCGGGGCGCCGGGGGTCCGTCAGCCGTTCGGCCAGCCGCAGGAAGACCTCCGTGGGCAGCAGGTAGGAACGGTCGAAGCGGGTGAGGAGCCCGGCGCGTTCGTTGAGTTCGGCGAGGGAGATGGGGGCGGCGGCGTCGGCGGCGGTCCGGATGCCGCGGACCCCGGCGCCCGCGGGCCGCGCCGCGAGCCGTCCGACGCCGCTCACACCGTCTCCCGGGCGGGCTGGGCGCGGTGCGCGCTCGCGCCGGGGAACGCCGGCAGGTGCTCGCGGTAGCGCACGTCGACGACGGTGAGGTCCCGGACGTAGTCGACGTTCACCACCGTCCAGTGCAGGGGCTCGCCCAGCCGGCGGGCGAGGTCGGCCCGCAGGGTGTCCGGGTCGCCGTGCGCGGTGTCCAGGGTGACGAGGGCCCGGCGCGAACCGGCCAGCATGCGGGGGTGGTCCGCGGTGTGGACGACGAGCAGCAGGACGGCGCTCAGCGCGGCGGCCGTCAGGAGCGAGAGGTGCGGCAGTGCGCAGAGCAGGCCGAGGACCATCGCGGTGAAGTAGTAGCCGACCTCCTCCTGCTGAACGGCGTCGGAGCGGAGCCTGACCAGGGACAGCACGCCGAACAGCCCGAGCCCCAACGAGGTCCCTCCGTGGCCGCCGTCCGTCGCGGCCAGGACGTGGACGACGGTGAACAGGCCCGCGTTCAGGGCCAGTAGGGACGGGACGAGGTCCCGGCGCCCGTGTCGCGGGTGGTAGATGCGGAAGGTCAACAGGCAGACGGCCGCGAGGTCGAGTCCCAGATGGGCGGCGAGGTGCCGCAAAGCTTCCATGGTGGTGCCCCCTGTGCGTTCTCGGTGTGGTGGAACGGGCACCGACGATAGGCGCGACCGCGGTGAACATGTGTTCGGCTGTGGAGAAACGATACGCCGCGAGCCGGTCCACTTAGCGCTCCCAGCCCGCGGGGAAAGAGACCTGTGGGAAAGGGAACGGAAGGCGACCGACGCGCCTCCCTCACAAGGGGATTGACGCGCGGTAACGCTCCACCGGAAGCGGCCGGCAGCGGGAAGGAACAGACGTGGAGGGACCACTGGGTACGGCGGCTCTGATCATCAACTCGCGTGGGGAGTACTTATTGCACCTGCGGGACAACATCCCCGGCATTTGCGACCCCGGCACGTGGTCGCTGCTCGGAGGGGGTCGGGAGGGCGACGAGGAGACGCCCGAGGCAGCCATCGCCCGAGAGCTGAAGGAAGAAGTGGGCCTGGTTCTGCCCGGACTCAAGCGGTACGCCGTCGTGCCGGCGCACGTGGCGGACGCGACGGATGACCTGATCACCGTCTTCCTGGGCCGCTGGGACGGTGCGGCCGAGACCCTGCCTCTCACCGAGGGCATCATGGTGCGCTGGTTCTCGGCTTCCGTCATTCCGCGGTTGGTCATGTGCCCATGGGCACAGGCCGTCATCGAACGGTACGAGCAGGGGAAGGGTTCCTGTGCGGAATGAGCCCCAAGTATGCGGCCGGCCGTGGGGGTGGGATGGGTGTGGCCGGTGGGCTGCAGGACGGCGGGCCTCCGGGCGTCAGGACGTGCGGTATACCGCCGCTTCGGCGATGGCGCGTAGGGCGTGGGAGGCGTTGTCGGGGAGGCGGGCGTGGTGGAGGGCGGTCATGGCCTGGTGGTGGCGGTTGTCGATCATTTGCTCGACGGTGTGTTCGGCGCCGGTGTCGAGGATGATGCGGGTGGCGCCGTCGGTGTCGTCGTTCATGAGGGGCTCTGTCGAGGGGCGTGGGGGTGGGGTGGGGGTCTGCCCGGAACGGCCGGAGCACGCCGGTGCGTCCGCTCGCACCGGTTGGCCCGCTCAAGGGCGCCGGCGGGCTTCCGGAGCGACGTCCGGGAAGGCACCGGGGATCCGGTACCGGGTGGAGCGTGAATACCGGTACCAGCGTTCGAGGCCGGTGACCATGAGCTGCATCTGGCGGAAGTACTCCCGGACCCCCTCCTGATAGGGGCCGAAGTCGGGGAGCTGCCGGCCGAGGGCCAGGATCTCCGCGGAGAAGGAGTCGAGGATCCGTACCGCCTCAGCGACCGCCTCGTCGCGTGTGCACCCCAGTTCATGACACAGCACAGGGACGATGTTGACGCATTCGGACGGGCGGGCCTCTTCCTTGGCCAGGGAGTGCAGGTCGTTCTGGACGGACATCAGCCGGCAGATCAGCGAGCGGAGCCGCTGGATGACCGGGTGGCGGAAGACGGACTCCGGCAGCACGCCGCCCATCGCCGGTTCGACCAGATCCCCGTAGGGCCGCATGGCGATGGAGTACTCGTGGATGAGGAGATAGTGCGCCAGGGATGGCGGACCGGACCTCTTCCCGAGTTTGTACGGCGCCTCTTCCATGACCCCGTAGGTGAAGAACTCGTGGAAGGAGTGCGCGAGCCGCTCCAGCCACAAGTGGGGCATGAACTCCTGGAATTCGGCACGCATACGGGCCAGGAAGCGCAGGTGTCCCGGTTCCCCGTCGTGTGGTTCCTCTCCGCTCAGGATGTCGCGGACCCGGTCGCGCACGGCGACGAGTTCCGGGACCGTGTGGAACTCGTGGTAGTCGTCGATCTGGGTGAGGAAGACGAACCACCGTGCCATGGGCCGCAGGCGGGCCGGGTCGGTGACGGTGGGCGACATATAGGCCGCGCCTTGGGCGAGGTCGTGTTCCTTGTACTTGGCGCGATCCCCTTCGGGAAGGAAGCCGTAATACGTCTCGTACCATTCCCGCTCGTCGTGGAACGACTCGTCCGTTTCGAAGGGGCTGACGACGGTCGGGAACGGATAGGACAGCTCGGGGACCGGCAACGTGTCGGGCATGGTCATCCTTTCGTCCCGGGCCCGGAGACACGGGCCGCCAAGGCGAGTCGGTGGTGGTCCGTGTAGGTTCCCAGGTCGTAGCGGGAGATCTTCGCGTCCACACCGCGCCGGCCGGAGACCACGAATTCGAAGTGGCGGATGTGGTTCTCGACGGCGTCGTGCCCTTCACGGAAGTCCGGCAGGTTCCGCCGGAGTCGCGCGAACTCGTCAAGGTCGTTCTCGTGCAGGCGGAACACCCATTCGCGGGCGTCCGCCAGGGAGCAGGAGCGTTCACGGCGGACCACCTTGATGGGGTTGAGGTTTCCCATGCCGGTGCGCTGGTCCTTGTCATAGGACTGGAATCCGTTGAACCACCCCGGGAGCCTGACGGCCAGGGATTTGAGCCTCCTGAACGTGGGACGACCGTGGATCTCCCCCGCCTGGTGCGCGGTGGCCTTCCCGCGAGCCACCGCCACCGTGCGCTCACGGACGGCCCGGACGACCCGCGGAGTGACGCGCTCGTAGATGTCGTCCTGGTGCAGCGAGAAGAGCATCATTCTCGCCAGTGGTTTGAGTCGTTCCCAGGTGGCCATGGGATAGAAATACGAGGCCACGTAGGCGGCGCGGGTCTTCTTGGACCGCTCCGCGATATCGGGTGGTACGAATCCCGCGCATTCGCCGTCGATCCAGACGCGGTCGGTGTGCTCCTGCATGTCCGCCGCGTGCGGATTCACCAGCGTGGGAAACGGCTGGCGCAGCCTCGCCGACGTCTCGTCGTCGAGCACGGGACCACTCCTTCCTGGTCGCGGACGGCGAGCCGACGGTTCCGCCGGCCGACCGGTGGCAGACGGCGCGAACGGCGCGGACGGTGCCCCGGCGGCAGCGGGGGCGGTTCGTCCGGCCCGGGTGAGGGAGTCGAACCGGTGATCAGCCGCGTCCTCGTCCCCCGGGGGTGTTCGATCCCCGACCTCCGCCGATCGCTCGTCGCCGGTACCGGTACCGGCGACGGTCCCCGCCGGGACGGGGCGGCGCGTCCGGTACCGCCTCTCGGCTCGCACCCGCTCCCCGACCGGCCCGCCCCGGCCCCGTCTGACCTGACCTGACCCGGCCCGGCCCGGCCCGGCCCGGCCCGGCCCGCTGAGAAGCGGTACCCCGCAGTCCGTGGCGCTTGGCAGTCGCGCGACGACCACCGACCGCACCAGCCGGACCTGGCACGATGCGTCGCCTACGATGCGCATGCCCATCCCCCCGCGGTCCGGACACGGCCGGCCGGGAGCACTCCCGGCCGGAAGAAGCACGGCGGCACCCCGGCGGACCGTTTCCGCACCCCGTCCATCGCGCTGAGGGCGGCGTACGCGCTCCCGCTCACCCGACGGCCGCCCGCGCCGGAGCGGTTCCACACCCGGACACGGCGCGCGGACCAGGGCATGCGCCCCTTGCTGGACGCAGCGTCGCGCAGTCCCCCCGCGCGCCGTCCCCGCCTGCCGGTGACGCCCGGATGCCGCCGTCGGAGGCCGCCCACGCCTGGACCGGGAGTCGGGCGTTCCCTTTGATGGAGAGGACGTCGGCTTGATGGGAGGGCGTCGGCCCCCTGGGAGCCGAGCCCTCATGACGAGCAGAGAGGCCGTGATGCTCCCGACCGCTTCCGCCGGCCGTCCACCGGATCCGCCTCCGGCGAGCGGGTACGGGAACGTCCGCGGGCCGGTGCCGGACACGGTGATACGGCGCTGGCCCAGGCCCGCGCGCCCCCTCGGGCGGCCACGCGCCGTCCCGGCCTGCCGGTGCTGGTCGGACGGCCGGACGTTCGGACGCCATCGGAAGGCCCGGCCGCTGGACCGGCATCGCACTGCATCGCACCGCACACACTGCCGTACGTCTCCCCACGAGAAGGGTCTCCGACGATGCCCGACCGCTCGCACGGCCGCGGCCGCACCGGTCTCATCCGCTTCATCGGCAATGTGATCGACGACGCCAAGGAGTTCACCGACGAGTGCCTCGACCGCATGCGGGACGTGGAGCACGACCTGCGCAAGACGGTCAGCGACAACGTCCGGCCGGGGAGGGACGCCGACGAGCCGGACGCCTCGACCGCGGCCACCACCGTGCGCGCCACGGCCGGAAGGTCCCGCCGGGCCCACGGGTGATGGGCTCCCGGCGGACGGAGGGAGCCGGGCCCGGCGGCACCCCCGTCCGCACCCCGCCGACGCGCGACCTGGCGCGGCACCACGACGGCTCCCTGTTCGACATGGCGCGCCAACGTCCGGTCGCGCTGGCGGAATTGGCGGAGGACGTACGCGCCGGCGGATCCTTCCGGGCGCGGGACGCGGCCACCGGGCGGGACTGCACCTATCGGGTGCTTGCCGCCGTCCTGGCCCAGGAGGTCGCGTGGGGGGCGGGGGTGCCGGGGCAGAACGGCCTGTCGGCCCTCCGGGCGGCCGTCTCGGCCGTCCGCCCGCCGACGCCCGGATGAGCGGGGGTGGGCGCCCGGTCCGGGTTCACCGCCCTCCGGCGCCGCAGGCGAGGTATACGGCGAGGGCGAGGGCTACTTGCCCAGGAGGCGCGGGGTCCGGTGTCGTTGAGTTTGCCGTGGCGGTTGGGTTCGCCGGCGACCTTGGCGTGGAGGGTGAGGTCCTGGTCGGCGAGGGTGCGCAGGATGCCGCGGGTCTGCTGGAGTGCTCCCGGTGCGGCGATGATGATGTCCAGGGCGGTGCGGGCGGCCTGTCGCTCGGAGAGGGTCTCGCGGGCGAGGCCGAAGATGATGGTGCGCAGGTCGTCGGCGATGGTGAGCAGGGCCAGCACCAGGCTGCGGCTGGTGGAGCTGTCCATGCGGCCGACCATGCCCCAGTCGATCAGGTGGGCGGGCTCGCCGGGGTGGACGAAGAGGTTGCCGGGGTGGGGGTCGGCGTGGAAGTAGCGGTCGAGGAAGAAGCCGTGGTACATGAACGCCATCAGGTCGCGGCCGATGCCGGTGCGCTGGGCGAGGGTGAAGTCGCGCGGGTCGGCGTCGCGGATCGACGTCCCGGGGGCCAGGGACTGCACCAGCACCCGCCGGGTCGGCGGCATCAGCACCCGCGGTACGGTCAGGTGCTCGTAGGGCTGGGTCAGTTGCCGGGCCCGGCGCATGTTCGCGGCTTCGACGCGGAAGTCCGTCTCGGCCTCCATGGCGTCGAAGAGCACCTCCAGCATGGCGGGTACGTCCACCACCGCGGTGAACTTCGGCGTCGCACGCGCCACGAGAGCGGCCGCCCGGCGCAGCAGCCGCATGTCGTCGGCCATCACCCGCTGCGCGCCGGGCCGTTGCAGTTTGACGGCCACGGGGGTGCCGTCGGCCAGCCGCGCGCGGTAGACCTGGGCCAGGGACGCCGCCCCCAGCGGCAAGGCCGTGTCGAAATCCCGGAGCAAGCGCCGCCACTTGGGCCCCAGGTCCGCTGCCAGCACCGGCTCGAAATCCGAGAACGGCGCGGGAGAGACCCGGTCGTGCAGCGTCGCCAACTCCTCCAGCATGGCCGGCGGTACGAAGTCCGGCCGGGTCGACAACAACTGGCCGACCTTGATGTAGAAGGGCCCGAGGTCCTGAAGCGCCTCGCGCACGGCCCGCGCCCGCTCCTCCGCCCCGTCCCCCGGTTTACGGCGGGCCCGCGCCTGTTCGGCCAGCAACCGCCCCAGCACCCGGGCGACGTACCGCGCGCGCCCACCGGACACCTTCCCCTCCACGCCCGTACAGGCCGGCCGAGCGCACGACACATCACCGTCGGCCGACAACCGCGCGCCCGGGGCGGCGCGCGAGAGCAACGGGAGCCCGCCGGACGGCCGACACTGCCTTGTGCGCCCCCGCGCGTGGTACGCACCGTCGGCTGGACGTGCTGCCCCCGCTCGTCGGGCCGGGGAAATGCGGGAAGTCACCGGCCCTTCGACACTGACGACTCCCTGTGCAGATGCGCAGCGTCGTGGCGCTGCGCACCCGGGGGAGGTGGGGACCGCGAGGCTGGAGGGCGTGACCGGCCGGAGCGGTCGCCTCAGGGGCAGGTGACGACCTGGCCCGCCCAGGACATCCCGCCGCCGAAGGCCATCAGCAGGACCGGGCCACCGGTGGGGAGTTCGCCGCGTTCGGTCAGTTTGGCCAGGGCGAGGGGGACGGACGCGGCGGAGGTGTTGCCGGAGTCCACGACGTCCTGGGCGACCACCACGTGCTCCGGCAGGTCGAGTTGGCGGACGACGGACTCGATGATGCGCAGGTTGGCCTGGTGGGTCACCACGCCCGCGAGGTCGGACGGGGTGAGGCCGGCGCGGCGGCACACCTCGCGGACGAGAGCCGGGAGTTCGGTGGTGACCCAGCGGAAGACGGTCTGGCCCTCCTGGGCGAAGCGCGGGTGCCAGTCGCCCATGAGCCGGACGGCGTCGGCGCGCGTCGGGTCCGAGCCCCAGACGACCGGGCCTATCCCCTCGTGTTCGGCGGCGCTGACGACGGCCGCCCCCGCGCCGTCGCCGAGCAGGACGCAGGTGCTGCGGTCGGTCCAGTCCGTGACGTCGGACATCTTCTCCGCGCCGATGATCAGGGCGTGGCGTGCGGCGCCGGCGCGGACGGAGTGGTCGGCGCCGGCGAGGGCGGTACAGAAGCCGGCGCAGCCGTTGTTGAGGTCGTACGCGACGGCCGAGGGGATGCCGAGGCGTCCGGCGACCTGGGCGGCGGTCGAGGGACAGCGGTCGGCGGCCGAGCAGGTCGCCACCGTGACCAGGTCGATGTCGGAGGGCTCCAGGCCCGCCGCGGCGAGGGCCTTGGCCGCCGCGGCGGCCGCCATGTCGGCGACCGACTCCGTCTCGGCGGCGATCCGCCGGGTGGCGATGCCGGTCCGGCGGCGGATCCACTCGTCGCTGGTGTCGACCATGCCCGCCAGGTCGTCGTTGGTCAGGACGCGCGACGGCTGGTAGTGGCCCAGGGCGGCGATACGGGATCCCGGCACGGTCGTTCTCCTTGCTTCGGTGCGACTCATTCGGCGCGACTCGGGGGAAGGCGGCGCGCGCCCAAGGAGGCCCGGGAGCCCAAAAAGAGCCCAAGAGGCCCAAAGGGGCTCAAGGGAGCCCAAGGGAGCCCAAGGGGCCGGCCGAGGAAGGCGCCGCCACGCCGGAATATAGCAACCGACCGATCGGAAGCTAAATGTAAGGCGAGTGACTAGGATGGCCGGATGAGCCCACGGAAGTCCGCCGCCGAAGCCCGCTCCACTCGTCGGCGGATCATCGACCGCGGCATCGCGATCGCCTCGGTGGAGGGCCTGGAGGGGCTGACCATCGGGCGGCTCGCCACCGACCTGGGCATGAGCAAGGCCGGCATCCTCGGCCATTTCGGCACCAAGGAGACCCTCCAGCTCGCCGTTCTGGAGGGCGCCTCCGCGGTCTTCGTCCACAGCGTCTGGCACCCCGCCGAAGACGCCCCGCCGGGCCTGCCGCGGCTGCGTGCGCTGTGCGAGGCGTGGATCGGTTACCTGGAACACGAACGCGCCGTCTTCCCGGGCGGGTGCCTCTTCACCACCGCCTCCGTGGAGTTCGACGCCCGGGGCGGCCGGGTGCGCGACGCGGTGGCGCGGCTCAGCCGCGTCTGGCGCCGCCGCCTCGCGGCCGAGGTCCGCCAGGCGGTCGCGGCCGGCGATCTGCCCGCCGGCACCGATCCCGAGCAGGTGACGTACGAACTCGTCGGCTGCTACCTGGCGCTCAACCAGGAGTTGCAGCTCCTCGCCGACCCGGAGGCACCGGCCCGTACCCGCCGCGCCCTGGACCGGCTGCTGGCGCCGGACGCTCCGGTCCACCCCCGCTGACGGCACGGCCGGGCGGACGGCCTCGCCCTGACGGACCCCGCGGCGGTGACTGCGCGGTCGGCACGAACGCCCGTCGGATGCTTCCCGGACTCCGCCAACCGCGCCGCCGACGTGAAGCCGCGCCCTGATGCCGTCGGATGCTGTCGGACGTCGCCGGCCGCCGGTGCGGGCACCAGTACCACCCCCACGTCGGGTGCCAGCCGGATGGAGCCGCGCCGGGACCGGCAGGAGGATCGGTGCCGACACCGAAGTGACATCGTTGGGAGGGTCCGATGGCCAAGGCGTGGGGCGGGCGAAGGGGGTCGCGGGCGCGGCGGAGGGGCGCGGTCGCGCTGGCCGGAACGGCGGCGGCGGTCATGGCCGCCGCGGTGCTGCCGGCCGGCGTCGCACGGGCCGGGGACGCGGCGGAGGCGCGGGTGCCCGTACGGTACGCGCAGCAGCGGCTGGGCTGGCGGCCCTGCGGGGACGGGTCGGTGCTGGAGTGCGCGGCGATGACCGTCCCCCGCGACTGGCACCGGCCGAACGCCGGTCACGATCTGACCGTGGCGGTCTCCCGGCACCGCGCGAGCGGCCCCGGCGGCCGGCGCGGGGTGCTGATGGTGGCGGCGGGAGGGCCGGGTGCCTCGGGGCTCGACCGGCCGTCCGGCCTCGTCGAGGACAAGCCCGAACTGGCCGCCGCGTACGACGTGGTGGGCTTCGACCAGCGGGGCGTCGGCCGCAGCACGCGTCCGGTGTGCCAGACGGAGGAGGAGTTCCGGGAGTTCTTCGCCCACGACTTCCGGGACCGCTCCCCCGCCGCCCTCCGGGGCGTGCTGGATCGATCGCGCGCGATGGCGCGCGACTGCGAGGCACGCAGCGGCGGGCTGCTGCCGTATCTGACCACCGAGCAGACGGTCCGGGACGTGGACCTGTTCCGTTCCCTGCTCGGCGCGGAGCGGATCTCGTACTACGGCCCCTCCTACGCCACCATGATCGGCGCCTACTACGCGACGCTGTTCCCCCGGCGCGTGGAACGGATGGTGCTGGACAGCAACGTCGGCTGGGCGGGTTCGTGGGAGGCGTTCGAGCGGGGGCAGCCCAGGAGCTTCCAGCGCCGGTTCGAAGGGGACTTCCTGCCGTGGCTGGCGAAGTACGACGCCGTGTACCACTACGGGCGGACGGCCGGGGAGGTCAAGGCCCGGTGGGAGGCGCGACGACGGGCACTGGCCGAGCACCCGGTGACCGTCGGCACGGCCGTCATCGGCCCGAACCAACTGGACAACGGCACGATCCAGGCCATGTACAACGCGCGGGAGGGCTTCCCCGCGCTGGCGGCGGCGCTCCACGCGCTGGACCGCGGCAACGACGCGGAGCCCGGCGAACGGCACCTGCTGGAGAAGGTCTTCGGCTCCTACCTCAGCCCGGCCTTCCTCGCCGAGTTCTTCTCCGTGACCTGCGGCGACACCGCCTGGAACCGTGACGTCGGCACCTGGGTCCGGCGCGGCGCGCGGGACACCGCGGCGCTGCCGCTCGCCGGGGCCCGCGAACTGGCCTTCTCCTCGGTGTGCGCGTACTGGCCGGCGTCTGCCACGCCGAGGGTCAAGGTCACGGGCGCCGGCCTGCCGACGACGCTGATGGTCAACTCCGTGCGCGACCCCGCCACGTACTACGAGGCCGCGCTCGCGGACCACCGGGCCCTGCGCGGCTCCCGCCTGGTCACCGTCACGGGCGGCGGCGACCACGGCCAGTACCGCGACGGCAACGCGTGCGTCGACGCCATCGTCACCGAGTACCTGCTGACGGGCCGGGCGCCGGGACGCGACACGACGTGCGCGGCCGGCCCGCTCCCCGTCCCCGCCGGGGCGGGCGCGCGGGCTGTCTCCTAGCGTCCTCGGCGTCCTTCATCCGCCGAGGTGCCCGCGCAGCACCTCCGTATGGCTGTGGGCGGGGTCCTTGGCCGCGGTCAGGAGGGTGACGGGGCCTTCGGCCGCGAGGCCGCGCAGGCGGTCGAGGGCCCCGGCCGCCTCGGGCGCGGCGAGTTCGGCCTCGTAGCGGCGGCGGAACTCGTCGAACGTGCCGTCGGGGCCGTGGTACCACCGGCGCAGTTCGGTGGAGGGCGTGAGCTCCTTGGGCCACTCGTCGACGTGCGCGTCCTCCTTGGCGAGGCCACGCGGCCACAGGCGGTCGACCAGGACCCGGGTGCCGTCGGCGGGCTGGGGCGGGTCGTAGACGCGTCGTACGTTGATGTGGGGTGCGGGTTTCGGATTCATGGCGCCGGATTCACCTTTCGTCTGTTTCCGCCTGCTTCCATCTGTTTCCGTATGTTTACGTCCTCCGCGGTGGTGCCGCAGGTCTACGACTGCCACCGGCCACCCTCCTGGAACCCAACCGGCCCGCCGCGACGTCACGACGTGCGAATCCGCGGGGGGCCGGCGAGGAATCCCGACGGCCCGTCCGTACCGGACACCGCCCATGGCACAGTGCTGCCATGAGCAACCTCGATCTTCATCCGGCCCCCACTCCGTGCGGCGGCCGGGAGGACGTCACCGCGCGTCCCGTGCACGAGCTGCTGCGGGCGAAGAGCGTCCCGCTGGGCGAGAGCACCATGGTCCGGCGGCTGCTGCCCAGCATGGGACGGCGCATGATCGGCGCCTGGTGCTTCGTCGACCACTACGGGCCCGACGACATCGCCGACCGGCCGGGGATGCAGGTGGCGCCGCATCCGCACATGGGCCTGCAGACCGTCAGCTGGCTGCACGAGGGCGAGGTCCTGCACCGTGACAGCCTCGGCAGCCTCCAGACGGTACGGCCGCGGGAGCTAGGGCTGATGACGTCCGGGCGGGCCATCGCCCACTCCGAGGAGTCGCCGCGCGAGCACGCCCGGCTTTTGCACGGCGCGCAGTTGTGGGTGGCCCTGCCCGACGCCGACCGGCACCGGGCACCCATGTGGGAGCACCACGCGGACCTGCCGCGGGTCCACGGCGGCGGCCTCGACGCCACCGTCATCCTCGGCGAACTCGACGGCGCCCGCTCCCCCGGCACCACCTTCACCCCGATCGTCGGCGCCGACGTCTCCCTCCCCGCGGGCGCCTCGGCACGCCTCCCCGTCGAGCCCGACTTCGAGTACGCGGCGCTGACCATGTCGGGCGAGGCCGAGGTGGACGGCGTCCGGCTCGCCCCCGGTTCCCTGCTCTACCTGGGCTGCGGACGCCGCGAACTGCCGCTGCGCGCGGACACGGACAGCGCGTTCATGCTGCTGGGCGGCGAGCCGTTCGAGGAGCACCTGGTCATGTGGTGGAACTTCGTGGGCCGTTCCCACGAAGAGATCGCCCAGGCCCGATCGGACTGGACGGCCGGCTCCCGCTTCGGCACGGTACATGGCTACGCGGGCACCCGACTGCCGGCTCCCGAACTGCCGCCGGTGCCGCTCAAACCGCGGGGAAGGGCGCGCTGAACCGGGCAAACACTCAAGGGCCAGGCTGCTCGCGCCGGCCTTGGCCCTCCAGCCCGGTTCATCGTCGAACCGGCCCGAGCACCCGACGGTTCGACAGCCGCGTCCGGGACAGCCTGCTCCCCGAGCTTGGACCTCTGTCAGCAGCTTTTTTCATCCTCATGCTGACCTGGTGCCGACTTTACTGACAGGCCGTCAGCACTGGGCGGCTGCTGCGCCTCGGCAGCCGAAGCGCCTTCACGGCCGGATGGCCTGGGCACGGCCGGGACCTTCGGCCCCGAGCCGGGTCAGGGCACGGGCACCAGGACCACGGGACAGTGGGCGCCGCGCAGCACGGAACGGGTGACCGGACCGAACCGGAACCCGGCGGCGTGCCGGGCGCGGCGCACGCAGAGGACGACGACGTCCGCGTCCTCGCTCGCCTCGACCAGCGCCCTCCCGGGCGATCCGGATACGGATTCCGTGCGGACCTCGACGTCCGGGTACTCCTCGCGCAGCGCCGCCGCCGCGAACACCGGCACGGCGGCCTCGCACCGCTCCCGCCGGACCGCGCCGTCCCGGTACCACTCCGCCGGGGGCAGCGGGCCGGGCACCGCCGAGTACCGCCAGGCGTGCAGCACCCGGAGAGCGGCGCCGCGCCGGGCGGCCCCGGACGCGGGAGGAACAGGGGGCCGACGGTCCCTCGCCGACGCGCGATTCCGTGTTCCGCCCGCAGTCGACTCCCGGCATGAGGGGGCCGAAGGCCCTCCCGTGCCGCACGGCTGAGGGTCCATCGCCCCCGGCACCGGGGTCCACCGGCCCGGAGCCTCGGCCGGCCCGGGGCGTCAGCCTGACGGGTGGAGCATCGGGACGGCGAGAAGGAGCCTGAGATGGTGGACCACCGCACGGTCGGCGACCTTATGACGCACCATGTGGTCCGGGTTCGCCCGGACACGCCGTACAAGGCGATCGTCCGGAAGCTGACGGAGTACGAGATCACGGCCGTGCCGGTCGTGGACGGCGGCGGCCGGGTGGTCGGGATGGTCTCGCAGGCCGACCTGATGCCCAAGGCGGCCGGCCTGTCGGCCGCTTCGGCCCGGCCGCGTCCCGGGCCGCCCGGTGGCCGGCCCGTTCCGGAGACCGGGGCGAAGGCCGAGGGGGTGCGGGCCGCGGACCTCATGACCTCTCGTCCGGTCTGCGCCCGGCCGGACTGGACGGTGGCGGAGGCCGCCCTGGTGATGACGGAGCGGAACCTCGGCCGCCTGCCCGTCGTCGACGAGGCGGAGGTGCTCGTCGGGATCGTCAGCCGCGGCGACATCCTGCGGGTCTACCTGCGCGACGACGCCGCCATCCGCTCCGAGATCGAGCTCGACGTGTTGTGGCGGTGCCTGGGCCTGTCGCCCTCGGCGGTGCGGGTCCGGGTGTCCCAGGGCCAGGTCACGCTGACCGGGACGGTGGAGGCGGACGACGCGGGCGTCCTGCCCGTGATCGGCCGTCTCTGCCGCTCGGTGGACGGGGTGGTCTCCGTTCAGCGGCGCGTCTCGTGCCTGCGGACCGGCACGGAGTCCACCGCCGCGTCAGGGACGAGGTGAGCGGGATGACGTACGAGTCGCACGGGCCGCGCACCGTCGGCGACGTGATGACGCGGACGGTGGTCGCCGTCGGCCGCCGGGCGGTCTACAAGGAGATCGTCAAGACGCTCGCGGAGTGGCGGGTCGGGACCGTGCCGGTGCTGGCGGGCGAGGGACGGGTGGTCGGGGTCGTCTCCCGGGCTGATCTGCTGTCGAGGGAGGAGTTCCGGGACGAACCCGGGCGGGAGGTCGAGGGCGTCGGAGCGGCCGTCGCCCTGGGCCGCCACGGCGCGGACGGCCTGGCGAAGGCGGCCGCGCGGACCGCGGAGGATCTCATGAGCGCTCCCGCCGTCACCGTGCGCGGTGACGCGACCGTCGCCGAGGCCGCGCGGATCATGGCCCGCGCGCGCGTCAAGACGCTCCCCGTGGTCGACGCGGAGGGCCGGCTCGCCGGCATCGTCAGCCGAGGCGACCTGCTCACCGTCTACCTGCGCGAGGACGAGGACATCGCCGCGGAGATCCGTACGGACGTCGTCGCCCCGCTGTTCCCCCACCGTCGGCCCACGGTGGACGTCCGGGTGGACGAAGGCGTCGTCACCCTCTCGGGCGCGGTGCCGGACTCGGTGCCGGTCCCGCTCGTCATCCGGCTGGTGCGGGCGGTCGGCGGCGTCGTCGACGTCGGCGTGCGGCCGGCACCGTCCGTCGCCCGGTGACGCCCGTGATCCCGGTGACGCCCGCCCGGCTCCCGGGCGGGCGAGTGGCGCGTCGTGGAACCGCTCTGGTCGAAGCGGCTGCCCACCCGGCACCGGCCGTGGCGGGCCCCGCGCGGGGTCCGAAGGTCCCCCGCCGGGGCGGGACCAGCGGCCCGGCGGGACGGCGGACGGAGGGGCCCGTCGGCGGGGCCCGGGGCACCTCAAGTCCCTGGCCCCGCACTCCCGCCGGCGACGAACATCGGCGGCGGGACGCCCCGCGGCACCGGCCGACGGACGGCGTCACCGACGATCGGAGGCAGTGATGACCACGGTGACCGAGCCCGCGGCCGGCACTCCGGCGGGCGCCTGGCACGGCTTCGCCGGCCAGGGCTGGCGGGAGCGGATCGACGTACGGGACTTCATCCTGGCGAACGTCACCCCGTATGAGGGGGACGCCGCCTTCCTGACCGGTCCCACCGGGCGGACCCGCGCCGTGTGGGGCGCCGTGACGGCGCTGTTCCCGGAGGAGCGGCGCAAGGGCGTCCTCGACGTCGACACCGCGACCCCGGCCGGCATCACCGCGCACCGCCCGGGCTACATCGACCGGGACCGCGAACTGATCGTCGGTCTGCAGACCGACGCCCCGCTCAAGCGCGCGATCATGCCGAACGGCGGGCTGCGGATGGTCGAGAACGGCCTGCGCGCCTACGGGTACGAGCCCGACCCGTTCGTCACCAAGGTCTTCGGCACCTACCGCAAGACCCACAACGACGGGGTCTTCGACGCCTACACCCCAGAGATGCGCCGGGCCCGCAAGGCGGGCGTCATCACCGGTCTCCCGGACGCCTACGGGCGCGGGCGGATCATCGGCGACTACCGCCGGGTGGCGCTGTACGGGGTGGACCGGCTGATCGAGGCCAAGCGCGCCGAGCGGGCCCGGCTGGACGATGTGCCGTCCGGCGAGGCGGTGATCCGCGACCGCGAGGAGCTCGCCGAGCAGCTGCGGGCGCTGGACGAGCTCAAGCGTATGGCCGCCGGCTACGGCTGCGACGTCTCCCGCCCGGCCGCCACCGCGCACGAGGCCGTCCAGTGGCTGTACCTGGGCTATCTGGCGGCGGTCAAGGAGCAGAACGGGGCGGCCATGTCCCTGGGCCGCACCTCGACGTTCCTCGACGTCTATTTGGAGCGGGACCTGGCCGAGGGGCGCATCGACGAGACGCGCGCCCAGGAGCTGATCGACGACTTCGTCATCAAGCTCCGCATCGTGCGCTTCCTGCGCACGCCGGAGTACGACGAGCTGTTCTCGGGCGACCCGACCTGGGTGACGGAGTCCATCGGCGGCATCGCCGAGGACGGCCGCCCGCTGGTCACCCGCACCTCCTTCCGCTTCCTGCGCACCCTCTACAACCTCGGGCCGGCCCCCGAGCCGAACCTCACCGTGCTGTGGTCGCCGGCGCTGCCCGAGGGCTTCAAGCGCTACTGCGCCCGGGTATCCATCGACACCAGCTCCATCCAGTACGAGTCGGACGACCTGATGCGGCCGCGCACCGGCGACGACACCGCCATCGCCTGCTGCGTGTCGGCCATGGCGGTGGGCCGGCAGATGCAGTTCTTCGGCGCGCGGGTCAACCTCGCCAAGGCGCTGCTGTACGCGGTCAACGGCGGCCGGGACGAGCTGACCGGGGAGCAGGTCGCCCCGGCCGCGCCCCCGCTGACGGGCGAATACCTCGACTACGACGAGCTGTGCGCGGCCTACGACCGGATGCTGGACTGGCTGGCGGGGACATACGTCGACGCGCTGAACGTCATCCACTACATGCACGACAAGTACGCCTACGAGCGGCTGGAGATGGCCCTCCACGACCATCCCGTGCGGCGCACCATGGCGTGCGGCGTCGCCGGCCTGTCCGTGGCGGCCGACAGCCTCTCGGCGGTCCGGTACGCGCGGGTGAGGGTGGTCCGCGACGCCACCGGCCTGGCGGTCGACTACGAGGTGGAGGGCGACTACCCGGCCTACGGCAACAACGACGACCGCGCGGACTCCCTCGCGTCCGGCCTCGTCACCGCGTTCATGGCCAAAATCCGCCGGCACCCCACCTACCGGGGGGCCGAGCACACCCAGTCGGTGCTCACCATCACCTCCAACGTGGTGTACGGCAAGCACACCGGCAACACCCCCGACGGGCGGCGGGCGGGCGCCCCCTTCGCGCCCGGCGCCAACCCGATGAACGGCCGCGACCGGCACGGCATGGCGGCCTCCGCCCTCTCGGTCGCCAAACTCCCCTACGACCAGGCCCTCGACGGCATCTCCCTGACCTCCACCATCACCCCGGACGGGCTCGGCCGTACCCCCGAGGACCGGGTGACGAACCTGGTCGGCCTGCTGGACGGCTACATGGCCGCGGGCGGCTTCCACATGAACGTCAACGTCCTGGACCGGGCCGTGCTGGAGGACGCCATGGAGCATCCGGAGAAGTACCCCGACCTGACCATCCGGGTCTCCGGGTACGCGGTGCACTTCGTCCGGCTCACCGAGGAGCAGCAGCGCGACGTCATCGGCCGCACCTTCCACGGGACGGCGTGAGCACCGCCGGGCCGGCCACCGGCCGCGTCCACTCCTGGGACCTGTCGACGGGGGTGGACGGGCCGGGGACCCGGTTCGTGCTGTTCACCAGCGGCTGCCCGCTGCGCTGCCGGTACTGCCAGAACCCGGACACCTGGCACCTGCGGGACGGGAAGGCCGTCGGCGTGGACGAGGTGCTGGCCCGGATCGAGACGTTCCGGGTGTTCCTGGCCGCCTCCGGCGGCGGGGTCACGATCAGCGGCGGGGAGCCGCTGCTCCAGCCGGCGTTCACCGGCGAGGTGCTGCGCCGGTGCAAGGCGCTCGGTCTGCACACGGCCCTGGACACCTCGGGTCACCTCGGCGCCCGCGCCGACGACGCGCTGCTCGCCGCCACCGACCTCGTCCTGCTCGACATCAAGTCCTTCGACGCCCGCACTTACCGCGCACTCACCGGCGGCGCCCTGGCACCCACGCTCCGCTTCGCCCGCCGCCTCGACGCGCTCGGCACGCGGGTGTGGGTGCGTTACGTGCTGGTGCCGGGCTGGACGGACGCGGAGGCGGACGTCGAGGGGCTGGCGGCGTTCGCCGCCGGCCTCGGGTGCGTGGAGCGCGTGGACGTGCTGCCGTTCCACAAGCTCGGCGCGGGCAAGTACGAGGCGCTGGGCATCCCCTTCCCCCTGCGGGACACCCCTGTGCCGGACGCGGCGCTGGTGCGCCGGGTGCGGGAGCGGTTCCGGGCCCACGGGCTGCGCGCGGACTGACCGCGCGCGGACCGCGTGCCCGGCGCCGACGCGGCTGCCGGGAACCCGACGCCTGCGGTCGGCCAGGAGCAGGCCGCTCGACCTGTACGGACCGTACGGCAGCCGCCGCACGGCCTGACGGGCCGCCGTCCCGGGCCGTCACGCGCGGTGCGACGGGACCTGCCGGCGGCCACCCGGCGCGCGCGCCCGTGCCGCGCCCCCGGAAAAGGGCGGCCGGCCGCCGTTTCACCCTCCCCGCGGATCACGATGCCCTAGGGTGGCCGGGCCGCGGGGTCACCGCGGTCTCCCCAGACCGGGGTCCGGCGCGGTACGAGGTGGCATGAGCGAGGACGAACGGCAACGTCGGCAGGGAGCCGGGTCGCCCCCTCCGGCTCCGGACGAGGATCCGGAACACATCGCCGAACGGATGTGCCGGCTCGACCGCGCGCAGGAGCGGATGCGGGCACTGCTGGACGCGGTGTTGGCCGTCAGCCGCGAACTGGACCTGCCGGTCGTGCTCCGCCGCATCGTCTCGGCCGCGATGGAGCTGGTGGACGCCCGCTACGGCGCCTTGGGCGTGCTGAACGACGACCACACAGGACTGGACGAGTTCCTCCCCCTGGGGCTCGAAGACCGGGAACGCCGGGCCCTGGCGGGGGTGGACCTGCCGCACGGCCAGGGCCTCCTCGGCCACCTCATCGAACACCCCGTGCCCCTGCGGGTCGACGGCCTCCTCCACCACCCGGGCTCCACGGGCTTCCCCGCGGGCCATCCGCCGATGCAGACGCTCCTCGGCGTCGCCATCAGCGTCCGCGGGCGCGTCTACGGCAACCTCTACCTGTGCGACCGCCGCGACGGCAAACCGTTCGACGACGAGGACGAGGCCGTGGTCCTCGCCCTGGCCGGCGCGGCCGGCGTCGCCATCGAGAACGCCCGCCTGTACGACCAGGTCCGTTCCGGCGCCGAGCAGTTCCAGCGGATGCTCCTGCCTCGGCTCCCCGACCTCGGTCCCTTCAGCGCGGCCGCCGTGTACCGGCCCGCCACCGCGCCCGGACACCATCTGGGCGGCGACTGGTACGACACGCTGCTGCTGCCCGACGGCGCCTGCGCGGCCGTCATCGGTGACGTGGTGGGGCACGACCTCAAGGCCGCGGCCGCCATGGCGCAGACCCGGAACATGCTCCGGGCCCTGCTCTACGACCGCGGGTCCCCGCCGAGTTCGATCCTCACGCAGCTCGACCGCACCCTCCACGCGGTCGCCGAGTCGCCGGTGACGACCGCGTGCCTGGCCCGGCTGGAACCCACGGCCGACGGCTGGACCCTGCGCTGGTCGGCCGCCGGCCATCTGCCGCCCCTCGTCCTGGATCCCGACGGACGGACGCGGTTCCTGCACGCCGAGCCGGGGCTGCCGCTCGGCGTGGACACCCGCCTGCCGCGCCCCGACCACGTCCACCCGCTGCGGCCGGGCAGCACGGTGATCTTCTACACGGACGGGCTGGTCGAGCATCCCCGGCATCCGATCGATGCCGGCCTGGACGCCCTGGCGGCCCTCGTCGCGGCCCACGCCCGGCTGCCGGTCGAGCACCTGTGCCGCGTCCTGGCCGACGAACGCCCCGGCGACGGCCACGACGACCTGGCGATTCTCGCCGTGCGGACCCCGGACCGCCCCGGGCGGGAGGGCTGACGGCCGGTCCGATGCTGCCGCCTCGACGGCCGGTGACCGGCATCGGTGGTCTCACACCTCACCCCGGCCCCGGCTCGTCCCGTTCCCGGTGGCGTGCTGCGTCCGCCTCGGCCAGGCCGGTCTCCACCCGATTCAGGCCCGGGTCCCTCCCGGCGCTGGGCCACGCGGCGGCCCGGGTCGCCGCCGGGACGTGCCCGGACACCGTCCGCGGGGGATGTTGGAAGGAAGCAGGGAGGACGGCACGGACCGGGGCCCGGCCCGTGAAGACCGGCGAAGCGGAGGACACGATGGAACATCCCGTGGTGGTGGGCGTCGACGGCTCGGACGGCAGCCTCGCCGCCCTGGACTGGGCCGTGGCGGAGGCGGCCCGCTTCCGGCTCCCCGTGCGCGTGGTCTACGCGTCCCTGTGGGAGCGCTACGAGGGCGCGGTGCCCTCCTTCACCGATCAGCCGCCCGCGGAGGCGGAGGTGGCCCGGCGCATCCTCGCCTCTTCCGAGCAGCGGGCCCGGCAGCTCTCGCCGGACACCCCGGTGAGCGCTGTGACGGTGCCGGACGACGCCGCGGAGGCACTGGTCGAGGAGTCGCGGGGCGCGACCGCCCTGGTGACCGGTTCCTCCGGCCGGGGAGCCGTCGCGACGCTCCTGCTGGGCTCGGTGAGCCTGGCGGTGGCCGGCCGTGCGCACTGCCCGGTCGTCGTCGTACGAGGCGAGCAGCGCACCATCAGGGGCATGTGCGGCCGGGTCGTCGTCGGTGTGGGAGAGGCGGACGAGGCGGCCACCGCCGTCCGGTTCGCGCTGCGCGAGGCCGCGGCCCGCGGCTGCGAGCTGGAGGCGGTACGGGCGTGGCGCCGCCCCCAGCAGCCGGTGGACGATCTGGGCGTGCTCGATCCGGCCGTCCGGGAGTACGAGGAGCGGGCGACCGCCGTGCTGGACGAGGTGCTGGAGGAGGCCGTGGCGGAGCATCCGGAGGTGCCGGTCCGGCGCACGGTGTCGGAAGGGCCGGCGCACCGGGTGCTGCTCGGGCCGGCGGCCGGCGCCGACCTGCTGGTGCTCGGCGCGACCCGGCGGCAGGACCGGCTGGGTCTGCAGCTCGGCCGGGTCAGCCACAGCGCCCTGTCCCGTCGCGGTGGCGCCGCACCGGTGAGGCTCCCGGCGGCCCGGGCCGAGGCCGCGCGGGCAGGGTCGCTGTCGCGACGCGGTGACCGGCCCCCGCGAGTCCCGGCGTGGACGGGCCGGCCCGCGGTCCGCTCGTCGAGCGCCCGCGCCGGCCCGGACGGACGAGGCCGCCCCCGTTCGGCGGAACGCCTTCGTGTCCGTCGTGGGCGGGATGAGGGGTGATCACGAGGCGTCCGGCTCTGCGGGCGGCCGGAACACTCCCGGTGCGGGCACGGGGAGGCTCGGCGAGGGTGGTTCGCATGGACGGCGGTCTGAGCGACTGGGAGCGGACCACGGCGGCCTCCGGCCGTGTCACGGTCATCGGAGTCGGCAACGAGTTCCGGCGGGACGACGGCGTCGGACCGGCGGTCGTCGGCCGGTTGGGGCGGCGCGCGGCCCGCGACGGACCGCCGCCGGGCGCCCGGCTGGTGTGCTGCGACGGCGAACCGGGCCGCCTGATCGGGCTGTGGGAAGGCGTCGAGCTGGCCGTGGTCGTGGACGCGGCCCACGCGCACCCGGGGTGTCCGGGGCGGGTCCACCGGCTGGAGCTGGACGGGTGTCCTGCGTGGCGGGGGGAGTCGGCGAGCAGCCACGGCCTGGGGCTGGGCGAGGCGGTGGAGCTGGCGCGGGCGCTCGACCGGCTGCCCCGCCGTCTCGTCGTCTACGCGGTCGAAGGGTCCGACGGTTCCCTGGGGACGGGGTTGAGCCCCGCGGTCGCGGCGGCGGTCGGACCGCTCGCGGAGCGGATCGGGCGGGAGATCGCCCGGTACCTCGCCGGCGAGGCGGCGCCACGGAGCGTACGGCGGTGACGGAGGCGCCCGGAGCGGCGGTGGTCCCGGCCGGGGCCCCGGGGCGGGTCGCTCGGATGATCACAGTGTCCGGCCGCGTGCAGGGTGTCGGCTTCCGCCCCTTCGTCCACCGGCTGGCCACCCGGTTGGGGTTGGACGGCTGGGTCCGCAACGCCGCCGGCCGCGTCGAAATGGTCGTGGCCGGGCCGCCGATGGCGGTGGAGAGCATGGTCGGGCTGGTGCGCACGGAGGCCCCGCGTACGGCCGACGTCCGCCGGGTCGCCGTGGCGGATCCGCCCGGCCCCCCGCCGCCGCCGGGCGCGGGGTTCACCGTCCGGCCCAGCGCCCGGACCGGGACCGGCCGCCCGGAGGCCCGCGAGGTGCCGCCGGACGTCGCCGTCTGCGAGGCGTGCCTGCGCGAGCTGTTCGACCCCCCCGACCGGCGCCACCGCTACCCGTTCGTCAACTGCGCGGACTGCGGGCCGCGGGCCACCGTCGTCGAGGACCTTCCGTACGACCGGGAGCGCACGGTGATGCGGCGCTTCCCGCTGTGTGCCGCGTGTGCCTCCGAGTACGCCGACCCGGCCGACCGGCGTTTCCACGCGGAGCCCACGGCGTGCCCCGCGTGCGGGCCGCGGCTGGCGTGGGAGGGACTCACCGGTGACGCGGCGCTGCGGGCCGCGGAGGCGGTCGTCGCCGGCGGGGGCATCGTGGCGGTCAAGGGGCTGGGCGGCTTCCAGCTGGTCTGCGACGCCACCGACGCGGGGGCCGTGGCCCGGCTGCGGGCCCGCAAGCGGCGGCCGGCCAAGCCGTTCGCCGTCATGGCCGCCGATCTCGCGGGCGCCCGGCGCCTGGCACGGCTTCCGTCCGCCGCCCTGGCGGCGCTGACGTCCCCGGCGGCGCCCATTGTCCTGGCGCCGGCCCGCCCGGGCTCGTGCGCCGCGCCCGGCGTGCATCCGGGCACCGGCCTGGTCGGCGTGTTCCTGCCCACCACGCCCCTGCACCACCTGCTGCTGCGCGACCTCGCCCGGCCGTTGGTGGTCACCAGCGGCAACCGCTCGGGCGAGCCCATCGCCGTCGACGAACCGGCGGCCCGGGAGGCGCTGGCGGAGGTGGCCGACGGCTTCCTGGTCCACGACCGGCCGATCCGGGCCCGTTACGACGACTCGGTGGTCCGCCCGGTGGGCCGCACGGTGCTGACGGTACGCCGGGCCCGCGGTCTCTCCCCCGCTCCGCTCGCGCTCCCCGTCGCGGCCCCCCGGCCGATCGTGGCGGCCGGCGCCCAGCTGAAGCACACCTTCGCCCTCGCCGCGGGCGCCCGGGCGGTCCTGGGGCCGCACACCGGCGATCTGGAGGACGCGACCACGCTCGACGCCTTCGAGACCGCCTACGCCGACCTGTCGCGGCTCACCGGCATCGAGCCCCGGGTCGTAGCCTACGACCCGCACCCCGGCTACCTGTCCACCCGGTGGGCGGCGGCCCGGCCCGCCGAGCGGCGGATCGCCGTGCAGCACCATCACGCGCACGTCGCCGCCTGCGCCGCCGAGCACGGGCTGGACGGGCCGTTCGTCGGGGTCGCCTACGACGGGCTGGGGTTCGGCGACGACGGCACGCTGTGGGGCGGGGAGGTCCTGGTCGCCGACCTGGTCCGGTACCGGCGGGCGGGGCGGTTCGCCACCGCCCCGCTGCCCGGCGGGCCGGCCGCCGTGCGCCGCCCCGCCCGCATGGCCCTGGGGTACCTGTACGGGACGGAGGAGCTCGGCGGGCCCGGCCTGCCGCCGTCCCTGGCCGGGGCTTTCGAGCGGCGCCTCGGCCCGGAGGAGGTCCGGGTGGTCCGGACGATGGTCGAACGCGGCGTCAACTGCCCGCGCGCGTCCAGCGCCGGGCGGCTCTTCGACGCCGTCGCCGCCCTGCTGGGCCTGTGCGACGACGCCTCGTACGAGGGCCAGGCGGCCGTCGCCCTGGAGGCCGCGGCGGGGGACGAGCGCGCCGAGGCCCTGCCCTGGCGCCTCGCGCGGGCGGGCGGACTGTGGGTGTACGACCCCGCCCCCACCCTGGCGGCCGTGCTCGACCGCGCCGGCGCCGGGGAGCGGACGGGCACGCTCGCCGCCGCGTTCCACCGCACACTGGCCGAGGTGACGTCGGACCTGGTCCACCGCGTCGTGCGCGCGGGGGCCCCGCCGACCGTCTGCCTGGCCGGCGGCTGCTTCCAGAACGCCCGCCTGCTCACGGAGACCCGGGCCCTCCTCCGGGACCGAGGGCTGCGGGTCCTGGTCGGCACGGCCGTACCGGTCAACGACGGGGGCATCGGCTACGGGCAGGCGGCGGTCGCCGCGGCCCGTCTGAGGGAAACCTGAGAGAAGGGCGACGACGATGTGCCTGGGGATTCCGGGACGGGTGGTGGAGATCCGCGACCGCGCGGGGCTGCGGATGGCCACGGTCGACTTCGGCGGGGTGCGCCGCGAGGCGTGCCTGGCGTACACGCCGGACGCGGGCGTGGGCACGTACGTGGTGGTCCACGTCGGGTTCGCCATCACCACGGTCGACGAGGCCGAGGCGGAACGGACCCTGGAGGTGCTGCGGGCCATGGCCGACGCCGTGGAAGGGGAACTCGGCGAGCCGCTGCCCCGCTCCGGCTGACGCCGGTCTGGCGCGCTCCGGAAACACCGGTCCATGCTGGAGACCGAGGAGGCGACCTGCCATGACCCGTGCCCCGGAGTCGCCGGCCGGCGCCGTGTACGCGCTGCTCGCCGACGGGACGACCGTGCGGGTGCGGCCCGTCGGCGCGGCGGACCGCGCGGCGGTCCTCCGGCTGTACGAGCACATGTCCCCCGCGAACCTGCGCCTTCGTTTCTTCTCCAGCGGCTCGCTCCTCGCGCGCAGGGCGACGGACGCCCTGTGCCGGGACGCCGGGCCCGGTGACCGGGCGCTGCTGGCGGAGACGGCCGACGACGTCGTCGGAATCGCCGAGTACCACGTCGTGCCCGCCGATGGGCCGGCGACCGCCGAGGCCGCCCTCGCCGTGGCGGACGAGTGGCACCACCGCGGCGTCGGAACGCTTCTGCTCGAACACCTCGTCGACCTCGCCCGCGCCGCGGGCGTCCGGGTGCTGACGGCCGACGCGCTGAGCGAGAACCTGCCGGTCATCCGGGTCTTCGCCGACCTCGGGCTCCCCGTGCGGCGGCGTTACGTGGGTTCCGAGATCCACGTCCGGGTCGCGTTGGTACCGGACGAGCGCTACCTGGACACCCTCGACGCCCGGGGCCGGACCGCCGACGTCGCCAGCCTCCGGCCGCTGCTGCGCCCCCGGTCGGTCGCCGTGGTGGGCGCGGGGCACCGTCCCGGCTCGGTCGGCCGGGCCATCCTGCGCAACCTGCGGGCCAACGGCTTCACCGGTCCGGTGCACGTCGTCAACCCGCACGGTCCCGCCCTCGACGGCCTGCCCTGCCACCCCTCCGTGGCCGCCCTCCCGGATGCCCCGGACCTCGCCGTGCTCGCCGTCCCCGCGCCCGCGGTGCCCGCCGTCGCCGAGGAGTGCGGTGCGCGCGGGGTACGGGCGCTGGCCGTGGTGACCGCCGGGCTCGACGCGGACCAGGCGGCCGGGCTGCGGGCGGCGTGCCGCCGGCACGGCATGCGCCTGGTCGGCCCCAACTGCCTCGGGCTGGCCAACAGGGAGCGGGACGTCCGGCTGGACGCGACCTTCGCCGCCCGCTTCCCGCTCCCGGGCACGGCCGGGGTCGCCACCCAGTCGGGCGGCGTGGGCATCGCCCTGCTGGACGGGCTGTCCCGGCTGGGCATCGGCGCGTCGACGTTCGTCTCGCTCGGCGACAAGTACGACGTGAGCGGCAACGACCTCCTCCAGTGGTGGGAGGAGGACGGGCGCACCGACCTGGCGGTCCTGCACCTGGAGTCGTTCGGCAACCCGCGGGCCTTCTCCCGCACCGCGCGGCGGGTGAGCCGGCGCATGCCCGTGCTCACGGTGGACGCGGGGCGTTCCGAGGCCGGGCGGCGGGCGGCGGCCTCGCACACGGCCGCCGCCGCCACTCCGACGATGACCCGGCAGGCACTCTTCCACCAGGCCGGTGTCATCGCCACCCGGACCATCGGCGAACTGCTGGACACCGTTGCCCTGTTGCACACCCAACCGCTGCCCGCCGGCGACCGCGTGGTGGTGGTCACCAACGCGGGCGGGGTGGGTGTGCTGGCCGCCGACGCCTGCGTCGAGGCCGGTTTGAGCGTCCGTCCGCTGGAACCGGGCCTGGCGGCGGAGGTCGCGGCCGTGCTGCCGGAGGGCGCGGCGGTCGGCAATCCGGTGGACACCACCGCCGCCGTCCCGGAGGACCGGTTGCGGGCCTGTGTGGACCTGCTGGCGGCGCACCGGGACGTCGATATGGTCCTGGGGGTCCTGGTCCCGACGGCGCTCGGCGCGGCGACCGGCGACGACCCGGTGCGGGCGTTCACCCACGCGCCGGACCGGGCACCCCGTACGACGGCCCTGGTCCTCGTGGACCGGTCCGCGCGGGTGGAGTCACTGCCGGCCGAGCGCGGCGGGGCGGTGCCCGTGTACACCGACGCACAGGACGCGGCCCGGGCCCTGGCGTACGCGGCGGCCTACGCCCGGCGGCGGAGCCGTCCGCAGCGCCTGCCGCCGGAGCCGGCGGGCATCGACGTGGACGGGGCCCGCGCGGACGTGGCCGCGTGGCTCGCCGAGCGGCCCGAGGGCGGCTGGCTCGATCCGGTCGAGTGCGCGCGGCTGCTCGGCCGCTACGGCATTCCGCAGGTGGACTGGGAGTGGGTGTGCGGCGAAGAGGCCGCCGTAGCGGCAGCCGCGCGCCTGGCGGGGCCCGACGGCCGGGTGGTGCTCAAGGCGCACTGGCCGGGGCTGGTGCACAAGACCGCCGAGGGGGCCGTCCGGCTCGACCTCCAGGGCGAGGCGCGGGTCAGGTCCGCGTACCGGGACCTCGCGGACCGCTTCGGCGATCGGCTCTCCGGCGTCGTGGCGCAGCCGCAGGCGCCGCACGTCCTGGAGCTGGTGGCGGGCGTCGTCCAGGACCCGGTCTTCGGCCCGCTGGTCCTCTTCGGACAGGGCGGCACGGCCACCGACGTGCTGGCCGACCACGCGGCCCGCCTCGCCCCGCTGACCGCCTACGACCTGGACGACCTGATCACCGCGCCGCGCTGCTCCGTCCTGCTGTCGGGCCGGCACGGCGGCGTCCCCGTCAACCTGGAGGCGCTCGAACGCCTGCTGCTGTGCCTGTCCCGGATGGCCTGCGACCTGCCGGAGCTCGCCGAGGCCGACCTCAACCCGGTGGTGCCCCGCCCGGACGGTGTGATGGCGCTGGACGCCCGGGTGCGGCTGGCGCCCCACACGGCGTACGACCCGTACCTGCGGCGCCTGCGCTGACGCCCGGTCGGCCGCCCCTCCCTGCGCGCTCGGCGTGCGGGGCGCCGCGGGCACGGTCAGGCTGGGGACACCACCGCCCCTTCGAGCCCTTCGGGCTCTTCGAGTGAGCAGGAGCCGCCATGCCCTCCGCGACGGCATCGCCGCACGCCGACGCAGCGGCGTGCGTGCTGGACCGGGACGGCGTCGGGTCCCTGGTGCGGGAGCTGCGCGCCCGGGGCCGTACGGTCGTCGGGCCGACGGAGCGGGACGGCGCGATCGTGCTGGCCGAGCTGGAGTCCGCCGACGAGCTGCCCTACGGCTGGGGCGTGGAGCTGGAGGCGGGCCGCTACCGGACCAGGCGGAGGGCCGACACGGCGGCGTTCGCGCACAGCGCCGGCCCCCAGTCGTGGAAGAACTTCCTGCATCCCGAGCGCGTCCGGCAGTGGACCGCCGACCGCGCGCCCGACGGCGGACTGACGGTCCGCGCGGAGCGCCCGGAGCCCGTCTCGTTCGCCTTTCTGGGCGTACGCCCGTGTGATCTGCGGGCCGTCCAGATCCAGGACCGGGTGATGCTCGGCGGCCGGCACCGGGACGACGCCTACGGAGAGCGCCGGGCCGGCGCGTTCCTGGTGGTGGTCGAGTGCACCGAGCCGGGCGCCACCTGCTTCTGCGCCTCGATGGACACGGGACCCGCCGCCCGCCCCGGCTACGACCTGGCCCTGACCGAGGTGGTGGACGAGGCCGGGCACCGGTTCCTGGCCCGCGCCGGGACCGAGGAGGGCGCGGACGTCCTCGCGTCCCTGCCGCACCGGCCCGCCGACGGCCTCACGCGGACGCGTGCCCGTGAGGGCGTCGAGGCCGCCGCAGGGCGGATGGGCCGGACGATGCCGGAGACCGACCTGCGCGCGCTGCTCGCCGGGACCCTGGACGCCGAGCGCTGGAACGACGTCGCCGCCCGCTGCCTGACCTGCGGCAACTGCACCATGGCCTGCCCGACGTGCTTCTGCACCACCACGGAGGACGTCACCGACCTGACCGGTGACCATGCCGAGCGCTGGCGGCGCTGGGAGTCCTGCTACGACCTGGAGTTCACACATCTGCCCGGCGGCTCGGTCCGGAGCAGCGGGCGGAGCCGCTACCGCCAGTGGCTCACTCACAAACTGGGCACCTGGTGGGACCAGTTCGACAGTTCCGGCTGCGTGGGCTGCGGCCGGTGCATCGTCTGGTGCCCGGTCGGGATCGACATCACGGAAGAGGCCCACGCGCTGCACCGGGAGGCCCTGGAGGGCGGGGCCGGCGGCGGAGAGGACGCGGCGTCGTGAATCGTTCGGGAGTGCTGGCCGCCCTGCCTGACGGGCCCCGGGAACGGCTGACGGAGCTGGGCCGCGAGGTGTCCTTCGACGCCGGTGCACGCCTGTTCGAGGAGGGCGGCCGGGCCGACCGCTTCTGGATCCTGCGCACCGGCAACGTCAACCTCGACATGCACGTGCCCGGCCGCCGGCCCGCGGTCGTCGAGACCCTCGGCCCGGGGCGCATGCTGGGCTGGTCCTGGCTGTGTCCGCCGCACCGGTGGCACCTCGGCGCGGAGGCGATCAGTCCGGTACGGGCCTGGGAGTTCGACGCCGCCGAGGTGCTGGCCCTCTGCGAGCGCGACCACGAACTCGACCACGCCCTCCTCACCTACGTCGTCGAGGTCATCGGCCGCCGCCTGCGCGCCGCCCGCACCCGGCTCCTCGACCTCTACGGCCCCTACGGCAGCGGACCGACACCGTGACCGCCACCCCCGTGCCCTACCGGGTCGTGGACAACCGGCCGGAGACCACCGACACCCGCACGATCGAGCTGCGGCCGGCCGGCGAGGCGCTGCCGGACTTCGCCCCGGGCCGGTTCGCCATGCTCTACGCCTTCGGGGTCGGCGAGATCCCGGTGTCCGTCGCCGGGCTGCGGGACGGCACGCTGACCCACACGATCCGTGGGGTGGGCGCGGTGTCGCGCGCCCTGTGCGCCGCCCGCCCGGGCACGGAGGTGGGGGTGCGGGGCCCGTTCGGCACCGGCTGGGACCTGCCGGCCGCCGCCGGCCGCGACCTGCTCGTGGTGGCGGGCGGCATCGGCCTCGCCCCGCTGCGACCACTCGTCCACGCCGCGCTCGCCGCACCCCGCGCGTACGGTCGGCTGAACGTCCTCATCGGCGCCCGCACCCCCGAGGACCTGCTCTACCGGGACGAACTGCCCGGGTGGGCCCGGCCGTACCGCGGAGTGACGGTGGACCGCCCGGCCCCGGCCTGGACGGGACGCGTGGGCGTGGTCACCTCGCTCCTGGACGAGGCGGAGTTCACCCCGGCCACGACGACGGCCTTCGTCTGCGGCCCCGAGGTGATGATCCGCGCCACCGCCCGCGAACTGCTCCACCGCGGCGTCCCGGCCCGGCACATCCGCGTCTCCCTGGAACGCAACATGCACTGCGCCACCGGCCACTGCGGCCACTGCCAGCTCGGCCCCCTGCTGCTGTGCCGGGACGGTCCCGTCGTCGGACACGACCGGGCCGAACCCCTGCTCGCCGTGCGGGAGCTGTGAGATGACCGCGCCCGCACGCCCCCGTCCCCGGCTCGGCGTGTTCAAGTTCGCGTCCTGCGACGGCTGCCAGCTCACCCTGCTGGACTGCGAGGACGAACTGCTGCCGCTGGCCGACCGGATCGAGATCGCCCACTTCGCCGAGGCGTCGGGCGACATCCGGCCGGGACCGTACGACCTCGCTCTCGTCGAAGGGTCGGTCTCCACCCCCGAGCACCTCGAGCGCGTCCGGCGCGTCCGCGCGGAGTCCCGCCACCTGGTGACCATCGGCGCGTGCGCCACGGCGGGCGGTGTCCAGGCCCTGCGCAACTTCGCCGACGTCACCGAGTTCCGGGCCGTCGTCTACGCGAAACCCGAGTACATCGAGACCCTGGCCACCTCCACCCCCATCTCGGCTCACGTCCCCGTCGACTTCGAGCTCCGCGGCTGCCCCATCGACCGCGGCCAGCTGATCGAGGTCGTCACCGCCTTCCTCGCCGGCCGCCGCCCCGACATCCCGGACCACAGTGTCTGCTTCGCCTGCAAACGGCGCGGCACCACCTGCCTCCCGGTCGCCCACGGCACCCCCTGCCTGGGCCCGGTGACGCACGCGGGCTGCGGCGCCCTGTGCCCGGCCTACGGGCGCGGCTGCTACGGCTGCTTCGGCCCGTCGGGCTCGCCGAACATGCCCGCGATGATCCCGCTGCTGCGCAGCGACGGCATGAGCGACGAGGACATCCTGCGCTTCCTGCACACCTTCAACGTCGACGACTTCGCGGCGATCGAACCGCCCGGGACACTCGGCGGACGGGAGGAGTCCCCGTGACGCACCGCGGCTCGCGCGTCCTGCACGTCGGCGCCCTCGCCCGCGTCGAGGGCGAGGGGGCGCTGCGCCTGCGTCGAGGGCGAGGGGGCGCTGCGCCTGCGGATCGACGACGGCACCGTCACCGGGGCCGAGCTGCGCATCTACGAGCCGCCGCGCTTCTTCGAGGCGTTCCTGCGCGGGCGCCGGCACACCGAGCCGCCGGACATCACCTCCCGCGTGTGCGGCATCTGCCCGGTCGCGTACCAGACGAGCGCCTGCCACGCGATCGAGGACGTCTGCGGCGTCACCGTCGACGAACGGCCGGCCGCCCTGCGGCGGCTCCTGTACTGCGGGGAGTGGATCGAGAGCCACACCCTGCACATCTACCTGCTGCACGCGCCGGACTTCCTCGGCCGCGACAGCGCGATCGACCTCTCCCGCACCCACCGGGCCGACGTGGAACGGGGGTTGCGGCTCAAGCAAGCCGGCAACTCCATCATGGAGTTCCTCGGCGGCCGTTCCATCCACCCGGTCAACGTGCGCGTCGGCGGCTTCCACCACGCGCCCGCGCGGGCCGACTTCCGCCCGCTGGCCGAGCGGCTGCGACGGGCCCGCGACGACGCGCTGGAGACCGTCGCCTGGGTGGCGGGCTTCGACTTCCCGGACGCCGAGTGCGAGGCCGACCTGCTCGCGCTGTCCGTGCCGGGGACGTACGCCATCGAGACGGGCGTGCCGACCGTCCTGCCGTACGGCGCCGGCCAGGCCCGCCGGACGTTCCCCCTCGCGGACTTCACCACGCACGTCGTCGAGGAACAGGTCCCGTACTCCACCGCGCTCCAGGCCCGGCTGGACGGCAGGCGCCACCTGACCGGCGCCCTGGCCCGGTACGCCGTCAGCGGTCATCTGCTCCCGCCCGCCGTCCGGGACGCGGCCCGGGCCGCCGGACTGGCGGACCCCGCCTCCGGCGAGGTCTGCCGCAACCCCTTCCGCAGCGTCGTCGTCCGAGCCGTCGAGGTCCTGTACGCGGTGGAGGAGGCACTGCGCCTGATCGACGCGTACGAGCGCCCGTCGCGCCCGGCCGTGGACGTCCCGCCCCGGGCCGGGACGGGCCACGGCGCCTCCGAGGCGCCGCGCGGCACCCTCTACCACCGCTACGTCCTCGACGCCGAAGGACTGGTGACCGACGCCCGCCTGATCCCGCCCACCTCCCAGAACCAGGGCGCCATCGAGGAGGACCTGCGCCGGATCGTGCAGGACCGGCTGCGGCGGGGCGACGCCACCGACGCGGAGCTGACGCGGCTGTGCGAACGGGCCATCCGCAACCACGACCCGTGCATCTCCTGTTCGGCCCACTTCCTGGACCTGACCGTCGAACGAGCGTGAGGACAGCCGTGTGAAGTACCTCGACGAATACCGCGACCCGGAGCTCGCCCGCCGGCTCCTGGACGAGCTCCACCGCACCGCCACCCGCCCCTGGCGGCTGATGGAGGTCTGCGGCGGCCAGACCCACACGCTGGTCCGCCAGGGCATCGACGAGCTTCTCCCCGCGGGCATGCGCATGATCCACGGGCCCGGCTGCCCGGTCTGTGTCACCCCGCTGGAGACCCTCGACAGAGCCATGGCCATCGCCGCCCGCCCCGGGGTGATCCTCACCAGCTTCGGCGACATGCTGCGCGTCCCCGGCTCCGACACCGACCTGCTCGCCCTACGGGCGCGCGGCGCGGACGTCCGCGTCGTCTACACGCCCATGGACGCCGTCCGGCTCGCCGAGGAGCACCCGGGCCGGGACGTCGTCTTCCTCGCCGTCGGTTTCGAGACCACGGCCCCCGCCAACGCCATGGCCGTGCTGCACGCCTCCCGCCTGGGACTGCGGAACTTCAGCGTGCTGGTCAGCCACGTGCTCGTGCCGCCCGCCATGACGGCGCTGCTGGACTCCCCCGAGTGCGGGGTCGAGGCGTTCCTGGCGGCCGGGCATGTCTGCGCGGTCATGGGGTGGACGGAGTACGAGCCGATCGTGGCCCGCCACCGGGTGCCCGTGGTCGTCACCGGCTTCGAACCGCTCGACCTGCTGGAGGGGATCCTGATGGCCACGCGGCAGCTGGAGGAGGGCCGGGCCGAGGTCGAGAACCAGTACGCGCGGGCCGTCCGCCGCGGCGGCAACGGCGCGGCGCGGGCGGCCGTCGCCCGCGTCTTCCAGGTCACCGACCGCTCCTGGCGCGGCATCGGCGACCTCCCGCGCAGCGGCCTGGAACTCCGCCCGGAGTTCGCCGCCTTCGACGCCGCGCGGCGGTTCGACGTCGACCGGCTGCGCCCGGCGGAGCACCCGGAGTGCGTCGCCGGCGGCATCCTCACCGGCGCGCTGCTGCCCACCGACTGCACGGCCTACGGAACGCGGTGCACGCCCCGCCATCCGCTGGGGGCGCCCATGGTGTCGGCCGAGGGCACCTGCGCGGCGTTCCACGCGGCCGGGCGCGTGGCGGCCGGCGTCACCGGTGTCGTCGGCGTCGGGGAAGGGAACGGTTCATGATCACGGAATGCCCGGTGACCCGCCCGGAGGGCGAGCGCGTCCTGCTCGGTCACGGTGCCGGCGGCCGGCTCACCGCCGAACTCCTGGAGGGCACGGTCCTGCCCGCCTTCGGGGGGCGGGCAGGTCCGCTGGAGGACGCCGCGCTGCTGCCGGGATCCGGCGACCTGGTGATGACGACGGACGGGTTCGTCGTCAGCCCGCTGTTCTTCCCCGGTGGCGACATCGGCTCCCTCGCCATCCACGGCACCGTCAACGACCTGGCCATGCGGGGCGCCGAACCGCTCGCCCTGTCGGTGGCCCTGATCGTCGAGGAGGGCCTGGAACTGGGGCTGTTGGAGGCCGTCCTGCGGTCGCTGGGCGAAGCGGCCCGGGGCGTCGGCGTCCCCGTGATCACGGGGGACACCAAGGTCGTGGGCCGGGGCGCGGCCGACCGGCTGTTCATCACCACGACCGGGATCGGCCGACGCCTCCCCGGGCTCTCCCCGTCCGCCGCCGGCGCCCGCCCGGGCGACGCCGTCCTGCTGTCGGGCCCGATCGGGCTGCACGGCACGGCGGTGCTCAGCACGCGGGAGGGCCTGGGCTTCGAGGCCGACATCGCCTCCGACACCCGTCCCCTGCACCGCCTGGTGGCCGCGCTCGCCCCGCTCGGCGACCGGCTGCGCGTCCTGCGCGACCCCACCCGCGGCGGACTGGCCGCCGCCCTCAACGAAGTCGCGCGCGACTCCGGGGTGGTGATCGACGTCGACGAGCGCGCCGTGCCGGTGCCGCCACCGGTGGCGGCGGCCTGCGACCTGCTCGGGCTGGACCCGCTGCACGTGGCCAACGAGGGCTGCATGACCGTCTTCGTCGCCCCCGACGCCGCCGACGCGGCCCTGGCCGCGCTGCGTTCCCTGCCGGAGGGCACCGGAGCCGTCCGCGTCGGGGACGTCCTCCCCGCCGACGGGCACCCGGGCCGCGTCGTCCTGCGCACCGCCGTGGGAGCCCGGCGCGTGATCGACATGCCGCTCGGCGAACAGCTGCCCCGCATCTGCTGACGCCGCGCCGCGAGGGACCATGGAGGTGGGCCCCGGGGGCGGACGCCCGGACCCTGGAACCGACTGGGGAAGTGAAGCGCGATGTTCTGGTACGGCCATGGCGTCGGGGGCTGGGGCGTCTTCGCGATGACGGTGGGGATGGTCCTGTTCCGGGCGCTGGTCATCGCCGTCGTGGTGCTGCTCTTCCGGGCGCTCGCCCGGCCGCCGCACGGCGGCCGGGGAGCCGACCGCCGGGAGGGCCCGGTATCCGGTCACGCCGAGCGGATCCTCGCGGAGCGGTACGCGCGCGGGGAGATCGACGAGGAGTACGCGCGGCGCCTGGCCACCTTGCGGGGCGCGCACCCGGGCCGTCCGGAGCGGTGACGCTCCGGCGCTGATCGCGCTGCCCCGCCTTCCCCGCCCGCACACCGGGCGCTGGCAGTACGCCTCCGGGAGTGGTGTCCTGGAGGTGCCGGGCATGCGTCGCCTGCGGGGTCGGGGTGTCCGACGGGTTCGCCACCACCGCCGACGGACCGAAGGGACCGGAAGATCATGTTGGAGCACCGCACGGTCGACGAGCTCATGACCCGGAACGTGGTGCGGGTCCGCCCGGACACCCCTTTCAAGGAGATCGTCAAGGAACTCGCCGAGAACGACGTGACGGCCGTGCCGGTCGTCGATCAGGGTGGCCGGGTGGTGGGCGTGGTCTCGGAGGCCGACCTGATGCGCAAGTCGGCCGACCAGCCCGACCCCTTCGGCCGCGTCCCGGTACCGAACCCCGAGGCGTGGGAGCGGGCCAAGGCCGAGGGCGCCCGGGCCGAGGAGCTGATGTCCGCTCCCCCGGTGTGCGCCCGGCCCGAGTGGAACGTGGTGGAGACCGCACGGCTGATGTCGGCGCAGAACGTCAAACGCCTGCCCGTCGTCGACGAGACGGACCGGCTCGTCGGCATCATCAGCCGGGCCGACGTCCTGCGCGTCTTCCTCCGAGAGGACTCCGCCATCCGGGAGGAGATCGAGCGGGACCTGCTCCAGCGGACGATGGGTGTGAGCCCCTCGGCCGTCCGCGTCGAGGTGTCCGAAGGGCAGGTCCGGCTGACCGGTGACGTCGAAGCCCGGAGCATGATCCCGGTCATCGAGCGGCTGTGCCGCTCCGTCGACGGCGTCGTCTCCGTCCACCAGCGCCTCGCCTACGCCTCCGACGACACCGGAGGCGGCTTCCCCCGGGGAGCCGGCGGTGCCTGACACGCCGCGTACCGTCGGCGACGTCATGACCCGGACGGTCGTGGCCGTCAGCGCGGAGACGCCCTACAAGGAGATCGCCGGGGCCCTCGCGCGGTGGAAGGTCAGCGCGCTGCCCGTACTGGCCGGCGAGGGCCGGGTCATCGGCGTCGTCTCGGAGGCGGACCTGCTGGTGAAAGAGGAGTACAAGGGCCGCGAGCCATCCGCCGTGGACCGGCCGGAGCGACTCGGCGACCCGGCCAAGGCGGCGGGCCGGACGGCGCAGGACCTGATGAGCGCACCCGCGATCACCGTGCACGCCGATGCGCCCGTCGCCGAGGCCGCCCGGGCGATGGCGCTGCGGGGCGTCAAACGCCTTCCGGTGGTCGACGCCGAGGGGAAGCTGGTGGGCGTCGTCAGCAGGGCCGACATCCTCAAGGTCTACCTCCGCGCCGACGAGGACATCGCCGCCGAGGTGCGCGACGAGGTCGTCGCCCGCCTCTTCCCCCACGAGCACCCGACGGTGGAGGTGCGCGTGGACGAGGGCGTCGTCACCCTGTCCGGACAACTGCCCGACGCCGGGATGGTGCCGCTCCTGGTCCGTCTGGTCCGGGCTGTGGAGGGCGTGGTCAACGTCGACCTCCGCCTCGTCGGGGTCGGGGGCTGAAGCGGCCGGCGTCTTCCGCCCACTGTTTCCGGGCGCGAACGGCGGCGCGGCGCCGGCACGGGCCGGTGGTCTCCGGTGCTCCGGACGGCGGGGCACCGCTCGGCGGCCCCGGGTGGAGCGGACCTGGTCACCGGAACGGCCGAACACGTCACCGACACGCACACGATCGAAGACCTGGTCACCCGGCCCGGCGCACGCCCCTGGACCGGAGGCCGACGCGACCTGTGGGTCCGGCTCCGGCCCGGCGAGGTGACCGGACGCACCATCCGCACAGGGTGAATGGCCGGGGGCCGACGCCTCAGAACCTCAGTGTCCTGGTCTCACCGGGTGCGACGGTAAGTGAGCGGCCCGGGAGGACGACCCTGATCGGCAGTTGCTCGGAGTCCGGCACGCCGATCGTCAGTTCTCCGCTCCGGACGCGCAGCCGGACCCCCCAGTGGCCCCGGTAGCGGAGGGTGAAGGAGAACTCCGACAGCTCCGGCAGTTCCACGGGGTCGAGCCACAGGGCGTCCTCGCGGGTCTCCAGCCCGGTCAGGCCGCGCTGGACCAGGTCGAGGGTGCCGCCCATCGCTCCGAGGTGGACGCCTTCCGACGTGGTGCCGCCCTGGAGGTCGGCGATGTCGCCCTCCAGCGCCTCGCGGACGTACCGCCAGGCGTCGGCGCGCCGGGCGCGGGCCAGGACCCAGCCGTGCACGACCTCGCTGAGGGTGGAGCCGTGGCTGGTGCGCCGCAGGTAGTAGTCGACGGTGCGCCGCCACAGCTCGTCGTCGAGCGGGTGGCCCAGGCGGTGGAAGAGGGCGGCGAGTTCGGCCGGGGAGAAGAGGTAGCCGAGCATCAGCACGTCCGCCTGCTTCGAGACCTGGTACCGGTTGACCGTGTCCCCCTCGGCCTCCAGGACGCGGTCCAGTCGGCGGATGTCGCCGTACCGCCGCCGGTAGCGCTCCCAGTCCAGTTCGGCCAGGTCGCCGTAGCCGTGGAACTGGCTGACGACGTCCCGGTGGGACGGGTCCTGGTGGAAGGGCACGTACAGGCGTCGGGAGACGTCCTCCCACAGCGGCGGCTCGCCGAGGTCGAGAACGCCGCGTTCGACGAGCTCCTGCCGGCGGCGGGCGGGCAGGCCGCGGACGAGGTCGAGGGCGCGGGCCAGGACCCAGGCGGCCGTGACGTTGGTGTACGCGTTGTCGTCGATGCCGGGCCGGTCCACGCCCGGGTAGGCGTCGTGGTACTCGTCCGGACCCATCACCCCGCGGACGCGGTAGCGGCCGGTCCCGGGGTCGGGGACGGCGGCGCTCGCCCAGAAGCGGGCGATGCCCAGCAGCATCTCCGCGCCCTTGCCGTACAGGTACTCCAGGTCGCCGGTGGCCTGGGCGTATTGCCAGACGTTGTAGGCGATCGCCGAGCCGACGTGGCGCTGGAGGCGGGTGTGGTCGGGCAGCCAGCGGCCGGAGCGCGGGTTCAGGTGCAGCCGCTGGCTCTCCTCGCGCCCGTCGCTCCCGCTCTGCCACGGGTACACGGCCCCCGCCAGCCCCTCGTCCCGAGCCGCCCGGACGGCCCGCGGCAGGCGCCGGTGACGGTAGTCCAGCAGTGCCCGGGAGACCTCGGGGAAATGGAGGTTCAGGTACGGCAGCACGAACAGCTCGTCCCAGAAGACGTGCCCCCGGTACGCCTCCCCGTGCAGCCCGCGCGCGGGAACGCCGACGTCCAGATCGGCCGTGTGCGGGGAGAGGGTCTGCAGCACATGGAAGAGGTGCAGGCGCAGCACCCGGCCCGCCTCGCCGGGCACATCGAACTCGGCCCGGCGCCACAGCTGCTCCCAGGCGGCGGTGTGCGAGCGCAGCAGCTCGGGGAAGTCCGGCGCGGCGGCGACCCGTTCCACGGCGGCGCCGAGGGGGTCGGCGATCGCCCGGTCCCGGGAGGTGTGCAGGGCGACGGTCTTGGTCAGCGCCACCGGCACGTCCGCCGGCAGCAGGAGGACGAAGCGGTGCCCGGCGTAGTGCCCGACCGCCGTGCGTTCGGCCGGCGCCGGCTCCGGCCCGTCGGCATCGGCCCGCTGGGCCATGCCGACACCGATGTCGGAGGTCTTGGTGCGGCAGTGCAGCCACACGATCCCCGGATCCGCCGTCCCTGTGCGCACGCCGGCCAGGTGACGGCGCTCCAGGGCCCGGTAGCGGTGGACATTGGCGTTGGTCACGTTCCCGTCCAGCCCGGCCTCCACCTCGGCCCGCCCGGGACGCCCCTCGGCCGTGAAGACCGTCCGCAGCGCGGCCAGATGCGGATCCCCCATGTGCACCAGCCGGCACTGTTCCACCCGCAGCGTCCCTCCGTCGTCCGTCCGGAGGCGGAAGGAGCGGGTGAGGGTGCCCCGCCGGATGTCGAGGGTCTGCCGGTAGTCCTCGGTGTGGCAGCGGTCGGGTGTGAACCAGGGCCCGGGCGCGTTGTCGGTGGGCAGCGGCCGGAAGCGCAGGGGCAGCCAGTCGGGCAGGTTCACCAGGTCCTCGTTCTCGACCTGCCGGCCCGCGACCGTCGAGACGAGGCGGTCGTAGCACCCGGCCACGTAGGTGCCCGGGCAGTGGACCAGCCCGCCCCGGCACTCGGGGGCCGCGCCGCGCGTCGCGAAGTAGCCGTTGCCGAGGGTGTGCAGCGCCTCGCGCAGGCGCTCCGCCGCCGGATCGTACCCCTCGTACTCCCAGGCCCACTCCCGCATCACCGGCCTCGCTTCCGTCGTGTCCCAGGGGGCGGCCTCTGCCTCGGTGGCCGGCTGCTCACCCGGAGCCGCACGCGCAGTCGGACACCTTCACTGCCGGCCTTCGGGCGCGTGACGCCACGGTGACCGGCGTCTGCCCCACGATGGTCACCTCTCCGCCGCTCTCTCGTACCGCCGGATCGTCGCGCGGCTCCTCGCCTCCAGCCTGGGTCCACCCGAGCGCCCCGGCCACCCGGACCTTCCTCGCCGTGCGCCGTAGGCCGACGCGGAGCGGTAGTAGCGCGGCATCATGCCACCTTGCGAGTGACCGACGATGTCGACCTGCCGGGTGTGCGTCGTCGCGAGGACCCCGTCGACGAACGTGGCGAGTTCACGGGCCGACCGGGCGTCCGGCCCGGTGTTCGCCGGTGCCGTGGGCGCCGTCGCCGTGGCGGTGACCGTCGTCGGCACCGGCCGGGAGGGCCGGACCGAGCACGGCGGTCGAGGCGACGATCAAACCGAGGGCAGGCGTGGTGATGCGCTGGAACACGGTTCTCCTGGTTCTCCACTTGGGCGGTGCCGGCTGAAGCGCAAGCCCAGACGGCAGCGTTCATACGCTTAACCCTTGAGAGGGATTCCGGTCTGCCGGAGTCGAGGTAAACCCACCGCCGGAACGCAGCGGCTGCCGGCCCGTTGACGGGAGGGCGTGAGGGTCCGCCCGGGTTCGCGCGGAGTGTCCGGACAACGGCGGTGGCGGGTATCCGGGCGAGGGGCGGCGGCCCACGGCCGCGCCTTCACCGCTACTTCGCCGTGGGCGCGATCGTGTGGCCCCCGCAGCGAGGGTCTCGCTCGCGTGCGAACAGGGCGCGCCCGAATGCCCCCGTTCCCCGGAACTGATCGGGCGGCATCCTCCATGATGGGGACCGCCCGGCGCAACGGATCAAGGAACGCGGGAGGTGCGCGCATGGTGGTGGAAGCCGGTACGCGGCAGGAGGAGCACGTCGTAGGGCGGGTGTGGACGGTGCGGCTGGACCCCTACGGCCGCCCTTCCGCCGGTGCGGTGAGAGTCTCCTGCTCGCGCCCGGCCTGCGCCGATCAGTGCTTCCCCGGCGGCACCGCTGACGGGCGCAAGGCCGCGGTCGGCCACGTCAACGCGCATCTCGCCCGCATCCGCGCGGGTGGAGGGCCGCGCGGTGAAGCGCGGTGTGCCTGCCGCGCGGCCGACTGCGCGTGGCACACCCCCGATCCCGCCGCCGGACGGTCCGGCGGTACGCGATCGGGGCCGGGGCCGACGCGGTGCGGCGGCCCGGTGGTGTTGACGGTGTACGCCGACCGTGCCGGACGGCTGTGGCGCATCGCGGAGATGTGCGCGCGCTGCGCGGCCGCCACCCCCGACTGCCGTGTCCTGGACACCGCCCCGCCCCCGGCCCGTACCGCCCCCGCCGGGGGGGAACAGGCGGCAGGGCAACCGGCGGAGCAGGGGAGAGCGGGCGGCACGCCACGGGAGGGTGTGGCAGCGGTCTTCTCCGACCAGGGCCCTGTCCCCGCCGGTGCGTCGCCGTCCGCGGCCTCCTCGCCGGCGCCGGTCCCTCGTGCCCGCCGGGGCGCCTCATCGGGTGGGGCGCCCCGGCGGGCGAAGCGGTGGGGGAAGATCGCCCAGCGGATCGTGCCCCCGGATCTCGAGCCCGACGTGCTGCGCCTGGAGCTCGTCGAGCTCGGGGACGCGTTCCGCGCCTACCAGCAGCGCGCCGAGCCCGACCTCGCCCTCCTCGCCGAACTCCATGAGCGCAAGGCCCGCGCCTTCGCCCTGTGGGCCGACGTGAGCGGCGACGACTCGCTGCGCCACGAGGCGCAACGCGCCGAGGCGGCCGTGCAGGCCACCCTCGAGATGCACGCCAACCGTTGCGGTCTGCCCGTCGACGGCGCGGGCGGCGACGGGCCGGCGGTGGAACGGCTGCTGACCCGCCCCCAGGCCGAGCACGCCCGCACGGTGCTGGACTACGTCGCCGCCCACGCCCCGCACCCGGGGGCCGAGGTGCGCCTGGCGGTGCTCATGCTCATCCTGCGGGCCGCGAAAGCCGGCACCGGGAACGTCACCGGCCAGGACCTCACCGGCTGGCTCGGGGACGATGCCGAGCGGGTGGTCCGGCAACTGGTCGAGGCCGACTGGCTGCGCCTGCCCGGCACCGTCGCCGAGCTGCTGGCCTCCCGCCCCGAAGACCCCACCGCCGTCACCGTCCCCGCGCTGCTGCCCGACCGGCCCCGCCCGTTCGACTTCGGCAAGACCACCCGCGCCAGGATCTCCGGCTGGGCCCAGAAGGTGGTGGGCGACCGGAAGCTCCGCAAGAAGAAGGCCACCGCCGTCACCCGGCTCCTTGCGCTGTACACCGTCGCCCACACCCGCCCCGACGGACGGCTCGGACGCGCCGAGGACGACGGGCTCGCCCTGGACCAGGTCGCCGCGTTCTGCTCCCTGCCCCCCGACCGGATCGGCGAACACACCGAACGACTCCTCGCCGCCGACTGGCTCACCGAGGCCGACACCACCGGAGACCGGCTGCGCGGACAGCTCGCCGAGCGAGCCCTGCCGCTGTCGGGGATGCTGTGAACCCGCGGCAGGAAGGGCTGAGTTGACGCCGCTCTCGGGCGGGAGAGTTCCCGCATCGCGGCGCTCTGCCGCTCCGCCGCCTTCGCGACGGCCGGGTCCGCCCGGCGCGGCGGCGCCTTCCGGTGCGCGGTGAGCACGTGGTGGTACCCGGCCAAGGCGTTCTCCCGGGTACGCACCGGGCCCTGTCGGGCACGGCCGCGGGCATCGGATCGGAGTCGCCCGGCTCGGGCACCGGCACTGCGCCGGGTGGCAGGATCCGCGGGGCGCGGACGCCTGTGCGAGCGGCCGACGTGTCGGCGGCGGCAGAGGCGCCTCGCCCTCGTGACGGCCGCGCGGCGACGCCCTGCGTCCCGGCCGGCCGAGCGACCCGCTCGGCTGCCGGACGCCGGACGCGGGCGAGGAACCGGCGGCGGCACGGCGACTCCCCGGTGAGTTCACTCGCTGGCCGCTGTCGGTCGGCCGCTCGACGGCGGCCAGGCCGCCCCGGCGGACCCGACACGGCGCAAGGCCCGCCTGGCGCCCGGCCCGGGCCGGAACCGGCGGACGTGTTGCGCGCCGTCGGCGAGCTCGCGTCCGCCGTCGGAGGGGCCGGCTCACGGCCCGTCGTCCGTCGGCGCCGGGGCGGGAGTGATGCGCAGGGCCGCCACCAGGTCGCGGTAGAGCGCGTCCCGGCCGAGCAGTTGGGTGTGGGTGCCCAGGGCCCGGAGGCGGCCCCGGTCCAGGACGAGGATCCGGTCGGCGTCGCTGACGGTGGAGAGGCGGTGGGCGATGGTGACGACGGCGCGCCGGGCGGCCGTGTGGCGGACGACGTCGCGTACGGCGACCTCGGTGAGGCCGTCCAGTTGGGCGGTGGCCTCGTCGAGGAGCAGCAGGTCGGGGTCGCCGACCAGGGCGCGGGCCAGGGCGATGCGCTGGCGTTCGCCGCCGGACAGGGCCGTGTCCGTCAGGACGGTGTCGAGTCCGTCGCGCAGGGCGCGTGTCCGGTCCTCCAGCCGTACGGCTCGGAGGACGGTCCAGAGTGTGTCGTCGTCGACTTCCCGGTGCCGGCAGAGCAGGTTCTCCCGGAGGGTGCCCGGGAGCAGCGGGGCGTCCTGTTCGACGTAGGCCATGCGGGCGCGGATCGCGTCCAGCGGCCATTGGGCGAACGGCCTTCCGTCGAGGGCGAGTTCTCCGTGCTGCGGCTGGAGGAAGCCCAGCAGCAGGGAGAAAAGGGTGGTCTTGCCCGCGCCGGAGGGGCCGACGACGGCGGTGTGGCCGCGGCGGGGGATGCCGAAGGTGATGTCGCTGAGGGTCGGGGGGCCGTCCGGGCGGTGGCGCGCCGTGACGTTCCGGAAGGTCACGATGTGGTGGCCGATGGCGCCGCGAGGCGCCGGTGCCCGGGGTGTGGACAGTGGCTCCGCTTCCATCGTCTGCACTTCGCCGATGCGGGCGGCGGCCGCCGTTCCGGCCTGGAACTGGCTGACGGTACGGGTGAGGCTGGTCACCGGGTCCAGGATCTGGAAGGCGTAGAGCAGGAAGGCGACGAGGCTGGAGACCGGCAGTACGCCCTCCGTCACGCGCCAGGCGCCCAGGGCGAGGACGGCCAGGATGGCGATGTGGATACCGCCGGTGGCCACGGTCCAGGCGACGGCCTCGAAGCGGACGGCCCGGATGCTCTGGCGGGTCGATTCCCGCGCTTCGGCCAGGATCTTGGCGCACTGCCGGTCCTCCGCCCGCCCGGCCTTGACCGTGCGGATGGCCCGCAGCGTCCCTTCGAGCACGCCGCCCAGGCGGCCCACGGCCGCCTGGGCCTCGCGCTGGGCGACCGCCATGGGGGGCATCAGGACGGCGACCACGGCGCCGATGACCGCGATGGCGCCGAGGGTGGTGGCCAGCAGGACCCAGTCGAGCGTGCCCATCAGGACGAGGGCGCCGACGAGCAGCACCGCCGCGTTGACGAGGTCGACGGCGGACGTCGCGGCGGCTTCGCGCAGCAGCAGGGTGTCGGAGGTGACGCGGGTGACGATCTCACCGCTGGAGCGGCCGGACAGTGCCGTCACCCGGGCCCCCAGCAGCCGCCGGACCATGGCGCTGCGGGCGTCGAGCACGATGCGTTCGGCCAGACCGCCCAGCAGGATCCACTCGGCGAGGGCGCAGCCCGTGCCGACGAGCAGCAGGGCCACGAGCAGGGCGATGGCCGGGCCGACCGGCGCTTGCGCATCCAGGCCGTCGAGGACGCCCTTGGTGACCAGCGGGGTGGCGAGCTGGGCCATGGTGGTGCCGAGTCCGAGTACCAGGCCCAGCAGGAGCGCGCGGCGGTGCGGGCGGACGAAGCGCCACAGGACGCGGGCGTTCCGCCACCGCTCGTCGGGACGGGACGGCGCTTCCTCCTCCGGCGCGTCCTCCCCCGGCGCGGGCGGGTGCGTCACAGCAGGGGGAAGGCGTAGGAGAAGCGGTTGAGGTGCATCATCATGCACGACAGCAGCGCCCCGCCCTTGTGGTACTCGGACAGGTTGAAATACGTCACTTCGAAGGCCGCCCGGGAGGCGATGTCCTCCAGCGCGCGGTTCTTCCGCACTTCGGAGTCGTACTCCTCCGTACCGGACTTGAGGTCGTGGATGTGGGAGGAATTGAGGAGCACGTTGTTGAGCCGCACGGAGTTGCAGATGCCCGTGTAGGTCTCGTCCTCGCCGACGTCGATGATCTCGGTGTGCTTCTCCAGTTCGCGGATTTCCGCCCGGTCGTAGAGCGAGGTGCAGACCAGCGTCTGCTGGGGGGTGAGGGGGAAGACCGTGCAGTCGAGGTGGTACATACGGGGATCGGTCATACGGAGCTTGACGACCTCCATTCCGAAGGCGCGCTCCATCCAGTCGTAGGTCTCCCGGTCGGAACGCTGGCCGTAGCCGCCCGCGTAGACGTTTCCGTGCAGGTGTTTGAGTTCCGCCTCCCCCTCGAAGTGCGTCTCGGGGACGTGGGTTTCGTAGCCCATCGCCTCGAAGAACCGCTCGCCGACGGGGGTTTCCGCCTGCCGGGGTGGTGAGGTGTAACGGGATATGACGACGGTGTTCCGGTCGGGGAGGTGCTCAAGCACGATGCCGAGGTTGGCCGTGAAGACGAGGTCCTGGAGGCCGGTGGTACGCGGGGTGGGCAGGAGGGCGACGAGGGCCTCGGCGGCCACATAGTTGTAGAGGTCCAGGAATTGGGCGAACGCGCGGGACGGGTCGGGGACCCGTTCCTCGTCGGTCAGGTCCTCCATCCAGACATTGTTGGCGACGTCACAGGAGTAGGAGAAGGGCGCGTTCATCAGGAAGGCCGGCCGGCCGAGCTGGCCCGGGTTGGCCGGGCGGGCGGTCAGGTGCTCCCCGGGCTCGTCGGACGTCTGGGCGGCCAAGACCGGATCGGACATGAGTGCGTCTCCTTGATCGGGGCGGGGGCGCTCGGTCAGACAGGAGCGGACACGGTCAGCTCATGGCCTTCCGGGAGCGTGATCACGAATTCGGACCGTCCCCAGGGCCGCCGCGCCGGCGGCCCGTCGACCCGCGCCCCCGCGTCGACGGCCCTGCGGTGGAGGGAGTCCGCGGTGCCGGCGGCGTCGAGGTGGAGACGGACGGGCTCCACCGGCCCCGGGCCGGGCACGGCCGCGAGCCGGAACCGGGGGCCGGCGCTCCACGGCGTCAGGGCGGCTTCGGCGAACTCCGGCGGGTCACCGATGGCGAAGGCGGTACGGGCGCCCAGCGCGGCCTCGACCAGCCGCAGGGTGGCGGCCACGTCCCGTACCGGCAGTTCCGTGATCACGGCGAGGGTCGTCAGGGGTTCCTCGGCGCGGGCCTTTCCCAGGACGACCATCTCGTGCGGCCCGGGGCGGTGGGGGTAGTGCTGGGCGAGCCGGGCGCGTTCGGTCAGCCCGACGCGGGCCGCCACGGCGAGGGAGCGGCGGTTGCCGGCCTCGATCCACGCCTCGACGCGGTCGAGGCCGCCGTCCTCCAGGGCGTGGCCGACGACGGCTGCGGCGGCCTCGGTGGCGTAGCCGTGGCCCCAGCTGTCCCTGCGGAGCAGCCAGGTCAGTCCGGGCACGTCGGTCCCGCCCAGGAGCCCGGCCATGCCCGGCACGGTGCCGTCAGGGGCCCTGATGGTCCAGAGCCGGGCGCCGGGCGCGGCGGCGCAGGAGGTGAGGTAGCGCTCGGTCTCGGCCGGGTCGGCGCACGCCGGCCGCGTCCACCAGCGCATCACCTCCTCGTCGCCGTAGGCGTGGTGCAGGTGCCGGGCGTCGGCGGCCGGGTCCAGCGGGGTCAGTTCGAGCCGGGCCGTGCGGAGGTGTGCCGTGTGCGCCCGCGGGTGTTCGGTCACCGGCCCGGCTCCTCCGCCGTCCACCCGTCCTCGGTGAGTTCGGCCCGGCTCCCGCCGGTGTCGGTCACGGTCGCGTACAGGGTGCCACCGCCGGCCGGTGGGCCGTCCGGCAGCATGATCTTGCACCGGCGGGCCCAGCCCGGCCCCGAGGGATCGCGTCGGCTCAGGTACAGGAACCGCCCGCCGCGTGTCCCATGCACGTACGGCCCGGAGAAGTCCGAGCCGCCGGCCGTGGTGCGCAGCGGGACGTCGAGTTCGTAGCGTGTCGTCCGGCCGGGTGCCGTCCGGCCGGGGAGGAGGGCTCCGGACTTGTCCTGGAGTCCGGTCTCTCCCGTGTCGCCGGGCAGGTCGGGGGCGGTGAGGACGAGGTGGACGGTCGTGCCGCCGGCCGCCGTCACGGCACCAGGTCGAAGTCGTCGGGGACGGTGAACCCGAGGTCCTCGCGGCAGAACCGTTCCCACCGCGGGGTCACCGCGTCGAAGACCACGTCCTCGCCGTGCCAGATGGAGCGGGTGACGGTGAGGTCGTGATGGAGGTAGAGCAGCGCGTCCTCGCCCGTCCCGCCGTCCCCACCCGTTCGGTCGTCCCCGGCGGGCCAGTCGGGGGAGGCGGCGAGATCCGCGGCCGGGTAGGCGCGGCAGTACGGCTCCCAGGTGCGGCGCGGCGCCGGGCCGTCGCCGCGGGCGGCGTCCTCGGCGGCGCGCAGTTCCCGTGCCGCGTCGAGGTGGCCCGCCGCCAGGGCGATCTCGTATGGGGTCCGTGCCTCGCGGCCCGTCGCGCCGGGCGGTGCTCCGGCCGCCAGCAGGATCCGTACGGCCTCGGCGTCGCCCCGGCCGGCCGCCCAGTCGAGGGCGCTCCAGTCGTCGGCGTCCCGGGCCCTCACGTCGGCGCCCTCCGCGAGCGCCGCGCGCAGGGCGCGGACGTCGCCGTTCCTGGCCGCCTCGACGAGCGCCGGCGCTTCCGTGCTCTGTGCCATGGCTGTTCCTCTCCGCTGTCGTCCGGCGGGTGCGTGGGGGCGCGAGGGGAAGGGGTGTCACTCCCCCGCGGTGAAGTGGACGCAGTTCCCCGCGGGGTCCCGGACGGCGAACTCCCGTCCCGCGGGCGACTCCCCCACGGGCGTCATGGCCGGGCCCGAGGTGTCCGCGTAATCGGTGGAGACCGCCCGGGCCCATTCCTCGTGGAGCGCGTCGGGGTCGGTGACCTCGATCCAGGCGGAGGTGTTGTCGGCGACGATCTGGTGCTCCGTCCGGCTGATGTGGAGCCGGACGTCACCGCGGCGGACCCCCGCGAAATCCCGGTCCCCGAAATCCTTCTCGAAGCCGAGGGTGTCCACCCAGAAGGAGACGTTCGCCGGAACGTCCACGGCGGTCAGCACGGGGACGGCACCCAAGAATTTCACCACGGCGTATCCCTTTCGGAATTTCAATGACAAACAATCGGCAAACGGATTCCGAGGCGCGAGGAATTCGCTAATCGTAGCATAGGCGACCTTCCCTCAACTCCACTGCCGTGGCGCCGACTTCACGCAAATGACGGTGGATCAGGCTGGCGGTGTTCGGGTCCGCGAAGAGCCGGACCGCGTCGTCGGCCAATTCCACCCGGCTGATACCCTGCCTGTTCATAAATCCCGTCACGCGGTCCGCGAAAGACGTCCGCTCGGCGAGGATCGCGTCGCGCAGGGACGCGTCGAGGTCCGGGTGGACGACGTCCATCAGGAGCACCACGCGGGGGGCGTCGCCCTCGTGCCACACCTCGTGCTCGAAGGAGTCGTCGAAGACGAGGCACCTGCCCTCGTGCCAGTGCAGGCGCTCCTCCCCCACCCGCATGACGGGCCCCTCGGGCACCTTGAGGCCCAGGTGCACCCGGAGCCGGGCGTTGGTGCCGCCGCAGTGCGGGACGATGTGCGTCCCCGGGTGGAGCCAGGAGAGGGTGACGACGCCCGATCCGGCGTACGACGCCTCCGGAATCCCCTCGATGACGGCGGCGGTCACCGGGAAGCGGGCGCAGGCGTCGTCGAAGCGCTGGCCGGCCTCGTAGAAGGTGACCTGTTCCCACCGGCCCTTCCCGAGCAGCGGTTCCTCGACGGGCAGGAAGCCGTGGCCCACCGGATCGGTGACCCGGTCCAGTTCGGCGCGCATCGCGGGGAAGTTCTCCTCCAGGTGCGCGGTGAACCAGAACGCCGAGGGGTCGTACACCGGCCGCGGCGGGAGCGAGGGGACGTAGTGCACGGGGCGCTGCGCGGGGTGGCGCCATACCCCCTGCTCGACGGCGAGCCGGGCGCAGCGGTGGGCCGCTTCGGGGTCGCCCTCGGCGCGCAGGGCGTCGATCAACTCGGCGTAGCGGGTGCGGACTTCCCCCGATCTGCGGGGGGCGGTCGGTGTCATGGGCGGCTCCTCTCGGCCGGGCGCCTCAGGCGCGTTCGGGGGCCAGGCCATGGGCCATGGTGTAGGCGAGGTGGGTGATGTAGGCGCGGTGGATGGTGGACGGCTCCAGGCGGAGGCTGTACGGCGTCTCGACGAAGCGGCCGCCGCAGCGCTCCAGGAGATCGAACCACTGGCGGAAGTACGGTGTGGCGCGGACGTCCGCGAAGTCCAGGCCGGTCAGTCTGCGGAAGCGGGCGAAGACCACGCCTTCACGGGTCATCAGCGCGCCGCCGACGGGGGCGGTCAGGCGGTCGGGTTCGGCGGTGGTGAACCGGTGGGCGGCGGAGAACTCGCGGGGGGCGAGCAGGTAGCGGGCGTAGGCGCTGTTCTCGTTCCAGAGCAGGTGGTGACCGATGATCGATTCGGCGCCGCTGCCGAAGCCGATCTTGTCGCCGGCCAGGTCGTACTTGTAGTTGCCGTCCTGGTCCTCGTGGCGCGCGTCGCGCACCCAGTAGCCGTGGCAGTACTCGTGATAGCCGGCGGCGCCGAGCGCGGCCATGGCCCGTTCATAGGCGTCGATCATGCCGTCCCGGTTCCGGGCCTCGACGAACTCGCGGTCGAGCTGCATGGCCATGACCGTCTTGGGGGTGGCGCGGTAGGGGTAGACGGAGACGTGCGGCGGGTCGAGCGCGAGGACGGTGCGCAGGGTCTCCTCGAAGGACTCGACGGCTTCGCCGGGGAAGCCGGCGATCAGGTCGACGTTGAACTCGTCGATGCCGGCGCGGCGCAGCAGGGGGACGGCGGCCAGGGCCTGTTCGCGCGAGTGGGCCCGGCCTGCCTTGCGCAGCTGGTACGGGTTGAGCGACTGGACGCCGACGCTGACGCGGGTGACGCCGAGGCCCCGCAGGGTGTCGAGGGTGGCGGGGTCGAGGTCGTTCGGGGTGCTCTCCACCGACCACTGGCGGAGTCCCGTCAGGTCGAAGGCGTCGTCGAGGGCCTGGTGGACGGCCGTCATCTCGTCGCCGGTGAGCCGGGTGGGGGTGCCGCCGCCCCAGTACATGACCTCGGGGCGGTAGCCGAGCCGGGTGAGCTGGGGGCCGTAGAAGCGGATCTGGTCGCAGAGGGCGGTGACGTAGGGCGAGCGTTCCCGGCTGTCGCCGCGCAGGCGTGCGACGGGGATGTCGGTGACCCAGTCGCAGAAGTGGCACTTGGAGGAGCAGAAGGGGACGTGGACGTAGAGGGCGAGCCGGGGGTCCTTCTCGTCCCCGAGCGCTTCGCGGATGGCGGGGATCAGCCGGCTCGGTCCGATGGCGTGGCTCATGGGGTGTCTCCCTCGCCGGTCCTGGACAGGGCGTGGATGCGCCGGATGATGTCGGTGGTGGAGGTGTCGGCGACGCTGGGGAGCAGGTGGACGACGCCGCCGAGCCGTTGGACGAGGGGTGCTTCGGGCAGGGTCGCGAGGGTGTAGTCCCCGCCCTTGGCGTAGACCTCGGGGCGGAGGGCCTCGATGAGGGCGGCGGGGCTGTCGTCGTCGAAGGGCACGACGAGGTCCACGCAGCTCAGGGCGGCGAGGACGCGCATGCGTTCGGCGAGGGGGATCACCGGGCGACGGGGGCCCTTGAGGCGTCGGACGCTCGCGTCGGAGTTGACGCCGACGACGAGCAGGTCGCCCAGTTCCTTGGCCCGGCTCAGGCAGGAGACGTGGCCGCCGTGCAGGAGGTCGAAGCAGCCGTTGGTGAAGACGACCCGGCGGTCGCGGGCGGCCGGGTCGAGCAGCCGGGCGGGCAGGGTGCCGGTCCGGCAGACCTTGCCGGTGCCGCCGAGCAGTCGGCGCAGTTCGTCGGCGTCGCAGGTGCTGGTGCCGGGGGTGGCGACGGCCGTGCCGGCGGCGGCGGAGGCCAGTTCGGCGGCGACCGCGGAGTCGGCGCCGGCGGCGAGGGCGAGGGTGAGGGCCGCGGTGAAGGCGTCGCCGGCGCCGACGGCGGCCGTGACCGGTGCCCGGCTGCCCCGGGCGAACGTGCGGACCGGGGGCCGGTCGCGTTCGAAGAGCAGTGATCCGTCGGCGTCCAGGGTGAGGGCGACCCGTTCGGCTCCCGTCAGGCGCAGGAGCCGGTCGCCGAGGGCGGCCGACCAGTCCGCCCTGGCCGGGCCGGGCGGGGGTTCGCCGGCGTCGAGCAGGCGCAGCGCCTCCGCGTGGTTGGGTTTGACGGCGCTGGCCCGCAGCGCGGTGAAGCGCGCGGGCCGGCGGGAGTCGACGACCAGGGTGGACGGGCCGAGTTCGCGGTGTGCGGCGAGCCGGGCGACGGTGTCGGGCTCCCACACGCCGTACCCGTAGTCGGAGACGATCACGGCGTCGACGGCGGGCAGGAGGCCGGCGGCCCGTTCGAGCAGGCGGCTTCCGGTGTCCGTCGCCACGGGCAACGGGTGTTCGCCGCCCTCGTCGAGGCGGAGCAGCATCTGTCCGTCGGCCATGACGCGGCGTTTGGTGACCGTGGTCCGGCCGGGCTGTACGAGGAGTCCGCCGGTGTCGACGTCCCGCGCGCGGAGGGCTCCGCGCAGCCGGCGGCCGGCGCGGTCGTCACCCGTCGCGGAGAGCAGCACCGGTTCGGCGCCGAGCGCCCGGAGGTTCACGGCGACGTTGGCGGCGCCGCCGCACTGGTGGGCGACGGAGGTCAGGGTGACGGCGGGGACGGGGGATTCGCGGCACAGGCCCGAGGTGGCTCCCCAGACGTAGGTGTCGAGGATGACGTCGCCGATGACGAGGACGCGCAGGCCGGCGATCCGGTCGAGCAGCCGGGGCAGGTCGGTGTTCACCGGTCCCGCTCCCCCGTGAGCGTGGCGTGGACGTGGTCCGTCATGCCGGCCACGGTGCGCGTCTCGAGCAGGACGCGGATGGACAGCTCGGCGTCGACGAGTTCCTCCACCCGGTTGGTGATCTTGATGGCGTGGATGGAGTTGCCGCCCAGCGCGGCGAAGTCCTCGTGCGGGCCGACGCTGTCCCTGCCGAGGGTCTCGGCCCAGATCGCGGCGATGTCGCGTTCGAGCGCGCGGCGCCGGGTCCGCTCGCCCCGCGGGGCGCTCATGAGCGGGCCGCCGTCCGGCCGCTGACGATGAGGCCCGGGAGCACCAGGTGGTCGAGCCGGGAGCCGAGCAGGGTGCGCAGGGCGTCCTCGGGTGTCTCCGCGATCGGCTCGCCCTTGGTGTTGAGGCTGGTGTTGAGCACCATGGGGATCCCCGTACGGTCCTTGAAGGCGTGGATGAGGTCGTGGAAGGCGGGGGTGTCCTGGCGGGTGACCGACTGGATCCTCGACGTCCCGTCGACGTGGGTGATGGCGGGCACGCCGGGCTTGAGGACGGGGGTGGCCCGCAGCATGAAGGGGCTGTCGGAGAGGCCGAACCACTCCGCGGCGTGCTCCTTGAGCACGGACGGCGCGAAGGGCCGGAAGTGTTCGCGGAACTTGACCTGGGAGTTGAGCCGGTCCCGCATGGCGGGGTCGCGCGGGTCGGCGACGATGCTGCGGTGGCCCAGGGCCCGCGGCCCGACCTCGCCGGCGCCGTCGTACCAGCCGATGACCGCGCCGCCGGCGACCAGTTCGGCGGCCCTGGCGATGTAGTCGCCGGTCTCCTCGACGACCAGGTCGGCCGCGTGGTCCCGCACGGCCCGCCGGACGGTGTGCTCGGGGTACTCACGGACGGAGTACATGAGGTCGGCGTTGGTGTGGTGGAGCCGGGGGTGGCCCAGGACGTGGTGCCAGTGCCAGAGCGCCGCGCCGATCGCGGTGCCGTCGTCGCCGCAGGCGGGGTGGAGGTGCATGCGCTCGAAGCCGGTCGACTCGAAGGCGAGTTGGGTGGCGATGGCGTTGAGGGCGGTACCGCCGGAGAGGCAGATGTCCGGTGCGATGCCGTTGCGGGCGCACAGCGGGGCGAGCTCGGCGAAGACGGCGGTCAGCTGGCGTTCCAGGCCCAGCTGGATGTAGTGGGCGAGGGTGGCGTTGAGCTTCCTGCCGTCGACGTCGACGAGGCGCGGGTGCCGGTCGGCCAGGGCCACCAGGGCGGCGAAGTCGCGCACGGTCTCGGGCGGTTCCTCGTCGGGGCCGGCGCCGTCGGCGGGTCTGCCGTAGGGGGCGAGGCCCATGACCTTGCCGGCGCCGACGATGCTGGAGCCGAACATCAGGTCGGCTACGTAGCAGTAGCCGATGTTGGCGTTGAACCAGGCGTCGAGGTCGCGGCGCAGGGGGTAGAGGCGGCTGCCCTTGCCGGCGAAGGCGCGGCAGCCGGTGGGGTCGATGGCCACGGCCATCGCCGAGTCGTAGCCGGAAGTGTAGTAGGCGGTGGCGGCGTGGATGAGGTGGTGGTCCGGGTTGACGGTGCAGGGGATGCGGCGGCCGCGCAGGCTCACCTCGTCGTTGCGCTGGTTGACCCAGAACGCGAGCCAGGTCTCCTTGAGGTCGGAGCCGTGCAGCCGGGGTATGTCGGGTGTGTCCATGGTGTGCAGGTTGCAGAGCATGACGTGGTCGATGTCGGAGAGGTCGGCCCCGGCCTGGTCCAGCAGTTCGTCGAGGTCCTCCTCGCGCAGGCCCGGGTGCTTCTTGAGGCGGGAGCGGCGCTCGGTGGTGACGTAGCCGGCGATCCTGCCCTCCCGCAACAGCACGCCGGAGCCGTCGTGGTTGAAGTTGACGGAGAGGATCGTCCGCACCCGGGACGGGTCGGCGCTCATGGGGTACTCCTGATCGTCACGGGGTGGGGGCTCGCCCATCGGGCGGTCACCGCCGGCCAGACCCTGTCCACCGGCAGGTCGGCCAGACAGCGCGGATACGGGCCGGCCGGGCCCTGGTAGGGCAGGACGCAGCCGTGCGCGCACCGCCGGCCGGCGAGTTCGCCTGCGGCGTGCCGCAGCCGCTGGCACGGCCACCGCAGGGAGACCCCGCGGTGGTACGGGTAGATCCTGGTCCACAGGTACTCGGTGCCGGTCGGGCCGTAGAGGACGACGGACGGGGTGCGGACGGCGGCGGCGACGTGGGCGAGCGAGGAGTCGTTGCCGACGAGCAGGTCGGCGTCGGCGAGGACGTTCGCGGTCCGGTCGAGGTCCGCGCCCGCCTCGAGGTGGACGACGGCTCGCGGGGACCGCGTCAGGACGGCGTGCCGGAGCAGTTCCAGCTCGGGGCGTTCGGCTTCGTCGCCCAGCAGGCAGAGGGAGGCCGAGAGTTCGGCCGCGAGGCGGGCGCAGAGCCGGGCGTAGTGCTCGAGCGGCCATCTCCTGTTCCAGTGCGGTGCCCCGCCGGGGTGGACGGCGACGAGCGGACGGGGCAGACCGGCCGTCGGCGGGCGGACGCCGCGGGTGCGGGGCAGCTCCGGCAGGACGTCGCCGGGGCGCGGCGGTGCGGGCAGGCCCAGCGCGGCGGCGAGGGCAGTGGCGTACTCGTACAGGTCCGGGGTCCCCCACAGGGGGCGTGGGAGGCGGATGGGGTGGGTGATGTGTTCGTCTCCGGGCCGGTCCTGCGGCAGGCCGATCCGCTCGGGCACGCCGGCGGCCCGGGCGTGGCCGGCGTGCAGACCCTGGCTGTCCGGGTCGACGACGGCGAGGGCGAAGCGGCGGTCGGCCAGGGTGCGCAGGAAGGCGGGCCACCGGGGGTCGGCCTCGCCCCGCTGGGGGCAGTGCAGCACGTCGGTGGCGTACGTGTGGCGGGTGAGCACCGGGCCGAAGCGGGCCGCCAGGTCCTCGCCGACGACCAGGGTGACCGCCGTCGCCGGGCGGGCGCGGCGGACGAGGGCGAGGCCGATGTTGCGCTGGAGGAGGTCGCCGAGGCCGGGGGCGCGGAGGTGGGCGAAGACGGCGGTGCGGGTGGTGGTGCGGGTGGTCGTGGGGGTGGTCATGGGGGTGGTCATGGGGTCCCTCCCTTCGGTGGGTCGGCGGCCCGGTCCCGAGCCGCGCCTCACGGCCGGGTGGCCGGCGGGGGTCAGGTGCCGGACACGCGCTCCAGGCGGCCCTCGCCCGTGAAGGTGGTCACGTCGACGCGGGCGTGGCAGCGGACCGGTTCGAAGTCGAGGGTGAGGGTGCCGGTCAGGCGCAGCTCGGTGCCGTCCATGGTGGTCGCCGCGGGGTCGACGGCGACGCCGAGTTCGGTGCCGCCGCGGGTGGCGGTGAAGCGGACGAAGACGTAGCCGCGGTCGACGGCCTCCCGAAGGGCGGCGGCCGTGCGCTCCGGGCGGAGGACCGCCTCCACCGGCTGGTCGCCCGCGCAGAGCCGGTCGACGAGGCTCGGCTCCTCCTCGGCCGGGGCCGGGGCGGGAGCGGGCTCCGCGTGCTCCGCCGCGGCCATGGCCTCGCGCAGGCTGCGGGGGCGCATGTCGGTCCACACCTCGTCGATGTGGCGCAGGCACTCCTCCTGGGTGCCGGAGGTTCCGGTGGCCCGCCAGCCGGCCGGGATCTCCTGTTCGGCGAGCCAGATCGAGTACTGCTCCTCGTCGTTGACCACCACGTGGTAGGTGGGCTCGGCGGCGGTCCGCGGGGTCGTGGTCATCGGTGGCTCCTCGTGGTGTGCGCGGGGGCGGGCAAGGGGGGCAGGGGGGCGTCCGGGTCGGCGACGGCCGCCAGGAGCGCTTCGTCCATCCGGTGGAGCAGCCGGTCGGCGGTTCCGTGGTGCGGGTGGTCGCGGTCGGCGTCGAGGACCAGCACGGTGTCGTCGCCGAGTTCGCCTAGGGAGAGGGCGAGCACCGTGCCGTCCCACCGGTGCGCGGGACCGGTGCCGGCCGCGCCGAGCAGGTCGGCCTCGCGGAACAGCTCGATGGACAGGCCGCGTTCGGCGAGGGTGCGTTCGCCGCGGGTGGCGGCGCTGGTGGGCGGGTTGCGGCAGAAGTTCAGCGCCACGTCCCAGTGCGCGGCGGTGCGGGGCGCGGTGACGCGGCCCAGTTCCCTGCCGAGTTCCACGACGTCGCCGTAGGGGAGGTAGTGCACGACGGCGTCCAGGAACCCGGACTGGGCGCGCAGCGTGACGTCCCGGAAGGAGGGGCGCGGCGCTTCGCCGAGGTCGGCGCCGAAGACGAGGCGGTCGGTGAACGGGCCGACGGCGGGCCCGAGTCCGAGGTGGTCGCGCAGGTCGACGACGGTGGTGAAGCGGGCCGGTCCCCGGTGGTCCGGGGCGCGCAGGCACCAGGCGGCCAGGGCCATGACGGCGAGCGAGCCGTTGCCGCCGAGGGGGCCGCCCAGGGCGGTCAGGGCGGTCAGGGCTTTCCAGCGCGCTGCGGGGATGCGCAGCCGGTGGGTTTCGGTCACCCGGTCGCGGGGCGGGCCGGCGGGGGCCGGGGCCGGGCCGGGCAGGGCGGCCAGGCGCCGGTGCCACCAGCGCCGGCGGGAGGCCCGGGCCCGACCGGAGAGGGGGGCGTGGGGCGCGTCGGGCAGGGTGGTGGCGTCGCGGTAGTGCTCGGGGCGGAAGCGGCCGGCGTACGCCTGGCAGACCGCGCCGAGCACGGCGTAGAGGGACGGTGTGTCGAGGAGGAGGGTGTGGGCCGTGAGCGCGAGCACCGTCTCGTCGTCGTGGAGCCGCACCAGGTGGAAGCGGGCCCGGTGGCGTCCGGCGCGAGGGTGGTCCCGGTCGGCGCGCAGCAGCGCCACGCAGACGGCGTCGCGTCCGGCGGACGGGGCTCCGCGCAGGTCGACCGGGGTGACCTCGGGGGCGTCCGGCCGGAGGGTCAGGCGGGGTTCCTCGTCGCCGGAGAGTTCGGCGGTGAGGGCGGGGAGGGCGGCGGTGACCCGCCGGACGGCCTCGGTGAGCCGCGCCGTGTCGGTGTCCCCGGTCAGGCGCAGGGCGCGGACGTGGGTGACCTCCGCCGGGCGGGCGTGGCGAGTGGACGGCCACAGGCCGCGCTGGACGAAGGTCGCGGGCAGCGGTGTGCCGGGGGCGGTCACGCGCTCACCTCGTCCCAGTCCAGCGGCTGTGCCATGCCGACGACGACGCGGCGTTCGCCGGTGAAGGGTTCCCTGCCGTGCGCGGTGAGGAGGTTGTCGACGAGGAGGACGTCGCCGGCCCGCCAGGCGGGCGCCACCAGTTCGGCGGCGTAGGCGTGGTGCAGTTCCTCCATGACGGCGGGTTCGATGGGCCGGCCGTCGCCGTAGCAGGAGTGGCTCGGCAGGTCGCGTTCGTCGAACTGGGCCAGCAGGGCGTCCCGCAGCGCGGGCGGCCGGGCGGAGACGTGGAAGAACGCGGCGTGGTTGAACCACACCCGCTCCCCCGTCGCCGGGTGGACGGCGAGGGCGGGGCGGACCTGGGTGGTCCGCAGCCCGCCGTCGGGTTTCCATTCGACGTCGACGCGGCGGGCGGCGCAGTAGGCGGTGACGGCCGCCTTGTCGCGGGTCTGGAAGGCGTCCTGCCAGGACATGCCGATCCCGTCGCCGTAGTTGCGCTGGTAGAGCACCCCGCGGCGGGCGAAGGCGGCGACGAGGGCGGGGTCGAGGCGGCCCAGGACGCGCCGGGTGTCGGCGAGCGGGGTCGCGCCGCCGGTCCGGGCCGGGGTGAGGCAGCCGAAGACCAGCCGTCCGGGGAAGCGGAGTTGGTAGGAGTTCTCGTTGTGCGGGGGGATGGGCTGGTCGGCGGGGTGGTCGGTGGCGGTGTAGAGGTGATGCCCGAGGGCGGTGCGCGGCGACGACCGTTCGACGTACGCCTCGGGGGATCCGGCCAGGGCGTGGACGACGTCGCCGAAGCCGTCGAGGCCGACGCCGAAGCCGCGGAACAGGACGGCTCCGTGACGGTGCAGCCAGCCGGTGACGGTGTCGAGGTGGGTGCGGGCCCATTCGGCCGGGTCGACGCCGTCCCGGGTGGCGGCCACCTCCAGCGGCAGCCCCGGGGTGCCCGTCGGCGCCACCCACGCGGCGCTGCGGGTGTCGACGCTCTGCCGCCGGCCCGCCAGGGGGCCGTGCCGGTTCACGGGGCCTCCGTGCGGGGCCGCCCGCCGAGGAGGGCGTGGACGAAGCGGTGCCGGTCGGTGAGGGCGAACGCGCGGCGCAGCGGCGCGGGGTCCATCGTGCCGACGGGGCACAGGCCGATGCCGGTGCCGACGGCGGTCCGCATCAGCAACTGGGTCATGGCACCGGCCTCGAAGACGGTGAAGTCCCAGGAGAGATCGCCGTAGAGCGGTGTGATCGCGTCGATCGCGGCGATGAGGTAGAGGGAGAAGGCCGCCTCCCCGTAGGCGGCGCGGTTGATCTCGGCGTGCGCGTCGGCGGGCAGGGTCGCGGTGGGGTCGATGCTCACCAGGCGGTTGCGCGCGGGGTGGACGTAGTGGCTGCCGCCGGGCAGTCCGGTCACCTTCCCCGGGTGGACGAGCAGGTAGGTCTGGACGGGGTAGGAGGAACCGGCCGACGGATAGGCGTATTTGGGTTCGCCTCCCGGGCCGCGGACCCGGCGGAGGGCCCCGAGGAGGGCGGCCAGGTCCGGCAGCGTCACGGGGCCGGGGTCGAAGCGGTGGTGGCTGCGACGGGCGGTGAGGTGGTGGTCGTCCGGGCCGCTGAGGGCGACGCCGTCGGTGGCGTCGAACTCGTGCCGGATGCCGTGGTGGGCGTCCTTGAACGCCTGGCGGGCGCCGATGCCGGTGAGCAGGGGCGGTTGGGGGCGGGGCGCGGGGGGCACGGAGGGCGCGGGGATGGGTGGTACGGGTCCGGGTGCGGGCGGCGCGGGCGGTACGTGCGGCGCGGCCCCGGACGCGGGCGGGACGGAGGCGGGCGGTACGGGCGTGGGTGGCACGGGCCCGGGTGCGGGCGGCGTGAGCGGTGAGGACTCGGACGCGGGCGGTACGGAGGCGGGTGCGGGCGGCACGGACGCGGGCGGCACGGGTCCGGGCGCGGGCGGCGCGGGCGGTACGGACCCGGGTGCGAACGCTACGGACGCGGGCGGCAGGGGGTCCCGGGCCGGTGGTGCCGTCCGGCGGCCGAGGTGGCGGCCGACGATCACGGCGACCGACGGGAAGGCCAGCAGTTCCTCGATGTCGGTGTCGAGGCCGAGTTCCTCCTCCAGAGCGGTCGCCAGGCGGACGAGTTCGACGGAGGTGGCACCGGCGTCGAGCAGGTTCATATCGGGTTCGACGGCGCCGATTCCCAGCACCCGGCAGGTCACCCGGGCCACTTGGGCGAGGAGTTCGGCCTCGTCCCGCGCGGGTGCCGACGCCGCCGGCGCGGCGGCGGGCACGGCAGCGGGGGCGGGGGCCTCGGCGGTGACGCGCGCGCGGTCCACGCGCCCGTCCCGGGTGAGCGGCAGCGGACCGCCCACCTCGATGTGGCCGGGCAGCAGGTAGGGGGAGACCTTGCGGCGCAGATGGGCGAGGAGTTCGTCGGGGCCGGCCGTGGCGCCGGGGTGGAGCCGTACCCGCGCGAGCGACTCGTCTCCCCGCCCGACGGGGACGACCACGGCGGAGTGCACGTCCTCGTGGGCGGCGAGGGCGGTCTCGGTGTCCTGGAGGTTCAGGGGCCGGTCGCGGACGCTGATCCGGGCGGTCTCGTCGCCGACGACGTCGATCAGGCCCTCGGGCAGCAGGCGGGCGAACAGCCCGGTGCGCAGCAGCGGTTCGCCGGTCTCCGGGTGCGGGACGGTCGCGGGTGCGTGCTCCTCTCCGGTGGGGGGCTCGGCGGCGACGCCGCCGTAGTGGAGGCGGCCGGTGACCCAGACCGGGCAGGGCCGCAGGGTCTCGGACAGGATGTGCGCCCGCTGGTTGGGCAGGGGCGCGCCGACGGGGACCGAGCGCCATTCCGGGGCGAGGTCGCCGGTCTCCAGGCAGGTGGTCCAGGGGCCGGACGGGGTGGCCGAGGAGAGGTGGGCGACGGCCGGCTGGTGCGGGGCGCTCTCGCGGACGCGGCGGACGAGGGCGGGGTCGAGGCGTTCGCCGCCGAGCAGCACCAGCCGGAGCGACTCGGGCAGTTTGCCGCCCCGGTCGGCGAGGTGGTCGAGGAGGAGGCCGAGGAGGGCGGGCGGCGAGTGCCAGAGGGTGACGCCGTGGGTGCGCAGCGCCTCGTGCAGGGCTCCGGGATCGCGCAGGTCGATGTCCCGGGTGAGGACGAGGGCCGCACCGGCCAGGAGGGGCCCGAACAGTTCGTAGAGAGCGAGCGGCGAGTCGGCGGGGGCCAGGGCCAGGAGCCGGTCGCCGGGTCCGACGCGGAAGGCGCGGTCGATCTCCAGGGCGGCGGTGGTGATCGCGCGGTGGCTGACGGGGGCGTCCAGCCGGTAGGCGGCGTCGGTCGCGGACCGTCCGTCGGCCGGGGCGGTGTCGGGTGGTGCGGCCGGTCCGGGTTCGTCCACGGACAGGACGGGCAGTTCCTGCGGCCAGTCGATGCGCTGGGTGAGCCAGGACTGGGTGAGGACGGCCGTCGCCCCGGCCCGGGTGGCGTGCTGCCAGCGGGCGGGCCGGGGCAGCCCGGGGGCGACGGGCAGGCAGACGGCTCCGGCGCGGAGCGCGGCCAGGGCGCCCACGACCTGCTCCCAGCCGTACTCGACGGCGAGGGCGACCCGGTCCCCGGGGATGACGCCCGCGGCGGTGAGCCGGGCGGCCACCGCGGCCGCCCGGGCGTCCAGTTCGGCGTGGCTCAGTGTCAGACCCGGTGCCACCAGTGCCAGAGCCCGGTCGTGCGTGCGCGCGGCGTCGGCCAGTTGGGCGGTGAGGGTGTGCGCGGGCACGGGTGCGGTGCGGTCGTTCATCATCCGCAGCAGCTCCCGCTGGTCGGCGGGGAGCAGTGTCGGCGTGGGCCGGGCGCTCGTCACTCCGGTCCACCTCCCTCTCTGTCGTTTCGGGCGGCGCTGTCGTCGTGCGTGGCACTGTGGCCGTGATCGGCACTGTCGTCGCGGCCGGGGCCGTCGTCGTGGCCGGGGCCGTCGTCGTGGCCGGCGTCGTCGTCGTGACCGGCGAGCGAGGCGAGGAGCGCCTCGAAGGCCCCGAACATGGCCTCGATCAGCCCGGGCGGGTAGGCGTCCGCGACGTAGTCCCAGGTGCAGACCAGTCGGCCGTCGCTCTCGCTCACCTGATGGTCGAGCAGGACCTGCGGGGTCTGGCTGATCGCGTAGCCGGGCCGTACCCGCCAGGCGGGCGGGGCCGTCCGGGGGGCGGGGCCGGCGGCCCGCAGGGTGCTGGTGAAGACGACCGGCATCCGGACGGCGTCGTGGGTGCCCCGCTCGCGGCGCAGCATCCGCAGGACCTCGACGCCGCTGACGACGCGGTGTTCGAGGTCCTCCCAGATGCGGTCCTGGAGTCGGCGGGCCCGGTCCCGGAAGGTGTCCCCCTCGCCGTCGACCCCGAGCAGGGTCGTGGTGGTGAAGTCGCCGACGAGGTCGTCCACGCCGGGGAGCAGGGCGGGGCGGTGGAAGGTGGTGAGGTTGAGGGTGAAGCGGGGGGTGTCGCTCCACTGGGCGAGGACGTCGCAGAAGGCGGCGCAGATCAGTGCGGCCGGGGTGAGTTCGGCGGCCGCTGCGGCGCGCCGCAGCCGTGCCCAGGCGTCGGGGCCGAGTCCGGTGGTGAGGCGGGCGAACCGCGGCGCGGTCAGCTCCTCGGGCCGGCACCGCAGCGGCAGGCCGGGCGGGCCCGGCAGGTCGGCCAGCCGGGCCCGCCAGTGGTCGAGGGCGCGGCGGCGCGGCTCGCCCTCGGCGTGGGCGCGGACGGCCAGGACGTAGTCGCGGAAGGAGCAGCCGAGGGGCGGCAGGGCCGCGTCGGGGTCGGCGTAGAAGGTGAGCAGGTCGCCGGTGAGTACGTGGACGCTGTGGGCGTCGGCGATGAGCAGGTCCAGGCTCAGGTGCAGCCGGGTGCGGACGTCGTCCAGGCGGTGGGTCCGTACGTCGAACAGCGGCCAGCGGGAGGCGTCGCGCACCTCGTGCGACATGTGCTCGCGGACGCGGGCCAGTTCGGCCTCGGCGTCCGCCCTGCCCCGCAGGTCGGTGTGGGCGAGGACGTACGGCGGTACGTCGCCGAGGATCTGTTGCCGGCCGTCGGGGCGGACCACGAGCCGGAGGGCGTCGTGGCGGTCGATCAGCCGGCGCAGGGCCGTCTGGAGCCGGCCGGGGTCGAGGTCCTCGACGTCGAGTTCGAGGTAGGTGTGCGTGGCGACGCCCCCGAGGGAGAGGGAGCGGTGCCGGCCGAGCCAGTAGGCGCGCTGGATGTCGGTGAGCGGGAACGGCTCGTGGCGGGTGGCGGGGTCGGGGGCGTACACGGGCTCGGCGGGCGCCGGCTCCTCCTCGGCGGCGGCCGACAGTTCGGCGATCGTCTCGGCGAGACCGCCCAGGGTGCGGGCGTCGAAGAGGCGGGCGAGGGGCACCCGGACGGCGAGTCGGGCCTCGATCCGGGTGACCAGGGTGATCGCGACCCGGGAGGTGCCGCCGAGGGCGAAGAAGTTCGCGTCGGGGTCGGCCTCCGGCACGTCGAGGAGTTCGCACCACAGGTCGGCGAGCCAGCCGGGCACGGGGACGGCGCGGGAACGGGCAGGTGGGGCGGTGGCGGGTTCCGCCGGGGCCGGTGCGCGGCCGGGGACGAGGCGTTGGAGTGCGGCCCGGTCGACCTTGCCGTTGGCGGTCAGCGGCAGCCGGTCCAGGGGCAGCAGGGTCGTGGGGACCATGTAGGCGGGCAGCCGCCGGGCGAGTTGCCGTCGGAGCCCGGCCGCGTCGAAGCCGCCCTCCCGGGCCGGTACGGCGAAGCCGACGAGGCGGCGGTCGCCCCGCGGGTCACCGGTGGCGATCACCGCGCCGGCGGCGACGTCGGGCAGTCGGCCGAGGGCCGCCTCGACCTCGCCCAGTTCGACCCGGAATCCGCCGATCTTCACCTGGTCGTCCTGCCGGCCCAGGAATTCCAGCGTGCCGTCGGGGAGGTGGCGGGCGAAGTCCCCGGTGCGGTACAGGCGTTGCCCGCTGCCCGGGTGGACGGGGAAGCGCAGGGAGGTCTGTTCCGGGTCGCGCCAGTAGCCCTTGGCGACGCCGGTGCCGCCGATGTACAGCTCGCCGGGCACCCAGTCGGGCCGGGGCCGCAGCTGCTCGTCGAGGACCTCCAGCCGCTGGTTGGCCATGGGGGTGCCGTAGGGGATGCTGCTCCACGCCTCGTGCACCTTCCCGATCTCGTACCAGACCGACCAGATGGAGGCTTCGGTCGCGCCGCCGAGGCTCATCACGGTGGCGCCGGGGGCGGACAGGGCGCGGATCCGGTCGGGCAGTCCGAGGGGGATCCAGTCGCCGCTGAGGAGCACCGCCCGCAGGGTGCGCAGGGCGTCGGGGGCGAGGGCCTCGGCGTACTCGGTGAGCAGGGTGCCCAGCGCGGGGACGGAGTTCCACAGGGTGACCCGCTCGCGCCGGATCAGCTCGGCCCAGTGCCCGGGGTCGCGCCGGCGGTCGTGGGCGGGGACGACCACGGTGCCGCCGGCGGCCAGCACGCCGAACAGGTCGTAGACGGCGAGGTCGAAGCTCGGGGAGGAGACGGCGAGGACCGCGTCGCCGGGGCCGGTGCCGAAGCGGCGGTTGACGCATTCCAGGGTGTTGGCCGCGCCGAGGTGGTCGATCATGACGCCCTTGGGCTCGCCGGTGGAGCCCGAGGTGAAGATGGTGTACGCCAGGTCGGTGAGGTTCTGCACGCTCTCCAGCGGGCCGCCGTCGGAGTCGAGGGCCGCGTCGTCGTCCACCGCGAGCACGGTGACGCCGACGGGGACGGCGAGCGTGTCCAGCAGGGCGCGTTCGGTGAGGAGGAGGGCGGCTTCGGCGCGCCGTACGAGGTGGACGAGCCGTTCGGCGGGCAGTTCGGGGTCCAGGGGCAGGTACGCCGCCCCCGACTCCAGGACGCCCAGCGCGGCGACGGCCTGCCGCCACCCCTTGCGGGCGACCACCGGGACCAGGCGGCCGGGGCGGGCGCCGAGGCGGCGCAGCGTGCGGCCGACGCGCCGGGCGTGCTCGGTCAGTCGCCGGTAGGTCATCCGGGTGTCGCCGTCGACCAGGGCGGTCAGGTCGGCGTGGCGCCGGGCCGCGTCGCCGACGGCCTCGTGCAGCAGGCGGGCGGGCAGGGGCGCCTCGGTCGCGGCGGTGCGCCGGCGCACGGCCGCCTGGGCGGTGGGCAGCGGCGGCGTGCCGGGCCGCCGCCAGGCTTCGGGGCTCCGGGCCAGGCGGGTCAGCGAGGCGGTGTAGGCGGCGAACATGGCGTCCAGGGCGCCCGGGGCGAACAGGTCTTCCACGGCGTCCCAGTTGAATACCAACTCCCCTCGTTCTTCGGCGACTTGATGGTCGAGATGGACCTGCGGGGTCTGGCTGACGCCGTAGACGGGCTCTCCGAGCGCCCATCCCTCTCCCCCGTCCGCGTCCTCGGCCGCGGTCTCGCCGACAGGCAGGTCGGAGGTGAAGACGACGGGTGTGAGCAGACCGGGTCGGGCGTCGTGGCGCAGCGCCCGTTCCCGTGTCACCGTCACGCCGCCGACGGCCAGGTGGTCGAGGTCCTGCCACAGGCGGCGCTGGAGGGCGCGGGCCCGGTCGGTGAAGTCGCCGGGCCGGCTGTGGTCGACCTCCAGCAGGCTGAGCGAGGTGAAGTCGCCGACGATCCGCCCGAGGTCCGGGTGGAGCGGCGGGCGGTCGAAGACCGTCAGCATCAGCGAGTAGCGCGGCCGGCCGCTCCACGCGGTGATCACCTCGGCGAACGCCGCCAGCAGTACGCCGGAGGGGCTGAGCCCGGCGCGGCGGGCCCGGTCCTTGACCGCCGTCCAGGAGGCCGCGTCCAGCCGGCCGGAGCGGCGGGTGAAGCGCGGGGTGCCGAGGGTCTCGGGCGCGACGGCCAGGGGCAGCTCGGGGCCGGGCGGCAGCTCGGGCAGGCGTTCGCGCCAGTACCGCTCCGCCGCCGCGTACTCGGCGGTTCCGCGGAGCGCCTCCTGATGGAGGACGTGGTCCCGGAAGTCCGCCGTCAGGGGCGGGAAGCGGCGTGCGGGGTCGGCGTAACGGGCCGCGAGTTCGGCCAGGACGAGGCCGAAGCTGTGGGCGTCGCAGATCAGCGCGTCCACCCCCACGTGGACGAGGGCGTCCGTGGGGCCGAGGGAGACGCGGACGTCGAACAGGGGCCAGCGGTCGGCGGGCACCACCTGGTGGGACATCTCCTCGCGCAGCGCGGCGCGTCGGCGCTGCCGCGCGGGCTCGTCCAGGTCGCGCAGGTCGTGCACGGCCACGTCGTACGGGGGGACGTCGGTGAGCACCTGCTGGAGCCCGTCGGGACGGATCACGGCGCGCAGCATGGGGTGCCGGGCGATCACCCCGCGCAGCGCGCCGGTGAACCGTGCGACGTCGATCCGCGGGGCCTCGATCTCCAGGTAGGCGTGGGTGGAGACGCCGCCGAGGGCGAACCCGCCCTCGCGTCCCACGTAGTAGGCCCGCTGGACGTCGGTGAGCGGGAACGGCTCGTGCCGGGCGCCGGGGTCGGTGACGAACGGGGTGTGCTCGGGGGCGGTGCCGGGCCGGGCGGCGTCGGTCCGGGCGGCGAGCGCGGCGACGGTGGGGGCCGCGAAGACGTCGCTCAGCCCGATCCGGACGCCGCGGCGGGCGCGGAGTTCCGCCGCGACGCGGGCGGCGAGGAGGGAGTGCCCGCCGAGGAGGAAGAAGTCGTCGTGCGCGCCGACCGGCCCCTCCAGGCCGAGCACCCCGGCGAAGACGTCGGCGACCGTGCGCTCGGTGGGGGTGCGGGGGGCGGTCGGGGCGGGGCGCCCGGCCCGGGGGTCGGGGGCGGGCAGCCGCGCGTGGTCGGTCTTGCCGTGCGCGGTCACCGGCAGCTCGTCCAGGACGGTGACGGCGGTGGGCACGAGGTGGGCAGGGAGCGTGCGGCGCAGGAAGGCGGTCAGCTCGGTCTGGGGGGAGCCGGCGGCGAACGGGCCGGGAGCGAGCCGCACGTACGCCCACAGGCCGGTGGCGTCGGGGTTCGCCGTGACGGCGGCGGCCCGTACGGCCGGGTGGGCCAGCAGGGCGTGTTCGACCTCGCCGGGCTCGGCGCGCTGGCCGCGGATCTGCACCTGCCGGTCCACGCGCCCCAGGAGTTCCAGCCGGCCGTCGGCCCGCAGCCGGGCCCTGTCACCGGTACGGAACATCCGGGCGCCGGGCCCGCCGTCGGGATCCGGCGGGAACGCCGCGGCGGTCTCGGCCGGACGGGCGTGGTAGCCGCGGGCCACGCACGCGCCCCCGGCGTACAGCTCGCCGGGCATCAGCGCGGGCAGCGGGCGCAGGTCCGGGCCGCGGACGAGGGCGCTGACGCCGGTGATGGGCGTGCCGATCGGGGACCGCTCCGGGAGCGCGGTCCCGGGCGCCGGGTCGATGCGGGCCGCGGTGGCGTCGGCGGCGGTCTCGGAGGAGCCGTACAGGTTCAGCAGGGTGCGGCCGGGCAGGCGGTCGTGGAACCGCCGGGCGAGCGCGGGCGGCAGGGGCTCGCCGCTGGTGATCCAGGTGCGGAGGCAGGCCAGGCGGGTGCCGAGGTCCGTCGCGCGGGCGGACTCGTCCAGGAGCATGGTCAGCAGCGACGGGACCGTCACCATCCGGCTCACCCGGTGCCGTTCCAGCGCCACCGTCAGCAGGGCCGGGTCGCGCGCCTCGTCGGTCGGCAGGAGGACGAGGGGGACGCCGGCGGCCAGGGGGCCGAAGAGTTCCCAGACCGCGTCGACGAAGCCGGGCGCGGTGCGGGCGACGGCCACGTCGCCGGTCCGGAACGGGTACGCGGTGCTCATCCAGTCGACGCGGTTGACCGCGCCCCGGTGGGTGCCGAGGACGCCCTTGGGGGTGCCGGTGGATCCGGAGGTGTGGAGGAGGTAGGCGAGGTTGTCGGGGTGGACGGGGAGGTTGAGGTCATGGCCGGCGTGGGCGGTGATCTCGGCGGACCGGTCGTGCAGATACGCGGGGGTGAGGACCACGGCGGGGCGGGCGTCGGCGAGGACGCGGGCCAGCCGTTCCTCGGGGAGGGCGGGGTCGAGGGGTACGTACGCGGCGCCGGCCTTGAGGACGGCGAGGGTGGCGGTCACCGCGTCGGTGCCGCGGGGCAGGCGCAGCGCCACCCGGTCCTCGGTACGCACGCCGACCGCGCGCAGGTGGCGGGCGAGCCGGTTGGCGCGGGTGTTGAGGGTCCGGTAGGTGACGCGGTGGCCGCCGTCGACGAGGGCGACCGCGTCGGGGCTCTTCGCGGCGCGGGACTCGAACAGGGCGTGCAGCGTCGTGGCGCCGGCCGTGCGGGCCGGGGCCGCGGGGGCCGGCGGGGCGGGCAGCTCGGCACAGGGCAGGGTGGGGTCGGCGGCGGCCTGGTCGAGGACGGCGTGCACGTGGTCGGCGAGGAGCCGGACCGTGGCCGCGTCGAACAGGTCCCGGTCGTACTGGAAGGCGATCTGCACGCCTTCCGGCCGTTCGCGCACCTCGACGACGAGGTCGAACTGGGCGGTGCCCAGGTCGACGTCCTCGACGCTCGCGTCGAGTCCGGGCAGGGTGATCGCGGGGGCGGGCTGCTGGGCGACGCAGACCACGCCGACCGGCGGGTCGGCGGGGGCGGTGCCGTCGGCGCGCAGCAGCTCCAGGGCCTTCTCCAGCGGCAGTTCCTGGTGGGCGTACGCCTCCACCAGCCGGCCGCGGACCCGCCGCCACAGCTCGGCGAAGGAGGTCCGGCCGCCGGTCTCGAAGGGCAGCAGCAGGACGTTGACGAAGTAGCCGATGAGCGGCTCGAGTTCGGGGCGGGTGCGGCCGGCGACGAGGGTGCCGACGGCGAGCCGGTCCCGGCCGCCGGTGCCACGCAGGACGACCAGGAGCGCGGAGAGCACGAGCATGAACAGCGACCCGCCCTCGCGGCGGCGCAGGTCGGCGAGCCGGCCGGTCAGCTCCGGCGAGAGCAGCAGGGCGTGGTTGGCGCCCTCGCCGCGCCGGGCGGCGGGGCGGGGGCGGTCGGTGGGCAGGTCCGTCCTGGGCAGGTCGCGTACGGCGGTGCGCCAGTAGTCCTCCAGGGCCCGCAGTTCGGGCCCGGTCAGCCGCTCGCGCTGCCAGTGCGCGTAGTCGCCGTACTGGACCGGCGGGGCGGGCCGCCGGTCGGGGCGTCCGGCGCGCAGTTCCCGGTAGCCGGTGGCGAGTTCGGTCACGAGGACGCCGTTGGACCAGCCGTCGGTGACGGCGTGGTGGACGGCCAGCAGGGCGAGGTGGTCGCGGGGGCCGAGCCGGAAGAGGGTCAGCCGCAGCAGCGGCCCGTGCTCCAGGTCGAAGGGGCGGCGGGCCTCCTCGCGCATCAGCCGCCCGGTGTCGGCGGAGCGTCCGGTGAGGTCGGCCAGGCGCACGGGGACGTCCGCCGTGGGGTGGACGACCTGGATGAGGTCGTCGCCGTCCAGCCGGAAGGTGGTGCGCAGCACCTCGTGGCGGCGGACGATGCCGCGCAGGGCGCCGCGCAGCGCGGGGACGGACAGGTCGCCGCGCAGCCGCAGGGCGGTGGCGTAGTTGTAGGCGGTGGGCAGCAGCCCGGTGAGCAGCCACAGGCGTTCCTGGCCGTAGGAGGCCGGTGCCGCGGTGGCGCCGCGGCGCGGGATGCCGGGGCGGGGGTGCGCGGCGCCGTGCAGCATCTTCTCGAACGCCGCCCGGCGTTCGGGGGACAGGGCGGCGATCCGGGCGGTCAGCTCGGCCTCGGAGAGCGTGCCGGGATCGAGGTCAGCCACCGTTGCCGCCTTTCTGCCCGCTGGGGGCGGTGGTGAGGCCGAACTCGTCGGCCAGTTCGGCGGTGCTCGCGACGAGTTGGAGGAGTTTCTCGCCGCCGGACCGCTGCCCCGGGGGTGCGGCGGCCAGCCGGTCCAGCAGGGCGCGGACGGCGTGCGGGTCGAAGAAGGGGTCGTCGCCCGCGCCCGGTCCGGCGAGGCGTTCGCGCAGGGCGTCGAGGAGGGTGTCGTCGTCGGCCATCGGAGGTGCGAGGAAGCCCTGTTTGCGGCCCTCGGTCACCTCGCGCGGCAGCCGGTGGCGCATGGCGGCCCGCAGCGGGTACTTGCCGGTGCCGTCCTTGTCGTACCAGGCCGGCGGGGTGTGCCGGACGAGGTCGAAGAGGTGGTGGTCGAAGAGGGGCAGCCGCACCTCGACGGCCTGGGCCGCGTCGAGGCGTTCGGCGGCGAGCAGGTAGCCGGGCAGCCAGGTCTTGGCGAAGAGGTAGGTGGCCTGGTGCGCCGGGGCGCGCCCGGCGAGCAGGCCGGCGCCGGCGGCGAGCAGGGGCGCGGCGGCGTCGGCGCGGGCCAGTTCGGCGGCGAAGTCGGGGCGGAGCAGGGCGGCGACGGGCTGGGTGACGGCCAGGTGGCGGTCGACGATCCAGGAGGGCAGGAAGCCGAGGGTGCCGAGGAGGGTGCGCAGGTACGGCGGCAGGAGCCCGGCCGCGACCAGCCGGGCGTAGCCGCGGTCGGCCTTGTCGCGGGCGTCGGCGGACAGGCTGAGCGTCAGGTCCTTGCGGAACTGGGGGTAGCCGAGGAACAGTTCGTCCCCGCCCTCCCCGGCGAGGACGGCGGTGAATCCCGCCTTCTTGATGTGCGCGCTGTGCAGGTACCGGGCGATGCCGTGCGAGTTCTCCTGCACCATCTCGCCGGCGCGGACGACGTCCCGCAGGTGGTCCGCGAAGTGGGCGCGTTCTGAGGCGACTTCGCGGTGGTCGATGGCCAGGTGGGCGGCGGTGCGCCGGGCGACGGCGCTCTCGTCGAAGGCGGGGTCGTCGAAGCGGACGGTGAAGGCGGTGAGCCGGGTGTGGCGGGCGGCGGAGGCGGCGACGGCGGAGGAGTCCAGGCCGCCGCTGAGGTGGCAGGCGAGGGGCACGTCGGCGACGGTACGCAGCCGTACGGCCTCGTCGGTCCGTTCGCGTACCGCGTCCAGGTGGTCGTCCAGGCTTCCCCGGGCGGCGAGTTCGCCGGCGGGCGGGTATTCGAGGTCCCAGTAGGGGGTGACGCGGGTGCCGTGGGCGTCGGCGGTGAGGTGGCAGCCGGGCGGGAGCTGCCGGATGCCGGCGAAGAGGGTGCGGTCGGGGGGCAGGCCGAGCTGCAGGTGCGCGGCGAAGGCGGCGGTGTCCCAGCGGGCGGGGGCGCCGCAGGAGAGCAGGGCCCTGATCGTCGAGGCGACGTAGAGCCGCCCGTCGCGCTCGGTGTAGTAGAGGGGTTTGACGCCGAACCGGTCGCGGGCGGCGAAGAGGGTGGCGCGGCGTTCGTCCCAGAGGACGAAGGCGAACTCGCCGCGCAGCCGCTCCAGTGCCCGCCGGCCGTCCCGCAGGTACAGGTGGAGGGCGATCTCGCTGTCGCTGCCGGTGCGGAACCGGCAGCCGGCGGCGCGCAGTTCCGCGCGGATCTCCCGGTAGCCGTAGAACTCGCCGTTGACGACGAGCCGGACGGTGCCGTCCGGGCCGGCGACCGGCTGGCGTCCGGCGGCGGGGGCGATCACGGCGAGCCGGGTGTGGCCGAGGGCGGCCCGGCCGGTGGGCGAGACCCAGGTGCCTTCGCCGTCGGGGCCGCGCGGGCGCAGGTCGGCCATCGGCGCGGTGAGTTCACCGCCGTCGAGTCCGCCGTCGGCGGAGCGGATCGCCACGATGCCGCACACGGGCCTCACTCCCCCGGTGCCGGGCGCGGCACCACGAAGGTGAGGGCGGCCAGGGGTTCGGTGCCGTCGTTGCGCAGGGTGCTCGGTGCGGCGGTGTCGTGGACCAGGCACTGTCCCGTGCCCCAGGGCACCGGGCCGTCGCCGACGCGGAGTTGCGCGGCGTCCGGCACGCGCAGTCCGAACAGGACGCGGAGGCCGGCGTCGGAGCCGGATGCGGGGTCGGCGGTGGCGGCGGGGTGGTGGTGGGACGCGCCGGGCGGGACGACGAGGAGGTCGGCGCGGCCGGAGTCGAGGGTGGCCTCGGGGATCGAGGCGAGCAGGGCGGTGGCCAGCGGGTGGGTGCGGTAGGCGGCGGCGGTCCAGGAGCCGTCGGCGAAGAGCACGGCTCCGGCGGCCGGGCCCGGCGCGTCGTCGAGTTCCGCGAGCAGCTTGGCGTGGGACTCGCGCAGGAGGCCGGTGAACCAGAAGGTCTCCGCGTCGTGAACGGCGTGGTCGGCATGGTCGGCGTGGTCGGCGTCCGGGGTGTTCCCTGCCCGGGCGATGACGGCCCGCAGCCTGTCCGTCTCCGCCTCGCGGTCCGGCTCGGTGCGCAGGAACAGGGCGTGGTCGGCGAAGGACTTCTCCCGTGTCATCCGGTGCCGCTGGTAGGTGGCGTCGAAGGGTGCCTTGTAGTCCTGGTAGTGCCGGTGTTCGACGAGGACGCCGGGGACGGGGTAGAGCCGGTGCAGCCGGTCGGCGATGTCGAAGACCCACTTCTCGACCTCCCACTGCTGGAAGATCGTCGGGGTGAAGTAGCCGAGGGTGCCGTACCAGGGCCGTGTCACCATCGGGAAGTCGCAGCCGCCCTCGGGGTACTGGCCGTCGTCGAAGTACAGGCACAGGACGCCGTCGGGGTGCAGGGCGCTCAGTTCGGTGACGCGGGCGTCGAGGGCGGTGTCCCAGCCGTAGTCGATGTAGAGCTGGTCGTCGTTGGCCATCATCAGCACGTCGCCGGCCGCGTTCCGGGCCAGGTGGTTCCAGGCATGGGGTACGCCGACGGGGGCGCCGACGTGCAGGGCGCACCGGCCGATCCGTCCGTAGCGCCACCGGGCGTGCTCGAACAGCTCGTGGTAGGCAGGGAGTTGGGGGTCGTCGTCGTCGACGTAGAAGAGGGCCTCGATCCGGCCGGGCGCGGCGGCGGTGCGGGCGACGCTGTCGAGGAAGCGTTCGACGTTGCCGACGCGTTCGCGGGTCGGGCACAGCAGCGACAGGGTCCGGGGCGGGGTGGCCGTGTGGTGGGCGGCGGAGAACGGGTAGCGCAGCCGGGAGAGCCCGCGGCGGGGGGCGAGCCGCAGCGCGTGGTCCACGGCCTGGCGGGCGCGGAGGCTGGTGTTGACGACGGACACCACCCAGGCGTTCTCCCCGCCGGAGGCCCGCAGCGCCCGGGTGGCGACGTCCTGCAGCTCGCGGCCCCGGAAGCGCGCGGCGTGCCCGAGCAGCAGCCGGCCGAGGTCCTTCACCGGTGTGCGGTGCTCAGGCATCGGCCCTCCCGGCCTCGGCGAGGACCTGGCGCTCGATCCACGGGTAGGTGCGCTCCAGGCCGGCCGCGAGGGACGTCTCCGGTGCCCAGCCGAGCAGTTCGCGGCAGCGGGTGTTGTCCGAGACGCGCCCGCGGGGCCCGACCGGGCGGTCGGGGGCGAAGGCGCAGCGCACCTTCTTCCCGGCGACCCCGGCGATCCGCTCGACGAGCGACGCGATGTCGACGCGCTCCTCGGAGCCGATGTTGACCGGTTCCGCCACGTCGGAGCGGGCGAGCCGGATCAGCCCTTCGACACAGTCGTCGACGTAACAGTAGGAGCGGGTCTGCGTCCCGTCCCCCCAGACCTCTATCTCCCCCTCGTCGCCGGGTATCCGGGCGACCTTGTCGCAGAGCATCGACAGGGACTTCGCGCGGGGCCCGGTGTACGTGCCGAGGGGGCCGTAGATGGCGTGCAGCCGGGCTGCCTTGATGTCCATGCCGTGGCTGCGGCGGTAGGCGCCGCACAGGATTTCCGTGGTCAGCTTCTCCCAGCCGTACTCCATGTCGGGTTCCGCGGGGAAGACCGGGTCCTCGGCCAGCGGCGCGGCGTCGGGCTCGCGCTGCAGGGACGCGGGGTAGACGCAGGCCGAGGAGGTGTAGACGGTGGTGCGCACGCCGGCGGCCCGGCATGCCTCGATGGTGTGGGTGGAGATCAGCAGGTTGTCGTGGAGGATCTCGGCGGGCGCGGTGTGGGTCCAGCCGATGCCTCCCATGTTGGCCGCGAGCGCGAAGACGGTGTCCGCGCCGGTGACGGCCCGCGCGGCCTGCGCCGCGTCGCGCAGATCGGCGATGACGAACTCCTGGGCCTCGCCGGGGCCGTAGCGCGGCGGCACCAGGTCCACGCCGCGGACCCGGTGCCCGTCCCGGACGAGGCGGCGTACGAGGTGGGAGCCGATGAAGCCGCCGGCTCCGGTCACCACGGTCCATGTCACGGTGTCTCTCCCTCGGTCGTCGTCGCCGGGCGGCGGCGGGCCAGCGTCAGACGGGTGCGGTCCGCGGCGCGGCGCCGCCCGCGTGCCGCGCCGTCCCGGCGCGCGTGGTCGCGGGCCAGGACCGCGCGGAGGTCCGGCAGCGGGCGGGCCGGGTCGGCGGTCACCGCCCGGAGGTAGTCGTCGAAGGCGGCGAGCAGCGCCTGGACCCGCCCGCCGGCGAGGCGGTGGGGGTCGTAGCGGGCGTGCAGCACCGGCCGGTCCCCGGTGGTGGCCTCCAGTACGAGGGGGTAGCCCTCGTCGACGAGTGCCCGGGGCTCCGTCACCCGCAGCCCGCCCGCCTCGTGGCCGTCGGCGACGGCGGCGGGGAAGTTCTCGACGACCATGATGCTGTCGAACAGCCCGCCGCCCCGGCCCAGTCCGAGACCGCGCTCGACGCGGCTGAGCGGGACGTGCGCGTGGTCCCGCAGGGCGGCCAGGTCGCTTTGGACGCCGTGGAGCCAGTCGACGACGTCCGTGTCCTCCCCGCAACGGACCCGCAGGGGAAGCGTGTTGATGAAGAGGCCGACGCACTCGGTCACGCCGGGCAGGTCCTCGGGGCGGCCGGAGAGGGTGGTGCCGAAGACCACGTCGTCCTGGCCGCAGTGCAGCGACAGCAGCACCGCCCAGCCGCCGTGCAGCACGGCGGCCGGGGTCAGCCCGTGGCGGCGGCAGAAGCCGGTCAGCTCCCGGCCCGTCGCCGCGGAGACCCGGTGCCGGTGCTCGGCGCGCCGTACGGCGACCACCCGGCCGTCGCGGCAGCCGGGACCGGCGACGCGGGAGGGTGCGGGCAGGCCGCCGAGGTGGTCGCGCCAGAACTCCTCGTCGATCCCGTCCTGCCGCTCCAGCCGGCGCAGATGACCGGTGAAGGACGGCCGGGCGGGCGGCTCGGCGCCGCGTCCGGCGCGCAGGCGCATGTAGCAGTCGAGGACGTCGCGCAGGACGAGCTGCTGGGACCAGCCGTCGAGGACGAGGTGGTGGTGGGTCCACACGCAGCGGTACGCGTGCTCGCCCTCGCGGAAGAGCGTCAGCCGCATCAGCGGGGCGCGGGCGAGGTCGAAGCCCGCCGCGCGGTCGGTGTCCAGGAAGCGGGCGAAGGCATCGTCCCGCTCGGCCGGGGTGCGGTCCCGCCAGTCGGCCGTGTCGACGGTGACGCGCGCGTCGGGGTCCACCACCTGCTCGGGCGGGGAGCCGTCGGACCAGTGGAAGGAGACGGCCAGCGCCGGGTTGGCGGACAGCACGGCCTGCCAGGCGGTGCGGAAGGCGGCCACGTCGAGGTCCCCCGTCAGCCGGCAGCACACCTGCACCACGTAGGCGCCGGGCGTGCTGCCGCCGGCCGAGTGGTAGAGCATGCCCTGCTGCATAGGGGTCAGCGGGTACCGGACCGCGCCGCCGCCCGCGTCGGGGACGGGCTCGGCGGGGCCGGCCGGGGCGGCTCTCCGCGCCACGGCCGCGAGGGTCCTGGCCTCGAAGAGGTCATGGGCGGTCAGGGCGAGTCCGGCCTGCCGGGCCTTCGCCACGATGACGATGGCGTGGACGGAGTCTCCGCCGAGCGCGAAGTAGTCGTCGTCGGCGCCGATCCCGCCGGTCTCCAGCACCTCCTCCCAGACCCCGGCCAGGATCCGCTCGGCCTCGGTGCGGGGCGGGCGGCCGTCGGGGCGAAGCGGGCCGGCACCGCCGGCGGGGTCCTCGGCGAGCCAGCGGTCCAGCAGGGCGCGCTGGTTGTCCGACAGCCGCGCGAGGCGGTCGTCATACTCCGACATCGTCACCTCCTCGTGCGGGACGGGCGGGCCTCCGCCGGGGCCGACGGAACCGGCCGGGTCCCCGGCGGGCAGGCGGGTCGGCGGGACGCTCCAGTCCGCCGACAGCCGTCCGACGCGGTCGTCATGCCCGCGCATCGGCACCTCCGGGTGCGGGACGGGCGGGCCACCACCGGAACCGGCGGGGTCCCCAGAGAATCGGCGGGTCGGCGGGACGCTCCGGTCCGCCGGCAGCCGTCCGACGCGGTCGTCATGCCCGGGCACCGGCACGTGCGGGACGGGCGGGCTTCCGCCGGGGCCAGCGGAACCGGCGGGGCCCCGGCGGGCCGGCGGGTGGTCGTCATGCTCGGTCATCGCCACTCCCGGGTGCGGGCCGGCTGTCGCGCAGTGCCGAGGCCGCCTCGGCGTCGGACAGTGCCTCGATCCGGTCGAGCAGTTCCGCCAGTCGCCGGTCCCGTCCGGCCGCGGGCAGCCGGGTGTGGTCGACCTTGCCGTTGGGGGTGGTGGGCAGGGCGGGCAGGCGGACGAGTTCGGCGGGGACCGCGTACGGCGGCAGCCGGTCGGCGAGCAGCGCGGTGAGCGCGTCCGCGGACGGTGGCCGGGCCGGTTCGGCCGGTACCCAGTACGCGACCAGCCGGCGGCCGCCGCCGGGTGCCGGGTGGGCGACGACCGCCGCCTCCCGCACCCCGGGGTGGCCGCCGAGCACCTGCTCGACCTCCCCCGGTTCCACCCGGTGGCCGCGGATCTTCACCTGGCGGTCGGCGCGCCCCGCCAGGAGCAGGGTGCCGTCCGGCAGCCGGCGTGCCAGGTCGCCGGTGCGGTAGCGGCGGGCGCCGGGGGCGGCAGGGTCCGGCACGTAGGCGGCGGCGGTGGCCGCGGGCCGGCCCAGGTAGCCGCGGGTGACGCCCGTCCCGCCGATGTACAGCTCGCCCCGCACGCCGGGCGGTGCGGGCAGCGCGTCGTCGACGACGCACGCGCTGAGGCCCGCGATCGGGGTACCGACGGGGATGGGCGCCTCGCCGGGGTCCGGTGCGACGTCGTGGGCACAGCAGCCGACGGTGGTCTCGGTCGGCCCGTACTCGTTGACGAGCCGGGCGCCGGGCGCGAAGGCGCGGAGGGCGCGGACGTGGCCGGCGTGCAGGGGTTCGCCCCCGGCCACGACGGTGCGCAGTGCGGTCGGCGCGCCCAACTGGTGGGCGAGGGCGGCCAGATGGGCCGGGGTGATCTTGAGCAGGGTGTGGTGGCCGGCGGCCAGTGCCGCGCCGAGGGCACCCGGGTCGCCGGAGTCGGTCAGCCGCGCCTGCCCGCCGGCGGCCAGCGGTGCGAGCAGCGCGGTGACGGTCAGGTCGAAGCCCAGCGAGGAGTGCACCGGGGAGACGGTCTCCTCGTCGAGGCGGTAGTGGCCGATCGCCCAGCGGAGGTAGCCGGCCAGGGCGCGCTGCGGGACGCCGATCGTCTTGGGCGTCCCGGTGGAGCCGGACGTGGCCATGACCGCCGCCAGCTGCTCCGGGTGGACGGACACGGGGGCGATGGGCGCGCCGAGGTCGTCCGGGGCCACGACGGGCAGGCCGCAGGCCCGGAGCGGGGTGTCGAGGCCGGCGGGCAGGACGAGCAGGCGGGCGCCGGCCTCGGTGAGCACCTGCCGCTGCCGCCGGGGCGGGTGGACCGGGTCCAGGGGCAGGTAGGCGGCTCCGGCGTGGAGGGCGGCCAGCAGCGCCACGACGGCGTCGGCGCGGCGCGGCGCCCAGATCCCGACGACGGTGTCCGGCCCGGCGCCCGCGGCCCGCAGCGTTCCGGCGAGGCGGGCGGCGCGCCGGGCCAGGGCGCCGTGGCTGACCGGCCCGTCCTCGCCGTCGAGCGCGATCCGGTCCGGGTGGTTCCGGGCCTGGGCCGCGAACAGGGCGTGGACGGAGCGCTCCGCGCGGTGCGGCGCCGGGCCGGCCGGCCGGTCCGTCAACGGCGTGTCCCGGTACGGCCGGTGCGGGGCGTCGGCGGCGGCCCGCAGCGCGCGGCGGTAGTACGCGGCGAACTCCGCGACCTGCTCGTCGGGGAACTCCCGCGGGTCCGACTCCAGCAGCAGCCGCAGGCCGCCGCCGTCCGTGGCGTCGACGTTGAAGTGGGCGGTGAGCGGTACGTAGGTCTGGTCGGGGGCCCGCAGGTCGGAGACCGCCATGCCGTCCAGGTCGGCCAGCGCGCGGTAGAGGTGGAAGTGGGTGAACACGAAGAGGGTGTCGAAGAGCCCGGCCGCGCCGTGGTCGCGCTGTGCCTGGGCCAGCGGATAGCGGCGGTACTCCCCCGTCCGCGCCTCCGCGGCGTGCGCGGCGCGGGCCAGGTCGGCCCAGCTCCCGCCGTCCACCCGCTGCCGCAGCGGCAGGATGTTGTTGAACACCCCGAGAACGCGGTCGCCGTCGTGCCGTTCGGGGCGGCCGTGGGTCTCCACGGCCGTGATGACGTCGGGGTCGCCGGACAGGGCCCGGACGACCCGCAGGTGGACGCCGAGCAGAACGTGTTTGAGCCCGACACCCAGCTCGCCGGCGAGCGCCGACAGGCCCTTGGCGACGGTGTCCTCGACGGGGACGACGTGACGGTGCTGGCGGATCCCGTCCGGCCCGGGCGGTGGCACCGGGCGGCGGGGCAGCGGGTGCGGCCGGGCACCGGCGAGCTCCGTCCGCCAGAACTCCCGGTGCGCCGGATCGTGTTGGGCGGCGCGTTCGAGGGCGACGAACTCGCGGTAGGAGGCGGCGGGTGCCGGGAGGCTGAGAGGCGCGCCGCGCAGCGCGGACCAGTAGTCGCGGAGCAGTTCGGTGAGCACAGTGGCCACGCACCAGCCGTCGAGGGCGAAGCTGCTGACGGTCAGCCGGAATCCGGCGGCTCCCGCGTCGTGCGCGGTGAACCGGGCCAGCGGTCCGGTGCCGACGTCGAGGGGGCGCTTGCGTTCGGCGTGCAGCCACGCGTCGAAACCGGCGGGGTCGGACGACTCCACCACCTCGAGCGGGGTGGGCAGGTGGGTCCAGACGAGCTGGGTGGGCTCCGGGTGGGACACGAGGTCGAAGGAGGACCGCAGATAGGCGTGCCGGTCCAGCAGCCGGTCCACGGCCGCGGCGAGCCGTGTGCGGTCCAGGGGCGTGGAGACGGCGACGCTGGTGACGTAGACCTCGTAGCCGGGGTTGTGGTCACGGTGGAAGAGCACGGCCCGCTGGGCCATCGACATCGGGTAGGCGTCCTCCAGGCCGGGCACGCCGGCGGCTTCCGGGCAGAGGGCGAACGGCCCGGGGGGCGTCTCCTGTCGCGCCGGTCGGCGATCCGCCCGCTCGTCGGCGTGGCGGGCGAGGGCGGCCACGGTGGGCAGGCGCAGGAGGTCGGTGACCGTCACCGGGAGCCCGGCGGCGCGCAGGGCCGCCGTCACGCCGAGGGCCCGGACGGAGTCGCCGCCCAGGGAGAAGAAGTCCCGGTCCACGCCGACGACTTCCCGTCCGAGGCGTTCGGCCCACACCCGGGCGACGAGCCGTTCGGTCCCGGTCGTGGGCGGCCGTCCGCCGTCCGGGGGCGGGGCCGCCGCCGGGTGGGGCAGCGCCCGGCGGTCGAGCTTGCCCGCCGGGGTGAGGGGCAGCCGGTCCAGCAGGGTGAGGGCGGCGGGCACCAGGTGGCCGGGCAGCCGCCTGCGCAGCGCGTCCCGCAGGGCGTCCGCCGCCGGGGCCGGGCCGACCGGGTCGGCGACCGCGTACGCCGCCAGCCGCCCGTCGTGCGGGACGACCGCGGCGTCGGCGACGCCGGGCAGGGCCCGAAGCGCCTCCGCCACCTCGCCGGGCTCGACCCGGATGCCGCCGATCTTCACCTGGTCGTCCGTGCGTCCCCGGAACACCAGTGCCCCGTCGGCCCGTTGGCGGACGAGGTCCCCGGTGCGGTAGCGGCGCCCGCCGCCGGGGGCCGGAAGGAAGCGCGCGGCGGTCAGGGCCGGGTCGTGGTGGTAGCCATGGGCCAGGCAGGCGCCGCCCAGGTACAGCTCGCCGGGCACCGGGCGGGGCAGCGGGCGCAGCCGGCCGTCGAGGACCTCGGTGGTGGTGTTGGCGATGGGCAGGCCGATCGGCACCGGCCCCGGCTCGGGCGGGCGGCAGGGCCAGGCGGTGACGTCGACGGCGGCTTCGGTCGGGCCGTAGAGGTTGTACAGCCGGGCGTCGAGGAGTCCGGCGGCGCGGTTCACCGCGGCCGCGGGCAGCTCTTCCCCGCTGCACACCACGCGCCGCAGCGCGGGCAGCCGCGTCGTGCCGCGGGCGAGCTCGGTGAGGAACGGGGTGAGCATCGAGGGGACGAAGTGCACGGTGGTGACGGCCTCGCGGGCGATCCGCCGGACGAGTCGCGCGGGGTCGCGGTGGGTCCCGGGCCGGGCCATGACGACGGTCGCCCCGGCGGTCAGCGGCCACAGCAGCTCCCACATCGAGACGTCGAACGTCACCGGCGTCTTGTGCAGGACCCGCTCCCCCGGGCGCAGCCGGTAGGTCTCCTGCATCCACAGGAGGCGGTTGACGATGGCCCGGTGCGGGACGAGCACGCCCTTGGGGTCGCCCGTCGACCCGGAGGTGTACAGCAGGTACGCGGACTGCTCGGGGTGGACGTCCGCCGAGAACCGCTCGCCGCCGGTGGCACCCTCACGCACGGTCAGCGCGCGTACGCCGGGACCGGCCGCCTCGGCCGCGCGCGAGGCGGTCCCGGTCTCGGTGAGCAGCAGCCGCGCCCCCGAGTTCGCGATCGTCCGGGCGAGCCTGTGCGGGGGGTCCTCCGGGTCCAGGGGCAGCACGGTGGCCCCGGCGTGCAGGATGCCGAGGTAGGCGACGGGCAGCCAGGGGCCCCGCTCGACGAGCACGGCGACGGGCCGCTCCGGGCCGGCGCCCTCCCGGCGGAGCCGGGCGGCGAGGGTGGTGGCCGCGCGGTGCAGGGCTCCGTGGCTGATGTGGTGGGCGGTGCCGTCCGGGGCGGGTGCGACGACCGCCGTCCGTGCGGGATCGCGGCGCGCCGCCGCAGCCACGAGCCGGTGCAGCGGGAGGGCGGGCCGGGCCGCCGACGGGCCGCGGCGCGGCCCGGTCTCCCGGCCGCCGGTGAGCGGCAGCGTCTCCACGGGCGCGCCCGGGTCCTCGACGGCCGCCCGCAGCAGGTGGACGAACGCCTCGCTCAGCTCCGCGACCGTGGCCTCGGTGAACAGGTCGGTGCGGTACTCCCACACCCCCGTCAGCCCGTCCCCGAGCCGCGCCATGCTCAGCGAGAGGTCGAGCTGCGACCAGCGGCGCGGCAACGCGAGTGCCTCCAGGTCGAGTCCGCCGACGCGCAGCCGGCCGCCGACGCCCAGGGCGAGCGCGCGGTACCCGTCCGCCTCGTCGCCGTACTCGCGCTGGAGCACGAACAGGCTCTGCAGGAGCGGCGCGCGGCCGGGCGTGCGCGCGGGGGCGAGACGGGAGACGAGCGGCCCGAAGGGGTGGCGGCCGTGCGCGACCGCGTCCAGCACGGTCCGCCGGGTGCGGCGCAGCAGTTCCGTGAAGGTCTCTCCCGGCTCCCGTACGGAGCGCAGCGGCAGCGGGTTGACCAGGTAGCCGACGGCGCCGGCCGCTTCGGCGGTGTCGCGGCGGGCGAGGAGGGTGCCCACGACGAGGTCGTCCTGCCCGGTCAGGCGGTGGAGCAGTAGCTGGTGGGCGGCGAGGAGGGTGGTGAAGAGGGTGCAGTGCCGTTCCCGGGAGAGGGCGGTCAGCCGGGCGGTGAGGTCCGGGGGCAGTCGGAAGGCGTGGGTGGCGCCGGCGAAGCCGCGTTCGGCGGGGTGGGGGAGGTCGGTGGGCAGGTCGAGGGCGGGTGGCGCGTCGGCGAGCCGGTGCCGCCAGTACGTCCGGTCCGCGTCCGTCGCCTCGTCGCCGGGGTCCCCCTCCGGCGCGGGCGGCAGGTCCTCGCCCGCGTGGGCGCGGGCGAGGTCGCCCAGGAGGACGACGAGGGACCAGAAGTCGGCGACCAGGTGGTGGGCGACCAGCAGCAGGACGTGGCCGCCGTCCGTGCGGTAGAGCGTCAGCCGTACGGGCGGGTCGCCGGCGGCCAGGTCGAAGGGGCGGTCGCCCGCCGCGGCCAGGTGTTCGCGGAGCCGGTCCGCCGGCAGGCCGGTGGCGTCGCGTACGTCCAGCTCCGGTCCGTACGGCTCGGTCCGGCGCGCCGGTTCGCCGTCGCGGAGCGCGAAGCGGGTCCGCAGGGCGGGGTGGCGGCGGACGACGCGGCGGACCGCCTCGGCGAGGGCCTCCTCGTCGACGGGGCCGCGGAGGGCCAGCGCGCGGACGAGGTGGTAGGCGGCCGCGTGCGGGGCGAGCGCCTGTTCGTACCACAGGGCGCGCTGCCCGTGCGTCAACGGCCGCCAGACGCCGGTGACTTGACCCTCGGGCGCCCGGGTCGGGCGGGGGGCGGCGAGCGTCAGCTCCGCGAGCCGGCGGTAAGTGGTATCGCCGAGCAGGGCGGTGATGGGCAGGGTCACGCCGTAGGCGGACTGGACGTGGTGGTGGAGCCGCAGGGAGGCGAGCGAGTCCAGGCCGAGGGCGCTCACCGGCTCGTCGGTGCCGGGGAGGGGCCCGGCCAGGCCCGCGTGGGCGGCGGCCAGGTCGCGCAGCGCCGTGGCCAGTCGACCGGGGTCCGTGGTCAGGGGAAGGGCCTCGGTGCCCTCCTCCCCCGCCGGGAGGCGGACGGCCGTGTGAACGGGGAGCGTTCCGTCGAGGTAGGCCGTCCGGCAGTGGCCGCGCCGCACCTTTCCGCTGGTGGTCTTGGGGATGCCGCCGCGGCGCAGCACCAGCAGCGTGTGCGGGGCGACGCCGTGCCGCGCGGCGAGCGCGGCCCGGACGGCCTCGGCGACGGCGGCCGGGTCGGCGGCGCGGTAGGAGGTGAGTTCGCAGACGAGCACGAGCCGCTCCGCGCCGTCTCCGGGCACCGCGAACGCGGCGGCGCAGGTCGGGCGGAGCGCCGGGTGGGCCTGCTCGGCGGTCCGTTCGAGGTCGTGCGGGTGGTGGTTCTGGCCGCGGATGACGATGAGGTCCTTGTGGCGTCCGGTGAGGAAGAGTTCCCCGTCGTGCAGGGCGCCCAGGTCCCCGGTCCGCAGGTACGGTCCTTCGCCGCCGGGCAGGCGGGCGGCGAGCAGCGGCGCGGACTCGCGCGGGCGGCCGAAGTAGCCGCGTGCCACGCCCGGGCCGCGCACCCAGACCTCGCCGACCTCTCCGGGCGGGCACTCCCGCGCGGTCGCAGGGTCGACGATCCGGAGGGTGGTGTCGAGGCCGGCGGTGCCGTTGCCGACCAGTTCCAGGCCGTCCTCGCCGGGTCCGGCGGGCCGGAGCCGGCCGGCGCGCAGGGCGGCGCGGTCGGCGGTCAGGGTGCGGGGCGGCACTCCCTTGGGGCCGGTGGCGACGAGCAGGGTCGCCTCGGCGAGCCCGTAGGTCGGGAAGTGCGCGCCGGGGGTGAAGCCGTGGGGGGCGAAGCGGTCGGTGAACCGTCGCAGGGTGTCGGCCCGTACGGGTTCCGCGCCGTTGTAGGCGACCTTCCAGCCCGACAGGTCCAGTCCGGCCCGCTCGTCCTCGCCGACCCGGTCGACACACAGGTCGTAGGCGAAGTTGGGGCCGCCGCTGGTGTGCGCCCGGTAGCGGGAGACGGCCCGCAGCCAGCGGGCCGGGCGCTGGAGGAAGGCCATCGGCGGCATCAGCACCGACAGGGACCCGAGGTAGAGGGGCTGGAGGAGGTTGGCGACCAGGCCCATGTCGTGGAAGAACGGCGCCCATCCCACGAAGGTGGAGTCCCGGTCGTGGCCGCAGGCGGCGGCGATGCAGCGCTCGTTGGCCAGCAGATTGCCGTGGCCGACCATGACGCCGCGGGGGCGGCGGGTCGATCCGGAGGTGTACTGGAGGAAGGCCAGGGCGTCCGGTCCCGCGACGGGGTCGGTCCAGGTCCCGGCGGCGGAGTCGGGGACGCCGGCCACGTCCAGGGTGGCCAGGCCGGCGAGCCCGGCCTCGGGGGCGCCGGCGGTCAGGGCCAGGGCGGGGCGGGCGTCGGCGCGGATCCCGGCGAGCCGTTCCGCGCTCGGGCCGGAGCGCGGCTCGTCGCAGGGGACGGCGACCACGCCCGCGTACAGGCAGCCCAGGAACGCCTGGACGTACTCGGGCCCGGAGGGATAGGCGACCAGGACCCGCTCCCCGGCCAGGCCGCGGTCCTGGAGGACGGCGGCCACGGCGCGGGCCCGCCGGTCGATGTCGGCGAAGGAGAAGCGGACGCTCTCCGTCTCGCCGTCGGGCAGGAACGCGTACGCGGGACGGGCGGGGGTGCGCTCGGCGTGACGGCGCGCGATGTCGACGATGCCGGCCGGCCGGCTCATTCGGGACGCGGGCACGGCTGTCCTTCCTGCGGTGTGGTGCGGGGGCCCTGCGGTGTGGCGGCGGGTGGCCGGGGTTCGGTGGCGGGTTCCTGCGCTGCGGTGCCGGGCTCCCGTGCCTCAGCGCCGAGTTCATCCGCTGCGGTGCCGGGCTCCCGTGCCTCAGCGCCGAGTTCATCCGCTGCGGTGCCGGGCTCCCCCTTCGTAGCGGCGGACTCCTGTGCTGCGACGGCGGGCTCCACCGGGCCGGCGCCGGGCTCCCCCGCCGTACCGCCGGGTTCCATCGCCTCCGCCGCCGCGAGGGCGCGCAGTACCGCGGTGCGTTCGGCGCGGCGCCGGAAGTCGTCCACGGTCACGGCGAGCGTCGCGATGTCGAGGGCCTGGTAGACCCGGCGCACCGGGAGGTCCACGGCGAACTCCTCCACCACCCGGGAGTGGAACTGGGTGACCGTCAGGGAGTCGCCGCCCAGGTCGAAGAGGTTGTCGTGCGTCCCGATGGTCTCCGGTGGCGCCTTGAGGAGGGCGGCGAGCAGCCGGGTGAGGGTTCGTTCGGTCGCGGTGCGCGGGCGTTCGCGGGCGGGTGCGCGGTGGGCGGCCGGGTCGGGCAAGGCCGCCACGTCGAGCTTGCCGTTGCGGGTCAGCGGGATCCGCTCCAGGAAGACCACCGAGGCCGGCACCAGGTGGCGGGGCAGCCGCTCGGCCAGGTGGGCGCGGAGCCCGGGCCCGTCACAGGCACGGGTGTCGGCGACGACGTACGCCGCGAGATGACGCCGGTCGCCGTCGCCGCGTGGCACGACCACGCAGTGGCGCACGGCGGGATGGGTCAACGCGGCGGCTTCGGTCTCGGCGGGCTCGACGCGGTAGCCGCGGACCTTGACCTGTGCGTCGGAGCGGCCCGCGTAGTCCAGGCCGCCGTCAGGCAGCAGCCGGGCCAGGTCTCCGGAGCGGTAGCGGCGCGCGCCCGGCCGGCCGGGGGTGTCGTCCGGCAGGAAGCTCCGGGCGGTGAGGCCGGGCCGGCCGAGGTAGCCGCGGGCCAGTCCGACGCCGCCGACGAACAGTTCGCCCCGCCCGCCCGGCGCGACGGGCCGGCCGTGGGGGTCGAGAAGGTCGGCGCGCTGCCCCGGCAGCGGCCGGCCGACGGGACTGCCCGACCGGTCCGCCGCCGTCATCCGGCGGACGGTGACGTGGATGGTGTTCTCGGTGATGCCGTACATGTTGACCACGGCCGGGCGCCGGTCGCCCAGGGCGTCCCACCAAGGCGTCAGACGGGCGGGCTCGCACGCCTCGCCGCCCAGGACGACGAGTTCGAGCGCGGTGGCCTGGGCCGCCCGGCGCACGGCGGTGGGCAGGAGGTGGTGGAACGCGCTGGGGGTCTGGCTGAGGACTTCGACCTGTTCGTCGCGGAGGGTGTCCCACAGTTCGTCCGGGGCCCGGGCCACGTCCGGGGGCACGAGGACGAGGCGTCCGCCGGCGGTCAGCGGGCCCCAGACCTCCCAGACGGAGAAGTCGAAGGCCGGCGAGTGGGTCGCCGACCAGGTCCGGGGGGCGTCCAGGGCGGGCAGGGCCTCACGGCACGCGGCCAGGAGCCCGGTGACGTTGGCATGGGTGACGAGCACGCCCTTGGGGCCGCCGGTGGAGCCGGAGGTGTAGACGGCGTAGGCGAGGTTGCCGGGCAGGACGGCCCGGGCGGTGGGCTCGGGGGCGCCGTCCGGGAGGGTGGCCGTGACGTCGACGCGGTGGAGCGGGGGAAGCGCGGTGTCGGAGACGATCAGCGTCGCTCCCGCGTCGGCGGCGACGGAGGCGCGGCGCTCGGCCGGGTCGCCGGGGTCGAGCGGCAGGTAGGCGGCGCCGGACTTGAGGATGGCGAGGGCGCCGACGACCCATTCGGGGCCGGTGGGCAGGCACAGGGCCACCAGCCGCTCGGGGCCGGCGCCGTGGGCGCGCAGCACCGCGGCCAGCCGTTCGGCGCGGGTGTCGAGCGCCCCGTAGCTGAGCTGGGTGCCGCCGCAGCTGACGGCGACGGCGTCGGGGTGGCGTGCCGCCGCCCGCGCCACCGGCTCGTGGAGGCACTCGTGTCCTTCGCGCCCGGGCCGCCGGTCCACGGCGGCGGCCGGTACGGGCGCCGCCGGGGCCTCGGGGTCGGCGACCGCGCGGGCGAGGGCGGCGTGGAAGGACGTGAGGATCCCCCGCGCGACCGGCTCGGCGATCCGGTCCCGGTCGAACTCCAGCTCCAGGCCCATTCCGCCGTCGGCCCGCGCCGTCGCGGTGAGGGCCAGCGGGAACTTGGGGGCCACGGGCGGCGAGGGCAGCACCTCGGCGTCCAGGCCGGGGAGGCGCACGGCGGTCCGCGGGGTGTTCTGGAAGGCGAACGACGCCGAGAACAGGGGGTTCTCCGCGAGGTCCCGCTCCGGACGCAGCGCGTGCACGAGCCGCTCGAAGGGGACGTCGGGTCCGTCCAGCGCGTCCTGGACGTGCTGCTGGGCGCGGGCGGCGAGCCGGGTCAGCGGCTCGGTCCCGTCGCTCGTCAGCCGCATCGGCGCGATGGTCGCGAAGCAGCCGATGAGCGGCTCCAGTTCGGTGCGCGGCCGGCCGGCGACGGGGATGCCGACCATGACGTCGTACGGGCCGGGCGGGCCGGCCAGGGCGAGGCCGAAGGCGCTCAGCAGGAGCGGGAAGAGCGTGGTGCGGGCCCGGCCGCCCAGCTGCCGCAGGCCGGTGACGAGGGCGGCGGGAAGGTCCGTCCGTACGGTGCCGGCCGGCGCGTGGGAGGGTTCGGCGGGCGGGGGCCCGAGGACGTCGAGTGTCGCGGGGGCGCCCCTCAGGTGCCGTGCCCAGCGGGTCGACCGCTCGGCCGTCTCCGGCCGTTCGGCCTGTTCGCGCTGGTACGCGGCGAAGTCGGCGTACCGCAGCGGCAGGGCGTCGAGGCCGGCGGGTGTGCCGTCCCGCCCTGCCCGGTAGAACGTGCCCAGTTCGCGGAGCAGGATGTCGAGCGACCAGCCGTCGCTGGCGATGTGATGGCGGGTCAGCAGCAGCCGGTGCTCCTCGGGGGCCGTTCGGAGGAGCCGGGCCCGCAGCACCGGGCCCTGGGCGAGGTCGAAGGGCCGCCTGGCCTCCTGGGCGGCCAGCCGGGCGAGTTCGGCGTCCCGGTGGTGTGCGGGGAGCCCGGTCAGGTCGGTCAGGGGCAGCGGCGGCGTGTGGGCCGGTTCGACGACGGGCCGGGGCAGGCCGCGGCTGATGGCGTACCGGGTGCGCAGGACGTCGTGCCGCCGTACCACCTCGGCCAGGGCGGCGCGCAGGGCGGCCGGGTTCAGGGGCCCGCGCAGGGCGATGTGCAGGGGGATGTTGTAGGCGCTGTCGTGCGGGTGGAACTGGTGGAGGAGCCAGAGCCGTTCCTGGGCGAAGGACAGCGGCGCGGGCCCGTCGTGGCGCGGGATGCGGCGGTCGGCGCGCAGGTGGGCGAGGAGTTCGTCGCGGCGGGCGCGGATGGTGGCGAGGAGCTCGTCGGTGAGCGCGCCCCGGGGCGCGCGGCAGTGCAGCCGGTCCCCGTCGGCCGTGAGGGTCACCTGCCGGCCGCGGAGCTCGGTGAGCAGGTCGGTGATGCGGGGCGTGGTCACAGCACCACCTCTTCCTGGCCGGGCGTCTCTTCCGGCGGCGGGCCGGTGGCGGCGGCCAGCGCCGCCACCGTGGGCTCGTCGAACATGCGGGCGACGGAGATCTCCACCCCGTAGGCGTCCCGCAGCTGCGACAGCAGGCGCAGGGCGAGCAGCGAGTCCCCGCCGAGCGCGAAGAAGTCGTCGTCGAGGCCGACGTGTTCGACGCCGAGCAGGTCGCGGTACCAGCCGGCGATCCGCCGCTGGGCGGGCGTGTGGGGGGCCGCGTACGGCGCGGCGGGCGCGGAGCGGTCCCGGGCGGCGGCGATCCTCAGGTCGCCGAGGGCGGCGAGGTGGTCGTCGGTGGTGTACGCCGCGTGCCGCGCGAGGAGTTCGTCGAGGTCCTGGGCCGACACGATGACGTTCGGGCCGGTGTCGGCGGCGAGCAGCCGGGCGAAGACGTCGACGCCCTCCTCGGGGCTGATCGCGCCGAGCAGGTCGCCCCCGGGCGGTACGGGCAGGTCGGCGCCGGTGCCGTAGCGCTCGGTCAGACGGCGCTGGGCGGCGGCCCACATGCCCGACTCCCGCCAGTCGGTCCAGGCGATCGACAGGGTTCTGCCGGGGCGGCGGGCCGCGCGGTGGGCGGCGTAGGCGTCGAGGAACTCGTTGCCCGCCACGTAGCCGACCTCGCCGAACTTCAGCTTGTGCAGCACGGTGCCGATCGAGGAGCACAGGACGAGGAAGTCGAGGTCGCGGTGGGCGAACACCTCGTCCAGGACGAGGGTGCCGGTCAGTTTGGCGGCGAGGGCGGCGTCCGTGCCGGCTCGGTCGCGACGCTGGATCATGCCGGCGGTGTCGGGCACCCCGGCCGCGTGCACCACCCCCCGGACGGGGCCGTGGGCCTGTTCCACCTCGTCCGCGAGGGCGCGCATCGCGTCGTGGTCGGTGAGGTCGGCCCGGCGGACGACGACCGTGGCGCCGGTGGCGGCGAGGGAGCGCAGCCGCCGGACGACGGCCGCCTCCGGGTGTCCCGCGGGCAGCCCGTCCCACGCGCCGGGGGCGGGAAAGGGCCGCCGGTGGGTGAGGACGACGGTGGTGCGGGCGCGGCCCAGGTACTCGGCGAGGTGGAGGCCGATGCCGCCGAGGCCGCCGCAGACGAGGTAGACGCCGCCGGGCCGGACCGCCGGGCGTTCCGGTGCGGCGGGGAGGGGCTGCCGGACGGGGCAGGGGGTGAAGCGGCGTCGGCCGCGGCAGGCGGTGACGGTGGTCTCGCGCGCCGCGCCGAGTTCCCGGACGATCAGGTCCGCCAGCCGCTCGGCGTCCAGGCCCGGCTCCACGTCCAGGGCGGTGCAGGCGATCCACGGGTACTCCCGGGGGATCACCTTGGCCGCGGCCGGGACGGTGGCGTGCTCGGGGTGGGCGAGGTCGTCGCCGAGCACGTCGTGGGCACCGGTGGTCACGGTCACGACGCGGGCGGGGTGGCGCTCCTCCAGCGCGCCGAAGGCCCGGGCGAGGTGGAGCAGGTTGTGCAGCGCGGCGTCCTGGGCGGTCCGTACGCCGGCGGCGCCGGTGGCGCGGCCGCGGTGGGACGCGTCGCGCAGCGGCCACAGGTCGACGGCCAGGCGGGTGGCGGGGCCGACGAGTTCCCGGTACCGCTCGGGGCCCGGCGGTCGGCCGCCGCCGACGGTGGTGACGGGCACGCCGAGGGCCTCCAGCCGGCTCGCGACGGCCTTCGCCGTGTCCCCGTCGCCCAGCAGCAGGCAGCCGCCCGTCAGCGGGGCGGGGTCGGCGGGCGCGGCGTGCCGCCAGCCGCGGGCGTAGCACCACGTGCCGACGTCCCGCTTGCCGACGGACGGTGCGGCCGCCGCCGGCCGGGGGGTCTGCCGGGCGAGCAGCAGGGCCGCGTCCTGGGGGCCGTCGGGCGGCACGATCACATCGGCCGTGGCGAAGTCCTCGCCGGCCAGGAGGGCGCGCCAGCCGGCGGCGTCGAGCAGCGGGCCGTGGGTGCGCCGGTCGGTGTGGTGCCACCAGCCGTCCGTCAGGCCCCAGATCATCGTCAGCCAGGGGTCGTCGGCGGTGGTCTCGATCAGCGCGAGGGTGCCGTCCGGTGCCATCAGGGAGCGCAGATGGCCGAGCGTGGTGCGCAGGTCGGGGGTGGCGTGGACCACGTCGAGGCCGCAGACGACGTCGAACCGCTCGCCGGCGAAGCCCTGTTCGCCTGGGTCGCGGGCGATGTCGAGGACGCGTGCGCGGACGAAGTCCAGGCCGCGCCGGGCGGCCTCCCGGCCGAGTGCGGTCACGAAGTGCCGGGAGATGTCGGTGGCGTGGTAATCGAGCCGGCCGGGGGCCCGGGTGACCAGGGCCTGGGTGAGGCTGCCCGCGCCCGCTCCGGCCTCCAGGACGCGCAGCGGGCGGCCGGGTTCGCGGCCGGCCGCGAGCCGGTCGAGCAGGGAGCCGGCCAGCCGGGTGAGGCGGCCGGTGGCGCGGTGGTCGGCGGTGCCCTCGCCCAGGGTGCGGCGCAGGAGGTCGCCGCTGCCGGCCGGATAGAGGACGTCCAGTGCGGCTCCGGGGGTGGACAGGGCGCGCGGATAGCCCTGGGCGCAGTGCCGGAGCAGGTCGACGAGCCCGGAGAAGGACGGGTGGGCCGCGGTGATCTCCGCGGCGATCGTCCCCGCGTCGTCCGCGGCCGGTGCGGAGGCGGCCAGGGTGCGCAGGTAGTCCAGGAAGCGGTGGAATCCGGGCAGGACCCCGCTCGCTTCGACGCCGGTGGCCAGGTAGTCGCGGGCCAGGGCGGCGCACAGCCGGTTCAGCCCCGTGCGCAGTCCGGGCCGCTGATCGACGGCGAGCGGCGGATCGCCGTCCGTCCGCAACTCCGCGCGCAGGGCGGTGGCGAGGTCCGTGGGTTCGGACTCGTCCGGCGCGTCGATCCAGTGCCGTACCCGTTGGAAGGGGTAGCCGGGCACGGTGGTGCGGCGGGGGCGCCCGGGGCGGTGGAACGCCGTCCAGTCGACGGCGCAGCCCGAGCGCCAGAGTGCGGCGACCGCGTGGGTCAGAGAAGCCGCCTCGTCGGGGGCGGCCAGGCAGCGGACGGTGCAAGGGGGCTCGCCGGGGCCCGCGGCGCGGCGGGCCAGGCCGGTCAGTCCGGCCCGCGGCCCGGTCTCGACCAGGGCGACGGGGCCGAGGTCCAGGCAGCGCCGCAGGCCGTCGGCGAAGCGGACGGGCCGGCGCAGGTGGGCGAGCCAGTACGCGGGGGTGGTGACCGCGGCGTCGGCCCAGTCGCCGGTGAGGGAGGACACGTACCGCAGCCGGGGCGGCCGCAGTCGGACGCCTTCCAGCACGCCCCGGAAGCCGTCCAGCAGCGGTTCGACGGCCGCCGAGTGGAAGGCGTGCGCGGTGGCCAGCTCGGCGGCCGGCACTCCGCGCCGCGCCAGCCGGGCGCGCAGCTCCGCCACCGGCTCCGGGGGCCCGCCGACGACGCAGCGGCCGGGGGCGTTGAAGGCGCTGAACTCCACCTCCGGGGGCAGCAGCGGGCGCAGGTCGTCCGCCGTGAGCGGGACCGCGAGCATGCGGCCGGGCGGCATGGTGTGCTGCGCTTCCGCCCGGGCCCGGACGAGCGTCAGCGCGTCCGGCAGGGACAGCACCCCGGCCAGCGTCGCCGCGACGTACTCGCCGAGGCTGTGCCCGAGCATCGCGGCCGGGCGCACACCCCAGTCCATCAGGGTGCGGGCGAGGGCGTACTCGACGGCGAAGAGGGCGGGTTGCGCGGCCCTGGTGTCGTCGGCCGGGGCCCCGAGCGCGGCGTGGAGGTCGGTGCCGAGCGGGGCGAGCCCTTCGGCACAGGCGTCGAAGTGGGCGCGGAACGCCGGCACGTCCGCGTACAGGCCGCGCCCGGTGTCCGGCGGGAGGGTGCCCTGCCCGGGGAAGAGGAACACGGCCTCCCTGCCGGGGAGCGCGGTCTCGCCGCGCGCGCCGCCCAGCAGGCGCGCGGCCTCGGGCAGGTCGTGGCACACGACGGCGGCGCGGTACGGGAAGGCCCGGCGCCCGGCCAGCGTGGCGGCGAGATCGGCGAGCCGGGTCCCCGGCTCCGGGGCCGACCACGCCGCCAGGTCCCGGACGGCCTCCGCCAGTGCTTCGCGGGTGCGGGCGGACACCACCAACGGCATGGGCACCCCGGCGGTCCGGTCCGTGCGGGGGGCGGCCGGCGGGGCCTGTTCCAGGATCACGTGGGCGTTGGTGCCCCCGATGCCGAAGGAGCTGACGCCGGCCCGGCGGGGGTGGTCCGCCTCCGGCCAGGCGAGGGTGTCGGCGGTGACGTAGAAGGGTGTGGTGGCGAAGTCGATGGCGGGGTTGGGCGAACGGTAGTGCGGGGTGCCGGGGATGACGCCCTCGCGGACCGCCAGCACGGCCTTGATCAGCCCGGTGACGCCCGCCGCCGCGTCCAGGTGGCCCACGTTGGCCTTCACCGAGCCCAGCGCGCAGAAGCCGCTGCGGTCCGTGTGGGCGCGGAACGCCCGGGTGAGCGCGGCCACTTCGACGGGATCGCCCAGCCGGGTGCCGGTGCCGTGCGCCTCCAGGACGCCGACGGTCGCGGCGGAGATCCCGGCCACCGCCAGGGCCTCGGCGACGACGGCGCTCTGGCCGGTGACGCCGGGCGCCGTGTAACCGACCTTGTCGGCGCCGTCGTTGTTCACCGCCGAGCCGAGGATCACCGCGTGGACGCGGTCCCCGTCGCGCACGGCGTCGGCGAGCCGCTTGAGCAGGACGAGGCCCACGCCGCTGCCGCCCACCGTGCCCGCCGCGCCGGCGTCGAAGGGGGCGCAGCGCCCGTCGGGTGAGTAGATGCCGTCGTCGGCGTGCACGTACCCCTGGCCCTGCGGCACTTGGAGCGAGACCCCGCCGGCCAGCGCCATGTCGCATTCCTCGGTGAGCAGGCTCTGGCAGGCCAGGTGCACCGCGACGAGGGAGGACGAGCAGGCCGAGCCGACGGCGTAACTCGGCCCGGTGAGGCCCAGTTTGTGGGACACGGTGGTGGCCAGGAAGTCCTTGTCGTTGTGGATCAGCAGCGGGAAGCCGCCGAGCAGGCGCTGTGCCGCGCCGCCGGGCAGGACGTTGCGGATCAGGTACGAGCTGAGGCTCGCGGAGAGGAACACCCCGACCGCGGTGCCCGTCGCCGCCGGGTCGTAGCCGGCGGTGTCGAAGACGTGCCACGCCTCCTCCAGGCAGAGCCGGTGCTGCGGGTCCATGACTTCGGCCTCGCGCGGCGAGCAGCCGAAGAACTCGGCGTCGAAGAGGGAGACGTCGCCGAGGACGCCTTCCGCGCCGACGAACCGCGGGTGGCGCACCAGTTCGGGGTCGCGGCCCCGGGCGAGGCGTTCGTCGGCGGTGAAGTGGCTGATGGCGTCCTCGCGGTCGAGCAGGTTCGTCCAGAGGCGGTCCACCCGGTCCGCTCCGGGGAAGCGTCCGCCCAGCGAGATCACGGCGATCCCGTCGGCCGCGTCAGTCGTGTCAGCCGCGTCGAGCCCGTCGCCCGCGTCGGCATGGCTCATCGTCCGCCGCCTTTCCTGCGGCGCGCGGCCACCGCGGCGCGGCGCCGGCCGGCCCGGAGGGCCGCGTCGCCGACGGCCGTCTCGCGCGCGTCCTCCTGCCCGTCCACGAACGCGGCGAGCGCGGCGACGGTCGGCAGCCGGAAGACGTCGGCGAGCCGGAGGCCGGGATGGACGGACGCGACCAGCCGGTGGTGAAGGCGCAGCAGCGACAGGGAGGTGCCGCCCGCGTCGAAGAACCCCTGGTGGATCCCGATCCGTTCGGCTCCGAGCACCTCGCGCCAGATCGCGGCGACCGCCTTCTCGACGCGGGTGCGGGGCGGGGCGTACGCGCCGTGGTCCGGCCGGTGTCCGCGCGCCCGCCGGGCGAGGGCGGCCCGGTCGGTCTTCCCGTTGGCGGTCAGCGGCAGGGCGTCGCACACCACCAGCGCGGCGGGCACGAGGGCGGCGGGCAGGCGCGAACGCAGCGCGGCGAGGGTGCGTTCGGGGTCGACGCGGGCGCCGGGCGAAGGGGTGACGAAGCCGACGAGGCGGTGGTTCTCCGCGGTGGTCCCGGCGAGCACGACGGCGGCCGCGGCGACCGGCGCGCACTGGCGGAGGGCGGCTTCCACCTCGCCCGGTTCGATGCGCACCCCGCGGAGTTTGATCTGCTCGTCCTTGCGGCCGAGGAACACGAACCGGCCGTCGGGGCGGCGTACGGCCAGGTCCCCGGTGCGGTAGAGCCGGGAGCCGGGCGGTCCCGTCGGGTCGGGCCGGAAGGCGTCGGCGGTCGGTCCCGGCCGGCCGAGGTAGCCGCGGGCCGGGGCCGTACCGCCGATGAGGAGTTCACCGACGACCGCGCCGGGGAGGGGGCGCTGCAGGTCGTCGGCGGTCCACACGCGGGCCGCGCCGAGCGCCCGGCCGATGGCCGGCGCCCCGGTGCCGCCCGCGGGCACGAGGGCCGCGGTGGCGTAGGTGGTGGCCTCCGTGGGGCCGTAGAGGTTGCGGACGGCGGCCTTCGGCAGGCGGGCGTGCAGCCGGGCGGCCAGCTCCGCGGTCAGGGGCTCGCCCGCCAGGTTGACGGCCGTCAGACCGTCCGGCAGGCCGTCGGCGTCCAGCAGGGCGGCGGCCGCGGAGGGCACGGTGTTCAGGAGCGTGGCCGCGGGCGCCCAGGGCAGGGCGGGCACGTGCAGGGCGCTGTCGGCGAGGACGACGGTGCCGCCGTGGGCCAGGGGGGCGAACAGCTCGAAGACCGACAGGTCGAAGCCGGCGGAGGTGGTGGCCAGGACGGCGGCCAGCTCCCCGCCGTCGAAGGCGCGGCCCGCCCAGCGCAGGAACGCCGCGGCGCTGTCGTGCTGGAGGGCCACGGCCTTGGGCCGGCCCGTCGAGCCGGACGTGTAGAGGAGGTAGGCGAGGCTGGTGGGCAGGTCGGGGCCGGCGTGGTCGGCGTCGTCCCCGGGCCGGGCCGGCGGTGGCGGTCCGTCCACGTGGTGCACGGGGGTGCCGGCCGGGGCCGGCGGGGTGCCGAGCGCGGTCTCGGTGAGCAGCAGCGCGGCCCGGGCGTCGTCGAGCATCAGCCGTACCCGCTCGGCGGGCAGCGCCGGGTCGACGGGCAGGTAGGCGGCGCCGGCCTTGAGGACGGCGAGGAGCGAGACGAGGAGTTCCGGGCCGCGTTCCAGCCGGACGCCGACCACGTCCTCGGTGCCGATGCCCGCGCGGCGCAGCCAGGCGGCACGCCGGTTGGCGCGGCCGTTCAGCTCCCGGTAGCTGAGGTGACGCGTGCCGCCGACGACCGCCAGGGCGTCGGGCCGGCGGGCGGCGGACTCCTCGACCAGCCGGTGCAGGGGGCGGTAGGGGGCCTCCGGCGCGGTGCGGGGGGCCGTGGTGTCGGTGAGCCGGCGCCGCTCCTCGTCGGTGAGCAGCGGCAGGCGGCTCAGCGGTGTGTCCGGCGCGCGGACCCCGGCGGCCAGCAGGACGCCGAAGTGGCGGGCGAAGGCGGCGAGTTCGGCCGGTTCCCCGTGTCCGTGCTCCGCCTCGACGATCAGCCGGAGCCCGTCGGGCGTCTCGGTGGCGGTGACGGCGAGCTCGTACTTGGCGGCCGGGGCGGGGACGGGTACGACGCGGGCGCGGACGCCCGGTAACGCGGGTGGGGCCGGGGGGCGTTCGTGGGCGAAGAGGATCTGGAAGAGGGGGCTGACGTCCGGGTCCCGGTCGGCGCCCACCGCGTCGACGATGTCCTCGAACGGTGTGGTGCGGTGCTCCAGCGCGCCGAGCAGCGTCTCCCGGGTGCGGGCCAGGACCTCGCCGAAGCCGGGGTCGCCGTGCAGCCGGAGGCGCAGCGGCAGCAGGTTGAGCATCGGGCCGACGGTGGCGAGCCCTTCGGGGTCCTCGCGCAGTCCGACGGGTGAGCCGATCACCACGTCCGTCCGGCCGGTGTACCGGGCGACCAGGCAGGCGAGGGCCGCGAGCAGCAGCACGTAGCCGGTGACGGCGTGCTCGCGGCAGAAGTCCGCGGTCGGGGCCGGATCGTCGGTGCCGTAGTGGACGGTGGCGCGGGCGGGCGGTCCGGCGGGCCGGCCGGTGCCCCGGAAGACGGTCGTGCGGGGTGGCGCGCCGGACAGTTCGCGGCGCCAGAACTCCCGCCCGGCCTCGTCCTGTTCCGCCGCCCGCGTCCGGCACTGCCGTCCGTAGCCCGGCGCGGGTGTGCCGAGGGGGTCCGGGCGCCCGGCGAGGGCCGCTCCGTACGCCTCCTCCAGTTCGCGGCAGACCACGTGGAGCGAGCCGCCGTCGAAGACGATGTGGTGGACGGAGAGGACGAGCAGCGCGTGGCCGGGGGCGCGGCGCAGCAGGGTCCATTCCGCCAGGGGGCCGGTGTCGAGCCGGAACGGCCGGGCGGCGGCGCACCGTAGCGTCCGTGCGGTCTCGGCCTCGGCGGCGGCGGGGGTCAGGTGGGTGAGGTCCACGGTCCGCAGGGGCGCCGCCCGGTCGGTGACCCGTTGGCGGGGGGTCTCCCCCACCGACGGGAACACCGTGCGCAGCGCCTCGTGCCTGCGGCCGAGCCGCCGTACCACGTCCCGCAGCGCCGCCGGGCGCGGTGTGCCGGTGAGCTCGATGGCGGTGCAGATGTTGTAGGCGGGCACCTCGGGCGCGAGCCGGTGCAGGAACCACATGCTGCGCTGGGCCGGCGAGAGCGGGTGGGTGGTGTCGGCGGCCGGGGTCATTCGGCGGCACCTCCGGTGGCCGGGGCGGCCGCGGGGCCGGTGAGGCCGGTCCCGCCGCCCGCGAGGCGGGCCTTGTCGATCTCGTGGGCGAACTCCCGCAGGGAGGGCGCCTCGAAGAGGCGGCGGACGGAGACGCGGGTGCGGAACATCTTGTTGGCCGCGGCGGTGGCCTGCATCGCGCGCAGGGATTCGCCGCCGACGTCGAAGAAGCGGTCACCGGCCCCGATCCGGTCCAGTTTGAGGACGTCGGCCCAGATGGCGGCGAGCGCCCGCTCGGTGTCGGTGCCGGGCTCGACGTACTCCTGGTCCCGGGTGAGCTGGGCGTGGCTGGGGGCGGGGAGCGAGGCCCGGTCGACCTTGCCGGCGGCGGTCAGCGGTACCGCGTCGAGGACGATCACCGCGGTGGGCACCATGTAGCGGGGCAGCCGGTCGCGGACGTACCCCTGGATGTCGGCGGGTTCGGGCCGCCGGCCGGGGGCGGGGAGGACGTAGGCGACGAGCACCTGGTCGCCGGGGTGGTCGCCGCGTGCCATGACGATGGTCCGCTGGAGCTCCGGGTGGGTGTCGAGGACGGCCTCGATCTCGCCGAGCTCGACCCGGAAGCCGCGGATCTTGACCTGGTGGTCGGCGCGGCCGAGGAACTCCAGGTTGCCGTCGGGGAGGTAGCGGCCGAGGTCGCCGGTGGCGTAGGCGCGGCCGCCGGGAGCCGTGGCCTCGGGGTCGGGGCGGAAGGCGGCCGCGGTGTCCCGGGGGCGCCCGAGGTAGCCGCGGGCCACGCCGGCGCCGCCGATGGAGAGTTCGCCGGCGACGCCGAGGGGGACGGTGCGTCCGCGGTGGTCGCGGGGGTGCACCCAGGTGCCCGCGACCGGCCGGCCGATGGGGAGGTGGGGTCCGTCGTGCTCGTTCTCCTGGGACCAGACGGTGCTCCACACGGTGGTCTCGGTGGGGCCGTACTCGTTGTGGAAGGTGCTCCCGGGCAGCAGGTCCCGGCAGGCGGCGGCCAGTTCGGCCGGACAGGACTCGCCCGCGGCGATCACCGTGCGCAGGGAGGCGAGGTCGCCGGGGGCGGCCTGGTCCAGGACGGGCGCCAGCAGGGAGGGGATGGCGAGGGTGTGGGTGGGCCGTTGCCGGGCGATGGTCTCCACCAGCGCGGCGGGGTCGAGTTGCTGTCCCTCGCCGGGCAGGACGAGGGTGCCGCCCTGGGTCAGCGTCCAGAAGATGCCGGCGACCGAGCTGTCGAAGGCGAAGGAGGACAGCAGCAGGAACCGGCCGGGTCCGGCCGCGTAGTGGGCGCCGCGGGCGGCGAGGGAGGCCACGACGTTGCGGTGTTCGACGACGATGCCCTTGGGCTCTCCGGTGGATCCGGAGGTGTACATCACGTACGCGGCGTTGCGGGGCGTGGCGGTGGGCCCGGGGTCGTGCGTGGCGGTGCTGCCGTCGGCGGCGTCGGTGGGGAGCGCGCGGACGCCCGCGGGCAGCCGCCCTTCGAGGCCGGGCCGGTGGAGGACGGCGGCGGCCCCGCTCCCGGCGATGACGGCGGCGAGGCGCTCGTCGGGCTGGGCCGGGTCGAGCGGGACGTAGGCGGCGCCCGCCTTGAGGACCGCGAGGAGGCCGATGATCTGGGCGAGGGAGCATTCGGCCAGGACGCCGACGACGCTCTCCGGGCCGATGCCGAGCGAACGCAGGTGGTGGGCCAGCCGGTTGGCGCGGCGGTCGAGCTCGCCGTAGCTGAGCACGTCGGTGTCCAGCTGGACGGCCGGGGCGTCGGGGCGGTCCGCCGCCCGGTCCGCCACCAGGTCGTGCAGGCACCGGTCGGCCGCCGGCGCCTCGGGCCCGCGGGTGAGGACGGCCAGTGCGGCCCGGTCGCGGTCGGAGCGGAACTCGTGCCGGTCGTAGCGCCCGTCGGGGTCGGCGACCAGGGCCGCGAGGACGCGGGCGTAGCTGTCGCGGACGCTCTCCATGAGGGCGTCGGAGAACTGCAGGCTGTCGTACTCGATGCGGACCTCCAGCTCGCCGGTCTCCCGGTTCAGGCGGAAGATGCCACAGAAGGGGAAGGTGGACTCGCCGTAGAGCTCGTTGGCGACGTGGCCGACGCCGCGGTCGATCCAGCGGTCGAGCACGTGGAAGACGTGGTAGTTGGTGAAGAAGAACAGCGTCTCGGCCAGGGGTTCGTTGCCCTGGTGGCGCTTGAGTTCGGCCATCGGCAGCCGCCGGTACGGCATCGAGGCGCGCTCGGACTCCAGCGTGGCGGTGATCAGGTCGGCCCAGGTGCCGCCGGTCATCCGCACGCGGAGCGCGAGGCTGTTGACGAACAGCCCGATCGCGGTGCTGCCGTCGGCGGTCTCGGGGCGGCCGTTGGTGACGGTGTAGGTGAGGGTGTCCTCGTGGCCGCCGTAGAGGGACATCACCACCATGTGCGCGGCCAGGAGCACGGTCTTCAGCGGGACGGCGTGGGCGGCGGCGACCCGCTTGAGGCCGTCGGAGAGTTCGGTGGGGACGGGGACGGCGATGCGGGTGATGTCCCGGTCGCCCTTGTCGGCCCGGGGTCCGGTGCCGGGCCTGGGCAGCCGCATCAGGGTGGCGTCGGCGAGGTAGGAGTCCCAGAACTCGTAGTTGCGGCGGTCCGCGAGGGCCTCCAGCTCCAGGGCGACGGCGTCGCGCATGCCGGCGGTGGGTGGCTTGATCGCGATCGGCTCGTCGTAGATCACCGAGAAGTAGTGGCTGAACAGCTCGGTGATCATCAGGGCTTCGCTCCAGCCGTCCACGATCTCGTGGTGGAAGCCGTAGGTGAACTGGAAGACCTCGTCCTCCAGGCGCTGCGCCATGAAGCGGATCAGCGGGAACTCGTGCAGCTCGAAGCCGCGTTCCTTCTCCCGCTCGATCCACTCCTCGACGCGGGCGTCCTGCTCCTCGGCGCTCCTGCCGCGCAGGTCCTCGTAGTGCAGCGGATCGGCGAACTCGCGGTGCACCAGTTGCAGCGGGCGGCTGAAGCGGCTCATGTCGAAGGAGGTGCGCAGCATCGGGTGCCGCTCGACGAGCTGGCGCACGACCATCCGCAGCACGGCGAGGTCGAACGGGGCGCGCAGCCGCACGGACGCGATGGCGTGGTAGACGGCCGACTTCGCCGCGAAGTCGCGGTGGAAGATCATGCCTTCCTGGAGCAGGTTCAGCGGGAAGGCGTCCTCGACGTCGTCCGGCACCAGCGCCCGGTCCTCGGCGGAGATCAGCGCGAAGGGTTCGGTGACGGGCGTCCGCGGCAGGTCCTCGCGGGCGTCCAGGTGCGCGGCGCAGGCCCGGACGGTGGGGTGCCGGTGCAGGTCGGCCACGGTGACCTCGACCCCGCGGGCCTGGGCCCGGCTGGCGACCATGACGCTGCGGATGGAGTCGCCGCCCAGGACGAAGTAGTTGTCGTCGATGCCGACGCGCTCGACGCCCAGCACCTTCGCGACGGTGGCCGCGAGGATCTCCTCGGTGGCGGTGCGCGGCGCGACGTACGCCGCGCCGTCCCGGGCCCGGGCGTGCGGCTTGGGCAGCGCACCGCGGTCGATCTTGCCGTGGCCGGTGACGGGCAGGGCGTCGAGGGTGACGAGGACGGCCGGGACGAAGTGCTCGGGCAGCCGCTCCCGGCAGTACGCGATGAGCTCCTCGTGCGGGGGCGCCTGGGCACCGCGGGCCGGGACCACGTAGCCGGTCAGCGTCAGCTCGCCGGCGAGCGGCGACGAACGGCCGGGGTCCTCGTCCAGCCGGGCGACCACGACGGCCTGGCCGACGCCGGGGTGGGAGGCGAGGACGGCCTCGGTCTCGGCGGGCTCCACCCGGACGCCGCGGATCTTCACCTGCGCGTCGGTGCGCCCGAGGTACTCCAGGGTGCCGTCGGCGCGCCGGCGGGCCAGGTCGCCGGTGCGGTAGACCCGGCCGCCGTCCGGCGGGTAGTCGCTGGGGAGGAAGCGCTCGCCGGTGAGTTCCGGCCGCCCCAGGTAGCCGTCGGCGACACCGGCGCCGCCGATCCACAGCTCGCCGACGACGCCGTCGGGGACGGGCCGCCGCCGCTGGTCGAGCAGGTGGACGGTGGTGTTGGCGATCGGCCGGCCGATGGGCACCGGGCCGGTACGGGGCGTGGCGGCGTCGACGACGTGCGCGACGCTGCCGACGACCGTCTCGCTGGGCCCGTACTCGTTGACGACCCGCGTCCCGGAGGCCCGGAACGGCTCCAGGCTCTCCGCCCGCACCGCCTCCCCGCCGACGACGAGGGTGCGGACCGCGCCGCGCAGCTCGTCGGGGGTGAGCAGCTGGTTGACGACGTCGAGGTGGGTCGGGGTCAGCTTGACCAGGGTGAGGTCGCGCCGGGAGCGCAGCGCGGCGATCAGGCCGGTCACGCCGGCGGTCTCGGAGAGCATGACCACCTGCCCGCCGGCGAGCAGGGGGCCGAACAGGGTGGTGAGGGTGAGGTCGAAGCTGATGGAGGTGTGCACGAGGGTGCCGGTGCCCCCGTCGAGTCCGTAGGCGCCGGTGCACCAGGTGAGGTAGTTGGTGAGGCCCCGGTGCGGGACGCGTACGCCGTTGGGCTTCCCGGTGGTGCCGGAGGTGTAGACGACGTACGCGGGGGCGTCGGGGGTGGTGGCGATGCCGGTGGGGCCGGCGGGGTGTGCGGCGATGCGCCGCCGGTCGGCGTCCAGCGCGACGGGTGTCACCCCGGCGTCGTCGAGGGTCCGGGTGCCGACGCGGTCCCGTACGTCGGCGGTGCAGAGCAGGACCGGCGCTGCGGTCTCCCTGAGTACGAACTCCAGCCGTTTGCGGGGGAAGCCCACGTCGACGGGGACGAAGGCGCCACCCGCCTTGAGCACCCCGAGGAGCCCGACGAGCAGCTCGGCGGAGCGGCCGACCGAGACCACGACGTGCCGGCCGGGTGTCACCCCGAGCCCGGTCAGGTGGTGTGCCAGCCGATTGGACCGCTCGTCGAGTTCGGCGTACGTGAGGGCGTCCTCGCCCGCGCTGACCGCGACCGCCCCGGGGGTGCGCGCGGCCTGCTCGGCGAAGAGTTCGTGGACCGCCTTGCCCGGAAGTTCCACGCGGGGGCCCAGCCCCGCTTCCCGGAGCAGCCGAGCGGTCTCGTCCGACAGCATGCGGATGTCGCCGACCGGGCCCTCGGGGGCGGAGACGACGCCTTCGAGAATGCGGGTGAGGCAGGCGGCGGCGTTCTCGGGAAACGTCTCGTCGATACGGCCCTCGTCGTATCCCAGTTCCATGTGCAGCCGGGCGCCGTCGCGTCGGGCGGTCAGGCGGACGGGAATCGGCGTACCCGAATCCTGATGGACGGTGGTAAAGGTGATGCCGGCCCGCCGGACCGGTGTATCGGCCTGGTGGTGGGTGAAGGTGAAGCAGGGGCCTTCCGCGGTGCCGTCTAGGCTGCCGAGCAGTTCCGGGTCGCAATGGTCGAGGAGTTCCTCGCCCTCGGCGACGAGCGCGTCCAGAGCGCGCGCGTATTCCGCGAACGCCGTCTCGTGACGGATCTCGTGGACGAGCGGGAGTTCACGCTCGAAGGCGCCGATCGCGGTGCGGAGTTCGGGGTGGGAACGGCCGTCACGAGTGAGGGCGACGGGCAGGTTCCGCTCGCCGGCGAGCCGCCAGACCGCGATACGGAAGGCGGCGTGCAGCACGGTGGCGGGATCGGTGGACAGCTTCCCGGCGACGCCGTCGATCCCCGCCACCAGTTCGGCGGGCAGTTCCCACTCCCGCGCCCGCCACGGGCCCGGGGCGGCGCCGGGCCGTACGACGCCGGGGAGCGGCCCGGTGCCGGCGGTGGCGGTGTGGGCGGCCCAGTGCGCGCGGTCGGGGGCGGCGTCCTCGGCGGTGAGCAGGTCGTGGTGCCAGGCGGCGAAGTCGGCGTACTGCAAGGGCGGCGGGCCATCGGGGGACACGGTCTCCCCGCTGTACGCCGCGAGGATCTGCCCGGCCAGCAGCCGGAGGGAGAGCCGGTCCGCGACCAGGGCGTGCGCGGTGAGCACCAGCACCGCCCGGTCCTCGCCGGCCCGCGCCAGGGCGGCCCGGAAGACGGGCCCGCCGCGCGGGTCGAGGGCGGCGCGTTCGCGGAGCCGGAGCTCGTCCAGTTCCGGGCCCGAGCCGTCGGCGCACGAGGGCGGCAGGTCGACGACGGACAGCGGCTGCTCGTCCGGGTCATGGACGACCTGGACCGGCGCGGTCCGTCCCGCGAGACCGGTGAAGGTCGTCCGCAGCGGCTCGTGGGCGGCCACCACGGTGGCCAGCGCGGCGCGCAGACGTGCGGCGTCCAGGGAACGGTCGACCACCACGGCGGACTGGGTGAACGCACGTCGCCCGCCGTCCCGCCCGCGGGTCAGCATGGCCCATAAATGCCGCTGCTGAGGTGAGACCCGATAGCCGGAATTCGCCGTCTCCATCACGTTCCAACTCCCTTGGCGCGTTGTGTGGACAGCAGTACTGAGCGCACCTCGGGCACACCGAGGCATTCCACTGATCTCTGAGCGTGCCGACTGGCACCGCGAAGTGTCCGACGCGCCGATGAAGGCGTCGAGACGCAGCCGTGGGGCGGCGCACGCTTATCCGCGTACGCCCTTGGTCGAGGGAGCGCCGACGCGCCCCGGAATATCCGGAACAGCTGACCGAAAAGATTGCCGATCAGTGCGGTTCGATTCCGACCCTACCACTCACTCATTGCGCGTTACACCCTCCGTTTCTCAGCCAAATTGTCCTTCACCATACGCAGGTTGGGAGCGCTGAGGAAGTCGGCGAAGGGCACGGTGACGCCGAAGTCCTCCGCCACGCGGGCCAGGAAGCGGAGGGCGTCCTTATCGGTGACGCCGACGCGGAAGAAGGGCTCGGTCACGCTCTTCGGCGGGGCGCCCAGGATCTCGGCCCAGAGCGCGGCCAGCCGCCGCTCGGACGGGTCCGAGGGGGGCCGGCCCTCCTCGGGAAGCGGGACGCAGTCCTCGGGCGGCGGCAGCGGCTCCGCCCGTTCGCCGCCCGCCGCCCGGGCGGCCAGGGCCTTCCGGATCTCCTCCGGCGGGCGCTCGACGAACACGGTCGGCACCCAGCCGTCGGGCAGGCGCTCCCGCAGGCGGCCGCGGATGTCGTGGGCCGCGTTCGGACGCGGCGTGCCCTCGACGGCGCAGTAGGCGACCAGTTCCCGTACGCGCAGCCCGGTGGCCAGGCGCCGGGGCGCCACCGCGACCAGGGCGGCGGTGATCCCGTCGCGCCCCGCCAACTCGCGTTCGACGCGCCGGACGTCGATCTCCCGGCCGCCGAAGGACGTGGCGGACGGCGGTCGCGGCAGGGACAGCAGGGTGCCGAGGGCGGACAGGCGCACGCCGGGGTCGGCGACGACCGCACGGAGCACCGACCGGTAGTGCCCGGCCCACTCCCGGGCCGTCGCCGGATCGGCCAGCCGCCGGTCGAGTATCACGTCGAACGGCATATGGCCGGTGCCGTAGTCGTAGACGTCGAAGGTCAGGTCGGCGGTCCAGGGCACGTACTCCCCGTCGCCGCTCTCCCCGTCGTCCCCCTCCGGGTTCACCGCCGAGACGACGACGTCGCCGGAGAAGTCCATGACCGCGGGAGGGATGTTGTGGAGGTTGAACCCGAGCTGCTCCAGCGGATGGGGGTGCAACTCGCGTCCGGGGTCCATGACTTCGAGGACCTGTGAGAACGGAAGCCGCTGGTGGTCGTGGGCGGTCAGGCACTCGTCGCGTACGCGGCGCAGGGACTCCAGGAAGTCCGGATCGCCCGACAGGTCCCCGACCAGGGCCAGGTAGTCCGAGAACGGGCCGGTCATCCCCTGTACCGCGCTGCCGTGCCGGGCGGCCACGAGCGAGGTGGTCACCAGCCGGCCGGCGCCCGACATCCGCCCCACCAGCCAGTGGAACGCCGCCAGCAGCACCACGTACAGCGTGACGTCGGCGGTGCGTGCCAAGGCGCGCAGCCGGTCGCTCAGTTCGGCGTCGAAGGTGTCCCCGATCAGGAAGCAGTCCCGCCGGCGGCCCGCGGGGCGGGGCCGGTCCAGGGGCAGTTCCACGGCGGACAGCCCGTCCAGCCGCGCCCGCCACCGTCCGGCCTCCCGCTCGGTGCGGTCCCGGTTCCACCACGCGCGCTGCCACTGCGCGAAGTCGGCGTACTGCGCGACGGGGGTGGGGGCCCGGGAGGGAGTCCCCTCGGCCCCCGCCCTGTAGTGCGCCATGAGCTCGTCGTTGAGCAGGGTCGCGGACCACAGGTCCGCGGTGATGTGCGGGATGCCGACGAGGAAGAGGTGCTCCTCGGGCGCCGCCCGGATCAGCGCCACGCGGACGGGCGGCCGCTTGTCGAAGGGGACCGGCGTGGACAGCGTCTCCTCGCGGATCCTCGCGATCTCGCGCGCGCGAAGCGCCTCCGGGAGGTGGCGCAGATCGATGAGCGGCAGCGGGCCCCCCGCTGCTTTCCCGATGTCCTCGATCACCTGCACGGGCTCCCCGTCGATCACGGGGAAGCGGGTGCGCAGGCACTCGTGGCGCCGCACCAGCCGGGCGTAGGCCATCCGCAGGGCGGCGGTGTTCAGCGGGCCGCGGAGCCGCACGATCGTCGGCTGGTGGCTCAGATCTCCGTCGACGAGCTTGTCAAACACCCACTCGAACAACTGCCCGGCGGACAGGGGTAACGGACGGTCCCGCGGCGCCGACGGCCCGTCCGGCCTGAACCGGGCGCTCTCCCGCCGGCCCGCTCCCGGCCCACCGGCCCTCTGCGCTCGACGGAAACCCACGCTGTGTCCCTCCAGTTCGCCATCGCTTCGTACGCGCTCTTCAACGCCACCGGATCTTGACGAGCGGGTCGAGCCCCGCCTTCACGTGCCGGCCGACGGCCTCCACGGGGACGTACTTGCGGTCGGCCGCCAGCGGGATCACCAGGTCGACCTGCGATCCGTAGCGGATCTGGGAGAAGCGGCGCCCCTGGGAGCGGAACATTCCCTGCCGTCTGCAGAACGGGGTGATGGAGTCGACGTCGTAGTCGGCGATCTGGAGCATCCAGTACGGGCCCCGGAGCCGCGGCGCGTCGACCCGGTTGACCATCCGCTCGTTCAGGTGCAGATACCTCGCGTGAGCCGGATTGACCCGGAGCCGTTCGAGCAGGTCCTGCTCCATGGCCAGCATGGGGAGGTTGAACGTCCCGATGGGCTCCTTGAGCGCGAAGGAGAGACGGCCGCCGTAAGGCATCCGGTTGATGTGCACGTCGAAGAAGGTCATGAAGATGCCGATCACCAGGCACCGGTGACCGAACGATTCGTCACGGAGCGCGGCGGCCAGCGAGTACGGCTTCCCCTTGATGTCGATGATCGACTCCTGGGGATCCACTACTTTCTGGTAGACGATCGCGCCATCGGCCGGTGAGAAGAAGTAGGTGTGATCGACATAGGCGGCTCGCGCCGGGTCGCGGAAGAAGTGGTACTGGGAGATCCATTCGAGAGGCTTCTCCTCGTAAGGGACGACCTCGTCCTCGATCCAGTCGTTCAGGTCCTGTGCCATAGGCTCCCCGGCTCACAGCGCCGCACGACCATCATCGGGCGAACCGCCGGCGCGCGACGCGCCGTCGGAAGCCCCCGTGGCACTTAAACACACCCGGGTGGACGCGAGCATCCCAGTTCCGGTCATATTTCCCTGTCACCGCCGGCGCGGCGCCACCTGCCGGACGGGCGGGAAGAAGCACAGGCCCGGCCGCCGGACCCCGCCGCTACCAGGCACCGCGGCAGGCCACGCCCAGCGCGAGGCCGGCCGCCGCGGTGGCCGGGAACACGGTCCCGCCCACGATGCCGCGGGCGCCCACCCGCGCATGGGCGGTGATCACGCCGATCAGCCCGAGGCCGGCGGCGGCAGGCCGTCCACCGCCGCCTCAAGCCGCGGACGGGCCGTCAGGAGGGACCGCCGGCATGGGGCGGCGCAACCGTGGGTGTCCGGGTGACGGAGGAGGACCTCGGTCGGCTCCTCATCGTCGGGCACTCGGAGCGCACGGTGGGGGTACCGGAGGAGGCGGGCCCGGGCAGGCGGGGGCCAGGACACCGGCGCCGTGCAGGTGGCTTCGGGCGGCGGCGATGGCTTCGGGAGTGCCGGTGTAGTCGTCGCCGGTGGCGGCCCGGAGCAGACCGAGGGCGCCGACGGAGTCGAGGACCCGGCGCTGGCCGGGGCGTACCCCGGAGGCCAGGACGGTGATGCCGCGCCGGTTCAGCTTGGTGACCGCGTCCTTCAGGACGAGGGCGCCGGTGGCGTCCATGGTGGTCACGCGGGACATGCGCAGGATCACCACGCGCACGTCCGCGACGTCCGAGAGTTCCAGCAGGAAGCGGTGGGCCCCGGCGAAGAACAGCGGACCGTCGATGCGGTACGCCACGATGTGCTCGGCGAGCAGCGCGTGTTCCTCGGCGCTGTGGTCGCCGGTCAGGTCCTCCTTCAAGGAGACCTGGTCCAGGCGGACCTGCTTGGCCACGGCCCGCAGGGCGAGTGCGCCGGCGACCAGCAGGCCGATGATGACGGCGTAGACGAGGTCCAGGGCCACGGTGGCGACCGCCGTGAGGATCAGTACCAGGCCGTCGGAGCGCGTGGCGCGGGCCATCGCCCGCAGGCTGCCCACTTCGACCATGCGGATCGCGGTCGCGATCAGCACGCCGGCGAGCGCGGCCAGGGGGATGCGGGAGACCAGTGGGGCGGCGGCGAAGACGATGACGGCGAGGATCGCGGCGTGCGTGAGGGCCGCCAGTCGCGAGCTCGCACCGGTACGGACGTTGACGGCGGTGCGGGCTATCGCGCCGGTGGCCGGGACGCCGCCGAACAGCGGGGCGGCCAGGTTGGCGAGACCCTGCCCGAACAGCTCCTTGTCCGGGTCGTGCTTCTGCCCGACCGTCATGCCGTCCGCGACGGACGCCGACAGCAGCGATTCCAACGCGGCAAGGGCCGCCACGGCCACGGCAGGCGCCAGCAGCGAGCCCAGTGCTCCGAGGTCCAGGAAGGCCAGCGACGGGGCGGGCAGCCCCGCGGGCAGGTCCCCGATCGGGCGGGCCGCGTCCAGGTGGCACAGCTGGGCCACGACGGTGGCACCGATCACCGCGAGGAGGGAGAAGGGGACGACCGGCCGCCACCGCGCGCCGGTCAGCATGACCGCGACGACCGCTGCCGCCAGTCCGGCAGCGGTCCAGTTGGGCGCCCCGGCGAAGGTCTCGACCGCGCGCCAGGTCACGACGAGGACCTTGTCGCCCTCCGGCTTGGCGACTCCCAGGGCGTTCGGCACCTGCTGCAAGCCGATCACGCAGGCGATGCCGAGGGTGAAGCCCTCCACCACCGGGGCCGGCACGTACTGCATGTAGCGGCCGGCGCGGACGAGGGCGAGCGCGATCAGCATCAGTCCGGCGAGCAGGCCGACCGTGAGGACACCGCCGGGGCCGTACCGGGCGACGATGGGCACCAGGACCACGGTCATGGCGCCCGTGGGCCCGGACACCTGGAGATTCGACCCACCGAATACCGCGGCCAGCGCGCCCGCCACCACCGCGGTGGCCAGCCCTGCCTCCGCGCCGAGACCGGAGGAGACGCCGAATCCGAGGGCGAGCGGCAGGGCCACGATCGCCACGGTCAGACCGGCCAGTAGATCAACGTCGCGGGCTGCGGCCCATGCCCGCGAGGTCGGCGCGGGTGGGCAGCACGGAACGCACCCGGGCTCCCACCCGGACGGCGAGGGAGCTCACCGGGCACTGACCTCGGCTTCCCTCAGCTCCTCCAGCAGCTCGTGCTGCCCATTGAGCATCTCGGTCAGGATGCGGCGCGCGGCGGACATCAGCTCCGCCACGTCGCCACCGGCCAGCTCGTAGACGACCGTGGAACCCGTGCGGGTGGAGGTCACGATGCCCGAGCGGCGCAACACCGCCAGCTGCTGGGACAGCGCCGAGGGCTCGATCTCGATCGCCGCCAGCAGATCACGCACCGGCATCGGCCCGTCCTGCAGCAGCTCCAGTACGCGGATGCGGACCGGGTGCCCCAGCATCCGGAAGAACTCGGCCTTCGCCTGATACAGCGGAACCGGCACGGAACCTCAGCCTCTCGCCTCACCGGGCCTCCCGCGCGGTGCGCGGAGGCAGCGTCTGGTGCTGTGCCCGCAGCTACCTGCGGGCACAGCCGGACCATCATGTAGCGACTTGCACAATTTTGCAATTCGTCATCCTTGCGGGTTCGGGCTTACAGTGCTCTCGTGACCGAGAACCTTCCGCCGTGCCCCGAATGCTCCAGCGCGTACACCTATGAGATGGGTGCGCTCCTGGTCTGCCCCGAATGCGGCCACGAGTGGCCGCCCGCGACCGCCGAGTCCGCGGACAACCCCGAAGACGGCGCGATCAGGGACGCGGTCGGCAACGTACTCGCCGACGGCGACACCGTCACAGTGGTCAAGAGCCTGAAGGTCAAGGGCCACCCGACCGGCATCAAGGCCGGCACCAAGGTGCGCAACATCCGCCTCGTGGAGGGTGTGGCCGGCCACGACATCGACTGCAAGATCGACGGGTTCGGCGCCATGCAGCTCAAGTCCAGCGTGGTCAAGAAGGCCTGACCGGTTACGCCGGCCCAGGCCCTGCCCAGGCTCCACTACGCCGCGGCGCAACCGAGCCGGAACGGGGCCCGGGCCCGCTCCAAGTCCCGTTCCCTGCGCGGCCGCGGCAGCCAGGCCGTGTTCACCCTGGGGTCGCCGTCCCCGTTCGCACGCGTCGTACACGCCACCACGCACGGCACGGAACTCCCCGAACTCGCCACGTTCCTCAAGTCCCCGCGTGCCCGGATCCGCCCGGACCGGCGTCGGTCCGCCCGCCGGGCCGCGGCCGGGCCCCCGGGCCGCGGCGGGAGGGGGTCTCGCACCGTGGAACGCCGGCCGGAAATTTACGTATAGGTAGAGATCCCGGCGAAGCGATCGGCGCGTTATGGCAGCATCCGCGCCGGCCCGCCGCGCAGTTCCTCGGTCCCGGACCGATGGCGTCAAAAGTGAGCGACGAAATCGCCGGATCGCGCGAGGACCGTCGCGGGCCGCACGAGGACAACCGGGGGATATATCAGCGCATTCCCAGGTCACGCGTTGACTGGAAATCGCCTACTTATCGCGTCACGCCTGTAGGGATCATGGCCGGGAATGGCCTCAGACGCTTTGAGTGCCCACCTTGAGGTTTCCGACTGTCGGCAGCGCGGGGGGATCACGGTGACGAATGACGGATCTGAACTCGCCGGGCAAAACGTGGCGGCGGTCCGCTTCGAGCGGTATTCCGTGATCGCGCCGGAGCGGACCGCCATCCTGCACAAAGGTGCCGCGACCGGTTACGGCGAGCTCAACCGCCGGGCCGAGTTGACAGCCACGCGCCTGGCGGACGCGGGCGCCGGCCCCTCGACCCTGGTGGCAGTGGCCCTCCCACGCGACCCCGACCTCGTCGCCACCCTGTGCGCCCTGCTCAAACTGGGTGCCGCATGCCTTCCCCTGGATCCCGGCATACCGGCCGGGCGGCTGCGCGAGATCATGGCCGACGCGTCCCCCGACGTTCTCGTCACCACCCGTGCCGTCGCTCCGGCATTCACCGGTGACGGACCCGTCCTTTTCCTGGACGACGCTCCTCCGACCTGCTCCGCCGTCCTTCCACGGCACTCAGCGGGGACCGCGTCGGAAATCGCCTATGTGCTGTACCCGACGACTCCTGACGAGAAGTCCGAAAATTCGGTCGTCTCCTATCGTGATATGGCGCGCTACCTTGACGACCCCACTGCCGGGATTCCGGCGAGGGCGGAGATTCTCCGGCTGGTCGCGCCGCTCCTGTCCGGCGGTCGTCTGGTGCTGGACGCCGACGAGACCCGGCCCCGGCCGGTCACCCGTGAGGCGCCGCGCGACATGGTGGAGGACGTCGTGGCGCAGGTCTGGTGCGCCGTGCTCGGCGTGGACCGGGTGGGCGTGCGGGACCGCTTCTTCGACCTGGGCGGCAAGTCGCTGGCGGCGGTCCAGGTGGTGGCGCGCCTGCGGAAGCTGCTCGGCGTCGAGCTGCCGCTGCGGGCCCTGTTCGACGCGCCGACGGTCGAGGAGCTGGCCGCTCGGGTGCGGGCCGAACAGGCCGGCGGCCAGGGCGTCCGGGAGGAGGCGGCGCTCGAGCCGGTGGACCGGAGCGAGCCGCTGCCGCTGTCGTTCGCACAGCAACGCCTGTGGTTCCTGGACCGCTTGATGCCCGACCGCGCCTTCTACACGATGTGCGATGCGTTCCGCGTCCGGGGCGGGATCGACCTGGGTGCGCTGCGGCGGGCCCTGCGGATGCTGGTGGGACGGCACGAGACGCTGCGGACGGCGTTCGTCGAGCGGGACGGTGTGCCGTACCAGCTCGTCGGTCCGGCCGACGGGCCCGGTGCGCGGCGCGTGGCCGCTCCCACGCGGGTCGACCTGTCGCTGCTGGAGCCCGCCGAGCGGGAGGAGGCGGTGCGGAACCTGGTGGCGGCGGAGGCGCGGACCCCGTTCCGGCCGGCGGACGGCGCGCTGCTGCGCGTGGTGGTGGCCCGGCTGGCGGACGACGATCACGTGCTGGTGGTCAGCACGCACCACATCGTCTCCGACGCCTGGTCCGTGGGTGTGCTGGTGGACGAACTCGGACGGCTGTACCGGGAGTGCGTCACCGGAGATCCCGCCGCGCTGCCCCCGCCGGCCGTCCAGTACGCCGACTTCGCGGTCTGGCAGCGGGCCTGGATGGCCGGTCCGGTGCAGGAGGAGCATCTCGCGTACTGGAAGCGGGCCTTGGACGGCGCTCCCTCGGTGCTGCGGCTGCCCATGGACCACCCGCGGCCCGCCGTGCAGTCCGAGCGGGGCGAGACGGTCGGGTTCGCGCTGCCCGACGCGCTGGTCGCCGCGCTGGAGAAGCTGGGCCGGGAGCAGGGCGCCACCCTGTTCATGACGCTGCTCGGCGCCTTCCAGGTCCTGCTGGCGCGTCACGCCGGGCAAGAGGACATCGTGGTCGGCGTGCCGGCGGCGGGGCGCACCCGGACCGAGACGGAACCTCTGGTCGGCTTCTTCGTCAACACGCTTCCCTTGCGGGCGATCTGCGCTCCGGGCCTGTCGTTCCGGGACCTGCTGGACCAGGTGCGCGAGGCCGCCCTCGGTGCCTTCGCCCATCAGGACCTGCCCTTCGAGGCGCTGGTCGAGGCGCTCGCACCCGAGCGCGACCTCGGCCACAATCCCCTCGTCCAGGTCACCTTCCAGCTCCTGGGCACACCGGCGGCGCGGCCGGACCTGATCGGGGCGGAGGTCGAGCGGTACCCGGTCCAGGAGGCCGTCTCGCAGTTCGACCTGTCCTTGGACATCAAGCGGGCCGACGACGGTTCCTACCGGGGGATCCTGAACTACTGCCCCGACCTGTTCGACCGACGCCGCATGGAGGTGCTGGTCGGCCACTATCTGACGCTGCTCGGCGCCGCCGCCGCGGACCCGGGCCGCCCGATCGGTGAGCTGCCGCTGTCCGACGGGGCCGAACGGCTGCGGCTGCTCGACGGGTTCGGGAAGCGGGACGCGGCGTACGCCGGGCCGGGAAGCGTTCCGGAGCGGTTCGCGGAGGTGGCGCGGACGGCACCGGACGCGCGGGCGGTGACGTGTGGCGCGACAACGCTCACCTTCGCCGAGCTGAACGACCGGGTGGAGCGCCTGGCACAGGCACTGCTCGGCGCCGGGGTCACCCGCGAGACGCCGGTCGCGGTCCGCCTGCCCCGTTCCACCGACAGCGTCGTCGCCCTGCTGGCCGTCATGCGGGCGGGCGGCGTCTACGTCCCCCTGGACCCCGACTGGCCCGCGGACCGCACCGCCTACATCCTGGACGACACCGCGGCCTCCGTCGTCATCACCCGCGACCTGCCCGCACTCCCCGGTCGCCTCCACGTCGACCCGCGCCGGCCCGCGGCCGACGGCCTGGTACCCGCGCCCCGCATCGACCCCGATCAGGCCGCGTACGTCATCTACACGTCCGGCTCGACGGGCGCGCCGAAGGGCGTCGTCGTCCGGCACCGCTCCCTGAACCACCTCACCAGCGCCCTGCAGGCCACCTTTCTCGGCCACGACCCGTATCTCGCCGGGGCCGACGGCGTACCGCCCGGGGACGCGAAGCTGCGTACGACGCTCACCGCGCCCTTCACGTTCGACGCGTCCATGGAGCAACTGAGCTGGATGCTGGCCGGTCACGAGCTGTTCATCGTGCCCGAGGACGTGCGGCGCGACCCCTCGGCGCTGGTCCGGTTCGTCCGGGAGCACCGGATCGACGTCATCGACACGACCTCCTCGCAGCTCGAACTCCTCGTATCGCACGGGCTGTTGGACGGAGAGTGGGCGCCGTCCATGGTCATGGTGGGTGGCGAGGCGGTCTCGCCGTCGCTGTGGCGGACCTTGCGGGACCAGCGGCGCACTCGCTGTTTCAACCTGTACGGGCCTACGGAGGCGACGGTCGACGCCACCTGCCACGACCTGTCCGACCCTGCCGACGTCCCCGTCATCGGCACCCCACTCCCCCACACCCACGTCCGCGTGCTCGACGACCGACTGCGACCCGTACCCGTGGGCGTCGCCGGCGAGATCTACCTCGGCGGAACCGGCCTGGCCCGCGGCTACCTCAACCGCCCCGCCCTCACCGCCCGACGCTTCGTCGCCGACCCCTACCCCGACACCCCCGGCAGCCGCCTGTACCGCACCGGCGACCGCGCCCGCTGGCGCCCCGACGGCACCCTCGAATACCTGGGACGCACCGACGACCAAATCAAGATCCGCGGCTTCCGCGTCGAACCCGGCGAAATCGAGGCCGTCCTCACCCACCACCCCGCCGTCAAGGAAGCCGCCGTCGTCGACGACGCGCACGCGCGGCTGGTCGCCTACGTCACGCTCGCGGAAGGCGGCGGCGCCGGCCCCACCGACGTACGCCGGTTCGCGCAGGGGCGGCTGCCCGCCCACATGGTGCCGTCGGCGGTGGTCGTCCTGGAGGCGCTGCCACTGACGTCGAACGGAAAGCTGGACCGCGCGCGCCTGCCGGCGCCCGCGGCGGGCAGACCGGAACTGGATGTCCGCTTCGTGGCGCCGCGCGACATGGTGGAGGAGGTCGTGGCGCAGGTCTGGTGCGCCGTGCTGGGCGTCGACCGGGTCGGTGTGCACGACGACTTCTTCGAGCTGGGCGGGCACTCGTTGCTGGTGGTCCAGGTGATGACCCGGATCCGGAAGCTGCTCGGCGTCGAGGTGCCGTTGCGGGAGCTGTTCGACGCCGCGACGGTCGAGGAGCTCGCCGCCCGCGTCCGTGCCGCACGGACCGAGGGCCTCGGCCGGGGGGCCGCCCCGCCCCTCGGGCCGGTGGACCGGAGCGGGCCGCTGCCGCTGTCGTTCGCGCAGCAACGCCTTTGGTACCTCGATCAGTTGGCGCCCGACAGTGTCTCCTACAACATGTGCGACGCCTACCGGGTCCGCGGGCCCCTCGACCTGGACGCGCTGCGGCGGGCGCTGCGGACGCTGGTCGAGCGGCACGAGACGCTGCGGACGGCGTTCGTCGAGCGGGACGGGGTGCCCCACCAGGTGGTCTCGGCGCCCGACGCGCCGGCCGCGCGGCGCGCGGCGGAGGTCGTGCGGATCGAAGCGGCCGGGCGGACCGACGAGGCGGTGCGGGACCTGGTGGCCGCGGAGGCGCGCACCCCGTTCCGGCCGGCGGACGGCGCGCTGATGCGCGTGGCGGTGGCCCGGCTGGCGGACGACGATCACGTGCTGGTGGTCACCACGCACCACATCGTCTCCGACGGCTGGTCGGTCGACATCCTGGTGGACGAATTGGGGCGCCTGTATCGGGAACACGTCACGGGTGACTCCGCCGGGCTCCCTCCGCTCGACGTCCAGTACGCCGACTTCGCCGTCTGGCAGCGGTCCTGGATGACCGGCCCCGTGCGGGAGGAGCACCTCGCGTACTGGAAGCGGGCCCTGGACGGGGCACCCTCGGTCCTGCGGCTGCCTGCGGACCATCCGCGTCCCGCCGTCCAGTCCCAGCGGGGCGAGACCGTCGAGTTCCCCCTGCCCGCACCACTGGTCGCGCGGCTGGAAGCGCTCTGCCGGGAGCAGGGCGTCACCCTGTTCATGGCGCTCTTCGGCGCGTTCCAGGTGTTGCTGGCGCGCTACAGCGGTCAGGACGACGTGGTCGTGGGCGTGCCGACGGCGAACCGCACCCGGGCGGAGACCGAGCCCCTGGTCGGCTTCTTCGTCAACACCCTTCCGGTACGGGTCGCGTGCTCGCCGGAGCTGTCGTTCCGCGCCCTGCTCGACCGGGTCCGCGAGGCCGCGCTGGGCGCCTTCGCCCATCAGGACCTGCCCTTCGAGGCGCTGGTCGAGGCGCTCGCGCCCGAGCGCGACCTGGGCCACCACCCTCTCGTGCAGGTCACCTTCCAGCTCCTCGACGCTCCCGACGAGAGGCTCGTCCTGCACGGCACGGACTGCGTCTCGCTCGGCTTCGGCGGTGTGACCAGCCGGTTCGACCTGTCCCTCGACGTCGTCTCGGGGCGGCGGGGGAAGCGGTGCGTGCTGACGTACTGTCCCGACCTGTTCGACCGGCCCCGCATGGAGGTGCTGGCCGGCCACTACCTGACCCTGCTCGGCGCGGCGGCCGACGATCCCGGTCTCCGCGTCGGCGACCTCCCGCTGAGCGACGACGTCGAACGCCTGCGCCTGCTGGGCGGGTCCCGCCCGCGGTACGTGCCCGCGCCCGGGGCGGAGACCGTCCCTGACGCCTTCGCCGCGCAGGTGCGGGCGACACCGGACGCGCCCGCGCTGGTCCACGGGGACTCGACGCTGACGTTCGCCGAGCTGGACACCCGGGTCACCGCCCTGGCCGTGCGGTTGCGGCGCTGCGGCGTGGCCGCCGAGACGCCGGTCGCGGTGTGCCTGCCGCGCTCCGCCGACGCCGTCGTGGCCCTCCTGGCCGTCCTGCGGGCGGGCGGCGTCTATGTGCCAGTGGATCCGGAGTGGCCCTCCGGCCGCGTCGCCCACGTCCTCGACGAGACCGCGGCCCCCGTCGTCATCACCCGCGACCTGCCCGCCGATCCCGGCCGCGTCCACCTCGACCCGCGCCAGGCCCCGGCCGGCGACCGGGATCCCCTGCCGCGCCTCCACCCCGACCAGGCCGCGTACACCATCTACACCTCGGGTTCCACCGGCACCCCCAAGGGCGTCACCGTCCAACACCGCTCCCTGTACCACCTCCTGGGCCACGTACGGCGCATGGCGGAGGGCAGCCCCCGGCGGAACGTCGCGCACACCACCGCTATGACCTTCGACCCGTCGCTGGAACAGTTCCTGTGGCTCGTCGCCGGACACACCCTGCACGTCGCGCCCGAGGAGGTGCGCCGCGATCCCGAGGCGCTGGTGGCCCTGGTGCGGCGCGCCGCGATCGACGTCCTCAACGTCACCCCGTCCCACCTGACCCTGCTGATCGAGGCCGGGCTGCTGGAGGGCGACCGGGTGCCGGGTACGGTCCTGGTGGGTGGCGAGGCGGTGCCCGCGGCGCTGTGGCGGACCCTGCGCGAACGGACGGGAGCCACCCGCTTCTTCAACCTGTACGGGCCTACGGAGGCGACGGTCGACGCCACCTGCCACGACCTGTCCGACCCTGCCGACGTCCCCGTCATCGGCACCCCACTCCCCCACACCCACGTCCGCGTGCTCGACGACCGACTGCGACCCGTATCCGTGGGCGTCGCCGGCGAAATCTACCTCGGCGGAACCGGCCTGGCCCGCGGCTACCTCAACCGCCCCGCCCTCACCGCCCAACGCTTCGTCGCCGACCCCTACCCCGACACCCCCGGCAGCCGCCTGTACCGCACCGGCGACCGCGCCCGCTGGCGCCCCGACGGCACCCTCGAATACCTGGGACGCACCGACGACCAAATCAAGATCCGCGGCTTCCGCGTCGAACCCGGCGAGATCGAAGCCGTCCTCACCCACCACCCCGCCGTCAAGGAAGCCGCCGTCACCGTGGCCACCGACGACGGTGCCGCCCGGCTGGTCGCCCTCGTCGTCCCCGCCCCCCGCGCCCCGCACGGCGATTCGGCCGACGGCGCCCCGGACGCCCAGGTCGAGGAGTGGAACGCCGTCTTCGAGGCGACCCACACCGACGCCGCCGACGGCGAACTCACCTTCAACATCAAGGGCTGGAACGACAGCCTCACCGGTGCGCCGATCCCCGCCGAACACATGCGGGAATGGGTCGACACCACCGTCGCCCGGCTCCTGGAACGGCCGGCCGAGCGCGTCCTGGAGATCGGCAGTGGCACCGGGCTGCTGATGTGGCGGCTGCTGCCGCACGTCACCGAGTACACCGGAACCGACTTCTCGCGGCCCGCCGTGGACTGGCTCCGGGACGGGCTGCGCCGCCGCCCCGCGCACCGGGTACGGCTGCTGCACCGCGAGGCGACCGACTTCACCGGCGTCCGCGCCGCGTCCACCGACCTCGTCGTCGTCAACTCGGTCGTCCAGTACTTCCCCGACCGCGCCTACCTCGACACCGTCCTGGCCCGCGCCCTCGACGCCACGGCCGACCGAGGGCGCGTCTTCGTGGGCGACGTGCGCAACCTGGCCCTCGCCCCGCAGTTCTACGCCCGTCAGGCCCTCGCCCACGCCGGTCCGGGCGCGGCGGCGCGGGACGTGGCGCGCGCCGCCGGCGAGTTCGCGGCCATGGACGGCGAGTTGCTGGTGTCCCCCGCGTACTTCGCCGCGCTCGCCGCCCGCTCGCCCCGCGTCACCGGCGTCGAGATCCTGCCCCGCCGGGGACGGCACCGCAACGAGATGAGCCTGTACCGCTACGACGTGGTGCTGCACGTGGGCGGTGACCGCCCGGCGGCCCCGGAGGCGGAGGTGCTCACCTGGGGCGACCAGGTGCACGACCTCGCGTCGCTGTCCGCCCGCCTCGGCCGCGGGGGCCCGGACGCCCTGCTCGTGCGCGGCGTCGCCAACGACCGTCTGACGCGGGACAACGAGCTGCTCGACGCACCCGCCCGCACGACGGCCGTCGAGCCCGAGGACCTGTGGGGGCTGGCGGACTCCACCCCCTACCGGGTGAGCGTCAGCTGGGCCGCCGCCGATCCGCGGGGCGCGATGGACGTCCTGCTGGTCCGGCGGGACGCCCACGACGACGGTCCGCTGCTCGTCCCCCACCCCGTACCGGAGCCGTCGGCACCGCTGACGAACGCGCCGACCCGGCACCCGGCCGCGCGGCAAGGGGGCTCGGCCGCGGACGGGCTGCGTTCCTGGCTCGCCGAGCGGCTTCCCGCGCACCTGCTGCCCGCGAGGATCACCGAGGTGGACGCGCTGCCCCGCACCGGCACCGGCAAGCTCGACCGGGGCGCGCTCGGCGGACTCGTGACCGCGGGCCGTGGCGCCCGGGCGGGCGACCGCCCCGCCACCGCCCCCCGTACGGGTCTCGAACGGACCCTGGCCGACGCGTGGGCGCGGGTGCTCGGCCTCCCCGAAGTCGGCGTGCACGAGAACTTCTTCGCCCTCGGCGGCGACTCCCTCCTCGCCGTCAGGGCTGTCGCCCGGTGCCGCCGTGCCGGGGTCCGACTGACCGTCCGGCAGTTGCTGAGCGAGCAGACCGTCGCCGCGCTCGCGGCGGCCCTCGAGGAGGAGAACCATGACTGACCTGCCGTTGCGTACCGTCGCACTCACCGGTGAGGAGAGCGCGGAGGTCGACGACCTGCTGCGCACGCTGGCCGACGTGCCGGTCGACTCCACCGTGGGACTGCTGCACCGCACCCGGCTCGCCGCACAGGAACTGCCGCTGCGCATCCGCGCCGAGCTCACGGGGATGCGGCTCTACGACAGCCCGCGCGCCCTCGTCGTCACGGGCTTCGGCGTCGACGACGAACGGATCGGACCGACCCCCGCGGCCCGTCCCGCCCCGGATCCCGAGCGGACCCGCGACCTGGAGCTGCTGCTTTTGCTGCACGCGGCCCTGCTCGGCGAGGCGTTCGGCTGGGCGACCCAGCAGAACGGCCGGCTCGTCCACGACGTGCTGCCCGTTCCCGGTGAGGAGACCGCGCAGATGGGTTCCAGCAGCGAGACCGAGCTGCTGTGGCACACCGAGGACGCGTTCCACCCGCTGCGCTGCGACTACGTGGGCCTGCTGTGCCTGCGCAACCACCAGCGCGCCGCGACCACCGTGGGCTGGCCCGACCTGTCCCGGCTCACCACCGAGGACCGTGCCGTGCTCCTCGAACCCCGCTATCTGATCCGCCCGGACACCTCGCACACGCCCGCGCAGAACGCGACGGGCACGCGGTCCGCCGAGCGTTTCGCGGCGATCGCCGAGATGGACGACGCCCCGGGGCGCGTCGCCGTCCTGTTCGGCGACCCCGAGGACCCGTACCTGCGGATCGACCCGGCCTACATGAGCCCGGCCCCCGGGGACGCGGCCGCCCGGCGGGCGTACGACACCGTCACCGCGCTCATCGAGGACGAGCTGCGGCACGTCGTCCTGGACGCCGGTTCACTGCTGCTGGTCGACAACTACCAGGCGGTGCACGGCCGCAAGCCGTTCGCCGCCGCCTACGACGGCCGCGACCGCTGGCTCAAACGCGTCAACATCACCCGCGACCTGCGCCGTTCCCGGTCCGCGCGGCGGTCGGCCACCTCGCTGCTGGTGTGAGGGAGGCACCATGGATTTCCCCCTCACCCGCGTCAACCCCTGGTTCAGCGGCGGCTGCGACGGCCGCCCCCGGGTGCGGCTGTGCGCGCTGCCGTACGCGGGCGGCACCGCCGCCGTCTTCAAGGACTGGCCCGCCGCGCTGCCCCCCGGAGTGGAGCTGCTCACCGCGCACCTGCCGGGACGCGGCGACCGGTTCACCGAACCGCCCCCGGCCACCCTGGAGGAGACCGCCGAGCGGCTGTGCGAGGCGCTGCCGCCGAGTGACCTGCCCACGGTCGTCCTCGGCCACAGCATGGGCGCCCTGCTGGGGTACGAAGTGGCGGCGCGGCTCGCGGCGCGGGGCCGCGCCCCCAACCTGCTGATCGCCGCGGCCTGCCGTCCCCCGCACGTTCCGCCGGACGCCTCCGGTCCGGTGACCGAGGCCGAGCTGGCGGCCACCCTGCGGGCCGAACGCCCATGGGACACGGCCCTGAGGGACGAGGAACTGATGGAAGCGGTGCTGCCCGCCCTGGTCGCCGACATCACGGCCGGCGACCGCTACCACCGCCCGCGGCCCCGCCCGCTCGACCTCCCGCTGAAGGTCTACATCGGCGCCGACGACGACGGCACCGACTGGCGCACCACCCTGGGCTGGCGCGCGTGCACCGCCCGGGACTGCGAGGTCGTCGTCCTGCCCGGCGGCCACTACTTCCTGGAGACCGACCGCGCGGCCGTCCTCACCCGCGTCGCCACGGACCTCGCCGAAGCCGAGGCAGGGGCATGACCGCGCGCGTCGACGCCACACCCACCTACCTGGCGGTGCTGGCGGTGCGCGAGGCCCGCGCCCCGCTCCTCGGCAGCTGCCTGGCCCGCATGTCCTTCGCGGTGCTGCCGCTCGCCCTGCTGCTGTCGGTCCGGGACGCGACGGGGTCGTTCGCCGTCGCCGGACTGACCTCCGGCGCGCTGTCGGCCACGCTCACGCTGTTCGCGCCCGCCCGCGCCCGGCTGATCGACCGCCGGGGCTCACGGTCCGGACTGGTCCGGCTGACCGTCCCGTACCTGCTGGGGCTCGCCGTGCTGATCACATTGGCCGAGGCGGAAGCGCCCACCGCGGCGCTGCTCGTCGCCGCCGCGGTCGCGGGCGTGTTCGCGCCGCCGCTCGGTCCGACCATGCGCGTGCTGTGGGCGAGGATCCTGCACGGCCGTCAGCCCCTGCTGCACACCGCCTACGCCCTCGACTCCGTCACCGAGGAGGTGGTCTTCACCGTGGGGCCGCTGCTGGCGGGCGGCCTGATCGCGGTCGCGGCACCGCTCGCGTCGATGATCACGGTCATGGTGCTGATCGCGGCCGGTACCGCCTGCTTCGTGCTGTCCGCCGCGACCGCCGCCGCCCCCGCGTCGGGCGAAGCCGACGAGGACCGGCCGCACGGCCGGCCCATGGCTCTGCCCGGGATGCGCACGATCGTGCTGTCCTTCGGCGGCGTCGGCCTGGTCGTCGGGGTGCTCCAGGTCGTCCTGCCGTTCATCGCCGACCACGCGGGCTCGCCCGGCGCGGGCGGCATCCTGCTGTCCATGCTGTCGGCGGGCAGCGCGGTCGGCGGCCTCGCCTACGGGCGGATCGCCTGGCGCTCGACGCCCGTGCGGCGGTTCGTGGTGCTCGTCACCGGGTTCACGCTGGCGGTGCTGCCGCTGTGCCTGACCGCGAGCCCGGTGCCGGCCGGGGCCTTCGCCCTCCTCGTGGGACTCTGCCTCGCCCCGCTGTTCACCACCGCCTACCTGCTGGTCAACGACCTGGTGACGGCGTCGGGGACCGCACCCACCGAGGCCAACACCTGGGTCTCCACGGCCAATAACGGAGGGTTCGCCGCGGGCAGCGCCGCCGCCGGTGTGCTGCTCGACTCCCGGGGCCCCACCGTCACCGTCACCGCCGCGTTCGCGGTCGCCGCCGCGACCGCCGTCATGACCGTTCTGCGCCGCCGGACCCTGCTCCTCGGCGCCGGACACCCCGAACCGGCCGCCGCCACACCCGCCGACCGCACCGCACCCGCCGAAGCCGAGGAGTGAACCGATCGTGTCCAAGAACGCGGCGCACTGGTCGCGCATCCGCACAGGGGACGCCCCCGGCGTCGTACTCGCCGTGGACTTCTACGGAACGGGCCGCCAGGAAGCCACCTTCCGCCACCTGTGCGACCTGCTCACGGATCCGGTCGAGGTCTGGCACGCGGTCCCGCCCGCCCCGGACGGCGACTGGTCCACGGCCACCGGCGCCGGTCACCTGCGCTGGTGGACCGAGGGGCTCGACACGGTCCTCGCGGGACGGCCGGTGCGGGCCCTCGTCGGCTACTGCGCGGGCGGCGTCTTCGCCTCGGCCCTCGCCGACGCCCTCGTCGAACGGGAGGGCCACCGGCCGCGGGTCGTGCTGTTCAACCCCGGCGCGCCCGGCGTCGCCACGCTCACCCGCGACTTCCGCGGTCTGATCGCCGGCATGGACCTCCTCACGGACGGGGAACGCGCCGCTCTGCTGGCCGAGACGACCGCGATCCGGCGGGCACACGCCCCCGACGCGCTGGTACCGGTCGCCGAACGCTACGCCGCCCTGTACCGCGAGGGCTGCGACCTCCTGTGCGAGCGGCTCGGCGTGGACGCCTCCTTCGGCGCCGAACTGGCCGCCGTCCTCCACTCCTACCTGGCCTACCTCACGGCGGCGCTCGACGTGCCCCCCACCCCGCTGTGGCGCGGCGCCGTCTCGCTCACCTCCCGCGAGCACCAGGGCACCGACTTCACCGACGTCGAGCACGGCTTCGACGTCGCCCGTGCCGAACTGCTGAGCTCCCCCCAGGTCGTCGCGGCGCTGACCGCGCTCCTCCGCGAACACGAGGCGAGCCGATGACCCTCACCCTGCGGGACGCCTTCCTCGACCAGGCCGCCCGGACCCCCGACGCCCACGCCCTCGTACACGGCGACACTGTATGGACGTACCGCGAACTGGAACTGCGGGCCGGCCGCATGGCCCGGACGCTGGCCGCACGCGGCGCGGGCCCCGGCACGCTGGTGGCGGTACGCCTGCCGCGCGGTCCCGAACCGGTCGCCGCGCTCCTCGCGGTCGTGCTGACGGGAGCGGGCTACGTGCCGCTCGCCGACGACGACCCGCCGGACCGGTGCCGGCACATCCTCGACGACTGCGCCGCCGCGCTGCTGCTGGCCGAGCACCCCTCGCGGGACGGACGCACCCTCACCCCGGACGAGGCGCTGGCACCCGCCCGCCCGTTCGACGCGGCCCCGGTGCGGGCCGGCGACCCGGCGTACGTGATCTACACCTCCGGCTCCAGTGGCCGTCCGAAGGGCGTGCTGGTCGAACAGGGCGCGCTCGGCGCCTACCTGGCACAGGCCCGCGCGCGCTACGACGGGCTGTCCGGACGGACGGTGCTGCACTCCTCGCTGTCCTTCGACATGGCCGTGACCAGTCTGTGGGGCCCGCTCGTCAGCGGCGGCGCGATCCACGTGCTCGACCTGAAGGCGATCGCCTCCGGCACCCAGCCGCCGCCCGCCGCCTCGGCACGTCCGTCCTTCCTCAAGGTCACTCCGTCCCACCTGCCGCTGCTGGGCCTGCTGCCGGACTCCTGCCTGCCCACCGGGCAACTCGTGATCGGCGGCGAGGCGCTGACCGGCTCCGCGCTCGGACCCTGGCGCGCCGCGCACCCCGACGTCACGGTCGTCAACGAGTACGGGCCCACCGAGGCGACCGTCGGCTGCTGCGCGTACACCGTCCGCCCCGGTGACGCCGTGGACCCGGGTGCCGTCCCCATCGGACGGCCGTTCGCGGGCACCCGCCTGTACGTGCTCGACGCGGACGGCGAGCCGGTCGCCGTGGGCGGTGTGGGTGAACTGCACATCGCGGGCGACCAGTTGGCGCGCGGATACCTGGGGCGCCCGCGGCTGACCGAGGAACGCTTCGTCCCGGACCCGTTCGCCGCCGACGGCTCCCGGATGTACCGCACCGGCGACCTGGTGCGCGAACGCCCGGACGGCGACCTGGAGTACCTCGGGCGCGCGGACGGGCAGGTGAAGGTCTCCGGGTACCGGATCGAGCCCGGCGAGATCGAGGCCGTGCTCCGCGGCCACGCGGGGGTGAGGGACTGCGCGGTCGTCGCCGTCGGCGAGGCGGACGCCCGCCGGCTCGTCGCCTACGTGGTACCGGACCCGGACTCCCCGCCCGGCACCGCCGCGCCGGCGCGGCACGCGGCCGAGGCGCTGCCGCCGTACATGGTGCCGGCGACGTTCGTCACCGTGCCCGAACTGCCGCTCACCCCCAACGGGAAGCTCGACCGGGACGCGCTGCCCGGCCCCCCTGCCGGCGACGCCGGGCCGGGCGACCGCACCCCGGCCGAGACCCTGCTGTGCGAGCTGCTGGCACGGGCCCTGGGCATCCCGGAGATCGACGCCGACGCCGACTTCCTGACGTCCGGCGGCACCAGCATCACCGCGCTGAAGCTGGTCGCCGGCGCCCGCCGGGTCGGCATCCGCCTCGAACTCACCACCGTCCTGCGCGAACGCACGGTGCGCCGCATCCTGGCGGCCCAGCCCGACGCCGCCTCGCCCCTCGTCGAAGGAGTGCCCGAGTGACCGGTTCCGTAACGCTCACCCCCCTCGGCGGGATCATCCCCAGGCCCCGCGGCGAGGGGCTCACCACCGGCGCCGAGTACGACCTGGGGCCGCTCGGCGACGCGGGCCCCGACTGGGTGCGGGCCCACGGCCCGCGACTGCGCGAGCGCCTCGCCACCGACGGGCTGATCCTGCTGCACGGTCTGCCCACCGACGGAGACGGCGTCGACGGCTTCCACGACGTCGTCGGCTCCGTCGGCGGCGACCCGCTGCCCTACACCGAGCGCTCCACCCCGCGCAGCGTGGTCAAGGGCAACATCTACACCTCGACCGAGTACCCGGCCGACCAGCCCATCCCGATGCACAACGAGAACTCCTACGCCGCCCATTGGCCGTCCACGCTCTACTTCTTCTGCCACACCGCGCCGGACACCGGCGGGGCCACGCCGATCGCCGACGGCCGCGCCGTCCTCGACCTCATCCCGGCCGAGGTCAGGCGGCGGTTCTCCCAAGGGGTCGTCTACACCCGTACGTTCCGCGCCGACATGGGACTGAGCTGGCAGGAAGCGTTCCAGACCGAGGACCGCGGCGACGTCGAACGCCATTGCCGCGCCCACGGCCAGGAGTTCTCCTGGGACGGCGACGTCCTGCGCACCCGCCACCACCGCCCGGCGACCGCCGTCGACCCCGGCACCGGAGCCGAGGTGTGGTTCAACCAGGCGCACCTGTTCCACCCGTCCAGCCTGGATCCCGACCTGCGCCAGGTGCTCCTGGAGACGTACGGCGAGAACGGCCTGCCCCGCGACGCCCTGTTCGCCGACGGCACCCCGATCCCCGACGCCGACCTGGCAACGGTCCGCGCGGCCTACACCCGCGCCGCGCTCGCGCTGCCGTGGCGAGAGGGCGACATCATGCTGGTCGACAACCTGAGGATGGCCCACGGCCGCGAGCCCTTCACCGGCGAGCGCCGCGTACTCGTCGCGATGACCTCGGCGGACTCATGAGCCGTGCCGACGCATCGGCACGCCGTCCTCCCGTCGGGGCGCTACCATCGCCGCTGTCTCGGCCATCGCCCCACCCGGGCGGAGGCAACCGGCCGTGCACATCCCCGCCGTGGTCGCCACGGCACGCGCGATCACCCGCGCCATGACCGCCCAGCCCGTTGTCACATCTGCGGAGGCGCCGCGATGACAGAGGTCCGAGGTGAACTGATCCGGGCGCTGCCGGGTGTGCTGGAGGCGCGTGCGGCGCGGGCGGGGCACACGACCGCCTTCCTCGACGCACGACGGTGTGTCACGTACCGGGAGTTGGAGGCGCGGACCCGCCGGCTGGCGGGTCACCTGGTGCGGTTGGGGGTGCGCAGGGGCGACCGGGTGGCGCTCGTCATGGGCAACCGGGTGGAGATGGCGGAGGGTTCCCTCGCGGTGCTGCGGGCGGGAGCGGTAGGGGTGCCGCTCGATTCCGGGGCCACGGACGCGGAGCTCGCGTACTTCCTCGACGACTGTGGAGCGGTGGCGGTGGTCACCGAGGAGACGCTGCTGCCGCGGGTCTCGCGATCGGCGGGCGTACGGATCCTGGTGGGGGGTTCGGACGCCGTCCCGGAGGGAGCGGCTGCCGGCACCCACTCCTTCGAGCGGCTCGCGGCGTCGGATCCGGGGTGCGCGCCACGGGACGACCTCGGCCTCGACGAGCCGGCCTGGATCCTCTACACGTCGGGGACCACGGGCCGGAGCAAGGGCGTGGTCTGCGGCCAGCGCGCCGCGCTGTGGTCCGTGGCGGCGGCGTACGTGCCGTCGTGGGGTCTGGGGCCGCAGGACCGGCTGTTGTGGCCGCTGCCCATGTTCCACGCCTACGCGCACTCGCTGTGCCTGCTCGGGGTGGTGGCCGTGGGCGCGAGCGCGTACCTCCTCGACCGGGGCGCGAGCGTCGTCCGGGCGCTTGAGGAACAGCGGTGCAGCGTCGTGGCCGGTGTACCCGCCACCTACCGCCTGCTCACGAGCGCCTTCCGCGACGCCCCCCGGCCACCGGCCGGCCTGCGACTGTGCGTCACCGGGGGCGCGCCGTGCCCGCCGGGGCTGCGGGCGGACGTCGAGGAGCTGCTGGGCGTCCCGCTGCTCGACGGTTACGGCAGTACCGAGACCTGCGGCAAGATCACGGTTGAGCGGCTCGGCGGCTCCGGGGAGGGCGGCTTGCCGGTGCCCGGCGTCGAGGTGCGGCTGACCGACCCCACCGGGGACGGCGATGTCGCCGGCGGGGAGGAAGGGGAGATCCGGGTCCGCGGCCCGAACCTGATGCTCGGGTACCACGACCGCCCCGACGAGACGGCGCGCGCGGTGCGGGACGGCTGGTACCGCACCGGAGACCTCGGCCGTCGCGAACGGCACGGCGGTCTGCGCGTCACCGGCCGCGTCAAGGAACTGATCATCCGCGGTGGCGAGAACGTCAATCCGGTCGAGGTCGAGCACGTGCTCCTCGGCTGCCCCGGCGTCGTGGACGCGGCCGTCGTCGGCAGGCCGCACGACACGCTGGGCGAGGTGCCGGTCGCCTTCGTCGTCGCCGATCCGCGGCGCGGCGTCGACCCGGACCGGGTACGCGCCCTGTGCCGGGAGCGGCTGTCGGACTTCAAGGTGCCCGACGAGGTGTACGAGACCGACGCCGTGCCCCGCACTCCGTCCGGCAAGACCGACCGCCCCGCCCTGGCCCGGCAGTTGGCGGAGGGCCCGGGCCCGGCGCGCGAGGCGACGGCGTCCGCCCTCCGCCGGCGCCTGTCGGCGCTGTCCCCGTCCGGGCGGTACGACGCCGTGCTGCGTCTCGTCCTGGCCACGGTGGCACACGCGAGCGGCGCGCCGGAACGGGAGCCGGAGCCGGGCCGGTCCTTCACCTCCTTCGGGATCACGTCCCTCGGAGGCGTACTGCTGCGCGACCGGCTGGGCACGGCCACCGGCCTGGAGCTGCCCGCGACCTTGGTGTTCGACCACCCGACGCCCGCCGCGGTGGCGGCGTTCCTGGAGACCGCGCTGCTCGGCGGCCCGGTCCCGGACGGCCAGGGGACGCGGGCGTCCTCGGCGGAGCCCGTCGCCATCGTCGCGATGGCCTGCCGGTATCCGGGCGGCGTGACCTCGCCCGAGGACTTGTGGCGACTGGTCGCCGACGGGGTCGACGCGACCTCGGACCTCCCGGCCGACCGTGGCTGGGACCCCTCCGCTCTCCACGACCGGGACCCCGACCGGCTCGGCACCTCCGTCACCCGCCGCGGCGGATTCCTGCGCGGGGCGGCCGACTTCGACGCGGCCTTCTTCGGGATGTCCCCACGGGAGGCGCTGGCCACCGATCCGCAGCAGCGGCTGCTGCTGGAGACCACCTGGGAGGTGTGCGAGCGGGCCGGCATCGACCCGACGTCCCTGCGCGGCACCGACACGGGCGTGTTCGTCGGCGTGATGCACGACGACTACGCCGGCCGCTTCCTGCACCGCGGCCCGCACGAGCTGGAGGCGCACCTCGCGCTGGGCTCGGCGGGCAGCGTGGCCTCGGGTCGTGTCGCCTACGTCATGGACCTGCGCGGGCCGGCCGTGACCGTGGACACGGCCTGTTCGTCGTCGCTGGTGGCGATGGACTCGGCGGCACGGGCGCTGCGCTCGGGCGAGTGCTCGCTGGCCGTGGCGGGAGGCGTGACCGTGATGGCGACTCCGGCGTCGTTCGTCGCGTTCAGCAGGTTGCGCGGCCTGGCGCCGGACGGCCGGTGCAAACCGTTCTCGGCCGCGGCCGACGGCACCGCCTGGGCCGAGGGGGTGGGCGTGGTCCTGCTGGAGCGGCTGTCCGACGCCCGGCGCAACGGGCATCCGGTGCTGGCCGTGCTCCGCGGGTCGGCGGTCGCGTCCGACGGCGCGTCCAACGGCCTGACCGCGCCGAGCGGCCCGGCCCAGCAGGAGGTGATCCGCCGGGCCCTGGCCGCCGCCGGGCTGTCCCCGGCGGACGTCGACACGGTCGAGACGCACGGCACGGGTACCGCGCTCGGCGACCCGGTGGAGGCGCGGGCGTTGCAGGCCGCGTACGGGAAGGAGCGGCCCGGCGGCCGGCCGCTGTGGCTCGGGGCGCTCAAGTCCAACATCGGGCACACGCAGGCCGCGGCCGGTGTGGGAGGGGTCATCAAGACCGTCATGGCCATGCGCCACGGGCGACTGCCGCGCCTGCTGCACTGCGAGGAGCCGTCACCGCACGTGGACTGGGCGTCGGGCACCGTACGGATTCCGACGCGCGAGGAGGAGTGGCACCCGGCGCCCGGCGGCCCGCGCCGGGCAGGGGTGTCCGCGTTCGGCATCGGCGGGACGAACGCCCACGTCATCCTGGAGGAGGCCGAGGAGGAGAGCACCGAGAAGGCTTCCCCGGAACGGTCCCGGAGTACGGTGCCCCCTCTGCTGCTGTCGGCCGCCGATCCGCGAGCCCTGCGCGCGCAGGCCGGGCGGGTGGCCTCCCTGCTGCAGGAGCGGCCCGGGCTGTCCGCGCTGGATGTCGCGTTCTCCCTGGCCACCACCCGAGCGGCGCTCACGCACCGCGCGGCTGTGCCCGTAGGGGACCGCGAGACGCTGCTGACCGCCCTGGACAGGTGGGCGGCGACCGGGGCCGGACCGGGCAGCGCCGGGACGGGGCGGGGCGCGCCCGCCCGGCGGTTGGCCCTGCTGTTCTCGGGGCAGGGCTCGCAGCGGCTCGGCATGGGCCGGCACCTGCACGCCGCGTACGGCGACTTCGCGACCGTCTTCGACGCCCTGTGCGAACGGTTCGACGGCACCGGTGTCCTGGAACGGCCCCTGCGGTCCGTGCTGTGGGCGGACGGGAACACCGGTGACGCCGCTCTGCTGGACCGGACCGACTTCGCGCAGGCCGGGCTGTTCGTCTTCGAAGTGGCGCTGTTCCGGCTGCTGGAGTCCTGGGGAGTGCGGCCGTACGCCGTCGCCGGCCATTCCGTGGGCGAGCCGGCGGCAGCTCATGTCGCGGGCGTCCTGTCGGAGTCGGACGCGGTGGAGCTGGTCGCGGCCCGGGGCCGGCTGATGCGTCACCTCCCCGGCAGTGGCGCCATGGTGGCCCTGGAGGCCACGGAGGACGAAGCGGCGGAAGAACTGGCGGGGTCGGCACGCGAGTTGGCGATCGCGGCGGTGAACGGTCCGCGGTCGGTGGTCGTCTCCGGGGAGGAGGACGCGGTGCGGGCCGTCGCGGCCCGGTTCGCCGGGCGCGGACGCCGCACCGCGCGGCTGCGGGCGAGCCACGCCTTCCACTCGCCGCTGGTGGAACCGATGCTCGCCGAGTTCGGCCGGATCGCGTCGGGGATGGCGTACGGGAGGCCGCGCATCCCGGTGATCTCGACCCTGACGGGGCGCCGGGCGGACGGGGACGATCTGCGCTCGGCGGCGTACTGGGTGCGCCAGGCCCGCGAGACCGTACGGTTCGGCGACGCGGTGCGGCACCTCGTGGGCGTCGAGCAGGTCACCGCCTGCGCCGAGGTGGGCCCCGACGCGCAGCTCACAGCGGCTGCCATGGGCGCCGCCGCCGGGAAGGGGCCGGTGTGCACGGCCACCGCACGGGCCGGGGTACCGGAGGCGGAGGCGGTACTGACCGCGCTCGGCGAACTGCACGCGCACGGCCTGCCGGTGGACTGGGCCCGGGTGTACGCGGGCAGCGGCGCCCGGCGGGTGGACCTGCCCACCTACCCCTTCCAGCGGCAGCGCTACTGGCTGGACGACACGGTCACCGCCTCCACCACCCCCGTGTCGGCCGGCGGCGGGCACCCTCTGCTGACCGGGGCGACCACCGTTCCCGGCACGGAACGCCTGCTGTGCACCGGCCACCTCTCCGTCGCGGCCCAGCCGTGGCTGCGCGACCACGTCGTCGCCGGGCGGGTGCTCGTACCCGCCGCCGCCTTCGCCGAGATGCTGGTCCACGCGGGCGACCTGTGCGGGCTGGACGTCGTCGAGGACTTCGTGCTGCCGACCCCGCTGCCCCTGGCCGGATCGGGGGAAGGGGTCCGGATACAGGTGGCGCTCGGCGAACCGGACGCCTCCGGCCGCCGTACCGCCGACGTCCGCTCCCGCCCGTGGGAGGCGGGCCCGCTCGGCGCCTGGACGCACCACGCGACCGGGCGGCTCGGCCCGGCCACCAGCCGGGGAGAGCACGATTCCGGTGCCTCCGTGTGGCCGGCCCCGGGTGCCGTGCCCGTGGACCTCACGGATGCGTATGACCGCCTGGCCGACGCCGGTTACGCGTACGGCCCCGCCTTCCGGGGTGTCTCGGCCGTCTGGCGGGGGCCGGACGGGGAGGTGTTCGCCGACGTCCGGCTGCCCGGGGCGACGCGCGCCGAGGCCGGCCGGTACGGCGTGCACCCCGCCCTTCTGGACGCCGCCCTGCACGCGTCGCTGCTCGCCGCGCCGCCCACCGGTCCCGCCTGGATGCCGTTCGCCTGGCGCGGCCTGAGGGTGTACGCGGTCGGTGCCACGGCACTGCGCGTCCGCACGCGCGCCACCGGCACCGGCACGGTCTCCGTGGAGCTCGCCGATCCGGCGGGGAGGCCGGTGGCCGAGGTGGAGTCCCTGACCACCCGGGCGGTGCCGGCGGCCACCGACGCCGCGGCCCGGGGACTGTACGGCCTGCGATGGACCGGCGTTCCGGCCGGCGGCGACGGGCCGCCCCTGTCCGTGGCGGACCCCGACGACCTCGGCCTGCGCTCCGCGCTCCCCGCACCGCCGGCCGGACGGCGCGACGTCCCCGAGGCGGTGACGGTCTCCCTGTCCTCCCGCTCCACGGACCCGGACCCGGTCGCGGACGCCCATGCCCTGACGGCACGCGCCCTGGCCGTGCTCCGAGCCCGCCTGTCCGCCCCGGCCGCGCCCGGATCGCGCCTCGTCGTGGTGACCCGTGGCGCCACCTCCGCGACGCCGGACCTGCCGGCCGCGGCGGTATGGGGCCTGGCGCGTTCCGCGCAGGCGGAGTATCCCGGGCGCCTCACGGTCGTGGACACCGACGGCCGGCCCGAGTCGCTGCGCCTCCTGCCCGCCGCCGTCGCCACCGGCGAACCCCAACTCTCCCTGGTGGAAGGAGCGGTGCTCGTCCCCCGGCTCGTCGGCTCGGAGTCCCGGCCGGGCGGTTTTCCGGCAGAGGGCACAGTCCTGATGACAGGAGGCACCGGAGCCCTCGGCGGCCTGCTGGCCCGGCACCTCGTCGCCCGGCACCACGTCCGCCGCCTCGTCCTCGTCAGCCGTCAGGGCACGCGGTCGCGGGCCGCGCGGCGGCTGCGGGCGGAGCTGGCGGAGTCCGGCGCCCGCGTGGACGTGATCGCGTGCGATGCCGCCGACCGCCCCCGGCTGGCCGGCGTCGTGCGGACGTACGCGCACGAGCTGAGCGCCGTCGTGCACGCGGCCGGGGTCCTGGACGACGGCGTGCTGGAGTCCCTGACGCCCGGGCGGCTCGCGGCGGTGCTGCGGCCGAAGGCCGACGCCGCCTGGAACCTCCACGAGCTGACGAAGGTCCTGCCCCTGTCGCACTTCGTCCTCTTCTCCTCGGCGGCCGGCCTGCTGGGCACCGCCGGCCAGGCCAACTACGCCGCCGCGAACGCCTTCCTGGACGCCCTCGCACACCACCGCGCCGCCCTCGGCCTGCCCGCGCTCTCCCTCGCCTGGGGCCCGTGGGCGGGCGGGGAGGGGATGGCGGCACGCACCCCGGACCGCGGCCAGGGCCTGGGCGGCGTGCTGCGGGCCGTCTCCCCCGCACAGGGCCTGGCGATGTTCGACGCCGCGCTGGGCAGCGGTGAACCGGTGCTCGCCCCGCTGCTGCTGGACCGTTCCCAGCGGGCGGAGACCGCCGGGCGCCCGGTGCCGCCGCCGCTGCGCGGGCTGTTGCGCGCGGCCCGTCCGGCGGCCGGGGCGGGCGACGCACCCGGAGGCGACGCACCCGGAAGCGCGGCCGGAGCCTGGCGCGAACGGCTCGCCGCGCTGCCCGTACCCGACCGGGCGCCGGCCCTGCTGGAGCTCGTCCGCGAGGAAGCCGCCACGGTGCTCGGCCATGCCGGGGCGGACGCCGTGGCCCCCGAACACCCCTTCACCGAGCTGGGATTCGACTCTCTGACGGGAGTGCACCTGCGCAACCGTCTGAGTACGCTCACCGGTCTGCCGTTGCCCGCCACGGTCGTGTTCGAGCGGCCCAGCGCCGCGGAGCTGGCCGGCCATCTCCACCAGGAGTTGAGCGCTCTGCTCGACGACGCCGCCACGACCGGACCGGCCGCACCAGGGACAACGCCGCGACCGCCGCAGACCCTCGCCTCCCTCTACCGGCGCGTGTGCGAGACGGGCGACGTCGTCTCGGCGATGCACATGCTGGTGACCGCCTCACTCGCCGTGCCCGCCTTCGAACGCGCCGACAGCGCCCCGCACGAGCTCGCACCCCTGAAGCTCGCCGCAGGCACCGCCGGTCCCGCGCTCGTGTGCTTCCCCGGCTTCTCCCCCGCCCTCGGCCGCCCCTGGCACGCCGCGCTGGCCGCCTCCTTCGACGGCGAGCGGGACGTTCTCGAGATCCGGCACCCGGGCGTCGTCCACGGCCGGGCCGTTCCGCGCGACTGGGAGACCCTCGTCGACCTGCACGCCGGCACCGTGCGCAAGCACCTCGGCGACCGCCCGTACGCCGTCCTCGGCTCCTCGATGGGCGGCTGCCCGGCGCACTCGGTGGCCGCGCGCCTCGCGGCGACCGGCACACCGCCGGTCGGCCTCGTTCTCCTCGACAGCCACCACGTCACCCCCGACCTCGAACACGAGCCGTGGCTGCTCGCCCTGCCCGCCCGCCTCCCGCTGCGGATGGGCGAACGCTTCGACACGGCCGTGGACGACATGTCCATGGCCGCCCTCGGCGCCTACACCCGCATCGCCCGCGGTTGGCGGCCGGAACCCATGGACGTCCCCACCCTCCTGCTCCGCGCCGGCGATCCGCTGCCGAAGCCGTCGATCGACGGCGGGCTCCACCCGGCGACCAGGGAGCCGCGAACCTCGTGGCCGGTGCCGCACACCACCGTGCACGTCCCCGGTGACCACTGGAGCATGACCGAGGAGCACGCCGACACGACCGCGCAGGCGATCAGGGCATGGCTCGGCACGCCGCTCACGACCGCTCCCGACAACCGGGTCTGACCGAACGCCCCTTTCAACAGGCGTGCCCCGCACGGCGCATCCGTGTGGCGGTGCAGCGCGTCGCCGAGCGACCCGGGTGTCCCACCGGCAACTACCGCGCGAATACGCCTTGCTGGTGACTTGATACCGAATGCGCGCCGGTTCCGCGGCCGGCGGCCGGAGGGGTGCGCGGCCGTAGACGTTCTCCTTGGGGCCCGAACAGGATCAGGTACTCGACCGGTCCGGCGGACCCCGCGTTCGCGACGCCGTGGGGGACGCGGGTGTCGAACTCGACGACGTCCCCGGCGGTCAGGACGAGGTCCTGGTCGCCGAGTGCGAGCCACAACCGCCCGTACAGCACGCACAACCACTCGTAGCCCTCGTGGGACACCTGCCGGGGCCGCCCGGGCGGCTTCGCGACCGCGGGCAGGACGTGCTTGTGGGCGTGCAGGCCGCCGACGTACGGGGTCAGCGGCAACACCGCCTTGTCGTCGCCGAAGCTGTGCGGCGCCGTGCCGCGGGGCTCGGCCGCGGGGGCGGGCGCGGTGCCGGCCAACTCGTCCAGGGCGACCGCGTACTCCTTCGCCAGCCGCAACACCACCTCCAGGGTGGGCTTGCGCCGGCCGGTCTCGATCCGCGACAGCGTGCTGGACGAGATGCCGGTCGCGCGGCCGACATCGGCCAGTGTGACGCCACGGCGCTCGCGCACGGCCCGCAGTCGCGGCCCCATCGCCGTCAGCCTCCGGGTCACGTCGTCATCCGCCACCGTGCCCGTTCCCTCCCGCCGTGCCGCTTCGCCGCCCTGTCTCGCACCCTTGCCAGTATGGCAACGCCGATCGCGCCGAGTGGCCGCGGCGTCGCATGATCGACGGGTTCCCGCCGGCCGCCCGCGAACCGAGGAGAAGTCCGCCATGCGATCCGACCCGTCCACCGCACTCCGCCACCGCACCGTCGAGGTCCCGGCCGGGCGCCTTCACCTGGTCGAGCAGGGCACCGGCCCGTTGGTCCTGCTCGTCCACGGCTTCCCCGAGTCCTGGTACTCCTGGCGCCGCCAACTCCCGGCCCTGGCCGCGGCCGGCTACCGGGCGGTGGCGATCGACGTGCGCGGCTACGGCCGCTCCTCCAAGCCCGCGCGGACCGACGCCTACCGGATGCTGGACCTGGTGGCGGACAACGTCGCCCTCGTGCACGCCCTCGGCGAGGAGAGCGCGGTGGTCGTCGGCCACGACTGGGGCTCCACCATCGCCGCCACCTCCGCCCTGCTCCACCCCGAGGTCTTCCGGGCCGTCGGCCTGCTGAGCGTCCCCTACGCGCCGCCCGGCGGCCCCCGCCCCACCGACGTCTTCGGCCGAATCGGCGGGCCCGGGCAGGAGTTCTACGTCTCGTACTTCCAGGAGCCCGGCCGCGCCGAGAGGGAGATCGAGCCCGACGTCCGCGGCTGGCTCGCGGGCTTCTACGCGGCCCTGTCCGCCGACACCATGCCCGCCGAGGACGAGCCCGACCCGCACTTCGTCGTCCGCGGCGGCCGGTTGCGCGACCGCTTCCCAGCCGGCCCGCTCCCGGCCTGGCTGGGCGAGGACGACCTCGACGTCTACGCCGGGGAGTTCGAGCGCACCGGCCTGACCGGCGCCCTCAACCGCTACCGCAACATGGACCGCGACTGGGAAGACCTCGCCCCGCACCGCGGAGCCCCGATCAGGCAGCCTGCCCTGTTCATCGGCGGCGCCCTGGACGCCTCCACCACCTGGATGTCCGACGCCATCGACGCCTACCCCACCACCCTCCCCCGCCTGTCCGCCTCCCACATCCTGGAAGGCTGCGGCCACTGGATCCAGCAGGAACGCCCCGACGAGGTCAACGACCTGCTGACCGACTGGCTCGCCACGGAGGCGGGCCCCTGTTCCGCGGGAGGCAGGCCCCATGCCTGACAAGCCCGCGATCGTCCCGACTGCCGACCGGCCCCCACCAGCTGCTCCGAGCGCGGACGTCGGCGAACCGGCCACGCCGCCGGCCCCGGACACACGGCGGTTGGGGCCCAGGCGCCGCAGGGCCGCTCCGGATGCCGCCGGCGTCCGGCCGGTGACCTGTCACGGTCCGCCCGCCGCGGGCGCCGTCATCGCGGCGCCGCCGCCGGGTGCGCGGGCGGACACGGCGAAGGCCCGGGTGTCGGCTGCCGCGGTCCGCGGCCGGGACCTTCGGCCCTTCTGATGTGCGCCCGGTAGGCCCTCCGCGGACCCCGCGGCGCGCGTCAGCCTGTAGCTGGGAACCGGGAAACGAGACGGCGGGCGAACGGGCGGCGGGCAGCCGCACCGGCTCCCCCTGCCGCACCGCCCGGGTCTCCGGCCTGGCCGTCCGCCCGCCCCGGCCCCCTGGCCGGGGACCGGACCGCCGGGGCCGATCCCGACGACAAGGAGACGTTCATGCAGGACGCTACGGAGACGACAGGGACGGTCGGCGGCGTGTCCGGCCTCACCGACGACGAACTGCGGGAGCTGGACGCGCACTGGCGGGCCGCGAACTATCTGGCCGCCGGGCAGATCTATCTGATGGGCAACCCGCTGCTCACCGAGCCCCTGCGGCCGGAGCACGTCAAACCCCGGCTGCTCGGGCACTGGGGCACTTCGCCCGGTCTGAACCTCGTGTACACCCACCTCAACCGGGTGATCAAGAAGCGGGGGACGGAAGCGCTCTGCGTCTGGGGACCCGGGCACGGCGGACCGGCTGTGCTGGCCGGCTCCTGGCTGGAAGGTTCCTACTCCGAGACCTACGCCGACGTCGGCCGCGACGCGGCGGGCATGGAGCGGCTGTTCCGGCAGTTCTCCTTCCCCGGCGGCGTGCCCAGCCACGTCGCGCCGGAGACGCCGGGATCGATCCACGAGGGCGGGGAGCTCGGCTACGCGCTCTCCCACGCCTACGGCGCCGCGCTGGACAACCCGCACCTCGTGGTCGCCTGCGTGATCGGGGACGGCGAGGCGGAGACGGGGCCGTCGGCCGCCTCCTGGCACTCCAACAAGTTCCTCGATCCCGTACGCGACGGTGCCGTGCTGCCGATCCTCCATCTCAACGGGTACAAGATCGCCAACCCGGCGGTCCTGGCCCGCCTGCCCGAGGCGGAGCTCGACGAACTGCTGCGCGGCTACGGTCACGAACCCCTGCACGTGACCGGCGACGACCCCCTCACCGTGCACCGGGCCATGGCCGCCGCCATGGACACCGCCCTCGACCGGATAGCCCTGCTCCAGCGCACCGCGCGGGAGGAGGGCATGGCCGAACGGGCCCGCTGGCCGGTGATCGTGCTGCGGACGCCCAAGGGCTGGACCGGACCGGCGGAGGTGGACGGCCTCCCGGTGGAGGGCACGTGGCGTGCCCATCAAGTACCGCTCTCCGAGGTCCGCGACAATCCCGAGCACCTGCGGCAGTTGGAGGCGTGGCTGCGGTCGTACCGGCCGGAGGAGCTGTTCGACGAGCAGGGGCGTCCCCGCCCGGACGTGCTGGCCTGCGTGCCCGAGGGATCCCGCAGGCTCGGGGCGACCCCGCACGCCAACGGCGGCCTGCTGCTGCGCGAGTTGCCCCTTCCCCCGCTCGAACGCTTCGCGGTGCCGGTCGAGAAACCGGGCGGCACCCTGCACGAGCCCACCCGCGTCCTCGGCGACCTGCTGGAGGAGGTGATGGCGGCCACCTCCGACCGTCGCGACTTCCGTCTCGTGGGCCCTGACGAGACCGCTTCCAACCGGCTGCAGGCGGTCTACGGTGCGACGGGCAAGGCGTGGCAGGCGGGCACTTTGCCCACTGATGAGCATCTGGACCGGCACGGGCGGGTGATGGAGATCCTGTCCGAGCACACCTGCCAGGGGTGGCTGGAGGGGTACCTGCTCACCGGGCGGCACGGGCTGTTCTCCTGCTACGAGGCGTTCGTGCACATCGTCGACTCGATGGTCAACCAGCACATCAAGTGGCTGCGCGTCTCCCGGCGGCTGCCCTGGCGGCGGCCCATCGCCTCCCTGAACTACCTGCTCACCTCGCACGTGTGGCGCCAGGACCACAACGGCTTCTCCCACCAGGACCCCGGGTTCGTCGACCACGTCCTGAACAAGAGCCCCGAAGTCGTGCGGGTGTATCTGCCGCCGGACGCCAACACCCTGCTGTCCGTCGCCGACCACGCCCTGCGCAGCCGCGACTACGTCAACGTCATCGTCGCCGGCAAACAGCCCTGCTACGACTGGCTCACCCTGGAACAGGCCCGCGCCCACTGCGCCCGCGGCGCCGGCGTCTGGGAATGGGCCGGCACGGAGGACGGGCGGCGGGAACCCGACGTCGTCCTCGCCTGCGCCGGGGACGTACCCACCCAGGAGGTCCTCGCGGCGGCGAGCCTCCTCCGCCACCACTTGCCCGACCTCGCCGTCCGCGTCGTCAACGTCGTGGACCTGGCCCGGCTGCTGCCGGCCGAGGAACACCCGCACGGCATGACCGACGCCGAGTACGACGCGCTGTTCACCCCGGACAAACCGGTGATCTTCGCGTACCACGGCTACCCGTGGCTCATCCACCGCCTCACCTACCGGCGGACCGGCCACCACGACCTGCACGTCCGCGGCTACAAGGAGATCGGCACCACGACCACGCCGTTCGACATGCTCGTCCGCAACGACCTCGACCGCTACCGCCTCGTCATGGACGTCATCGACCGCGTCCCCGGCCTCGCCGCCCGCGCCGCCGCCGTGCGGCAGGCGATGGACGACGTCCGGACCCGCCACCACGCCTGGATCCGCGAGCACGGCACGGACCTGCCGGAGGTCGCGGAGTGGGGGTGGTCCGGCTGACGGACGGCGCAAGCCGCTCCTCCGGCCCGCGGGTGGGCCGGAGGAGCGGCTTGTCCGTCAACGCGGCCTGTCCCTACTGGCCGGCGCCCCCCGAACAGGCAAGCGAGCCGCCCTTCGATCAGGTGGCGGCGCGTGCGGAGGCTCATCGGTACGTCGGTGCCCGGGAAACCTCCCACCATGAAGAGCCTCAGGTTCACCGCCCGTGCCGTACTGACCGCCGGCGCCGCGTTCCTCCTGCTGACCGGGCCCGCCCTTGACGCGCAAGCGGCCACCGGCACGTTCGTCTACGACCGGATCGACGGCACCCATGGGACGATCACGAACCCGGTCGACGGCGTGTGCTACGACTTCGACACGCCGGCCCGGGGCGCCGACAACCAGACCGACACCGACGCCGTCGTGTACGACACCTACGGCTGCGGCGGCACCAGGCAGCCGTTGCCGAAGCGCACCGGCGAGTCATGGGGGACGTACAGGGGGGAGAGTGTGGTGTTCGGCTGACGGCCCAGGTGCGTGGGGTGGTCACAACCGACTCGTGTCGGACTGCTGCCGGCGCTCGGCCCTGGCCTCCGTGGCGATGACCGCCGCCTGGACGCGGCGTTCCACACCCAGTTTGGCGAGCAGCCGCGAGATGTGGTTCTTGACCGTCTTCTCGGCGAGGTAGAGCCGCTTGCCGATCTCGCGGTTGGTCAGGCCGTCGCCGATCAGGTCGAGGATCTCGCGCTCCCGCTCGGTCAGCGAGGTCAGGGCCGCCGGCTCCGGCGGCTCCGGCGCGGTCGTCTGGCCGCGGAGCTTGGCCATGAGCCGGGTGGTGGCGCCGGGGTCCAGGGTGGACTGCCCGCCGGCGACGGTACGGACCGCCGTCACCAGGTCCGTACCGCTGATCTGCTTGAGGACGTACCCCGAGGCGCCGGCCATGACGGCGTCCAGCAGGGCCTCCTCGTCGTCGAAGGAGGTGAGCATGAGGCAGCCGAGCCCCGGTACGCGCGAGCGCAGTTCGCGGCAGACGCCGACCCCGTCGCCGTCCGGGAGCCGCACGTCCAGCACCGCGACCTTCGGGCGGAGCGCGGGGATGCGGACCAGGGCCTGCTCGACGGTGCCGGCCTCGCCGACCACGACGAGGTCGTCCTCGGCCTCCACCAGGTCGCGGATGCCGCGCCGGACGACCTCGTGGTCGTCGAGGAGGAACACGGTCACCGGCTCGGTGGCCGTCGCGTCGTCGGTCACGCTGTCTCCGTCCTGATGCGGTAGCCCGTCACCAAGTCGAGGCTGATGCTCACCGTATGGGCCATCTCGCCGCCGATCCAGGGGGTGAGGGCGGCCTGGTAGCGGCTCTGCAGGGCCGGATCGGTCACCAGGTGCGCGGCGCCGGTCACGACCACGCTCCATCCGGTGCGCCGTTCGTTGTCGAGTTCGTCCGCCTCGTAGGCGACCACCGCGCCGTCCCGGGCCGGGCCGAGCAGCGCGGCACCGGTGTGGGCACGGATGATGATCCGGTCGTCCATGAGGACGTGGTTGACGGGGCGGATGGCGGGCAGCGCCTGGTGGCTGAAGACCAGACGTCCGATCTGCGCGCCCTTCAGCAGTGCGAGCGCTTCCTGACGCGGGAGCGGCTCGGTGATGGGGGCCATGCCCCCAGTAGACGTATCACCCGGGCCGGACGGACAGGGCCGAACGGCCCTTGCGTCCGGCCCGGTCGGCCCCGTCGGCCTTGCCGGGGCCGCCGGTGCGTCGTCGGGCGGCCTCCGGCTACGGGACGTCGAGCCGCGCGTCTCCCTGCCGTGGGACGGGCCCGCCCGGCCGGAGGGGGGCCGACCACTCCAGGCGGGTGCCGCCGCCGGGTGGCACGGACAGGGCCAGGGTGCCGCCGAGTTCCTCGGCGCGCCGGGCCAGGTTGCGCAGGCCGCTGCGCCGGCCGCCGGCGGGGATGCCGACGCCGTCGTCGGTGACCGTGAGCACGACGTGGGTGTCGGTGGCCTTCAGGTTCACCCTCACGCTGGAGGCGCCGGCGTGGCGGGCGGCGTTGCTCAGCGCCTCGCCGAGCACCGCCACCACATGGTCGGCGACCTCCTGCGGCACGTCCGTGTCCAGCAGGCCCTCCATGCCGAGTTGCGGGGCGAAGCCCAGCAGCGGCTGGACCTCGCTCACGGCGCGCACCGCACGGGCGCGCAGGCCCTGCGCGGTGTCGTCCCCGCGGTCCCGGAGGCCGAAGATGGTCGTACGGATGATCTTGATGGTCTCGTCCAGGTCGCCGACCGCGCGCACCACGCGTTCCTCGGCGCCCGGGTGGTCGATGAACCGGGCGGCGCTCTGCAGGGTCATGCCGGTGGCGAACAGCCGCTGGATGGCCAGGTCGTGCAGGTCGCGGGCGATGCGGTCGCGGTCCTCCAGCAGCGCCAGCTGCTCGGTGTCCCGCCGCCGCTCGGCCAGTTCCAGCGCCAGGGCCGCCTGGTCGGCGAAGCCCAGCAGCGGGCCGATCTCGTCGGGGCTGAACTCCGGGCCCCCGCTCTCGCGCGCCAGCAGCAGGACGCCCTCGACCTTGCCCTTGGCCGAGCCCAGCGGCACCGCGACGGCCGACCCCAGGCCGTCGGACCGGCGCGGACTCGTGGCGAAGCGGGGGTCGGCGGACAGGTCGGGCGTGGTCACCGGGGACGCGTCGGCGGAGGCGGCGCCGGACAGCGTGCCGTCGGCGGGCACGGTCAGGCCGCGCCGGGTGGCGGCGTCGCCGCCCACCGCGAACTCGACGACGAGCCGGCCGGTGTCGCCCACCGGCGCGTAGACGTCCGCGACCGCCGCTCCGGTGATCTCCCGGGCCCGCCGGGCGATCAGCTCCAGCACCTCGGCCCGCGAACTGCCCGACAGCAGGCTCCGGGTGATCTCGGCGTTGGCGCGCAGCCACGCCTGCTGCCTGCGCGCCTCCTCGAAGAGGCGGGCGTTGTCGATCGCCACGCCCGCGGCCACCGCCAGGGTGGACAGCACCGCCTCGTCCTCGGCGTCGAACTCCCCGCCGCCGCGCTTGTCGGTGAGGTAGAGATTGCCGAACACCTCGTCGCGGACCCGGACGGGGACGCCGAGGAACGTCCGCATCGGCGGATGCCCGGCCGGGAAGCCGTACGAGGCGGGGTGCGTGGCCAGGTCGGAGAGCCGGAGCGGTTCGGGGTGCCGGATCAGCTCCCCGAGGAGGCCCTTGCCCGTCGGGTACGGACCGATGGCCGCGATCTCCTCGTCGGACAGCCCGACGGTGAGGAACTGCGCCAGCGTCCTGCCGTCCGGGCCGATGACGCCCAGTGCCGCGTACCGGGCGTCGACCAGGGTCGCCGCCGCCTCCACGATCCGCTGCAGGACCTGGGTGAGGTCCAATTGGCGGCCCACCGACAGCACGGCCTCCAACAGGCTGTGCACCCGGTCACGGGTGCCCCGCGCGGCGTCGATCCGTGCCTGGAGCTCCTCCAGGAGCTCGTCCAGCCGCAGGCGCGGAATCCGTGCCGACGAGTCCGCTGTGTCCACGCCTTCTCTCCTTCTGACCCCCGGCGGCTCCCGGCCGCCGACACCGGCCCTCACCGTAGCGGCCGTGGTTTCCGCGCGGTAAGTGGAGCGGTCGGTGGGAGGGGGCGCGGGGGCCGTGCGGCGGGGCCGGTCCGTTCCCCGGGCGGGAAACGGAACGCGCCGCGGGGTCGGCCCGACGGAGGGCCGGCCCCGCGGCGCGGCGTCCGGGAAGCGGACGGCCGGGGTGCCGATTCAGCCAAGGGCCGCGCCCAGCACCATGAACCCGGCGACCGCCACGAGCAGGATGCCCATGAGAGGGGCGATGAACCGCAGGTAGCGGTCGTAGCGAACCTTGGCCAGGGCCAGGCCGCCCATCACCACCGCCGAGGTGGGGGTGATCAGATTCACCCAGCCCGAGGCCGACTGGTAGGCGGTGACGACCGCGGCCCGGCTCACTCCGGCGAAGTCGGCGAGCGGGGCGAGGATGGGCATGGCCAGGGCCGCGTGGCCCGAGGACGAGGGCACGAAGAACGCCAGCGGCAGGTTGACCAGGAACATCAGCACCGCGAAGAACCCGGACGAGGTGCCGGACACCGCGTGCTGGAGCCGGTCGAGGATGGTGTCGGTGACGCTGGCGTTGTTCATGATGACGGTGACACCGCGGGCCAGCATGATGATCATCGCCGCGCCGATGAAGTCCCCGGCGCCCGCCGTGATGGCGTTGGTGATTCCCTTCTCGCCGAGCCCCGCCACCAGTCCGACCAGCACGGCGGCGGCGATGAACAGGGCGGCCAGTTCGGGGAAGTACCAGCCCAGGGTGGGCAGGAAGGTGACGTGGAGGTCGGCCCAGGGGATCACCGCGAAGATCATGAAGAGGAAGGTGGCGGCGAAGAGGGCGAGGACGGCCTTCTGCCGTGCGGTGAGCTTCCCCGCGTCCGCGCCCTCCTTCCGCAGCGCCTCGTCCTCCGGCAGCGGCGCGACGAGCGAGCGCCCGGGTGCGGCGTGGACGCGGTCGGCGTAGCGGACCACGTAGCCGGCGGCCAGCGCGGTCAGCACCGCCCACATCAGCAGCCGGAGCACGATGCCGTCGCCGGTGCCGATGCCTGCGCTGTCGGAGGCCACGCCGGTGGCGAAGGGGTTGACGGTGGAGGCGAGGGTGCCGACGCCGGCGCCGACCATGATGACCGTCGCGCCGACCATGCGGTCGTAGCCCAGCTTGAGCATCAGCGGGATCATCAGCCCGTAGAAGCCCAGGGTCTCCTCCGCCATCCCGTAGGTGGTGCCGCCGAGGGAGAACAGGCTCATCAGCACGATCAGCAGCAGCGTGCGGTGCCGCTGGAGGCGGTCCGCCAGCCGGGCCACGCCGGAGGTCAGGGCGCCGGTGCGGAGGGTGACGGTGATGAACGCGCCGACGGCGAGGACGAAGAGGAAGACGCCGGCGGCGCCGAAGAAGGCACCGGTGCCGCCGGGGGCGGTGAGGCCGGACGTGTCGTCGGTGACGCCGTAGAGCCCGTTCACCGGGGAGAGGAAGAGGTCCTTGAGGCGGGCGCCGAAGTCCTGGGTGAGGTGGACGGAGTGGTAGGTGCCGGGGACGGGGCCGCCGTCCTTGGTCTCGTACCGGCCCGAGGGGATGACGAAGGTCAGCGCCCACACGGCGAGCGTGACGGCGGCCAGCACGGTGAAGGCGGAGGGGAAGTGGAACCCCTTCTTCTTGGGCACGGCGGGGGGCGCCGGAGTTCCGGGTGCCGCGGGGGCCCCGCCCCCGGCCTCGTCGGCCGGGGCGGGGGTGGGAGCGGAGGCGCGGGGGCTCATGACCGGTCCTGTGGCTGGTCGTCCGCGCCGTCGAAGGGGCGGCCGCTGGGGGTGACGACGGTGCCGGCGGCTCCGTCGAGGAGGGCGGCGGCGTCCTGGAGGGCGCCGATGGCGGCCATGCCGCCGGTCAGTTCCACGAACCGGCAGACGGCCTCGACCTTGGGTCCCATCGAGCCGGCGGGGAACTCCTCGGCCCGCAGCCGGCCCGGCGTGGTGTACCGGATCGGCTCCGCGTCCGGCGTGCCGTACCCGCGGACGACCGCGGGCACGTCCGTCAGCAGGAGCAGGGCATCGGCGTCCAGCGCCTCGGCGAGCAGGGCGGCGGTGAGGTCCTTGTCGACGACCGCCTCCACGCCGGTGAGCCGCCCGGCCTCGTCGCGGACGACGGGGACCCCGCCGCCGCCGGCGCACACGGCCACCGCGCCGGAGTTGAGCAGCAGTCGGATCAGCCGGGTCTCGACGACGCGCTGGGGATCGGGCGAGGGGACGACGCGCCGCCAGTGGTCCCCGTCCCGCCGGACGGTCCAGCCGCGCTCGGCGGCGAGCCGTTCGGCCGTTTCCTCGTCGTACACCGGCCCGACGAACTTGGTCGGTTCGGCGAAGGCCGGGTCGGCGGCGGAGACGAGGGTCTGGTTGAGCAGGGCGCAGATCTGGCGGCCGGGGAGGGCGTTCTGCAGGGACTGGAGGAGCCAGTAGCCGATCATGCCCTGGGTCTCGGCGCCCAGGACGTCGAAGGGGTAGGGCGAGGTGAGGCTGTGGTCGGCGGCGCTCTGCAGGGCGAGCAGGCCGACCTGGGGGCCGTTGCCGTGGGTGATGACCACCTCGTGCCGGTGGGCGAGGGGGGCGAGGGCGGCCACGGCCGTCCGGACGTTGGCGAGCTGCACGGCCGCGTCCGGCCGGTCTCCTCTGCGCAGCAGGGCGTTTCCGCCGAGCGCGACGACGACGCGCATGATGTCTCCTGTGGAGGGCGGGAGTCGGGGGCGTCAGTCGCCGAGGGTGGCGACGAGGACGGCCTTGATGGTGTGCAGCCGGTTCTCGGCCTGGTCGAAGACGACGGAGTGGGGCGACTCGAAGACCTCGTCGGTGACTTCGAGGGCCGTCATGCCGGTGCGGGCGAGTATCTCCGCGCCCACGGTGGTGCCGCTGTCGTGGAAGGCGGGCAGGCAGTGCATGAACTTGACGCGCGGGTTGCCGGTGGCCTTCAGCACGTCCATGGTCACCTGGTAGGGCTTGAGGAGTGCGATCCGCTCGTCCCAGATCTCCTTGGGCTCGCCCATGGAGACCCAGACGTCGGTGTAGACGAAGTCGACGCCGGCCACTCCCCCGTCGACGTCCTCGGTGACGGTGATCCGCGCGCCGGTGGACCCGGCGACGCGCCGGGCCTCCTTGACGACGTCGGGGCTGTTGCGCAGGCTCGCCGGGCCGACCATGCGGACGTCCATGCCGAGCATCGCGCCCATGACGAGCAGGGAGTTGCCGACGTTGTTGCGGGCGTCGCCGAGGTAGGCGAAGGAGATCTCGTGCAGCGGCTTCTGGGTGTTCTCCCACATGGTCAGGGCGTCGGCGAGCGACTGGGTGGGGTGCCACTCGTCGGTCAGGCCGTTCCACACCGGGACGCCCGAGTGGTCGGCCAGTTCCTCGACGGCGTGCTGACTGCTGCCGCGGTACTCGATGCCGTCGTACATCCGGCCCAGGACGCGGGCGGTGTCCTTCACGGACTCCTTGTGGCCCATCTGCGAGCCGGTGGGCTCCAGGTAGGTGACGTGGGCGCCCTGCTGGTGGGCGGCGGCCTCGAAGGCGCAGCGGGTGCGGGTGGAGGTCTTCTCGAAGATGATGACGATGTTGCGGCCGCGCAGCCGCTGCTGCTCGGTGCCGCTGTTGCGGGCGGTCTTCAGCTGGGCGGACAGGTCGAGGAGGTAGCGGAACTCGGCGGTGGTGAAGTCGAGTTCCTTGAGGAAGCTGCGGTGGCGGAGGTTGAGGGCCATGGTCGTGTGCTCCTGACAGGTGGGATGCGGCGGGCGGTGGGGTCAGACGGCGTCGCGCTCGACGGGGCAGCTCATGCAGCGCGGGCCGCCGCGCCCGCGGCCGAGTTCGCTGCCGCGGATGGTGATGACCTCGATGCCGTTGCGGCGCAGGTGGGTGTTGGTGGTGACGTTGCGTTCGTAGGCGACGACGACGCCGGGCTCGACGGCCAGGACGTTGCAGCCGTCGTCCCACTGCTCCCGTTCGGCGGAGTGGACGTTCTGCGTCGCGGTGAGCACCTTGATCGCGGGCAGGCCCAGCGCGTCGGCGATGGCGTGGCGCGTGTCGCCGGGCGCGTGGTCGGTGAGGTGCAGCTTCTCGCCGTCGCCGCCCGGTTCGACGGTGACCGACGGCAGCGCGCCGAGGCCGGCGTACTGGGTGAAGGTGTCACCGCTCACCATGGTCATGACAGTGTCGAGGTGCATGAAGGTGCGCTTCTTGGGCATCTCCAGCGCCACCACCTTGCGGGCCGAGCCGGCCGCGAACATCCGCAGGGCGAGGGCCTCGACGGCCTGCGGCGTGGTGCGCTCGCTCATCCCCACCAGGACCGCGCCGTTGCCGATGACCAGGACGTCGCCGCCCTCGATCGTGGACGGGTGGTCGGCCTGGCCCGCCGACCAGCGCTGGAACTCCTGCTTCTCGAACAGCGGGTGATGCGCGTAGATCGCCTCGAAGTGCACCGTCTCGCGGCGCCGGGCCCGCTTCTTCATGGCGTTCACGCTGACGCCGTCGTAGACCCAGCAGGAAGTGTCGCGGGTGAAGAGGTGGTTGGGCAGCGGCGCGAGGACGAAGTCGTCGGGGGCCATGGCGTGCAGCCGCACGCTGGGCAGGACGCCCATGCGCTGGTCGAGCTCGCGCTTGGTCACGCCGCCGATGAGGCAACCGGTCAGCTCGGCCGGCTCCATGGCGTCGAAGACGGCCCGCATGCGGTCGGTGGCCAGGATCCCGAACTCCCGCTCGTCGAACACCCGGTCGACGACCAGTGAGCGGGCGGCCGGCAGGGCCAGGGTCTCGGTGAGCAGGTCGGCCAGGTAGTGCACGCGCACACCGCGGTCCCGGAGGGTGTCGGCGAACGCGTCGTGCTCCTCGCGGGCGCGCTTGACCCACAGCACGTCGTCGAAGAGCAACTCGTCCTTGTTGCCGGGGGTCAGCCGCTTCAGTTCGAGGTCGGGGCGATGGAGGATCACCTGCCGCAGCCGGCCGGTCTCGGAATCCACGTGGAAGGTCATGAGGGTCTCCTGCACGGAGGGGGAGCGGCGCGCCGGGCGGTGCCGGGCGCTCGTCTCCGAAGGACCGGAAGCCTCGGAAGGGGAGTCCGGTTCGAGCGGTTCCACCGTGTCACGGGGACCTCGCCCGGCCGCACCGCCGCTGGTCCCCAACGCAGGCCCCCTGGTCCCGGCTTCACCAGGGACCACGCCCGTCACGACCGGGACCATCGGCCCCGGGACCGTCCCGGCCGGGGACGGACTCCGGCGGGCCCGGGACGGATGGTCCATGGCCCGTGCCCGCCTCGCGGGCGGACGGTGGAGGCGCCGGAGGACGACGGGCCCGGCCCGGCCGGGCCCGGAGAGGACTCGATCGCCATGTATGTGCCCGAACTCGACGCCGCGGCCCTGGAGACCCTGGTCGCCGCCGCGGTCGCCGCTCCCTCCCTCCACGCCGCGCGGCCCTGGCGGCTACGGCTGGAACCCGACTCCCGGGCGCTGGAGGTGCGGTCCGCACGGGGACTTCCGCCGTCACCGGCGGACCCGGCGGCGCGGTCCCTGCACTTGTCCGCGGGGGCCGCGGTGTTCAACCTGCGGGTGGCCGCCGCCCACCTGGGCTGGGAGGCGGTGGTCCGGCCGCTGCCGGCTCCGGACGACCCCGGCCTGCTCGCCGTCGTCACGCTCCGGGCGGCAGGGGCCGGCCGCTCGCGCGACCGGGACCTCTACGCGGCCGTGGCCCGGTGCCCCGTCAGCCGGCTGCCGTTCACCGCGCGGCCGGTCCCCGCGTCCGTCGTGGCGGAGCTGTGCGCGGGCGCCCGCGCCGAGGGCACACGGCTGTACGTCCCGGATCCCGCCGCCACGCGCCGCGTCCTCGGGCTGACCGCGGAGGGCGAACAACGCTCCTTCGGCGGGTGGGGCCACCGGGCGGACACGGGCCGCTCGCGGGAGCACCGCGCCTGGGTCACACCGCCCGGCGCCTGCCCGTACGGCACCCCGCCCATCGCCCCGGAACCGCTCGACCTGACACGGAAGGCGCCGGTGGGGGACTTCCTGGGCAGCGGCCGCACGGCGCGGATCCGCGCGCTGCCCCTGGAACCCCATGTCAGGGTGGCGCTGTTGCTGACCGACGGCGACGGGCCGGAGGACTGGCTGCGGGCCGGGCAGGCCGTGGAGCGGGTACTCCTGGTGGCCGCCGCCCGGGGCGTGCGGACGGCCGTGCTCCAACAGGCGCTCGACTGGCCGGATCTGCGCCGCGAGTTGCCGGGCGGCGGCTTTGGGCGCCCGCAGTGCCTCATCCGCTTCGGCTACGGCCCCGACGACGAGCCGGTCCCGCGCGCGACGGCCGGCGCGGTGACGCGGATGTGACGGGGACTGTGCCGAGGACGACGGGGCGCGAAGGCCCCCGGCCGATCGCGGCCGGGGGCCTTCTTCCGTGGGCGGACGGGCGTTCGCGACGAAGGCCCGGTCATGGTCCGTGCGACGGGTGTACGCGGGCGTGGGCGCGGGGCCGCACAAGGGGCACCCGGGCGGCAGCGGATCACCCGAGCGCACGTCGTCCGGCAGGTCACGCGCCCGCCCACCACCTCACCGCATGCCGGTGCGCCGGGCCGCGCACGGCAGCGGCCGGGCCCGCGCGAGTGCCCGATCCCGTCGGACCGCGTGGGGAACGGCGAACGGCCCGCCACCGCGGGCGCGGTGGCGGGCCGTTCGCCGTTCCCGGTCCGGGCCCGGGCGGCCGGGCCCGGGACTACGGGCAGGGGACCACGGCGACGGGGCAGGGCGCATGGTGGAGGACCGCCTGGGTGACCGCGCCGATCCGGGCGCGTCCGTGCTCTCCCCCGGTCCGGTGGCCGACGACCATGAGGGCGGCCGACCCGCCGTAGGACAGCAACAGCTCGCCGGCGCTCCCCAGTTCGAGGGTCTCGACGACCTCCACCCCGGGGTACCTGGCACGCCACGGCCGGAGCGCCTCGGTCAGCCGCTCCCGCTCCAGCGCCGACAGGCCGCCCGTCTCCTCGCCCACCCACGCCGAGCCGGCGCTCCAGGCGAAGACCGGCGGGAGGTGCCAGGCCCGGACGGCTCGCAGCCGGACGCCGCGTGCCGCCGCGGCGGCGAAGGCGAAGTCCAGGGCCGGTCCGGAACCGTCGTCGTCGACGTCCTGGACACCCACCACGATCTCCGTCGCCGTCGCGTCCGCCCGCTTCTCGTCCGGCCGGCGCACCAGGACCACCGGCCCGCCGGCCCGCGGCAGCACCCGGAGGGCGACGGACCCCAGCAGCCGGCCGACGAGCGCGCCGTGGCCGCGGGAGCCCAGCACGAGCAGGTCGGTCTGCCCGGCCTCGGCGACCAGGGCGGGCACCGGATCGTCGGAGAGCACCTGGGTGACGACCGTCAGCTCCGGGTGCGCGGAGCCCGCCCGCTTCTCCGCCTCCCGCAGCACGTTCTCGGCCCACTCCCGCTGCACGGCCTCGTCGGCGGCGACCGGCACGTCCAAGGGCCGCCACACCCAGGCGAACACGACGCGAAGGACCGCGGCACGGCGGGACGCCTCGGCGGCCGCCCAGTCGACGGCGGCGAGGCTGTGGTCGGTTCCGTCGACTCCGACGGTGATGGTGCCGGGCATGGAGTGCCTCCTTGTGGCGGGGAGCGGATGGACTCCCGTCCACTGTGGCGCCGGGCGCGGCCGGGCGCACGGAGGACGGAGTCCTCGACACCGGGGCCGGACGGTCCTGCTCCGCGCGGCCCGCCGCTCCGGGTGGCCCGGGCACGGCCGGGACCTTCGGCCCTGCGAACCGGTCAGGGCACGGGCACCGGGGTCACCCGGCGGCGGGCGCGGCACAGCGCGGAGTGGGTGCCGGGGCCGAGCCGCTATCCGGCACCGTGCCGCCCGCGCCGCGCACCGGGAGCGGGGTCGCTCGCCGCGGCCAGTGGCCGCCCGGCGGCCCGTACTCGGCCTCGGCGCGGACCCCGGCGTCCGGGTGCTTCGGGGCGCCGCCGAGCCGCGCCGTCCCGGTGCCGCTCCGCGGGAGGCAGCGTGCAGGGCACTACCAGTAGCGCAAGCCGCGCGGCACGCGCAGGTCAGTGCGGCGGCGCGCGGCCTCCTCGGAGCCGAAGCGCGGACGTTGCGCCCGGGCCGTCACCGAAGGGCCATGGCACGGCTCCGCGGGGGCCCGTTCGGTCCCCTCCGGTGCCGCCGGGCGTCCTGGCCTCGGGACCTTCGGCCTCGTGACGCCGGACCGCCGGGGGTCCCACGGTCGGAGCAGCGCGCCGAGCCGTACGGATTCCCGCCCGCGGAGGCACCCATGACGACGCACCACCCACGCCGCCGGCACGACTCCGTGCGGCGCGCCTGCGACCGCTGCCAGAGCCGGCTCTGCGCCTGCCTGCTGGTCCTGCTGGTCCTCGCCCTGGCCACCGTGCCGTTCCTGGCGGGCGAGGCCGCCTACGCCGCCGAGTCGCGGGTCGCGGCACGGCAGTCGGCCGCCCGGCACCGGGTCACCGCGCACGCGGTGACCGACGCTCAGGGGGTCTCGGCCGCGAGCGGTGTCCGGTGGGCACCGGTCCGCTGGACCGACGGGCGGGGCGGGTCCCACACCGGTTTCACCGAGGTCCCCGGAGACATCGTCGAGGGCGGAGCGGTCGAGGTGTGGGTGGACGGGTCGGGGCGGCTCGTCAAGCCTCCGACGACCCGTCAGGAGGCTCTGAGCACCGGGTGGTTCACGGGCGCCATGGCGGCCGTGGCGGTGCTGCTCGTCCACCTCGGCGCGCGGACCGCGCTGATCGCCGCGATCGACCGCCGACGGTACGAGCAGTGGGCGGCCGAGTGGCGCGTCGTGGAACCGCTCTGGTCGAAGCGGCTGCCCACCTGACGTCCGGCACCGGCCCCTCCAGTCGTCACCCGCGCGGCCCCGAACCGACCACACATGGCCTCGGGACCGCGACTGAACCGCGCGCGGTCCCGGAGCCGCTGCGGGCCGGCCCGCTGAACGGGCCCGGCCGGCCGAGCCCGACCGACCCGCCCATCCCCACTCACCGCCCCGCACAACCCGCCCGACCCGCCCGCCGGCTCACCCCGTCGGCCCGCGCTCGGCGGCCCGCCCGCGCCCACCGCCCCACCCCGGTTCGCCACCGGTGTGCAGTCGGCTGACGACGCCGGTGACGCCGTCCACCCGCCAGGTCTCCCGCACGGCCCCCGGGACGTCCACGGTGGCCGGCACCCGGCCGTCCAGCGTGACGAGGCCGTCGCGGACCGCGACGCGCACGGCCCCCTCGGGTACCCGCAACACCCCGGGCAGGACGCGGCCCTCGATGTCCTCGCGGATCGCGGCGTCGGTCCGCAGGAAGACGCGCAGCAGGTCGCCGCGGGTGACGATGCCGATGAGCCGGTCCTCCTCGTCCACGACGGGCAGCCGGTTGACGCGGTGGCGGTCCATGACGCGGGCGGCGTCGGCCGCGCGCTGTTCGGGGTGCACGGTGAGGGCGGGGCTGGACATCAGCTCCGCCGCGGTGCCGCCGCGCTCCCGATGGCGTGCCAGGTCCTTCTCGGACACCACCCCGACGACCTTGTCGTCCGGGTCGAGCACCGGAACGCCGCTGACGCCGCGCCGGCGCAGCAGCCGTACGAGGCCCTCGAACGACGTGCCCGGACGGGCACGCGCCACGGGGCTCGTCATGATCTCCCCGACGATCGGCGTCTGCACGGGGCTGCCCTCCTCTCCTACCGGTTCCTCGGTGACGCGTCCCCCGGCCGCCCGGGAACCGGCGGGCGTCCGTTCCCTCCAGCGTGCCGCGCCGTCCGCCACGCCGCTGGGGCCGACCGGTCCCGTACGCGGTCCCTCCCCGGTGCGGGGCCGAACGGCCTCCCGGCAGGCGCCGGTTCGCGGACCACCGGGCCGCGGCGGGGGACCTTCGTACCCTCGGTGCCGCGGGGGCGGTGGGTGAGGCTGGCGGTGCGGGCGGCACCCCGGGCGGGCGCCGCCCGGTCAGGCCGCCGGCACCCCGGCCGCGTACCGACCACGACGGAGTCCCCCCATGAACCGACACGACGACGGACGGCGCACCGCCACCGACGTACCCTCCGACACCGCCGTGGCGGTGGACCGGCTGGTCGCCAACGGGCTGAAGGCGCTCGACGACTACGCCGCCCTGACCCAGGAGCAGGTCGACCACATCGTGGCCAAGGCGTCCGTGGCCGCGCTGGACCGGCATACGTACCTGGCCCGGCTGGCGGTGGACGAGACCGGCCGGGGGGTGTTCGAGGACAAGGCGGCGAAGAACATGTTCGCCTGCGAGCACGTCACGGACGGCATGGCCCGGACGCGGACGGTCGGGGTCGTCTCCCGGGACGAGACGGAGGGCATGGTCGAGATCGCCGAGCCGGTGGGCGTGGTCTGCGCGGTCACCCCCGTCACCAACCCCACCTCCACCACCGTTTTCAAGGCGCTGGTGGCGCTGAAGACCCGCAACCCCGTCGTCTTCGCCTTCCACCCCGCCGCCCAGCGGTGCAGTGCCGAGGCGGCGCGCGTCGTCCGGGACGCGGCCGTCGCGGCCGGGGCGCCGGAGCACTGCGTGCAGTGGATCGAGGAGCCCTCGCTGGAGGCGACGCGGCTGCTGATGCGCCACGAGGGCGTCGCGCTGATCCTCGCCACCGGGGGCAACTCCATGGTCCGGGCCGCCTATTCGGCGGGGAAGCCGGCCATCGGCGTGGGCGCCGGGAACGTCCCCGCGTACGTCCACCGCAGCGCGGACGTCCGGCGGGCGGTCAACGACCTGGTGCTGTCGAAGTCCTTCGACAACGGCATGATCTGCGCGTCGGAGCAGGCCGTGATCCTGGACGACGAGGTGTACGACCGGGGGCTGGCGGAGTTCCGCCGGCTGCACGCGCACGTGGCGACGGCGGAGGAGAAGCGGCTGCTGGAGGAGTTCCTGTTCCCCCCGGACCCCGCGGCCGAGGGCGAGCCGCGGGTGAACCCGGCCGTCGTCGGGCGGGGACCCGCGTGGATCGCCGACCAGGCGGGGTTCAGCGTGCCGGAGGAGACCTCCGTCATCCTGGTCGAGGCGGAACGCGTGGGCCCCGCCGAGCCGCTGACCCGCGAGAAGCTCTGCCCGGTGCTGGCGGTCCTGCGGGCCGGGAGCCAGGCCGAGGGCTTCGGCCTCGCCGCGGACATGGTGGCCTTCAACGGCCGGGGGCACAGCGCCGTCGTGCACACCGGGGACCCGGCGGTCGCCGAGGAGTTCGGGCACCGGATGCAGACGGTACGGGTCATCGTCAACGCGCCGTCGTCGCAGGGCGCCATCGGCGGCGTCTACAACCACCTGGTGCCGTCGCTGACGCTGGGCTGCGGCTCCTGGAGCCACACCTCGGTCTCCGACAACGTCTCGGCGGTCAACCTGCTGAACATCAAGCGCGTCAGCTCGCGCCGCAACAACCTCCAGTGGTTCAAGGTCCCGCCGAAGGTCTACTTCGAACCGCAGGCCATCCGCTACCTCGCGGCCATGGCGGGGGTCCGGCGCGTCACCGTCGTCACGGACGCCACCATGACCCGCCTCGGCTACGTCGACCGCGTCTCCCGGGTCCTGCGGCACCGGGCCGAGCCGGTGACCCTCCAGATCATCGACAACGTGGAGCCGGAGCCGAGCATCGACTCCGTGCGGCACGGGGCGCGGCTGATGCGGGAGTTCAGGCCCGACACCATCATCGCCCTGGGCGGCGGCTCCCCGATGGACGCGGCGAAGGTGATGTGGCTCCTCTACGAGCAGCCCGACGTCGACTTCTCCGACATGCGGCAGAAGTTCTCCGACATCCGCAAGCGGGCCTTCCGCTTCCCCGAACTGGGCGGGCGGGCGCGGCTGGTGTGCGTCCCGACGACGTCCGGCACCGGCGCGGAGGTCACCCCGTTCGCGGTCATCTCCGACCCGGCGACCGGCCGCAAGTACCCGCTGGCCGACTACGCGCTGACCCCGAGCGTCGCCATCGTCGACCCGCTGCTGGCGAAGGACCTGCCCGCGGCCCTGGCGGCGGACAGCGGCTTCGACGCGCTGACGCACGCGACGGAGGCGTACGTCTCCGTGTACGCCAGTGACTTCACCGACGGCCTCGCCCTGCACGCCATCAAGCTGATCTTCGAGAACCTGGAGGCGGCCGTCACCGACCGGGCCGCGCGTCCCGCGGCCCGGGAGAAGGTGCACAACGCCTCCACCATCGCCGGCATGGCCTTCGGCAACGCCTTCCTCGGCATCGTGCACGCCATGGCGCACACCCTGGGCGCCACCTTCCACGTCGCCCACGGCCGGACCAACGCGATCCTGCTGCCGCACGTCATCCGCTACAACGGCACCGTCCCCACCAAGCTGACCGGCTGGCCCAAGTACGAGACGTACCGGGCCCCCGAGCGCTTCCAGGAGCTCGCCCGCGCCCTGGGCCTGCCGGCCGCCACGCCCGAGGAGGGCGTCGCCTCCTACGCGGCGGCCGTGGAGCGGCTGCGCGAGGCGGTGGGCATCGAACCGTCGTTCCGGGCGCTGGGCATCGACGAGGGCGTCTTCCTCGACGCCCTCCCCCGGCAGGCGCTCAACGCCTTCGAGGACCAGTGCGCGCCCGCCAATCCGCGTATGCCCATGCTCGACGACCTGCGGGAGATCATGCGCACCGCCTACTACGGGAGCGACGACGCGGCCCCGGCGGACGGCCGCTGAACCGGCGCACACCGTACGGGCGTCGCCCGTCACCACATGCTCGGTGGTGACGGGCGACGCCCGTACGGCGGAACTCTTGGCGGTCTTCTCGGCGAGGTTCGCAGCGGGCCTTCGGCGGACTCTCTACGCGCCTCGCGGCGGGTCTCGCGACGGGCCTCACGACGGCCCTCTCAGCGAACCTCGCGGCGGACCTCTCAACGGGCCCCTCCGCGGGCTTCTGTGCGGGCTTCTGTGCGGGCTTCTGTGCGGGCTTCTCAGTGGGCCATGACGGACGTCACGGCGGCCCGTGGTGTCAACGCCCCCTGCGGGCCGTAGCCGAAACGGATGAGGAACTGCGCGCGCCCCGAGCGGCCGCCCAGCAGTGCCCTGCGCAGGTCGGGCCATTCCAGGGCCTGGTGGAGGGGGGAGGTCCGCACTCCGTGCGCGGTCGCCAGCAGCAGCACCCGCTCCAGCGCCTGTCCCGCGCGCAGCCAGTCCAGGGGCCGGTCGTAGCCCGTGCACACCAGTGCCAGCTGGGGGTGGCGTTCGAAGGGCAGGGGGCGTACGGGGTAGGCGCGGGGCGCCCCGGTGAAGTCCCGCATCGGCACGCGCCCGCGCGCGTCCTGGGCGCCCAGGGCGGTGACGGGGATCCCGTACGGCCCGGCGCCCGGAGGAACGACCCAGGCCCGGCTCTCCCGGACGCGCGCCCAGTCCACGTGGTTGCGCCGCTCGGCCTCCGCCGTCAGGGCGAGGGTCCGGCGGGCGCCGACGATGTCCGGCAGGAGGAGCCGGGCCCCTTCGGCCCGCGCGCCGGCGGCCATCCGGGCGACGACCCCTTCCGGCACGGGCCGGCCGGTGAACGGCATCCGGCTGCTGCGCCGCTGCCGGATGGCGTCGTACAGCCGAGGGTGCCGGGAGCGGTCGGGGGGACCGTCGTGCAGGGCCACCCTGGCCAGCAGGCCGGGGTCGCGGGGTTCGGGCAGCAACTCCACCGCGGGCGTCAGACCGGCCTCGGCGGCGGCGATCCGCAGGTTGAACACGGCGGCGCCGACCGCCAGGTACTGGGCCCGGCGCCACGGATCGGCCAGCGGCGCCGTCCAGCCGGGAACGGCACGGATCCCGAGGGTGCGCGCGGCGGGATCGGCACTGAACCGCCACGGCTGGGAGTTGTACATCGACGGCGCGGCCACCGCGGCGGCCACCAGACTGTCCAGGATGCCGGCCCGAACAGGCGCGGCGGTCTCCGGTAGGGACATGCGGATCCGTCCTCTCTCCGGCCCCTGACGTACGGAGGAGCCGGTGGTGCTTCGGTCCAGGCTGGGCCGCCGACCGCCGGCGCGGTACGGGCCGGGGGTCCCTGCCGGCCGGAATCCGGTCCCTTTCGGCCGCGATCGCGCCACCTGCCCGAGGCCGTCGGGGCGTCAGAGCCGCCCGAAGACCCGCCGGCGCCGGCACTCGCATCGCGTCCGGTCCCGTCGCGCCGCGTCCCGTCCCGTCGCGGCAGGGACGGACGGCGCCCGCAGGACCTCACGGCCCGTCGCCGCCGGTACACCTCCCTCCATACGGGCCCATGCCCTCGGGCAGGCGGAACCGGGCCACCACCACCACCTTCCCCGGGCCGCGCGCCGGCCGCTCCACGGTGAGGGAGCCGCCGTAGCCGGCCACCAGGCCGGCGACGGTCCGCAGGCCGGCGCCGGGGGCTCCGGGCGACAGGTCGGGCAGGCGGGGGTCCCGGTCGGCGACGCCGACCGCGAGTTCCCCCTCCCCCACCGCGAGGGTCACGTCGGCGGTCGGGGAACGCCGGGCGGCGTGGCGGACGGCGTTGGTCACCAGCTCGCTCACCACCAGAAGCACGGTCCCGCCGAAGACGGAGTCCGGGGGGACCACCCGTCCGGTCAGGGCCATGGCCGTGTCGCGCCGCGTCTGCCGTACGGCCTCGGGGACCAGCGGCACGGTCAGGACGCACCACCACACCGACGGGGCGTCACTCTGGTACGCGGTCCCGGCCGTGGGACGGAGCCGCCTGATCACCGGTCCTCCCCCGGCCCGCCGGACCGCCCGGGCGTGTCGTTGTCCATGCCGGTGAACACTAGGCGGAACCACCCGTGCCGCCCTGAGGCCGAAGGTCCCCGCTTCCCGGCCCGGCCGGCATCCGAACGGGCCGGGGAGAGAGGGCCTCCCGCGCTTGCCCGCGCTGTCAAGGGGGACCCTTGTCCCTCGCCCTCCGTACCGTCCGGCCCTGTCCCGCGGGCCCACGGGCCCGGCAGGCTGGAACGCGAACCGGCCGGACGGGCCGCGGCGGCGAAGGGCAGGTCCGCGGCGCGTCACCCGCCGAGAGAGGGACGGACCACCATGAGGCGTACGGGTTTGCTTGCCGCCATCCCCGAGGGGCCCCGGGAGCGGTTGACGGCGTTGGGCCGTGAGGTGTCGTTCCCCGCGGGCACCCGGATCTTCGAGGAGGGCGGCCGGGCCGACCGTTTCTGGGTCATCCGCACCGGCAGCGTCAGCCTCGACCTCCATGTGCCCGGGAGCCGAGCGGCGGTCGTGGAGACCCTGGGCGCGGGCCGGCTGCTGGGCTGGTCCTGGTTGTGCCCGCCGCACCGCTGGCACTTGGGCGCCGAGGCCGAAAGCCCCGTACGCGCCTGGGAGTACGACGCGGCGCGGGTGCTGGACCTCTGCCGGACCGATCCGGAACTCGACCACGCCCTCCTCTCGTACGTCGTCGGCGTCATGGGCCAACGCCTGCGGTCGGCCAGGAGCAGGCTGCTCGACCTGTACGGGCCGTACGCCAGCCGCCGCACGGCCTGACGGGCCGCCGCTCCACTCGTTCGCGCGCACGGGCGGAGTGATGGCGCTCGCGTCATGGCGCTCGGCGCGCAGCACACGACCCGCCCGTACACGTGCGCGGCGCCCGCGCTGACGCCTGGTCGACCCGCACCCCTCCGACGCGCTCGGCGTGCGGGCCGCCACGGGCGCGGTCAGGCTGGGGGCAGCACCGCCTTCGAAGCACCGCCCCTTCGGGCATCGGGCTTTCCGGGCTCCGAGCCCTTCGAGCCCTTCGAGCGAGCAGGAGACGCCATGCCCTCCGCGACGGCATCGCCGCACGCCGACGCCACGGCGTGCGTGCCGGACGGGGACGGCAACGGGACGCCGGCACGGGAGTCGCGCGCCGAGGGCCGGACGGTCGTCGGCCCGGCCGGTGACGGAGAGGACGCGGCGTCGTGAATCGTTCGGGAGTGCTGGCCGCCCTGCCCGACGGGCCCCGGGAACGGCTGACGGAGCTGGGCCGCGAGGTGTCCTTCGACGCCGGCACGCGCCTGTTCGAGGAAGGCGGCCACGCCGACCGCTTCTGGATCCTGCGCACCGGCAACGTCAACCTCGACATCCACGTGCCCGGCCGCCGGCCCGCGGTCGTCGAGACCCTCGGCCCGGGGCGCATGCTGGGCTGGTCCTGGCTGTGCCCGCCGCACCGGTGGCACCTCGGCGCGGAGGCGATCAGTCCGGTACGGGCCTGGGAGTTCGACGCCGCCGAGGTGCTGGCCCTCTGCGAGCGCGACCACGAACTCGACCACGCCCTCCTCACCTACGTCGTCGAGGTCATCGGCCGCCGCCTGCGCGCCGCCCGCACCCGGCTCCTCGACCTCTACGGCCCCTACGGCAGCGGACCGACGCCGTGACCGCCTTCGCCTCGCCGGCCGGACGCGGCCGATCGTGCGGTTGTCCGCGGCCCGGAAGGGCACGGGACCGGATGGACCGGACGGCGACGCTCCCGCGCCGGCTGACGCCCCCGCGCTACCCCCCTCCGCCGCCTTCCCCGTCCGCCCGCCCGGGCGCGACCAGCGTGTCGTCGCCGGTCCGGCCGGCGAGGTGGTCCGCGATGTTGCGGGCGGTGGTCTCGACGATCTGTCGCACGGCGTCCCGGCTGAAGTAGCCCTGGTGGGAGGTGACCAGGACGTTGCCGAAGGTCATCAGCCGGGCGAGCGTGTCGTCGGTCATCACCTCCAGGGACTTGTCGAAGAAGAAGACGCCGGCCTCCTCCTCGTACACGTCCAGGCCCACCCCCAGGAGCCGCCCCGCGAGCAGGGTCTCGACGAGCGCGTGGGCGTCGACGAGCCCTCCCCTGCTGGTGTTGATCAGGATGGCGTCGTCCTTCATCCGTGCCAGCGCCGCCGCGTCCACCACGTGGCGGGTATCGGGCACCAGCGGCGCGTGCAGGCTCAGCAGGTCGGACTCGGCGAACAGCCGGTCCCGGCCGACGTACTCCACGCCCAGCGCACGGCACTCCTCGCTCGGGGCCACGTCGTTCCCCAGCAGCCGCATGCCGAATCCGGCGGCGACGCGGGCGAACGCGGTGCCGATCCGGCCGGTGCCCAGGATGCCGGCCGTCCGTCCGTGGAAGTCCCGGCCCATGAGGCCGTCCAGCCGGAAGTCGAAGTCCCGGGTGCGGGACACCGCCCGGGGGATCCTCCGGTTGACGGCGAGGGCGAGCGCCCAGGCGAACTCGGCCACGGCGTACGGCGAGTAGGACGACACCCGGGCCACCGACAGGCCGAGGGCGCGCGCCGCGCTCAGGTCGATGTTGTTGTAGCCGGTGGCCCGCTGCGTGACCAGCTCGGTCCCGCCGTCGGCGAGGACGCGCAGCACCTCCTCGTCGAGGACGTCGTTGACGCTGCTGCACACCACACGTCGCCCCGCTGCGGTCGCGGCCGTGTCCCGGTTGAGGATCAGGTCCAGACACCGCAGGTCGTACGTTCCGCCGAGGGCCCGCTCCAGCAGTGGCCGCTCGTCGGCGGTCACCCCGTACGCGACGACTCCCACCATGTTCCGCACTCCCGTAGCCGGCCCCGTACCCATGGTCCCGGAATTCGGAACGGCGCCTCGGGGGAACCGTCCATCAGGGTGACGGAGTACGCGCCAAGTCCCGGAAGCCGACGGCGTCCGCCCGGTTCCGGTCCCGAACGGCGGCGCAGCGCTGGCACGGACCGTCGGTCTCTGGTCCCCTGGAGGGCGGGCGCGGCTCAGCGGCCCCAGGCGTACCTGACGCGCACGCGGAGGTCGAGGAGATGCACAGCGACGGTCCGCAGGCTCCTTCCTCGCGGCCACCGGGCGACCCCGGGGACACGGCGGACCCCACGGACACCGTCGCCACACGCTGTGCCGTCCGCCGTCGGCAACTCGGGCTGACGCGGGAGGAGCTGGCACACCGCGCCGGCATGTCCGTGGCCTATCTGGACCGGCTGGAGTCCTTGAGCGACGACTTCGACCCCAACGCCCTCATGCGGCTCGCCGCCGCCTTGGAAATGCCCTACCCCGAACTCCTCGAAGGCCCCCCGCAAGCCGCTCCCGGGAAGAGGGAAGCCGCTCCCCACCCGCTGCTGGCACGGCTGTCGGAGGACGAGTGCTGGCGGCTGCTGGGCACACACGGCATCGGCCGGGTCGGGCTGACCGACGCGGGCGGAACCCCCGTCGTCCTGCCCGTGAACTTCCTGGTCGACGGCCGCACCATCGTCTACCGCACCGAGTCCGGCGACGCGGCGGCCCCGGCGGAAGGCGGCCCGATGGCGTTCGAGGCCGACCACATCGACGAACACCTCAGCCGCGGCTGGAGCGTCCTGGTCACCGGATCGGCCGAACACGTCACCGACACGGACACGATCGAAGACCTGGTCACCCGGCCCGGCGCACGCCCCTGGGCCGGAGGCCGACGCGACCTGTGGGTCCGGCTCCGGCCCGGCGAGGTGACCGGACGCACCATCCGCACAGGGTGAGCGGTCGGCCGACGCGCCTCAGGCGGTCCGGCAACGCTCGGCAGACCTCGACGGTCGCCTCGTCACCGTCGCCTCGTACCACCGGCCCGTCGCACGGCTCGCCACCACCGGCCTGAGTCCACCCGGGCGCCACTGCCGCCCGGGTTTCCTCAGCCGGTGCTCCTGCCCACGCCGACGGGCGGGCGGGGCGGCTACGCCGGTACCAGTACGTACGTTCCGGTGCCGTCCTGCTTGCCGCTGCTGTACTGGCGCAGGGGCTGGCCGTCGGCGTAGCGGTCATGGCCGATCATGGAGCCGGTGTACTTGTTCTGGACCCCGATCTTTCCGGAGCCGGGGACGTCGCGGTAGACGTAGAACCGCTGGAGGTCGTCCGCCTTGCAGTCGGCCTGGATCAGGGGCGCGCCCTCGTCGGCCGCGTTCTGCTCCGGGACGGCCAGGCACATGAAGGTGCGGTGGTTGACGAGGACCTCCTCGGCGATGCCGTTGTGCTCCGGTCCGTGGCACAGCGACCACTGGTCCAGGTCGCCGCTGAAGATCGTGGAGGGCCTGAGCCGGACGTAGTCGGCTCCCAGGAGGGGCGCGGTCCAGAAGAGTGCCCGGTCGGGAGTGCCGATCTTGTAGAAGCCCGCGTCGCAGGCGAAGCCCGACAACGCGGCGGGGCGGGCGGGCCGGCCGGTCGCGTCCCGCTTCGCCGTCGCGGAGGAGTTCAGCGTCGCGGAGGACTTGGCCGCCGCGGGTGCCTTCGCCGTCGCGGACGGTTTCACGGCCGCAGATGCCTTCACGGCCGGCGTGTGGGCGCGCCGGACGGCGGTGGTCCCGCAGTCGAGGAGTTCCTGCGCCTTGCGCATGATGCTGTTCGCCGGCACCTTGTCCTCGCACCGCACCGCGCCCTCTTCGAGGGTCGTGTAGGTGGTGTAGCTGCCGCTGTCGGGGCCCTCGACCCACTTCAGGCCGTAGGTGTTGTCACCCAGGTCCACCCGGTTGCAGTTGAGGCTGCCGTACTGGCCGGTGACCTTCTTCGTGCCCTCGTAGAGGCCGTAGTAGCCGGGGCGGCGGAAGTCCCAGGAGATCGTCTTGGACTGGCTGCTGGTGGTCGAGGAGGACATCTGCACGTTCAGGCCCAGGCTCCCGCCCACCTGGCCGAGCACGCCGATCTGGAAGCTGCCCTGGATGTTGGAGGAGAGGCCGACCTGGACCGTGACCACGGTCTGTGTGCTGGTCTCGACCGTCTGGGAACCCGTCGATCCCTCGGTGACGTACCAGCCTTTGAAGTGGGTGATCGTCGGCTGGACTTGGGCGCTCTTGACGTACGGGTACCGCTTGCCGAGGTCGGCGGAGGTACAGGCGTCGCCGAGCCTCGGCTGGTCGGCGGTGGTGACGGGCTTCGGGTGCCCTGCCGCGGCGGCGGGGCCGGCCGTGAACTGGAGAGCGGCGAGCGCCGAGGTGGCGGTCACGGCAAGGGCGACCAGCCCCCTGGCCCGGCGGCCGGAGGATCTCAGATGATTCACGATGCCCTTTCCCTGGCCGGGTGCCCTGCGTCCCCAGGCCGGATCCCTGCCAGTGGTGTGGTGGGAGCGGTGCTCGATCGAGGTGAACTTAGCGTCGTCGGCGGCGGGTTGATGACGACGGAATCGGCCGGTCCGGGGGTGGGACGCCTAGCCCCTCATGGGCTGTTCGGCGGCTTTGCCCCGCCCTGACTCGACGGAATTCCCCCGTGCGCGGCGACGTTCGGCCGCCGCCCTCGTGCGGACGCGCTACCTGGTCGGAACCACTGCCGCCCGTTCCCCGCGCGCCGGCTGCCGGAACGGCCTTCGGCATCCGCCGACGTGGCCGTCCGCCGTCGAGCGGTCACGGCGTCTGGCCGACTTGCGCCTTCCCAAACCGCGCCGGTGCGGCGCTCCGTGACGGCCCGGGCACGCACCGCCGCCCGAACACGTCCGTGGACGACGGAGGCGGGCCATCGCCGGCCCGGCGTGGCGCGGGGATCCGGCGGGGGCGGAACCTGCCTTCCGGTGACCCCGTTCGAGCCGGAGGCAGGCATTTCGATTGAGGAGACCATGTCAAGGACGGGTGGCCGGGCCCCTGTCACGCGCTATCACTGGTGCCGCACCTCGTGTCAGGAACACCGCCCTCCCAAGGAGAGGCAGGCCCTCCATGGCCTCGTCCGGTCGGCACGGAGCGTTCTCTCATGACCACGCCCGGAGGCGTTCTCCGGACCGGGCGCGGGTGCGAGCGCCGGAGACCCCCGTCGTCCCGCGGGCCGGACGCGTGGCGACACGGCACGACCACCTCACCAGCCTCACCCGCCGGCCTCCTGAGCCACCCTGCGGCTGAGGCCCGACCCCGCCCCGCAGCCGGCCCGCCCGGCAGCCGCGGCCGTTGAGGCCCTGGCACCTCCGAGGACGGGCACGGAATAGCACCGACCGGAAGACAGGAAGAGGGGACGAGCATGCCCATACCTGGTTTACGCCGCCGTCACAGAGGGCCGGACCGGAAGCCGAACCGGCTGCGCCGCGTCCTGTCCGGTGCGACGGTGGCCGCGACGGCGGCCGCCGTCGCCTTCGGCGGCACGGCGACGGCCGCCACCGCGCCCGCACCGCCCGCCGACCGCTCGGGCACCGTCACGAAGGGCCCGGCGGAACGCACCGTCACGTCCCCCATGACCACGGTGCGGGTGACCGGCCTGGTCGACGGGACCCCGGACCGCGCGGGCAAGGTCACCGTGCGGCTGGCCGACGGAAAGACCCTCGCCATCCCGGCGGCCGCCAAGGACGTCGTGCTGCGGCGCGCCGCCCAGCAGGCCAGGGCCCACGCCAAGGACTCGGGCGAGAGACCGTGCGGCGTCTCCTGGGTCAGGCTCAAGGAGAAGGCCGACCACCACCCGGTCGCCATGGAGACCGGGTTCGACCTGAACTCGCCGGCCACCGGCTACGAGTGGCTCGTCACCACCACGGGACCGAACGACTACGCGCAGAAGTTCAGCCAACACGGCAACCTCGCCCTGCGCGAGAGCTGGCAGGGCGGTGACAAGAGCGACAAGGACCAGGCCGACGGCTTCTACTCGGCCGCCGTCGACCCGGAGGTGTCGTACGTCCGGCTCCTGTCCGGCGAGTTGTGCCGCGACATGGGAGCGCACACCACGGTGCGCCTCACCGGACCGAAGGCCGCGTGCCTGAAGACCGTGTCGGCCAATTCCGGCGCCGGCTGGATCCTGAACAGCACCCAACCGGTCCCGCACCGCAACCGGACGGACCCGAGCAGCCCGGCCGGTACCCGGGCCACCGGGGCGCAGGCTTGCCTGCGGAACCCGCTCGGCACGGGCAGCGCGGCTTCGGGGGACATCACCGGCTGGCAGGACGCGCAGCAGTTCGTCGCCACGCACCCGCCCGCGGCCGCGATCGCCCGGTGCCACCTGATCGCCAACATCCTCGGCGGGAAGGGGCAGATCCTGGACGGCGGACAGGCCAACCTCGTCCCCTGCTGGCAGGTGGGGATGAACACCGGAACGCCCAGCATGCGGACCTACGAGAAGCAGGTGCAGGACCAGGTCGCGGACCCCGGCATGGGGCCGGACGACGCGGTCTTCTACCAGGTGACGCCCCTCTACCAGGACGGCGCCAGCACCATCCCCACGGGGGTCGTCATGAGCGCCAAGGTCCAGCGTGCGAACGGGACGGAGAGCCTGATGTTCACCACCAGCGTCCCCAACACGCAGGCCACCAGCGGACTCAACCTCGGAAACTGATCGGATCCGGCCCTCCGGCCGGAATCCGACCTCGCGATCCGGCCCGACGCGCACCCCAGGGAGCCGCAATGCCCGGAACGGGCCGAACCACCCCGCCGCGACCGGTCGACGTCACGGCCGTCCTCCCGCGGCTGGCTCCGCTGGCGCGCACGGCGACCCGGCTGCACCCGCGCCCCGGGTCGCCGTCACCGCACCACAGCTCGGTCGGCGGGCCACCGCTGTGGCCCGCCGGCGAACCGTGGCCGTACTGCGCCGGCCCGCACGTGCCGGACGGGAACCCGGCCACCTCGCCACAGGACGTGCGACTGGGCCGGCGCATCCGGGCGGCGGCGGAGAGCAGACCGCCGGGCCACCCCCGCTTCACCCCCGAGGAGACGGCGGTCCTCCGGCGGATCAGCGCCGGCCACCCATGGCCCGACGGCCCGGTCGCCATGCTGCCCGTGGCCCAGCTGTACGCACGCGACGTCCCCTCACTGCGCCCGCCCGGGCGGGCGGATCTGCTCCAGGTGCTGTGGTGCCCCTTCGACCACCCGCCGGAGCCCAAGCCCAGGACCGCGCTGTTCCGGCGGTCGGCCGCCGCCGTCACCGACGTCCTCACCACGCCTCCGGAGCCGGCCGTGGTCCAGTCAGGCGGCTACGTGCCGCGGCCGTGCCTGCTCGACCCGGAGCAGGTCACCGAGTACCCCGACCTCATGGAACTGGACGGGGAGTCGCGGGCGTTGCTGGGGAAGTGGAGCACGTGGCAGGCGGCGGGCGCCGCTCCGGACGCCTACTACGAGCCCGCCCCGCAGGAGTTCTACCGGAACGAGCTGTCCGTGGCTCCCGGCTGGAAGGCCGGCGGCTGGACGCGCTGGGGACTCACCGACCCCGTCCCCCGCGTCTGCCCCGCCTGCGGCACCGGGATGGCTCCTCTGCTGACCGTGGCCTCGGCCGAATGGGACGACAGCACCCGTAGTTGGAGCCCGTACGAGGAACCGGCCCCCACCCCACCGTCCACCGCCCGCCCGCAGGCCGCGACCCCGGCCATGGTCCAACTCGCCGGAGGCTACGACCTGCAGCTCTACACCTGCCCGGCGGCACCGGACCACCCGCATGTCGACCTGATCCAGTGAGGACCGCCGGGCCCGCCGTCGCAGGCCGTGTCCGCGCGCACACTCGCCGCCTCGGGACACGGCCGTACCGGCGGTCCGGCCGGACCGTCGCGGACCGGCCCCGACCGGTCGCCCGGGCGGGGCCGTCGGTACCGCCTAGCCCTGCGTGCCGGCCTGGTCCACCGGGTACAGCCCCAGCTTCCCCTCCGGGTCCGCCGGATCAGCGCCCTTCACATCACCCACGAAGAGGTTGATCTTCGCCTTGAAGCGGTCGAGCGCCGTGCGGTCGCCCATGAACTCGCCGAGGCCGAGCGGGTTCATGTTCGCGTAGTCGAAGATCCCCTTGCGGCCGGCCGGTGCGGGGACGTCCGTCCGGGCGCTCCAGCCGTACGACTTCTCCTGGTATCCCTTCGACAGGACCCAGCTCAGGTACAGCTTGGCCGCCGCCTTGTGCGGCGCGTCCTTCAGGATCGCGCCGGTCTGCGGCCAGGCGACCCACGGCGACTTCTCGGGGATGCTCGTCTTGGAGAGGCCGCCGGAGCTGCCGGAGCTGCCGAAGTTGGCGACGTAGCCGTCCTTGCCGACGGCCGCGGACGCGTCCGCCGTGCCGCGTACGAACTTGGGGTTCTGCGCCATGAGCTTCTTCAGGTAGCCCGTGCCGTACTTGTCGGTCAGCTGCTTGAAGTAGTACAGGACGGCGTCGTCGTCGTTCGGGTACGTGAAGACGAGCTTGTTCTTGAACTCGGGCTTCAGGAAGTCCTCGGCCTCGACGGGCGCCTTGTCGCCGAGCGTCGTGGCGGTGACGTTGGCGAAGCCGATGAAGAACAGGCCGGTGTAGTAGCCGTCCTTGTCCTTGATCTTGTCGTAGACCTTGTTCCAGCCCACCGGCTTGTACTTCTCCAGCGCGCCTTCCTTCTTCCAGCGCGGGAAGTCGTCCAGGGTCTGGAGGTGGACGACGTCGGCGACGACCTTGTGCTCGGCGATCTGCTGGTCGAGGCGCGCGTCGTGGTTCTTGCTGAAGTCGACGACCGTGTCGACCTTCATCTTCGGGAACTGCTTGAGGAAGGCGTTCTTGAGGTAGTCGGCCTGGCCCGGCTTGTCGCCGCCGGCGTAGACCACCAGCCGGCCACCCTCGGCGAGCGCCTCCTTGTACAGCTTCCGCAGCTGCGCGTCCTCGCTCGCCGTGGCGGACTTCGAGGTGCGCGAGGAGGCGGAGGCGGCGGAGGAAGAGGCGGACGGTGCGGCGGCGGCGACGGTGACGCCGCTCGCGGCGAGCACACCGAGGGTGGCGGCCGCGGCCCAGACCTTCCGGGTGGACTTCACGAGGACTCCTTATGGGGGGACACGTGTGGGGACGCGTACGGGATGCGATACGGCGAGCCCTCTCTTGAACTTTCAAGGACTTGCCTGCGCTCACCCTAGAACCAAGGTGCTTAAACTTTCAATAAACACCGGGCCTGCCCTGCGGACGGGTGGCCGGGAACGGCCCTGGGTCAGACGCCGGCCCGGTGGAATCATGGGCATGTCAAAGGCCGCGTCGGTCGATCCACACGCCTCCAGGGGGAATCATGCGGACACCCACCCGTATACGTACGGTCTCGGCCGCGCTCGCCGTCGCCGCGGCAAGCATCACCTTCACCACCGCCGGAACCGGGTCCGCCCACGCGGCAGGCTGCCCTGCGAACGGCCAGGTGCTCGGGGCCATCCAGAGCATCAAGGTGGGCTCGCAGACCATCGGCCAGTTCTACCTCGGATGGAACTGCAGCGGCGCCTACACCGAGGTCAACCTGTGGAACACCAACTACGTCAACAACTGGCGTTTCGGCCAGGTGGACGTGAAGTCCAGCTCGCACTACGCCGTGAACTCGAACAAGCCGGTACTGAACAACGGCTCGTACTGGTTCGACGCCGGGTACATCCCGGTGACCGGCGTGTCGAACACCCGTGAGTACAAGGGCAACTGGAACTTCACCGCCTATGGGCACTCGTGCTCCGGCCAGACCACCACGTGGAACTTCTCCTACGGCGGCCCGAGCAACACCGACAACAGTCCGTACTCGAACTGCAGCTGAACGCCCCGGCTGCGGCGCCGCGCCTACACCCTGGACGGCAAACGGGTCGTCAGCGGCTCCCCGCCGGTCCGCGACCCCGACCGGAAGCCTTAGGCAGCCTGCCGATCAGGCCCCCTCCCGCAGCCGCAGCGTCGTCGTGCACGGACGGTGCGCGTCGTCCCCCTCGTACGCGACGACGATCTCCCGGGTACCCGCCGGCACGGCCGCCGTGCGCAGGCTCGCCAGGCCGACCCCGTCCAGGAGGACCGTGCCGAGGGGCCGCCCGTCGGCCGTGAACGCCACCCTGCCGCGGGGCGGCGGCCCGCCGGGCACCGCGCGGGCGATCCGGACCGTGAGGCCGGCCGGGGGGCCTTCGGCCGCCGCTCGCGGTCCTTCGTCGCCGGCGCGGTACGAGCGGGCACCCGCCGGGTCGGCGGCCGGCGTGCCGTCGCGCCCGACGCGGAAGCCGCTGCACACGCCGTAGGCGGTGCGTGGCTGGTAGCCCTTCGCCGGGACGAGGACGGCGGCCAGTTCACGGGGTGGGCGGGGCGCCGGGTCCGGCAGCCCTTCGAGGCCGAGGATGTCGCTGTCGGCGCCGGCCGCGCTCAGCACCACCGGGAACCCGCCCACGACGAGCGTCCCCGTGCCGCGTCCGCTCAGGAACCGGTCGCACGACGCGTCGTAGTCGACCGTGCCGTCCGGGCGGACCGTGTACGAGAAGTCGGCCGCCACACCGGGACCGGCGAGGAAGACGTACCCGGCGGCCGGCAGCAGGGTGAGCCGGTGCACGGTGTCCGGCGGCAGGAAGGTGCCGGCGCCGACCGGCAGCAGTCCGTGGGAGAGTCCGCGCCCGTCGACGGTGACGGTGCGCCCCCGGACGGTCAGGACGCCGCCGACGGCCGAGGCGAACCCGGCCGACTCCGAGGCGGGCGTGACCCCGCCGTCGAGGGTGACGGAGAAGGCGAGTTCCCCGTCGGCGGTGCCCGCCTCGACCCGCAACCGGTACCCGGAGGCGGGCAGCAGCCGCAGCGCGTGCGTCCGGTCCGGGGAGAGCGGAGCCGCGCCCGGCAGGTCGGGAGCGAGCGGGTGGTCCAGACTCCGGGCGTCGACGACGACCGGCGCGCCGCGTACGGTCAGCCGGCGGCCGCCGCGACCGCCGAGGAAGGCGTCGTACTCCGGCGCGAAGGCCAGGGTGCCGTCCTCGTGCACGTCGAAGGCGACAGCGGCCGTCGTGCCGTCGCCGAGCCGAAGCCGGTAGCCCGTGCCGGCGGGCAGCCGTACCTCGGGCGGCGGATCGGCCGAACCGTCGACGAACGCGACGCCCCCGCCCTCGTTCCCGGGCCCCTGGACGGCGACGAGGGGATACGTCAGCTGCGCGGTGTCGATGGTGATGGCGGGCATCGGTGCTCCCGGGGGGAGAGGGGGGAGAAGCGGGTCAGAAGGGCGTGCTGCCGTGCAGTTCCAGGCGGGGCACCGGCTCGATCCGGGTGTCCGTCCTGGCCGGCCGGAGCGGTACCCCGGTGATCCGCTCCCAGCGCAGGACGATCGTGTCCCAGCCGGCCGTGACCAGCTCGGTCTCGTCAGGGGTCGTCGCCATGGCCCACACGACGTCGTAGTGGGCCGGGAGGACCGGCCCGACGGGCTGGCCGCCCGCGTCCCACCGGTGCACGGTGCCGTCGGCGCAGCCGGCGGTGATCTCACCGTCCCCGGTCAGCACCAGCGACCGTACCGGCGAGCCCGTCACCAGCGGCCCGCCGGCCTGCCGCCCCAGGTCGCGGTCCCAGCGGCGGACGGTGCCGTCGCGGCCGCCGGAGACGAACCGCCGCCCAGTGGAGCCCGCCGCGAGCACCTGGACGGGTCCGCTGTGGCCGAGCAGCGGCGCCCCGACGGGGGCGCCCGACGTCCGGTTCCAGCGGCGGACGGTGCCGTCCACGCCGCCCGAGACGATCTCCTCGTCGTCGGGGGTGACGGCCACCGCCTGTACGGAGCCGGTGTGTCCGCGCAGCGGTTCGGCGAGGGAGGCCCCGGTCGAGCGCTCCCAGCGGCGGACGGTGCCGTCCTGGGAGGCGGAGACGATCTCGCCCCCGTCGCGGGTGCGGGCCACGGCCAGCGCCGGGCCCTCGTGGGCGGGGATCGGCGTGCTCAGGGACTGCCCGCTCGCCCGGTCCCAGCGGCCCACGGTGCCGTCGCTGCACGCGGTGACGGCCTCCCGGCCGTCGGGTGTCAGCACCATGCCCCAGATCGTCCGCTGCGTCAGGGTCACCGGAGGGGACAGGGGCGTTTCGTGCCTCCGGTCCCAGCGGTAGAGCCGTCCGTAGAAGTCCGTCGCGACGATCTCCGCCGCGTCGGGGGTGACGGTCACCGCCGACGCGTACAGGTTCGCCTTCATCCCGTCCCCCCGGGCGGTACGGCTCCGTCGAACGCGAGCGCGCTGGACGCCTCGCCCCGGCCGGCGCCGACCCGGCGGCCCACCCAGGAGCGGACCGTGCCGTCCTCGTCGCGCGCGACCACCGGCACGCGGCGGGCCGTCACGCCCGAGCGGGGTACCTCCTCGTCGCGGAAGAACACCCGTGGAACCTCCGGTTCCAGGATCCGGCCGGCCGCCTTGAGCTGGGGCAGCCGGTCGCCGTTCGGTCCGAAACGGGGGATCTGTCCGCGCCTCAGACACACCGCCGCCGAGTCCGGCGCCAGGGGCACCGGAACCAACGGGATCCAGTGCGCGGGGACGGCGGTGACCAGCCGGTAGGCGAGCGCCGCCGGGTCGGTCGGCGCCACCTGGGGGTCGTCGTCCGATGGTTCGTCGCCGCGGGCCCGCGCCCGGCCGGTGGCGCTCGGCACGATCCGTTCGATGGCGAACGCCAGGTTGGCCATCTCGTCGCGGGCGAAGAGCACCTCCTCCACGGGGGCGCCCTCGACGCGGGCCGAGGCCGTGGGCAGCAGCGGCAGCAACGGCGGTCCGGGCTTGCCGCCGTGGACGTCGGTCAGCCGGAACACCGACCAGTGGCGGTCCTCGACCGGGTCCACGGCCGTCTCGCCCCCGAAGGTGTCGACGACCGTGAGGCCGGTGAGGCGGTGCAGCGCGCCCGTGGCCAGCTCGACCGGGATCATCCAGTGGTCGTTGCCGTAGAGGTTCGCGAACTCGACGACCAGCAGCCGGGCCAGGTCCGGAGCGCCCGCCCCGATGGCGGGCAGGTTGACCGTCGCGTCCTCGAACTCCCACCAGCGCTCGGCCGGCATGCCCGGATACGTCACCCGGGTGGGCAGCACCTGCGCGGACTGGGAACCGACCGGGGCGGGCAGCGGTGTCGTACCGGCGTCGAGGTCGAACTCGTACGCCTCGGCGGTGCCCCCGGTGTACTCGGGCGCCGACAGGGTGACCGGCCGGCCGCCCGGCGCCGCCGTGACCGCGAAGCGGTGTTCGAGCCGCTCGCGTACCCAGCTCGACGGCACCGGCGGCTGGTGGCGTCCCTTGAACCACTCCAGCCACTGCTGCGCCGCCTGGTCGAAGGCGGTCCGCTGCGCCCCGGTGAGGTCGGGCGGGTGCCAGCCGCTGCCCAGGAGTCCGGCGAGCGCGACCCCGTCGGGTGCCCGGTGGGCGAGCACCGCGCGCAGGGCCTGGCCACCGGGGTCGCGGCGCAGCGGATCCTTCTCCGGGTCCGCGGGCAGCGCGGGCAGCGGTGCCTTGGCGAGCACCGCTTCGTCGACGGCGTCCAGCGCGGCGGTCAGGGCGGGCTGGGTGCGCAGGGTGTCGAGGAAGCGCCGGCCGGCCCGGGCGGCGGCGCGCAGCGGCAGGTCCCGGAGGGCGTCGGCGGGTGCGGCTCCGGCCTCCGCCAGGTACTCCAGCGGCACGCCCTTCGGCAGCGGGACGGCCGCCGCGCCGCCGCCCGCGCGGAACGCGTCGAGCGGGGTGGTCTCGGTGCCGATGCGGCACCAGACCGGTGAGCCGGAGTCCTCGCCCGCGAACTCGGCCGTCTGCCACTGCCGGGCGAGGAGGAAGAGCGGGTCGGCCACCCGCGCCGCGAGGGCCTCGTCGAGCTGACCGCCGGTGCCGTACGGCCGGACCGCCGGCTCCAGGCGGTGGAACTGGCCGAAGGCCATGACGTCGAACATCGTCAGGACTCCTTCTCGATCAGCCGCTTCATGATGTCGGCCAGGTCCGTCCGCTTCATCAGGTCCTTCACGTGCACGCTGGGTTCCGTCCCCATCGCCGACTCCGGCAGATAGGCGGCGGGCAGGTAGCGGCCCAGCCAGCCCAGCGCGTCCAGGTCCACCAGGCGCAGTTTCGCGAGGTCGAGCGCCTCGCCGATGGTGGCGGCGAGCACGTCGGGGGTCCACGGCGCGCCGACCGCCGGGGGCACGGCGAGGAGGACGGCCTGCGGGGCCCGCGCACCGGGCGCGTCGAAGTGGAAGGTGGCGCCCGCCGTGTGCCGTTGCGCGGGGATCAGCTCCGACCAGGCGTCGACGACGAGGACGGCGGCGGTGCCCGTGGCGAGCGGCCGGTCCGGTCCGTACACCACGAGCCCGGTGGCCGGCTTGTCCTCGTCCTCGGGCGTGCGCCGGGCGCCCACCCAGCGGTCCTTCGGCGCGAACGGTGTCTGGCCGATCCGTACGGTGTGGCCGCCGCCGGTGGCCGCGGCCCCGGTGTGCAGCAGCAGGTCCGCCAGGGCGCCGGTGCCGGGCCGGACCGTGCCCATCAGGTCCACCCAGTCCCCCGGCACCAGCCGGGAGTCGCCGCCTCGTTCCAGGCCGGTGCCGAACGAGGCGTCGAGCCTCGCCGCGTCGGGCGGCGCCACCAGGCCCACGGCGCGGAAGCCGGAGCCGAAGACCGCCTCCAGGACGGCGCTGTCGGCCCGCGGCCCGGCCGGCGCCGCCGCCTCGTCCGCCCGCGCCAGCCGGGCCCGGGCCTCGCGCAGCGCGGCGGCCAGCTGGTCGGCCCGCTCCTCGGGGGAGGCGGCCGGCGGTCCGGTCACGCCGAACGCGGCGAGCGCGTCCGGGTCCTTGTCGGTCACGGCCGTCAGCAGGCCGGCCCGGGCCTGCTCCGCCCGGGCGTGCAGTTCCGGGTCCGCGGCCGGCGTCGGCGCGGTGTACGTGTGGGCCAGGTCGGCCGCGGTGCCGGGCCGGCCGGAGGCGAGCACCTGGGCGACCGCCGCGCCGAGCGCCTCCACCTGGAGGATGTCCAGGGTCGTCCGCGACCAGCCGGCGCCCCGGTCGGTGAGCGGCACGGGGACGGCGTCGGCGGGCACGCCGGACGGCCGTTGCGGGAGGAGCGCGGTGGCGAGCACCGCCCGCAGCCGGCCGCCCGCCGCCAGGGCCACCACGTCGAGCGCGCAGTGCACGGTGAGCGGCCAGGCGTGCTCGGTGACCGTGGCCGCGCCCGGCGCGTACTCCTGACCCGGCCGCAGCCAGGCGACCCGGAGCCGGATCCGGTCGGTGGTGCCCAGCTGGTGTCCGGCCCAGGTGTCGAGGCGCGGCTCGGCGCTCGCCCGCGGCCGTGCGATCTGCCGGTCGCCGTCCCAGCCCGTGGCGCGCGGCGTCCCGTCCGGCACCACGACGAGGACCCGGTGGCTCACCGGGACGCCCCGGCGCGGTGTGTCGAGCACCTGGGGCCGCGGCGGCGCCTGTCCGCCGGCGGCGAGCGACTCCAGGGTGGCGCCGGCCCGGTCCGGGTTTCCCTGGGTCAGCTGGTGGACGCTCTCGGCGAGCAGCAGGTCGCCGACGGCGTCGAGGTCGTCGCGCAGTGCCTCGAGAGCCCCCCGTACGGCCTGTTCCTCCGGGCCGGTCATCGGCGGGGTGCCCGAGGCGGCCCGCAGGTACGCGATGACCTCGTCATCGGGCACGTCGGCGAGCCGCGCGCCGTCCGTGACGTCGTGGGCGCCGATGAACTCCTGGGCTCCGGTGCCCGGGTGCTGCGCGGTCTGCACCGACCACTTGGCGCGCAGCGGGGCGACGAAGCGGTCGAGGACCAGTGTGGAGCCGGGCGCCTCGCCCTCGTCGTGCAGCCGGCGCTCCAGCCGGTAGCCGAGCAGCGCCCCGAACGGCTGCCCCTGGGAGATCCCGTCGAGGACGGCCATGGCCACCCGCATCCGCCGCGAGGAGAGGTCCACCGCGAAGGCGCCGGGGTCGGTGGGGTGCGACAGGGCGCCGCTGCGCAGGATGGCGGCGGTGGCCGCCTGGGGCGGGGAGGGTGCGAGGATCCAGCCCCGGCTGAGCGGGTCCGAGCGCGGCGAGAGGTTCTCCACCCAGCCGTAGGCGCCCAGTTGCACGCCGGCCGGCCGCCGGGCGCGCAGCGCGGTGAGCCGGGCGGTGGCCAGGGAGCCGATCCAGGCGTCGAGCCGGTGGGAGACCAGGTCGAGGCATTCGCCGAGCAGCCGCTCCAGGGGGCCGAAGGCGTCCTTTCGGGCGTCCCAGTCCTTCACCCGTCCGGCGAGGTACTGCAGGGCCGCGTCGATCTCCGCGAGCCGCAGGCTCCAGGGGCGTTCGGTGCCGATCGGGGTGAGGACGCCCCGGTTCCGCGTCACCGCCTTGAAGACCTGGTCGGCCATGGCCGTCCGGGCGTTCTGGATGGTCTCGAACACCGTGGGGACCGCGGCGGCTTCCGTTCCGGCGCCGGCCGCGGCGGCCGTGGGCGTCGGCAGCCCCATGATCGTGCCTAGGGTGAAGGGCTTCGCCTTCAGGCCGGACTCGGCGAGGGTGCTCGCCTTGCGCTCCGGGTTGAACAGCACCTGGGCGAACCTCAACCGGGCCCGGACCTCCTCCGGGTCCTTGACCCCGGCGGCGGCCCGGCCGTACTCCAGGTTGGCGGTGTGCTTCAGCAGCGCCTCCAGGAGGGTGCGGGCCTCCTGGTTGCCGACGACCAGCGCGAGCGTGTCGAAGCGGTTGACGACCCCGTTCAGGAAGTCCGTCAGCGCCGCGACCGGGTCCTGGCCCTCGGGCAGGTTCGGCCGGACGTACGGCAGCCAGAGCCGGGTGGCCGCGCCGTTGACGTGGTGGCTGATCCGCGGCCGGTAGGTGATGCCCAGCGCCTCGTCGAGGGCTCTGGACTGCATGTCCTCGGGGGTGTCGGCCATGCAGAAGCCGGTGGTGGTGAAGTCGAGGCCGGCCAGGCCGAGTCCGATGTCCTTGAAGCAGGCGAGCAGCCCGCCCTGGACGGCCCGTACCGACACGGTCCGCGACACCGGGGCCATGCCCAGGGCGCGCAGGACGTCCCGCTCGGGCTTGGCGAGCTGGAGGGTCTCCCCCGGCTGGTCGGGGCCGCCGACCCGGGGCAGGGTGCCGACGCCCGCCTCCCAGAACGGGCGCAGCACGCCGAGCACCCGGTGGAGCCCCGTGAGGCCCGGCGGCTCGTGCTCGTCCGCCTGCCAGCGCGCGGTGGCGGTGACGGGCAGCAGGCCGTACGGCTGTCTGCCGACGCGCAGCACCGGCAGCGGGCCGCGGGCCCGGACGTTCTCGATGTAGTGGCGGCGCAACCAGCCCCGGTCGACGGGGAGTTCGGTGCCGCCCTGGTCGCTCTCCAGGAGTTCGTCGAGGTAGAAGTCGCCGGTGGCGCTCCACAGGGCGATCTGGAGGGCGCGGGCGTCGGCCTGTTCCGGCTCCTGCCCGCCGGGCAGTGCCGCGAGGGGCCCGGCGGGCACGCCGAGCGCGGCGGCGGTGCGGGCACTGTTCGCCCACGGGTCGGGGTCGGGGGCGGGGGTGGCTCCGAGCAGCCGGTCGACGTCGGGAGGGGCGGGCGCGGCGCGTTCGTCACCGGGCAGGTTGTTGGTCGCCGTGCCCTGGGGGACGAAGGCGGCCTCGCCGTCCCCGTCGTGCCCCGCCAGCAGCCGGGCGAGCCGGTCGGCGGACGCCTCGGGGGTGAGAGTCGCGGACACGCCGAAGGCGACGACCCGGGTGAGCAGGGGCTCCCGGTTCCGGTCGTACCCCAGGGCAGCGCGGAGGGGGACGGTGACGGCGAGCCCGTCGGCCTCGGCTTCCTGGTACTCCGTCAGCCAGCGCAGCCCCGGGTCGAGGGGCGAGTCGGCCGCCGCGGGGACGGCGTCCGGGTCGGGGCCCATCTGGACCGTGTCGGGGACCGGCTTGCCCGGCTCCTCGCCGACCAGCGTGTCGCCCTGGTAGGCGCGTACGACGAACTGGTCCGGCAGGGTGGAGGCGGTGGCCGCCCGGTTCCAGCCCCGGCCGCGGACGGGCACGGCCGGCCAGTCCGGCTCCGGCACCGGGTCGGTGCCGGGCACCGGCGCCGCCGGCCGGGTGTCCGCCGTCGGGGTGAGCAGCCGGACGAGCCAACGCGCCCGTTCGGCTCCGAGCGTCCCGGTCAGCTGTCCCCAGGCGGCGAGCAGCAGCCGGGCGCGGTCGCCGTCGGCGTTCTCGGTACGGCCGGCCCGCCACACGGTCCGCCAGTAGCGGCGGCCTTCCTGGACCTCGGCGTCCGTGGGGAGGGGTTCGTGGGAGTCGACGTGGATGTCGTCGGGGAAGATCCGGACCAGCAGGGTGTCCGTCGTGGTCCCGTCCCCCGCCGGCGGGTGCGTCCCCTCGCCTCCGGCGGCGAGCCGCAGCCTGGTCTCCAGCCGTACGGGCAGGAGGGCGAGCGGCACCTCGGGGTCGAGCCCGGCCAGCAGCGGGGCGAACCCCTGGCCGACGACGGCGCGCACCTCCGCGTCCAGGGTCCGCCGGGCCGTTCGCAGCCGGTCGAAGGCGGCCCGCCGGTCGTCCGCGGTGGCCTGGGCGCCGAGCAGCGCGCGGTGCTGCTCGGCCTCGGCCACCGCCCGGCGCAGGGCGCCGAGTTCTCTCATCGGTCGTTCTCCTCGGGATGCAGCAGCCGGTCGGCGGGCATGACGACCCTGACGGGCTGCTGGAAACACTGCCGGGCGGTCCCGGCGGCGCTGGTGCCCCAGACGAGGCCGTCGTAGGCGACGTTGGGGCGCACGGTCCCCGGGGCGTGGGTGGCGGCCTGGTACGCCGCCTCGGAGTCGAAGAGGTGCGTCCAGCTGAGGTTGTTCCAGTCGTCCGCCGTGTCCCCGGGCGTGTTCGGCGCCTGGTAGGCGGATCCCCAGCCGAGGTGGGGGTCCGGGTCGTCGAGGCCGAACCGGGGCTCGGTCGGCTGCTCGGCGATCACGAAGCACCAGGGGGACGCCGTGAGGTCGGTCTCGGTGAGGTCGAATCCCAGCATGGCGGTGTCGGGGTCCAGGCCGCCGCGGAAGATCGGGTGCCGGGCGTGGTCCTCGTCGGGGTCGCTGCCGTTCAGCGGGGCCGCGTAGATGATCGCGCCGGGGTAGCGGCGCAGCAGCGCGCTGCGCAGCACGAGGACGACCCGGTCGGGCGGGGCGGTCAGGTGGGCTCCCAGCGGCAGGCCGAGCTGCCAGGTGTGCAGCGGCGGCAGGTCCGTTCCGTACCCCCAGAACGAGGCGAAGTACGTGCCGCGCTGGTCGGTGGGGTAGGCGCGCCAGCGCAGTTCGCGGGCGAACTCGTGGTTGAGGCCCACCATGTACGCGGCGACGAAGGGCGCGTTGGTGAGCGCGAGCACCGCCGTGTCCGCCGGTACGTGCTCCAGCCCGCCGAACATCCACTCGCGGGACTGGCCTGACAAGGGGGGCCACATGGCGTCGGTGAAGACCGGCGCCCACTGCACCGGGGTCTGCGGATCGCCGCCGTCCGGCGGGTCCACCCGCGCCGCGACGGCGGCGGGCACGGTGACCGCCGGATCGGTCAGCCCCACGATCAGCTGCCCGTTCTGCTGGGCGGGGAAGGGGTCCCGGGTCGGGACCGGTGGCGCGTCCGACGGTTTGAGGGAACGGTCGTGGGCGGAGACGACCATGTCCCTGAGGTCCTCGGGCCGGGCGCCGACGACGACCGGGACGGGCAGCTGGTCCTGTTGCTCGACGAGGACGCCCGGGTCGGTGAAGACGCCGAGGCCGAGCGGGTGGGCGTCCCCCCACTGGTCGACGAGGCCCTGGAGGACGCCGGTGTCCCAGGGGGCCTGGTCGCCCCCGGGGCCGTCGCCGGTGATCCGGAGGTCGCCGTGGCAGTCCGCCCACCACACGCCGGTCTTGTTGTCCGTGTTCCAGTCCCAGGTGCCCGGGCAGGTGCCCTGGAACGTGCCGTGGCGGAGGGCGGACCGCCAGGTTCCGGTGAAGACGCCGTCGGAGTCGTTGTCGTTCTCCCGCCAGGTGCCGGTGCAGGCGCCGCGCCAGGTCCCGTTCTCCGTTTCGGTCTCCCAGGTCCCGGTGAAGAGGGCGAGCCAGGTGTAGTCCGTGCCGCCCGCGGGGGGCCTGCCGCTCCAGGTTCCGACGAAGTCGCCCTTCCAGCGGCCCGACCGGCCGGCTCCGAGGTTCCAGGTGCCGTGGCAGGCGCCCTTCCAGTTCCCCGCGGCGTCCCCGTGGGCGACGGAGTCCCACGGTCCGATCCACTGGCCGGCGAAGCCGCCCCGCGGCGCGCCGGGGGCGGTCCGCTCGGTGAAGAGGCCGAGTCCGGCCGCGCCGGTCCGGCCGCTGGGGAAGACGAGATCGCCCTCCGGCGTCACCGCGGTGCGGGCCAGGAAGTCCGCCGGGGCCTCGGCCTCGGGCAGGTCCGGGATGCGGAACGCGCGGTTGAGCGCGGTCGCGGGCACCGGCGGGGTGGCGGCGAGTTGTTCGGTGGTCACCCGCCGTTTGAGGGAACGCCCCGCCGCGTCGGCCGCGACCTGCTTCCAGGCGTCCGAAGCCCCGTCCAGGGGCGCGAAGACCTTCCGCACGGCCTCCAGCCGCTCGGCGGCCACGACCCGCTCGGGCGGGACGGCGAAGCACACCGCGCCGTCCGGGTCGCGCGGGGTGACGGCGAGCCCGGTGGGGGACGCGGCGACGGCGGTCAGCACACCGGCGAAGGGCGGTGGCCGCGACGCGTCCCGCTCGTCCGCCGTCGCGACGGGTCCGGCCGTCCCCACCGGGTCCGCCGTCTCCACCGTCCCCACAGCCCTCGCCGACCTCATCGGCTTCGCCGGGTCCACCGGCACCGCCGCGGCCCCCGAGACGAGCGCCACCCGGCGGCTGAGCACCCCCATGGGGCGCACCGCGCGGAAGAAGGCGGTGGTGGCCATCGCGTTGGGGAGCGGGCTCGACCGGATCGACGACCAGAGAGTGGTGTCCGCGGCCAGCGGGAGACGGCTCTGCGACGGGGTGACCAGGCGCAGCACCTCGTCGGCGGAGAGCGGGGTGACGTGCCTCAGGTGCAGCCGGCCGGCGACCAGACGTGCGAACCGGCCCAGGTCGACGACCCTGTTCGCCGCCCGGACGTCGGCGAGCTGCCGCCACGCCGAGGCCATGAGGTCTTCCTGTTCGGCCTGCACGGCGCGGGCGCCGAGCCCGGCCGCGACCCGCCAGCGCGGGTCGAGGTTGAGGATGTCGAGCCAGCCCTGCGACGTGGGATCGGCCCGTTTGCGCAGCGCGTGGAAGCCGCCGTACAGCGGGGGCAGGACATCGGGGTCCTCGTCGCCCGAGCCGTCGCCGATCGGCGCGATCGCGTCGGCGAGCCGCTGCCGCCACCGCGCGCTCTGGGGGCCGGTGGGCCAGGCGGCCTCGACCGGGGCGCCGGGTGCGCGCAGCGCGCTCTCCACCTCCTGGACGACGGAGCCCGGGCCCTCCGCGAACAGCCCGGGGCGGCTGATGTCGAGGGGCCTGCGGCCCGCTTGGGCGGGCAGCGGGCGGGCCCGCAGCCGGTCGGCCAGCGTCTCGAAGTCGCCGGCCTCGGCGGTGGCGAACGTCCAGGAGAAGTAGACCGGCAGATCGCGTGTCTCGGTGCCGGTGCCCCAGGCGGGTGCCAGGCCCGCGCCGTCCAGGGGCTGTTCGAGGCCGGCCAGTCGCCCGGCCTCGAAGGCGGGGACGAGGCAGGCGGTGTAGGTGGTGTACGGCAGCAGGCGGCGCGGGCAGAGCAGCCGGGACACGGACCGCCGGGGGTCGGTCTCGTGGCCCGGCAGGGTCTGGGCGTGCGCCCAGAGGTGGAGGGTCGCCGGGTCGGGCAGTTCGCCGCCCTCGACGCGGAGCACCGGCAGCCGGGCACCGGGGACGCGCTCGGGCCGCCCCTTCGAGAGAGGTACGCAGACCAGGGCGAGCCAGGGGCGGAGGTGGCCCGAGGGACCGGGCGTCAGCGGGGTGAACAGCCAGGGGTGTTCGGTCCGTTCGAACTCCACGAGCGGGAAGCGGGTGGTCTCCGCGTCCGGTGTGCCGGGGAGCGGGAAGATCCGCACGATCTCGTTGGGTTCGATCGCCCTGACGTCACCGGGTCCGTACAGCCGGAGCGCCGGGACCGGCACCGAGCGCCCCGTGCCGCCGTTCACGGAGGCGGTGGCCGCGAGCGCGCCCCGGACCGGCGTGGTGCGGACCAGGTCGTCGGGGTCGGTCAGGGAGGCGGCGGCGCCGGACCGGTCCCAGGACGCGAAGGTGTACGTGGTCACGGCCTCACCTCGTATGCGGGCACGACCTGGTGCAGCGCGGACCGGCCCGACACGGTCCTCAGCTGGGCGGTTGCTTCGGTGAAGGTGTTCGTCCGCGCGAATCCGGCCTCCTTGAGGGTGCCGGTCGGGACGATGGCGTACGAGCGGTCCTTGAGGACCGGTTTGTCCGGTGTGGTGATCGGTGGGGAGACGTAGCGTTCGCGCAGCTCGTGCACGAGGCTGCGGCCCACCGCCCCGAAGGGCAGCGCGGCGAGGAAGGCCGCGTCGGTGATCCGCCAGGGGGGTTTCGGGGTGCTGACGGGACCGCCGAGCCACTTGGTCTCGTACTCCACCGGCACGGAGTAGGCGGGGGCGGTGACCGCGGGGGCGGGCGGCGTCAGTTCGCTGCCGGAGCGGAACTGTTCGAAGGCCGGCTGGGTGAGCTTCTCGTCGTCCGTGAGGTCGAAGAAGTCGGCGCGCGCGAAGTCCGCCGTGACCGGCTGCGCGGTGCCCGCGCCGCCGGCGAACGTCACGGTGACGTCGAAGGCGGTCGGCCGCGGCAGCCGGCCCGGCCCGTACTTGGCCACCTCGATGCCCAGTGGGACGATGCGCTGGCTGAACCGCGGCCGGCCCAGCGGGTGCAGCAGCCGCCCGCCGGCCGCGTCGTCGGCGCCCAGCGACGCCATCGTGCGCACCCCGTCCGGCAGGACCGGTTCCCAGTTGCGCGGGTCGTCCAGGGCCTGTTCCAGGAGCCGGCGGACGTCGGGGAGCGGCGGGAGGTCGGTCTCCCCGGAGCAGTCCCAGCGCTCGTCGAAGGGGAAGCTGACGTCGAAGAAGAGGAAGGAGACGCCGGCCCGGCCGGCGACGTGCCAGCAGGGTGTCGGCCCGTCCACGTGGACGCGCAGCCCGAGCGAGCACAGCGTCTTGGAGGCGAAGCGCAGTTCGAAGGAGCCGCTGAGGTCGAGCTGGACGCCGAAGCTGGGTTCCCAGCGCACCAGCGCGTCGAAGGTCAGCCGTCCGGTGACGCCGGTACCGCGGGAGCCGATCACGGCGGACAGCTCGGCGCCCGCCTGCACGGTGCCGGGGGTGAGCGCGAAGTAGCCGGAGAACACGATGTGCAGCAGCGGGCTGTCCGCGATCGCGATGGTGAGGCGCTTCGGCGTCGGGAAGCCGTCGGGCGGGGTGAAGCGGGGGTGGAAGCCCCCGGCGCTGAGGACGAAGGTCGCGTCCTGTCCGCTCTTCACGCGCAGGGCGAGACCGCCCGCGATCGAGGCGGTGAGGAGCCGGGACCCGGCCAGGTCGGCGACGATCTCGACCAGGCCGTTGGCGGCGTCGACGACGCCCGCGACCGAGGCCCGCAGGTCGAGGACGGGCGCCTGGGGAGCGGGCAGGGCGACGCGCAGCCGTCCGAGGATGCCCACCACACCGCCGGGCAGTTCGAGCACCACCCCGATGTCGGCGGTGAGGAACGAGACCGGGCGGCCCCAGCCGATCCGGAACATGGGGCCCACGACGGTGCTGCCGGGGCGGGCCGGGAAGACCGCGCCCAGTTCGGCCAGGACGCGGGGCGCCGCGGCGACCGGGTCGGCGGGGAACAGCAGGTCGTCGACGTGCCCGGCCTGGACGACCTGGGCGAGGCCGGCCCGGTCGAGCGCGCGGCCGACGCCGACGATGCCGCCGACGGCGTTGAGGGTGACGGCGAGGCCCAGTTCGATGGGCGGGGTGAACAGGGCGCTCAGGACGACGAGGACCGACACCGGGCGGGTGTCCAGGATCCCGAAGGCCCGTACTTCGACGATGCCCAGGCTGAGCGAGAGCGCTCCCTCGTACCGGCCGTCGTGTGCGGCGAGGAAGCCGCCGCCCTTTGCCGGGCCGACGGCGAGGGCGAGTCCGAAGCCCGTCGGCATGACGGGGGTCGCCGTGAACCCCCCGCCGCTCGGGCGGACTTCGAGGCCGGCCCCGTCGACGGTCGCCTCGCCGATGCCGAGGAGCGAGGCGCGGAAGGAGGTGTCGAGCCGGAGCCCGCCGTCCCTGACCGAGACGTGCAGCGCGGGCGCGCGCAGCACGGACGGCACCTGGTTCAGGGGGATCGCGACGCCTTTGCCGGCGGCGCCGCCTTCGAGGCGCAGTCCGTTCTTGTCGAGCCGGACTCCCAGCCTGCCCTTGACGGCGAGGCCGCCGGGGACGAGCAGTCCCAGCAGGTCGTCCCCGGTGAGCGTCAGGGCGATGCCGTCGGCGCGGAAGGCGAGGGAGCAGTCGTCGGGCGTGGCCGAGGGCAGGGAGAGGACGAGGCTGATCCCGTCGCGCACGGCCAGGCCGGGTACCAGGGAGAGGGCGCCGGTCAGGTCGAACGAGAGGTTGATCGTCGGAGGCAGGGCCGTGACGGCCGGCACGGGCACGGGGCCGGGGCCCACCGTGAGGACGTCCTTGATGGCCAGCTGCCATCCTGGCGGTGCCTGCCCGACCGCCGTCCGCAGCAGCTCGACGAGGACGGACCACACGTCGCCGTGGGACCCGGCGTCCGGCAGGGCCAGCCGTACGAGCAGCGCGTCCGGGGTCAGCGCGCCCCCCGGCAGGCCGAGGCCCTGCGCGAGCCGTTGTCTGCGGGTGGCGTCGTCGGGGAGGCCGGCGAGGAGGGGGAGGACCGGGTCGAGGCCCGCCCGGAGCTGGGCCGCCAGTTGTGGCAGCGGGGTCGTCATCAGCGGGCCGCGAGGAGAGGGGCGAGGGGGGTGAGAGGAGTGAGGGGAGCGTTCATCTGCTCGTCGCCGTTCTCCGTCCGGTGCCGGGAACGCTGCCGCTGCCGCTGCCACCGAGACGGATGGGGATCGGGAACGCGTCGACGCTAACGCCGCCCGGGGAGCGGGGCACGGCCGCGGGCCGCGGAACAGCGCCGGTCCGGTGCGGAATTCACCCGGCCGGAACAGCGGCGGCCCCCGGCCCGGGGCGGGCTCGGGACGTCGCCCCTCGTACCCCGTCGTCCTCCGTCCGGGGATCCCTCCCCCGGTCCACCCCCGGGTGCCGTACGCGACGGGGACGGTACGGGTGGGCGCGGCGCGGCCTCGGCAGCCGGTGGGCGAGCCGGGGGTGCTCTCTTCGGTCTGCCGACCGCCGGCTGCGGGCCAGGGGTGGGCACCGGAGCGGGTGCCGTGGTCGGCCACCGTTCTGGGCGTACGGACGTCGCTGCCCGGATCAGGCCCCCGAACCGCCTTGAGCACGCCGGGAGTTGACGCCCGGGGCCGCGCGAAGCGGCCGGCGCGGCGATGGAGGGCGCGGCCGGTGCGGGGGCCCGGGCGCCCCGCCGCGCAAGGAGCCGCTGGTCGGTGATCAGGGGCCGGACGGGGGTCGGCGGGCCCTCGCCGACCGGGGCGGTCGGCGGGACGGTCGGCCCGTGCGGGACGGCGAGCCGGCGGCGAGGCTGAAAGCCGGGCCGACGGGACGGGCGTCCGGGAGGCCCGGCCCGCCCCGGGACGGAAGCCCGAGACGAGAGGAGCGACCGCCGTGTACCACCGCAGCGTCGGCGAGATCATGACCAGCGAGGTCGCCCACGCGCGCGCTGACACCCCGCACCGGGACCTGGTGACGCTGTTGCGGCTGCGCCGCGTGAGCGGCGTCCCGGTGGTCGACCACGACGACAAGGTGATCGGCGTGGTGTCGGAGGCGGACCTGCTGCGCCTGCGCACCGACGGCACGGGGGCGGGCCACCGGGGCCGGTGGCCGGGGCTGCCGCCGCTCGTTCCGGTGCCCCGCCGCCTGGGGGCGGGGGCGGCCCGGGCGCCGGTCACGGCGGCGGCGTTGATGTCGACGCCCGCGGTCACCGTCCACCCGTATCAGCGGGCCGCCGACGCGGCCCGGGTGATGGACCGGCACCACGTCAACCGGCTGCCCGTGGTCGACGAGGAGGACCGGCTGATCGGCATCGTCACCCGGCACGACCTGCTGCGCGTCTTCGTCCGGACGGACGAGGCGATCCGCGCGGAGGTCGCCGAGGTACTCGTGCCCGCGGCCGGGGCCGCACCGCCCGGAGGGGTGACCGTCTCCGTGCGGGACGGGGTGGTGACGCTCGGCGGCACGGCCGCCCCGGAGGCCGCGGCGGCTGCCGTCCGGGGCGCCTGGCGGGTGGACGGGGTGGTCGGCGTGGTGAGCCGCTTGTCGTCCGGCCGCCGTCGGGACGGTATCTGACGGCACATCAGGAGCGCATGGGGTGAGCGGGGCCGATCCATCCGGCACCTCACCGCGCCGACCGGATCGACGCGCTCGAAACGGCCACCCCGTCCGGGCACTTGGCGCGTCGGGGCCACGGGGCCTCGGCGAGCCGTCGCCTCCCGACCGGCGCCGGGCCGTCGTTCACGCACGCCCGTACGCGAGGATCTACTGCGCGCCGGGGTGCCGCACGCGCCGTCAGGGAAGAGGACCGACCCGTGCCCAGCCGACTCGGTCGACGACATACCGGGGTCACGGATCCGCCCCTACGCGGCCGGTCCCGCCATGGCACTCACCGCACGGCTTCGGCACGCCCGGCTCGCTCAAGAGACCTCCTATAGTCACCTTTTCGGGTGGTAGGGCGCAGGGAGCGCATGGTCGGGCAGACAGTGGAGAGAGTGACCGTGCACGCATCGACCACCAACCCCCCGGCCCCCGGAGAGCACCCCCATGCGCCCACGCCTCACGGTGCCGAACCGGTCGGCCCGCACGGCCGGAGGGCAGGCCCGGAGAACAGCGGTGACGCACCCCCGCACGCCAACCGCCCGTCGCCGGGCCGCCGCCACGCTCCTCGCCGGGCTCGCGCTGCTGGCCTCCGTCCTGGCCGGCTGCGCGAGCCGGCCGCAGCCGCGCCCCGCCGCGCCGGACGACGTCGTCAAGGCGGCCACGCGGCGTCTCACGGACGCCTGTCTCATCCGGCGGGGCCTCACCCCGCCGGGCTCCGGGCGGGCCGCCGACCAGCGGCGGGTCACCGACGCGCTCTTCGGCACGGGCCGCCCGGAGTTGTCCGTCGCCCTGCCCACCGGCTACGTCGTACGCGCCCACACCGACGGCTGCCTGGCCGCCGCCCAGCAGCGCCTCTACGGTGACCAGCCCCGCTGGTTCCGGACGTCCGTGATCGTCGACAACCTGGTGCCCGAGGCCGACCACACCCACCGCAGCCTCGCCGAGGTCCGCGCCCGGCACCGCGCGGAGATCGCCGACTGGCGGCGGATGCGGGCACACGCCCTCACCGCGGCCGCCACCGTGCTCAACACCCCACCACCGACGGGAGAACCACGTCCATGAAGCGCCTGACCGCCCTCCTCGCCGCCGTCCTGATCTCGGCCGGTACCGCCCTGGCCACCTCGGCCGATGCCCAGGCGGCGCCGTGCCGCAGCGGTTATTTCTGCGTCTGGACGGACGCGAACTTCACCGGCATGAAGATCGAGCACAGCGGCGACGACCACTGGTGGGAGGGCGACATGAACAACCACGACTCGTCCTGGGCGAACCACGGCGTCTCCGGGCCGGGCGTCAAGGACCACGTCAAGATCTACGACGGCCGCGAGCTGACCGGAGGCGTCACCCTCTGCCTGTCCCCCGGCCAGGAAGTCGCCTACAACGGCCATGCGAACGACAGGGGTGGCTCCCACACTTGGACCATGGGGTGCTGACGCGTCACTGACGTCACAGTCCTCAGGAGCGTTCGCGGTGCGGTCCCCACCGCACGATGGCGGTGTGCCCGGTCAGGGTGGCAGCCCTCGCTGATGTGCCCGCTCAAGGCGGCGACGGCGGCCGGGCCGGCGACGTCCCACAGCCGGACGGTGGGGTCGCCACCGCAACCGGGAAGCCGCCGCCGGTCTCTTGACCGCGTCCGCGGGCGCCGCCGAAACTTGGAGAGGTCTCCAAGTTTCTTGCGGAAGGGCGTGGGGCGTATGCGGCCGGCCGAAGGAGGGCTGCGCGAGCGGCAGAAGGCCCAGCGGCGTGCCCGGATCCTCGACGCCACGCGCGAACTCCTGCGGGAGAACCCGGAGTCGGTGATCAGCGCCGAGCGGATCGCCCGGCGCGCGGGGGTCGCCCCGGCCACCGTCTACAACCTGATCGGTCCGCGCGAGAAGATCTGGGAGGCGCTCGCCGCCGGCTTCACGGACCGGCTGGAGCGCCGCCTGGCGGCGTCGGCGCGCGGCACCGCCGGGGGAACCGTCGATGGGACGGCCGGAGGAGCGGTCGATCCGAGGGAAGTCGTGGTGGCGACCGTCCGGTTGTTCGTGAGCGACCCGGTCGTGTCGCGCCGCATGGTGCGCGAATGGGAGGCGAGCGGCCTCGTGTTCCGCCGCAGCCCGCTCACGCAGCTCCGCCGGGCGATGGCGGACGCGCGGGATCGGGGCCTGCTGCGCGCCGACGTCGACACGGGCGCGCTGGCCGCCGCCGTCGCCACGTCGTGCGTGGGTGTGCTGCACCAGTGGGTCGCCGGTCTGATCGACGACGACCGGTTCTGCGCGCACGCCGTGTTCGCGCTGGACGTCGCGCTCGCCGCGGCGGCCGCGGCCCCTCACCGCGACCGGTTCCTGGCGCCGCTGCTCGTCCGGGGCGCGGCGTGACGCCCGGAGACCGCCCCCGTCTCCGGAGCTTCGTGGGCGGCGGCGGGGTCCCGCTCGCCGCGGACGTGTGGGGCGAGGCGTCCGCGCCGCCCGTCGTCCTGCTCCACGGCGGCGGCCAGACCCGGCACGCCTGGCACGGAGCGGGTCCCCGGCTGGCCGCGCTCGGATGGCGGGTCGTCGCTCCGGACCTGCGCGGGCACGGCGCCAGCGGATGGTCGCCCGATGGCGCCTACCACCTCGGCCTGTTCGCCGACGACGTCCGGGCGCTCGTCGCCGAACTCGGCGGCCGGCCGGTGCTCGTGGGCGCCTCGCTCGGCGGCTTGGGGTCGCTGCTCGCCGCCGGGGAGGCGCCCGGGGCGGACGTACGCGCTCTGGTGCTCGTCGACGTCGCCCACCGGCCCGATCCCCACGGGGCCCGCCGGATCGTCGAGTTCATGCGGAGTCGGCCCGACGGCTTCGCCGGCCTCGACGAGGCGGCAGCGGCGGTCGCCGCGCACCTGCCGCACCGCCCGCGGCCGGACGGCATCGAGGGGATGCGGAAGAACCTGCGGCGCCACGGCGACCGCTGGGTCTGGCACTGGGACCCCCGGCTGCTGGACGGCTTCGAGGGGCGGATGGACCCGCCCGGCATGGCCGCCCGCCTCCTCACCGCCGCGCGCGGCGCCGACGTACCGATCCTGCTCGTCCGCGGCGGGCTCAGCGACGTGGTGCGCGCGGACATCGCCGAGCGGTTCTGCGACGCGGTCCCCCGGGCGCGACGCGTCGATGTCGCCGGCGCGGGGCACATGGTGGCCGGTGACCGGAACGAGCACTTCGTCGACGCGATCGTGCCGTTCCTGGAGGAAGTCGGGTGAGGGCGGGGGCCGCCGGCCCTCCGGACGTCCCGGCCCAGGCGGGGCGCCGCCGGGCTCACCGGCCGCGGGACCGGCGGCGCGCGAACCAGACGCCCGCCGCGAGCAGGGAGACCGCGACGAGGACGAGCCCCGCGGTGCCCCAGAACCCGCCGGCGAGCCGGACGTCCGCCGCGGCGACCGCGGCGGCGGCGCCGAACGGCACCACGGCGAGAGCGACGACGCGCAGCAGCGCGACGAGCCCGGCCGTCCGGGGCACGTGGAGGCGCCGTCTGCGGACTCCGCCCGGCCGTGCGTCGGCGCCGGGGGTGTAGTAGCCGACGGCCTTGGCGCCCAGCCGCAGGGTGTTCTTCCGGTAGAGCACCGCCAGGGCGGGCACCCAGATCAGCGGCAGGACCATTCCGACGAGGAACAGGGCCACGATCGGGGCCGTCGAGATCACCTGCCGCACCCAGTCGCTCTTCTCCATTTTCCCCACGATGCCGAGGAGTTCGGCCATCCTGACGATCAGCGACCACCGGGTGCGCCGGGGGACCCGGCCCCGGCCCCCCTGCGGGTGCCGCTCCACCGCGCGCAGGGCCTCCATGGCCTCCTCGGCCGACGGGTACACGTCCTGGAGGACGAGCAGGTCCGCCACCCGCCGTTCGTCGCACGGGTCGTGTCCGGCGAGGACGGCCAGTTCGAGCACCATCTGGGCCTGGGAGAGCAGGGCGGCGACGAAGCTGACGGGCATGAGGACCACGAACGGGCCGCCGAGCACCGCGCCGTCGGCCATGGTCAGGCGCGTGCCGTGGACGATCACGTCCCGGCGGAGCGCGTCCTCCCCCGCCAGGGGGTCGCGCTGCCGCCGGCGGCTCACGTAGCCGGCGGCGCGCGGGCCGAACCGCCGTACCGCGAAGAAGGCGAGCTGCTCGGGCATGTGCCGGGGATCGGCCCAGATCATCGGCAGCAGCGCCTGGGCCTCCACCACCGTCGACTCGTCCGGCCGCGGGGACGGCTCTCCCCCGGTTCCCGGTCCGCCTCCGTTCATCCGGGCCCGCTTCCGCCGGCCGGCGGCCGGGCCAGCGCGGACTGTACGGCGCCGACGACGACGTGGGCGGCGACGCCGAGGAGCAGGATGTCGCCCGCCATCTGCACCATGGTGACGATCCGCGCCGGCTCCGTGCGCGGGACGATGTCGCCGAATCCGACGGTGCTGAACACGGTGAGGGCGAAGTACAGCGCGCCGGTCCGGTCGAGGTGCTCGGCGAAGCTGCCCGCCCGGGACTGCTCCATGAGGTAGTAGGTGGCGGCGAAGATCAGCAGGAACAGCGGGACCGTGACGGCGAGCGCCTCGACGGCCCGCAGGCGGGGCCGGGAGGAGCCCAGGATCGAGCGGATCTGCCAGGCGAACAGGGCCGCGACGGCGGCCAGTCCGAGGACGAGGCCCAGTGCGGTGGAGCCTTCGAACCTCTCGTTCAGGGGCAGGAGGTAGTAGGCGAGGACGAGCCCGGTCGCGGTGGCCAGAGGACGCAGCACGACGCTCATCGGCCGGCCTCCCCGGCCCGTCGCCCGGCGGGTCGCCCGGCCGCCCGCTCGGCCGGCAGCCGGCGGGTGAAGGCGAGGGCGCCGAGGGTGACGCCCGCGGTGGCCAGGATGGCGGCCCGGAGGGCGTCGAGCTGGGCCGTGGCGTAGGAGTCGACGACCGCGTCGGCCTCGGAGGGCGGGAGTCCGGCGCGTCGGGTGGCGGCGCGCACCTGGTCCGTGCCGACGAAGCTGACTCCGGCCTCCATGGCGGTCCCGGCCTGGTGCCGGGCGGCGTCCGAGATCTTCGGGTTGTCGTCGATCTGCGTGGTGAAGGCGTGCACGAGGGCGCCGATCAGCAGGGAGCCGATGAGCGCGGTGCCCAGGGACGAACCGAGGTTCTGCGCGGTGTACTGCAGGCCGCCCGCCTCGCTGCGTTCGTCCTCGCCGACGCTGGACTGCGTCACGTTCCCGAGCTGGGAGGCGAGGAGTCCCATGCCGAGACCGATGCCGCCCATCGCCAGGCCGAAGGCGAGGTTGTCGATCCGCGGTTCGATCGTGCCCAGCAGCCACAGGGCCGCCGCCAGCAGCACCAGCAGCCCGCACCGCACCACCGTGCGCGGTGCGGCGACGCGGCCGAGGAGGGGGCCGGCCATGGCGGACAGCAGCATGGTCACGGACACGGGCAGCAGCCGGAGACCGGTCTGGAAGGCGTCGAGGCCCTGGACGACCTGGAGGTAGAGGGGGATGACGAAGAACAGGCCGAGCAGCACGAGGTTCTGGCAGAGCAGCATGGTCAGCCCGGCGCGCAGCGGGGGGACGCGGAACAGGGAGAGGTGCACCAGCGGTTCCCTCCCCCGGTGCTGTTGCCGCCGCTCCCAGGCGCAGAACAGCCACAGCAGGACGGCGCCGGCCGCGACGACGAAGAGGGTCGGCGCGAAGCCGAGCAGGGTGAAGGGCGGGTTGCGGGGCTTGAGCCAGCCCCAGGAGCTGCTCTGCAGCACGCCCAGGACGACGAGGGCGAGCCCGGCGGCGGACAGGGCGACGCCCCCGGCGTCGAGCTTCCGCCGCGGCCCCGGCGGGACGTCGGGGATCCACCGCACGACGCACAGCATGGCGAGGACCACCACGACCTCGCCGGCGAACACCAGCCGCCAGGTCAGATACGTCGTCACCCACCCGCCGAGCAGCGGTCCGACGGCGATCCCGGCTCCGGCCAGCCCGCCGATGACGCCGTAGGCGACCGACCGCTCCCGGTCGCGGTACGCGCCGGCGACGAGCGCCGCGAGCGCGGGGAGGACGAGAGTGGCACCCAGCCCCTCGATCACCGACCAGCCCAGCGCCAGGACCCACAGCGACGGTGCCAGCGCGGTGATGGCGGACCCGGTGCCGTACACGATCAGCCCGAGGGTGAAGGCCCGGCGGCGCCCGAACGCGTCGCCGAGCTTGCCGCCGGTGATCATCAAGGCGGCCATGACCAGGGTGTAGAGGGTGATGACGCCCTGGATCGCCGTGACCTCGGTGTGGAAGTCCTCGACCAGCTTGCTGATCGAGACGTTCATCACCGACGTGTCCAGCACCATCAGGAACTGGGCCGTGCCGAGCACGATCAGGGCCCGCCATCGTTTCACGCCTGCACCTACTCCCGCGTCCGGTGCGCCCCCGGTGGGGCGAGGGGCTCCTGATCGCACCCTAGGACCGCACGGCGGCCGACCGGCGCCTTGGGCGCCCGCGTGCCACTCGCCCGGCCCAGTGAGCAGGGCCGGAACGCCCCGTATGCGATCACCGGCCGATGGTGGTGACCATGGGCATGAGGGGTCCGCCACCGCCGGACCCGCCGGGCCCGGCCCACGGGGCGACGATCCCGCGGCCACCGGACGACGCCCGGCCCGTCCACCGGCTCGCCGGGCCCACGCCGTCGAGGCGTCGGCCGCCCGCCGGGGACCGCACCGTCCGTCATCCGACGGCCGGCGCCCGCCCGCCGCCGGGGCCGCGGGCGCGGCACGCACCTTCCGTCTCAGGCCCGTCCCGATGCCGGGGCGGCGCCGGAGGGGAACAGCCCATGAGTCCACCCGCCACTCCCGGCCCGGCACCGGACGACCGTCCGCTGGGCCCCGGTGAACGCGCCGACTACGACCGGCTCCGCAAACGCGAGTCGCTGCGCGGCCGCCGGCTGCGGTACTCCGTGACGTCCGTGCTGCTGCTCCTGGTCTTCGTCCTCTCGCCGCTCGCGGTGGTGGCGACCTGGGCGAACAGCCAGGTCTCGGACACCGACCGCTATGTGCAGACCGTCGCCCCGCTGGCGAAGGACCCGTCCGTGCAGAAGGCCGTCACGGACCGGCTGACCACCCGCGTCGTCGACAACGTCGACGTCAACGGGATCAGCGACGCCCTGAGCAGCGCGCTGGCCAAGGCCGACGCCCCGCCGGGGATCGTGGACAAGTCGCACCTCCTCGCCGGGCCCCTCAAGAACGCGGTCACCACGGCCGTCCGCGAGGTGATCGACAAGGTCGTCACCAGCGACGAGTTCGCGGAGGCGTGGGACGGCGCCAACCGGCGGGCCCACGCGGCCCTGGTCAAGACGCTCACCGGCGAGGGGACCAGCGCGGTGGAGGCCAAGGGCGACGCCGTCGTCCTGGACCTCGGGACCGTCGTGGACAAGGTCCAGCAGAAGCTGGTCGACGCGGGCTTCGAGAAGGCCGCGAAGATCCCCGACACCGACCGGACGATCACCCTGTTCAAGACCGAGAAGCTCGACAAGGCGCAGGACGCCATGCGCCTGCTGAACACCCTGGGCGTGTGGCTGCCCGTCATCGTGGTCGTCCTGGCGGCGCTCGCCGTGTGGACGTCCCCCGCGCACCGGGTGACACTCGTCGCCGCGGCCGTGGGCATCGGCGTGATGATGGTCGTGCTGCTCGTCGGGCTCGCCATCGCACGGCGCGTCTACCTGGACTCCGTCCCGGCCGACGTCCTGCCCCCGGACGCGGCCGCCTCCGTCTACGACACGTTCGTCCGCTTCCTGCGGAACGGCACCCGCACGGTCCTCGTCGCCGCGGTCGTCACCGCGCTGGCGGGCTACCTCTACGGCCCCGGCCGGGGTGCCCGGTTCGTCCGCTCGGTGAGCACCAGGGGCACCGGGGCCACGGGACGGGCCCTGGCCCGCTCCGGGCTGCGCACCGGCGCCACGGGCCACTGGCTGGAGAGCCACCGGAAGTGGACCACCGGCGTCGTCATCGCGGCGGCGGCCCTGACCCTGTTCCTCTGGAACTACCCCACACCGGCCGCCGTGGCCCTGGTCCTCGGCGTCGCCGTCCTCGTCCTGGTGATCCTCGCGATCCTCGGCGCCGCGTCCACCGTGAACGGCGCACAGGACCGGAACCGACCGTTGCGACAGGAGTGATCCGATCATGAACGACACCGTCAACCTGGCCTACGACTACCCGCTCCTGGGCGCGTTGTGGACGGTCTTGTGGATCGTGCTGTGGGTCGCGTGGTTCATCCTGCTGTTCCGCGTCATCGCCGACGTCTTCCGCGACGACGACCTCAGCGGATGGGCCAAGGCGGGATGGCTGATCCTCACCATCCTGCTGCCCTTCCTCGGCGTCTTCGTCTACGTCCTCGTCCGGGGCCGGAGCATGGGCGCCCGGGAACGGCGCCACCTCCAGGCCCAACAGGAGGCGGTCGACCGGTACATCCGCGAGACGGCCGGCGAGACCGGCGCCACGAGCACCGCGGACGAGCTCCACAAGCTGTCGGAGATGCGCACCAGAGGCGACATCACCGACGAGGAGTTCCGCCTGGCCAAGGAGCGGATCCTGCGCTGACCGCCCGGAGGATCCGAAGGCGCGCCGGGCGGCCGGCGCGCGCTCTCGCGGGCGGGGTCGGCGGCCGGGGTGTCAGCGGGGGCCGGAGGCCGGGCCCGGGGCGCGGAAGGCGTCGCGGTGCCGGGCGGGGCTGAGGCCGCGGACCCGTTTGAAGGCGGCGCTGAGCGCGAAGGCGCTGCCGTAGCCGACCTGCCGGGCGACGGACGCCAGGGTGGCGTCGGACGAGGCGAGGAGGTCGGCGGCGAGGGAGAGGCGCCAGCCGGTGAGGTAGGACATCGGCGGGTCGCCCACCAGCTCGGTGAAGCGGCGGGCGAGGACCGTCCGGGAGACGCCGACCTCGGCGGCGAGCGCGGCGACCGTCCACGGCCGGGCGGGGTCGGCGTGCAGCAGTCCGAGGGCGGGGCCCGCCACCGGGTCGCCGTGGGCGCGGTACCAGGCCGGGGCCGCGGCGCCCTCCCGCGTCAGCCAGGCGCGCAGCGCGCCGATCAGGACGAGGTCGAGCAGCCGGTCCAGGACGGCGGCCTGCCCCGGTTCGTCGCGGCCCATCTCCTCCTCCAGCAGCGGCAGCAGGGGCGAGTGCCAGGCGCCGGCGGCCAGGTGCAGCACGTTCGGCAGGGTGTGCAGCAGGCGGCGGCCGACCTCGCCGGGGAGCTGGTAGGTGCCGCTGACGAGGACGTGCGCCGCGTCGGGGCGCGTGCCCCAGGTCCGTACGCCGCGGTCGAGTTCCGCGCACAGGCGGGCGCCGGCCGGGTCGGTCGCCACCTGGCCCGGGTGGATGATCGCGCGTGGTTCGGTCGAGGGGTGGTCGGCGACCGTGTACGGCTCGGGACCGCGGACGACCGCCAGGTCGCCGGTGCGCAGCCGCACGGGCGGGCGCCGGTCGTGCACGATCCAGCCGTCGCCGCGGAACATGGTCAGGACGGTCAGTGGCGCCTGGTCCCGGACGTGGATCGCCCAGGGCGGGTCGAACACCGAGCGCAGCAGGAAGGCGCCTTGGGCCCGGGTGCCGGCGAGGAGCGCGCCCAGCGGGTCGCCGCCGGCCGGTGCGGGGTCCGCGGGACGCTCGCGTATGCGGCCGAGGTCCTCGGCCATGGCCGCGGGCGGGGCCAGCGGGTTGACTTGCGGCATGGCACTGCGAACGGGGGTTACGGGAATGTCGGTCGTACGCATGGCGGTCCTGTTCGGGGCGGTGGTGACCACCGGGCTCGGCGCCGGGCTGTTCTACTCCTATGCCTGCTCGGTGATGCCGGGGCTGGCCCGCGCCGACGACCGGACGTTCGTCGACGCGATGCAGCGGATCAACGTGGCCATTCTCAACGGCTGGTTCATGCTCTCCTTCCTGGGTTCGCTGGCGCTGATCGTGCTCGCCGCCGTGCTGGAGTGGCGCGGTGGCGGTGGCGGCCGGACGGTGCTGCTGTGGATCGGGGCGGCCGGCGTCTTCCAGCTCGCCGTTCTGGTGATCACGGGTGCGGTCAACGTACCGCTGAACAACACGCTCGCGGCGGCCGGTTCCCCGGATCGCATCACGGACTTCGCCGCCGTGCGCGGCGCCTTCGAGGCCACCTGGGTCCGGTGGAACCTGGTGCGCGCGCTGGCCTCCACCGCCTCCTTCGCGTGCGTCTCCTGGGCCCTGCTGCTCGCCGCCCGCACTCCGGCCGCCGACTGAGCCCGCAGCGGACGAGCAGGGGCGGAGGCGCGGACTGTGCGGCGGGGCGGCCGCGGCACCGCCGCCCCCGGGCTCGCGGCGGGGGCGTTGTCAGTGGGCCGGGATATGGTCCCTCACACGATCCCGAACAGCGCGAACTCACGGCATCCAAGGGGGAGATCAGTCATGTCCAGCACCGGAAGCGGCACGTACGAGGGGTTCACGGCCGAGGAGCGGGCCGCGATGAAGGACCATGCCCGGGAGGTCAAGGCCGCGGCGCGGCGCGCTTCGCGGGCGGACAAGGCAGCGGAGGCGGAGCGCGAGGTCCTCGCCAAGATCGCGGGTATGCGGGAGTCGGACCGGGTCATGGCCGAGCGCGTCCACGCCGTCGTCACGGCCGGTGCCCCGGAGCTCGCGCCGAAGCTCTGGTACGGGATGCCCGCCTACGCCCGGGACGGCAGGATCGTCTGCTTCTTCCAGAGCGCGGAGAAGTTCAAGGCGCGGTACGCGACGCTCGGGTTCAGCGACCAGGCGCGGCTGGACGACGGCCCGATGTGGGCGGCCGGGTTCGCCCTGACCGAGGTGACGGCCGAGGTGGAGGAGCGCATAGCGGAGCTGGTGAAGCGGGCGGTGGGCTGAGGCGCGCGCCCGGCCGTCCCGGTACGGGCGGTACGGGCGGTACGAGCGGGAGCGGGCCCGGCCCCTGGGAGCCGGGCCTGGGCCGGGCTCGCCGGGCCGGACCCGCCGGAGCCGGGCCCATCCGGAGCCGGGCTCGCCGTGCCTCAGCGGCCGCCCTCCCTCAAGGCGATCCCCTGGAGGTTGTAGACCAGGCCCTCGTTGGACTCGGCGAGGGAGCGGTGCAGCACCTGCACCTGGACGTCCAGCGGTGTCCCGGGCTCGATGCTGTGCCCGGTCGCCGGGGACTCGATGACGACGTGTCCGTCCGCGCTGCCGTCCTTCACCACCGTGTACCAGTGGTCCGTGACCGCCGGGTTGACCCGGCTCCCGGCCGGCAGCCCGTCGAAGGAGAGCTGCCACTGCTGGACGCGGTTCTCGCTGGCGGCCAGGGTGAAGGTGTAGGACCAGACGTATCCGGCGGCCTCGGGAGGCCAGCTCTGCTCGAACCCGTTCTTCGTCTTGATGGTGATGTCGATCTTCGGCGGGCTCACCCTGGTCGTCACGCTCCCGGCCTTGTCCGGCGAGGTGTTGACGACGTCCGGTGTCTCGATCTTCGACGTGCTGGTGATGTCGCCGGTGAAGCCGCGCTCGACCGTGCCGGTGACGCGGATGACGGCCGCCCCGCCCCGGGGCAGGTGCAGGGGCTGGGTGAAGTCCCCGCCCGAGATGGTGCCTTCGCCGGCCGTCGCGCCCCCGGAGAGCTGGGGCGTCTCGAACGCCGGTCCGGTGAGGTGCGGGGTGAGGGTGCCCGTGAGCCTGGCGGCGGGTACGGCGTCCGGGCCCTTGTTCTCGACCGTCATGGTGTAGGAGATCTGCTTGCCCGAGTCGGCCGTGGCCGGCCCCCGCATTCCGAGGGGGACTTCGGCGGACGGCGGTGCCGTGACCGTCGTGGTGACGGAGTCGGAGTACCGGGTCGCGATGTTGGCCCGCGTCTCCGAGGTGACGGTCGCGTCGCAGGTGATGCTGCCGCTGGTACCGGTCGCGACGGTGCCGTCGAGCGGGATGACGGCCGTGCCGCCCACCGGGAGGCACAGCGGCTGGGTGAACGTCCCGTCGGTGACGGTGCCGGTGCCCGCCGTGGCGCCGCCGCCGAGTTCGAGCGGTCCGAAGGCGGCACCGGTCACCTCGGTCGGGAGCTTGCCGGTGACCTTGGCGTCCGGGACGGCGTTGGGGCCCTTGTTCTCGACCGTGATCCGGTAGCCGATCGGCGAGCCGGCCCTCACCGTCCGGGGTCCCGTCATGGCCAGCGGGAATTCGGCGGGGAGCGTCACTTCGAGGTCGCGGACCTCGTAGTTGTTGGTGAGCGCGCCCGTGGCGGCCGACAGGCCGAGCTTCAGCGTGGCCGGGAGCGCGGCTTGCCCGGGGGCGTTCCGCAGGTCGTAACCGTCGATCAGGCGCCGCCAGTTGTCGTCCTCGCGGACGGAGACGGTCACCTTGCGGTCGATGATCGAGAGGAGGAGGCGGGTGGGCTGCTCCCGGCCGGTGCCCAGCGGGGGCAGGGACGCGCCGACGAGGTAGCGGTAGCCGTCGTACGCGTCGCCCGAGCCGCGCAGCACGGCGCTGTCCGGCCGCGACCCGGGCCCGGTGTCGCCGGCCTCGCTCGGGTTGGAGAACGAGCCGTGCTGGTCGACGCCGATGCCGACGTAGCCGTGGGAGACCCCGGGCCGCCGGTCCGGCTGCCCCTTGCGGTAGCAGGCGTAGCCGAGGGCGCCGCCGGGGCCGCCCACGTCGGTCTCGTGCGCGCCGTCGATGAGGAAGAACGACATCCCGTCGGCCGGGTCGCCGCCGCCGTACGCGGCGAGGTCGAACTGTACCGAGATGCCGTCGCTGCTGGGGAAGGCGACGTCCAGCAGGGCGGTCCCCGCCTTGAACGGCTGCGCCGGCGTGAGGCTGAGCCAGCCCTGGCCGGTCATCCGCGCGGAGCCGTGCAGCTTCCAGCCGGGCGGGGTGGCGGAGCCGGCGAAGGACTGCTTGTAGGGGAACAACGACATCCCGGAACCTCCGTTGCGGGGGGGAGGAGCGCATGCGGACGCGCCACAAATGCGCGGACGTGCGTGACGACGCGAACGTACGGGCGCTCCGGACCGCCCGCACCGGCGGCATCCCGCCACCGGTGCGGGAACCGGCCCCTCCGGCCGCGGGGGCGGCCACCCGGCGCACCCGGCCCGCCCCGGTGGCCCGGCCGTGCGCCCGGCGCACCCGGAATATGCCCCTGACCATGGCCGGAAGGAGTCCATAACCGTTTCTGCCACCGGGTGCCCGGAGCGTCATTGGCCTGCTTTGGCGCCTGGCCGCGCCCGCCCGGCCCCGAGCGGGCGGGGTGAGTCCGGTCTCACTCGGGCGGCGGGCCTTTCCTATGAAACAAGTTGCATAGATGATCCAGGGCATGGCGCTCGAGCACGCGATCCTCGTTTCCCTGCTGGAGAAGCCGGGCTCCGGCTATGAGCTGGCCCGGCGGTTCGAGCGGTCCATCGGGTACTTCTGGACCGCCACCCACCAGCAGATCTACCGCGTCCTGAAGCGGATGGTGGGCGACGGCTGGATCGACGTCCGGGAGGTGCCCCAGCAAGGGCGGCCGGACAAGAAGGAGTACTCGGTGGCGGGCCCGGGCCGCGAGGCGCTCGCCCGCTGGCTGCGGGAGCCGGTCGAGCCGGAGGGCCTCCGGCACGATCTGGCGGTGAAGATCCGGGGCGCGGCCTTCGGGGATCCGGCCGAGCTGGTCGACGAGGTCGAGCGGCACCGCCGGGTGCACGCCGAGCGGCTCACCCACTATCTCGCGGGCGAGCGGCGCGACTTCACCGGCCCCGAGGCGCCTCCGGCGCTCGACGCCGGGCAGGAGCTCCAGCACGCCGTCCTGCGCGGCGGGATCGCCTACGAGCGGATGACGCTCGCCTGGCTGGACGACGTCCTCGCCACCCTGCGCCGCATCGGCTCCGGACGCCGTTGAGCGGCCGGACATTCCCCACTCCCCCACCCTCCAGCCCCCGAGTCCCCTCGAGTCCCCCAGTCCCTGGTCCTCCGAGCCGGAAAGGCGAGCCTCCATGGCCGACCCGCTGCTGTTCAACCCGCGCACCTACGACCCCGCGCACTTCGACCCCGAGACCCGCCGGCTGCTGCGCGCCACGGTCGACTGGTTCGAGGAGCGCGGCAAGCGCAAGCTGATCGAGGACTACCGTTCCCGTGCCTGGCTCGCGGACTTCCTGGCCTTCGCCGCCAAGGAGGGGCTGTTCGCGACGTTCCTCACCCCGGCCGCGGCCGCCGAGGGCGACGCGGACAAGCGCTGGGACACCGCCCGCATCGCCGCGCTCAACGAGATCCTCGGCTTCTACGGGCTCGACTACTGGTACGCGTGGCAGGTCACCATCCTCGGCCTCGGCCCGGTGTGGCAGAGCGACAACGCCGCCGCCCGCGCCCGCGCCGCGGAACTCCTCGCGGACGGCGAGGTGTTCGCGTTCGGCCTGTCCGAGAAGACGCACGGCGCGGACATCTACTCCACCGACATGCTGCTGACGCCCGACGGCGAGGGCGGCTTCCGCGCCACCGGCTCGAAGTACTACATCGGCAACGGCAACGCCGCGGGCCTCGTCTCCGTCTTCGGCCGCCGCACCGACGTCGAGGGCCCCGACGGCTACGTCTTCTTCGCCGCGGACAGCCGGCATCCGGCGTACCACCTGGTGAAGAACGTCGTCGATTCCTCGAAGTTCGTCAGCGAGTTCCGGCTGGAGGAATACCCGGTCCGCGCCGAGGACGTGCTGCACACCGGCCGCGCCGCCTTCGACGCGGCGCTGAACACGGTGAACGTCGGCAAGTTCAACCTCTGCACCGCCTCGATCGGCATCTGCGAGCACGCGATGTACGAGGCCGTCACCCACGCGCACAACCGCGTCCTGTACGGCCGACCGGTCACCGCCTTCCCGCACGTGCGCCGCGAGCTGACCGACGCCTACGTCCGGCTGGTCGGGATGAAGCTGTTCAGCGACCGCGCGGTCGACTACTTCCGCTCGGCCGGCCCCGACGACCGCCGCTACCTCCTCTTCAACCCCATGACGAAGATGAAGGTGACCACGGAGGGCGAGAAGGTCGTCGACCTGATGTGGGACGTCATCGCGGCCAAGGGCTTCGAGAAGGACAACTACTTCGCGCAGGCCGCCGTCGAGATCCGGAGCCTGCCGAAGCTGGAGGGCACGGTCCACGTCAATCTGGCGCTGATCCTCAAGTTTCTCCGCAACCACCTGCTGGAGCCCGCCGGGTACGCGCCCGTGCCCACCCGCCTCGACGCCGCCGACGACGCGTTCCTCTTCCGCCAGGGTCCCGCCCGCGGCCTGGGCTCGATCCGCTTCCACGACTGGCGGACCGCCTTCGACGCGTACGCCCACCTGCCCAACGTGGCCCGCTTCCGGGAGCAGGCGGACGCCCTGTGCGCGTTCGTCACCACCGCCGCGCCGGACGAGGAGCAGAGCCGCGACCTCGATCTGCTGCTGTCCGTGGGGCAGTTGTTCGCGCTCGTCGTGCACGGGCAGCTGATCCTTGAGCAGGCGCGGCTGACGGGGCTGGACGAGGATGTGCTCGACGAGCTGTGTGCGGTGCTCGTCCGTGACTTCTCGGCGCATGCCGTCGAGTTGCACGGCAAGGACTCGGCTACGGAGGCGCAGCAGCGGTGGGCGCTCGGTGCGGTCCGCCGGCCCGTCGTGGACGAGGGGCGCTCGGCGCGGGTCTGGGATCGGGTGGAGGCGCTGTCCGGGGCGTACGAGATGGCGCCGTAGGGGGCGCCTGCGGCGGGCCGTGCCCCGGTCCCGCCCTTTCACCGTTTCTTGCGGGGGCTCCGCCCCCGCACCCCCGAGGACGAGCGGCGAAGCCGCGACCAGGGGGTCTGGGGCGCAGCCCCAGGAAACGGCGAAAGGGCGGGATTGGGGACCGGCACCTCAGCCACTCACCGGTGTCCACCGGATACGCGTGCTGCACACCGACACCACCCCCGCCGCCACCGCCACCGCGGCGAACCCCCACGCCAGGCCGCTCGCGTTGGCGATGAAGCCGATGAGGGGCGGGCCGGCGAGCAGACCCGTGGTGCCCATCGCGGCGACCAGGGTCAGGGAGTCGGAGCCCTGCCGGGCCGCCGCCGCGTAGACGCAGGGAGTGACGGCCGCGATGCCCAGCCCGACGCAGGCGAACCCGGCGAGGGCCGCCGCCACGCCGCCGCTCAGCAGCGCGAAGGCGAGTCCGGCGGCGGCGAGGGCGCTGCCGAGGAGGACGACGCGGCCGTCGCCCCAGCGGTCCCGCCAGCCGTCGGCGAAGAGGCGGGCCACGACCATCATTCCGGAGACGACGGCGATACCCAGCGGCGCGAGCCCGGCGGACGCGTCGGCGACGTCCTTCATGTAGAGGGTGGACCAGTCGTTCATGGCGCCCTCGGTGACGGTGCCGAAGGCCATGGCGCAGCACATCCAGAGGGTGATCCGGGACGGCAGGGCCCGCCGTCCGCCGCGCGTCCGCTTCTTGACGGCCTCCCCCGGCTGATGGTCCGTCAGCAGTCCCTTCCACGCGGATGCGTTGAGCAGGACGAGGAGGGCCGCGGCGACGCCGAAGTGCGCCATCACGGACGAGGTGACCGCGGTCGTACCGGAGGCGAGCAGGGCGGCGAGCAGCGAGCCGCCGCTGAACGTCGCGTGCAGCCGGGCCATGGCCGTGCGCTCGAACCTCGCTTCGAGGGCGGCACCCTGGGCGTTCATGGCGACGTTCAGGCAGCCGACGCAGACGCCGTCCACGGCCAGCACCAGCAGCGCCACCGGGTAGTTGGGGGCCGCCGCCAGAGCCGGGAGCAGCAGGGCCAGGGCGAGCTGGGACAGCAGGGCGAGCCGCCGGGAGCCCAGCCGCTTCATCAGCAGCGCCACCAGGGGGAACGACACCGCCGCGCCGATCCCCGCGGCCATCAGCAGGACGCCGACCTCGGCCGTGGACAGGCCGAGTTCCGTCTTGAGGGCCGGGATCCGGGCGGCCCAGGTGGCGTACTGGAAGCCCAGGGAGCAGAACAGCGCGACGATCGCCAACTGGGCGCGCTGGAAGGGGTCGTGGAGTCGGAACACGTACATCAGCTCGCTTCGTGGTGCACGGGCGGGCCGTGCGGCGCCGTCCCGCCCGGTGGGGGGTCGTCGGTGTCGTCGGCGGGCACCGGCCGGGACATGTAGACGGCCTGCGGGCCGTAGCCGTCGGGCAGCGCCACGTCCGGGTGCGCGGCGAACCCGCGGGCCGACCAGAACGCCTCGCTGCCGCCGACGGCGACGAGCGAGATCCGTTCGTCGCCGCGCGTCCGGGCGGTGCGCGCGAGGTGCCGCAGCAGGTGCCGGGCCAGTCCCCTGCGGCGCAGGTGGGGTGCGACGACGATGTCGTGCAGGTGCAGGTTGGCGGCCGGGTCCACGGGCTCCTCCCGCTCTCCCGGCTCCCCCGGCTCTTCCGGCTCTTCCGGCCGGGTGAGGTCGGGGCAGCGGAAGGCCGGGTAGGGCAGGGCCAGCAGGTAGCCGGCCGGCCGGGAGTCGACGTCCAGGACGAAGCAGGTGTCCGGGGAGGCGTCCGCGCGGGACCGCAGCGCGGCGCGCCCTTCGGAGAGGCCGAGCGCGGTGTAGGCGCCGGCCTCCAGCGCCACGACGGCGTCCCAGTCGCGTTCGGCGATGCCGCGGACGCGGATACCGCCGCTCACCGGGTCCACTCCGCTCCGTCGTCCGGGGAGCCCGGGGTGCCGGCGCAGGTGTACGGCAGCGGGGCGATCCCGTTGAAGCCCTGGGTCATGTAGCTGGTGGCGTAGGCGCCGCTGGACAGCACCCACACCGGGTCGCCGGAGGCGAGGTCGCCCGGCACCTCGACGGGCGCGTGCCCGGGGGTGTGGGCATCGTCGCTGTCGCAGGTGGGCCCGGCGAGGACGGCGGGGACGTACGCGGCGTCGTGGTGTCCGGGGAACACCAGCCGGTACTGGAGTGCGTCCATCTCGTACAGGCCGTTGAACTTGCCGACGCTGAGGTAGAGCCAGTGCTGCCGGCCCCCGTCCGGACGGGGGCGTTCCGCGAGGCGGACGACATGGGCCCGGACGGCGCCGTGGTCGGCGACGAGGTGCCGTCCGGGTTCCACGACGAAGTCCAGCGGCGCGCCGTGGATCCGCCGCAGCGCGGCCGCTCCCTCGCGGATGGCCGCGAAAATGGCGCCGAGCGGCGGGTCGAGGGGCAGGCCGCGCCGGTCGAGGTAGCCGAGGGCGGGCAGGCCGCCGCCGAGGTTGACGTGGTCCAGGGTGATCCCGCGCCCGCGCAGGGTGGCCAGCACCTCGCCGAGGGACGTCAGCGCGTCGCGCCACGCCTCGGCCGTCATCTGCTGGGAGCCGACGTGCACGGAGAGGCCGGACGGGGTCAGGCCGAGTTCGCGGGCGCGTTCCAGGACGCGGACGGCCTGGCCGGGCGGGCAGCCGAACTTGTGGGTGAGGCCCCACAGGGCGCCCTCGCCGCTGGTGGCCACGCGGCAGAAGACGCGGGCGCCGGGGGCGTGCCGGGCGATGGCCGCCACGTCCTCCAGGCTGTCGGTCGCGAAGTCGCGGATGCCGAGCCGGTGGGCGTGGGCGATGTCCCGGTCCGACTTGACGGTGTTGCCGTAGTGGATGCGGCCGGCCGGTACGCCCGCCCGGAGCGCCTGCTCCATTTCCAGCGGGCTCGCGGCGTCGGCTCCGGCGCCCGCGCGGGCCAGGGTGGCGAGCACCTCGTCGACCGGGCACGCCTTCATGGCGAACCGGACGTCCACGCCCGGGAGTTGCCGGCGCAGTTCGGTGTAACGGGCGCGGATGCCGTCCAGGTCGTAGACGATCCGGTCCTCGTCGGCGGCGGCGAGCGCCGCGAAGAGGGGGGTGGCGGCGGGGCTGTCGCACAGGGTCGTGGTGCTCATCGGGACCGTCCCGACGGGGTGCGGACGAGGGGGGTGGTGCGGGCGGCGCGGATCAGGGCCTCCCACGCCTCGGTGAGCAGGGCGAAGTCCTCGATGTCGCGCCGGGCCTCGTCGAGGAGGCGCTCGCGGCGGCCGGCCAGCAGGTCGGCGAAGGCCGCGTACCGGCCGCCGAGGCGGCGGTAGGCGGCGTCGAGGGCGTCGAGCCGCCGGACGTTCCCGGCCCGGTCGAGGCCGGCGCTCTCCCGGGCGAGCGCGGCGACGGCGGAGGCCCGGACCCGTCCGCCGTCGTCGAGCAGCGCGTCGCCGGCCTCGGCCATCCGGGCGTAGACGGCGTTGAAGTAGAGCATGGACAGCAGGAACTTGGCGTAGCGCAGCTGGTAGGCCGTGAAGCCGGTGTCGGTACGGCGCTCGCCGGTGTAGTAGTTGACGATGTGCCGGTTGTGCAGGACGCCGGGGAGTCCGGCGTCGTGGACGAGGTGGATGAGGAAGTAGTCGCTGCCGATGGTGTCGGTGGCGGGCGGCAGCGGTACGCGTTCGTGGACGTCGTGGAAGGCGATGTTGCACATGTCCACGCGCATCGGGTCGACGAGGGTGAGCAGGGAGCGGTCGGCGCGGAAGGGTTCCGTGCCGGCGCCGCGGAAGGACTCGGCGACGAGGTCGCGCTTCTGCTCGTCGGTCCAGTCCTCGGGCGCCCAGAGGCTGACCACGTCGTGGTAGACGGCGGGGTCGAGGGCCTCGATCTCGCCGATGTCGACGGAGAGTTCGCCGATGAACGAGGCGCCGACCATGGCGACCCGGCGGTCCAGCCGCTCCGGGGCGAGGGCCGTCGCGGTGACGTCGGCGCCGGCGTCCGCGGCGCGCCGGCCCAGCGACGTCAGCTCGTGGTGGATGGGGTACACCGGTGCGCCGTCGAGGGTCTGGTACCGGCTGTCGGAATCCCTGCGGTGGACGGACGCGCAGCCGAGCGCGGCGGCGATGAGGAACGCGCGGTTGGTGCAGGCGCCGTAGGAGAGGCGGTCGGGGAGCATCAGGTCGAGCAGCAGCTCGGGCTTGGGCCCGCCGGCGTCCGTGATCACCCGGCGGAGGAAGTCCCGCTGCGCGGCCTCGTCGAGGTGGTGCGCCGTGATCCGGGGGTGCGCGGGCAGCCGGCGGACGGCCTCGGCGTGCGCGGCGGTGTCGGCGGGCGCGCAGGAGTCGAGGACGAGCAGGTGCACCTCGACGTCGAAGTGCTCGACGGCGTAGGCGGCTTCGCGGCCGACGGCGGCGATGGTCTCGGCGCAGGGCCTGTTGGTGGGCAGGGTCAGACAGATTCCGCGCATATCTCTTCCTCGGTGGCCCGGCCGGTGTCGGCGGTCGTGGCGGCCTCGGTGGGCGTGCCGGCGTCGTCGGCGTCGGTGGGTCCGCCGTGCCACGTGCGCAGGCCCAGCAGCTTGGCGCCCAGGTCGTTCAGTTCGGCCCGCCCGTAGCGCAGGGACTCGTGCCGGACGGCGTCGCCGAGGAGCGTGGCGTTCCAGTCCGGTGTGGCGAGGTCCCGCCAGGAGGCGATGCGGGAGGCGCGCAGGGCCCGGTGGTTCTCCAGGGCGGGCATCATGGACAGGTACTGGACGGCGCGCACCCCGTTCTCCGAGGTGTTGGGCGCCACGCCGTGGGCCAGCAGGCCGTTCCAGATGAGCAGGTCGCCGGCGCGCAGTTCGGGGCGGACGACGGGCATGTCGTCGCGGTCGACCCGGGGCCGGATGGGGTCCCGGTCGTCGGGCTGGAGGGCCTTCCAGCGGTCGAAGCGGCGGAAGAGTTCGGGGCAGCACTGGAAGCCGCCGACGTCGGGCCGGGTGTCGTCGAGGGCGATGATGCCCTGGACGCGCTGCGGGAGGATGCCCTGGGAGGTGTCGACGTCCCAGTGCAGCTCGATGTCGAAGCCGCGTTCGCGGTGTTCGATCAGGGAGCGGGAGCGGTTGCGGACGTTGGGCGGGTTGAGGTTGAGCCGGTCCAGGGTCACCCACAGCTCTTCGCAGTCCCACACGTCGACGAAGGCGTCGTAGACGCGCCGGGTCTGCCGGCTGTCCCAGATGAGCTGGTGGTGGTACGCCTCGACGAAGCCGTAGACGTGCAGTTCCCGGTCCAGGTCGGAGCGCCACTCGCGGTCCTGGTACCAGGTGTCCGGCCGGTCGGGGTCCATGCCCTGGAAGTCCCAGGCGAAGTCGAGCAGGCGCCGGGCGGCGGCCGCGGGGATCGCCTCGCGGACGACGACGTAGCCGTAGGTCTGCCAGAAGGCGAAGTCCTCCTCGGACAGCACTCTGAGGGGCCGTCTCTTGCGCAGGTCCCTCAGCTGGGTGCGGGCGAGGTAGGTCTCGCCGTCCGCGCTGAAGTAGGGGACGTCGGTGACGGCTCGGTGGAGGTAAGGGTCAGCGGTCGGCATGCGGTACTCCGGATCCTTTCTGTCGCCCCCCGGATCTGGGAACGCCAAACGGTGCACGGTGGGCGCGAGGGGCGCCGGCGCATGCCGGGGGCCGCCTTCGCGCAGGGGTGGGTCGCGGTCCGGCCGGTGGGTCCGGAACGAGGGGTGGCTGGGGCCGTGGGGCCGCCTGTGGGGGGTGGGAGCCGGGTCGCGGCTCGTTCACGCCTCCGAGAACGGCGCCCGTCTCGGGCCGTGGTCCCGGGCGCCGCCCGGGGGCCGGTGAGTCCGTGTCGGTTCTTCCGGGCCGCGCGCCTCACGCGCCCCACGCTGTATGTGCACCCGATCAAGGTGGACTAGACCAACTCAGAATGTCAACATCCGAATTGAGATCATTTCAGCCGCTCATGATCCATTCGCCCGCTCTGCGCGGGCGCGCGTGAGACCCCGTCAGGCGGTGAACGAACCTCGCGAATGCGGACGTTGCCCGTCGAAGTGATGCCGCCCACCCTCTTGACACATGCGGTTAACCTAGGCGCACCCTTGTTGGTCTATACCAAATCCGGCGAGCGTGTCGCCGTCGCTCCGCCGACGCCCTCGCCGGCCGCTCCCCCACCCGAAAGGCACCGGCCGATGTCCTCCAGTCAGCACAGCACCACGTTGCGGCGACTCGCCCTCTCCGTCCTGCAGCCGGGTTTCGTGGGCACCGAGGCGCCGGACTGGGTGCTGCGGGACATCGGTGACGGGCTGGCCTCCGTCGTCCTCTTCTCGCGCAACATCGTCTCCCCCGAGCAGGTCGCCCGGCTCACCGAGCGCCTGCGGGCGGAGAACCCCGACCTGGTCGTCGCGATCGACGAGGAGGCCGGGGACGTCACCCGGATCGAGTCCGGGACCGGCTCCACCCGGCCGGGCAACCTCGCCCTCGGCACGGTCGACGACACCGGGCTGACCGAGGCCGTCGCCGCCGACCTGGGCGGCCAGTTGCGCGCCGCCGGGGTGAGCCTCGACTACGCGCCCAGCGCGGACGTCAACTCCAACCCGGACAACCCGATCATCGGCGTCCGGTCCTTCGGCTCCGACCCGGCGGTGGTCTCCCGGCACACCGCCGCGTGGATCCGCGGACTCCAGTCGTCCGGCGTGGCGGCCTGCGCCAAGCACTTCCCCGGCCACGGCGACGTCGCCGTCGACTCCCACCACGACCTGCCGGTCTACGGCGCCGACCGCGAGGAGATCGCCGCGCAGGCGCTGCCCCCGTTCCGCGCCGCCCTGGACGCGGGCGTCCGCGCCGTCATGAGCGGCCACCTCCTGGTGCCCGCGTACGACCCCGGTCTGCCCGCCACGCTGAGCCGGCGGATCCTGATCGACCTGCTCCGCGGGGAACTCGCATTCGACGGCCTGATCGTGAGCGACGCCATCGAGATGGGCGCGGTCTCCGGCCCCCACGGGATCGGCGGGGCCGCGGTGAAGGCGGTGGCCGCCGGTGTCGACGCCGTCTGCGTGGGCGGCGAGAGCGCCGAGGAGTCCACCGCCCGCCTCCTGACCGACGCCCTCGTGGACGCCGTGGTCCGCGGCGATCTCGCCGAGGAGCGGCTCGCGGAGGCGGCCTACCGCGTACGGTCGTTCGCGGACTGGTCGGCGGGGCTGCGCCGGGCCGCCTCCGCCGGCTCCGCCGACGGCGACATCGGGTTCGTCGCCGCCCGCCGCGCCCTCCGGCTGACCGGGGCCGTGGGCACCGCGCTGCCGCTGTCCGCGCCGCCGCACGTGGTGGAGCTGGTCCCCGCCACCAACCTGGCCATCGGCAAGGAGACCCCGTGGGGCGTCGCCGGCCCGCTGAGCGAGCGGCTGCCCGGGACCACCTCCGTCCGGCTGCGCCCGCAGGACCTGGGCGCGCCCGACGCCGCGCTGGAGACGCGCGCGCTGGGGGCGGCGGTGGGCCGGCCGCTGGTCGTCGTCACGCGGGACGCGCCGCGGCACGCGTGGATGAGCCGGGCCCTCGCGGACCTCACCACCGCGCGCCCCGACGCGATCGTCGTCGAGATGGGACTGCCGGGGAGCGCGGCGCCGGGGGCGGTGCAGATCTTCACTCACGGCGCGAGCACGGCGTCGGGGGTGGCCGCCGCGGAGGTCCTGGCGGGCGGACGCTGAGCCTCCCCGGTCGTACCCCGTCACCGTCTCTTCGACGGCCACGCCGGACGGGCCGAACGGCTCGTCCGGGCTCCCCAGCCCCTCGGTACGGCTCCTGAACCGATCGCCCTTGCGCGGGGTTGCCCCTCGCGGCCCCTCACCGCGGGCCGAGTCCGGCCAGCCGCTCCGCCACCTCCCCCGCGCCGGACGGCGGGACGCGCAGGGCGATGTGGTGGTCGGGCCGCACCAGCAGCAGGTCCCGCGCCGCCGGGTCCTCCTGGATCCGCAGCAACGTGCCGTACTCGTCGGCCAGTCGGCGGAGCTCCGGACCGCCGGGACCGCGCAGGGTGAACCACGGGCCGCCCTCGCCGCGCCGCACGCCGCCCGCGCGCTCGCCCGCGTCGGGGCCGCCCCAGGCCAGCGAGCTCCACGGGTAGCCGACGCGCAGCGTCGTGGTGTCCTCGGTGACGGCCGCCTCCGTGCCCACGCCCGCCCTGCGCACCCCCTCGCGTACCGCGCCCAGGCGCTCGTCGGTCAGCCGCAGGGTCCACGCGGCGACCGGCATGCGCTCCTCCTCGTAGGTGTCGAGCAGCGGCTCCGCCGCCTCGCCTCGGTGCACGAGCGCCAGCTTCCAGCCGAGGTTGAAGGCGTCCTGGATCCCGGTGTTCATGCCCAGGCCCCCGGCGATCGAGTGGACGTGCGCGGCGTCGCCGGCGAGGAGGACGCGGCCGACGCGGAACCGGTCGGCCATGCGGACACTGATGCGGTAGACCGAGGTCCAGCGCACGTCGGTCAGCCGGACGCCGGGCACGCGGGCGTGCCGGTCGAAGATCCGCTGGAAGGACTCCGGAGAGGGCGGCAGCACCGTGCCGTCGGCGTCGCGTTCGGGCGCGGCCTGGAGCTGCCAGTGGTCGCTGCCGCGGAAGGGGCAGAGCATGATGCCGCCGTCCTCGTCGAACCACTGGTGCCAGTAGGACGGGTCGAGCCCGTCGGCCCGTACGTCGCCGATCACCATGCACTCCTCGGCCTCGGTGGCGCCCTCGAAGGACAGGCCGAGGAGCTTGCGGACGGATCCGCGCCCGCCGTCGCAGCCGACGAGCCGCTCGGCCCGGATCCGCCGGCCGTCGGCGAGGGCGGCGGTCACCCCGTGCTCGTCCTGGACGAACCCGGTCAGCTCGGCGCCGAGTTCGACCTCGACTCCCAGCCGGGCGAGACGTCCGCGCAGGATCTCCTCGGTCCGCCACTGCGGGATGATCAGCCCGCTCGCGTACGGCGTGTCGGCCGTCGGGACGTTGTCCCCGAAGGTCACGTAGTCGCTGACCGGGACGCCGCCGCGGTACTTGCGCAGGGTGATGTGCTCGATGCCGGAGGCGGTGGCCTCCTCGCCCGCCCCCAGGTCCTCGAAGATCTCCCGGCTGCGCTGGTTGAGCCCCTTGCCCCGGGACTCCCGGTGGAATTCCGGCGCCTTCTCGACGACGCGGACGGCCACACCGGCACGCGCCAGCACGATGGCCAGCGTCAGCCCCGTGGGCCCGGCGCCGACGACGAGGACCGAGGTGTCCGGCGGAACGGTGGCGTGGGTCATGGCGGTTCCCTTCCCCTGCGTGCGCTGAGGCGGCGCCCGCTGTCCGCGCGCGCCGCCCTGCCATGAAAGCCCACCGCCACCAGAAAGGCAACTCGGTAATGTTTGATTCTTGGTAAATGATGAGGAGTCGCCCGGGGTGTCAGCGGCCGGCCAGTGTGGTCGGGCGTTCGGGTCGGTTTTCGGTCTCGGCGGCCAGCGCCGGACGGCCTGAATTCGCCGTTCCGACCGTTAGGTACACCTGCAGGGCGCCGGCCCAGACGAGGGCCGAGCCGAAGAGGTGGAGGACGACGGCCAGGGCGGGCAGGCCGCTCAGGGACTGCATCAGGCCGATGCCTCCCTGCGCCACGACGGTGATGAGCAGGAGCACGGTCTTCTGCCGGGCCAGGGCGCAGCCGCGCTTGGGCAGGACGGACAGCAGGTAGACCAGCAGGCCCAGGACGGCGGCGCCCAGCAGGCCGTGCAGAGTGGTGACGAACCTCCAGTTCAGGGGCATGCGGGGGACGTCAGACGAGTCACCCGCGTGCGGGCCGGTGCCCGTGGCGAGGGTGCCCACCAGGATGAGGAGGGCGTTGGCGGCGACCAGGGCGACGGTGGCGGGGCGGACGGCCGGCGGCATCGGCACCGCCGGTCTCGTCTCCTCGCCGTGCCGCCGGACCCGGTGCCAGGTGACCACCGCGGCCGTGAGCAGCAGCATCGCGGCGAGGAAGTGCGCGGCGACGATGTACGGGCTGAGCTTCATCCAGACGGTGAGCCCGCCGACCAGCGCGTTCAGGACGACGATCCAGAACTGCGCCCAGCCGCCGCGCAGCACCGAGGGCATCGGGGTGCGCTGCAGCCGCGCCGCGACGATGACCCAGCCCACGACGGCGCAGAGCACGCCGGTGAGCAGGCGGTTGCCGAACTCGATCGCACCGTGCATCCCCATCTCCGCGGTCGGGGCGAGGGTGCTGTCCGTGCAGGCCGGCCAGTCCGTGCAGCCCAGGCCGGAGCCCGTGACGCGGACGACGCCGCCGGTGACGACGATGCCGATACTGGCCACGACCGAAAGGAGTGTTGCCCATCGGACACTGCGGGGTGCGAGCGTATAGCGGTCCGCGAGCCAGGAGAGAGGTGTGCGCACGACGATCCCTTTCGTGCTCTGTGATACCTGGCCGTCAGCGTACGCGCGGGGTGGTGGCAAGGGTGCCGTTCCGGACACGCCCGGGTGGACGGGCGGTTGGACGGTCGCCGGGGTCCAGGCCGCCCCCTGGCGGCAGGATCCGCGGCCGTCCCCGGGCGAGGTCCGCGACCACCCCCGACGGGATCCACGACCGCCCGCGCGGTGCCCGCGGCGTGGCGCGGTCAGCCGTGGTCGTACACCGTCACCGATATCCCCCGGTCCGTCAGCCGCGCCCGTATCAGGGGCTCCATCCGCTCCCAGCGGCCGCCCGCCAGGCCGCAGCCGATGCGGGGCATGTGCACCGAGGCGCCGAGCCGGGCGGCCTCGTCCGCGAGCTTCGCCAGGGCCGCGTCGATCGCCTCGTAGCGCACGGGCACGCCGCCGCTGCCGCCGGTCCGTATGCCGTGCTGTCCGACCATGTTGGCGACCCACAACCACCGCTCCACCCGCACCATTCGCACCGCGCCGAGGCCGAAGTCGTTCTCGGCGCGGGCGCGGTGCCAGCGCCGGTACTCCCGCTCGGGCTCCGGCCAGCGGCGCGAGAGCGCCACGACGAACCCCTTGCCCCAGCCCCCCAGGTCGTTGCAGACGTGCGCGATCACCCGGGGCCCCTTGCCCTGCGGTGTCGTCGCGTCACCCCGTACGTATGCGATGTCCGTCCCCATGTCCGCAACGGTAGGGGGCACCACTGACAACCCGGTTCCGGCGCGGGCCGCCGAGGGGCCGGAACGGCCTCACACCGGTCGCGCCACCAGCCGCGGGTCGTACAGGGCCGCGGCCGCGGTACGGGCCTCGGCCGCGAGGGCGGACGCGTCGGTCTCGTCCGTCGCCCACCCGATGTATCCGTCCGGCCGGACCAGGACGGCGTTGACGCCGGCCCAGGCCGCGCGGTCCGGCGCGAGCGGGCACCGGCACCGGTCGATCCGGTCGTCGGCGTCCCCGAGGCCGTCGGTCCGGCCGAAGCCGACGAACGCCGGGCGGCCGTCCCGGAGTACGTCGAAGAGGGACCGGGTGTCCGAGAGCCGCAGGTTCGGCGCCCGGTGGCCCGTGAGGGGGTGCGCCCGGCCCGGCGGCGGGTAGCGCACGGACAGCCCGGAGAGGCGTTCGGCGAGCGCGTCGCGCAACTGCGGCCGCTCCGCGATCAGTTTCCCCAGCAGGGACCTCAGTGCGGCGCCCTGCGGCGAGAAGCCCATCATCAGCGCGGTCTGCGCCTGGGTGTGCTCGATGGTGTCGGCTCCCACCGGGCGGCGTTCGGAGTGGTAGGTGTCGAGCAGTTCGTCCGGCGCCCGGCCGTCGACGACCGCGGCCAGTTTCCAGCCGAGGTTCATCGCGTCCTGCACCCCCACGTTCAGGCCGACGCCGCCGGCCGGCATGTGCTGGTGCGCCGCGTCGCCGGCCAGCAGGAAGCGCCCCGCGCGATAACGCCTCGCCAGGCGGCTGGTGTTGCCGTAGCGGGACAGCCAGGACGGGTCGCGCATCCCGTAGTCCGTGCCCACCACGCGCCGGACCCGCTCGCGGAACTCCTCGAAGGCGAGCTCCCCCGGCCGGTCGGTACGGACGTCCTCGGGCGAGTGCATCACGATCCGGTGCCGGCCGTCGGGCAGCGGGACGGCGATGAGCGTGCCGTCCGTCGTCCACGCGCTCGCGACGGCGCCGGGCGGCGGGTCGTCGAGCACCACGTCGCCGAGCGTGCCGAGGGCGGTGTGCGGGGTCCCGTCGAACGCGACGCCCGCGCATCGGCGTACCAGGCTGCGCGTCCCGTCGCACCCGACCACGTACGCGGCCTCCAGGGTGTACGCGCCGTCCGGCCCCTCGACCGACAACGTGACCGCGGCGCCGGTCTCCGTACAGCCCGTCACCCGGTGCCCGCACCGCAGGTCCGCGCCCAGGGCCAGGGCGCGCCGCCGGAGCAGTTCCGTGGTGCGCGCCTGCGGGATCGTGAGCGTGAACGGGAAGTCGGTGTCCAGCTCCCGGAAGTCCAGGCGCTCGTCGAGCACGGCGAAATGCCCGCTGGGGATCCGGCCGCCCTCGGCCAGCAGTTCCCGGTGGGCGCCGCGGAGCGCCAGGGTCTCGATCGTCCGGGGGTGGACCGTCAGCGCCCGGGAGTGCGGATCGACTTCCGGCTCCCGCTCCAGGACCACCGTGGGGACGCCGGCCAGCCGCAACTCGCAGGCCAGCCACGACCCCGTCGGCCCGCCGCCGACGATGACGACGCTCTGTTCCATGGCTCCGCCTCTCTCACCGGGATCTCGGAAACACCGGATCTCTATCACCGACCAAGACCCGCTGGGCCAAGATATAATCGATCAGTGACCAAGAAGCAAGGGACGGCCGACCGCTCCAAGGTCGGCATCACGCTCGACCAGGTGGTCGGCGCGGCGTTCGACGTGCTCGACCGGGGCGGCATCGGCAAGCTCTCCACCCGGGCGATCGCGGCGGAGCTCGGCGTCAGCATGAACACCGTCATGTGGCACATCCGCAGCAAGGACCGGCTGCTGGACGCGATGGCCGAGGCCGTCGTCGGGGAGGTCGGGCTGGAGGGGCTGCCCGAGGAGTGGGAGGAGCGGGCGGCCGAACTGATGGGGCGGCTGCGCCGGGCGATGCTCGGGCACCGGGACGGCGCCTCGCTCGTCGCGGGCACGTTCCCCGCGGAGCCGCGGACCCTGGCCTTCGCCGACCGCCTGCTGACCGCCCTGCTGCGCGGCTGCCCCGACCGCAGGACGGCCGCGTGGACGGCCTGGAACCTGTTCTACTTCACCCTGGGCCTCGTCCAGGAGGAGCAGGCGGTGCCCGCCACCGGCGCCCGCGACCGGCTGCGCGCGGGCGTGGCGGACGCACGGCGGTTCCCGGGGCTGGGCGCGGCCCTCGAGGACTTCCTGTCCGTCGACTTCGAGGAGCGGTTCCGGTTCGGGATCGGGCAGATCCTCCGCGCCGCCGCGGTTCCGGCGGCGGCCGAGGGCCCGCCGGGTCAGGGCAGGGGCATCAGCCGGTAGAAGAGGGTCGCGACGAGCCGCCGGGCGAAGGCGGCGTCGAGCGGTCCGGGGCGGAAGAGGACGCGGTAGATCATCGGAGCCACCAGGTGGTCCATCACGGTCTCCGCGTCCGGTACGTGCTCGCCGCGCTCCGCCGCGCGGTTGAGGATCGACTCGACCTGGTCGTGCGCGAAACCGGAGCACTGGCCGGCTTTGGAGCCGTCCGGGTCGCCGGCGAGGGTGTCACGGATGTAGGAGCGGCCGGGCGGGGACGACATCTCCTCCAGGAAGGCGACGGCCCAGTGTTCCAGGTCGGCCCGCAGGTCGCCGTGGTCCGCCGGGGGCGCCTCCGGGCGCAGCCGTTCCACCGCGACGTCGGAGAGCAGTTCCTGGAGGTCGCCCCAGCGACGGTAGACGGTCGAGGGGGTCACCCCGGCCCGGGCCGCGACGAGCGGCACGGTCAGGGCGGCCCCCTCGGCCTGGAGTTCGCGTACGGCCCGGTGGACGGACTCCTGGACGCGGGCGCTGCGGCCCCCGGGGCGTACGGCGGGTCTGGGGCTCATGACCCCAGCTTAACGCGACATCATTGCGCGACGAGCCGGGCGGCGGCAGGTTCCGGCGCCAGGCCCGGCCGGTCCGTCCCGGCCCTCGGCCCGCTCTGTTCGAGGACGTGGCCCACGCCGAGGAGGGTCGCCTCGTCGAAGGGCCGCCCGATGAGCTGCATGCCGACCGGCAGCCCCTCGCCGTCGAGCCCGACGGGGAGGGAGAGGGCCGGCAGACCGGTGATGTTCGCCGGGGCGCACAGCCGTACATAGGCGTCGGCGACGGTCTCGGTGGAGCCGTCGGGCCAGGTCACGGTCTCCGTGTCGCGGGGTACGGCGGTGAGCGGGACGGTCGGCGCGGCGACGACGTCCACGGCGTCCGCGCCGTCGAAGAGGCGTGCCCACTCCTGCCGCATGAGGGCGCGGGCGCGCTGGGCCCGCAGGTAGTCGCCGGCCGGGACGAGCCGCCCGGCCTCCAGCAGCGGGTGGACGTCGGCGCCGTACAGCTCGGGCGACGAGCGGAGGGTCTCCTCGTGCACCGCGCTCGCCTCGGGCACCATCAGCCCCCACTGCGTGGCCTTGACGTGTTCGGCGAGGGGGATCTCGACGTCGACGAGGCGCGCCCCGAGGTCCCGCAGCCGGTCGATCGCCGCGCGGACCGCCTCCTCCACGGCGGGGTCCACCCGGTCGAAGTAGTGGTTGCCGGGGACGCCCACGCGCAACGAGGTGAAGTCCGGTCGCCGGTCCGGTACCGGGCGTCCCGTCAGGGCGGCGAGGACGAGGCCGGCGTCCCGGCTGGTGCGGGTCAGCGGGCCCACGTGGTCCAGCGACCAGGAGAGCGGGACCACCCCGTCGACGGGCACGAGCCCGTAGGTGGGCTTGAGTCCGACGACGCCGTTCAGCGCGGCGGGGACGCGGATGGAGCCGCCGGTGTCGGTGCCCAGCGCGAAGGTGGCCGCCCCCGCGGCGACGGCCACCGCCGAGCCGCCGCTGGAACCACCCGCCACCCGGTCCGGCGCCCAGGCGTTGCGGGTCTGCGGAGTGGTCAGCCCGTAGGCGAACTCGTGCGTGTGCGCCTTGCCCAGCAGCACCGCGCCGGCCTCCGCCAGGCGCGCGGCGACGGTGCTGTCCCGGTGTGCCGTGTGGTGCTCGCGGACCCGGGAGCCCGCGCGGGTGGGCGTGCCGGCCACGTCGATGAGGTCCTTGAGCGCCATCGGCACGCCGTGCAGCGGCCCGCGCCGCCGCCCGGCGGCCAGTTCGGCCGCCGCCCGGGCGGCGGCCTGCCGCGCGGTGCCGGCGAGGACCTCGGCGTAGGCGTTCAACTCCGGCTGGACGGCCTCGATCCGGTCGAGTACGGAGTCGGTGAGCTCCACCGGCGAGAGGTCCCCGGCCGCGACGGCGTCGGCCGCCTCGGCGAGCGTCAGCTCATACGGCCGCATCGGCGCGCTCTCCTTCCAGGGGACGGGCTTCCAGAGGGCGGGCTTCCGGTGCGACCGTGTCCGGCCGGTACGCGGCCGCGGGCCGGACGCCGTCGAGGTCGAGTGCGCGCAGGGATCCGAGGACGGACAGGACGTGGTCGGCCGTGGCCGCCACGGCGGCGGTTCTGCCGGCCGCCTCGGGCGGGCCGGGGTCCGGTGTGGTCATGACGTGCCTCCACCTTCCATGCAAAAGCTGATTCTTTGCGTTAGCGGCACCCTAGGCCCTAGGCTCCCCTTAAAGCAAAAATTCTGCGTTTGCAGCCCGGAGAGGATCCCGCCCATGCTCCGCCCCGATCCCGCCCCCGAACCGTCCCCTCAGCCGGCCGCCCCCACGTCGTGGCAGGTCGGCGACGTCCGCGTGCACCGTGTCGACGAGATCGCCCTTCCGCCGGAGACCGGCGCGTGGCTGCTGCCGGCCGCGACTCGGGACGTCGTCTCGGAAGTACCGTGGCTGCGGCCCGACTTCACCACGGCCGACCACGCTCCCCGGCTCGCCAGCCACACCTTCGCCTTCGAGGCGGGGGGCAAGCGGGTGCTCGTCGACACCGGCATCGGCAACGGCAAGACCCGTGCCAACCCGGCGTGGCACCAGCTCGACACCGGGTACCTCCGCCGGCTCACGGCGGCCGGTTTCCCGCCCGAGTCCGTGGACCTGGTCGTGCTGACCCATCTGCACACCGACCACGTCGGCTGGAACACCCGCCGGGCCGAGGACGGCTCCTGGGTGCCCACCTTCCCCAACGCCCGCTACGTCACCTCGCGTACGGAGTGGGACCACTGGGCCGGGCAGGCCGCCACCATGGAGGAGAGCCGCCGGCAGATGTTCCGCGACTCCGTCGACCCGATCCGGGACGCCGGGCTCCTCGACCTCGTCGACGTCCACGACGGCCCGGCCCCGCTCGCCCCCGGCCTCCGGCTGCTCCCGACGCCCGGGCACACGCCGGGCCACATCGCCGTCGAACTCCGCGCCGCCGGAGGGGCGGCCGTCATCACCGGGGACTGCGTCCACCACCCCGTCCAGCTGGCCCACCCCGGGATCGCCAGCTGCGTGGACACCGATCCCGCCCAGGCCGTCCGCACCCGCCGCGGCCTCCTCGCCTCCCTCGCCGGCGCGGAGACGCTCCTGCTGGGCACGCACTTCCCGCCGCCGACGGCGGGCCGCGTCACCGCCGAGGGGGACGGGTTCCGGCTCGTACCGGCGTCCTGAGACCGGCCGGAGTGAAGGCGGGTCGCCCCGGGCTCAGGACTGCGGTACCGCCTGGATGTCGAGTTCCACCCGGATCGTCGCACCGATCATCGCGATACCGCGCTGGATCATCGACTTCCAGTTCAGCGTGAAGTCCTCGCGGTGCAGCTCGGTCACGGCCGAGCAGGCGGCGCGGGTCTCTCCCATGATGCCGGTGCCGATGCCCAGGTAGCGGGTGTCGAGGGCGACGTTGCGGCTGACGCCGTGGAGGTTGAGCACACCCTGGACGGACCAGCGGGGGCCGCCGCGGTGGACGAAGCGCTCGCTGGTGAACTGCATGTACGGGTACTGGGCGACGCCCAGGAACTCGGCCGACCGCAGGTGCTCGTCCCGCTGCCGGACGCCGGTGTCGATGCTGGCCGTCTCGATCACCACGTCCAGCCGCGACTCCTCCATGCGGTCGCCGACCCACAGCGTCCCCTCGAACCCGTTGAAGCGGCCGTGCACTTGGGCGAGGCCGATGTGGCGGGCGGCGAAGCGCACGGCGGTGTGGTCCGGGTCGATGCGCCAGGCGCCCGGTGTGGGCAGGGTCGGCGCGGGGGCCGGCTCCATCGCGAACGGCTCGACGGTCGCGTGGGCGCCGGGGACGCAGGTGAAGGGGCGGCGGACCGGGCGGAACCCCTCGCACGTCACCGCGAGCACGTAGTCGCCCGGCGCCAGGGTGGCCGTGAACCGGCCGTGCGGGTCCGTCTGACCGGTCAGCACCTCCCGGCCGGACGCGTCGCGGACCGAGACGTCCGCGCGGTACAGCGGCAGTTGCACCGGATCCAGTACCTGGCAGTCCAGCCCTCCCGCGCCGTCCGGGAGCCGGACACCCCCCTGCCCCGACGAACCCTTCCACCGGCGCAACAGCACAAGAGCCATCCCCGCCACACCTTTCCCCTCAACACAACAACCGCCCCCAACACCACCACACCAAGCCACACCAGCGCAAAACGACCCATCAGGCCCTATCCGTACCATCGGTAACAGTGGTAGCCATCACGCTCATGGGGCGCCATCCGGTACAACCGGCCTTATCGGACCCGATCGCCCGGGAACCGGCCGGCCCGGCCGCCATGACGCCCCCTGCCCGCGCCCGCCTCAGTCCACCGTGGACAGCACCTTGAGCAGGGCCTCGATGACCCGCTCCTGGACGTCCCGGCGCAGCGACGGGTACATGGGCAGCGAGAAGATCTCCTCCGCGCACTCCTCCGTCGCGGGGAGGCGGACGTCGGCGGCGGCAGTGCCGGCGAAGCCCTTCATGGTGTGGACGGGCCAGCGGTAGCTGACGTTGAGCTCGATGTCGTGGGCGCGCAGGCGCTCCAGGATGAGGTCGCGCCGGGGGTGGCGGGCGACGTAGAGGTAGTAGACGTGGTCGTTCCCGGGGGCGATGTGGGGCAGGGTGAGCGAGGTGTCCTTCAGGGCCTCCCGGTAACGGTCGGCGATGGCCCGCCGGGCGGCGATGTAGTCGTCGAGCCGGCGCAGTTTGCGGCGCAGGATCTCGGCCTGCACCTCGTCGAGCCGGCTGTTGTGGGCGGGGAGCGTCTCGACGAAGTACCGCTCCTCCATGCCGTAGTAGCGCAGCCGCCGCAGCGCGCGGTCGACCTCCGCGCCGCCGGTGAGGACCGCTCCTCCGTCGCCGTAGGCGCCGAGCACCTTGGTCGGGTAGAAGGAGTAGGCGGCGGCGTCCCCGAACGTGCCGGCGAGCCTGCCGTTCCGGCGGGCGCCGTGGGCCTGGGCGCAGTCCTCCACGACCGCCAGTCCGTGGGCGCGGGCGACCTCCCCGATCTCCTCCATGGCGGCGCACTGGCCGTACAGGTGGACCGGGACGACGCAGCGGGTGCGGGGGGTCACGGCGGCGGCCAGGGCCGCCGGGTCCATGAGGTAGGTCGCCGGGTCGATGTCGACGAACCGCACGTCCGCCCCGGTGCCGGCGATGGCGACGACGGTGGGCGCGGCCGTGTTGGACACGGTGATCACCTCGTCGCCGGGGCCGACGCCGAGCGCCTGGAGGGCGAGCTTCACCGCGTTCGTCCCGTTGTCGACGCCGACGCAGTGGCCGATGCCGTGGTAGGCGGCGAACTCGGTCTCGAAGTCCCGCACGCTGGGCCCCAGCACCAGGCGTCCGGAGGAGAACACCGTGTCCACGGCGTCGAGGATCTCCGCGCGTTCGGCCTCGTACTCATCGCCGTAGGCCCATACCAGCACGCTCATGCACATCCCACCTCGGGTCGAAGACGGACAGTCGAAGGCGAACAGTCGAAGACGGACATTCGGATGACGCGGTCGTACCAGGGCGCCGACTACCGCTCCGGCGCGAGGACTTCACCCGTGGCGGCGTCGCGGACGGTGATCGCCTCCATCGGGCAGGTGTCGGCGGCGTCGGCCACGCTGGGGTCGGGGTCGACGACCTCCGCGACCGGCCGGGCCCTGCCGTTGTCCAGGCGCATGTGCCGGGAGGCGGTCCCCAGGCACAGGCCGGTGCCGGCGCAGACGTTCCGGTCCACCTCGATGCGCCAGCGGCCGGCGGTGGCGGCCGGTCCGGGGGCCGCGGGGCGGTCCTGTGGCGGGACGTCGGGCGCGGTGCGGGGCTCGGGCATTCTCTTCTCCTCGGGGCGGGCGGGGCGCGGGCGGGGCGCGGGCGGTGGGACGGTGGTACGGGCTCGGCGACCGCGGCTCAGGGCCGCGGTCCGGGCCCCTCCGGCGCGTCCACGGTGTGCCGGTAGAGGGCGTCCACGGTGCGTTCCAGCGCCTGGTCCAGGGTCAGGCGCGGCTGCCAGCCGGTGACGCCGCGGAACGCGGACGCGTCGATCTCGACGCTGTGGAAGTCGGCCAGTTCGGCGTATTCGGGCGGGTCGACGGTGAGGACGGAGACCGGCGGGCGGCCGGTGCGTTCCGCGACGAGGTCGGCGATCCGGCGGAAGACGGCGCCCAGCGGTTCGCCGTGGCCGCTGCCGATCAGCCAGTGCCGGCCGACGAGTTCGTGCCCGTGCTCCAGGGCCGCCGCGAAGGCGCGGGCGACGTCGTCGACGTGCAGCAGGTCGCGGAGGACGGTGCCGTCGTGCCACATGGTGATGGGCTCGCCGGCCAGGGCGCGCTTGGTCATGGCGGCCACGACGCCCTTGGAGGTGGTGCGGCCGGGCGCGCAGCCGATGACGGTGGGCAGGCGCAGGGTGATCCCGTGGACGTCGCCCGCCCGGGTCGCCTGTTCCAGCACCCGTTGCGCGGCGAGTTTCTGCCGGTCGTAGGCGCCCTGCGGCTCGTCGGGCTCGGAGCCGTCGATGCGCGGGGCGGCGGTCAGGCCGACCTGGCTGGCCGCCCCGGCGTAGATCACGGTGACCGGACGGCCGCCGGGGCCCGGGCGGAGGACGTCGGTGAGGTGCCGCATGGTGCCGACGTTGACGCGCTCGGCGACCGGGTCCGCGCCCCGCCAGTTGATGTCGCCCGACAGGTCGGCCAGCAGGTGGACGACGACGTCGGAGCCGTCGACCGCGGCGGCGAGGGCCGCCGGGTCGGTGGCGTCGGCGGTGCGCAGTTCGACGTCCTTGGCGTCGGCGACGGCGGCCGGGGGGCGGTGTCCTCGGGTGACGAGGCGCAGCCGGACCGGCCGCCGGACGAACTCGGCCGCGACGGCGGAGCCGATGAACCCCGAGGCGCCGAGCACGGTCACCAGCGGGCGCTTGCCGTCCTGGGCGTTCACGCGCCGCTCCCTTCACGGCGGTCGCCCGGGTACGCGCCGTAGAGGGCGGCCTCGATCTCCAGCGACTTCTCGTAGTCCGGCAGCATGCCCCGCTCGGCGGACTCGTCCAGGGTGAGGGCGACCCGGTCGCGGTCGGACAGGATCACGTCCTCGGTGGGGACGGGGAGGTTCAGCGCCGGGTCGTGTATGGAGACGGCCTGTTCGTGGGCGGCGGTGTAGGGGACGGAGAGGAGGTACGTCATCACCGTGTCCTCCAGGGCCACGAAGGCGTGGCCGACCCCGACGGGGAGGTAGACGGCGCTGGGGTGTTCGGCGGTGAGCACCACCGACTCCCACACCCCGAAGGTGGGGGATCCGACGCGTACGTCCACCACGATGTCCAGCGCCCTGCCCTGGGAGCAGTGGACGTACTTGGCCCCTCCCGGCGGGGTCGTGGTGTAGTGGACGCCCCGGACGACCCCGCGGCGGGAGCGGCTGTGGTTGGTCTGCCGGACGGGGAACAGGCCGTGCCCGGTGGCCTTGGTGAAGGGCTCCTCCTGGAAGGGCGAGGCGAGGTGGCCGCGTTCGTCGGGGAAGTTGTCCGGGACGCAGTGGAAGGCGCCGGCGATCCTCAGTTCACGTACGTCCATGAAGGAGCCTTTCGGTAGGGGGCGCCGTCGGGGAGCCGGCGGCGGCCGACGGCATGAGGGAGAAGGGATGGGGAACGGGTCCGGGAGGGCCGACGGCGAGAAGGCGCTCCATGGCCGGTTCGCGGCGAACCGGCACCGGGGCAGGGGGGACGGAAGCTCCCTGCCGCCGCGTACCGAAACGATGCGCCCGCGGGGCCGTTCAAGGAAAGCGGCGTTCGAGCCCGGGGCGCGTCCGGCCCCGCCGCGCGCCTCGCCGGCGGGCGGTGTTCCGCGGCCGGCCCCGCCCGCGGCGGCCGCGGCCGAGCACGGTACGGTGACCTGCCGAAAGTTCCTTCGCGGAGCGCGACTTGCCGGTGTTCAACCGGGCAGGAGCCACGGTTGAACGGCCACCGGTGCGGCAGCGGCACCGAGTTGGGCCGTGTCCGTCGCGGGCGCTCCTCTCCCCGGCCTTCCCCACCGGCGCCCGCGACAAGCACAACCAACGCGCCCGGGAGCCGAAAGGCAAGACGGGGAACCGGCCTTCGGTCTCCGGGGCACGTGTGGCCCCGCCGTGCCGCGGGGGCGCCAGAGGCGTGGCGCGGACGGCGCGGGAAGCGGCCGTATCCGGACGTCCGCCGGGGCGTACCGGCGTGCCATCCTGGCCTGCGGGAGGGGGAAGCCTCCGGGGCACCGGCCGCCGGACCGGACGCCGTACGGGCCGGGTCCGTTCCCCGCCGCCGTCCGGGAACCGGCGTGCCCCTCCGGCCGACTTCCTCAGGGCGGTGTCCTTCCCCCGACGAGACCGGGAGCCCCCGGAATCCGGCCCGGCCGGGGAGTCCCACCGCGAACGATCGTCCGACCACCGGGGCGCGGGCCGCGCCGGTGGCGGGGCACGGGTGCGAGCGCCCTCGACACCCGGTTCCGGTCAACGGCGGCCTCACGGCCTCGGAGGGGAAACGATGCGGCACGGTACGCAGGAACTGCCGGAGGGGACGCGGCCCCCGGCCGAGGACGGACGGCCCCGGTGGGTGCTGGTCGGCATCGCCGGAGTGCTCTCGTTCGTGGCCATGCTCGACATGAACATCGTCAACGTCTCACTGGCCGACATCGCCCACGACCTGCGGGTCTCCCCCTCCATGGCGCAGTGGACGGTACTCGGCTACCAACTGTCCGTCGTCGCGCTGCTGTTGCCGGCCGGCCGCTGGCTGGACCTGAGCGGCGGCGGGACGGGCACGGGGCTGCGGCCGGCGGTCCTGACGGCCACGTCCGGGTTCGCCCTCTGCGGTCTGCTCTCCGCGGCGTCGCCCTGGATGCCGATGCTGGCCACCGCGCGCGTGCTCCAAGGGGCGTTCGCCGCCGTGCTGTTCGTCCTGATGCCCGTGCTGGCGGCCCGGTCCGTGCCGCCGCACCTGCGCGGCCGGGCCATGAGCGTCCCGGCGACCCTGGGCCCCCTCGGGGCCGTCACCGGACCGGCCGTGGGCGGTGTCCTGCTCGACGCCTTCGGGTGGCGTGCCGTGTTCCTCGTCAAGCTGCCGTTCTGCCTCGCGGCCCTGCTGGTGGCGCGCCGGGCGCTGCCCGCCCGGGGCCGTCTCGTCGCGCCCGACCGCCGGCTGCTGGCGGACGCCGCGCTCGTCGGCGGCGCGATCACCGCGCTGCTGCTCGCCCTGACCCTCGCCCCCTCCTCCCCCGCCTGGCTCCTGCTGGCGCTCGCCGGCCTGCCGCCCGCGGTGCGGTGGCTGCGCGGGCCGGGCGCCCGGCCGGTGGTGGACGTCGTGCGTGCCTCGGGTACGCAGGGTGTCTACGGGGCGGTGTTCGCGCTCGCGTGCGGCTTCGGTGCCATGCACTACGTCGTGGCCCTGCGGCTGCAGGACGACAGCGGGCTGTCGGCGACGGCCACCGGCCTGACCGTCCTCGCGTTCCCGCTCGCCATGGGCGTGGCCGGGCCCTTGGGCGGACGCCTCGCCGACCGCTACGGCCACCGGCCGACCGCCGTCGCCGGCGCCGCCCTCACCACCTTCGGCCTCTTCCTGCTCACCCTCCTCGGCGACCACGACTGGTCCTCGGGCGACATCGTCTGGCGGCTCGCCATAGCCGGGGCCGGCATGGGCCTGTACGGCGGGCCCACGCAGGCCCTGGTGATGAACGCGGCGCCCCCGAAGGCCGCCGGAACGGCAGGCTCCGCCGTTCAGCTCTCCCGCAACCTCGGCTTCACCTTCGGCCCCGCCCTGGCCTCCGCCACCTGGGGCCTCACCGACTCCCCCACCGGCGCCCGCTACGCCCTCGCCGTCGCCGCGGCGGCGGCCGCCTTCGCCTGCGCCCTGCTGGTCGTACGACGCAACACGGCAGGCGAGACGGAGGGAGCGGCGCCCCCCAGCCCGTCCGGCGTTTGAGGACAACCACGCGAAGCGTGGTTTCAGGGGGTCGGGGGGCTCCGCCCCCAGGAAACGGCGATAGCGAGGGGCCGGGGCAACCCTCACCTACCGGTACGAAGCCGAGCGTCACTCGTAGTGCACCACGGCCTCCCACGCCGCCGCCCGCACGTCCCCGTCCTCGTGCCGCCGCAACTCACGCAGCAGGACCCGCCACTCCTCGGGCCACCCCAGCCGCCGCCCCTGACCGGCCACCAGGGCGACGGCCAGCAGCCCGCCCGGCACGCCGTCGGCGGCGGCCGAGTGCCGCGCCGCGGCCAGGAAGACCGCCGGGTCCGGCGGCGTCGCGCCGGCGATCTGGCGCTCCAGGTAGCCGGCCGTGCGGCAGGCGAGCCCGGGTCGGCCTCGGAGCGCGTCGGCCAGCGCGGACAACCGCGCGCACAGGCCGGGGAGTTCGTGTTCCCGGTCCACCAGGCCGCGCAGCAGGCCGGCGCGGGCCTCGGCGAACGCGGGCTCGCCGGCCAGCTGGGCGGCCACCGCCTCCAGGACGGGGACGAGCCCGGGATCCGGGCGGTGGGGCACGCCCTGCAGTAGTCGGTCCAGCCGCTGGCGGGCGGGAAGGTCGCGGTCCGGGCAGGCGTCGTATTCCGCGCGCCGGACGGCGGTGAGGAGCTCGCCGATCGTGTCGTGGAGCAGACTGCCGGGCGCGGCGCCTCCGACGGGGTGGGGCAGTCCGGAGACGGCCAGGGAAGCCAGCGCCCGGGCCGCCTCGAGCCAGCCCACACGAACGTCGAAGTCGGTGACGGTCTCGCGGAGCACGGCAACGGCCCCGGGAGCGTAGGGGGCCCAGTCGGCCAGCGAGCCGAGCGCCGCCTCACGGACCTCGGGGTCCTCCGTGGAGCACACGCCGGCGACCAGCCGCGCGTACCGGGCGCGGTGCGCGGCGGGCAGTCGCCAGGGCACGGCGGCCAGGAGCGCCTGCCGGACCTGCGGCGCCCCGCGGCCGGCGTCGTCGAGCACGGCCCACGCGTCCGGTGCGCCGGGCAGCCGCGCCGCCGAGGCGACGACCGCGGCCCGGACGTCGGGATGCTGGTCCGGTATCCGGTAGGTGGCGGCCAGGAGCGCCGCGGCGCGCGGTGCCGGCAGGAACCGGGCCGCGAGCCGGACGGCCTCCTTGCGGCTGGTCACCTTCGCGTCCGGCTGCCGCAGGAGCACGTCCTCCAGCCGGCGGGCCAGCTCGGACGGTGTGACGGACCGCGCGGCCCGGCCGGCCGCGTACACGGCCACCCGGGCGCGGTCGCCGCCCGCGTGGCCGAGCAGGGTGCCGAGGGTCTCCCCGGGCCGGCCGCCGCGGGGCAGCGCGGCCAGCGCGGCCTCGGCCAGGAGCACGTCCGGCGCATGCAGTTGATCGACCACCAGCCGGTGGCCGGCGGGCAGTCCGGCGACCGTGCGCAGGGCTGCGGCGCGCTCGGGCAGCGGCCGGGACGCGTCCGTGACGACCGCGCGCGCCACCCGGACGACCGCCTCCTGCTGGCGGGGCAGCAGCCGGTCGCCGTGGCGGGGGCCTGGCAGGGGGCGGTCGGCGCCCGGGGGCAGGAAGCGGCCGTACGGCGGCCGGTCGCCGAGGAGGCCGTCGAGCAGGTCCGTCCGGCGCGCGGCGAGGACGTCCAGGACGGGCGGGAGGGCGGCGGCGGAGGGCTCGCGTTCCAGGACGCGGGCGACGCGTTCGTCGCGGGTCGCGGGCGGTTCCAGCCACAGCCGGACCGCCGTCGTGAACGCCCCGTCGTCACCGGTGCCGAGGGCGTCCTCCAGCATGCTCTGCAGCGCGGGCATCCGGTGGGCCCGCCGTCCGAGGGCGGCGGTGAACGCGAACAGCAGCCGGTGGTCCGCCTTTTCGTGGGCGGCTTCCAGCCAGGGGCGCAGCACCTCGAAGAGCCGGTGCTCCTGGCCGCGCCGCAGGGTGCGGTGCAGCGGCCCGAAGTCCTGGTCGCCCATGTGTCCGGTGATGCGTTCGAAGGCGTGCAGCGCCCACTGGAGGAGGGCCGGCCGGGTGCCGTCGTCCGTACCGTGCTCGACGAGCAGGCCGGCGGCGAGCCGGCGCAGCGCGTCCCGGGTGGCGGCCGAGGCGTCCCGGGCGCCGAGGGCGTCCAGCAGGATCCGGTCGAGGAACGCGGTGTCCTCGTCGGCGAACCGGGCGGGGTGGAGGTCCGCGAGGGCGCCGAGGGCGTCGGCGCGTACGGGATCCCGCTCGTTGCGCAGCCGCCGCGTCATGAGCTCCAGCACTTCCGCCATCCCGGCCCGTCCCCCGTCGCGTCCCGCGCAGGCGACCAGCAGCGGCCAGACGGCCGCGCGGTCGCCCGCGTCGGGGCGGTCGAGCGCGGCGAGCAGGTGGGGCCGCGCCTCGTCGAAGGGGCCGTGCGCACGGGTGTCCAGGAGGTCCAGCCAGAACATCTGCTCCACGTCCGGCTCGGCGAGGGACCTCCGGACCTCGGCCCAGCGGCGCTCGCGCGGGAGGAGGTCGAGGTCGCCGAAGGGCACCCGGCCGGGCTCGTCGGCCGCCGTGACCTCGGCGAGGAACGCGCCGCGGCGGCTCGGCGGCACCGCCTTGACCAGGGCCGTCAGGTGCGGCGTGCTTCTCGTCCAGTGGCGGCCCAGCTGGGGGAGGGACGGCGGATCGGCCCGCACCAGCGCCCGGAACGCCCCGGACGGCAGATGGGGTTCGTAGCGCGGGTGGTCCCGCTCCGGTGCGAGGAGCCAGCGGACGAAGCGCTCGGCGTCCGCGGCGACGAGGGCGCGGGCGGACCGGCGGAGGCAGTGGGGCAGGGTGCCGGGCCCATGGCGTTCCAGCAGGGTCAGTACCCGCTCCGGGTGGGTGGCCGTGGTGACGGCCAGGGCGCCGTCGTGCCGCTGCCACCAGTCGGTGCGCCCGGTGCCCCGGGGGCGTTCGGCGAGGTCCCGTTCGGCCTGGTCGAGGAAGGGGCCGGGGTGGCGGCGGGCCAGGCGCACCGGTGCCGTGACGGCGTGCGCGAGGCCGGGCAGCGCGGCGGCCACGAACGACGGCGAGCAGCCGGGGAGCAGCCGGGCCGCTTCCGCGTCGTCCCCTTGTTCGCGGAGGCGGGTCACCAGCCGTTCGGTGAGGCGCGGGCGGTCCCCGGCCCACAGGAAGCGGGCGATCCGGTCGCGGGTCGCGGCGGACGCGTCCTCGTGCGCCGTCTCGATCGCGGCGTCCGGCAGCGGCAGGGCCCGGGCGCCCCGGAGCGCGTAGCCGGCGACGACGGGGTCCGGGTCGGCGAGGCGCGCGGCGAGGAAGTGCTCCTGGCGGCCGACCAGGGCGGCCAGGGCCGCGAGCCGGCGCTCGTAGTCGCCGCGGCCGTCCAGTTCGTCCAGTACGGCGGTGAGCGTGCCCCGCTCGACGAGACCCGGCACGCTCAGGGCCAGCCGCCGCAGCCGGTGGTGGTGCGGGAGGGGGTCGAGAACGGCGAGCAGCGCGTCGGCGGTGTGGACCATGACGCGAAGTGTGCCTGGTCAGGGCCGTTTCCGGCCAATGGATTAACGGATGAGCGGATGAAGGGATGACGGACGGCCGGGGCCCCGGGGAACGTTCCCCTCAGCCGCCGTCATGTTCCTCGGTGGTCCCGGGAACCATCCGGCCCCCCGTGAGCGTCATCCGGTCACAGGCGTAACCTTCGTACCGGGATGAAACGGTGGCCTTCGTTCCGCCCGCGTCTCCGTCCGGTCACGGTGGAGGTTCCGGCCCCGGCGGGAACGCACAGGGAACCGTAATGTTTTCGCGACAGAACGGCACAAACCTATGGGATCCCATCCCATAGGGTCGAGCAGTGATCGAACGTCGTAAAGGGGCACATGCCCGGAAAGCCGCCGCTCCCGCCGGCCTCCGCCGGCTGCTGGGCACTCGTCAGGGAACCGCGCGCCGCTTCGGGCGGTGGTTGCGTCCGGCGTACCCGCGCCCGGGGCGGTCGGGCTGGCGGCGCTGGGTCCCTTCGTGGCGGCAGACCCTGGGGCTGATATTCAGCTGCGTCGGCGTCGTCACCGGCCTCCTGGCGATCATGTACGCGCGCACGGAGATACCCGCCGACCTCAACGCCTTCGCCACCCAGCAGGACAACGTCTACTACTGGGCCGACGGCACCGAGATGGCGCGCACCGGCGAGGTCAACCGGCAGGACCTGCCCCTCGACAAGGTCCCGGAGAAGGTGCGCTGGGCCGCGCTGGCCGCCGAGAACGAGACGTTCTACTCCGACAGCGGCGTCTCCCCCAGCGGCATGCTCCGCGCCGTCACCAAGATGATCACGGGCGGCAGTACGCAGGGCGGCTCCACGATCACGCAGCAGTACGTGAAGAACGCCTACCTGAACCAGGAGCAGACGTTCTCGCGCAAGCTCAGCGAGATGTTCATCGCCATCAAGCTCGACCGCAAGCTGTCCAAGGACGAGATCCTCGAGCAGTACCTGAACACCAGCTGGTACGGGCGGGGTACATACGGCATCGCGCGGGCCGCCCACGCGTACTACGACAAGGACGTCTCGGAGCTGAACGCGAGCGAGGGGGCCTTCCTCGCCTCGCTGCTCAAGGGGGCGGCGCTGTACGACCCCGCCGTGAGCGCCAAGAACCACGAGCGCGCGGTCGAGCGCTGGAACTGGGTCCTGGACCGGATGGTCGCCATCGGCAAGCTCTCGAAGAAGGAGCGGGCCTCCTACACCCGCTTCCCCGAGCCCGTCCGCCCGCCGCACCCCACCGGGCTGGCGGGCCAGACCGGTTATCTGGTGGAGACCGCGCGGGCGTACGTGACCGCGCACAGCGACGTCTCCGACCAGGACTTCGCCCGGGGCGGCTACCAGATCCACACCACCTTCGACCGGCGCCGCGTCGAGGCACTGGCCAAGGCCGTCGGCAAGGCGCGCGCGACCCTCGGCCCGGACCCGGACCACCCCGACCGCGACCTGCGCATCGGCGCCGCCTCGGTGACCACCGACGGGCGCATCACCGCCCTCTACGGCGGCGAGGGCTATCTGAAGCAGGGCTTCAACGACGCCAACTCCTCGGTGGTGCCCGCCGGGAGCGCCTTCACCCCGTTCGTCTACGCGGCGGCGCTGCGCGACGGCGTCCAGAAGGAGCGCGGCAAGCCGCGCACCCCCGTCACCCCGGCGACGCTGTACGACGGCGATGACAAGATCTCCCTGCTGACGCCGGAGGGCCCGTACTGGGACCGCTCGGGGAAGATCGTCAAGGCCGAGAACGACAACGGGAAGTCCTGGGGCAAGATCTCGCTGAAGAACGCGGTCGCGCAGTCGGTCAACACGTCGATGATGCAGCTCGGCATGGACGTCGGCCTGGACCGGGTCGGCAAGGTGGGCGTGGAGACGGGTCTGCTGGAGAGCAGCCTCGGCGAGAAGCTGCCGTCGTTCTCGCTCGGCACCTCGACGCCCAGCGCGATCCGCATGGCCGACGCCTACGCCACCTTCGCGGCCGAGGGCCGGCACACCGACCCCTATTCGGTGAGCGGGCTCCGCCGGAACGGGGCGGACGTCCCCGTGGAGCGGCCCAAGCCGCGGCAGGCGCTGCCGGCCCCCGTGGCCAAGGCGGTGGACGACGCGCTGCGGGAGGCCGTCCGGCACGGCACCGCGCTGGCGGCGAAGGCCGCCGGGCCCGGCACCGCGGGCAAGACGGGCACGGCTCAGGACGCCAAGTCGGCCTGGTTCGTCGGGTACCGGGGGGACCTGTCCACCGCGGTGTCGCTCGCCCGCATCGACCCGAAGACGCAGGAACTGCTGCCCCTGGACGGGAGCGGGGACGGCAAGGACAAGAGCGACGCCAAGGGGAAGGGGAAGGCCAAGGGCGGCGGCCCGTCCCCCGCCTCCGTCCCGCTCGGCATCTGGACGCGGTACATGACCGGCCGCTCGTGAGCGGGGGCCCGGGGCGGTCCCCTGACCGCCCCGGGCCGTGCCCGAGGTCTACTTCACGATCGACTTCCAGTCCGGGGACTGCGCCGGGTCGAGCCCGCGCAGCCGGGCCAGGACGTCGGGGTCCTGGACGTCCAGCCAGTCGGCCAGCTGCTTGAAGGAGACGCAGCGGACGCCGTCGCGCTTGCACACGGACTTCACGACGTCCTCTATCGCCTTCATGTATATGCCGCCGTTCCAGTCCTCGAAGTGGTTTCCGATGAACAGCGGCGCCCGGCTTCCGTGGTAGACCCGCTCGAAGCCGTTGAGGTAACCGTCCCGGGTCAGCTTCCGCCACTCCGCGTATTTCTTCGGATCGCCCTTGGTCTCGTCACCGGACTGGTTGTAGAGGAAGTTGAAGTCCATGGAGAGGACCTGCTTCTCGCTCTTGGGATAGGGCAGCAGCTGCAGCGGGAAGTTCCATATGCCGTCGATCTGGGACGGCCATATCTGGAAGTCGCCGGGCGAGCTGGCGTCGTAGCGCCAGTCGAACTGCCGCGCCGCCTTGAGCAGGTTCTGCTGGCCCTCCAGGCACGGCGCCCGGCCGCCGGCCAGCTCCTTCTCGTAGTCGAAGGGGAGCGGCGGCAGGTCCTTGTAGCCGGTGTTGGTCTTCCAGTGCTGGACGAAGGAGTACGCCTGCTCGATCTCGCTCTTCCACTCCGTCTCGCTCCAGTCGCCGCCACCCTTCTTGCCGCAGAAGTGGCCGTTGAAGTGCGTGCCGATCTCGTTGCCGTCGAGCCAGGCGGCGCGGAGCTGCTGGAGGGTGTCCCGGATGTGCGCGTCGGTCGCGTAGGAGATCGCGGATTCGCCCGGCTTGTGCTGCGGGGGCTTGTACTGGGACGCCTTGGATTTGGGCAGCAGATAGGTGCCGGTGAGGAAGAACGTCATGGTGGCGTTGTTCTCCTTGGCCACCTCGCGGAAGTGTGAGAAGAGGTGGTCGTCGCCCTCCAGGGCGCCGTCCCAGGAGAAGACGACGAACTGCGGGGGCTTCTCCCCCGGCTTCAGCTTCTCGGGCTTCGGCTGCTTCGGCTGGGGGCCGGTATAGGACGTGGAGCCGTCGCCGAGCACCTTGACCTTGCCGTCCCACTTCTCCTCCGGCTTGCGGCGGTTCTGCGGCCGGCTCTTGTGGGCGGCGGCGGAGTCCCGCGACGCGCCCGGCGAGGGCGACGCCGAGGAGTCCTTCCCGCCGGACTTCCCGCCGGAGTCGCCTTCGGAGTCGCAGCCCGACACCCCGAGTGCGACAGCGGCCGCGGCGACCAGGGCCGTCGCGCACTGCATGGTCCTCTTCGACACCTACGTACCCCCTGCCACCAAAACACACATTCCGGCCCCAGTATCACAGGAACCACTACTTCAACTCCCCATCACCCTGCCTTCATTCGGACATTTGCCGTCAAAAGCGACGCGATTCAATGGGCGGCAGGGGTGCGCGGGACCCGGTGGGCCCGGCCGGGGAACGCCGGACCGGGCCCCCGTCCGCGCGGCGAGGGATGCCCGCCCGCCGCGCGGCGGCACCGGTCAGGTGCGGTAGGCGTAGTAGACCGCGTCCGGGTAGGACGCGATGATGCTCGCCACCGACTTCCGGTAGGTGTTGGTGGAGTGGTACGTCAGGTACGGGAGGCCGTACCGGCTGCGGTACGTCACCATCATGGAGTGGTCCTTCGAACCGTCACCGTCGAAGTCCATCTGCATGACGTCGCCGACCTCGAGCTGGTACACGTTGGCCAGGCTGGTGACGCGCTTCGAGTTGAGCGCGTACCACGACCACTCGTTGACGCCGACCCAGCTGTCGGACTGGCCGGAGGAGCCGTACCACCACTTGCGGTAGTCGTCCGCCGAGCCGGTCTCGGGCTTCCAGCCACCGGCCTGCAGGGCCTGGCTGAGGAAGTTGGTGCAGTCGCCGCCGGCCTCGTTGAACTTCCGGTAGGACGGGTTGTAGTTCCGCCAGTACTTCTCGGTGTAGGCGGCCATGGCCGCGTAGTCGACACCGGCCTTGGCGCGCTTGGGCACCGACTGGCTCGTCCACGCGGTGGAGGCGCGGGGGGCGCTGGGCGTGGGGCCGAGGGAGGCGACGCGCTTCCGCACCGTGGGGTCGTTGACGGCGATGGGACCGTCGTCGTCGGTCGTCAGGGCCGTGAGCTCCCAGGTGCCGCCCGGGCGGGCGGTGAAGCGGGCCTCGTGCCGGGCCTTGAAGCCGGTCGTGACCGGCTCGTCGCCGCGGACCTTCTTGTAGGTGAGCGTGGTGGTCTCGGTGAGCCGCACGACCGCCCGGCCGCCGGCGGAGCGGGCCCCGTCCACGGCGACCTGGACGTCCGCCTTGGTGTACGCCTCGTGGAGGCCGGCGAGCCGCTTCTTGCGCGCCTGGAGGGTGGTCAGCCCGGCCTGCTCCGACTTGGCCGCGGCGGCGGCCAGCCGCACCTTGCGGTCGAGCTGGGTGGCTATTCGCGGCGTCTTCACCGAGTCCAGCAGCGCCGAGGTGCGCTCGGTCAGCAGGGTGTCGGCGGCCCGGCCGAAGGAGGCGACGGTCGCCTTGTCCACCGCGCCGGTCGCGGGCGCGGCGCTCGCGGTGGAGGCGGGCACCAGCACCGCCGGCACGGCCATGGCCAGCACGGCTCCGACGGCTGCTCTGAGAGTGGTTGGTTTCACGAAGTTTCCCCTTGTCACCCGGCCCACACGGGCCGGGCACGGAATCTTCGCACGAGCCCCCCACGCCCGGAATGCTGGCCCCCGCATCCAGCGCTCCCCCTTCCCGGCCCCTTCCCGGCCCCTCTCCGGCCGCCCGTGACGGCCCGTCCGCCGGTGTGGTCCCGGGGCCCGGTGGGCGGCGGAAAACCGCTGCCAGGAGGGGACCTTGTGACCTAAGGTCCAGACATGACGAGACTTCGCAGGGCGGCCTCGGCCGCCGTACTCGCCTGCCTGCTCCCCCTGACCGCGACGGTGGCCGCCTCCGCCGCGCCGGAGACCCCCCGGGCGCCGGCTCCCGCCACCGCCGCCGCCCGGCTGCCCGACCCCACCGGGCCGTACGCCGTCGGCCGTTCGACCTTCCACCTCGTCGACCACGGCCGCAAGGACCTCTGGGTCCCCGAGGCGGACGGCCGCGAGCTGATGGTCGACGTCCACTACCCCGCGCGCCCCGGGGCCGGCCCGTCCGCCCCCTACGCCACCACGGAGGAGGCGCGCCTGCTCCTGAAGGACCGTGAGCTGGACAAGGTCATACCGCCGGAGCGGTTCGCCGCGACGCGCACGCACAGCCGCGTCGACGCGGCACCGGTGGGCGGGCGCCACCCGCTGGTGGTGCTCTCCCCGGGCTTCAGCGTCGCCCGCTACACCATCACCGCCCTGGCCGAGGACCTGGCGAGCCGGGGGTACGTGGTGGCCTCGATCGACCACGCCTACGAGTCGGTGGGGACGCTCTTCCCCGGCGGCCGGATGCTGACCTGCGTGGCGTGCGAGAAGGCGCAGAGCGAGAAGGACTTCAACGCGGCCGTGGTGAACCGCGCCAAGGACGCCTCTTTCGTCCTGGACCGGCTGACGGGTTCGCGATCGCCGTGGAAGCACGCGGATCTGATCGACCGTCAGCGGGTGGGCATGGCCGGGCACTCGCTCGGCGGCGCGACCGCGGCCGCCGTCATGGCGGCCGACCCCCGGGTGCGGGCCGGGGTGAACATGGACGGTTCCTTCCAGGGGGCGGTGCCCCCCGGCGGGCTCGGCGGCCGGCCGTTCATGATGCTCGGCACCGACGACGGGATCCACCGGCCGGGCGGCGAGGACAAGTCCTGGGACGAGGCGTGGTCCCGGCTGGACGGCTGGAAGCGGTGGCTGACCGTGGCCGGCGCCGACCACTTCTCGTTCTCCGACTTCCCCTTCCTCGGCGACCAGTTGCTGCCGCCGGGGACCCCGTACCCGGGCTCCGGACTCTCCGGCCGGCGGTCGCTGGACATCACCCGGTCCTACGTCGCCGCCTTCTTCGACCGGCATCTGCGGCACATCCCGCAGCCACTGCTCGCGGGCCCGACGCACGCCAATCCGGAAGTACGGTTCAACCAGCCCTGACGAGGGAGTGACAGGTGATGGCGATCCGCCCCGCCGATGGTCAAGCGGCGCTCACGGCACGGTTGTCGGCCGAGGACGGAGAGGAACCGGACGTGCGCGAGGGCCAGTTCCACCGCGTGGTGGTCGGCGCGCGAAGAGTGCTGTGCTTCCCGCGCACCCCGGCCGCGGCGGCCCGGCTCCCCGCCCGCGCGGCGACGCTGCGGGCGGTCGGCCGGGCGGGCCTGCCGTTCGCCGTCCCGTCGCCGCTGTCCGTCGAGGACGGCACCGGCGGCCCGGCGCACCTGGTGCTCACCCGGGTGCCGGGCGCGCCGCTGGAGCCGTCCGCGCTCGCCCGGCCGGAGGCCGCCGACGCCGCGGCCCGGCAGTTCGCCGCGCTGCTGGCGGCGCTGGGTCGCGCGGGCGGCGAGCCGGGACCGCGCGCGGAGCTGCCGGAGGCCCCGCGCGACGAGTGGCGCCGGTTCGCGTCCGACGTCCGCGCGGAGCTGTTCCCGCTGCTGTCCGCCGCCGGACGGGCGCGGGCCGAGCGGGAGCTGGCGGCGGCCGAGGCGCTGCCCTACGTGTCGGGCGCCCTGGTCCACGGCGACCTGGGCGGCGAGAACGTGCTGTGGGAGACGGAGGACGGGCTGCCCGAGCTGCGCGGGGTGATCGACTGGGACGAGGCCGTGATCGGCGACCCGGCCGTGGACCTGGCCGCCGTCGCCGCCTCGTACGGGGACGCGTTCCTGCGCCGGGTGGTGGCGCTGGGCGGCCCCGCCCTGCGCGGCCCGGCCGCCCGAGTGGCCGCGATCCGCGGCACCTTCGCGCTCCAGCAGGCGCTGTCCGCGCTCCGGGACGGTGACGCGGCGGAACTGGCGGACGGGCTGCGGGGATACGGTCACCGGGACGGGACCGCGGTCACCCCCGGGGCAGGGCCTCAAGGCCCTCCCGCAGGTCGTCCGCGTTCATGACGGGGTGCAGTTCGACCTCGGCCTCCATGTCGAGGAAGAACCGCTCCAGCAGCGCCGGCATCTCGGAGGACTCCCGCATGTCGAAGACGAGGATGCAGGTGCGCCCGCCGTCCATGCAGGTGAAGTAGGCGGCTTCGGGACGGAGCTGTTCGAGGACGTCCCGCATGGCCGCCCCCATGGTGCCGTTCCTGACCGCCTCGTTGGCCGTGTGGGTGTCCAGCCGGGCCCTGAGCAGAGTACGCATGGCGCTCTCCTTCGCCATGGCGTGCCGCGCCCGGCGCTCGGGTTCCGCGCCGACCGGAAGCGCGGGACGTCCCTTCCACCGTCCCTCCGGGCCGCCGGGCAGGCAAGGCGGGACCGCGAGGGCCGGGGGAAGCGGCGGCGAGGCCGCCCGGTGGAGACCGGCCACATCGGCTCAACTTGACCTGTACATGCCCCCTCACCGGTGGTGGCATGTCTCGCGCAGTCACTCGGCGGAGCAGCTGGAGGCATCCCCATGTGGAAACCGGCACTCATCGGCACCGCGGCCGTGGCACTCGCCGCCACCGCCTTCTCCCCCCAGGCCGCCGCGGCCGAAGGCGCGCCGCCGCCGGGGAGAATCCAGATCGACGTGGTCTCCGTCAACGGGTCGGGCTGCCCGGCGGGGACGGCGGCCGTCGCCGTGGCGGGCGACAACACGGCCTTCACCGTCTCGTACAGCAACTACCTGGCCCAGGTCGGCGTCGGCTCCAAGCCCACCGACTTCCGGAAGAACTGCCAGCTCGGCCTGAACGTCCACGTCCCGCAGGGCTACACCTACGCCATCGCCAAGGCGGACTACCGCGGGTTCGCCCATCTGCAGAGCGGGGCGACGGGCCTGGAGAAGGCGAGCTACTACTTCCAGGGCATGCAGCAGACGACCTCCACCAGCCACCGCTTCAGCGGCCCGTTCAGCGACGACTGGCAGACCACCGACGTGACGGACGTCGACGCGCTGGTCTACGCGCCCTGCGGCACCCAGCGGATCCTCAACGTCAACACCGAGCTGCGGGTGAGCGCCGGCACCTCCGACCCGGGGTCGACCACCAGCTTCATGGCCATGGACTCGGCCGACGGCAGCGTCAACACCCTCTACCACTTCGAGTGGAAGCAGTGTTCCTGATCCGTGCCTCATCCGCGCTCCCGGGCGCGGCGCAGCGGGACCAGTGGGACCAGCGAGACCAGGGAGACCAGGGAGAGGGGCCTTCATGCGCGGACCCACCAAGCTCAGACCGGCCGTGCTCGGCGGCGCCGCGGCGGCCCTGCTGACCGTCGCGGCCCCGCCGGCGGGCGCCGCCCCGATCGGGGTGCCGCCGCCGGACAAGATCGTGATCGACGTGGTGACCGTCAACGGGTCGGGGTGTCCGGCGGGCACCGCGAACGTGGCGGTGTCCCCCGACAACACGGCCTTCACCGTGTCCTACAGCAACTACACGGCCCAGGTGGGCGTCGGCTCCAAGCCCACCGACGCCCGCCGGAACTGCCAGCTCAGCCTGAACGTCCACGTCCCGCAGGGCTTCACGTACGCGGTCGCGCGGGCGGACTACCGCGGGTTCGCGCACCTGGAGAAGGGGGCCGCGGGGCTGGAGCGGGCGAACTACTACTTCCAGGGGATGCAGCAGACCTCGTTCGTCAACCACCACTTCACCGGCCCGCTCAACGACAACTGGCAGACGTCCGACACTACGGACATCGACGCGCTGGTCTACGCGCCCTGCGGGGCGATGCGCTACTTCAACATCAACACCGAGCTGCGGGTGGACGCCGGTACCTCGGACACCTCCAAGACGTCCAGCTTCCTGATGATGGACTCGACGGACGGCAACATCAGCACCCTCTACCACTTCGCCTGGAAGCAGTGCCCCGCGAGGTGAGCGGGGAGCGTCCGGGTACGGAACGGCCCGCCTGGCGACGGATGGCGTCGCCGGGCGGGCCGGACGGCGAGGGGCGGGACGCGCCTCAGTCGTGCGCCTCGGCCTCCACCGGCTTCGGGATCAGGAACGACGTCCCGATCGCGAGGGCCAGGATCACCACACCGGCGATCATTCCGGCGACGTACCCGCCGGGCGAGGACGGGTCGGACGGCGCCATGGCCGTCTTGACGGCGTAGAGCGCGGCGAAGCTGAGCCCCGCGCCGAGGTTGAAGGCGCCCGCGTTCAGGCCGGGCAGGAAGCCGGGGTTCTCCTTGGGCGAGAGCACGATGCCCAGCCCGTTGAGGACGATGTTGGCCACACCCGCGTAGGCGATGCCCACCAGCAGGGAGGTGACCAGCAGCAGGACCCGGGAGTCCGCCGGCACGGTCACGATCATCAGGATGACGGAGAGCACCGAACCGGCGAGGCCCAGGCGCAGCACCCGGCCGTAGCCGTAGGTGGCGGCGAGCCGGCCGGCGACCGGCCCCATGGCCAGTCCGGCGAGCGCGTACGGGGTGAGGGTCCACCAGGCGGACTCGCTCGCGCTCATGCCGAGGCCGGCCTGCGCGTCCTGGGCGAAGGACGGGATCAGGCCGTTCATGACCGCGAAGACACCGGTCATGGTGAGCACGGTGGTGAGCAGGGTGGCCCAGGTGGCGCGCTGCTTCAGGTGGTGCGTGGCGACCAGCGGGTTCGGCGAACGGTTCTCGGTGCGCCAGAAGAGGGCGAAGGCGAGCGCGGCGACCACGACGAGCCCGCAGGCGAGCGTCCAGTCGGCGGCCTCCAGCTTCCCGGCCTCGTTGAGGGCGACGAGCAGCGAGCCGACGGATACGACGAGAAGGCCGACGCCGGGCCAGTCCATCCGGTGCGCCGACGGGACCCTGGTCTCGGGGGTCATGGTGGCGACCATGACGGTGGCGATGAGGGCGACGACGGCCATCGCCCAGAAGACGGCCTGGAAGCCGTGGTGGTCGGCGAGGTAGCCGCCGCCGAGGGAGTCCACGCCCGCGATGCCGCCGTTGACGGCGGTGATCACGCCGAGCAGGGTGCCGTAGCGCTTGGGCTCGGGCACCTCGACGCGGAGCATGATCAGGCAGAGCGGCACGGTCGGGCCGGACGCGCCCTGGATGACCCGGCCCAGGAACAGCACGGCCACGCTGTTCGCCAGCGCGGCGACGACGCAGCCCACGGCCATCAGGGCGAGCATCCCGACCAGCACCTTGCGGCGCCCGAGGATGTCGCCGAGGCGCGGGAGGAACAGGGAGAACAGCGCCGCCGAGGTGAAGAACGCGGTCTGGGTGAGACCGATCTCCGCGGAGGTGGCGCCGAGGCTGTCCTCGATGCTCTTCAGCGCGGGGCTGAGCATGCTCGCGTTCAGCTGGAAGGCGATGCAGGCCGTGAGGAGGGCGGTGACCAGGACGGCCACCCGGGTGGTGCGGCCGGCCGGGGCGCCGGTGGTGGCGTCGGCGCCGTGCGGGCCGGTGTGAGAAACGTTCATGCCTCGACGTCTTCGTGGGGGGCGACACCCGCTGCCCGATGGGACAGCGGTGGAGCGGAGCGCTTCGGGTGTGCGGCATCGTCTCCGCCGTCCGCGGCGCGGCCGTTCCGTCGGCCGGAACGAACCAGGTCACGAACCGCCCGTACGTCCAGTCCGTGGCCAAAGGTACCTGTTGTGGACGGTTGACCGGAGTCCGCCGTTCCGCTCCCGGCCGGACAGCTCCCTCACATCACCCGGTGACGCCCACGCCGTCACCGACCGCTACGAAGACCCCCAAGGGGTCGCCACGCCCCGTCAGGCGGTGCCCATGGTCTCCGCGAAGGTCTCCGGATCGGCGTCGAAGCCGCGCAGGAGCGGACGGAACGACCACAGCCCGCCGGCGTCGCGGACGAACTCGCCCACCGTGGCCGCGGTGGCCCCGCCCACGGACGCGAAGTCCTCCTCCGCCAGCACCTCGTACCCGGCCACGATCTGCACCCGGGGCGCGGCCACGTCCGCGAAGGTGAGCCGGCCGTCGGTCTGCTGGGCGGCCACGCCCACGACGACGCGCCCGTTGGCCTCGGACATCCGGAACAGCTCGACGGTCATCACCTCGTCCCAGCCCAGCCCCTTGCCGTCCCGGCTGTCGCGGTTGAGGACGACGGTGCCGTCCGGTGAGCGGCGGCCGAAGTGCACCAGCTGGGCCGGGGCGCCGTGCGGATCGTCGGCCCGGAGGACGGCGATCACCAGGTCGAGGTCGTGCGGGTCGGCGCCGTAGGGCGCGGGATCCCACTTCAGCCGCACCTCGGCCTTCTCGATGCCCTTGCCGAAAACGCTCACGCGTCGTCCCTCCCCGGGTCCGGTGCCTTGTGTCCCCACATGATGGCGTGGAGCGGGGCGGCCCCGGAAGGGGGATCCGGCGGCACCGCACGGTGGGGGGACGGGGCGGGCGCCCGGCCGCCGGGTCAGGACTTCCGGTAGCGCCGCAGCATCCAGGGCAGGGCGACCGCCCACAGCCGCCGCCACACCGGCCTCGGGAGGAACCGGCTGCGCTCCTCCCGCCCGTACGGGTGCCGGCCGCCACCGGGGCGAGGGCAGTGCCCTCCGGGATCCGCGGCCTTCGGTGCGGTAGGCACCGCTTCGTACCCCAGGCGCGGGGCCGCTCCCCGAGCCGCTTCTCTCCTGACGTCTTGTCAATGCAATGTCACATTACTACGTTACGCATCACACAGCGCTCAGTGGCCGTCTCCCCCAAGCACCCCGAACCAGGGGGAAGTCCGGCCTCCCTCGAATCCCCCACGTATCCCCCCACTCTGGAGACAACGGTGTCCCGACACAGACCTGTCCGCCGCACCCTGGCCGCCGGCGCCCTCGCCGCGGCCCTGCTCGGCCCGGCCGTCCCGGCGGCCGTCGCCGCGCCGGCGGGCGCACCCGGCCGTCCGGCCCCGAAGCCGGCCTCGACGGCGGCGCCGGGGACGGCCGGGCCGGACGACGGCCACGACCGGGCCGACCGCCTCGCCCGCGCCCCCCGGCCGGCCGCCCGCCCCCTGCCGGCCCCCGGCGGCCTCCCCGACGGCCGGGTGGCGGGCGCCCGTACGCCCGCCCACCAGGGCGGCACGCCCCGCCCGGGCCTGGCGCCCTGCACGCTCGACGGCGTCACCGGCCTGGGGCCCGAGGCGTTCGCCGACTTCCTCGCCGACCCGGCCGTCACCGCCGACGGCTGCCTCCGCACCCTCATCTGGACCTGGGACGCCCGGCTCGCCCCCGTCATGTCCAAGGCGCACGTCCAGGCCGTCTCCCGCCGGATATCCGCCCTCGCGCCCCGGCACGACGGCCGGAACGGCGGCCACCTGCTGGAGATGCTCACCTACCTCCACGCCGTCGTGTACCACGACTTCTCGCGCACCGAGATCGACGTCACGGACCCGCCGACCGCCGAGGCCATGCGCCGCGCGATCAGCGACTTCGGCGGCGCGGCCCACAGCTTCGACGTCACGCGCTCCAACGCGGAGAGCCTGCGCGAGGCCCTGTACGCGGGCAGCGGCCCCGGGCTGCGCCAGTCCCAGCTCGGCCTGATCCGCAAGGTCCTGGCGACCATGGACCCGTACCACACCACCACGTACAAGGACCCGTCCTGGGCCGGCGCCGCGCTCGCCGGGCTGTCCGTCAACTACCTGGGCCTGTACCCGGGCAACAAGGACACCGCGTTCCGCACCGTCGTCACCGGCAACGCCGCGTACCGCGAGGCGTTCCGCAAGTTCGCCGGCTACACGCACCTGAAGGGCACGCCCAACGAGTGGGTGGTGCGGGACGCCGTCGGCGAGTACGGCCGCTTCGGCGAGGTCGACGCGCTGCGGAACGAGACGGTGTCCGGCCTCGGCGCGCTGCTGCCCGTCGCCGAGCGGAACTTCGGCGCGCTCGGCTCACCGTGGGCCAAGGCGGCGGGCTGGCTGGTCTACTACCAGTCCTGCGCCGCGTACGGCGTCTGCAAGCCGGACATCGAGCGGCGCCTCTTCCCCGTCACCTACACCTACGACGGGGGCGGCATGAAGGTGCGCACCGCCCTGGACCGGGCCACCGTCGACCGGCTGTACTACGCGAGCAAGCAGGTGAAGGCCCAGTTCCACCGGGTACTGGGCACCGAGAAGCCGCTGGCCGGCGACGTCAACTCCACCCTGAACATCGTCCTGTACGCCTCGCGCGCCCAGTACGAGGACTTCCAGCCGCTGCTCACCGGGCTGAGCACCGCCAACGGCGGCATGTACATCGAGCAGGGCGCGACCTTCTACACGTACCAGCGCCGCGTCCCGCAGGACTCCTCGCTGACCCTCGAGGAGCTGTTCCGGCACGAGTACACCCACTACCTCAACGGGCGGTGGGCCGTGCCCGGCCTGTTCGGCGAAGGCCCCTGGTACCAGGGCGACCGGACCACCGCGATGGACGAGGGCACGGCCGAGTTCTTCGCCGGGGCCACCCGCGGCGACGGCGTCAAGGTGCGCAAGTCCCTGGTCCGGGGCGTCATCAAGGACACGGCGAACGGCGGTCCGCGGATGAGCGTCGACCGGCTGCTGCACGCCACGTACGACGGCGACGGCTTCCGCTTCTACGACTACGCGGGCACCTTCTTCGAATTCCTCTGGACGGAACGGCCGTCGCTGCTGCGCGAGATGTACGGCCTGCTGCGGGCGGACGACCCGACGGGGTTCGACGCCTGGCGCGACCGGATGGGCAAGGACGCGGGACTCCAGCGCGCCTACGACGCCTTCCTCGACCGGCGGATCGCCGAGGTGGACGGGCTGTACGTGCCCAGCACCGACGTCATCCCCAACGACCGGCTGCGGGACGCCTCCCCCGAGGCCGTCGGCGCGTCGCTGGCCTCGGCCACCTCGCTGACGCCCGCCTGCGCCGCCGGCCCGGACCCGTCGGTGCGGCGCTTCGTGTGCACCGGCCGGATCACCGCGAGGCTCACGGACGCGGCCGACCCCGACCGGGTGTTCCGCGACATGTCGGGCACGGTCGACTACTTCATCCTGGAGCGGGCCCGTCCCGCCTCCACCAACCTGGAGGAGATGAACTGCTCCTTCGGGCCGGTGGACGTCTGGTCCGACGGCCGGGGCGGGACCTCCGACTACACGTGTGAGGGGCCGCTGCGCAGCTGAGCGGCCTTACGGGCGGGCCGCCGGCCCGCCCTCTCACCGTTCGCCGCCCTCCTCCGGGCGCATCGGCGGCTCGACGGGCGCCTGCGGCTCGGGGCGCAGCAGGACGGCCCGGGCGACGGCCGGCGCGAACAGGGCGGACGGCGGTACGACGAGCCCCGTCATCGCCCGGAAGGCGGCCCCGACGACCGGGTCGCCGGTGGCCCGCCGGACGACGCGGGACATGTACCAGGTGCCGGGCCGGTCGACGGCCCGGACCGCGGTGGCGTTCCCGAGGGCGGTGGGCAGCAGGCGGTCGCCGCCCGCGGAGATGTTCCACGGTGGGCGGACGGTCGCGCACAGCGCCCGCTGCACCCGCCGGGTCGTCGGGACCCGGCGGGTGTCGTCCAGGGCCTCGCGCAGGGCCAGGGCACTCAGCGCGGCCACCGTCATGCCCTGCCCGTACACGGGGTTGAAGGCGCACAGCGCCTCCCCGGCGGCGAGGAAGCCCGCCGGGCGGCGGCCCGGACGGTCGTAGCGGCGGCGGACGTTGGCGGTCGACCGGTAGCCGTGGGCGGGGCCGAGCGGCTCGGCCTTGTCGATCCACTCGCCGAAGACGGGATGCGGCAGGTGGTCGGCGAAGGCCCGGAAGCCGGCGTCGTCGGTGGGCGGTTCGCAGCCCCGGAGCCCGGAGAGCAGGACGGTCCAGCGGTCCCCTTCCATCGGCAGGATGAGCCCGCCGTACGGCTGGGTGGCGTCGGGGACGATGTAGACGCCCCGGAACGGCGCGCCCACGTTGGCGCCCGCCCGGTAGAAGCGGGTGGCGTAGGCGAGTCCGGTGTCGATCCGTTCCTCGTGGGCCGGTTCGGCGCCGAGTTCCGTCAGCCAGCCGGGTGCCCGGGAGGAGCGGCCGGAGGCGTCCAGCACGAGGTCGGCCGCCAGCGTGCCGGGCTCCTCCCCCGCCCGTCCGGCGCCCCGGGCCCGCAGCCGGACGCCCCGCACCCGGTCGGCGTCACCGACCAGGCCGGTGACCTCCGTCCCGTCGACGAGCCGGATCCGGGGATCGGCCAGCACCCGGCGGCGTACGACCCAGTCGACCAGCGGACGGGACGCGCTGACGAAACGGAGGGTGGCGGGGGTGCGGCGGTACCACCGGCCGGCCTGCCAGTGCAGCAGCTCGTCGGGCATCCCGATCGCCGGGGCGCCGTGCCCGCGCAGCTCGTCCATGACCCCGGGCAGCAGCCGGTCCAGCGCCTGCCGCCCGCTCTCCAGCAGCACGTGCGTGTGCCGGTCCTGCGGCAGCCCCGCCCGGTGCTCCGGCCCGTCGGGATAGCGGTCGCGCTCGACGATGGTCACCGTATCGGCGTGGTCCGCCAGCACACACGCCGCGAGCAGCCCGCTCAGGCTCCCCCCGACAACCACCGCGTGCCGCCCACGCACCCCTGCCGTCGCACCCACACACAACCCCCAACTCCGGCCGCCCCACTCCCACGGCGAGACGGACTCCTTCCCCCGAGCAGGGCCACGCTACCGGTCGCGCGGCTCCTCCGCTCCCGGCCTCTTCGAGGAGCGCGGCGACCCCGGCCAGGAAGCGCCGCAGGCCGAATGCGAAGAGGCCGTCGAGGTCGAACTCGTAAGGCGCCCGCGGCCATCTGCGCGGGCGCCCCTCGCCGCGGGATGCCGTCGCTCGCACGGCAGTTGGCGCGGTGCCTCTAGCGGGGGCGTGCCGAGTGTTCGACGATGACGCAGCGGGTCTCGGCCAGGACGGCGACGAGGCTGCCGCAGTTGTTGCTGTGGTCGACGGCGGTGCTGGTGAGGATGCCGGTCAGGACGCCGTCGAAGGTGTCGGTGTTGTGCGTGGGGGCGTGGCCGCGGTCGCCGTCGTTGCGGCAGTCGCGGGAGGTCAGGAGTCCGACGGAGTCCCGGCAGTTGTTGGACGAGTCGTCGGCCTGCTTGTTCCGTACGCCGCTCGCCACGCCCGACGCGCCCACTACGTTGCGGTCGCCGCTCCGGCCCCCGTCGTCCGCCGAGGCCGGGCCCGCCAGGCCGAACAGGGCGACGGCCACCGTGCCCACGGCGACACCGATCCGCATCAGGCCACTCATCACGCATCACTCCGTCATGTAGTCGTTCGATCGCCCTACGCTCCGCCGTGTGGCGGATCCGTACGACCAACGGCGGGCGGTTCGTACGAGGAACGGACCATCGCGTCGACCCACTCGAAAGAGGGATCCGCTCTCGGATGACGACAATGGGGGGAGGAGCATGGCTCCTGCCCGCCAACCGGCTCTCCCTGGGAGCGGCACATGACGAACCCCGACCCATCGGCACGGCGTCTGCGCACACGCGTGGATCTCCACGGTGATCGCGCCGCCATTCGCCTCACGGGCGAGGTGGACCTCGGCACCGCCCCCGGACTGCGCCGGGCCATTTGCGCCTGCCTCGGGCAGCACCGCCCGTGCGCCCTTGACCTGCACCTCGCCGAGGTGAGCTTCTGCGACTGCACGGGGCTGAACACCCTGCTGTGGGCCCGGCTGGAGGCGGCGGACGCGGGGGCCGCGCTCGTCGTGCGGGGGCCGTTGCAGAGTGGCGTCGCCCGCCTGCTGTCGGTGACCGGGACCGATACGGTGCTCGGCCCCTTGGCCGCCTGAGCGGGCCGGCCGACCGCGCGTCTCACAGGCCGGTGGGGACGCGGTAGACCACCAGGGCCTCGTTCTCCTTCTCCAGGGTCAGGCCGCCCGGCACCGGGGCGGTCTCGCCGTCGTAGGCGAAGTGCGCGCCGGGGTGCAGCCCGCCGACGCGCAGGCGTCGCAGGCGGGCGGTGCTCAGGAGCGGAGTGCTGCGGATGCCGCCCGTCAGGGCCGCCGCCAGGAGGCGGGTGCGGGCCAGCCGGCCGGCCGAGACGATGCGGACGTCCAGGACGCCGTCGGCGAGGTCGTGGCGGCGCACCGGGGCCGCGCCGAGGCCGCGGTAGGTGCAGTTGCCGGCGAAGACCGTCCAGACCCGACGGCGCCGGCCGTTGATCTCGACGGTGATGGGCCGGCCGGCCCGCAGGACGTGCACGGCGGCCAGGATCCCGGCGGGCCAGGCGCCGATCCGGGAGGCCCATCGCTCGCGGATCCGGACCAGCTCCGGGTAGGCGCCGACGCTGAAGGTGTTGAGGAACCACCGTTCGTCGCGCTCCATCCCGCCCCGGATCCGCACCATGTCGACGGCGACCGCCTCCCCGCACTCGACGGCCCGGCAGGCGTCGCCGAGGGTCTCGATGCCCAGGTCGTAGGCGAAGTGGTTGCGGGTGCCGCCGGGCAGCACGGCCAGCGGCAGTCCGTGCCGCCTGGCGACGGCCGCGGCGGCGTTGACCGTGCCGTCGCCGCCCAGGACGCCGAGCGCGCCCCCGAGCTCCCGGGCCCGGTCCGCCGCCTCCTCCAGGGCCTCCTCCAGTGAGGGGCCGGAGGCGTCGGGGCGGGTGCCGACGGTCAGGAACTCGGCGCGCGGCAGGGCGGAGCGCAAGGGTTCGACGACGTCCGGGCGTTCGGTCAGCCGCTGGCCCGAGCCCGGGTTCGCGACCACGACCAGCCCCTTGCCCTCCGTGAGGGCGGGCGCGTCCGCCTGCGGCCGGGCGGGCGGCGCGAGCTGCCGGCGGGTGGGCACCAGGCCGCGTACGGCGAACGCGGCGCCCGCGCCGAGCGCCGCCCCGATCAGCACGTCGCCCGGGTAGTGGACGCCCGTGTAGACGCGGGAGAAGCAGACCGACGCGGCGAGCGGCGCCAGGGCGAGCCCCCAGCCGGGGTTCTCCAGCGCGACGCCGGTGGCGAAGGCGGCGGCCGACGCGGAGTGCCCGGAGGGGAACGACGTGGTGATCGGCTGCCGGGCCAGCCGGCGGACCAGGGGGACGACGTCCAGCAGGGGCCGCTCGCGGCGCACGGACCGTTTGCCGATCGTGTTCACCGTCGCCGAGGCCAGGGCGAGCGACGCGGCGCCCCGCAGCGCGGCCCGCCGGGCCGGCCTGCCGCCCAGGACGGCCGCACCGGCCGCGATGCCGAACCACAGCAGGCCCCGGTCCGCACTGCGCGACAACCGGGGCAGTACGCGGTCGGCGCCGGGCCAGTGCCGGGTCGCCACCGCGCGGAAGGCCGCCTCGTCCCATGAACTCACCGCTTTGCGCATGCGCCACGACTACCCCGGCGGCGGGCGATGATGCGGACGCGCCGGAGGGCGGCGGCATCCGGTTATTCGGTGCCGCCGCCCTCCGGCGCGTTTCGTTTTTCGCTCCCCGTCAGTAGGCGGAGTTCACGTTGTCCATCGAGCCGTACTTGTCGGCCGCGTAATTGCAGGACGCGACGATGTTGGCGACCGGGTCGTAGATGTCCCAGGACGTGCCGTCGACGTGGTACGCCTTGAACGTCGGGTCGATGATCTGCAGCAGACCCTTCGACGGCACACCGTTCACGGCGTTGATGTCCCAGTCGTTGATGGCGTGCGGGTTACCGGTCGACTCCCGCATGATGTTCCGCTTCACACCCTCGTACGAGCCCGGGATGCCCTTGGCCTTCATGATGTCCAGCGCCTGGGCGATCCAGCCCTCCAGGTCATTGCCGTACGCCTTCGGCGCCGGAGCGGCCGGCTTCTGCAGCGGCTTGCGGTCGGTGGAACGGTTCGCGGCCTGCTTCTCGGCGCGCTGCTTGTCCGCCTCGGCCTTCACCTTCGCCGCCGCCTCGGTCTTCGCCCGGGCCGCGGCCTCGTCCGCGTGACGCGCCGACTCGCCCTGGCCCTGACCCGCGAGCGCCTTGGTCTCGAACGCCACCGGCTTCACGGCCGGACGCGCGTCCGCCATCGCCGGGCCACCGGAGACCACCGCGAAAGCGACCGCGGCGGCACCGGCGGCACCAAGGCCGGCGGCGGAGAACTTGTGGACCTTCGACAGACGGGTATAGCCGGAGTGGTTGGAGCGCATCAGTAGCTGAACCTCTCGGATCGGGAAACCGCACTCGGCCGGAACCGGCGCAAGCAAAAGCGCCGTTCTCGGTCGGACGGCGCCGTGCGGTCCAGCAATTGTTAGCGGCCCGGGAAAACCCCGACAAGCACTGTGACCTACTCCCCCGCTTCGTTGTCAGCGCATCGCACCGGCCGATTTCGCGGGGAATTCGGGAGCGCACGGCACTAAAGAGGTCCGTATGTGATCGAGGCCCTATGCGCGGCCTCACACCGCGGCCCCCTCCGGATCACGCAGGGCGAGGGTGCGCATACGGACCGCGGGGGTCGCCGCGCGCGGCGCCGTGCGGCGGCGCGTTCCCGCCGCGTGCGCCAACTTCCCGCTCCGTCGCGCCGGTTGCGGCGCATCGGCCGGGGAGGAGCGGGCATGCGGTCCGGTGCCCACCGGCGGCACGGAGCCGGCAAGCGATGGGCGGCAACGGCATGGACGGTTGTGAGACCGGGAGGTGGACGATGCTCTGGTGGGGCTGGCTGATCATTGCGGCCGTGGGCCTGCTCGTCGTGGCCGGCACCCTGGCCGGCGTACAGGCGCGCAGGCGGGCCGGAACGGTGATCGTGGTCCGGCGCGGGCACCGGGCGGGCAGGGGAGGCACGCGGTGGACTCGCTGATGCTCGCGTCCGAGCTGGCCAAGCGGCCGGTGGTGACCCTGGACGGGGAAGCCGTCGCGGAGATCAAGGACACGGTCTTCGACGGCGCGGCCGGGCAGATCACCGGGTTCACGCTCAATGGGCGCGGCCTGCTGGCCGGGCCGCTCAAGCAGAGCCTGCCGTGGTCCTCGGTGCACGCGCTGGGCCGGCACGCGGTGATGATCCCCGGCCGGGAGGCGCTGGCCGAGCCGGCGGCCGTCGTGGCCTCGGGCGAGGCGGCGCACGGTGCGGTGCCGGGGGCGAAGGTGCTGACGGAAGAGGGCGTCGAGGCGGGCAGCGTGCTCGACGTCGTGGTGGCTCCGGATGGCCGTGTGGTCGGATTCCGGATCTCCGCCACCGAGGCGTTCGTCCACCGGGAGCACGGGCGGAACGGCGTCTTCGTGCCCCGGGGCGAGGCGCTGGCCGTCTCGGGGCGGGCGCTGGTGCTGCCTTCCGGCGCGTCCCATTTCGTGGCGGACGACCTGCCCAGTTTCACCACGCAGGTGGAGATCTTCGCGGCGAGGGCGGCGGACACCAGGCCGCGGGGAGCGGACGCCGGCACGGCGGCGGAAGGAAAGGAGCACCTGTGATGATGCTGTTCAGCGGGACAAAGGGGCTGCCCGTCGTGACGGCCGACGAGGCGGCCGAGCTCGGCACCGTCGAGGCGCTGGCCGTCGAGGCCCCGCTGGGGCTGATCGGTCACCTGCGGCTGTCGGGCTCCGGCGGCCCGGCCCGCAGGGGCCGGGCCTGGCTGCCCTGGAGTCTGGTGCGGGCGGTGGGCCCTGACGCGGTCATCGTCCGCTCGGCCGCGGAACCGGTGGTGGCGCGGGAGCCGGACCACCACGAGATCCTGGGCCGCCGGGTGCTCACCGACCGGGGTGACGAGCACGGCACCGTCAAGGACGTCGCCTTCGACCCCGCGACCGGGCGCATCGGGACCGTGCACACCACGCAGGGGAACGTGTCCGGGCACCGCCTGCTGGGCCTGGGCGACTACGCCCTGGTGGTCCGCGCGGAGTGACCGGCCGGCCGGCCTTCGGGCCGGACGGCCCGGTCCGCCGCCCGCAGCGCCGTGCGGGCGGCCGGGACGGCCGGGCGGGGCAGGACCGTGTCGACGGCTCCGGAGACGCCCCCGGCGCGCACCCCGGAGCGAGCCCCCGAGCGGGCGTCGGAGCCCGTCGCGGCGTCGGGGGCGTCGGCCAGCCGCCGGCGGGCCGCCCGCAGCGCGTCGGCGATGTCGCGGGTGCCGGTGGTCACGCACAGGGTGTAGGTCACGTCGGCGAGCTGCCGCCGGATCGCCGGGTCCGCCGGCCGTGCGGTCGCGGAACGCTGCAGTGCCGTGTGGCGCTCGACGAGGTCGCGGAGTACGGCGGGGTGGGCGAGCAGCATGGGTTCCTCCCGGAGGGGTGTGGACAGGCGTACCGACCAGGACGCGCCTGCCCCGGATCCCGCCGCTCATTCCGTTTTCGTTCACCGGTGCCTTCCGCTTCGCCGTCGGCACCGGCTCTTTCCCGGCCGCCCCCGGCTTCGCTCGCACCCCTGGAGGGACCGCGTGCACCGGGAATTCCCCTCCGTCCGGGGGGTAGCGCCAAAGGCGTTCCGCCGAGGGCATCAGTTCCGGCCTCGCGGATACACGCACCGGTATGAGCGGGGAACTCGCAGCCGTAGAGGAACTGTTGACGGGGGCGCGAACGCGCCGCCAGGTGGCCCGGGCCTATCGGCGGATCCGGGCGGGAGACGGGCCGGGACGGGACGGACCGTACGCGCGCGGTGCCGCGGCCGGATACCGGTGGGCGCTGGGCGCGCCCGGCGGGGCGCCCGTCACCGGCGCCACCCCGCACGGCGGGGTGAGCATGGAGACGCTGATGGCGGAGGTGGACGCGGCCGTGGTGCAGCTCGACGACCCGGCGCAGCCGCCCGGCGCCGCGCTGTACACCCAGGGCGCGCACGACGCGCTGGCCTGGATCTGCGGTCTCAGCGACCACTGCCCCTGACGGCGGAGCAGGAGGGCCCGGGAGCAGGGGTGCCGGGCGTGGTTCAGGCCGGTACCAGGGTCGTCACCAGCACGTCGCGGACGGCGGGACGGCCGGGGTCGAGGGGGCGGACGGGCGAGACCTCGTGGAGGGTGGCCCGGTCGTCGCCCAGGAGCAGGGTGCCGGGCTGGGTGAGGGTGACGGCCAGCAGCCGGTCGCCGTCCGGGGTGTGGACGGCGCTCTCGCCGCCGGTGGCGTTGTGCCGGGCGACGGCGAGGGACGAGACGAGCGTGACGCCGTCGCGGTGCCGGCCTTCGGGGGTGGGCTGCCCGTCGCCGTCGGCCGAGGCGAGGACGCGGAACGGGTGGACGTTGGCCTTCCACTCGGTGCGGTCGTCCAGGGCGGTGGCCGTGCGGCCCAGCAGCCGGAGGAGGGCGCGCAGCACGGGGTCGGCGACGAAGTCCGGGGTCAGGGGCTCGAAGTGGCGGTCGACGTCGACGTAGAGCGGGTTGCTGCGGTCGGGCTGGACGAACGGGACGTGGTCCAGCGGGCGGATCGCGCCGGTGGCCGGCGTCACGGCGAACTGACCGTAGCGGCGCAGCCGCCGGCCGCCGCGCGCGGCGGCGTACGGGTCGGGGGCGAGCCGGTCCCAGTGGGAGGCGAACGCCGCCCAGCGCCCGCCGGCGTCCCGCGCGTCGAGGCGGGCCCGTACGTCGGGGGCCGTGAGCAGGTACACGCCCTCGGTGGCGAGCGCCCGCCGGGCGGCCTCCACCGGGTCGGTGCCCGGGTCGGGCGGGGCCGCCGGGCCACCCGGCCGGACGCTCTCGCCGGTCTCGCCGGTCTCGCCGGTCTCGCCGGTCTCGCCGGTCTCGCCGGTCTCGCCGGTCTCGCCGGTCTCGCCGGTCACATGGTCCACGGGTGTGGTCCACGGGTGGTCGCCTCCCTCGGTCGGCGCGTCGTTCCCGCCGGGGCGGGAAGCGGTGGCCGCGCCCGGGCCGTCGCACGGGGGAACCGCCCGTGGAATGCGGACGGTTCCCCGGTGGCCGTGCTGCCCCGCGGGCCGGGCCGGGGGCCTCGGCCGGGGCCCTCGCGGTCCGGGCCTCGATCGTGGCCTCAGTCGCGGTCCTCGTAGTGGGCCAGCGCGAGGCCGAGGGTGAAGAACGTCGGCGCCCACTCGCCGACGAAGATGCCCCAGCGGTCGGCCCGGGCGGTGCCCGCGCCCTCCGCCTTCAGCGACCCGGCCCAGGCCACCACCGTCAGGGCGATCGAGCCGAAGGCCATGCAGTAGGCGTGTTCGCTCCGCAGTCCGGCTTCGTGCAGTTTCTGGACGATCATGCTCATTCACCCTTCCGTGGGGGACGTCGAGATCGTCGTTCCAGCGTGCACGCCCCCCTTCCGGGCCGCATCTCGGGCCGGGCGGGACGACGCTTGCGCACCGGACCGCCGGGAAGCCGGAGACCGGTCACCAGGGGTGGTCGGGCGCGTCGTCGGGCTCGGTGACCCAGCCGGCGGCCAGGATCAGACCGGACCGCCGGTGCACGGCCAGGAAGCCGTACGGACGCTCGAAAAGGGCGGACACGTGCCGTGAACGCCGCGTCGGCACGCCGGCCGCGGCCATGCCGAACGCGGTCACGGCCGCCGCCTCGAACCCACGGGCCGTGAACGCCGCCACGACGTTCTGCCGCGCCGACGAGACCGCCAGCGGGACCGGGCTGATGCCCGGGAAGTGCCCGGTGGACCGGTCGACGGCCGTGCGCAGCCCGAATGCTTCGGGGCGTTCGAGGAGGTCGTGTTCGGCGCGGACGGTGAACCGGGCGGTGGAGACCGCCAGGACCGGGCTGTCGTCCCAGCCGGTCGCGTCGGCGACGGTGACGCCCGGGCCCGGTTCGCCGTAGGGCAGGGCGGAGCCGGGAACGGTGACGTGGTCCCCGGCGAGCACGCCCGGGCCGGCCGCGAGGACGTCCGCGCCCGGGACGCCCTCGGCTCCGAGCAGCAGGTACACGTCCAGGCCGTTGTCCCCCCGGACCTCGGCGACGGTCAGCGGCCCGGCGGGGGTGTCCGGCGCGACCCGGACCGAGTCGAGGTCGCCGCCGGTCCGGTACAGCCCGGCCAGTCGGCGGTCCCGCCACGGGCCGGTCTCGGGGGTGAGCCGGCCCTCGGAGAAGGGCGTCGTCCACCGGGTGCGCACGAGCAGGGCGCCGGCCAGGACCATCGCGAGGTCGGGGCCGGTCGGCACGGGCATCGACGGGACGGCGCCGGCCGTGTGCCCGGCGGCCCAGGCGTCGAGCGCGCGGCCGTCCCGCTCGGGGTCGCCGGTCAGCTCGCCCCGCACCCCGTCGGGCAGCCTCGCCTCCCACACCGGCCGGATCGGCACGTCCCGTCGCGTCCACAGCCCGACGGCGGCGTCGACGCCGTCGGCCGCGCGCAGCACCTCGACCATCCGGCGGCCGCGTTCCGCCGCGTCGGCCGCTCCCGGCAGGCCCAGGACGGCGCGCAGTTCGGAGCGGGCCGGGCCGTCGGCGCCCGCCGCCAGGAGGGCGAGCAGCGGCCAGACGGCGGCCGCGGAGAACACGGTTCCGCGCCCCTCGCCCGGTCCCACGGCGAGCCGCGCCCAGTCGGCCGTCAGGTCGTTGACGGAACGTATCGCTTCTTCGTCGGGTCCGGTCGGCACCGGGCACCCACCCCTCTCGCTCACAGGCTCTCGTCGCTCATGGGCATGGCGATGGTCATGGCGAAGATCAGGGACGCCTCGGGCGTCCGTCGGGTTCCGCAGCGTGTGGAGCGGCTGGCCGGTCAGGGCCGTTCGAGAACCAGGTGGCTCCATGTCACGTCCGCCCGGCCGAGCGGGTCGCCGCCGTGCGCGAGGTGGAGGGCGGCGAGCCCGTACCGGCGGGCCAGGGCTGCCGTCTCGTCGGCGGTGACGGGGAACATCCGGCGCCCGGGCGGTACGGGTCCGTGCCGCAGGGAGAGGACGACCCGCCCGCCGGAGCCGACGAGGCCGCTCACGGTCTCCATGGCCGCCGGCCTCTCGTCCTCGTCCAGGTGCATCCACACGGCGGTCAGCAGGACCAGGCCGAAACGCCGTCCGAGCAGGGTCCGCAGCCCGGGCAGGGCGTCGTCGATCCATTCGATGTCGCGGTCCGCGTGCAGCCGCCGGCCCACCGCGCGGAGCGCGGCCGTCGGTTCCACGGCGACGACGCGGTGCCCGCGCCCGGCCAGCGCGGCGGCGTCCCGTCCGGTGCCCGCCCCGATGTCGAGGACGGTGCCCGGGCGTTCGGGGAACAGGTGCAGCACCTCGCGGTGCACCTCGGCGAAGTCCACGCTCTCGTACTGCTCGGCGAGCGCTTCGGCGGTCTCACCGTAACCGGCGGTACCGGGCGGGGGGCCGGTGCGGGTTCCGTCATGCATACCGCCGCACTCTAGAGGGCGCTGACGGGCGTGGTGCGAGCCGCACTCGGTCACCGGCGCCGGCGCCGGTCGCGCACGGCGTTCCGGAGCCCGTCCCGCAGCCTCCGGGCCGTCGGGGCGCTCGCGGTGACGAGCAGCCCGGAGAGCAGGTTGCCCAACAGGTCGTGGGTGATGAAGTCGTACACGGCGGTCCGGCGCGCGTCGGCCGTGCCGGACCGCGCGCCGTGCTCCTTCGCGTACGCCGAGGCCACCGACGTCCGGCACCATCCCCCCGGCTACCGGCGTCGTGCGAGGCCGCCGCGCCCCGCCGCCCTCGCGGGCGGTCCGGGTACAGACGGTCCGGTACCGCCGTCCAGTCTGCACCGGCGCGGGGCGGAGGGGAAGCGGGCGAACGAGCGCGAACGCGTCCGGGAGGCAAGGGCGTTCGGGCACGGGGTACGGACGGGATACGGCCCTCGGTCACCCGTAGGAGATGTGCGAGCAGATGTCGTCGTCGGCGGAGCGGGCCTCGTCGGTCACGCGGGAGGGCACGGTGGAAGGTGTCCGCGCGGAGGGCGAGGGGGTGTCCGGTCCCGGGTGGGAGGCGTAGGAGGTACCCAGGGTGACGTCGATCCCCGGTGTGGCAGCGGAGCGCAGTTCGGCGTCCGGGAAGCGGTCGGCAACGGTCCGCGCGCGGTCCTGGAGGCCCGGGCCGTAGGTGACGACGGTCTTCCGCTCGCGGGAGGGCGCGTCGCCGGTGCCGGTGACCGTGAAGCCCGCGGTCCGCAGCTCGCCGGCGGCCTTGGCGGCCAGACCAGGGACGTTCGTCCCGTTGTGGACGCCGACGCTGATGCCGGCGCCGGAGGTGGGCGAGGGCGAGGGCTTCGGTCTCCCGCCGCCGGTCTCCTCGCCGTCGAGGGTGCGGTCGTGCCGCAGCGCGTCCCACAGGGCGTCGGCGTCGGGCTGGACGATCGCCACCCGGTTGCCCTGGTAACGCCAGGGCAGGGTGACGAACTTGGTCTCGTGCAGGTCCACGTTCTTGAGCGACATGGCGAAGGAGAGCAGCTTCCGGGCCGAGTCGAGGCCCGGGTCGACGGTGAGGGAGCGGGTGGCGGCGTCGGCCAGCGGCAGCAGGGTGGTGGGGTCGAAGCCCTCGCCCTTCACCTTTTTGATGAGGGCGCCGACGAAAGCCTGTTGACGCCGGATCCGGCCGATGTCGGACCCGTCGCCCAGGCCGTGCCGCAACCGCACGTAGTCCAGGGCCTTCTGCCCGGACACGGTCTGCGGTCCCTTGGCGAAGATGCGCTCGCCGCGCGATCCGCGGTGGGGGTTGAGGTCCCCTTCGTAGACGTCGCCGGGCAGGCACACCCGTACGCCTCCGACGGCCGAGGTCATCGCCGCGAATCCGGCGAAGTCGACGACGACGGTGTGGTCGACGCGCAGGCCGGTGAGCTTCTCCACCACGTTCTGGGTGCAGGCGGGGTTGCCCTTGGCCGTGAGTCCCACGGAGAAGGCGGAGTTGAACATGGCGCCGGACTTCGGCTCGGTCCACGTCCCGTCCGGGAGGCGGCAGGGCGGGATGTCGACCAGGGTGTCCCGGGGGATGGACACGGCGACGGCGTGCCGCCGGTCGGCGTAGACGTGCAGGAGGAACGCGGTGTCGGAGCGACCGACGTCCCCTTCTCCCCCGCCGAGCGCGCTGTTGGCCCCGGAGCGCGAGTCCGAGCCGATGACGAGGACGTTCCGGCCGCCCTGCCCTCCTGCGGGGCGGTTCTTGGACAGCCCTCCGGCGTCGAAGCTGTCGATGTTGCCGTCGAGCCGGCAGTAGAACCACACGCCTCCCGCCAGCAGCAGGAGGACGCAGGCCGTGGCGGCGACCGCGAGGACGCGTATGCGGCCGCGCCGCCGCCGCTTCAGCCGCGTGGTCCGCCGGCTCGGGCGTGTGATCCGTCGACTCGGGTGTGCGGTCCGTCGGCCGCCGGGACGCTCGGCACCCGTGGCGCGTGTCATACGCACACCTTCATCCGCTTCATCCGCATTTTCATGGTTGCGCAATATAGCAAGTATGAATGACGGCGCGACCGGGCGGCGCCCGGGCCGGGTGCGCGCCACCGCACGGCGGCCGTACGGGACTTCGGCGGGCCGCCCGATGGGTAGGAACTTCCGGGGCGGGCCGCTCCCCGGCCTCGCGCCCGCCTCTCCCTCGCTCTCCCCTCGCCCTCCCCTCGCTCCCGCCCCCGCCCCGCTCCCGCCCGCCGTGACGACGAGGACCGTGCATGCCGAGCGCCGACCCCACGCGGACCGAAGACCGAGCCGACTTCGAAGACGTCCTTGAACAGGGCCTGAGTTCGCCGCGGATCGCCGAGGCGCTCCGGACCACGACCGCCGTCTCCGCCGACCGGCTGCGCGACTGGGCGCTGGAGTCCCGCGCGTCGATCGCCGCCGCCGCGATCCCCGAGTACCGCGCCTACCTGGAGGCCCGAGCGTCGCGCCGGCGCGACGGGCCGTCGCCGCTCGGGAACGGGCTGGGCGCGCTGGCCGTTCTCATCCCGGCGCTCGCGGCAGCCGCGGCGGCGGTGTTCCTCGTCCTCGGCTACGGCTTCCGCCTCCTCGGCGTCCAGGCCCGGCTCGCCCGCGGACTGCAGGCCGCCGGCTGGACGGCGGTCGCGGTGGCGACCGCGGCGGTCCTGCTCGGGGTCGTCGCCGTCCTGGTGATCGCGGTTCGCAACCGCACGGCGCGGCCCGCCGCTTCGGACGGCGAGCGCGTGGCGGCGGCGCGGGCAGCCTGGCGGCGGGCGCTGCTGGAGCGCGGGGTGCTGCCGTTCCTCCGCCACCAGATCGAGGAGGCGGGCCGCCCGGAGTGAACGGGCCGCCGGCCTTGTGCGCGCACCTTGCCTTCCTGCTCGCATCATTCGGTTTCTTGATTGCGCAACCAGGAAACTATAGGGTCCCACCTGGGGATGTCCCCCGTAGCGCCGACTCGACCGATCAACCGTCATCCGGAGGAAGTTCATGGCAGTGACCCTGGCCAAGGGCGGCAACGTCTCGCTGAGCAAGGAGGCGCCGGGCCTGACCGCCGTCACCGTCGGCCTCGGCTGGGACGTCCGCACCACGACCGGCGCCGACTACGACCTGGACGCCTCCGCCCTGCTGTGCGACGCCCACGGCAAGGTGCCGTCCGACCAGCACTTCGTCTTCTTCAACAACCTGCGGAGCCCCGAGGGTTCGGTCGTCCACTCCGGCGACAACCTGACCGGCGGCGGTGACGGCGACGACGAGCAGATCCAGGTCGACCTGGCCGCCGTCCCGGCCGAGGTCGACAAGATAGTCTTCCCGGTCTCCATCTACGACGCCGCCCAGCGCGGCCAGAGCTTCGGCCAGGTCCGCAACGCCTTCATCCGCGTGGTGAACCGCGCCGACGGCCGCGAACTCGCCCGGTACGACCTGACGGAGGACGCCTCCACCGAAACCGCCATGGTCTTCGGCGAGCTCTACCGCCACGACCCGGAATGGAAGTTCCGCGCCATCGGCCAGGGTTACGCCTCGGGCCTCGCGGGCATCGCCCAGGACTACGGCGTCAGGGTCTGAGCCGCCGGGCCCCCGAACTCCCGGGCGGGCGCCGCGCCGAACGCCGTCGCGAACGAGCCACCGGCACGACCCCCGCCCGGAACGCCGTGACCGGCACGCCCGGTCACGGCCCTTTTCTCGTATGGCTGCCGCCACCCGGCAAGTAGCGCTGAGCAGCCGTCGCAACGTTCTGTGCCACAGCTTGACTCCCTCGCCGAGGCCGGGGTGACGCGCGTCTCCCCGGGGAAGGTCTCCACCCGCGCCACCCGGCGCCCCGAGTTGGAGGCCGCCGTGAGGCTCGCCGGCGAACGGCAGGGCTCCCACCACCCCTCCGGCATCGTGTTCACTGTGCTCGCTGCGGTGTCCGGGAAGGAGCGCGAGTACATCCGCGACCGCACTCTCGAAGGGCACGATTCCGCGCGCAAGCGCGGCAAGGCCATCGGCGGCGCGGGCGTCACAGACGAGTCGATTGCGGCCAGGGTTTCCGGCCCCCGCCCCGCACCAGGAGCACCCACTGCCCAGCCGACGGGCCGCTGGGCAGGCTCGGTCTGAACGACCGTCCGGCTCTGACCGCTCCGGTACGACGCATCGACATCCCCGGCCGCTGCTTCTACACCCGACCTCCGGCAACCGGGCGCCTGCGGCAGTGACGCGCCCCGTCCACATGGCACGCGTGATCCGGCACGTCAGGGGACCTGGGCCTCGTCGGAAAGGCCGGACGCGCGCGCAGGGCCTGCAGCAGCACCTCCATGACCAATCGGGATCCGGTACCGCCCGACCCGTAGCGTCCCCACACCGCCGCGAGTTGGAGTTGCTCGCCGAAGGCCTCACGCAGGCGCAGGGCCAGGGCGGTGATGCGCTGCTTCCAGTCGCCCTCGGGGCGGTAGCCGTCCATGACCGTCAGCAGGATCCGGTCGGCAACGGCGCGTAGGAGTTCGGTCTGAACGACTCGGCGTCGCTCGTGCGCAGCAGTTCCGCCGCCGCGTCCAGGATCTCTTCGGTCGACGATCGTTTTCGGCCAGTCATCTCGCCCCTCTCGCCCGGGCCCAGCCCGATCTATGCACTTGCCGATGCACGCGGTGCGTGCATAATCGGTGCAACGCCCTGTTCGCCACAACGTCGCACCCGGCATCCGGCCGGGAGGGGAGAAGGAGACATGAGCGAGCTCACTACCGTGACGCGACCGCCGGAGCCGGACTTCTCGGTGATAACGACCGAGGAACTGCGCGCCTACCGGGAGGCGGAGAACCGCTTCCGGGCCTCCAGCGCGGCGCGGGCGATGCTCGGAGAGCCGGACACCGGTGTCGCGATCGACTGGCAGGAGATCGCGCTGCGTGGCCGCGACCTACCGGTCCGGGTCTACCGGCCGGCACCGACGGGAGACGACGAAGCCGCAGCCCGAACCGACCTGCCACTGGTGGTCCACGTTCACGGAGGCGGCTTCGTGGGCACGGCGGTTCAGTGCGACTGGACCAACAGCCACCTCGCCGCGCGGCTGCCCGCGCTCGTCGTCTCGGTCGAGCACCGCCTCCTCGCCCCCGGCGAACCGCTCGCGAACGCCGCCGACGACGGCTGGGACGTACTCCGGCACGTGGTGCGGCAGGCCGCGCAGTGGGGCGTCGACCCGGCGCGCACGGCCGTCTTCGGTGAGAGCTGCGGCGCGCTGATCAGCGCGCTGACGGCCATCCGCGCCAGAGAGGCCGGCCTGGAGCTCAAGGCGCAGGTGCTGGTCAACCCCGTAGTCGACGTGACCGGGACGATGTTCGACCACCCCTCGATCGCCGAATACGCATACAGCCCCACCCTGGCCCTGCCGCAACTACGGCTCATCCAGCGGCTCGCCGTCCCGCCGGGAGTCGACGCCCGCACAGTCTCGCCGCTGCACGCGGACGCCTTGAGCGGGCTCGCCCCGGCGCTCGTGGTCGTGCCCACCCAGGACCCGGTCGCCGACCATGGTCGCCGCTACGCCGAGCGGCTGCGCGAGGCAGGAACCTCCGTGCGACTTTCCGAATACCCAGGAGCAAAGCACGCGTTCCTCACCCTGCCCGGTGTGGAACCACAGGCCGAGGCAGCCCGGGCGGAGATCCTCGCGTTCCTCCGCGCGGCCCTGGCGAAGTGACGGAGGAACGATGCACCGCACCCTTGGACCCAACGGCCCGGCAATCTCCCGACTCGGTCTCGGCTGCATGAGCATGACCGGCATCTACGGCCCCACTGACCCGCGCGAGGCTGCGGCCACCCTGCTGGAGGCCCTCGATTCGGGCGTCATCATGTTCGACACCGGCGACTTCTACGGCGACGGAGCAAACGAGATACTCCTCGGCCGGACCCTCGCACCGCACCGCGACCGCGTCGTGCTGGCCACCAAGACCGGCGTCCGCCGCACTGCCGAAGGCCTGGTCCCCGCCGGCTCGCCCGACGATCTGCGGCGTGCCTGCGAAGCCTCGTTGCGCCGGCTGCGCACCGATCACATCGACCTGTACTACCTCGCCCGCATCGACCCGGCCGTCCCCGTCGAGGAGTCCGTCGGCGCCCTGGCCGACCTGGTCGCCGAGGGCAAGGTGAGCCACATCGGCCTGTCCGAAGTCTCGGCCGCCACCCTCCGCCGCGCCCACGCCATCCATCCGATCAGCGCCGTCCAGACCGAGTACTCGCTGTGGGAACGCCACGTCGAAACCGACATCCTGCCCACGATCCGCAGTCTCGGCACCACCCTGATCGCCTACAGCCCTCTCGGCCGCGGCCTGCTCACCGGGGCCGTCCGCGCCACCACGCGCTACGAACCCGGCGACTTCCGCGCCACTGCCCCCCGCTACAACGGCGACGGCCTCAAGGCCAACCTGGCCATCGTCGACGCCATCACCCACCTCGCCGCCACCAAGAGCGCCACCCCCGCCCAGATCGCCCTCGCCTGGCTCCTCAGCCGCGGCGACGACGTCATCCCCATCCCCGGCAGCTCCCGCCGCCCCCACCTGCGCGACAACCTGGCCGCCCTCGACCTGCACCTGACCGCCACCGACCTCGGCGACATCGACGCCGCCGTCCCCGACACCGGGGCCAAGGGGGCCCGATACAGCGACCACGGCATCGCCCTGATCGACCAATGAGCAGAGAAGCACCCTGATGACGAAACCACCCCATGCACGAGCACCGCTCGGCGTGGGCACTGACCAGATGCGCCTCGATCGGCGCCTGAGGGACAGGAGCAGTCATGTTCGACGACCTTGACCTTTCGTTGCCGGCCCGTCGCCCCGGAGCGAAGTGGAGCCGGGCCGAGCCGGGTGTGCTGCCGGCATGGATCGCGGAGATGGACTTCCCGCCGGCCCCCGCCGTGCAGGAGGCCCTCATTCGGTGTGTTCACGAGGAACTGGGATACCCCTCGTGGGACGGGCACCCCGAGCAGATCCCCCTGCGGGGCGCCTTCGCCGAGCGCATGCGCGAACGCCACGGCTGGGTGCTCGACCCAGGCCACGTCCGGGAGTTCACCGACATCAACCAGGGTCTCCAGGCCGTCCTGCGCGTCGCCACGCGCCCCGGCGACGGCGTCGCCCTGCACACTCCGGCATACCCGCCCTTCCTGAAAACGGTGACGGGCATGGAGCGGCGCCTGCACCCCGTCCCGTACATCCTTCAGGACGAAGGCTGGGTCTTCGACGCCGAACGGCTCGACCGGGAGCTGGCCGACAGCGGCTGCCGGGTGCTGCTGCTGGTGAACCCGCACAACCCGACCGGGCGCGTGCTGCGCCGCCAGGAACTGGAGACGATCGCCGAACTGGCCCTGCGCCACGACCTGCTGGTCATATCCGACGAGATCCATTCCGACCTCGTGCACAGCCCGCACCGGCACATCCCCTTCGCCTCCCTGTCGCCCGAGGCGGCCTCCCGGACAGTGACTCTGACCTCCGCGACCAAGGCGTTCAACGTGCCGGGGGTACGCTGCGCCGTCGCGCACATCGGCGCGGCCGATGTGCGCGCGGCCCTTTCGGTCCCGACCCATCTGTACGGCGAGCCCAACACCTTCGGCGTGGCCGCCACCTTGGCGGCCTGGCGGGATGGTGACTCCTGGCTGTCACAGCTGCGGCCGGTCCTGGACCGGAACGCCGCGCGAGTGCGTGAAGGGCTGCCGCGCGGCATCGGATACCGCGTCCCGGAGGCCGGCTTCCTCGCCTGGCTGGACTGCCGCGCCCTCGATCTCCCCACCGACCCGCACACATTCTTTCTGGAGAAAGCCCGTGTCCTGCTGAATGACGGCCGGACCTTCGGTCCTGACGGCGAGGGCTTCGTCAGGCTCAACTTCGGTACGTCACCGGACCTCCTGCGGGACATCCTGGGCCGTATGCGCGAGGCCGTGGGCTGACGGCGTTCTCAGGCCGAACCGGCCGCGGTCGCCCACGCGAGTCGTCATCGGTCTCGCGGGCGGGGCGATCCGCTGCCCGCCTTGCGCTGCACCGCAGTCGATGTGGTCACCACATCCTGGCGAGTGAGCCCCTGAGTGGCGTGAAGATCCAGATCGTTGCCAGATGATTACTCAGCGCTCCTTGTCGGGTGGCGGCAGCTATACGAGAACAGGGCCGTCACCGGTAACGTCACCGGGATGACCGCGACCTCCGCGAACCTCCTGTCCCGGGCCCTCGACGCCCCCGGCGAACCGCCCTTGCGACCGCTGCCGCCCGTGGTGGCGGAACTCCTGCGGACCCTGGGAGCACCACCGCGCCTGGCGGCGCACCTGCGCGCGGTCCACGACGTCGCGGCCCAGCTGACCGACTGGCTGCGGGACCGCCACCCGGACGCGGCCGTCGACCACGGCGCCGTCCTCTTCGGCGCGGCGACCCATGACGTCGGAAAGGTCCTGCACCCCGAGGAGTTGACGGGACCCGGCTCGGCCCACGAGGAGGCGGGCCGGGACCTGCTCCTGAGTCACGGCTTCAGCCCCGCGACGGCCCGGTTCGCCGCCACCCACGCGAGCTGGGCCGACCCGGCCGTGACGATCGAGGACCTCCTGGTCAGCACGGCCGACAAGATATGGAAGGACAAGCGCGTCCCCGACCTGGAGGACAGGCTCGTCCGCGTGTTGGCCGACGCCGGCGGCCGGGAGCCCTGGCAGGAGTACCTCGCCCTTGACGACCTCCTCACCCGCCTCGGCGCGGACGCCCCCCACCGGCTGGCCTTCCAGGCGGCGTTTCCCGTGCACGGCTGAGCCCGCCGGGCTGCGCTCTTCCGCCCGTGACGCCCGGTGTGTACGGCCGCGCGCCGCGACGGCCCGCGGGGCGATAACCCGGTGCCATCCGCCGCCCGGCCGCATAGGATCCGGGCACCTGACACGCGGCCTGACCGGAGCCGCGTCGCCCCTCCCCTGGAGACGACATGAGCAGCGCCCTTCTGGTGATGGACGTCCAACGGGCCGTCGTGGACATCGCCGTCGACGACTCCGGGTACCTGCCACGTCTGCGCAGGGCGATCGACGGGGCGCGGGCCGCCGGCATACCCGTGATCTACGTGGTCATCGCGCTGCGGCCCGGCTTTCCGGAGGTCGGTACGCGCAACAAGCCGCTCGCCGCCATCGCGCGGGACGGTCTCTTCGTCGAGGGGGAGCCGGGCACGGAGATCCACCCCGATGTCGCGCCCCGGCCGGGCGAGGTGGTGGTGACCAAGAGGCGGGCGAGCGCTTTCTCGGGCAGTGATCTGGACGTGGTGCTGAGGGCGCGCGGTATCGACAGCCTCGTCCTCACCGGCGTCGCCACCAGCGCCGTGGTGCTGGCCACCGTGTGCCAGGCGAACGACCTGGACTTCGGTCTCACCGTCCTCTCCGACGCCTGCGCGGACACCGACCCGGTCCTGCACGGCGTCCTCACCGAGCGGCTGTTCCCGCAGTGGGCGGATGTCGTCGCCGTCGACGACTGGCTCAAGACGGTCGCGCCGCGGTAGTGGCGGAAGGTGCGGAACGGGACGGCTTCGCGTGCGTCCTGCGGGAGTTGAGCATGGCGGACGCCGCCACGGCGTCGGAGGTGCGGGATGTCGGCCGTCGGGCCTACGCGGTCGAGGCCGGGCTGATCGGTTTCGCCGGCATCCCGGCCCTGCGGGAGAGTCTGGAGGAGATGCGGGCCCAGCCCCTGCGCTGGCTCGGCGCGGTCACCGGGAGCGGCCGGGTCGCCGCGTTCGTCGCCTGGCGGGAGCCCGGTGAGGGGACGGATGGGGAGGCGGTCGTCGACGTGCACCGCGTGTGCGTCGATCCGCCCTGGTTCCGTCGCGGACTGGCCTCACGGCTGCTGCGCCACCTGCTCGACGAACTGGCCCCGGCACACGACGTGGCGGTGAGCACGGGTGCGCGCAACCACCCGGCCGTGGCGCTGTACCGGCGGCTCGGTTTCGTCCGCGTCGGCGGTTTCGAGCCGGTTCCGGGAGTGCCCGTCTCCCGGTTCCGGCTGACGCGGCGGTCCGCGACGGACTGAGCGGCTTATGCGGTCGCGGAGTCGCCGGTAAGGGTGCGCGCATGCGATGCACTCCGACGGACGAACGACGACTCCAGCCGTAGTACTCTCAGCGAAGTGGCTCACGCTTAGTACTACGACCGGAGTACCTGACATGGCACGACGAAACGACCAGCGCCGCGCCGCCCTCGTCGACGCCGCGATCGAGGTGCTGGCCCGGGAAGGCGCGCGCGGCCTGACGTTCCGGGCGGTGGACGGCGAGGCGGGGGTGCCCGCCGGAACCGCGTCCAACTACTTCGCCGGCAGGGACCAGCTCCTCACCCAGGCCGGTGCCCGCGTCTACGAGCGGCTCCAGCCCGACGAGGCCACGATCGCCCGGCAACGGGCGGCCGGCCGCGACCGGGAGACCTACACGGAGCTGATGCGCGAGCTCGTCGGCCGCGTGGCCTCCTTCCGGACCGGGTACCTGGCCCTGCTCGAACTCCGGCTGGAGGCCACCCGCCGCCCCGAGCTGCGCGAGGTCCTCACCGAGCGGGTCCGCGCGGACCTCGACGCCAACCTCGCCTATCACGCGGCCTCCGGCCTCCCCGGCGACGCCATGGCGGTCAAGCTCCTCATCGCGACGCTGAACTGGCTGATCGTCGAGCAGCTCACCCTGCCGGACGTCTTCTCCGAGGCGGAGCGCGACGAGTTGGTCCGGGCAGCCGTCAACCGGATCGTGACGGAGGAGGAGTAGGCGAGCGGCTGCCGTCCGCGGCGGAGCAGCGCGATATTCGTGTGCGTGGACGAGCGGCGCTCCGGTAGCGTGCCGGCCATGTCGAGCCCCGAAGCATCCAGGGCGGGGGCTGCCGGTCACGCCGTCAGCTCCCTGCACCACTGATTTCCGCAGCCGCAGCCGCAGTTCTTCCTTCCGGACGGTTGCCGGACGGTTGCCGCACGCGTGCCGGACGCATACCGGACACGTGCGCCCAGGGTGCTGACCGCGGTGACGAGACGAGCCTTTCCGCGCCTCTCCTCACCTCGGAGCCACTCGATGCCCCTCCCCTTGTATCTGCTCGCCCTGGCGGTCTTCGCCATGGGAACCTCCGAATTCATGCTGTCCGGCCTCGTCCCGGACATCGCCTCCGACCTCGGCGTACCGCTCGGTACGGCGGGCGCGCTCACACCGGGCTTCGCGATCGGGATGGCCGTCGGCGCCCCGCTCGCGGCCGTCCTCACCCGCGACAGGCCGGGGCGCGGCAACCTCCTGCTGTTCGTCCTCGGGTTCGCGGCGGCGCACGCGGTGGGGGCGGTCGCGACGAGTTTCCCCGTGCTGTTCGCGACCCGGGTCGTCGCCGCGCTCGCGAACGCGGGCTTCCTCGCCGTCGCGCTGACGACCGCCGCCGGTCTGGTGCCGCGCGACCGGAAGGGCCGGGCGCTGGCCGTCCTGCTGTCGGGGACGACGCTCGCCACGATCGCCGGCGTCCCCGCCGGAGCGCTGCTCGGCACGCTGCTCGGCTGGCGGGCCGCCTTCTGGGCGGTGGCCGCGCTCTGCCTGCCCGCGGCCGTCGGCATCGTCACCGGTCTGCCCGCCCTTTCCCCGCGGGAGGACGCGGCCGGCAGGCCGGCCCTCCGCGCGGAGTTCGCACGGCTCCGCAGCCCTCGGCTGCTCCTGGTGATGCTGCTCGGCGCACTGGTCAACGCGGCGACCTTCGGGAGCTTCACCTTCCTCGCCCCCGTGGTGACCGAGCGCGCCGGGCTGGGCCGGCTGTGGGTCCCGGCCGTCCTGGTGCTCTTCGGGGCCGGTTCCCTCGCCGGTGTCACCCTCGCCGGGCGGTTCGCGGACCGGCGCCCGGGCCCGGTCGTCGCGGTGGGCGGCCCGCTGCTGCTCGTCGGCTGGCCGGCGCTGGCCCTCCTGGCCGAGCGGCCCGCCGCCCTGCTCGTCCTCGTCTTCGCCCTGGGCGCCCTGTCGTTCGCGCTGGGCAGCACGTTGATCACACGGGTCCTGTACGAGGCGGCGGGCGCGCCCACGCTGGCGGGCGCGTACGCGACCGCCGCCCTCAACACCGGCGCGGCCGTCGGACCGCTCCTCGCCGCCACCACCCTCGGCACGGGCCTCGGCACCGTCGGACCGCTGTGGGCCGGCGGCGGACTCGTCGCGGTGGCCCTCTCCCTCGCGCTGCCCTTCCGCGGGGTCGTCTCGGGTGAGCAGAGGAGGGGTGGGAGGAGGACCGGCGCGGCGGTCCGCTGACGCAGTCCCCGTCCGCTCCCCACCGGCGTCCGCCCCGCCCGCTTTCCGCCAAGTTCCCCGGCGGGGCGATGACGGCGCCGGTGGCCTTCTCCCGGGCGTCCCGGCGCCGCCCGGCCCTCCCGGTCCCGAACGGACCGTCGGCACGGGTGGCCGGTTTCCCTCCCCTCTCGCCCTCCTCCTTCCGGTTCCGCTCAACGGGTGGGCGCACCACGGGAGTCCTGTCTCCCGTACACACCTCTCATCCCACAGTGAGCGACAGAAGCGACAGAACGGAGACCGCAGATGAGCAGCGCAAGGACCCTGCGCGGGGCCCTGGTCGCCGCGGCGGCGGCCGTGACGGTGGCCGCGACCGGCGTCACCTCGGCCGTGGCCGCCCCGGCGGCGGTCGCACGCACTTCGCACCAGGCGACGCAGGCCGCGCTGGAGGCGCACGTGCGCGCCGGAATACCCGGGTTGCTCGCGGAGGCCCGCGACGAGAGCGGGCGGTGGAACGGCTCGGCGGGCGTCGCCAACACGCAGACGCATCGCAAGCGGCTGCCCCAGGACCGCTTCAGGATCGGCAGCATCAGCAAAGTGTTCAGCTCGGTCGTCCTCCTCCAGCTCGAAGCGGAGGGCAAGGTCGACCTCGACGACACGCTGGAGCGCAGACTGCCCGGCGTCGTCCGGGGCAACGGGAACGACGGCAGCCGCATCACCATCCGGCAGGTGCTCAACCACACCAGCGGCCTGTACAACTACACGGACGACGAAGGCATCCGGAAGTCGCTCAGCACGGACTTCCTCAAGCACCGCTACGACACCCGGAAGCCGGCCGACCTCGTGCGCACGGCCCTGTCGCACCAGCCGGACTTCAAGCCGGGCACGAACTGGCACTACTCCAACACCAACTACCTCCTCGCCGGGATGCTCATCGAGAAGCTGACCGGCCACTCCTACGCCGACGAGATCGGGCGCCGCGTCGTCAAGCCGCTGGGGCTGCGCGCCACCACGCTGCCGGGCACCTCGCCGGGCGTACCGGGCCCACACGGGCGCGCGTACAGCAAGCTGTTCGACGACTCGTCCCCGAAGGTCTACGACACCACCGAGCAGAACCCGTCCTGGGCCTGGGCGGCCGGCGAGATCATCTCCACCACGGGTGACCTCAACCGTTTCTACAGCGCCCTGCTCGGCGGCCGGCTGCTGCCCGAGCGGCAGCAGCGCGAGCTGCTGACCGCCGTTCCGAGCACGGGCGACGCGGGCCAGACCGGGTACGGGCTGGGCATCATGCGGGCCGTCACCTCGTGCGGCACGCCGGTCTGGCTGCACAGCGGCGGCATCCACGGTTCGACGTCGCTGGCCGTCTCGTCGCCCGACGGGCGGCACACCGCGGCGTTCAACCTGAACGGTGACTGGGGCGGCGACCTGGCCGCCCTCGTCGACGCGGAGTACTGCGGCACGAGCAAGCCCACCCCGGACACCCGTGACCGGCGGAACGACCACCGGGCGCTCCAGCGGCTGACCGCGCTGCGCTGATCCGACGCGGCGGGCGGGGCGGCTCGTCCCCGTCCCGCCCGCCCGGGGTGCCCCAGATGCGCCTCACGGGTGCGGGACCACCGCGACCGGGCCGGGCGCGTGGTGCAGGGCCGCCAGGGCGACCGGGCCGAGGCGGTGGATGCCGTGCCGCCCGGGCAGCCGGCGTCCGACGACCACGAGCGCCGCCCCGGCGCCATGGGTGAGCAGCACCTGGGCCGCGCTGCCCGTCTCGACGTGCACGGCCACGTCGACCGCCGGGTGGCGTTCGCGCCACGGGCGCAGGATCTCGTCGAGGCTCCGGCGCTCGCGTTCGCCCATCCCCTCGTCGTCCTCGGCGAGCCACAGGGAGCCGGGGCTCCAGGCGAAGACCGGTGGAACCGTCCAGGCCCGTACCGCCCTCAGCCGCGTGCCCAGGCGTTCCGCCGCGGCGAAGGCGAAGTCCAGCACCGGAGCGACGCGTTCCGACAGGTCCTGTACGCCTACGACGACCTCGCCCGTGGTCACGTCGTCCGCCGGACCGTCCGCGTACCGCCCGCTCCCCCACCGGTCGTCGTCGCGCGGACCGCGGACCACCACGACCGGGCCGGTGGCCTGGCGCAGCACGTGCAGGCCGACGGAGCCGAGCAGGTGGCCGACGACGGTGCCGTGGCCGCGCGAACCGAGCACCAGCAGGTCGGCTCCGGCCGCCTCGGCGATGAGGGCGGGAACCGGGTCGGCGGCGACCTGCCGGGTGGTGACGGTGAGTTCGGGGAACTCCTTGGCCGCCCGCTCCCCCGCGTCACGCAGGACGCCGGCCGCCCAGCGCTCGCGCGCGGCGGCGTCCTCGGCGGGGACCACGGCACGGGGGCGCCGTACGGAGGCGTGCACCAGGCACAGCTCCATGCCGCGCCGCGCGGCCTCGGCCGCCGCCCAGTCGGCCGCGGCGCGGCTGTGGTCGGTGCCGTCGACTCCGACGGCGATGGTGCCGGGCATGGGACCCTCCTGAGACACGGGAGCGAGGCGTCGGACGTCGGGCGTCGGACGTCAGGCGGGAGTGACCGCCGCGTCCACCGTGACTGCCGGGACCGGCTTTCCGGGAGGGGCCGAAGGGCCCCGACCCGGGCCCGAACGGGCCGATCGTCAGGCGCCGCTCAAGGGCTGACCGCCAGCACCACGTACGCCGCCAGAAGTGACAGGTGCACGCCACCCTGGAGCGGTGTGGCCCGGCCCGGGATCACCGTGAGGGTGCCGACGGCGACGGTGAGGGCGAGCAGGACCATGTGGGTGGCGCCGAGGCCGAGGACGAGCGGGCCCTCCAGCCAGACCGAGGCCGCGGCGACCGCCGGGATGGTCAGGCCGATGCTGGCCATGGCGGAGCCGAGGCCGAGGTTGAGGCTGGTCTGGACCCGGTCGCGGCGGGCCGCGCGGACGGCGGCGATGGTCTCCGGGAGCAGCACCAGGAGGGCGATGACGACGCCGACGACGGACGCCGGGAGGCCGGCCGCGGCCACGCCGGACTCGATGACCGGGGAGACCCCCTTGGCCAGGCCGACCACCGAGATCAGGGCGACGCCCATCAGCCCGAGGCTGGTCAGCGCGGTCCGGGCGGACGGCGGGTCGGCGTGGTCGTCGGTGTCGATGACGTCGCCGGCGGCCGTCACGGGCAGGAAGTAGTCCCGGTGCCGTACGGTCTGGGTCGCCACGAACAGGCCGTAGAGGATCAGCGCCGCCAGCGCGGCGAAGACCAGCTGGGCGGCGGAGAACTGCGGCCCGGGGGTGCTGGTGGTGAACGTCGGCAGGGCCAGGCTGAGCCCCGCCAGGGTCGCCACGGTGCCGAACGCCGCGGCCGTCCCCTCCGCGTTGAAGACCGCCACGCGCCGCCGGAGCGCTCCCACCAGCAGGGACAGGCCGACGATGCCGTTGCAGGTGATCATCACGGCGGCGAAGACGGTGTCCCGGGCGAGCGAACTGCTCTTGTCGCCGCCGTCGGCCATCAGCGTGACGATGAGGGCCACCTCGATGACGGTCACCGCCAGGGCCAGGACGAGCGAGCCGAAGGGTTCGCCGACCCGGTGGGCGACGACCTCCGCGTGGTGCACCGCGGAGAGCACCGCGGCGGCCAGGCAGCAGCTCACCAGGGCCACGAGGCCGGGCGACAGCGACCGCCCCCAGGTCAGCGCGAGGACGGCGGCGGCCAGGACGGGCGCGCCCACCGGCCAGTGCGCCAGGAGGGAGCGGAACCGAGCGCTCATGTGCCGATCCTCGCAGATCGCCCGATACGCGCACGTTTTCCGCGGACGCCCGCCCCCTTCCGCCTCTGCCACCCCTGCCACCCCCTTCCGCCTCTGCCACCCCCTGCCGCCCCTACCGCATGACGATCACCGTGTGTGATGCGATCGTCCGCATATCGGACGAGCCACGCACCGGCTCACCCGTTTGCCCATAATCGAGACCTCCCGATCTCGCATATTGGACAGGCATGACCATGAGCCGGACACTGACGCCCTCCCCGCCGCCCTCCGGCGGCGGTCCCGCGACCGACGCACCGCCCGTCGGCGGCGCGGCCCTCGACGACCGCGCGACCGCCGCCCCGTCGGAGCCGAACCCCTCGGGCTCGCTGTCGAACGGGCTCAAGCAGCGGCACCTGTCGATGATCGCGCTGGGCGGGGTCATCGGCGCGGGTCTGTTCGTCGGCTCGGGCGCCGGCATCGCCGCCGCCGGGCCCTCGATCGTGCTCGCGTACGCCGTGTCCGGCCTGCTCGTGATGTTCGTGATGCGGATGCTCGGCGAGATGTCCGCCGCCAACCCCGCGTCCGGTTCGTTCTCGGTGCACGCCGACCGGGCGATCGGCCCGTGGGCCGGGTTCACCGCCGGCTGGATGTTCTGGACACTGCTGGTGGTGGGCGTGGCGATCGAGGCGATCGGCGCCGCGCACATCCTCCAGGGGTGGTTCCCCGGCACCCCGTCCTGGATGTGGGTGCTGATCCTGATGGCGCTGTTCTGCGGCAGCAACCTGGGCTCCGTCGCGCACTTCGGCGAGTTCGAGTTCTGGTTCGCGGCCCTGAAGATCGGCGCCATCGCCCTCTTCCTCGGCCTCGGCGTGCTCGCGATCCTCGGTGTGCTGCCCGGCAGCGACTCCCCCGGCACCGCGCACCTCCTGCACGACGGCGGCTTCCTGCCCACCGGCACCAACGGGCTGCTGATCGGGCTGCTCGCCTCGGTCGCCGCCTACGGCGGCCTGGAGACGGTCACCATCGCCGCCGCCGAGTCCGAGAACCCGGTGGGCGGCGTGGCCAAGGCCGTCCGGACGACGATGTGGCGGATCGGCGTCGTCTACGTCGGGTCGATGCTGGTGATCGTCACGCTGCTGCCGTGGCACGACAAGGCCGTCACCGAACAGGGTCCGTACGCGGCCGTGCTGGACCGGCTCGGCGTCCCGGGCGGCGGACAGATCATGAACGTGGTGGTGCTGATCGCGCTGCTGTCGGCGATGAACGCCAACATCTACGGCTCGTCGCGCATGGCCTACTCGCTGGTCGCGCGGGGGCAGGGTCCGAGGTTCCTGGCGAAGGTGTCGGGCGGGATCCCGCGCCGCGCGGTGCTCGCCTCGTCCGGCTTCGGGTTCTTCGCCGTCCTGCTCTCCTTCTGGTGGCCCACCACCGTCTTCGCCTGGCTGCTCAACATGGTCGGCGGCGTCGTGCTGGTCGTGTGGGGGTTCATCGCCGTCTCCCAGCTGCTGCTGCGCCGCCGGCTGGAGCGCGAGGCGCCCGGCAGGCTGGTGGTCCGGATGTGGGGCTTCCCGTACCTGACGTGGGTGACGCTGGCCGGGGTGGCCGGGGTGCTGGTGCTGATGACGCTCGACGCGGACACCCGGGTGCAGCTGTACTTCACAGGCGGCCTGGCGCTTGCCCTGGCCCTGGTCGGACGGCTGCGGCAGCGCGCCGGGAGCCGCTGACCGGCCGCGCCCGCCACGACGACCGCCGGAGAGGCCGTTTCCCGTAGGGACGGGGAGCGGCCTCTCCGGCGTCTTGAGCGCCGACCGCCGTAGCGACGGCAAGGGACCGCCCGTCCTGGCCGGAATGACCCGGTCACCTGCCGCTGGCAGGTTTTCGCTCTCGCCCTCCTCCCCGCGGCCCGGTTGACTCGGCCCACGCAGCCGCACGGTAGAACGTTGCACGAACTTGCGTGCGGCACATCGTCACGTCCACGGAACCGCCCAGCGCGCCACCGACCGCCTGAGGAGTCACCGTGAAACGCCTGCACACCGCCTTCGCCCTGAGCACCGCCGCCCTCGCCTGCGCCGCCGCCCTGGCGACCCCGGCCGGCGCCGCCGGCCACGCCCCCGTCAAGTCCGCGAAGTTCTGCACCTACATCGTCGACACCGGCCAGTCGGGCTGCTTCTCCAGCGAGTCGAAGGCCGCCGCCGCCTTCGGCGCCCGGACGCAGGCATACAAGGACCTCGGCAGAATCTGGAGCGACGCCAACTCGGGCGGCAGCCAGCTCACGTTCCGCGGCAGCCAGGGCTGCGGCTGGCGCTACCCGGAGTTCGCGAGCCTGGGCAACGGATGGAACGACACGGTCAGCTCGGCCCAGGGGCTGGCCTGCCCGATCACCCTCTGGGAGCACAGCGACTTCCGCGGCGCCCACCAGACGTACCACGGCTACAACGCCTACGTCGGCGACGGCATGAACGACAAGGCCAGCTCGGTCAGCTTCGACCTCAACTGACCTGGTCGCCTCCCCGCCCGTCCGGGTACCGCCGGCCGCACGCGCGCCGGCCGGTGCCCGGGCGTTCGCCATTCCCCAACGCGCCCCCGCCGGACCCGAGTAGGGCGCGTCACACGCATGGCGGCCGGATCTCCGGGCAGCCGTCGGTTCAGGAGATCGAACACGCGACGGCGCGAGCGGCTGACGACGTCAGGAACCGCACCCGCGCGTCGTCGCCCGCGGACCGCCCATTCGACAGCTCGACGGAAAGGACGGACATGTTCTTCCTTGTCCTGGCCCTCTTCCTGCTCGGCGTCCTGACCGGGACGGCCGCGCACGTGCCCCTGTCCGTGACCCTGGTGTCCGCGGCGGCGATCCTCGTCTGGCTGGCCGCCTTCGCGGTGCGGGAGCGCCGGGCGCACCGGCGGGACCGGTAAGGAGGAGCCCCCGTGAACCCCTTCTCTTCCCCTTCCCTCGACGCGCGGAAGCCCGCCGGCCCCGCGGCCGGCGGCCGTGGCGCCGCCGACACGCACGAACGCGCCGGCGAGTACCGGGCCGCCCCCGTCAGGCCGGACGCCGGAGGCCCGGACCGCGTGCGGCATCCGGCCGACCTCGGCCCGGACGGCCGTCATCCGGCCAACCGGCCCGACGGGAACCGGAATCGGCGCCCGCATCAGGACACCGGTCCGCGCCCCGCGAGCCGGCGGTTCCGCGACCGCCGGGTTGCGGGCGCCGATCCGGCCGAACGGCGGCGCCGGAACGCCGACTTCATGGCCGTGACGTCGTTCGTCACGGGCCTGCTCGGGCTGTTGATCGCCAACCTCGTCTTCGGTCCCTGCGCCATCGCGCTGGGCGCCGTCGCCCTGGCCCGGGGGACCGTCCGGCGCTTCCGCGCCCGGCTCGGCATGGTGCTCGGCGCCGCCGGACTGGTGCTGTACGTGGTGCTCTCGGTGGCGGACGGGACACCGAGCTGGCACCTCTGAGCCCACAGGGGCGTCCGGGCCGCGTCCGGTCGTCGACGGACGCGGCCCGGACCATTGACAGCGGGTTGGTCTGAACCAACGATGCGCCCATGCCACGACGCCACGCATCCCTCCCCCGGCTCCTGACCCTCCTGACTCTCCTGGTCCTCACGGTCTGCGCGGTCCTCACCGGACCGTTCGGCTCCGCCACCGCCCACGGCACCGCGCGGCCCCTGCCGCCGGTGCTCTCCCGCGTACCGACGCACGACCGCGTCGTCTTCCTCACCATCGACGACGGCTGGTACCGGGACCCCGCGGCGGCTGCCCTGCTGCGCGACCGGCGGATCCCGGTCTCCCTCTTCCCGCTTCCGGACGCGGTGGAGCAGGATCCCGGCTACTTCCGGCAGTTGGTCCCGGGACACCGGCCGGCCGTCGGCAACCACACCGTCGGCCACCCCGACCTCACCACCCTCGACCTCACGGGGCAGCGGAAGGAGATCTGCGCGGCCCGCGACCGGCTGGCCGCCACGTTCGGTCGCGCGCCCGCGCTGCTGCGCCCGCCCTTCGGCCGTTACGACGACACCACCCGGGCCGCGGCGCGCGACTGCGGCGTCCGGGCGCTGGTCACCTGGACGCACGACTTCACGACCTGGGGCGACACCCCGCCGCCGGTGCCGCGGCTGCGGCGGGGTGACGTCGTCCTGCTGCACTTCACGCCCACCCTGACCGCCGACCTCGGCCGCGCCCTCACCGCGGCGCGCGAGGCCGGTCTCGTCCCGGCCCCGCTCGGCGCGTACGTCCGCTGAGCGGCCGCCGCTCACCCGAGTCCGCTGAGCAGCGGTCCGTAGTGGCCGCCGTCGCCCTCGGCGAAGGCCGCGAGCATGGCGGTGGCGTGGGCGCGGTCGTCCTCGTCGGGTTCCTCCTCGGCCAGTTCGTTCTCCAGCACCCACATCTCCAGCAGGACGGCGTGGCCCAGGAGGACGTCGGGGCCGCCGGCCTCGCCGAGCGTGCCGGCGGCGATACGGCGGACCGCGTCCCGCAGCGGAGCGTCCCCGTCCGCGTCGTCCGGGCCGTACGCCGTCTTCACCGCCTCGTTGAGGTCGACCGCGACGGGGGCGACGACGGCGAACTCGAAGTCGAGCAGGGCCACGACCTCGCCGTCGTGCCAGAGGGCGTTGGGCGCGCAGAAGTCACCGTGGTTGAGCGCGTGCTGCGCCCGGGGCAGGGCGGACCAGAAGCGGTCGAGGACGTGGCCGAGCCCCCGGGCCTGCTCGCCGGTGAGCTGCCGGGCCCGGACGAGCCGGTCGAGGGAGGCCGCCGCGTCCGCCGGGGTCTCGGGGAAGAAGGGCGAGCGCGCGCGGGCGTGCGGGGCCGCGGCGGCCGGGTCGACGCGGTGGACGTGCCGGACGCGCTGCCACATCTGTTCGAGGGCGCGTGCCCGCGCGGCGGGGTCCAGCGACGGCCAGACCTCCTCCAGGTTCTCCCCCGGCACCCGGCGGGTCAGCACCCATGCGTGTCCGTGCAGGACGCCCGAGTCGACGATCTCCGGGTAGCCGACCTCGGCCGGGAGCAGCCGGGCCAGCCGCTCCTCGCGCAGCAGGTCGGTCCGGCCGGGCGCGGTGGCGACGCGGACGACGAGGTCGTCGGTCAGCCAGGTGGCGTTGGTCCAGCCCCGGCCGCGGAGCGCGTCCGTGAGGCCGGTGCCGTACCGGCGCAGGATCTGCTCGGCGACGCGGCGGGGGGTTTCGGCGGCGGCCGACGCTCCCAAGTCCGCTGCTTCCCGCGTGATTTCCGTGTTCTCTGCGTTCTCTGTGTTCTCTGTGTTCGCAGCCGTCACGGTGGTGACGCTAACGCAGCGCCTGCCGGGCGGCCACCGAATTGGGCCGCCGGCCCGCACGACCTCCACGTGCGCGCGGGCCGGCTCCGTCCGTCCCGTCCGGGAGAGCCCCCGGGCGGAGCGTCGGATCAGTGGTGGATCTGCACCTCTTCCAGACCCAGGTACATCACGGACGGCCGCGCCGGGTTGAAGGCGATGGCCGAGATGCCGTCGTGGGCATTGTGCGTCTTGCCGACCTTGCCCGTCCGCGCGTCGTAGCGGTACAGGTCGGTGCCGTACGCCTGGAAGTACGTGCCGTACTCGAAGTAGAGGACGTTGGGGTCCACCGGGCTGGGCGCCAGCAGGGTGCTGTTGGTGAGTTCGGTGTCCGGGGTGTCGTCGACGATCCGGGTGTACGTCCGGCCGCCGTCGGTGGACCGGTACAGGTGCCGGCCCTCGGCGCCCGAGTTGGGCGCGGCCTCGACGAGGTCGATGCCCAGGGCGTAGACGACGTTGCGGTCGGCCGGGGAGACGGACGCCGCGAAGAGGTTGGACTTGCCGCCGGCCGTGGCGGACAGGCCGGTGGCGGCGGTCCAGGTGGCGCCGCCGTCGGTGGTGACCGCGCCGCCGGTCGTCATGCCGCCGGCGACCGCGTGGTCGAGGTCGGCCGGGTCGAAGGACACGGTGTAGACGCTCGCCCCCGGGCCGAAGGCGAGCTTGCCGAGCGGCTTCCAGGTGGCGCCCGCGTCCGTCGAGTCGTACAACTGTCCGTCGCTGCCGGCGAGGCGGACGTGGTCGCGGCGCGCCTTGTCGGTGCCGACGCCGACGATGTCGGCGCTGGGCGAGGACAGCTTGGTGACGGTTCTGCCGTCGACGCGGGCGAGGTAGCCGCCGTTCTTCTCCCAGGCGAAGGCCCGGCCGCCGGTGGCGGCGGTGAGCCAGGTGGAGCCGCTGCCCAGGGTCGCGACCTTGGTCCAGGTGCAGCCCGCGTCCGTCGAGCGCTGGAGCTCGTCGTTGTGCGTGGCGAGCAGGGTGTTGGGGGTGTCCAGCGCGACCAGGCCGTGGGTGTAGCTGACGGACTGCAGGGTGCCCGTCGTCGGGGCGAGGGTGGCACCGTCGTCGGTGGTGAAGGTGACGGCGCCGTCACCGGTGACCTTGGTGCACGAGGGGGCCCGCCACCCGGAGGTGGAGTCCGCCGCCTGGGCGGCGAGGGACGACTGGGCCAGGACGATGGTGGTGACGGCCGCGGTGACGGCCCATCCCATCCGCTTCACGATCTCTCCCTTGTGGGGCGCAGACATGAGGTTGTTGTTGACGATCAGGTTCTATCGGGGCGGAACTGCGGAGCAGAACACACTTGGGCGCCAATCTTCCTGTCCAGAAAGGATCTTGACGTAAGGTTTCCGGTCTGCGGGGAGGGGTTTCGTCACCGTTCCGCCCGCCGGAGTTCACCCGCGCGCCACTCGTCGGCCCGCTCGGCACGCCCGGGGGCCCGACGCGGCGGCCGCAGCCCCCGGCGCGCCGCGCGTTCGGCCGGCGACCGGCGACCTATACCGCTTTAGTCGATCCGGCCTCTCGGCCGTGCATCGGGCCGCGACATTTTCGATCTTGATCAGGCCCGGCCGCGGATCCTATTACCCGCGGGTATTCTCCGGCGGTCCCGGCCTGCCCTTCCCTTCGAGTTTCGGCACCCTCCGCGATCGCCGCAAGCGGTCTTTGGTAGAGCCATCTATCGGCGGGCGGAACGATACGGGAGCAGGATCACATTCAAGCGATCAACCATTGACACACCGCATTCAGTGATCAATCATCGCCGTACAGCCCAGACACCGACACACGGAGCCTGTCACCCCGCGTTCCTTACGCCACGGCGACCAGGCGGCCCGGAGGTTCGCCATGCCCTGACGACGCCGCATGAAGTCGTTCATGACGGCTGGTCGTTACCGGTGCGGCAGTCGAATTTCCCCCGGTAACCGCACGCCCCCCACCTGTGCCTTTCCCCGCTTTCCCCCCTCAGAAGCGGTCTTCCCCCCTCCCCTTGAGGAGAAGAAGCAGCCTTGCCCGCGCAGCAGACGCCCAGCGCCCCCACCCCCCAACAGCCGTACGCGGCGCGGAAGAAGCGGAAGGAGGGGACCGGCGGACCGCCCGCACGCTCCGCGCCGACCGCCGCCCCCGGCCGCGACCCCGCTCCGGCGGCCGACGCGCGGCACCGCGTCCCGGCGTCGTTCGCCCAGCGACGGCTGTGGTTCCTGGCCCAGTTGCCGGGGGCGAGCGAGGCGTACCACGTGCCGCTCGCCTTCGACGTGCGCGGTCCTCTCGACCGGACCGCCCTGGCCCGCGCGCTCGACGCCCTGACGGCGCGCCACGAGGCCCTGAGGACACGCCTGTTGGCGGTGGACGGCGAGGTATTCCAGCAGGTGGACCCGGTGGACACCGGGTTCGCGCTGTCCGTGGCCGACCTGTCACGGGCGCCCGGCACCGGGGCCGGTGCGGCGGAGCGGCTGGAGCGGCTGCGCCGGGAGGAGGCCGCGGCCCCCTTCGACCTGGCCCGGGGTCCGCTCGCGCGCGGCCGGCTGGTCGTCCTGGGCGAGGACCGGCACCAACTGCTGCTGACCTTCCACCACACCATTTACGACGGCTGGACGGAAGTCCTGCTGATGCGGGAACTCGGCGCCCTTTACACGGCGTTCCTGCGCGGCGAACCCGATCCGCTGCCGCCGCTCGCCTCCGGATACGCGGATTACGCCGTGCGGCAGAAGCGCGAGTGGGAGGACGGGACGTTCGCGGAGCAGGCCGCGTATTGGACGGAATCCCTGGCGGGGGCGCCGCCGTTGCTGGAACTCCCCACGGACCGGCCGCGTCCGGCGGAACAGGATTACCGCGGCGCCGAGGTCCCGTTCGCTTTCGACGCGGAACTGACGGCCGCGGTGAAGTCGCTCGGCGAGCGACACGGCGCCAGTTTGTTCATGACCGTGCTCACCGGCTGGTCCCTGCTGCTTTCCCGGATGTCCGGGCAACGGGATCTCGTCGTCGGGATACCGGTCGCGAACCGCCGGCGGGGCGACGTCGAGGACGTCGCGGGATTCTTCGTCAACACCCTGGCCCTGCGCGTCGACCTGTCCGGCGAGCCGACGGTCGCCGAGGCGCTGGACCGCGTACGGGCGGTGGCCCGGGCCGGGCTGCGCCGCCAGGACCTGCCGTTCGAGCACGTCGTCGAGCTGGTGAAGCCGGTGCGCAGCCCGGCGCACACCCCGCTGTTCCAGAACATGCTGGCGTGGCAGTACACGGACGGCGGCGCGCTGGAGCTGGCGGGCGTCGAGGTGACGCCGCTGCCGCTGCCGGCGCCCGGCGCCACGTTCGACCTGACGCTGATGGCGGCGGAGAAGGACGGCCGGCTGACCGGCTGCCTGCGCTACGCCGAGGCGCTGTTCGACGAGGTGACGGCCGAGCGGTACGTCGGCCGGCTGCGGCAGGTGCTGGCGTGGATGGCGGACGGCCCGGAGCGCCCGGTGGCGGACCTGTCGCTGCTCGACGGGCGCGAGCGCGGGCGGGTCGTGGAGGAGTGGAACGACACCGCCTCGCCGGCCGATCCGGCCGGGCTGGTGGCACGTTTCGAGGAGCAGGCGCGGACGCGTCCCGCCGCACCCGCCGTGGTGGACGGCGCGGTACGCCTCTCCTACGCGGAGCTCGACCGGCGCGCCAACCGGCTGGCCCACGCCCTGATCGCCCGCGGGGTTCGGCGCGGCCACGTCGTGGGGCTGCACCTACGGCGCTCGGCGGAGCTCGCGGTGGCCGCCCTGGGCGTCCTCAAGGCCGGGGGGACCTGCCTGCCGCTCGACCCGGACCTGCCGGCGGAGCGGCTGGCCGGGATGGTGGCGGACGCCGGTCCCGCAGTGGTGCTGAGCGGTGAGCCGGCGCGGCCCGAGGGGTGGGCGACGTTCGCCGCCGTCGAGGCGGAGGCGGCGCGCGCGGACGCGCCCGGCGTCGCGGTGTCCCCCGACGACCTCGCGTACGTGATCTACACCTCCGGCTCGACCGGCCGTCCCAAGGGCGTGGCGGTGCCGCACCGCGCCGTCCTCAACCTGCTGGACCACTGGGTGGCGCGGTGCGGCGCGCTGCCCGGCGAGCCCGCGTCGCAGTGGGCGAGCACCGGCTTCGACGTGGCCCAGCAGGAGTTGCTGCTGCCGCTGACCACCGGCGGGGTGCTGTACCCGGTGCCGGACGAGGTGCGCCTCGACCCGGCGGCGCTGGTGGACTGGATGCGGGAGCACCGGGTGGCGCAGGCGTTCCTGCCGCCGGCCTTCGTCCGGTGGATCGACGAGGCGCCCGAGGAGCGGCTGAAGGGGCTGGCACTGCGGCAGTTGCTGACGGGGGTGGAGTCGCTGCCCGAGGCCACGCTGCACCGCTTCACCGAGGCCCTGCCGGGGCTGCGGCTGCTGTACGGCTACGGGCCGACGGAGACGACGGTGTACAGCACGGCGTACTTCACGCCCCGGCCGCTGGACCGGCAGAGCCCGGTCGGCCGGCCGATCGCCAACACCCGGGTGTACGTGCTCGACGAGCGGCTGCGGCCGGTGCCGCCGGGTGTGCCGGGTGAGGTGTACGTGGCGGGGGCGGGCCTGGCCCGCGGCTACCTGGGCCGTCCGGGGCTGACGGCCGGGCGGTTCGTGGCCGACCCGTTCGTGCCGGGCGGGCGGATGTACCGCACCGGGGACCTGGCCCGGTGGCTGTCGGACGGCGATCTGGAGTACGCGGGGCGCCGGGACGACCAGGTGAAGCTGCGCGGGTTCCGGATCGAGCCGGGCGAAGTGGAGGCCGCGCTGCGGGCCGAGCCGGGCGTCGGCGAGGCGGCGGTGCTGGTGGACCGCGCCGCGCCGGGCGGTCCGGTCCTGGTGGCGGCCGTGGGGCGGGACGGCGTGGAGCCGCGCCCGGCGGCGGAGTGGCGGGCGGCGCTGGCCCGGCGGCTGCCGGACTACATGATCCCGCAGGTCTTCGTGGAGTTCCCGCGGCTGCCGCTGACGGCCAACGGCAAGCTCGACCGCGCGGCGGTGCTGGAGCGGGCCGCGTCGCGCGGCCCCGCCGTCGTCAACCAGGCCAGTCCGCGCGACTCCATAGAACTGACGCTGTATCAGATATGGCGAAGTCTGTTGCTGCATCAGGACATCGGCGTCCGCGACGACTTCTTCGCCCTCGGCGGCACGTCGATCTCCGCCATCAAGCTGGCGCACGCGGTCCGCGAGGCGTTCGGCGTCACCCTTCAGGTGCGGGACGTCCTGCTGCACCCGACGATCGAGGCGCTGGGCGGCCTGCTCCGCGAGGGCGCGGCGGAGCGCCGCCCCGGGAGCCTGATCGAGTTCCGCCCGGGGGCCGGCGGGGCGCGGGTGGTCTGCGTCCACCCGGCCGGCGGCACCGCGTTCTGCTACCTGCCGCTCGCCGGGCTGCTGCCCGACGAGGTCGGCGTGACCGGCGTCCAGGCGCCGGGCCTCAACGAGGGTGAATCGTTCCTGCCCACCGTCGAGGCGATGGCGGAGGAGTACCTGCGGCTGATCGAGCCGCTGCCCGACGCGCCGCTGGTGCTCACCGGCCTGTCGTACGGCGGGCTGATCGCGCACGAGATGGGCCGCAGGCTGGCGGCGGCCGGCCGCACCGGGGTCGGCGTGGTGCTGCTGGACACCCACGGCACCGACGACCCGGCCGAGCGGGCGGCGATCGGGCCGGTGGAACTCGCCGAGTTCCGCGACAAGCTCGTCCGCTTCAACGGGATGTACCCGGGGATCGACGACGAGCAGATCGAGCGGTACTTCCAGGTCTACAACCACAGCCGGCTGACGACGCGCGACTACGCGGTGCCGCCGACGGCCGCCCGCACGGTGCTGGTCCAGGCCGAGGGCCCGGAGGACGACCGGGTGGCACCCGAACAGCTGGCCCGCCAGCGGGAGTTCTGGGCCCGGCGGACCGGCGCCGGCCTGACCGTCGAACCGCTCGCCTGCGGCCACTGGGACGTCCTCGAGGGCGGCGGTGTGGCCCGGGTGGCCGCGCTGATCGAAGCCGAGCTGTCCCGCCTCGCGGCGTCCCCCGCCGCCGTCCCCACCCCCCGTACCGCCCCGGCGCAGGAGACACGATGACGAGCACCCCCCGCGGCCTGGCCCAGAGCGTCCTCGACCGGGCCCGCCGCACCCCGTCCGCCCCCGCCGTGGCGGAGGGCGACCGGATCCTCGACTACGCCGGACTCGACGCCGGTTCCGCCGCCGTCGCCCGCGCCCTGCGCGCCCATGGCGTGCGGCCTGGACAGGCGGTGGCCGTGGCGCTGCCGCGCTCGGCGCGCCTGGTCCGGGTGATGCTCGGCGTGCTGCGGCTGGGCGCGGTGGTGGTCCCGCTGGACGCGCAGAGCCCGGCCGGCCGGCAGCGGCACATCTTCGCCGACTCGGGTGCCGCCGTGGTGGTGCACGACGGGACGCCGCCCGCCGGCGCGGGCGAGGGCGTCACCGCGCTGGAGGCGGCGGCCCTGGAAGCCGGTCCGGTGGCGGACGGGCCGGTGGCGGACGAGCTGATGGCCGACCCGTCCGGCACGGCGTTCGTCTTCTACACCTCGGGCACCACCGGCCTCCCCAAGGGCGTCGAGGTGCCGGGCGCCGGGATCCTGCGGCTGGCCCGGCCGGGCTGGCTGCGGCCCGGCGGCCCGAAGCGGCACGCCTGGCTGGCCAACCCGGCGTTCGACGCCCTCAACTTCGAGGTGTGGGTGCCGCTGCTGACCGGCGGCTGCTGCGTGGTGCTCGACGACGCGACGGTGCAGTCCCCCGAGCTGCTGGCCGCCGCGCTGCGCGACGCCCGGATCGACACCCTGTTCGTCACGGCGGCCCTGTTCAACGCCGTGGTCGACACCGTCCCCGACTGCTTCGCCGGGGTCGGCGAGGTGCTGATCGGCGGCGAGAAGCTCACCGCCCGCGTCATCCGCGACTGGTACCGCGCCAACCCCCGTACCAGCACCACGCTGTACAACGCGTACGGCCCGACGGAGTGCACGACGTTCGCGCTGACGTATCCGATCCCGCGCGACTTCGACGGCGACGCGGTGCCGATCGGGCGCCCGCTGCCGGGCACCGGCGCGCTGGCCGTGGTGGGCGACCGCCCGGCCGCCCCCGGCGAGCTGGCCGAACTCCTGCTCTCCGGCGAGGGGTTGGCGGACGGCTACCGCAACCGCCCCGAGGAGACCGCCCGCGCCTTCGTCCGACTGCCGTGGCACGACGGCGGCCGGGAGCGCCACTACCGCAGCGGTGACCTCGTACGGCTGGACGACGACGGGCTGGTCACCTACGTCGGCCGGGTGGACCGGCAGGTGAAGGTGCGGGGCTTCCGCATCGAGCCCGGCGAGCTGGAGCAGCGGATCACGGCCCATCCGGCCGTCCGCCGGGCGCACGTCTGCGCCCGGCCCGACGCGGCCGGCGTGCTGGAGCTGCTGGCGTTCGTGGTGCCGGACGAGGGGCTGTCGTACGAGGAGTTCGACCGCCACCTGACCGCGGCCCTGCCGCCGTACATGCGCCCGCACCACCTGTACCGGGTGCCGGCCCTGCCGCGGAACGCCAACGGCAAGGTCGACGAGGCCGCGCTGCTGGCCCACGACGGGCGGCCGTGGCGCCCCGGGCGGACGCCGGGCGGCGGGGACGTCACCCCGTGGCAGCGCGAGGTGCTGGACCTGGCCGAGGAGGTGCTGGGCGTCACCGGCCTGCGCCCCGGCGACCGCTGGATCGCGAGTGGCGGCGACTCGCTCAAGGCGCTGCGGCTGCGCTTCGAGGCGCGCCGCCGCTGGGGCTGCGAGCCGCCGCGCGCGGCCGTGGTCGGCGGGGACTTCGCGTCCCTCGCCGCCGCCCTCGCCGCCCTGCGCGACGGCGAACCGGCCGCGTACCCGCCGGTGCCCGCCCCGGCGGACGCCCGTACGGCGCCCGCGACATCGGAACAGCAACGGCTGTGGCTGCTCCAGCAGCGGGAACCGGACTCCCGCGCGTACCACGTGGGCATGGCCTTCCGGCTGGACGGCGCCGTGGACACCGGCGCGCTGCGCGAGGCGCTGCGCCGGCTGGTGGTCCGCCATCCGGCGCTGCGCACGGCGTTCGTCCCCGCGGCCGAGGGGCTGCGGCAGGAGGTCGGCGCGCCCTACGACCCGTGGACGACCGGCGCGGACGCCGGGGACGAGGCGCGGCACCGGTTCCTCACCGCTCCGTTCGACCTGGCGCGGCCCGAGATGTTCCACGCCCGCTGGCTGCCGGAGGGCGACGGCGGGACGCTGCTGCTGCGGCTGCACCACATCGCGATCGACGGCTGGTCGCTGAACGTGCTGTTCGAGGAGGTGTCCGCGGCGTACGCGGCCCTGGTGTCCGGCGCGGAGCCGGACGAACCGGCCGCCGTGCCGACGCCGCTGGACTTCGCCGGCTGGCAGGCGGCGTGGTGCGCCACGCCGGGCTACGCCGAGCAGCGGGCGGCGCTGCGCGAGCGCCTGGCCGGTGTCGAGGAGGCGGAGCCCGCGCTGCCGTCCCTCCCCCGGCCGGCGGAGCCCGGGCGGCTGCTGTGCACGACGCTGGACGCGGAGCGGCGGGCGGTGCTCGACCGGCTCTGCGCCGACCTCGGGCTCACCCGCTTCCAGCTGCTGCTGGGCGTGTACGCGTGGAGCCTGTACGGGGTGGCGGGCCGGACCCGGCCGCGGCTGGCGGGCCCGGTGGCCAACCGGCCGGTGCGGGAGTTCGCGGACAGCGTCGGCATGTTCGCCAACACCCTGCCGCTGCCCGTCGAGGTGGCGCCGCGCGAGAGCCTGCGCGGTCAGCTGCTGCGCCAGGGCGAGCTGGTGCGGGAGGTGCTGGAGCGGCAGGACGTGGCGTTCGCGGACGTCCTGGCCGACCGTCCGTCCCGCCTGGACGGGCCGCCGTTCGACTTCCTGTTCGTCCTGGAGAACACGGACTTCTCCGCTCTGTCCCTGCCCGGCGTCGTGACGCGTCCGGTGTGGCACGCGCCCGCGGACGCCAAGTGCCCGATGACCCTGTCCGTCGTGGAGCGCGGCGACGGCCTGGACTGCCTGTGGGAGTACGCGGCCGACCACTTCACGGCCGACGAGGTCGCGGCCATGGACGACCTCTTCCGGCGGGGCCTGGACGCGCTCGCCGAGGGCGGCGACACGACCCCGGCCGAACTCGTGGCCGGCTACCGGCGGAGCCTGCCGGAGCCCGGGCGCGGTCCCGTGGCCGAGCCCGCGTTCACCACGGTGGCCGAGGGCTTCGCCCGCCAGGCGCGCCGCACCCCGGAGGCGACGGCGGTGGTGACACCGGACGGCCGGGAGATCCGCTACGCCGAACTCGCCTCGTACGCGGCCGGGTTGGCCCTGGAGCTGCGGGACCGGCACCCGCTGCCGCCCGCCTACCGGCCGGCGAGCGTCGCCCTGTACCTGGAAGCGTCGGCCGAGCACGTGGTGGCGCTCCTCGCGCTGGCCCGGCTCGGGGTGACCGCCGTCCCGCTGGACCCGGCGTACCCGCCGGAGCTGCTGCGGCAGGTGCTGGACCAGGCGGCGCCGCTGTGCGTGCTGGTCCCGCCGGGCGGCGCGCCCGCGCTCGACGCCATCGCCCCGGAGGGGCTGCCGCGCCACCCCGTGGTGCTGTCGGCGGCGCCGGACGGCACGAATCTACCGGAGAACCCGGGCAGGCGCCCGCTGTACACCCTCTTCACCTCCGGCTCCACGGGCCGGCCCAAGGGCGTCCAGGTGCCCGACGCGACGCTGTGCAACCTGCTGCGCTGGCAGGAGACGGACGGCGGGCTCGCGGGGCCCGCGGTGACCCAGCAGTTCTCGATGCTGTCGTTCGACGTGTCGTTCCAGGAGGTCTTCACCACGCTGACCGGCGGCGGCCGGCTGCACCTGGTCAGACCCGGCTGGCGGCGTGACGCGCCCGCGCTGCTGGAGCAGTTGGAGACGGCCGGCGTCGAGCGCCTCTTCCTGCCGTACGTGGCCCTCCAGTTGCTCGCCGAGCACGGGGTGCGGCTGGGCCGCTTCCCGTCCCGGCTGCGCGAAGTGGTCACGGCGGGCGAGCAGTTGCTGTGCACCGACGCCATCCGCGGCTGGTTCGCGGGGCTGCCGGATGCCCGGCTGTTCAACCACTACGGGCCGACCGAGACGCATGTCGTCAGCGGACTGTGCCTGGACGGCGACCCGGCCGGCTGGCCGTCCCGCCCGGCGATCGGCCGCCCGGTGGCGGGCGCCGTGCTGCGGGTGGTGGACGCGGAGGGCGAGCCCGTGCCGCCGGGCTGCCCGGGCAGCCTGCTGATCGGCGGCCCGATGGCCGCGCCCTGCTACCCGGGCGACGACGACCTCAACGCCGCGCGGTTCACCGAACTGCCCGGGGAGGGGCTGTTCTACCGCAGCGGCGACCGGGCGGCCTTCGACCGGCAGGGCCTGCTGCACTACCTGGGCCGCGAGGACCGGCAAGTGAAGCTGAGCGGCCACCGGTTGGAGCTGGGGCAGGTGGAGGCGGCGCTGCTGCGCCACCCGGCCGTCGTCAACGCGGTCGTGGCGCAGGACGGCGGGCGCCTGGTGGCGTCCTTCGAGTGCCACGGCGAGCCGCCGGCCGCCGACGAGCTGACGGCCCATCTGGCCGGGCTGCTGCCCTCGCACGTGCGGGTGGACCGCTTCCGCGTCGTGGAGGCGCTGCCGCTGACGCCGAGCGGCAAGCTGGACCGCCGACGCGCCCTGGCGGTCCCGGGGACGGACCTGCGGCCGGGACGTGGCTCCGGACCGGCGCCGTCGCCGCTGGAGGCGCGGCTCTCGGGGCTGCTGGAGGAGGTGCTGGGCCGTGCCGTCGATCCCGACGAGCGGTTCTTCGACGCCGGGGCGTCCAGTCTCGACCTGATGCGCTTTCATCTGCGCTGCACCGGCGAACCCGGGCTGCGGTTCACGATCCCCGACCTGTTCGAGCACGTCTCCGTCCGGCGGTTGGCCCGCTTCCTGGAAGAGGGCGCGGCGCCGGGTGCCCCCGCCGTCGCGGAGGACCGTCCCGCCGCCGACGAGCCGGTCGCCGTCGTCGGCATGGCCGTCCGGCTGCCCGGCGCGGACGACCTGGCCGCCTTCTGGGACCTGGTCCGCGAGGGCCGGCGCGGCATCGAACGGTTCGACGCGGCCGACGGACTGGTGGGCGCTCGCAGCCAGTTGACGGGCCCGCTGGACTTCGACCCGGAGCACTTCGGTATCAGCCGCCAGGAGGCGCGGCTGATGGATCCGCAGCAGCGCCACTTGCTGATGGCGTCGGTACAGGCGCTGGCCCATGCCGGGATCGCCGGCGATACGGCGGCGCGGCGGACCGGCATCGTCGCCGGCTGCGGTGAGAACACCTACTTCCAGTCCCTGCTGCGGGACGCCGACCCGGCCGCGCTGCCGGACGCGTTCCGGCTGGCCCAGCACCACGACAAGGACTTCCTCACCACCAAGGTCGCCTACCACCTGGGGCTGACCGGCCCGGCGTTCACCGTGCAGGCCGCCTGCTCCAGTTCGCTGCTCGCGGTGCACGTCGCCGCCGGGCTGCTACGGCAGGGGGACGCGGAGGTGATGCTGGCCGGCGGCGTCCTCGTCGACCCGACGCTGACCGGCGGCTACCGCTACCAGCCGCAGCACATCTTCTCCCCCGACGGCCACTGCCGCCCCTTCAGCGACGACGCCGCCGGGACGGTCGGCGCCAGCGGTGTCGGCGTGGTGGTGCTCAAGCCGCTGCGGCTGGCCCGGCGGGACGGCGACACCGTGTACGCGGTGGTCACCGGCTCGGCCGTGAACAACGACGGCGCGGACAAGATGAGTTACAGCGCGCCCTCGCTCGCCGGGCAGCGCGAGGTGATCCGCACCGCCCTGCGGCGCAGCGGCCGGACCGCCGCCGACCTCGGCTACGTCGAGGCGCACGGCACCGGCACCCGGCTCGGCGACCCGGTCGAGGTGGGCGCGCTGCGGCAGGCGTACGGCCTGGAGGAGCCGGGCCGGTGCGCGCTGTCGTCGGTGAAGAGCCAGCTGGGGCACCTGGGGGCGGCCGCGGGCGTCGTCGGGCTGGTCCGCGCGGCGCTGGCGGTGCACCACGGCGTCGTCCCGCCGACCGTCGACTTCCGGCGGCTCAACCCGCGGATCGCCGACGAGCGGCTGCCGTTCCGGATCCCGACGGCGGCGGAACCCTGGCCCGCGGACCGGCCGCGGGTCGCGGCGGTCAGCAGCTTCGGCATCGGCGGCACCAACACCCACGTCGTTCTGGAGGCCGGCGAACCGGCCGCCCCCGAAGCGACCGGACCGGCCGTGCCCGTCCTGCCGCTGTCCAGCGGCAGCGAGGCCGGCCTGCGCGCCGACGCGGCCCGGATCGCCGACTACCTGGAGGCGCGCCCGGAGGCGTACGGCCGGGTGCTGCGACACCTCCAGTCCGGGCGCCCGGCCCGCCGATGGCGAGCGGCGGCGGTGTGCGCCGACGCGGCGGAGGCGGTGACCTGGCTGCGGACGGTCAACGGCGACACGGCCGGGGCGACGGACGGCACGACCGCGTCGCCGGACGGCACGACCGCATCGCCGGACGGCACGACCGCGTCGCCGGACGGCACGACCGCGTCGCCGGACGGCACGACCGTCGGCGCGCAGGGCGGGCCGGCCGGCGACACGCAAGGCGAGCCGGCCGGCGACCCGACAGCCGCGTGGCGAGCCGGCACGAACGCCGACGCCCTGCCGGCCGGCGAACCGGCGACCGCGTGGCAGGCCGGCACGGCCGTCGACACCCAGAACCTCCCGGCCGACGAGCCCGCGGTCGCACGGCGGACCGGCACGGGCCTCGACGCCCAAGTCCTGTCGCCCGCCGACCTGGTGGCCGCGTGGCGGGCCGGTGCGGACGTTCGCTGGCCGGAGGGGTCGGCGCAGGCGCCGTGGGACTTTCCGCCGCCCGCTTTCGACCTGGCCCGCTACGAGGTCGAGCGGGTGGCGGCTCCCACCCGGGAGCCCTCCTGGCCCGAGCGGCTGCCGGAGGCCGAGTGGCTGCGCCAGCCGCACTGGGTGCGGCGGCACCACGCGGGCACGGACCCGGCGGCCCGGGTCGCCGGCATGCTCGTCGTCCTGACGGACGGCCCGCTGCCGGAGGGCGCGCTGCGCCCGTTCGAGGCGGCGTTCGAGCGGGTGGCGCACGTCCGGGCCGCGGCGTCCTTCGCCCGCGTCGGCGCGGACCGGTACGAGGCCGACCCGGCCGACCCCGGGTCGCTGCGGCAGCTGTTCGACGCGCTGGGCGCCGCCGGGGCGGACACGGTCGACTGGCTGCACGCGCTGCCGCTCGCCGTCGAGGGCCCGGTCGGCGAGGAGGCGCTGGAGCGCGCCCGTTGGGCGTGTCTCGACACGCCCGCCGCGCTGCTGCGGGCCGCCGCGGACCTGCCCGCCGGGACGCGGCTGCGCCCGTGGTGGCTGTCGTACGGCGCCCATCCGGTCGAGGGTCCGGTCACCCGCCCCGAACTCGGGCTGCTGGCGGGCGCGTCGGAGGTGGTGCCGCAGGAGTGCGGCGTGGACGGCCGCTGGCTGGACCTGCCGGGCCGCGACCCGGCCGACTGGGCCGCGCTGCCCGCCCTGCTGGCCGAGGCGGACGAGGCGGACCCGGCTGCGGAGCTGCCACGCCGGCTGGCGCTGCGGCAGGGCTACTGGTGGCGGCAGGCGCTGCTGCCGGTGCCCGCGCCCGCCCCGGTGGCGGCGCCGGCACGGCCGGTGGGCCCGGGCACGTACCTGGTGCTCGGCGGGACGGGCGGCATCGGCCGCAGCGTCGCCGCCCGGCTGCTGGAGCACGCCGGCTGCCGGGTCGTGCTGCTCGCCCGCCACGCCGAGCTCCCGGAGGAGCTGGCGCCCTGGGCCGACCGCGTCGACCTGCTGGAGGCGGACCTCGCGACGGAGGCGCCGGAGGCGGTCCTCGACCGGCTCGCCACCCGTGTCGACGGCGTGGTGCACGCGGCGGGCGTGGCCGCGGGCGGCCTGCTGCTGCGGCGCGACGCCGCCGCGGCGCGGGCGGCCTCGGCGGCCAAGCTGCGCGGCGCGCTCCTGGTGGAGCGGCTGATCGAGCGCGACCGGCCCGCGTTCGCCGTCTACTGCTCGTCGATGGCGGCGCAGCTCGGCGGGGTCGGCCAGTTCGACTACGCCGCCGCGAACGGCCTGCTGGACGGCTTCGCCCGGTACCAGGGGGACGGGAGCACACTGCGGATCGGCGTCGGCTGGGACGTGTGGAGCGAGACCGGCATGGCGCTGGACGCGCTGCACGCCGACGCCCGCCACCAGGCACACCTCGCGGTGGGACTGACGGTGAAGGAGGGGCAGCGGCTGTTCGCCGACGCGCTGCGGCTGCGCCTGCCCCAGCTCCTGGTGTCCACCACGGACCCCGAGGAGGCGCGCGTCTTCTACGCGCCGCCGCCCGGTGCCGGCCGGCCCGCGACCGCCGAGGCGCGCCCCGCGCCGGCGGCGGCCGAGCGGCTCGCCGAGTGGCTCCGCCGCTCCCTGGGCGTCGACGAGCTCGACCCGGAGGCGTCCCTGTACGACCACGGCGCCGACTCCCTCACCCTCCTCGACCTCATCGGCACGGTCGAGGAGGAGTACGGCGTCGAGCTCGAACTGTCGCGGCTGAGCCACCGGGTGAGCCTGGCGGAGGTGCTGGCGCACCTCGCGGAGGCCACCGGCGCTTCCGGTCACGCCTGCGACGAGGTGCCGCTGGACGTCTGGCAGGAGGGCACGGGCGGCGACGTGCTGTGCCTGGTGCACCCGGTCGGCGGCGACGTGCGGGCGTACCGCGAGCTGGTGTCGGCCCTCGACCCCCGGCTGACGGTCTGCCTGATCAGCGATCCGGGCCTGCGCGGCGCGGAGGCCCCGGCCTGGACGGTCGCCGAGCGCGCGGACCGCTACCGCGCGGCGCTGCGCCGGCGCTTCCCCCGGGACGCCTGGCGCTGGCGGCTGGCCGGCTGGTCGTTCGGCGCGTGGGTGGCCCAGGCGATGGCGGCCGGGGAGGAGGCGTCCGACGGGCCGGTCGCGGAGCTGTACCTGCTGGACCCGCCGCCGCCCGGCGCCGGGAAGGACGTACCGGGCTACGACGAGGGCCAGTTGGAGCGGCTGTTCGCCCGGGAGCTGGCCGAGGCCGGTTCCGGCGCCCCTGCGGGTCCGGAGGCCCGGGCGTACGCCGAGCGGCTGGCGCGCTGCTGCCGCGCCAACCTGGCGGGCATGGCGGGCCACGAACCGCCGCCGCTGCCCGCGACGCCCGTCCGGCTGTGGCTCGCGGAGCGGGCGGAGGCCGGGCTGCCCTCCCGGGTGCCGGCGGCGGAGCAACGGCGGCTCTGGGCCGGGCGGTTGCCGCTGCTGGCGGAGGCGCGGTGCCTGGACACCACGCACTACGGCATCGTCCGGCCGCCGCACGTGGCGGCGGTCGCCGAGGCCGTCAACGCGGCGTGCGTCCCCGCGCCGGAGGCGACCGCCCGTGCCTGAGCCGACCGGCGCCGGCACATCACGACCACCCACACGGACGAACCGAGGCCGAGAACCCCACCCCATGAATCCCTATCAGTCACTCCCGTCCCACTCCTTCTGGCGGACCGCGGTCGCCGAGCCCGCGTGGGCGGACATCGACGGCCTGTGGACGCCGAAGTTCGCCATCGGCCAGGACGACGTCCTCCTCACGGCCGGATCCTGCTTCGCCCGGCACATCGGCCGCGCCCTGCGCGACCGGGGCATGAACTGGCGCGACACCGAGCCCGCGCCCCCGGGCCTGACCCCGGAGCAGCGCCGCGACCGCCACTTCGGCGTGTTCTCCTTCCGCACCGGCAACATCTACACCGCCGCCGTGCTGCGCCAGTGGTTCGCGTGGGCGCTGGGCGCGGAGGAGCCGCCGCGCGAGGTGTGGCACGACGGCGACCGCTTCCACGACCCCTGCCGCCCGGCGGTCGAGCCGGCCGGGTACGCGTCCGCCGAAGAGCTGTTCGCCGCGCGGGCGGCGACGCTCGCCGCCGTCCGCGCGGGCCTCGCGGAGGCGGACTGCCTGATCTTCACCCTGGGCCTGACCGAGGCGTGGCGCGACCGCGACGGCGGCCCGGTCCACCCGGTCTGCCCGGGCACCGTGCGCGGCACCTTCGACCCCGAGCGGCACGTCTTCCACAACTTCGCCTTCGACGAGGTGCGCCGGGACCTGACCGCCGCCCTGGAGCTGGCCCGGTCCGTCAACCCCGGGCTGAAGGTGCTGCTCACCGTCTCGCCGGTGCCGCTGACGGCGACCGCGACCGGCGGTCACGCGCTCACCGCCACGACGTACTCGAAGTCGGTCCTGCGGGCCGTCGCCGGCCAACTCGCCGCCGAACACGGGCACGTGGACTACTTCCCGTCGTACGAGCTGGTCACCGGCGCGCCGTTCCGCGGGGTGTTCTTCGAGCCGAACCTGCGGACGGTGACGCCGGAGGGCGTCGCCTTCGTGATGGACCGGTTCTTCGGCGCGCTCGAAGGACGGCGGGCGGCCCCCGTGAGTCCGCCCGCTACCGACCGCTCCCCCGCCCACCCCACCGCCGGAGAGGACTTCTGGTGTGACGACGCCGTACTCGACTACTACAGCCCCCGCTGACGCCGCCCCCGCCAGGTTCCTGCTGCTGGGCGACTCCCACGCCGGTCCCGTCGGCCGGGCGGCGCAGGCGGCCAGGATCCCGTTCGCGGGCGGGCCCATCGGCTCGGGGCGGGACTTCACCGCCGGCTTCTACGACCTGCGGGGGCGGGACGTCGTCTTCCGCGACGCGGAGACGGAGGCGCGCTACCGCTCGTTCCTCGACGAGCTGGGGGTGCCGGGTCTGGACCGGCTGACCGTGCCGCTGGTGTGCACGTTCGGCTTCAGCGCCCACTTCGTCGCGACGACGGAGAACTGGCGGATCTACCGCACCCGCGGCGGCGCCTTCCCGCCGGGCTTCCTCGACAGCCCGCTGTTCGACGCGCTCGTCCGGGCGGCCGTCCGCGACGCGCTGGCGTTCTACGCCCACGCCCGCGGCCTCGGCCTCCGGGTGCTGGCGGTGATGCCGCCGCAGCGGGTGCCCGGCATGTCGGACCGCGAGGTGTTCATGGCGGCGCAGGAGTGCGTCCGCCGGGCCGTCGCCGCGCTGGGCGTGGAGGTCGTGGACCTGCGCGCCCGCACCACCGACGCGTCGGGGCTCCAGCGGCCCGAGCTGTGCGAGAAGGACGACATCATCCACGGCAACCTCGCCTTCGGCCGCATCATCCTCGCCGAACTCCTCGACCGCGGGCTCTGAAGCCCCTCACCCCTACCGCGACGCAGTACAGGAAAGGCCATGGAAGACTACGCACTCGACGCCGTGAAGGCGCTCACCACCCGCCCGAAGCCCGCCTACGAGACCATCACCCTGGACCCGGTCACCCCGGTCCTCGGCGCGGAGGTCTCCGGCGTCGACCTCTCCCAGGAGCTGACCGACCGTCAACTGGCCGAGATCAAGGACGCGTTCCTCGCCCACCACGTCCTGGTCTTCCGCGACCAGGAGATCACGTCCGAGGACCACAAGCGGTTCGCGGCGCACTTCGGCCCGCTGCACCCGGTGGCGCTGGCCGCCCCCGACAGCGACCCGTACGTGCTGGAGATCAGCGCGTCGGCCGAGTCGAAGAACGTGGCGGGCAACGGCTGGCACGCCGACGGAACCGCCGACGCCGAGCCGTCGCTCGGCTCGATGCTGCACATCACCCGCATACCGGAGGCCGGCAGCGGCGGCGACACCATGTTCGCCAACATGCACCTCGCCTACGAGATGCTCTCCCCCGCCATGAAGGCGTTCCTCGACGGCCTGACCGCGGTCCACGACGGCGCCCAGCCCTGGGGCAAGCAGGGCCCGCCGGCCGAGTACGAGGTGCCGGTGAACGAGCACCCGGTCGTCGTCCGCCACCCGGAGACCGGCCGCAAGCTCCTCTTCGTCAACCGTCCCTACACCTCGCACATCCCGCAGCTGTCGGCGGCCGAGAGCGAGGCCCTGCTGGAGCTGCTGTACCGGCACATCGCCGGGACGCCGTTGCTCGCCTGCCGGGTGCGCTGGCAGCCGAACACCCTGGTGTTCTGGGACAACCGCTGCGTCCAGCACCACGCGATCTGGGACTACTTCCCGCACGGCCGCTACGGTCGCCGGGTCGCCATCGACGGTACCAAGCCGCAGAGTTGACGAAGCGTCAGCGGCGGTCCGCCCTCCCCCGGCGGCGGGGAGGGCGGACCGCCGTCCGGTGTCCGGGTCAGGGTCCGGTGTCGCCCGGGTGGGAGCAGAGCCCGCCGCGGTAGCCGCTGTCGTACCAGGCGCCGGTGGCGTCGAAGTCCAGGTTGGTGCGGCCCGGGCCCACACAGCGGTGGTAGTTGGACCGGGGGAAGCGCGTGACCTGGATCCACACGTTGGTGTTGGTGGCGCAGTGCTCGTAGTAGGCGCGCTCGCCGCCCCTGCTCTCGTTCCAGCCGCAGCCCTGGATCCGCTCCGGGGCGGCGGTCGCGGGGGCGACCGTGGCGCACGCGAGGGCGCCGGCCAGGGTGACCGCCGCGAGGCCGAGCCGGGCGGTGGTGGCGGACAGTGTTCCGCGGAGTTTCATGCGTCGTCTCCTTCGCCGGAGGGTGGTGGCGAATCCCGTCCCGCCACCGCTGCCAACGACGCCAGAGTGGCCTGACGAGGGCCGTGTCACCAGGTGTTTCGACGGTGCTCGAAGGAGTCGGAACGACGTTTCCGGGTTCGAACGGCCGTCCGTTTTCCCGGCGTTGCCCGGCCCCGGCCGCCTCAGGCCCCCGCGGCCCTCTCCAGACTCTCGGCCAGCCCCGCCGCGAGCCGCCCGCAGGCCGCCCGGCGCCGCTCCTCCCGGCCGTCGGCCGTGTCCTGCCCGGCGAGCGCGAGGGCGTAGGCGTTCACCGCCGCGAACGGGTAGCACGCCGCGTAGGCGGCCGGGTCCGCCGCCGCGTAGGCCGCCGCCAGCGCGCGGGCCTGGACGATGGCGTTGGCGTCGGCGTAGGACGTCACGTTGGCGCCGGTGTTGAGCCGGGCGTAGCCGTCCGCGAACTCCCGGGCCTCGGCCTCGCCGTAGTCGTTGGTGCGCGCCCAGGCGAGGGCGTTGGACGCGGACGTGGCGAAGGCGTCGGCGTACGGGTAGGCGCGCCGGTGGACGTCCCGCAGGACGGGTTCGAGGGCGGCGGCCCAGGCGTCCTCCGCGGCCGGCTCCCCCGCCGCCGCCCTCGCGTGCAGCGCCCGTACGTCCTCGTAGGGCCCCGCCTCGTCCGGTCCGGCCAGCAGCGGTACGACGGTGCGGGCGTGCCAGTCGTGGACGGCGGTGAGGGGGATCCGGCCGTCGAGGCGGGCGCAGGCGTCGTGGACGCGGCGGGCCCACTCGGCGGCCGCTGCGGGGCCCTGGCCGTTCTGGCCGCTCTGGCCGCTCTGGCCGCTCTGGCCGTTGTGACCGTTCTGATCTGCCTGGTCGCTCCGGCCGTCCTGGCCGTCCCACAGGGCGCCGGTGAGCTGGACGAACCAGTCGGGCAGGTCCGGGCCCGGCGTGGGACGCTCCTCCCACCGGCCGGCCGCGGCGGCGTCGAGCCGGGTGAGGAAGCGCGGGAGTGCCTCGGCGGAGGGCGCGGGACGGCTCACGGTTCTTTCTCCTGTCCGCTGTACTGCTGGTTCGCGCGCGCCGGGATGCTCCGGCCCGCACCCGTATCCTCACCCGCCGGGGGCGCCGGGCGCGATGTCGCGATCATCACCTGGCGCGGAGAATCCGGCACGGAGGATCCGGCACGGAGGAGGCCCCGTCCGGCCGCTTGGGTTCTAGTGGTCGTCGCAACACCCCAGCTCAGGGGATGCGATGGACTTCAAGATCCGTGAGAGCCGCAGGGAACAGGGCCCACGGAAGCTGCACCGGGAACGGGAGGAATACTTCCGGCTCATGCAGCTGGGATTCGGTAACGCGGAGGCGAGCCGACGCGTAGGTGTCAACCCTCGGACCGGCCGTGAGTGGCGCAACGGCCGGCCCGAGGGCCGCAGGAAGCCGCCGAGGCTGCCCGCACACGCTGTGCGGGCGCCCTCGCTGTCGTCCCGGTACCTGACCGAGACCGACCGGATCCACATCGCCGACCGGCTGCGGGAGAAGGCATCGGTGCGGGCGATCGCGGCCGAGCTGGGCCGCAGCCCCTCCACGGTCAGCCGCGAGATCCGCCGCAACCGCCACCCCGTGGGCGGGCAGTACCGTCCCCACGCTGCCCAGGCCCGCGCCGATGCCCGCCGGCCCCGCCCCAAGCAGGGGAAGATCGCCCGCAACCCGGCACTCCGGGACTTCATCCAGCGCCACCTGAGACGGCGGTGGAGCCCGGAACAGATCTGCAACGCTCTGCGGGCACAGTTCCCGAACCGGCCGGAGATGCACGTGGTCCACGAAACCGTCTACCAGGCCCTCTACATCCAAGGACGCGGCGAACTGCGCCGCGAAGTGGCCCGCTCCCTGCGAAGCGGCCGGGCCATGCGCAGGCCACAGCGCCAGGCCGCCTCGCGCCAGCCGCGCTTCACCCACCCCATGGTCATGATCAGCGAACGCCCCGCCGAGGCCGAGGACCGGGCGGTGCCCGGCCACTGGGAAGGCGACCTGATCATCGGCAAGGACAGCGGTTCCGCGATCGGCACCCTGGTCGAGCGCGCCACCCGCTACGTGATGCTGGTCCATCTGCCGGACGGCCGCGGTGCCGAGCAGGTCCGCGACGCGCTCCAGGAGACCGTGCAGCGGCTTCCCACCCACCTGAAACGGTCCCTGACCTGGGACCAGGGCAGCGAGATGGCCGCCCACCACGCTTTCACCATCGCCACTGATGTCCCGGTCTACTTCTGCGATCCCGCCAGCCCCTGGCAGCGCGGCTCGAACGAGAACACCAACGGCCTCCTGCGGCAGTACTTCCCCAAGGGCACCGACCTGTCCGCCCACAGCCGTGAAGACCTCGACGCCGTCGCAGCCGAACTCAACGGCCGCCCACGCAAAACGCTCGGCTGGGAAACCCCAGCCGAGCGCCTGCATAAACTGCTTGCGGCCTGATCAACACGACCACGTGTTGCAACGACCCCTAGAAACCGCCCCGTCGGACGGGGCCTCCTCCGCTCACCTGCCTACTTGCCCGGTACGGGTCCTTCCGCGCGAGGGAGACGCTTGATCCAGCCCGGCAGCCTGCGCGGCTCGCGGGTGCTGTCCGACTCGCCCTTGTTGCACGCGGGGCACGGGTGCACCAGTTTGGTGCCGCCCTGCAGATGCTCGTCGATGAATCCCACTCCGAAGCACTTGTGGCACATCGCGATCACTCCTAGCTGTGTTCAATGCGCCCGGTGCCGCCGCAGTCGGAGCACGAGCTCGTCAGACCGTCGCTGGTCACGTACCCGGTCCCGTTACAGGTCGAACACGGCGTCGATCCCATGGCGTTTCCCTTCCGTGGGCCGTCCACTTCCACCCCCTGATGGCCGCGTGCGCCTCATGGGGCCGGAGTCACGAGCGCAGCCTAGGGGGCGCGCGCCCGGCCGGTCGACGGTCCACGGGAATCCTTCGGACCGCCGGGGACCCCGGCGGCCGCTCAGGCGAAGGCGTCCAGGCCGGTGAGCCGGGCCGAGAGGTCCCAGAGGCGGGCCGCCGACTCGGGGTCGGCCGCCCACGGCTTGACGCCGCCGACGAGCATGTCGTCGGTGGTGGCGGGCCCGGCGATGTCGCAGTCCTGGCAGTAGACCCCGCCGTGGTCCGCCAGGAGCGGCGAGGTGGCCGCCCAGACGGCCGTCGCCGCGCCCTGGGCGGGGGACTTGAAGCCCGCCGCCGGGGTGCCGTCCGCGTCCATCCAGCCCTGGGCGATCTGTTCGTCGCGGGGAACGTGGCGCTGGAGCGGGGTGAGGATGCTGCCGGGGTGGACGGAGTAGGCCCGCAGGCCGTCGTCGGCGCCCAGGGTGTCGAGGTGCAGGGCGAACAGCGCGTTGGCCGTCTTGGACTGGGCGTAGGCGAGCCACCGGTCGTACCCGGTGCGGAAGTGGGGGTCGTGCCAGCGGATGTCGGAGAGGAAGTGGCCGGCGGAGGCGACCGCCACGATCCGCGCCCCGGACGGGTTCAGGGCCGGACGCAGGCGGTTGACGAGAGCGTGGTGACCCAGGTGGTTGACGGCGAAGTGGAGCTCCCAGCCGGCGTCGGTGCGCGTCTCCGGGCAGGCCATGACACCGGCGTTGGCGATGAGGAGGTCGAGGGCGCGGCCGGTGGCGAGGAAGCCGTCGGCGAAGTCCCGGATGGCGGCGGGGTCGGCGAGGTCGAGCGCGTGGACGGTGACGGCGCCGTGCGGCGCGGCGGGAAGCGCCGCGCGCAGGGCCGTCTCCGCCGCGGCGGGCCGGCGGACGGCGACGAGGACGCGGGCCCCGGCCCGGGCGAGGGCCCGCGTCGCCTCCAGGCCGAGGCCCGAGGCGCCGCCGGTGACCAGGGCGGTCCGGCCGGTGAGGTCGACGCCCGCCAGGACGTCGTCGGCGGTGCCGGCGGCTCCGAAACCGGAACCGAGCGGGCGCTGCCGCCGCATGCGGTCCGCCGGCGCGTGGTGCGGTGTGTTCATGGCCGGGACGCTAGAAGCTGGAGTGCGGTCCAGGTCAAGCTAGGCTGCGGCGTCATGGACACAAGCGCGGACGACACGGGTGTGTGCGACGGCCGCTCCCCGGACGAGGGCCGCTCCATAGGCGAGACCGTACGGGCGACCGGGATGAGCGTGGACACGCTGCGGTTCTTCGAGCGCGAGGGCCTGCTGCTGCGCCCGGTCCCGCGGAACGCGGCGGGCCGGCGGGTGTACGAACGGGCGGACGTGGACTGGCTGTTGCTCGTCGCCCGGCTCCGGGCGTCGGGCATGCCGGTGGCGACCGTCGCGCGGTTCGCGGAGCTGGTGCGGTCGGGGCCCGGGAACGAGGCGCTGCGGCTGGAGCTGCTCCGCGAGCACGAACGGGCGGTGCGCGCGAGGATCGCCGCCCTCGGCGAGGACCTGGAGATCATCCGGAACAAGGTGACAATCTACGAGCGGCATGTGCGCGAGGGGACGGCCGCCGGGGTCTGGGCGCCGGTTCCTTCGGCGCCGGGCGACGCGCCATAAGCCCTGACCTCGCTGGTCCCGACCTCGGCGGTAGTTCCACGACCTCGCCACTCCCGTCGCATGAGCCCCGCCGACCTGGGTAACAGCCCGTTCACCGCGGACGGCGTGCCCCCTCATCGGCACCGCGCGGCACCCCCACAGGGAAATCGGTGAAAGGAGTGGTGACCCGTGTTGATGGCTCACCCCGCTGTCCTGGCGAATCTCGTGGAGCAGTACACGGCGCTCGACCTGCTGCACGTGGAGTCGGGTGACCCGGAGGCGCGGCAGCGGCTGGACGACGTCGCCTACCTCCTCTGCCTGGCCACGGGCACCAACGACGTGGACGCGGCGCTGATCGCCGCCCGCTACCGGCTGCCGGGCGCCCCGGGTACAGGACGATTCCCTGCTCGCCGCGGGCGAATGAACGCGGGCGGCCCCGCCCCGCCGGCCGGGCGCCGTGTGAACCTCCGGCGGAGGGGTAACCGGAGGGCTCGGAAAGCGAGTACTCGTCACGCACGAAAAACGCAGGGAGGACACACCATGGCCACGGGTGAAACCGGATTCAGCGACGTCGTCTTCGATCTCGTCTCCGTGCAGTACCACTCGCTCAAGGCGGGCCACGATTACGGGCAGTACGTCCGTGACGCCGAGAACGCCGGCAAGAAGGAGATCGCGGAGTTCTTCCGCTCGGTCATGGCCGAGGACTCGCGCCGCGCGGCCGAGTGCCACCGGTTCCTCAAGGAGCTGTCGGGGACGAAGGACGCGGGCCCGGCCGCGGGCTGAACAGCCGGGACCATAGTCGGAGGGGGCCGTTCCGTCCGGTGCGGCCCCCTCGTCCCGTCCATTCGGGGAACTCCGCGTCCGGCGACGGCCGTAAAACGTGCCGAAATGCGCGGCCGGAATTCCGGCCGGATTGCGGAAACCTCCGGCCGGGGGTTGGCTGGAAGCGGCGGTTCCGCACGCGTACGGCCGCCGGCCGGAATTCGGTTCCCGGAGCATCCGGGAGCCGGACCTGTTCGGGCGCCCTGTCCCGTCGCTTTTCCGACGCGGCGCCCGGCCGGAAACGGCGCCCGGCCGAAAACGCAGTGAAACGAGTGCGGAGGAACCGCCGTCGATATGACCGCCCCGGATGCCCTGCCCGTTCTGACGTCCCTCGACGACCTGGTCGCCATGGTCGAGCGAGGCAAGAACCTGTTCGTGCGGTGGTCGCGCGGTCCCGGGACGGATCTGGGTCCCGCCTCCAGCACCGACGACCTCACCGGCACCAGCCTGCCCGGCCTGTCCGTCAACGCCCTCGACGTCGAACCGTGGTGGGACGACCGCCCGCTGCGGCTCTGGGTCGCCCGGCGCCTCTACGACTACTGCCACCTGCGCCGCGACAAGGGCCCCGGGGTGCGGCCCTGGGTGCTCGAGGGCCGGGAGATCGGCCGGGGGCCCGACAACGAGCCGCTGGTCCGGGACGCACGGCCGCTCGCCTGGATCGGTACGGAAGTGATCGACGAGGCGGAGCGCGAGGTCGTCCGCCAGCGCGGCCCCTGGGGCCCGCTCCGCCGGTCGGCCGACGGCGAACCGGCGGGCTGAGCGCGGCGGCGCGCGGAGGGTGAAGCACGGCCGGGGGGCGCGGAAGGCCGAGGCAAGCGGAAGGCCAAGGCAAGCGGAAGGCCGAGGCAAGGGGCGCGGGGAGAACCCCGCGCCCCTTTCGCACACCCTTCTCCCGCCCCTCCCGCCCGTCCTCACGCCGCCAGCAGTTCCCGCATCACCGCCGCCGACCGCACCGCCGCGTCGCCGCAGCAGTTGTTGAACAGCACATGGACCTGCTCGGCCTCCCCGGCCAGCCGCCGGATCCGGTCGCGCCAGGGCGCCAGTTCCTCGGCGGTGTAGGAATGCCGGTACGCGTCCTCCTTCCCGCCGGTGCGCCACGCGGCCGACCGCCCGTGGAAGCGGACCACCGCCAGCTCGGGCCGGGTGACGGCGGCCACCGGCGGCACGGCGTCGGGCACGTCCTGGGCGGTGTCCACGGCCACCAGCGACATCCCGTGCGCCCGCAGCACATCCAGGGTGCGCTCCCGCTCCCCCGGGGCCAGCCAGCCCGGGTGCCGGAACTCGACGGCCAGCGGCAACCGGCCCGCGCGCCGCCGGCACTCGGCCAGGAACGCGTGCCCCCGCTCCCCCGCCCGCACCCACGGCGGAAACTGCAGCAGCACCGCCCCAAGCCTCCCCGCGTCCCACAGCGGGCGCAGCGCGCCGGTGAAGCGCTGCCACAGTTCGTCCACCACGCCGCGCGGGAGCCGGGCGGGGGTCAGCCGGCGCTGCGGGGGGCCGGGCGGCCGGAGGTCGGGCGGCAGCGCGCCGGCGCGGGCGGAGTGGCCGGTCAGGGTGGCGAACGCCTTGACGTCGAAGACGAAGCCGGGCGGGGTGCGGTCCGCCCAGAGCGTGCAGTTGCGGGTGCTGGGCAGCCCGTAGTACGTCGCGTCGACCTCCACGACGGGGAACCGGGCGGCGTAGTGCCGCAGCCGCTCCTCGGGGTCGTCGCGCGCGGCCGGCGGGTACCAGCCGCTGGCCCGCAGGGCGGGGTCGGTCCAGGAGCAGGTGCCGACGAGGTACTTTTCCATGTGCCGGCGGTTACCCCGTCACGGCGCCGGTCCGCACGCTTCGTCCGCACGCCTCGTCCGCGCCTCCACCGGTGCGGTTGAACTCCCCCCGGCCGGTTATCCGTTGGGGCGTGACGGCGACGGAGAAGAGCACGGCGGGGGCCGGTCCGGACCCCCAGGTCGAGCGGCGGGCCCCGGACGAGCCGACGCGACTGCGCGCCCGCTCGTGGAGGTCGGTGCTGCGGCGGACGGCGACGGAGTTCGTGGACGACGAACTGGCGGACCGCGCGGCCGGGTTGACGTACTACACGATGCTGTCCCTCTTCCCGGCGCTGCTGGTGCTGGTGTCGCTGCTGGGCGTCGCCGGGAAGTCGGCGGCGGAGAAGCTGCTGGCGAACCTGGAGCATCTGACGCCCGGTCCGGTGCAGGACATCCTCACCGGCGCGGTGCGCCAGGCGAGCGCGAGCGGCGGCACCGGTTCCGTACTGGCGGTGACGGGCCTGCTGGGCGCGCTGTGGTCCGCCTCCGGCTATGTGGCGGCGTTCATCCGCGCCTCCAACGCCGTCTACGACATCAAGGAGGGGCGGCCGGTGTGGAAGCTGACACCGCTGCGCCTCGTGGTGACCCTGGTGCTGATGCTGCTGGCGACGGCGAGCGCGCTGATCGTGGTGTTCACCGGCGGCATCGCCCGGCAGGCGGGCACCGCCCTGGGCGTCGGCGACGAGGCGCTGGCGGTGTGGTCGGTGGTCAAGTGGCCGGTGCTCGTGCTGCTGGTGACGGTCATGATCGCGCTGCTGTACTGGGCGGCGCCGAACGTGCGCGGGCGCGGCTTCCGCTGGGTGACGCCGGGGAGTCTGGTGGCCCTGGCGCTGTGGATGGCGGTCTCGGCGGGCTTCGCGCTGTACGTGGCGAACTTCGGCACCTACAACAAGGTGTACGGGACCTTCGCCGGTCTCATCGTCTTCCTGATGTGGCTGTGGTTCACCAATCTCGCGATCCTGCTGGGCCTGGAGTTCGACGCCGAGCTGAGCCGGGAGCGGGCGATCCTCGGCGGCCACCCGGAGGACGAGGAGCCGTACGTGCCGCCCCGGGACACCCGCGCCTGGCCGCCGGGCGACGACGGCGCGGCGTAGGAGGCGCGGGAGGGGCCTCCGCCCGGGAGAACGCCCGGGGGCGCGAGGCTCGGCCTCGCGCCCCCGACCGCTGTCTACCAGCTCCAGTAGCCGTGCGAGATCCAGCCGGACACGCCCGTGGTCACGTCGTAGACCTTGTCCCACTGACCGTCGCCCGAGACGTCGCGGTGCGCGAGGCGGTGGTCGCTGTAGCACAGGCCGACGACCGAGGCCGACGTGCTCGCGGCGGCGCGGATGCGCACGCCCTCGCCCGTGCAGTGGCCGTAGACGTCGTCGGCGTGGGCCGGCGCCGCCAGCGCGGCGCCGCCGAGCGTGGCGGCGGCCAGCAGGCCCGCCATCGCGGCGGCACGCTTGCCCGCGGTCTTCCCCCGGTTTTCGGATGTCACTTGTCGCTCCTTGCTTTCGGTTTCACACCGGTCACCGCTGGTCGCGGGGCCGGCGAGGAGGAACGTATCAGCAGATGATCTTGAAAACGGGCCCTGAAGCCGTTTCAAGACATGTTCATGATTAAACAGTGACAGTGCCGCGCCGCCGCCCGGCGCGCATGCCCGGCGGCCGGCCGGGCACCCGGTACTCGGGCCGGACGACCACGGCCGTACACGGACGATCGAGCGGAGGACCGCGCATGACCGACAAGGACGCCCCGGAGCACCAGGCCGGAAAGCCCCGCACCGCCGCCGAGGAGGCGGTCGAGGAGCTCGTGGAGCTCACGGAACGCCCCGACCGGCGGCACGAGCGGGACGCGGCCGACGCCATGACGCCCAACCCGGGCGCCCAGGAGTCCGTCCAGCGCGAGCGGCGCGGCGGCGCGCGTCCCGCCCGCGACCGGGGCTGAGGAGCGGGTCGGGAGGCCACCGGGAGCGGGGCCCGGCACGGCACGCCGGCCGGGCGCGCCCCGGGCCCGGCCGCCCGCCCCGGGAAGTCATGGAACCCAGGGAACCCGCACGGCCCCGAGGAGCGCCGGGCAGCCGCACGGAGGAGACTGGAGGTGACGTCGCTGCGGGGCCGCGCGGGAGGAAGGAGCGCAGCATGTCCGACGACGCGATGGGTGACGAGGTCTATCAGCCGGTGCGTTCCGACACCCGGGACAACCCCGACGACCTGGACCTGGAGAACGCGCTCGACGGCGACGGCCTGGACGAGGTGCTCGACGAGGGCTGGTCGCCGCCGGAGAAGCCGCTGGCCGTGACCCACCACGGCACCACGGCCCGTGAGCAGCGCGAACGGGAGACGCTGGACCAGCGGCTCGCCGAGGAGGTGCCCGAGCCGGCCGTCCCCGACGGCGACGGCATCGGGGACGCGCCGCGCGACGGGGAGCCGATCGACGAGGAGGCCGGCGACGAGCGCGCGGGCCGCCTGACCGGCACGTGGGACCTGATGCCGCCCCGAGTGAACGACATCTACGCGCGGGACGTCGGCGTCAACGGCGGGGCCGCCTCCGCCGAGGAGGCGGCGATGCACGTGGTGCCCGAGGAACCCGTCGTCCCGCCGGAGGAGTTCGAGGGCTGATCCGAGGAGGACACGTCCGGCGGGACGACGGTCAGACGCGGCGCCAGGAGTCGTCCTCCAGGTGCGAGCCGGCCTGGGGTCCCATCCGCAGCATCCCGCCGTCCACGCTCCACGACGCGCCGGTGACGTAGGACGCCTCGCTCCCGCAGAGGAAGGCGATCACCGCGGCCACCTCCCGGGCGTCCCCGGGCCGTCCCGCCGGTACGCCGGGGCGGCGCACCCGGTGCACGTCGACGTCTTCCTGGCCGGTCATGGGGGTGGCGATCTCGCCGGGCGCGACGGCGTTGACGGTGATGCCGTGTTCGGCGAGTTCCAGGGCCATGACCTGGGTGAGCAGACCGAGGCCGCCCTTGGCCGCGCAGTAGGGGGCGGCGCCGACGCGCGGCTGGTGCTCGTGGACGCTGGTCACGTTGACGATCCGGCCGCCGTCGCCCTGCCGGATCATCCGCCGTGCGGCGCGCTGGCCGCACAGGAACGGCCCGACGAGGTCGACGTCGAGCACGCGGCGCACGGTCTCCAGGTCGAGGTCGAGGTAGGGCGCGGCGGTACCGGTGCCGGCGTTGTTGACGAGGACGTCGATCCGGCCCAGTTCGTCGGCCAGCGCGTCGACGGCGTCGGCGGCCTCGGGCAGCAGGGTCAGGTCCATCCTGGCCAGGGCGGCGCGCCGCCCGTGGGCGCGGACCTCCTCGGCGGTGCCTTCGGCGCCCTCCCGGTCGCTGTGCCAGGTGATGCCGACGTCGAGGCCCTGCCGGGCCAGGTGGACGGCCGTGGCGCGGCCGATGCCGGAGTCGGCACCGGTGACGACCGCGACGCGGGGGCCGGCCGGGTGGCTGCTCATCCGCGGACTCCTCTCGTACGGGCGGTTTCCGTGCGGGCCGCCGGCCGTGGCCGGGGCCCCGCGGGTGGGTACCCGGCCGGCGGGGCCGCACACGGGCCCCGGAAGGACACCGCGCGCCGCCGGGCCGGGCCCGGGCCCCGAGGGGCGGCGGGCCGGCCGCGGCGGCGCGCGGTGTCGTTCCGGGGCCATCCCCGGAGGAGTCGTCCGGCGGGCTATTTCTTCTTGGTGACGGCCTCGGTCACGGCCGCCGGCGAGTCGTACTCCTTCTTGGGCATCGAGCTGAGCGCGTCCAGCGTGGTCTTGTCCGCGCCCTTCTTCTTGGCGTGTTCGACGAGGGTTTCCTTGTCGGCGGGGTAGTGCATGCCGCCGAGGCTCTTCTGGAGCTCAATGGGGTTCGGCTTCGCTGTCATGAGCTCCGGGTACCCGTGCGACGCCAGGGGATGAGCGGGCGCCCGGGATTCACCCGGACGGCCGTGCTCCCGGAACCCCGCTGCGCCGTCCTCCGGCCCTCCGCATAAGGTGGCGATCATGGAAACGGAAGATCGGAATCCGCATTCCCGGCCCGGCCCGTGGGAGCGCTTCCGGCGGTCCCCCTTCCTGCCGGCCACCGTGCTCGTCCTGATCATCTCGGCGGCGGCCGGCCTGTTCGCCGGTTCGTACACCTACGCCATGGCCAACCCCACCCCGCACCGCATCCCCACCGCCGTCACCGGGGTACCCACCTCGGACGTCAAACGGGTGGAGTTCGTCCAGGGCATGGAGCACGCCCTCGACGCGTCCCTCGAACTGCACCACTACGACACCTACGCCCAGGCCCGGCAGGCGGTCGAGGAGCAGAAGGTGTACGCGATCCTGCGGGCCCGGCCGCACGGCGCGGCGCTGGACGTCTCGGGCGCCTCGGGCGCCACCGTCGCCCAGTTGCTGAGCGAGACCGCGCCGAAGGTGGGGGACGCGATCGGGGTGCGGGTCGCCGTCACCGACATCAACCCGCTGCAGGAGGGCGACCCGCGCGGGCTGGCCCTCTTCTACATCTCGCTCGCGGCGGTGATCCTCGGCTTCGTCGGCGCCATCCAGCTCAGCGTCCACGCCCGCTCCCTCAACCCGGCCGAGCGCGTCGCCTTCACCGTCGCCTACTCCGTGCTCGGCAGCTTCGCCATCGCCGCGATCGTGGACTGGGGGCTGGGCGCGCTGCGGCTGCCCTTCGGGGAGTCGTGGTTCATCCTCGGCCTCACCATGTTCACCAGCGGCATGTTCTTCACCATGTGCAACACCCTGTTCGGCCGGTGGGCGATGCTGCCGACGTGGGGCCTGATGGTGCTGCTGGGCAACCCCTCCTCCGGCGGCGCCGTCTCCTGGCCGCTCCTGCCCTCCCCCCTCGCCGCGATCGGCCGCTGGCTGCCGCCCGGGGCCTCCGTCAACGCCCAGCACACGGCCGTGTACTTCCGCGGCCACCAGCAGCTCTTCCCGTTCGCCGTGCTGGCGGTCTGGGCCGCGGTGTCCACGGCGGTCTTCTGGGTCTGGCGCCACCGCCACCCGGGCGGCCGGGAACTGGGCGACCGGCTCGTGGAGGAGCCCCCGCGGCCGGAGCCCGGGGCGGCGCCGTCGGCCTGACCGGCCGTACGCGCCCCCGTCACGGCGGGAAGCGCGTCCGGTGCGCCCCCGGCGTATGGCCGAAGGCGCGGCGGAAGACGTCGATGAAGGCGCTGCTCGACGCCCAGCCGCAGCGCCGGGCCACGGTGGAGACCGAGGCGCCCTCGGCCAGCAGGCGCAGCGCGTGGTGCAGCCGGACCTGGGTGCGCCACTGCGGGAAGCTCATGCCGAGTTCGGCGCGGAAGAGCCGGGTGAGGGTCCGTTCGCCGGCCCCGAACGCCGCGCCGAGCTGGGCGAGGGTGCGGTGGTCGGCGGGGTCGTCGCGGAGGACGGCGCAGACCGCGGCCAGCCGGGGGTCCCGGGGCGCGGGGACGTGCAGGGGCTGTTCGTCGGAGCGGCGGAGCCGGTCGAGGAGGACGGCGCGCAGGCGGAGCCGCTCCGCCGTGGGGTCGGCGGGCTGCTCGGTGTAGGCCAGGATCAGTTCCCGCAGCAGCGGGCCGACGCCGATGACGGCCGGCCGGTCGAGCGCGAGCGGGTTGTCCTCCAGCGGCAGCCCCACCAGGTGGATCTCGGTGTCGCCGTACGCCCGGTGCTCGTGGACGGTGCCGGCGGGGATCCAGATCGCGCGGTTGCCGGGCGCGATCCAGCTGCCCGCGTCCGTCGTGACGGACAGGACGCCGCGGCCCGCGTAGACGATCTGGTGCTCGTCGTGCCGGTGGGCGTCGACCTCCGTCCCCGCGGGCAGCGGTCGGTGGCCGGTGGTCGCGCGCGGCGCGTGCCGGACCGGGCCCCCGCGCGCGCCCTCCTCCCCCGGCGGTCTTGTCGTCGTCACCCCGGCCTCCCTTCTGGTCCAGACCTATTGACGCGTATGGCGGTCGCCCCTACTTTCCCTGACACCCCACTCCCACCCCCCACTCAGGGAGCGAACGTGACCTCTCGGACCCTTGGGACGGTACGCCTCTCCGCCACCGTCCTGGCCTTGGCCTGCGCCCTGCAACTGCCCGCCGCCGCGTCCCCGTCCGGCACCTCGGACGAGACCTGCGCCGTCAAGCCCAAACCCGCCGGGAAGGTCCTCCAGGGCTACTGGGAGAACTGGGACGGCGCGGCCAACGGCGTCCACCCGCCGCTCGGCTGGATCCCGGTGACCGACGACCGCGTCCGCGGCCACGGCTACAACGTGGTGAACGCGGCGTTCCCGGTGATCCTCTCCGACGGCACGGCGCTGTGGGAGGACGGCATGGACGCCACCGTGAAGGTCCCGACCCCGGCGGAGATGTGCCGGGCGAAGGCGGCCGGGGCGACGGTGCTGCTGTCCATCGGCGGCGCGGCGGCCGGCATCGACCTCAACTCGCCGTCCGTGGCGGACCGGTTCGTGGACACGGTGGTGCCGATCCTGAAGAAGTACAACTTCGACGGCATCGACATCGACATCGAGACGGGCCTCACCGGCAGCGGCGACATCACCCGCCCGTCCGCCTCGCAGGCCAACCTCATGCGGATCATCGACGGCGTACTGGCCCGGATGCCCGACGGGTTCGGGCTGACGATGGCGCCCGAGACGGCGTACGTGACCGGCGGCAGCGTGACGTACGGGTCCATCTGGGGCGCCTACCTGCCGATCGTGAAGAAGTACGCCGACAACGGCCGGCTGTGGTGGCTCAATATGCAGTACTACAACGGCAACATGTACGGCTGCTCCGGTGACTCCTACTCCGCCGGGACGGTCCAGGGGTTCACCGCGCAGACCGACTGCCTCGACCGGGGCCTGGTCGTCCAGGGCACCACCATCAAGGTGCCCTACGACAAACAGGTCCCCGGCCTCCCGGCCCAACCGGGCGCCGGGGGCGGGTACATGGCGCCCGGCCAGGTGGCGCAGGCGTGGCGCGCCTACAACGGCCGGCTCAAGGGGTTGATGACCTGGTCGGTCAACTGGGACGGGTCGAAGGGGTGGACGTTCGGCGACAACGTCAAGGCCCTGCAAGGCCGGTGAGGCCGAGATGAGGCCGACCGCGAGGGCGGCCGTGTACGCATGAGCCCCAAAAGACACGGAAATCGACGATCCGGGTAGCCATGTTTCATGGCCGACAGTGATGCCGCGGCACCTTGTATTGCTCGGCGCCGCCACGTGATCTCGATCCGGCGGACGTGTCGGCGATTTCACGAGTCGAGGGGATTCGCGATCGCGCGCCGCGGCAACGACCATTCCTTCCGCGCCTGCGTCGGATGAAAGCCGGATGAAAAAGAACAGCGGCGCCCCCCCTACGGCGTGCAGTGCGCCAACAAGTGGTGTTAACAGGCCCCTTGTCCGGCGGGCACGGCGGTTGATTTCGGTGGACCCGCCGATATAGGGCGGTTGACCTCGAGGGGAACATCCCGGCGAAAGAGATCCGCCGGGATGCCTTCCTTACGCCGGGGCGGACCCAACTCCCCTCTTGCATAAGGGGTTTACTGCTGTCTTAAATGAGCGCCATCACTCGGCGGCGGCGCCCTCGCGGCCCGTACGCCGTCGCACCGACGCCAGGGGGAGGCGCGAATACGGTGCATCACGCGTCATCACTCCCTTCCGTCGCGTGCTCACTGCGAGGAAAGACGGAAGATTTGACATCGTTCAGACCGGCTCGGGCCGGGATCGCGGGGCTTGCCGCCGCCGCCGTCCTGGCCGGGCTGATACAGAGCGGTGCGGCGCTCGCCGCACCGGACACCCCGCCGGCCGATACGAAACCGGCCGGCGCGCCGACGGGTTCGGGGGCGGTCGCCGACCCCGACCGCCATCTCGGGAAGGACTGGAAGACCTCGAAGGACCAGGCCGTCACCGCCGCCGCCGACTCGGCCGGCCTGCGCGTCCTCGTCGCGGAGTCTGGCCGGGCCTACGCGTGGCGGACGGCCGCCGTCCTCAACGAGCCGGGCATGCCCGCCGACACGTGGATCGGCAACCAGTGCGTCATGGACGACTCCCACGTCGCCGCCGTGTACGCCCCGCGCGCGTTCACCAACAAGCCCGACCTGATGCAGGGCGGCGCTTTCACGGCGATCGTGAACACCACGACGGGCGCGGTGACGAAGCTGCCGTTCACGGCGACGCTCGCCTACTTCGACCCGACCTGCAACACCAGCACTCACACCGCCGCCTTCACCCAGTACCGCGACATGAACGACGCGTCGCGGACGAAGACACGCGTGATCACCGTCGACACGTCCGGCAGGACGGTCCTGAAGACGGGTGAGCTGCGCGGGCAGGTGTCGTCGGCCGCCCCGCTGAAGGACGGCGTCGTCGCCGGTCTCGGCAGCGATCTCGTCCGGATCGACGGCCGGGGGAAGACCGGGCGGCTCGCCAAGGCCGACAGTATCCCCTTCGACATCCGCCCCCTGGCCGACGGCCGGATCGGCTTCATGGACCGCAAGGGCACCCAGACGGCACAGGTGAAGGTGTACGGCGGCCACGGCGCACCGCGCACGGTGGCCACCGGTCCGCTCGGCGACCTCGACCTGGCCCAGGGCGCGCAGGGCCGTGCCTTCCTCACCGGCAGTACCAAGGACGCGAAGGTGGAGGGGAGCGGGATCACCAGGATCGACGCGCCCGCCGACACCGACGTCTCCTCGCTCGGCCGCCTCGCCGTCGACCCGGTGCTCACCCCCGGCGTCCGCGCCGGACTGACCCGCATCAAGGGCGGCGGCAAGGGCTTCGACAAGGCGGACGAGCCCGAGGCGGGTGTGCGCTCCCGTTCCGGCAAGGCCCCCGGTGTGGCGGACGCCACCACCACGCTGACCGTCACCTCGACCGCCACGCCCACGGGCGACAAGGTCGAGCAGCGGGTGGCCTCCGCACGGCCGCGTCCGAAGGACGTCCTCTCCCCCGCGCTGACCGGCGGCACCCGGCCGCGTACGCGGACCGGCGGACCCGCCGTGCGGGCGCCCGACCCCGCGCCCGTCTCGCACGATCCGACCGACACCGACCGCTGGTGCTCGGTCTCCCGCAACGACATGGGCGTCCAGGCGCTGCAGCCGACGCCGAACCAGGTCGAGTGGGCGGCGGACATGGCCGTCCGCGGCGAGCTGCGCGGCAAGTGGCTCCGCCAGGGCGGCTACCGTGACCAGGCCGGGCTGGGGTCGATCGACCCGCAGGGGCTGTTCCCCCTTCCGTCGCTCACCGGCGGCGGCCGGATCCCGGTCAACGTCCTCCTCGGCGTCCTGGCCCAGGAGTCCAACCTGTGGCAGGCCGAATCCGGCGCGATCCCCGGGCAGATGGGCAACCCGCTGGCCGCGGTGGACGGCTACTACGGCCACAGCACCAAGGACACCCTGCTCGGCTACTGGCGCATCAACTGGGAGAAGTCCGACTGCGGTTACGGCGTGGGCCAGGTCACCGACGGCATGCGCATGAAGGGGCACGAGAAGACGGACAAGGACACCGGCCGGCAGACCGAGACGAGCCTCGACCCCAAGCTGCAGAAGATCATCGCGATCGACTACGCCGCCAACGTCGCCGCCTCCATGAAGATCCTCGCCGACAAGTGGAACGAGGTCCACAAGGACGGCCAGAAGATCACGGTCAACAACGACGACCCGTCCCGGGTGGAGAACTGGTTCACCGCGGTCTGGAACTACAACCTCGGCTTCAACCCCCCGTCGGAGGCGGGCAAGAACGGCGGGCGCTGGGGCCTGGGCTGGTACAACAACCCCGCCAACCCCCTCTACAAAAAGGGTGCCTGGGACCACCCCTTCATGGACACCTCCCTCGACCCCAAGAACATCACCGACGCGGCGCGCCCGCAGAACTGGCCGTACGAGGAGAAGGTGATGGGCTGGGCCGCCTGGTCCATCGACACCGGCTTCTCCTACGACTCCGACGGCAAGCAGGGCTGGAAGGGCGAGTCCGGCTACGCCACGGCGGGTTTCCAGCCGGCCTGGTGGCTCAGCGCCCAGAGCCGTTCCCGCATCAGCCCCCCGCTGGACACCTTCTGCAACAAGAACAACAACTGCAACCCCGGGAACCCGATCGACTGCCCGGACGAGGCGTGCTACCGGCAGTTCTGGTGGAACCAGGCGAACGCCACCTGGAAGTCCGACTGCAAGGACTCGTGCGGCAACGAGAAGATCAAGTACGTCACCCTGCGCGACGAGCCCGGCCGCGGGTACCGGCTGAAGAACGGTGAGCCGGTGTGCGGCGGGGCCCCGAGCGGCTCCGACGTCGTCGCCTCGATCCCGGCCGGCACGGAGACGTGGTCGAGCTGCGGGAAGGCGGCGTCGACGGGCACCTTCGAGTTCACCTTCCACCCCGACCTGGACAAGCACTACGAGGCGAAGGCCGATCTGCACTCGATCGGCGGCGGCCACGGCGGTCACTTCTGGTACACCCACACCCGCGACGACGACCACCTCGGCGGCGACGGCAACCGGATGGCCGTCGAGGGCGAGTGGACGGCGGGCACGACGTACGACATCGCCGCCGTCTACGCGTACGTCCCCGACACCGGGGCCCAGACACGGCGGGCCACGTACGTCGTCAGCGGCGCCGTCGGCGGTCCTTACGAGCGGGTCGTGGACCAGAACGCCAACAACGGCAAGTGGGTGCCGCTGGGCGCCTACAAGTTCACCTCCACGCCCAAGGTGAAGCTGACGAACTACGCGAAGGGCGGCACCGCCGACGAGGACGTCGCCTGGAACTCGGTGGCCTTCAAGCCGATCAAGGGCACGTTCGTCCGCCGCTCCCTGACCGCCGCCGCGGTCTTCGACCCGAACCAGGAGCTGAACTCCAACTCGCCGGTGACGGAACTGGAGACGCCCGTGCGGTCGATGAAGTCGCTCTACGACTGGGGCCTGGGCCTCGCCGAGCGGGGCCCGCTGTGGGACAACAACGGCAACGGCGTCGAGGCGTTCGGCCTCACCTACGAGGCGCGCTGTCCCGCGGCCAAGGCCGTGGGCGAGTGCACGGGCCAGAAGACCTACGACGAGGCCGCGCAGTGGGCGAAGGACATCAAGGCGGGCGGCTGGAAGCCGAACGCCGACGGGTCCGTCCCCGCCATGTCGATCCCGAGGTGGATGGCCATGGCGAACCCCGAGCGTCCCGACGCCTCCAAGCCCGCCTCCGAGATGTTCAAGGACCCGAACAGCTACAAGATCAAGTCCGATGTCAGCGTGACCTTCGTGGTCGGCGAGGACGGGAAGATCGTCGACGGCAGCGTGGGATCGGACTACCGGAACCGCGTCGGCAACGCCCACCTGCCCTACTTCGTCACGAAGATCATGAAGGCGATCGAGGCGGACTACGGCATCCTCGCCCCGGACATCGACTACACCACGCAGGACGCGCTGGAGTACGGCAACGTCCAGAGCTCGCACCCCTACACGGACGGGGACACCCCGGGACAGGCGTACTTCCCGCACTTCCGCGCCGCGCGGCTCGACGACGCCCGGCAGTGCGTGGACTTCCGGGCGGTCGGCGGCGGTGTGCACGGCTACCGCGCGATGATCGGCCACAAGTCGATCAACGACAACGTCAAGAAGTGGGTCGACGAGGTCAACGAGAACACGGAGACCAACCACGCGGTGCGGCGGTTCGCCGGGGACGTCTACTCGATGTTCTTCAAGAACAGCGGCTCGTGGAACAAGAACATGTGGGGCTCCATGATCGGCAACGCCCCGCCGATCTGGCAGGACGTCGCGGCGGCCTTCTGCGCCGACGGGTCCGTCAAGCCGACGCACTACCAGAAGAACGACGACGCCAACCCGCCGAACGGCATCGTCTTCCAGTCCTACATGCCCGACCTCTACCTGTACGTCGACGACCGCATGACGGACAACCTCGGACGCCCGTCCGACCGGCGGATCAGCGTCGGCGACTGGAAGAACTTCTCCAACCTCCCCATCACGCCCAACGGCCATGCCTACGCCTCGTGCGGTGTGGCGACCCGGGGCAGCGGGGGCAACCCGTGGGCCGTGGACGCCCCGGTCCCGATCTTCGGTGACGGGCCCGGGAACCGGCCCGACAAGGTGGCCCACTGCGACGAGCCGGAGCAGCAGTTCACGGTCAACCTCACCCGGTGACGGGGAGAGCCGCACGGTGAGGTGACACCGCGCCGAGGGGAGGGAGCCGGGCCTCAGGGACCGGCCTCCCTCCCCTCTTCGCACGTCGGGCCCCGACGTCGCGCGCCTACAGGGACGTCGGCGCCCCGCCCTCCGGGAGGTCCGCCGTCAGCGGGGCGCGGTCGCGCCACATCGCCACCATCGGCTCCAGCATCGGCCCCAGTTCGGGCATCCGCGGGGCGACGCTGAGCGCCGACACCGTCTGGAGCAGCCGCGCCCCCTCCATGACGTGCAGCAGGGCGCGGTCGACGGTGCCGCCCGCGCGTTCGTACGCCTCGACGCCGAGGAGGCCGACGAGGGTGAGGTCCCACTCGACGGGGCCGCGCGTCGCGTCCTCGAAGTCGCTGAAGCGGTGGCCCTCGGCGGTCCGCAGGACGTTGTAGGCCGGGGAGTCACCGTGCAGGGCCTGGAGGCGGGCGCCCGGGAAGCGGGCGGGCAGGTCCCGGACCAGCGCCTCCAGGGCGGCGTACTCGGCCTCGGCGCGGTCGAGGTCGGCCGTCGTGAGCGTCTGCGGCTCCTTGCGCAGGGCCTCCAGCGCCGAGCCGATCGCCGGGACGAGCGGGGCGAGGACGGGCAGCTCGCCGGGGTAGTCGGCGAGCTGCCGGTGCAACTCCGCGGCCCAGCCCGTCTGTTCGGCGAAGCGCCGCTGCATCGCCTCGGCGTCGTCCTGCGGGAGGTCGGCGAGGCGGTCGGTCTCGGTGACGAACTCCCAGAAGGTGAGCGACGTCCCGTCGATCTCCACGGGCTCGCGGGGCACCAGCGGGCTGGGGCCGACGACGGGGACGCCCCGGTCGGCCAGCCAGCCGGTGACGTCCAGTTCGCGCCGCTGCTTGGCCACCAGCTCGTCGTACGGCATGAGGGCAAGGGACGGGACGCGCACCACGACCGGGTCCGGCGCCAGGTGCACCAGGACGTTGAAGACATCGTGCAGGACGCGGGGTTCGTCGGCGCGCAGGCCGAGCCGGCGGCCGGCCCGGGTCGCGAGGTCCACGGCGCGCCGGGCGCGGTCGCTGAGGGTGGTGTCGGGGGTATGCGGGTTCACCATGAAGATGATCTTGCCTGGTGGACGGCCCGGCTGTCGACGCGTTTCCCGGGTCGTTCCGCGGTTCAGGCGGTCGCGGCCCGTCGCCGGTACGCCAGCACGAGGTGTGCGCCCATGCCCAGGACCAGTCCCCAGAAGGCGGATCCGATGCCGAAGAGGGTGACGCCGGAGGCCGTGGCCAGGAAGGTGACGAGGGCCGCCTCGCGGTCCTCGGCGTCCTGGACGGCTCCGGTCAGTCCGCCGGACAGGGCCCCGAGGAGGGCGACACCCGCGACCGCGGCGACCAGTTCCTTGGGCAGTCCGGCGAAGAACACCACGAGCGTCGCCCCGAAGACGCCGATGAGCAGGTAGAACACCCCGCAGGCGACGCCAGCGACATAGCGCCGGCGCGGGTCCCGGTGGGCTTCGGGGCCGGTGCAGATGGCGGCGGTGATGGCCGCGAGGTTGACGGCGTGCGAGCCGAAGGGGGCGAGCAGGGTGGAGACGGCACCGGTGGTGCCGATCAGCAGGCGGTCGTCGGGCCGGTAGCCGGACGCGGTGAGGACGGCCATGCCGGGGGCGTTCTGCGAGGCCAGCGTCGCGATGGCGAGGGGGACGGCGACGCCGATGAGGGACGCGGCGGAGAAGTGCGGCGCGGTCAGCACCGGCCGGGCGAACTCGATCCCGTCCAGGTGCACATCGAGGCGGGAGTCGGCGGCGGCGCAGACCACGCCGACCGCCAGGGCCGCCAGGACGGCGTACCGCGGCAGCCACCGCTTGGCGAGGAGATAGGCGAGCAGGACGGAGCCGGCGACGAGCGGCGCGGTCTTCAGCGAGGTGAACACGCCGACCCCAAAGGGGAAGAGGATGCCGGCGAGCATGGCCGAGACGACGGCGGCCGGCACCCGGCGTATGAGCCGGCCGAACACGCCGGTCAGCCCGGCGACGGTGATGGCCACTCCGGTGACCAGGAACGCCCCGATGGCTTCCGGGTAGGAGTACGCGCCCAGTCCGGTCACCAGGAGCGCCGCGCCGGGCGTGGACCAGGCGGTGATCACGGGCATCCGGGTCCACAGGCTCAGCCCGAGGCAGGTGAGGCCGCTGCCGAGGGAGATCGCCCAGACCCAGGAGCCGGTCTGCGCGGTGTCCAGGTGCCCGGCCCGCGCGGCGGTGAGGACGATGGCGAGCGGGCCGGAGTACGACACCACGACGGCCACCAGGCCGGCGAGTACGGCGGAGAGGGAGGCGTCGCGCAAGAGGCGCGGGCGGTCGGGGGGCGCCGCCCCGGACGTGTCGTCGGATCCTGTGACGAGACCGGTGGCGGGATCGGTGGAGCTGCTGGTGCCCGAGGTCATGGGGGGTCCTCTCCTGTCGCGGGCCCCTGACGGTATAGCGCCGGTGATCAGGCTTCCACCCGGTTCAAAGCGGGGGCGCCGACGGGGACTTCGCCCGCGCCCGGCCCGGCGGCCGGCCCGGACCCCACCCCCACCCACCTCCAACATCGACTTAGGTTAGGCTGACCTAACCAACAGTCGGCGACAGGAAAGGTGCCACCGTGACGACGGCGTTCCCCCACGAGGTCCGCCCTCCGGCCCTCGCGCCCCTCGGCGAACGGGACCCCGGACGCGTCCGCGCGGCCCGGCCGGCCGACGCCGCCGCGCTCTACGCGCTCTCCGAGCCGTTCATGCGCTCGGGCGCGCTCCGCCGGCGGTCCCGGCGGCTCTACGAGCTGACGGCGGACCAGTTCCTGGTGGCGGAGGACGCGGACGGGACGCCCGAGGGCTGTGTGGCCCTGCGCACCTACCCGGACGAGCCGGCCGCCGTCCTGCACAACTTCTGCGTCCGGGCCGACCGGCAGCGCCGCGGCGTCGGCTCGCGGCTGCTGGCCGCCCTGCTGTCCGAGGCCGCCGCCCGCCCGGCGAGCGGGGTCTTCGCGGCCACGACCGGCGGCGGGCGGTCGTTCCTCCGCGCCGGGTTCCGGGAGACCGACGCCTCGGCGGCGCCCCGCCCCTGGGCCGCCGCGCTGGATCCGGCGCGCGGTTCGCGGATCTTCGTACGGGACCTGCCCTTCCTGGAGGACGAGCCCTTCCCGCCGAACCGGCCGGAGTACGCGGACGACAGGGCGTAGGGACGCCCGGCGGCCCCGACCGCGTACGCTGCGCACGCGGTGACGTCGGGAAGCCGCCCGATGGGGAGCCGGAGGGGAGGGGAAGGAAGGGGTGGACGTCCGGCAACTGGAGTACTTCCTGGCGGTCGTCGACCGTGGCGGGTTCGGCCGGGCCGCCTCGGCGCTCTACGTGTCGCAGCCGTCGCTGTCGCAGGCCGTGCGGGCGCTCGAACGCGATGTGGGCGCGGAGCTGTTCCACCGGATCGGCCGCCGAGTGGTGCTGACGGAGGCGGGCAGGGCGCTGATCGACCCGGCCCGCGCCGCGGTGCGGAGCCTGGAGGCGGCGCGCGCGAGTGTGGCGTCCGTGCGCGAACTCCGCTCGGGGCGGCTGGACATCGCGGCGATGCCGTCCCAGGCGATCGAGCCGCTCACCACGCTGATGCGTTCCTACGCCGAGCGGTACCCCGGCGTGGTGGTGACGGTCGGCGCGGCCTTCACCGCCCGCGACGTCGTCGAGGCCGTGCGGACGGGGGCCGTGGAACTGGGCCTGCTCGCGACGGCCGGTGCCGTGCCGGACGCGGAGGTCCGCTCGCGCGTGCTGGGCGAGCAGCGCTTCGTGCTGCTGGCCCCGCCCGGAGGGCCCTTCGCCGGCCGGGACCGGGTGCGGTGCGAGGAGCTGGCGGGTCGGCGGCTGATCGTGGGACGTCCGGGGACGGGGATGCGGGCGTACGTCGACTCCCTGCGGGACCGGGGCGTCGACTTCACCGTGACGGCCGAGACCGAGCACCGGGTGGCCCTGCTGCCGCTGGTGCTGGCCGGGGTCGGGCTCGCGGTCGTGACCGAGGCGTGGCGGGACGTCGCCCGGCGGACGGGCGCCGAGGTCCTGGACATCGAACCCGCGGCCGCGCTGCGGGTCTTCCTCGTGAGCCGGCGAGGAGTCCTCTCCCCCGCCGCCGCGGCGTTCTGGTCGGCGGCCACGCCCACTCCGACCGACGGATAGGCGTTCCTTATCAGGCGCATCCGGTCTGCGTCTTGGACGCCGCCCGGAGCCCGTTGCTGGAATCGACGGCATGACGACCCACCGCATCGGCCTGATCCCCGGGGACGGCATCGGCCCCGAAGTGCTGTCCCCCGCACGCCTGGTCCTCGACGCCGTCGCCCGCCGCCACGGCCTCACCCTCACCTACACGTCGTACGACGACTGGTCCTGCGAGCGGTACCCGCGCGAGGGCGCGATGATGCCCGACGACGGCATCGACCGGCTCCGCGACCGGGACGCGATCCTGCTGGGCGCCGTCGGACACCCCGGGGTGCCCGACCACGTCTCGCTGTGGGGCCTGCTCATCCCCATCCGGCGCGCCTTCCGGCAGTACGTGAACCTGCGGCCCGTCCGCGTCTTCGAGGGCGTCGACGGCCCGGTGCGCGGCGCGCGTCCCGGCGAGGTGGACCTCGTCGTCGTGCGGGAGAACACGGAAGGCGAGTACAGCGAGATCGGCGGCCTGTTCAACCGGGGTCTCCCCGAGGAGACGGCCGTCCAGGAGGCCGTGTTCACCCGGGCCGGTGTCACCCGCGTGCTGGACTACGCCTTCGCGCTCGCCGCCCGCCGCGGCGGGCGGCTGACCTCCGCGACCAAGTCGAACGGCATCGTGCACACCATGCCGTTCTGGGACCGGATCGTCGCCGAGCGGGCCGCCGCGTTCCCGGACGTCCCGTGGGAGCGGGAGCACATCGACGCGCTCGCGGCCAAGTTCGTCCTCGACCCCGGCCGGTTCGACGTCGTGGTCGCCTCCAACCTCTTCGGCGACATCCTCAGCGACCTCGCGGCGGCGGTCGCCGGGTCCATCGGCATCGCTCCGGCGGCCAACCTCAATCCCGAGCGGGAGTTCCCCTCGATGTTCGAGCCGGTGCACGGCTCGGCGCCCGACATCGCCGGGCGGGGCGTCGCCAACCCGCTGGGCGCGATCCGGTCGGCCGCCATGATGCTCGATCACCTCGGCCACCCGGCCGCGGCCCGGGACGTCACGGACGCCGTCGTCTCGCTCCTGGCCGGGACCGACGTCCGCACCCCCGACCTGGGCGGCACCGCGACCACCGCCGAGTTCACGGACAGGCTGCTCGCCTTCCTCTGACGGCCGGTACCGGGGCCGGAGCGGGCGGCGCCGCCCCCGCTCAGCCCTGCCCGGACCGCCACTGCCGGGCCAGCACCCACACCAGGTAGCAGCCGCCGACGACACCCGTCAGCACCCCGACGGGCAACTGCGTGGGCGCCAGCATCCGTTGCGCCGCGATGTCGCTGAGCGACAGCAGCAGGGCGCCCATGACCGTGGACGCGAGCAGGTTGGGGCCGGTGGCCCGGGTGAGCCGGCGGACGACCTGCGGTGCGACCAGGGCGACGAACGGGACGGGCCCCGCGACGGCCGTGGACAGCGCCGTCAGCCCCACGCCCACGGCGAGGGCGCCGGAGGTGACGCGCCGGACGGGCACCCCCAGCGCGGCGGCGGTGTCCTCGCCCATCTCCAGCATCCGCAGCGGCCGGCCGAGCAGCACGGCCGCCGGGCCGAGGACGGCCAGCGTGGCCACCATCGTCCAGACGTGCTCCCAGCCGCGGCCGTTGAGGCTGCCGGTGAGCCAGACCTGGGCGCTCTGCGCGTCGTTGAAGGAGGCCCGCGCGATCAGGTAGGAGTTGGCGGCGGTGAGCAGCGAGCTGACGCCGATGCCCACCAGGATCAGCCGGTAGCCGGCCGCGCCGCCGCGCCAGGCGAGCAGCCAGACGGCGGCGCTGGTGACCGCGCAGCCGATGACGGATCCGACGGCGACGGAGGCCGCGCCCGCGCCGAGCACCAGGATGGTGACGAGGGCGCCGGTGGCGGAGCCGACCGTGAAGCCGATGACGTCGGGGCTGCCGAGCGGGTTGCGGGCGATGGTCTGGAAGAGGGCGCCGGACAGGCCCAGGGCGGCGCCGACCAGCAGCGCGGTCAGCAGCCGGGGCAGCCGGAGTTCGCCCACGATGTAGTCGGCGCCGGGGACGTGCTCGCCGGCCAGCACCTTCAGCACGTCGGACACGGGGACGTGGAAGTCGCCCGTGGTCAGCGTCCAGACGCCGACGGCCGCGGCGGCCAGCGCGAGGAGGGCGCCGACGGCGGTGGCGCGCGGGTCCCAGCGCACCGACAGGGTCCTGCCGGGCCCGGGCAGGCGCAGGGCGCCGATAGGAAGCCGCCGGTGCCGCGCCGCCGGGCCGGCGGCGGGGCGCGCGGGCGTGGTGCTGCTGGTCACAGTTGGGCGATCCTCTTGCGGCGGACGAGGGCGATGAACAGGGGCGCTCCGAGGAACGCGGTGACGACGCCGGCCTCCAGCTCCTCGTTGGCCAGCACGACGCGGCCGACGATGTCGGCGGCCAGCAGCAGGGCCGCGGCGAGGACGGCGCTGTAGGGCAGCAGCCAGCGCTGGTCGGGGCCGGTGATCAGCCGGGCGAGGTGCGGAACGGCCAGTCCGACGAAGGCGATCGGGCCGACGGCGGCGGTGGCCGCGCCGCACAGCAGGGTGATCGCCGCCATGGTCGCGAACTGGGTGCGGCCCGGGTGGGCGCCCAGCGAGCGGGCGGTGTCCTCGCCGAGGGCGATGGCGTTGAGCGGCCGGGCCAGCAGCGCGGCCAGCAGGGCGCCGGCGCCCAGGAAGGGCAGGAGCCGGACCAGGACGGAGCCGGACTGTCCGGCCAGCGTGCCGATCTGCCAGAACCGGAACCGGTTGAGGGTGAGCGGGTCCAGCAGGATCAGCCCGTTGACGACGGCGGTCAGCACGGCGGAGACGGCCGTGCCCGCGAGCGCCAGCCGGACGGGCGTGGCCCGCGACCGGCCGCGGGTGCCCAGCAGGTAGACGGCGGCGGCGGCCACGGCGGCGCCGAGCAGGGCGGCCCAGACGTAGGCGGAGAAGGAGTCGAGGTCGAGCAGGGCGGTGGAGCCCGCGACGGCCGCCGCCGCGCCCGCGTTGACGCCGAGCAGGCCGGGGTCGGCCAGCGGGTTGCGGGTGAGGGCCTGCATCAGGGCGCCGGCCAGGCCGAGGGACGCGCCGATGACGATGCCGAACAGGCTGCGCGGCAGCCGGGAGGTGCGGACGACGATCCAGTCGTCGCTCCGCGGGTCCCGGGTCAGCAGCGCGTGCACGACGTCGCCGGGCGCGATGCTCTTGGCGCCGATGCCGATGCCGAGGACGGCCAGGACGAGGACGAGGCCGACGCAGGCCAGCAGTCCGGCGGCCCGGCGGGCGTGCCAGGCGCGCCCGGCCCGGGGCGGCGCGGAGACGGGAGGGGTTGCGGGTGAGCCGGTGACGGCCGGGGCGGTCGTGCTCACGCGTGCTCGTGCTCTTCGTCCTCGTGGTGGTCGTGGTTCTCCACGCCGCGCTTCCAGTAACCGTCCACGTCCACCTGCTCCTTGGCCAGGCCGAGCTCACGGCGCAGGTAGCGGCGGACGGGCTTGAGGGAGGTCGCCTCGCCGGCGACCCAGGCGAAGCCGAGGCCGTCGGTGGGGAGTTCGGCGGCGCGGATGGCGCGTTCGATGAGGTCGCTGTGGCCGGCCGGGGTGGTGCCGCGGTGCAGCCAGGTCAGCGACAGGTCGGTGGCGGTGCGGAAGGTCTGCTCGTCCTCCGGGCCCGGGACCTCGGCGAAGGCGATGACGCGGACGCCGGCGGGGAGCTTCTCCAGCCAGCGGGCGAGGGCGGGCAGGGCGGTCTCCTCGGCGGCCAGCAGGTACCAGTCGTGGACCATGGGCAGCACCTCGGAGCCGCGCGGGCCGAGGACGCCGAGCCGCATGCCGGGCCGGGCCCGCTCGGCCCAGGTGGAGCCGACGCCGCTGCCGTGCAGGACCATGTCGACGTCCAGCTCGCGGGCGTCGCGCCGGTAGTGACGGACCGTGTAGTCGCGGGTGATGGGCTCCACGGGGGCGTCCATCCAGGTGTCGTTCACGACGACCGGCTCGACGGGGAGTTCGGCGCCGTCGTGGGCGAAGCAGAGCTTCACGTGGTCGGTGGGCGCCTGCTCGCAGAAGCCGTCGAGGTCGGGGCCGCCGAGGGTGACGCGTACGGTGGAGGGGGTGATCCGGTCGACCTTCCGCACTTCCAGCAAGCGGTACTTGAGGGGGTGGCGGACGATGCGCATGCGCGGGAGCAGCGTGTCGGTGGTCATCGATCATCCCAATCCGGTCGGGCGTTCGGCGGGGCGGTACCACCGCGACCCCCGGCGCGGTGGTACGCGCCGGGGGCCGACGGGGATCGGCTCGTCGGTCGGGCCAACCTCCCCGACCGAGGTTAGGCTACCCTAACCCAGATCATGAGCCGCACGCCATCCGCCCGGCCACCCGCCCTTGTTCGAGCCGGATCACCCGCGGCAGCCGCGCGATGGTGGCCGGCCGGTGGGCGATGACGATCAGGGTGCGGTCCTCGCTCATGCCGTCGAGGGCGTGCTCCAGCCGGGCCGCCGTCACCGGGTCGATGTCGGCAGTGGCCTCGTCGAGGACGAGCACCGCGGGGTCGGCGAGCGCCGCCCGCAGCAGTCCGACGATCTGCCGCTCCCCCGCCGACAGCCGCTCGCCCCGGACGCCGACCTCGGCGTCCAGGCCGCCGAGGTCGCGCAGCCAGTCCTCCAGCCCCAGCTCGCGGACGGCCCGTTCCATGGCGGCCCGGTCCGGGGCGCTGTGCACCAGCTCCAGGTTGCGGGCGACCGTACCCGTCACCATGCGGACCTCCTGCGGCACCAGCACGACGCGGCGCCGCAGTTCGGCCTCGGACAGCTCCCGCAGGTCCGTACCGGCGAACGTGACGGTCCCCCGGTCGGGGGCGTAGAGCCCGCAGAGCAGCTTGGACAGGGTGGTCTTGCCGGAACCCGTCTCGCCGACGACACCGACGCGGTCACCGGCCGGGAAGGCCAGGGACACGTCGGAGAGCACCCGGGTGCCGTCCTGGTACCCGTACTCCACGCCCTCGCAGCGCAGTTCCCCCCGGACCGGCAGGTCCGCCGCGCTCCCGGCGGCGGGCGCCGCGGGCTTGACCCGCTCGGTGGCGGCGAGCAGGTCCAGCAGCCGGGCCAGCCCGGTCCGCGCGGTCTGCACATGCCCGACGAGCTGCGACAGGTCGGAGAAGGAGTCGAAGAGGTTGCGGCTGGCCAGGACGAAGGTGACGACCGTGCCGATGCTGATGTCGCCGCGCGACGCCTGCCAGCCGCCGAAGAGGAGCAGCGCGACGAGCGCGACGCCCTCGATCAGGCTCACCAGGTCGATGCGGTTCTCCACCCGGACCGCCCGCCGGGCGGCGGTCACCGCGACGGCGTTCTCCCGCCCGAAGCGGCGCATCCAGCCGGGCAGTCCGCCGGCGGTCTGCAGCGCCTCCCGGACGGCGAGGGTCTCGGTGAACGTGGCGGCCACGGTGGCCTCGGCCGTCGCCTTCCCGCCGAACGCGGCGGACGCGTCCCGCTGGAACCAGCGCATCGCCAGCAGCGCAGGCGGGACGAACACGACCAGCTGCACCAGGGCGAGCTGCCAGGAGTAGAAGAACAGCACACACAGCGTGAACACCAGGGTGGCCGTGGCGGACACCAGGTTCCGCAGGTGCATCCGGACGAACGCGGCCAGCGCGGCCACCTCGCCGGTGGTGCGGCGCAGCAGTTCGCCGGTGCGGTGCGACTCCAGGAACCGCAGCGGCGCCGAGGCCAGGTTGGCGACGGACCGCTCGCGCAGGCTGCGGACGACGTTCTCGCCGGCCTTGGCGAGCAGGAGTTCGCCGGAGCGGGCCAGGCCGAGCTGGACGACGGCGAGGGCGACCAGCGCCCCGGCGGCGACCAGCAGCCCGGTGCGGTCGTGGTGGTCGAGCGCGTCGGTGGCGCGGCCGACCAGGGGGGCGACGGCGACCAGCGCGGCGGAGTCGGCGAGGCCCACCACGACGGCGGTGATCAGGGCCCGCCGGTGCGGACGGAGGTGGGGGGCGGCCCGGCGCAGTACGTGCCGCTCGTCGGGCCGGCCGTCGAGGAGTACGGGCTCAGCCACGGTCGGCCTCCGGGTGCGCGGCGGACAGGGCGGGCACGGCGGCGGCCTCTCTCGGGGTGGTGGTGCCGCGGTCGGCCAGGGTGACGACGCGGTCGGCGGCCTCCAGGACGGCCGTCCGGTGGGTCGCGAACAGGACCGTACGGCCCTCGGCCCAGCTCCGCAGCCGCTTGAGGACCAGGGCCTCGGTGGTGGTGTCGAGGGCGGACGTGCAGTCGTCCAGCACCAGCACCTCGGGGTCGCCGAGCAGCCCGCGCGCGAGGGCGAGGCGCTGGATCTGCCCGCCGGACAGGGCCGTTCCGCTCTCGCCGAGCGGGGTGTCGTAGCCCTCGGGCATGGCGGCGATCTGGTCGTGGACGCAGGCCGTCTCGCAGGCGGCCCGCAGGGCCTCGTCGGACAGGTCGCGGCCGAGCCGCAGGTTCTCGGCGACGGTGCCGGACAGCAGCAGCGGCCGCTGCGCCACGTAGCCGATCCGGCGGCGGACGTCGTCGAGCGCGGCGTCGCGCAGGTCGGTGCCGCCGTAGCGGACGGCGCCGGTGGCCGGGTCGTCCAGCCGGGCGGGCAGCCGCAGCAGGGTGCTCTTCCCGGAGCCGGTGGCGCCCTGGACGGCCACGAACTCGCCGCGCCGGACGGTCAGGTCGAGCGGGGCGAGGACGGTGACGCCGTCGCGCACGGCGCTGACCCCGGACAGCTCCAGGTCACCGCCGGGGGTCAGGGCGACCGGCTCGGCCGGGTCGGTGACGGTGGACGTGAGGGACAGCGCCTCGTCGATCCGGGCGGCGGCCACGTCGGCCTGGCCGCGTTCCAGCAGCCGGGTGACGAGGACGCGGGTGGCCAGGGTGACGGTGGCCATCCACGAGGTGAAGGCGACCAGCCCGCCGATGGTCAGCCGGCCGTCGAGGACGGCGAGTCCGCCGACGCCCACGCCGACCGCGACGGCCAGCCGGGGCACGAAGGGCGCGACGGCGGCCCAGTCCGCCTCGATCCGCGCGGCCTTGACGGTCTTGTCGGTGACCGTGGCGCTGGCGGTGTCGTGCCGGTCGAGCAGCGGCCGGTGGCCGCCGGTGCCGCGCAGCCCGGTGCCGACCTGGAGCAGGTCGGCGACGGCCTCGGCGCGGTCGCCGTGGGCGGCCGACAGCTCGTCGCTGGCGGCGCCGAAACGGCGCGGGAAGTACAGGTTGACCCAGGTGAGGAAGGGCAGCATGCCCACCGTCACCAGCAGCAGGACGGGGTCGAGCGCGGCCAGGCCGGGCAGCACGACGGCGAAGGTGGTGGCGAGCACCACCCAGACGGAGAGGCCGTGCACCCACTCCCGGACCATGTCGGTGTCCCGGGTGGCGCGCATGGCCAGGTCGCCGTGGCCGCGCTCGGCGAGGGCTGCCCGGTCGAGCCCGGCCAGCCGGCCGAGCAGCCGCGACCGCAGGTCGGCACCGACCCGCGCGTCGGTGACGCTCGCCCAGTACTGCCAGCCGTACAGCCCGGCGAACTGCACACAGGCGGCGAGCGCGGTGGCGCCGGACCACAGCAGCAGCACCCGGTTGTCGTCCTTCTGAATGCCGTCGTCCAGGGCCCGCTGGACGCACCACGGGACGGCGAGCAGCGCGACCTGGCGGAGGCAGGCGGAGACCATCGCGGCGAACAGCGTGGCCCGGTGCGGGCGCAGCGAGCCACGCAGCAGGCGGCGGGCGCGGCGGCGGCGCTCGGCGGGGAGGCTCTTCGGGTCGTCGTCCTCGGCCGCCGCCTCGTCGACGGCGGCCGATGCCTGTTCGGCCACCGGCCCGGTGGCCGGCGCCCGTTCGTCGGTGGGGGCCCGGTCCTTCGCGGGCTCGTCGGCCGGCCGGTCGCCCGGTGGACGGTCGGCGTGGCCGGGGCGGTGCTCCGGCTGGGCGGGGTGGGTGCTCACGACGTCAGGTATCCGATCCGAGGGGTGGTTCGACCGCGCGGTCCGGCCGGGACGACCGGTCCGGACCGCGCGGGGCGGGGGCGGGGGTCCGGGTCAGGACCGCGCGGCGAGACTGGCCGGGCGCATGTCCGTCCAGTTGGCGTCCACGTACTCGGTGCAGCCCTGGAGGCTGTCCTCGCCGTGCACGACGGTCCAGCCGGCCGGGACCTCCGCGAACACCGGCCACAGCGAGTGCTGGTTCTCGGCGTTGACGAGGACGTAGTAGCGGGCGTCGTTGTCCTCGAAGGGGTTGGTGGCGCTCATCTGCGGTGCTCCTTTGGTGAGGTGGAGTGGTTCGTGTCGATTGTTGGTGATCTTGGGGTGGTTCAGGAAGGGGCCGTGATGGTCTCCGGGGCCTCCTCGCCGGACCGGGCGGTGAGGAAGGCCGCGAGCTCGGCGACAGTGGGCCGGGCCAGCAGGTCGGTGACGGTCACGCCGGGGCCGAACGCGTCACGGACGCCGTGCAGCAGGGACATCAGCAGCAGCGAGTGGCCGCCGAGGTCGAAGAAGCCGTCGTCGACGCCGACGTCGGGCAGTCCGAGCACCTCGGCGAAGACGTTACACAGCGTCTCCTCCACGGCGTCGCGCGGGGCCCGGCCGGTCGGGCCGACGGCCGTGTCGGCGGCCGTGGGGGCGGGGAGGGCCTTGCGGTCGAGCTTGCCGTTGACGGTCAGCGGCAGCGCGTCGAGGACGACGAACGCCGACGGGACCATGTACTCCGGCAGCGAAGCGGCGAGCGACCGGCGCAGCGCCGCCACGTCCACGGCACCGGCCGGGACCAGGTAGGCGGCCAGCCGCTTGACGCCCGGGGTGTCCTCGCGGACCACGACGGCGGCCCGCGCCACGGAGGCATCCGCGGTCAGCGCGTCCTCGATCTCCCCCGGCTCCACCCGGTAACCCCGGACCTTCACCTGATCGTCGACCCGGCCGAGGAAGTCCAGCAACCCGTCCTGCCGCCACCGCACCACATCACCCGTCCGGTACATCCGCGCACCCGGCTCACCGAACGGATCCGCCACGAAACGCCCCGCCGTCAGACCGGGACGGCCGAGGTAGCCCCGGGCGAGTCCGACGCCGGAGACGTACAACTCGCCGGGGACGCCGACGGGCACGGGCCGGAGGTGGGCGTCGAGGACGCGGGCGCGGGTGTTCCAGATCGGACGGCCGACGGTGGCCGTGTCGCTGTCCAGCGTGCCGCCGCCGAGCGTGTTGATCGTGTACTCGGTCGGCCCGTAGAGGTTGTAGCCCATCACGCCGGGGGTGTCGCGCAGCCGCGTCCAGAGCGACTCCGCGACGGCCTCACCGCCCAGCAGGACGAGCGCCGGCCGGTGCCGGTCCTCGTCCAACAAGCCGCACTCGACCAGGGCTTGGGCGTAGGACGGCGTGACATTGATGACGTCGATCGCGTGCTCGGCGCAGTAGGCGGCCAGCCCCTCCGCGTCCCGCCGCAGCGACTCGTCGAGAACGTGCACCTCGTGCCCCTCGACCAGCCACAACAACTCCTCCCACGACATGTCGAAGGAGAACGACACCGTATGCGCGATCCGCAACCGCCGACCACCCGCGGCCGCAACCACCGGCTCGAAAATCGCCTCACGGTGATTGAGCTGCATATTGGTCAAACCGCGGTACGGCGTCACCACACCCTTCGGCCGACCCGTCGAACCCGACGTGAAAATGACATACGCGGCAGCATCCAGGTCGACGACCGCGTCCACGGGACCGGCCGGGAAGTCGGCCAACTCCTTTGCGACGCGCGGGTCGTCCAGCTCGACGACCGGGACGTCGGGCACATCCGGCATCCGGTGCCGGGCGGTCGAGTCGGTCAGCAGGACGACGGGACGGGTCTCGGCGACCATGAACGCGAGTCGGTCCACCGGGTAGTCGAGCTCCAGCGGCAGGTACGCCGCCCCGGTCCGCAGCACCGCGAACAGCGCCGCGACCATCTCCAGCGAACGCGGCAGCCCCAGCGCCACCACCCGCTCGGGACCGGCACCCCGGGCCGCCAACAGCCGCGCCAGCCGGTTGACTTCGGCGTCAAGATCGGCGAAGGTCCAGACCCGCCCGCCGGCCACCAGCGCCACCGCGTCCGGGACGGTCGCCGCGCGCTCTGCCAGCAGTTCCGCCACCGACTTCTCCGGCAGTTCCCGGTCCGTCGCCGCCCACTCCCCCAGGACCAGGTCGCGCTCGCGCCCGGTCAGCACGTCCAGGGTGCCGACACGGCGGTGCGGGTCCTCGGCGATCTGGGCGAGGAGGGAGAGGAGGCGTTCGACGAGGGCCTCGGCGGTGACGCGGTCGTAGAGGTCGGCCGCGTACTCGAAGGCGATGTCGATCTCCTCGGCGGTGGGCGTCTCCTCGAAGTTGAAGTCGAGTTCGAACTTGGCGGCGCCGAGCTCGAAGGGCAGGATGCGGCTCTCCAGGCCCAGGAGCCGGCCGGCGCGGCCGTCGTTGTTCTGGTACCCGAGCATCACCTGGAACAGCGGGTGCCGGCCGGCAGCGCGCGGCGGGTTGAGCGCCTCGACGAGGCTGTCGAACGGCAGGTCCTGGTGGGCGAAGGCGGCCAGGTCGTTCTCCCGTACGCGGCCGAGGAGTTCGGCGAACGTCGGGTCGCCGGACAGGTCGTTCCGCAGCACCAGGGTGTTGACGAAGAAGCCCACGAGACCGTCGAGCGCCGCGTCCGAGCGGCCCGCGACGGGCGCGCCGAGCGGGATGTCGTCGCCGGCGCCCAGCCGGTGGAGGAGCGTGGCGACGGCGGCCTGGAGCACCATGAACGTGGTGGTGCCGGTGGCCGTCGCGGCGTCGCGGAGGCCGCGGTAGACGGCCGGCGGCACCTGGGCGCGCACGGTGTCGCCGCGGTGGCCGGTGTCCCGGCCGCGCGCCCGGTCGCGGGGCAGGGCGAGTTCCTCAGGCAGCCCGTCCAGGGCCTGCCGCCAGTAGGCGGTCTGCCGGTGGTGTGCGCTGTGCTCGTCGGCCGGGTCGCCCAGCAGCTCGCGCTGCCAGAGCGTGTAGTCGGCGTACTGCACGGGCAGCGGCTCCCAGCCGGGTGCCGTGCCCGCCGCGCGGGCGGTGTACGCGGCGGTGAGGTCGTCGATGAACGGCAGCATCGACCACTCGTCGCCGGCGATGTGGTGGAAGAGGAGGACGAGGACGTGGTCCTCGGGCGTCACCTCGAACGCCGTGACCCGCAGCGGCAGTTCGCGCGCGAGGTCGAAGGCGTGGCGGACGGCCGCCTCGACGTCCGCCGTCAGCGTCTCGTCCGTCGTCTTCGCGGTGTGCAGCGCGTCGGCGGGGTCGGGCGCGTCGAGGATCCGCTGCACGGGCCGGCCCTCGTGCTCGCCGACGACCGTGCGGAGGCTCTCGTGGCGCCGGGTGACGTCGACGACGGCGTGCCGCAGCGCGTCCTCGTCGAGCGCGCCGTTGACGCGGACGACGAGCGGGACGTTGTAGGCGGCCCCGGAGCCGTCGAGGTTCCGGAGGTACCACATGCGCCGCTGGGCGTGCGAGAGCGGCAGTTCGGCCGGGCGCTCGCGGCGGGTCAGGGCGGGGCGGCGGTCGGCGCCGGGGGTGGTGCGCTCGGCGAGGGCGGCCGGGGTCGGGGCCTCGAAGAGGTCGCGGACGGCGAGGTCGGTGCCCAGTTCGGCGCGGACGCGGCTGACGAGGCGGGTGGCGAGCAGGGAGTGCCCGCCGAGGTCGAGGAAGTGGTCGTCGGGGCCGACCGAGGGGACGCCCAGCACCTCGCCGAAGAGGGCGCAGAGGAGTTCCTCGCGCTCGGTGCGGGGGGCGCGGCCGGTGCCGCCGAGGTCGGGGGCGGGGAGGGCCTTGCGGTCGAGCTTGCCGTTGACGGTCAGCGGCAGCGCGTCGAGGACGACGAACGCCGACGGGACCATGTACTCCGGCAGCGAAGCGGCGAGCGACCGGCGCAGCGCCGCCACGTCCACGGCACCGGCCGGGACCAGGTAGGCGGCCAGCCGCTTGACGCCCGGGGTGTCCTCGCGGACCACGACGGCGGCCCGCGCCACGGAGCCATCCGCGGTCAGCGCGTCCTCGATCTCCCCCGGCTCCACCCGGTAACCCCGGACCTTCACCTGATCGTCGACCCGGCCGAGGAAGTCCAGCAGCCCGTCCCCCCGCCACCGCACCACATCACCCGTCCGGTACATCCGCGCACCCGGCTCACCGAACGGATCCGCCACGAAACGCCCCGCCGTCAGACCGGGACGGCCGAGGTAACCGCGCGCCAGGCCCACACCGGACACGTACAGTTCGCCCGGCACACCGATCGGGACCGGCCGCAGCCAGGCGTCCAGGACGCGGGCGCGGGTGTTCCAAATGGGACGGCCGACGGTGGCCGTGTCGCTGTCCAGCGTGCCGCCGCCGAGGGTGTTGATCGTGTACTCGGTCGGCCCGTAGAGGTTGTAGCCGATGAGACCGGGAGTCTCCTTGAGGCGCGTCCACAGCGACTCGGGCACGGCCTCGCCGCCGAGGAGGACGAGGACGGGCCGGTGCCGGTCGCCGTCCAACAGGCCGCATTCCACGAGCGCTTGGGCATAGGAGGGCGTCACATTGATGACGTCGACCTCGTGCTCGGCGCAGTAGGCCGCCAGCCCCTCCGCGTCCCGCCGCAGCGACTCGTCAAGGACGTGCACCTCGTGCCCCTCGACCAGCCACAACAACTCCTCCCACGACATGTCGAAGGAGAACGACACCGTATGCGCGATCCGCAACCGCCGCCCACCCGCGGCCGAGACCACCGGCTCGAAAATCGCCTCACGATGGTTCAACTGCATATTCGTCAAACCCCGATAAGGCGTCACCACACCCTTCGGCCGACCCGTCGAACCCGACGTGAAGATCACATACGCGGCGGCATCCAGGTCGACGTCCGCGTCCACGGACTCACCCGAGAGCGCGGCGAGTTCGGCGGTCACGGCCGGGTCGTCGAGCTCGACGACCGGGACGCCGCGGACGTCGGGCATCCGCCCGCGGACGGTCGAGTCGGTGACCAGGACGACGGGACGGGTCTCGGCGACCATGGAGGCGAGGCGGTCGGCCGGGTAGTCGAGCTCCAGCGGCAGGTAGGCGGCACCGGCGCGCAGGACGGCGAACAGCGCGGCGACCATGTCGAGCGATCGGGGCAGCCCGAGGGCGACCACCCGGTCGGGTCCGGCGCCCCGGGCGAGGAACAGCCGTGCGAGGCGGTTGATCCGCGCGTCGAGCTCGGCGTAGGTCCAGGCGCGGTCCCCGGCGACGAGGGCGACCGTGTCCGGGACGGCGGCGGCGCGCTCGGCGAGCAGGTCGGCCACCGACTTCTCCGGCAGTTCCCGGTCCGTCGCCGCCCACTCCCCCAGCACCAGCCCGCGCTCGCGCCCGGTCAGCACGTCCAGGGCGCGGACGGGCACGTCGGGACCGGCCGTGATCCGGTCGAGCAGGGTGACGAGCCGCCCGGCGTGCTCCTCGACCGTGGCGCGGTCGAAGGCGTCGGGACGGAACTTCCATTCCAGGGTCATCCGCTCACCGGGGTTGGCGGTGAAGATGAGCGGGAAGTGCGTGGCGTCGACGTCCGTGACGCCCTCGACGCCCAGGGCCTCGCCGACGCGGTCGCGCTCGTCCTGGTCGACGGGGGTGTTGCGGAGCACCTGGAGGGTGTCGAAGAGGCGGCCGAGGCCGGTGGTGCGCTGGATGGCGCCCAGGCTGAGCTGGTGGTGCGGCAGGAGGGCCGCCTGTTCGCGCTGGAGGCGGGTGAGGAGGCGGGCCGCCGTCTCGTCGCGGTCGAGGCGGACGCGGACGGGGACGGTGTTGAGGAACATGCCGACGGTCCGCTCGATGCCGGGCAGGTCGGCGGGGCGGCCGGAGACGGTCGTTCCGAAGACCACGTCCTGCCGGCCGGTGATTCCGGCGAGCAGCAGGCCCCAGACGCCGGAGAGCACGGTGTTGAGGGTCAGTCCGTGGGTCTGGGCCCAGCCGGTGACCCGGGCGCTCAGTTCTGCGGTGAGTTCGGTGGAGTGCTCCTCGGGGAGGAGCGAGGCGCGCTCGCGGGCGTGCGGGGCGACGAGCGTGGGCTCCTCGACGCCGGCCAGGGCCGCGCGCCACGCCTCCTCGCCGGCGGCGGTGTCCTGGGCGTGCAGCCAGGCGAGGAAGTCCTGGTACGGGAGGGGCTGTTCGCCCTCGGGGCTCGCGAGGGAGCCGGTGGTGACGAGCGCGTGGCAGTGGGCCAGCAGTTCCTGGAGGAACAGCCCGGACGACCAGCCGTCCCACAGCAGCGTGTGGTTGGTGACGAGGATGTGCTGGCGGCCGTCGGGGGTGAGGACCGAGACCAGGCGCAGCAGCGGCGGGTTCGTCAGGTCGAAGCGGGTGCGGGCCTCGGCTGCCTGGAGCCGGGCGAGTTCGGCCTCGGCCGTTTCCGGGACGAGGTCGCGCAGGTCGGCCTCGGTAAGGGGCACGTCCACGGCGTCCGGGACGTACTGGACGGGCTCGTCGAGGCCGTCGTGCAGGAACCCGGCGCGCAGGTTGGGGTGGCGGTCGAGGACGGCGGTGACGGCGGTGCGCAGCACGTCGAGCGGGACGGGCCGGCGGAGGGTGACGACGTCGCGGGAGGTGTAGACGTCGAGCGCGTCCTCGTCGTACAGGGCCTCGAACAACAGGCCGCGCTGGAGCGGGGAGAGGGGCCAGACCTCGGCCCCCGCGGGCGCGGCGGCGAGGGCCTCGTCGCTCGGCCGGGGCAGCTCGTGAACGGCGGACGGGGTGGCGGTGTCCTCCCCGCGGGCGCGCTCGGCGAGCCCCGCCGGAGTGCGGCCCTCGAAGACGTCGCGGGGGCTGAGGGCGAGGCCCTCGGCGCGGGCGGCGCCGACGAGGCGGATGGAGGTGATGCTGTCGCCGCCGAGGCGGAAGAAGTCGTCGTGGACGCCGGCCCGGGGCAGGTCGAGGACCTCGGCGAAGATCCGGCAGAGCAGGGCCTCGGTGGCGTCGGCGGGTTCGCGGTCGTCGGTGTGCCCGGCGTAGTCGAGGGCGTCGTCGGACGGGAGCGCGGCCCGGTCGATCTTGCCGTTGACGTTGAGCGGGAGCGCGTCGAGCACGGCGAAGGCGGACGGCACCATGTACTCGGGCAGCCGGGCCGCGCAGACGGCCCGCAGTTCCCCGGTGTCGGGGGTGGCGCCGGGGGCGGGGACGACGTAGGCGACGACGCGCTTGACGCCCGACGCCGTCGTACGAACCAGGACGGCCGCGTGGCCGACGGCCGGCTGCTCCGCCAGGACGGCCTCGATCTCGCCGAGTTCGATGCGGTAGCCGCGGATCTTGACCTGGTCGTCGGTGCGGCCGAGGAAGTCCAGGCCGCCGTCCGGGCGGCGGCGGACGAGGTCGCCGGTGCGGTACATGCGGCTGCCGGCCGGGCCGTAGGGGTCGGCGACGAAGCGGGACGCGGTGGCGGCCGGGCGGTTCAGGTAGCCGCGGGCGAGCTGGGCGCCGGCGAGGTAGAGCTCGCCGGGGACGCCGACGGGCACGGGCCGCAGCCAGGCGTCGAGGACGTGGGCGCGGGTGTTGCGCAGCGGCCGGCCGACGGTCGGGGTGGGGCTGTCGGCGAGGTCGGCGGCGAGGGCGTCGACGGTGAACTCGGTGGGCCCGTAGTAGTTGACGCAGGTCAGGCCGGGTGCGGGGTGCAGCCGTGCCCACAGCGCCTCGGGCACGGCCTCGCCGCCGAGCAGCAGGACGGCCGGGCGGTGCGGGGCGTCGGCGTCGAGGAGGCCGCTGTCGAGGAGCTGCTGGGCGTAGGTGGGGGTGACGTCGAGGGTGTCGACGCTGTGCTCCCGGGCGTACGCGACGACGGCCTCGGCGTCGCGGCGCGCGTGCTCGCCGAGGACGTGCAGCTCGTGGCCACCGATCAGCCAGATGAGCTGTTCCCAGGAGGAGTCGAAGGAGAACGAGGCGGTGTGCAGGGCGAGCAGCCGGTCGCGGCCGGTGGCGCGGACGGCGGCGGCGAAGACGGTGTCGAGGTGGTCGTGGGCGAGCGCGGTGAGGCCGCGGTGCTCGATGACGACGCCCTTGGGGCGGCCGGTGGAACCGGAGGTGTGGATCACGTACGCGGGGTGGCCGGGGGCGATCGGTCCGCCGCGCTCGGCGTCCGTGAGCGGTCCGCCGGGCAGCGCGTCGAGGGCCGCGTGGACGTCCGGGTCGTCGAGGAGGACGACGGCGGTGCCGGGGAGTTCGGGGAGCCGGGCGGCGACCTCGCGGGTGGCGACGAGGAGGGCGGGCCGGGTGTCGTCCAGGAGCAGGGCGAGGCGCTCGTCGGGATGGTCGAGGTCCAGCGGCAGGTAGGCGCCGCCGGCCTTGAGGACGGCGAGGATCGCGGTGACGGACGCGGTGGTGCGGGGCAGGGCGAGGGCGGCGACCCGTTCGGCGCCGAGGCCCCGGTCGCGGAGCAGCCGGGCGAGCCGGTCGGAGCGCTCGTCGAGTTCGGCGAAGGTGATCCGCTCGGTGCCGCCGTCGAGGGCCGGTCCGGCGAGGGCGGTGGCGTCGGGGGTGCGGGCGGCCTGCGCGGTGAACAGGTCGGTGACGGTGCCCGCCGGGACGGGGTGCTCGCCGCCGTCGGCGGCGGCGGTCAGCTCCGCGCCTTCGCCGGGCAGCAGGGTGTCGAGCCGGGCGAGCGGGGTGTCGGGCTGCTCGGCGAAGAGGGTGAGCAGGCGCAGGAAGCGGTCGGTGACGCGGCGGGCCGTCGTCTCGTCGAACAGGTCGGGACGGTAGCCGAGTTCGAGGCGCAGGGTGGCGCCGGGCAGGACGGACATCGTCAGCGGGTAGTGGGTGGCGTCGCGGGCGCCGAGGCCGGTGACGCGCAGGCCGCTGCCCGCGGCGGCCGTGCCGAGGGTGTCGGAGACGTCGTCGCTGCCGCTGTAGTTCTCGACGACCAGCAGCGTGTCGAACAGCGGCCCGTCGACGGCGGTGAGCCGCTGGATGCCGCCGAGGCCGAGGTGCTGGTGGTCCATGAGGGCGGCCTGTTCGGCCTGGACGGCGGCGGCGGTGCTCGCGAGGGTGGCGTCGGGGGCGAGCCGGACGCGCACGGGCAGGGTGTTGATGAACAGGCCGACCATGGTGTCGGCGCCGGGCAGGTCGTCCGGGCGGCCGGAGACCGTGGTGCCGCTGACGACGTCGGCGGCGCCGGTGAGGGAGCCGACGAGGACGCCCCAGAGGGTGTGGGCGACGTTGCCGAGGGTCAGGCCGCGGGCGCGGGCCACGGCGGTGACGGCGGCGGTGAGTTCGGGCCCGGCCTCGGTCTCGACGGCGCCGGGTTCGACGGCCGCGCCGAGGGCGGCGCCGGGGGCCACCGGATGGGGTTCGGTGAACCCGTCGAGGGCGGCGGCCCAGGCCCGGCGGGCGGCCTCGGTGTCGCGGGTGGCGAGCAGTTCGAGGTGGTCGCGGTAGGGGCGGACGGGCGGGAGGGCGGCGAGGTCGCCGCGCGAGCCGACGAGGGTGAGCAGCTCCCGGACCAGGATCGGCATGGACCAGCCGTCGAGGAGGAGGTGGTGGCAGGTGATGACCAGGCGGGCGCGCTCGTCGGCCAGGCGCAGCAGGGTGAGCCGCAGGAGGGGCGGTTCGGCGAGGTCGAAGCGGTGGTTCCAGTCCTCGGCCATGGCGGCGCGGACGGCGTCCTCCTGTGCCGCCGGGTCGGCGGCGAGGGCGGTGAGGTCGCGTTCGCGCACGGGGGTGTCGGCGTGGCGCGGGACGAACTGGACGGGCTCCTCGCCGTCGTCGTACCAGAAGCCGGCGCGCAGGTTGGCGTGGCGGCGCAGCAGGGCGTCGGCGGCTGCCGTCAAGTCGGCCGTTTTCAGTGGGCCTTCGAGGTCGAGGTGGGACTGGACGACGTAGACGTCGCGGGCGTCCTCGTCGTAGACGGCGTGGAAGAGGAGGCCCTCCTGGAGGGAGGACAGGGGGTAGACGTCCTCCAACGCGGAGCCCGCTGCGGAGTCGGCCTGGATCGGTGCGGTGGCGTCATTCATGGTGGGGTTCTCGGTCCAGGAGGGAGAGGGGGCGGTGGGCTGCGGGTCGGGGTTCATCGGCGCCTGCGCAGGCGGGCTTCGAGGCGGTCGATGCGCTTCTGGTCGAGGCTGACCAGGCGGACGTCGGACGGGGTGATGCCGCCGGCGTGCGGGTCGGCGGTGTGCCGGGCGAGGGCGTCGAGCGCCGCGAACAGGCGGTCGGCGAGGTCGGCCACCTGGTCGTCGGTGAACAGCGCCCGCGGCCAGCTCCATTCGACGGCCAGTTCCGGCCGGCCGTCGGCGCCGGTGGTGACGACGGCGTCGAGCTCCAGCGGGTACGGCACCGGCATGGCCGGGTCGGGTGCGGCGCCCTCGGCGACGGCGGCCCGCTCCGCGTCGGGGGCGAACGGCCAGCGACCGTCGCGCGGCCCGCCCTGGTGGTCGGTGCGCCCCCGGTAGTTGAAGAGGAGCTGGGAGGCGGGGAGCGCGGCGAGCAGCGGCGCGGTCTGGGCGTTGAGGTGGCGCAGCAGGCCGTGGCCGAGTCCGCGGTCGGGGGCCGCCCGCAGCTGCTCCTTGACCCGCTTGAGGGCGTCGCCGGCCGCCGGGCCGCCGGCCAGGGCGGCGGCCACGTCGAGGCCGGAGACGTCCAGGCGGACGGGGTGGACGGTGGTGAACCAGCCGACCGTGCGCGACAGGTCGGGGGTGAGCCCGGCGGTGTCGCTGCCCCCGCGCCCGTGGCCTTCCAGGTCGATCTGGAGGGCGCCGGTGTACGCGGCGGGCAGGGCCGGGTTCGCGGCCCGGCGCCAGCCGGCGGCGGCGAGCGCGAGACCGGCCAGCAGGACGTCGTCCACGCCGGCGGAGAACGCCTGCGGCACGGCGGTGAGCAGCGGTTCGGTGCGGTCGGCGGGCAGGGTGCGGCGCAGGGTCCGCAGGGTGGCGGTGGTGTCGCGGCGCGGGTCGACGGGCGTACGGGACAGGGGTGCCTGCGGCCCGGCGAGCGCGGTGCGCCAGTGGGCGGCCTCGGAGGCGCGGGCCCGGGTGTGGGCGTGCTCCAGCAGTCGAGCCGTCCAGGTGCGCAGCCCGGTCGCCTCGGGTTCGAGGGCGGGGGTGCGGCCTTCGGCCCGGGCCGCGTACGCCTCGGCGAGTTCGGGGAGCAGGACGCGCCAGGAGACGCCGTCCACGGCCAGGTGGTGGACGGTCAGCAGGAGCCGGCCGTCGGCGTCCGGCCCGGCGTCGCCGTGCACGGCGCGCAGGACGGTGCCGGTGGCGGGGTCGAGCGCGGCGGCGGAGGCGTCGGCCTCCTTGACGAGCAGGTCCCGCAGGGCGGCGGCGTCCAGGCCGGTGAGGTCGGCCTGCCGCAGGGTGGCCGGGTCCGTCACGGCGGGGGCCGTGTCGGCGGGCAGGATCTCCTGCGTCCACAGCCCGTCGGTCCGGTCCAGGCGCAGGCGCAGGGCCGGGTGGTTGCGGGCGAGGTCGGCGAGGGCCGCGCGCAGGGGCTCGGCGCGCAGTCCGGCCGGGACGGTGAGCAGCACCGACTGGTTGAACCGGTCGATGGGACCGCCGCGTTCGCGCAGCCAGTGCACGACGGGCAGCAGGGGCAGCTCGCCGTCCTCGGCCACGGGCGCGGCGACGGGTTCCTCGCTGGGGGCCGTGCCGCCCGCCGCCGCGAGGGCGGCCGGGGTCGGGTGCTGGAAGACGTCCTTGGCGGCGACGGCGAAGCCGGCCTTGCGGGCGGCGCCGACGAGCTGGATGGAGACGATGCTGTCCCCGCCGAGGGCGAAGAAGTTCTCGTCCTCGCCGACCTCGGGCAGGCCCAGGACCTGCGCGAAGACGGCTGCCATGGCGGCGGCCGGGGTGCGCTCGGCACGGGCGGGGGTCGCCGGGCGGGCGGCCCGGCCCGGCTCCGGCAGGGCCTTGCGGTCGAGCTTGCCGTTGACGCTCAGCGGCAGCGCGTCCAGCAGGGCGACGACGGCGGGGACCATGTGCTCGGGAAGCTTGGCGGCGAGGGCCGCGCGCAGGTCCTCCGGGTCGGGCGTGGCACCCGGGGCCGGGACGGCGTAGCCGACGAGCTGCCGGGCGCCGCCGGGTGCCAGGGGCCGGGCGACGACGGCGGCCTGGGCGACGGCGGGCAGTTCCGTCAACGCTGCCTCGATCTCGCCGAGTTCGATGCGGAACCCGCGGATCTTCACCTGGTCGTCGGTGCGGCCGAGGTACTCCACAGAACCGTCGGCGCGGCGCCGGACGAGGTCGCCGGTGCGGTACATGCGGCTGCCGGCCGGCCCGTACGGGTCGCCGACGAAGCGGGACGCGGTCAGGCCGGGGCGGTTGAGGTAGCCGCGGGCGAGTTGGACGCCCGCGAGGTACAGCTCGCCGGGGACGCCGACCGGGGCCGGGCGCAGGGCCGCGTCCAGGACGTGCAGGCGGGTGTTCCACACCGGCCGGCCGATGGGGACGACGCCCGCGCCGGGCTCGGCCCGGTGGTGGGTGACGTCGACGGCGGCCTCGGTCGGCCCGTACAGGTTGTGCAGCTCGATGTGCGGCCACAGCGCGGCGAACCGGTCCACGGCGGCGGCGGGCAGCGCCTCACCGGAGCAGAAGACGCGGCGGACGCCGCGCAGCCCGGCGCGGATCGCCTCGTCCTGCTCGGCCGCCGCGGTGAAGGCGGCGAGCATGGACGGGACGAAGTGGGCGGTGGTGACGCCGGTGTCGGCGGCGAGGGCGGCCAGGTAGTCCGGCTCGCGGTGCCCGCCCGGCCGGGCCAGGACCACGGCCGCGCCGCCGACCAGCGGCAGGAAGAACTCCCAGACGGAGACGTCGAAGCTCGCCGGGGTCTTCTGGAGGATCCGGTCCGCGGGCCGGATGCCGTACGTCTCCCGCATCCAGTCGAGGCGGTTGACGATGGCCTCGTGGGTCACCACGACGCCCTTGGGGCGGCCGGTGGAGCCGGAGGTGTAGATGACGTACGCGGCGTGGTGCGGCGCGGCTTCCACCGGGGCGGCGGCTGCCGGGCCGGGCTCGTCGGCGAGGACGACGGGCGTCCCGTCGAGGCGCGGCAGCCGGTCGCGCACGGCGCCGACGGTCACCACGGCGACCGGCGCGGCGTCGGCCACCATGTCCGTCAGCCGATCGGCCGGGTGGTCGAGGTCCAGCGGCAGGTAGGCGGCGCCGGACTTCAGGACGCCCAGCAGGGCGACCATCAGCTCGGCCGAGCGCGGCACGGCGACGGCCACGATCCGGTCGGGCCCGGCGCCGAGGGCGGCCAGCCGCCCGGCCAGCTCACCGGCCTGCTCGTCGAGTTGACGGTACGTCAGCTTCTGGCTCTCGTACACGACGGCCGTCGCGTCGGGCGTCGCGGCGAGTCGCTCGGCGAACCGGGTGACGAGGGTGCCCGGGGCCACGGTGTGCTCGGTGGCGTTCCACTCCCCCGCCAGGGCCCGGCGCTCGCGCGGGCTGGTGACCTCGACGCGGTCCAGGGGCCGGCCGGGGGCGGCGAGGGTCTGTTCCAGGACGTGCAGCAGCCGCTCGGCGAGGAGTTCGGCGGTGGCGTGGTCGTAGAGGTCGGCCGCGTGGATGACGGTGAGGTCGGTGTGCGCGCCGTCGGCGGACTCCACGAAGGTGAACGCCAGGTCGAAGCGGGCCGCGTGCAGCGGATCGGGGAGCAGCGCGGTCCGGGCGCCGAAGAGGGCGTCCAGGCCGGCGGCCTCCTTGCGGTGCTGGACCATCACCTGGAACAGCGGGTGCCGGCCCAGCGACCGCTCGGGGCCGACGATGTCCACCAGCCGGTCGAAGGGCAGGTCCTGGTGGGCGAGCGCCCCCAGCACGGTCTCCCGGGCCCGCTCGACGAGCCGGTCGAAGGTGAGCGCGGCACCCTCGGGGGCGGTCAGGTCGTGCCGCAGGACGAGGGTGTTGACGAAGAATCCGACGACGTTCTCGACGGCCTCGTCCGCGCGCCCGGCGACGGGCGTGCCCAGGGCGACGTCCGTGCTCCCGGCGAGGGCGCCCAGCAGCAGGGCGCCGGCCGCCTGGGTGACCATGAACGGGGTGACGCCGGCGCGGTGAGCGTAGCCGCGCAGCGCCCGGTGCAGGGCGTCCGGCAGCCGCATCCGGACGGCGCCGCCGCGGCCGGTCGGCTCGGCCGGGCGGGGGCGGTCGGCGGGCAGGGTCAGCTCGTCGGGGAGGCCGGCGAGCCGCTCGGTCCAGTAGGCGGTCAGCCGCTCGTCGGCGGGCAGGTCGCGCTGCCACAGGGCGTGGTCGGCGAACTGCAACGGGAGCGGCTGCCACGCGGGCGCGGTGCCCTGACGGCGCGCGGCGTAGGCGGTGTCGAGGTCGCGCAGGAGCACGCCCTCGGACCACTCGTCGCCGACGATGTGGTGCAGGGCCACGCACAGCACGTGCGTCTCCGGTCCGGCCGTGAGCAGCGTGGCGTGCACCGGGGGCGCGGCGGCCAGGTCGAAGGCGCGGGCGCCGGCCTCGGCGACGGCCTCGTCCAGCCGCTCGGGGGCGACCTGCCGCACCTCGAACGGGATCCGGGCCTCCTCGGACGGCAGCACCTTCTGGTACGGGCGGCCGTCGGTGTCCGGGAAGGCGGTGCGCAGCGCCTCGTGGCGGGCCACGACGTCGGCGAACGCGGCGCGCAGGGCGTCGGCGTCGAGCGGTCCGTCGATCCGCAGCGAGCAGGGGATGGTGTAGGCGGTGCTCGGGCCCTGGAGCTGCTGGAGGAACCAGAGGCGGGCCTGCGCGGGCGACAGCGGCACCTCGGCGGGGCGCGGTCCGGCGGTGGGGCCGGGGCGGTCCGCGCCCGCGCCGTCCAGCCGGCGGGCGAGGGCGGCCGGGGTGCGGGCGTCGAACAGGTCGCGGATGGTGACGGGCGTGCCGAGGACCGTACGGACGCGGCCGACGAGGCGGGTGGCGAGCAGCGAGTGGCCGCCGAGGGCGAAGAAGTCGTCGTCGGGGCCGACGGCGGGCAGGCCGAGGACGTCGGCGAACGCGCCGCACACCAGGGCCTCGCGCTCGTCGCGCGGCGCCCGGCCGCCGCCGGCCGCGCCGGCGAAGGCGTCGGCGCCGGGCTCGGGCAGGGCCCGCCGGTCGAGCTTGCCGTTGACGTTCAGCGGCAGCGCGTCCAGGAGGACGATCGCGGCCGGGACCATGTACTCGGGCAGCCGCTCGGCGAGCGCGGCCCGCAGGCCGGCCGGGTCGGCGGTGGTGCCGGGCGCGGGGACGGCGTAGCCGACGAGGCGCTTGACGCCGCCCGCCGTGCCGCGTGCCAGGACGGCGGCCTGGGCGACGTCCGGCAGGGCGGCGAGGGCGGCCTCGACCTCGCCGGTCTCGACGCGGAAGCCGCGGATCTTCACCTGGTCGTCGTCGCGGCCGAGGTAGTCGAGGGTGCCGTCGGCGCGCCACCGGACGACGTCGCCGGTGCGGTACATGCGGGTGCCGTCCGGGCCGTACGGGTCGGCGACGAAGCGGGACGCGGTGAGGCCGGGCCGGTTGCCGTAGCCGCGGGCGAGGCCGGGCCCGGCGATGTACAGCTCGCCGGGGACGCCGGCCGGGACCGGGCGCAGCCGGGAATCGAGCACGTACACGCGGGTGTTGGCGATGGGCCGGCCGACGGACGGCGCGGGGCTGTCGTCGAGGGCGGCGCCGAGGGTGTCGACGGTGTACTCGGTGGGGCCGTAGAAGTTGTGGCCGATGACGCCCTCGGTGTCCCGGATGCGGGTCCACAGGGCCTCGTCGACGGCCTCGCCGCCGAGCAGGAAGAGCACCGGACGGTGCCCCTCCCCGTCGCTCTCACCGTCCAGCAGGCCCCACTCGACGAGCTGGCGGCCGAAGGACGGGGTGACGTCGAGGGTGTCGATCCGGTCGGCGCGCAGCCGGGCCGCGAGGGCCTGCGGGTCGCGGCGCGACTCCTCGGTGTAGACGTGCAGTTCGTGGCCGCAGACCAGCCAGAGGAGCTGTTCCCAGGAGGAGTCGAAGGAGAACGAGGCGGTGTGCGCGGCGCGCAGCCGGCGCCCGCCGGCGGCGTCCACGGCGCGGGCGAAGACGGTGGCGCGGTGGTGGTCGAGCATGTTGGCCAGGCCGCGGTGCGGCACCTGGACGCCCTTGGGGCGGCCGGTGGAGCCGGAGGTGTGGATCACGTACGCCAGGTCGTCGGGGCCGGGGCGGCGCGGGGTGACGCCCGGGTCGCCGTCGTCGCGCACGTCCTCCAGGAGGACGGTGGTACGGCCGTCGAGGGGCAGGCGCGCGACCTCCTGACGGGTCGTCAGGACGGCGATGGGTGCCGCGTCTTCCAGCATCAGGGCCATGCGGTCGGCCGGGTGGTCGAGGTCCACCGGCAGGTAGGCGGCGCCCGCCTTGAGGGTGCCGAACAGGGCGGCGACCAGGTCGGCGGAGCGGGGCAGGGCCAGGGCCACGACGGTGTCCGGTCCCGCGCCGAGGGCGGTGAGGCGGCGGGCGACGGCGTCGGCGCGGGCGTTCAGGTCGGCGTAGGTCCGGCGCCGCCCGCCGCACACGACGGCGGTGGCGTCGGGCGTCGCGGCCACCTGCGCCTCGAAGGCGTCGACGACCGTGCCGGCGGGCACGGCCCGCTCGGTGGCGTTCCAGGCGTGCAGCAGGGTGTCGCGCTCGGCCGGGGCGAGGACGTCGAGGGAGCCGACGGGCGCGTCCGGGCGGGCGGCCATGGCGTCGAGCAGCCGCAGCAGGCGTGCGCCCAAGTCGGTGGCGCGGGCAGCGGTGAAGGTGTCGGGCCGGTACTCGACGGTGATGCGCGGGGCGTCGCCCGGCAGGACGAGGACGGACAGCGGGTAGTGGGTGGCGCCGCGGTGGCCGATGCCGGTGACGCGCAGGTGCCCGGGGCGGCCGGACGGGTCGGGGGCGGTCAACTCGTCCGCGTCGACGGGGTAGTTCTCGAAGACCAGGAGAGTGTCGAAGAGGGTACCGAGCCCGGCCTGGGCCTGGATGTCGGCGAGCCCCGCGTACTGGTGGTCGAGCAGCCGCGACTGCTGCCCCTGCAGGCGGGCGAGGGCGGCGGCGACGGTCTCGTCCTCGTCCACCGTGAAGCGGACGGGGATGGTGTTGCTGAAGAGGCCGACGATGGACTCGACGCCGGGGATGTCGGCGGGCCGGCCGGAGACGGTGGCGCCGAACACGACGTCGGTACGGCCGGTGAGCCGGCTCAGCAGGACCGCCCAGGCGCCCTGCACGAGGGTGTTGAGGGTCAGGCCGTGGTCGCGGGCGAGCGCGGTGAGGGCGGCGGCGGTCGCGGCGGGCAGCGGCAGGTCGACCTCGCCGGCCGTGGCGCCGGCGGCCGGGTCACCGTCGGCCAGGGTGTCGGCGAGCAGCGTCGGGGCGGTCAGGCCGTCGAGCGCCGTCCGCCAGGCGGCGGTGTGCGCGGCGGCGTCCTGGCGGGCGAGCCAGGCCAGGTGGTCGGCGTAGGAGGCGGCGGGCGGGAGGGCGGAGGCGTCGCCGCCCGCCGCGTAGGCGGCGATGACCTCGCGCAGCAGCACGGGCGTGGACCAGCCGTCCATGACGAGGTGGTGGCGGGTCAGCACCAGCCGGTGCCGCTCGGCGCCGAGGCGCAGCAGGGCGCAGCGGAGCAGCGGCGGCCGGGCCGGGTCGAACGGGGTGGTGGCCTCGGCCGTCTCGACGGCCTCCACCGCGTCGGCCGGCGCGTCCGTGAGGTCGTGGACGGTCCACGGGACGGTGACCCGGGCGGCGACGGTCTGCACCGGGCGGTCGGCGGCGGTGTGGTCGAAGGCGGCGCGCAGGGCGGGGTGGCGGTTGGCGACCGCGTCGACGGCGCGGCGCAGGGCGGCCTCGTCGAGCGGGCCGGTCAGCTCCAGGCCGGTGAGGGAGGTGTAGAGGCCGTCGGCGCCGGTCTCGTAGAGGGCGTGGAAGAGGAGGCCGTCCTGGAGCGGGGAGAGCGGCCAGACGTCCTCGGTGCCGGGCCGGGCGTCGAGGACGCGGTCGAGCGCGGCCTGGCCGAGCCCGGCGAGCGGGACGTCGGAGGGGGTGGGCCGGGGCTCGCCGGCCCGGGCGGCCCAGGCGGTGAGCGCGTCCAGCGCGCGGAACCAGCGGTCGCCGAGGTCGCGGACGGCGTCCTCGGTGAGGACGCCCTCCGGCCAGGTCAAGACGGCGGTCAGCTCGGGGCCTCCGGCGCGGTCGTGGACGAACGCGCCGACCTCCAGGGCGTGCGCGGCGGGCAGTTCGGGGTCGCAGGCGGCGGCGAACGCGTCGCCGGACGGCGTCCAGGGGGCGTCGCCGGCGGCGAACCGGCCGAGGTAGTTGAAGAGCAGCCGCGGCGCGGGGGCGGCGGCGAGCACGGCACGCGCCTCGGGGTCGAGGTACCGCAGCAGGCCGTACCCGGTGCCGTCGTCCGGCAGGGCACGGAGCTGCTCCTTGACGAGGGTCAGGGCGCGCCCGACGTCGGCCGGGTCGACGCCTTCCAGGTCCAGGCGGGCGGGGTACTCGCTGGTGAGCCAGCCGACGGTGCGGGAGGTGTCGGCGCCGGGGACGAGGTGGTCCTGGCGGCCGTGGCCCTCCAGGCGCAGCAGCAGGTCGGCGCGGGCCGCGGCGCCCCGCCGCTCGCGGCGGCGGCCGAGCACGGCCAGGGCGAGGCCGGTGAGCAGCACGTGGTCGACCCCGGCCCGGCGGGCGGCGGGCACGTCGGCGAGCAGCGGCGCGGTGCGGTCGGCGGGCAGGGTCAGCCGCAGGGTGCGGCTGGTCGCGGCGGTGTCGCGGGCCGGGTCCACGGCCCGCTCGCCGACGAGCGACCCGGCGCCGGACTCCAGCACCTCGCGCCACAGCGGCAGTTGGGCGCGGACGGCGTCGGAGGCGGCGGCGGTGTGCAGGCCCTTCGCCCAGCGGCGCAGCGGGGTGCTCGCCGGCGCGAGCGCCTCGCCCTCGTACGCGGCCCGCAGGTCGGGCAGCAGGACGCGCCAGGAGACGCCGTCGACGGCCAAGTGGTGCACGGCCAGCACGAGCCGGCCGGGCGTGTCGGGGCCGAGGTCGCACCAGGTGGCGGCGAGGACGGTACCGGCGTCGGGGTCGAGGCGGTCCACGGCGGCGGCGCGCTCGCGCTCGACGGCGGCGTCGGGGTCGCCCTCCCTGGTGGCGTCCACGCGGTGGAGGGCGATGCCGGGGGCGGCGTGGACGGGGAGGATCTCGGTGGTCCACGTGGGGGCACCGGCGTCCGTGTCGCCGGTGCCGGGGGCCGGACGACACCCGGCACCGGTCGCGGACGGGTCCGCGGCGGACCCGGAGGTACCGGCCTCGCGCTCGACGACCGCGGCACGGCCGTCCCTCCGGTCCGCGACCGCGCCGTACCCGCCGGACTCGGTGCCGACGGCACCGCCGGGCACCAGCCGTATCCGCAGCGCGTCATGATGGCGCGTCAGCTCGCCCAGCGCCCTCGTGAGCCGCTCCGGGTCCAGCCCCGCGGGGACCGTGACCACGGTCGTCTGGGCGAACCGCCGTACCGGGCCGCCGCGTTCGCGCAGCCACTCGGTGATGGGGGTGGCGGGAAGCGGGCCGGTCGCGTCCTCGCGGCGGTCCTCGGTCGCGCCGCCGTCCCCGGCCAGGCGCTCCGCGACGGCCGCCACGGCCGCGATCGTCTTGCGCTCGAAGACGGTCCGGGGCGTGACGCCCCAACCCGCCTGCCGGGCGCGGCTGCCGAGTTGGATGGCGGAGATGCTGTCGCCGCCGAGGGAGAAGAAGTTGTCGTCGACGCCGACGGCGTCCAGGCCGAGGACGTCGGCGGCGACCTCGGCGAGCACCCGCTCGGCCTCGGTGCGCGGGGCGCGCGTCGCGGGCGCGGCGGCGGGCGCCGGGTCGGGCAGGGCCTTGCGGTCGAGCTTGCCGTTGAGGCTGAGCGGCAGGACGTCGAGGAGCACGACGACCGGCGGGACCATGTGTTCGGGCAGCGTGGCGCCCAGCGCGGCCCGCAGCTCCTCGGGGTCGAGGGTCCGCCCGGCGGCGGGCACGGCGTAGCCGACGAGGCGGCGCGCGCCGCCGGGGGTGGCCGCGCGGGCGGTGACGGCGGCCGCGGCGACGCCGGGCAGCGCCTCCAACGCGGCCTCGATCTCGCCGAGTTCGATGCGGAAGCCGCGCACCTTGACCTGGTCGTCCGTCCGGCCGAGGTATTCGACGACGCCGTCGCCGTGCGCGTCGACGGCCCACCGGACGAGGTCGCCGGTGCGGTACATGCGCGTACCGTCCGGCCGGTACGGGTCGGCGACGAAGCGGGAGGCGGTCAGGCCCGGGCGGTCGAGGTAGCCGCGGGCGAGCTGGACGCCGGCGAGGTACAGCTCGCCGGGGACGCCGACCGGGACCGGGCGCAGCTCGGCGTCCAGCACGTACAGGCGGGTGTTCCACACCGGCCGGCCGATCGGGACGGTGCCGGCGCCGGGCCGGGTGCGGTGGTAGGTGACGTCGACGGCGGCCTCGGTGGGCCCGTACAGGTTGTGCAGCGGCACCTCGGGCAGCGCGTCGTACCAGCGCTCGACGACGTCGCCGGGGAGGGCCTCGCCGGAGCAGAAGGCGCGGCGCAGTCCGGCGCAGGAGCGGGCGGCGGCCGGCTCCTCCAGGAAGGCGCGGAGCATGGAGGGGACGAAGTGCAGGGTGGTGACGTGCCGTTCGGCGATGAGCCGGGCCAGGTAGGCGGGGTCCTTGTGGCCCTCGGGGCGGGCGAGGACGACGGTGGCGCCCTCGCACAGGGCCCAGAAGAACTCCCAGACGGAGACGTCGAAGCTGGCGGGCGTCTTCTGGAGCACGCGGTCGTCGGCGCGCAGCCGGTAGGCGTGCTGCATCCAGGCGAGCCGGTTGACGATGGCGCGGTGGGTGACGACGACGCCCTTGGGGCGGCCGGTGGAGCCGGAGGTGTAGATGACGTAGGCGGCGTCGTCGGGGCCGGGGCGGGTGACGGCGGCGTTCTCGGCGTCTTCGGACGCGGGGCGGGTGGCGGCGGCGCCCTCGCCGTCCTCGTACGCCTCGTCCAGCAGCAGGGCGTTCTCGCGGAAGGCGGCCGGGAGCCGGTCCAGGACGGCGTGGACGGTGACGACGCGGACCGGGCGGGCGTCCTCGGCCATGGCGGCGAGCCGGTCGGCCGGGTAGTCGGTGTCGAGCGGCAGGTAGGCGGCGCCGGACTTGAGGACGCCGAGGAGGGCGGTCATCAGCTCGGCGGAGCGCGGCACGGCGACGCCGACGATCGTGTCGGGTCCGGCCCCGGCGGCGGCCAGCCGGCGGGCCAGCGCCTCGGCGCGGGCGTCGAGTTCGCGGTAGCTGAGGAGGGTGTCCTCGAAGATGACAGCGGTGGCGTCGGGGGTGGCGGCGGTCCGTTCGGCGACGCGCTCGACGAGGGTGGTGGCGGCGAGGGGCCGTTCGGTGGCGTTCCAGGTGCGCAGGACCGCCTCCCGCTCGCCGTCGGCGAGGAGTTCGGCGCGGCCGAGGGTGAGGTCGGGGTCGGCGGCGAGCCGGGCGACGAGGTCGGCGCAGCGCTCGGCGTGGCCGGCGAGCGTGGCGGTGTCGTAGAGGGCCGGGTTGGCGTCGAACTCCAGGTGCAGGACGCCGTCGGGGCTCTTGGTGACCGACACCGACAGGTCCTCGACCGGGCCGGAGGCGAGGTTCACGGTGTGCCCGGGGACGCCCGCGAAGTCGAGGTCGAGGTCGAAGGGCTTGATGTTGAGCATCGGCCCGTACAGCCGCGCGTCGCCGCCGACGAGGCCGAGGTCGCGGCGGATGTCCTCGCCGCGGTAGTGCTGGTGGCGGCGGGCGTCCTTGAGCTCTCCGGCGGCGCGCCGGATGAGGTCGGGGAGGGTGTCGGTGCCGGCGACGGACAGCCGGACGGGCAGCACGTTGACGGCCATGCCGGGGACGCGGAGGGTGCCGGGGGCGCTGCGGGCCATGAAGTGCATGCCGAGGACGGCCTCGGGGGTGCCGGTCATCCGGTGCAGGTAGGCGGCGACACCGGCGGTGGCGGCCTCGGCCCAGGTGGCGCGGACGCCGTCGGCGCGGGCCAGGACGGCGGCGGAGCGCTCGGCGCCGAGGGTGACGCGGTGCCGGAGGAAGGTGGAGGACGCCTGGGCGGTCTGCTCGGTGAGGCCGGTGGCGGCCGGGCGGCCGGTGTGCCGGCCGGTCCAGTAGGCGCGGTCGGCGGCGGGCCGGTCGGAGGCGAGGTAGGCGCGGTCGGCCTCGACGAGCCGGGCGACGGGCTCGAACGGCGAGGCGGGGACCGGCTCGCCGTGCACGAGCGCGGTGTAGACGGCGGCGACGCGGCGGGTGAACAGGGCGACGCTGTAGCCGTCGACGACCAGGTGGTGGAAGTACTGGAACCACAGGTGGTGGTCGGGGGCGACGGTGACCAGCAGGGAGCCGGTGAGCGCCGGGGGTTCGCCGTCGGCGGCGTCGAGCCGGGGCGGGCAGGACAGCTGGGCGCGGACGAGCTCCACGGCGGCGTCCACCGGGGAGGCGGCGCCGGTGGTGTCGAGGCGGGGCAGGTGCCAGGCGGCGGCGTCGAACGGGACGGGGACCTGTACGGTGCGGCCGTCGCGCTCGGCGAGCCGGACGTGCAGGCCGTCGGCCTCGGCGAGGGTGCGGCGGAGGGCTTCCTCCAGGGCCGGGACGTCCAGCGGGCCCTTGAGTTCCACGTACTGGCCGACGTTGTAGCCGGGGTTCTCCGGGTCGATCCGCTGCGCCGAGAGCACGCCCTCCTGGGCTCGCGTGAGCTCCAGGGTCCGTCCTGCGTCGCTGGTCACCTCTGGCATGGCGCCTTCCGGGTCGTTCGTAGGGGGTGGGAGTGGGGGTACGCGTGCCGGGGTCCGCCGGCCCGTCCGCCGGCGGGCCCCGGTGCGCGGGGGGTGAGGGGGTGGACCCCCGCCGCCCTACAGGCTCTTGAGGATCTTCTCGATCTGGTCGAGCACGTCGATCGAGGTGCCGTAGCGGTCGCTGGTGGCGTAGGTGACGGGCAGCACGTGGCCGTCCTTGGCCGCCTTGAGCAGCTTCCAGGAAGGCTTGTCCTGGAGTTCCTTGGTCTCCTTGGGCACCTCGCCGGTCGCCGCCGTGCGCGGGACGAGGATGACGTCGGCGTCGGAGAGGACGTCGATCTTCTCCTGGGAGTAGGTCACCTCGTGCTCCTTGCCGTCGGCGGACGCCTTGGCGAAGCCGGCGCCGACGTCGGAGAGGACGCGGCCGACCCAGGAGGTGCGGGTGTCCACGAGGAACTCGCCGTTGCCGTAGGAGGAGGCGAGGGCCCACTTCACGGACTTGAGCTTGTCGGCGTAGGTCGACTTGATCTTGTCGGCCTTCTCCTTGTAGGTGGCCTTCAGCTTGTCGAGGGCGTCCTCCTTGCCGACGGCCCGGGCGATCTTCTCCTGGGCGTCGTAGAGGTCGCCGGGGGTCTTGATGCCGAAGTAGAGCGTGGGGGCGATGCCCTTGAGCCGGTTGATCTTCCAGTCGAAGGCGGCGGCGCCCTCGACGATGATCAGGTCGGGCTTGAGGGAGGCGACCTTCTCGATGTTGGTCTCGATGCCGGAGCCGATCGAGGTGATCTTCTTGCCCTGTTCCTTCTGCGAGGGCAGGAGCTCCATCGGGTTGTTCTCGTCGATGGCGCTGGTGCCGACCGGCTCGACGCCGAGGTCGAGCAGGGCGCCCGTGGCGTAGGAGATGCTGACGATGCGCTCGGCCTTCGCCGGTACCGTCACCTTGCCGTCGCTCGTCTCGATCACCCGCTTCCCGCCGTCGCCCGCCGCGGGCTTGGCGTCGTCGGACGAGTCGTCGCTGCCGCAGGCGCTCACGGTGAGCAGGGCGGCGGCGGCGAGCACGGCCGCGACGCGGCTGCGGCCGGCCTTGCGGCCACGACGGACGGGACGGGTGTTCATGGTTCTCCTTGAGCGGTGCGGTGCGAGGGGCGGGATGGGGGAGGCGGGGGTCAGCCGCCGGCGGTGAGCAGGGTGTGCCAGCCGCGCAGGGTGGGGTCGGCCTCGGCGAGTTCGGTGAAGTCGGCGGCAAGGCCGCGGGCCCGCCAGCGTTCCACCAGGCTCATCAGCCGGATCGAGTCGAGGCCGAGGTCGCGCAGGTCCTCGTCGTCCGGCAGGTCGGCGGGGTCCTCGCCGAGGACGTCGGCCACGTCGAGGCGGAGGGTGTCGAGCGGGACGGGGGGCGTGGGCATGCGGAGTCCTTCGGGGGCTTGAGCGTGGAGGGCGGGGGTGCGGTTCAGCCGACGGGCGCGGCGACGGTGTCCGCGGTGTCGGCCCGTCCCCCGGCCCCGGCCCGGCCCGCGAGGACGTCCCGTTCGGTGCGGCGCAGCAGCAGCGAGTCGCAGATCTCGCCGGAGCGGACGGCCAGGGTGGAGAGCAGGGAGGAGGTGATGCCGTGGGTGTGCTCGGTGCCGCCCTGGAGGTAGATGCCGACGCGGACCCGGTCGGTGGTCAGGACGCGGTGGTCCCGGTCGACGCGCAGCCGGCCCTGCTCGTCGGTGAGGCATTCGGCGGCCAGGCCGCCGAGGAGTTCGCGGGGGTCGGCCGGGTGGTAGCCGGTGGCGAACACCACGGCGTCGCAGTCCAGCGTGAACGTTTCCCCGGAGGTCAGGGAGCGGATCACCGCGCGGGCGCCGTCCGCCAGGTCCTCGACGGCGGTGAGCCGGCTGGTGTTGAGGATCCGCAGCCGCTCGCGGCCCTGGACCTTCTCCTGGTAGGCGGTGCGGTAGAGCTGCTCGATGAGCTCGCCGTCGACCACCGAGTAGTTGGTGTTGCGGTGGTAGCCCAGCAGGGTCCGCTTGACGTCCTCGGGGGCGTCGTAGAAGTGGTCCACGGCGGCCGGGTCGAAGATGCGGTTGGCGAAGGGGCTGTCGTCGGCCGGGCTGTAGCCGTAGCGGGAGAAGACCGCGCAGACCTCGGCGTCGGGGAAGGTGCGGTGCAGGTACTCGGCGCTCTCGGCGGCGGACTGGCCGGCGCCCACGACCACGAACCGGCGGTGCCGGCGGGCGGCCGGCTCGGCGGCGCGGAACAGCAGGTCGCGGTTGTGCCAGACGTGCGGCCCGAGGGCGACGCCCTCGGGGAGGCGGGGGGCGAGGCCGGTGCCGAGGGAGAGGTTGCGGGCGCGCCGCACGGTCTCGTCGGCCGGGTCCCCGACAGCCCGCGAGACGACGTCCACGGCCTCGACCGTCGCGCCGTCCCGCACCGCGTGCACGGCGGTCGCGGTGCGGCCGTAGTCCACGGCGGAGCCGAACTCGGCGGCGCACCACTCCAGGTAGTCGTGGAACTCGATCCGGGTGGGGAAGAACGTCTTCTGGTTGATGAAGTCGGCGAGCCGGCCGCGGTCACGCAGGTAGCACAGGAACGAGAAGCGGCTGCTGGGGTCCCGCAGGGTGACCAGGTCCTTGAGGAAGGACACCTGCATGGTGGCGCCTTCGAGGAGCATCCCGCGGTGCCAGCCGAAGCGCTCCTGGCGCTCCAGGAAGCCCGCGCGGATCGGGCGGTCCGGGGCCCGGCGGTTGTGGTCGTCGATCGCGATGGCGAGAGCCAGGTTGGCGGGACCGAAGCCTATGCCGACCAGATCCTCGATGGGGGCGCCCGCCGTGTTCGCGCTGTCCCCGCGCCGTGCCGACATGCTCATCCTCTCGTCGTACCGCCCGTTCCGACTTTTACGGCCGTGCCGGCCGGGCATGGGTCGGGAAGGGCAACCCGCACACTCGTTGATTAGGTATGCCTAACCTAACTTTCTCGGCAGGTCAGGTGTCAAGTCCACCGTCAGATCTCGCGCCACAGGGGCCCCTTGGCGAGCCCCTCCCGAACGCCGGACGGGCCGGGTGGGCGCGCGTCGGCGCGTCCCTCCCGGCCCGTCTCCCCCGGAGGGGTCAGACGTCGAGCATCCGGGGCAACGCCCCGACGAAGGAGTCGACTTGCCCCTGTTCGATGACGAGCGGCGGCGCGAGCCGGACCACGTCCGGGCCCGTGGCGTTCACCAGGAACCCCGCCTCCAGGGCCGCCCGCTGCACCCGCGCGGCCACCGGCCGGTCCAGGACGAGTCCGAGCAGCAGCCCGGCCCCGCGCACCGCGCGCAGCAGCGGATGACCGGACGCCCGGGCTCCGGCCGCCAACCGCTCGCCCATGCGCCGGACATGGGCGAGGACGTCCTCTTTCTCCAGCGTGTCGAGCACCGCCAGGGCGGCGGCGCAGGACACCGGGTTGCCGCCGAACGTCGAGCCGTGCTGCCCGGGCGACAGCAGCCCGGCCGCGTCGCCGAAGGCCACGGTGGCCCCGATCGGCAGCCCGCCGCCGAGCCCCTTGGCCAGCGTCATCACATCGGGCAGCACACCGTCCGCCTGATGGGCGAACCAGTGGCCGGTGCGGCCGATACCTGTCTGGATCTCGTCCAGGACGAGCAGGGCCCCGGCCGCCCGGGTGATCTCACGGGCCGCCGCGAGGTAGCCGGGCGGTGGGACGACGACGCCGTTCTCGCCCTGGACGGGTTCGAGGACGACGGCGGCGGTCTGTTCCGTCACGGCGGCGCGCAGGGCGTCGGCGTCGCCGTAGGGGACGTGGGTGACGCCGCCGGGCAGCGGGAGGAAGGGCTGCTGTTTGGCCGGCTGGCCGGTGAGGGCGAGGGCGCCCATCGTGCGGCCGTGGAACCCGCCGTGCGCGGCGACGACGTACGGCCGCCCGGTCCGCCGGGCGATCTTGAACGCGGCCTCCACCGCCTCCGCCCCGGAGTTGGAGAAGAACACCCTGCCCTCGCGGCCCGCCAGCTCCAGCAGCCGCTCGGCCAGCGCCACCGGCGGCTCGGCCACGTACAGGTTCGACACGTGCCCGAGCGTCGCGATCTGGTCGGAGACCGCGCGGACCACGGCCGGGTGGGCGTGGCCGAGCGCGTTGACGGCGATACCGCCGACGAAGTCGACGTACGTCCGGCCGTCCGCGTCCCTGACGGTCGCCCCCTGCCCGCTCACCAGCGCCAGCGGGGGCGTGCCGTAGGTGTCCATCAACGCGCCCCGCCAGCGTCCGGCCAGCCGCTCCCCCGGTGTACGGATACCGTCGTCGCCGGTCACGCGGTCACCTCCGCCCGCGCCCCGGGCACGCCCGGCGGCGGGTCGGGCACCACGGTCGTCCCCACCGCCTCGTCCGTGAAGACCTCCAGCAGCAGCGAGTGCGGCACCCGGCCGTCCAGCACGTGCGCCGCGCCCACCCCGCCCCGGACCGCCCGCAGACAGCCCTCCATCTTGGGGACCATGCCGCTCGACAGGGCGGGGAGCAGTGCCTCCAAGTCGGTCGCGGTGAGGCGGTTGATGACGTCGTCGCTGTGCGGCCAGTCCGCGTAGAGCCCCTCGACGTCCGTGAGGACGACCAGCTTCTCCGCGCCCAGCGCCCCGGCGAGCGCGGCGGCGGCCAGGTCGGCGTTGACGTTGTACACCTCGCCGTCCGCGCCCCGGGCGACCGGCGAGACGACGGGGATCCGGCCGCGGTCGAGCAGCGCCTCCACCGTGCTCGGGTCGACGGCGACGACGTCACCGACGAGGCCGATGTCCACCGGCTCGCCGTCGACCACGGCCGGCCGCCGCACGGCGGTCATGGTGTGCGCGTCCTCGCCGGTCAGGCCGACGGCGAACGGGCCGTGCCGGTTGATCAGCCCGACGAGTTCGCGCTGCACCTGGCCGGCGAGGACCATCCGGACGACGTCCATCGCCTCCGGCGTGGTGACCCGCAGGCCCGCCGTGAACTCCGAGGCGATGCCGAGCCGGTCGAGCATCCCGCTGATCTGCGGACCACCGCCGTGCACGACGACCGGCCGCACTCCGGCGTACCGGAGCGACACCATGTCCTCGGCGAAGGCGGCCTTCAACGCGTCGTCCACCATGGCGTTCCCGCCGAACTTGATGACGACCGTCTTGCCGTGGAGGCGGCGCAGCCACGGCAGCGCCTCGATGACGGTCCGGGCTTTGGGCGCGGCGCTGCGCCGCGTGGGAAGTGTGGGGTTCATGAGGAGTAGGCGCTGTTCTCGTGGACGTAGTCGGCGGTGAGGTCGTTGGACCGGATGACGGCGGATTCGCCGCCCTCGGCCAGGTCGGCGGTGATGCGGACCTCGCGGGGCCGCATGTCGACGAGGTCGCGGTCGTCACCGACGGAGCCGTTGCGGCAGACCCACACGTCGTTGATCGCCACGTTCAGCCTGTCCGGATCGAAGGCCGCGGAGGTGGTGCCGATCGCGGACAGCACCCGGCCCCAGTTGGGATCCTCGCCGTGCAACGCGCACTTGAGGAGGTTGTTGCGGGCGATGGACCGGCCCACCTCCACCGCGTCCTCCTCCGACGCGGCGTTGATCACCTCGATGCGGATGTCCTTGCTCGCCCCTTCCGCGTCCCCGATCAGCTGCCGCGCCAGGTCCTCGCAGACCTCGCGCACGGCATCGGTGAACGCGGCGGCCTCCGGAGAGATACCCGAGGCGGCCGAGGACAGCAGCAGGACGGTGTCGTTGGTGGACATACAGCCGTCGGAGTCGACCCGGTCGAAGGTGGTACGGACGGCCGCGCGCAGGGCCTCGTCCAGGCCGGGGGCGTCCACGTCCGCGTCGGTGGTGAGGACGACGAGCATGGTGGCCAGGCCCGGCGCGAGCATCCCCGCACCCTTGGCCATACCCCCCACCACCCAGCCGTCCCGCTCCACGACGGCCGTCTTGTGCACCGTGTCCGTCGTCTTGATCGCGACGGCGGCCTGCTCGCCTCCCTCGGGGGAGAGTTCGGCGGCGGCCTTCTCGACGCCGGTCAGGAGCCGTTCCATGGGCAGCCGGACGCCGATGAGGCCGGTGGAGGCCACCGCCACTTCGGCCGCCGTCCGGTCCAGCACCCGAGCCGCGCGCTCGGCGGTGGCCCGGGTGTCCTGGAAACCGGCGGGGCCGGTGCAGGCGTTGGCGCCACCGGAGTTGAGGACGACGGCCGCCACCTCCCCCGACCTCAGCACCCGCTGCGACCACAACACCGGAGCCGCCTTGACCCGGTTGGAAGTGAACACCCCCGCCGCCGCCCGACCCGGACCCCGATTCACCACCAACGCCACATCCGGCGCACCACTGTCCTTCAGCCCGGCAGCCACACCCGCCGCCGTGAACCCCTTCGCCGCCGTCACACTCACGGAGCCACCCCTGTCGTGGAAAGTCCCAGCTCCTCGGCCAGCCCGAGGGCGATGTTCATGCTCTGCACCGCACCACCGGCAGTGCCCTTGGTCAGGTTGTCGATCGCACTGACCGCGATCACACGCCGCGCGGACTCGTCCAGGACGACCTGGACCTGCGCGGCGTTGGACCCGGTCACCGCCCCGGTCGACGGCCAGCACCCCTCGGGCAACAGACGGGCGAACGGCTCGCCGCCATACGCCTTCTCATACGCCGCGCGCACGGCGCCGGCGGTGACACCGGGCAACGCCCTGGCACTGCACGTGGCCAGGATCCCGCGGGGCATGGGCGCCAGCGTCGGCGTGAACGACACACTCACCGGCCCACCCGCCACAGCGGCGAGATTCTGCGCGATCTCCGGCGTATGCCGATGCCCACCCCCCACCCCGTACGGACTCATCGACCCCATCACCTCACTGCCCAGCAGATGCGGCCTGACCGCCTTGCCCGCCCCGGAGGTACCCGACGCCGCCACGACCACCGCCTCCGGCTCCACCAACCCCGCCCCGAAAACAGGCCACAACGCCAACGACACCGCCGTCGGATAACACCCCGGCACCGCCACCCGCCGCACCCCCCGCAACGCCTCCCGCCCCCCGGGCAACTCCGGCAACCCATACGGCCACACCCCCGCATACGGCGACCCGTAGAACCGCACCCACTCCCCCGCATCCCGCAACCGGAAATCCGCACCACAATCGATAACCAGGACGTCCGGGCCCAGCCGCTCGGCGACCGCGGCCGACCGCCCGTGCGGCAGGGCCAGGAAGACGACGTCATGCCCGGCGAGTACGTCAGGGGTCGTCTTCTCCAACACCCGTTCCGCCAGCGGGGCGAGGTGGGGCTGTACCTCGCCCACCGTCCGCCCGGCGTTGGAGTCGGCGGTCAGCGCGCCGATGTCGACGTGGGGGTGCCGCAGGAGCAGACGCAGCAGTTCACCGCCCGCGTATCCACTCGCGCCCGCCACAGCTATGCGCACCATGTCTGGTCCTCGGATCCGTTCCTCGCTCGTGGTCCTGCCACCGGTCGAAGCTTAGCTTAGGCTAGCCTTACCTTTCCTGGTCGGCGGGGCCCCTCGCGGGCGCCCTCCCGCCGCCCTCCGCCGGCGTCACCCGCGCGAGTGAGGTCTCCTCGCCGTTTGCCCAGAACAGGGCCGTTACGCGTCAACTCTTCCTGGTGAGGCGTCCGTTACTTCTGGTAGACAGCTCCCCGTCTCTCAAGGACGGCCGCCCCGCCGCCCGACGGAAAGGGAAGCATGGACGAGGAAGAAGACCGCCGCCTGTACGCGATCGCACCCGAGATCAGCCGGGTGACGGTCGGCCTGCTGCGGACGGTGGTCGGCCTGGAACCGGCCGAGCGGGTGCCGGAGGAGGCGCTGGGGGTGGCCGACGACGTGCTGGCGCGGCTCGGCACGGACGGGCTCCGGTCACTCGTCATGAGCCTGGCCGGATGGGCGGCGGTGGGCATGGAGAACGTCGCCCAGCTGACCGGCAAGACGTACGAGGCGCTCGTCGACGAGATCGAGCTGACCTGCCTCGAGGCCAACCCCGAAGGCTGAGGGCACGCGACCGCCCCGAACGGTCCAGCCACCCGGCGGGCCGCCGGTATCGGGCGGGCGCGCGGCCACCGCTCCCACCCCGGAGCGGACCCGGCGCCCTGGTGCGCCACACCGCGAACACACCCCCGGGCCGCCCTTCCCGCCCGGAGCCGCCCCCTCCTCGGCGCCTCCCGTCGGCCCCTTTCGGCTCCCCAGGGAACCCCGCACGGCCCGGGACGACCGCGCCGTGCGCCGCCGCGCGCGTCCGAGCGCCCATAGCAGCCGGCTCCCCCTCGCGGTAGGGCGGTCGGCCCGCGCCCGGAGGAAAAAGGGGGCGCACGGCTCAACTCCCCAGAAACCCGATAGGACTATTGCATTCTCCGCTAAGATGCTCCATCGAGCGATGCCATCGATCCGATGAGCGGCCCGACCCGGGCCGTGCGGGTGTGACGACGGGGACCGACTGCGCGTCAGCTCACCGGCCGGGCCGCGGCACGTGCCCCCACGCGCACCTGTCGCCCCGCACCTCCTGTGTCGTCCGACCCGTTGTCCGTCGCCGCTCCAGGACCAGGACCTCTCCCGCATTCGCGCAGGCACAGCCGCCGCAGCCCCTCGACCGCCGGAGGACAGCCGCCCATGCACCAGACCACCACGCTGCTCATCGAACTCGGCGTCGTCATTCTCGCCCTCGGTCTCCTCAGCCGGCTCGCCGGCCGGATCGGTTTCTCCCCCATACCCCTCTACCTCCTGGCGGGCCTCGCCTTCGGCCGCGGGGGCATCCGTCCGCTGGGCGCGAGCGAGGGGTTCGTCGCCACCGGGGCCGAGGTGGGCGTCGTCCTGCTGCTGCTCCTGCTGGGGCTGGAGTACAGCGCCTCCGAGCTGCTGAGCAGCCTCCGCGCCCAATCCCCGTCCGGGGCCGTGGACTTCCTGCTCAACGCCCTGCCGGGGGCCGCCGCCGGGCTCCTGCTGGGCTGGGGCGCGGTGGCCTGTGTGGCACTGGCCGGCGTCACCTGGGTCTCGTCCTCCGGGGTCATCGCCAAGGTGCTCGCGGACCTCGGCCGGCTGGGCGCCGAGGAGACGCCGGCCGTGCTCGGCGTCCTCGTCATCGAGGACCTGGCGATGGCCGGCTACCTCCCGCTGCTGACCGCACTCCAGGCGGGGCTGAGCGTCCGGGCGGGCGGGCTGATCCTGCTGACGTCCCTGGGCACGGTCACCGCCGTGCTCTACGTGGCGCTGCGCCACGGGCACGTCATCAGCCGGGCCGTATCCTCGGACAACCCGGAGCGGATGCTGCTGGTGGTGCTCGGGCTGACGCTGTCGTTCGCGGGGGTGGCGCAGGAGCTGCACGTGTCGGCGGCGGTGGGGGCGTTCCTCATCGGCATCGCGCTGTCGGACGAGGTGGCGGAGGACGCCCGGGCGCTGCTGTCCCCGCTGCGGGACCTGTTCGCGGCCGTCTTCTTCCTCTTCTTCGGGCTGAGCACCGATCCGGCGTCCGTGCCCCCCGTGCTGGGCCCGGCGCTGGCGCTCGCCGGGGTCACGGTGCTGACCAAGGTGGGGACGGGCTGGTACGCGGCCCGGCGGGCGGGTGCCGCGCCCGCGGGGCGCTGGCGGGCCGGCGGGACGCTGGTCGCCCGGGGCGAGTTCTCCATCGTGATCGCCGGTCTGGCGGTGGGCGTCGAGCCGCGGGTCGGGCCGCTGGCCACGGCCTACGTCCTGGTACTGGTGGTGCTGGGACCGCTCGCGGCGCGGTGGACGGAACCGCTGGTGCGCCGGGTGACCCGGCGGCGCGCCGTCGCGTCGGTGCCGGCGCAGGCCGGGCCGGTGCGGGCGGCGCCCGCGGTGGAGCACGCGGACACCCGCTGAGCGGGGGCGGCTCAGAGGCGGTGTCCGGGCGGCAGCGGCTGTTCGGTCCAGACGGTCTTGCCCTCCCGCTCGTAGCGGGTCCCCCACCGCTCGGTGAGCTGGGCGACCAGGAACAGGCCGCGTCCGCCCTCGTCGGTGCTGCGGGCCCGGCGCAGGTGCGGCGAGGTGTTGCTGGTGTCGGTGACCTCGCAGATCAGGCTGTGGCCGCGGATGAGCCGCAGGGTCACCTGCCCCTTCGCGTATCGGTAGGCGTTGGTCACCAGTTCGCTGACGACCAGTTCCGTCGCGAACACCAGGTCTTCCAGTCCCCACTTGGTGAGCTGTTCGGTCATCAGGCGGCGGGCGACGGCGGCGGCCTGTTCGTCGCCGGGCAGGGTCCAGGTGGCCACGCGCTCGGGGCCCAGGACGCGGGTGCGGGCGAGCAGCAGGGCGACGTCGTCGTGCGGCCGGGCGGGGAGCAGGGCGTCCACCACGGCCTTGGCCGTCTCCGGCAACGACCGGTCGGGTACGGCCAGTTGGCGGCCCAGTTCGGCGATCGCGGCGTCGACGTCGCCGCCGGGCGACTGGATGAGCCCGTTGGTGAAGAGGGCGAGCAGGCTGCCCTCGGGAAGGTCCAGTTCGGCCGCCTCGAAGGGCAGGCCGCCCAGGCCGAGCGGGGGGCCCGGCGGCAGCTCGGGCAGGGCCACCCGGCCGTCCGGGGTGACCACCGCGGGCGGCGGGTGGCCGGCGCGGGCCAGGGAGCAGCGGCGGGAGACCGGGTCGTAGACGGCGTAGAGGCAGCTGGCGCCGGTGACCTGGTCGTGGGGGAAGTCGCGGGTGTTGACCTCCTGTTCGGCGGCCAGCCGGTGCACGAGGTCGTCGAGGTGGGACAGGACCTCCTCGGGTTCCAGGTCGAGTTCGGCGAGGGTGTGGACGGCGGTGCGCAGCCGGCCCATGGTGGCGGCGGCGTCGATGCCGTGGCCGATGACGTCGCCGACGACGAGGGCGGCGCGGGCGCCGGAGAGCGGGATGATGTCGAACCAGTCGCCGCCGACGCCCTCCGCGGCGCCGGCCGGGATGTACCGGTGGGCGACCTCGACGGCGGGCAGGTCGGGCACCTCGCCGGGCAGCAGCCGGCACTGGAGGGTGAGGGCGGCCTGGTGCTGCCGGGTGTAGCGGCGGGCGTTGTCGATGCAGACGGCGGCGCGGGCGGCGAACTCGGTGGCGAGCGTGAGGTCGTCGTCCTCGAAGGGCTCGGGGCGGCGGGCGCGCCAGAGGACGACGAGGCCGAGGACGAGGCCGCGGGCGACGAGCGGCACCGTCATGACGGAGTGCACGCCGAGTTCGGCCGCGCGCTCGGCCCGTTCCTGGGCGACGGCCCGGAGCCCAGCGGGTCCCCGGCCGTCCTGGACCAGCACCGGGCGCTTCTCGGCGAGGCAGCGCGCCTGGGGGCTCTCCGGGGGGAAGACGATGCGGTGGCCGACCGGGTGCAGGGCCTCCTCCGCCTCGGCGACGACGGAGACGGCGGCGGCCCGGCAGACGGCGCCGCCGCCGTCCTGCGAGGGTTCCTCGCCGTGACTGACGTTCTCCAGGAGGTCGACGGAGACCCAGTCGGCGAGCTCCGGGACGAGGACGCCGGCCAGTTCACGGGCGGTGGTGTCGACGTCGAGGGAGGTGCCGATGCGCCGGCCGGCCTCGTCGAGGAGGGCGAGCCGCACCCGGGCGCGGTGGCGTTCGGTGACGTCCTCGACCAACTGGGTGACGCCGAGCACCCGTCCGGCGGAGTCGGTCGTCCGGAACGCCGAGACGGAGACGAACCGCTCCCGCGCCGGGGCCGCGCGGAGCCGGCAGGGCTGTTCGGTGAAGATCATGGGCCGTCCGGTCTCCAGCACCTGCCGCAGCCGGTGTTCCACGGTGTCGGCGTCGTCGGTGATGAGGAAGTCGCCGGTGCGGCGTCCGACGGCCTGCTCGGCGCGGATGCCGCCGATGTGGGCGACGGCCTTGTTGACGCGGAGGATGCTGAGGTCGGGGGCGTGCACGACCAGCCCGATGGGCGAGCGCCGGAACAGCCCGTCGAGCACGGACCGGTCGGTCTCCCACTGGATGATTTCCTCGGCGGGGGCGCCGACCAGGAACCACTCCGGTGGGGCGTCCGGCCGGACGACGCGCCGGGCCCGGACGCCGACGTGGATCCGGGTGCCGTCGCCGCGGAGCACGGGGAGCACCCCGAACCAGCCGCCGTCCCGGACGCAGGCCCTGGCCGTCTCGGCGACGGCGGTACGGTCGCGGGGCGCGAGGAGGACGTCGGCGGCGGGCCTGCCGGTCACGTCCTCGGCCCGGCGGCCCAGCAGCTCCGCGGTCTGCTCGCCCCAGCCGACGACCGTCCCCCGGTGGTCGAGCACCAGCGTGGCCGCGCGGGCGAGCGAGAACGGGTCGTCCGGGCTCTCGCTGACGGGCGTCGTGGCTCCGTCCGCCATGGGCTGCCTCCTTCCGCGCGGGGCCGGCCGGCCGCGCTCGCGCCGGGGCGCCTTCCACCCGGGACACCTTCCACAGTGACGGGTGTCGGGCCCGCACGCCCTTCGGGCGCGTCCGGCTCGGCGGGGCGGGGGCGGGCGCTGCCCGCCGTCTGCGCTCAGGACGGCAAATTGCTTTGTGCCCTCATCGATATATGGCGATGATTCGGGTTATGAACCGTGGATTCGATGATCTGGTGGCCGAGGCGGCCTCCGTTTCCGTGGACGGCTGGGACTTCTCCTGGCTGGACGGCCGGGCCACCGAGGAGCGCCCGTCGTGGGGCTACCAGAAGCTGATGGCGGGGCGGCTGGCCGGGGCGTCGGCGGCGCTGGACGTGCAGACCGGGGGCGGTGAGGTGCTGGCGGGCGCCTCGGTGCTGCCGCCGACGATGGTGGCCACCGAGTCCTGGCCGCCGAACGTCGCCAAGGCCACCGCGCTGCTGCACCCGCGCGGCGCGGTCGTGGTGGCGGCGTCGGACGAGCCTCCGCTGCCCTTCGCGGACGCGGCGTTCGACCTGGTGACCAGTCGGCATCCGGCGACGGTGTGGTGGTCGGAGCTCGCCCGGGTGCTGCGGCCCGGCGGTACGTACTTCGCGCAGCACGTCGGGCCGGCCAGCGTGTTCGAGCTGGTCGAGTTCTTCCTCGGCCCGCAGCCCGAGGCCCGCCGGAAGCGGCACCCGGACGACGAGAGCGCCGCGGCCCGGGCCGCGGGGCTGGAGGTGGTGGACGTCCGGTCGGAGCGGCTGCGGATGGAGTTCTTCGACATCGGCGCGGTGGTGTACTTCCTGCGGAAGGTGCTCTGGACCGTCCCCGGGTTCACCGTCGACCTCTACCGGGACCGGCTGCGCGAGCTGGACGAGCGGATCCGGGCGGAGGGCGCGTTCGTCGCCCACTCGTCCCGGGTGCTGTTCGAGGCCCGCAAGCCCGCCTGAACCGACGGCCGTCGAGTGGGCCGAAGGTTTCCATAAACAATGAATATAAAATTGCTATGCTTCGGGCATGAGTCGTCAAGACAGCGCACCCGGCGCGTCCGCCGCCATCGGAACAGCCCTCTACACCCTGGCCACCAGGGCCGCGAGACGCCTGCCCCGGGACATGAGCCTGACGTCCGCCGCCACCCTGGCCACCCTGGACCGGACCGGCCCGCGGCGCATCACCGATCTGGCCGCGGTCGAGGGCGTCACCCAGCCCGCGATGACCGCCCTGGTCCGGGTGATGGAGGAGTCCGGCCTGGTCGAGCGGCGGGGTGACACGTCCGACAAGCGGGTCACGCTGGTGTGCCTGACCGAGGCCGGTGCCTCCTACGTCCGGACGCGGCGCCAGGCGGGCGTCCAGGCGTTCGAGCGGTTGATCGGCGGGCTCACCGGTGACGAGGTCGAGGCGCTGGTGGCGGCCCTTCCGGCGCTGCGGCATCTGGCAGAGCTCGAAAGCCAGGACCGCGAAGGGCCGACGCGGTGACCGGGCAGCCGGTCGACGGGGCCGGGGTGCGGGCGTTCCCGGAGGCGCGTTCCGAGGCGCGACTGCTGGTCCCCGCCCTGGTGTTCGTCGCTCTGGTCGTGGCGGCGGTCGGCAGCCTCGGGGCGCCGCTCATCACCAGCGTGGCGACCTCGTTCCACGTCTCGCTCGGCAGCGCGCAGTGGACGCTGACCGTCGCGCTGCTCAGCGGTGCCGTCGCCACGCCGGTCCTGGGCCGGCTCGGTGCCGGTCCGCACCGGCGGGCCACGATCCTCGCCACGCTGGCGGTCGTCGTCGCCGGCAGCGCGCTCACCGTGCTGCCGCTGCCGTTCGCGTGGCTGCTGGCCGGCAGGGCGGCCCAGGGCGTCGGGCTCGGGCTGACGGCGCTGATGATGGGCGTGGCCCGGGACCACCTCCCCGAGGAGCGCGGCGCGGCCGTGATCGCCCTGATATCGGTGGTCTCGATCATCGGGGCCGGTGTCGGCTACCCGCTGGCCGCACTGCTCGCCGAGTTCGGCGGGGTACGGGCCGCCTACGGTCTCGGCCTGGCCGTCACCGCCGCCGCCCTCCTGACCGCGTGGCGCTCCATACCCGAAGCCCCCGAAGGCCGTTCCGCCCACGTGGACGTGGCGGGCGCGGTCGTCCTGGCCGCCGCGCTGCTCCTGGTGCTGCTCCTCGCCGGCGAACGGAGCCTGTGGAGCCGGCACCTCCCCGTGGCGGCGGGCCTCGCCGTCGTCGCGGTGGCGCTGCTCCGCGTCTGGGCCGTCGTCGAACTGCGCGGCACGACGCCCCTGGTCGATGTACGGGCGGTGCGGCACCCGGCGGTCGCCGGGGCGAACCTCGCCATGTTCGTCGGCGGGATCGGCATGTACCTCCTGCTCACGCTCGTCACCCGGTACGCGCAGACGCCGCACGGCGCCGGTTACGGCTTCGGGCTGACGACCTTCGTCGCCGGGCTGGTCCTCGTCCCGTTCTCGGTGCTGGGGTTCGTCGCCGGCAAGCTCACGCCGCGGGTCCGGACGCGGATCGCCGACCCCCTGCTCCTGGCAGGCAGCGCCGTCGTGGTCGGCGGCGGGTTCGCCTTGTTCGCCGCGGCCCGGGCGGACCTGGCCGAACTGTTCACGGCGATGGGCGTGCTCGGCTTCGGCGTCGGCGGCTTCTCGGCCGCGATGCCCGGCGTCATCCTGGCCGTCACCCCCAAGAGCGAGACGTCGAGCGCCATGAGCTTCAACTACGTCGTCCGCAGCGTCGGGTACTCCCTGGGCAGCGCCATCGGCGGCCTGATCCTCACCGCGGGCACCGGCCCCGGCAGCCCCTTCCCCGATGACAGCGCCTACACCACCGCGGCGCTGGTCGGCATCGGCGCGATGGCGGTCACGATGCTGACGAGCCTCGCCCTCGCCCGCCGGCGCCCGTCGGAGACCGACTCGTAAGCCGGGCGCGCTCATCCGGATGCCGGGGCAGCGCCTACCGCACCGATTCCGACCCCGAGAAGCCGACCGCGTGCGACAAGCCGGCCGGGCCCGGCCGTCAGAACCGGGGCGGCCGTCAAAGCCGGGGCGTTCGGACGCTCACCCGTGGCAGTCGGATCGTCGCGCATGACGCCGACCCGGCCGCCGGAAGGGCGGCGGCCTCGTCGGGACGACGGCGGATCGTCGTGGCCGAGACGCCGTCACCACCGGTCGGCGGGGGCCGAATACAGCGCGGAACAGGGGCCGCGTGCGGAGCGCACTCCCGTCTCGCGCTTGTCACGACTCCCGCCTTCCCCTCGTGCGTCGGCCCCCCTATGCTGCCCGGGGAACACCGTGGTCCAGACCAACGTCGTGGAAGCAATGGGGAGTTGCGACCGCGTCCGACCGGTCCGCGCTGTTCCGCCGAGGGGGGGTGCAGTCCCCACGCCTGCGGAGGAACCATGACGCTCTCTCCCACCGTCCGCCATGCCGTCGTCGCCTCAGGAGTCGCCCTCTGTCTGCTGACGGGGACGGCCGCCGCCCTGCCGGCCGGCGCCGCACCGTCCCCCGCGGCACCCGCCGCTCGCACCGCCGCGGTCGGCCCCCTCGGGGCCGAACTGCTGTCCGCCGCCGACAAGGTCGGTCTGACCTGGACGGGCGACCAGTCCGGGAGCAAGGACCAGAACTGGGGCAACGGCGGCACCTACCACTACGTGTTGAAGCCCGTCAGCGGACAGGCCACGCCGGACGTCGACTGGAAGGTGCGGTTCACCCTGCCCGAGGGCCAGGCCTTCGACAGCGAGTACCAGCAGGACCAGGTCACCGTCGCCGGCTCGACGCTGACCGTGGCGCCGTCCCAGGACTGGCGCAGAAAAGTTCCGCAGAACGGGCTGGAGATCATCATCGCCTGGAAGGAGGACCCGTCCCCCATAGCGGCCGTCCCCGGAAAGCCCGACGCTCCCGCCACTTGGGCCCCGTACGTCGACACCAGCCTCTACCCCGAGCCCGACCTGCCGGCGATGGCGCAGGCCAGTGGGGCCCGGCAGTTCACCACGGCGTTCGTCGTCTCGGACGCCCAGGACCGGAAGACCCCGGTGTGGGGCGGCCAGCACGCGCACCCCGTCTCGGGCAACTACGGGGTGCCGCGGATCAACGCGCTGCGGCGGGCCGGCGGTGACGTGGTCGTCTCCTTCGGCGGCGCCAACAACAACGAGCTGGCGCAGGACATCACCGACGTCGGCGCCCTCACCGAGGCGTACGGGAGCGTCGTCGAGCGGCTCAAGGCGTACAAGCTGGACTTCGACGTCGAGGGCACCGCCGTGGTCGACAAGGCGGCCAACACCCGCCGGGCCAAGGCGCTCGCGGCGCTCCAGCAGCGGTACGCGGCCAAGGGCACGCCCCTGCACATCTCGTACACGCTGCCGGTCCTGGCGAGCGGGCTCACCCCGGACGGCCTGGAGGTGGTCCGCGACGCGCTGCGCAACGGGCTGGCCGTGGAGACCTGGAACGTGATGGCCATGGACTACGGCCCTCCGGTCCAGGACATGGGCCAGGCCGCCATCGACGCGGGCACCAACCTGCACGAGCAGCTCGCGGCCCTCTACCCCGGCACCCCGGACGCGGCGGTGTGGAAGATGGTCGGCGTCACCCCGATGATCGGCGTCAACGACAGCCCCGGGGAGACCTTCCGGCTGGAGGACGCCCGCCGGCTCGCCGCCTGGGCGTCCCGGAACCACATCGGCCGGCTGTCCATGTGGTCGGCCACCCGCGACCACCCGTGCGACAAACCGACCGCGAGCCCCGTCTGCTCCGGCATCCCCGGCCAGCAGGAGTACGAGTACAGCAAGGCGCTCGGCACGTTCACCGGCTGACCCCCCGCACGGGTGAGCGACGGTACGGGGGCGTTCCGTCCCCGTACCGAGTGGTCGGCGGCCGTCTCCGGCGTGCGGGCGCACCGGGACCGGTACCGTCGGTTCCGGCAGTGCCGGGGCTCCGGATCACGACGACTCCGAGGACGGTATGACCACCACTCCTCCGCTCGGCTACGCGTTCGACAACGACAGTGAGCACGCCACCGAGCAACACCGTTGCCTCGCCGCGGCGTACGACGGCTTCAGCACCCACCGGCTCGCCCGGCTCCCGGTCGCCCCGGGGGCGCATTGCCTGGAGGTGGGCGCGGGCGGCGGCAGCGTCGCGCGGTGGCTCGCGGCCCGGGTCGCGCCGACCGGTTCCGTGCTGGCCACGGACGTCAAACCGCAGCACGCGCCGGCCGCGCCCGGCCTGCGCGTCCTCGTCCACGACGCCCGGACCGACCCGCTGCCCGAGGGCGCGTTCGACATCGTCCACGCCCGGCTGGTGCTGATGCACCTGCCCGAGCGCGACGAGGTGCTGCGGCGCCTGATCGACGCGCTCCGGCCCGGAGGCTGGCTCCAGCTCGACGAGTTCGACGAGACCACCTACGGTCCGCTGGTGCCGGTCGGCGGCTGCGACGAGGCCGCGGCGGCGGCCTACCGCGACTACCTCGACGCCAAGCTCCGTCTGCTGCGGGCGGCGGGGGTCGACCTGGCGTGGGGGCGGCGGGCCGCGACCGCCATGCACCGGGCCGGCCTCGTCAACGTCGACGCGGAGCCCGCCGTCCAGCAGTGGCGCGCCCACTCCCCCGGCACGGCCCTGCAGATCCACAACACCCACCACCTCCGCGACCGGTTCCGCTCCGCCGGCATGACGGACGCCGGGCTGCGGGCGGCCCGCGAGGTCATGAGCCACCCGGACTTCCTGGCCACCTCCTGCCTGATGTACTCGGTCCAGGGCCAGCGGCCCCTCGCCTTCTAGCGCTTGGCGCGGTCGCCGCCGGGTTCACGCCGAGCGCCCGGCCCCGGGGGTGGGTTCGGGGGCCGGTTCGGCGTCCGGTTCCGTCCCGCGGGTGGTTCGTCGGACCGCCGTGCGCAGGCCGGCGGCGATGCCGAGGAGGGCGCAGGCCGCGGCGGCGAGGTAGATCAGGCCGAGCCCCCGGCCGTCGCCCCAGCCGTGGGAGGAGCCGTAGGCGGTGACGGCCGTGCCGACGCCCGTCATCACCGCCACGGAGAGCGTCTCGCACAGCTGGAGCCCCGAACTGGCCGCGCCTTCCTGCCCCTTGGGGGCCAGGGAGAGGACGATGGTGGTGACGGCGGGGTAGACGAAGCCCATGCCGAGACCGGCGACGGCCCAGCCGCCCACGGCGAGCGCGACGCTCTCCAGCGAGGTGCCCACGGCCAGCGCGATCATGCCGTCCCCGGCCACCAGCAGCACGAAGCCGAGCACCACCCGCGCGTGCCGGCCTGACCCCCCGCCTCGGGTGTCCAGCCTGGCCTGGAGCCACGCGCCGGTGACCCAGGTCAGGGCACCGGCGGACAGGGCGAGGCCGGAGCCGAGGGTGTCCAGCCCCATGACCCGGGTCATGCCGAGCGGGAAGAAGGACTCGCCGCCGTAGTACGCGGCACTGACCAGGCCGCGCACGATCATTCCGGCGGGCATGCCGCGCCGGGCGGTCAGGGTGCCGGCGGGCAGCAGCCTGCGGAGCGCCGGCAGGGTGACGGCGAGGCCCGCCACGACCAGCGGGACCAGCACCACGGGGTCCCGGTTCTCCAGCCCCGCGAGGAGGGCGCCGACTCCGAGCACCAGCAGGAACGTGAGCGGCAGCCGGTTTCCGCCGGGCCCGGGGCCGGAGGGTGCGAGCCCGCGCAGGGCGGGCAGGGTGAGCAGGGCGGCGACGGGGACGAGCGGGACGAGCACGAGGAAGACGACCCGCCAGTCGGTCACGTTCGCCAGCGCCCCGGCGACGGCCGGACCGAGCAGGGCGGGCAGCGTCCACGCGGAGGCCACGAGGGCGAGCATGCGCGCCCGGAGCTCGTCCGGGTAGGCGCGGCCGACGATCAGGTAGGCGAGGGCCAGGACCCCGCCGACGCCCAGCCCTTGCAGGGCCCGGCCGACCAGCAGGACGTACCAGTTGCCGGCGAGGGCCGCGACGACGCAGCCGGCGACGAAGACGGTGAACGCCTGGAGGTACGGGCGGGCGGGGCCGCTGCGGTCGGCGCCCTGCCCGGCGGCGACCGTGCCGAACAGGTTGGCCAGCATGAACGCGGTGAACGCCCAGCCGAACAGGTGCACTCCGCCCAGTTCCTCGGCCGCGCGCGGCAGCACGGTGGCCACGCCCAGCCAGAGGAACGCCACCAGGGTGACCGAGGTGATCAGGCCGAAGGACAGCGCGCGGTGGCGTGGGGACAGCACGCCTTCCGTGGCGGTGGTGGTGCCGGACTCGTCCCGCATAGGACCTCCGTTCGCCGGGACGTCCACGACGCGTCTCACCGCACGCCACGCCGCCGCGGCGGCGGATCGTCCACGGGCTTTCATAGGCACTTGGCTATTTAGGCAACGGATTATATAAGCGGGATTTGATAGAGTGTCAACGTGAGCGAGATTGCGCGGAGTTCGGCGGTGGCCACGACCGAGGCGGCCGAGGTCGCGATGTTCAGGGCGCTCGGCCACCCGGTGCGGCTGGGCATCATGAAGGCGCTGGCCGAGCGGCCCGAGACGTGCGCCTGCGATTTCACCGAGCTGTTCCACGTGACGCAGCCGACCATCAGCCAGCACCTGAGGGTGCTGCGCGAGGCGGGGCTGGTGGTCACCCGCCGCAAGGGCGTGCAGATCTGCTACTCGGTACGGCCGGAGGCGCTGCACCGGCTCCACGAGGTGCTGACCGCGATCCAGCCGCCCCGCCTGGCCGCGGCGAGCTGATCGCGTCCCCTCGTCGGCCCCCGTCGGCCCCGTTACCTTTTCCGTGGCCCCGCAACGGGGCGCCTGGCCCCCGGGCTCGGTATGGCTGTGTGCCCCCTGTCGAAGTACATGACCTGGGGGGTGTTGCCGCCGGGCTTCGGGGCACCGCTTGACCGCTGATGAGGGGCCTGACGACCACTCTGGTTCGGCGCAATGCCGGACCGCTTCACGGGTGGCATGTCTGCGTAACGTGGTTGCCGGCGTGTGGTGCCGCAGGGACGGCCGGGAGTTGGGGAGACGAGTGGCGAGGGGCACGCGCACATGGTCGACACGACCGCGACAGATCTCTTCCTCGGCCTGGACCTGGGCAAGGAGTTCCACCACGCCCACGGCCGGACCGGGGACGGCAGGACCGTGCACGACAAGCGGCTGCCCAACACCGAGCCGAAACTGCTGGAGCTGTTCACCAAGCTGGTGGCGAAGTTCGGTACCGTCCTGGTGATCGTGGACCAGGTCGCCAACATCGGCGCGCTGCCGCTGACGGTGGCCCGCGCGAGCGGGTGCCGGGTGGCCTACCTGCCGGGACTGTCGATGCGGCGGGCCGCCGACCTGCATCCCGGTGAGGCCAAGACAGACGCCCGCGACGCGTTCGTGATCGCCGAGACCGCCCGGACCATGCCGCACACCTTGCGCGCGGTGGACCGTGACGACGAGGTACTGGCCGAGCTGACCATGCTCACCGGCTACGACAACGACCTGGCCGGCGAGGTGAACCGCACCACCAACCGGCTGCGCGGCCTGCTCTCCCAGATCCACCCCTCCCTGGAACGCGTGCTCGGCCCGCGCCTGGCCTACCCCTACGTCCAAGCCCTCCTGGCCCGGCACGGCTCCCCGGCGAAGCTGAAGAGACTCGGCCGGGCCCGCTGCGAGGCCCTGCTCAAAGCGCACGGCTCGCGCAAGGCGAAGCAGCTGGCCGGGGAGATCTCCGACGCGCTGGCCGAGCAGACTCTCGTCGTTCCCGGCACCGAGGCGTCCGCGCTGATCGTTCCGGGCCTGGCCGCTCAGCTCGCCGCCGCCCACACCCAGCGACAGGCCACCGAGCAGGAGATCGCCGCCCTGCTGGAGGCCCTCCCTCTTTTCCACCTCCTGACGTCCCTGCCCGGCATGGGCGTCAGGACCACCGCCGCGGTGATCGTCGCGATCGGTGACGGCACCGGCTTCCCCACCGCCGGACACCTCGCCTCCTACGCCGGACTCGCCCCCGCAACGAAGTCCTCGGGCACCTCCATCCGCGGCGAGCACGCTCCCCACCGCGGCAACCGGCTCCTCAAACGCGCCCTGTTCCAGGCCGCGTTCGCCGCGACCGGCTGCAAGAGCGACCCGTCCTCGCGGATCTACTACGACCGCCAGCGAACCCGCGGCAAGACTCACACCCAGGCGATCCTCCGCCTGGCCCGGCAACGCGTGAACGTCATCCACGCGATGATCCGCAACGGCACCCTCTACGAACCCCGCGCCCTCGACCTCGCTGCCTGACACCCACCCCACCCCCTGCCTCTTCCAGCCCGCTCCATCCCGTCACCGGCACGGCCACCCCCGCCACGCCGGCCACCGCCCTGCCCGCACCGCACCCGAGCCGCCGGGAACATCCCGCTTCGCGGGACGTTCCCGAAAACCAGCACGAACCCCTACGAACCAGCCCCGCCAGGGTTGACGAAACAGATAGGGGCACCCCCCGGTTCCGGGCCCCGATTCAAGCCGCCCGCGACCGCCCGTCGGGGCCCGGGCGCACCCCGGTTCGGGCCGCGCCCGGGCGGATCCGCAGGATGGGCGGATGACCAGCACCGAGTCCCACCCCAGCACGGAAGCCGTCGTCGCCGCCGTCCGCGAGGTCGCGGCGGAGTACGGGCGCGCGGTCACCGCCGTCACGCACGACATCGGCGCCGACCAGGTGGCCCGCCGCACCTCGGCCCCGCTCTTCGCGGTCGCCGACCCCGACGGCTCGCTGCCGCACGAGGCGTTCGTGGAACTGAGCGGACCGCCGCGCATCGAACTCACGGTCCATCCGGAGGGCGACACCCGCGTCGTCGTGGAGGGCGTGGACTTCCCGGACGTGGCGCACGAGCACGTACCGGACTTCCTGCGCGCCCTGTTCCTCGGAACCGCCCACCTGAAGAGCCGGTTCTTCCCGCCGGCCACCACCCTCGTCGTCCCGCTGCCGGGCGACGTGACATACAAGGAACATGTGGGGGCACCCCTCTCCCCCTGGCTGGCGGCCCGGCGGCGCTGAGCCCGGTCCTGCCGCCCCAGAAGTCGATCTTGCCAGGGGTAGGGTGACCGGCCGGTGCCCGTCGGAAGGTCCGCCGGACCCGGCACCGGAAGCAAGGAGAGACAGCAATGCGTCGTATGCCCACCCTCGTCGTGACCGCCGCGATGGCCGCGGGCGTCGTCTTCACGGCCCTGCCCGCGCAGTCCGCCGTCGCGTCCGGCATCACCTGCAACGTGCCGGAGATGCACCAGCAGATCACCCGGCTGCGGGACCGCGCCAACAGCCAGGACCGCTCCGGCGACCACAGCGGCGCCCGGAACACCCGGGCGGAGGCCGACGCCCTCTGATCCGGCACCAACGGGCCGGGGCGGCGTGCCGCCCCGGCCCCGGCATCAAAGGGCGCTGAGCGACGCCACACCGCGCGCGGCCGGCAGCGGGTCGTGCCGCACCCGCCCGGCGGGCAGCCCCGCCGCCGCGAGCCCCGCCGTCATCGCCCGGACGAGGGTGGGCGGACCGGCGACGAAGGCCGTGCGCCGGGACCAGTCGGCGTGCCGCAGCACCGCGTCGGCGACCGACTCCCAGCAGCCGGGCCCCGGTTCGTCCTCGATCACCGGGACCACCCGCAGCCAGGGCCGGCGCCGGGCCAGGCTCGCCGGGGTCTCGGCGTCGTAGAGGTCGGAGAAGCTGCGCGCACCCAGGAAGAGGTGCACGCCGTGCTGTCCCGCACGGCCCGAGGAGAGCTCCTCCAGCAGCGCCTTCGCGGGGGCCCAGCCGGTGTCCCCGGCCACCAGCAGGACGTCGCCGGCGAGGTCGTCGTCCAGGGTCATCGTGCCGCTCGCCGGGCCCAGGCGCAGCGTGTCGCCGACGCGGGTCCGCGCCACCAGCGCCTCGCTCACTCCCCCGTCGCCGGCCGCCCGGACGTGGAACTCCAGCTCCCCGTCCGGTCGGGGCGCGTTGGCGAACGAGTAGTAGCGCCACGCCTGGGGCACCCGCGGCGACTGGACGGCCGCGTACTGGCCGGCGCGGTAGGCGTAGGGCTCGCCGGTGCGGACCCGCAGCACCGCCACGTCCCGTCGAAGCCGCTCGTGCGCGGTCACCTCGGCCTGCCAGGCGGGCGGTTCACCGAGGGCGGCCTCGGCGCCCTCGACCATCGCGGCCACGGCGAAGCGCAGCATGCGCAGCCACGCCGCCTCCATGGCGTCCGTCCAGCGCGCGCCCGCGGTGCGGCGCAGCGCCTCGCGGAGGGCGGCCTCGAACGCCTCGTAGTGCGCGGGCCGGACGCCCAGCTTGCGGTGGTCGCGGCCGAGGCGCTTGAAGGTGGCGGTCACCTCGTCCGGGTCGTGCAGGTGGTCGATGAGGTAGCGGAAGATCTGCGCCAGATGGCGGCGCTGGAACTCCATGGACTCCGGGAACAGCGACCGCAGATAGGGCCACCGCTGGAAGAGTTCGTCGTAGAGCTCGGCTATCAGCTCGTCGAAGGGGGACACGAGGTCGAGTCCGCGCAGGATCTCCCGCTGGTCGGCCGCGCCGTCGTAGGGGGCCGTGGTCCGGCGCGGCGCGGCGGGGGCCCGCCGCTCGCCCTGGGAGAGCAGTGAGCGGCGGAGCCGCATCGCGTCGTGGCGGGCCAGCAGGCCGTGGTATTCGTCGCCGACGGGGCTCACGGTCAGCACCCCGCCGGACAGTCGCCGCGGCGCGCGTGACGGCCGTGCGGGGGATGGGCCCGGGCGCGCCGTCCCGGCGCGGGGACGTGCGGGCGGGTGGCGGGGGCGCTCCAGTCGTGGCGTGACACGGTGCGGGGACTCCTGTCGGAGGGGTGGTACGGGCCGGCTGCCTGCTGCCGCCGGTCCCGGCCGTCGCGTGGGCGGCGCGCGCCAGTATGGCACCCGGCACCTGTGCCCGAAGGGCCCCGCCCACCAGGGCCGTTCGGCCCTTCCGGGGCGTCGCCTCCACTGTTTTGACGAGGCGTCAGGGGACCCTTGGACCACGGCGGGTCCGTTCGGCCCAGGGTCCGGCCGGGACCGGGCCGCCGATCCTGGGCGCGGGCCGGGAGGAGCCGCCGACCCCGATGGCACCCGGGCTCCTCCCGGTTCCGCGCGTCGTCGGGGCCCGCGCTCCGACCAGGCTCCGCTCCGAGGAGGAACGTCATGTCCCACGCAGTGCCGGCGCTCGGCGTCGTGGTGCTGTGCGCGTCCGGCTGCGTCTGGTACCTGCCGGCCGTCATGGACGTCCGGGCGGGCGGCGACCGGCCACGGTCGCGCCGGCTGGCGGCCACCGCCTGTCTGACGGGCTGGGGGACGACGGCCCTGCTGGCCCCGCTGCTGCTGGCCGGGGCGGCCTGGCCGACGATCGGCGGTGTCGCCGCGGCGGGTGGCGCGGTCTGTGCGGCGCTGCGGTCGCGCGCCCTCGTCGAGCGGCGGCGCGAACGGCGGGAGACGGACCGGCACTGGGCGGTGCTCGGCGGCCCGGCCCCCGGTGAACCCGCCCGCCCCCGGCGGGCGTTCACCGGCTGGCTGCTCGTCGGACTGGCCTCGGCGGTGGCGGTCTTCGCGGCGGTGCTGGCCGGGGGCGCGGCGAGCGGCGCACGGCTCGCGGGCGCGGTGGCCGCCGGCGCGGTCGTCACCCTCGTCTTCCTGGGCCTGGCCGGGGTGCGGGCGCACACGACGGCGCGGCGGGCCTGACGGGGCACGGGGAGACTCCCCGTTCGCCGGACAGCCCGGCGGCCCGCGAGGGACGATGGGGCGTCGGGCGCAGCCAGAGAGGTGACGATATGACTTCCCGCATCGGCGACTCCAAGACCATCGACGCACGGGCCCGCGCGCATCTGGGGTCGAAGGGCCTGCTCCGGTGCCGCACCTGCGGCAGTTCCAAGGTGTCGGTCCACGACCAGGGCACGCTGGGGGTCCTGGTGATGTGCCAGGCGGAGGGCTGCCTCGGGGTGCACACCGTCTTCCAGAGCTGAGGGGCTTTCAGAGCCGAGGGACGACGAAGGCGGCCCCGCCGTGAGCGGCGGGGCCTTGTCGTCGGTGCGGTGGTGCGGGCGGGCCGGGGCCCGTCCGGCGGAGGTCAGTGACGGATCGCCGCCACCTGTCGCCGCTGCTCCTGCAACTGCTGCGCGGTGACCACGTCCGCCGCCTTGGCCGGCCGGTCCGCCTTCACCCCGGCCTCCGGGGCCGGCGGCGTGGCGCAGGCGACGTCCGTGCCCGTCGTGTAGACGCCGTCCTTCTTGGCCTGGCCGCCCTGGTACTCGTAGTAGACGTACGAGTAGAGGTCGATCCGCCGGCTGGGGCCGCAGGCCGAGTCGGCGGCGATGGTGTAGGTCAGCTTGACCGTGCGGGTGGCGCCCGGGATGACGGGCACGTTGTAGCGGACGACGCCGGTCTGGCCGTTGACGTCGCACTGGACGGCCTCACCGGTGCAGGACTTGAAGGTGTACTTCAGCCCGGGGTCCTGCGAGGTGGCCCAGGTCGGCTGGATCGACTGGTACACGAACTGGGTGTTCGTGGTCTGGTCGTTGGTGAAGGTCATGGTGAGGGTGACCGTGGAGCCGGGGGTCGCCGACGGCTTGTCGGCGGTGATGGTCATGGCCGGCGCGGCGGCCGCCGAGGCCGGCTGCTGGACCAGGCCGGGCAGGCCGATGCCGAGGGCGAGGAGACCGGAGAGACCGAGGCGTCTGCGTGTTGTAGGGCGCATGGCGGAGGAGAGTAGACAGCCGTGTCTCCCGTGACTGCACCGCCCGAAAGGGATCGGCCACGCTCCGGCGGGGGTGTGTGACTCGCGGTGCTGGTGCGGCACCGAATGCCGCGCGTGGACTGGTGTGCGAGTTGGCCGGGAAATGACGGACGGAGGGGGACGGGGAGGGTCGGAACGGGACGTTCCACACCGCCACCCGGCCGTTTCACCCTGCCGCCCGGCCGTCTCACCCCACCTTCCGCAGCCGCTCCGGCGTCGCCGTGCGGAGGAACGGCGGGACGGTCGCCGCCACGGCCACCGCGAAGACCAGGAAGGCGACCCGGTCCCCGAAGCCCTGGGCCAGCAGCCCCGCCGCACCCGCCCCCAGGGGCATCGCGCCCCAGCTGAGCAGCCGGTGGGCGCCGCTGTAGCGGCCCATCATCGCGTCCGGAACGAGGTGCTGGCCGATCAGCCGGGCGTTGACGGTCCACAGGGTGCCGCCGAACCCGCCGAGGAACGCCGCGCCGGCCACGGCCCACGGGCTGCCGGTCAGCCCCGGTACGGCCACCATCAGGAAGGTGGTGACCAGGTCCGCGAGGAGGGCCCGGCGCCGGCCGAGCAGCCGGTTGACGCGGGTGACGGTGAGCGCGCCGGTCAGTCCGCCGAGCCCGAGGGCACTGACCATGATCCCGTAGTCGCCGGCCGACAGGCCCATGCGCCCGGTGGCGACCACCGGCATCAGGGCCGTCCAAGCGCCCCAGCTCGTGCAGAGCACGGTGAGGGTGAGGGACATGGTCCGCAGCAGCGGCTCCCGCCACAGGAACCGCAGTCCGTCCCGGATCTCCCGGTGCACGTCCGGCCGCGGACCGTCGGCGGGGCCGGACGGTACGGACCCGGCGGCCCGGAACGAGCCGGCGAGCAGCAGGAGCAGACCGCTGCCCGCCGCGTAGGCGATCCAGACGGAGCCGAGGGCGACGCCCGTGCCGGCGGCCAGCAGGAGGCCGCCGGCGAAGGGGCCGCCGAACTCGTTGGCGGCCGTCTCCGCCCCGGCGATCCACGCGTTCACCCGTTCCCGGCGGGGCGGGGGCACCAGGGCGGGGACGAGCGCCGCCGCCGCCGTGAGCGCGAGGACCTCGGCGACGCCCAGGACGAGGGCGGCGCAGAGGAGGACGGCGATGCCCGCCCGGCCGGCGGCCACCGTCGCGGCGAGCACGCCGACGGCGAGCAGCCGCATGCCGTCCGCGATCCACAGCAGCCGCCGCCGGTCGGCCCGGTCGGCCAGGACGCCGATGTGCAGCGCCGTCAGCAGCCACGGCAGCGTCAGCGCCAGGGAGACCGCCGAGACGAGCGCCGGGGACGCCGTCAGCCGGGTCGCCAGCAGCGGGAGGACGACCTTGGTGACGCCGTCCGCGAGGTTGGTGACGACGGTGAACACCGGCAGCACGACGGAGTTGCGGTTCCCGGCGGACGGCCCCTCCGCCGCCCGCCCTTCGACGACGGCATCCCGCACCACACTCACGATTAACCCCCTATGACCAATGACCGGTTAGCGGCGAGACCGGAGCCTGGCACGAGTGACGACGGCCCGTCAACCGGTGACAGCGATAGCCGGTTAAGCTGTGGGCGGGAGGTACGAGATGCGCGAAGCACCGCCGGCGGCCCTGCTGATCGAGGCGTTCGTCAACACCGTCGACGTCGAGCAGGGGACCGACGACCTGTCCGGCCCCGCCGAACTGGCCGCCTGGTTCCGCGAGCACGGGCTCCCGGCCGGGGATCCGGCGCCCGGCGCCGAGGACCACCGCCTCGCCCTGGCCCTGCGCGCGGGCCTCCGCGAGGAACTGGGCGTCCACGTCGGCGACTCCGCCGACCCCCGGTTCGTCGAGGCCGCCGAGGCGGCGCTGGCGGCCCTGCCGTTGCGGGCCGTCCTCCGCCCCGGCGACACGGGCGCCGCCCTGGTCCCCGACCCCGGGGAGCCTCCGGCGCGGCGGGCGCTGGGCGCCCTGGCCGCCGCCTGGAGCGAACTCGCCGTCACCGGCGAGGCGGCCCGGCTCAAGCGCTGCGCGGAGCACGGCTGTGCCTGGGTCTTCTGGGACACGTCCAAGAACCGCAGCCGCCGCTGGTGCTCGATGCGGGTCTGCGGCAACCGCGCCAAGGCCCGCCGCTACGCGGCCCGGCAGGCCGCCGGCACCCTGGACTAGGGTGACCGGGTGAAAGCGACAGGAGCAGGGGTGCGGGGCGAACATGCGGGTCGCGCCCCTGGGCCTCGTGCCCGGCCTCTCCCCCGAACAACGCTCCGGTGCCGCCCAGTTGCAGTCCGGACTCACCCACGGGCACCCCGCCGCCCTCGCGGCGAGCGACCTGACCGCCTACGCGGTGCACGTGCTGGCGCAGGGCGCCCGGCCGGCGGAACTGTGCGGGCTGCTGCGGTCGTACGCCGACGAGAACCGCACCCGCTACCACGAGCGGTGGCTCGGCGACCTCTGGCGGTACGCCCACGACGCCTCCCCCGAGGCGTTCGCCGCGCGGGGCTGGGACACCTGCCTCGCGGCGCTCGACCGGCTGGAGGAGGCCCTGCGCGCTCCCGACCCGGAGGCCGATCCGTGCCTGGCGACGGGAGCGGGCTGGATCGCGGAAGAGGCCCTGGCGAGCGGGCTGTTCTGCTTCCTCCTCTTCCCCGACGAGCCGCTCACGGCCGTACGGAGGGCGGCGTGCAGCTCGGGCGACTCCGACTCCATCGCCTGCCTCACCGGCGCGTTCGCCGGCGCCCACCTCGGCGCCGGGGCCTGGCCCGCGGAGTGGACCGGCCGGCTGGAACACCGGGACGAACTGCTGGCCTTCGGCGCCGCGTGGGACGGCTGAGCAGCCCCGGGGCGCGTAGGGGCCGGCCGACCGGGTCCGGCCCCCGGCGCGGCCGGGGGGCTGGACGAGTCCGGGCGGGCCGGGCGAGTTCAGGCGGGCCCGTGTCGGCGTCGGCGCCCGTGCCTGTGCCTGTGTCGGGGCCTGTACGTGTGTCGGTGCCCGCGTCGGTTGTCGGCTTGGGTGTAGGTATCGGCTTACGGTAGGTAATCGGTTTGGGCAATCGGTGTCGGCTTGGCTATCGGTGTCAGCCGGGGTCCGGCAGGCCCGCGATGGCTCGTAGCGCGGCGAGGTGCCGCCGGTAGCCGGACCGCCCCTCGTCGGTGAGGGAGAGCCAGGTGCGGGCCCGCCGGCCCACCCGCCCCTTGGCCACCGCGACCCAGCCTGCCTCCTCCAGGGCCGCGGCCTGCTTCGAGAGCACCGAGTCGGTGATCTCCACCAGGTCGCGCACATAGCCGAACTCGGCCTTGTCTACGGACGCGAGGGCCGCCACGATCGACAGCCGCACGGGCGACGAGAGCAGCGGCGCCAGTGCGTGCCGCGGGTGCCGGCCCCGGGCGGCGGGGCTCGCAGAACTCTCAGGACTCTCAAGGCTCACCGTCGTATCCCCCGCAGGGCGCCGACGGCCGGTGGCAGGGCGCAGGCCACAGCCGCCACGACGGCAAGCGGGACGTTGCCCTTCAAGACGGTCGTGCCGAGAACCACCGTGCCGGTGTACAGAGCGGCCCAGGTGCCGATGACGGTCAGGTGCGTGCGCGCGAAGTGCCGGGGGACGACCGGCTGCCGCCCGGCGTACCACGAAAGAACGCCGACGAGCGCCGCGTTGAGGGCACCGACCACGGCCGCCGCGGCCGGTCCGTGCCAGAGGACGACCGCGGGCACGAGGAGCGGCTGCCAGCCCGCGAAGATCCACAGGTAGGCGGCGTACCAGCCGCCGCGCCGCCGAGCGGCCGTCTCGAAGCGCTGGACGCCGAGCAATCGGGCGGCGGCTTGGGTGTGTTCGGACATGGTTCCCCCCTTGTCGGTCCGGCCGGACGGGCGATCGCACCCGATCCGTTCCTTGCCAGCATGGCAGATACTTTCCACTTTGGAAAGTAATAAACACAGGCCGACCGACAATCCGCCGCGGCCACCTGACGCGGTGTTGATCTCCCCTCCCCTACGCTGAACGGCGCGCCGACGCCGGGCAGTTCACCGGCGTCCCGAGGAGGGGAGAAGCGGAATGACCAGTGCCGCACAGCCGGCTCTCTGGCGGCGGGTGGGGGTGGTCGCGGCCCTGATGGTCGCCGCCTTCACCTTCAACACGGCGGAGAACCTGCCGATCGGGCTGCTCACGCTGCTGTCGGACGATCTGGGCACCTCGCTCGGGGCCGTCGGGATCCTGGTCACCGGCTACGGCGTGACGGTGGCCGTCGCCTCCCTTCCGCTGGCCCACGCCACGCGGTCCGTCCCCCGCCGCCACCTGCTCACCGCGCTGCTCGCGGCGCTGGCGGCGGCGAACGCGGTCGCCGCCGTCGTCCCCTCCTACGCGCTGATGTTCACCGCGCGCGTGGTGACGGCGCTCGCCCAGGCGCTGTTCTGGGCGGTGATGGGGCCGGTGGCCGTCGGCCTGTTCCCCGAGCGGGTGCGCGGGCGGGTGCTCGGGGTGCTGTCCGTGGCCGGGTCGCTCGCCATGGTGCTGGGCGTCCCGGCCGGCACCTGGCTGGGCCGGCACTACGGCCGCGAGGCGCCGTTCGCCGTCCTGGCGGGCGCGGCGGCGGTCTCCATGCTCCTGGTCGCCGCCCTGCTGCCCGCCACCCGGCCCGAGGAGGGGCACGGCTCGCGCGGCACGCGCCCGGACCGGCGCCGCTTCGCGGTCGTCCTGGCCACCACGGCCCTGTCCGTGACGGGTGCCTTCGCCGGGTACACCTACGTGGTCGAGTTCCTGGGCGAGGTCGGCGGCTTCTCCGACGACTCCGTCAGCGCCCTGCTCACCGTGCCGGGTGTGGCGGGCGTCATCGGGGTGTCCGTCGCCGGTCCGCTGCTGGACCGATACCCGCGCGCCACCCTGGCCGTCCCGGTCGCCACACAGGCGGCCGGCATGCTGGGGCTGTACGCGTTCGGCGACCGGCAGGCGGCGGCCGTGGCCTTCCTGGCGGTGCTCGGCGCCTCGCTGGGACCGGTGTTCATGGCGACGCAGGCCCGGGTCCTGGAGTCCGCCCCCGGCCGTACGGAGGTCGCCCTGGCCGCGAACTCCGGGGCGTTCAACGCGGGGGTGGCCGTCGGGGCCCTGCTCGGCGGCGCGCTGCTGCCCCTGGCGGGGGTGCGCGGCACGTTCCTCGCGGGCGGCCTGCTGACCCTGGCGGCGCTGACGGCCCTGCTGGGCGAACGGCTGCTGCCGGCCGCCGCGCCGCGCGGTCCGGCGATCTCGTCCTGAACGGCCAGACTCCTCCTGAACGGCGGGGCTCGTCCCGCACTGGCAGGCCGCCCCGAACCGTCAGGCACGCCCCGCACGCCCGGCCACCCCGAACCGCCGGGCACGCCGCCCCGCACACCCGGCCACCCCGAACCGCCAGGCACGCCCCACACCGCCAAGCCACCCCGAACCGCCAGGCACGCCCCACACCGCCAAGCCACCCCGAACCGTCAGGCTCGCCCCGCACCGCCAGGCCACCACCCCGAACGGCCGCGCGCCGAAAGCCCCGCCGCGGAAAACGGCGTGCCCGCGGCCGGTCCGGGCACCAGGCTGGCGGTATGCACGACGGCAGAACAGTACGGGTCTCCAAGTACCTCTCGAAGCACCTGCGTCACGAGCCCGGGCGCATCGGCCTCCGGCTCGACGCGGCGGGCTGGGTGCGGATCGACGAGCTCCTGGCCGCTGCCGCCGCCCACGGCTTCCCGTTCACCCGCGAGGAGCTGGTCCACGTCGTGGCCGTCGACGACAAACGGCGGTTCGCCGTGGACGGGGAGCGGATCCGGGCCCGGCAGGGGCATTCGGTGCCGGTGGACCTGGCCCTGCCGCCCGCCGAGCCGCCGCCGTACCTGTACCACGGCACCGTGGCGCGCTTCCTGCCCGCGATCCGCGCCGAGGGCCTGCGCCCCATGAACCGCCATCACGTGCACCTCTCGCCGGACCGCGAGACCGCCACCCGGGTGGGCGCCCGGCGCGGCCGTCCCGTCGTCCTCGCCGTCGACAGCGGCGCCATGCGCGCCGCCGGGCACGTCTTCCACGTCACCGGCAACGGGGTGTGGCTGACGGCCGCGGTCCCCGCCCGCTACCTGCGCTTCCGGTCCGGTGGCGGGACGGGTGGCGGGGAGGGCGGGAAGGGGGCGGCCGGGCGGTCGTGAGAGCGGCGCGGCCCCGCGCCCCCGGCAGGATGCGGTCTGATTCGGCGGCCGGTGACCGGGCAAGTGATGTGCTGTGGTCATCCCTGTGCACGACGTGAATCCGGTGCGGCGCACCCCGTGGGTGACGTACGCGCTCGTCCTCGTCAACGTCGTGGTCTTCCTGCGCACCCCCGGCGTGACCGGCTCGGTGACCGGTGACAGCGGCCTCGCGGACCTCTGCCGCCTCCACGCCTTCCTCGACCGGTGGGGGGCCGTGCCGCGCGAGCTGGTGCACGCCCGGCTGCCGGGGCTGGTGCCCACCGGGGAGGTGGGTGTGGGGCCGGCCGGCCCGGGGTGCCTGGTCGGGCCGCCCGCGTACGACAAGTCGCCGCCGCTGTCCGTGCTGACCGCGATGTTCCTGCACGGCAGCTGGTTGCACCTGCTCGGCAACATGCTCTTCTTATGGATCTTCGGGGACAACGTCGAGGACCGTCTCGGCCATGTGCGGTACCTGCTGTTCTACGGCTTCTGCGGTTACGCCGCCGCCTACGGGTTCGCGCTGGCCGACACCGACTCCGGCACCCCGCTCATCGGCGCCTCGGGCGCCATCGCCGGGGTGCTCGGCGCCTACCTCGTCCTGTTCCCCCGGGCGAGGGTCTGGGTACTGGTGCCGTTCCTGCTCTTCCTGCCCCTGCGCCTGCCCTCCTGGGTGGTCCTCGGGCTGTGGTTCGTCCTCCAGGCGGTGTACTCCTACGGCGCGGGCGTCTCCGACGCCGCGAACGTGGCGTACCTGGCACACGTGGTCGGCTTCGTCACGGGAATGCTGCTCGCCTGGCCGCTGCGGCGGGGAGCGCCTCCTCCGCCCGAACCACCGGGGCCGCGGTGGGGCCGGGGTGTCCGGCCCGGCACGCCGTGGCGGATCCAGCGGATCCAGGTGTATCGATCACGAGCCATGCCCGCGTACCGGGCCGGCCTCTAGAGCTGGGTGGCACCGCCGTCGACGAGCAGCTCCGCACCCGTGGTGCAGGAGCTCTGGTCTCCGGCCAGGTAGAGGGCGGTGGCGGCGACCTCGTCGGGGCGGCCGAGGCGGCCGAGGGGAGTCGGTGCGGCGGGCTCGGCCGCCGCGGACCGGTCGTCCCGCGGGAACGCGGCCCGCAGTTCGTCACCGCCGGGAGTCCCGACCGGGCCGGGAGTGAGGGCGTTGTCCCGGATCCGACGGCCGGCCAGTTCGGCGGCCCAGGTACGGGCGAGGCTGCGGATCGCGGCCTTGGTGGCGGCGTAGACACCGAGGCCCGGGACGGCGCGCAGGGCCGCGCTGGAGGAGAGCAGGATCACCGAGGCACCGTCCGGCAGCAGCGGCAGGGCCTTTTGGACGGTGAAGACCGTGCCTTTGAGGTTGACGGAGGTGGTGCGTTCGTACTGCTCCTCGGTGATCTCGCCGAGGGGGCCGTAGTCCCCGACACCGGCGTTGGCGACGACGACGTCGAGGCGCCCGCTGCGCTCCTCGATCTCGGCGAACAGCCGGTCGAGGTCGTCGAGCCGCGACACGTCGCCCCGGATACCGATTCCGCGGTCGCCGACCCGCCTGACGGCGGCGTCCAGTTCGGCCTCGCGGCGGCCGGTCAGGTAGACCGTCGCTCCCTCGTCGGCGAACCGGCGCGCGATGGCCAGGCCGATGCCGGTCGAGGCGCCGGTCACCAGGGCGATCTTGTCGTCCAGCTGTCCCATGGGGTTCTCCGTATCCTTGAGGTAACCGTTTCTGTTACATGAACGGGCGCGGGAAACCGCCGCTTGCGCGACCGGAGGTCAGGCCGGGCTCAGGAAGCTTTGAGCACGTCCCGGAGAACGTCCTCCAGCGTGGTCCTCGCCAACTCCTCGCGGAGGACGGCCTCGATCCCTTCGTAGACGGAGGTCAGCGCCGGTCCGATGCCGCGGCCCACGACGCACTGGGGGTCGGGAGACGAGCGGTGCAGCGCGAAAAGCGGCCCCGGTTCGACCACTTCGTGGACATCGAGCAGGGTGATCGCCTCCAGGTCCCGCGAAAGCGTCCAGCCGGCACCGGCGCCCCGCCGCGAGTCGACGAGGCGTGCTCGGCGGAGCTCGGACAGGAGGCGGCGGATCACCACCGGATTGGTGTCGACGCTCGTCGCGATCTGCTCGGAGGTGGCCACTTCATGACCACGGCGCTGGTACAGCCCGATCCACGTCAGGGCATGCGCCGCGATGGTCAGTCTGCTGTTGGCGCTCACGTCGCCCTCCTCACCTCCCTCAAGCCCCGCCGCGCGGTCGTAACCGTAGTTATGACATTCACCGGCGGCAAGACTGCCCCGGCGTTGCCGATTCCGGCCGCGCGCGGCCGTCCAGGGCGTCCGCGCGCGGCGGTCGCCCCTGTTCACAGGCCCGGCCGCGCCCGTCCCCACGTGCGGCGGGACCGGCCCGAAGACCGGTCGCTGGCCGGAGCCGCGCCCGGTCGCGCGAGAAAATACCAGCGCGGGCGGGCCCGACGGGTCCAGGATGAACTCCGGCGCCCGGCACGGGGGTACGGGCGCCCGCGAGGACCGAACGGCCCGGCCGGGTGCCGCACGCTTCCCGGCCGGGCCGCGGACGGCGGACGGGCGCGCGTGCGGCGCCTCGGCTGCGTCACCTCGCCCCGCCGTCGTACGGGCAGGGAACGCGCGCCGCCCACCGGATCGCGGTCTGGCCCCGCACGCTGATTGGGGGCCGCGGGGTGCGCTCCGCTAGCCTGAGCGGCACGATGAAGCGTTTTTCCACGTCATGGGGCACATTCGACCTCGCCCGCTTTCCCGAGGACCCGCGCGACCGGCTGTTCGCCTGGGACGCCGCCGACGAGTACCTGCTGCGGCACCTCGCGGGCGGGGACGACGGCCCGGTGGACCTGTCGGGCGACGTGGTCGTCGTCGGCGACCGCTGGGGCGCCCTGGTCACGGCCCTCGCCGCGCACCGCCCCACGCAGATCACGGACTCCTTCCTGACCCAGCAGGCGACCCGGGTAAACCTGGACCGCAACGGCGTCCCGGCGGATTCGGTACGGCTGCTGTCCACGCGGGACACCCCGCCGGAGCGGATCGACGTCCTGCTGGTCCGGGTACCCAAGAGCCTGGCCCTGCTGGAGGACCAGCTGCGCCGGCTGGCGCCCGCCGTGCACGCGGGGACGACGGTCGTCGGTACGGGCAAGGTCACCGAGATCCACACCTCGACGCTGAAGCTGTTCGAGGACGTCCTCGGGCCGACGCGGACGTCGCTCGCGGTCAAGAAGGCCCGGCTGATCTTCTGCTCGCCGGACCCGGGGCTCGTGCGGCGGCCCAGCCCCTGGCCGATCGAGCACACCCTGGGCCCGGACGCCGGGCCGGCCGCCGGGCTGACCGTGGTCAACCACGCGGGCGTGTTCTGCGCGGACCGCCTCGACATCGGCACCCGCTTCTTCCTCAACCACCTCCCCCGGCGGCGGGGCGGCGGGCGCGTGGTGGACCTCGGCTGCGGCAACGGCGTGCTGGGCACGGCCGCCGCGGTGGCCGACCCGGACGCCCAGGTGCTGTTCACGGACGAGTCGCACCAGGCCGTCGCCTCCGCACGGGCCACCTTCCGGGCGAACGCCGGGGAGGGGCGGACGGCCGAGTTCGTCGTGGGCGACGCGCTGTCGGCGGTGGCCCCCGGCTCGGTGGACCTGGTGCTCAACAACCCGCCCTTCCACTCGCACCAGGCCACGACCGACACCACGGCCTGGCGGATGTTCACCGGCGCGCGGCGGGCGCTGCGCCCGGGCGGGGAGCTGTGGGTCGTCGGCAACCGGCATCTCGGGTACCACGTCAAGCTGCGCCGGATCTTCGGCAACTGCGAAGTGGTGGCGGGCGACCCGAAGTTCGTGGTGCTGCGGGCCGTGAAGCGGTAGCGCCTGACGGCGCGTTCGGGGCGGGCGTACCGGGCGCCGACGGGCCGGCCGGCACACCGCCGGTGTCCGGTCTCGGCCCGGCCGTCGGCCGGCCCTCCGGGGGTACGCCCCGCCCTTTCACCGTTTCCCGCGGGAGGGCCCGCGCCCCCGCGAGCGACTTCGCCGCTCGTCAGCCCGGCAGCGCCACCTCCTCCACCCTCGGCAGGATCAGCGCCCCGGTGACGATCATGAGGACGCCGACGGCCTCCGGGATCAGCCACCAGCCGGTGCGGACGTGTTCCTCGTACACCATGAGCCCCAGCGTGAGGCTGACGAGCGCGTCCCCGAGGGTGAGGGCGGGCTGGGAGGCGAGCAACGGCCCGGACTCCATGGCGTTGGAGAGCAGGAAGAGGGAGACCGCCCCGGCGGCGGCGAAGGCGTACGTCTGCCAGCAGGTGAGGAAGGCGCCCGCGCCGTGCCGGGCGAAGGTGGTGGCGGCGTCCTTCATCAGCGCGGCGGTCAGGGCGTAGCCGACGGCCGCCGCCGCGCCGAAGAGGGCGGCCCGCGCCTTGCCCCGGGGGCGCGGCAGGGCGGCCACGACGCAGCCGGCCATCGCCGCGGCGGCGGCCGTCAGCGCGGCCAGCCAGCGGGCGGTGCCGACGTGGACGTGTTCCCCGGTCGGCGCGGCGGCGGCCAGCGCCAGCCCCAGCCCGGCGGCGACCAGCAGGATCGCCGCCCAGCCGTACGCCGGCAGCCGGCGGCGGAAGACGGTGCCGGCGATCAGCAGCGCGAACGGGAGCTCGCTGACGAAGATGGGCTGCACCAGCGAGAGGGATCCCAGGGAGAGCGCGAGCGCCTGGAAGACCGCGGCGCAGAGGACGGCGCCGATGCCGGCGAACCAGGCGGGGTGCCGCAGCAGGTCACGGACCAGGCGGAGGCTGAAGGCGTCGGCCTTCGGGACGGTTCGGGCCGCCAGCCGCTGGAGCACCACGGCGGTGGCGTTGCTGACGGCGGCCAGTACGGCGAACAGCAGCGTGAGGACGTCTGCCACGTGTCGCTCCCCTCCTGTCCGGGCGGCGGGCGGTCGCTTGCGTCACGTGCGTCACGGTGGCAGAGCACACCACCCCACCGGCCCCGCGGCGCCCCCCGGAACCCGGTCGTCACACGATCAGTCGATCCGACGCATGCCCCAGGACGGCCGGTTGCGCGCTTGCGCCCGGCGCGGCCCGGCACGGAAGGTGACGGGGCCGGGCGCACCCGCCCGGCAGGCGCTTGCCGAGGAGGGCAGTGTGATCCACATCAGTGAGACCCTGGCGCTCCAGACGGTCGAGGACTTCCTGGACGCGGAGGAGCGGGCGCGGCTGGCCAAGTTCGTGGACGCCGACCCCGTCGCGTCCCGCCGTCCGGTGCGGCAGGCGGAGGTGGTGCCCGCCCCGGCCGGAGCCGGGGAGATCCTGCGCCGGGCGACGGAACGGGCGCTGCCCGCGATCCGGCGGGCGCTCCCGTCGGTGCGGGACGCGGGCCCCTGGGGTTACACCGAGCTCTGGCCGGGGGACGCGGTCCCCACGCACCTCGACGGGATCCCGTCCCCCGGCACCGCCCCGCGCCGGATCGGGCGGATCGGGGTGTCGGTCGCCGACGCGGACGAGGGCGGGCTGTTCTACGTCGAGACGACGTCCAGCGGCGCGCCCTGGACGGGTGCGGTGGCCGGTGAGACCGAGGGCTTCGCCCCGGGCACGCCCCTCACCCGCTGCCTCCCCCACCAGCCGGCCGGGCGCGGGCACGCGGCCGAGGCGGGCTGGTTGTCCCGTACGCCCACGACCCGTTGGACGACGGCCGCTCCGGCGGGGGTGGCGGTCGCCTACGGGTCCCAGCTGATCCACGGGGTGACTCCCGTGACGCGCGGCCGGCTCCGGAAGTTCGTCGCGGATCTGCTCGCGTGAGAACGGCGGCGGGGCAGACGGCCGACCGTGCCGCCCGCCTGCCGCGCGGGCGTCGGGGTGGCCGCGACGGCAGGCGGCCGGACGACGGTACCCCGATCACGCCTTGACGGCGGCACCGTCCCGGGCGGGCTCCGTCTCGCTCGCCGCGGTCCGGGTCGGGGGCTGCGGCGGGGTGGGGCGGACGAGGGCCAGGGTGAGGAGGCCGCCCAGGACCGCGGCGGCGGCGGACCACAGGAAGACGGACTGGAGGCCGTCGGCGAAGGCGCGGTGGACCAGTTCCCCGGCCGTGCCCCGGTGCGCCTCCGGCGCGGCGGCGACGAGGCGCCGGGCCTGACCGCCGGCGAGGGCGGAGGCGGCGCCGTGCGGGTCCGGGACGGCGCCGGAGAGGTCGCCGCGGGCGGCGTGGGTGAAGACGGCGCCGAGGACGGCGATGGCGAGGCTGGTGCCGAGCTGGCGGAAGGTGTTGACCGCGCCGGCGGCCATGCCCATGCGCTGCGGCGGCACGCTGCCGGTCGCGGCCGAGACCAGCACCGGTGTCGCCAGGCCGACGCCGACGCCCGCGACGGCGAGCCCGAGGACCAGGGCCGAGCGGCCGGCGTCGGCGGACATCGCGGTGTACAGCAGGTACATGCCGAGGGCGACGAGCAGCAGGCCGACGCCGATGGGCAGGCGCGGCGCGATCCGCTGGGTGTACCGGCCGGCGAGGGCGGCCACGAGGAAGGAGGCCACGGCCATCGGCGTCAGGGCGAGGCCGCTCTCCACCGGGCCGAGGCCGAGCACGGACTGCAGCCATATGGAGACGAGGACGAGGCCGCCGAACGCGCCGCCCTGGAACAGCAGCGCGCCGCCCATCAGGCCGGCGAACGACGGCCGGCGGAGCAGGGCCAGGTCGAGCATGGGAACCTCGCCCCGGCGCCCGGCGCGGGTCTCGGCGAGGACGAACCCGACGAGGGCGGCGGCCGCGACGGCGAACGAGGTGAGGACGGTGGCCGACGTCCAGCCGGACTCGGCGCTGCGGATGAATCCGTAGGTCAGGGCCGCCGCGGCGAGGGTGAAGGTGACGGCACCGGGGACGTCGACCCGGGTGCGCCGGGCGCCGGCGGCGCGCGGCCGGTCGGCGCGGACGACGCGGAGGGTGAGCAGCACGGCCGCCGCGGCGATCGGCAGGTTGACCAGGAAGATCGCTTCCCAGCCGATGTGCTCGGTGAGCAGGCCGCCGAGGATGGGTCCGGCCGCCGCGGCGGCGCCGTTGACGGCGCCCCAGATCCCGAACGCCGTGCCCCGGTCCCGGCCCTGGTAGGTGGCGCCGAGCAGGGCCGCCGAGGTCGCGAACATCGCGGCGCCGCCGGCGCCCTGCACCGCGCGGGCGGCGACCAGGACGCCGGCGTCGGGGGCGAGTCCACAGCCCAGGGAGGCCAGGGCGAACAGCGTGAGGCCGATGACGTAGAGCCGGCGGTGGCCGAACAGGTCGGCCAGCGAGCCGGCGACGAGCAGCAGCGCGGCCAGGGACAGGGCGTAGGCGTCGACCACCCACTGGAGGGACGAGAAGGTGGCGTCGAGGTCGTCCCCCATCTCCGGCAGGGCGACGTTCACGATGGTGACGTCCACCAGCAGGATGAAGGCGCCCAGGCTCACCGCCACCAAGGGCCACCACTTGCGCATGATCACTCCGTTTCCTCCGGGCCGCGGAGCGGTCTCCGCGTCACCCGCGCCGCAACCATCCGCCGGAACACCCTCCTCGCACAGCCAGGACCGCGTCGGGCGCGGAATCCGACAGCATTTACCGTGAGACGGTGAATTTCGACACCGCGCCCGACGACCAGCGAGCGGTGCTGCCGCCGCTCGACACCTCCGACCAGGCCCTCGTCCACGCCCTCCAGATCGACGGCCGGGCGCCCTTCCGCAGGATCGCCGAGGTGCTCGGCGTCTCCGACCAGACGGTCGCCCGCCGCTACACGCGGCTGCGGTCGGCCGGCGTCCTGCGGGTGCTGGGGCTGACCGAGCCGCTGCGCCTGGGCCAGGCGCCGTGGATCGTCCGGATCCGCTGCGCGCCGGGCGCGTCCGCGCAGATCTCCACGGCGCTGGCCCGGCGCCGGGACACCACCTGGATCAATCTGACGGCGGGCGGTACCGAGATCGCCTGTCTGGTGCGGCCGGAGCGGCCCGGGGAGGGCGTGCTGCTGCTGGAGAAGCTGCCGGGCACGCCCCGTGTGGTGGACGTCGCGGCCCACTCGCTGCTGCACGTCTTCTTCGGGCAGGAGCGCAGCCTGCTGACCAAGTCGGGCCCGCTCTCCGCCGGCCAGGTGGCCGCGCTGTCCCCCCGGGACGCCCCGGAGTCCCCGCCCGCCGACCCCGGCCCGGCCTTCCCGGTCGACGCGGCGGACCACCGGATGTTCGACGTCCTGGCGCTGGACGGCCGGGCCTCCGTCGGGGAGCTCGCGGCGGCCACCGGCTGGTCGCAGACCACGGTGCGGCGCCGGATGGCGGAGCTGCGGGCGGCCGGGGTGCTGTACTTCGACGTCGACTACCACCCGCGGGTGCTCCAGCGGAACTTCCGTTCCCTGCTGTGGCTGAACGTCGAGCCGTCCCGGATCGAGGAGGTCGGCAGGGCGCTCTCCGCCCATCCGGAGGTGGCGTTCGCGGCGGCGATCACGGGGGACGCCAATGTGCACGTCAGCGTGACGACACCGGACGTCACGGCGTTCTACCGCTACCTCACGGGTCCGGTGGCGGCGCTGCCCGGCATCCTGGGCACCGGCTCGGCGCCCGTCCACCGCACGGTGAAGGGGGCCGGGCCGCTGTGGACGCCGCAGTGGGGGCAGTGGTGAGCCGCCGAAGGCAAGGGGCCCACTGGGCAGTTGTGGTCCGGACCAATCGAAACGTCGATTTCCGGCCCTCTCACCCCTTGTGCCTCAGAGGAATGTGCCGAGGGAAAATGCCGAAACCCACCCGCCGCGACGCTCCTTTCGCATACCTTCTGTCGCAACGGACACGCCACCGGTAATCGCCCGAGGGCGGGAGAGGATTGTGTGACCGTGCCGTGCACCCGCCCGACTCCATCCCATCCATCATGAGGCGCGCCTTGAGGCAGTTCGCCGGAAGGAGGCAGTCGATGACCGCCGCACCACCCGAAGTACTCGCCGAGTTACAGGAGTTACGGGTCAGGGTTCCGTATCTGACCGGTGCGATGGTGGCGAGCACGGACGGCCTGGTGATCGCCCATCTGCTCGCCAACGCGGAACCCGACGGGGTGGCCGCGCTGACCGCCGCGGCGCTGGGCGTGGGTGCCCGGCTGACGGACGCCGTGGGCCACGGCGGCTTCCGCGAACTGTTGGTCAACGGCGAGTTCGGCTACGTGGCCACCTACGCGGCGGGCACCGCCAGCGTCCTGACGCTGCTGGCCACCGCCGACGCGAACGTCGGCCGGCTCAACATCGAGGCCCGCCGGGCCTGCCCCCGCCTCGGCGCCCTGATCGACGGCGCCCTCCAGCGGCAGCGGCAGCCCTAGCGGCGCGCCCCCGACGACCCACGGGCGCGGAGACCCGTGCGGCGCCCCCGCATCCCTTACCGACACCGAAAGCGGAACTCTCATGGCCAACACCGAAATGGCACTCAAGGACGCGATGAACTCCATCGAGGGGGCCATCGGCGTCGCGCTCGTCGACTACGGCAGCGGCATGGCACTCGGCACCCTGGGCGGCAACCAGTCGATCGACCTCAACGTGGCGGCGGCGGCCAACACCGACGTCGTCCGGGCCAAGCTGCGCGCCATGGAGATGCTGAACCTCCAGGACCGCATCGAGGACATCCTCATCACCCTCGGCACCCAGTACCACCTGATCCGGCTGCTCACCGGGCGCGGGGGCAGCGGCCTGTTCCTCTACCTCGTCCTGGACGCCAAGCGGGCCAACCTGGCGATGGCCCGCCACCAGCTCAAGCGCATAGAGAGCGACCTGGAGGTCTGAGCGACCGGCGGTCAGCGGAGGCCCGCGGGCTCCCGCTCGGCGGCCACGCGCTCGTCGAGGAAGGCCGCGAGCTTCGCGGCGAAGCCCTCCGGATCCTCCCCCGGGGCGCCGTGCCCGGCGTCGATCTCGGCGTAACGGCTGTCCGCGATGCCGGACAGCAGCGCCCGCTGCTGGCCGGCGTCGATGATCCGGTCGTGCGCGCTGGCCAGCACCAGGGTGGGCGCGGTGATCCGGCCCAGCAGCGGGCCCAGGTCCACCGTCAGGTCGACCTCGGTCTGCCGGTCGGCGCCGGGGGCGATCACCCCGGCGAGCGCGCCGACCAGGGCCTCGTAGGCGGCGTCGTCCGTCCGCTCCCAGTAGCGCGGGCCGAAGGCCATCAGCGGCAGCATCCGGACGAACAGGTCCGTCCCGTGCCGGGCGTCGGACCGCAGCAGGGCGAGCCAGTAGCGGAACTCCGCCGCCATCCGGGAGTCCGTGCGCACCCACGCGGCGTGCAGCGCCAGCGAGCGGACCCGGCCGGGGTGCGTCCCCGCGAGGTGCGCGGCCACCACGGCGCCCAGCGAGTGGCCGGCCAGGTGGAAGGTGGCGAGCCCGGCGTCGTCGGCGGCGGCGAGGACCTCGTCGGCGAGGTCGGCGACGGTCAGGGGCCCGCCGTGGTCGGTGGTGGCGCCGGACCCGGAGAGGTCGGGCGCCACCACGGTGAAGCGGTCGGCGACGGCCCCGGTCAGGGGCTGCCACTGCTCCTTCGTGGCCCCCGTGCCGTGGACGAGGACCAGGCCGGGGCCGGACCCGGAGCGGTCGTAGGCGACGGTGGCCGCGCCGTGGCAGAGGGCGGCGGTGGTGCTGGGCATGGCTGTCCGATTCTCGTGAAAGCGTGAAGGGCGGTACGGCGGCGGTCCGCTACGCGGGGACGCCGACCCGTATGGCGGTGAGCAGGTCCCGCAGCGCCGCGTTGAAGGCGGCGGGCCGCTCCTGGTGCGGCATGTGGCCGGAGCCGGCGATGACGCGGACCTCGGCGCCGGGGGTCAGTGCGGCGCACTCCCGGGAGATCGCGACGGGGATGTGGCTGAGCTCGCCGTGGACGTAGTGGACCGGCACCCGCAGCTCCGGCAGCGCCGGGCGCGGGTCGTACGCGAGGGCCCGGTCGAACTGCCGGTCGATGAAGACGCCGGAGTCCAGGACCTGGCGGACCGTCCAGTCGGCCAGCGCGGGCGGGGCGTCCGGCCCGAACCAGCCGGGGACCCAGCCCGCCACCGTGCCCGCCCGGTCCTCGCGCAGTTCGCCGACGAGGTCCGAGGACGACGGGTCGAGCGTCGGCCAGTGGGCGGACCCGTCCACCGAGACCGCCCCGCCGACCAGCCCGGGGTGCCGCAGGGCCAGTTCGAGGGCGAAGACGGCGCCGATCGACGAGCCGACGACCACGGGCCGGTCCAGCCCCAGGGCACCGATCAGCGCGACGACGTCGCCGACCACGCCGTCGATGTCGTTGCCCGCGGCGGGCCGGTCCGACCGGCCGCAGCCGCGCCAGTCGACGGTGACGACGCGGTGGTCCTCGACGAACGCGGGGAGCTGTGCGCCCCACACCCGTCCGCTGGTCCCCCAGCCGTGCAGGAACAGCAGGGCCGGACCGGTGCCCTCGTCCTCGTAGTAGAGCGTGGTGCCGTTGACGTTCGCGTACGGCATGGCGGACTCCTTCCCCTCCGGCCGGACCGGCTCTGGCGCCGGTCCGTCGATGACCCCCACTCCATCGCGCCGGCCGCCCGCGACCAAGGCGCGAAGTGCGCCTACACTCATCACGGATCGAGATCAGTGCAGGTGGGGGCGGGCGAACGTGGAGATCAGGCAGCTGGAGTACTTCCTGGCAGTGGCCGAGGAGCTGCACTTCGGGCGGGCCGCCGAGCGGCTGCACATCGTGCAGTCGGCCGTGAGCCAGCAGGTGCGCCGGCTGGAACGGGAGCTGGGGATGCCGCTGTTCGACCGGACGACCCGGGCCGTCGGGCTGACGGAGGCCGGACGCCGGCTGCTGCCGCACGCCCGCGAGGTGCTGGCCGCGCGGGAGCGGGCCAGGGCCGCCGTCGACGAACTGCGCACGGAGCACGCGGCCACCCTGCGGCTCGGCACCAGCTCGGGCCTGGGCGCCCGGCTGGAGGCGATCCTCGACGGCTTCGCCCGCCTCGCCCCCTCGGCCCAACTCGAACTCGTCACGGCCGCGACGGACGACCGGCTCCGGCGCGTCCGCTCCGGCGAGCTGGACGCGACCCTGCTGCGCGGCGACCGGCCGGTCCCCGGGCTGGAGTTGCTGCCGCTGTGGGAGGACGACGTCATGGTGGCGCTGCCCGCCCGGCACGACCTCGCGGTGCGCGACACGATCGACCTGGCCGAGCTGGCCGGGCTCCCGCTGCGGCTCTCCGGCCGCGAGCGCAACCCCGCGCTGTACGACCTGATGCTGCGCTCGTGCGAGGAGGCGGGCTTCACCCCCGTGTTCGGCCCGGAGTTCACCACGGCCCAGGACACCCTGGCGTCCATCGGGTACGGAAAACCGTCCTGGACGGTCTTCTACGCGCCGCACGCCGACCAACTGCCCGTGCCGGGCGTGGTCTTCCGGCGGCTGCGCTCGCCCGCGCCGGTCATGCGGGCGTATCTGGCGGTGCGCCCGGACCCGCCGCGGGCGGAGCTGCGGGCGCTGATCGAGGCGTGCCACGGCGCGGCGGCCTGAGCCCGGCCGGGCGGGCGGAAGTGCCGGGCCGGTCGGTTCCGTCGGGCCGCGGGTTGCTTCCGTTGGGCCGCGGGTTAATTCCGTTGGACCGCGGGCGACCGCTCCCTAGGATGCGGCACATGCCCCTCCCCCTGTCCGTCCCGGACCTCCTGAACCGCCACCGCCCCGCCGACGACCGGGAGCGCGCCGACGCCGAGCGGGTGCGCGCGCTGCTCGCCGCCGGCGGTGACCCCTGGCAGCGCGCCCTGCCCCTGCACCTCACCGCGACGGCGGTGATCGTCCACCCGGAGAGCCGCCGGGTGCTGTTGCGCAGGCACCCGCGGCTGGGCTCCTGGCTGCTGGTGGGCGGGCACGGCGACCCCGGGGAGACCGACCCGCTGGCCGTGGTGCTGCGGGAGGGACGGGAGGAGACCGCGCTGACGGACCTGGTGCCGTGGCCGGACGGGGAGTTGGCGCACATCGCGGTGGTGCCGGTGCCCGCGTCCGACCGCGAGCCGGCGCACGAACACGCCGACCTGCGCTTCGTCCTGGCGACCGGGACGCCGGAGGCGGTCCGTCCCGAGCACCCGGGGGCGGAACTGCGCTGGGCGGGCGTGGACGAGGCGCGGGGGCTGGTGGTGGAGGAGAACGTACGCGAGACGCTGTCCCGGGTGCGGCCGCTGCTGGAAGGGTGACGCGCGGCGCGGGGGCGGCGCGCCATGGCCCGGCGCCGTGCGGCCGATGCGGAAAGCGGCCGACGCGGCAGGCAAGCGACCGGCTCAGCGGCCGGCGGCCACCGCGTGGCGTCCGCGCGTCCGTTCGCCGTCGCCCGCGGGCGCGTCGCCAGCGGTCTTCGCCTCCTCGGCCGACCGGCCCGCGTCGCCGGACGGAGAGGCCGCGACGGGCGGAGAGGCCGCGACGGGCGGAGAGGCCGCGCCGGCCACCCGCCGGGGCGGCGTGCGCCGGGTCGCGGCGACGGCCACGCCGAGCAGCACGATCAGCCCGCCGGCGCCGGCCAGCGGCGCGGGGACGTTGCCGAAGAGGGCGGCGTCCAGGGCCAGGGCCGCGACGGGCACGGCGTAGAGCACCAGCGAGCTGGTGGCCGCCGTCGCCGCCCGGAGGACGCGGGACCAGGTGCAGAAGGCGAGGACGGTGCAGCCGAGGCCGAGCCAGCCGACGGCCGTCCCCTCCCGCCAGCCGACCGCGGCCGACTGCCGTACGGCGTCGGGGACCGCGAACAGCAGCGGCAGCAGCCCGAAGAGGCTGCCGTAGAAGATGCAGTCCAGCCCCGAGTAGCGGCGCAGCAGCGGCTTCTGCAGGACGAACGAGGTGGCCTGCGCGGCCGCGGCGACGACGATCATCGCCATGGCGGTGAGCGAACCGCCGCCCGCGCCGCCGGCCATGGCGACGACGAGGGCTCCGCCCAGCGCCACCAGCAGGCCGACGATGCCCCGGGCGCCGGGCCGCTCCTTGAGGACGAGCATGCCGAGGAGCGTGGCGAAGACGGGCGAGGTGGCCACCAGCATGGCGGCGGTGCCGCCTTCGACGTGCCGCTCGCCCGCGTACAGCAGGAGTTGGTAGGCGGTCATGCCGGTGAGCCCGAAGCCCGCCATCCGCAGGGCGTCCGCCCGCCGGAGCCGGCTGATCCGGCCGGTGAGCGCGCAGGGGACGAGGATCGCCGCGGCGCAGACGAGGCGCAGGATGGCGATGGACGTCGGGGAGTAGCCGTCGAGGGCGACGCGGATCGCGGGGAAGGCGGACCCCCAGAGGATCGCCGTCGCGGCCATGAACGTCCAAGGGGACGTCGTTCGGCGCTCGGCCGCCATGGGAGGTCACCGCCCATCGGTAGGGGACGTGCAGAAGGGCCGTGGGAAGCGGTTGTTCGCCTTCTTCCGGGCCGCTTTCGACGCTAGCGGCATTCGATCCATAAGTCGAATAATGAATTCCGTTACGATCTCCAAGAATTCCTTTGAGGTGGACCTGTCGGCGCGCACACCAAGGGGGCCGAGGTCGCGCCGGACGCCCTCCCCTCCTCGGGGCGCCGACCCTTCCTCGGCCCGCTCAACTCCCATGATTCCAGAGCGCATTCATTCCGTCACGAGCTGTGACCGAACGGCCGGGGTGTGGCTCCCGTCCTCGCGCCCCGGCGTGCGCCGTTGTGCCCCATCTGCTCAGCTGGATGAGTGGGCGCAAACCGCCCCGGGAGGAGGAGTCCACATGGCTATGGCCACTCGGGATGCCACCCGGACCGACCTCGGGACCCTGCGCGAGCTGCTGGCCGCGCCGGGCCCGTTCGCCTCGGTCTATTTCGGCCTCGAAGCACGCCCCGAGCGGGCGGAGGAGGCCGGGGCCCGCTGGCGGGACCTGGCCGCCCGGCTCGCCCGCGAGGGCGCCGACGCGGCCACCGTCGACGCGCTCACGGCCCGCGTCATGGACGCGCTGCCGGGCACCGGCGTCCTCGCCCTCTTCGCCTCGCACGGCGAGGTGCGCCACGCCGCCGAACTGCCCGGCGGGCACCACGGCGACGTCGCCGAATTCGCCTCCGTGCCGCACCTGTTGCCGCTGCTGGAGTGGCGGCAGGAGCACCCCGCGCACGTCGTCGCCGTCGTCGACCGCACCGGCGCCGACCTCCTCGTCCACCCCGAGGGCGGCACCGAGGCCCGGCGGCGCACGGTCCAGGGGACCGACGACGAGATCCTGCGCACCTCGGGCCTGCCCAACATGCGCTTCCAGCACCGCGCCGAGGACTCCTGGGAGCGGAACGCGAAGGTCGTCGCCACGGCCGTGGACGAGGCGCTCGCCGAGGTGTCGGCGTCCCTGCTGCTGGTCGCGGGCGACGTCCGGGCCCGGCAGTACCTGACCAAGCACCTGCCCGCGCGGGTCCGCCGGGACGTGACCGTCGGGCACATCAGCGGCAGCCGGTCGGCGGACGGCTCGGCGGCGGTGCGGACGTCCCGCACCGAGACCGAGGTGGCCCGGGCCGGCCACGCCCGCACCGCGGAACTGCTGCGCACGCTGGAGCATGAGCTCGCGCCCGGTGGGCACGCGGTCGAAGGGGTCCGCGCCACGCTCGACGCGCTCGCCGTCGGCCGGGTGGGGACCCTGACGGTCACCGACGACCCGCGGGACCAGCGGACCGCCTGGTTCGGCGACTCGCCGGCCGAGCTGGCCGAGCGCCGCGACGACCTGCCGCCGGACGGCGGCGGTGAGCCGCACGAGGGGCGCCTCGCCGACGTCGCGGTCCGGGCGGCCCTGCTGACCGGCGCCGACGTACGGGTGCTGGAGCCGGGCGAGCCCAGGACCCCGGCCCAGGGTGCGGGAGGCATCTGCCGCTACCCGTGACGGCCTCACCGCCGTCACCGTCGTGACCGTCGCGACCAGCGATCCGGACGAACAGGACAAGGAGCACACCACATGAAGGTGGCATTTCTCGTGGCCCCGGAAGGCATCGAGCAGGTCGAGCTGACCGACCCGTGGCAGGCCGTCAAGAACGCCGGCGGCACCCCCCGCCTGGTCTCCACCGAGCCGGGCAGCGTGCAGGCGTTCCACCACCTCGACAAGGCCGACACCTTCCCCGTCGACGACGTGGTGGACCAGGTGTCCGTCCAGGAGTACGACGGACTGGTGCTCCCCGGCGGCGTGGCCAATCCGGACGCGCTGCGGATGCACGAGGGCGCCGTCTCCTTCGTCAAGTCCTTCTTCGAGGCGGGCAAGCCGGTCGCCGCGATCTGCCACGCCCCGTGGACGCTGGTGGAGGCCGACGTGGTGCGCGGCCGGACCCTGACCTCGTGGCCCAGCCTGCGCACCGACGTCCGCAACGCGGGCGGCACCTGGGTGGACGAGCAGGTGAAGGTGTGCACCGGCGGCCCCAACACCCTGATCACCAGCCGGAAGCCGGGCGACCTGCCGGCCTTCTGCTCGGCGTTCGTGAAGGAGTTCCGCACCACCGCGCACGCCTGACCGCGCACCCGATCGGAACGCCCGGCCGCGCGGGCCGGCGGCACCCCGCCCGTCACGACGGGACGCGGGCGGCCGCCGGCCGAGTTGCGGCGCGGGGCGGTGCCCCTAGCGTGGCACTGTGATCGGCACACCGGATCCCCGAGCCGGTACGGGCGGACCGCTCCGCCGGTTCCTGCGCACTCCGGGCGCACCGGAGGCGCTGCGCCGCGCCGCCTGGGTGACCGTCGCCGGCTGCGCGGGGTTCTACACGTTCGCCTACGCCTTCGGCCGCCGCGACATGGCCCTCTACGCCATGTTCGGCGCACTGCCCCTGATCCTCTTCTCCTCGGTCCCCGGGCCGCCCCCTCGGCGTACCGGGACCCTGCTGCTGACGCTGCCCGTCGGCTGGGCGCTGGTCACCGCCGGCACCCTGCTCGCCGTCCGCGACTGGGCGGCGGCGCTGGGGATGCTGGCGGTGGGCTTCGCCGTCTCCCTGCTGGCGAACGGGGGCCCGCGGACGGCCGCCCCGGCGCCCGCCTTCCAGCTCTACTACGTGCTCCCCTGCTTCCCGCCCTACGCGCCGGACGCCCTGCCCGCCCGGCTGGCCGGCCTCACCGTCGGCATCCTGCTCACCGCCCTCGTGGACCGGCTGTTGTGGCGCGAGCCACGCCCCGTCCCGTATCGGACGCTGCTCGCCGACGCCACTGAGGCAACGGCCGGCTACTGCGCCGCCGTCGGGCGCCTCCTGGCCGGCGACGGGCCCCCTGAGGACGTCCGGAGCTCGCGGGAGGCGGCCGACCGGGCCCTGACGGCGACGCTGCTGTCCGAGGTGCCGCCGGACCAACGCCCCACCTCCGCCACGCCCGGCGACCGGGCCCTCACCCACACCCGGGCCGCGGTGCGGCACGTGCGCGACCTCCTGAGCTTGACTCTGTCGGGGATCTTGGAGTTTCCCGGCGCGACGGCGTGATCAACGGGCATGCTCGGGGCTGTTCCGCAGGCCGATGCAGTTGTCGAGGTGCTCGTTGTCCCTCCGTCCCCGTTCCGGTGAGCAAGTCCCGCCTCTGACCGCGCAGATCGCGCAGGCGAGCAACCCGGGCGGTACGGCGGCGATGTGGGTGAGAGACCGCCTGGACGGGCTGTGGCGTGACGAGGACTTTGCCGATTGGTATCCGCGTGACGGGCGTCCGGGCCTCTCGCCCGCCCAACTGGCCACCGTCTGTGTGCTGCAGTTCGTGCTCGGCCTGTCGGACCGGCAGGCCGCCGAGGCGGTGCGCTGCCGCATCGACTTCAAGTACGCCATGGCCATGGAGCTGGACGATCCCGGCTTCCACCACAGCGTGCTGGCCGACTTCCGTGAACGCCTCGCCGAGGGCGGCCGTGCCGACCGCCTCCTGGACCTCGCCCTGGCCCGCCTGAAGCTGGCCGGCCTGGTGCGCGAGCGCACCACACAACGCACCGACTCCACCCACGTCCTGGCCGCGGTCCGCGACCTGACCCGGCTGGAGATGGTCACCGAGGCGGTCCGCGCCGCACTGGAGGAGGTCGCCGGCACCGCCCCGCACGTGCTGGACGAGCTGGTCGACGAGGACTGGGGGCGCCGCTACGGCCGTCCGGTCCGCCTGGGCAAGAACCCCACCAAGCCCAAGACCAGGATCCTGGCCACCGGCAACGACGCCGTCCGGCTCCTGGAACACCTCTACCGGCACAGGGCGGACCGTGCGTCGGGCCCTCGTGTCCAGACCCTGCGCCAGATCATGGTGCAGAACTATCACCGCGACGCCGCAGGCCGCCTGCGCTGGCGCACCGCCGAGACCGAGGACGACCCCGGGCTGCCGCCCTCGTCCCGGGCGATCGTCTCCCCCTACGACACCGCGGCCCGCTATGCCCGTCACGGGCACATCATCAGCTGGAAGGGATTCTCTGCCCATCTGACGGAAACGTGCGCTCCTGACGGCCCCAACGTGATCACGGACGTGGCCACCACCGCGTCCACGACCCACGACAGCAACGTCCTGCCCGGCATCCACACCCGCCTCTCCCGCCGCGGTCTGCTGCCCGCCGAGCACCTGGTCGACAGCGGCTACACCTCCCTGCCCCACCTGGAACAAGCCGCACGCGACCATCAGGTCACCGTCTCCGGTCCGCTGAAGAACAACCCCACCCGCCAGCACCGTCGAGGCGAGGGCTTCGCCCGGGACGACTTCCACATCGATTACGACCGCCGGCAGGTCACCTGCCCTCGGGGGCAGGTCAGCGCGGGCTGGCACGGCCCCTACCCGACCTCCTCGTCCACCGCGGCCCCACTGATCGTGGCACGGTTCACCAAGAGCCAGTGTCAGCCCTGCCCGGCCCGCGCACAGTGCACCACCTCCCGCGAGAGCACCCGCACCGTCGGATTTCCCCCGCGAGAACTCCGTGACCTGCAACTCCGCGTCCGCGCCGAGCAACAGACGCCCGAGTGGAAGACCCGCTACGCGGTCCGCTCCGGAGTGGAAGGCACGGTCAACGAGTTCGCTCACGGCCACGGCATGCGCCGCTGCCGCTACCGAGGACAGAGCAAAGCCCACGTCCAGCACGTTCTGACCGCGATCGCCATCAACATCGAGCGTCTCGGCGGTCTCCCACCGACCGAGGAAGCACCCCCTCCCCGCCGACCGACCGCCTTCCAGAACTACCTCGACCAGCGCGAGATCCCCCGGCCGAAATCCTGGCGCACCCTGGGCACCTGACCTCGGCCACTCCAAGATCCCCGACAGAGTCAAGCTGAGTGCCTGAGTGGGAACTCTTGATCGGCGGCGGCGAGGCCCCGCGTGTCGTGATCGCGAGACCTATGGCCATGGCCTCAGGCGTGCCCGATGTGTCGGATGACTGGCCCCTCGGTGGATCGTTCCGCGCGTCGTGGGGGGGGCGATCTGTCTCAATTTCAGGCCTGGTCGGCGACGAGGTGCGCGCCCGTGGCGTCCTGCGGGCCAGCAGGCGGAGGAAGTGGGCCCCTGCACGACGAAATCTCTATCGCTCAGCTGGTGCGGCTACGGCCTGTTCTCGGCCCTCTTCCTTTATGTGGCTCAAAGTGTACGGAGTGTGATTGATCGGCTCATAGAAGGCTTTGTGGCTGGGCAGGATGTGGCGGTCCTCCCGCGATGGCGGGCGACGAGTAAGGGGAGTGGGGGATCAAATGACGCAAGCGAGCGAGGGGCAGGTCACGGCTGTCGCGTGGGCAGTGCAGACCGAAGGCGGCGGGTGCCGGGTGCAGTGGGATGTGCCGGATGCCACGCGCTACGAGGTCTATCGCGTGCCGGGCGCGTCCGAGGCAGAGCGGGAGGCGTCAGCGGGCCGTGCCGTTCCGGTGGCGCAGGCCGCCAGCCTGGAGAAGGTTGAGCTGCCGGATCTGCCCGCGCTTCGGGAACATCAGTACGTGATCGCTGCCTTCACCGGCGATGGCTCGTTGCCGGTGGCTGTGGCGCCGGTGGGTGTGGGAGACCGCCAGGCCAAGGCGGACGTCGCGGCGGCCCTGGCCAAGTGGAGGAAGTGGCGGGAGCTCAGCCCGTACCAGCCGAACGCAAAGTCAAAGGTGGGCCCCGAAGAGGTCACCCACGTCAAGGGCGTCAAGCGTACGAAGCAGACCTACAGCCTGACGAAGAACCCCGAAGAGGCGATCACGTTCGATCCGAACGTGTCCATGTGCTTCCCCGGGGCGATCGTGCAGGCCAAGCCGGCCATCGAGAACGGCTACCTGATCCCGGCGGGAATCGAGGACAGCGACCGGGCGGACCTGGGCATCACGGTGGACCGGCTCACCAGCAGGAAGGAGACGGCCTCCCCGCCGTCCGCGTCCAACGTGACCGCGGCGATCGGCAAGGTGGTCGGTGACGATGCCCCGGGCTCCTCGGACGTGGTCTTCCGCCGCGTGGAGGCGTACGACAGTTCCGAGACCGCCCTGGAACTGGGCATCTCCGCCAAGTATGGAGGGTTCGCCGCCTCGCTGGACATCAGCGCCAGGCGGAAGGAGACCATGAACACGGTCCTGGTCTATCTGCGCGAGAGGGGGTTCACCGCGTTCTGTGACGTGTCCACCCCGGGCGCGCTGTTCAAGGACAGCTTCACCGAGGAGAAGCTCAACAAGCTCGTCAGCGGCGGTTACATGGGGCCGGACAACCCACCGCTGCTGGTCAACAGCGTCGTCTACGGCCGCATCATCGTCTTCACCTTCACCTCCACCTCGTCCGAGACCGAGATCAAGGCCGCTCTCGAGGCCAGCTACCACGGCTTCGCGGACGTCGACGCCCACCTGAAGGCCCACTACCTGGGGATCATCTCCAAGTCCGAGGTCAGCATCATCAGCAAGGGCAGCACCGGAGGCCAGATCAAGGAACTGCTCACCAAGGGCACACTCGCGGAATCCTTCGCCACCCCCCAGAAGTACAAGTCCTACGTGAGGATCGGCTACACCCTCCAGACCCTGGACGGCATCCCGGCCAAAATGAGCGAAACCACCAACTACGACGCCGTCGTCTGGGGAGACAGCACCGTCACCCTCAAAGTCAAGAGCCTCGGAACCCCCTTCGGAACTCGTGAGTCATTCGACATCACCATCGACGGGCAAGAGCTCCCCGGAGCTAGCGGGCACCCGGCCACTGCGTACCGCGCCTTCGCGGAGGATGGCTCCGGAGACCCATACCGCATCACATGCATGAAGTATCCGGTGATCGGTACAACCGACACCGAAGCACACGTCGACTGGCGGCTCAGTCCCAAGGAATTGGGTTGGTTCGCCGGCGGCACTACCACCGCGAGCGGCCGCTACCCCGAGACCGGCAACGTCTGGATGGACTACGAGGCAGTCAAAGACGGTAACTCCTAGCCGCCCCAAGGGGCACGCCGCCCTCCTCGCACTTCCACTGCCCGCATAGGCGGGGCGCGAGGGGGCTGCAGGCGCGATCAGCCGTCATCAACAGCAGCGGGTGGCGCTGTCTCGGCCCTGCCGTCTCGGCTGCTCCTGAAAGGCGAGCAGGTACCCGTGTCGTGATTTCTGCGGCAAGGCGAGCCGTGTCGCCGCCCATCTGTGGATCCACCCGTCCCATCTGCTGTCCAGGCCGGAAGGGGAACCATGCCGTCAGCTACCGCATCGTCCGCAATGATCGTCATCAAGGAGGACGGCGGAGGTGAAACCAGCCCCATGGCTCAGCCGCAAGCGCAGTCCTACCTGATCGAGGTCATCAAGGCCCGGAAGATGACCGAGAAGACGGCGAACGTCAAGCAAGCCCTGAACCAGGCATTCGACGGTGGTGGGAAAGCCACTGGCAAATACACGTTCAACGGGCATCCGGTCCTGCATGCCAGCTCAGGTAACGGCCAGACAAGCGCCACCCTCTTCTTCTACGACGACGCCGGCAAGCTGATGCTGTTCGCCATGGGCGAGCATGACACCTCAACAAAGTACAAGATCAGCGTGTACGGGCAAAAGGGCACCGACTTCGCCAAAGGGAAGACGATCGCTGTCTGACTCCCGGTAGGCCGCTTGGCGCTGTCCGCTGGGTCACCAACGACCCCTCGGGCGGCGCCAAGGGCCGTCTCCGCCGCTCTCCGGCGATGAGGGAGCCCACCCCACGGTGCGGTGATTGACCTTTAAGTACGTGTTGGAAAACTGCCGACATTGAAGGTGGGGCGGGCTGGCGCCCGCAGCCGTCTGATCGGAGTTGCGTCTCAGCGTGACGGCGTGCGGGGTGGCCCGTGGAGCGGTCGACAAGTCCGGTGTGGCTGGAGAAGCCAGCGACGCTCGAACATCTCGTTCCTGCTTCAGGGGGACAGCGTCGCACGGGCAGCGACGCCACCATGGATACATGGTCAAACGACTAATTACCGTGACGGCCTTGGCCGTCTCGTCCGCCATCCTGGCTGCAGGAATCACTTCGGCCGCGGCCGCAGTTCCAGCCAGCATTCCGGCAGCCGATCCTGTCAGCCCTGTGACGCCGGACGAACCACAGGATCGGACAGGCTTCTCTGTTCCCGATGCCCTCCAGCTCGTCATCGACACGGTCAACTCATTCTGACCAGGGCCTGCCGGCTCAGCTGCCAATCACCGACCTGGCGCGAAGCCAGGACTGCATCCAACCGACGAACAGAAAGGCTGGCTATGCGGCGACTTGCTGCTGTTCTCCTCGGGGCTGTGATCGTTCTGGGAGGCACCTCTTCCCATGCCGTCGCCGCCCCGGGTGACCAAACCACGGTGGTAGGATCATGGGCCGAGAACGGCAACCAATCCATCGCAACGTGCCCGGCGGGAACCAAGCTGGTGAGCGGCGGCTACAACGCACAGCCCAATTATCACGAGGTACGGCGCGGTGGCGTGCTGGGGATGGTCGTTGACGCAACGGATGGTGTGCGCTCGTCCATCGGGCCCAACATGATCAGCACCAACACTCCGGCCCAGAATTCCTGGTATGCCTCGATTGAGGATGGCCGGATCCGGGCTTACGCGATCTGTGAAGAGGTGGCTCCCAGGAGATGACCTTGCTGATGAAGCCGGTCCCAGTTCACCCCGTATGAAGCACACGCCCTGGCTGAGCGCGGTGGCGGCCGAGGCCGCCACCGCGCTCAGCCAGGGCTTCTTGTCCCAGCCGTCAGAGCGTGGCCGACCGCCGCGGGCCAGCCGCCGGGTGTTGACGATCTGCCGCGCGACGGCGGTGTACGCCGGCACGATGCGGGTGTCCTCCAGATCGGCCTGGGAGGGCACGGCGCCGAACGGACGCAGTCCGCCGGGTCGCGTGATCCAGCCGAGCAGGGGGACACCGCTGTCGTGCATGTCCTGGGCTACGGCGTCGTAGAAGGCCGGGTCGGCCGCGCGAACACGCGGCTTCACCGGGCAACGGCGACGCCCGGACGGGTGAGCCGGCGGGTCATGAGCGTGATCGCGGCCCACGTGATCAACGCCTCCGAGTGCTGCGGCAGCCTCTCGTAATCGCGGGCATTTCTGCGGGCCTGCATGATCCACGCGATCGAGCGTTCGACCACCCAGCGGCGGGGCAGAATGACGAACCCGGGGGTGTTCTTCGGCCGGCTGACCGTCTTGACCGTGAGCCTCAGGAACGAGCGGGCCCAGTCGACCAGGCCGCCGGCGTAGGCGGAGTCGGCCCAGACCACCGTCAGCTCGGGGTGCATCAGCCTCAGACGGAAGAGGACTTCGCGCCCGGCGTCGCGGTCGCTGACGTCCGCGGGGGTCACCATTACCAGCAGCGGCAGACCCCGTGTGTCCACGACGAGGTGGCGTTTGCGCCCGTCTATCTTCTTCGCGGCGTCGTAGCCGCGGGTGGCTTTGCTGACGGTCTCGGCGGCCTTGACGCTCTGGGAGTCGATGACGATCGCGACCGCATGCGGGGCCCGGCCCGAACCGCACCGGATCCGGCGGCGGAGCTGGTCGCGGAGGATGCCGACGATCCCGGCCGCTGCCCATTTCGCGAAGTGGTCATAGACCGTCCGCCATGGCGGGAAGTCCTGCGGCAGGGCCCTCCACTTGCAGCCGGAATCGACCAAATACCTGATGGCGTCCACGATGTCGCGCCTGTGGTGCTTCTCCGGCCTGCCACCCCAGCGGGTCCGGCATGCGGGCACCGGAAGAAGGGGCTCGATCAAAGCCCACTCCGCTGTCGTGGTGTCGGAGGGGTAGCAGCGGCGACGCATCCCGGGCACCTCCATGCGGTGTTCCAGGGGCCGGCCCCGCCGGGAGGGGGGAAGCAGGCGGTACCGGTCCCTGGAGATGGTCATGCGCTGGCGATCAGGTCGAGGGTGGACTCGACCGAAGCGAGCTGGGCAACGATGTGCCGCACCCACTTGTCCTTCGGGTGAAGGGCAGCGTGCGGGGCGACCGTGCCGGAGATCAGACGGCGGATCTCGGTGAGCTTCTCACTGATCACCGACCGCTCGTAGGCTTCGAGCTCCCCGGACTGGGCGGCGAACTTGTAGCCGTCGGCCCGTGTCCAGATCAACGGCGGCCAACCGTTCTCGGCGATCATGTCCCGCAGCACGGCCAGTCCCGCCCTCACCTGGCTCGGGGAGAGCTCGCTCGCCCGCACCAGCTGCGGGAACAGCAGGCCCGCCGGCCTCGCCTCGAAGAGCACGAACCGGATGCTGTTCGCGTGCCGCTCGGCCGCAGCACCCCGCCTCCGGGATGCCCGCGGCATCCCTACTCGCCCCGCAGCAGCCGCGCGAGCTCCGCGTCCATGTCGACCTTGCCGGTCTCGACCGCGTTCTCGATCCAGTCCAGCGTCGCCCTCACGCCCGCCACCCGCTGATGGACCACCGCGCGCTCGTCCTCGCTCAGCCTGCGGTCGCGCAGGCCCGGCACCACCCGGCCGGCCGCCGCGGTGAACGCGTGGCAGGCCGCCACCAGGTCCAGGAACTCGATCGAGTGCTCGATCCGCCTCACCGCAGGGGCGAAGACGTCCGTGCGCTCGAAGTGCTCGCGGGCTTGCCGCCCCCGCTCGACCTGGGCCTGGTTGACCATGTGCCGGGCGGTGTTATCGGCCATGGCCCGCGCGGCGATCTCGGGCCGGTGCAGCATGACGGTGGCCACCTGACTGGCCACCTCCTCCTCACGCGCGAGGGTGTGGATGGCGTTGATCTTCTCCTGCGGCGAGACCGGCTTGGCGGCCTGCTGGCCCACCCGCCGGTGGGCGTCGTCGGGCGTCCACCGCATCTTGCCCGCGGGAGGTTTGCCGATCGCCTCGAACCGCTCCCTCTCGTCCTCGATGTGCGCGAGGATCCGGTGGACGGTGAAGGACACCCCGCTGCGGCGCCGTTCCTTCGGCCACCGGGAGGCCGTCCACCTCTGCTTCTCCACCGTCTTGTAGGACATGCCGATGTCCTCGGCGAGCCGGTGCAACGATTCGCGGACCGTGAACAGCTCCTGCCCCGGCGCGACCTCGTGCCGCCCGCCCCGCAGGCGCATCGGCTCGATCTCCAGCGCGCGGTCGCCGATGACGAACTGCCCCGTGGTCTGCTGCTCGACCACCTTCCGCAGCTCGGCGACGATCTCCTCGTATCGCTTCTGGCTGACACTCCCGACTTTGGTGTCGTCCTCGGACATGGCTTTCACCACCCCGCGGGCCGGGGCACGACCGCTTCCCGGCCGTGACGGGACTCGGCCCGCAACGACTCCGAGCGTCAGACCGAAAAACCACTGATCACAAGAATCAACGCACAATTGAGCGAAACAGGACAGAAGTTGAGCGGCTGGCCGTTCACGATGCGGTTACTGTGACCGTTCGCTGAACGGTTCCTTCCGCCTCCGCCAGGCCCTCACCTTGCACCGCGACGAGCAGAAAACAGCCGTCGACCGCCGGTCCAGCCCCACCACCCACCGGACTCCGCACTCCGGACACTCCCGCTCGCCGACGCCGGTCTGCACGGCCGCCAGCCGCTGCCGCAGCCGGCGTTCCCGGCGCCACCACCTGGCCCGACACGCCGACGAGCAGTACACCGCATCCGGCCGGGCACCCCGCCTCAGCGGGTCGTCACAGCACCTGCAACGACGGCCCGCCGACCCAACGGCGTCCTCCGGCACCCCGCCAGCGTACGGCCGCCAGGCTACTCAGAAACCGGGATTCCACACAGGCACTGAACGGCATCGTCGACGACCGCGGCGAGCCGGTGCCCGGAGCGCCCGCGCTGCTGCGGCACTGCGCGGACTCCCTGCGGCGCACCGCCTCGTCGCTGCGCCCGGACGTCGGGGGCCCGGAGGACGAGGACGCCCTGTCCGCCGCGCTGGCCGCGTTCGACGAGGAGCGGGCCCGGGGGCTCGCCCGGGCCACGCCCGGACGGCTGCGGCAGGACGCCGTGTTCCGCCAGGTGGCGGAGGGGACCCTGGTGGCGGCCGAGGCGGGCCGCCTCGCGGCCGGCGGGCGGCTGTCCGCCGCCTGGGACTACCCCGGCAGCCCCTTCGCGTACGTGGGCGTCGGCACCGCCGTGTGGTGGTGGCGCCGGCTGGCCGTCCGTCTGACGCCGACGTCCGTGCTGTTCCGGAACGCCCTCCGGCTCTCCCTCGCACTCGCCTGCGCGCGGCTGCTGGTCGGCGTCCTGGAGCTGCCGCACGGCTTCTGGGTGCTGCTGGCGATCCTCAGCCTCATGCGCACTTCCGCGGCCGACACCCGGGCCGCGCTGGTGCCCGGTGTCGTCGGGACGGTCGTGGGCGGCGTCCTCGCCACCGGGATGCTGCTCGCCGTGGACGGCACGACCGCCTTCTACGCGGCCTTCACCCCCGTCTTCCTGCTGGTGGGCCTGACCGTGGGCCCGGTGCTCGGCCCCGCCTGGACCCAGGGCGTGGTGACCGTCGTCCTCGTGCTGGTCTTCAGCCAGGTGGCGCCGCCCGACTGGGACCTGCCCGCCGTCCGGCTCCTCACCGTGCTGATCGGCGGAGGGATCGGTGCGGTGGCGAGCCTGCTCGCCTGGCCCCGGGGCGCGGCCGGACAACTGCGGCGCGACATCGCCGACTTCCTGACCCGGGCCGCCGCGGCGTGCCCGGCCGTGACCGCCCGGCTGGCCCGCCCGCACGCCGGCGGGGTCGACGAACTGGCGGCGGCGCGGCGAGCCTTGTTCCTCGCCCAGGGGACCTACCTCCAGTACCACATGGAGGCCGCCTCGCGGGACGGCCGGGACCTCCCCTGGGAGGCGTTCACGCTGCCCGGGTACGCGGTGGTCGCCGGCGGCGCCATGATGCTCGCCCGGCGCCGGGACGACGACCGGCCGCCGCTGCCGCCCGCCGCCGACGCCGAACTGACCGGCCTGGCCGGGCTGGCGGCGGCACGCTGCCTGGCGACCGCGCAGTCCCTCCGCTCGGAACGCCCTCTCGGCCTGGCCCCCGACGACACCCCGCCCGCCGAGGCGTCCGGCCCCCTGCGCTGGGCGGCCGGCCACGCGACGTCGGCCCGGGCGGCCGACGTCCTCCTGGTCGCCGAGGCGGAGGCGTGGCTGGCGGGGGTGGTGCGGGCGGCGGGGGCCGCCGCGCGGTGAGGGTGCCCCGGTCCCGCCCTTTCTCCGTTTCTTGCGGGGGCAAGCCCCCACACCCCCGCAACCGCGCGGAGCCGCGACAAGGGGGGCTGGGGGCGCAGCCCCCAGGAAACGGAGAAAGGGCGGGACCGGGGCACCTCAAACCGGCTCAGCCCCCCGCCGCAGGAACACCCCCCACGTCACCACCAAACACACCACATACCAGGCCAGAAAGGCCAGATAAGCCGGCTCCCCACTGCCACCACTCAGAAAAGCCTGCCGGAACGCGACATTGATCAGCACCCCACCAAGCGCCCCAACCGCCCCCGCCACCCCCATGGCCGCATTCGCATGCTGATGTGCCAACCGATAAGCCGCCTCGGACTCCACCCCCGCGGCCACCCGCCGCCGCGCCGCGGCCCGATGCAACGCCGGAATCATCTTGTACGTCGAGCCGTTGCCGACGCCGCTGAGGAAGAAGAGAAGCACATACCCGGTCAGGAACAGCGACAGCGATCCCTCCCGCGAGGCCGCGACCACGAGGGCCGTGCTCCCCGCCATGGCGGCGAACGTCCAGAACGTGACGCGCGCCCCGCCCCACCGGTCGGCCAGGACACCGCCCAGCGGCCGGACCAACGAGCCCAGCAGCGGCCCGAGGAAGGTGAGGGAGGCCGCCCGGACGGGAGTCGGGAACGCGTCCGGGAACTGGACGAGGAGCACCTGCCCGAAGGCGAAGCCGAAGCCGATGAACGACCCGAACGTCCCGATGTAGAGCAGGGACACGGTCCAGGTGTGCCCCTGCCGGGCCACCTCGCGCAGCGGACGGCCGGGCGGCCGGGGCCCGCCCAGGTCGTCCATGCGCAGCGCGGCGGCGAGCGCGGCGAGCCCGATGAGCGGGATGTAGACGAGGACGATCAGCCGGGGGTGCCCGGCGCCCGCCGTGCCGAGCACCAGCAGGCCGAGCAACTGCACGGCGGGCACACCGAGGTTGCCGCCGCCCGCGTTGACGCCGAGGGCGCGGCCCTTCAGGTGCTGGGGATAGAACGCGTTGATGTTGGCCATCGACGAGGCGAAGTTGCCGCCCCCGACGCCCGCGACGGCGGCCACCAGAACCAACGTCGAGTAGGAGACGCCCGGTTCGAGGACGACGGCGGTGAGCACGGTGGGGACGAGGAGGACGGCGGCGCTGATCACCGTCCAGGTCCGGCCGCCGAAGACGGCCACGGCGACGGTGTACGGCAGCCGCAGCGCGCCGCCGACGAGCGTCGGCACCGCCGTGAGCAGGAACTTCCCGGCCGGGTCGATGCCGTACTCGGGACCGAGGAAGAGGACGAGGACGGACCACAGGCTCCACACCGAGAAACCGATGTGCTCGCAGAGGACGGAGAGGACCAGGTTGCGCCGGGCGATCCGGGCGCCCCCGGCCGCCCAGAACGCCGGGTCGTCGGGCCGCCAGTCCTCGACGCGCCGCCGCCGGCGGCGTCGGGATGCCGGGGCGGCGGGGGGTTCGTGGGCCCGCTCGGCGGCGGGGGTGAGGGGGTTCACGGGTGCTCCCGGGGTGGGGCGGACGGGCGGTCGGCGGATGGCGCGGCGGTCGCGCCGGCGGGCCGGTCGCCGGACGGTCCGGCCGCGCCGGCGAGGCGCACGGGCCACACGGGCAGTGTGGCGGGCCCTCCGCCGGGCGTCTCGGGCTCGTCGGCGCAGGCGCCCGAGCGCAGGTCGAACGCGCGGTGGTACATGGGCTCGACCACGACGGGCACGCCGTCGCGGCTGCCGAGCAGGCCGCGGGAGACCACGTACGCCCCGCTGAACGGGTCCCGGTTGCCGACGGCGTAGAGCCGTCCGGCGCGGTCCCGGAAGACCGCCACCTGATGCCCGCCGACGAGGGCGGCGACCCCGCGGCCGGGGATCAGGTCGTCGTACGCGCAGACGGGGGTCCAGCCGCCGCCGGTGTCGACCTCGACGACGCGGCGGGCGGTCACCGCGCCACCGCCGCGACGGTCCCGGCGGTCCCGACGTCCGGGACGGGGAGGACGGGCGGGGCGGCCGGGCGGATCCGCCCGGGTTCCCCCTCGAAGCGGACGGCCGGGTCGGGGGTGCCGGGCGCGTTGACGAACGAGACGAAGCGGCGCAGCCGTTCGGGGTCGTCGAGGGTGGCGCGCCACTCGTCCTCGTAGGTGGCGACGTGCTCGGCCATCAGGGCGTCGAGGTCGGCGCAGATGCCGAGGGAGTCGTCGACGACGACGGACCGCAGCCGGTCGAGCCCGCCCTCCATGCGCGCGATCCAGGGGGCGGTGCGCTCCAGCCGGTCGGCGGTGCGGATGTAGAACATCAGGAAGCGGTCGAGGGTGCGGACGAGGGTGTCGCGGTCGGCGTCGGCGAGGAGCAGTTCGGCGTGGCGGGGGGTGGTCCCACCGTTGCCGCCGACGTAGAGGTTCCAGCCGGCGGCGGTGGCGATGACGCCGAAGTCCTTGCCGCGGGCCTCGGCGCACTCGCGGGCGCAGCCGCTGACGGCGGCCTTGAGCTTGTGCGGGGAGCGCAGGCCGCGGTAGCGGAGCTCGAGTTCGACGGCGAGCGCGACGGAGTCCTGGACGCCGTAGCGGCACCAGACCGAGCCGACACAGGACTTCACGGTGCGCAGGGCCTTGCCGTAGGCGTGTCCGGACTCGAAGCCGGCGTCGACGAGCCGCCGCCAGATGTGCGGGAGCTGGTCGACGGTGGCGCCGAGCAGGTCGATGCGCTGCCCGCCGGTGATCTTCGTGTAGAGGCCGAAGTCGCGGGCGACCTCGCCGATGACGATGAGCTTCTCAGGGGTGATCTCGCCGGCGGGGACGCGCGGGACGACGGAGTAGGAGCCGTTGCGCTGGAGGTTGGCGAGGAAGTGGTCGTTGGTGTCCTGGAGGGCGGCCTGTTCGCCGTCGAGGATGTGGACGGAGTTGCCGAGGCGGGGGTTGAGGGTGGCGAGGATGGAGGCGACGACGGGTTTGCAGGTGTCGCAGCCGTCGCTCCCGTTGGCACCGCTGCCGTGTTCGTCGATGAGGCGGGAGAAACTGGTGATGCCGGTGACGCTGATGATGTCGAAGAGTTCGGCCCGGGTGTGGGTGAAGTGCTCGCAGAGGCCCTTGGGGGCGGGGGCGGCACCGGCGGGTGCAGTCGCGCCCTCCACGAGCTTGGTCACCACGGCGACGCAGGAGCCGCAGCCGGTGCCGGCGTGGGTGTGCCGCTGGACCGCGCGGACATCGGAGCGGCCGTGGTCGGTGACGGCGGCGCGGATGCGGCCCTTGGTGACGTTGTGGCAGGAGCAGACGATCGTGCTGTCCGGGAGGCTCTCCGGGCCGGGCGCCGCCGCGCCGGCGGCCGAGGCCGGCAGCAGGAGCCGTTCCGGCGCGGTGGTGAGCGGGGTGCCCGCCTCGGCGAGCGGCCGGAGTACGTCGTAGGCGTCCGTGTCGCCGACCAGGACGCCGCCGAGCAGCCGGCCGTCGGGGGCGACGACGAGCTTCTTGTAGACGCCGTCGCGGCTGTTGGCGTAGCTGACCTCCAGGGCGTCGTCGCCGGTGGCGTGCGCGTCGCCAAAGGCGGCCACGGCGACGCCGAGGAGCTTGAGGCGGGCGGCGGGTGCGGCGCCGGTGAAGCTCCCGTCGCCGCCCGTGATCCGGACGGCGGCGGCCTCGGCCATGGCGTAGCCGGGCGCGACCAGGCCGTGCACCCGGCCGTCGGGCGTCAGCGCGCACTCGCCGACGGCCCAGACCCGGGGGTCGGCGGTACGGCAGCCCTCGTCGACGACGATGCCGCCGCGCTCGCCGACGGGCAGGCCGCAGGCGCGGGCGAGTTCGTCGCGGGGCCGGACGCCGGCGGAGAACACGACGAGCCCGCACGGGACGACCGTGCCGTCCGAGAGCGTCACGCTGCCGACGGTCCCGTCCGGCCCGGCCTCGACGGCACGGGCGCCGACGCCGGTATGCACGACGACGCCCAGCTCCTCGACCTTGCGGCGCAGGGCGGCGCCGCCGCCGTCGTCCACCTGCGCGGCCATCAGCCGGGGCGCGAACTCGACGACGTGCGTCTCCAGCCCCAGCGCCCGCAGCGCCCCCGCCGCCTCCAGCCCGAGCAGCCCGCCGCCGACGACCAGCCCCGTCCGCACGGCTCCGGCGCGGGCGCGCAGGGCCTCCAGGTCGTCGAGGGTGCGGTAGACGAAGCAGCCGGGGGTGTCCCGGCCGGTAACGGGCGGGACGAAGGGGCGCGATCCGGTGGCCAGGACGAGGGTGCCGTACGCGTGGACCGCGCCCGAGCGGGTGGTCACCTCGCGGGCGGCGCGGTCGATCGCCACGACGGGGTCGTCGAGCCGCAGTCCGACGCCGGGGCGCCGGGCGAACTCCTGTGGCCAGAGCGACAGTTCCTCTTCCGTCACACCGGAGAGGAACGAGGTGAGCCGGACGCGGTCGTAGGCGGGGCGCGGCTCCTCCGCGAGGACGGTGACGCGCGGGGCGTCCGCACCGAGCGCGTCGGTGCGCCGGACGAACGCTTCGAGGAAGCGCTGGCCGACCATGCCGTGGCCGACGAGCACGAGGGGGTGGTGCCGGTCGAGGTGGGGTGGGCTACTGGGGGTGGTCATGCGGTCGGTCCGCCTTTCGGGATCGTCAGCGGGTGCGCGGGGGAGCGCGGTACGGCGCGGGAAGCGCCGTCGGGCTCGTGCCCTGGGTGCGCTGGGTGGCTGCGGGGCCCCGGCGCCTTCGCCGGGGAGGGGGACGGTGGTGACGAGACGCCGCACGATCGCACTCGCGTCCGGCGACGCCCCGAAGTGGGCTCGCTGTCGGTCGGCCCCGGCGCCTTCGCCGGGGAGGTCGGTTCAGCCGGTGTGACGGGTGCGCCAGGCGGCGGTACCGCTCCCGACGACGCCGTCGGACGACCTTGACGGACCGTCGCCCCCGGCGCCGCGCACAGCCCCCGGGACCCCTTGCCGACCGCGCGGGGGCGGGTGGTGGCGGGGAGCCGCTCGGGTGGCGTGGCGCGGCCTCATGGGCGGCCCTCCCCCACGAGCAGTCCCAGCGCGTCGCCCGCCACCGGCTCGCCGCGTGCCACGGCGTCCGCCACGTCGCCCACGGTGGTCAGGTCGCCGACGAGGATCGCGCCGACGGGCACGCCCCCGCGCAGGACCAGCTTCCGGTAGGTGCCGCGCGTCGCGTCGGCCAGGGTGACGACCTCGGTGTCGCCGCCCGCGGCCGTCGAGTCGCCGAACGCGGCCACGTCCACCGGCCCTCCGCCGAGCCGGAGGAGGACGGGAGGGGCGGGGGGACGCGTGCCGGCCGGGGTCCCGGAGAACTCCGCCGCGAGGGCGGCGGCCAGGGCGTCGGCCTGTTCCCAGGCGGCTTCCGCCCGGCCGTGGACGGCGTTCCGGTGCTCGGCGCAGTCGCCGATCGCGTACACGCGCGGGGCAGACGTGGCGAGGGTGTCGTCCACGACGACGCCGGTGGCCACGGCGAGCCCGGCGGCCCGCGCGAGGTCCGTGCGGGGTCGCGCCCCGCAGGCGAGGACGGTGGTCCGGGCGTCGATCCGCGTCCCGTCGGACAACCGGAAGCCGACGATCCGGCCGTTGGCGCCGAGCGCCGTGAGGACGCCCGGCTCGTGGTGCACGCGGACGCCGAGCGAGGCGAGGGTACGGCGCACGATCCCGGCGGCACCCGCGTCGAGGTGACGGTCCAGCAGGTGTTCCCGGTCGTGCACCAGATGGACCCCGGCCCCCGCCCCGGCGAGCGCCTGCGCCGCGTCGACGCCGAGGACTCCCCCGCCGACGACGACGGCCGTCCCGCCGCTCCGGACGGCCGCGGCGATCCGGGCGCGGTCGCCGAGGGTGCGCAGCGGGTGGACGCCGTCCCTGAGCGCCCCGGCGGCGGTGCGCAGACCGGGCAGGTCCGGTACGACGGGCGCGGCGCCGGTGGCCAGGACGAGGGTGTCGTACGCGGCGGTCTCCCCGCCGGCCGTGCGCAGGGTGCGCGCCCCAGGGTCGATCGCGACGACCTCGGTGCCGGTGCGGACGGCCGCCCCGCCGGTGGGCAGGGCGATGGTGCCGGACGCGTACCGGCCGCGCAGCAGGCCGGTGAGGAGGGTGCGGTTGTAGGGCGCGTACGGTTCCGCGCCGTAGAGCGTCACCCGCGCGCTCCCGTCCGGCGCGAGCGCGAGCAGCTGCCGCGCGAACCGGGCGGCGGCCATCCCCGCCCCGACGACGGCGACGTGGTGGGGGCCGCGCGGGCGGGACGCGCCCCGGGCGGCGGCCCCGACAGGGCGCGAAGGGCGCCCGGCACCCGTACCGGCCGTCCCGCTCACCGCGCCCCCTCGGTCACCGCCGCCTCCACCCGTACCGCGCACACCTTGAACTCCGGCATGCGCGAGACGGGGTCGAGGGCGGGGTTGGTGAGGGTGTTGGCGCGGCCGGGGCCGGGCCAGTGGAAGGGCATGAAGACCGTGTCGGGCCGGATCCGGTCGGTGACGACGGCGGGCGCGGTGACGCTCCCCCGCCGGCTGGTGACCGTCAGCGGGGTGCCGTCGGCGACGCCCAGCCGGGCCGCCAGCCATGGGTGGACCTCGACGAAGGGCCCCGGCGCCGCCCGGTCGAGCTCGGGGGTGCGGCGGGTCTGGGCGCCGCTCTGGTAGTGGGCGAGGACGCGCCCGGTCGTGAGGCGCAGCGGATAGTCGGCGTCCGGTTCCTCGGCGGCGGCCCGGTGGGAGACGTCGGCGAACCGGGCGCGGCCGTCCGGGGTGGCGAAGCGGTCGAGGAACAGCCGCGGGGTCCCGGGGTGGTGGGGCCGTCCGGCGCCGGCGCGCGGGCAGGGCCAGAAGACGCCGTCCTCGGCCCGGATCCGGGCGTAGTCGATGCCGGAGTAGTCGGCCTGGCCGCCGGCGGACGCCTCCCGCAGTTCCTCGAAGGCTTCCTCGGCCTCCGTGGGGAACCCCTTCCCGACGCCGAGGCGTTCGGCGAGTCCGTGCAGGACGTCGAGGTCGGTCCGGACGCCGGGGGGCGGGTCGAGGGCCCGGCGGCGGAGGATCACCCGGCCTTCCAGGTTGGTCATGGTGCCGGTCTCCTCGGCCCATTGGGCGGTGGGCAGGACGACGTCCGCGAGTTCGGCGGTCTCGGACCGGACGACGTCGCAGACGACGAGGCAGTCGAGGGCGCGCAGCCGTTCGGTGACATGGGAGGCGTGCGGGGCGGAGACGACCGGGTTGGAGCCCATGAGCAGCAGGGCGCGTACGCCGCCGTCGGTGCCGAGCGTGTCGAGGAGTTCGTACGCGGAGCGGCCGGGGCCCGGGAGGGTGTCGGGGTCGACGCCCCACACGGCGGCGACGTGCGCGCGGGCCGCCGCGTCGGTGATGGACCGGTAGCCGGGCAACTGGTCGGCTTTCTGGCCGTGTTCGCGTCCGCCCTGGCCGTTGCCCTGTCCGGTGAGGCAGCCGTAGCCGCTGTGCGGCCGGCCGGCCCGGCCCGTCGCCAGGCACAGGTTGATCCACGCGCCGACGGTGTCCACGCCCTTGCTGTGCTGTTCGCCGCCGCGCGCGGTGAGGACCATGCCGGTGGGCGCGTCGCAGAACAGTTCCACGGCCCGCCGCATGGCGGCCACCGGGACGCCGGTGAGGCGTTCCACCCGTTCCGGCCAGTGCGCCATGGCGGCCTCGCGGGCCCGCTCCCAGCCGGTGGTCCGGGCGGCCACGAACGCCTCGTCCACCCGCCCGTCCGCGACGACGAGGTGGAGCAGGCCGAGGGCGAGCGCGAGGTCCGTGCCCGGGGCCGGGCGCAGGTGCAGGTCGGCGGTCTCGGCGGTGCGGGTGCGGCGCGGATCGACGACCACCAGCGTGCCGCCGGCCGCCTGTTGGGCCCGGAAGTAGCGCATGGCGGGCGGCATGGTGTCGGCGGGGTTGCCGCCGACCAGGACGAGGCAGCCGGTGCGGGCGATGTCCGCGAGCGGGAAGGGCAGCCCCCGGTCGAGGCCGAAGGCCGCCCGCTGGGCCGCCGCGGCGGACGACATGCAGAACCGGCCGTTGTAGTCGATGTTGGCCGTACGCAGCACGACCCGGGCGAACTTGCCCAGCAGGTACGCCTTCTCGTTGGTGAGACCGCCGCCGCCGAACACGCCCGCCGCGTCCCGGCCGTGGCGCGCGGCGGCGTCCGCCAGTCCCTCGGCGGCCCGGCCCAGCGCCTCGTCCCAGCCGGCCTCGCGCAGCCGGCCGGTGCGGCGGTCACGGACCAGGGGCGCGGTCAGCCGGGCGCCGGGCGCGAGCACGGCCGCGGCCGAACGGCCCTTGCCGCACAGCGCCCCGCGGTTGACCGGGAAGTCCGGCCGCTCCTCCACCGCGACGGTGGTGCCGCCCGGCCCCGCGCCGGGGGACTCCGGGGAAACGATACGGCGCAGCCGCATACCGCACTGCAGGGAGCAGTACGGGCAGTGGGTGTCGGCCGGCTGTGCTCCTGAGGTCATGCCGGTAAGCGTCATCCGCCCTCGTTACCACGGTGGAACGTCCGTGTTGCCGCGCGCTCACGTCGCACACATCTCCGGCGCTACCCGATGTGCGTTCGCCGACACGTCCTTGTAGGAAAGCATGCGCGGTCCTTACGCCCCCGTGACTGCGGCGAAATGACGGCTTAATCCCCGTCGGGGAGTCTCGGCCCATGGGAACAGCCGTGCCGGGAGCGCCCGGTGAGCCGATCGGGCCGCTGACGGGCCTCACGGTGGGGGTCACCGCGGACCGGCGCCGCGACGAACTCGCCGCGCTCCTGCTCCGCCGCGGCGCCTCGGTGACCGTCGCCCCCGCCCTGCGCATGGTGCCGCTCGCCGACGACGCGCTGCTCCGCGCCGCCACCGAGGCGTGCCTCGCCCGCCCGGTCGACTACGTGGTGGCCACCACCGGCGTCGGCTGGCGGGGCTGGATGAGCGCCGCGGAGGGCTGGGGCCTCGCCGAAGCTCTGCTCGCGGCCTGCCGGGAGGCCGCCGTGCTCAGCCGCGGCTCGAAGACGACGGGGGCGCTGCGCGCCTGCGGACTGCGTGAGGACTACGCGCCGGAGACCGAGACCACGGACGCGGTCCTCGCCTGGCTGCTCGCCCGCGACCTGCGCGGACGGCACGTCGCCGTCCAGGAGCACGGCGCTCCGGCCCCCGGCTTCGCCGAGGCGCTGCGCGCCCGAGGCGCCGCCGTGACCGCGATCCCCGTCTACCGCTGGGGCCCGCCCGAGGACCCCGACGCCGTGCGCCGGCTCGCCACCCGGACCGTCCGACGGGAGATCCACGCGCTGCCGTTCACCAGCGCACCGGCCATCGAGGCGTTCCTGGCGGCGGCGGGCCCGGGACGCGACGACGTTCTGGCCGCCCTCCGCCACGACGTCCTGGCGGTCTGCATAGGCCCCCTGTGCGCCCGCCCTCTCGTGGCGGCCGGGGTTCCCTGCCCCTGGCCCGACCGCGGCCGCCTCGGCTCCCTCGTCCGCCTCCTCACCGACGAACTCCCCCGCCGCCACCGCCGGGAACTCTCCACCCCCGCGGGCCCCCTGATCGTCCAGGGCGCGGCCGTCCTGGCCGGCGACACCCTCCTCCGCCTCCCGCCCCTGCCCGCCGCCCTGCTCACCGCCCTGGCGGAACAGCCGGGGACGGTGCTCAGCCGCAAGGAACTGGTGCGACGGCTCTGGCCTCCGGTGGGGGACGCCGTGCCGGGACGGCAGACCGGGCAACAGCAGCACGCCCTCCGCGCGTTGGAGGCGACGGTGGGGAGGCTGCGGGGGGCGTTGGGGGCTTACGGGGGCGTGGTGGGGACGGTGACGAAGAGGGGGTACCGGTTGGTGGGGGTCGGGGGGTAGGGGGTAAGCCCCGCGCGCGCGGGGACCACAGGCTCCGACCTGGGCCTCTACCCGGACCCGCCCCCGTTTTCACTCACTTCCGCAGATCGCGACATATGACCCGAAAGCCCCGCCTCACACCGCCGCGGCCCCCCGCTCCACCGCCGTGACCAGCATCGCGCCGATCGGGATCAGCCCCTGGTTCAGCGCGTCGAGCGCCTGCCGCTCCGTCTCCGGGATGTGCCACTCCTCCCACCACCCGGCCTCCTCCACCGAGCAGGACTCGAACGCCTCGGCCTCCCAAGCGCGCAGCAGGTCGGCGGCGTACGGAACGGCCGGGCGGGCCTGGTGCGCGTAGGCCTCCAGGAGGGCGATCATGTGACTGTCCGGGAGGTAGCCGCGCCAGGCGGCGAGGAGGGTGTCGACGATGCCGACGACGTCCTCCAGCCACAGCACGTGCTCGGTCACCCAGCCCTGCGGATCGGGGCAGGCGGGCATGCCGGGCAGCAGGCGCCGCTGAAGCCCTTCGCGGCGGTGGAAGAAGTCCTTGCCCAGGGCCACCTCTTCACTCGTGGGCAGCCAGGCGTTCCGGCTCAGGGCGGTCACGGCGGCATCGAAGGGATGGGTCGTCATTCCGCTCACCCTACGCGGTGCGGAGTGGCGCTAGGGAGGGGTGGTTGTGCCTGTTCAGGGGTGGTTCGACGACGGCGTGACGCCCCGTCGCCGCACCACCCGGCGGCGGCCCGGTCAGGGTGCCGGTACCCGACGCGAGCACCGGGATGATCAGTCGCCCGGCGCCCCCGGTGCCGGGGCTTCCCCCGGGGACAAGGTCAACCGCCGCCTCCGGCTAGCGTGAAGGCCCGCACACCACCCGGGGGTCCCGGCATGGCAACCGACGCGCTGTACCCGCCGACCGAACCGTACGACGAGGGGATGCTCGACGTCGGGGACGGCAACCTCGTGCACTGGGAGGTGTCCGGCAGGCCGGACGGGAAGCCGGCGCTCGTCGTGCACGGCGGGCCGGGGTCCGGCTGCTCGCCGGGGGTCCGCCGGTTCTTCGACCCGGGCCGCTACCGCGTCGTCCTCTTCGACCAGCGCGGCTGCGGGCGCAGCACACCGCACGCCGCCGACCCGGCGACCGACATGCGGCACAACACCACCCACCACCTGATCGCCGACATGGAACGGCTGCGCGAGCACCTGGGCATCGACCGGTGGACGCTGTTCGGCGGATCCTGGGGGTCCACCCTCGTCCTGGCCTACGCCGAGCGGCACCCGGAGCGGGTCGCGGAGATCGTGATCACCGGTGTCACCACCACCCGCCGCTCGGAGATCGACTGGCTGTACCGGGGCGCCGCCCGCTTCTTCCCCGAGCAGTGGGAACGCTTCCGGGACGGCGTCCCGGCGGCGGACCGCGGCGGGGACCTGGTCGCCGCGTACGCCCGGCTGATGGAACATCCGGACGCCGCCGTACGCGAGCGGGCCGTGCGCGACTGGTGCGCCTGGGAGGACGCGGTCGTCTCCGCGGAGCCCGACGCCGTACCCGCGCCCTACAGCGGGCGGCCGTCGAGGGCCCGCCGCGGCTTCGTCCGGATCGTCACCCACTACTTCGCGCACGGTGCCTGGCTGGAGGAGGGCGCCCTGCTGAGGGACGCGGGCCGGCTGGCCGGGATCCCGGGGGTGCTGGTGCACGGCCGGTTCGACGTCGCGGGGCCGTTGGGTACCGCCTGGGAACTGGCCAGGGCGTGGCCGGACGCCCGGCTGGTCGTCGTCCCCGACGCGGGTCACCTGGGCAGCGAGACCTTCCTGTCCGAGGCCCGCGCGGCGCTCGACCGGTTCGCCTCCGGGTAACGGCCGGAGGGCGCCCGTGAGTTCCGGCCGTCGCCCGCCCGGCCCGTCACCGGGTCACGGGCAGCTCCCGCGGCCCCCGCACCAACAGCCCCGGCCGGTACGGCAGGAGCCCCGGGTCGGCGGCGAGCCGCAGCCCCGGCAGCGCGTCGAAGAGCAGCGGCAGGGCGACCGCCGCCTCCAGCCGGGCCAGCCGGGCGCCGAGGCAGAAATGCGGTCCGCGACCGAACGCGACGTGGGCGGCGGCCCGTTCGGGGCCGGGCAGGTAGCGGCCGGGACGGAAGGCGTCCGGTTCGGGGAAGCGGCCCGGATCGCGGTTGGCGGCGGCGAGGACGACGAGGACGGAGGATCCGGCGGGTATGACCGCTCCCCCGCCGAGGTCCACCTCCTCGGTCGTCCGCCGCCAGGTGGTCCCCTCCAGGGGGCTGGCGTGCCGCAGCGCCTCCTCGGCCACGGCGTCCCACCGCCGCCCGCCGGTGTCGCGCCGGGCGGCGGACAGTTCGCCGGGGTGGGTGAGCAGGAGCAGGACGGCGGAGGCGAGGAGGTTCATGGTCGTCTCGTAGCCCGCGAACAGCAACAGGAAGGCCATCGCGAGGAGTTCCCCGTCCGTCAGGCCGCCCTCCCGGGCATCGTGCACCAGGGAGCTGAAGAGGTCGTCGCCGGGCGCGCGCCGTTTGTCCGCGATGAGCGCGGTGAAGTACGTGTGGAGGGCGGTCCAGGCGGCGTCCACCGCGCCGGGGGCGAGCGCGTCGGCGGGCGATCCGACGCGGTACGTCCACTCCCGCAGGTCGGCGCGGTCGGCCTCGGGGACGCCCAGGACCTCGCCGATGACCAGGACGGGCAGCGGGAAGGCGAACGCGTCGACGAGGTCGGCGGAGCCGTCCCGCTCCAGCCGGGCCGCGAGGTCCCCGGCCAGCCCGGCGGCCAGCCGCGCGATGCGCGGCCGGAGGGCGTCGACGCGGCGCGGGGTGAACGCGGCGGCGGTCAGCCGGCGGAGCCGGGTGTGGTCCGGGGCGTCGGAGTTGAGCATGTGCCGGGCGAGGCACGCCTGGGCGCGGCGGGCGGGGGAGTCGGGCCGGGGGCGGCCGGCGGCCTTCGGGGGCACGTTGGAGAAGCGGGGGTCGGCCAGGACGGCCCGGGCCTCCCGATAACCGGTCACCAGCCAGGCGTGCGTGCCGTTGGCGAGGTCCACCCGCGCCGCCGGGCCGCGGGCGCGCAGCCGGGCGTAGTACGGGTAGGGGTCGCGCGCGAAGGCGGGGTCCGCCGGGTTCAGAAGATCGGCCACCCGCTCATCCTCACCGACGGACGGGCCCGGGCACCGGTGTGGCAAGGGTCAGGGCGCACGGGCGCGTGCTGTGGGATCCCTACAAGACGGGCGGGTTGGTCCGGACCGGGGCCGGGGCGGGGGCCGGGGTCTGCGCCGGGGCCGGGCCGGGGCGCGGCGGGGGCCTGCGCCGGGCCAAGGCCGGAGCGGAGGCCGGGCCTGCACCGGGCCGGGGACGGAGACGGAGACAGGGACGGAGACGGGGACAGGGACAGGGACAGGGACAGGGACGGAGACGAGCCGAGGCCGGGGCCAAACCGGTGCGGGGCCGGCGCCGGGCCGGGGCCGAACCTAGGCCGGGCCGATGCCTGCGCCGGGGCCGTTGTCAGACCCCACTGGCATGCTGACGGCATGATCCTGCAAGCGTGTCTCAACGGTTCCCGCGACCGGCGGGAGCATCCGGGCCTGCCCGTCACCGCCGCCGAACTGGCGGCAGCGGCACGGGAGGCGGTCGCCGCCGGGGCGGTGGACCTCCATGTGCACCCGAAGGACGCGGCGGGCGCGGACACCCTCGACCCGGTGGCCGTCGCCGAGGCCGTCGAGCGGGTGCGGGCCGCGGTGCCGGGGGTGCCGGTCGGCGTCACCACCGGCGCGTGGGCCGCGCCCGACCCCCGGATACGCGCCGCGCTCGTCCGGTCGTGGACGGTCCTGCCGGACCACGCGTCCGTCAACTGGCACGAGGAGGGCGCCGACGAGGTCGCCGCCGCGCTGGCGGAGCGCGGCGTCGCCGTCGAGGCGGGCCTGTTCTCGGGCACGGACGCGGTGGCCCGCTTCCGCGCCTCGCCCCGCGCGGGCTCGGTGCTGCGGATCCTGGCCGAGGTCACCGACACCGACCCCGGCACCGCCGAGCGGTCGGCCCGCGCGCTGCTGGACGACATCGGGACGGACCCGCCCGCGCCCGTCCTCCTCCACGGCGAGGACGGCGGCGCCTGGCCCGTGCTCCGGCTGGCCCTGCGTCAGGGCCTGTCGACGCGCGTCGGCCTGGAGGACGTCCTCCACCTCCCGGACGGCTCCCCGGCGCCCGGGAACGCGGCGCTGATACGGGCGGCGGCCGCGGGCGTCGCCGCGGCCGTGGGCACCGCGGCGTGCGGCCGGCGGCGGCGCGGCGTGCCCGGGACCGGCGGGTGACAGCCCCCGCCGCCCCACCGCTCCGGTTCCGACCCCGCCCTGATCCCGAGGCAGGCGGGCCTACCGCCCGGCCGGGGCGAGAGTGCCGCAGTTCGTCTTGTAGCGGGCCACGACGTAACCGTCGATCTCGCCGCCCCAGTCGACGCACTTGCCCTTGGCCTCCAGGTAGACCGGCCCCGCGTAGGAGGTGAAGAAGCCGTACTGCTCCTGCTTCGACTTCAGGTCCTTGTCGCGCTGGATCCAGGAGCCCACCCACAGCTTCGATCCGCTCGCGCCGTCCCGCTTGGTGACCACGCAGTTCTTGCCGTTGGCGGAGTTGTAGGCCAGGAAGACCGCCCCGCGGCCCGGGATCGGGATCTGGTTGACCTGCGTGTATCCGGCGCCGCACTCCTTGTTGTACGCGGCCGTGGCGCGGGCCGGCGCGGCGGCGGACGTTCCGGTGCCCGCCACCAGCGCGGTGACGGTGGTGGCGGCGAGCAGCGTGGCTCCGGCGACGCGGGCACGTACGGCACGCTTCACGGTGTCCTCCCTGGAGGTCTCGGGTCGCATGGTGCCTGTTCGGTGAACGTACGCGGGACGGCCGTCTCCGTGCCCGTACAGACACCCCACCCCCGGGAGGGGTTGCACGCCCCTTCTTCCCCGGGGTGCGAAACCGGCCACCGCGCCACACGGGCGGCGCGGGCCGTCATGTTCGACTCCCCGATGGCAGCGGTGGCGCCGCCGTCGGCAGGCGGACCTCGACCGTCGCGCCGCCGCCCGGCGCGCTCTCCACCGTGAACCGCCCGCCCGCGGTCTCCACCCGCACGGAGTGGCTGGCCAGGCCGATGTGCCCGGCCCGCAGCCGCTCCTGGACGACGTGCGGGTCGAAGCCGACGCCGTTGTCGCGGACGGTCAGCACGGTCTCGTCGCCCTCGGTGGCCAGCGTCACCCAGACGTCGTCGGCCCGCGCGTGCCGGACGATGTTGCGGAGGAGTTCCCGGGCGGTGGAGTAGAGCAGGGCCTCGTGGCCGACGCGGCCGGGCAGCCGCACGTCGTAGTGGACACGGAAGCCGCCGCGCCGAGCGAACCGCTCCCCCGCCGCCTCCAGCGCGGCACCGAGCCCGGCGGCGGCGAGGATCTGCGGATGGAGATTGAAGATGATCTCCCGCATCTCCCGGACGGTGCGCCGCACTTCGCCCTGGGCCCGGTCGAGGGCGGCGCGGGCAGCGGGGTCCGTGACGGCGTCCTCGGCCTCCTCCAGGTCGTGCAGGGCGGCCAGCAGCGTCTGCACGGCGCCGTCGTGCAGGGAGTCGGCGACCCGGGACCGTTCGCGGGTCTCGGCGGCGAGCGCGTCGTCGAGCAGCAGTTCGCGGGTGCGCAGCAGTTCGGCCACCCGCTCGCTGCGCCGGGCCAGCAGGACCGCGATGAGCACCGAGGCGCAGACCGTCCACAGCAGGTACGCCTCGTCGACGACGATGTCCCAGGACTCCTCCGGCGGTTGCGTCAGCGCGTGCGGCACCGACATCGCCGCGTAGCAGACCATGCAGGCGGCGCCGAAGACGGCCGTGACCTTCGGCATCTGCCACAGGACGGTGGCCGTGGACCACAGGAAGTAGGCGTAGCGGACCGGGGAGTCCGGGCCGCCGGAGACCGCGGCGAGGGCCGTGATCAGCGCGAGGTCCACGACGACGGCACCCGCGGCGCCGCGCACGTCGGCCACCGGGCGGCGCCGGATCCACAGCATCCGCCCGACGGCCCAGAGCAGGTAGGCGACGAGCAGGCCGTCGAACCAGTGCCGGTACGAGACGTCGGGCGGCCGGCGGCCCGCCATGAACAGGGGGACGGCCAGGGCGAGCCGGATCCAGGCCACGCGGCGGGAGGCGAGCGCCGTGGCGCCGCCCAGCCGTTCCTCCCGGTGGTGCGTGGTCATCGGGACCCGCTCGGACGGGCCGGCCCGGAACGCCCGGGCGGCCCGCCTCCGTCCCGTCCTGTCCGGTACCGCACGGTTCCGACCCTAGACCGGCCCCCCGGCCCGCGCCCGCCGGCGGCGGGCAGGGGGGCCGTCAGGACACGGCGGACCGCACGGGCGCGGCGGACGCCAGCAACGTCGCGAACACGAGCGGGGCCACCGCCTGGTAGGCGACCCACACCTCGCCCCCGGCGGTACCGCCCCGCCAGGCCACCACAAGAGCGGCGAGCGTGGCCAGCGCCCAGCCGCCGTCGTAGGTGATCATCAGCCGCAGGTAGACGGGCAGCGGGCGGTGGCGCACGTACCGGAGTTCGACGCCCCCGCCGGCCAGCAGCGCGACGCCGGCGGCGACCAGCAGCCAGGACGGCGCGCCGAGGGGCCCGTCGAGCCATGCGGCACCGAGGGCGAAGGCCGCGCCCAGCACCACCTTGAACACACCGTCGCCGACGGCCCCTGCCCGCATCCGGGCCTCACTCCGCGCCACGCCCACCCGCGCGCGACCCGGAGCGTCAACCCCCGCGCGCACGGCGCGCGTTGTGCGGGCCGGGGCCCGGGCCCCGGCGCGCGCCGCCGCGTCACCCGACGGACGGTGCGCCAGGGGGCGGCTCCCGTAGTATTCGACCATGGGCGACGAGCAGACCCCCGACTTCGAGCGGATCAGCATCACGGTCCCCCGCGAGCTGGCCGAGCAGTTGCGCGGCTTGAAGGACGCGAACGTGATCGAGTCCGTGTCCGCCTTCGTGACGAGAACGCTGGCCGGCCAGATCGACCGCGACCGCCGCCACCGCGAGAGCGAGGAGCGGCTGCGGCAGGACTTCGGCCTGGACGAGGAGTACATCGCCCTGGCCCGCCAGTGGGCGGACGACGCGACCGGCCGCCGCACCCGGCTGCCCCTCGACCAGTACATCGCCACCCGCCGGAGCAGCGCCGCGTGACCGCCGACGCGGTGACGGGCGTCGTCCTCGACGCCGGCTTCCTCTCCGACCTGGCCACCGACCGCAGGATCGAGCACGAGGTCCTCACCGACCGGTGGAGCTGGCACGCCGTCTCGGTCAACGTGCCGCAGACCGAGCTCGTCCTCGCCGAGCGCGAGAAGCCCGGCCGCGCCCGGGCGGCGCTGGAACTCCTGCTCGCCCGCTGCGGCCCCTCGGTGCTCATCCGGCCGCTGGACCTGACGGCCGTCGAGGCGGCCGGGACGATGATGCGGCGGTACGCGCTCGACGACATCGCCCTCGCGCACACGGCCGCCGTCGCCGTGCCCTCCGGGTGGACGGTCTTCACCACGGCCCCCGAGCGCTACCGGCCGCTCGGCGACGCCGTCGACGTGTTCGGGCTCGCCTGACACCACCGGCCCCGCACCCGCCGGCCGCCCGGGCGCCTTCCGCCCACCACGGCCGCGGCCCTGCCGTGACGGCCATGACGGGCACCCCGCGACACCCCGACGTCGGGACCGCCGTCCGCTACCACACCGCCCTGACCCGCCGGGCCACCGCCGAGGAGCCGGCGGGCTTCTTCCATCCGGACGTGGTGCAGCACGAGTTCCCCAACGCCCTGGCCCCCGACGGCGCGGTCCGCGGCCTGCTCGCGATCCTGGAGACGGCGGAGCGGGGCCGCGCCGTGCTGAGCCACCAGGCGTTCGACATCGTCGAGGCGGTCGCGGCCGGTGACACGGTCGCCCTGGAGGTCCGCCGGCGCGGCACGCGCGCCGTACCGCTGGGCGAGCTGCCCGCCGGACACGAACCGCGGGCCCGCTTCGCCGCGTTCCTGGAGTTCCGCGACGGCAGGATCGTCGCGCAGCGCAACTACGGCTGCTTCGACCGCCTCGCCCAGGAGGACCGGCGGCGCCGGTCCGAGGTGCCGCCTCGGAAGGAGATCAATTCCCTTCCAGTACATCCTATGGCACTCTTGAGTGCATTCCAGTGAACTCAAGGAGAGTCATGCCCGCCGCCGACCTCAAGAGCCTGCTCGACTCCGCCGTCATCGACCCCGCGGTGCGCGCGCTGCGGCCCGACTACCGAGCCCTCCTCATCGCCGCCGAGGGTCTCCGGCCCGGGCCGAGCGACGCCGCGAGCGAGCGGCTGCTGGCGGCGGCCGAGGGGACCGCCCGCCGCCGGTTCGGCGACGCGCCGCCCGAGGAGCACCCGCACCTGGCCGCCTGGCGCGAGGCGTTCCGGGCGTTCGGCGCCAAGCCGCAGCGCACCCGGCCGAGCGCCGAGGCCCTGCTCCGCCGCGTCCCCGCCGGGCTGCCGCGCGTGGACCGGCTCACGGACGTCTACAACGCGGTCTCCGTCGCGCACGTCATCCCGCTCGGCGGCGAGGACCTGGACCACTACGCCGGCGCGCCCCGCCTGGTCCGGGCCACCGGCGACGAGCCGTTCGGGACCACGGCGGGCGGGGAGCCCGTCGTCGAGCACTGCCCGCCCGGCGAGGTGGTCTGGCGGGACGACGCGGGCGTCACCTGCCGGCGCTGGAACTGGCGCCAGTGCACACGCACCCGGCTCACCGGCACCACCACCCGGGCGCTGTTCGTCCTCGACGCGCTCGGGCCGATGAGCGACGCGGACCTCGCCACGGCCGGCGAGGCCCTCACCGAGGCGCTGGCGGAGACCAGCCCGGGGGCGGTGACGGCCTCCCGGCTGCTGGCCGGCTGAGCGGTCACCGCCACGGCGATCCGGTGCGGGGCGCGACGCGCACGCCGCCACCTTCCGCGTGCGAACGGGCCGGAGCTCGCGTGTTTGCCCGCGCACCCGATCGTGTGGGCGATGGCATGATCGCAAAAACGGCCGGGCATCGTCAGAGGGAATTCCCCCTTGGGCCGCACGGGCCCGCGAGCGATCCGCATCGCGTACGCGCCGGCCCGGCCACCGGTACGCGCACGGAGTTTCCGCACCACCTCACGCCCGGACCCCGGTGGACCTCCGGGACACTCCACAGCCAGTCGGGAACATCACGGCTCGAAAGGAATCGGGGTACACCTTGTCGAGCTGGCCAAGACCGCCCGTCTTTTCGCGGCATCCGCCGTACTCGACGTGATGCTGCACATTCCCGCGGGGGAATCCGCCGCGCGCCCACCCCGTCCGGAAGATCCCTCGTCGACGTCACCTGCCCACTGGGAACGCAATTCACCACGTACCGACCGGGATTGACCCTTTCCCCGCGGTACACGCGCTACACGGCTCACGGGACGCCGACCACGTGCCTGTCGACGGGGGCAGCGGGGCTGAAAGGCGCCGTTTTCACCACCACCAGCGAGGGACACGCGAGTTGCCTCTCCGGAGAGGTCACGGAAAGGTCGGTGTACCACTGGAACACCGGCGCGACGAGCGTGGTGGAAGGCAGGTTCAAAGTGAACCTCAAGCCGAACGGCACCACCGTCGTCGTGGCGACGGGATCCGTGGTCTCGGGCGCCTTCGCGGGCGCCACCACGGTGCAGACGAAGATCCTGCCCAACGTCGGCCTGCTGGACTGCCTCGCCCCGCGCGGCATGACGGGCGCCGGTGGCCCCGTGAGCATGACCGTCACCGGCTAGCCACCGCACCGACCAGTGATCTCTCCCGCCGAGGAGGCGTTCCGGTGGTCCCTCTCGCCTACAACGACAACGGGCTGCACAGCGTCCCGCTTCCCGTTGCCATCGAGGAAGTCGCCGCCGCCGGATTCAGCGGTATCGAACTGTCGTTGGCCCGTGGCCGGCTCGACCCTTTCGACTTCACGCCGTCGCACGCCGCACGCGTACGCGCCCGGCTGGAGAAGGCCGGGATCACGGCCTGTGCGCTGGCGGCCGGGGACGCCCGGCTGCTCGGCGGAGAGCGCTTCGAACCATCCTTGGTCCATCCGACCGCCGAAGGGCGCCGGCAGCGCACGGAACTGCTGACCAAAGCGGTGGACATGGCCCGGGAACTGGGCATTCCCACCGTCGGTTTCGCCAGCGGCAAGCTCCATCCCGGCACGGATCCCGGCGAAGCCGCGCGCCGGCTCAAGGACGGCGTTCTCGCCCTGCTGGAGTACGCCGGGGAGGACGTCGCACTGTCCTTGGAACCCGAACCCGGTTTTCTGATCCGGACCAATGCCCAGGTCGGCTCCTTGCGCACCGAGCCGGGGCTGGAATCCCTGACGCTCTGCCAGGACCTCGGCCACTGCCGGGTGGTGGAAGACGACTATCTCGGAGCCAGTGAACAGTGGCTCCCCATCACCCGGCACATTCAGATCGAGGACATCAAAGGAAGGCACCACCGCCACGAGATCCCGGGGGACGGGGACATCGATTTCCCCGCCTTCTTCGCCCTCCTCGGCAGGAGCGGGTACCGGGGTTGGGTGAGCGTGGAGCTCTACAACCAGGCGCACCGCTACCGCGAGGTGCTGCGCCGCAGCCACGACGTCCTCCACGCCGCCCGGGCCGGCCTCTCGTGACCACGGCACACGGCACGGAGGGAGCCGTCCCCGGGCAGAGGCCGGTGGAACTGCTGCTCGCCGGTCCCGGCCGGCTCCTGATCCGCCCGCTCGGGCCCCCGGCCGGTCCCGCGCCGGGAGAGGTGATGGTCCGAGTGGACCGCGTGGGGCTGTGCGGCAGCGATTACCGGCTCTACCAAGGGACGTACGGCGGCCCGTGCGCCTATCCCCTCCGTTTCGGACACGAGTGGGCGGGGGAAGTCGTGGCGGCGGGCCCCGGCGCGGGCCGTCTCCTCGGCCGGACCGTCACCGGCGACTGCTCGCGCTGGTGCGGCCGGTGCGACCGGTGCCGAACCGACCGCAACCTCTGCCGGAGCATCGAGAAGTTCGGCCTCACCACGGACGGCTTCTCCAGCCGGTACGTCCATGTACCGGCGCGCTACCTCTACCCCGATCCGCACGGCCTCCCGCCCGACCTCCTGGCCCTGACCGAGTTGTTCGCCGTCGCGCTGAGGGGTTTGCGGAAGGCGCCCGCGCCGGCGGCGGCCCCCGTCCTCGTCATCGGCGCCGGCCCCCTCGGCCTGGCCGTCCGCCTCCTGGCCACCTCCACGTACCCGGCCTCCCGGGTACACCTGTTGGAGAGCGACCGGCGCAAGGTGGAGACGCTCGCGCGACGGGTTCCCGGCCTCGTCTGGCACGCCCCCGAAGAAACCCCGGCCCCCGGCGGAACGCCGGACGCCTCCGCACCGCCCGGCTACCCGCTGGTGGTCGACTGCGCGGGGGCCGGGGAGCCGCTGAACACGGCCCTGCGGCTCACCGAGCCCGGGAGCACCGTTGTGTACTTCGGCCTGCAGAGAACCACCGGCGTCCGCTGCGACCTCCTCACCACCAAGGGCCTCACGGTCCTGGGGTCCGTCGGCGGGACCGGGGCGTTCCCGGAGGCCATGCGCTTCCTGAGCCGGCACGTGGAGGAGGCCCGGCTGCTCCTCACCCACCGCTACCCCGCCCACCAGGCGGCCGAAGCCCTCCGGGCGGACGCCGGTTCGCGCATCAAGACGCAGCTCCTCTTCGACCACTGACCGCCCGAAGACCGCCCCGAGACCGGCCCGGACCTGCCGTGGCGCACGGCCCGCGCCGGCGTGTCCGTACCGCGGGAAGCAGGGAGTCCACCGTGCCGCTGCACCGACTGGCATCCGTCACCATCGGCGTGCCGCACCCCGAACAGACGGCGCCCTACTACCTCCATCTGGGCCTGACCCCGGACACCGACGGCTGGTTCGCCACCCGGGACGGCGGCCGGCAGCTCCGCATCGTCCCGTCACCGACGCGCCGGCTGGCGGAGATCCACCTCGAGGCGCACGACGAAGACGACGTCCGCGCGCTGGCGGGCCGGCTCGCGCGCCTGGGCGTCGCCCGCACGCCGCGCGCCCGGGAGCTCGTCACCCGCGACCCGGTCACCCGGGTCGCCGTGCGGGTGACCACGGGCCCGCCCCGCACCCCTCCGTCGGTCCCGCCGACGCCCTACAACGGCCCGGGGCGCGTCGAACGCCACGGGCGCGCCGCGGCGGTGTGCCGGGACCGTCCTGTCCGCCCCAGCAAGCTCGGACACGTGGTCATGGGCTCCACCGACGTCGCGGCCACGACGGCCTTCTTCACCGCCGGCCTGGGCTTCAAGGTGTCGGACACCGTCAAGGACCAGGCGGTGTTCCTCCGCTGCTCGACCGATCACCACAACGTCATGGTGATGGCGGCTCCCGTGACCTTCCTGCACCACACCTCATGGCAGGTCGACGACATCGACGAGATCGGGCGCGGGGCCCACGCCATGCTCGACGGCCACCCGGAACGCCACGTCTGGGGCCTGGGACGTCACCATGCGGGCGCCAACTTCTTCTGGTACCTCAAGGACCCCGCCGGCAACTTCACCGAGTACTACAGCGACATGGACTGCATCACCGACGACCATCTCTGGAAACCCGAGGTCTTCGACGGTGCCACGGGTCTCTTCGCCTGGGGGCCGACGCCGCCCCCTTCGTTCCTCCGCCCTGACGACCTGGCGGACCTCATGGTCTCCTCCCACCACGCGGGCTGACCCCGCGGCCGGCGGCGCACCGTCGTCCGCCGGCCGCCGCCCGGCTCAGTGCCCCTCGGGCACCCGTTCCAGGACGAAGACGGGGATCTCCCGGTCGGTCTTCTTCTGGTAGTCGGGGTACGCCGCCACCGCGCGCTCCCACCAGCGGGCCTTCTCCTCGCCGGTGACCTCGCGAGCCGTCATGTCCTGCCGCAGCGGGCCGTCCTGGAGCTCGGCGCGCGGGTCGGCCTTGAGGTTGTGGTACCAGACCGGGTGCTTGGGGGCGCCGCCCTGCGAGGCGACGACGGCGTACCGTCCCTCGTGCTCGACCCGCATCAGGGGCGTCTTGCGGAGCTTCCCGCTCTTGGCCCCGCGCGTGGTGAGGACGACGACGGGCATGCCGCGCAGCGTCGTCCCCTCGGTCCCGCCGGAGCTCTCGTACTGCTCCACCTGGTCCCTGACCCACTGCTCGGGGCTCGGTTCGTACTCGCCTTCCAGCGGCATGTCACTGCCTTTCTCTCGGTGTTTCCGTCGCGTCGCGGTCCGTGCCGGCGGGCCGTCGGAGGAACGCCCTCCGGCCACACGGGCTCAGGCATACCCGTGGGGCGCGGGAGTTCACTCCGTCCGCCCCCCTCCGAACAAGCGCGGGGGGCCGGGGCAGCATTCCCGGCCCCCGCCCGCCCGGGCCTTCGCCGCGTCAGACCTCCGCCACGGCGCGGCCCCGGCGGGCCAGGACGGTCAGTCCCCCGGCCGCGGCGGCCACCGCGAGGACCGTCGCGAAGACCGTCGCCCCGGTCGGCAGCCCCACCGCGTCGCTGAGGAAGCCGGCGGCGACCGGCAGGGTGCCCGCCGGCACATAACCGCCCACGTTCATGGCCGCGTTCGCCTCGGCGAGCCGCCGGGCCGGGACGCCGGCGTTCAGCAGGGAGAGCCCGCCGAGCTGCCCCAGGCCCTGGCCCGCGCCGGCGAGCAGCGCGGCGGCGGCGAGGAGGGCGGCCGAGGAGAGGCGGACCGCGCCGACGAGGGCCACCATGGCCAGGACGGTGCTCACGGCGCCGGCGACCAGGGCGGTCTCGGGGCGCAGCCGGCGGACGGCGAACTGGACGCCGGTGGCGGCGAGGAACATCACGAAGGCCATGGCGCCGGCGACCACCCGGTTGGTGGTGCCGAGGAGGCCGGAGAGCAGGGAGGGGCCGAGGGAGAGGACGAACGAGGTGGCGGTGATGCCGGGGGCGAAGACGGCGACGCCCCGCAGCAGGTCGCCGCCCCGGCCGCGTGGCACGCCCGGCACCCGGATCCAGGAGCCGCCGCCGGCGCCGGCCGGGCGCGGGAGGGGCATGCGCAGGACGACGGCCAGGGCGAGGACGAGGAGGACGGCCTCGACGCCGAAGACGGTGGCAGTGGGGGCCGGGAGGGTTTCGGAGAGGACGCCGGCCAGCAGCGGGCCGAGGCCGGCGCCGAGCACCATCGCGGTGGAGGCGAGCAGCGCCGCCTGCCGTTTGCGCGCGGGCCCGGCGACGTCGGAGACGGCCGCCATGCCGGCGGAGACGACCGCGCCGACGGCGATCCCGGTGAGCAGCCGGGCGGCCATCAGGGCCGCGACGGACGAGGCGGTGGCGAAGATCCCGCAGGCGGCCAGGGCGAGGAGCACCGCCGGGACGAGGACCGGCCGCCGGCCGATCCGGTCGGAGAGGACGCCCGAGACGAGGAGCGAGCCGATCAGGCCCGCGATATAGCAGGCGAAGACGAGGGTCAGGGTGCCTCGGGAGAAGCCGATGTCCCGCTGCCAGAGCGCGTAGAGCGGCGTGGCGGCGTTGGAGAGGACGAAGACGGCCGTCACCGGCCAGGCGGCGAGCCACAGCCACCGGCCCGGGGCGGCGGACGGGGCGGAGGCCGTCTGGCGGGCGGGTCGTGTGGCCACGGGGGCAAGCCGGATGTCCGTCACCGGAGCTCCTTTTCGGCGGTCGGGGCGCGCCGGGGCAGACCGGCGCGCCGTCGGCGGAGCCCGCAGGCACCGCTGTACGAGTTATTTCGAACTTAGCACGCAGTACGATTGAACTCGTACAGTGAGCGTCCGACCGTTCGAACCCGTGACGGTTCGAACCCGTGAAAAAGAGGAAGCCGATGACCACCTCCCGCCCCGCCCGCGTCTTCCCCGTCCCCCCGGAGCCGGCCGACGTGCCGGCCCCGCTGCCCGAGCCCGACGCGGCGGACCTGCGGCTGGAGACCGTCCTCGGCGCGCTGAGCGATCCGCTGCGGCTGCGCGTCGTCCGTAAACTGCTGCTGGAATCCGAGGCGTTCGACCACCCGTGCGGCTGGTTCGGCCTCGACCGGCCCAAGTCCTCGCTGACCCACCACTTCAAGGCGCTGCGCGAGGCCGGCGTCACCCGGCAGCGCCAGTACGGGCTGGAGCGGCGCAGCCAGGTGCGGGTGGCGGACCTGGAGGCCCGGTTCCCCGGGCTGCTCGCACTGGTGGCCGACTGGACGCCCCCGTCCGGGTGACCCTCGCGGCCGGTCTGCCCGGTCGTCCGGCCGGGCCGGGTTTCCCGCGCGGGCATCGGGTCACACGCCTGGCGAACGTCACCGGCCGTCCGGAGGGAACCGATGGACCACACGCAGGCCCCCGTCCTGGAAGCACTCGCCGCCTACCACGAGGCAGGCCGGCTGCCGTTCACCCCGCCCGGCCACAAGCAGGCCAGGGGCGCCGATCCGGCCGCCCGCCGGGAGCTGGGCGACGCCGTGTTCCGCGCGGACGTCCTGGCCACCGGCGGCCTGGACGACCGGCGGACCAGCGGACGGGTCCTGGAGCGGGCGGAGGCGCTGATGGCCGAGGCCGTCCACGCCGAGCACACGTTCTTCACCACCTGCGGCAGTTCGCTGTCGGTCAAGGCCGCGATGCTGGCCGTCGCCAGCCCGCACGAGGAGCTGCTGGTCGGCCGGGACGCGCACAAGTCCGTGGTCGCCGGGCTGATCCTGGCCGGCATCCGCCCGGTGTGGGTGGAGCCGCAGTGGGACGCGGAACGGCACCTCGCCCATCCGCCGGCCGCCGCCGCGTTCGAACGGGCCTTCGCGGCGCACCCGGACGCGCGCGGCGCGCTGGTCACCAGCCCGACTCCGTACGGGTCCTGCGCGGACCTGGAGGGCATCGCCGAGGTGTGCCACCGGCGCGGGCGCCCGCTCATCGTGGACGAGGCGTGGGGCGCCCACCTGCCGTTCCACCCCGACCTGCCGGCGTGGGCCATGGACGCCGGCGCGGACGTGTGCGTGACCAGCATCCACAAGATGGGCAGCGTTGCCTGGAGCAGGGGTCGGTCTTCCACCTCCAGGGCGATCTCATCGACCCGGCCGCGCTGAGGTCCCGCGCCGACCTTCTGGGCACCACCAGCCCGTCCGTCCTCATCCTGGCCGGGATCGACGGCTGGCGGCGGCAGATGATGCTGCACGGCCGCGAACTGCTGGACCGCACGCTGGAACTGGCGGCGTCGGCCCGCAAGAGGATCGAGCGGATCGACGGGCTGCACGTGAACGACCGGGCCGACTTCACCGGGTCCGGACTGGCGGCGGACCTGGACCCGCTGCCCGTGGTCATCGACATGGCGGAGCTCGGCACCACCGGCTACCGGGCGGCCGACTGGCTGCGCGACGAGCACCGCGTCGACCTGCACCTCGTCGACCACCGGCGGATCAGCGCCCAGCTCACCCACGCCGACGACGAGGAGACCGTCCGGACCCTGCTGGACGCGCTGCGCGACCTGTCCGAGCGGGCGTCCGGGCTGCGGCCGGCGCCCGGCGACCTGCGCATGGAACAGGTCCTGCCGCCCCGGGACGCCTACTTCGGGCCCGTGGAGGACGTCCCCCACGACCGGGCGGAGGGGCGGATCGCCGCCGAGATGCTGACCCCGTACCCGCCCGGCATCCCGGCGGCCCTGCCCGGCGAGCGCCTCACCGGGCCCGTCCTGGAGTACCTGCACACCGGGATCGAGGCGGGGATGAACCTGCCGGACGCGGCCGACCCGGAGCTGCGGACGGTCCGGGTGACGCGGGAGACGGACGCCGCCTGACCGGGCCCGGCTCACCGGCACCGGGCCGGGCCTCCTTCCGACCGGCCCGCGGCGCGCGAAGGCCCCGGACCACGTACGAAGACACCAGAGGGACGCGCGAAGGCCCCGGGCGGCGGACGCCCGGGGCCTCGGTGACGATGCTCGCTGCGGGGCGGGCGGCGGACCGCCTCGCCCCTTGATCACTTCTTGCTCACTCCTTCAGGGTGCGCATCACTTCTTCAGGGTGCGCCGCACGTCCTCCGCCGTCTCGCGAATGTCTCCCTTGGTCTTCTCGGTGCGGCCCTCGGCCTGCATCCGCCGGTCGCCGGCCGCGCGTCCGGTGGCCTCCTTCAGCCGGCCCTTGGCCTGCTCGGCCTTGGCCTTGGCCTTGTGTTCGGCGCTCATCGCGCGCCTTCCTTTCGAGAGGTGTGACGTCCCCCCTCGAGCCCTTCACGGGCCCTCACCGCCGAGTGTCCCGCGCCGGTCCGCCGCGCGCACGTCCCGGGCGGCCGAACGGCTCGGGGGCCGCACCACGGGTTTCCCCCGGGCCGCTCAGGGCACTCGGGGGTGCATGGTGCACATCGGCTACACAATGATGACCGAGCAGGCCGGGCCACGGGAGCTGGTCGAGCACGTGGTGGGCGCCGAGAAGGCGGGCTTCGACTTCTCCGTCACCTCCGACCACTTCTTCCCCTGGCTCGCCTCCCAGGGCCACTCCCCGAACGCCTGGGCCGTCCTGGGCGCCGCGGCGCAGGCGACCTCGCGGATCCCGCTGATGACGTATGTGACCTGTCCGACGACGCGCTACCACCCGGTCGTCGTGGCCCAGCAGGCGGCGACGGTGCAACTGCTGTCCGAGGGCCGGTTCCGGCTGGGGCTGGGGTCGGGCGAGAACCTCAACGAACACGTCGTGGGCGGCGGTTGGCCGTCGCCGGACGTCCGGCTGGAGATGCTGGAGGAGGCGACGGGGATCATCCGGGCCCTCTTCGAGGGCCGCACCCTCACCCATCACGGCCCGCACTACGACGTCGAGCACGCCAAGCTGTGGGACCTGCCGGAGACCGCCCCGCCGATCGGCATCGCGGTGTCCGGCGAGCGCTCGTGCGAGCTGGCCGGGCACCTGGCGGACCTGGTCATCGCCACCGAGCCGAAGAAGGAGTTGCTGGACGCCTTCGACCGGCACGGCGGCACCGGGAAACCCCGCGTGGGCCAACTGCCCGTCTGCTACGACACGGACCGCGACGCGGCGATCGAGCGGGCCCACGACCAGTTCCGCTGGTTCGGCCTCGGCTGGAAGGTCAACTCCGAGCTGCGGGACGACCGCGGGTTCACCGCCGCGACCCAGTTCGTGACCAAGGACGACATCGCGGAGAGCATCGCCTGCGGGTCGAGGGTCGAGGACTTCGTCGAAGCGGTCCGGCCGTACGCCGAGGCCGGGTTCGAGGAGATCGCGCTGGTCCAGATCGGCGGCGGACACCAGGAGCCGTTCCTGAAGTGGTCGGCCGGCGAACTGCTGCCCGCGCTACGGGAACTGTGACGGCCCCGGAGACCCGGCCCGTCGTGCGCGGCGCACCGAAGCCCGCCGCCGGAACGGCACGGACCCCCGGTACGCGACGGCTGGTCCGGCCGCCCGGGGTGTACGCGCCGCAGGAGGACTCGTTCCTGCTCGCCGGGGCGCTCGCGCGCGAGCCGCTGCCCGCCGGGGCGCGGGTGCTCGACGTCGGCACCGGGACCGGCGCCCTGGCCATCGCCGCGGCCCGCCGGGGACGCGGCGTCCGGGTGACGGCCGTCGACGCGTCGCGCCGCGCGGTGCTCACGGCACGGCTGAACGCTCTGCTCGCTGGGTGCCGCGTCGAGGTGCGGCGGGGCGACCTGCTCGCACCGGTCGCGGGCCGGCGCTTCGACCTCGTCCTCGCCAACCCCCCGTACGTCCCCTCCCCCGACGGCGCCTTCCCCGGCCGGGGGCCCGCGCGCGCCTGGGAGGCGGGGGACGACGGGCGGGCGGTGCTCGACCAACTGTGCGCCGAGGCACCGCCGTTGCTCCGGCCCGCCGGGGTCCTGCTGCTGGTGCAGTCGGCGCTGAGCGGCGAGGAACGGACCCTGGAACTGCTGCGGCGGGCCGGGATGGCGGCCGAGGTGGTGGACCGCAGGTCCGTGCCGTTCGGGCCGGTGCTGCGCGAACGCGCCGGCTGGCTGCGGGAGCGCGGACTGCTGGCGGCGGGGCAGGACAAGGAGGAGCTGGTGGTGGTCCGTGGCCGGTACATATCCTGACGCGTCCGGTGCGCATCCGGACATGGCCGGTACGCACCCTGACGTGGCCGGTACGCATCCGGACGCGGCCGGCGCGCGCCCGCGCCCGGCCGGTACACGCCCCGACCCGGCCGGCGCAGGCCCCGACCCGGCCGGTACGCGCCCTGAACCGGCGCGGCAGCCCCCGGATGACGCGCGGCAGCGGCCCCGAACCGACGGCCCGGCGCCGCAACCCGCCCGCCGCGTCTCCCGCGAGCCGAACGGGCCGTTCCTCGTCGAGGGGCCGGTGGAGGTGGTCATGGAGGACGGTTCGATCGTGCGCTCGGACCGTCCGGTGGTGGCCCTCTGCACCTGCCGCCGCAGCGAGGAGTTCCCCTGGTGCGACACCAGCCACCGCCGCCGTCGCAGGCCCCCGGCGTGACGGGCCCGGCACCGGGTAACCGTTCCTCCCGCGCATCCCGCGAACCCTGCGCACCCCGCGGACCTCGGAGGCTCACGATGCACTGTCCGGCCGCGCGCGGCGAACTGTCCGGCGCGCTCCTGGAACTGTTCGGCCGCGACCCGGGCGACGGCCGGGACCCGCTGCCCGGCGCGCCCGCCGTGGCGGCGGCCGACCCCTACGGCGAGGACGTCCAACTGGCCCTCCACCTCTGCTACGAACTGCACTACCGCGGCCTGCCCGGCGTGTCCGACGCCTGGGAGTGGGACCCGCGCGCGCTGCGGCTGCGGGCCGTGCTGGAGAGCGCCTTCCTGGCGGCGCTGCGGGCCGACGCGCCGATCGGCGAGGGCGTGGACGCCGCGCTGGCGGAGCTGGTCACGGAGCCGCCGGACGGCGAGGCGGACGGCGCGTCGTCCTTCCTGCGCGACCACGGCACGTGGGAGCAGCTGCGCGAGTACGCGGTGCACCGCTCGGTCTACCAGCTGAAGGAGGCCGACCCGCACGCCTGGGCCATCCCCCGGCTCACGGGCACGGCCAAGGCCGGTCTGGTGGCGGTGGAGTACGACGAGTTCGGCGCCGGCCGGGCGGACCGGGTGCACGCGGCGCTGTACGCGGAGCTGATGCGGGACCTGGACCTGGACGACTCCTACGGCCACTACGTGGACGCCGTGCCCGCGGCCACCCTGGCCACCGGCAACCTGATGTCGCTCTTCGGCCTGCACCGGGCGCTGCGCGGCTGCCTGGTGGGCCACTTCGCGACGCTGGAGTGCACCTCGCCGCCCGGCTCGCGGCGGATGGTCCGGGCGATGGAACGGCTGGGTGCCGGTCCCGCGGCCGTCCGCTTCTACGCCGAGCATGTGTCGGCCGACGCGGTGCACGAGCAGTTGGTGCGGCGCGACGTGGTGGGCGGGCTGCTCCGGGAGGAGCCCGCGCTGGCGGCGGACGTGGAGTTCGGCATCACCGCCACCCAGTGGCTGGAGGGGCGGTTTGAGCGCCGTGTGACGGAGGCGTGGCGCGCGGGCCGGTCCTCGCTGCGGCGGCCCCTGGAAAGCACGGCGGAAGCGGGCGAACCGGAGGCGGCCGGTCCGGTCGGCGCCGGAGCGGGTCCGGGGCGGCGTGGCGAGGCCGGGGCGTCCTGACGCTGCCGTCGGCCCGCCGACGCCTCCGGAATTCAGGAATCCCTTGTTCCCCTGTCTCTGATTCGTGGTCGTTCGGGCCCGTTTCGGATGGAGCGCCATCCGAATTTCACTTTTATACCTTCCGATTGCCGGACCCGCTGTGTACGGTCGGTGCCGTCCGCCGAGGGGGGAAGCGCCAGGGCGTTCGGCCGTGCGGTGACCGCCTCCCCGGTCCTTTTTTCGGAGAGGTTTGGAACATTGTCCGAATTGGCTGATGAGTCCGGCGGTCCGATACCGGGACGCGCGGCGGCGGCGCGGGAGTGGCTGCACGACTACGTGTGCCTCCCGGACGCGCGGCTCGCCCGGGAGGGCGCGGTGTGCCCGTTCGTGCCGCCCTCGCTGGAGGCCGGCACCCTGCGGTTCGAGGTCTGGCCGGTGACGGCGTCGCCACCGGGCCTCGACGCCCTGATCGCCCGCATGGTGGAGGTGTTCGAGGCCACCCGGTGGGCCCACCGCAACCGCACCCTGCACGCCCTGCTGGTGGTTCTCGACGGTCTTCCGGACGACGCCGGCAGCCTGGCCGCGCTGGACGCGGCCCAGGCCCGCGCGAAACCGGGCATCGTGGAAAAGGGGCTGATGATCAGCCAGTTCCACCCGCTCTGCGACGAGTCCGCCGCCCGGAATCCGGAATTCAAAGCGCTGCGCGCGCCGGTGCCGATGCTCGCCCTCCGTCACATGGCCTTGCACGACATCGTATTCCTGAAGAGCGACCCGAGATGGTTCTCCGAATACGAGACCAGGTTCGGTGTCCGTTACGACCGCGGATCCGTGCAGGACCCTTTTTTCCGCGAGGTCTTCCACCGGGCGCGGGAACGTTTCTCCCGGTCGGCGCCCGTCTCCGGGGCCCGCTGAACGACGCCCGTACGGCGGGCCCTCACTCCTCCGCCCGCCGCCGGACGTCCTCCACCACCTCCTGGTCGAGGGCGGCCCGGACGAGGGCGGCGGCCAGGGCCGGGGTGTCCTCCGGGTCGACCAGGCGGGCCAGGGGCCCGGGCCGGTCCGGGAGACCAAGACGGGTGGCGCCCCGCAGGGCCTTGTCGTCGAGGTACGGCAGGAGTTCCGGCCAGACACCCTGGACCTCGCGGAGGAAGATGCCCGCTCCGGCGGGGCCCAGGCCGGGGATCTCCTGGAGGATCTCCGGGAGGCGGCCGGTGTCGCCGTCGGCGGCGGCCCGCATCCGGCGGACGTCGCCGCCGTACCGGTCGAGCAGCAGCTCGGCGCCTTCGCCCAGTTGGGTGGCGGTGCGCTCGTCGTAGCGGCGGTAGCCGCCCGCGCCGAGCGCGTCGACCCGCCGCTGCCAGCTCGCGTCGGCCATCCGGCGCGGGTCCTTCAGCCCGGCGTCGGCCAGGCTGCGGGCGGTGGCCACGGCGACCGAGGCCCTGATCCGGGCGCTGAGCAGGCAGGCCAGGACGAGGAGGCGGTACAGCGGCTGCGGGGTGTCCCGCAGCCGGATGCCCGCCTCCTCGGCGTAGGTGCGGCCGTGCGCGTCCAGCAGCGCCCGGACCGTGCGCCGGTCGTCGGCGGCGTTCACCGTGCGCTCCCCCGCCGTCAGTTGAGCAGGCCGGGCCGGCGGGGGAAGCGGTGCAGCGCGATCGCGGCGGCGAAGGCGTCGGCCACGTCCTCGACGGAGGCGGTGCCGTCGCCGGCGAACACCCCGTAGGACGGCGCCGATTCACCGAGGACGACGTCCTCGGGCAGCCGGGCCGCGGTCAGCAGGCGCGTCCCCTCGCCGAAGACGGCGAGCGGCTTGCCGTGCCGGTACGCCTCCTCGACGAACCGTACGGCCGCGGGGTCGGCGGCCAGCACCGACACCGCCTGGGCGCCGCCCGGCACGAGGACCGCGTCGTAGAGGACGGACGCCATGGTGGGCATCGCCCGGTCCACGTCGAGGGCCTCGCCCCCGGCTCCCTGCACCGAGCCGTCGCGGGCGGCCAGCACCTCGACGACCGCCCCCTGAGCCACCAGCCGGCCGCGGGCGGCGGCCACCTGCCCGGCGTCCGTCCCGTCCGCCGCCAGCACGGCGATCTTGCGGGTGCGGATGCCCTCGCCCATCAGGTTCTCCTGGCTCAGGGCGGGGGACGCGGCGGTGGGGACGTTCGCGTCGGGCGCCGGCGCGGGCAGGCCCAGGCCGTCGGCCACCAGGGCGGCCAGTCCGCCGTTCACATGGGCCAGGTTCCCGACCATGCGCTCGCGCACCTCGACGGACATGACCTTGCCCAGCTCGAAGCGGAACGCCTCGACGATGTGCCGCTTCTCCCAGTCCGCCATGCTGTTCCAGAACAGCGCCGCCTGGCTGTAGTGGTCCTGGAAGCTCTCGCTGCGCACCCGGATCTTCTCGCCGTCCACCCGTTCGGCGTAGTGCCGGAAGACGCCGGGACCGCCGCCCGAGCCGGCGTGCGCCGGGCAGCCGCCGCCGAGGGAGTTGGGGAAGTAGTTGGTGCCGGGGTGGATGACCTGCTGGCCGAAGCCGTCGCGGTGGTTGTGGTGGACGTCGGCGACCGGCCGGTTGACCGGCAGCTGGCTGAAGTTGGGGCCGCCGAGCCGGATCAGCTGGGTGTCCAGGTAGGAGAAGTTCCGGCCCTGGAGCAGCGGGTCGTTGGTGAAGTCGATGCCGGGCACGACGTTCGCCGTGTGGAAGGCGACCTGCTCGGTCTCGGCGAAGAAGTTCTGCGGGTTCCGGTTGAGCACCATGCGCCCGATCGGGCGGACCGGCACCTGCTCCTCGGGGATGATCTTCGTGGCGTCGAGGAGGTCGAAGTCGAAGTCGAACTCGTTCTCCTCGGGCACGAGTTGGACGCCCAGCTCCCACTCCGGGTACTCGCCGGCCTCGATGGACTCCCAGAGGTCCCGGCGGTTGAAGTCGGGGTCGCGGCCCGCGATGATCTGCGCCTCGTCCCAGACCAGGGAGTGCACGCCGAGCTTGGGCTTCCAGTGGAACTTCACGAACGTGCCCCGCCCGTCCGCCGTGACGAAGCGGAAGGTGTGCACGCCGAAGCCCTGCATCGTCCGGTAGCTGCGCGGGATGGCCCGGTCCGACATCAGCCACATCAGCATGTGGGTGGACTCGGGCTGGAGCGAGCAGAAGTCCCAGAACGTGTCGTGGGCCGAGGCGCCGGTGGGGATCTCGTTGTGCGGCTCCATCTTCACCGCGTGCACGAAGTCCGGGAACTTGATGGCGTCCTGGATGAAGAAGACCGGCATGTTGTTGCCGACCAGGTCGTAGTTGCCCTCGCGGGTGTAGAACTTGGTGGCGAACCCGCGGACGTCCCGCACGGTGTCGGCGGACCCGCGCGGCCCCTGGACCGTGGAGAAGCGGACGAAGACGGGCGTCCGCCGGCCGGCCTCGGCGAGGAAGTCGGCGCAGGTGTACTCGCTCAGCGACTGGTACGGCTCGAAGTAGCCGTAGGCGCCGGCGCCCCGGGCGTGCACCACGCGTTCCGGGATGCGCTCGTGGTCGAAGTGGGTGATCTTCTCCCGGTTGTGGAAGTCCTCCAGCAGCGTCGGCCCGCGCCGTCCGGCCCGCAGCGCGTTGTCGGTGTCGTCGACGCGCACGCCCTGGTCGGTGGTGAGCGCGTTGTGCGCGGGAGCGGCGCGGAACCGTTCCAGCTGCTGGTCCTTGGCGTCCTGCGCCGCCGGGTCGATGCCCCGGCCTGACTCGTGAGCGGGCACGCGCGTCCGTCCTTCCTGGTCGATGCCTCGTCGCGGCGGCCACCGGCGGGCCGTCCCGCGTGCCGCGGTTCCCGGCGCCGGCGCGACCGCCCCGGAGGGCCGGCGTCCGTACGGCGCCGATCGCCTCCTCAGGCTCACCCGCCTGCCCCGGGCGGGCAAGCCGAAACGGGCGGGGCGGGCGGTGCCACCGGGCCCGGGTTGCCCCAGGTGGCCCAACCGCCGGGGCTGTGCGACGCTTCTAGCCGAGCCGCATTCGCTACGGCGGGTCACGACCGCGAGCCCCGGGTGAACCGGGCCGGCCGGCCGCCCCCGCGCCGGGCCCTCGAAGGCCGGCGAGCAGACCAGAACTCCATTCCGCGTCGTCCCCGGGCCCCGGTCACCGGACGGTCCGGCGCCGCGGCAGCCCTCCCGACGGGACGACGACAGCCGGTCCACCGGCGGGCCGTACCGCACCGGGACCGGTGCCCGTACGCGAAGGAGTGTGATCATGGACGAACGACGCTGGACCCGTGCGGTGATCACCGGAGGAGCGGGTTTCGTCGGATCCCACCTGTGCGAACGGCTGCTGGCCGAGGGCACCGAGGTGTGCTGCGTCGACAATCTCGCCACGGGATCGCGCGACAACATCGCCCACCTGGAAGGGGATCCGCGGTTCTCCTTCGTCCGCGCCGACGTGTCGGCCCCGGCCGCCCTGGCCGCCGTCCCCGGGCCCGTGGACCTCGTCCTGCACCTGGCCTGCCCGGCCTCCCCCGTGGACTACCTGCGGCTGCCGATTCAGACCATGGAGGTGGGCAGCAACGGCACCCGGGCGGCCCTGGAGCTCGCCCGCCGGAACGCCGCCCGCTTCCTGCTGACCTCCACCTCCGAGGTCTACGGCGATCCGCTCGAACACCCCCAGCGCGAGGACTACTGGGGCAACGTCAACCCGATCGGCCCGCGCAGCGTCTACGACGAGTCCAAGCGCTACGCCGAGGCCCTGGTCGCCGCCTACCGGCGCACCCACGGCACGGACACCGCCATCGTCCGCCTCTTCAACACCTACGGCCCCCGGATGCGGGCCGACGACGGGCGGGCGGTGCCCAACTTCATCCGGCAGGCGCTCGACGGCGAACCGCTGACGGTGGCCGGCGACGGCGGCCAGACGCGCTCCCTCACCTACATCGACGACACGGTGGACGGCATCCTGGCGCTCGCCGCCCGCGGCCACCCGGGCCCGGTCAACATCGGCGGGACGGACGAGACCACCGTCCTCGAACTGGCCCGGTTCATCGTGGACCTGACCGGATCCGCCTCGGTGATCGAGTTCGTGGACCGGCCGGTCGACGACCCCGGCAAGCGCCGTCCCGACACCACGCTGGCCCGCCGCCTGCTCGGCTGGTCGCCCCGCGTGGACTGCGCGGAGGGCCTCAAGCGGACCGTGGAGTGGTTCGCGCGGACGGCCCCCGCCGCGTAACCCCCTTCCCGGTCCCCGCGGAGTCCCGGCGTCCGACCCCACCAGAGACGGAGCACGGCATGCGCATCCTCGGTATCAACGCCCTCTTCCACGACCCGGCCGCGGCGCTGGTCGCCGACGGGCGGATCGTCGCCGCCGCCGAGGAGGAGCGGTTCTCCCGGCGCAAGCACGGCAAGCGGCCGGTGCCGTTCGCGGCCTGGGAGCTGCCGGTGCTCTCCGCCCGGTGGTGCCTGGAACACGCCGGGCTGAGCCCCGGCGACCTGGACGCCGTCGCCTACTCCTACGACCCGGCGCTCGCCCTGCCCGCCGCCGAGATGGGACTCGACGACCCGTGGGACCACCTGCGGCAGACCTACGCCCGCGAGGCGCCGGCCTTCCTCGCCGACGCCCTGCCCGGACTGGACCCGGCGCGCGTCCGCTTCGTCGCCCACCACGTCGCGCACGCCGCGTCCGCCGGCCTCGCGGCGCCGCACGCCGACAGCGCGGTCCTCGTCCTCGACGGGCGCGGCGAGTGCGCCTCGCACCTGGCCGGCCGCTACACCGGCGGTGACCTGGAGGTGCTGGCCGCTCAGCGGCTGCCGCAGTCCCTGGGCCTGGTCTACGAGGAGCTGACCGAGCACCTGGGCTTCCTGCGCAGCAGCGACGAGTACAAGGTGATGGCCCTCGCGGCGTACGGGAAACCGCGGTTCCTGACCGAGGTGCGGAAGTACCTGCACGCCACGGAGGACGGCGGGTTCCGGGCGAGCGCGGTGCCCTGGGCGGCGCTCACCGAGCCGCGCGCCCCCGGCCAGGAGTGGACGCAGGACCACGCCGACCTCGCCGCCAGCACCCAGCAGTGCCTGGAGGAGCTGCTGCTGGACCTGGCGCGCTGGCTGCACGGCCGCACCGGCGCCGAGTCGCTGGCCATGGCCGGCGGGGTGGCCCTCAACTGCGTCGCCAACTCCCGGATCGCCGTGGAGGGTCCGTTCCGCCGGGTCTGGGTGCAGCCCGCCGCCGGCGACGCGGGCACGGCGCTGGGCGCCGCGCTCCAGCTCGCGGCGGACGGCGGCGCCCCGACCGCGCCGATGGACGGCGCCGACCTGGGCCGCGGCTGGTCCGACGAGGAGCTGCGCGGCTGGCTGGAGCGGGCCCAAGTGCCGTACGAGCGCCCGCCGGACATCGCGGCGGCGGTCGCCGAGACGCTGGCCGCCGACGGGATCGTCGCCTGGTTCCAGGGCCGCAGCGAGTACGGGCCCCGGGCACTGGGCCACCGGTCGCTGATGGCCCATCCCGGCCGGGCCGAGAACCTGGAGCGGCTCAACCACGTCAAGGGGCGCGAGGAGTTCCGGCCGGTCGCGCCGATGGTCCTCGCCGACCGGGCGGCCGAGATCTTCGAAGGGCCGCTGCCCAGCCCGTACATGCTGTTCGTGCACGGCGTGGCCCGGCCCTGGCGGGACCGCATCCCGGCGGTGGTGCACGTGGACGGCACGGCCCGGATCCAGACCGTCGAGCCGCGGCGGGAGCCGCTGGTGGCCCGGATGCTCGCCGAGTTCGAGCACCGCACCGGACTGCCCGTCGTCGTCAACACCAGCCTCAACACGGCCGGCCGGCCGATGGTCGACGACCCGCGCGACGCGCTGGAGTGCTTCGGCTCGGCGCCCGTGGACCTGCTGGCCATCGGACCGTACGCGGTCCGGCGCGGCGGGGCGTACGCCGGAGGGAGGGCCTCCACATGAACTCCATCCCCGGAACGGCGAGTTCCTTCGGCTACGCGGTGGTGATCCCCACCGTCGGGCGGCCCTGCCTCGCCGACTGCCTCGACGCGCTGGCGTCGTCGGCGGGCCCCGAGCCCCGCGAGGTGGTCGTCGTCGACGACCGCCGGGGCCCCCGGCACGCCCGGCCGCCGCTGCCCCTGGCGGCCCTGGGGACGCTGCGGCCCCGCGCGTCGGTGCTCAGCTCCGGCGGCCGCGGGCCGGCGGCGGCCCGCAACACCGGCCGGCGCGCGGTGGACAGCCCCTGGGTGGTCTTCCTCGACGACGACGTCCTGGTGGGGCCCGCGTGGCGCGACGACCTGGCGGGCGACCTGCTGCGGGCGGGCCCCGACGTGGCCGGCGTCCAGGGCGTCGTCGAGGTGCCGCTGCCGTCCGGCCGGCGCCCCACCGACTGGGAGCGCAACACCGCCGGACTCGCGGACGCCCGGTGGGCCACGGCCGACATGGCGTACCGCACCGCCGTCCTGGAGGCGGTGGGCGGCTTCGACGAGCGCTTCCCGCGCGCCTTCCGCGAGGACGCCGACCTGGCGTTGCGCGTCCTGGCGACCGGCCGGCGGCTGGAGCGCGGCACCCGGACGACCCGGCACCCGGTGCGGCCGGCGGGCCCCTGGGTCTCGGTGCGCACCCAGGCGGGCAACGCCGACGACGCGCTGATGCGGCGGCTGCACGGCCCCGACTGGTGGGAGCGGGCCGGGGCGCCGCGCGGGCGGCTGCGCGGGCACGCGATGGTGACCGCGGCCGGAACGCTGGCGGCGGCCCTCGCCCTGTCCGGCCACCCGGGCGCGGGCGCGGCGGCGGCCGTGGGCTGGGCGCTGGGCACGGCCGAGTTCGCCTGGGCCCGGATCGCGCCGGGCCCGCGGACCGCGCCCGAGGTGGCGGCGATGCTCGCGACCAGCGCGGTCATCCCGCCGCTGGCGGTCTGCCACCGGCTGCGCGGCACCTGGCGGCACCGCGGCGTCCGGCCGGTCCGGCCGGCGGCGGGCGGCCCGCTCGTCGTCCCGGTGCCGGTGCGGACCGCCCCGCGCAAGGGGGCGCGGCCATGACGGCCCGCCGGCTCCCGGCCGCCGTGCTGTTCGACCGGGACGGCACGCTGGTCCGCGACGTGCCCTACAACGGCGACCCGGCCCGGGTGGTCCCCGCCCCCGGCGCCCGGCAGGCGGTGTCCCTGCTGCGGGCGCTGGGCGTCCCCCTCGGCGTGATCAGCAACCAGTCGGGCGTGGCCCGGGGCCTGCTGACCCTCGCCCAGGTGGACCGGGTGAACGCGCGCGTCGAACGGCTGCTCGGCCGGTTCGACGTCTGGGCGGTCTGCCCGCACGGCCCCGACGACGGCTGCCCCTGCCGCAAGCCCGCCCCGGGCCTGGTCCTGACGGCCGCCCGGACGCTGGGCGTCGACCCCGAGGAGTGCGTGGTCATCGGCGACATCGGCGGCGACATGGACGCCGCCGCGGCGGCGGGCGCCTCCGGCGTCCTCGTCCCGACCCGGGCGACGCGCCTGGAGGAGGTGGCCCGCGCGGCCTGCTGGGCGCCGGACCTGCCGGCGGCGGTGCGGATCGCGCTCGCGCGCCGCGGGGGCGGGGCCGGGGACGCCGGGGGCCCGGCGGGAGCCCCGGCCACCGTCGGCGCGCCGGGCCCCGCCCGCACGGCCTCCGGGAGCGGCATCCCGCCGGGGGCGGGGGCCCGCGTCCGGGCGGTCCGCAAGACCCTGCCGGCCACGGTGGGCGGCGTACGGTCCCGTGCCGGGGCCGTACCGTCGGACCCGCACCCGGCCCCGACCGGGAACCGCGGGACCGGAGCCCCCGGCCGCGCCCCGGCCCCGCCGGCCGGGCTCCGCCCGGGCTCCCGCGCCCCCCGCTCCCAGGGAGGCGGTCGGTCGTGAAAGCGCTCGTGGCCCGGCTCGACAGCTTCGGGGACGTCCTGCTCGCCGGCCCGGCGGTGCGGGCGGTCGCCGCGGGCGCGGACCGGACGACGCTGCTGTGCGGGCCGCGCGGCGCGCCCGCCGCGCGGATGCTGCCCGGCGTGGACGAGGTGGTGGTGTGGGACGCGCCGTGGGTGGGGTTCGAGCCGCCGGCGGTGGAGCGGGCGGACGTCGAGGCGTTCGTGGGGCGGATCGCCGCGGACCCGCCGGACGTCGCCCTGATCCTCACCTCGTTCCACCAGAGCCCGCTGCCCCTGGCCCTGCTGCTGCGGCTGGCCGGGGTGCGGCGCGTCGCGGCGGACAGCGTGGACTATCCGGGCGCCCTCCTGGACGTACGGCACCGGCGGGGGCCGCGCCGGCACGAGGCGGCCGCCGCGCTGGACCTCGCCGAGGCGGCCGGTTTCCGGTTGCCGGACGGGGACGACGGACGGCTCGCCGTCCGCGAACTGCCGGACCCGCTCCCGGAGTTGCGCGACGAGCCCGGCTACATCGCCGTGCATCCCGGCGCGGCCGTGCCCGCCCGCCGGTGGAGCGGCGACCGGTGCGCGGCGGCGGTCCGGGCGCTGGCCCGGGCCGGCTACCGGGTGGTGGTCACCGGCGGCGCCGGGGAGGGCGAGCTGACGGCGGCCGTCGCCGGGGGCGTCGCCCTCGACCTGGGCGGGCGGACCGGTCCGGCCGAGCTGGCCGGGGTGCTGGCGCGCGCCGCCGCCGTCGTCGTCGGCAACACCGGCCCGGCGCATCTGGCGGCGGCCGTGGGCACGCCGGTGGTGTGCCTGTTCGCGCCGGTGGTGCCGGCCGAGCGCTGGGCGCCGTACGGGGTGCCGCATGTGCTGCTCGGCGACGAGCGGGCGCCCTGCGCCGGCAGCAGGGCCCGGGACTGCCCGGTTCCCGGCCACCCGTGCCTCAACGGAGTGTCCCCCGAGGACGTCCTGGCCGCCGTGGAGAAGCTGACCGGGCGCACGCCCGGCCTGGAACCCCCTCGAGGGACCCATCCGACGGAACGGACGGAGCGAACGCCATGAGGATCCTGCTGTGGCACGTGCACGGCTCGTGGACGACGGCGTTCGTCCAGGGCCCGCACACCTACCTGGTGCCGGTGACGCCGGACCGCGGCCCGGACGGGCTGGGCCGCGCGGCCACCTTCGACTGGCCGGAGTCGGTCGTCGAGCTGCCCCCGGAGGAGCTCCGGGACACCGACGTCGACCTGCTGGTCCTGCAGCGCCCGCACGAGATCGGGCTGGCCCGCGAGTGGCTGGGCCGCCGCCCGGGCGTCGACGTCCCCACGGTCTACCTGGAGCACAACGCGCCGGGCGGGCCGGTCCCGGACACCCGGCACCCGGCCGCGGACCGCCGGGACCTGACGATCGTGCACGTCACGCACTTCAACCGGCTGATGTGGGACTGCGGGACGACGCCCACCGCCGTGATCGAGCACGGCATCGTCGACCCCGGCCCGCTGTGGACGGGCCGGCTGGAGCGGGCCGCCGTGGTCGTCAACGAGCCGCTGCGGCGCGGCCGGACGACCGGCACGGACCTGCTCCCCTACCTCTCGGAGGCCGCGCCGCTGGACGTGTTCGGCATGGGCACGGAGGGGATCGCCGCGAGGCTGGGCCTCCCGGAGGACCGCTGCCGGGGCCGGGAGCTCGTCCAGAGCGCCCTGCACCACGCCCTGGCGGAGCGCCGGGTGTACCTGCACCCGGTGCGCTGGACCTCGCTGGGCCTGTCGCTGCTGGAGGCGATGCACCTCGGCATGCCGGTGGTGGCGCTGGCGACCACGGAGGCGTGCGAGGCGGTGCCGCCGGGCGCGGGGGTGCTGTCCAACCGGCCGGACGTGCTGCACGACGCCGTCCGCGGCTTCGTCGCCGAGCCGGAGCTGGCCCGCGAGACGGGCCGCGCGGCCCGCACGGCGGCCCTGGCCCGCTACGGGCTGCCCCGGTTCCTGGACGACTGGGACCGGTTGATCAAGGAGGTGACGCGATGAGGATCGCCATGGTGTCCGAGCACGCGAGCCCGCTGGCCGCACTCGGCGGCCCCGACGCCGGGGGCCAGAACGTCTACGTGGCGCGGCTGGCGGACCTGCTCGCCGAGCGCGGCCACGAGGTGACCGTCTACACGCGGCGGGACGACGCGGCGTCGCCCGACCGGGTGCCGCTGCCCTCCGGGGCGGTGGTGGAGCACGTCCGCGCCGGCCCCGACCGGTACGTGCCCAAGGACCGGCTGCTGTCCCATATGCCGCACTTCGGCGGGCACTTGGCGCGGGCGTGGCGGCACGACCGGCCGGACGTGGTGCACGCCCACTTCTGGATGTCCGGCATGGTGGCGCTGATGGGCACGCACGGGCTCGGGGTGCCCGTCGTCCAGACGTACCACGCGCTGGGCACGGTGAAGCGGCGGCACCAGGGGAAGGCGGACACCAGCCCGCCGGAGCGGCTGGAGGTGGAGCGGACCATCGGCGCGACCTGCGCCCGGGTGCTGGCCACCTGTTCCGACGAGGTGGACGAGCTGGAGCTGATGGGCGTCGCCCGGGACCGCTGCTCGGTGGTGCCGTGCGGGGTGGACACCGAGCACTTCTCGGCCCGCGGCCGGGTCGCGCTGACCCCGGCCCGCCGGGCCCGGCACCGGCTGCTGGTGGTCGGCCGGCTCGTCCCCCGCAAGGGCGTCGACCTGGCCCTGAAGGCGCTCCAGCGGATCCCCGACGCCGAGTTGGTGGTGGCCGGCGGACCGCCCGTCGACGGGCTGCTGAAGGACCCGGAGGCGGTACGGCTGCTGGGCCTGGCCCGTCGGCTGCGGGTCGCCGACCGGCTGGTGCTGCTGGGCTGCGTACCCCACGAGGAGATGCCCGCGCTGATCCGCAGCGCCGACGTGGTGCTGTGCACGCCGGTGTACGAGCCGTTCGGCATCGTGCCGCTGGAGGCGATGGCCTGCGGCGTCCCGGTGGTGGCCACGGACGTGGGCGGGCACCGCGACACGGTGGCGCACGGCGAGACCGGGCTGCTGGTGCCGCCCGGGAAGCACGTCGAACTGGCCGACGCCGTCACCGGGTTGCTCGCCGATCCCGAGCGGCTGGCGGCGTACGGCCGCGAGGGGCGGGCCCGGGCGGTGGCCCGGTACACCTGGGAGACGGTGACGGACGGCGTCGAGCAGGTCTACGAACAGGTCGCGGAACGGGTCGCGGAACCGGCCCCGGTCGCCTCGGGAGGTGTGCGATGACCGTCACCCGTACCGTACGGCCGCCGGACACCGCCGGCGGCGACCACTGCGGCCGGCTGCTGACGGCCCTGGAGCTGTTCCGCGCGGAGCAGGCGGCCGTCGCGGAGCGCTGGGGCCGGCGACTGGCCGGGGTGCTGTCCGCCGGCGGCCGGCTGCTGGCCGCCGGCAACGGCGGCAGCGCCGCCCAGGCGCAGCACCTGACGGCCGAGCTGGTCGGCCGCTACCGCGAGGACCGGCCGCCGTTCTCGGCCCTCGCCCTGCACGCCGACACCTCCAGCTGCACGGCGATCGTCAACGACTACGGTCCGGACGAGCTGTTCGCCCGCCAGGTGCGGGCGCACGCGCGCCCCGGCGACGTCCTGATCCTGCTGTCGACGAGCGGGGCCAGCCCCAACCTGCTGGCCGCCGCGGCGGCGGGCCGCGCCTCCGCCATGGAGGTGTGGTCGCTGACCGGCCCGGCCCCCAACCCGCTCGCCGAGGCCGGTCACGACCGGCTGTGCGTGGCGGCCGGGACGACGGCGAACGTCCAGGAACTGCACCTGGTCGCCGTGCACCTGCTGTGCGCCGCCTTCGACGCGGCGCTCGCGGCGGGACACCGCGGCCCCTGAGGAACAGCGACAGTTGGGAGCCCCCATGACGTCCCGGACCCCTCTTCTGGTCGTCGGCGACGCGCTGCTCGACCGCGACCTGGCCGGCACCGCGGACCGGCTCGCGCCGGACGCGCCCGTCCCGGTCCTGGACGACTGCGAGGAGCGGCTGCGGCCGGGCGGCGCCGCGCTGGCCGCCTACCTGGCGGCACGGGCGGGCCGGCCGGTGACCCTGGTGACGCCCCTGGGCACCGACCCGGCCGCCCGCCAGGTGCGCGAACTCCTCGAACCCTGGCTCCGGTTGGTCCCGCTGCCGACTGACGGCCCGCTGCCGGAGAAGACCCGGGTGATGGCGGGCGGCCGCCCCGTGGTCCGGCTCGACCGGGGCGCCGGCCGCGCGGCCGGGGCCACCGAACGGGCGCTGGAGGCCGTCGCGGAGGCCCGCGCGATCCTCGTCGCCGACTACGCCCGGGGCACCGCCGACGTCCTCCGCGACGCGCTCGCCGCCCGGGCCCCGCACACCGCCCTGGTCTGGGACCCGCACCCGCGCGGCCGGCCGCCGGTGCCCGGCGCCCGGCTGGTGACGCCGACCGGCGAGGAGGCCCGCCGGTTCGCGGCGGACGCCGCGGACGCCGACGGTGACGGCGACGCGCTGGGCGCGGTCGCCCGCACGGCGGCCGAACTGGTGCGCCGCTGGCACGCGGTGAGCGTCGCGGTCACCCTCGGCGGGCGCGGCGCGCTGCTCTCGCAGGGCGACAGCCCGCTGCTGGTGCCGACGGCCGCCCGGCACAGCGGTGACGCGTGCGGCGCCGGCGACTGCTTCGCCGCCACGGCCGCGGGCCTGCTCGGCGACGGCGCCCTGCCGGCCGAGGCCGTCCAGGAGGCGGTGGCGGCGGCCACCCGCTATGTGGCGGAGGGCGGCCCGCGCGCGGTGTCGGGCGGCCCCAGCCCGGCGCCGCCCTTCGCCGGCGGCACGGACACCGACGCGCTGCGGCTGGCCCGCCGGGTCCGCGCGGCGGGCGGCACGGTCGTGGCGGCGGGCGGCTGCTTCGACCTGCTGCACGCCGGGCACGTCAGCCTGCTCCAGCAGGCCCGGGGCATCGGCGACTGCCTGATCGTCTGCCTCAACTCGGACGCCTCCGTGCGCCGCCGCAAGGGCGACGGCCGCCCGATCAACCCCCTGCACGACCGCATCAGGGTGCTCCGCGCCCTCCAGTGCGTCGACGCGGTGGCCGTCTTCGACGAGGACACCCCCGAGGCCCTCCTCTCCGAACTCCGCCCGCACATCTGGGTCAAGGGCGGCGACTACGCCGTCGAACAGCTCCCGGAGGCCCCCCAGCTCGCCTCCTGGGGCGGCCAGGCCGTCCTCCTCCCCTACCTCGACGGCCGCTCCAGCACGCTGCTCGCGACGCGGGCCGCTTCGTGTGCGGAGCGCGGGGGCCTCCGGCCGCCGGCGAACGGGACGGACCGTCCGCCCGCCGCCGGTGCCGTGCGCGCGGCCACGGCCGGAGGCCCGGCGCGGACGGAGAGCCCTCCGGACGCACCGGTGGGCGCGGGTCCGGCCATGGACACGGTGGCGGTGGGAGGCCCGGACGCCCGGCGTGCCGACGCGGCTTCGGCCCCCGCCGGCCGGGGCGCAACCGCGACCGGGGGCCCGGAACCCGGCACCGGCCCGTCACCGGCAGGAGACGCACCGAACGGGCGCACCGGTACGGGACCGCACACGAGCACGGCGGCGGTACGGGGCCCGGGTGCCGGCCCGGCCACGGCTCGCGGTCGGCGACCGGAGAGCGGCGTCGGCGCGGACGCGGCGCGCGGAGCGGGGGGCGGGCCCGCTGCCGGAGGCGGCGGGGCGGGGACCGGCGGCGTACGCGGTACCAGGGGTGGGCCGGCCGTCGGTGGCCTACGGCCCCGGGCGGCCGCGGGCGGTGGTGCGTCCGGCCACGCCGGCGAGGGAGACGGTGCGGATGCGGCGGGACGTGCCGGAGGTGGCCCGGTCGTCGACGCTCCGGGGGTCCGGCACGGTACTCGTGGCGGTGCCTCTCGGCGTACGGGACCCGCGCGGGACGAGCGACGGTGAGCGCGAGGCCGGCCGGGGGCTCCGGCTCGCGGGTAGGCCCCGGCTCGCGGGTGGTACGGCCGTCCCGCGCGGCCGCGGCGCCGGGCCGCGGCCGGCTGCTGGTGCTGCGCGCCCTGGGGCTCGGGGACCTGCTCGCGGGGGTGCCCGCGCTGCGGGCGCTGCGCGGGGCGCATCCGGAGCACGAGATCGTGCTCGCGGCGCCGGCGGGGCTCGCGCCCGTCGCCGCCGCCACCGGCGCCGTGGACCGGCTGCTCCCCGCGTCCGCGCCCGGCCGGGCCGTACCGGACGCCCTGGCGTGGACCGGCCGTCCGCCGGAGGTCGCCGTCGACCTGCACGGCAACGGGCCGCCGAGCCACCGGCTGCTCTCCGCGCTGCGGCCGGGGCGGTTGCTGGCCTTCGCCCACCCGGGCACCCCCGAGATCGACGGGCCGCCGTGGCGGGCGGACGAACACGAGCGCGAGCGCTGGTGCCGGCTGCTGCGCTCGTACGGCGTCCCGGCCGACGCCGGCGACCTCGCCCTGCCGCGTCCCGACACCCCCTCCCCGGCCCCCGGGGCGGTGGTCGTGCACCCCGGCGCCGCCTCCGCCGCCCGCCGCTGGCCGCCGGAGCGGTACGCGGCGGTGGTGCGCGCCCTCGTCGCGGCGGGCCGCGACGTGGTGGTCACGGGCGGGCCCGGTGAGGAGGAGCTGGTGCGGGAGGTGGCGGCCCCGGGCGGGCGTCCGCTGGCCGGGGGGCTGCCGTTCGCCGCCCTGTCGGCGCTCGTCGCGGGGGCGGAGGCGGTCGTCAGCGGGGACACGGGCATCGCCCATCTGGCCGTGGCCCACGCCACCCCCAGCGTCACCCTCTTCGGTCCCGTCTCCCCCGCGCTCTGGGGCCCGCCGCCCTCCCCGCGCCACCGGGCGCTCTGGCATCCGGGCCCGCCCGGCGACCCGCACGGCCGCCGGCCCGACCCGCTGCTGCTGCGGATCGGGGTGGACGAGGTGGTGGAGGCGCTGCGGGCGGTGGCGGACCGGGGACCGCGGCGGCCCGTACCCGCGGGAAACGGTGAAAGGGCCGGGCCGGGGCACCCGTCCGCCAAGCCGCCCGGCGCCCCGCGTGGCCCCCGTCCCCGCCGCGCGGCACCCTGAAGGCGAAGGGCGACAGCCACCGGAACACCGCGGGGGACGACACGACAGGAACACGACAGGAAGGTGACCGCCATGACCGGCACCAACCCCGATCCGGACCCGGCCCGCACCCCCGGCCTGGAGCCCGGCGGCGGCGTACCGCCGGGCGAGACGCCGCCCGGCGAGGACAGCACGGGCGGCGCGGGCCCCCGGGAGACCTACAACCCGACGCGGGGCTGGGCGAAGGGGCCGCTCGTCGCCATCGGCCTGCTCGTCCTGGTCTTCGTCGTGACGGTGATCATCTGGGCCGCCCTGGTGTGAGGCGCCACCGGGAGGGGCGCACGATCGCCGGGCCCGCGCCCGGCCGCGCTCAGGCCGCCGTCTGGAAGGCCGGCTCGGCGACCGGCGCCACCGCCGGACGGACGGACGGCGCGCCCCGTCGGCGGCGGAACAGCATGCCCGCGCCGATGACGGCCGTGATGACCACACCACCGATGACCAGCGCCCCCCGCTCGCCCGCGCCCTGCACGAGGAGGCCCAGCAGCGGCGGCCCGGCGAGGCCCCAGGCGGTGCTGACGCTGCGCCAGACGCCGAGGACGCGGCCGCGCATGTGCGGCGGCGGGTCGGTCTGCAGGACGGTCGTGGTGGCCGTGTCCGACACGGACTCCACGATCGCCATCGGCACCACCATCACCAGCAGCATCATCAGCATCGGGCTGACGCCCGCCGCGATCTGCAGCACCGCGCCCGCCGCGGCGAGCAGCGCGACCAGCCGCACGGTCGGCTTCCGCAGCCGACCGGCCACCACGGCACCCACGATGCCGCCGACGGCGAGCAGCGCGGAGACCAGCCCGTAGGCGCCGGCGCCGCCGTGCAGCGGCCCGGTGACGAGCGTGGCGAGGGTGAGCTGGTAGTTGCGGCCGAGGACGGCGCTGACCGCGGCGATCACCGCGAGGGCGACCAGCGTGCGGCGGCTGAGGAAGAAGGCCAGGCCCGCGCGCCCTCCCCCGGCCGCCGCGTCGGCCGGCGCGGCCGCGGCCGCCGCGGCGGCGTCCGGGTGCAGCTTGAGGAACGGGATGACCGCGGTCACGAACACGAACGACGCGCCGTTGAGCGCGTAGGCGCCCGCCGTCCCGATGGTGGCGATGCCGACGGCCGCGAGGGCGGTGCCGGCGAGCCGGCCGACGCTGTGCACGACCGAGCCCAGGGCGATGGCCGAGGGCACGTCCTTCTCCGGGACGAGGTCGTTCCCGAGCAGCGAGGTCGCCGGCCCGTCGACGGTGGCGATCAGGCCGGTCACGGCCGCGAGGATCATCAGGACGGGCACGGTGAGCATGCCGCAGCCCACCAGCACGGCGGTGGTGAAGGCCACGGCGGCCAGCAGCGCCTGGCTGACGGCGGCGGTGAGCTTGCGCGGCAGCCGGTCCACGACAGCACCGCCGAGCAGGCCGAACAGCAGGCCCGGCGCGGCCTGGACGGACAGCGAGAGGCCGGTCGCGGCGGCGGAGCCGGTGAGCTGGAGGACGAGCAGGTTCTGCACGGTCAGCTGCATCCAGGTGCCGAGGTTCGACACCAGGTTGGCGGCCGACCACCAGCGCATGCTGCGGCTGCGCAGACAGCGCCAGGGCGACCGGTCGCCCTTGCCCCCGGCCGGACGGCGGGTGAGCAGGGCGCGGACCGGGCGCACACGGGGGGCGGCATCGGTCGTCAGGGCTGCGGGCTGGGCTGGCGTGGGGCGCAAGGGTCCGTCCGTGGGTAGGCGGGTCGGGCGGGCCGGCACGTTCGGGCCCCACGCGTCCGCGCGCCGTGGGCGGCGCGTGCGGATCTGTCGTCCGGGCGTCGAAGACCCCGCCGCGGACGCGGCGGGGGCCGGGAGGACGCCGTGGACGGGCTCGCACGACGGGCGGCGCTCCTGGCGTCCCGAACATCGTCACAAGCGGTTCCCCGCCGGGAGAAGCGTGCGGGCTGTGCGGTGGGTCACCACGGGGGAAGCCGCAGGTGGGGGGCGTGATCGCGGGCCAGTGGGCCCGGTCACAGGGGGGTGCCCCGGCCCCGCCCTTTCACCGTTTCTTGCGGGGGCTCCGCCCCCGCACCCCCGAAACCGCGCTCCGCGCGGTTGTCCTCAAACGCCGGACGGGCTATATCAGCCCGTCCGGCGTTTGAGGACGAGCGGCGGAGCCGCGAAAGGGGGGTCTGGGGGCGCAGCCCCAGGAAACGGCGAAAGGGCGGGACCGGGGCAACCTCACCCCAGCAACCGCCCCGCCACCCGCAGATCCGCGACCAGCCCCCCATACATCTCCGCCCTCCCCGCCTCGTCCGCCCGCAACACCGCCGACGGATGAATCGTGGCGACGAGCGCCCCCTCCCCCATCCCGGCCGGCAGCGCCAGCGGCACCCCCCGGTCACGGCCGACCCGGAACCCCGACCCGAGGAGGGCCTTCCCGGCAGACGCGCCGAGCGTGACGACGACCTCCGGAGCGACCGACCGCAGCTCCTCCAGCAGCCACGGCTTGCACGCGCTGATCTCGCGCAGACTCGGCGCCTTGTGAATCCGCCGCTTCCCCCGGGCCGCGGGCTCGAACTTGAAGTGCTTCACGGCATTGGTGACATACGTTCCGCCGGGATCGATCCCGGCCTCGGCGAGCGCCCGGTCGAGGACGCCCCCGGCGGGCCCGACGAAAGGGTGCCCCTTGCGGTCCTCCTGGTCGCCGGGCTGCTCGCCGACGAGGAGGACGCGGGCCGAGGCGTCGCCGGTGCCGAAGACGGTCTGGGAGGCGTTCTGGTGCAGCGGGCAGCCGTGGCAGCCGGCCGCCGCGTCCCGCAGGGCGTCGAGGTCCGCGCCGGCGGGGACGAAGGGCGACGCGTCGTAGGCGCCCTCGCCGGACGAGCCCGCCGCCGCGCCCCGGGTCACGGCTCGGTCCGCTGGTTGTAGCGGCGGGCGGCCCGGTCGTTGAGCACGGTGAGGCGGGCGACCGCCGCGGAGCCGAGCCGGCGGGCGGCCTGCCGGCCGGGTACGTCGTGCGCGGGCCCCGGCCCGCCGCGCGGCAGCAGCCGGGCGCCGAGGGTGAGGGCGCGGGTGGTGGTGGCGGGGGCCACGCCGTGCAGCCGGACGGCGGCCTTGGCGACCGGGGTGAGCACCAGCTCGGGGCGGCGGCGTTCGGCGGCGCGGACGATGGCGCGGGCCGCCCGCTCGGCGTCCATGGACAGCAGCGGCAGCCCGGAGGAGACGGCGAACCAGGCGTACTCCCGGGTGGCCCGGCCGCTGAAGCGGGCGGCCGTGTGCGAACCGGTGCGCATCAGACCGGGCAGGACGGTGGTGACGCTGATGCCGTCGGCGGCGAGTTCGGCCCGCAGGCCCTCGGAGAGGCCGGTGAGGGCGAACTTGGCGCCGGCGTAGGGCAGTAGGTGGGGTGCGGCGATCCGGCCGCCGAGCGAGGCGATGGTGACGACGCGCCCGCCGCCGCGTTCGCGCATCTCCGGCAGGGCGGTCAGGACCAGCCGCAGCGGCGCGAAGTACATGGTCTCCATCGCGTCGCGGAAGTCCGTCTCGGTCATCGCGGACACCGGCCCCACCTGGATGTTGCCGGCGTTGTTGACGAGGATGTCGATGCCGCCGAACGCGGCGGTCGTGGCGTCGACGAGCCGCCGGGCGGCCGAGGGGCCGGTGATGTCGCAGGCGAGGGCGCGGATGTCGGCGCCTTCGGCGCGCAGCATGCGTTCGGCCCGGGCGAGTTCCTCGCCGTCGCGGGCGCAGACGAGCACCTTGCAGCCGCGGCGGGCGAGTTCGCGGGCGATGAGCAGCCCGAGGCCGCGGGAGGCGCCGGTCACCAGCGCGGCGCGGCCTGCCAGGCGGTCGTGGGACGGGTGCGTCATGGGCTCTCCTTGGCGGTCACTCGCCGACGGCCTGCTGCATCCGGACCCGCGCGAACTGCAGCAGGTCGGAGCCGGTGAGCGCGGTGAGGGCGGCGGCGGCCAGCCGGGTGGGCCGGGGGGCGAAGACCAGTCCGGCCGCCAGCCCGCTGACGATCCACAGGCCGGTGCAGAACGGGCAGGTGATCAGCTCGCCGACGACCTTGCGGGCGCCGCGGCCGCGCACCTCCTCCTGGACTTCGCCGGGGCCGCCGGCCCCGCGGAAGCGGGCGAACGGGACGCGCAGCGGGCTGGTCACGGAGTCCTTGGTGAGCAGCCGGGACAGCCGGTGGGTGGCGCCCGCGCACAGCAGCACGTCCCAGGGTCCGGGCTCGGGCACCCGGCGGCCGGCGAGCCGGGCGGCGCCGGCCAGGGCGGCGATGCCGGCGACGTACACGCCCATGGCTCCGGCGTACGCTCCGACGGGGTGGTCCTCGCCTCCGTAGGCTTCCCGTTCCTCGTCGGCGGCCCGCCGCAGGCGGGTCTCGGCGTCCTCGGGGCTCGGCATGGTGCCTCCTGCTGTGCGCGTCGTCGGTCGGTTCGGGTCCGTGCCGCGCCCCGCCCACCGTGCCACGGGGCGGCGGGGCGCGCACGTCGGCCGGGGAGGGCCGTTTCCCGGGTGGTGCCGTGGGTACGCTCCCGGCCTCGTCCCGCCAGGAAGGGTTCTCCCGATGTCCTCGCGCAAACCCCCTCTCCGTCCGGTCGTCTGGCACCCGCCGCGCCGTCCCCGGGGCCCGGTCCGCGGCGCGGCTCCGGCCGGACTGTCCCCGGTGCGGCGGCTGCCGCTGGGCGCCTCCGGCCCGGAGGACGTCCGGTGGGACGCCGCCGCGGACCGGCTGCTGACCGGGGTGGCGGACGGGCGGATCCTCTCCGTGGACCCGGCGGGCGGCCCGCCCCGGACGCTCGCCGCCACCGGAGGGCGCCCGCTGGGCCTGTGCCCGCTCCCCGACGGGCGGCTGCTGGTCTGCGACGCCGAACGCGGGCTGCTGCGCCTCGACCCGGCGTCCGGCCGCACCGAGACGCTGCTGGGGGCGGACGGCGATCCGCTGTGGGTGTGCAGTAACGCGGTCGTCGCGCCGGACGGCGCCGTGTACGTCAGCGACGCCTCCGCCCGCTTTCCGCTGGAGCACTGGATGGGCGACCTGCTGGAGCACTCCGGCACCGGGCGGCTGCTGCGGTACGAACTTGGGGCCGCGCGCCCCGAAGTGGTGCTGGAGGGACTGCAGTTCGCCAACGGCGTGGCCGTGACCGGCGACGGCTCCTCCGTCGTGGTCGCCGAGTCGGGGGCGTACCGGCTGACGCGCCTGTGGCTGACGGGCCCGCGGGCGGGCCGCCGGGAGGTGTTCGCCGACGCGCTCCCCGGCTTCCCGGACAACCTCTCCACCGGCCCGGACGGCCTCGTCTGGGTGGCCCTGGCGGGCCCCCGCGAGCCCGTGCTCGACCTGCTGCACCGGTCGCCGCCGGTGCTCCGGCGGGCCGTCTGGGCGCTGCCGTCCGGGCTGCTGCCGGGCCCCCGGCCGGTCGTCCGGCTGCTGGCGCTGGACGCGGCGGGCCGGGTGGTCCGGGACCTGCGGCGGCCGGAGCGCGGCTACCGCATGGTCACGAGCGTGTGCGTGCACGCCGGACGGCTCTATCTGGGGAGCCTGGTGGAGTCGGCGGTGGGGATGACGGAACTGCCGGGCGCCGTATAGCCGGTCAGCGGCCGAGCGCCCGCTTCAGCTCGTCCTTGTTCATGTGCGACCGTCCTTCGACGTTCTTCTTCTTGGCCTCTTCGTAGAGCTGGTCCCTGGTCGGGCCCTTGGCCCCGGAATGCGACCGCTGGCCGCCCCGCTTGGAGGACGACATGTCCTGGAGGGAGGTGCGGCTGGCCGTCTTGGACTCGCCGGCGCGGGCGCGTTCCTTGTTGACCGTGCGGCTCGCGATCTCCTTGGCGCGCTCCTCGCTCGCGCCGCGCGCCTCCGCGCTGTCCTTGATGTGCTCGTACTGCCGCTCGCGCTTGGGGCTGGATCCTGCGGGCATGATGCTGCTCCTTCGCTCGCTGCGCTCGTTCCCCCCTGGACTCGCCTGCCCTCACCGTGACACGCCATGCGGGCCGCCGCCGGGGGAACGGGACCGATCGGGGGCGGAACGCGCCGGTCCGCACGCGGCCGGCGTCACTTGCGGGCGCGGTGGCGGAACAGCGCCCAGCAGGGCAGGGCGAACCAGCAGAACACGAACCAGACGACGAGCCCGGCGACCACCCACGGCACCGCCGGGCCGCGCAGGGCGACCCGCAGGATGAGCAGCAGCGCCGAGGTCACGGTGGCCAGCAGGAGCATCAGGCCGACGACGGTCAGCCGGGACGCCCACACCACCGTCTCGGGCTTCAGCCGCCGCCCGGTGACGATGCGGTGGAAGGAGACGGGTCCGACGAGGGAGCCGGTGGTGGCGGCCCCGAGCACCACCGTGACGACGTAGATGGTGCGGTCGGTGGGGGCGAGGGTGGTGAAGCGCGGGGTGAAGGCGACGGTCAGCAGGAAGCCGAAGAGGATCTGCACACCGGTCTGGGCGACCCGCACCTCCTGGAGGAGTTCGGTCCAGCGCCGGTCGGCGCGTTCCTCCGGCGTCTCGTGCCGTCCCTTGACCTCGTGCCGCTCGGTCTCGTCCCCCCTCCTCCGCGCGAGGTCGTCGCGTTCTCCGGGCGTGGGCATGGGGCGTCCTCCTCTGGCCCGGGCGGGTACCCCCGCGCGTCCCCGGCCATGCACGCCCCGGGGCGGCGCCGGGGCCCCCGCCGACGGGAGGACGGGCTCCCGGCCGCCGGAATCCAGGGGCGGACGACCAGGACAAAACGGATCAGGCGGAGGACACTGGAGGTGCACAGGCCGCCCCCATGGCGGGTGGGCGACCGACAGGAGGTGATCACTGTGGTGCCGCTGCTCCTGGTCCTGATCCTCGCGATCATTCTCTTCGGCGCGGGTTTCGCGGTGAAGATTTTGTGGTGGATCGCGCTGGCCGTGCTGGTCATCTGGCTGCTCGGCTTCCTCGTCCGCTCCGGTGGAGGCCGGTGGTACCGCTGGTAGCGCGGGCCCGCGCCCGGCGGGCCGCCGGGCGCGGGTGACCAGCGTGATCAGGCGTTCTCCGGGTGATCAGGCGTTCTCAAGACGCCCGAAGGGACTGTCGTCCAGCCTCGCCAGCAGGTCGGCGGGGGCGCGGTAGACCGCGACCGCACCGGCCTCCTCCAGTTCGGCGCGCGCGATGCCGCCGGACAGCAGGGCGACGCAGTCCACCCCGGCCTTCCGGGCCGCGTGCACGTCCCAGACGGTGTCGCCGAGGAACAGCGCCCGTCCGGGCTCGGTTCCGGCCTGTTCCAGGGCCTGCCGCACGGGGCCGGGCGCGGGTTTGCTCGCCTCGACGTCGTCGGCGCTGGTAGCGGCCGTGATCGCGTCGTCCGCCCCGATCGCCTTCCGCAGCGCCGTCAGTTCGGAACCCTGGGCCGAGGTGGCGAGGACGACGCGCCAGCCGCGCCCGGCGAGGGTCCGCACCAGCTCCTGGGCGCCCTCCACGACCGGCAGCCGTTCGAACCAGGTGGCGTAGAGGGTCTTGTGCGCGGCGCTGATGGCCTCGTCGGCGCCGCGGTCGCGGTCCTCGCCCAGCAGCCGGTCGAGGAGTCTGCCGGAGCCCATGCCGATGGTGTGGTGGACGTCCGTCATCGCGACCCGGTGCCCGGCCTGGCGGAGCGCCTCGAACCAGCAGACGGTGTGCAGGTAGTTGGTGTCGACGAGGGTGCCGTCGACGTCCAGGAGGGCCGCGAGCGGCCGGCCGGTCACGCGGCGGCCCCGGGCTTCAGCAGGGTCTTGACCATGCCGTCCACCTTGGCCTGGAACGTCCGGTAGGCCTTCGGGCCCTCCTCCAGCGGCAGGACGTGGGTGGCGAAGCCCTCGACGCCGAGCGGGTCGGCGTCGTCGAGGAGCGGCAGGATGCCGTCCACCCAGCGGCGGACGTTGGCCTGGCCCATGCGGAGCTGGATCTGCTTGTCGAACATGGTCATCATCGGCATCGGGTCGAGCATCCCGCCGTAGACGCCGGAGAGGGAGACGGTCCCACCGCGCCGCACCGCCTCGATCGCCGTGTGCAGCGCCGCCAGCCGGTCCACCCCCGCCCGCTCCATCAGCGGGCGCGCCCACGCGTCCGGCAGCATGCCGACGAGCTGGTGGGCCGCCTTCCCCGCCGGCGCGCCGTGCGCCTCCATGCCGACGGCGTCGATGACGGCGTCGGTCCCGCGCCCCTGGGTGAGGTCCCGGATGGCGGTGACGACATCGTCGCCGGTCTCGGTGTGGGCGCGCAGGTCGAGGACGGTCACGCCCCGGGCGGCGGCCCGGGCGAGCCGCTCGGGCACCAGGTCGACGCCGATGACCAGGCTCGCGCCGCGGTGCAGGGCGATCCGGGCGGACATGTCGCCGATCGGCCCGAGGCCCAGCACCGTGACGGTGCCGCCGGGCGGGATCGCGGCGTACTCGACGGCCTGCCAGGCGGTGGGCAGGACGTCGGAGAGGTAGACGTACCGCTCGTCGGGTGGCCCGTGCGGCACCTTGACCGGCAGTGTGTTCCCGAACGGCACCCGCAGGAACTCGGCCTGCCCGCCGGGCACCTGGCCGTAGAGCTTGCTGTAGCCGAACAGGGCGGCGCCCATGCCGCGCTCGCGCACCTGGGTGGTCTCGCACTGCGACTGCAGTCCCTGGCCGCACATGTGGCAGGTGCCGCAGGAGACGTTGAAGGGGACCACGACCCGGTCGCCGGGGGCGAGGGCGGTGACGTCCGGGCCGGTCTCCTCGACGACGCCCATCGCCTCGTGGCCGAGGATGTCGCCCGGGTCGAGGAACGGTCCGAGGACCTCGTAGAGGTGGAGGTCCGATCCGCAGATGCCGGTGGAGGTGACGCGGACGATGACGTCCGTGGGCTCCTCCAGCCGGGGGTCGGGAACCGTCTCCACCCGGACGTCCCGTTTTCCGTGCCAGGTCAGGGCCCGCATGCCGTCTCCCTCGTGCAGCTTCTCGTCGCTTCCCGCCTGAACCGCGCCCCGCCCTCCGGCGCTCCGGAGAGGCCGAATTCGGGAGGCCGGATTCCGGTTCCCGGGTTCCCCCGCGGCGCACGGCGAAACGGGTGCGCGGGCGGGTCGGCCGAACGGACGAACCGCGGACACGGGCCCGGGTACGCCCACCGCGCGGGGGAATCCGTTCCCCCATGGCACACCCTTCCGGCCCCTCCGGCCCGCTCCTGCGCGGTGAACCCGAGTCGTACTGGCTGTCCACCGCTCCCGCCTCCCCGGACTCCGCGTACCCCCCGCTCACCGGCACCGGGACCGATGTCGACGTGGCCGTGATCGGCGGCGGCGTCGCCGGGCTCAGCACCGCGTGGGAACTGGCCCGCGCCGGGCGGTCCGTGGCCGTCCTGGAGGCGGGCCGGATCGCCGCCGGGGTGACGGGCCACACCACCGCCAAGGTCACCGCCCTGCACGGCCTGGTCTACGCCCGGCTGCGGCGCACCCGCGGCCCGGAGGGCGCGCGGCTGTACGCGCGGTCGCAGGCGGAGGCGGTCGAGCGCGTCGCGGAGGTGGCGGCTCTGCTGGAGGCCGACTGCGAGCTGGAACGCCGGCCGGCCTTCACCTATGTGACCCGCCCGGAGGGCCGCGGCGAGGTCCGCGAAGAGGCCAACGCGGCGGCGCAGGCCGGGCTCGACGCCACGTACGTCGAACGGACCGGCCTGCCGTACCGGGTGGAGGCGGCCGTACGGCTCGACGACCAACTCCAGTTCCACCCGCGCAAATACCTGCTCGCCCTCGCCCGGGACCTGGTCGCGCGCGGCGGCGCCCTCCACGAGCACACCCGGGTCACCGGCCTGGACGAGGGCACGCCCTGCCGGGTGACGACCGCGGACGGCGCCGTGCTCACCGCCCGGGACGTGGTGGTCGCCACCCACTACCCGGTCTTCGACCGGGCCCTGCTGTTCGCCCGGCTGTCGCCGCGCCGGGAACTGGTGGTCACCGGCACCGTGCCCGCCGACCGGGACCCGGGCGGCATGTACATCACCTCCGAGGGCGGTACGCGGTCCGTCCGCAGCGCGCCTTACGGTGACGGGCGGCGGCTGCTCATCGTCACCGGAGAGAGCTTCAAACCCGGCACCGCCGACGTCGCCGCCCGCTTCGAGCGGCTGGCCGCCTGGGCCCGCGAGCGCTTCCCCTCGATCGCGTTCGACCGGCACTGGGCGACCCAGGACAACGACTCCACCGACACCGTGCCCCTGGTCGGCGCCTTCCACCCGCGCGCCCGCCACACGTGGGTCGCCACCGGCTTCGGCGGCTGGGGCATGAGCGGCAGCGTCATGGCGGGCCGGCTGCTCACCGAACTGATCGGCGGCCGGCGCCCGCCGTGGGCCGACCTGTACGACCCGCGCCGGCTGTGGACCCAGGTCCGCGAGGCCCCCGCCTTCCTCCGGCACCAGACCGAGGTCGCCCGGCACTTCGTCGGCGACCGGCTCCGGCCGGGCGGCGCGGACGCCGTCGCCGGCATCGCCCCCGGCACGGGCGAGGTGGTGCGGGTCCACGGTCGCCACTGCGCGGTGTACCGCGACGAGGACGGCACCGCGCACGCGGTGTCCGCCCGCTGCACACACCTGGGGTGCCTCGTCGCCTTCAACGCGGCGGAACGTGCGTGGGAGTGCCCCTGCCACGGCTCGCGCTTCGCGCCCGACGGGGCGGTGCTCCAGGGCCCGGCGGTGCGGCCGTTGGAACGGCGGGAGGTCGGGGAGTGAGGTTGCCCCGGTCCCTCCCCCAGAGGGGGCACCCCCATTCACCGTTTCCTGGGGGCTGCGCCCCCAGACCCCGCTTATCGCGGCCCCGCCGCCGCTAGTCCTTCCCCTTCGTCACCGCGTCCGCTATGCGGAGGGTCATCTTCATCTGGGTCTGGTCGCGGTGCGTGGGGTTGAAGGAGTACACGAGCCGCCGCTGCTGATCGCGGGTGGCGACCATCGCCGAGTTGTAGCCGTACCGCTCACCGGTCTTGCCCCAGAACGTCACCCCGTTCACCGTGACTGTCTGCAGTCCTGCGCTGTAGCGGGCCGGACCGCCGTCCGTCATGCGCACGTTCTCAGGGGGCAGCGTGAACATCCTCTCCAGCTGGGCCGCGGGCAGCAGCCGGCCGGAGAAGAGCGCGGAGAGGAAGCGGTCCAGGTCCCCGGTCGTGGAGATCATCTCTCCCTCGCCCCAGGCTTCCGTCTGGTCGTACTCCGTGGCGTCCCGCAGCGTGCCGTCGGACATCGCCAGGTAGCCGTGGACGTGCGGCCCGTGGATCGTGGGATCGTTCCCGGGCACGGACGTCCGGGTGAGGTGGAGGGGGCGGAGGATCCGCCTGCCTATCTCCTCCCCGTAGGAGCGGCCGGTCACTTTCTCGACCACCATGGCGGCCAGCACGTAATTGATCCCCCGGTACTCCTGCTTGGTGCCCGGCTCGAATCTCATCGGCCCATGGCTCACCAGGGACACCAGCCGCCGCGGCGTCCACCGGTCGTAGCGGTGCTGGAGGACCTTCTCGGGGGTGGAGAGGTCCGGGACGTCCGGGCCGCTCTCCGCCGGCAGACCGCTGGTGTGGTTCAGCAACTGGGTGATCGTGATCGGGGGAAAGCCGGCGGGCAGGACACCCGGCAGGTAGCGCTGGACCGGGGCGTCGAGGTCCACCTTGTGCTCCGCGGCCAGTTGCAGCACCACCGTGGCGACGAAGACCTTGGTGATGCTGCCGATCCGGAACGTGTCCTCCTGCCGTACGGGACGCTTCGTCCGGAGGTCCGCCACGCCCGACGTCCCGTACCAGCGCCCGGCCGAGCCCTCGACTCTCACCTGCGCGGCCGTGGCCTGCGGGTCGTCGAGGTGCGCGATGGCCGCGCGGAGGGCCTGGGTGTCCAGCGGCGGCACCGCCGGCCCCCGGGCAGGGGCGGGGGCCGCGGCGGCCCCTGTGTCGGCCGCGGCCAGAGCGGCCGGCGCTCCCGCGGTCAGGAGCAGCGAACCGGCCAGCGCGGCCCCGGCGATGACCCTTCGGCGGCGGAACGGCTTCGAGGACGCGCGCGATGCGGAGAAATCCGGCGAAGAAGGCGTGGCGGAAGAGGAATTCATGTGGTCCATGCTTCTCCGCCGGCGCCCGCCCGACATCCGGGCCTTCCCCCACTTCGCCCCTGACGCCACCCTGAGAAAAAATCCGGCGCCCCCTCAGGGTCGCCCCTGAGAGGGCGCCGCCCCGCGCACCGGGCTCAGTGCACCGAGAACCCTCCGTCCACGAACACCGACTGCCCGGTCACGTACGCCGAAGCCCGGCTCGCCAGGAAGACCACCGCCCCCGCGAAGTCCTCGGCGATCCCGTTGCGCCCGGTGAGGGTGCGGGCGGCGAGCGCGGCGACCTTCTCCGGGTCGGAGGAGAGGCGTTCGTTGAGCGGGGTCATGACGAAGCCGGGAACGAGGGTGTTGCAGGTGACGCCGTACGGCGACCACGCCTCGGCCTGGGAGCGCGCGAGGGATTCCAGGGCGCCCTTGGAGACGCCGTAGGCGCCGCTCTGCACGAACGCCCGGTGCGCCTGCTGCGAGGTGACGTGGATGATCCGCCCGTAGCCGCGCTCGGCCATGCCCGGCCCGAAGCGCTGTCCGAGCAGGAAGGGGGCCTCCAGGTTGACCGACAGGGTGGCGTCCCACACGTCCTCCCCCAACTCGGCCATCGGCGGACGCAGGTTGACGCCCGCGCTGTTGACGAGGATGTCGGGCTCGCCGAACGCACGGGCGGCCTCCTCCGCGGCGGCGCGGACGCCGTCCCGGGTGCCGAGGTCGGCGCTGACCCGCGCCGCCCGGCCCCCGTGTGCCGCTATCTCGCGCACGGTGTCGTCGAGTTCGGCCTCTCTGCGGGCCACCACGACGACGCTCGCCCCGGCCCGGGCCAGGGCCACCGCCATGGCCCGGCCGATGCCGGAGCTGCCGCCCGTGACGACGGCGACCCGCCCGTCCAGCGAGAACAGTTCGGAAAGGTAATCGGTTGCACTCATGAGCGCACCCTAGGGTGCACCCCACCAGTCCCACCAGCCTCACCGGTACCCGGGCGGCGCCTCCGACTCGGCGTGGGCGACCGCCCGGCGCCGCGCCGGACTGCGGCCCGCGGGCTGTTCCGGCGCGGGCCGGGCGGGCAGCTTCGGCACCTCGCGGGACTCCGGCGCGTCGGGGGTGACCGTCAGCTGCTCCCCGCAGTGCCGGATGTCCAGGGCGTCGCCCTCGAGGAGGGTGTACGTGGCCGTGGTGCCCGTGATCTCCACCCGCAGCCTGCGTCCCCTGACCTGGAGCGTGAAGGCGAGCCGGCCCAGCTGCTCGGGCAGCCGGGGCGCGAAGGCGAGCGCGTCACCGTGGTCGCGCATCCCGCCGAACCCCATGACCAGGGCGAACCAGGTGCCCGCGAGGGAGGCGATGTGTATTCCGTCGCGGGTGTTCCCCTCCAGGTCGGAGAGGTCCATCATGACCGCCTCGCCCAGGTAGTCGTAGGCGAGCCGCATATGGCCCGTCTCGGCGGCCATCACCGCCTGCCCGCAGGCGGACAGCGAGGAGTCGCGGACCGTCAGCGCCTCGTAGTAGGCGAAGTTGCGCGCCTTCTGCTCGTCGGTGAAGGCGTCGCCGCGCAGGCACATGGCGAGGACGAGGTCCGCCTGCTTGACGACCTGCTTGCGGTAGAGGTCGAAATACGGGAAGTGCAGCATCAGCGGGTACTGGTCCTCGCCCGTCCGCGCGAAGTCCCACATCTGGTGGCCGGTGAACCCCGCCGACTGCTCGTGGACGCCCAGTTCCTTGTTGTACGGCAGGGTCATCCGGTGGGCCGCGTCGCGCCAGGCGGCGGTCTCCTCGTCGTCGACGCCGAGGGTCCCGGCCGCGTCCGGATGGCGTTCTGCCGCCGCGGCGGCTGCCCGCAGGTTCTGCTGCGCCATCAGGTTCGTGTACAGGTTGTCGTCGCAGACGGCGCTGTACTCGTCGGGGCCGGTCACCCCGTCGATGTGGAAGTCGCCATGGTGGTCGTGGTGGCCCAGCGAGCGCCAGAGCCGCGCGGTCTCGACGAGCAGCGGCAGTCCGATCTCCCGCTCGAAGTCCTCGTCGTCGGTGGCGGAGACGTACCGCACCACCGCGTCCGCGATGTCGGCGTTGACGTGGAACGCGGCCGTGCCGGCCGGCCAGTAGGCCGAGCACTCGTCGCCGTTGATGGTCCGCCAGGGGAACGCGGCACCGCGCAGCCCCAGTTGGCGGGCGCGTTCCTGCGCGGCGGGCATGGTGCTGTGGCGCCAGCGCAGCGCCTGTTCGACGGCCTGCGGGGCGGTGTAGGTGAGCGCCGGGAGGACGAAGGTCTCGGTGTCCCAGAAGCAGTGGCCGTCGTAGCCGGGTCCGGTGAGGCCCTTGGCGGGCAGGGCGCGGGCCTCGCCGCGGGCGCCGGCCTGGAGGACGTGGAAGAGGGCGAACCGGACGGCCTGCTGGATCTCGGCGTCCCCGTCCACCTCCACGTCGGCGCGGGCCCAGAAGTTGTCGAGGTAGGTGCGCTGCTCCTGGAGCAGCCCGCGCCAGCCGGTGCTGACGGCGCCGGCGAGCGCGGCGTCCACCTGGTCGTGCAGGGCGGAGACGGAGCGGACGGCCGACCAGCCGTGGGAGACGAACTTCTCCACCCGCAGCCGCTGTCCCGAGCCGAGCCGCGCGGCCACGGTGAGCCGGCTGAGGTTCTCGCTGCTCTCCGACGACATCTCGGTCTTCTCGGGCCCGTCCACGACGTGGTCCGCCGAGACGGCGATCTTCAGGTCGCTGCGGGCGGTGCGGTGCAGCAACCGCAGCCGTGCGCCCTGGGCGGCGGTCTGCTCCGGGACGAGCGGGTCCTTGAGGCGGGACGCCGTCCGCGGGTCACCGCCGAGGTCGGGCATCTCCTCGTTGGCCACCAGCTCCGACTGGACGACGATCCGCACGTCGCCGTCGAGGGGTTCCACCTCGAACGCCACCGCCGCCACCGCGCGCTGGGTGAACGAGACCAGCCGGGTGGAGCGGACGCGGACGCTCCGGCCGCTGGGCGACGTCCACTCGGCGGTGCGGTGCAGCAGGCCGGTGCGGAAGTCCAGGACCCGTTCGTGCCGGTGCAGCCGGCCGTAACGGAGGTCGAACGGCTCGTCGTCGACGAGCAGCCGGATCACCTTGCCGTTGGTGACGTTGATGACCGTCTGGCCGGATTCCGGATAGCCGTAGCCGGCCTCGGCGTAGGGCAGCGGGCGGAACTCGAAGACGCCGTTGAGGTAGCTGCCCGGCAGCCCGTGCGGCTCGCCCTCGTCCAGGTTGCCGCGCCAGCCGATGTGCCCGTTGGACAGCGCGAAGACCGATTCGCTCTGGGAGAGCACCCCGAGGTTGAGTTCGGTCTCGCGGAGGCACCACGGCTCGACGAGAAAGGCCGGATGAGTGATCACGCTGTCTCCCCCAGAAGGTCGGAAAGGTCGTCCACGACGACGTCCGCGCCGTGCCGGCGCAGCGCCTCGGCCTGGTCCGCCCGGTTGACGCCCACGACGTGGCCGAACTTCCCGGAACGGCCGGCCTCCATGCCGGCCAGGGCGTCCTCGAAGACCGCGGCCTCGGCCGGTGTCACCCCGAGCGCCTCGGCGGCGGCGAGGAAGGTGTCGGGGTGCGGTTTGCCCGGCAGGTGCCGTTCGGCGGCGACGATGCCGTCGATCCGTACCTCGAACAGGTCCTCGATACCCGCCGCGACGAGGACGTCGCGGCAGTTGGCGCTGGACGAGACGACGGCCCGGCGCAGCCCGGCCGCCCGGACGGCCTCGACGTACCGCACCGATCCCGGGTAGGGCTGGACGCCCTCCTTCTTGATCTTCGCCAGGACCAGGGCGTTCTTGCGGTTGCCGAGACCGTGCACGGTCTCCCGGTCCGGCGGGTCGTCGTCGCTCCCCTCGGGCAGGGTGATGCCGCGGGAGGCCAGGAAGGTCCGGACGCCGTCGGCCCTGGGCATGCCGTCCACGTACGCGTCGTAGTCGGCGGCCTTGTCGAACGGCCGGAAGTCCGGTCCGTCGCGCTGGGCCAGGAACGCGTCGAACATCTCCTTCCAGGCCGCGGCGTGGACGGTCGCCGTCCGGGTGAGGACGCCGTCCAGGTCGAAGAGGCAGGCGCGGACGGTGGCGGGCAGGCCGAGAGCGGTCACGGTGTTTCCCCTTTCCCTGGTCGCGGCACCGCCTGCCCACGGAGGGGGCGAATCACTCGTTCGCTCGCGCGGGGCGACGGTTCCGTCGAGGCGGTCTGCCCCGTCGGAGGGCTGTTGACGCCCCGGGCGCGTCGGCGGTCGTCCGCGCTCCTGAGTGCCCCCTCGCGCGCCGTGCGCCATCCGGTGGCACCGGCGGCCCGCCTCTCGCCGCCGCCGCGGCGGACCGGCGACGCTGGGGCCGGCGCCGGCCGTCGCCGGTGCGCATCCGGCCCGTCCGGCCGGGTACGCGGAGCCGGTACCGAGAAGATCCCCGGACACCCCCGCGTGCCCTCCCCCGAGGGCCGAGCGCGGAGCGAGGAGGCACGATGACCCGGCCGGCACAGCAGCAGGAGGTCCCCGGCGTCGAGAAGGAGCTGCGGCCCCGGGCCGACCACGGCGAGGAGGGCTACCAGGGGTCGGGGCGGCTGAAGGGGAAGGTGGCGGTGGTCACCGGCGGGGACAGCGGCATCGGCAAGGCCGTGGCCATCGCCTACGCCCGGGAGGGCGCCGACGTCCTCGTCTCCTACCTGGACGAGCACGAGGACGCCCGGGACACCGCGCGCTGGGTGGAGGAGGCCGGGCGGCGGGCCGTGCTGGTCCCCGGCGACCTCGCCCGGCCCGAGCACTGCCGGGCGGTGGTCGCCCAGGCCGTCGAGGAGTTCGGCCGGATCGACGTGCTGGTCTCGAACGCTGCGTTCCAGATGACCCACGGGACGCTGGAGGAGATCTCGGACGAGGAGTGGGACCGTACCCTCGCCACCAACCTCAGCGCGATGTTCCACCTGTGCAAGGCCGCGCTGCCGCACATGGACGCCGGTGCCTCGATCATCGGCAGCAGCTCGGTGAACTCCGACATGCCCGTGCCGACGCTGCTGCCGTACGACGTCACCAAGGCGGGCGTCGCCAACTTCTGCGCCGCCCTCGCCCAGCTCGTCGGCGAGCGCGGCATCCGCGTCAACAGCGTGGCGCCCGGCCCGATCTGGACGCCGCTGATCCCCTCCACCATGCCGCCGGAGCAGGTGGAGCACTTCGGCGAGCAGACCCCGCTGGGCCGCCCCGGGCAGCCCGCCGAGGTGGCGCCCGTCTACGTCCTGCTCGCCTCCGACGAGGGCAGCTACATCTCCGGCGCCCGCGTCGCGGTGACCGGCGGGAAGCCCATCCTGTGAGCGCGGCGCCCGGCGGCTGGAAACCAGCCGCACGGCAAGACGGAGGCGTGGCACATCCTGTACGCCGGGGCGTACGCCGGGGTGCGGGAGGACGCGGACCGGGGGGGGCGCTGCTGAGGCAGGACGTCGACGCGGTGCTGCGCCGGATCCCGTCCGCGCCGGGGAGACGGCGTACGCGCCGGGCGGCACCGTGCACAGCTTCGGGCCCGGCGTCCTCGTCCACCAGATCGAGCAGACCTCGGGCGTCCGGCAGCACGCCGTGCGCCACCGGATGGAGGACGGCGCGCCGCTCTCCGACGTCGAGCGGCTGCCGGACGGTCTCGACCGGGACGTCCGCGCGCCCCTGCGGGCGGCGGGCCGTCCGCCGGAGGCGGTGGCCGCGCTGGTCGCGTCGGGTCCGGATCCCGCGGCGGACTGAGGGGCGCCGGACCGGTTCCGTCAGCGCGTACGCCACGCGACACGCGGGCAGGAACGTGCCTGCGCGACGCCGACCGCGGAACGCGGTGCCATGGCCGGGGGAACGGGACAGGAGAGGGGTGGTGCCGGATGTCCGTGCCGTTCGCGGGGTCCGGTCCGGTGCGGGTGCTGGAGGTGGAAAGCGCCGCCTACCGGCGGGCGTTCGAGCTCTTCCTGGCCGGGACGGACGAGAAGGAGGACATCGAGGCGCGCCTGGTCCGCCTCGTCGAGGGGCTCGGGCGGCGCCGGGTGTTCCTGGACGTCGGCGCGGGCGAGGGCCGGACCACCGCCCGGCTGGCGCCGTACTTCGAGCGGACGGTCGCCGTCGAGCCCAGCGCGGCCATGCGGGAGGCGCTGCGCCGGACGTGTCCGGGCGCCGCCGTGCTGGCGGAGCCCGTCGACGGTGCCGAGCCCGGGGTCCGGGCGGATCTGGTCCTCGTCTCGCACGTGCTGTACTACCTGCCCGAGGAGGAGTGGCCCGGCATCCTCGACCGGGTCTTCGGCTGGACGGCGCCCGGCGGCACGCTCCTCGTCCTGCTGCAGGATCCGGACAACGCGTGCATGCGCATGGTCCGGCATTTCACCGGGGCCCGGTTCGACCTCCGGACCGCCGCCCGGCGGCTGGTGGCGCGGCAGGCGGGGCGGGTGGCTGACTGGTCCGTGGAGACGGTCGGGAACGCGTACCGGACGGCCGATCCGCGCGAGGCCCTGGCCACCGCCGAGTTCATGATCAACGTGCCCGGGCTGAAGGACCTCGACCCGCTTCCCTCCCGTGCCGGTCTCGCCGCCTACGTGGACGAGCACTTCGCCCGGCCGGACGGTACGTACGCCATCGGCCACACCCATGACGTCGTGCGGATCCGCCGCGCGCCGGATCCGGCCGGCTGAGAGCGGTCCCGGTCCGGTCGGCGCAACCTCGCCCGACCTGGGTATACGGGCTCCGAACGACAAGCGGAACCCTGGGAAGGGGCGGATGGCGGCATGCGGAGCGTAGGAGTGGAAGAGGAGCTCCTCCTGGTGGATCCGGACAGCGGGGAGCCGCGGGCCGTGGCCGGGACGGTGCTGGCCCTGGAGGATCTGGCCCGGGGCGACGATCCGGAGCTGGAGAAGGAGCTCCAGCGGGAGCAGTTGGAGACGGCCACCCGGCCGACGAAGGACATGACGGACCTGGCGGCCGAGGTGCGGCGGCGGCGTGCCACGGCCGTCGAACGGGCCGGGGCCGTCGGCGCCGCGGTGGCGGCCCTGGCCACCTCGCCGCTGCCGGTGGACCCTTCGCTGAGCGCGGGCCGGCGCTACCGGCGGGTGGCGGAGGAGTTCGGGCTCACGGCCCAGGAGCAGCTGACCTGTGGCTGCCACGTGCATGTGAGCGTCGAGTCGGACGAGGAGGGGGTGGCGGTCCTGGACCGGATCCGCCCCTGGCTGGCCCCTCTGCTCGCGCTCAGCGCCAACTCCCCCTTCTGGCAGGGCCACGACAGCGGCTACAGCAGCTACCGCAGCCAGGTGTGGGGGCGTTGGCCGTCGGCCGGCCCGGTGGAGGTGTTCGGCGGTCCGGAGCGGTACCACGCCCACGTACGGCAGTTGCTCGACACACGGACACTGCTCGACAAGGGCATGATCTATTTCGACGCGCGGTTGTCGCGGAACTACCCCACCGTGGAGATCCGGGTGTCCGACGTGTGCCTGGACCCGGACGACACGGTGCTGGTGGCGGCCCTGGCCCGGGGCCTGGTGGACACGGCGGCCCGCGACTGGCGGGCCGGCCGGCCGCCGGAGCCGGTCTCCGTGGGGCTGCTGCGGCTGGCGTCCTGGCGGGCGTCGAGGTCGGGCGTCGCGGACGGCCTGGTGCACCCGCTGGAGTGGACGCCGGCCCCGGCGGAGACGGTGGTGCGGGCGCTGGTGGAGCATGTCCGCGACGCGCTCGCGGACTCCGGCGACCTCGCCCTGGTGGAGGAGTCGCTGGCGCGCCTGCTCGCCCGGGGCGGCGGCGCGGACCTCCAGCGCGCGGCCCTGGCCCGTACGGGCGAGCTGCGGTCGGTCGTCGAGGAGGCGGTCGAGCGCACGGCGTCCTGAGGGCCACGCTCGCCAGGCGACCTTCGTTTCATTGCAAGGAAGTGAATCCTTCCTTTCATGACCAGGCCATTCCGGGTTTCGCTCCTACGATCACCAGCAACCTGCCGGTGATCTTCCGACGAACCGGCCCTGTATCGCCACCACCCGGGATGAGCCCTCATGAAACACGTACTCCGCCGCGCCGCGGCGACCTCCGCCGCGGCCGCACTCACCGCCCTGCTGTCGGCCTGCGGCATGTCCGGCTCATCCGCCGACGGGCAGGTGCGGATCGGGGTGAACGGGGCCGACCCGGAGTGGGACGTGCTCGCCGAGGAGGCCAAGAAGGAGGGCATCGACGTCAAGATCGTCAACTTCGACGACTACCAACTGCCCAACCGCGCCCTGGCGGACGGCGACATCGAGCTCAACGCCTTCCAGCACCTGGCCTTCCTCGGCAAGTTCAACCAGCAGAACGGCACCGACATCGTGCCGCTCGCCTCCACCTCCGTCGCACCCATGGGCCTGTACTCGCTCAAGCACCGCTCGGTGGACGACATCCCCGACGGCGCCCGGATCGCGATCCCCAACGACCCGTCCAACCAGGGCCGGGCACTGCTCGTGCTCCGGGAGGCCAAGCTGATCGGTCTCAAGGAGAAGGCCGGCATCTACGGCACGCCGGACGACGTCACCGACAACCCCAAGCACCTCGAGCTCACCCCGGTCGACGCCCAGCAGACGCCGCGCGCCCTGAAGGACACCGCGGCCTCCGTCATCAACGCCGGTGTCGCGGAACAGGCCGGCTACCGCGTCGAGCAGGCCGTCTTCCGAGACGACCCGGAGAGCGCCGCCACCCGCCCGTACGTGAACGTCATCGCGGCGCGGGCGAAGGACAAGGACGACGCGACGCTGCGCAAGGTCGTCCGGCTCTACCGGTCGGCCAAGGTCCAGGCGGCCGTGCGGAAGTCCGGCAAGGGCGCGCGCTACGTGGTGGACATCCCGCCCGCCGCGCTGGAGAAGGAGCTCGACCGCCTCACCGGGCAGGGGAGCTGACGGCCGTGATCGAACTGCGGGACGTCCGCAAGACCTATCCGGGCAAGCACGGAACGGAGTTCGCGGCGGTCGACGGGGTCTCCCTGACGGCCGCCGAGGGCACCGTCCTGGGCGTCGTCGGGCACAGCGGCGCCGGGAAGAGCACCCTGCTGCGGCTCGTCAACCACCTCGAAGTCCCCACCGCGGGGCGGGTGCTGGTCGGCGGACGGGACCTCACGGCCCTCGACGAGCGGGGGCGCCGGGCCGTCCGGCGCTCCATCGGGATGGTCTTCCAGCACGTCAACCTGTTCCGTTCGCGTACGGTCCTCGGCAACGTCGCCTACCCGCTGCGGCTGGCCGGCACCCCGCGCGCCGAGGCGCGCCGGCGGGCCCTGGAGGTGCTGCGCTTCGTCGGCCTGGAGGACCGGGCGCGGCACTGGCCGGAGCAGTTGTCGGGCGGCCAGCGGCAGCGCGTCGGCGTCGCCCGGGCCCTGGCCACGTCGCCGAAGGTGCTGCTGTGCGACGAGGCGACCTCGGCCCTGGACCCGCAGACGACCCGGGAGGTACTGGAGCTGCTGCGGCGCGTCAACACCGAACTGGGCGTCACCGTCGTCCTCATCACCCATGAGATGGACGTGGTCCGCTTCCTGTGCGACCAGGTGGCCGTGATGTCGGAGGGCCGGGTGGTGGAGAGCGGCGAGGTGTACGAGGTGTTCGCCCGGCCTCGGCACCCCGTCACCAAGGTGTTCGTCCGCTCCGCGCTCGGGGACCCGCCCGAGGGCGAGGCGCTGGAACGGCTGCGCGGCCGGCACACCGGGCGGCTGATCACCGTCCCGGTGGCGCGGGACGTACCCGCCGCGCAGCATTTGTCGCGCCTGTTGCGCGAGCACCGGGTGGACTTCACGATCGCCCATGCCGGCGTCGGCGAGGTGCGCGACGCCGCGCTCGGCAGCGTGACCCTCGAACTGCGCGGCGAGGAAGGGGACGTGGACGCGTTCGTGGCGGCGCTGGACGCCGTCCGGACCGACCGGGCGGGGGAGAAGGTGGGCGCCGATGCACGCTGACTGGAGCGTCTTCTGGCCCAAGGTGGTCGACGCGACCGGCGAGACGGTCTACATGGTGCTGGTCACGCTGGCGCTGTCGGCGGTGCTCGGCATGGCCGTCGGGCTCACCCTCTACGCCACGCGCAAGGGCGGGGTGCTGCCCAACCGGCTGGTCTTCGCCGTGCTCAACACGCTGGTGAACATCGTCCGGCCGGTGCCGTTCGTCATCGCGATCGTCGCGCTGTCCCCGGTGACGCGCGGGGTGGTGGGCACGATGATCGGGACGGACGCGGCGGTCTTCCCGATGGTCGTCGTGGCGACGTTCGGCGTCGCCCGGATCGTCGAGACGAACCTGCTGTCCGTGGAGTCCGGGGTGATCGAGGCCGCCCGGTCGATGGGCGCGGGCCCGCTGCGGATCCTGCTCACCGTGCTGGTGCCGGAGGCCCTCGGACCGCTCGTTCTCGGCTTCACGTTCATGCTCGTCGCGCTGATCGACTTCTCGGCGGTGGCCGGGACGGTCGGCGGCGGCGGGGTGGGCCACCTGGCCATGACCTACGGCTACCTGCGGTTCGACACCTCGGTGATGGTCGTGGCGGTGGCGGTGCTGATCGCGCTGGTCCAGGTCGCGCAACTGCTGGGCAACGCGCTGGCGCGCAAGGTGCTCCGGCGCTGAGTCCGCCGCCGCTTGCCGGGCGCCGGGCCCCGGCCGAGACTGAAGGGAGCGGGAGGTAACGCCGGTGACCGTGACCGTGGCCCTGGCCGGGGACACCATGCTGGGACGCGGCGTCGCCGAACGACTGGCGGCGGCGCCCGCGCCGGAGACCCTGGTCTCCCCCGGAGTGCGGGAGGCCCTGGCCGAGGCCGACCTCTTCGTCCTCAACCTGGAGTGCTGCGTCTCCGCGCGCGGCGAGCCGTGGCCGGCGCCGGGCAAGCCCTTCTTCTTCCGGGCCCCGCCGGTGGCCGCGCGGGTCCTGGCCCGCCTCGGGGTGGACTGCGTCAACCTGGCCAACAACCACGCCCTCGACTACGGCGCCGACGCGCTGGGAGACACCCGGGACCTGCTGGGCGAGGCGGGGATCGCGGTGGTCGGCGCCGGCCCGGACGAGGCCGGGGCCCGGGCGCCCGCCCTGCTGGAGGCGCGCGGCCTGCGGATCGCGGTGCTCGGCGCCACCGACCACCCGGAGGACTTCGCCGCCGCCCCGGACTGCCCCGGCGTCGCCTGGGCCGACCTCCACCACGGCCTGCCCGGCTGGCTCCACGACGCGGTGGCGGACGCCGCCGGGCAGGCCGACGCGGTCCTCGTCACCCCGCACTGGGGGCCCAACATGACCTCCGCCCCGCCCGGCTACGTCCGCGAGGCCGCCACCCGGCTGCACACGGCGGGCGCCGCGCTCGTCGCCGGCCACTCGGCCCACGTCTTCCACGGCGCCGGCCGGCGGACCCTGTACGACATGGGCGACTTCGTCGACGACTACGCCGTGGACCCCGTCCTCCGCAACGACCTCGGGCTTCTCTTCCTCGTCACCTTCGACGGCCCCGCCCCGGTCCGCCTGCGGGCCGTCCCCCTCCAGCTCGGCTACGGCCACACGGAACTCGCCTCGGAGGGCGGCCGGGCCTGGATCCACCACCGTTTCTCCCGGGCCTCGGCGGACCTGGGTACGCAGGTGGCCCTGGCGGAGGACGGCCGACTGGTGGCCGACTGGGGGCAGCCGATCAGCCCGTCCGGCGTCTGAGGGCAACCGCGCGCGAAGCGCGGTTTCGGGGGTCTGGGGCGGAGCCCCCAGGAATCGGCGAAGGGGTGGGGCTGGGGCACAGCCCGCCGCAGGCGCCCCCACCCGCACCTCACTACCGCACCGCCCCCGGAAGCCGCGCGACCCGCTCCTCGAACCGAGCGAAGGCCACCTCCTGCTTCCACTGCACCGCCGCCTTCGCACTCCCCGCCAGCAAGGCGGCGCAAGCGGCCCGGGGGCCCGGGCCCCCGGGCCGCTCACGGGCGCACGGCTCCGCGAGCACAAAGCCGCCCCGGTCCCGCCACAGGCTCCGCCCGGGCAGGAACCCGTACTCCAACGACGTCCGGGCCAGATCCTTGAGCGCCCGGTAGCCCAGCCGGTGGGCGGTGACCGCCCGTTCGTACTCGGCCGTGATGTCACTCCGTTCCACCCCCGCGTCGTCCGTCGCGAGAGCCACGGGCACCCCGTGCTCCCGGTAGAGCGCGAAGGGGTGCCGGCGCCCCGCCACCCCGAGGATCTGGGCATTGCTGACCAGCGGGATCTCCACCAGGATCCGCCGCGCCGCCATCGTCTCCAGCAACTCGCGCGAGGCGTCCTCCCACCCGATGTCCACCCCGTGCCCGATCCGCTGGGCATGGCCGGTCAGCACGGCCTGGCGGATGTGCGACCGCAGGTCCTCCGGCCCGACCAGACCGGGCACCAGCTCGCCGGCGTGCAGGGTGACGGGGACGCGCGGGTACCAGGCGTGCAGCCGGTGCAGCATGCGCATGTGCAGCCCGTAGTCCCGCAGGGCGACGGCGCCGTCCTCGGGCGAGACCAGGTTGACGGAGACGAACCGCCGGTCCCGCCGGGCGAGTTCGAAGCCGAGCAGCAGCTCGGTGAAGACCTGCTCGGGGGCGGCGGAGCGGTCGACCTGGGTGATGAAGCGGATCTCCAGCCCGCAGCCGGGGCGGGGCCGCCGCGTCCCGCAGCGAGAGGCGGCGCGGAACTCGGCGGCGGACCGGTCCATGGCGGCCCGGGCCCGGGCGACCAGCCGGCCGAGCCCGTCCCCGGCGAGCAGCCGGCCGCGCAGCCGGCCGAGGTCCGGGTCGAAGCCGGCCCGCGCGGCGAGCGCGGCCACCCCAGCGGTGGCGTGGGTGACCATGGTCTCCAGGTAGAACTGGTGCTGTGCGGCGGCCCGGTCGGCCACTTCGCTCAGCAGCCGGCCCATGTGCCCGATCTCCACGGGCTCGAACTTCTCGAAGGTGGCGAAGAAGTGGTCGTGCCCGGACTCGCGGCCGGGCCGGAAGTCCTGCATGGACCAGGCGCGGACGAGGTGCCGGTGGAACGCCCGGTCGGCGTGGACGTCGGCGGCCGGTCTGCCGCCCGCCGGGCAGGGCGGCGGCACGGCCCGCAGCCGTTCCTTCTCGATGCACAGTCCGTCCCGCGCGGCGAGGTCGACGAGCAGCTCGGTGCTGGCGGCGCCGCCGAGGTGGTTGTGCAGGTCGGCGCCCTTGGGCAGGGCGTGGAGGAAGGCGCGGAGGGCGCGCCGGTCGGTGCGGACGGCCTCCATGTAGGCGGCCGTGGCGGCCTCCGCCCCGGGCGGCGCCGGGTTCCGCCGGTCACGGCCCGAGGTGCCCCAGGCGGGCAGGACGGCGGCGCAGAGGACCGCGGCAAGGGTGCCGCGCAGCAGCGTACGTCGTGGGCTCACGGAACCTCCTGGCGACGGCCGTTGTCCGGGTGACGACACTGGTCTACCGTCCGGCCACCGTCGTTCACCACGGCAACGCGACATCACACGCACAACGGGCCCTTTCCCCCTGCGCAGTTGACGCCCCCGGGCACACGGCGTTGCAAGCGAACGACGCGCCTCAGGGATGGGTCACGGCCCGCCGCGGAACGGTCCGCTCCGTACAGGGGTTCGCCGCGCTGCGTACGGGAATCGTCACCGGGTGCACCCGGACCGGTCGCGGACGGTCGCGCGGGCGCGGGCGGCGGCAGAATGGAGGCGGGGGCACCCGAGCGAGGAGTGAGCCATGGAGCACACGACCGAGTGGAGGATCCGGCTGGACCTCACCGAGGACGGCGGCACCACGAAGGCCCGCGCGGTCCTTGACACCGGCGCCACCACCGTCACGGGGCAGGGCGTCGCCCGGTGCGCGCCGGGCGACCAGGACGTCCCGGTGATCGGCGACGAGTTCGCCGCGGGCCGCGCGCTGCGCGAGCTCGGGGAGCGGCTGATCGGCACGGCGGAGCGGGACGTGGCGACGCGCGGGTCGGGGCCGGAGCCGCGCCGGTCGCCGATGTACGGCTGGGAGCTCTGAGCGGCGGGCGCCGGGGCGGTCGGGCGGGGCTCCCGGCCCCGCGTTTCCCGTCCCCGTGCTTCCCGTCCCCGCGCGACGCGCGACGGGACGGCCGGACGGATCCGCCTGCTCCTCCCCAGGACGGCCGGGCAGGTCCACCCTCAGCACGCGGCAGGCCACGGGACGGCCCGGTGGGTCCTCCCACCCCGGCGAGCCCCCGCCCCCGCTCACGCACCCTCCCGTCGCAGCACGTCAAGGACCACCGCGCCGTCCACCGTCTCCTTGGCGACCAGCAGGTCCGCCAGCCGGTCGAGGGCGGTTCGGTGTGCGCGGAGCAGGCCCAGCGCGCGTTCCTCGGCCTGCCCCAGCAGCCGGGCCACTTCCTGGTCGACGATCCGCTGGGTCTGCTCCGAGTAGGGCCGCCGTTGCAGCTCCTCGGCCGTCTCGCCGAGGAGCTGCTGTCCGGGCGCGGCGTAGCCGACGGGCCCGAGCACGCTCGACAGGCCGAACTCCCGGACCATCCGGGTGGCGATGAGGGTGGCGCCCGCCAGGTCGTTGGCGGCGCCGGTCGAGCCCTCGCCGAAGACGACCAGTTCGGCGGCCCGGCCGCCGAGCCGGACGGCGAGCAGGTCGGTGAGGTAGCCCTCGCTGTACAGGTGCCGTTCCGCCTCGGGGAGTTGCTCGGTGACGCCGAGGGACACCCCGGCGGGCAGGATGGTGACCTTGGCGACGGGGTCGGCGTGCTCGCACAGGGCGGCGACGAGGGCGTGGCCCGACTCGTGGACGGCCACCGAGCGGCGCTCCTCGGGGAGCAGGGCGTTGGAGGTCTCGCGGCGGCCGAGGAGCACCCGGTCGCGGGCGGTGTCGAGGTCCTGCGCGGTGAGGACGGCGCGGTCGGCGCGGACGGCGTTGATGGCGGCCTCGTTGACGAGGTTGGCGAGGTCGGCGCCGGAGAAGCCGGGGGTGGCGCGGGCGACGGCGTCGAGGTCGACCCCCGGGTCGAGGGTCTTGCCGCGGGCGTGGACGGCGAGGATGGCCGCGCGTTCGGCCTGGTTGGGCAGCGGCACGGTGACCTGCCGGTCGAAGCGGCCGGGGCGCAGCAGGGCGGGGTCGAGGGCGTCGGGCCGGTTGGTCGCGGCGACGACGACGATGCCGCTGCTCTGGTCGAAGCCGTCCATCTCGGCGAGGAGCTGGTTGAGGGTCTGCTCGCGCTCGTCGTTGCCACCGAGCCGGGTGCCGCCGCCGCGCCGGCCGCCGACGGCGTCGATCTCGTCGATGAAGATGATGGAGGGCGCCCGTTTGCGGGCCTCCTCGAAGAGGTCGCGGACCCGGGAGGCGCCGACGCCGACGAACATCTCGACGAACGCGGAGCCGGTCACCGACAGGAACGGCACGTCGGCCTCGCCGGCCACGGCCCGCGCGAGGAGGGTCTTGCCGGTGCCGGGCGGCCCGACCATGATCACGCCGCGGGGCCCCTTGGCGCCGGCCCGGGCGTACCGTTCGGGGCTGCGCAGGAAGTCGACGACCTCGCCGATCTCCTGTTTGACGCCCTCGTAGCCGGCCACGTCGGCGAAGCCGGTGGTGGGCCGCTCGGCCTCGATGATCTTGGCGCGGGAGCGGCCGATGGCGCTGATGCCGCCGGTCAGCGAGCCGGCGGCGCGCCGGGCGCCCCAGAGGAAGAACGCGCCCAGGAACAGCAGGGGCAGGAAGGCCAGCAGGACGGAGAGCCAGGGGCTGCCCTGGCCGCTGCGGGACGCGGTGATCTCCACGTGCTGCGCCTGGAGCCGCTGTTCGAGCTGACCGGCGCCGAGGGCGGTCGGCAGCTGGGAGGTGAACTCGGTGCCGTCCTTGAGCCGGCCGGTCACGGTGCCCTTGTCGCCGATGTCGACGCTGCGCACCTGCCCGGCGTCCACCTTGGCGACGAAGTCGCTGTAGGACTCCGCGCGGGGCTCTCGGCCGGGCAGGCCGCGGGCGAGCAGGATGACGACCACGAACAGCACCAGCACGAAGGCCAGCACCCAGCGGCCCCAGCCGGGCCTGGGCGGCGGCGGGGGGCGCCGGGGCGGCTCGGGCGGGGGCCCGGGCCGCCCGGGCGGCGCCAGGTGCCGGTGCGGCAGCCGAATGCGTGTGATCACGGACCGCTCTCCCTCGCGGGGCGGCGCCGTGGCACCGCCCCAGTCGTCCCAGTCGTCCCGGCCGACGTCGTCCCGGTCGACCCGATCCTCCTGGTCATCCCATTCGTCCAGGATCGGGGATCGAGGCCCCACCCGGCAGAGCCGAACGGGGTCGCACTGGGCCACTCGGGGCATGCGCCCCTGCTCAGGGGGGTACCCGGCCCGGGGCCGCGGGTGGTCCGCCACGGACGGACCCGCCCCGAGTGCCGCGCGGCCGGCCGGCTCGTACGGTCGAGCCGGGGGACGGCGCGGCGGCAGCGGCCGACGACGGCACGACGCAAAGGAGTTCCCGGTGACCAACCCGGACAGCGCGGATCACGTCAGCGTCCATCTGACCGGCTGCGGCCGGGAGACCGCCGACGCGGTCATCGCCGCCCTGGACGCCGCCTTCCCCACCTCCCCCGGCACCGTCATCGCCGAGCGGAGCGGGGGCCGGGGGACGGCGCCGGGCAAGCCCGTCGTCTGGTGCACGGTGGTCGACACCCGGGCCCGCCGCCCGCGCACCGACCCCGCCCCGGTGCCGCTCGACGCCCCCGTCACCGTGGACCTGTTCGGCGCCGCGCAGCCGGTGCGCCAGGTGCAGGAGGAACTGGCCGGGGCCTTCGGGGTGGAGGACCACGGCACCGTGCCGGGCGAGCACGAGCTGGAGGTCCGCCTCGTCCTGACGCCGGTCACCGGCGCCTGAGCGCCTGAGCGTCCGAGCGCCCGAACACCGAGGGCCGCGGACCCCGTACCGTACGGTGCTATGGCACAGCAGACGGTTCCCGAGCACCTCCCCCCGCCCCCGCCCACCCGGCGCCCCCGCCGGACCCTCCCCCTCCTCCTCGCGTCGGCGGCCGTCTGCTCCCTCCTCCTGACGTCCTGCGGCACCGACCCCGGCCCCCGCGACGACCACCGGCGCCCGGGCACGGCGGGCGACCCGGCCCCCGGCGACGACGGCGCGTACGACGCCGAGGACGGCGGGGCCGGCGAGGACGCCGGGGACGACGAGGACGAGGCGTACGACGACGCCGATGACGACGGCGACGACGCCCTCGACGCCGCCGAGGACGACGAGGCGGCGGACCCGGACGACGACGGTGCGGAGGACGAGGAGGAGACCTCCGAGTCCGCCTACGACGACGGCTTCGACACCGGCCAGGACGTCCTGGAGGCCGGCGGCAAGGGCTCGGCCGTCCGCGAGGTCGTCTGGGGCGGCTGCGAAAAACGCGCCCGCGAGGCCGGCACCGCCTACCCGGACTCCTGGACGCGCGGCTGCCGCAAGGGAGTGCAGACCTTCCGCGACCGCTGAGCCCGCCCCGGCGCGGGCGCGCTGAGGGTCAGAGCACTCGCCGCAGCCAGCCGTGGCGGTCTTCCGCGCGGCCGAACTGGATGTCCAGGACGCGCTCGCGCAGGGTCAGGGTCTTCTTGCCGGGGGTGCCGTCGGCGATGGGGAAGGTGTGGGCGTCGCTCTTGAAGCCGACCACGGGGGTGATGACGGCGGCCGTGCCGGCGGCGAAGACCTCGGTGACGCGGCCGTCGGCGGCGGAGGTGCGGAGTTCGTCGAAGGTGACGGTCCGTTCGACGGGGGTGAGGCCGAGGTCGGGGGCGAGGGTGAGGACGGTGTCGCGGGTGACGCCCTCCAGGATGGTGCCGAGGGACGGGGTGACGAGTTCGTCGTCGGAGGTGATCAGGCAGAGGTTCATGGTGCCCGATTCCTCCAGGGTGCCCCGGCCCGCGCTGTCCAGGTACAGCACCTGGTCGCAGCCGTGGTCCCGGGCCTCCAGTTGGGCGGCCAGGCCGGCGGCGTAGTTGCCGCCGCACTTGGCGGCGCCGGTGCCGCCCGGGGCGGCGCGGGTGTAGCGGCCGCTGATCCAGAGGGTGACGCCGGTGACGCCGGAGGGGAAGTACGGGCCCGCCGGGCTCGCGATCACCGAGTAGCGCGCCTCGGCGGCGGGGCGTACGCCGAGGAACGCCTCGGAGGCGAACAGGAAGGGCCGCAGGTAGAGGCTCTCCTCGCCGGTGGGGACGGGCACCCACGCCGCGTCGGCCCGGACCAGTTCCTCGACGCTCGCGAGGAAGTCCTCCTCGGGCAGTTCGGGCAGGGCCAGCCGACGGGCGGAGCGGATGAAGCGGCGGGCGTTGGCCTCCGGGCGGAACAGCCAGACGCTGCCGTCGGGGTGCCGGTACGCCTTCAGCCCCTCGAAGATCTCCTGGGCGTAGTGCAGGACGGCGGTGCTGGGGTGCAGGGTGAACGGGGCGAGCGGGCCGATGCCGCGGTCGTGCCAGCCCGCGTCCGCCGTCCAGGTGGCAGTGGCCATGTGGTCCGTGAAGTACCGGCCGAAGCCCGGGGCCGCGAGCCGGGCGGCCCGCTCGGCCTCGGGGACGGGACGGGTGGTCCGGGTCAGGGGGAAGGCGGTGCTCATGGCCGGCTCCTCACGCTGGGCGGTCCCGTCATCGTAAGCGCCCGAGACGCGTGGCTCACCGGCCGCGGGCCGTGCCGACGTCGGAGACGTCGACGGCGAAGCGGGCGGTCGCCCAGGCCATCGCGTCACCGAACTGGCCGAGGATGGTCCGGTCGAGGTGGGAGAGCGTGTCGCAGGTCTGGTGGTAGCAGGGGTCGGTGAGTTCGCCCGCGGTGCCGCCGAACAGCCGCTGCCATTCGGGGGACTTGAGGTGGTTGTATCCTGCGGAGCCGCCCCCGGCGGGGATGCCGGCGGCCATGAACGGCGCGAAGTCGGACCGGCCGTCGAACTCCAGCGGGACGGTGGGCAGGCCGCGCCGGGCGAAGCGGTCGGTGAAGACCTTCTCGACGGTGTCGGTGCCGGGCGGTACGGCGCCGGTGCCGTGGTAGACCATACGGGCGTAGTTGGGCGAGGCGATGGTCTCGAAGTTGAGGACGAGCGCGGTCTCCCGGCGCTCCCGGTCGTTCAACTGCCCGACGTAGTGCCCGGACCCGATCATGCCCTCCTCCTCGGCGCCCCAGAAGGCGAAGCGCACCCGGTTGCGGACCTCGTCCCGGTGCGGGGCGAGCCGGAGGGCGGTCTCCAGGACCATGGCCGCGCTGCTGCCGTTGTCGTTGAGGCCGGGGCCCTCGGTGGCGCTGTCCAGGTGCGAGCCGAGGACCACCGTGCGGTCGGCGCGCCCGGCGGGGGTGTCGGCGAGCAGGTTGTACGAGTCGGTGGTGACGGCCCGGCCGCGCAGGTCGAGGAAGAGGTCGACGGGTCCGCGGGCGGCGTCGGCGGCGAGCCGTTCGGCCTCGCCGCGCGGCAGGTTGGCGGTGGGGACGCGGGCGACGGCGGGTGGGCGGACGGTGGAGCGGATGTTCATCGCCGCCGGCTGCTGGTCGACATTCACCAGCAGGGCGGCGGCGCCGGCCGCGGCGGCCAGTTCGGTCTTGCGGGCCAGGTCGCAGCCGCCGTAGCGGGCGAGGACGGCGTGGCCCCGGACGTCCCCGGCGTAGTCGGCGGCGTCGCAGCCGTACGCCTTCTCCGGCAGGACGGCCAGGCGTCCGCGCCATCCGCCGTCCGGCGTGGCGGGCGAGAACCGGGCGAGCAGCGGGTGCAGGGTGCGCGGGTCGGGCCCGGTGACCTGGGCGGTCTGGGACACGGGCACGCTGTCGGGGAAGGAGAAGCGCTGGACGCGGACCTGGTAGCCGGCCTCGGTCAGCCGCCGGGTGACGTAGCGCGCCGAGGCGTCGTAGCCCGCGGTGCCGGCGGCGCGGACGCCGTCGTGGTCGTCGGCCGCGCGCTGGAACGCCTCCAGGTGGCGCCAGGCGCCGGCGGCGGTGACCTCCGCCGCCAGCCGGCCGGCCAGCCGCTCGGCGTCCGCCCGGACGGACGGCGTACGGGCGGACGCTCCGGAAACGGACGACGCGGCAGAGGCTCCGGAAGCGGGAGTGGCTCCCGGGGCGGGGGCGGCCGTGGCCACCAGGAGGGCGGCGCAGGCCAGCGCGCAGGCCGGGGCCGCCGTCCGCAAGGGCGCCCGGGTCAGGGTCACGCGCCACCGGGCGCGCGCCGGGCGGCCGGCGGCGGGGCAGGTGGCGGCCGGATCGGGGGAGGATACCGGGGGCGCCCCCTGGAGAGCGCGTCGAGCCGTCCTTCGCATCATCCGTCGCAAGAGCATCTGGAGTCCCCCGAGTACTCGTCCGGCCTGAACCGCGTGTGGCGGGGCAGCCTAACGCGCCCGCTGGGGCGCGCAAGGGGCCGAGCGGCGGTTTCGGGCCGATGTCCGGCCGGGCCGTTCGGCCCGTCCGGCCGGGCCGAACGGCCCCCGTACGCCCTCCATTTCGCCGATTGACCGCCTTTGAAGGGGGCGATGAGAATCGGAACGCCCTCCCGCCTCGCGCCCGACCGGGCGCAACCCGGCCTTTCCGGAAGGGGAAGCAGGGGGAACGACGAGGAAATCCGGGGGAAGGAAAGGGAATTCCGGCCGCCGGGGTGGCGCGTTCCCTACGCTCCGGCGCGTTCGAGGGCGCATGTGACGGGTAGGCGCAGCGAGCATGACAGCACGTGAAACTCGGGGGAACACTCAAGGAAAGGAACAGCTCGTGACACGCCTCACCGCCACACGCCTCGTGAGCGTCGCCGCCGCCGCGGGGATCGCGCTCGCCGCCGCGTCCGGGACGGCGGGCGCCGCCCAGGACGGGCCGGACACCGCGTCCGGCACTCCTACGTGCGGCACTTCCGACCTGCGGATCTCGTTCGCCGAGCGGCTGGGCGGCGGGATGAACCACGCGGGCGGAACACTGGAGTTGAAGAACACCACCCAGCGGACGTGCGCGCTGCGCGGGTACCCGGGCCTGGGCCTGGCGGACTCCCAGCGCAAGGCGCTGCCCTCGCACACGGTGTGGGGCAGCACCTGGTACGCGGACGACCCGGGCAACAAGCTCATATACCTCAAGCCCGGTGAGGCCGCGCAGGCCAACGTCGCCTGGACGCACTCCGGCACGGCGGCCCGCAAGGGCACCTACCTGCTGGTGACGCCGCCCGCCGCGCGGACCCACCAGGCGGTCCCGCTCGACGATCTGGTGGACAACGGCGAGCTGCACGTCACCGCGGTGGCGCACAAGGTGCCGGTCCGCGGCTGACGTCCGGCACGACGAGGGGACCGGCCGTCCCGAGCGGTGCGGGCGCCTTTCGGCGCAAAAGCATTGCACCGCCCGGGACTTTACATTTCCCTGATTGCTCCATGACCAAGACTTGACTAACCTCCGGACCGGAAGTGAGGGGCGCCACTCCGCACCGAGCGGACCCGGGCCCCGAGCGCGCACAGCGGAGCACGCACACAGCACAGAACCCGGGGCACGCCGTTCCCCACGGCGGACACCCGGGTCCTGGTCAGCAGCGCGCGGCCGGTCCTCGGCTTGGCGGCAGCGGTCGGCGCGCGCGTTGCCCAACTCACCCCGGAGGTTACCGTGAACCACCCGAATCGGCTACGCGCCGCGATAGCGGACACCGGCACCACCCCGCTCATCGGCGTCTTCGACATGTTCTCCGCCTCCGTCGCGGCCCGGCACTACGACGGCATGTTCGTCTCCGGCTTCGGCTTCGCCGCCTCCCACTACGGCCTGCCCGACATCGGGTTCATCGCCTGGCCCGACCTCGTCGGCTTCGTCCAGCGGCTGCGCCAGGCGTTCCCCGCGCAGCACCTGCTCGTCGACATCGACGACGGCTATGTGGACCCCGAGACCGCCTGCCACGTGGTGCGGTCGCTGGAGCAGGTCGGCGCGTCCGGCGTGATCCTGGAGGACCAGAAGCGGCCCCGGCGCTGCGGGCACGTGGACGGCAAGCTGATCCTGCCGCTGGAGGAGTACCTGGAGAAGCTCGACATGGTGCTCCAGGCGCGCCGCGACATGGTCGTCGTGGCCCGCACGGACGCCACCGACGAGCCCGAGATCCTGCGCCGCGCCAAGGCGTTGGCGGCGACGGACTGCGACGTGGTCCTGGTCGACGGGGTGCGCAGCGTCGACTGGATCCGCAAGGTGCGGGACGTCATCGGCGACAAGCCGCTGCTGTTCAACCAGATCGCGGGCGGCAAGTCGCCCCGGCTGTCGCTGCCGGAGCTGTCGGAGCTGGGCGTGGACGTCGCCATCTACAGCACCCCCTGCCTGTTCGCGGCGCAGACCGCGATGGACGAGGCGCTGACCGGGCTGAAGCGGGACGACGGGCGGCTGCCCGCGTTCACGCCGGCGTCCGTCGGGGTGGCGGACTGCCTGGCGCTGCTGGAGCGGAACATCTCCCGCCACCACGACCGGGAGCACGACCGGACGCCGGTGACCGCGGGCTGACGGGGTCCCGGGGCGCCGCCGGGGAGGCGGCGCCCCGGGACCGTCAGGCGCGGGTGCTCCTGCTGCCGAACCGGCTGCGGACCACCCGCCGCCTGATCCGGTGGAGCAGCGGCCAGCGCTCCCGGGACGCCCGGGAGTGCCGGTCCAGCTCCTCCGTCAGCCGCTCGGTGCGCTTCTCGACGTCGAGTTCGTCGAGGATGCGGTCGATCTCGGCGAGCAGCGAGCCGTGCAGCTGCCACTGCCGGGGGTGCTCGCGGACCTTGTCCAGCAGCAGGTGGGCGGCCCGGTCGCGGCTCTCCCGGCCGACGGCGAGGTCCTCGACCAGCCGGGACTCGGCCTCCTCGGCGTTGGCGCTCACCTGGCTGGTGATCAGCACGGCGAAGCTCTCCAGGGCCCGGGCGAGGTGGTCCAGCACATCGGTGAGCGCGGCGGCGACGTCCTCGGGGAAGAGGGGTTCGTCGGTGCGCTCGCGCGCCAGGTCGGTCAGGGAGCGGCACATCACCCGGACCACGACGGCGGAGATCTCCAGCGCGTCCAGCCCGGTGCGCAGCACGATCCGGGAGAGCAGGCCCTCCTTGACCCGGGGGTTGAGCCGGAGGCTGTCCTCCGCCTGCCGGAGGGAGACGTCCACCTCGGCGACGTCGTGGTCGAGCCGGCGCGCCTCGTGCAGCCGGGCGGCGGCCTCCGTGACGGGGGTGGGCCGGCCGACCTCGGAGCCGAGGTGGCGGAGGAGTCCGCTTATCCGGCGCGCCAGGTCCTGGATGGCGTCGCCGGCCGGCTCGACCCAGACGGGCGGGACGAGCAGCACGTTGAAGAGGAGTCCGACGACGGCTCCGATCAGGGTCTCCAGGACCCGGTCCCAGGCGGTCTCCGTCACCCGGGTGACGCCGAGGACGAGCATGGCGCTGATCGCCACCTCGGGGACGAACTCCCCCACGTGGACGAAGCGCCCGATGACCAGCGACGCCAGGATGATCAGTCCCAGGCTCCACCAGGTGAGGCCGACCAGGACGCTGAAGCCGATGGCGATCAGGACGCCGGCGACGACGGAGTTCACCCGGCGGATGCCGGTGGTCAGAGTGGAGTACAGGGTCACCTGGACGACGAGCAGGGCGGTCAGCGGCGCGGTGAGCGGCGCCGGTTCGCTGCTGAGCGTCAGCGCCACCACGTACGCGATGACGGCGGCGGCCGTGGACCGCACCGTCTGCGCCACCGCGGGCTCTCTGCCGCGTCGGACCAGGGTCGTCAGGGATTCGGGAAGATCACGCACTGTAGACGCTTTCCCGATCACCCGCGTGGCAGACCCCCAGGTGAGGCACGCCACCCGGGTGGTCGCGGGGCCTCGGCGACCGCGCGGTGTCGGCTCGCCGACGGAAGCGGGGGTCCGGCCGGGGCCGGCCCGTCGCCCGGCCGTACGGCCCACCACCGGGCAGGCCGGGCGGCGGTACGCCGAGCGCCGGGCGAGCCGGGCGGCGGCGCCCGGGCACGCCCGCGCCGGACGGGACGGGCCGTCCGGCCGTCGGCGACCGGCCGACGGGCCGACGCCCGCCACCGCCGACGCGCGGGTCCCGTTCGGTGGACGACGGTGGCCTTGGGCGGCGGGGCGGTCGGAGGCGCCGCCGCCCGCTTGGCCGTGACCTCCCTTCAGCGGACCGCGAGCGGAACCGTCGCCGCCGCCAGGGCCGAGACCGAGATCAGGAGGCCGGCCAGGAAGGCGATGAGGCGGCGCTGGGCGCGCAGCCGGGCGTCGCGGACCGCGTCCTGTACGCGGCGGGCCCGTTCGGCCGTCGCGCAGGCGGCGAGGAACTCCCGCTCCGGGCCGCCGGGCGGGTACGCCGCGTCCGGGCAGCCGGGCGCGCGGGTCGCGGACTCCGCCTCCGCCTCGGCGAGCCGGCGTCCGCGCCAGAGCGTCTCGGGGTCGCGCCCGGACTCCTCCCAGGCCCGGGCCGCCCGGGTGAGCCGCCGGCGGCGGCGCAGCGCCTCCGGGTCCTCGGCCGTCCAGGCGGCGAGCCGGGGCCAGCCCTGGGCGACGGCGCCGTGGGCGAGGACGGCCCGGTCGCGGTCGAGGGTGAGCACCCGGGCGGCGGCGAGGCGTTCGAGGGCGGCGGCCGTGCCGGGGGCGTCGCCGAGTTCCCGGCGGTCGAGGGCGCGCGGCGCACCGTCGTCGCCGGGTTCGGTCAGGCGGAGCAGGATGCCCCGGGCCCGCTGCCGGGGGCCGTCGGCGAGTTCGGCCCAGACCGCCTCGGCGCCCCGGGTGACGGCGCCCTCGAACCCGCCGGCGGCGTGGAAGCCGGCGAGGGTGAGCCGGTTGCCGTCGCGGTGCCGCCAGGTGGCGAGAAGGGCCGCGGACAGCAGGGCGAGGCCGCCGGGCTGCCGATGGGCTCCCGTGACGAGGACGGCGAGCAGCCGGTCCTCGACGGTGCAGTCGGCCGCGGCGGCCGGTTCGGTGACGACGCGGGTGAGGTCCTCGGGGGTCGGCGCCGGCACGGTCAGCGGTTCCCCGGCCAGCAGGGGGTGGCCGGCGAACCGTTCGTGGAGGTCGGTGCGCAAGCCCAGCACGAGTCGGCAGGGTGCGGCGAGCAGCACGTCGAGGAGGCCGGGCAGGTCCGCCGGGCCTGCGGAACGGCCGCGTCCGGCCGGGGCCGGCGCCTGGAGTCGTTCCAACTGGTCGACGACGAGGACGGAGTCGGGGTCCGGGAGCCGGGCGAGGCCGCGGGCGAGTTCGGCGACGGGGTCGGGCCCGGGAACGAACGTGCCGACGGCGGGCGGATCTTCGGCGGTGGCGAGCCGGTGGACGACGCCCGCCTGGAGGAGCGAGGTGGTCCCGGCCCCGGAGGCGCCGGAGACGACCACGAACCGGTCCCGGCGTAACCGTTCCACCGCCTCCTCCACCAGGCGTTCCCGGCCGAAGAAGCGGTCGCCGTCGGCCGCCGTGTACGCGGCGGGGCCGGCGTAGGGCGGCGGCCGGCGGCGGGCGAGGGCGGCGGCCACGGCGTGCCAGCGGTCCGCCCACTCCCCCACGTCGCCGCCGCAGGCGCGGACGTAGGCGCTGGTGACGGCGAGGGTCGGGAACCTGCGGCCGCCCGCGGCGACCGAGAGGCTGGCCGCGGACGAGTGGGCGCGGAGGGCGAGTTGGCGGTACGTGGGGCTGCCCGCCCGTTCGCGCAGGGCGCGCAGGTCCGCGGCGAAGCGCAGCAGGGGGCTGTCGCCCGGGTCCAGGGGCCGTTCACGGCGTGCCACTGCCCTGCCTTTCCAGCCGTGCCGCACGGCACCGGGCCTGGGGTGGGGCGGCGGCGCGAGCGAGCCGAACGTAGCGGTGGACCTTACGGTAACGGTCAGGCAATGGCCAACAACACTATGATTTCCGTCAATTCGACAATGACAGTCGGGCTATGAATGACCAATCCCGATTGTTCGGCGTTGTTCGGAGTTGCTTGTTCGGGGCACGCGGAGCGGTCTCGAACAGCCCGGGTGCGGTAGGCATGGAACCGCGGGGGCGGATCACGACGCCACCGCGCCCTGCTCGCTTCCGCCGGCCCTCGTCGGAGATCCCATGAAGTACTCGCGGTACTGCCGGTCCCTGCTGTCCACCCCCGCCACCGCCGTCCATCGCTACGCCGCCGGCCACCGCTCGGGGGCCGACATTTCCATGGTCGATCTGGAGGACTCCGTTCCGCCGGCGCGCAAGGAGGAGGCGCGCAGACGGGCCGAGGGCTTCTTCACCCTCCCCACCGCCGCCACGACCCGCTGCGCCGTGCGCATCAACGCCATCAGCGGACCGGACGGCCTGCGCGACCTGCTGGCGCTGCGCCAGTACGCGGTCAAGCCGCCGCTGGTCCTGATACCCATGGTGGAATCGCGCCGCGACGTCGAGATCGTGGAGCACGTCCTGGGCCCGGAGTGCCCGGACACCGAGTTCGTCGCCGTCGTGGAGACGCCGCGCGGCCTCCAGCACGCGGCCGGCATCGCCTCGTCCTCCCGCAGGCTGCGGGCCCTGGTCTTCGGCTCGGCCGACTACGCGTTCGCCACCGGCGCCCGGCTCACCTGGGACGCCCTGGCCCACCCGCGCGGCGTGCTGGTCAACAGCGCGCGGGCGGCCGGGATCGAGGTGATGGACGCGCCCTTCTTCGAGGTGCACGACGACGGGGCGCTGCGCTGCGAGGCGGCCCTCGCCAAGGACATGGGGTTCAGCGGCAAGATCGCCGTGCACCCCCGCCAAGTGCCGTTGATCAACGAGGCGTTCTCCCCGGACGACGACACCCTCGGCCGCGCCCGCCGGATCGTCGCCGCCGGGCGGGAGAACGGCCGGGACATCACCGTGGTCGATGGCGTGATGATCGGCATCCCGTTCTTCGAGGCGTCCCAGCGGCTGGTCGAGGAGTTCGGCGACGGACTCCCGGGGCCGCCCGCGCCGTCCCCCGGAAGCGACGGGCCGCCGTCCCCGAGACCCGCGGTCGCACTGCATCGGCAGCCCCGCCCGTACCCCGACGCCCCACGCTCCACCACCGTGACGCAGGAGAGGGAACAGTGAACGACACCAACCCCCCGGGCCCCACGCCCGAGATCACCGGACCGCACCGCTACCGCAACAGCGCCACCATGATCCGTACGGCCGACCCGGCGTGGCTGGGCGCCGCGCAGGCCGGGCTGATCGGCGTGGTGGCCGACTCCCCCGACGCCAACAACCGGCTCGTCACCCCGGACGGGCACGAGTTCGTCAACATGTGCTCGTGCTCGTACCTGGGCCTCAACCACCACCCCGCCGTGGTGGAGGGCGCGATCGAGGCGCTCCGGGAGACCGGCGCCACCTCCCTGGTGATGCCGACCACCCGGGTCCGGCACCGGCTGCTGGCCCGGCTGGAGGAGGAGCTCGGCGACCTCTTCGGCTGCCACGCCCTGCCCGGCGCCTCGTGCAGCGCGCTCACCGCCGGCATCCTGCCGCTGATCGCCTCGGGCCATCTGTCCGACGGGCAACCGCGCGTGATGGTCTTCGACCGGTTCTGCCACTTCTGCATGTCGTACATGAAGCCCGTCTGCGGTGACGAGAGCCTCGTCCTCACCTGTGACCACAACGACCTCGACCGGCTTGAGGAGATCTGCCGGACGTATCCGCGGGTCGCCTACGTCGCCGACGGCGCGTACTCCATGGGCGGCGCGGCGGCCCTGGACGGGCTGCGGCGGCTCCAGGAGCGGTACGGCCTCTTCCTCTACCTGGACGACTCGCACTCGCTCTCCATCCTCGGCGAGCACGGCGAGGGCTTCGCCCGCTCGCAGCTGGAGATGAACGAACTGACCGTGATCACCGCCAGCCTGGGCAAGGCGTTCGGCACCGCCGGCGGCATCGCCATGCTCGGCAGCCGGGAGATGTTCGAGTTCCTGCACCGGCACGCGGGCCCGGTCGGCTGGTCGCAGAACATGTCCTTCCCGGTCGTCGGCGCCTCGCTGGCGTCGGCCGCGATCCACCGCTCCCCCGAACTCGGCGAACTCCAGCGCAGGCTCCAGGAGAACATCGCCTACTTCGACACCGCCTTCCCCACCGCCTTCGCCGGAAACGGCCTGCCCGTGCGCCGCATCACCGTCGGCGACCCGGAGGCGGCCGTCAAACTCTCCGCCGACATGTTCCAGCGCGGCTTCTACTGCTCGGCGGTCTTCTTCCCCATCGTCCCCAAGGGCGAGGCGGGTCTGCGCATCATGATCCGCGCGGATCTGTCCCGGGAGAAGCTCGACGAGTTCATCGGCCACATCAAGGACCTCTCCCCCACGCACTGAGGACGGTACCGACCCATGGCGGACGACGCCCCGCCCAGCGGCTACGAGCGGCTGGGACCGCAGCACTACCGGGAAGTGGTGGGCTTCCTCTACGAGGAGTTCACCGTCGGCGACGTGATCGAGCACCGGCCCGGCCGGACCGTCACCGAGATGGACAACGTTCTGATGAGCACGTTGTCGATGAACGACGCGCCCCTGCACATCGACGCCGCGTTCTGCGCGGACACTCCCTGGGGCCGGCCGCTGGTCTCCAGCCTCGTCACCCTCAGCATCGTCGGCGGCATGACGGCCCGCAGCACCAGCGGCAAGGCCCTGGCCAACCTGGGCTGGGACCGCATCCGGCTGCCCAACCCGGTGTTCACCGGCGACACCCTCTACGCCACCACCGAGATCCTCGGCAAACGGCTCTCCCGCAGCCGCCCGGGCGAGGGCATCGTCTCCTGCCGGACCACCGGCACCAAGTCCACCGGCGAGGTCGTGCTCGTCTTCGAGCGAAGCTTCCTGGTGCCCTGCCGCGACCCCGAGCCCGGCGGCCCGGCCGCCGCGCCGCGGGGGGACGGATGACGGCGCTGCTGATCGGCAACAACCGGGCCGCCGAGATGACCGGCGGCCCGGACGGCACCCCGGAGGAGCGGCGGCGGGCGGCCCGGGGCGCCCAACGGCTGCTGTGGTGGGCCCGGGACGGCGACGTCCTGCTCCTCCCTGAGGCGCCCGACGACGCCTTCGCCGACCACGTCACCGGCCTCACCGGCACCCGCCGGGCCGGCCTCACCGTCGTCACCGCCGCCCTCCCGCCCACCGGCGCCCTGCCCGACGCGACGGTCGCCGCCGTCCGCGCGGCCCTGGCCGGGCGGACCGTCGACCGGGTGATGCCGGTGTACGCCGACACCGGCGTCACCGGCCTCGTCCGACGGCTCGGGGCCGAACGGGCGCTGCCCGGCTGGGCCTTCCACGACCAGGGCGGCAGCGCCCTGGTCAACAGCAAGGCCGCCTTCCGCGCGGTGGCGGCCGGCACCGGGACGCCCGTCGCCGCCGGTACGGTGGCGGGCAGCCCGGACGCGGCGGGCGCCGCCGCGGCGGAGCTGCTCGCCGCCGGGCACCCCGCCGTCCTCAAGCTCGCCTTCCACTCCGGCGGCCTCGGCAACGAGGTCCTCACCACCGATCCGGCCGTCCGCCCGCTCGGGGCGCACCGCGCCGTCGTCCTCCCCGGCCCGGACGCCGCCCGGGAGCACACGGCCCGGCACTGGGCCGGGCTGTCGTCGGGCGGGCGGCACCCCGTGGTCGTCGAGCGGTACCACCCCGAATCCGTCCCCGTGTACGCCGAGTTCGAGGTCCGCGACGCCGGGGTGGTGCTGTCCGGCCACGGCGAGATGCTGATGGACCCGATGCTGGACGGCGAGACCGTGCCCGCCGCCCTGCCGCCGGACCTCCTGGACCGGCTGGTCGGGCACGGGCGGCGGCTGTGCGAGGCGTACCGCGCCCTCGGCTACCGGGGGACGCTCAGCGCCGACGCCATCGTCACCCCCGCGGGGGAACTGCTGTTCACCGAGGCCAACGGCCGGCTCACCGGCTCGTCGCACCTGCACTCCGTGCTCGCGGCGCGGCTCGTCGGCGAACCCCTGCGGTCCCGGCGGGTGTTCCTGGAGAAGGGCGCCTGGCCGGTCCCCTCCTTCGGCGCGGCCCTCGACGCGCTGGACCGGGCCGGGCTCGCCTTCGACCCCGCGACGCGCACGGGCGTCGTCCTCGTCGGCGACCGCGTCCCGGTGGACGGCACGGTGGTCCCCTGTGTGATCGCCCCCGACCGGCCCGCCGCCCACGCCGTGCGGCGCTCCCTCCCCGTGTTCGCCGCCGAGCCCGCCCCCGCCTCCTGACGAAAGGCCGCCGCATGTCCCTGAACAGCTACGACAGTTGGTCCCCCTTGCGTGAAGTGGTCGTCGGCTCGGCCGAGAACTACTCCTCCCACGAGCGGGAGCTGTCCTTCGACCTGTTCTTCCACGACGAGATGCCGTACAGCCGCATGTACTACCCGCGCCACCGGGCGCCGGGCGGGGACGCGTCCGGGGAGGACGGCACCGGCACCGGGGCCCGGCAGAGCCCCATCAAGAAGCGCTACGTCGAGGAGCTCCAAGAGGACGTCGAGGGGATGGTCGACACCCTCGCCTCCCTCGGCGTCACCGTGCACCGGCCCGCGCCGCTCGCCGAGCACATCGAGGTGCGCACGCCCACCTTCCGGGCCGCCGTCATCCCGGCCCTCAACGTCCGCGACAACAGCATCGTCCTCGGCGACGAGGTCATCGAGACGGCCCCTCAGGTGCGCGCCCGCTACTTCGAGACGCAGCTCCTCAAGCCGGTCTTCGCCGACTACTTCCGGCGCGGCGCGCGCTGGACGGTCATGCCCCGGCCGCTGATGACCGACGCCTCCTTCGACCTGTCCTACGTCACGGCGCACACCGCCCCCGGCGAGCTGATGGAGCCGATCACCGACCCCCGGCCGTCGCCGTACGACGTCGGGCACGAGATGATGATCGACGGGGCGCAGTGCCTGCGGCTCGGCCGGGACGTCTTCGTCAACGTCTCCACCGCCAACCACGTCCTCGGCTGCGACTGGCTGGAGCGCCACCTGGACGGGCGGTTCCGGGTGCACCGGCTGGACTCGCTGTCCGACAGCCACATCGACAGCACCGTGCTGGCGCTCCGCCCCGGGCTGCTGCTGGTGCGCACCCCGCAGATCGCCGAGCGGCTGCCCAAGCCGCTCCGCTCGTGGGACATGATCTTCCCGCCGGAGCCGGAGGACAACCAGTTCCCGGTGTACGACGCTGACGACCTCCTCCTGACCAGCCGCTACATCGACCTGAACGTGCTGTCCGTGTCCCCCGACACCGTCCTGGTCAACTCCGCCTGCCCGGAGCTGATCCGGACGCTGGAGAAGCATCGCTTCACGGTGGTGCCGGTGCGCCACCGCCACCGCCGCCTCTTCGGCGGCGGCCTGCACTGCTTCACCCTCGACACGGTCCGGGAGGGCTCCGCGCCCGAGGACTACCTGGAGGGCTGAGCGGCATGCGGGCTGTGGTGATCCGCCGGTTCGGCGGGCCGGAGGTGCTGGAGACCGCGGAGCTCCCGGAACCGGTCGCCGGTGCGGGCGAGTCCGTCGTCGACGTGGTGCTGGCGGGCGTCAACTTCGGGGACCTGGAGGTGCGGGCGGGGACCTACCGGCCGCCGCGGCTGCCCGCGGTCCTCGGCGCGGAGATCGTCGGCGTCCGCCGACGGGACGGCCGGCGGGTGGCCGCGCTGCTGCGCGACGGGGGCGGCTACGCGGAGGTGGCCGTCGCCCGGGACGCGTACACCGTGGAACTCCCCGACGACATCGACGACCTGGCGGGCGCCGCCCTGGTCGAGCAGGGCTGCACGGCGTACGCCGCCCTGGTCACGGCCGGCCGGCTGCGGCCGGGGGAACGGGTCGCGGTCGCCTCCGCCGCGGGCGGGGTCGGACACCTGGCCGTGCAACTGGCGCGCGCCCTCGGGGCGTCCGCGGTCGCCGGGACGGCCTCGACCGCGGCCAAGCGGCAGTTCGTCCGGGAGCTCGGCGCGGACCACGCGGCCGAGGGCCCCGAGGCGCTGCCGGCGCTGTTCCCCGACGGCGTGGACCTCTACCTGGACTCCCTGGGCGGCCCGCGCGTCGAGGCCGCGCTCGCCGCGCTGGCCCCCTTCGGCCGGCTGGTCTCCATCGGCCACCGCGAGGAGCCGGCCGTCGTCGCGGTGGACGCGCTCACCCGGCGCTCGCTCGGCGTGGTGACGCTGTGGATGCGGCAGGTCCTGGAAGCGGACGGGCTGTTCGCGGAGGTGGCCGGCCGGGTCCTCGCGCTCGCCGGCGAGGGCCGACTGGTCCCGCACGTCGACCGGGTCGTCCCGCTGGACGGCGTCGGCGGCGCGCACGAGGCCGTCGCCGCCCGGGCGACGACCGGCAAAGTGCTGGTGGACGTCCGGGCGGCGGGGTGTTGACCCGGGGATTGTGCCGGGGACGGCGGCTGGATAAGGTCCCGTCGGGCCCGCGACAGGGCCGTTGCTGGCACGCGGTGGCAGGTGGGGAATGTCTGTGGTCACGGGTAAGATAATCCGCTTCGACGAATTCCGGGGGTACGGGTTCGTCGCCCCGGACACCGGCGGCGAGGATGTGTTCGTCCACGTCAACGACGTCCAGGCGGACAAGCGCCTGATCGTCCCCGGTGCTTTCGTCGAGTTCTCCGTGGAGGAGGGCGAGCGGGGCCTCAAGGCGTCCCACGTGCGTCTGCTGGACCGGGCGTCCGGCCGGCCGGCCGAGGTCCCGGCGGAGGGCTACGTCCCCGGCCCGTCGGGCGACGACGGCGACTGCGACGTGCTGTCCGCCAAGGAGTTCACGGACGAGGTCACCGAACTCCTCCTCTCCGCGGCTCCCACCATGACCGCGGAACAGATCCTCCTCGTCCGCCAGCGCCTCGTCCGCCTGGCCGCCAACCACGGCTGGGTCGAGGCATAGACATCAGGCGGGGCGCCGCGCTCCCGGGCGCGGCGCCCCGGAACGAACGGAAAGGACCGGCACCATCGGTTCCGCGCACTACACCGTCACCGCCTACCCGAAGCACTCCGACTTCCCCGCGAGCGAGACGGAACTGACGGACGCCGACCCGGCTTTCCTCGCCGGGCTGTTCGGGATCCCGGTCGAGCGGTTCGTGGACGTCTACCCCATGGACGCCGGGCACATGGCGGTGCTGGAACGGACGGCCGGTCTGGCCTTCGACCCGGCCGCGTACGACTACTTCCTCGAGGTCACGGCCGGCTGACAGCGGACGGGCGGCCGCCCGCTCACCCCCGCGCCGGCGTCGTGAGCGCGCCCAGCGGGTCGTGTCCGTGGATCCACGCCAGCCGGTCCGGGAGCGTGGTGAGGTTCGCGTCGCGGGCGGTGGCCTGGGGGCCGTCGGGGAGGTGGAGGCAGGTGGCGTTCTGCCGGGAGCCGGCCTGGATGGCGCGGGTTCTGGGGCGGCGCGTCCGTTCGTAGCGGCGCAGGGCGGCGGGGACGTCGGTGGGCGCGGCGTCGGCGAGCAGCGCGGCGAGGACGGCCGCGTCCTCCAGCGCCTGGTTCGCCCCCTGCCCGTGGTGCGGCAGCATGGGGTGCGCCGCGTCGCCGAGCAGGGTCACCCGGCCGCGGGTCCAGGACCGCCGGGGCTCGCGGTCGTACAGCGCCCAGCGGCCGGGGCGGTCGACGGCGGCCAGCAGGCCGGTCAGGGCCGGGTGCCAGCCGTCGAACGCGGCCAGCAGGTCGGCCGTCCGGCCTTCCGTGACCCAGGACTCGACGGTCCAGGCGGGGTCCGGGACGACGGCCAGGAGATTGAGCAGCCGCCCGCCCGCGACCGGGTACACCACCACGTGCCGGCCCGGTCCGACCCACAGCCACAGGACGGGGTCGGCGAGTTCGGGCAGATCCGGCAGCCGGTCGAGGGGGACGAGGGCGCGGTAGCCGCTGGTGCCGGAGAAGACCGCCTCGTCGGGGCCGAAGACCGCGTCCCGGACGGCGGAGTGGATGCCGTCCGCGCCGACCACCGCGTCCGCCTCGGCCGCCGAGCCGTCGGCGAAGCGGACGACGGCGCCGTCGGGGGTCTGCTCCACGCCGGTGCAGCGGGCGCCGAAGCGCACCGGTATCCCGTCGGCGGCGGCGAGCAGCGCGTCCTGCAGGGCGGAGCGTTCGAGGTGCCAGAAGGGGGCGCCGAACCGCCGCTCGTAGCCGTCGCCGACGCCGAGCCCGGCCACCGTCCGGCCCGTGCGCCAGTGCCGGAAGTCGACGCGCGACGGGGCGACGGCCGTCGCCGCGAGCCGCCGGTCGACGTCCAGGGAGCGCAGTACGCGGTGGCCGTTGGCGCCGATGGCGACGCCCGCGCCGGTGGCCGTCGGCTCCGCCGCCTGTTCGTGCACGACGGCGTCGAGTCCGCTCCGGCGCAGCGCGACGGCGGCGGCCAGTCCACCGATGCCCCCGCCGACGACCGCGATGGTGGGCCGTCTTCCGGCCATGGTCCGCTCCCTCCCGCCCGGCGGTCCGGTCCGCGGTCCGCCCGGACGCCGAGCCTACCCACGGGTCGACGGGCCGCGCACGGGTTCGGTTCCGGACGATCAGCCGACCCTGCGCGGGAGGTGGCCGCGAGTGGCGGGTTTCCGACAGGAGTTGGCATATTATCGGAAGCGGGACGCGCGAGGGAGCCGTCACGATCGGGGGGTGCCGAAGAACCGATCCCTCACCTTCCGCGACCGCCCGATCCTGCTGCTGTCCACGGGGCACGCCTGCGTGGACGTCTACCAGGGGGCCGTCGCCGCCCTGGTCCCGTTCTTCGTCTCGGAGCGGGCCTACACCTACGCCGCCGCCTCGGGAATCGTGCTGGCCGCCTCCCTGCTGTCGTCCGTGGTGCAGCCGCTGTTCGGGGCGCTCACCGACCGGTGGGCCATGCCGTGGCTGCTGCCGGTGAGCACCCTGCTGGCCGGGGCGGGCGTCGCCCTCAGCGGCCTGGGCGGCTCGTACGCCCTGACCCTGGCAGTCGTCGCCGTGTCCGGGATCGGCGTGGCCGCCTACCACCCCGAGTCCGCGCGGGTGGCGCGCCGGGCGAGCCGGGGCAGCCATGTGGCGATGGGCTGGTTCTCCCTCGGCGGCAACCTCGGTTTCGCCGCGGCCCCGCTGCTGGTCTCCGCCGTCGTCGCCACCGGCGGCCTGCGCGCGACGCCGCTGCTGGCGCTCCCGGCCGTCGCGGGCGCGGCCCTGTGCGCCGCCGCGCTGCGCATGGCCCGCGCGCCGGGGGACGCGCCGGGCGCCCGGGCCGCGTCCCGCGCGGCCGGCCGGGACGACTGGGCGTCGTTCCGCCGGCTGACCGGCGCCATCATGTGCCGTTCGGTCGTCTTCGTCGGCCTGAGCGCCTTCGTCTCGCTGCACGTCCGCCAGCGCACCGGCTGGGGGCAACTGGCCGGTACGGCGGCCCTGTTCGTGCTCTATCTCGGCGGCGCGGTGGGCACGGTGGCGGGCGGGAGGCTGGCCGGGCGGTACGGGCGGACGACGGTCGTCCGCTGGTCGTACGCCCTGGCGGTGCCGGCGGTCGCGGGCGTCGTCCTCGTCCCCGGCCCGGCGCTCTACCTGTTCGTGGCCCTGACCTCGGCCGCGCTGTACGTCCCGTTCTCCCTGCACGTCACGCTCGGCCAGGACTACCTGCCGCGCCGGGTGGGCACCGCGAGCGGCGTCACCCTCGGCCTGGCGGTCAGCGTCGGTGGCGTCGCGAGCCCGCTGATCGGGGCCCTCGCCGACGTCACGTCGCTGCGGGTCGCCCTCGCGCCGCTGATCGCGCTGCCCGCCGTCGGCTGGCTGCTGCTGCGCCCGCTGCGCGAGCCCGGCGCGCCGGGGGCGCCCCGCGTGCCCGGCGCGGCGCCGGCGGCCGATGCCCCGAGCGCGCCCCGGGAGGTGTGAGCCGCGTCGTTGGACGCCGGGCGCCGTGGTGCGCGAGAGTGGTCCGAGACGTAATGATCAAGGAAGGGACAGTGCCGTGGCACAGGAAGTCCGGGGCGTGGTGGCGCCGGGGAAGAACCAGCCGGTGCGGGTCGAGACCATCGTGGTGCCGGACCCGGGACCCGGCGAGGCCGTGGTGAAGGTCCAGGCGTGCGGCGTCTGCCACACCGACCTGCACTACAAGCAGGGCGGCATCAACGACGACTTCCCGTTCCTGCTGGGCCACGAGGCGGCCGGCGTGGTCGAGGCGGTCGGCGAGGGCGTGACCGAGGTCGCGCCCGGCGACTTCGTCGTCCTCAACTGGCGCGCCGTCTGCGGCCAGTGCCGGGCCTGTCTGCGCGGCCGCCCGCAGTACTGCTTCGCCACCCACAACGCCCGGCAGAAGATGACCCTGACCGACGGCACCGAGCTGACGCCCGCCCTGGGCATCGGCGCGTTCGCGGAGAAGACGCTGGTCGCCGCCGGCCAGTGCACCAAGGTCGACCCCGAGGTCTCCCCCGCCGTCGCCGGGCTGCTCGGCTGCGGCGTGATGGCGGGCATCGGTGCCGCCATCAACACCGGCGGGGTGAGCCGCGGCGACTCGGTGGCCGTCATCGGCTGCGGCGGCGTCGGCGACGCGGCCGTCGCCGGCTCGCGGCTCGCGGGCGCGGCCCGGATCATCGCCGTCGACATCGACGACCGCAAGCTGGAGACGGCCCGGCGGATGGGCGCCACCCACACGGTGAACTCGCGGACCACCGACCCGGTCGAGGCGATCCGCGAGCTGACCGGCGGCTTCGGCGCCGACGTCGTCATCGAGGCGGTCGGCCGCCCGGAGACGTACGAGCAGGCGTTCTACGCCCGCGACCTGGCCGGCACCGTCGTCCTGGTCGGCGTCCCCACCCCCGACATGCGCATCGACCTGCCGCTGCTCGACGTCTTCGGCCGCGGCGGCGCCCTGAAGTCCTCCTGGTACGGCGACTGCCTGCCGTCCCGCGACTTCCCCATGCTCGTCGACCTGCACCTCCAGGGCCGGCTGGACCTGGCGGCGTTCGTCACCGAGACCATCGGCCTGGGCGACGTCGAGGCGGCCTTCGACCGGATGCACCAGGGCGACGTGCTGCGCTCGGTGGTGGTGTTCTGATGCCGGCCCGGATCGACCACCTCGTCACCTCGGGCACGTTCTCCCTCGACGGGGGCACGTGGGAGGTCGACAACAACGTCTGGATCGTGGGCGACGACCACGAGGCGATCGTCATCGACGCGGCGCACGACCCGGACGCCGTCGCCGAGGCGCTCGGCGACCGCCGGCTGCTGGCCGTCGTCTGCACCCACGCGCACGACGACCACGTCAACGCGGCACCGGCGCTGGCCGACCGCACCGGCGCCCCGGTCCTGCTCCACCCCGACGACCGGCCCCTGTGGGACCGCACCCACCCGGACCGCGCACCGGACGGCGAGTTGGCGGACGGGCAGGTGCTGCGGGTGGCCGGCACGGAGCTCACCGTGCTGCACACGCCGGGGCACGCGCCGGGCGCCGTCTGCTTGCACGCCCCGGAGCTGAACACGGTGTTCACCGGGGACACCCTCTTCCAGGGCGGCCCGGGCGCCACCGGCCGGTCGTTCTCCGACTTCCCGACCATCGTCGCGTCGATCCGCGGCCGGCTGCTGACCCTCGACGGCGACACGGTCGTCCGGACGGGCCACGGCGACACGACGACGATCGGCGCGGAGGCCCCGCACCTGGAGGAGTGGATCGCCCGCGGCCACTGAGCCGCGGAAGACTTCGGGCACGCGCCGGCCGGTGACCGGACCGGTCGGCGCGCCTAGGATCGCAAGCGTCGCGGGGCGCGCCCGCGGGAACGGGGGAAGGATCCATGGACATGACGGACCTGGTGGAGATCACCGAGCCCGGCGAGCTGACGGAGCTGCTGGGGGAACCGCTCCCGCGCGTCCGCGACAAGGCCCGTGACCGGCTGGGCGAGTTGGACCGGCAGTGGCTGGAGCACTCGCCGTTCTGCCTGGTGGCGACATCGGACGCGGACGGCAACTGCGACGTCTCCCCCAAGGGCGACCCGGTCGGCGGCCTGACGCTCGTCCTGGACGACACCACCCTCGCCATCGCCGAACGCCCGGGCAACCGGCGGGCGGACGGCTTCCGCAACGTCCTCGCCAACCCCCATGTCGGCCTGGTCTTCCTGGTGCCCGGCCGCGGCGACACCCTCCGCGTCAACGGCCGGGCCCGGCTGGTGCGCGAGGCGCCGTTCCTCGACCGGATGACGGTCAAGGGGCACCGCCCGGTCCTCGCCCTGCTGGTCGAGGTCGAGGAGGTCTTCTTCCACTGCTCGAAGGCGTTCCTCCGCTCCGAGCTCTGGAAGCCGGAGACCTGGCGGCCGGACGAGGTCCCGTCCCGGGCGCGCATCGCCAAGGTGTTGGAGCGGCCCGAGGACTCCATGGAGGAGTTGGAGACCTACTACGGGCCGCGGTACGCCGAGCGCCTCTACGGCTGAGCAAACAGATTGTTTACAACACGTCATTGGCACCCCGTCATGTGGTGCGGCACGCTGCTGCGTATGCCGTCATCTTCCGAGGCGCCGAAGGCGTCTGATGCTTCCCGGACCCCCGACCCCTTCTCTCCCCCGGACCTCGACCAGGCGCGGGCGCGGCGCGTCCACGCCTCGCTGTTCCGGATCGCCGAGCGGCACGCGGACACGGAAGCGCGCCGCCGTCGGCAGACCCACCCCACGATGATCGGCCCGCACGAGGCCGTCCGGCTGGTGTCCTTCCTGCTCAGCGGCGCCGCCCTGCTGGAGGACGGCGAACCGGAGGTGGACCGCGCCGACATCACCGCCGCCCTGAGCCTCGTGCCGCTGATGCGCGGGGAGATGGACGAGCTGGAGGCCGGGCTCCTCGGAATGGCCCGGGGGCGCGGCATGACCTGGCCGGACATCGCCTTCGGACTCGGGCTCGGCACTCCCCAGGCCGCACGGCAGCGCTACGAACGGCTGGCCGACCGTACGGCGCGGGACGAGTGACAGCCGTACGCCGCGAGGCCGTCGAGGGCCGCCACGACCGTCATCCGGCGGACGCCGCGGCCCGCAGCGCGTTCTTGTCGATCTTTCCGGTGGCGTTGCGCGGCAGGGCCGCCACCGTCCCCACCGACGTGGGGCACTTGAACCCGGCGAGCCGCTCGCGGCAGAACGCCCGGAGCTCCGCCGGATCGACCGGCACCCCGTCGGCCGTCACCAGGACGGCCCGTACCGTCTCGCCCCACTTCTCGTCCGGCACCCCGATCACGGCGGCCTCGACGACGGCGGGGTGCTCGACCAGCACCCGTTCGACCTCGGCGGGGCAGACGTTCTCGCCGCCGGTGATGATCAGGTCCTTCAGCCGGTCCTCGACGAAGACGTAGCCGTCCTCGTCGATCCGCGCCAGGTCCCCGGTGCGCAGCCAGCCGTCGTCGGTGACGGTCTCGGCCGTCGCGGCGGGGTTGCCGAGGTAGCCCTTCATCCGGCCGGGGGACCGGATCCACAGTTCGCCCCGCCGGCCCGGCGGCAGTTCGGCGCGGGTGGCGGGATCGACGACGCGCGCCTCGACGCCCGGCATCGGGCGGCCCGCGGAGGCGAGGCGGTGGGCATGGGCGGGGTCGCGGTGGGCCTCGGGGGCCAGGGCGGTGGCGGCGCCGGAGAGTTCGGTCATGCCGTAGAGCTGGAGGAACCGGATCCCGGGGAACAGCGCGAGCGCCCGGCGCAGCACCGGCAGCGGCATGGGCGATGCGCCGTAGAGGCAGTACCGGAGCCGGCCGAAGGCGGCGACCGCGTCCGGGCCGGCCGCCAGGATGCCGGGCAGCATGGCGGGCACCAGCAGCAGGTGGGTGGCGCCGTCGGCGACGGCCGCGCACATGGCCTCGGGGGTTGCCTCGCGCAGCACGACCGTGGGCGCCCCGGCGAGCAGCGCGGTGACGACGTAGCAGACGCCGCCGACGTGGAAGAACGGGAGGACGGCGACGCTGCGGTCGGCCGGGCCCATAGAAAGGACGGCGAGCAGCGCGGCGCTCTGCTCCAGCAGGCCCCGGTGGGTCAGTTCGGCGCCCTTGGGGGATCCGGTGGTGCCGGAGGTGTAGAGGATGACGCAGGTGTCGTCGGGGTCGAGGTCGTCCCGGGCGGCGAGCGGTTCGGCGGGGTCCAGCAGCGCGGCGTACGTCTCGGCGCCGTCGGCCGGCCCGGCGCCGTCGCCGGTGACGACCAGGCGGGGCGGGGCGTCCAGCGTGCCGAGGGCGGTGCGTACGGCGTCCAGCACAGCGGCGTCGGCGAACAGGACCGTGGCGCCGGAGTCGGCGATGACATGGGCGAGTTCGGGCGGGGCGAGGCGCCAGTTGAGGATCGCGGTGGCCGCGCCGGCGCCGGCGGCGGCGAGGACGGTCTCCAGGCACGCGAGGCCGTTCCGGCCGACGACCGCGACCCGGCCGCCCCGGTCCACACCGGCGGTGCGCAGGGCGCCGCGCAGCAGGTCGGCGCGGGAGCGGAGGTCGCTCCAGGTGAGGCGGGCACCGCCGCAGACGAGCGCTTCGGCGTCCGGCGCGCGGGCGGCCCCGCGGTCGGGCAACTCGTGCAGCAGGCGCGGGCGTTGTGCGAGCGGTGTGGGCATCCGTTCCCCCCGGTCGGCGCTCCGGGCAGCGTACCCGCGGGCCGGTCGGTCCGCCACCGGCGGGCCGGGGCGGAACACGCCCGGCCCGCCGGCGCGCGGCCCGGTCAGGTACCGGGCTTGCGGCCGTAGACGAAGACGTCGTCGCCCTTGTGGAGCAGGTTCCAGTACGCCCGGGCGTCCTTCATCCGCATGTTGACGCAGCCGTGGGAGCCGGGCGGCGAGTAAACGCTGCCGCCGATGGCGTGGAACGCCTGACCCCCGTCGAAGAACTGGCTGTACGGCATGCTCACGTCGTACAGCGACGAGCGGTGGTCCTTGTCGCGCCAGTAGACCTTCTTGAGGCCGGTGCGGGTGGCGAAGCCCTTTCTGCCCGAGCGTATGTGGACCGGGCCGTACTTGATCTTCTTGCCGTCCTGTATCCAGCTCACCTGGCGGGTGAGGTCGACGCAGGCGATACGGCCCTTGTCCGTCGGGCAGGAGACCTTGGCGGGCGCCTTGGCCGGGGCCTTGGCGGGAGCGGCCTCGGCGGTCCCGCCGGCCGTCACGGCCAGGGGGACGGCCAGTCCGGCGGCGCCCAGGACCACGCCCAGCCGGGTCCGCAGAGGGGTGCGTTTCATTGTCATGAACGGTAAGACCATCGAAATCCCCACTTGGTTGCATACCGCACCCGGCGCTTCGGACCCCGCGGGCCGGCGGAACCCGATCTTCCTCCGGCCGACGGTCGACCAGCCGCCCACCTGGGGTTAGGCTCGTCCGGGCGACGGCGCGAACTCCCTTGCACACCGCGGCCCTTGCCGCTCCCCCGTGCACTCCGCCTGCCCCCGTCGACCTCGTCGACACCTTCCGTTCCCCGACCCGTCGCCCTCCATCCGTCCCCCGTTCCCCAGCACCAGGACCTCCTTGTGACCATCCCCCCACCCGTCGCCGCCGGCCCGCCGGCCGTCCGCTCCGCCCGCGTCCGCGCCCGGACCACCGCCCACCGCCCGCCCGCCACCCGGCCGGCCCTGCACGACGGGGTGGGCTGATGGCCAGGGAGACGACGGTCCCCGCCGGCGGCGGCTTCCGCCCGGTCCACCACCCGGCCGGGCTCGACGACGCCCTGCGGATCGCGGTCGAGGAGGTGTGGGCCGGCCGCTGGATGGCCATGCGGGACCTGCTGGAGCGCACCGGCGCCGACTGGGCGCTGCGCACGGCCCGCACCCAGGTCCTCGGCGCGGTGGCCGCCGGTTCGACGATCGTCGAGGCGTGGGCGGCGGAGGAGGGCCACAGCGTGGACGCCCGGGTGATGTGGGCCCGGGTGGTGGTGCAGCGGGCGCAGCGCGCGCACCGGCAGCGGCACCCGGAGGCCGTCCACCTGGAGCACCAGGCCCGTGAGGCGTGCCGGCTGGCGGTCGAGGCCGCGCCCGCCGACCCGGTGCCGTGGATCTGCCTGCTGACGCTGGCCTCCCTGGACGAGCGCCAGGAGCGGCCCGAACACCAGCTCCAGCCCTGGGAGATCATGCTGCCGCCGGGCCCGTGGGGGCTGCTCTCCCGGATCTGGGAGCGCGACCAGTGCAACCGCGAGGCGTTCCACCGGATGCTGCAGTTCTTCCAGGCGTGCACGACGGGCGCGGCGGCCTCGGTGTCGGCGGTCGACTTCGCCCGCTGGGTGGCGTCGTGGGCGCCGGCCGGCTCGGCGCTGCTGGTGATGCCGCTGTTCGCCTACGCCGATCTGCACCGGCGGCAGGCCGCGGACCCGCGGGGGCAGGGCCGGTCGGACGCGCTGCTGCGCTCGCAGTGGTCGGTGGACCCGATCCGTTCGGAGACGCTGCGGGCGTACCGGGGCTGGTTCGCCACCCTGGGCCACGGCGGGCACGCGCCGCTGTCCGTGCCCGATCTGTCGCACCTGGCCTTCGCGATGTGGTCGGCCCGGCACTACGCGGAGGCGGCGGAGGTGTTCGCGGCCATGGGCGCGCACACGGCCGTCCAGCCGTGGGCGTCGTTCACCGACGACCCGAGCCGGCCGGACCTGGCGACCGAGGAGTTCCTGCGGGCGCGGCGGCACTGCCTGGGCGCCTGACGGGCGGACGCGGCCGGCGCTCCGGGGTGACCCGGATCACGGCCGGGCGCCGGGGAGTTGTGCGATGTTGCCCGGATGAGCGATTCCACGGATCCGTCCGGACCGGTCACCGTCCGGCTCGCCGACTACTCCCCCACCGAGATCTTCGGTGACACCCCCGACCCGTTCGGCGTCGAAGCCGTGGGGATGACCTGGCGGCCCAAGGAGGAGCACTTCGGCGTCCTGTGGGACGGCCGTCTCGTCGCCCACGCGGGGCTGGTGGAGCTGCCGTTGACGGCCGGCGGCGTCCGGATGGACGTGGCGGGGCTCGGCGGGGTCGCCGTGGCGCCCGGGATGCGGGGCCGCGGGCTCGCGCGGCGGGCCGTCGCCGCCGCGATGGACGACGCCCGGGCCCGGGGCCTCCCCTTCGGCCTGCTCTTCTGCCGGCCGGACCGGGTCGGTCTCTACGAGCGGCTCGGCTGGCACCCGGTGACCGGCGAGGTGGAGGTGGAGCAGCCCGACGGCCCGCGCGTCATGCCGCTGCGGACCATGTGGACCGCGCTGCGGGCGGGGGCCGCGTGGCCCCCGGGGCCGGTGCGGCTGCACTCGCTGCCGATGTGACGGAGCGCCGGCGGTCCGTCGGCGGTTCAGTGTCCTCCGAAGCGGACGCTGGAGAACGCCGCGTCGCGTGGCGCCCGCTGCCCCGGGGCGACGCGCACGGCCGTGCCCGAGCACTTCTTGCCGCTGAAGATGGTGGCCGGGGAGTCCGTCCCGTTGTGGGCGCCGTGCGCTTCCTGGCTCATGGTGAAACAGCGGTTGTCCGGCGGGTTTTCGACGAAGAAGGGCTTGTTCTTCGGACCGAGGAAGCCGAACGGGCCCTTCGCGGCCACCGCGGCGTCCACGGGTCCGGCCATGGCCAGCGCGAGCCCGGCGAGTACGACGACGATCGGACGGAAGAGACGCATCTGTGGTCCTTTTCCCGATGATGGGCGATGAGCCCGGAATGAGTTCATCGCCCTCAACGACGCCGCTCCCGCGCACGACACGTCCGGTGTCAACTCCCCGCCGGGGCGGGACACTCGCCCGGGTCCCGCTCACCGCCGCACCCGGTTGCGGACGGCGACCGCGGTGAGGCCCAGCAGGACGGGCGCGACCAGCCGGAACGTCCCGTCCACACAGGTGCCGGCGAGGGTGAGCTCCGGGGTGCCGGAGCGGAGGCCGACGGCGCCGAGGACCGTCCGTACGGAGGTCTCCAGCCGGCCGCCGGCCGGCCCGCGCTCCTGCCGCGTCCGCTCCTGCTGCGTCCGGGCCGGGGGCGCGGCGGCCGTGGCGGCCCGGGGCGGTTCCGGCGGCAGGCCCCACAGGGCCACCGCCGCGACGGTGGCCAGGGTCGTGGCCAGCAGCCAGAGCAGGGTGCGGCCGACGCGCAGCGCGTAGCCGGACACCGCCCAGTACAGCAGGAGCAGGGTGCGCCGACCGTCCGTCCGTTCGCCGCTGTGCCGGCGCATCTCCATCTCGCCGTAGTGGAAGTCGCCGGCGCCGGGGTGATTCCTGCCGTTCTCCAGCGAGGTGCGCAGCTGCCGGTAGGTGGAGGCGAGCGCCGCGGGCGGGCGGACCCCGACGCCCTCCGGGGCCGGCGTCCAGCCGCGCGAGCCGCGGGCGGCGCGCCAGTGGTGCTCCTCGGCCAGCACCTGGCGCGGGGCCCACCGCCGGACGGGCAGGAGGGGCAGCCGGCGGACCGGGGTGCGGGCGAAGACGCAGCACCCTTCGAGGCCGAGCCGGTCGAGGTGGAGGGCGCCGCCGAACAGGCAGGAGGACAGGTCGAGGTCGTTCAGGGCGAGGTTCGCCGCGTCGGAGCCGCTGAGCGAGCGGACGCGGACGCCGGGATCGCCGGAGGCGACCACCTCTTCGAACGGCCGGCAGCCGTCCGCCCCCGACAGGAAGGCCCGGGGGTGCGCGGTGACGCTCAGGGCCTGCTCGGCGATGACGTCGACGAGGTCCACCGTGGCGTACCGCAGCCGCAGCGCGGCGCCGGAGGCCCACGAGGACTTGCGGCAGTCGACGAACCCGGCGGCGGCCTCCAGGGTGGTGGTGCCGAGGAACCGCGTCCAGGAGAGGTCGAGGGTGCCGCGGCAGGCCAGCGGCCCCAGGGCGGGGGCGGTCCGGAAGGCGGCGCCGCGGAAGGTGACGCCGTCGTGGAAGACGGTCGCGCCGAAATAGCAGTCGCCGTGGAAGTCGGCCTCGCGGAAGCAGACTTCGCCGGCGAGGCGGGCCGCGCTGAAGTGGGCGCTGTCGTGGAACGCGGCCCGGGCGAAGCCGGCGCCCGCCGGGAAGCGGGCCCGGCTGAACCCCGCGTCGCGGCGGAAGCGCGCCTCGCCGAAGCCGGCGTGCCCGGTGAACCGCGCGTCGTGGAACCACGCGTGGTCAAGGAACGACGCCTTCCGGAAGGATGTCTCGTCGCCGAAGGCGGTGTCGTTGAAGTCGGCGCGGCCGAGGAACGTCGCGCCGTCGAAGCAGGCGCCGTCGGGGAACACCGCTCCGGTGAAGCGCGCCCCCGTGCGGAAGAGGGCCTCCTCGAACGCCGCGTGGCCGACGACGGCGCGCCCGGAAGCCTCGTCGTACAGGGCGCCGAGGAGCGCGTCGAGCAGGTCGTCGGCGAAGGTGGTGCCGCGGTGGTCGACGCGGGCGCCGGGGCGCAGTCCGGCGAGGTAGGCCGCCCGGCCGGCCCCGTCCAGGTGGGCGAGGCAGGCGCGCGGGCCGCCGCCGGGCCGCGGCACCGCGCGCCCGCGGCAGCCGACCGGGTCGTCAGGCCCGGCCCCGCGTCCGCAGCGCGGCCAGACCGGCGGCCGGGGTGCGCGTGTCATGCCGGGCGGGACGCGGCGGCCGTGCGGCCCGGTTCCCTGCGGGGCCCTGGGGGAACGCTCACCCCTCCTCATGCGAAGTCAACCGAAAGAAAAGCCACTTAAAAGCAAAAAGAGACGGATAAAAGCGAACACCGCCGAAGCGGAACAATCCCATCGACCTAACGTCCCGCCATGACGCAACCAGCTACCGTCCCCTCCCGGCCCTCCTTCGCCCGCTCCCTGCCGCTCGTCGTGGTCATGGGCGTCTCCGGAGCGGGCAAGACGACCGTCGGCCGGCTGATCGCGGACCGCCTCGGCGCCCCATTCGCCGACGCGGACGCCTTCCATCCGGCGTCCAACAAGGCCCTGTTGGCGGCCGGGATCCCACTCGGCGACACCGAACGCGCCCCCTGGCTCGCCGCCATCGCGGACTGGATGACCGCCCACGCCGCCGGGGGCGGGGTCGTCACCTGCTCCGCGCTCAAGCGCCGCTACCGGGACGCCCTGGCCCGGACGGCCCGGCGCGCCCTCTTCGTCCACCTGGACGGCCCGGCGGAGGTCATCGCCGACCGACTCGCCCACCGCACCGGCCACTTCATGCCGGCCTGCATGCTGGGCTCGCAACTGGCCGACCTGGAACCCCTCGCACCGGACGAACACGGGGTCCGCGTCCCCGTCGACCACCCCGCGCGGCAGGTCGCCGACCTGGCCCTCGCCCGCCTGCCCTGCCCGCACGGCACCGGAGCCGCCTGCCCCCGCTGACACTCCCTCACCTCTGTACCTACTGGTATGTACACTCCTCGCACAGGAACGCCACCCGCACGAGGAGTCCCACCATGCCCCTGGTCCGCATCGACACCCTGGGAGCCGGCCGCGACCGGCTGGAAGCGCTCGGCCGCGCCGTCCACGACGCGCTCCAGGAAACCCTCGACATCCCGGCCGACGACTGCTTCCAGATCCTCACCGACCACGACGGCACCACCGGCACCCTCCGCTACGGCGGCTACCTCGGCGTCGACCGGGACGAGGGCATCGCGTACATCACGATCACCATGCGCGCGGGCCGCTCCCCCGACCGCAAGCGGGCGCTGTACCGGCGGATCGCCGAACTCGCCCACGCCCGCGCCGGCACCGAGCCGCGGAACGTCTTCGTCACCGTCACCGAGAACGCGTCCGTCGACTGGTCCCTGGGCCACGGGCAGGCGCAGTACGCCCCCGGTCCCGGCCCTGTGGTTGCATGACCCCTTCCGCGCGGCACGCCGGCCGCCGGAGCGGACCGGAGAAGGAGCGGAACCCGTGCTGATCGACACGGTGGCCTGGGTGCGGGTCGAGGACGGACGGGTCCTCTGCGCGCGACCGAAGGGGAAGGACGTGTTCTATGTGCCCGGAGGCAAGCGGGAGGGCGCGGAGAGCGACCTGGAGACCCTGCTGCGGGAGGTCGAGGAGGAGCTGACGGTCCGCCTCGACCCGGAGACGGTGGCCCACGTGGGCACCTACGAGGCGCCGGTGCCGGAGCTGCCGGACGGCACGGTGGTCCGGATGAGCTGCTACACGGGCGAGTACGGCGGGACGCTGACGGCCAGTGCGGAGATCGAGGAGGTGGCCTGGTTCTCGTACGCGGACCGCCCGCTCGTCCCGCCGGTCGACCGGCTCCTGTTCGACGACCTCCATGCGGCGGGCCTGCTGCGCTGACGCGGCGGGCGGCGCGGTACGGGAGCCGGTGCGGACCGGCTCCCGTACCGCACCCTCGTCAGTCGTCATCCCCCTCGAAGAAGTCGCCGATCTCGTCGACGACTTCGGCCGCCACCAGCCCGCCGACCACACCGGCCGCGACGCCCGCGGCACCGGCGGCCACGACGGTGCCCATGCCCGGGCCGGACCGGGAGCCGCCGTCGTGGAGCCGGCCCTCGCGGTGGATCCCGTACCGCGTCTCCCGCTGCGCCCGGCGGGCGCCGTGCTGCTCGACCAGCCGCTGCACCCAGGACTCGACCTCCGCCGTCCAATCACGTCCCGCCGTGTCGTGGGCGACGTGGAAACGGGTGACGACGTCGTGCCCGGCGGAGAGGAAGCCGCCGCGCTTGTCGGCCTCCAGCACGACCTCCATGCCGTCGGGCGCGGCCAGGAAGGTCACCTCGATCTCGTTGACGGCGTACGCGTACTGCGGGGCCGGCGCGAACTCGATCTCCTGGTAGAAGGGCAGCCGCTGACCGCTGCCGCGGATGTGGCCGAGCTCCAGGTCGGCGGAGCGCAGCCCGAAGCCGAGCCGGCCGAACGCGTCCAGCACCGCCTCCTGCGCGGGCAGCGGGCGGACGGTCAGCGGGTCGAGGTCACCCTTGTCCCGCGCCCCGGCGATGGCCAGTTCGGTGCGGACGCCCAGGACCGTGCCCAAGGGTCGCCCGTACAGCTCGGTCACCGGCGTCTCCCACGGGACCGGCACCGCGAACGGGACGTCGCGCTCCTCGCCGGCCGCGAGCCGGAAGCCGCCGGCGACCGTGTGCCGGTCGAAGACGACGGTGCCGTGCTGCTCTCCGTCACCGCGCTCGGCCTCGACGCGGGCCTCGAACTCCAGCGTGACGTGCTCGACGTCGAAGTCCGCCTTGCCGCCGCACAGCCGGACCCGGCCGGTCAGGGTGCCGCCCGGCGGCACCGGCCCGTCCAGGACCGTGTCGACCGTGGGACCGCCCACACCGAGCGAACCGAGCAGCTTCTTGAACACCATCGCGGCGTCCCCTACCTTCTTTGCCCTCTGTGTTTCCGTACCGTGTACGGCACCACCTTGCCCTGCCCGGGCAAGGCGACGGAAATTCCCCTGATCAGGGGACGTTCCCCGGGAACAGCCCCGGTTCCCGCCCGCAGGCCGGTCTACTGGCCGCCGACGGCCGCGCCACCCGGGCGCGGCACCGGGAGACGGGGAAGACCTTTGGGCATCGGGAAGAAGACCGGGACCGTCCTCGCCGCCCTCGCCCTCGGCCTGGTCGCGGCGGCGCCCGCGCAGGCCGGGGTCGACGGGCACTGCGGGAAGTACCTGTGTGTGATGACGGCCCATCACAACCGGTTCGTGCAGGACATCACGGTGGAGACGAAGGACGGCCTGCCCGGCACCCTCCGCGCCTACTGGGGCGACTACCACTCGCCGAAGGCGCACGCCGCCTCCCACCGGTGGACCGTGGGCCGGGAGCAGAAGGACGCCAAGCTGGTCTGCGGCGGACTGGAGCGCGACGGCCGGACCATCGAGGACGGTGTCTGCGTCACCATCTGACGGACGGGGCCGCGGCGGCTGTGTCCCTGCCGGTCCGCGGCCGGACCGGGCGCCATAGTGGCTGTCTGACGGGCGGTGCCCCGCCCGTCGAGCGGCCACAGCAGGAAGGGTCCCGGCATGCTCGTGCTTCCCACGGACCGCGGCCACACCCCCGTCCCGTTCGGCCCGTCGGACAGGTACCAGTACCTGCGCGCCCGGACGGCGGCGGACCCGGCCCGCACCCACGTCTGCATCGCGGCGCGGATGACCGGGCCGCCGCCGGACCGCGAGGAGTTGGAGCGGCTGGTGGCGGACGCGGTCGCGCGGGTGCCGGCGCTCGGGTACCGGGTGGGCGGTACGGGCCGCCGGGCGCGGTTCGAGCCGGCGGGCGCGCTGGACGTCTCGCTGCACGTCGACGAGGTCGAGGTGCCCGCCGGGCGGTCCCCGGGCCGGTGCGCGCTGGACGCGCTGGCGGCTCCCCTGCCGGCGGACCGGCCGCTGTGGGGCGTCCGCCTGATCCGGGGTCACCGTCCCGACGAGTACCTGCTGGCCTACCGCGCGGCCCATCTCTTCCAGGACGGCCTGGCGATGGCGCAGGCCATGGGCGCCGCGCTGTCCGGCGCCCGGCTGCCGGCACCCGCGCCCCGGCCCGCGCCCCGGGCGCCGTCGCCGCAGACGGTGCGCGCCTGCGCACGGTTCCTCCCGCACCTGTTCGGGCGCACGGCGCGCTGGCTGCCACCGCGTTCCGCCGTCACCGGCGAGCGGACGCTGCACACCACCACCCTGGACCGGTCGGCGTTCGACGAACTCACCCGCCGCACGGGCGCGTCCGCCGCCCAGGTGGCGCTCGCCGCGCTGGCCGGCGCCCTCCGGGCGTGGACGCCCGACCACTGGTGCGGCGCGTGCGATCGGCGGCAGCGCCGGGGGCTGCGGGTCTACCTGCCCGTCAGCCTCCGCCATCCCGGGGACCGCGCGGCCCTGGGCAGCGCCCTGGGCGTCATGCCGCTCACCCTCCCCTGCGCCGAGCCCTCCCCCGCGCGGCGGCTGGCCGACGTGGTCCGCGACACCGGGCCGATGACGCTGTACCGGTTCCGTGAACTCTTCGGCTACCTGCTGCGGGCGCCGGGGCCGGTGGCCTGGCTGGCCCACCGCGTCGTACACCACTGCTCGCCGCCCCGGCTGGGCGTCACGGTCATCCCGGCGGACGCCCACGACACCGGCCCGGGCATCGCCGGCCTCATCCCGGTGTCCCCACCGGTCGGTTCGTCCCCGGGCGGCTGCGTCTTCGTCCTGGAGAAGACCCGGGTGTCCGTGTCCTTCCTGTTCGACGCGGGTGTGCCGGGCACGGAGCGGCTGCCGGGGCTGCTGGGCGCGGCGCTGGAGGAGCTGCGGGCGGCCGTTTAGCCCGTCCGGCGTTTGAGGACCCCGCGGCGCGGCGCGATGCCGGGGTCCGGGGGCGGAGCCCCGGAGGACACGGCGAAAGGGAGCGGCCGGGGCACATCCGGAAGACCGACGCCACGCGCGGGATGCCCCTTCGCCGAACAGGTCGTCCCCGCGCACGCGGCCGGGCGCGTCCCGCGACGGCCGGTGCGGCGCAACCGATGGTGGGGGCGAAGCACGCGCACGATCAGGAGGCACGAATGGCAGGACGCACCCGGCGCGACGCACTGGCCCTCGTGGCCCGGGCCGGCCTGGCCGGCCTGGGCGCGGCGGCCCTGGGAAGCCGGGCCGCCGCGGCGGCGACCCGTACGGACTTCCGCGCGCTGGTGATCGGTTCCGGGTTCGGCGGAGCGGTCGCGGCGCTGCGCCTGGGGCAGGCCGGGATGGACACGGCCGTGCTGGAGCGCGGCCGGGAGTGGCCGGTCGCCCCGGCGCGGCCGGTGTTCGGGTCGGTCAACGGGGTGACGGACACAATGTTCTGGTTCCGCCGCACGGCCCGCTATCCGGGGCTGCTGCCCGTACCGGTGCGGCCGGGGCCGGGCGTGCTGGAGGTGGCGGAGGAGCCGGGGCTTGACATCTGGTGCGGGGCGGGCGTCGGTGGTGGATCGCTGGTCTACACGGGGGTGACGGTGGCTCCGCCGCGCCGCTGCTTCGAGCGGCTGTACCCGTCCGGGCTGCGCTACGAGGAGTTCGCCCGCGTCTGGTTCCCCCGGGCGAGGGCGATGCTGGGCGCCTCGCCGATGCCGCGTGACGTCTACGCGTCGGGGCCGTTCCTCCACTCGCGGGTGTGGGACCGGCAGGTGACACGGGCGGGGTTCCGGCCGGAGCCGCTCGACTCGACGTTCGACTGGAGGGTGGTGCGCGGCGAACTGGCGCACCGGGTGCCGCTGTCCGCGACGGCCGGCGACTCGGACTTCGGCTGCGGCAACGGGGCGAAGAAGACCCTGACGCGCACCTATCTGCCCGCCGCCCTGGCCACGGGCCATGTGCAGCTGCGTCCGTTGCACGAGGTCCGCTCGGTGGGCCGGCGGCGGGACGGCCGCTTCCGGCTGGAGGTCCGCCGGCTGACGCCCGGCGGGGCGGTGCTGGGCACCGAGGAGTTCACCTGCGACCTGCTGTTCGTGGCCGCCGGCACGCTCAACACCAACCGGCTGCTGGTCGCCGCCCGCGACCGGGGCGCCCTGCCCGACCTGCCGGCGGCCGTGGGCGAGGGCTTCGGCGACAACGGCGACCAGGTGACCCTCCGTTCGCAGCCGCTCGTCCAGCACGGGGCGACGCAGGGGTCCCCGTGCGCGTCGGGGGTGTTCGTCCCGGACGGCTGCGGGCTGCCGCTGCGCGCGGAGAGCTGGGTGCTGCCCGGGTTCCACGGGCTGCCGGCGGTCGTCACCCTGAGCATGACGGCGGACGGCGACCACCGGGGCGCGTTCCGCTCCGACCCGCGCACCGGCCGGGTGCGGCTGACGGGCTGGGGCGACGGGTCGGCGGCCGCGGCCCGCGCCGCCCTGGCGTTCAGCCGGCGCGTCATCGCCGCCAACCCCGGTACCCTGCCGCTGACCGTGCCGCTTCCGCCGTACACGGCGCACCCGGTGGGCGGGTGTGCGATCGGCCGGGTGACGGACCCGGAGGGGCGAGTCCGGGGCGTGCCGGGGCTGTACGTCGTCGACGGCTCGCTGCTGCCCGGGACGGTGGGCGGCGCCAACCCGTCGCTGACCATCACGGCGCTCGCCGAGCGCGCGCTGGCGGGGATCGTCGCGCGGGCGGGGTGACGGCCGGGGCGGGCGCCGCGCTCGCCACGTCCAGTCCGGCGCGGGCCGCGGCGCGGGCGAAGACCACCGCGTCGAGGACGGCGGCCCCGCCCGGGTCGTTGTTGAAGTAGGCGTACACGTCGGCCCGCCGGGGCCAGGTGTCGGCCACCCGCGCGGCCCAAGTGGCGAGCGCCTGGCGGCCGTAGCGCGGCCAGGGCCGGGCCCGGCCGCCGTGGAAGCGCAGATAGCCCCAGCCGGCGGTGCGCCACAGCGGACCGGCGGGCCGGGAACCGGCGTCGGCCCAGCACAGGGCCGCGCCGCGGCGTTCGAGGACGGCCCGCACCTCGTCCGTCCACCAGGAGGGGTGCCGCAGCTCGACGGCCACCCGGACGCCGGACGGGAACTCGGCGAGGGCGGCGTCCAGCGTCGCGGGGTCGGCGCGCAGGGTGGGCGGCAGTTGGAGCAGGACGGGCCCGAGCCGGTCGCCGAGGCCCGCCGCGTGCCGCATCAGCCGGGCGACGGGCTCGGCCGGGTCGCGGAGCCGCTTGATGTGGGTGAGGAAGCGGCTGGCCTTGACGGCCATCACGAACCCGTCGGGTGTGCGGTCGCGCCAGTCGGCGAAGGTGTCCGGGGAGGGCAGCCGGTAGAAGGCGTTGTTGTTCTCGACGGTCGGGAAGTGGCGGACGTACTCCTCCAGCCAGAGCCGCTGGGGCAGTCCGTCCGGGTAGAGGCCGCCGCGCCAGTCGGCGTACTGCCAGCCGGAGGTTCCGACGAGGAGGGGCATGGGGGATCCCTGCCCGGTGGGGGGTGACGGATCACGGGATGGCGGTCGGTTCAGCCCGTCCGGCGTTCGAGGACGCGCGCGCGGCACGCGGTTCCGGGGTCCGGGGCGTCAGCCCCGGGAAACGGCGAAAGGGCGGGACGGGGGCGCGACCACACCGGGCCGCGCCCCGAACTCACGAGTACGCTCCGGGCGCGAGCCCGCCCCGCTCGGCGCCCTCGGCCCCGCCCCCCTGCCGCCACGGCGGCGGCGCCCCGCCGTCGCTCCACGCGGCGAGGGCCCGCGCGTCGAGGCAGAGGATGCCGCCGCGGGCGGCGTACTCGAGCGCGGGGCCGGTGAAGTCGCTGGTGGTGACAAGGGCCGCGATGTGGGCGCCGTGAATGGTGAAGCAGGTGCCTCCGAAGCGTTGCAGGTCCTGGGAGCCGACCTTGTGGTCGGGCCCGTACCGCTTGCACTGCACGACGAGGCGCCGCCCGTCGGGCGTGGTGGCGAGGACGTCGGCCCCGAGGTCGCCCGCGCCGCCGACCACTTGGACGTCCGTGCAGCCGTCGCGTGCGCACAGGTCGGCGATCGCCCGCTCGAACTCGGCGGCGTCCATGGCGGTGTAGTCCACCGGGGGAACGGCCTCCGGCGCGGGTGCCGCCCGGTCCCCGCGCCACCCCGCCGTCGCCCCGAACGCACCGCGCAGCCGGTGCCGCCCGCGCAGGCCCGCCGCCCCGGCGCAGCCGAGCGCGAGCAGGGCGACCAGGGCGCCGGCCGGATGCTCGTCGGCGTGGGCGGCGGCGGTCCGCAGCGTCAGGCCGACGCCGCAGACGACGATGGCGAGCAGGGCGAGGGCGAAGGCGGTCCGGCGTCCGGTACGGCCCCGGCGCGGGGCGGAGGGCTCGGGCATCGTCATCGTCGGCGGCTCCCCCACGTCGGCTTCCACATTTCAAGATCACCTGCTGGGGTGCGCTTGCCCGTTCCCGGGGGTTTCATGAGCGGCCCGGCCGCGACGGCTCCCCGGCCACAGGATGTGCCGCCGGCCCACGATCCCGTGGAGACTCGGAACCATGCGGACAACACAGGACCCCCCGACGGCGGACTGCGTCTTCTGCGCGATCGCGGCGGACGGCGCGCCCGCCCACCGGGTGCTGGCGGACGACGCGGTGGTGGCGTTCCTGGACGCCCGGCCGCTGTTCCCCGGGCATGTGCTGGTGGTGCCCCGGCGGCACGTGGTGACCCTGACCGAGTTGCCGGAGGCGGACGTGGGGCCGTTCTTCGCGCGGGTGCGGCGGATCGCCGGGGCGGTGGAGCGCGGGATGGGCGCGGCCGGTTCGTTCGTCGCGGCGAACAACAAGGTGAGCCAGTCGGTGCCGCATTTCCATGTGCACGTCGTGCCGCGCAACCGGAAGGACGGGCTGCGGGGCTTCTTCTGGCCGCGGACGCGGTACGCGTCGGAGGCGGAGGCGGAGGGGGTCGCGGAGCGCGTCCGGGCGGCGCTGGCGGACGGCGGCTGAGCGCCCCCGGCCGGGTTGGTGCGCACGGACGGGGGTCGCATAGTGGAAGGGAGACCTTTCCCGCCGGCCGGGCGTACCCCGGCTGCCGGAGGTGGACGATGCGATTCGACGACCGAGTGGACGCGGGCCGGCGGCTGGCCGAGCGGCTGGAACACCTGCGCGGAGACGATCCCGTCGTGCTGGGCCTCCCGCGGGGCGGTGTGCCGGTGGCGTACCAGGTGGCCCGGGCGCTGCGGGCGCCGCTGGACGTGATCCTGGTGCGCAAGCTGGGTGTCCCCTCGCACCGGGAGCTGGGTTTCGGGGCGCTCGGCGAGGGCGGGGTGCGGGTGGTGCGCGACGACATCATGCGGCTGGGCCGGGTGGACGAGGACGACCTGGCGGAGGTGCAGCGGGCCGAGGAGCACCACCTGCGGGAGCAGGCGGACCGCTTCCGCGGCGGGCGGCCGCGGGTGCCGCTGGAGGGCCGCACGGCGGTGGTGGTGGACGACGGGATCGCCACCGGTTCCACGGCTGTCGCGGCGTGCCGGGTGGCGCGGGCCCAGGGGGCCCGGCGGGTGGTCCTGGCCGTGCCCGTGACCTCGCCCGACGCGGTGGAGTCGCTGCGCGGCGAGGTGGACGAGCTGGTGTACCTGTCGGCGCCGGCCGGGTTCTCCGCGGTGGGCGAGTGGTACCGGGACTTCTCGCAGACGGAGGACGAGGAAGTCGTCGCCCTGCTGCGGCACGACACGTCCGCGCCGCCGCACACCGGGGCGCACATCCACGGCCCGGCCCCGGTGAAGCTGCCGGTGGACGACCGTACGGTCACGCTGGACGGCGACCTGACGATGCCGCCGGGCGCGCCGGCGGTCGTCCTGTTCGCGCACGGCAGCGGCAGCAGCCGGCACAGTCCGCGCAACCGTGCCGTGGCCGGGGTGCTGAACCGGGCGGGCCTGGGGACGCTGCTGTTCGACCTGCTGACGGAGGAGGAGGCGGCGGACCGGGAGAAGGTCTTCGACATCGGTCTGCTGGCCGGCCGGCTGGGCCAGGTGACGGAGTGGATGCGCCGGGAGTCCGTCCCGCTGTGCTACTTCGGCGCGAGCACGGGCGCGGCGGCGGCCTTGTGGGCGGCGGCGGAGGAGGGCCGGGAGGGCCCGGCGGCCCTGGTGTCCCGGGGCGGCCGGCCGGATCTGGCCATGGACCGCCTGGAGGCCGTCCGGGCGCCGACGCTGTTCCTGGTGGGCGGCCTGGACGAGACCGTCCTGGACCTGAACCGGCGGGCGGCGGCCCGGTTGCGGTGCGAGAACCGGCTGGTGGTCGTGGAGGGCGCCACCCATCTGTTCGAGGAGCCGGGCGCTCTGGACACGGTGGCCGAGCTGGCGTGCGAGTGGTTCACGGACCACGTCGCCACGACGTCCTGAGGGCCGCCGACGCCGCGGCCAACGGCCCCCGCGGCGCGCGCCCGCTCCCGTCCGGACAGGACTTCGCCCCGGTCCGGGGCGTGGGCGGCCGGGGACCGGGGCGAAGCCTGGAGGGGAAGTACGGGTCGTCCGGAGGGGAACTACGGACGGTTCGCGCTGATCAGCGGAGGCGTGCGCGCCTGCGGCGGAGGAGGCCGACGGCGCCGCCGACGAAGGCGAGCGCGGCGCCCGATCCGCCGAGGACCAGCGGGGCCGAGGACGTCGAGGAGTGCGGGCGCCCGGCGCCGAAGCCGCTGGAGAAGCCCTTGGTGTCGTACTCCGAGCCGGGCTGCTTGTCGGCGTAGCGCCCCTTGACCAGCTTCTGGTAGTCGGCGAGCGACACCGACGGCTGACCGTTCAGCCCTTGCCGGGCCGCGTCGTTCAGCGGCTCGACGGTGGTGAGCTTCAGCTGGTAGTAGCCGTGGATCTGCGGCTCGCTGAACACCGTCGTCGCGAGGTCGGCCTTCCCGGCGTAGGTGGCGTCCGTGTCGCCTTCGCGGACGGCGGCCAGGTGCCAGCCGGTGGTGCCGGTGGGGGCGAGCAGGACGGTGGCGGTGCGGCCGGCCGAGGTGGTCACGCCGGCGACGGCGTAGGCGAGTTTGACCGCGTCGGTGAGGGTGGGCTGGGCGGTGCCCGCGACGAAGGCCGGCGCGATTTCGTTCAGGGCCACCGGGTCCTTGATGGTGAAGGTCGGCACGCCCTCACAGGGGTCGGCCTTCGCGGGGAGCGTCACCACCGCGCCGGGCGACTCACCGCCGGGCACCGGTGCGCTGAGGAAGCGGCAGACCGCGTCGTGGGTGGCGGTCGACTTCAGTGTGTCCAGGGCCGCCTGGAGGTTGGGGAGGTCGGCCGGGCCCTTGGCCGCGCCGGCCGGGCCGGCTCCCACCGACAGCAGGACGGACGCGCCGAGTGCCAGGGTGACGGGGAGGCGGGAGAAGCGGGCGGCCCGCCGCGTCGCGGACGTTCTCTGGTCGCGCATGTCGCTCTCCTAGCCTGAGATCCCGGTCCGGGAGTGGGTCCACTTGAACGAGCTGTTGCTCACGTAGTCGTTGTAGTTCCACCACGTGTAGGTGGTCGTGTCCGGCCACGGGTCGCCGACGCCGATGGTGTTGTTCGACGTGTCGTAGCCGTAGACGACGTTCATGTGCCCGCCGCCGGAGGTCCAGCCGATGCGCGCTCCGACGGGCCGGGGCCCCCGGACCTCGGTCTGGACCTCGCTGAACGTGGCCGCCCTGCTCAGCCCCGTGCCCGTGTGGGACATGCCGAGACTGCCCCAGCCCCTGGCCATGTCGTCGAGCGTGGCGGGCTGGTTGTTGCAGCCGTAGTACGGATTGGCGCGGGTGCAGAAGTCGCTCTGGGTCGAGCCGTAGCCCTGGAACTTGGCGATGGTCAGCCCGGAGGCCACCCAGCACCACTGGGTCTTCTCCTGCTTCAGCATGGTGATCTGGTCGTACGCGGCGTCCGCGTGCGCCGTGGCGGCGGCTCCGAGGAGCCCGGACACGGCCAGGGCCAGGGCCGTCGCCGTGGTGGTCGTGCGCTTGAGTCTGCTCATTTTCCTGCCTTCCCGTCGTGGGGTGCGACGAGCAGATGGCCGGATCATCCGACCCCCTCCGTGGAGGGCAGTCATATGACAGCTCGCGTTGCCAAGGCTGACTAGCGTCTACCAACGAGTTCAACACCAAAGAGTGCTTTATCCGCTTATCGCGCTAATGCAAGATCTTTGCTTTCCATCCCATTGCACTCCGTCACCAGAGAGCCATCCATCCTTCTGCGACGCCTACGCCAACACGCGCCCGGGCGGCCTCTTTTCGAACGCGAAGGAAGCGGAAGCCCGCAGCGCTCAGGCGCGATCAGGTGTTGTCGAAAACCCAATGCGTGTCATTCCGTGGACGGTTGGAGCTTGATCGGGTGGTGATCAGGGAGCACTCCAGCGTGATCGCTGTCGCCGCGCCGCACCACTCCGGCCCGACGCGGGCGCCCTCGTGGAACGCCGACACCGCCCGCCGGAACACCGACACCAGGAGACCACCCCCGGCTCACTGTGCAGCCCGCAACCCGGAGGGGGTCGTCACCGTGCAGGAAGGAACTGCCGCACGACCGGAGCGCGGCATTAGGTTCCGGAGCGGAACAGCGATTGTTCCTGAGCACACGGAACCACGTCTGTGCAGCCGGTTCGCGCCACAGACAATCTGCGAGGAGAGACCACCGATGTCCGAGAAGCTCATGGGGAAGAAGAACGGGGTCGCGCTCGCGGTTCCCACTGTGCGCAAGCGCACCGTCGGCACGGCCGTGGCCTCCGGCGCCCTGGCCCTGGCCGCGGTGCTCGGCGCGGGCGGCCAGGCCGTCGCCGGCACCGCCGGCCAGCAGATCGTCATCGCCGACTACACCGGCAGGGTCGGGTCGGTGAAGATCATCAGCCAGGACCAGAAGGGCGCGCCCCGCACCTACTGCCTCGCCACTCCCCACAAGGAGACCAGACTGGAGGGTTGGTGGTGGCGGGACTACACCCGTCTCGCGAAGTGGACCGACTCCAGCTGCGGCGCCGGCGGCGGCGCCTATCTCGGCAGCCAGGACGAGTGGGTGAACGCCACGCAGTACGACAGCGACTGGACGTGGCTCAACATCTACAAGAACCAGTACTGATACCGATCCCGCGGGGTGCGGGCGGCTCCCACCGCCGCCCGCACCCGGTTCTCCCAGAGGACGCGTTCCTCCCAGCGGATCCGGACACCGAGGCCGGACGCACCGGGGCTACCAGGTGACGATCATGTACCCCTTGCCGCCGGACCCGCCGCGGACCCCGTCGCCGCCGTTGCCACCGGGGTCGGCGGCGGAGTGGTGCAGCACCGCGCCCGAGCCCGAGGACCCGCCACGTCCTCCGCGACCGCCGGGCCCGCCGACGCCGATGCCCTGAGGCAGCTTCGCGCCTCCGGGCTCCACGTTCTTGGCCGGTTCGCCGCCGTCCCCCGGAAAGAACTGCTTCGTCCCGTGCTTGCCGGCGCCGCCCTGGAGGGATTCCGCCACCTTTCCTCCGGGGCACCTTCCCGGCCACGCCTTGCGCGTGGCCCCGCCGGCGGCACCCGCCTTGCCGTGGTGGGCCCGGCCACCGCTCTTGCCGCCGCCCTCGCCGCCGGTGCCTTCCAGCCCACGGAGGCCGGCGGGTCCTTCGTCGACATTGGCCACCTGCACGTCCTTCGTCGTGTCGAACAGCTCGGTCCGGCGCCGGGCCTCATTGCCGTTGTTGCCGGGGCGGCCCGACCGGCCGTTCTGCCCGTCCTGACCGGAATTACCCGAACCGGCCGCACCGCCCTGGCCCTTGAGGCCGCCTTCGCCCCCGCTGCCACCCCCGGCGACGGTCACCTGGTAGGTGTGGGAGGGGTCCAGCGTGATGTGGCACGCCAGGTAGGACCCGGCACCGCCGCCACCGCCGGCCCCTCCCGCTCCGCCCGAGCCGCCGCTGCGCCCGTCGGCCCCGGTGTTGGGGTCGAAGAAGTCCTTCACGGGAGCCTCGCCGCCGCCACCGCCACCACCGGCCCCTCCCCCGCCACCCGTGCCGCCGGCACCCCAGATGTAGACGGTCGCCTTGCTCACCCCCGCCGGTGGCCTCCACGACGTGGACGACTCGAAGACCTTCCGCCGCTCGGAGGGCGCGGCCTCGGCACCGGGACTCAGGGAAACCGCCAGCAGGTGAGCGACGACCAGCGCGGCAGTGGTTCCCCATGCCGCACGGCGCCTCACCGGGGGCACTCGTACGTGATTCATCCGCGTGTTCTCCTCATCCGTCCGACCACCCGTCCGACCATCCGCCGGACCGTCCATCCGACCCTCCGCCGGACCGTCCATCCGGCTGTCCGTCCGACCGTCCATCGGGCTCTCCATTCGGCTGCTCATTCGACGTGTTCCTTCCGGAGGAACCAGGGGCGCCGCGGAATCCGGCCCGAGCCCGTCAGTGCGCCGCCGGACCACTGCCTTCCGGCAAGGACGGGGACACGGCGGCCGCGAGCGGCCGGACGGGTGGGCACTGCCGTCGCCACGGGCCGTCCGGCGGCAGGCCTGTTTCCTACGGTCACAGCGCAAGCCGGTCAAATCATCCGACGAGCAGGCCGAAAACGATCCCTTACACATGTGCGGAATCCGACCTGACGTGCTGGTGCGGTGCCGCCTCGACATCACCTGCCGACCGGGCGGAGGGCTGCCTCAAACCCTCCGCCGACGTACCGAAGGAGTGAACCCGGGCCTGCGGAGAACGCCGGGCGTCCGCCGGCCGGCACATCGTCCCCGTCGGAAGGACCTGGTCCACTCCACGCGACCGTCTCACCGGTACGAGGGAGCGGACCGCCATGAGGGACCGGACACGCCACGGCTTCCGGCGGGGCCGGGTGGCAGCCGCGCCCGTCGCGCACGCCGGCGGGGACGCGGGGACGGCACCCGTGAGCGACCCCTCGCACTCGGCTCGCCTCGAACATCGCCCCTGACCGGCACCCCGAGGTCCCGCGCCGCCCGCGACCGGACCGCTCGCGGGGGAACTCAGACCCCGCGGCTGCCGGTTGCCCCGTAGGCCGCGCGCCAGGCGCCCGGAGGTGTGGCGGCCTGGCGCCGGAAGAAGGTGGTGAAGGCGGTGGCGTCCCGGAAGCCGAGCCGTCGGGCGCAGCCGGCGACCGGCAGGTCGGTGTGCGCGAGCAGCCTCTTGGCCTCCAGCAGGACGCGCTGGTCGAGGAAGGACTTGGCGCCCGTGCCGGTGGCGGCGCGCGTGGCCCGGGTGAGGGTGCGCACGTCGTAGCCCAGCGCCCGGGCGTAGTCGGCGACGTGGTGCCAGTCGGTGAAGTGCTCCTCCACGGCGGCCCGGTAGCGGCGGAACACATCCGTGGACCGGCGGTGGCCGGTTGCATCCGTACGGACGGGTGCGGCGGGGAGCGCGCGCAGGAGCAGGGCCGCCAGCAGGTGGGTGAGCAGCGCGGGAGACGCCAGGTGCGGTGCGCGCACGGCCGCGTCGTGTTCGCGGCCGAGGTGCAGGGCCGCGAACAGGGCGAGGTCCAGGCGCTGTCGGTCGAGGTGCCAGCACGCCGGCGTGGCGGCCTCCGCCGCGGTGAAGCCGGGAAGGAATCCGGGCCGGAAGAGGACCAGCGGGCCGTCGCAGGCGTCGGTGTCGCTCCAGCGGTGCACCATGCCGGGCCGTATCCATACGGCGCTGCCTTCCGCCAACCGGTGCGTCCCGAAGTCCGCTTCGTGGCTTCCGGTGCCGGAGGCGATCAGGGCGAGGACGTGGAAGTCGGGGCGCTGCGGCAGTACGCGATGGCGGCGGACGTCCATGCTCCGCAGCGCGGCGAAGTCCAGGACCTCCACGCCGCAGGACGAGCCGACGGCGGGCGAGTAGCGCAGCTGCCGCACCGCCGGGTGTCCGTTTTCCACAACGACTGTGTTCCTTTCCACCGGGCAGCGGATCCCGCCGCTCGTACGGTCGGACATGTGCCCGGCAACCAGGCCGGGGCTTAAGCAGGTTACGTGTTCGAGGTGTGGTGACGATGGAAACGACAAGGCCGGTGCCGGTGGCGGGCGGGACCCTGGACGTACGGGTCGGGGGCCGTACCGGGCCGGCGCTGGTGTTCGTCCACTACTGGGGCGGCTCCGCCGACACGTGGAACGGTGTGATCGCCCGGCTCCCGTCCGGGCGGGCGACGGTCCGCTACGACCAGCGCGGCTGGGGCACTTCCCGGTCGCTGCCCGGTCCCTACGGCCTCGACCGGCTCGCCGACGACCTCGACCGCGTGATCGCCGCGTGCGTACCGGGACCGTTCGTCCTCGTGGGGCACTCCATGGGCGCCAAGGTGAGCCAACTGCTCGCGGCCCGCGGGCCCGCCGGTCTGGCCGGCCTGGTGCTCGTCGCGCCCGCGCCCCCCGAGCCGCCCGGCACGGTGACCGAGGAGTACCGGCGGGAGCTGTCCCACGCCTACGACTCGCCCGCCGCGGTTCGGCACGCCCTCGACCATGTCCTGACCGCCGCACCGCTGCCCGGACCGGTGCGGGCCACCGCGCTGCGCGACAGCGTCGCCGCCGGACCCGAGGCCCGGAGGGAGTGGCCGCTGCGCGGCATCGCCGAGGACATCACGGGCGCCGCCCGCCGCATCGCGGTTCCGGTGACCGTGCTGGCCGCGGAGCACGACGTGGTCGAACCACCGGGCGTGCTGGGGGAGTTCCTGCTGCCGCACCTTCCGCACGCGAGCCTCGTCACCGTCCCCGACGCCGGCCACCTGCTCCCCGTGGAGCGCCCCGGCGCCGTCGCGGCGGCGATCGCCGACTTCCTCGCGGTTCTCCGGTCCTGACCGGCTCCCCGGGACAGCCCCCCGACCGCCCGCCTACGCGCTCCTCGGCTCCGCCGAGAAGGTCAACGCCCTCGGGACGACCTCGAAGACGCGCCGCAGTTCGGCCGCCAGGGCGTCGCGACCCGGGGCGCCGGGGAGGGTCACCCACGCCTCCAGGGCGTGCCGGTGGGCGGCGACGAAGAAATCGAGCGCGAGGCGGAGGCGGATCTCGTCCCGGGGGTCGTCGATACGCAGCCGACGCGTCAGGATCCCGGCCGCCCTGCGCACAGTGCGGTCGCAGAAGTGCAGGCCGTGGGCGTCCATGGACGGTGTCTCGGCGGCCAGTCGGCGGCTGAGGCGGACGCTCCGCGCCCAGCCCGCGCCGGTCATCCGCTCCAACGCGCCGTACAGCGACGCCTGCAGCGTCTCCAGGACGGTTCCGCCGCTCGGTTCGCGGGTCTCCAGGTCGTCGAGGAACGCGGACCACAGGTCCTGGGTCGGTGCCATCGCCACGTCTTCCTTGCTGGCGAAGTAGCGGAAGAAGGTGCGCTTGGACACCTCGACGGCGTCGCAGAGTTCGTCCAGCGTCGCGCCGTCGAAACCGCGTTCCGTGAAGAGCTCCAGGGCGGTGTCGGTCAGCGCCTGACGGGTGCGCAGTTTCTTGCGCTCGCGCAGCGGCAGGCGTTCCGGGGTGGGTGCGTCGGTGGCGGCCATCGGCCCCAGTGTAGCGCGGGCGCCTATGCCACTTGTAGGTTTATGCCACTGAGAGGCACAATCGACTCCCGGAAGGGCTGCTCTGCCATGCGCGCACTCCTCGTCGACCCCACCGCCCCCGCCCGCCTGCGCCTCGGCGAGGCACCGGACCCCGAACCGGCACCCCACCAGGCACTCGTCCGCACCGTCGCGACCTCCCTCAACTCCGGCGAGATCCACCACGTCCTGGCGGAGTCGCCCGCCGGGGCCGTGCTCGGCTGGGACGCGGCGGGAGTCGTCGAACGCGCGGCGGCCGACGGCTCCGGCCCCGCGGCCGGCACCCCCGTCGTCACGCTGGGGTGGGACGGGGCCTGGGCGGAGCTCCGCGCGGTCGACACCGACCGCCTCGGCACCGTGCCCGAGGGCGCGGACCTCGGCGCGATCAGCACGATCCCGGTGGCCGGCGCCACCGCCCTGCGCGCGCTCCGGCGCCTCGGCCCGCTCCTCGGCCGCCGCGTCCTCGTCACCGGCGCGACCGGCGGCACCGGTCGGTACGCCGTCCAACTCGCGCGCCGCGCGGGCGCGTACGTCGTCGCGTCCACCGGCGACCCCCGCGCGCACGGCGACGGCCTGCGGGCACTCGGCGCACACGAGGTCGTGACCGGCCCGGAAGACCTCATTGAACCGGTGCACGGCATCGTCGACATGGTCGGCGGACGGCACCTCGTCGAGGGCTACGCCCAGCTCGCCGAACACGGCACCCTCGTCAACGTGGGCCGCGCGGCACTGGCACCCGACACCTTCCCGCCCGGCGCCTTCTCCGGCGCCCCCGAGGCCCACGACCGGGCGCTGGTCAGCTTCTTCCTCCTGCGGTGCACGGGACTCGACGAGGACCTGACCCTCCTGGCCGGCCTGGTGGCGTCCGGGGAACTGGACGCCCAGATCGCCTGGCGTGGCACGTGGGACCAGGCGGCGGACGCGATCGACCTGCTGGTCGGCCGGCGCCTGCACGGCAAGGCGGTACTGGACCTGTCCTGACGGCAGTGCCGGACCTGTCCTGAACGCGGCCGCCACCGGTGGCGGCTACCACCTGAGTACCGAAACTGAGTACGAACGCTCAGGTCCGGCCGCCTGCCGGGCGGCAGGCTGGAGTCATGACCACGCCGCTCACCGGACCCCAGTCGTACCCCGCGCCCCCGCCGTTCCCCGCCTTCCCGCCGCCCTTGCCGCCCGTACCGCCGCGCCGGCGGCGGCGTGGGCTGGTGGCCGGGGGTGTCGCCCTGGCCGTCCTGGTGGCCGGCGGCGGCGCCGGGGCCTGGTGGTGGACGCGGGACGGGGACGGCTCACCGCTGGCCGGGCGGCCGCGGGTGGCGGACGACGCGGCCGGACTCTCCTACGCCGTCCCCAAGGGCTGGGAGCACGACTCGAAGCACAAGCTCATCAACGCCTTCACCACGGCGATCGGCCGCAAGAAGCAGGACGACCACCACACGGCCGCCGTGCTGGCCGGTCGTTCCGGCGCGATCCCCCAGGACCGGCTGCGGATGTGGGCCGAGCGGGCCGCCCGTTCGAACGCGGAGTTCTTCTACCCCGACCGGCCCGTCGCGCCCGAGGAGTCCCGCCCGACCTCGGTGGACGGGCACCCCGCCCACACCGTGGCCCTGCGGGTGGACGCCGAGGAGGGCGGTCCCGCCCGGCTGCGGATGACCCTCCTGCGAGTGGACGACACCCGGGCCGCCTTCCTCCTCGGCATCGACCAGCCGGCCGGAGGGCCGGTGCAGGAGGAGGTCGACCAGGTGCTGGAGAGCGCCGAAGTGACGGGGGGTGGGAAGGCGACGGAGGGGCGGCCGGAGGCCGGGGGCCGGTCCGGGTCCGGCGCGCCGTCCCAGGCGCTTCCCGCGTACGGAACCGACCGCCGCCGCCTCTGACCCTCCCCACCGTCACCTCACTCCTCGAAAAACTCCCGCACCACCCGTTCCGCCGCCTCGTCCGCCGCCGCCGCGGGTGACAGCTCACTCAGGGTGTCCAGGTCGGTGTCCTCACTGAGTTCGGCCTCCCAGGCGGCGGCCAATTGCTCCTGCCGCTCGCGCGGCTGGCTCTCGACCTTCTTCCGGCTCGCGGGGCTCAGGGCCGCCAGGAAGCGGGGCAGTTCGTCGGCGGGCATACGGGCCTCTCTCGTCGCGGTCGCTCCTCCCCCGCCGCACCTGGGGCGCGTGGGGTTCCTGATCAGGTGTTCCAGGCCCCGGCCCGGCATCCCTGCCCGGGGCAGCCCGCTCACCCGAACGGCCCCCGCGCCGCGCCCCGACGCGTCCCCGGCCGCCGCCGGACGCGCCGTAGCCTGACGCCATGCCCGTAGCCCTCGCCCTGTTCACCTCCGACCTGCGGCTGCACGACAACCCCGTGCTGCGGGCGGCCGTCCGCGCCGGCGACCGCGTCGTCCCCCTCTTCGTCGTCGACAGCGGCGTGGCCGCCGCCGGTTTCGCCGCGCCGAACCGGTCCGCGTTCCTCGCCGGCTGCCTGGCCGACCTCGACGAGGGGCTGCGGGCACGCGGCGGGCGGCTGGTCGTCCGCCGGGGTGACGTGGTCGAGGAGACCTGCCGGGTGGCCGCCGCGGCGGACGCGGTGGAGGTGCACGTCGCCGGCGGGGTGAGCGGTTACGCGCACCGCCGCGAGGAGCGGCTGCGCGCCGCGCTGGAGGCGGGCGGGCGCCGGCTGCGCGTGCACGACGCGGTGGTCACGGTGGTGGCCCCGGGCGAGGTGGCGCCCGCCGGGAAGGACCACTTCGCGGTGTTCACGCCGTACTTCCGCCGCTGGTCGGCGGAGCCGCCCCGGGCGGTCGCGGACCCGCCCCGGCGCGTCGACGTCCCCGAGGTGGACGGGCTGCCGGTGCCCTCGGCCGCGGACCTCGGGGCCGACGGCGCGGCGCCCGGCCTGCCCCGTGGCGGCGAGCGCGAGGGCCGGCGCCGGCTGACGGCCTGGCTGCGGAACGGTGTCGACCGCTACGCCGAGCTCCACGACGACCTGGCCGCCGACGCCACCTCCCGCCTCTCCGCGTACCTGCACTTCGGCTGCCTGTCACCGCTCGAAGTGGTGACGCGGGCCCGCGGGGACTCCCCCGGCGCCGAGGCGTTCGTCCGCCAGCTCGCCTGGCGGGACTTCCACCACCAGGTACTCGCCGCCCGCCCCCGGGCCGCCGTCGCCGACTACCGGACGCGCCACGACCGCTGGCGGCGGGACGCGGGCGAGTTCGACGCCTGGCGGGCCGGGCACACCGGCTACCCGGTCGTCGACGCGGCGATGCGCCAGCTCGCCCACGAGGGCTGGACGCACAACCGGGCCCGCATGATCGTCGCCTCGTTCCTCGCCAAGACCCTCCACCACGACTGGCGGGAGGGCGCCCGGCACTTCCTCCGCCACCTCGTCGACGGCGACCTGGCCAACAACCAGCTCAACTGGCAGTGGATGGCCGGCACGGGCACCGACACCCGCCCCAACCGCGTCCTCAACCCCGTCGTGCAGGGCCGCCGCTTCGACCCGGGCGGCGACTACGTCCGCCGCTGGGTCCCCGAACTGGCCGGCGTGCCCGGCCCCGCCGTCCACGAGCCGTGGAAGCTGCCCGCGGCCGTCCGCTCCGGGCTGCGTTATCCGGAGCCGCTCGTCGACCTCGCGGAGGCCCTGGCCCGCTTCCGGGCGGCGCGCGGCCTGGACTGAGCTCCCCCCGCACGTGGACGCGGAGATGCGTGACCAGGTGTTCCGTGGGTGGATGGGGGCAGGGGCGCAAGTGACCGGCCGCGCGCCGGTCGCGTACGACACGGCGGAACGGAGGAGCGTTCTCATGGCCAAGCAGACGGTGGCGGAGCAGTTCGTCGACATCCTGGCGCGGGCCGGGGTGCGGCGGCTCTACGGGGTCGTCGGCGACAGCCTCAACCCGGTCGTGGACGCGGTGCGCCGCAACGCGGCCATCGACTGGGTGCACGTCCGCCACGAGGAGGCCGCCGCGTTCGCCGCGGGCGCGGAGGCGCAGCTCACCGGCAAACTGGCGGCCTGCGCGGGCTCCTGCGGCCCCGGGAACCTGCACCTGATCAACGGCCTGTACGACGCCCACCGTTCCATGGCGCCCGTGCTCGCGCTGGCCTCGCACATCCCGAGCGGCGAGATCGGCACCGGTTTCTTCCAGGAGACCCACCCGGACCGGCTGTTCCAGGAGTGCAGCCACTACTGCGAGCTGGTGTCCACCCCGCAGCAGATGCCGCGCGTGCTGCGCACCGGCATCCAGAACGCGATCGGGCGCGGCGGCGTCGGCGTCATCGTGCTGCCCGGGGACGTCGCCGGGGAGCCGGCCGCCGCGCCCACCGGGGACCACGCGCTGGTCACCACCCGGCCGTCGGTGCGCCCCGGGGACGCGGAGATCGACGCGCTGGCGCGGATGGTCGACGAAGCCGGCAAGGTGACGCTGTTCTGCGGCGCCGGTACGGCGGGGGCGCACGACGAGGTGATGCGGTTCGCCGAACGGGTGAAGGCGCCCGTCGGGCACGCGCTGCGCGGCAAGGAGTGGATCCAGTACGACAACCCGTACGACGTCGGCATGAGCGGCCTGCTGGGCTACGGCGCCGCCTACGAGGCCACCCACGAGTGCGACCTGCTGATCCTGCTGGGCACCGACTTCCCGTACACCGCGTTCCTGCCGGACGATGTGAAGATCGCCCAGGTGGACGTGCGGCCCGAGCGCCTGGGCCGGCGGTCCGCGCTGGACCTGGCGGTGTGGGGCGACGTCCGCGAGACGCTGCGCTGCCTCACGCCGAAGGTGCAGGTGAAGAGCGGCCGGAAGTTCCTCGACAAGATGCTGAAGAAGCACGCGGACGCCCTGGAGGGCGTCGTCAAGGCGTACACGCGGAAGGTGGAGAAGCACACACCGATCCATCCGGAGTACGTGGCGTCGGTGCTGGACGAGGAGGCGGCCGACGACGCGGTGTTCACCGTCGACACCGGCATGAACAACGTCTGGGCCGCCCGCTACCTCACTCCCAACGGCCGGCGGCGCGTCATCGGCTCGTTCACCCACGGCTCGATGGCCAACGCGCTGCCCCAGGCGATCGGGGCGCAGTTCCTCGACCCGGACCGGCAGGTGGTGTCGATGTCCGGGGACGGCGGGTTCTCCATGCTGATGGGCGACTTCCTGACGTTGGTGCAGTACGGGCTGCCGGTGAAGGTGGTGCTGTTCAACAACTCGTCGCTGGGCATGGTGGAGCTGGAGATGATGGTGGGCGGCCTGCCGTCGTACGGCACGGCCAACCGCAACCCGGACTTCGCGGCCCTCGCGACGGCGGCCGGGGCGTACGGGGTGCGGGTGGAGAAGCCCAAGCAGGTGCGGGGCGCGCTGCGGGACGCGTTCCGGCACAAGGGTCCGGCGCTGGTGGACATCGTGACCGATCCCAACGCGCTCTCGATGCCGCCGAAGATCAGCGCGGACATGGTGAGCGGGTTCGCCCTGTCGGCGGGGAAGATGGTGCTGGACGGGGGTGTGGGGCGGATGGTGCAGATGGCGCGCTCGAATCTGCGGAACATCCCGCGGCCCTGACGGCCCTGGCGGCCCCTGACGGTTCCTGTCCTGACCGTCCCGGTGACCGGGTCCGGTGACCGGGTCCGGTGACCCGTCCGGCGGCCCGTGCGCATCCGCCGGTCGGGCCCGTCCGCTGCCGTCACCGCTGCCGCTGCCCATCCTGTCCGGCTGCCGCGGCCACCCGCCCGCGACCGGCTGCCTACCGCCGGGTCAGCCGGGGCCCGCCGGAGGCGTCGTCCACCCGATAGCGGGCGGCCAGCGCCGCGAGAGGCTTCCCGACGCACTCCTCCGGCACCGCGAATTCCGCCACCTTGCGGTCCTCGCCGGGCACCGGGCGGACCCCGATGCGATCGTCGCCCTCCTCCACGATCTCCGCCAGGGCGAGGATCTCCCCGTTCTCGTCGAATACCGCGTGCACGCGCATGAGCGAACCGTCCGTTTCCGTCACGGGGTCACAAGGACGAGGGTGAAAATGAACTCGGAGTTCCCGGTCGCCCGGAGGGTTACCCCCCAGAACGGCGGGATCGGGTCGTTGAAGTCCCAGAAGGAGAACTCGGACACGTACTCCAGCTGCGCGTTCCGGTCGCTGAACGACGTGTGGTTCACGCAGGGCCGGATCCAGGAGCTGCCGGGCGGGACCTTGCCGAAGTCGAAGGCGAAATTGTTCTGCTGACCGTTGCCGAGGAACAGCAGACCGCTGCTCTTCACTTCCAGACCGGCCATGTTCCACCGCCTTTCCGGAATCGCCGTACCCCGAAGGGAGCACTGTGGGCACAGCGTGCTCCCGGCCCCGGACGCCGTGAACGGCCGCGGCGCGGACACCACCCGTTCGGCTCCGCAGGACGGGACGGCGGTGGCCCGTGCGCCGCGGGACGCCTTCCGCGGGTGGGGCCGTTCGGCCCATGGCACCGCCCCGTAGGATCGACCACGATCGACACCAGGCGTGACCGGTGCGACCGGCGCGGACGGTGACAGGAGGGGCAGTGGAACAGGCAAGGGTCTTCTCTCCGGAGAAGCCGATCCGGGTGTTCCTCCTGGACGACCACGAGGTCGTCCGGCGGGGCGTCCAGGACCTGCTGGACGCCGAGGACGACATCACGGTGGCCGGCGAGGCGGGCACGATCGCCCAGGCCCTGGCCCGGGGTCCCGCGCTGCGCCCGGACGTCGCCGTGCTGGACGTCCGGCTGCCCGACGGCGACGGCATCTCGGTCTGCCGGGAACTGCGGTCGCGCATGCCGGACCTCGCCTGTCTGATGCTCACGTCGTTCGACGACGACGACGCCCTGCTGGACGCCATCATGGCGGGCGCGGCGGGCTACGTACTCAAGCAGATCAAGGGCTCCGACCTGGTGGCGGCGATCCGCACGGTCGCCTCCGGGCAGTCCATGCTCGACCCGGCCACCACCGCCCGGCTCATGAGCAGCCTGCGCGGCGACGAGGGCGCCCACCCGGAGGACGACCGGCTGGCGGGCCTGTCGCCGCGCGAGCGCGACATCCTGGCGCTCATCGGCGAGGGCATGACCAACCGGCAGATCGGCCGGCAGCTCTTCCTCTCCGAGAAGACGGTCAAGAACCACATCTCACGGCTGCTCGCCAAGCTGGGCGTGGAGCGCCGCATCCAGGCGGCGGTGATCGCCTCGGAGGCGGCCCGGGCGGGCGGCTGAGCCACCGGCGTCCGCTCACCCGTCCCAGCTCCACTCCGCCACCTCCGGCAGGTCCGTGCCGTGCTCGCGGATCCAGGCGTGGTGGCGGGTCCGGACGTCGTCCATCGCCTGCCGCACGCCGGCGGCGCGGACGCCGAGGCCGGGGACGCGGTCGATGACGTCCATGACGAGGCGGTAGCGGTCGAGGTCGTTGCTGACGACCATGTCGAACGGCGTGGTCGTCGTACCGGACTCCTTGTAACCGCGCACGTGGAAATTCGGGTGACCCGCCCGCCGGTAGGCAAGACGGTGGATGAGCCACGGGTAGCCGTGGTAGGCGAAGACGACGGGCCGGTCGGTGGTGAAGAGGGCGTCGAACTCGTGGTCGGGCATCCCGTGCGGGTGCTCGCCGTGCGGCATCAGCCGGGCGATGTCGACGACGTTGACGACGCGGACGGCGAGGTCGGGCAGGTGCCGCCGGAGCAGGGAGGCCGCGGCCAGGGTCTCCTGTGTCGGCACGTCCCCGGCACAGGCGAGGACGACGTCGGGTTCCCGCCGCCCGTCCTCCGTGCCGGCCCATTCCCAGACGCCGGCGCCGCGGGCGCAGTGGGCGCGGGCCTGTTCCAGGGTGAGCCAGTCGTAGCAGGGCTGTTTGCCGGCGACGATGACGTTGACGTAGTCGCGGCTGCGCAGGGCGTGGTCGGCGACGGACAGCAGGGTGTTGGCGTCCGGCGGCAGATACACCCGCACGACTTCGGGGCTCTTGTTCAGGACGTGGTCGACGAACCCGGGGTCCTGGTGGGAGAAGCCGTTGTGGTCCTGGCGCCACACGTGCGAGGTGAGCAGGTAGTTCAGGGAGGCGATGGGCCGCCGCCAGGGCAGCCGCCGGGAGACGCGCAGCCACTTGATGTGCTGGTTGACCATCGAGTCGACGATGTGCACGAACGCCTCGTAGCAGGAGAACAGCCCGTGCCGCCCGGTGAGCAGGTACCCCTCCAGCCACCCCTGGCAGGTGTGCTCGGACAGGATCTCCATCACCCGACCATGCCGGTCCAGATGCTCGTCGGTGGGCAGGGTGCCGGCCTGCCACGCCTTGCCGCTCGCGCCGTAGACCGCCTGCAGCCGATTCGAAGCGGTCTCATCAGGCCCCACAAGACGGAAATCGCGACGGTCGGAAGTGGCCTCCATGACGTCGGCGAGCAGCCCGCCGAGGACGGCGGTCGGCTCGTGCCGCCCGGCGCCGGGCCGGTCGACGACGACCGCGTGACGCTCCAGGGGCGGAACGGGCAGGTCGCGGAGGAGCAGTCCGCCGTTGGCGTACGGGGTTGCGCCGAGCCGCCGCGCTCCTTCGGGCACGCACTCCAGAACCCTCGGCACGGGCCGCCCGTCGCCGTCGAACAGTTCCTCCGGCCGGTACGACCGCAGCCACGCCTCCAACTGCCCCAGGTGCTCGGGATTGTCCCGGACACCGGAGAGCGGCACCTGATGCGACCGCCAGGTGCCCTCGACGGGCAGCCCGTCCACCTCACCGGGGCCGGTCCACCCCTTGGGCGTCCGCAACACGATCACGGGCCAGGAAGGCCGGTCCGCGATGCCCTCCTCGCGGGCGGTGCGCCGGATGGCGGCGATGTGGTCCAGCGCGGTGTCCATGGCGGCGGCCATGGCGCGATGGACGGTCATCGGATCGTCTCCGGTCACGTGCAGGACATGATGCCCGTACCCGTGCAGCAGCCGATCGAGCTCGTGCTCGGGCAGCCGGGCGAGGACCGTGGGGTTGGCGATCTTGTACCCGTTGAGATGGAGGATCGGCAGGACAGCACCATCCCGAACGGGATCGAGGAACTTGTTGGAGTGCCACGACGCGGCGAGCGGCCCGGTCTCGGCCTCCCCGTCCCCGACCACGCAGGCGACCAGCAGCTCCGGCCGGTCGAACGCGGCCCCGTACGCATGCGACAGCGAGTACCCGAGCTCCCCGCCCTCATGAATCGACCCGGGCGTCTCGGGCGCCACATGACTGGGCACCCCACCGGGAAACGAGAACTGCCGGAACAGCCGCTCCATTCCGTCCGCGTCCCGTGTGACATCGGGATACGTCTCGCTGTAGCTCCCCTCCAGCCACGAGTTGGCCAACACAGCGGGCCCCCCATGCCCGGGCCCCCACACACAGAGCGCCTCGATCCCCCGCTGCTTGATCACCCGGTTGAGGTGGGTGTACACGAGGTTCAACCCGGGCGAGGTCCCCCAGTGCCCGAGCAGCCGCGGCTTGATGTGCTCCGGCCGCAGGGGCTCGGTGAGCAGCGGGTTCCCCATCAGATAGATCTGCCCGACGGCCAGATAGTTCGCGGCCCGCCAGTGCGCGTCCAGCGCGGCAAGCTCGGCGTCGGACGGAGGCCGCGCATCGTCGGCGCGCTCCTGGGACTGCTTGGGCTCCGGCATGCTCCCACGGTTCCACTTCCCAGGGCGCGGCGCCATGGGAGCAGGCGGCGCGCGGGTCGCACGGATCGTCAGTCCGCCACACGGCACCTTCCCGGCCGTCGGCACGTCGGATCCCGACGTGATTAAGCTGACACGCGGCCCCCAGCGGCCACTCACTCCTACGGCCGACTGAGGCGCCGCGCAAGCCACCGAGAGAGTAACAGGCAGAATCGTCGGCACCACGGGTGCAGTAGTCGCGACGATTCCTGGCCATCCGGTCTGAAACACCAACGGGCAGCACCGAGTTCGGTGACGTTGACATCGAGTTCTGTAGCCAAAATTGTCTGGAGTCCTTCCTGAATTAATCCAGGAAGGACTCCATACACTCTCAGGACCTGCCCTGAGAGGGTCCCATGGTCAGCCCTCACCGCGCAGACCGATGGCTTCCGGAAGCCCGATCATCACCCTTTTGCGCTCCGGGTTCTCCTCGGACTCGGCACACTCAAGCATCAGGGCTGCGACTTCCCTGCGCCCCTCTTCGGAGAGCTCTCGGAAAATAGCAGCAGCAGGCTCAAGGATATCCGTCGCGACATCCGGGTCAATGTCTTCGTCGTCCGACAAGTCAATCGAGACGACAACGCTTACGAACGCCCGAACCAAAACCTTGTTGATTTCCATCAAGGTACGACCCTTACTCGAATGTTGGTGATCAGGAGCCTGCCTAGGAGGCTACGGGCCCGCGCCGCTTCGGCCGCATTGGGAACTTCCCACCGACCTGTATAGCCGTTCTGCTCAAGCGCTAGGGACTGGTTCATAGCCTGCCGATATGTCTTGTTGAAAGTCGTGACGCTCATCTTGCGATCGATTAGCACTCCGTTGGCTGCATCAAACCCGTCGAACTTGATTTGAGACAGACTCTTCGCGTCGGCTTTGTAGTACTGCAACGCTGGAGCCACACCAGACCTGGAACCGGCTGCCCCCGCATCATAAGCCCGGGCTTCCGAACTCATATTAGCGTTCTCCTTGACCCAAAGAACAGCTCCATCACAGTTGTGCACAAGCACTGGTGCGGTACCTGCCAGCACGTGGTACGTGTGCACGCCGCTGACTGTCAGGTCGTGTGTTCGCTGCTGCTTGACGAAGTGCCGGGTTGCCTTGACTCGGAGCGACTCACCCTTCTCCGTAAGCAGGTGGGAGCCCGGCCGGAGATCTCCTGCACTGACCCATTTCTTTTCCGTGGTCTCCCAGAAGGGGTGATTGTCCGTGGCAATGATGCTCGCAGCACCATGCCCTGTATCGATTGTCAGATCCGTGAAGGACTTGTCTTGCCGAGTGTTGAAGGTGGCGACGACCTCACGTGGTGCCAGCTTGCCCGTTTCCGGGTCTGTGGCAAGGACTTTGTCGCCGGTCTTGATTTCTTCGATGGGCTTGCTGGCGCCAGAATCGAGCAGGACATCTGTACCCGTCGTGAAACTGTGCTCACACGGGACCCCACCACTGCTCCTTGCCGCCCCCTTACCTCTCGCTCCGGCGAAACTGCGAACGCTGAGCACCGTGCCGAACATGGAACCGAAAAGCGCCGAGTTCTTGTACCATGCAACTCGCAGTTTGCACATCGTGTCACCAGATGTGCATGTGACCACGTCGGGAATACTCGCAGGCGGAGAGACCGTTCTATCTCCCGGATTGTGATAGTTCGGATTGGTCCCCATCGCCCAGGGCTGATGTTCCTTTTCGGTGGGGCGCTGCGGCGGGGCTGAATACTCACTGCCCCCACCGCACTCATCACCACAACCCCCTGTCCAACTTCCAGCAGAGTCGGCGCGCTCGTCGCTTTCTTCATCATTTTTGGTAGGACCCGGATCTTCCGGCATCCGCTGATCCCATCCGCCATCAGAGCGCTTCGTGCACTGCATCCTCGGCATGGCCCAGCAATCCCCCGGCATCAGGCCCGAAGGGTCGGACAGCGTGGCCGGGTTGTTGTGGGCGTACGTGTAGCCGTGGTTCTGCTGGGGGTCGCCCAGGTCCATCACCGGGTCGACGCTGATGAACCGGCCGATGGTGGGGTCGTATTCGCGGGCGCCGAGGTGGGTCAGGCCCGTCGTCGTGTCGTTCGTGCCGCCGACGAAGCCCTTGGTGCCCGGCCAGTTCTTCGGCTGTTCGCCGCGCGGGCTGCCGAAGGGGGTGGTGCGTCGGTGAGCGGCCGAGGTGTCCTTCGCATCGATGGCGAGTTGGCCCGTACCGACGTGGTCCCCGACGACGAACGAGCCGCTGCCGTCGTCGTTCTGGACGGCCTGGACCCCGTTGCCCAGGTCGAGGTAGCGGGTGGCCTTCGGTGTCTTGGCGCCCTTGGCGAGGGTGATCTCCGTGGCGCCGAGGTAGAGCGTGGTCTCGGTATCCGTGCGGCCGATGAGTCGTTGGCCGTCGGCGTCGTAGACGTAGGAGGCGCTGTCGGCGACCTTGTCGTTCCGGAACTGGACGGCCTTGGCCAGGTGCCCTTCGGCGTCCCAGTCCAGGGTCTGCTTGTCACCGGCGATCGTCCGGGTCGTGGTGTTGCCGATGGAGTCGTAGGCGTAGGAGTCCTTGGCCGTTCCCGTGGGTGCGGTCGTGTCCACCGCCGTCAGCGTGTGCGGCTGCGGGCCGCCTGCCGGCGGGTAGGAGTAGGTGCGCCTGGTGTCCTTGGCGCTGTCGCCGCCGGTGTCGTGGCGGGTTTCCGTGAGGCGGTTGCCGGTCTTGTCGTAGGTGTAGGAGTTCCAATACGGGGCCGGGCCGCCGATCGACTTGCCGTCCGGGGCGTTCGAACAGGACGGCGTGGGCTGGGTCCATTCATCCGTGACGCGCCGCAGGTAGTCGTAGGTGAAGCACTGGGTGTCCAGGCCACCGGACGCGGCGTCGGAGACTGCGCGGACGTTGCCGGTCTCGTCGTACGTGTACGTGGCGGCCTTGTCCGTGGTGGGCGCGTTCTCGCGGTCGACACGGGTGGTGGCCAGCCGCTGTGTGCCCCACTCATAGCCGTTGGTGAGCTGGGTGACTTTGCCGCCCCCGGTCACCTTCGCCTGGAGCGGCTTGCCCGTGAGGCTGTAGCTGGTGACACTCGCCTTCAGACCGCCGGAGCCGACGACCTCCGTGGGGCGCAGCAGCTTGTCGTAGGTGTAGACGATGCCGTCGCCCGACAGGGAGCCCGCCTTCGGGAGCATCACGCCCTGGACGCTGCCGGAGGGGTTGTAGGTGGTACCGAAGTAGTACTCCCCGGCCAGGGCGCCTTCGTTGGAGGGGATCGCCACTCGTGACCGCGTGGCGCGGTACAGCGAGTCGTACTCGTCGATGCGATTGGTGTAGGCGTTGCCGTTCTCGAAGCGGGTCGAGGTGGCGGGTTGGCCCTTGCCCCGGTTGACCGTGTCGTACGTCCACTCGGCCAGCTTCGTGCCGCTGGTCGAGCCCTCGCGGAGCTCGGTCTTGCGGCCGAGGTTGTCGTAGGCGTAGTAGAGCGTGTTCTTGGTCTTGCGGGAGTTGGTGACGCTGATCAGCTGGCCGCGGTCGTCGTACGTGCTGGTCACCGGGCCCTTGTCCGGGTCCTCGGAGGAGACCTGGCGGCCGAGCTGGTCGTAGGTGTACGTCCAGGCGTTCCCCGCCGGATCCGTGAACTTGGTCAGCTTGCCCGTCGGACCGTACGCGTAGCGGGTGACGTCCGCTTCTCCGTCGGCGCCGCGGTCGTGGTGCTGGCGGAGTTCCGTGGTCTGGCCCCGTGCGTCGATCACCGTGGTCGTGGCCGTGGATCCGACCGGCGGGATCACGGTCGTGCGGTCACCGCCGTAGACGGTGCGGGTCGTGGACAGCACCTTGCCGGCGTCGCTGTTGCCGGCGATCTGCTTCGTTTCGGTGGCCCGGCCCAGTCCGTCGTAGGCGGTCCAGGTCTGGGACTCCACCTTCAGGGCGTCATCCGGTGCGAAGAGGGTCGTCGCGGGAGCGCCGAGGGCGTAGTACGTCGCGAAGGACTTCGTGGCCAGACCGCGTTCGTCGTAGAACGTGTCGGTGAGCAACCGGCCGCCGTCGGGGCCGGGTGCCTGGGTCTGGCGAGGGCGACGAAGTCCGTCGTAGATCGTGTACGACGTCAACTGACCGTAGTTGTCGTTGAGGGTCCGGGTGGCGACCGCCGCCGGCTTGCCTTCGGCTATGTAGTAGACGAATTCGAGGCTTGGCGCACCGCCCGCGCCCTTCGCCTTGTTGGGGAGCCAGACCTTGGTGCTGCGGCCGAGCGCGTCATAGTCGAAGTCCGTGCGCCGGTCGTTGGCGTCCGTCTTGCTGAGCGGCTGGCCGCGCAGCGGGTCGAGCGTGGTCGTGCTCGTCCAGGCGGTCGACGGGTCTCCCGCCTTGGCCGGCGGAGCAGTCGCGGTGACGGTGTCGGGGAAGCCCGTGGCGGGCGAGTAGGCGGTCGTGGTAGTGCGGCCGTCCGTCCGCTTGGTGGTCGAGCGGCGCTCACCGGATCGGTCGAAGACCACGTCGGCCGTGAGGTCGGTGGTCGACAGTTCCCGTCCGTAGCCGTCGTAGGTCTTGCCGGACTCCAGGTAGACCGCCTGCTGGCCGTCGTCCTTCTTCAGCGTGGCCACGCTGGTCGCGTCGCCCTTGGTGGGGGCCGCTCCGTAGGTCCCTCCGTCGTACGCCGTGCGGACGTCGGAGACGACCGCCTTGGTCCGGTCGATCGACGACGCCTTGTCGCAGGAGGCGGCGACGGTCACGGCACGCGACGGCAGGCTGAAGATGTTTGCGTCGGGGTTGTCCGCGTACGTGGTCTGGGTACACCGGTCGTCGGCATCGGTTTCGGTGTCGCCGAAGTCGTCCACCTGTTTGGCGCGGCCCGTCTTCGTGTCGTACTCCGTCGCCGTACGGGTCTGCCGCCATTTCTCACCCGCTCCGCCGTCCAGCGAAGTGAAGGCACGTGACGACTCCGTGCCGGTGAAGTTCGCGGTGACCGTGCCCCAAGAGCGTTCGCGTTTGCCGGTCTCGTGGTGCCAGGGCCGGCTGACGGTCTTGGACAGGACCTTTCCACCGGGGCCCGAGTAGGTCTCGGTGCGGTACGTGAAGCCGGCCGCGGACTCGTGGTCGGCGATCGGGCCGCCCTCTTCCTCGCTCAGGAGGGTGCTGACGCTCTTCTTGCCTCCGTCGGAGTCCTTTCGGTCGCCGTCCATGCCGCGGAGGAAGTAGCTGTCCTCCTGGGACTTCATCGCGTCCGCGCCCTGGCCTCCCTTCTGGACGCGGACGTGTCCGTACCCGCGCCATTGGGACCAGGTCTTGAACTTCTCCTTGGTCAGCCCGTCGTCATCGTCGTAGTGCCAGGCGGAGCCGTCGAGGTAGTCGTAGCGGGTCACCTGGTCGGGTGCCCCACCCGTGCGGTCGGTGGCCGTCACGGCTTCGACCACGTACTTGTTGAACCACTGCTTGGTCGGATCGTCGCTGCTGCTCCCGCCGATGAACTGAGGGAAGCAGCGCGTGGTGTTGGATTCGGGTGTGGGGAGTTTCGCCCAGTCGCATGCCGGTTGCGAATAGACGACGTCCGTCTGCCCGCCGAACTCGTCCGCGATCGTGGAGAGGCGCTCCTTGATGAAGGGCGCTTTGCCGTCCCCGGTCTTGTCCAGACGGTTGGTCCGCTGGGTGTAGGCGAAGGTCGTCTTCGGCAGGGTGATGGCGGGGCTCGCGGACTGGCCGGTGTGCTGGATCGAGTCCAGCAGGAGTTGGTAGTCGATGTCCGCCGTGCCCCAGCGGTGGTTCAGTTTCCACGAGTCGACAGTCGCGTACTTGCCGTCATTCTTGAGGACGCTGGTGGAGACGTCCGTCAGGCGCTTCCGTGTCCAGAAGGACGGAGAGAAGCGGCCCTTGTCGCACTCGGTTCCCTCCTTGCAGTTCAGGTCCCACGGAGTGTCGTACCAGTACGCCTTCTTGTCGTCGATGGTGTTCTCCGCACAGGTCACCTTGTCCTTGTCCTGCGGGAGGCACCGCTCGGCGTTGGTGAAGTCGACCTTGGCCAGCGGCTTGGCATACAGGTCGGCCGACTTCAGTCCGTACTCGATGCGCTTGAGGTAGCCCCCGCGCGCGTACGGGGTGTCGTCCTTCTTCTCCAGATCGCGGCCGTAGGAGTTGGTCTCCTTGCCGTAGTAGTAACCGACCGCGTTGCCGTGCCGGTCGACGGCGTAGTCGAGGTTCCAGCGCCACGCCTGTTGGCACCACGAGTCCTTGAAGCCGGTTTTGTGGCAGGGTTCGCCCGAGTTGTTCCCGTAGACGGGTACGGTCCAGGTGGAGTCGGTGGTGTCCTTGCCCTTGGTCCAGCCGTTGAGCTTGTGGTAGCCGAAGTAGTAGCGGGTACCGCCCGGGGTGGTCAGCCGCCAGTACTCGTTGTCGTTGTCACCGTTGTCGTGCTCACTGCCGGAGAGCCGGGCGATCCTGGTGCCGTCGTCGTTCTTGAGCTTGAATTCGTTGCCGCCGGCCGGGACGAGTTCTCCCGCCTTGCCGTTGAAGGAGATGAAGGCGTTGTCATAGGCCCAGCAGAGATCGCCGGGCTTGTTGCCGTCGTCGTGCTTCTCCCCGTCGTCGTAGCACGGCTTGTAGCGGCGCTCGATGAATCCGGGCCACATGTCGAAGCCGTCGCCCACCCAGGACGACTGGTTGTTGGTGTTGCCCGTGCGGCCGTCGATGGTCGAAGACGAGTAGCTGAGCCCGATGTTGGGCTTCATAGCGCCGGGTACGTCCGGCACCGGAATGTCATAGGACCAGCTGAAGGCACCGCTGTTCAGGTCGGTCTTCCAAGTCGCCGACGGTGACAGAGGCGTGGCCTTATAGTCGCCCTTCTCGCCCGATGCGGCCGGGGCGGCGGCGAGGACGGTGGTGTTCCCGGCCCGCAGAGCGATCTGGTCGGCGGTCAGTACCTGCTTTTCGGTGTCGTTCTTCGTGGCGAGTGGCTTCGCGGTCCGGCACGCGGCCTTGTCGGGAGAGGTGATCGCGCAAGAAGGGAGTTCGACGAGCCGCAGTCGTGACGCGTATCCGCCGCCGAAAGCCTGCGCATAGCCGGAGTAGTCGATGCGCACCCGCGCGTTGGTGGGCGCCGCGCTCTTCGCCGTGCTCTTGCCGGGCGCCGGAGTGATGACGAACAGGGGTCCGTCCACCTGGGCCCGACGACTCGCCTCCGGTTCCAGGACACGGACTTCGGCTTTGTCGGGTGACCCGGGCGGCCTTTCCGATCCCTTCGAAGACGCGAAGAGACTGAGCGGGAAACTGCCCGCGTTCTCCCGCCCTCCGGCCGCGGTCGGCCCACCCGTCAGTTCGACCAGGGATTTCCCGCTCGGGCTCCACGAGGCCCGAGGGGCCTGCCCGGGAACCCTCGGAGCTGGATCGATCTTGCGCGGTTTACTCCCGATCTCCTTTCCTGCTACCGGCTTTCCCGGTGGCGGTGCACCGGGGAGGTTGCCGGCGGCGTCGGCCGCCGATGCGGCCACGCCCTGCAGCAGTGCCCCCACCAAGACCGTGGACACTCCGAGTGCCACGCGTCTGTGCCAAGGGGAGATTCGCACTCCGGCCTTGCCTTTCATCTCTCGTCATCCCTCGCTGAGGCAGCGCGAACGCGTCGTGCGCGCTGCGAGTCTGCGGAATCCGTCTGCGACGGCATTGCACGAATCCCGTGGGGAGCCCGACCGTCGCCGGCTCCCCACGCGTGCGCGGGTCAGTCGTGGGGAATCCGGGTGGGCAGGTCGCGCTCTCCGACAGCGAGCTGCTTGACCTGGACGTCGCTCAGCGCCCCCTGGAAGGCCCACGCGTCGTCGATCTGCCCCGACCAGTACTCGGTGCCGGATCCCTTCACCATCGCCCGACCCATGTGCAAGGCCTTGGTGGCGCCGAAGGAGACGGCATTGCCCACCCGGGAGGATCGGTCGGCGCATCCGGCGGCCTTGGCGGCATCGGAATCCGCGGGGCACGAGAACTCCTCCAGTACGCCGTTCACGTACAGCCGGAGCTCATCCGAGAAGCCGTCATAGACCAGGGCGAGGTGGTTCCAGTCCCCCGCATCCTGATAGGCATTGTGGTCCACCGTCGTGACGGTGACGTCCTTCTCCGCGTCCTTGCCCGGCAGCGTCACCTGCCAGCGTCCGTGCCCCTCACCCGAGCTCTTGTCGCCCGGGAGATACCGGACGGCGAACGCGTTCTGTGACGCGCCCTCCGCGCTCATCACCGTCATTGCGCGACCCGGCTTGTCCGCCACGCGTTGCGCCCACGCGGTCATGGTGAAGCTGCCACTGGTGTCCACGGGAACGCCGTTGGTGAAGGCCGCGGCATTCATGCCGTTGAGCTTCAGGCCGCCCTTGTCCACATGTCCCTCGCCGATGGCGGCGCCACCGGTGAACGTCATGTCGTGCCGCGCCGCCCGCCGGTCCGGAAGGGCGTCCGGCGAGACGGCCGGGCTTCCCGACGCTGCCTCGAACTGCCAACGACCCTTCACCAATGGGCGCTGCTTCACGAGCTGGCGCACTTCGTGGACCGAGACGGGGCGATCGTAGATCCGGAGTTCGTCGATCTCCCCGGGAAAGAAGTTGTCCTGCTTGCCCGAATACGCGCCTGCGCCGATCTGCAGTTGCCTGTCGGCGTACCAGGAGGCGGCCAAGGGTTCGGTGCCGGCTTCCACCCCGTTGACATAGAGGGTGAGAGTACCGGCGACGATGTCCCGGACGCCTGTCAGATGCGTCCACTCACCGCCCTGCGGTCGTGCGCCCGCGCTCTGGACCACTTTGTTGGACGTGGCATCGGCGGTGTCCTGTGTGTGCTGATTCAGGACCCATTTGTCGTAGGTGGGCGAGTAATAGAGCTCGACGCCGCTCGCATGGACCCCGGTCTGTGTGACGACCACGGCCGTGTGTGTCGGCTTCTCCTTCGGCAGCCGGACCCAGGCGGAGACGGCGAAGGCTCCCATGGTGTTGAAGTGGGGCGCGTCGACGGTGGCGTAGTCGTGCACGCCGTCGAGAGACAGCGCCTTGCCGTCGACGCCATCGGTGCCGGGCTGGGGATTGCCGTGGAAAACGGCCGGCATGACGTCCGCGTGCCCGGTCACTTCCTTGGCTCCGGGCTCCTCGTCCAGCGGGAAGATCGCGCGGGCCGGGCGTCCCGGACCGCGAATGTGTTCCTTGGCATAGAGCCGGGAGACCTCGTCCGCGGAAGCGGGCTTGTTGAAGATTTCCAGTTCGTCGAGCTGTCCGGGGAAGAACGCGTTCGGCTTGCCGTTGGACGACGACGCGCCGATCAGCAGACCGCGGCGGGCGTCCCAGGGCGTCTTGTACGAAACGGCGGCCTCTTGCCGGCCGTTGACGAACAGCCGCAGTTCGTCGTCACCGCTGTCGTAGACGCCGACCAGATGCGTCCATTCCCCCGGCTTCACACCGCCGGGTTTCTGCTGCATGACTCGGACGGGCAGTGCGCCGTCCGTGTCCGAGGCGAACTGGCTGAACGCCCACCGGTCGTAGTCCTTGGAGTAGTACAGCGAGAATCCGGGCGAGTGGTTGCCCGGCTGGGTGGCGACGGCCGCGGGCTCCGACGGCACTTTCGACAGATTGGCCCAGGCGGATACCGTGAAGCCACCGGAGGTGTCTACGACAGGAACGTCCGTTTCCGCATAAGCGTCCGTACCGTTGAGCGACAGCGACTTGCCCATGGCACCATCCGCCCCCGTGACAGCTCCCCCGTGCAGCTCCGCCGTTCGCGCCGGAGTGCTGCCCTCGGCCTGCTTGGCGTCCGGCCCCTCGTCCATCGCCCACGTAGCCCGCTCCGGCTGGCCGGCACGCACCTTGTAGCGGTAGGTGTACGGCTCGCTCACATTGCCGACGGCGTCGAGCGCCTGAACGGTGATGAAGTTCAGGCCGGCGTCACCGGGGAGGGCCTTGATGGTTCTCGCGGCTCCTTCCGTGGTGCCGAGCGTGTTCTTCGGAGTGGCGTCCCCGTTGATTCCGTAGATGTACTTGGTGATGTCCTTGCCGGCCGGGCCGACGGTGAAGGAGCCGTAGCGGCCCGTCCCGTCGTACCAGGGATCGCCGTCACCGGACGAGCCCGGCTTCGACTCGGGATAGTCGGCGGACGCCATTCTGGGCGCCGGCAGGACCTTGGGGTCACGGACGAAATAGCAGCCACTGGGCGAACCGGCGTATGACCACGGCGAGTATCCACGTCGGTCGTAGGAACGCACGTACCAGTTCACCGGGGTGTTGACGGTGATGTCGGACGGCAGGGTGACCGCGAAGTCGGATCCGGACTTCTTGAACGAGGTCAGTCCCGGCTTCCAGCGGGCAACGGTCCCCTTGCCGTCGCCCGCGTCCCACTCCGCCTGGAACTCCACGGCGACGTCGTCTCCGTCCGGATCGGTGACGTGGTTGGCGTAGATCTTGCCGAGACTCCGTACGTGGACCGCCTTCTCCGGGATCCTGCATTTCCCGCCGTACTCCATCGACAACTGGGACATGGCGATCTGCGGTGGCGTCTGGTTGTACTGGACGCGCAGGTACGCCCGGTTGGCGAACCGCTTCCAGGCATAGGTGTCGCTCTCGTCCGATGCCCGCAGGCCGAACGTCACCGAGGACCACGACTTGCCCGCGGCCTCCTTGACCGTGTCGAGGACCTTGAACTCCGCGTCCGCACTGGCGCAGCCCTCGAAGCCGTACGCGAAGTCGTACTCGCCCAGCTTCTTGATCCAGAAATCGGAGGAGTCCTGGGAGTTCCACGTGGTCGAGGAGTCGATGCCCTTGGTCCTCCACAGTTGGACCCCCTTCTTCGCGCACGAGGCCGCCCATGTCTCGGGGACGACGAACTCGGCCGACAGGATGGTCTTGCCCGCGAATCTGGACGTCGGGATTTCGTAGAAGAGGCGCTTGGTGTCACCTGGATTGCAGTGGTTCCAGTCGCAGTAGCCCATGCCGGCGTCGCTCTTGCCGTTGAACTTCCACTGCGGCTCGTTGGCCCAGTACTTGGAGGCCATGGTCCACGCCGACGACCGGGGCGAGTACCACTGCGGATCGATGTACACCGGGTACACGGTGTCGGGGCCGGTCAGCACCTTCTTGTCGGGGGTCAGGACCAGTTCCCGTCCGCCGTCCGGTACGTCGACCGCCACGCGGGCGAGTTGCCCGGACTCTGCCGGACCGGAGACCTCGCGCCGGTTCGCGGTGGCAGACGGGACCTTCCTGGGGTCAGGCCTGCGAAGTGCTGCTCCGGACCGGTTCGGGGCGGACGAACCGGGGCTGGAGTCCCACATCATCGGAGTGGGTGCTTCGAAGACCGTGCCTCCTGCTCCCTGGTCGATCGCGTTGAGGCCTCCCTGAGCCGTCTCCTGGACCGTGACGCCCTCCCCCGCCATCTTCAGACGGAGGTGCGCGAGCTCCGGACTGGCCGCCGCCTTCGCCGACTTCACCACCAGCAGTTGCGTGAAACCGTCCACCTGGGCGGTGAGCCGGAGATCGACGTCCGGCAGGACGTCGGGATACGTCGCCGTGTCCCCCTCCAGCCGCGGAGTCGGAAGCCTGGTCGGCCAGTCGAGAGCCAGCTTGCGGCCTGCTTTGTCGAGCTTGACCAAAGAAGTGTCGCCACCTCCGGAGAAGGAGACTCCGACGGTGGCGACGTGCGGCGAGACCGACCCCTCGGGCGTTCTCTCCAACGCGACGTCCGTGGGCCGCCATTCACCGCCCACACGCGCCCTGACCGGTCTCAGGTACTCCCGCGTCTCCAACGTGCCGTCCGGCTTGGCGACGACATCCCAGCTCTCACCACGCTGAGAGGCCACCTCCACGTTCTTGCCCGACCGCTTCGCCTGGGCGAGCGCATCCGCTTCCGACGCCGCCGTCCCGGAGTCGCCCCCGCCCTCGTATCGCGGCGCGGAGCTCCTGGCCGAAGCCGCACCTGCCGGAGTCGCGGACGCGGCATCCGGCAGCACCCCCGTGATCAAAGCCAGGCCGAGACCACAGGCCACTGCGACACCTGAGGCACGTGCCCGTGCACGACCAAACATCCCCCAAGCCCTCCCCAAAGCTTGCCCACATCAAGCAACGGGAAGTGACCATAGAGACACATGGAGCGTTGGTCTACACCTAGAGAAGTGGCACACATCCGGTCGCCCTACGCGATTTCCGGCAATCTCTGATGTGTCAAGCATCACAGAATGCGTACAGCCGCATCTCCCGGCGAAGACGGACGATCATTCACGACCGGCCGGTTCACTCGAGCGGCTGAACCCTCGCCGTCGGCCCGTCCGGGGACAGTACGCTGGCGGGTCGGCGATCCGTGAATACCATTGCGAGGGCGTGCCGTTGACCAGACATCCGCAGTTCCCCCGAGCCGAGTGGCTCGCCCGGCGGGCGCGCATCTTGGGGTGCGCCGCCTCCCTCGTCCACGACGACGAGGGGCGGATCATGCTGCTGCACACCTCCTGGGGCGACGCGTGGCAGCTGCCCGGAGGCGGTCACGACGACGGCGAGGATCTGTGGGAGACGTCCGTGCGGGAGACGTTCGAAGAGACGGGGTTGACCATGCCGGACGTCCCCGAGCTGCTGGCCGTTGACTGGGGTGTGCACCCGGAAGGCATTCCCGAGGTCTTCGTCCTGTTCAAAGGTCCGCTCGTCGACGCGAGCACCGTCAAGGTGAGGCTGTCCGACGAGCACGACGCCTGGCGCATGCTCACCGTCGAGGAGTGGGCGCCGCTGGTGCCCCCGCGGCAGGCCCGTGTCCTGGCCGCCGCGACCGCGGTGCTGCTCGGGGGGCGATGCCCGTACCTCCGTGAGGCCGGGCATCTGGCCGACGTCCCGTAGTGGGCCGTCGGCTCGCCGGCGGGGGGGCGGGGGGGTGGTTCGTTACGCGGGCGTCTTCGCCGAAGGGGCCTCCGTTCCCGTGTCGAGCGGGCGCAGGAAGCGGCGTTCGTAGCGCTTGATGCAGCGGGTGGTGCGGGCCAGTTCGAAGGCGGCCTGGCATTCCGGGTCGGTCGTGCTGTCCGTGCGGTAGCGCTCGTACGCGGCCATGCTGGGGAAGGAGAAGAGGGCGTACGCGATGTCGCTGTCGCCCTCGCTCGGCAGGAAGTAGCCGTGGTGCGTGCCGCCGAAGCGGTTGACGAGCCGGATCCAGCGGCGGCCGTACTCCTCGAAGTCGGCGAGTTTGTCGGCGTCGATCTCGTACTTCAGATGGATGCTGATCATGACCGCATGATGCGGGGTGCGGCGCGGGGACGGAAGCGGTTATCGGGCGCCGGCTCCTCCTCCGTCCCGCGTCCCGTGTCCCGTCGGGCACCGGCCGCCGGTCAGCGGGATGCGCCACTCCAGGTGCGTGCCGCCGGTCGGTGGGGCGGTCAGGGTGAGGGTGCCGCCGTGGCGTTCGGCGCGTTCGGTGAGGTTGCGGAGGCCGCTGCGGCGGGTGGCGGTGGGGGGTATGCCGTTGCCGTCGTCCACGATCGTCAGGACGAGGGCCCCGCCCTCGTTGACGACGGCGACGTCCACCGTGCCGGCCTCCGCGTGCCGGGCGACGTTGGCCAGGGCCTCGGCGAGGACGGCGACGGCGTCGTCGGCGGCCTCGCGGGGGACTTGGGTGTCCAGGAGTCCCTCCATGCGCAGGCTGGGCGCGAAGCCGAGGGCCGTACCGGCCTCGGCGACGGCGCGGACGGCGCGGGTGCGCAGGCCGTGCTGGGGGGCGGTCTCGCGGGAGCGGAGGCCGAAGATGGTGGAGCGGATGATCTTTATGGTCTCGTCGAGGTCGCCGACGGCGCGGCGGACGCGTTCGGCGGCCTCGGGGTGGTCGATGAAGCGGTCGGCGCTCTGCAGGGTCATGCCGGTGGCGAACAGCCGTTGGATGGCGAGGTCGTGGAGGTCGCGGGCGATCCGGTCGCGGTCCTCCAGGAGGGCCAACTGGGCGGTGTCCGCGCGGCGTTCGGCCAGTTCCATGGCCAGGCCGGTCTGGCCGGCGAAGGCCAGCAGCGGTTCGGCCTCCCGCTCGGGGAAGTCCCCGGCGCCCGCGGCCCGGACGAGCAGCAGGACGCCGTGCACGACGTCGTCGCCGGAGGTGACGGGGACGGCCAGGGCCGGTCCCGGACCCGCCGGTACCTCCTCGGCGGGGCCCCGGACAGGGCGCGCTCCGGTGAACGCGGCGCCGCTGAGGGTGCCTTCGAGGGGCAGGACCAGGTGCCGGAGCCCGTCGGCCCCCTCACCGGTCGCCGCCTCGACGGTCAGCGCGCCGTCCCCGGCCTCCGGCAGCGAGAACACCGCGAGGTCGGATCCCGTGATCTCGCGGGCGAGTTCGGTGATGCGGGCGGTGACCTCGGCGCGCGGCCGGTCGGACATCAGGGCGGTGGTCACCTCGGCGCCGGCCCGCAGCCACCGTTCGCGCCGGGTCGACTCCTCGTACAGGCGGGCGTTCTCGATGGCGATGCCGGCGGCGACGGCGAGGGTGGCCAGCACCTCCTCGTCCTCGTCCTCGAAGTCCGCTCCCCCGCGCTTCTCCGTCAGGTACAGGTTCCCGAAGACGTGGTCGCGCACCCGGATGGGCACCCCGAGGAAGGTGCTCATCGGCGGGTGGCCGGGCGGGAAGCCGTACGAGGCCGGGTGCTCGGAGATCTCCGGCAGCCGCAGCGGTTCCGGACGGCGGATCAGCTCGCCCAGGATGCCGTGGCCGCAGGGGTACGGGCCGATGGCCGCGATCTCCTCGTCTGTGAGGCCGACGGTGAGGAACTGGGACAGCCGCCGGCCGTCCGGCCCGATGACGCCGAGGGCGCCGTACCGGGCGTCGACCAGTACCACGGCCGCCTCGATGATGCCGCGCAGCACCTGTTCCAGCTCCAGGCCGCGGCCGACCGAGAGGACGGCCTCCAGCAGCTTGTGCACGCGGTCGCGGGTGCCGCGGGCGGCGTCGAGCCGGGCCTGGACCTCGTCCAGCAGTTCGTCCAGTCTGAGCTGCGGCAGCCGTACCGCCGCCGACCCGGTGTTCTCCACGCCTCTCCTCGCCTCTTCCGGGCCCCGCCGCTGCCGCGCCGACCGGGGACCGGGGCGGCCGGATACGGCCCCTGACGGCCGGTCGGCCCTGTTCAGGGCCCTGTCCACCGTATCGCCGCGCTCTCTGTTGGGGCCGACCGGCCCCTGTCCTCCGCCGCCGGTGCCTCGTTGAATGGGCGTAACGGGTCCGCCGCCGAGTGGCGCGGCGGCGGACCCGCTCCGCCCGGCCCGGCGGCCCGTCGTCCCGCCGGGAGGGCGGGTCCCGCCGGCACGGGCGCCCGAGTGCCAGGGACCAGGAGGACAGCCATGACCGACACCGCGTTCGACCGGTCCGCCGGCGGGGGCGTCAGGGACGCGCAGAACACACTGGACGCGAAGGACGCACATCACCTGCGGGGCAACGCCGCCGGAGCCGGCCGGGCCCTGGCCTGGCTGCTGGTCGGCGCCGGGACGCTGGGGCTGCTCGCCTCCTTCCAGATCACCGTCGACAAGATCCACCTGGCGGAGAACCCGGGCTTCCGGCCCGCGTGCAGCATCAACGCCGTCGTCTCGTGCACCCATGTGATGCTGAGCGACCAGGCGTCGGTGTTCGGCTTCCCCAACCCGCTGATCGGTCTGGTCGCCTACGCGGTGGTCGTCGCGCTGGGCGTCGTCCTGCTCACCGGCGCCCGGCTGCCGCGCTGGTGCTGGCTGGGGCTGAACCTGGGGACGCTGGCCGGGGCGGTGTTCTGCATGTGGCTGATGTCCCAGGCGCTTTACGTGATCGGGGCGCTGTGCCTGTGGTGCTGTCTGGCGTGGGCCGTGACGATCGCCCTGTTCTGGTACACGACCGCGCACAACCTCCGGCACGGTTTCCTGCCCGCGCCGCGCACGCTGGTGCTGGGGGTGCGGGAGTTCCACTGGGCCGTGCCCGCCGCCTGGTACGGGGTGATCGCGCTGCTGGTCGTGGAGCGGTTCTGGGCGCCGTGGTGAGGCCCGCCCGGGAGAGGGCCGTTCGGCCCTGCCCCCGGCCCCGCCCGGCCCCTGCCCCGGCCCCCGACCGCCGCCGATCATGAACGAGGCCGGAGGGGCCCGTGACCCCCGCGTACGCCCCTCCGGTCCGTGAAGAACTTTCGGCAGATGCGGAGCAGGTGTGCCAGTGGACGGCGTCGAAGTGCGGAGCGGGCGGAAACCCCTGACGGAACGCCCCGTAGGGGAGGCGACCGCGGGTCCCCGGCCGAGGAGTTCACCCGTCGAGTGGCTGACGACCACCGACCACAAGCGGATCGGGACCCTCTATCTCGTCTCCGCCTTCGTCTTCTTCATCATCGGCGGGATCCTGGCCCTGCTGATGCGCGCCGAACTGGCCCGCCCCGGCTCGCAGATCATGTCGAACGAGCAGTTCAACCAGGCGTTCACGATGCATGGCTCGATCATGCTGCTGCTGTTCGCGATGCCGCTGTTCACCGGCTTCGCGAACTGGATCATGCCGTTGCAGATCGGTGCGCCCGACGTGGCGTTCCCGCGCCTGAACATGCTGTCGTACTGGCTGTTCCTCTTCGGCTCGCTGATCGCGGCCGCCGGCTTCCTCACCCCGCAGGGGGCCGCGGACTTCGGCTGGTTCGCCTACACGCCGCTGTCCGACGCGTCCCACTCCCCCGGCGTCGGCGCCGACCTGTGGATCATGGGCGTGGCGCTGTCCGGCTTCGGCAGCATCCTGGGTGCCGTCAACTTCATCACCACCATCATCTGTATGCGCGCCCCCGGCATGACGATGTTCCGGATGCCGATCTTCACCTGGAACGTCCTGCTCACCGCGCTGCTCATTCTGCTGGTGTTCCCGGTGCTGGCCGCCGCGCTGTTCGCACTGGAGATGGACCGCAAGTTCGGCTCGCACATCTTCGACCCGGCCAACGGCGGGGCGCTGCTGTGGCAGCACCTGTTCTGGTTCTTCGGCCACCCCGAGGTGTACGTCCTGGCGCTGCCGTTCTTCGGGATCGTCTCCGAGGTCATCCCGGTGTTCTCCCGCAAGCCGATGTTCGGTTACTGGGGTCTGATCGCCGCGACGATCTCCATCGCCGGCCTGTCGGTGACGGTGTGGGCGCACCACATGTACGTCACGGGTGGGGTGCTGCTGCCGTTCTTCGCCTTCATGACCTTCCTGATCGCGGTCCCGACCGGGGTGAAGTTCTTCAACTGGATCGGCACCATGTGGAAGGGGTCGCTGTCCTTCGAGACGCCGATGCTGTGGGCCACCGGCTTCCTGATGACCTTCGTCTTCGGCGGTCTGACAGGGGTGCTGCTGGCCGCCCCGCCGCTCGACTTCCACACCTCCGACTCGTACTTCGTCGTCGCCCACTTCCACTACACGCTCTTCGGCACGGTCGTCTACGCGATGTTCGCCGGATTCCACTTCTGGTGGCCGAAGTTCACCGGCAAGATGCTGGACGAGCGGCTGGGCAAGGTCACGTTCTGGACGCTCACGGTGGGCTTCCACCTGACGTTCCTGGTCCAGCACTGGCTGGGCGCGGAGGGCATGCCCCGCCGGTACGCCGACTACCTGGCGGCGGACGGCTGGACGACGCTCAACACCCTCTCCACCATCGGCTCGTTCCTCCTCGGGCTGTCGTTCCTGCCGTTCTTCTACAACATCTGGAAGACCGCCAAGTACGGCGAGAAGGTGGAGGTGGACGACCCGTGGGGCTGGGGCCGCTCGCTGGAGTGGGCGACCTCCTGCCCGCCGCCGCGGCACAACTTCCCGTCCCTGCCGAAGATCCGTTCCGAGTCCCCGGCGCTCGACCTGCACCGTCCGGGCCTGGAGTCGGGTGACGCGCGGACGGCGGCGGAGCGCGAGCCGGCGGTGACGTCGGCGGGCTGACGCGGAAGCGGCGTGCGAGCCGGCTGCGCGACAGGGGCCCGAGGGCGCGGAGACCGCGTCCCCGGGCCCCTTCGCGTCGCGGACGCAACCACTCCCTCACCCTTTCGTGTGAGTTAGCGCGGAGAACGGCCGTCATCGTCAACGGTCCACCCACTCACGGTGCATTGAGGCCCTTCGAGGCGCTTGTCCACTTCCGGGCGCCGCCGTGTCTTTCCCCCATTTGGCGCAGTTGGTCACGGGACCGCCGGAAACGGCACCCGAACGAGTGGAGGGGGCACCAATCGTGACGACCGACCACGAACTCAAACGGACGGCGCACCCGCCCTGTCGTCCCCCGAAGACGCCCAAGATGCCCAAGACGGCCGACACGGCCGACACGGCCGAGACGCCCGCACCACCCCGGCCGCCCCTGCCCGAACCGAAGGAAGTGCGATGCCGCGACGCCGGGGTACGGGACGCGTTCGAGTCCGCGTCCTTCCTCCAGCTCTGCTCCCGGATCCCCGCCCTGCTGGCCCAGATCGCCCGCATGGCCTGGGAGGTCGACCGCCGGGACGTCCTGGTCCTGGTCGGCTGCCAGTTGCTCTCCGGCACGGCGGCGGCCGTCGGCCTGGCGGCGACGGCACGGGCCATGACACCCGTGCTCGGCGGCGGCCTGGTGCCCGACCGCATCCGCGAGGCCCTCCCGGCCCTGATCGTCGTGGCGGTGGCCGCGGCCGTCGCCCGCGTCACGTACGGGGTGGCGTCCTGGGCCGTGAGCCGGCTCAAACCCCGGCTGATGACGGCCGCCGACGTCGCCCTCGTCGAGGCGGTCGTCTCGGTGGAGCTGGCCGCGCTCAACCGCGCCGACTTCGCCGACGAGCACGAGGCGGCCGAGACCGGGGCGATCCGCTGCGACCGGATGCTCTACGACGCGCAGGCGTTCATGTCCGCCCTCATCCGGCTCGTCGCCGCCTGCGGCGTGCTGACCGTGCTGCACCCGCTGATGCTGCCGGTACTGGTGCTGGCGGTGCTGCCGTCCGGGGCGGGCGCGGTCGCCGAGGCGAAGATCGAGCACCGCACCCACTACGCCAACGTCTCCCGCCGCAACGTCAAGGGGATGATGCGCTGGCACGTCACCACACCCCGGCTGGCGGACGAGGTCCGGGCCAACAGCATGCGCGCGTACCTGATGTTCTGGTACCGGACGGTCTCCCACCGCATCGACGAGCGCATCGTCGAGGCCGCCGGCCTGGGGCTGCGCGTCAACCTCCTCGCGGCGGTCGCCGGCGGCGCCTGCCTGACTCTGGCCTGGACGACGCTGGTGTGGCTGACGGTCACCGGCCGGGTGTCGTTCGCCGTCTCCGCCACGGCCGTCGTCGCCGTCCGCGCCGCCCTGGGCAACCTCACCAACGTCGTGCACTACTGCACCAGCCTGTTCCACTCCACCCTCTACCTCGGCGACTGGAAGCGGTTCGTCGACCGCACCCGGGCGCTCGCCCCGAACCGCGGCCGGGAGACGGCCCCCGCCCACCCGGAGACGATCCGCTTCGAGAACGTCACCTACTCCTACCCGAACAAGGCCCGGCCCGCCGTCGACGGCCTCGACCTGACGCTGCGCCGGGGCGAGCTGGTCGCGGTGGTCGGCGAGAACGGCTCCGGGAAGTCCACCCTGATGCGGCTGGTGACCGGGCTGTTCACCGCCGACAAGGGGACGGTCTCCTGGGACGGCGTCGACCTGGCCAACGCCGACCCGGACACGGTCTGGGCCCGTACCGGCCTCGTCCCGCAGTTCTTCGCCTACTGGCCGCTCACCGCCCGTGAGAACATCACCCTGGGCCAGCCCCTCACCTGGGACGACGACCGGGTCTGGGAGACCGTCGACCTGGTCGGACTGCGCCCGACGGTCGAGGAGTTCCCCGAGGGGCTCGACATGCTGCTCGCCCGCGAGCTGTGGGGCGGCGTCAACCTCTCGGGCGGCCAGTGGCAGCGCATCGCCTGTGCCCGGGCCCTGTACCGCAGGCCACCGGTGCTCATCCTGGACGAGCCGACCAGCGAACTCGACGCCCGGGGCGAGCACATGATCTTCCAGGCGCTCAAGGACATGGCCAAGGACCGCATCACCATCGTCGTCACCCACCGGCTGGACAACACCCGGATCGCGGACCGGATCGTGGTGATGGAGCACGGCCGGATCACCGAACAGGGGCCGTTCGACCGGCTGGTGACGGCCGGCGGCCTCTTCCAGGAGCTGTACGCGCTCTCGCAGGACCGCTGAGGGTCGTGGACGACACGAAGGCGCCCGGTCGCCGGACCGGGGGAGGTCCGGCGGCCGGGCGCCTTCCGCGGCCCGGGCCCGCCGCTAGCCGCGCCGCTCCGCGCGGCGGACGGCCACCCGCCGGCGCAGCAGCACCAGCGGGACGGCACCGACGAAGGCCACGGCGGTGGGCGCCGTGGCGGCCGCCTTGTCGATGCCCTTCTGGTCGAAGGTGTCGGGCACGGGCAGGGTGGCCCAGCGGTCGATCGGCCAGGCCACGACGATCGCCCGGCCCACGACGTTGCCGACGGGCACGAAGCCGTTGCCCGGCTCGTCCTGGTGGAAGCGGGAGTCGGCGGAGTTCTGCCGGTGGTCGCCCATCACCCAGAGCCGGTCCTTCGGCACGGTGACCTTGAACTGCCCCTCGGGGGCCAGGCTGCACGGCGTGTTCCCGGGGAAGACGTACGGCTCCTGCAGCGGCTTGCCGTTGACCTTCAGGGGGCCGGTCCCCTTGCACTCCACGGTGTCGCCGGCGACCCCGATGACCCGCTTGATCAGGTCCTTCTCGTTGGCCGACGGCATCAGGCCGATGAAGCTCAGCGCCTTCTGCACCATGTTGGGCTCCGGCGTCGGCTCGTCCCGCAGCCAGGTGCCGGGGTCGTGGAAGACGATGACCTCGCCGCGCTCGGGCTCCGAGCCGAACCACGGGGTCAGCTTGTCGACCAGCACCCGGTCGCCCCGCTGGAGGGTGTCCTGCATGGAGTCCGAGGGGATGGAGAACGCCTGCACCAGGAACGTCTTGATCAGCAGAGCCAGCACCAGGGCGACCACGACGAGGAGGGGCAGCTCCTTCCAGAACGGCCGCTGCTGTCCGGCCTTCTTCTTCGCCTTCCCCGTCTTCTCGGCCTGCTCGGCCTTGCCGGCCGGCTCGGTCCCGCCGGCCGCCCCCACGGGCTCCTCCTCCGGCCCGCCCTGCTCCGAACGCGCGCCCACCGCCACGTCCCCCACATCCACTCCTCACTTCGACCACCGCCCGTTCCGTGCGCGGCCCGGGCCCCGGCGTTCCCGTCGAGCGGGAGATTCCGGCGGGGTCAGCCTATGCGAAGCGGGGGTGCGGGCGTTCCGGGCGGCGGGCGTGCGCGCCGTGACGGGCCGTCGGCGGCGCGGCGGATTCCTCCGTACGGGTCCCGGACCCCCGCCCGTCCGCCCGGGCGACCCCGCCGGTCACGCCCCGGACGCGGCCCGCGTGCCCCGTTCCGGCAGGGCGTGCGGGTGCCGCAGGCACCAGCCCTCCCAGGCGGAGGCGACCATGTCGTGGACGGTGTGCCGGGCCCGCCAGCCCAGTTCCCGTTCGGCGGGTGAGGAGTCGGCGACCACCCGCGCCGGGTCGCCCGGCCGCCGGGCGGTGACGACGGGGGTGGTGTCGTGGCCGGTCACCTCGCCGATCACGGCGATCAGCTCGCGTACCGACAGCCCCTCGCCGCGGCCGACGTTGTAGGTGCGGGCCACCCCCTGCCGGTCGCGCAGGAAGCGGGTGGCGGCCAGGTGGGCGGAGGCGATGTCGGCGACGTGGATGTAGTCGCGGACGCAGGTGCCGTCCGGGGTCGGGTAGTCGTCGCCGAAGATCAGCGGAGGCTGCCCGGCGGTGAGCCTCTCGAAGACCATGGGCACCAGGTTGAGCACCCGTCCGTCGGCCATCCGCGGTTCCGCGGCCCCGGCGACGTTGAAGTACCGCAGGTTGACGAAGTCGACGCCGTGGGCGCGGTGCGCCGCGGCGGCCAGCCACTCGCCGATCAGCTTGGTCTGGCCGTAGGGGCTGATCGGGGCGCAGGGTGTGGCCTCGGTGACCAGGTCCTCGTCGACCATGCCGTAGACGGAGGCGCTGGAGGAGTACACCAGCTTGCGCACCCCCGCGTCGTCCATGGCCGCGAGGAGCGTCCGGAAGCCCTCCACGTTCTGGCGGTAGTGCAGCAGCGGCAGTTCGACGGACTCGCCGACCTGGGTCCGGGCGACGAGGTTGACCACGCCCTCCACCGGGAACCGCCGGAAGGCCCCGGCGAGCGCCTCCCCGTCGCGGATGTCGGCCTCGACCAGGGGGACGCCGTCCGGGACGGCGTCCCGGCTCCCCGTGGAGAGGTCGTCCACCACGACGACCCGCTCCCCCGCCTCGCGCATGGCCCTGACGACGTGTCCGCCGATGAATCCGGCGCCGCCCGCGACGAGCCAGTACGACATGTCCCACTCCCTTTCGTTCGACGGCCGGGCCCCGCATCCCGGTGTCACGGGCGCGGCGGTTCCGCGCGGCGGACGGGACGGGCGGGGTGCCGCGGCCTGGGGAGATCATCGCGCCGGCCGGCCGGTCGCCGCTCACCGGCCCCGGCCGCGGCCTGCCGCGCGGCCCGGGTGCGCCGCGCGGCGGGGCGGGCCTTGGGCGGGACGCGACGGAGCGCATCGGGCGGCGGGCGCGCGGCGGTTCGCGGCGCGGGGCGGGGTACGGACGGGGGGTCGCGGTGGACGGTCCGCCGTCCCCGCCCTCCTGCCGGACGAGACGAAGCTCACCCTCGGCGGGTGGCGCTCACGCGGACAGCAGCCGTGCCGCCAGGAGCAGCCCCGTCACCGTCCCCGCCTCCGTCAGCGTTCCGCTCGCGGCCAGGCGGACCGCGTCGTCGAGCGGCAGCCAGCAGGCCCGCATGCCGGCCTCGGTCGGGTCCCGCCGGAGCGTGCCCCGGCGCAGGTCGGTGGCCAGGTAGAGGTGGGTGACGGCCGACGTGCGGGACGGGAGCGGGTGGAAGGCGCCCAGCCTCCGGAGCGCGCCGGGACGCCGGCCCGTCTCCTCCTCGCACTCGCGCGCCGCCGCGGCCTCGGGGTCCTCCCCCGCGGCGACGGCCCCGCCCGGAATGTGCAGCAGCCGCCGGCCGAGCGGCGCGAAGGCGTCCTCGACCAGGGCCACCCATCCCTCGTCGTCGACGGCGACGACCCGGGCGCCGTCCGCCAGCGTGAGGCGTTCGTACGTCCCCTCGGCACCGTCCGGCTGGACGACGCGGTCGCGGTGGAGCGTCAGATGCCGCCCGTGGAACAGCACTTCGGTACCGAGCCGGTCCCAGCCGCGGCACCCTCCGTGGTCGTCGGACATGGTTTCGTCGTTCCCCCTGGACCGGTGGCGAGCGGTGTGGCGCCCTGTGAACGACCCGACCGCCCGCTGGTTCCGGGGGCGCGGGGCAGCGCTTGCACGCCCCGGCACTCCGGGCTACACCTGCCCTCACCACCGAAAACGAACTGGAGTGCAACACATGTCCCTCGATGATCGCGTCCCCCCTCCCACGACCGGCGGCGAGCGGGAGACGCTGCGGGCCTACCTCGACTACCACCGCGCCACGCTGGCCCGGAAGTGCGAGGGGCTCACCGACGACGACCTGCGCCGCCACTCGATGCCGCCGTCGACGCTGACCCTGCTCGGCCTGGTCCGCCACCTCGCCGAGGTGGAACGCACCTGGTTCCGCCGGGTGTTCGAGGACAACGCCCTGCCTCTCGTCTGGTCCGACCGCATGGACTTCCAGGCGGCGTACGACGCGTCCGCCTCGACCCGTGCCGAAGCCTTCGCCATGTGGGACGCCGAGACCGCCCACTCCCGCCGCGTCGAGGCCGCAGCGGCGTCCCTGGACACGACGGGCTTCCAGCCGCGGTGGGGACAGCGGGTCTCCCTGCGCATGGCGATGGTCCACGTCCTCCTCGAGTACGCCCGCCACAACGGTCACGCCGACCTCCTGCGCGAGGGCGTCGACGGCGTGGTGGGGGCCTGAAGCGGCGCCGTCCCCGGCTGGCTAGCCTGGCGGTATGGAAGCGATCCTGGTCAGCGCGTGTCTGCGTGGGGTGCCCTGCCGGTTCGACGGGCGGGACAAGGCGTCGTCGGAGGTCGGGGCGGCGGTGGCGGGGCGTGTGGTGGTCCCGTTCTGCCCGGAGGTCGCGGGCGGGCTCGCGACGCCGCGGCGGCCCGCGGAGCTGGTGGGCGGTGACGGGCACGCCGTGCTCGACGGGACGGCGCGCGTCGTCGAGGACACCGGGCGGGACGTGACGGCGGAGTTCACGGCCGGGGCGCGGCGCGCGCTCGCGGCGGCGCGGCGGGCGGGGTGCTCGGAGGCGCTGCTGATGCCGCGCAGTCCGTCGTGCGGCCGGGGCACGGTGTACGACGGCTCGTTCGGCGGGGAGCTGGTGCCGGGGGACGGGGTGACGGCGGCGCTGCTGGAGCGGAACGGGATCGCCGTGCGCCCCGCGCCGGGGGTATGAGCCGTCCGCCGGGCGGTCCGCGAATCGCGGGCTTGTTTACCGTCCCTGCGATCGGCAACGCGTGCCCCGACGGCACTTTCCGGCCATGAGGAGGCAGCACCGTGACAGCGTCCGACAAGGTGAGCACCGAGCTGTGGGACGAGTTCCACACGGCGGTGAACATGACCTCGCGCGAGCTCCAGGACTGGCTGAACGTCCAGGCGGCGGGCGAGCGGGCCGAGGAGGTCCCCGACCGCGCCGGGCCGCCCACCGGGCGGCAGGTCCTCGACATCCTGGCCAAGCGCCGCACCGACCTCACCGAGGACGACGCCCGCGTGATGCGGCGCGTGTGCGACGTCGTCCGCTCCCAGCGGAGCCCGGACCGGGAGCCGGAGGCCGGCGGGACGCAGTGGCGGCACGGCCTGATGAACATCGGCCACGACCCGCTCAAGCCGTCCTGACCCCCTCCCCCTCCGTGCGGGCCGGCCACGGCGTGCGCGCCGGGCCCCGGCGATCGACACTGGAACCCGGGGAGCGGGCGCCGCCCGCCCTCCCGGCCCCTGCAAGCGAAGCGAAGGGCATCGCCGACATGAGCGCCAAGGACAGGACGAAGGCCAAGGCCGACCGGACCAAGGGCCACCTGAAGGAAACCCTGGGCCGGGTGACCGGCAACCGCCGGACCCAGAACGAGGGCCACCTCCAGAAGGTCAAGGGCGAGCTCCACGACGCGGTCGCGAAGGCCCGGCACGCGGCGGAGCGGAAGCACCACCACAAGGGCAGGTGACGCGGCGCGCGCCCGGCGGCGCGCCCGCACTCAGCCGGCCACCCGCAGGAGCAGCTTGCCGGTGGTCGTGCGCGTCTCCATCAGCCGGTGCGCCTCCGCCGCCTCCGCGAGGGGGAACTCCGCGGTGACGGGCAGGCGCACGGTCCCCTCGGCGACCGCGCGGAACGCCCGCGTCGCGATCTCGCGTACGGTCGCGGGCTCCGTCGCCGCGAGCGTGAGGAGCGAGAAGCCCGCGACGGAGAACGCCCCGGGGAACAGCTCCGGCTGCCCCAGCCGCCACGGTTCGGCCCCGCTCGCGTTGCCGTAGGAGACGAGGCGGCCGAAGGGCGCGAGCGCCTCCAGGCTCCGCCGGAACGTCTCGCCGCCGACCGGGTCGAGCGCGAGGTCCACGCCCCGGCCGCCGGTCGCGGCGCGCACCTCGTCCGCGAACCCGCCCACGAAGACCTCGTCGTATCCGTGGGCGAGCGCGTACTCGGCCTTCGCCGCCCCCGACACCACGCCGTACACCCGCCCCGCGCCCGCGGCCCCGGCCAACTGACCCAGCACCGTTCCGACCCCGCCCGCCGCCCCCTGCACGAGTACGGTCTCGCCGGCGCGCAGCCGGCCCACCTCGTGCAGGAGCGCGTGCGCGGTCGGCAGGACGGTCGGCAGGGTGGCGGCGGTGCGCAGGTCGATGCTGTCCGGCAGGGTGAAGACGGTCGCGGCGTCGACGACGACGGTCTCCGCGTAGCCACCGCCCGGGGTGAGCGCCGCCACCGGCCGGCCGGCTTCCAGGCCGGTGACCCCGTCGCCGACCGCGCGGATCCACCCGGACACCTCCAGGCCCGGCACGAAGGGGAGCGACGGCACGCGGTAGCCCTCGCCCCGCGACTTCACGTCGGCGAAGTTCACGCCGGCGTACGCGACGTCGATGGCGACCTGTCCGGGGCCCGGCCGGGGGGCCGGGGCCCGGGTCACCGTCAGGACCTCCGGACCGCCGAACTTCTCGAACCGGACAACACGCATGGGCAGCCACCCCTCATCGAGTGTTCAATGACCAACGAACACCCGGGAGTGTACGGTCATTGTCGAACACTCCGCAATCGGCGCGACCGGGAACGAGATCACGGGCAGCGACGTTGCAGCCCTGCGCCGCAGGCCGTGACCAGCACGGTCTTCGTACGTCACCGACACGGCCAGGGGGGCACACCACCGTGAACGACGCCGACCGGCATTTCCTCTTCCTGCTCGGCAGCTCCCGCACCGGCGGGAACACCGAAGCGCTCGCCCGGCACGCCGCCGCCCAGTTGCCGGCGCGGGTGACCCAGCGGTGGCTGCGGCTCGGCGATCTCCCGCTGCCCGCGTTCGGCGACCTGCGCCATGCCGGGCGTGCCCGCGACGAGCCCGCGGACAACGAAAAGGTGCTGCTGGACGCCACGTTCGAGGCGACGGACCTCGTGATCGTCTCGCCGCTGTACTGGTACAGCGTGTCCGCGTCCACCAAGCTCTACCTGGACTACTGGGGCGGCTGGCTCAACACGCGGGAGCTGCGCTTCCGGGACCGGATGCGGGACAAGACGATGTGGGCCGTCACGACGACGAGCCACGACGTCGACACGGTGGCCGACCCCTTGCTGGGCACCCTGCGGCTGTCCGCCGAGTACATGGGCATGCGCTGGGGCGGCTCCCTGATCGGGCACGGCAACCGGCCCGGCGACATCCACCGCGACACCGCCGTTCTGGCCTCCGCCAAGACCTTCTTCGCGGCCGAGGACCACTGACGGCGGCCTCGTCACGTCACCTGCCGCCGCCCCGCACGGGGGACGGGCGCCTCGCGCTCACCGGCGCCCCCGGTGAGCGCGAGCCGGAAGGCCCCCGTGCGTCAGAAGGGCTTCGTCGGCAGGTACTTGCCGTCGAGCGTGATGACCGCGCGCTCCCCGCCCTCCGGGTCGGCCACCTTCTTCACGTCGAGCCGGAAGTTGATGGCGCTGATGATGCCGTCGCCGAACTGCTCGTGGACCAGGGCCTTGAGGGTGGTGCCGTAGACCTGCAGCATCTCGTAGAAGCGGTAGATCGTCGGGTCGGTCGGAACGCCGGTGCCGAGGGAGCCGCGGGTCGGGATGGTCTGCAGCAGCGTCACCGCGTCCTCGTCCAGGCCCAGCAGCTCGGCGACGGACCGCGCGGACGCCTCCGGCAGCGCGTGCTGGCCGAGGACGGCGGCGGTGACGAAGGCGACGGAGAGACCGGCCGCGTCGGCTATCTGCTGCCAGGTCAGATCGCGGCGGGTCTTGGCCGCCACGGCGGCCTCGGCGAGCTGCAGGCGGGCGGTGGGGTCGAACTGGGCGTGCGGCATGGGTGTTTCCTTTCGTGGGGTGCCTGGTCCGCGGGTGCGGGGGCATGGATGTCGGGGGTACGGGTTCCGCCGCGAGCAGGTGCCGTCGCGTACGGATCCGCGCCCGGGGTGAGAAGCGGGTGAGAAGCGGGCCTGCGCGGCCGAGCGGCTCAGGCGGACCGCGTGGCGCGCGGCGGCACGGACTCGACGGCGGAGCCGTGCGCGGGCAGTTCCTCGACCGTGCCCGTCGCGATGTCGAAGACCCAGCCGCGCAGGGTGAGCGCGCCCCGGGCCAGCGCTCCGGCGACGCAGGGATGGGTGGTCAGGTTCGCCAGCTGGGCGTGGACGTTGGCACGCACCAGCGCGCCCACGGCGTCCACGGCGTCCGCGCCGGTGGCCCCGGCGGAGACGCGCGCCCGGGCGGCATCGGCGTGGCGCAGCCAGTCCGCGACGGCCGGGGTGCCGCTCAGGTCGCGGTCCTCCGCCAGGGCGGTCATCGCCCCGCAGTACGAGTGTCCGCAGACGACGACCTCGGACACGCCGAGCACGCCGACGGCGTACTCGATGCTCGCCGCCACGCCGTCCGCGCCGGGGGCGTACGCCGGAACGATGTTGCCCGCGGTCCGGACGACGAAGAGGTCGCCCGGCTCGCCCTGGGTGATCAGTTCCGGTGGGACCCGGGCGTCGGAGCAGCCGACGAACAGGACCTCCGGCGCGTGCCGGCCGGCCAGCCGGGCGAAGAGGCGCGCCTTGGCCGGGAAGACGTCGCGTCGGAAACGGGCGACGCCCCGGGCGAGGTCGTGCATGATCGCTCCCTTCGATGGGGTCAGCCTCGGGGGTGGGCTGACGTCCTTCACCCTGCACGACCAGCGCTCATAGTGTCCAAGAGCTGCTACCCATGTATCCCATTGATGTCATCTATGGTGGTGTCCATGGCCCTGGAACTGCGCCACCTGCGCTATCTGCTCGCGGTGGCCGAGCACCGCAACTTCACCCGTGCCGCCGAGGACCTGCACATCTCCCAGCCGACCCTCTCCCAGCAGATCAAGCAGCTGGAGCGCACGGTGGGCGCCCAGCTGCTGGACCGGACGGGACGCGCGGTCCGGCTCACCGACGCCGGGGAGGTCTACGTCCGGCACGCCCGGCGCGCGCTGCGCGATCTGGCCGCCGCCGAGCGGGCCGTACGGGACGTCCGGGACCTGTCCGAGGGGCGGCTGCGTCTGGCGGCGACCCCGACGTTCACCGCGTACCTCATCGGCCCCCTCACCGCCGAACTGCACACCCGTCACCCGGGGATCACCCTCACCTTCCGGGAGATGGCGCAGGACGAGCTGGAGACGGCCCTGCTCGCCGACGACCTCGACGTGGGCATCGCCTTCGACGGACCGCACCAGCCGGGCGTCGCGGCGGCCCCGCTCTTCACCGAGACGCTGAGCCTCGTCACGGGCCCCCGGACCGACGGTCCGGCCGCCACCGCCCCGCTCTCCCCACACGACCTCGCCCGCGTCGAACTCGCGCTCCTCAGCCCGGACTTCACCACGCGCGGGCACGTCGACGCCTATCTCACCCGGCACCGGGTGAGCCCCCGCATCGCGGTCGAGGCCAACTCCCTCCAGGCGCTCACCGAGATCGTCCGGCGCACCGGACTGGCCACCGTGCTGCCGGACGCCATCGCGGAGGACGACCCCCGTCTGACCCCCGTCGCCGTCCGGCCGCCCCTCCCCTCCCGCACGGTCGCCCTGCTGTGGCGGGAGGCGGCGTACCACAGCGCCGCCGCGCACGCGTTCACCCGCCTCGCCCGCGACCACGTCCGAGCCGCGGGCCACGCGCCCCCGCCATGACGGCCCCGTGGCCACACCCGTCCCCCACGTGATCAGCTGACGCCATGGAAGCCATTTGGACGAGCGCCGTGGCAGTCGTGGGAACGCTGCTCGGCTCGGTGATCACGCATGTCCTCCAGCGCCGCGTGTCGGAGCGCGGCGAGTCGTTCGCCCGGTCGGAGGCGCTCCGGCGCGAACGCATGGCGACGTACAGCGCGTTCGCCGAGGCGATGGAGGACTACCGCCACGGCCAGGCGGACCGCTGGTACAGCGGGCGGGAGGCCCCGGGCACCGAGGCGTACGTCGCGGCGCGGGACGAGGCGCACCGCCGCCGCACGGCGGCCCGGCAGGCGCTGTACCGGGTCCGGCTGCTCACCGACGACGCCGAGGTGAACGCCGCGGCCGAGCGCGCCTACGCGAGCACGTGGGAGATCTCGACCGCCCGGGACCAGAGCGCCAGGGACGCCCTCGACGCCCGGGCGCGGCGGGCCATAGAGGAGTTCGTCAGCAGGGCCGCGCCACTGGTCCGTTGAGGGCGGCGGCGTCGAGGAGGACGTCGGCCAGCTCGCGCGGCCGGGAGAACATCGGCCAGTGGCCGGTGTCGAGGTCGGCCCGCCGCCACTGCGGACCGGACAGCAATCCCCTTACCGCGTCGCTCGGTTCGGGTCCGGCGAGGCGGCAGAGGACGTACGTCGTCGGCAACTCCTCCAGGGGACGCGCCAGGACCGCGGGCTCGGTGAGCGTGGCGCCGGGGTGGGGCGTCGAGCCGGCCACGATACGTGCGATCTGTTCGTCCGTGAGCCCGTGCCCCGCGTAGTGGCCGGCGGGCACGGTCGGCCAGAAGCCCCCGTGCTCGGCGATCTCCGCCGTGACCGCCGCCCCGCCGTCCGGCCAGACGGAGACGAACGACGCGCCGTCGGACGGCACTTCGGCGTCGACGAACACGACGCGCCGCAGCCGGTCGCCGATCCGCCCGGCGGCCTGGCCGACCGGGATCCCCGCGTAGCTGTGGCCGACGAGGACGACGTCGCGCGACTCCCGCCGCTCGACCTCGTCGACGATGTCCCGGACGTGGGTCTGCTGCCCGGCGGACACACCGCGCTTCTCGGCCAGCCCGGACAGCGTCAGCGGACGGACATCGTGCCCGGCCGCGCGGAGGTGGGGCACGACGCCGTCCCACGCCCATCCCCCGAGCCGCGCGCCCGCCACCAGTACGAAGGTCACCATGGCCGAACGGTAGTGCGGCGGTCGACCTGTCGCGCGCGATTTATGCCCGGGCCACGGGCCGGAACGGCGGCCTCGCCCCTCCCGGGCGACGAGCCCGAACCGGCCGGGGTCCACCGGTACCGACACCCGCTCGGCCGCGGGCCGGTCGTAGGGTGAGGGGATGGGCAACACCTTCTTCGCCGGTGACGACAGCCTGTACCTCACCAACGGGGGTACGGCGGTCTTCGTCGACGTCCTCACGCTGGCGGTGTCCGCGTTGGCGGAACGGCCGTGGGACCACCGGTTCGCCGCCCTGCCGGCCCGGCAGGACCAGTCCGTGATGGGCCGGGGCGCCGTCGGCTTCGACCTGGCCGACCTCGACTGGGGGCGTACCGCCCGGGAGCGGGCGGAGGCCAAGGACTTCGTGCTGCGGGTCACCGACCTGGCGCTGCGGCGGCACCGCTGGGACGAGCTGGACTACTTCCCGCCGTTCGCGGAGAAGTACCTGCGCCGGTTCCGGGAGATGGTCGAGGCGTTCGACCCGGCCGCCGCCCGGGACGACGGGTACACCCTCCCCGGGCCCGACGAGGCGGCGACGGCCTCGTGTGTACGGCACCGGGTGCTGAGCTCGCTGCCGCTGCTGGAGGGCTGCGTCTTCTGCTTCGCGGGCTGACGGCCGCGGGCGCGGACGCGTCAGGCGTGCAGAGACGCGTCAGGCGTGCAGACGGGCGTCCAGCGTCTCCATCAGCTCGATGACGGACGCCTCCCAGAACACGTCGCCCGCCAGGGCCCGCAGGGCGGAACCGCGGACGATGGGTACCCGTTCGTCGTCGAGCCCCTGGTCGCGGAGGAGGGCGCGGACCGCTTCCTCCGCCTCGCCGGCCGCCTCCGGGTCGGCGAGCGCGTCGCACTTGTTGAGGAACACCACGAGCCGGCGCACCCCGGCCCCGCGGGCGAGCCGCAGGTGGTCACGCGCCTGCGGGGGCACGGCGCCGAGCGCCGAGACGACGAGGACGACCCCGTCCAGCGACGCGTGGCCGAGCAGGTCGCCGACGTGGCGGGCCTCCGTGTCGAAGTGGGTGTAGTGGCAGTCGGCCGTGGTGTACGCGCTGTGGGTGCTGTACGGGGCCAGCGCGGGGCGGGTGTTGCCCGCGGCCTCCACGATCCGCTCGACGGCACCGGCGTCCTGCCGGTACGCCTTCGCCGCGGCCTTCCCCGCCGCGACGGCCAGCGTGGTCTTGCCGTGCCCCCGGTGCCCGATGGTCCCGATGGTCCTGTGCTTCCTGTGGCGTGGTCGTCCGCGTTCCCCGGTCATGACCCGGCCTCCTTCCTCCCGGCCCTTCCGGGCCCGTCCTTCGGTGGCGTACCGCGCGGGTGCCCCGGGCCCCCGGCCGGATGCGGGGGCGTGCGGAGTGCGGGAGGTCGCGAACGGAGCGGAATCGTCCGGGTGCCGGACGGTGCCGCGCGCCCGGCCGGAGGGCCGGCTCCCCGCAGGAGGTCGACCGGCCCTGGGCGTCCGGTGATCAGGCCGCCGACGCCCACCGGAACCGCCGTTCGACGTCCGTACGCACCGGCGCCCGAGGGCGTCAGCCCACCGGCTTCCACGGGCCGACCGCCACCTTGCCCGTGCTGCCGAGGTCCAGGCCGCCCTCCGGCTCGACCGTCTGGGCGCGGACGCCCGGGGCCGGGGTCACCTCCAGGTGCCGGCCGAGCAGCGGGGGCCGGCGGGTGTCGTCGTACGTGTTGCGCCACAGGACCACGGCCGTCGCCGCCGCGCCGGGTCGCAGGGTCACCGGCCGGGCCGGGGTGTCCGGCCCGCCCGGGCGGGGGGTGGCCGCGAGGTCGTCGCGCACGGCGACGTCCAGCGCCTCCCCTTTCTCCCCCAGGACGCGCAGGCGCGGTCGGCCTTCGACGGTGCGGGGCGCGGTACCGCAGTTCTCCAGCCGCACGCCCATACTGCGCAGGCCCATGGCGGCGTCGACGGGCCCGGCCGTGACCCGCAGGCCCTCGCGCGGGCAAGCGGCGGGGGTGCTCCGCGAGGGCCCGGCGGAGGGGGTGCGCGGGCCCGGCCGGCCCCCGGGCTCGTCCCGGACGGCGGGCAGGGGAGCCGGCCGCGCGCACGCGAGCGGCGCGGCCGTGCAGACGATCAGCAGCGCGGCCAGGGGGAGGGTGCGCGGTGTCCGGTTCATCCGCTGATCGTCTCACGGGGGTACGCGCGGCCGGTGTTCAGCGGGGATCCGGCCGCTCCCGCGTCGCCCGGGGCTTCCGTGGCCGCCGAGCGGGCACCACTCGCCCCGTGTACCCCTCCGCGAGATGGGTCGAGGCGGCCGTCGAGCACACCAGGCTCGCCAGTTCGCCGAGTTGGCGGCGCTCGTCGAAGGCGGTGGCGCCGGGGAGGCGGTGCAGCAGGTTCGTCATCCAGTAGGAGAAGTGCTGGGCCCGCCAGGTGCGGCGGAGGGCGCGCGGGCCGTAGGTGTCGAGGTGCCGGAAGTCGCGGGCGGTGACGGCGCGTTCCACCGCCTCGGCGAGGAGACGGGCATCGGTGAGGGCGAGGTTGAGGCCCTTGGCGCCGGTGGGCGGGACGGTGTGCGCGGCGTCGCCGGCGAGCAGCATGCGGCCGTAGCGCGGGGGTTCGCAGACGAAGCTGCGGAAGCGCAGGACCGAGCGGTCGAGGACCGGGCCCTCGGCGAGGGCGAATCCGTCGGCGCCGCGCACCCGCGCCTGGAGTTCCGCCCAGATCCTGTCGTCGGGCCAGTCGGCGGGGTCCTCGTCCGGGTCGCACTGGAAGTACAGGCGCTGGACGGACTCCGTACGTCGGCTGACGAGCGCGAACCCGCGCGGGGAGTGGGTGTAGACGAGTTCGCCGGCGCTGGGCGGTGCGTGGACGAGGACGCCGAACCAGGCGAAGGGGTACGCGCGGAGGAAGTGGGTGCGCGCCGCCTCGGGAACGGCGGCCCGGCACACTCCCCGCGAGCCGTCCGCGCCGACGAGGACGGCGCAGCGCACCTCGCGGGCCACGCCCTCGGCGTCGGTGAACAGGATGCCGGGGCGGTCCGTGGCCAGGTCGGTGACGCGGGTGCCGGTCACGCCGTAGCGGACGTCTCCGCCGTCGCGTTCACGGGCGTCGGCGAGGTCGGTGAACACGTCGGTCTGCGGGTAGAGCCAGACGTTCTCGCCGACAAGGGCCTGGAAGTCGACGCGGTGGTTCTCGCCGCCGAAGCGCAGGGTGATGCCGGCGTGCGGCCGGCCCTCGCGGCGGACCCGGTCGGAGACACCGCTGTCGGCCAGCAGGCGGGCGCTGTCCGCCTCCAGGATGCCCGCCCGCTGGGTGCCGCCGATCTCGGCCCGGGTGCGGTGGTCGACGACCACCGAGTCGATGCCCGCGCGGGCCAGTAGGTGGGACGCCATGAGGCCGGCCGGACCGGCACCGACGATGCCGACGGTGGTCCGGGTGAGGGCTGGCGACATGGGGGCGTCCTCCTGGTTTCCGACTGGTTCCGACTGGTTTCCGACTGGTTTCCGAGCCTCCGGTGTTCCCGGCCTCCCACTCGTTCCCTCTTCGCCGAGCCGCTCGGTTCATCGGCATAACGCATAACCCGATCGCGTACGTCATTCCCTCAACCCCCCTTTCAGATAAGCAGAACCGGACCCCTCCGGGAAAGGCGGAGCGACCGGAGCGAATCCGCGCCGCCGTTGCCCCGGGGGCGTGCGACCGCACAAGTTTGCGCGATCGGGCGCCGCTTGACCGTCGCATTCCCGGCCTCATAGCCTGCTTGGCACTGCTTGGCACCTGATTGTCCGAAGATGCATTCTTCGGCCGGGCACACCGGGTTTTCCCATCCTTTCATCCGGTTCTTTCATATGTATTTCATGAAGCGGTGGTGACATGATCGAACGGCTCGGGGAATTCTCCTCGGCACCACCGCAGACGAGGATGCTCGTATGCGCGGACGGCTCCACGACCGTGCTGCTCGACGCCCTCGTCGGTGAGCGGCTGCGCGTACGCGTCGACCACCAGCGGCAGGTGCGCGCCGCCCGCGTCCGGCACATCGGGTGCCATGTGCTGGGCGCCGCGCCCGACGCCCTGGTGGTCGACCGGCGGTCGCGGATCCTCACCCCGGCCCTGGACGTCATCAGCGTGAACCGGGTGGTGATCGCCGCCCGGCGGTGCGGCCAACTGGTGCCACCCGCCGACGAGTTACTGGGCCCCTACCTCAAGGCCATGGGCCTCTCGCTCAGCCGGGAGCCGATCGCCGTCTCGCGCGGCGTCTGGCCGCTGGGCGGGGCCGCGCCCGCGTGTGTCAGCAAGGAGTACGTCATCGACTGCGGCGGCGCCGGCCGGGTGTACGTCCACGAGCGGTTCAACCCCCGGTACGTGCCCCTGGAGTACCTGCCCCCGGAGAAGGAGGGTGCACCGACATGACGGATCCGGTGGCCGGACGCGCCGCGCCGCACGGCCGGACAACCCCCGGGGAAGCGCCGTGAAACGAGCGCTGATCACCGGCATCACCGGCCAGGACGGCTCGTACCTCGCCGACCTGCTGCTGGACAAGGGCTATGAGGTCCACGGCATCGTCCGCCGCAGCTCGACCTTCAACACCCGCCGCCTGGACCACATTTACCGCGACCCGCACGACGCCGGGCGGCGGCTGATCCTGCACTACGGCGACGTGCGCGACGCCAGCCGCCTGGTGACGCTGCTCGGCCGGATCCGGCCCGACGAGGTCTACCACCTGGCCGCTCAGTCGCACGTCCGGGTCAGCTTCGACGAGCCGGAGAACACCGGCGACATCACCGGGATGGGCACCACCCGGCTGCTGGAGGCCGTCCTCATGACCTCCCGGGACCGGGACATCCGGTACTACCAGGCATCGTCGTCGGAGATCTTCGGCGCCGCACCGCCCCCGCAGGACGAGCGGACCGCCTTCCGGCCGCGCAGCCCGTACGCCGCCGCCAAGCTCTACGGCTACTGGATGACCCGCAACTACCGCGAGGCGTACGGCCTGTTCGCCGTCAACGGCATCCTCTTCAACCACGAGTCGCCGCGCCGGGGCGAGACCTTCGTGACCCGCAAGATCGCCCGGGCGGCGGCCCGCATCAAGGCCGGCCTGGAGAAGCACCTCTACCTCGGCAACCTTGACGCCGTCCGCGACTGGGGGTACGCCCCCGAGTACGTCGAGGGCATGTGGCGGATGCTCCAGCTCGACCGACCGGACGACTACGTGCTGGCCACCGGGGTCGGTACCACCGTACGGGACTTCGCCGGGCACTGCTTCTCCCACGTCGGCCTCGACTGGCGCCGCCACGTGCGCCACGACGACGCGTACCTGCGCCCGACGGAGGTCGACGCCCTCGTCGGCGACGCGGGCAAGGCGCGCCGGGCCTTCGGCTGGACCGCGCGGACACCGGTGCGCCGGCTCGCCCAGATCATGGTGGACGCCGAGCTGGCCCGGCTGGCCGCGGACGGCCGCGAGCCCGGCCCGCCGATACCCGTGACCGAGCCTCCGGACCACCACGAACGGTCACGACCACCCGCACGCGCACAGGACTTGGAGCACCCGCGCCCATGACCGTCACCGACCGGACCGCCTGGCGGGCCGCCCTCGACCGGCGCGCGCGTACGACCGGGCCCGGCGGGCTCGCGCAGCGCCTGCGCCACCCGGTCCGCACGTCGTACCCGAGCACCCGCGCGCTGCGCCGCCGGCGGCACCGCGGCGCGGGACGGCCCTCGACCGTCCGCACCTTCTGGGGCCAGGAGATGACGATCGCGCTCCCCGAGGAGGTCTCCGTCGCCCTCCGCCGCCGCGGCTTCGTCGACTACGACCTCACCGCCTTCCTCCTGTCCCACCTGCGCCCCGGCGCGACGGTGCTCGACGTCGGCGCGCACATCGGCTACTACACCGTGCTGGCCGCCGCCCTGGCCGGCCCCGGCGGGACGGTCCGGGCGTTCGAGCCGACGCCGTCGACGCTCACCGTCCTGCGGCGGAACGCCGGCCGCTTCCCGGGGGCCCGGGTGGTGCCGGCGGCCGTCTGGTCGCACCGCGACGAGCTGGTCCTGTACGACCACGGCCTCGGCTACAGCGCCTACAACTCGGCGTTCGAGGCCCGGCTGCCGGAGGCCGTCCGGGCCCGGATCCCGTCCGTCCCGTTCACGGCCGAGACGGTCGCCCTGGACGACTACGTCCGCGCCGAGGGCCTCGCCCCGGACTTTGTGAAGATCGACGCGGAGAGCGCGGAGGCGCACGTCCTGGCCGGGATGCGCGACCTGCTGGCCGGGGGACGGCCGGTCGTCTCGCTGGAGGTGGGCGACCTGGAGGTGGCGGGCGCCCCGCCCAGCCGCACGCTCGTCGACACTCTGACGGCCGCCGGCTACGAGCCGTGGGAGCTGCGCGACGGCACCCCGGTGCCGCACCGGCCGCGGGACCACTACGCGTACGAGAACCTGCTGTTCGCCCCCGCAGGCCGATGGCACACCCCTCAGGACCCGCAGGAGGCCGGACCGCCATGCACGATCTGATCATCCGCGGCGGCACGCTGTACGACGGGTCCGGCATCCCCGCCCGCCGCGCCGACGTCGCCGTCGACCACGGCGTGATCACCCGGGTCGGACGGGTGCCGGACCGGGGCCGGACGGAGCTCGACGCCGACGGCCGGATCGTCACCCCCGGCTTCGTCGACATCCACACCCATTTCGACGGGCAGGTGAGCTGGGATCCGCTGCTCACGCCCAGTTGCTGGCACGGCGTCACCTCGGTGGTGATGGGCAACTGCGGGGTCGGCTTCGCGCCCGCCCGCCCGGACCGGCACGACTGGCTCGTCGGGCTGATGGAGGGCGTCGAGGACATCCCGGGCGCCTCGCTGTCCGAGGGCATCACCTGGGAGTGGGAAACGTTCCCCGAGTACCTCGACGCGGTGGAGCGCGTCCCGCGCGTCCTGGACGTCGCCGCGCAGGTGCCGCACGGCGCGCTGCGGGCCTATGTGATGGGCGACCGGGGTGCGGCGAACGAGCCGCCGACCGAGGACGACCTGCGGCGGATGTGCGCGCTCGCCCGCGAGGGCATCGACGCGGGCGCCCTCGGCTTCTCCACCTCCCGCACCCTCACCCACCTCGCCATCACCGGCGACCCGGTGCCCGGCACCTTCGCCGCCGAGGAGGAGCTGTTCGCCCTGGGCGGGGTGCTCGGCGCGGCGGGCACCGGCGTCTTCCAGCTCGTACCGCTGGGCGCGGGCGGCGAGCGGGTCGACGACCCGCTCGGCGAGATCACCTGGATGCGCCGGCTGTCGGCGGCGGTCGGCCGGCCGGTGACGTTCGGCCTCTTCCAGAACGACAACGACCCCGACGGCTGGCGGGAGTTGCTCCAGATCGCCGAGGACGCGGTGCGGGACGGCGCGGACCTGCACCCGCAGGTGGCCGGGCGCCCGTTCGGCGTCGTCATCAGCCTGGACTCCACCCACCCGTTCCACAAGCGCCCGTCCTACAAGCGGATCGCGCACCTGCCCGCGCCGGAGCGCCGGGCGGCGATGCGCGACCCGGCGCTGCGGGAGCGGATCCTCGGCGAGCTCCCGGAGAACGCCGATCCGCGCTCGGCGCTGTTCCCCCGGGGCTACGCGCGGCACTTCCCGATGGACGCCACCGGGCCGGACTACGAGCCCGCCGCCGACCGGTCGTTCGACGCGCTCGCCCGGCGCACCGGACACGACCCCGAGGCGCTGATCTACGACTTCCTCGCCTCCGGGGAGACCAGCGGCATGATCTTCCGGCCGCTGCTGGGCTACACCGAGTACACGCTGGAACCGATTCGCGAGATGCTGCTCCACCCGCAGGCCGTCCTGGGCCTGAGCGACGCCGGGGCGCACTGCCGGCTGATCTGCGACGCCAGCACCCCGACGTCGATGCTGACGCACTGGGCCCGCGACCGCGGCAGGGGCGAACGGCTGCCGCTGGAGTTCGTCGTCCGGAAGCAGACCTGGGAGCCCGCGCGGCTGTACGGGCTGCGGGACCGCGGGCTGCTGCGGCCCGGCTACCGGGCGGACCTCAACGTCATCGACTTCGACCGGCTCGCGCTGCGCTCGCCGGAGTTCGTCCACGATCTCCCGGCGGGCGGCGGGCGCCTGATCCAGAAGGCGGACGGGTACGCGGCGACGATCGTCGCGGGCGAGATCACGTTCCGCGACGGGGAGCCGACCGGCACGCTGCCGGGGCGGCTCGTCCGCGGCACTCGGCGCGGACCGGGGGGCCGGTGAGGGGCCCCGCGTGGGGGGCCGCCGCCGGTGAGCGCGGGGGGCCGCCCGTGAGCACGGGGCCGGGCCGGCGGACGCGGTCGGCGGACGGGCTGAACGGACGCGGTCAACGGACGCGGCAGGCACAAGGAACGGACCAGGCGACACGACGAGCGGGCCGGACGGACAGCGGACGTCCGGCCGCGGAGGGGACCACGCCGTGACCTACCCGACCGACGCGACGGGCCGAACGGGCCCGACAGACCGAACGGACGCGACCAGCCGAACGAGCCCCACAGACCGAACGGACGCGACCGACCGAACGAGCCCCACAGCCCGAATCGACCGAACCGCCCCCGCCGGGCCGCTCCCGCTCGGGAACTCGGCGAAGCTGCTGGCCCGCGGCCGGCTCGTGGACGCGACGCTGTCGGAGAAGGACTACGTCATCGAACGCGACCGGCTGGTCGACGGGGCCTACCCCGTCTACGGCGAACGGGCCCGGGGCGCCCGCGTCTGGGACGCCGACGGCAACGAGTACCTGGACTACATCCTCGCCTACGGCACGATCATCCTCGGCCACGCCGACCCGGCGGTGACCGAGGCCGCCCTCCGGGAGATCGAGGAGGGCTTCTCGATCACCCTCCGCAAACGGACGCAGATCGAGCTGGCCGAGCGGCTCGTCCAGGTGATCCCGGGCGCGGAGCGGGTGTTCCTGCTCAAGACCGGCTCCGACGCGACCAGCGCGGCCGTGCGCCTGTCCCGCGCCTTCACCGGCCGGGACCGGGTCGTGCGCTGGGGCTACAACGGGTGGCACGACTGGGCGGCGCAGCGGCCGGGCGGCATCCCGGACACCGTACGGACCCAGGTGGACACCTTTCGGTACAACGACCTGGACAGCCTGCGGGAGGTCTTCCGACGCCACCCCGGCGAGGTGGCCTGCCTGCTGCTGATGCCGTTCGAACTCGACGCGCCGGAACCGGGTTTCCTCCAGGGGGCCGTCGACCTCGCGCACGAGCACGGCGCGCTGGCGGTCTTCGACGAGATGCGGTCCGGGTTCCGGGTGGCCCTCGGCGGGGCGCAGGAGCTGTTCGGCGTCCGGGCGGACCTGGCGACGTTCAGCAAGGCGATGGCGAACGGCTGGGCGGTGTCGGCGCTGACCGGCCGGGCCGACGTGATGGCGATGGTGGGCCGGACCCACATCTCGTCCACGTTCTACTCCAACACGGTGGCGATGGCCGCCGCGCTGGCGACGATGGACCGGCTGGCGGACGGGACGCTCCTGGAGCGGGTCCGCGCGCTCGGGGCGCGGCTGCAGGAGGGGCTGACCGGGCTGGCGCGGGCGCACGGGGTGCCGGCCCGGGTGCGCGGGGTGCCGCAGATGCCGTTCCTGACCTTCGACCATCCGGAACCCGGCAGGTCCCGGGTGCTTCAGGACGCGTTCTTCACGGAGACGACGCGCCGGGGCGTGCTGCTGCACCCCACCCACCACTGGTTCGTCTGCGCCGCCACCACGGACGCGGACCTCGACCACACCCTGGCCGCCTGCGACGCGGCGTTCCGGGTCGCGGCGGAGGCGGCGTGACGGGGGACGACGGGCACCGGGCGATGCTGGCGCGGGTACGGGCCGGGCTCGCGCGCCGGCTGGACGAGGAGCCGGACCTGCCGTGGCTGGGCGACACCGAGCCGCTGGCGGCGGCGGGCGTCGACTCGGTGCTGCTCATCTCGGTGATCGGGGAACTGGAACAGGAGTTGGACGTGTCCCTGCCCGACGACACCGTCCTGGAGTCGGCGAGCCTCAGCTCGCTGGCCCGGGCGCTGAGCCGGGGCGGTCGGCGGTGAGCGGCGCGGGCCGGCGGCCGGTCGCCGTCACCGGGCTGGGCTCGTGCGGGCCGGGCGGGGTCGGGGTGCCGGCGCTGTGGGAGGCGCTGGGCGGCGGGCGGGCGCACCGGCCGCCCGTCACGGAGTTCGACGTGACCGGCGCGACGCTGGGCGCGGCGGGACGGGTGCCGTCGCCCGTCGAGGGGGACGGGGAGTGGCGGGCCCTCGATCTCGCCGGGGCCGCCGTACGGGAGGCGGTCGACGGGCTGGACGCGGACGGGCTGGGGCGGGTGGCGCTCGTCCTCGGCACCACGGATCCGGGCGCGGTCCCGCCCCTGCCCGGCCGCTTCCCCGGCGACCTGGCGGCGGCCTGCGCGGAGCGCACCGGGCTGGGCGGCGAGGCCGTGACCGTCGCCAACGCCTCGGCGTCGGGCGCCGCGGCCGTCGCCGTGGCCCGGGACCTGGTGGCCGCCGGGGACGCCCCGGCCGCGGTGGCGGGCGGCGCGGACGCCGTCACGGACCTGGCCCTGCTGGGCCTCAACTCGCTGCGGACGCTGGGCCCGGAGGGCTGCCGGCCGTTCAGCTCCCGGCGGCGCGGCATCGGCCTCTCCGAGGGCGCGGCCGTGCTCCGGCTGCAGCCCTTGGACACGGCGGCGCCCGGGACGGTCCTGGCGGTGCTCGCCGGCTGCGGTCTGACCAACGCCACCGGCCACCTCGCCGCCCCCGACCCGGCCGGTATCGAACTGGCCGTCCGTCTGGCACTGACGGACGCTCAACTGACGTCGGACGAGGTGGACTTCGTCAACGCGCACGGGCCGGGCACCCGGCGTGGCGACACGGCGGAAGTGACGGCGCTGCGCGCGGTGTTCGGCGACCGGCTGCCCTCGGTCCCGGTCAACAGCGTCAAGGGGGTGCTCTGGCACCTGCAGGGCGGCGCGGGCGCCGTCGAGGCCGTGACGTGCGTGCTGTCGCTGGTCCACCGCGCGGTCACCCCGACGTGGGGAGCGGCGCCCGTCGACCCGGCGTTCGACGACCTCGACCTGGTGCTGGAGGACCGCCCCCGGCCCGTACCGGGCCTGCGGACCGCGCTGAGCGTGTCCTGCGGCCTGGGCGGGATGAACACCGCCCTCGTCTTCCGGAGGCCGTGATGGGATTCCCGGACGTCGTCGTCACCGCCGCGGTCGCGGACGGGATCGACACCGCCGAGCTGTGGCGCGCGCACGCGGCGGGCGCCGAGGGCCGCCGCGACGTCAACAAGTGGACCGGCGAGCTCGCGGAGCGCATCGCCGCGTCGGCGGGCCGGGCGCCGGCCCGCGCGGGCGGACTCCCGCCCGCCACCGGCTGCCTCGTCGGCTCCCTGTACGGCTCGGGGCACGTCGCGGAGGCCATCCGGTCCCGCCTGGACGCGGGGGCGCGGTCCGCGCTGGCCCCCGAGTCGTTCGTCCACTTCAACGCGCACGGCGTGACCTCGCTGATCTGCCTCCGCCACGGCCTGCGCGGCCCCTCCGCCACCCTCGTCGGTCCGGGCGGGGGCCTCCAGGCCCTCGCGGCGGCCCACCGGCACCTCCGCCTCGGAGCCGACGCCCCGATGCTGTGCGGCGCCTACGACCTGCTCAGCCCGGCGGCCGCGGCGGCTCTTGGCGGCGCGCCGGTGGCGGGCGCGGCGGCCTTCCTCGTCCTGGAGACGGCGACGGGGGCGCGGGCACGAGGGGCGCGGGTCCTGGGGCGGCTGGGGCCGGTGGGGGTGTTCCGGCGGGAGGACGTGGGGGCGGGGCCCTGGACGACGGAAGAAGGCGCCGTGGCGGACGGTGGCGCGGCGGGCGGCCCGACGGCGGGCGGCGCCCTGCCCGAGGACGTGCGGGCGACCGCCCCGCTGGCCGCGCTGGTCGCCGCGCTCACGGGCGATGGTCCGGCCGTGGTGGGACCGCCCCAAACCGTGACCGCCATGGGCCGGCGGCACGCGTACCGCTGCACCGTGTACCGGGAGGGATGACCGTGGACGACGCACCCGACACCCCGCTGGACGTCCTCGCCGGGCACCGCCGTGCCGGCCGCGGCGACCGGCCGGCCCTGGCGGACCGGCGGCGGTCGGTGACCTACGCCGAGCTGGAACGGGAAGTCACCGAAAGGGCGAGGGCGTTGAGCGGCACGGGTGTCGGCCCTGGCGTGCCCACCGCCGTCGTCCTCACCTGCCTGCTGGAGTCCGTGGCCGACTTCGCCGCCGCGCTGTCCCTGGGCGCCGCCGTCCTGGTGCTGCAAGAGCGCGTCGGCGGCGCCGAACGGGCCGCCACGCTGGACGACTTCGGCGCCGAACTCCTCGTCGCCGACGGCCGGGTGGCACGACCGCGGCCGGGCGGGCGGAACGCGGGGGCACCGGCGTTCGCCGTCGCCAGCTCGGGGACCGGCGGCCGGCCCAAGGTGATCTCCCGGGAGTGGCCGGGCACGTTCCGCAACTCGGCCGCGTTCGCCCGCCGGTTGGAGCTCGACGCCGACGATGTCGTGCTCACCACCAGCCCGCTCGGGCACAGTTACGCGATCGAGGCGGGCACCCTCGCCGTCCTCGCGTCCGGCGCCTGCCAGGTGGTGCCGTCCGGCCCGCTGACCCCGGCCCGGGCCGCCGCCCTGGCCGAGCGGCACCGGCCGACCGTCCTGCAGACCGTCCCGCTCGTCCTCGACTGGTGGGGGCGCGGCGGCGTGCCACGCGCGGGCCGGTGGAAGCGGTGCGTCAGCGCGGGCGAGGCCCTGCCGCCCGCCGCGGCCGGGCCGTGGCACGCCGCCGGGATCCCCGTCCTCGACCACTACGGCAACTCCGAGCTGGGCCAGCTCACCCTGGGCCCGGCCGGCGGCGAGGGCGTCGGCCGACCGCTGCCCGGCGTCGGACTGCGGGCCGGTACCACCGGTCCGGGGCCGGTGACCGCGCGCTTCCCCGGCCTCTCCCCCGTCCGGATGCGGCAGGGCCGGCCCGTACCGCTCGCCGACGCGGACGGCTGGGTCGCCACCGGCGACCTCGGCGTCCTCGGACCCGGCGGCGGGCTCCGGCTGACCGGCCGCGCCGACGCGCTCATCAACGTCGGGGGCAACAAGGTCTCGCCCACCGAGGTGGAGGCCGTCCTGCGCGGCCTGCCCGGGGTGGGCGACTGCGCCGTCGTGGGACGGCCGGGGCCGGCGGGCGGGACGCAGGTGTGGGCGTTCGTCGAGGCCGACGCCCGCGACTTCGACGCGGCGGCCCTGCGCCGCCGGGCCGGCGAGCTGCTGACGCCCGTGAAGGTGCCCACGGTGATCCGCCGGGTCGACGCACTGCCGAGAACGCCCAGCGGGAAGATCCGGCGCGGCCCGCTCATGACGGACGGCGGCGGCTGATCCGCCCACCGTACGACCACTCGCACGCCCACCGACGAAAGGGAATCCGACATGACCGGACCGACCGACGGAAACGGCGCCACTCCCCGGCTGCCCGACCGCGAGGACGCGATGAGGCTCGTCACGACCGTCCTCGCGGAACGCCCCCACCTCCCCGACCGGCTCGACGAGAGCGCCACCCTGGACGAGATCGGGATGGACTCCCTCGATCTGATCGTGGTGTTCTCCCGCTTCGAGGACGCGTGGGGCGTGCCCTACAGCGAGGAGGAGACCGACTGGACGGTCTTCGACAACCTCGGTCACCTGGCCGACACCCTGGTCGCCCGCGCCCGGGCCGCCGTGCGGGAGCCGCGGTGACGGGGACGGCCGCCGTCCCGCGGTTCGACCCCGGCGCGGCGCTGGGCTGGGGGGACCGCGCGCTGGACGGGCTCAACTGCGTGCTCCGCTGCGTCGAGGCGGTGCTGCGGTTCCGGGGCCTTCCTCCGCCGGCGGTCGCGCGGGCGCTCAACGGCCCGCTGGACCCGGTGGGCCGGGACCTCGCCCGGGACTTCGACGGCTGCCGGGTGACGTACCGGACGGCGTTCGACGACGGCGCCCGCAACGTGCCGTTCGTGCTGGAGCGGCTGGCCGCCGGGGAGCCGGTGATGGTGCTGCCGGACCGGTACCACCTGCCCGGCGACGTGTACGAGGGCCGCTTCCACTTCCACGACCACGCCGTGCTGGCGGTCGGCTGGTCCCCGGCCGACGGCGTCGTCACCGTGCTGGACACCGATGCCGACCCGGCCGACGGCTTCCGGCGGCGGTGGACGCTGACGCCCGCGCTGCGGGCGCTGTTCACCTGGGTGGGCACGGTGGCGGCGACCGGCCCGCCGGACGAGCGGGACCCGGCGGAGTACCTGGCCGGGCGGCTGGACCGGGACACCGCGCTGCTGTCCGCCGGCGCGCGGGCGCTGCGCGGCCTCTTCGACGAGCTCGACGGGCTCGCCGCGCGCGGCCTGGGCCCGGTGCCGGCCCGGGCGCTGCACGTGCTCGTCCTGGGCGACCTCCAGCCCCAGCTGTTCCTCTACGCGCACGCGCTGGGCCCGCCGGACGGCCTCTCCCCCGCCGTGGCCGCGGTGCGGACCGCCGCGCTGGACGCCCGGCTGCGGGCGAAGCGGCTCGGCACCGCCCTGATCGCGGCGCACGAGCAGCCGGACCCGCCCGCGGTGTACCCGCGCGTGCTGGCGCTGGGCCGTCCGCTGCTGGCCGCGCTGGACCGGCTGCGGGAGGCGATGGTCGCGGCGGGCGGCCGGGAGGGTCCCCGGGATCCGGGTGCGGCGGACCGGCTGCGGGCCCGGTTCGCGCGCATCGAGGAGACGTGCTTCCCCGTCGGGGAGGCGCGGTGAGCGGCCGGGCCGCGCTGGTGACCGGCGGTTCCGGGCCGCTGGGCCGGGCCGTCGCGCACGCGCTGGCCGCCGCCGGGCACGCGGTCGCCGTGCACGCGCACCGCAACGCGGGCGCGGCGGCGGACGTGGCCCACGCGCTGCGTGCGGCGGGCGCGGCGGCCGTGGCGGTGACGGCCGACCTGTCCCGGCCGGACGGCGGGAGGCGGGCGGTCGACGCGACCGTGGCGGAGTTCGGCCGGCTGGACGCGCTCGTCGTCAACTCCGGGGTCCACCGGGACCGGCTGCTGCTCGACGTGCCGGACGAGGAGTGGGAGGAGCAGGTGGCGGTCAACCTGGGCGGCGCGTTCCGCTGTCTGCGGGCCGGGGTGCGGGCCATGCTCCGGCGGCCCGGCGGGCGGGTGGTGCTGGTGTCGTCGGTGGCAGGGCTGCGCGGGCGGCCGGGCCAGGCGGCGTACGCGGCGGGCAAGTCGGGGCTGCACGGGCTGGCGTGGACGGTCGCCCGGGAGTACGGGCGGTACGGCCTGACCTGCAACTGCGTGGCCCCCGGCCTGGTCGCCGGGACGCCCGCGCACGACGGCCTGCCGGAGCGGGCGCGCGAGGACGTCGTCCGCCGTACCCCGCTCGGCCGGCCGGCCCGGCCCGAGGAGGTCGCCGCGGTCGTGGCCTTCCTGTGCTCCCCCGCCGCGTCGTACGTGACCGGGCAGGTGATCGCGGTGGACGGCGGACTGACGGTCTGAGGTCATGTCAGATATGGGGCGAGCAAGGCGAGATGGAGGAAGTGTGACCGAACGGGTGCTGTTCTTCCCCTGGGCCTGGGGCGGCGGCGCGGCCTACACCGGCCGCTGCCTGGTGCTGGCGGCGGAACTGGCCGCGGCGGGCGCCGAGGTGGCGTTCGCGGACTGCGGTGTGACGGCGATGGTGCGGGAGGCCGGGTTCCCGGTGCTGGACTCCGGGCCCGACGCGCCCCGGCCGCCGGCCCGGCACCCGACGCCGCCGTACCTGCCGTTCGCCGATGTGGAGCGGGTGTTCGCGGTCGCGGCGACGTTCCACCGGATCGAGCGCGTCCGGCGGCGGCTGGCCGCGGACGCCCGGCTGATCGAGGAGTTCCGGCCGACGGCGGTCGTCATCGACATGTACCCCACCGCGGCGCTCGCCGCCCGCGCGGCCGGCGTGCCGGTGGTCTCGCTCGCCGACGCCGACTTCGTCACCCCGCGCGCGAACGGCTGGATGCCGTGGTCGACCGTCGCGCCGCGCGACCTGCTGCCGCACCCCTCCAGCCTGCCGGTCTGGGACGAGGTGTCGCGCGGACTCGGGCTGGGCCCGGTGGCGCGGGCGGAGCACCTGCTGTGGGGGGACGTCACCCTGGTGTCGAGCGACCCCGGCCTCGAACCCCTGGACGGGCCGCCGCACCGGGGCACGCCGCACTACGTCGGCCCGATGTACTGGAACCCGCCGGCCGCCGCCCCGGAGCCGCCGCGCACGGACCGGCCGCGGGTGTACGTCACCATCGGCAGCGGCGGCAACGTGGCCCGGCGGGCGCTCCAGAACGTCCTGGACGCCTGCGCGGAGCGGCCCTGGACCGTGTACGTGTCGAGCGGCTTCGCCTTCGAGGGCGGTCTGGTGGTGCCCGACAACGCGGTGGTGGCGGGCTTCACCGGCCTGGACGCGCCGCTGGCCTGGGCGGACGTGGTGGTGAGCCACGGCGGTTCGGCGACGGTGCTGGCCGCGCTGCTGCACGGGAAACCGTCGGTCGTCATGCCGTTCATGTCCGAACAGGAGCTGAACGGACGGCAGTTGGCGGAAGCGACCGGCGCGGGGGTGCTGCTGCGGACCAGTGCGACGACCCCGCGCGGGCGGCTCGCCTTCACCGACCGCACCTCCGGCCCGGCCGACGGCCCCTACGTGCCGACCGAGGATATCCGGCGGGGCGTCGAGGACGTCCTGGCCGATCCGCGGTACACCGAACGGGCGGCCGAGTGGGGCGCCCGGCTGCGGGCCCGCCGGGAGGCTGCGGACCTCGTCGGCCTGGTCCGGTCCGCCGTCGCGCCGACCGCGGGGGTACGGCGATGAGCGGGGGTACGGCGAGGGGCGAGGGTCCGGTCGTCGGTCTGCTGGGCTGCGGGCGGATCGGCGCGCTGTACGCCGCACACCTGGCCGCGCTGGGCCCGCACCGGCTGGTGTGCGTGGACGTCGTCCCGGAACGCGCCGAGGCGCTGGCCCGGAAGGCGCCCCGCGGGTCCGTCGCGGACTCGGTCGAGGTCCTGGTTTCCCGGGGCTGCGACGCGGCGCTGGTGACGGCGGCCACCACCAGCCACCCGGAACTGGTCGCGGAGCTGGTCGGGGCGGGGGTGCCGACGCTGTGCGAGAAGCCGCTGGCCGTCGATCCGGCGACGACCGAGGCGCTCGGCCGGGCGGCCGAACGGCGGGGTGTGCCGCTGTGGGTGGGGTTCCAGCGCCGCTTCGACCCCGGCTTCGCCGGCCTGCGGGCCCGCGCCGCCGCCGGCGACCTGGGGCGGGCGCACGTCCTCCGGCTGGTCTCGCACGACATGGCCCCTCCCCCGCTCGCCCGGCTCCGGGAGAGCGGTTCGGTCTTCACCGACCTGATGCTGCACGACTTCGACCTGGTCCGGTGGCTCACCGGCCGGACGATCGTCCGGGTGACCGCCGACGGCGCGGCCTTGGCCTGCCCCGAACTGGCGGACCTCGGCGACTTCGACACGGTCACCGCCATGCTGCGGCTCGACGACGGCACCCTCGCGGTCCTCACCGCCGGCCGCCGGCAGCCCCTGGGCTACGACGTACGGGCCGAACTGCTGGGCGAACAAGGCAACTTGGAGGCGACCCCCACGGGCGCGGCCGAGCCCGGCGCGGGCGGTGCGCCGGCCCCTCGCCACCAGGGCTACTGGGACCGCTTCGCCACCGCCTACCGCACCCAGTTGCGCGCCTTCCTCACCACCGCCGCCGGCGGCCCGCCCGCCCCGGCCGCGGCCGGCTGGCGCGACTCCCACGCGGCCCTGCGCTGCGCGCTGGCCGCGGAGCGGTCGGTGGCGGGGGGATCGGTTCCGGTGGCGTTGTGAAGGGGTGCGGGGGCACAGAGGGCACAGAGGGAGCAGAGGCAGCGGCGGGCGCGTGGGGCGGCCGAGGCGCCCGGATCGCCGCGACGACCGGGGCCGGAGGAGCCGCCGGAGCCGCCGGAGCCGCCGGAGCCCGCGGGGTTCACCGGGCCGCCCCGGTCGGCGGAGCGGACGAGGCTGCCGCCCAGACCACTGCGGCCGGCACCCCGGCAGCCGCGGGGGTCACCGGAGTCTCCCGAGCCACCGAGGTATCCGGAGACGCCGAGCGCGGCACGCCCGCCGTCCGGGACGCGCCGAGCGGGCCGGGGGCCGTGGCGGAAGCCGTGCGCGTCGCCAGGATAGGGGCCGTCCGGGGAAGCGGCGGCCCGGTGCCGGTCCTCTCACGGGGGCCGTGCTCGTATCCGCCGTGGCGGCTCCCGCGGAGCCTGCCACCGGGCCCGTCGCCGGACCCGCCGTCGGCCTGGCTCCGAGGCGGACGGCCCCCGCCCGGACGGTGCCGTGGGCCGGGCGCCGCCGGGGCGTCCGCCGCCACGGCGTTCGCGGACTTTGCACGTCCGCGCCCCCCGGGCAAACCCCGCCCGGGGAAAGCGCGGCGCACCGAACAGAAAGAGAGCACCCGTCATGTCCGATCTCGCCACGCTCCCGACCGCCCCCGCCCGCGCCCTGGAGCGGGACTTCCGCCTGCTCTGGATCGGCAGCGGCATCAGCCAGCTCTGCGGGATGGCGACGGTCGTCGCCTTCCCGCTGCTCGCCGCCCGGACGCTGGGGGCGACGGTCGGTGAGGTCGGGCTGATCACGGCGGCGGGCTATCTGCCGTGGCTGGTGCTGACGCTGCCCGCCGGTGTGTACGGCGCGCGGCTGCGCCCGCGGACGCTGCTGCTCCTCGCCGACCTCGGCCGCGCGGTGATCGTCACCATGGTGCCGGTCCTGGCGGCGACGGGGCACCTGGCGCTGTGGCACCTCTACCTGTCGAACGTGCTGGTCAGTTGCGCGACGGTGTTCTACGAGATCGTGTACCTGTCCATGCCGCCGCGGATGCTGCCCAAGGACCGGCTCGTGCACGGGAACGTCCGGCTGCAGATGGCGCGCGCGGTGTCGCTGGCCTTCGGTCCGGCGGTGGCCGGGTTCACGGTGCAGGTGCTGGGGCCCGAGCGGGCCCCGCTGCTCAACGTGGGCGGTTTCGCGGCCTCCGCGGCGTGCAATCTGCTGATGAGGGCGCAGATCGAGGCCCCCGGCGCGGCGCCGGGCACGGCGGGCCGCGCGACGGGCCTGTGGGCGGAACTCGCCGAGGCGTTCCGCTTCGTGGCGCGACGACCGGTCATCCTGGCGTCGATCGCGGGTTCCGCCCTGGGGAACTGCTGCTTCGCCGCGTACGAGGCGCTCGTCGTCCTCTTCCTGGCCGACGACGTCGGGGTGGCCCCCGGCACTCTGGGCCTGCTGATCGGCTCGGTGGGCATCGGCGGGCTGGTCGGGGCGTTCGGCGCGGGCCGTGTCGCGCGGCGGCTGGGCACGGCCCGCGCGGTCTGGACCCCCGCGGCGGTGTGCGCCCCCGCGGGACTGCTGCTGCCGCTGACCCGGCCGGGCACCGGGCTGTTCCTGTTCCTGTCCGGGGCGCTGCTGTTCCACGCGGGGTACGCCGTGTTCACGGTCGGCCAGGCCACGCTCGTCCAACTCCTCACCCCGGCCGACCTGTTGCAGCGGACGGTGGCCTGCGTCCGGTTCGTCAGCCGCGGCATGCTCTTCGTCGGCGGCCTGGTCGGCGGCGCGCTCGGCAGCCTGTTCGGCCCGCGGCTCGGGCTGGCCGTCGTCATGCTCCTCTGGATCGGCGCGCCCCTCGTCACCGCCTCTTCCCGACTGCGGTTCTGGCGGGACATTCCCCCTACGGAGTGACCACACTGCGGAGTGACCACATGTCCGAAACGATCGACATCGTCATCACGACCATCGGCTCCGGGGAGTTCCTGGAGCACTACGCCGACACCCTGGCGGAGGGCGGTGCCCGGCTCGTCGTCATCCCCGACCGCCGGACACCCGCCGCCTTCCACGCGGCCTGCGACCGGGCCCGCGCCCGCGGCGCCGCGATCCTCTCGCCGGACGTGGCGGAGCAGGACCGGCTGCTGGCGAAGCTGGGCGTGCCGGAGCTCGTGCCGTACGACTCGGACAACCGGCGCAACATCGGCTATCTGCTGTCGTACCTGAACGGCAGCGCGTGCGCCGTGTCCATGGACGACGACAACCTGCCCGCCGTGAGCCCGTTCCTGGACGAGCACCGGGTGGTGCTGGAGGGACCGGCGCGGCACCGTACGGTGTCGTCGCCGTCCGGCTGGTTCAACTGCTGCGACCTGCTGGACGTGACGCCCTGCCGGGTCCACCCCCGGGGCTTCCCGTACGGGCCGCGCACGGACCCGGCCGCGCCGACGTGGACGGAGGAGACGGCCGACGTCCGGGTCAACGCCGGGCTGTGGCTGGGCGATCCCGACGTGGACGCGGTGACCAGGCTCGCCGTCCGCCCCACGGTGACCGCCTACCGGGGGCCGGCCGCCGTCCTGGCGCGGGACACCTGGTGCCCCGTCAACTCCCAGAACACGGCGGTGCACCGGGACGCGCTGCCCGCCTACTACTTCCTCCGCATGGGGCAGCCCGTCGGCGGCGCTCCCCTGGAGCGCTTCGGGGACATCTTCAGCGGGTACTTCCTGGCGGCGTGCACCAAGCACCTGGGCCACTCCGTCCGCTTCGGCGGGCCCCTGGTCCACCACGAGCGCAACGCGCACGACCTCTTCGCCGATCTCACCGCCGAGCTGCCCGCGATCCGCTTCATGGACGAACTGCTGGACTGGCTGCGGGAGTTCCGCCCGGATGGGAGTGACTACCGGGAGGCGTACGCCTCGCTGGCGCACGGCCTGCGGGAGTTCGCCGAGCAGGCGCGGGGCCCGGCCTGGACGCAGGACGCGCGGGCGTTCCTGCACCGGAGCGCCCACCTGATGCTCACCTGGCTGTCCGCCGTCCGCCGGATCGACGGCGGATGAGGGCGCCGGGCTCCACCGGGAGCACCGGCGCCGGGCGGTGGGGCGGGGGCTCAGCCCTTGGCGAGGATCGCGTCGACGGTCTCGCCGAGGGTCATCTCGGAGCTGTCGAACCACGTTCCCCGACCGTCGAGTTCGGTGCGCATCGCCTCGTCGAGGAACGACCAGTCGTCGGCGAGCACCTTGTCCCGTTCGGCGACGCGCCGGGCGACGACGTCCGCCGTGGGCGCGAGGACGATGAGGTGCAGCGGCAGGCCCTCCAACTGCTCCAGGTAGTAGTCGAGGTGCGCGCGCCGGACGACCACGTCGTCGATGACGGGGACGACGCCGGCGGCGTGGAAACTGCGGGCGAGCACCGAGGCGTTGCGGGCGCGCAGCAGCAGCTGGCGGTCGGCCTCCAGGTCCTCCTCCGGGGAGGGCAGGTGCCCGCCGGAGACGATGAGTTCCTGGATGTGGTCGCCCTCGATGTGCGCGCCGAGGGGAAAGCGGCGGGCGAGGGCGGCGGACACCGAGCTTTTTCCGGATCCGGGAATGCCGATGACGAGATAGGCGTCGGACGCGGGTTCGGTATCGACGACCAGACCCTGGAAGGAGTTCTCCGGCATTCTTCCTCTACTCCTTTGTCGAAGGTGTCGCTTTCCGCATCGAAAGCGTCGAGCAGTGGTGCGCGCGGCGGCGCCGACCGGCCGGTGCGGCGATCGTAGCAAGCACCGGCGTGCCACCCGATCCGATGCACCGGAACACGAGGGGCTTATGACATTCGACAGTGTGCTGCCGCCTCCACCACCGTGGCTGCTGGTGTTTTCCGCCGCCACGCGTGCGGAGTTGACGGAAGAGGCGAAAAGGGCGGCGGAATTGTTGGCCAACGGTTCTCGGCCCGATGAAGTGTCACCCATTCCCGCGTGCCCCGGCCCCGAACGCCTGGCGGTGGCCGCGGCGGACGTGCCGGGGCTCGTCGAGGGCCTGAGGTGTTTCGCCGACGGCCTGCCGAGCCCGCGCTGGACGGCGGGCCGGGCCGACGGCGCGGCCGGCCGGACCGCCTGGTGCTTCGGCGGACACGGCGGCCAGTGGACGGGCATGGGCCGCGCCCTGCCGGGCTGGTCGCCCGTGGCGGCCGAGGTGCTGGCCGAACTCGACGGGCTGCTGCCCGGCGGCGTCACCGGCCCGCTCGCGAGCCCGCCCGGCGCGGGGGCCGACGGGCCCGGCACGGCCCAGCCGCTCATCTTCGCGCTGCAGGTGGCGACCGCCCGCTGGCTGCTGTCCCTGGGGCTGCGGCCGGACGCCGTGGTGGGGCACAGCCTCGGCGAGGTCGCCGCCGCCCATGTCGCGGGCGTCCTCACGCTCCCCGAGGCGGCGCGGGTCGTCGCCACCCGCTCCCGGCTGCTCGCCCGGGTGTCGGGCGGCGGGGCGATGGCCACGATCGGCCTGGACCGGCACACCGTCGAGCGGCGCTGCGCCGGGACGCCGGGGACGGTGGTCGTCGCCGCGCACAGCGCGCCCCGGGAGACGGTGGTCACCGGGGCGTCCGACGCGGTGGGCGCCCTGGTCGGCGCCCTGGAGACGGAGGGCGTGCGGTGCAGGACGATCCGGATCGACGCGGCGTCGCACAGCCCGTACGTCGACGGGGTCCTGCCCGAACTCCGCGCCGAACTGGCCGAACTGTCCCCGGCGGCGCCACGCGTGCCCTGGGTGTCGACCGTCGACGCGCCCCGGGCCCCGACGACCGACGCGGGACCGGGTCCGGGTCCGGGCACCGACTCCGGACCGGGACCGGGACCGGGCACCGACTCCGGGCTCGATCCGAACTCCGGCGCCACACCCGTGCCGGCCGCCGACACCGGACCGAAGTCGGCCGTCGGCACCGGACCCGACCCGACCACCAGCGCAGCACCGGAGTCGGACGCCGGCACCCCAGGCCCGTCCGCCCCCGGCTCCGCGGACTACTGGGCGCGCAACCTCCGTCGGCCCGTGCGGTTCACCGAGGCGGTGTCCGCGCTGGCGGACCGAGGCTTCCGGGCGTTCGTGGAGATCGGCCCGCACCCCGTGCTGGCCCGGCCGATCCGGGACACGCTGCGGGCCGAGGGGGTCGCGGCCCCGCTCGTCGCGGCCTCGGGGCACCGCGGGACCCCCGAACCGGTTTCCCTGCTGCGCCTGCTGGGCGCCCTGTACTGCCGCGGCCTGGACCTCCCCGGACTCCCCCGCCTTCCCGGTCGACCCGACCGCCCCGATCGACTCGATCAACCCGACCGCCCCGGCCATCCCGGCCGCCCCCGCCTCCCCCGCCGCCCTCACCACCCCACGCCCCACCCGCCCGTCCCCCCGCAGGAGAGGCAACCGTGAACCCGCCCCGCCCCCTCCTCCCCCTCCTCCCCCCGTCCGCGACGGTGCTGGTGGCCGGTTCCACCGGCCTTGTGGGTTCGGCTCTGCTCCGCCGGCTGGCGGCCGAGGGGTTCACGTCGGTCGTCGGCGTCGCCTCCGCCGACGTCGACCTCACCGACGCCCGCGCCGCGTCCGCCCTCCTCGCCGCGCTCCGCCCGGACGTGGTGATCGACGCCGCCGCCCGGGTCGGCGGCATCGCCGCCAACGACGCCGAACCGGTCCAATTCCTCACCGACAACCTCAGGATCCAGACCAATCTGTTCACCGCCGCGCACGCCGCCGGCGTCGACAGGCTGCTGTTCCTCGGCTCCTCCTGTATCTACCCGAAGCACAGCCCGCAGCCCATCCCCGAGTCCGCCCTGCTGACCGGGCCGCTGGAGGAAACCAACGACGCCTACGCCATCGCCAAGATCGCCGGGGTGGTCGCGGTGCGCTCGTACCGCAGGCAGTACGGCCGGCGCTGGATCTCCTTGATGCCGACGAACCTCTACGGCCCCGGGGACAACTTCCACCCCACCCGCTCCCATGTCCTCCCCGCGCTCATCCGGCGCTTCCACGAGGCGGCGCGGACCGGTGCCGAGGAGGTCACCGTCTGGGGCACGGGCGCACCGCGCCGGGAGTTCCTGCACGTCGACGACCTCGCCGCGGCCTGTCTGCATCTGCTGCGGCACTACGACGGCCCGTCGCCGGTCAACGTCGGCACCGGCCGGGACGTGACCATCGCGGAACTGGCCCGGATGGTGGTCGAGGCGGTCGGCTACACCGGGCGGATCCGCTGGGACCCGAGCCGCCCGGACGGGACGCCGCGCAAACTCCTCGACGTCTCCCGGCTGTTCGCCACCGGGTGGCGGCCGGCGATCGGGCTGCCGGACGGGCTGCGGAGCACGGTCCGCTGGTACGCCGAGCGGTACGCCGCCGGCCCGGACACCGCGCGGCGCCCGGCCGCTACCTGACGTCCCCGCCGGGGCGCGGGACGAACCGGCCGCGGCCCAGCACCACCCGCCCGTGCGAGCGGACCTCGAACAGGGCCGCGCCGGCCGCCGCCCAGATCCGTACGGTGAGGTCCCGGCCGGGCAGCACGGGCGCGGTGAACGCCGCGGACATGGTTCCGAAGCGGGCCGGTTCGCCCCCGCACAGCGCGTGCAGCAGCGCCCGCCCGGCGAACCCGAAGGTGCACAGCCCGTGCAGCGGCGGCCCGGCCAGGCCGAGCCGTCCGGCGAGGGCCGGGTCGGAGTGCAGCGGATTCCGGTCACCGCAGAGCCGGTAGAGCAGCGCCTGGTGGAGGGCGGTGCGGTAGCGGGTGGTGTGGTCCGGCTCGCGCGCCGGGCGCTCCCACGGCGCCTCCTGCGCCGGCGGTCCGCCGAAGCCGCCCGCGTGCCGGATGGTCAGCCCGGTGCGCAGGTCGGCGAGCGGCCGGCCGGTGTCCGCGTCCGCGCACCGGGAGTCGATCACGGCGAGCGCGGCGCGTCCCCGGTCGTGCAGCGCGGTGAGCCGGGACGTCGTGACCGCCGTTCCCTCGACGGGCAGCGGGCCGTGGAGCGTCACGGACTGGTGGCTGTGCAGGAGCCGCGTCACGTCGAAGTCGCCGAGGGCGGGGTGCTCTCCGGGCGGGACGAGGGTGGTGGCGAAGGTGGGCAGCACCGACGGGGTGACGCCCGTGGAGTTCTCCGTCGTGAACTCCCGTTCCGTGGACGGATCGTCGGCCCCGGCCCCGACGCCGAGCGCGTAGAGGGCGGTGTCGGCGAACGTCCACCGCAGCGGCCCGAGGGCCCAGGTGTGTCCGACGAGGTGGTGGTGGAGGGGCATGGCGGAACCGGCCCGTCTGTGCTGGCGGCGGGTGGCGCGGGGGGGGCGGCGAACTCAGAACTCGCTGACGCCCGCGTCCACGGCGAGGGCGTGCGCGGTCACGTGCCGGGACGCGTCCGACACCAGGAACAGCACGGCCTCGGCCACGTCCTCCGCCGAGATCCCGGGCACCGGCTGCATGTTGACCAGCATCCCGCGCAGCCGCGGGTCGGCCATGCTGGCCTCGGCGACGCGGGCGAGCATGGCCCGGCCGCCCATGGCAGTGTCGACGCCCGTCGGGTGCACGCTGTTGACCCGGACGCCGAACCGGGCCAGCTCGGCGGCGAACGCCTTCGCCATCCCGCGCACGGCGAACTTGCTGGTGGTGTAAGGGATCATGAACGGCTGGACCTTGAGCCCCGCCGACGAGCTCATCAGCACGATGGACCCGCCGCCCGCCGCCACCAGGTGCGGCGCGGTCGCCATCACCGTGTTCCAGGTGCCGCGGACGTTGACGTCCATGGTGTCCCGGAAGTTCTCCTCGGTGACCCGGTCCCAGGCGCAGGGGATGCAGATGCCCGCGTTGGCCACCACGGCGTCCAGCCGGCCCAGGGTCTCCACGGCTCCGTCCACGGCCTTCCGGAGCCCGGCGAGGTCCCGGACGTCGGCCACCAGCGGGATGATCCGCCGGCCGTGCGCCGCGCCGAGGGCGACGGTCTCGTCGAGGTCCTCCGGCACCGGGGAGGCGTAGGCGACGCCGGGCAGCCGGCCGCACAGGTCGACGGCGATCACGTCGGCGCCCTCGCCGGCCAGCCGCACGACGTGCGCGCGGCCCTGGCCGCGGGCCGCGCCGGTCACGAGGACGGCCTTGCCCCGCATGGATCCGTTCACCGTTTCGTGTCCTCTCCCGGCATGTCCCGGACCTGTCGCCGGCGCGCCGGACGGGCTCGCGGGCCTCCTTGGACGGCGCCCGGAGCGAAGGCAATGGTGTGGAGGTGTCCCGGAAGGGCGAAGTGGCCGCCATGCGGGCCTTGTAGCGGTTCGCCCCCTCCACGGTAGCGAAGCGGCCCGCGGTGTTCACCCGGTTCCGCCGACCTCGGTCCGGTTCTCCGGCTCCCCGCGGCCGTCGGCCGCCGGTTCGTGAACTCCCTTCCGCGGCACCGAGGTTCCTGCGAACATAAGGGGAGGGAGAAGAACCGGAGCACCATCCGAACGTCCGGCCGAGCGCCCGCCCTGATGTGCGGAAACGGGCCGGGCGGCGGCCGTCTGTGCCATGCTCGGGGCGTGACGAGCGAGTCTGTCCAGGACGAGAAGTCCGGCGTCGAACCCGACGTCGTCGCACTGGCGAAGGTGGTGGCCAAGCTCCGGGCGGAGAACGAGCGGCTGGAGCACCTGGCGTCCACGACGGCGGTGCTGGAACGCGCGAAGGGTGTGCTGATGGCACGCTCCGAGTGCTCCGCGACGGCGGCCTACGAGCAGCTGACGCGGCGCGCCCGCACCGCCGGCCGGACGTTGATAGAGGAGTGCTGGATCGTCCTGGGCGAGATGCCGCGGGGCGGCGCCGTCCCCGCCGCCCGGAAGCCCTCCGAACCGCACGGACCCCGTGAGCCGGACGGGCGGGAGGAGGGCGGCTCGGTGTTCGATCCCGCGCACTACACCCGGCACGCCCCGCCGCGCGCCGCCGGGCACCGGACGCACGCGGAGGTCCTGGGCGCCGTCGGCGAGGCCCTGGCCCAGGTCTCGGGGGTGCGGGAGCTCGCCGGGACGCTGCTCGACCACCTGGCCGGGCCGCCGGTGGGCGCCGACGCCGTCATGATCTTCCTCAACACCCCGGACGGCGTGCTGGAGCTCGGCGGCCACGCCGGCACCGGGGCCGCCGTCGCCGCCCAGTGGCGGTCCGTACCGCCCGTCAGCGGCATCGCCGCCCAGGACGTCGTCCACCGGGGCGAGGCCGTCTGGCTGGAGGACCCCGAGCGGGACGCGCTGCGCTACCACCTGATCGGCGAGCCGGCCCACCGGTGGCCGACGCGGGCCTGGCTCCCCGTGGTCACCGGTGGCAGCGTCACCGCGGCCCTGGGCATCCTGCGCACCGTCGACGCCCCCTTCGACCCCGCCCTGCGGGAGCTGCTGTGGGCGGTCGCCCGGCTCTGCGCGGGGAGCCTGCGCATGTGCGACGCACCGGCCGGCCGGGCCGGCCCGTCCCGCACCGAAACCGTCCAGGCGATCTTCGACGCGCTCATGGGACCGGCGGCCCTGCTCACGCCCCTGCGGTCGGCGACCGGCGAAATCGAGGACTTCCGGATCGACGCCGCCGCGCCGCAGTCCGCCGACGTCGCCGGGCGGCGCGGGCGCCAGCTCGTCGGCCTGCGCGTCCTGGAGTGCTACCCCACCATGGCCGGATCCTCCGCCTGGCACGGCTACCTCCACACGCTGGAGACCGGGCAGCCGTACCAGAGCGAGCCGTTCGCCTACGAGGAGGTCGTCGCGGGCGTCCGCCGGCAGTCCGTCTACTCGCTGCGGGTGGCGCGCCTGGGCGGCTCCCTCGTCGTCTGCTGGACCGGCCACGACACCGAGACCCGGCAGCGCGAGCTGCTCGCCGACCTCCAGCGGCTGGGCAACCTCGGCTGGACGGACTGGAACCTGGCCACCGACGACGTCACCTGGTCGCCGCAGGTCTACGAGATCCTGGACCGCGACCGCTCGCTGGGGCCGATGCGCCTCGACGAACTGCCGCGCCACCTGCTGCCCGAGGACCTGCCCGACTTCGCCCGGGCCGTCCAGGCCCTGCTGGCCGACGGCACACCCATGGACCACCTGGTCCGGTTCGCCAGCGCCTCCGGCGTCAAGCACCTGCGGGTCGTCGCCGAGACCGTGCCGGACGCCGACGGCACACCCGTCGAGATGCACGGCGTCATCATGGACCTCACCGCCCGGCGGCGCGCCGAACTGGCCCTGCTGGAGTCCCAGCAGGCGGTGCTCGCCCAGCGCAACGTGCTGCAGACGGAACGCCTGGTGGCGGCGCGGCTCCAGCACGCGCTGCTGCCGCTGCCCACCCAGTCGCTGAACCTCGCGGACCTCCGCGTCGACGTCGTCTACCTGCCGTCGCACGACGACCTGAGCGTGGGCGGCGACTGGTACAGCGCCGTGGAGATGCCCGACGGCTGCGTCCTGTTCGCCGTCGGGGACGTCGCCGGGCACGGTATCGACGCGGTGGCCACCATGGCGCAACTGCGCTTCACCGCCAAGGGGATGGTGTTCACCGGCTCCTCGCTGACCGGCGCCCTGCACCGGCTCAACACCCTGCTGCTGCACACCCCGGACGGGCACGCCACGGCCACCATGGTCCTCGGCCGCTACGACCCCACCGAGCGCTGCCTGACCTGGGCCCAGGCCGGCCACCCGCCGCCCCTGCTCATGCGGCAGGGCAAGGCGGAGTACCTGACCCCGCCCGAGGGCGTGCTCCTCGGCGCGACCCTGCGGCCCTCCTACGGCGAGGCCACCTGCCGGATCGAGCCCGGCGACCATCTGCTGATGTACACCGACGGGCTGATCGAGCGCCCGGGCGAGCACCTCGACGCCGGCCTGGACCGACTCACCGAGGCCGTACGGAGCGTGTCGCCGCGCGGCGGCAATGGCTCCCTCGACGCGCTGCTCGCCCGGCTGCTCCCCGACGAGCAGCGCGACGACGTGTGCCTGCTGTCCGTTCACCTGCCTCCGGAGCCCGCGCCTCGGGAGGAGCGGGCGTAATCCGGGGGCTTCACCGGGCCCCTCCCGCCCGTCAGGCGCCCGCCGGGCCGCGTGTGCCGCCCACCGGGCCGCCCATCCCGTCCGCTTGAACACGGCATGTCTGCCCGTCCGTCGCCATCCGGCACCGTCCGGCGTCCGTGACTCCCAAGCGCCCGGCGTGCCCGGACGTTTCACCCTACCCGGGTGTTTGGCCGCCCCCGGGTGTTCCGGTGTGTTTTCGGACGGACCGACGGTGTTCCGGCCCAACTGAGTTCATGGACCACTCAGTTCCGGACAACTGAGACCGATGGGGGTTGCGGGGACACCGGGGGCCGTGAAATCCATGGGTCCCGAAGCCGGACGCCCAGTCGACGCACGCATTTCCGACTCCGACTCCGGCTCCGCGTGTCGTATTCCCCTGCCTCAGGAGGAGACATCACCATGCGTGAATTCAGGCGAGTGCGCCGAGTTCGTTTCGCCGCCTGCGCTCTGGTCGCCGCCGCGACGGGTATCACCCTCGCCGCGGGACCGGCCTCGGCCGACATTCCGATCGGCCAGAAGATGACCGGCAAGATGACCTACTACACCGACAAGGGCTACGGCGCCTGCGGAACGCCGATCGACGCCTCGTCGCAGGACCTGGTCGCGATACCCGCCGCCTGGTGGACCACCCCGAACCCGAACAACGACCCGCTGTGCAGAGGCGTCTCGGTGGAGGTCTCCTACAACGGCAGGACCATACGGGTCCCGGTCCGGGACAAGTGTCCGTCCTGCGACCGGACGCACATAGACCTCAGCCAGGCGGCTTTCGCCAAGCTCGCGCCGCTGGACCGGGGTGTGGTCAACGGAATCACCTGGAAGTTCGTCCGCTGACGTCGTCCGGGATGTGACGAGCCCCTTTCCCACGTGGGAAAGGGGCCCGTCGCCGCGGGTCGCGAAAGGAATTCCCCCGCTGCCGAAGGCCACCTGGATCACCCGCCGGCGGCCAGGCGCTCCTTCCACCACGCGACCGTCGCCTCCACCTGCTCGTCGACGGGCGTGGAACGGACCGTGAAGGCGGACCGGTAGGCGTCGGAGTCGACGACGAAGGGGCGGTCGAACTGGTAGCGGATCTCCTTCAGCTCGCGCAGCAGCGGGGAGAACAGCGACGCCACGCCCAGCACGGCCGGCGGCGTCGGGCGGACGGCGACGGGTGCCGTCCCGGCCGCGGCGGCGAGGCGGTCCGCCATCTCCCGGACGGAGAACGGCGGTTCCGTCGGAACGTGCCAGGCGCGGCCCCAGGCCCGTTCCTCCCCCGCGGCCTCGGCCAGGGCCGCGGCCACGTCGGGCAGGTAGCTCCAGCTGTGCGGGGCGTCCGGGTCGCCGAGCGCGGTCACCGCCTTGCCGCGCAGCAGCGGGGGCATGAAGCGCCCGGCCAGATGACCGCCGTCGGTCACGCCGGGCCCGAAGAAGTCCGAGGCCCTGATCTCGACCGCCCTGATGCGCCCCTGCTCGTGCAGGGTCCGCGCCCGCTCCCACGCGGCGGCGCGCACCCGCCCCTTGGGACCGGTCGCGGCGAGCGGCAGGTCCTCGGTCAGGGGCCCGTCCACCGGGCCGTAGCCGTACAGATTGCCCAGCATGACCAGGACGGCGCCGGACGCCTCCGCCGCCTCGGTGAGCGCCGCCGCCAGCGGCGGCCACTCCTTCGTCCAGCGGTGGTAGGGCGGCGCGGCGCAGCCGAGGATCGCGGTGGCGCCCCGCGCGGCCCCGGCCAGCCGTGCCGCGTCCGTCGCGTCCAGGGCGACGTGTTCGATGCCCGGGTGCTCGGTGCCGGGGTGCTCGGTACCGGGCCCGGGGGCGCGGCCCGACCTGGTGACGACGCGTACCGTATGGCCCTGTCCGGCCAGCAGCCGGGCGGTGGCCGCTCCGGCGGGTCCGTATCCGACGACGATGTAGAGACTCACCGGCGCACCCTAGCGCGAGCGGCCGGTGTCGTCGCAGGTGGAGGGGATTTCCGGGGCCGAGGTGCGATCAACGGCGCGGCGTGGTGAGGATGGATTGAGCGGTCTCCGTCGGTCGCCCCACCTCGTGTGGCAAGGGCGCGGGGTGGAGGACGACTCCCCGGGGAGGGCCGCATCCGCCCGCCGGGCGCGCGTTCGTTCCCGGCAGCGCGGCGGCGTTCTTTTCCCGGGCTCTCGGACTCGCCGGCTTCGGAAGGCCGATCCGGACTAGGAGAGAGACCATGTCGCACTCCTCACAGCCGCACACCACTCAGCACCACAGCGAGAAGTCCCTGGCGGCCGCCGCCGGACTGACGGTCTTCGCCGCTGTGATGCTGTTGATCGACGGCTTCCTGAACGTACTCAGGGGCATATCGGCGATCGTCCACGACACCGTGTTCGTCAACGCCCCGAACTACGTCTACAAGTTCAACGTGGCGGGCTGGGGATGGGTGCACCTCTTCCTCGGCATCGCGGCCATCATGGTGGGCGTCGGCCTGTTCAAGGTCTCCGCCTGGGCGCGGGTGCTGGGCATCGTGATCGCGTCACTCATCCTGATCGCCAATTTCCTGTCGCTGCCGTACTTCCCGCTGTGGTCGGTCGTCGTCATGGCGACGTGCGCGTTCGTCATCTGGGCGCTCTGCGTCGTCCGCCACGACTGAACGCGTCCTCGCGAGGAGCTCGGGCGTCCCGGCGGCCGGCCGCGGCCGGTCACACCCCGGACGCGGCCAGCTCCGCCAGCACCCGCTCCACGGCCTCCGCGGAGGAGCGCCGCGCGGCGCGGGAGGCGGAGCGCCGCAGACGGGTGAGGCCGGCGGCGGCCCCGGCGTAACCGGCCGCGAGGGCCCAGGCCGCCCGGGACGGCGGCATGATCCGCTCGGTGGCCCGCAGCAGGGCCTGGTGGGCGGAGACGAGAGAGAGCGCGCCCAGGGCGCCGCTCAGCGCCAGCGCGGTCCCGGCGAGGCGCGCCCGGCCGACCGCCGTGGTCAGCGGGCCGCCGGGGCCGCCGGCCTCCGCGCGCACCAGCCCGGTCACGTCCCGCCAGAGCCGCCCCGCCGCCTCGGGCCACGGCCCGTCCAGCGGTGCTCCGTTCGCCCCCGCCTTCACCGTCATCACGTCCTCCGTTCCTCCCGTTCGTCACCGCGTCGTACACGGTCGCCACCGTGCGTGGGTGCCGCCGTACGCGGGTGCCACGGATCCCTGCGGCGAAACCGGGCGGGCGGGCGGCGGGGTGGGCGGCCGGTCTTCTTCCTGATCCGTGCTCTGCTCGCGGCGGCCCTCGTCGGGGTTCACGCCGCGCCTCCGCATCCCGACGGGCGCGGAGACATGACGGAACGGGCCCGGGGTGCCGCGCCGCCCCCCTTGCCCGGCGCGGCACCCCGAACCCGTCCGATCGAACGCTCCTGACCTGCCGGAGCGTCAGGGCGTCAGGACCCACTTCTGGTTGGCCAGTCCGTTGCAGTCCCAGATCCCCAACTGCCGGGCGTTCGTGGTGTCGAAGCCGAGGAGGTCGAGGCACTTGCCGGTGAGGACGTTCTTCAGCGAGCCGTCCGCCTGCGGGATCCACTGCTCGCCCTGGCTGGAGGGGATGCAGTCGTAGATCTCCACTCCGGTGCCGTTCTCGCTGCGCCCCCAGACCACGTTCAGGCACTTGCCCAGCGCGCGGACCGTGCGGTCGCTGCCCAGCGTCCACCACTGCGCGCCCGTGCCGTTGCAGTCGTAGATCTGCACCGGGGTGGCGATGGTAGTGCTGCCGTGCCGGATGTCCACGCACTTCCCGCCGTACCCGACGAGCCGGCCCTGCTGCCCGGTCACGCCGACCACCACCGGGCGGATCGTCTTGGTGGCGTACGACCGGGGGCGCGAACACATCGCGGTCGACACGCCGTTGCCGGTGATGACGCTGCCGGCGACCCAGTAGGTGATCGGCTGGTCGCCCTCGAGGTAGAAGCAGGCGACTTCGATGCGCCACATGGTGCCCGACGGGACGTCCGTACATTCCCCGAAGGCGGCCGGGCCGTCGTGGCGGGTGGTGCAGTTGCCGGGGCTGTCGGCCTGGGCGCTCGTGGCCGTCAGACCGATGGCGGCGACCAGCGTCAACAGGGCCGTGAGCAGAGCGGCGGCGGTGCGTCTCACAGTGGTGCTCCTTCCGTTCGCGGAGATGGATCGGCAGGGCTCTCGGATCGCGCGGCCAGCCTGCCGATGCGGCGTACCGCCTGTCAACTGGTGTGGAGAAAAAGCAGGTTCCATTCATCTCAGCTGATGCCGTACTTGATGCCGTACTGGTCGCCGCACGGGCGGGGACCACGCGACGGCGGTCGGTTACGATGCGGGCGAACGGAGGTGGGGGACGTGTCGGAGACCTCGGACCGGTCGACGGAGCGCGCCGGCCGGCCACCGGAGGGCGCGGGTTCGCCGCCGGGTGGGGCGGGGCGGTCGCTGTCCGAGCGGATAGAGCTCCTCTTCACGACCGTCCGGCGCCCGGACCGTACGCCCTACAGCAACGAGGAAGTCGCCAGGGCCTGCCGGGAGTCGACGGGCGAGTCGTTCTCGGCCACCTACCTCTGGCAGTTGCGCACCGGCCGCCGCGACAACCCGACCAAGCGCCATCTGGAGGCGCTGGCCGCGTTCTTCCGGGTGCCGGTCGCCTACTTCTTCGACGACGCGCCCGGAACGCCGGTCGCCGAGGAGGTCGCGCTGCTGTCCGCCATGCGGGACGCCGGGGTGCGCGACGTCGCGCTGCGTGCGGTCAACCTGTCCCCGGACGGTCTGGGCACGGTACGGGACCTCATCGAGTCCATCGCGCGCCGCGAGGCCGAGCGGCGCCGGCCGTCGTCATGACGCCGCTCCCGGGCCGAGCCGCCCTGCGGGCGCGGCGGGCGGCCGGCCGGCGGCTGCGCCGGTGCCGGGCGCTGGCCGACGGCCTGGAGCTGCCCGTTCCGTTCGACGCGGCCGAGCTGGCCGAACGGATCGCCCGGCGGCGCGGCAGACCCATCGACCTGATGCCGGCCGACTGGCGGTCCGGACTGCCCTGCGGGCTCCTGATCAGCGCCGACCAGGCGGACTACATCGTCTACGTGGCCGACACCCCGCCCCTGCACCGCGAGCACATCCTCGTCCACGAACTCGCCCACCTGCTGTGCGAGCACCACGGGTCGCCGTCCGGCACCCTGCTGCCCCACCTGCCGTCCGCGCTCGTCGGACGGGTCCTGGGCCGCACCGCGTACAGCGAACCGCAGGAGGAGGAGGCCGAGTTGCTCGCCTCCCTGATCCTGCAGCGCGCCGTCTGGACCGAGTCGGCCGCCGGCCCGCCGGACCCCCTCTTCGGGCCCCCGTCCCGTACCGGCCGCGGCCGCCCGTGACGGACGTCCTCGCGTGCCTCGCCGGTCTCGCTCTGATCATCTTCGGGCTGTGCCGCCGGGCCGCGCTGCGCGGCGACCGGGCGGCACCCGCCCTGCGGCAGGCGCACCGGTTCGCGTTCTGCCTGGGCACGGCACTGCTGGTGCTCGCGCCGACGAGCGCGCTGGCCGTCGAACGGGCGGTGGACGTACCCGGGTTGCCCATGCTGCTGGGGGACGTCCTGCGGATGCTGGCCGTCGCCTGCCTGGGCCTGCTCACCGAACGGCCCGCGCGGCGCGGGGGTGCCACGGCACTGGCGGTGGCTTTGGCGGCCCCGCCGGTCCTGCTGCCCGCACTCTTCTTCGCGGCCGATCTCCGGCACGCCACCGGCCGGCTCACCGTCGACGGCGGCCACCGCCCGTTCCTCGCCGCGTACGACACGGTCCTGGTGCTGTACCCGGCGTGGTGGCTGGCGGCGGCGGGCCGCACGGTCCGCGCCCGCGCCCGCCGCACCGGACCCGGCCCGCTCCGCACCGGCCTGCGCCTGCTCGCCGCCGCCTTCGCCGCGGGCCTGATCTGGACGGCGTGGGGGCTCGACGACGTCCGACTGGCCCTGCTCACCGGCCGGCAGACGGATGGCGACGACACGGTCTCCACGGCCCTGGGCCTGCTCTGCGCGGTCCTGGTCGCGGCCGGCGGGAGCGCGGCGGCCTGGCCGGCGCTGCGCCACTGGTGGTGGTGCCTGTGCACGTTCCGGGCCCTGACACCGCTGTGGTCCGCCCTCCACCAAGCCTTCCCGACGACGGCCCTACCCACCCGCCACCCCCCGCTCGCCCTCCCGGCGCCCCTGTCCCCCCAACGCCTCCGCTTCGCCCTGTACCGCCGCGTCATCGAAATCCACGACGGCCTGCTGCTGCTCCGGCCTCATTTCATGGCGATGGCGGGTGGGGGTCCGGCTGCGGGTGGGGGTCCGGCTGCGGACGATGGGACGGCTGCGGACGATGGGACGGCTGCGGGTGAGAGCACGGCAGCAGACGGGCGCGCGACCGCGGGCGCCGGCACCGACGCGGGTGCACGTACCGAAGCGGGCGCGAGCACCAACTCGGCGTCGTACACCGGCACAGCGTCGCCCACCGACTCGGGCCCACGCCCCGGCGCCGCCCCGGCCGACGACCCGCACACAGCGGCAACCCGCATCGCCCACGCCCTCCGCCACCGCACCCCCCTGCCGGATTCGCCGGGCTCGCCGCTCAGCGCCTTCCCCGTCCACCTCCCCCTCCTCCCCCTCCGCCCCGCGACCGGCACGGACCCCGCCGCCGCCCAACTCGCCGCCGTCTCGCGCGCCTTCGCCCGGCTGAGCTGAACCACCGCGCCCGCACCGGGCGGACCCAACGTGAGGTGAGGGGAGCCCGGGCGCCCGTCGCCCCGACGAGCCGACAGCACCCCGGTACACACCCGGTTCGGCCGACGGCCGGTCGCGCCCCCGCACAGACACCCGCACAGAGCGGCCACCGACCACCCCCGCCCGTACACCACCGGCGACGCCGGTTACCCTGCACCCCACCGCCGTACCGAAAGGTCCCTCTCCTCATGATCATCGTCGCCGGGGAAGCCCTGATCGACCTCGTCCCCGCGGAGCCCGGCGGCGACGCCTCGGGCACCGGCAGCAGGCGCTCGGACGCGGCGGCGCGCTGCGACGGGCCGCGTCCGGACGGGCGGAGGCGCACCGGGAACGGGACCGGGTCCGCCGCCGAGCTGCCCGCCCTGCGGCCCAAGCGCGGCGGCGGACCGTACAACACCGCCATCGCCCTGGCCCGCCTCGGTTCCCCGGCCGCGTTCTGCTCGCGGCTGTCCACCGACCACTTCGGCGAGGCGCTGCTCGACGGCCTGGCGGCGGACGGGGTGGACACCTCGCTCGTCCAGCGGGGGCCGGAGCCCACCACCCTGGCGGTCGCGCACATCGGCGCCGACGGCTCCGCGGGCTACTCCTTCCACGTGGAGGGCACGGCCGACCGCCTCTTCCGTACCCCGGAGGCGCTGCCAACGGCGGCCCGCGCGGTGTCGTTCGGTACCTGTTCCCTCGTCCTGGAGCCGGGGGCCTCGGCGTTCGAGGAGCTGCTGCGCCGCGCGTCGGGCGACGGCCTGTTCACCGCCCTCGACCCCAACATCCGGCCGGGCCTGATCCCCGACGCGGACGCCTACCGGACCCGCTTCCGCTCCTGGCTGCCGTACGTCACCCTGCTCAAGCTCTCGGAGGAGGACGCGGCCTGGCTCGCGGGCCCCGCCGACCCGGCGGCGGCCGTCCGGCAGTGGCTCGCGGCCGGCCCGTACGCCGTCGTGCTGACCCGCGGCGGCGCGGGCCTGACCGTCCTCACCCGGGACGGCCTCGAACTCTCCGTCCCCAGTGCGAAGGTGGCCGTCGTCGACACCATCGGCGCCGGCGACACGGTCAACGCCGCCCTGCTCCACCGCCTCGACGGCCACACCGCGCTCACCCCGTCCCCGTCGCTCACCGCCGAACAGTGGCGGGACACCCTCACCTTCGCCGCCCGCGCCGCCGCCGCGACCTGCTCCCGCGCCGGCGCCCAACCCCCGTACGCCACCGAACTGGCACCCCCGACCACACCCTGACCAACCCACGCTCCGCCCGCGGTGCCATGGACCACCCGCCCCGCCGCGAGCCCGAAGCACTGGATCGCTCGTGCCCTCACGACCGCGGAGCCGGCCTCGAACACGTTGCTCCCGGCCCGAGCACCGTGCCGGCCCCCACCGATGCCCGGACGTCCTCCACGTCCTCGGCCCGCAGCCGGTCGGTCCGCTCGTCCGGCGCGGCGCCCCGGTTCCCGACCGGCCGAGGCCCTCCGCCGCACCGGAAGGCAGACGTCACGCCGACCGTGCCTCCTGCTCGTCCTCCTGCACCACCGCCGCCGAACTCGTCGTCCTGACGCGCAGGGTGGCCGCGAGCGCCAGGACGAGCAACGCGGCGCAGACGTAGCTCGCCAGTTCCAGACCGTGCGCCATTGCCTCCCGCGCGGGCCCGGCCGCGCCGGCGGTGCCGGGATCGTCGGAGAGTGACGGGATCACGGAACCGGCACTCTCGGTTACCACGCCGCTCACCTGCTCGGCCTTTCCGCCGGGGAATCCGGCGTCGCCCAGCCGCTCCTTGAGGTCGGAGGCGAGCGTGCTGAAGAAGAGGGTGGTGAGCAGGGCGATGCCCAGGGCCGAGCCCAGTTCCCGGGCCGCGCTCTGGACACCGGAGCCCTGCCCCGCGCTCTGTACCGGCACGTCGGCGAGGACGATGTTGGTGACCTGCGCCGTGGCGAAGCCGACGCCGACGCCGTAGACGAAGAGGGAGAGGCCGATCTGCCACCAGGCGCTGTCCGTTCCGGCGATCAGTCCCAGCAGTACCAGGCCGGCGGATTCCAGCACCAGCCCGACGCGGACCTGCCGGAGTGCCGGGACCGACGCGGCCATGGGGAAGCTGACACCACTGGCGACGAAGCTGCCTCCCGCGAGGGCGACGAGGGCGAGGCCCGTCTCGAACGCGCTGTATCCGAGCGCGAATTGGAGCCACAACGGCAGTACCGCGATGATGCCGAACTCGCCGACGCCCACCAGCACCGTGACGACGTTGCCGTTGCGGAAGGAGTCGACGGCGAACAGCCGCACGTCCACCAGCGGCTCGCCTCCCGTCGCGCCCAGGGCTTTCTGGCGGCGCCAGAACAGGCCGAGCGAGACGGCCGCCACGGCGAAGGCCACGGCGACCGGCGACGGGCCGACGCTCCAGGTGAACACCCCCAGATCGAGCGCCCGGACGGTCTCGAACCAGCCGTAGGCGCGTCCCTCGATCAGGGCGAAGGAGAGCAGTCCGAGGCCGATCACCGACAGGGCGCCACCCACCCCGTCGATCCGGGCCCGGACACGCGGCGACGCGTCGAGGTGGAGGAGCGTACCGGCGGCGATCAAGGCCACCAGAGGGATGTTGATGCCGAAGGCCCAGCGCCAGGACAGGTCGGCCAGCCGACCGCCGAGCAACGGTCCGACCGCGGCGGCCGCACCGATGGTGGAGCCCCAGACCGCGAAGGCGCGTCCCCGCGCCCGACCGGTGAACGACGCGTTCACCAGGGCGAGGGAGGTGGGCAGGATGGCGGCGGCACCGAACCCCTGGAGGAAGCGGGCCAGGATCAGGACGCCGCCGTCCGGCGCCACCGCGGCCGACAGGCTCGTCACTCCGAAGACGGCCAGGCCCAGGAGGAAGACCTTGCGCGCGCCGAACGCGTCGGAGAGGCGTCCGGCCAGCAGGAGGAGCGCGGCGAAGGAGATCGCGTAGGACTCCTGGACCCATTGGGCCTCGACGGCACCGATGCCCAGGTCGTCGATGACCGGAGCCATGATCACGTTCACGATCGTGACGTCCACCACGATCAGGGCCACGCCCGACGACACGGCCAGCAGGCCGAGCCATTGGCGTGGGGTGGGAGGGGGCTGCACGATGCCGTTCACGGTACCTCCACTCTGAAGTATCTCCATCGTGAAGTTATTTTGCGGACGTGCCCACTGTCAACTGCCCTACCGCCGGCAAGTGCCGCCTCGCCGCGGTCACTTCGGCAGCCGCAAAGGAAGTGACTCCCTCTGCTGACTCCACGGCGGAAAATCTTTACGATGAAGCAAAGAGGACCGAGAGGACGTGAAGACGAACCATGGCAGAGCCTGCGGCGGCCGACGGCGGAGCCGACCCCCACCGCCTCCTCGAAGGACTGCGCACCTTCGGAGCCAACTACACGGAGTTCACCCGGCGGTTCGCCGGCTGGCTGGGCCTCCACTCCACGGACGCCATGGCGCTCGCCGAGATCCTGTACGCCGAGGACAAGGGGACGCCCCTGTCCCCCGCGCGCCTGAGCGAGCGGATCTCCCTCTCCTCAGGAGCCACCACGGCCCTGCTGAACCGGCTGGAGAAGGCGGGCTGCGTGGAGCGCAGGCGGGAGACCTCCGACCGCAGGGTCGTCACCTTGCGCAGCAGCCCCGACGTCCGGCCGCGCGCCATGCGGTTCTTCGGTCCGTACACCGCCGGGATGGAAGAGGTCATGTCCCTGTACACCGACGCCCAGTTGGACGAGTTCCGGGAGTTCGTGACGCGTCTGGGCGACGCGATGGACTCGTTGCTGGCGCACGAGTACCACGACGTGGAGCCCGGAACCACTCCCGGGATCCGGCCGGGGCCCGACGCGGCGCCCTAGGGCGAGGGGTCCCCGTCGGTGGATGGTGATCGGTGCTGTATCAACTGGTGTGGCTAATGGGACCGTTTGTCATTCCTGTGTTCTTGTCAGTGATCCGCTGACAAGGGATAGTGGAGTGGTTGCCGGGTTCCGAGCGGGGGGATGGCATGGAGCGTCGTCTGGGTGCGCATGAGATGGCGATCTTCCGCAGCGGCGGACGTGTGCTCGTGCCCTGCGAGATCGACGGGGTCGTCGATCGGGCGCTGCTCGCCGAGGCGGTCCGGATTCTGACGGAGTTCCATCCCGTGCTGCTCGGCAGATTCGTCCCCGACGGGGATTCCTGCGTCGTCCGGGACGGTGATCCGGGCACGCGGCGGGTGAGCGTGGAGACGTTCACCGATCTCCGGGACGAGTTGCAGGTGGTCCAGGACTGGTCGGCCGGGCCGCTGCTGCGGGTGGCGGTGTCCGAGGGCGGTCCGCGTACCACGGTGGCGCTGAGTCTGCCGCGGGCCCTGGTGGACGGGTCGGCCTACATCGCGCTGTACAAGAGGCTGTGGTCCGTCTACACCGACCTGTCGCTCGGCAGGAGCGTCCCGACCCACGTCATCGCGGGCGGGCTGGCCTCGCCGTCGCTCGACACCCGGGTCCAGGAGGCGTTCGGCGAGGAGGAGTTGGCGGGGTTCCTGGCCTCGCGGGCCGCCGAGCGCGCGGCCGTCCCCTCCGTGCTGCCGGTGCGCGGCCGCGAGCCCGGGTCCTTCGGTCTGGTGCGGCTCGAACTCGACGCGGAGCGCACGCGGCGGTTCGCCGACCGCGCCCACGCCGCCGGACTCAGTGTGCACAGCCTCGTCTGCGGGGTCCTGCTGACGGCAGCGCGGGCCTTCCTCGCGCCGGCGTCGTCGCGGCCGGTCACCCTGGCCTGCGTCTCGGCGGTCGACCTGCGTTCGCGCATCTCCCCGCCCATCGATCCGGAGAGCATCCAGTCCTCCGCGTCGTCCAGCACGGCCACGCTGGAGGTCCCCGAGTCGCCCGACCCGGTGGAGCTGGGGCGGCTGGTGGCGGAGAAACTGCGGGCCGACCTCGACGCGCGCGTACCCGACCTCGATGTCGCCACGATCCCCCGGCTCACCGAGGAAACGGTCCCGCGCCTGCCCACCCTGGTCGTCACCAATCTCCACAAGATCCCGCTGCCGAGACTCCCGGAGGGACTGGCCGTGTCGGGCTGGAGAATCCTCCCGCTGGTGGACACACCGGTCCCGCTGGCGACCGTCACCCGCTTCGACGACCGACTCGCCATCGACCTCCCGTACCCCCGCCGCTGGTACGCCGACGAAACGATGCACGGGTTCATGGCGGCCGCTTCCGGGGCCTTCGACGCAATCCTGGCCCGAGAGGCCGTCAGGGATTAGTTAAATTTCGGAGCCGACACCTTCCTAAGGCTTCCCTCACCGCACACGGCGAATTGGCATTCACGCCTGCTCTCGTTCAGGTGCATCGTGAATCTACCTGAGGCCGACCATTCACGCCGTCGTCGGCCGTAGTCCCCCGCCCCACGTCGCAGAGCGTTCCTCGCCGAGGATCGCCGCCGACGGACGTCCGTGTGCGTTTTCCTCCGCCAAGCGAGGTTTGGCGCGATCTCGGTCACAGTGACACGTCGGCATGCCCTGCCGACCCCGTGCCCGCGGGGCGGCGGGCCGTCGCACGCCCCGGCGGTACGACGCGGGTCCACCGCCGTGGCCTGCGGCGTCGGCGTGCACACCGGCCGAGCGCCGGCCCCGGCGGGATCCAAGCAGCCTCCGCTTGACTGCGGGAGGCCGACGCGCTCCGACGGCCGGGCGGGGACCCGCCCGCACTCCCGCGTACCGCGCCCGTCCCTCCGAGACCACCCCTGACGTGCCCTGATGGCACACCTTCGGCGCGGGTTCACACCGGCTCCGCAACCACATCCGAGCCGCGATCGACCCACTGTTTCCAGCCATCATCGCCGACATCATTCGTTCCGCTCCTGCTCCCAGCGGACGAACGGGCGATCCCCGGCCAACGACTCTCACATTGGCGCGAATTACACAGGTCACCACCGCCACAAACGGGCGCGTCGGTCTGATTCGGCGTGGCCGGCCGGCCACCGTCGGCGCCGGGGCCGCACCCGGCTCGGCACCAGGTGCCGACGGTGCCCTAGGCACCCCTCGAAGGCCCCCTCGACCCCGGGTAAACAGCAGGTCAAGCGGTATCCGGCACGGCTTCGCGGACCGGTGGCCGCGACCGCGCGACACCACTCCGAACCGGATCTTCTGCGCTTTCCCGGCCCTTGCGCCACCAAGTCGCCGACACGATCGACATTCGAACAATGGGAATGTCTTATTCCGTCCGGGCGTCGCCCTTGCCTCGTTGCCCTGGCAAGTTCGGCCTTGCATCATCGGTGCGTACACCAATGATCCACAGGAACCTCTTCCGGTTCGACACTTCCGCCCAGCGGAGAAGCGGCCCGAAAGGGGACTTTCGACTCGTCCGGTAATGTCGTGAACATTCGCCGTATCCAGTTTGCGCGCGCCTCGGCGCGAAACGCACCGAACGGACAGGACGGGTCGATTCCGTCGCCCGAGCGCTGACGAGGCGCGAAGGGCAAGCCTTTTGTCCGCCTCTGCCTTTCCGATACGTCAGACGCGTGGTTCGTGAACGCCGTCCCGGTCGTCCGCAGGGCTCCCGCGGACGTCGCACGGCCAAGGGCAATACTTAGGGGGAACGCTCAGTGAGGTACGAGATGCTGGGGCCGCTCCGGGTCACGGACGGCAGCAAGAGCATGACCATCAACGCGCACAAGGTGGAGGTCGTCCTCTCCGTCCTCCTCGTCCGCGCCGACCAAGTGGTGTCTCCGGAGCAGCTGATGGCGGAGATCTGGGGCGAGGACCTGCCCCGGCGCGCCACGGCGGGGCTCCATGTGTACATTTCCCAACTCCGCAAGTTCCTCAAGCGGCCGGGAGTGGCCGGCAATCCCGTCGAGACCCGTGCGCCCGGCTATGTGCTGCACAAGGGCGACGACGAGATCGACGCCCAGATCTTCCCGCAACTCGTGGACGAGGGACGGGCGTTGCTCCGGGAGGGGCGGCACGACGAAGCCGCCTGCCGCTTCGAGCAGGCGCTCGCCCTGTGGCGCGGACCGGCCCTCGGCCACGGCGGCAAGGGGCCGGCCGTGGCCGGTCCGATCATCGACGGTTTCGCGACCTGGCTGACGGAGACCCGGCTGGAGTGCCAGGAGATGCTGGCCGAATGCCGGCTCCAGCTCGGCCGCCACCGGGAGGCCGTCGGCATGCTCTACGCGCTCACCGCCGAGAACCCGATGCGCGAGGTCTTCTACCGCCAGCTCATGCTGGCGCTCTACCGCTCGGAGCGGCAGGCGGACGCGCTGAAGGTGTACCAGTCGGTGCGCAGGACCCTGAAGGACGAACTGGGCCTGGAGCCCGGGCGTCCGCTGCAGAACCTGCAGCAGGCGATACTCGCCGGGGACACGGAGCTGCTCGCGCCGCCGCCCCTGGCCCTGTCGGGCCGCTGACCCCGGAGCCCGTACACCGCACCGGACGCAGCGCCCCCGGCGTACGGACGACGGACCGGGCCCGGCGCGTCGTCCGACGGACCCCGGCGGACCCGGCCGGACGAGCTCCGCCGGACCCGGCCCGCCGTCCGACGGCTCCGGCGGGCCCCATGGGCCCGGCGCCCCTGCCGGGCCCGCGCCTCCGGTTCAGAAGGCGCAGTCCAACCCCTTCAGCCCCTCCACGAAACTGGACTTCAGCCGCCGGGGCCGGCCCACCGCATGGATCCCGGGCAGCGCCGCGAGCAGTTCCCGGTACAGGACGGTGATCTCCAGCCGGGCGAGGTGCGCGCCCAGGCAGACGTGCGGGCCCACCGCGCCGAACGTGACGTGGGGGTTCGCCCCGCGGGTGATGTCGAAGCGGTACGGGTCGGGGAAGACGCTCTCGTCGCGGTTCCCCGACCAGTAGAACAGGAAGAGCCGGTCGCCCCTGCGGAACCTGTGGCCGTTCAGCTCGCAGTCGCGGGCGGCGATCCGGCGCATCCAGTTGATGGGCGTGGAGACGCGCAGGATCTCCTCGACGGCGCTCTTCGCGTGCGCCTCGAAGTCCGCCAGCAGCAGCTGCTTCTGCTCGGGGTGCTCGGTCAGCAGGACGAGGGCGTGGGAGATCGCGTTGCGGGTGGTCTCCATGCCCGCGATGACGAGCAGGATGAAGAAGGACACGAGTTCCTGGCGGGTCAGCTGCTCGCCGTCCGACTGCACCTGCACCAGCTTGGTGATCAGGTCGTTGCGGGGGTGGGCGAGGCGTTCGTCGCGCAGCCGCGCGATGTAGTCCCCGAGTTCGCGCGACGCCTCGACCACCACGCGCTCGGCGTCCGCCGGATTGGGGACGTAGTCGGGGTCCAGCGGGCCGACGATCGTATTGGACCGCTCGAAGAGGAACTCGTGGTCCTCCTCGGGGATCCCCATCATGTCGGCGAGCACGGCGATCGGCATCTCCGCGGCGACGGGCCGGATGAAGTCGCCCGGGCCGCGGGCGACGAGCTCGCGGATGATGCGCCGGGCGGTACGGGTCGCCACCGCCTCGAACTCAGGGACGGTGTTGCGGCCGAAGGAGCGCGAGACGATGCGCCGGAGGCGGGAGTGCTCCGGGTTGTCCATATTGATCATCGAGCCGTAGTACTCGTCCAGTTCGGGCGGCAGGCCGACGATGGTGGTCGCGCCCTTGGAGGAGAAGTCCTGCGGGCGGCGGCTCGCCTCCGCGATGTCGGCGTACTTCACCAGCGCGTGGTAGCCGGACACCCACGGCACGCCCGGCATGCTCTGCCGGATGAACGCCGGGTGCGGCAGCCGGCGCAGTTCCTCGAAGAGGGCCACGCGCTCCTCGCGCGGCCGCGCCCAGAAGGCCGGGTCCACGAGGTCGGGCAGGGTGGCTGCGGCAGGCTGGCTTTCCGTGAGGGACACGATGCCTCGATTCGCGTTGTCCGACCAACGATCAGGCCGTCCGGCTCCACCGAGCGTCGCGACGACACCGCTGATCGGATCGTGACAATGGGTGGGCGCACCCTGACAGCCCCCTCTTAAGTGCGGCTAAGACCCCTCGGCACGCGGCGGAGCGCGCGACCGGGCGGGCGGAGCGCGCAGCGGAGTATTAGGAGGGCTTTAGCGCCGTCGACGATTCTGCAACCCGGTGGTGCCCCGCCTGCCCGATGCGCGCGCCGTACGGCTGTCCGGCCATGCGGGACGAGGGGCCCGCCTGTTCTCGCCGAGAGGAGCGGTTGTCACCGGCATGGCGCACAACGAAGAGAAGCTTCTTGAATACCTCAAGCGTGTCACTGCGGACCTGCGCCAGACCGAACGGCGGCTGCGGGAGGCCGAGTCGGCGGGCCACGAGCCCATCGCGGTCATCGGCATGGCGTGCCGGCTGCCGGGCGGCGTGCGGTCCCCGGAAGAGTTCTGGGACCTGATCGCGGCGGGCGGCGACGCCGTCGCACCGCTCCCCGCCGACCGCGGCTGGGACCTCGACGCCCTCTACGACCCGGACCCCGAGTCCACCGGCACCAGTTACGTCCGCGAGGGCGGCTTCGTCCGCGGCGCCGGTGACTTCGACTCCACCTTCTTCGGCATCGGCCCCAGCGAGGCCCTGGCCATGGCGCCGCAGCAGCGGCTCGCCCTGGAGACCGCCTGGGAGGCCATCGAGCGGGCGGGCATCGACCCGCTCTCCCTGCGCGGCAGCGCCACCGGCACCTTCATCGGCTGCGACGGCCTCGACTACGCGCTGGGCGCCTCCGAGGTGCCGGAGGGCACCGCCGGATACTTCACCATCGGCAACTCCGCCAGCGTCACCTCCGGCCGGGTGGCCTACGCCCTGGGCCTCGAAGGCGCTGCGGTGACGATGGACACCGCGTGCTCGTCCTCCCTGGTCTCCCTCCACCTCGCGGCCCAGGCGCTGCGCGCCGGGGAATGCACACTGGCCCTGGCCGGCGGCACCTACGTGATGTCGTCGCCCGCGCCGCTCATCGGCTTCAGCGAGCTGCGCGGCCTCGCCCCCGACGGGCGGTGCAAGCCCTTCGCGGCGGGCGCCGACGGCATGGGCATGGCCGAGGGCACCGGCGTGGTGCTGCTGGAACGCCTTTCCGACGCGCGGCGCAACGGCCACGAGGTCCTGGCGGTGATCCGCGGTTCGGCCGTCAACCAGGACGGCGCGAGCAACGGCCTCACGGCACCCAACGGCCCCGCCCAGGAGCGGGTCATCCGTGCCGCCCTCGCCAACGCACGCCTGTCGGCCGACGACGTGGACGTCGTGGAGGCGCACGGTACGGGCACCACGCTCGGCGACCCGATCGAGGCCGGCGCGCTCGCCTCCGCCTACGGGCAGGGGCGGCCAGAGGGCCGGCCGCTGTGGCTGGGCTCGGTGAAGTCCAACATCGGCCACACCCAGATCGCCGCCGGCGTCGCCGGTGTGATCAAGATGGTCATGGCCCTGCGCAACGAATCGCTGCCCGCGACCCTGCACATCGACGCCCCCTCCCCCCACGTGGAGTGGGACGGCAGCGGGCTGCGCCTGCTCACCGAACCGGTGAAGTGGTCACGCGGCGAACGGGTGCGCCGGGCCGGGGTGTCGTCCTTCGGGTTCTCGGGGACGAACGCGCATCTGATCCTGGAGGAGGCGCCGGAGGAGGAACAGCCCCCGGCGGCCGAAGCCGAGGCGGGTCCGGTGGTGCCGTGGGTCCTCTCCGCCCGCACCGGCGAGGCCCTGCGCCAACAGGCCCGCCGCCTCGACGCGTTCACCGACGCCGACACCCTCGACGTGGGCTGGTCACTGGCCACCACACGCTCGGTCTTCGAACACCGCGCCGTCGTCATCGGCCACGACCACGACCGCGCCCTCACCGCACTACGCGCCCTCGCCGCCGGTGACCCCTCACCCGACGTCGTCACCGCGACCGCCGGGGACATCGGCCCCGGACCGGTCCTGGTCTTCCCCGGCCAGGGATCCCAATGGATCGGCATGGGAGCCCAACTCCTCGACGAATCACCCGTCTTCGCCGCCCGCATCGCCGCATGCGAACAAGCCCTCGCCCCCCACGTCGACTGGTCCCTGACCGACGTCCTGCGCGGCGACGGCCACGAACTCTCCCGCGTGGAAGTCGTCCAGCCCGTCCTGTGGGCCATGATGGTCTCGCTGGCCGCCGTCTGGGCCCACCACGGCATCACCCCCGCCGCCGTCGTCGGACACTCCCAAGGAGAAATGGCCGCCGCCTGCGTCGCCGGCGCCCTCACCCTCCACGACGCCGCCCGCATCGTCGCCATCCGCAGCAACGCCCTCCGCCAACTCGCCGGACACGGCGCGATGGCTTCGCTCGGCGTGGGCCGGGAACAGGCCGCCGAACTCGTCGACGGACACCCGGGCGTGGGCATCGCGGGCGTCAACAGCCCCAACTCGACGGTGATATCAGGTCCGCCCGCAGGGGTCGCCGCCGTGGTCGCGGACGCGGAGGCGCGCGGCCTGCGGGCGCGCACGATCGATGTGGACTACGCCTCCCACGGCCCTCAGGTCGACGAGATCGCCGGCCTGCTCACGGAGCGCCTCGGCGGTATCCGGCCGGTGGACACCGACGTGGCGTTCTACTCCACCGTCACCGCAGGACGCCTGGAGACCACCGGCCTGGACACCGCGTACTGGATCGCCAACCTGCGCCGGCCCATCCGCTTCGCCGACACCGTCGAAGCCCTGCTCGCCGACGGCTACCGCCTCTTCATCGAGGCCAGCCCCCACCCCGTACTCAACCTGGGCATCCAGGAAACCGTCGACCACCTCGGCCTCACGGCCGCCGTCGTCCCCACGCTGCGCCGCGACCACGGCGGCCTCGCCCAGTTCACGCACTCCGCCGCCCTCGCCTTCACGGCGGGCGCGGACGTCGACTGGCGACGCTGGTTCCCCACCGACCCCACCCCCCGGACCGTCGACCTGCCGACGTACCCCTTCCAGCACCGCCACTACTGGCTGCGGCGCTCCCCCGCCGCGACCGCCGCCGGCGGAGGCCACGACGCGGCCGAGGCACGGCTGTGGCAGGCGATCGAGGACCTGGACGTCGAGGCGCTCGCGGAAAGTCTGGAGCTCGACGGAGGGCCGGAGGCGGTCGAGACGCTGGAGCCGGCACTGCCGGTCCTCTCGGCCTGGCGCCGACGGCACCGGGAGCAGTCGGCGATCGACTCCTGGCGCTACCGCGTCACGTGGGAGTACCGCGCCGACACCCCCGAGACACCGGAGCTGCGCGGGGACTGGCTGCTCTTCGTCCCGGCCGGCCATGACGACCACCCCGCCGTGGCCGCCACGGCGGACGCGCTGCGGGAGCACGGCGCGACCGTCCGCACGCACACTGTGGAGACGGGTCGTGTACGACGTGAGTCCTTGGCCTCGGTGGACACGTCCGGGCTCGCGGGGATCGTCAATCTGCTGGCGCTGGACGAGACACCCCACCCCGACCACCCCGCCGTCCCCGCGGGCCTGGCCGCCACCACCGCCCTCATCCAGGCACTGAACGACAACGGCACCACCACCCCCGTCCACACCCTCACCCAAGGCGCCGTCTCCACCGGCTCCACCGACCCCCTCACCCACCCCCTCCAAGCCCAAGTCTGGGGACTCGGACGCGTCGCCGCCCTCGAACACCCCCACCTCTGGGCCCAACTCATCGACCTCCCCCCACACATCGACCACCACACCCTCACCCGCCTCGCCACCACCCTCACCCCCCACAACAACGAAGACCAAACCGCCATCCGCACCACCGGCACCCACACCCGCCGCCTCACCCACGCCCCCACCACCACACCCACCACCACCTGGCAACCCACCGGCACCACCCTCATCACCGGCGGAACCGGCGGCATCGGAGCCGTCCTCGCCCGCTGGCTCGCCCACCAAGGCGCCCCCCACCTCCACCTCACCAGCCGACGCGGACCCCACGCCCCCGGCGCACAACAACTCACCCAAGAACTCACCCAACTCGGCACCACCGTCACCATCACCGCCTGCGACGTCAGCGACCCCCACCAACTCCGAAACCTCCTCGACACCATCCCCGACACCCACCCCCTCACCGCCGTCATCCACGCCGCGGGCATGACGGACCTGACGCCGATCGGCGACCTGACGGCCGCGCGTCTGGGCGAGGTGCTCGGCTCCAAGGCGTACGCGGCCTGGAACCTGCACGAGATGACGCGGGACGCGGAGCTGTCGGCCTTCGTGATGTTCTCCTCCGGCGCCGGCGTATGGGGCAGCGGCCGACAGGGCGCCTACGGCGCCGCCAACCACTTCCTCGACGCCCTCGCCGAACACCGCCGATCACAAGGACTCCCCGCCACCTCCATCGCCTGGGGCCCCTGGGCCGAGGCCGGGATGTCGGCGGACGCGGAGTCGCTGGCCTACTTCAAGCGCTTCGGACTGCACCCGATCGATCCCGAGCCGAGCGTCAAGGCGCTTCACCAGGCGGTGAGTTCGGGCGAGACGACACTGACCGTGGCGAACTTCGACTGGGCGCGGTTCACCCCGACGTTCACCGCGCAGCGGCCCAGCCCGTTCCTGGACGGCATCCCCGAGAACCGGAGGGAGGCCGAACAGCCGGGCTCCGGTGCGGAGACCAGCGCGTTCCGCGCGGAGCTGGCGAAGACGCCCGCGTCGCAGCGGCACGGGTTCCTGGTCCAGCGCGTCCGGACGTACGCGGCCGCGACGCTCGGCCGGAGGGTGGAGGAGATCCCGGCGGCGAAGCCGTTCCAGGAGCTCGGCTTCGACTCGCTGACCGCCGTCCAGCTGCGCAACCAGCTCAACACCGCGACCGGGCTCGCGCTGCCCGCCACCGTGATCTTCGACCATCCCACTTCCGAGGCGCTCGCCGCGCACCTGCGCGGGCAGCTCGGCCTCGCGGGCGAGGAGGCCGGCGAGGGCAGCGTCCTCGCGGCCCTCGACAAGTGGGACGCGGCGTACGGCACGGCCGGGATGGACGAGGCGGCCCGGCGGCGGATCGCGGGCCGGCTCCGGGTGCTGCTGTCGAAGTGGGACCCGGCCGAGGGCGAGGCGGAACGGTCCGCCTCCGCCCACGACGCGCTGGAGTCCGCGTCCGCGGAGGACATCTTCGACCTCATCTCCAGCGAGTTCGGGAAGTCCTGACCGCCCGTTCCCGTCCGTCCCCCCATGACCTCGATCATCCACGTAGTGCCAAGGAGCCTGGGTTAGATGTCGAACGAGGAGAAACTTCTCGATCACCTCAAGTGGGTCACCGCGGAGCTGCGCGAGGCCCGCCAACGGCTCCGCGACAAGGAAGCGGCGGAACCCGTCGCGATCGTCGGGATGGCCTGCCGCTTCCCCGGCGGCACCCGGTCCGCCGAGGACCTGTGGCGGCTCGTGCGCGAGGGGGGCGACGCCGTCTCGGCGTTCCCCGACGACCGGGGCTGGGACCTGGAGGCGCTCTACCACCCGGACCCCGAGCACCCGGGCACCAGCTATGTGCGGGACGGCGCCTTCCTCTACGACGCGGGCGACTTCGACGCCGAGTTCTTCGGCATCAGCCCGCGCGAGGCCGTGGCGATGGACCCGCAGCAGCGGCTGCTGCTGGAGACCGCGTGGGAGGCCGTCGAGCACGCGGGCCTGGACCCCCGGAAGCTGCGGGGCAGCGACACGGGCGTCTTCACCGGGGTGAGCGCCCACGACTACCTGACGCTGATCAGCCAGACGGCCAGCGAGGTCGAGGGCTACATCGGCACCGGCAACCTCGGCAGCGTCGTCTCGGGCCGCATCTCGTACACCCTGGGCCTCGAAGGCCCGGCCGTGACGGTCGACACCGCGTGCTCGTCGTCGCTGGTCGCCATCCACCTGGCGGCCCAGGCGCTGCGGCAGGGCGAGTGCTCGCTGGCCCTCGCGGGCGGTTCCACCGTGATGGCGACGCCCGGCTCGTTCACGGAGTTCTCCCGGCAGCGGGGGCTGGCGCCCGACGGCCGCTGCAAGCCGTTCGCGGCCGCCGCCGACGGTACGGGCTGGGGCGAGGGTGCCGGCGTCGTGGCGCTGGAACTGCTCTCCGAGGCGCGGCGGCGCGGGCACAAGGTCCTGGCGGTGGTCCGTGGTTCGGCCGTCAACCAGGACGGCACCAGCAACGGTCTGGCCGCCCCCAACGGACCTTCGCAGGAGCGGGTCATCCGCGCCGCCCTCGCCAACGCGCGGCTCTCGGCCGACGACGTGGACGTCGTGGAGGCGCACGGCACCGGCACCACGCTCGGCGACCCGATCGAGGCCGGCGCGCTCCTCGCCACCTACGGCAAGGACCGGCCCGCGGACCGGCCGCTGTGGCTGGGCTCGGTGAAGTCCAACATCGGCCACACCCAGGCGGCCGCCGGCATCGCCGGTGTGATCAAGATGGTCATGGCCCTGCGCAACGGCCTGCTGCCCGCCTCGCTGCACATCGACGCGCCGTCGCCGCACGTCCCGTGGGAGCAGGGCGGCGTACGTCTGCTCACCGGGCCGGTCGCGTGGCGGTCGGAGCGTACGCGCCGGGCGGGCGTCTCGGCGTTCGGTATCTCGGGGACGAACGCGCATCTGATCCTGGAGGAGGCGCCGGAGGAGGAACAGCCCCCGGCGGCCGAAGCCGAGGCGGGTCCGGTGGTGCCGTGGGTCCTCTCCGCCCGCACCGGCGAGGCCCTGCGCCAACAGGCCCGCCGCCTCGACGCGTTCACCGACGCCGACACCCTCGACATCGGCTGGTCACTGGCCACCACACGCTCGGTCTTCGAACACCGCGCCGTCGTCATCGGCCACGACCACGACCACGCCCTCACCGCACTGCACGCCTTGGCCGCCGGTGACCCCTCACCCGACGTCGTCACCGCGACCGCCGGGGACATCGGCCCCGGACCGGTCCTGGTCTTCCCCGGCCAGGGATCCCAATGGATCGGCATGGGAGCCCAACTCCTCGACGAATCACCCGTCTTCGCCGCCCGCATCGCCGCATGCGAACAAGCCCTCGCCCCCCACGTCGACTGGTCCCTGACCGACGTCCTGCGCGGCGACGGCCACGAACTCTCCCGCGTGGAAGTCGTCCAGCCCGTCCTATGGGCCATGATGGTCTCGCTGGCCGCCGTCTGGGCCCACCACGGCATCACCCCCGCCGCCGTCGTCGGACACTCCCAAGGAGAAATGGCCGCCGCCTGCGTCGCCGGCGCCCTCAGCCTCCACGACGCCGCCCGCATCGTCGCCATCCGCAGCAACGCCCTCCGCCAACTCGCCGGACACGGCGACATGGCCTCGCTCGGGACCGGCGCCGAGCAGGCCGCCGAGCTGATCGGCGACCGGCCGGGTACGTGCGTCGCGGCGGTCAACGGGCCGTCCTCGACCGTGATCTCCGGTCCGCCCGAGCACGTCGCCGCCGTGGTCGCCGAGGCCGAGGCGCGGGGACTCAGGGCCCGCGTGATCGACGTCGGGTACGCCTCGCACGGCCCACAGATCGACCTGCTGACCGATCAGCTGACGGACCGTCTGAGCGGCATCCGGCCGGTGGAAACCGACGTGGCGTTCTACTCCACCGTCACCGCCGAGCACATCGACACCACCGGCCTGGACACGGACTACTGGGTGACGAACCTGCGGCAGCCGGTGCGCTTCGCCGACACCGTCGAGGCCCTGCTCGCCGACGGCTACCGCCTCTTCATCGAGGCCAGCCCCCACCCCGTGCTCAACCTGGGCATCCAGGAGACCATCGACCGGTCCGGCGTCACGGCCACGACCGTTCCCACGCTGCGCCGCGACCACGGCGGCCTCGCCCAGTTCACGCACTCCGCCGCCCTGGCCTTCACGGCGGGCGCGGACGTCGACTGGCGGCGCTGGTTCCCCACCGACCCCACCCCCCGGACCGTCGACCTGCCGACGTACCCCTTCCAGCACCGCCACTACTGGGTCGAGCCGCCCGCGGCGGCCCCGGCGACGGGCGGCGGCCACGATCCCGTCGAGGCGCAGGTGTGGCAGGCGATCGAGGATCTGGACGTCGAGGCGCTCGCGGAACGTCTGGAGCTCGACGGAGGGCCGGAGGCGGTCGAGACGCTGGAGCCGGCACTGCCGGTCCTCTCGGCCTGGCGCCGACGGCACCGGGAGCAGACCACGGTCGATTCGTGGCGCTACCGCGTCACGTGGAAGCACCTGGCCGATCCGTCGGAGGCGCCGGAGTTGAGCGGTGACTGGCTGCTGCTGGTGCCCGCCGCGCACGCCGATCACCCGGCCGTGCTGGCGGCCGCGCAGACCTTGGCCGCTCACGGCGCCGAGGCTCGGCGGCATGTGGTGGACGCGCGGGCCGTGGAACGTGCGGAGTTCGCGCGGGAGTTGCGGTCGCTGCTGGAGGGAGGTCCATGCGCGGGGATCGTCAATCTGCTGGCGCTGGACGAGGCACCCCACCCCGACCACCCCGCCGTCCCCGCGGGCCTGGCCGCCACCACCGCCCTCATCCAGGCACTGAACGACAACGGCACCACCACCCCCGTCCACACCCTCACCCAAGGCGCCGTCTCCACCGGCTCCACCGACCCCCTCACCCACCCCCTCCAAGCCCACATCTGGGGACTCGGACGCGTCGCCGCCCTCGAACACCCCCACCTCTGGGCCCAACTCATCGACCTCCCCCCACACATCGACCACCACACCCTCACCCGCCTCGCCACCACCCTCACCCCCCACAACAACGAAGACCAAACCGCCATCCGCACCACCGGCACCCACACCCGCCGCCTCACCCACGCCCCCACCACCACACCCACCACCACCTGGCAACCCACCGGCACCACCCTCATCACCGGCGGAACCGGCGGCATCGGAGCCGTCCTCGCCCGCTGGCTCGCCCACCAAGGCGCCCCCCACCTCCACCTCACCAGCCGACGCGGACCCCACGCCCCCGGCGCACAACAACTCACCCAAGAACTCACCCAACTCGGCACCACCGTCACCATCACCGCCTGCGACGTCAGCGACCCCCACCAACTCCAAGACCTCCTCGACACCATCCCCGACACCCACCCCCTCACCGCCGTCATCCACGCCGCGGGTGTGCCCAACTACATCGCGCTCGGCGAGCTCTCCCTCTCCGAGCTGGACGAGGTGCTCGCGCCGAAGGCGCGGGCCGCGCTCAACCTGCACGAGATGACGCGGGACGCGGAGCTGTCGGCCTTCGTGATGTTCTCCTCCGGCGCCGGCGTATGGGGCAGCGGCCGACAGGGCGCCTACGGCGCCGCCAACCACTTCCTCGACGCCCTCGCCGAACACCGCCGATCACAAGGACTCCCCGCCACCTCCATCGCCTGGGGCCCCTGGGCCGAGGCCGGGATGGCCGCCGATCAGGCAGCGCTGGCCTTCTTCAGCCGGTTCGGTCTGCACCCGCTCGACCCCGACCTGTGCGTCAAGGCGCTTCACCAGGCGGTGAGTTCGGGCGAGACGACACTGACCGTGGCGAACTTCGACTGGGCGCAGTTCACGTCGACGTTCACCGCGCAGCGGCCCAGCCCCCTGATCGGTGACCTGCCGGAGAACCGGCGGGCGGTCGCGCCGGTGGTGCGCGAGAGCGCCGAGGAGTCGTCGCTGCGGCAGGAGATGGCCGGGGTGAAGCCGGGTCAGCAGCGGCAGTTGCTGTTGCAGCATGTGCGTGCGCAGGCGGCGGCGACCCTGGGGCACTCGGACGTGGACGCGGTGCCGGCGGCGAAGCCGTTCCAGGAGCTCGGCTTCGACTCGCTGACCGCGGTGGAGCTGCGCAACCGGCTCAACAAGAGCACGGGCCTCACCCTGCCCACCACGGTGGTCTTCGACCACCCCACGCCCGAGGCACTCGCCGACGTCCTCCGCGCCGAGCTGTCGGGCGGGACGGCGGACGACGCTGCGGGGGCCGCCGGCGTCGTCGCGGACGACGAACCGATCGCGATCGTCGGCATGGCCTGCCGGTACCCGGGCGACGTGCGCTCCGCCGACGAGCTGTGGGACCTGGTCATGGCCCGCCGGGACGCCATGGGCGACTTCCCCGACGACCGCGGCTGGGACCTGGAGGCGCTGTACGACCCGGATCCGGAGAGCCGCGGGACGAGCTATGTGCGCGAGGGCGGGTTCCTGTACGACGCGGGGGACTTCGACGCGGCGTTCTTCGGCATCAGCCCGCGCGAGGCGGTCGCCATGGACCCGCAGCAGCGGCTGCTGCTGGAGACGGCCTGGGAGGCGTTCGAGCACGCGGGCATCACCCGCGAGGCCCTCAAGGGCAGCAACGCCGGGGTGTACACCGGCCTGACGATCTTCGACTACCTCGCGCTGGTCGGTGAGCGGCCCACGGAGGTGGAGGGGTACATCGGCACCGGCAACCTCGGCTGTGTCGCCTCGGGTCGCGTGTCGTACGTCCTGGGACTCGAAGGTCCGGCGATGACGCTCGACACCGGCTGTTCGTCCTCCCTGGTGGCGATCCACCAGGCGGCGAACGCGCTGCGCCGGGGCGAGTGCTCGCTGGCGCTGGCCGGGGGCGCGACGGTGATGGCGACTCCGGGCTCGTTCGTGGAGTTCTCGCTCCAGCGGGGTCTCGCGGCGGACGGGCGGTGCAAGCCGTTCGCCGCCGCGGCCGACGGCACGGGCTGGGCCGAAGGCGTCGGCCTGGTGGTCCTGGAGCGGCTGTCGGAGGCGCGGCGCAACGGGCACAAGGTCCTCGCCGTCCTCCGTGGTTCGGCCGTCAACCAGGACGGTACGAGCAACGGTCTGACGGCACCCAACGGGCAGGCGCAGCAGCGGGTGATCCGGCAGGCGCTGGCCAACGCGCGGCTGTCCGCCGAGGACGTGGACGTGGTGGAGGCGCACGGTACGGGCACCACGCTCGGCGACCCGATCGAGGCCGGCGCGCTCCTCGCCACCTACGGCAAGGACCGGCCCGCGGACCGGCCGCTGTGGCTCGGCTCGATCAAGTCGAACATCGGGCACGCGCAGGCGTCGGCCGGCGTCGCCGGTGTGATCAAGATGGTGAAGGCCCTGGAGCACGAGCGGCTGCCCGCCTCGATCCACCTGGACGCGCCCACGCCGCACGTGGACTGGGAGAGCGGCGGGGTACGGCTCCTCGCCGAGCCGGTCGACTGGCCGCGCGGCGAACGCCCGCGCCGGGCCGGGGTGTCCGCCTTCGGCATCTCGGGCACGAACGCGCACGTGATCCTGGAGCAGGCGCCGGAAGCGCCGGAGCCGGTGGGCGCGGACGCCGCCGAGGCGCCGGCCGGGGTGGTGCCGTGGGTGGTCTCCGCCCGCGACGAGACGGCGCTGCGGGCCCAGGCCCGGGCGCTGGCCGCGCGGGTGGCCGACGATCCCCGGCTCGCGTCGCCCGTCGACGTGGGGTGGTCGCTCGTCAGGACCCGGTCGCTGTTCGAGCGGCGGGCGGTCGTCCTGGGGCGTGACCGGGACGCGCTGACGGCCGGGTTGCGGGCGCTGGCGGCGGGTGAGCCCGCGTCCGACGTGGTGACCGGCGTCGCGGGTTCGTCCGGTGCCGGTCCGGTGCTGGTGTTCCCGGGGCAGGGTTCGCAGTGGGCGGGCATGGGCGCCCGGCTGCTGGACGAGTCGCCGGTGTTCGCCGCCCGCATCGCCGAGTGCGAACAGGCCCTCGCCCCCTACGTCGACTGGTCGCTGACCGACGTCCTGCGCGGTGACGGCGACGAACTCTCGCGCGTGGAGGTCGTCCAGCCCGTCCTGTGGGCCGTGATGGTGTCGCTGGCGGCGGTGTGGGCGGCGTACGGCGTCGTGCCGGCCGCCGTAGTGGGGCATTCGCAGGGCGAGATCGCCGCGGCGTGCGTGGCGGGGGCGCTGACGCTGGAGGACGGTGCGAAGGTCGTGGCGCTGCGCAGCCTGGCGCTGCGGGAGCTGTCCGGGGGCGGTGCGATGGCTTCCCTCGGGGTGGGCCGGGAGCAGGCCGCGGAACTGGCCGAGGCGCATGCCGGAGTGGGTGTCGCGGCGGTCAACGGGCCGTCGTCCACGGTGGTCTCGGGCCCGCCCGAGGCGGTCGCCGCGGTCGTGGCGGAGGCCGAGGCGCGCGGGCTGCGGGCCCGCGTCATCGACGTGGACTACGCCTCCCACGGCCCTCAGGTGGACCTGATCACCGATCTGCTCACCGAGCGGCTCTCCGGCATCCGTCCGTCGGACACCGGCGTCGCGTTCTATTCGACGGTCACCGCCGAGAACCTCGACGACACCGGTGTCCTCGGCACCGACTACTGGATCACGAACCTGCGGCAGCCGGTCCGCTTCGCCGACACCGTCGAGGCCCTGCTCGCCGACGGCTACCGCCTCTTCATCGAGGCGAGCCCGCACCCCGTACTGGCCCTCGGCGTGGAGGAGACCATCGAGCGGGCGGACGCCTCCGCCACCGTGGTGCCCACGCTGCGCCGCGATCACGGGGACACGGCCCAGCTCGCGCGTGCCGTCGCCCAGGCGTTCGCGGCCGGGGCCGAGGTGGACTGGAGGGGTTGGTTCCCCGCCGTTCCGCCGCCCCGGATCGTGGACCTGCCGACGTACGCCTTCCAGCGGGAGCGGTACTGGCTGGAGGGGCACCGGGGCCTCGCGGGGGATCCGTCGGGGCTCGGGCTGGCCTCGGCCGGGCACCCGCTGCTGGGGGCCGCCGTGGAACTCGCGGACGGCGGCAGCCATGTGCTGACGGGCCGGATCTCGCCGCGGGACCAGGGGTGGCTGGCCGAGCACCGGGTCGCGGACACCGTGCTGCTGCCCGGGTCGGCGTTCGTGGAGCTGGCCCTCCAGGCCGCCGTGCGCACCGGCTGCGAGCAGCTCGCGGACCTCACCCTGCACACGCCGCTCGCCTTCGGGGACACGGGCGCGGTCGACCTCCAGGTGGTGGTCGGCCCGGTGGACGAGGACGGGCGGCGCCCGGTGTCCGTCCACTCCCGGCCCGCCGGCGGCGGCGAGGAGGAGGACGGGTGGACCAAGCACGCCGCGGGCGTGCTCGCGCCCGCCGGCCCCGAGGCGCCGGACGCCGGGCCCCTCGGCGCCTGGCCGCCGCCGGGTGCCACGCCCGTCGCCCAGGCCGACGGGACCGACCCCTATGACGAACTCGCCTCGTACGGCTACGACTTCGGCCCGGCGACCCGGGGCCTGGTGGCCGCGTGGCGGCAGGGCGAGGACGTGTACGCCGAGGTGGCGCTGCCGGAGCCGGAGAGCGGCGCGGCCGGACGGTACCGGGTGCACCCCGTGCTGCTCGACGCCGCGTTGCACGCGCTGATCCTGGACACGGCCACGTCGTCCGCCGACACGGACCAGGTGCTGCTGCCGTTCTCCTGGAGCGGCCTCCACGTGCACGCGCCGGGCGCGGACCGGCTGCGGATCCGGATCACCCGTACCGCCGCGGACCGGCTGTCCCTGACGGCCGTGGACACCGCCGGCGCGCCGGTGCTGACGCTGGAGGCGCTCACCGTACGGCCGGTGGCGGCCCGTCAGGTCGCGGGGTCGCGGGGTGTGGACCGTGACGCGCTCTTCCGGCTCGACTGGACGCGGGTGGAGGTCCGGGGCGACGGCGGTCGCCCGCGGTCGGCCCTCGTCGCGCTGCCCGGTGAGCCGCTGGCGGCGGAGCTGGCCGAGGTGCTGGACGGGGCGCCCGTGCGGGAGACGTTCGGGGCACTGCGGGCGGAGGCCGCCGCGGGCGGCGACGCGCCCGACGTCGTCCTCGCGGTGTGTGTCACGCCGGAGGAAGAGCCGTACGACGCGGGCGAGTTCGCGCGGCAGTCGTCCGTCTCGCTGCTGGGCCTGCTGAAGGAGTGGCTCGCCGACGCCGCGTTCGGGAGCAGCCGGCTGGTCGTCGTCACCCAGGGCGCCGTCGCCGCGCGGCCGGGCGAGACGGCCGGCGATCTGCCCGGCGCGTCGCTGTGGGGCCTGGTGCGCAGCGCGCAGACCGAGAACCCGGGCCGGCTGACGCTGCTCGACGTCGACGAACTGCCCGCTTCCCTCGCGGCGGTTCCGGCGGCGCTGGGCTCGGACGAGCCCGAACTGGCTCTGCGCGACGGGCTGATGTACGTGCCTCGGCTCGTGCGCGACGACGCGTCCGGGCGGCTCGCCCCGCCGGTCGGCTCCGCCACCTGGCGCCTGGCGCGGGGAGACGGGGGGCGGCTCGCCCTCGTCGACGCCCCCGAGGCCGGCCGGGAGCCCGCGGCGGACGAGGTGCGGGTGGCGCTGCGGGCGGCCGCGCCGGACCCGGCCGCGCTGGGCGCTCCCGCGCCCGTGATCGCCGGTGCGGGCGTGGTGACGGAGGTGGGCGCCGGGGTCGGCGCCGTGTCGGTGGGCGACCGGGTGTTCGGACTGTTCGACGTGGTGGGGCCGGTGGCCGTCACCGGGGCCGGGCTCGTCGCGCCGGTGCCGTCCGGCTGGAGCTGGACGCGGGCGGCCGGGTCCCTCGGGGCCCATGTGTCCGCGTACCACGCGCTCACGGACGTGGCGGAGCTGCGCGAGGGCGAGTCGCTGCTCGTGGAGGAGGGCACGGGGGCGGTCGGCTCGGCGGCGCTGCGCCTGGCCCGGCTTGTCGACGCTCGGCTTCTCGACGTGGCCGCGGCGGGCGGTACCGCTCCGGCGGACTCCCCCGACGCGGTCCTGGCGGTCCGGGACGGCGCGCTGGTGGTGCGGCGGGGAGCCGGCCCCGAGCGGGTGGTCGGGCCGGTCGCGGCCGAGCGGGCCCGTGAAGTGGTCGCGGCGCTGGCGGAGTTCGCGGCGCGCGGCGCCCTGACGCCGGTGGAGGGGCCCGTGTGGGACGTCCGCCGGGCACCCGAGGCGCTGGGTTCCGGGTACGCCGCCTCGCGTCCGCCGGTGCTCACCCTGCCGGTCGCGTTCGACCCGAACGGCACCGTGCTGATCACCGGTGGCACCGGCGCCCTCGGTTCCCTCGTCGCCCGGCACCTGGTCACCCGCCACGGGGCACGGAACCTGCTGCTGTCGAGCCGGCGCGGGGCCGAGGCGCCCGGCGCACTCGAACTCGCTGCGGAACTTGCTGCGTTGGGCGCCCACATCACCTTCTCCGCCTGCGACCCGGGTGACCGGAAGGCCGCCGAGGCCCTGCTGGCGTCGGTGCCCGCCGAGCATCCGCTGACCGCGGTGTTCCACTGCGCGGGCACCGTGAGCGACGCGGTCGTCCAGAACCTCTCGGCCGAGCAGGTCGAGGAGGTGCTGCGGGTGAAGGCGGACGCCGCCTGGAACCTGCACGAGCTGACGGCGGACGCGGACCTGTCGGCGTTCGTCCTGTACTCCTCGGTGGCCGGCCTGCTCGGCGGGGCGGGGCAGGCCGGTTACACGGCCGCCAACGCCTTCCTCGACGCGCTCGCCGCGCACCGGCAGGCCGGCGGCGCCGCGGCCACTTCCCTGGCCTGGGGCTACTGGCGGCTGACGGAGGGCATGTCCGGGCGGCTGAGCGACGCCGACCGGGCGCGGCACGCCGCCGCCGGTGTGGTCGGGCTCGGCGCCGACGAGGGCCTCGCCCTCCTCGACGCCGCGTGGGACAGCGGTCTGCCGCTGCTCGCGCCGGTCCGGCTGGACCTGGCCCGGATGCGCCGGCAGGCGCGGAGCCATTCCGCCGCGCCGACGCTGCTGCGGAACCTGGTGCGCGGCGGCGCGGACCGGGCCGCCGCCGGTCCGTCGGGGCCGTCCGCGCTCCTGAGGACGCTGAGCGGGCTGCCCGCGGCGGAGCGGGAGCAGGCGCTGCTCGACCTGGTGTGCTCGCACGTCGCGGCGGTCCTCGGCTACGACGCGGCCACGCCCGTCAACGCCACGCAGGGCCTGCGCGAACTCGGCTTCGACTCCCTGACCGCGGTGGAGCTGCGCAACCGGCTCTCGGCGGCGACCGGTCTGAAGCTGCCGGCCACCTTCGTCTTCGACCACCCGGACCCGGCGGCGCTCGCCCGCCGGCTGGGCGAGGAACTGGCGCCGCAGGAGGCGGACCCGCTCGCCGGCGTCCTGGAGGAGTTCGAGCGCCTGGAGTCCGCCCTGCTCGCCGTCTCCTCGCGGGACGACACGGCGCGGACCGCGCTGGCCGGACGGCTGCGCGCCGCACTGGCCCGCCTCGACGTACCGGACGGCACGGCCGGGGAGGCGGCCGGGGACACCGCGGTGGCCACCCGCATCCAGGACGCGTCGGCCGACGAGATCTTCGCGTTCATCGACCGGGACCTCGGCCGGGACACCGGCGACGGACACGACGGCCAGGCAGTGGAGGAGCAGCGATGAACGAGTTCACCCGCAAACAGCGGGCCCTGGAGCACAGCCGCCGGATCAACGCCGGGGACGTGGACGCGGTCCTGGAGCTGTACGCCCCCGACGCCGTCCTGGAGGACCCGGTCGGCCTGCCGCCGCTCACCGGCCACGGGGAGCTGCGCGCCCACTACGCGCGACTGCTCGGCGCCCACGTCCGCGAGGAGGCGGCCGAGCCGGTCGCCGGACAGGACGGCACCCACGTCCTGCTGCAGGTGACCTCCGTCATGGACTACCTGCCCGACGGCCCGCTGTACGCCGAGCGCGGCTGGCTCAAGGCCCCCGACGATCCCCGGACGGCCCGCGTCCGGCGCGCGGCCATGCTCGTGATGCGCCTGGACAGGTCCGGGCTCGTCGAGCACGTGAAGGCGTACTGGGGCACATCCGATCTCACGGTCCTCGGCTGACCGGCCACCCTTCCTGGAGGAGCAATGCCCGACGAGGCCGCGCGAAAGAAGATGGCGCTCGACTACGCCCAACGCATCAACGCCGGCGACATCGAGGGCGTCCTCGACCTGTTCGCGGACGACATCGTCTTCGAGGACCCGGTGGGACGGCCGCCGATGGTCGGCAAGGAGGACCTGCGCCGCCATCTCGAACTGGCCGTCTCCTGCGGGACGCACGAGGTGCCGGGCCCGCCGATGACCTCGATGGACGACCGTTTCGTCGTGACGCCGACCGTCGTCACCGTGCGGAAGCCCCGGCCGATGACCTTCCGCATCGTGGGCATCGTCGAACTCGACGAGAACGGGCTGGGCCGCCGGGTCCAGGCGTTCTGGGGAGTGACGGACGTGACCATGGACACGGCCGTCGACACGGCCGTCGGCACCGCCGTCGACACCGCCATGGACGAGCCCGAGGCGGCCGGCACGGCACCCGGCACCGACCCCGCCCACCCCGAAGGGAACCGCGCGTGACCACCACCCGACTCGCCCACGCCGTCGTTCTGGGCGCCAGCATGGCAGGGACCCTCGCGGCCCATGTGCTGGCCCGCCACGCCGAGACCGTCACCGTCGTGGAGCGCGACGAACTGCCCGAGGAAGCGCGGCACCGCAAGGGCGTGCCGCAGGGCCGCCACGCCCATCTGCTGTGGTCCAACGGGGCACGCCTCATCGAGGACCTGCTGCCCGGCACCACCGACCGCCTCCTCGCGGCGGGGGCCCGCCGGCTGGGCTTCCCCGAGGACCTGGTGACCCTCACCGGGCAGGGCTGGCAACACCGCTTCCCCGCCACGCAGTTCGCCCTGCTCGCCAGCCGCCCCCTGCTGGACCTGACGGTACGTCAGGAGGCGCTGACGCGGCGGAACATCACCGTTCTCCAGCGGACCGAGGCCGTCGACCTCACCGGCGACGCGGGGCGGGTCACCGGCGTGGTCGTCCGCGACATCGACAGCGGGCGGCGGACCGCGCTGGAAGCCGACCTGGTGATCGACGCCACCGGGCGCGGCTCCCGGCTCAAGCAGTGGCTCGCGGCGCTCGGCGTGCCCGCGCTCGAAGAGGATGTCGTGGACGCCGGCGTCGCCTACGCGACCCGCTTCTTCCAGGCCCCGCCCGGCGCGACGACGCGCTTCCCGGCCGTGAACATCGCCGCCGACGACAACGTCCGCGAACCCGGCCGCTTCGGCGTCGTCTACCCCATCGAGGGCGGCCGGTGGATCGTGACGCTCTCCTGCACCCGCGGCGCCCGGCTCCCCTCCACCGAGGAGGAGTTCCTGCCGTTCGCCAGGGACCTCCGGCACCCGGTCATCGCCGACCTGCTGCGCGACGCCGAACCGCTCACCCCCCTCTACGGCTCCCGCTCCGCCGCCAACCGGCGCCTGTACCCGGAACGCCTCGACCGGTGGCCCGACGGGCTGCTCGTCCTCGGCGACTCCCTGACGGCCTTCAACCCGATCTACGGGCACGGCATGAGCTCGGCCGCGCGCTGCGCCGTCACCCTGGACCGGGAACTCGGACAGGGCGCCCCCTCCGGGCCGGGGGACGGGCACCGGATACAGAAGGCGATCGGCGCTGCCGTGGACGACCCCTGGATCCTGGCGGCGTCCAAGGACATCGACTACGTCAACTGCCGCGTGGACGCGACGGACCCGCGGCTCGTCGGCGTCGACACCGAACAGCGCCTCCGGTTCGCCGACGCCATCACGGCGGCGTCGATCCGCGTCCCGGAGGCGTCGGAGATCGTCACGGACGTGATGAGCCTGAACGCGCCTCAGTCGGAGCTGGGTTCCAACCGCTTCCTGCTCGCCATGCGCACCGGCGAACGCCGTCCGGAGCTGACCGCGCCGCCGTTCAGCGCGGAGGAGCTGGCGGTGGTGGGCCTCGACGCGTCGGTCCTCACGCCGGCGGCGGCCGGGTCGGCCGCGGCGGGGCCGGCGCCTGTGGGGTAGGCGGTCGGGTAGGCGGTGGCCTCGGATACGCCCGGGTGACGCCGGGGTGACGCCCGGGTGGCGCCGGGGAGCGACCGAAGGAGACCGAGGACGGGCCGGGGGCGGCCGAGCGATCGTGCCGCCCCCGGCCCGTTCGCCATTCGGAGGGCGGCGTTCGGCGGAGCGGGCGGCAGGCGGCAGGCGGCAGGCGGCAGGCGGCAGGCGGCAGGCGGCAGGCGGCAGGCGGCAGGCGGCAGGCGGCAGGCGGCAGGCGGCAGGCGGCAGGCGGCAGGCGGCAGGCGGCAGGCGGCAGGCGGGGCATGCGAGCACACGCCGCGCGAACGGCCGATCCGCCGCCGCAGTCACCGGTCGCACTAAGCACGAAGCACGAAGCACGAAGCCGGGGTGGCCGCCACACGGCAGCCACCCCGGCTCGGATCAGTGCCCGGTGTCGGTCACCGGCCGGCGCCGTCCGGCGCCCGTGTCGGGCAAGGCCCGACGCCGGTCTCGTCCACCGTCGGTCAGCGTCCACCCCACTCGCGGTCGATCAGCGCGAACATGTCGTCGGCGCTTGCCGCCGACAGGTCCTCCGCACCGCCCGCCTCGTCCTCGCCGTCCGACGCGACCGGGCCGGCGGTGTCGGGGTGCTTCCACAGCAGGGCCTGGAGGCGGCGGATCAGGCCCCGGCGGCGGGGGTCGTCCGCGGCGAGGTCCGCCAACGCGGCGTCCAGCTCGTCGAGATGGGCGGCCACCGGCAGCTCCGCCGCACCGCCGTCCGGCAGGATCCGCTCGAGCAGGTGCTCGGCGAGGGCGCGGGGCGTCGGATAGTCGTAGACGAGCGTGGCCGGCAGCCGGAGCCCGGTGGCCGCGCGCAGCCGGTTGCGCAGCTCGACGACCACGAGGGAGTCGAAACCCAGGTCCTTGAAGGCCCGTTCGGGATCGACGTCCTGCCCCGGCTCGTACCGCAGCACGGCCGCCACCTGCGCACGGACCGTCTTCAACAGCGCGCCGACCCGCTCCCGCGCCGGCAGGGCGGCCAGCTCGCGCCGCAGCTCGGCGACGTCCGCCCCGTCACCGGCCTCCGGCCCGGCCTCGAGCACCCGCCGGGCGGCCGGCACCCCGTCGAGGAGCCGGGTGGGCCGGGAGAGGGTGAACAGCGGGGCGAAGCGCTCCCACTCGACGTCCGCGACCACCGCGTGCCCGCCGCCACCGTCGAGCAGGGTGTGCAGCGCGCCGAGCGCCAGCCGGGGTTCCAGCGGGGGCAGCCCCTGCCGCCGCGACAGTCCGGTCTGCCGGAGGGCGAGGTCCCCGTCGTCCGGCAGGTCCCAGATGCCCCAGCCCACGGAGACCATCCGGGGGCCGTCGGGCCGGTGCTGCTGGGCCAGGGCGTCGAGGCAGGCGTTGGCGGCGGCGTGGGCACCGTGCTCCCTGCTGCCGAGGGTGGCCGCCAGGGACGAGAAGAACAAAACGGTCTCCACCGGCCCGGCACCGGCCGGTTCTCCGAGCGCCACGGCGGCGGACACGGCCGAGGTCAGGTCGTCGGGCGTGACATCCGCGAGGGGGGCGGGCACGCCGGGCAGCGAAGTGTGGACGACCGTCCGTACCCGTGCGCCCGCCGCCTCTTCCGGCGTCCGCACCACGGTCAACCGGCTCCCGTACTCGGCCACTTCGACAGCCAGCTCGGCTTCCCGCCGGGAACCGCCGGCGCCGTCCGAGTCCAGAAGGACGACGTGTTCGGCGCCGCGGGCGGCCAGCCAGCGCACCACGTGGTCCGCCAGCCGCCCGACGCCACCCGTCACGAGCACGGCACCGTCCGGCCGCCAGCCCTCTCCGGTGCCGCCGGCGGACGCCGCGTCGGGCACCAGACGGCGGCCGAGAACCCCGGCCGGGCGCAACGCGACCTGGTCCTCGCCGGCGTCCCCGCACAGGACCGCGGGGAGCGGTCCCACCTCGCGCCCCTCCGGGGCGGCGGGCAGGTCCACCAGGCCGCCCCACACCTCGGGATGCTCCAGGGCCGCCACCCGCCCGAGGCCCCACACCGCCGCCTGCTCGGGGGAGACGACGGGATCGGTCTCGCCGCAGGAGACGGCACCGCGGGTGGCGCACCACAGGGGTGCGTCGAACCCGGCGTCCAGCAGGGCCTGCAAGAGCGCCAACGACGCCTCGGCGGGCCGCTCGGCGAGCGCGAGCAGGGACAGCACCCCGGCGGGGGCCGTGCCGTCCGGGAGTCCGGCCCGGCAGGAGCGGAGCAGCTCCGCGAGGTCCGACCGCCCCGGGCGCGGACCGGCCTCGACGAGCACCGCCGGGACCCCGGCCTCCTCCAGCGCGTCCAGGCAGGCCCGGACCCAGGCGTCGGCGCCCTGGGAGGGGGCGACGATCAGCCAGGGACCGGCCCCGGGAGCGGTGGGCTCGGAGAGGGAAATCGGCTGCCAGTCGACGCGGTAGCGCCAGGAGTCGACGACGGACTGCTCACGCCGCTCGCGCCGCCACGCGGACAGGGCGGGGAAGACGGTCTCCAGCGCCGACCTGCGCTCGTCGTCCTTGAGGTGCAGGGTGTCACAGAGCGCCTGGACGTCCTCGCCTTCCACGGCCGCCCAGAAACCGGCCTCGTCACCGTCCGCCGGGGACGCCGCCTCGGGAGCCAAGATGTCCGCCAGCCAGAAGCGCCGGCCCTGGAAGGCGTACGTGGGCAGGTCGACGGTACGGGGGGCGGGGTCGGCCGGGAACCAGCCCGACCAGTCCACGGCGGCCCCGGCCGTGTGCAGCCGGGCCGCCGCTTGCGTGAACGCCACGTCGTCCGGCTGCGCGGGATGCAGCGAGGCGGTCACGACCGGCTCCTGCGCCTCGGCTTCGACGACGTCGTCGAGGGTGTGCTGGGCGGCGGTGGTCAGCACCGGCGACGGGCCCAGCTCGACGAAGAACCCCGCCTCGTCAGCGACGTGCGCGACGGCCTGCCGGAAGAGAACCGGCTGACGGACGTGACGCACCCAGTAGTCCGGGGACGCGATCTCCTCGCCCGCGGGCAGACCGGACACGTTGCTGATCAACGGAATCGCAGGGGACTTGAACCTCACCTCGGCGAGGGCGTCGGCGAAATCCGAGAGCATCGGTTCCATCAGCGCCGAGTGGAAGGCATGACTGACGGAGAGCGCCTTCGTCTTACGCCCCTGGGCCGACCATACGGCAGCGATCCGCTCCACCTCATCGACGGGACCGGAAATCACCGTCGAATCAGGGGTGTTCACCGCAGCGACACTCACGCCCGAGCCGTCAAGACTGCCGGCCAGCTCCTCCGGGGTGGCCTGCACCGCACACATCGCCCCGCCCTCAGGCAGCGCACCCATCAACCGCGCCCGAGCACCGACAACCCTGCACGCATCCGCCAGATCAAACGCACCCGCCACATGCGCGGCAGCAATCTCACCCACGGAATGACCGATCACCACATCGGGGCGTATCCCTACCGACTCCCACAGCCGGGCCAGCCCCACCTGGAGCGCGAACAACCCCGCCTGCGCCCACATCGTGTGATCCAGCCGCTCCCGCGGGCCGCTGAAGACGACGTCCTTCAGCGAACCCCCAAGCTCCTCCTCCAACAGCCCGCACACCTCGTCGAAGGCTTCCGTGAACACCGGGAACCGCTCATACAACCCCGACCCCATCCCCACCAACTGACTCCCCTGACCACTGAAGAGCCACACCGCCTTGCCCCCACGCACCACACCCGGACCCACCAACCCCGCATGCGACTCCCCCACCGCCAACGCCCCGAGCGCGGCCACCCGCTCCGTACCCGTCACCACTGCTCGATGCTCGAACAACGACCGCGTACGCAACAACGACCAACCCACATCACGTACATCACCGGCACCGCCCACGGCCTCGCTCAAGCGGCCCGCCTGTGCCCGCAACGCATCCCGGCTGCGGGCCGAGAGCACCCACGGCACGACGGCACCGTCCGGGGAAGCGTCGGCGTGCACCGGTTCGTCCGCTTCGTCGGGGGCCTGTTCCAGGATGAGGTGGGCGTTGGTGCCGCTGATGCCGAAGGAGGAGACGCCCGCCCGTCGGGGCCGGTCGGCCCGTGGCCACGGCACGGGGTCGGTGAGCAGCCGCACTCCCCCGTCCTCCCAGTCCACGTGGGGCGTGGGGCGGTCGATGTGCAGCGAGGCGGGCAGTTCTCCGTGCCGCATCGCCATCACCATCTTGATCACACCTGCCACGCCGGCGGCGGCCTGGGTGTGACCGATGTTCGACTTCACCGAGCCCAGCCACAGCGGCCGGTCGTCGGCGCGTTCCTTGCCGTACGTGGCGAGGAGCGCCTGCGCCTCGATGGGGTCGCCCAGCGTCGTCCCGGTGCCGTGCGCCTCCACGGCGTCCACCGTGTCCGGGGTGACCCGGGCATTGGCCAGGGCCTGGCGGATCACCCGTTCCTGGGCGGCGTCGTTGGGGGCGGTGAGGCCGTTGCTCGCGCCGTCCTGGTTGACGGCGGATCCGCGGATGACGCCGAGTACGCGATGCCCGTTGCGGCGGGCGTCGGAGAGGCGTTCCAGCAGGACGAGGCCGACGCCCTCGGAGAATCCGGTGCCGTCGGCCGCGGCGGCGAACGGCTTGCAGCGGCCGTCAGGGGACAGGCCCCGCTGGCGGGAGAACTCGACGTACGCGGTGGGGGTGGACAGCACGGTGACGCCGCCCGCGACGGCCAGTTCGCACTCGCCCTGCCGCAGCGCCTGCGCCGCCAGGTGGATCGCGACCAGCGACGCCGAGCACGCGGTGTCGAGCGTGACCGCGGGTCCCGCGAGGCCGAAGGTGTAGGCGATGCGACCGGAGATGACGCTGGAGAGGGTGCCCGTGGTGGCGTACCCCTCCACTTCGGCGGGCACCCGGGACCGGGACATGTAGTCCTGGCTGGACACCCCTGCGTACACGCCCGTCGGGCTGTCCTTGAGGGTGGCCGGGTCGATGCCCGCCCGCTCGAACAGTTCCCAGGCCACTTCCAGGAGCACCCGCTGCTGCGGGTCGGCGGCCAGCGCCTCCCGCGGGTTGACGCCGAAGAAGTCGGCGTCGAAGCGCGTGGCGTCCCGCAGGAAGCCGGCCTCCCTTACGTAGCTGGTGCCCGGGTGGTCCGGGTCGGGGTGGTACAGGCTCTCCACGTCCCAGCCGCGGTCGGCCGGGAACGCCTCGATGGCGTCGCCGCGCGAGGCGACCAGGTCCCACAGTTCCTCCGGCGACGTCACACCGCCGGGGTACCGGCAGGCCATCGCGACGATGGCCAGCGGTTCCCGCTGCCGTTCCTCCGTCTCGCGCAGGCGCTGACGGGTCTGTCCGAGATCCGCCGTCACCCGCTTCAGGTAGTGGCGAAGCTTCTCCTCGGTACCCGGCGTGTCTTTCGTACCCGGCATGTTCTTCCACTCCTGATCAAGAAGGCAGTTCGCGGTCGATCAGCTCGAACAGCTCGTCGTCGGACGCGGACTCCAGGTCGTCGCCCGCGACGGCGTCACCGCTGCCGTCACCCGTGCCGTCGCCCAGCCGCCACAGCAGGGACTCCAGGCGCGCCACCAGGCGGCCGCGGGTGTCCTCGTCGTGCGCGTGGCCCGCGATCACCGTCTCCAGCCGGTCCAGCTCGCCGAACAGCGGCGCCGACGGATCGGCCGCCGCCGGGCAGAGCTGCTCGCGCAGTTCCTCCGCGATGGCGGCGGGGGTGGGGTGACGGAAGATGAACGTGGCGGGCAGGCGCAGGCCGGTGGCGGCGGAGAGCCTGTTGCGCAGTTCGACCGCCGTCAGGGAGTCGAAACCGAGGTCCGTGAACGGAACGTCGGCGCGTACGGCGTCGGTGCGCGCGTGCCCGAGCACCGCCGCGGCATGGGTACGCACCAGGTCGAGCAGGTTCTGGTACTGCGCCTCGACGGTGAGACCGGCGAGTTGCCCGGCCCAGTCGGTGCTCGGCCGTCCGGCGGCGGTCGGCCGCGCGGGCCCCTGCCCGTTGGCGAAGGCACGCAGCAGGGCCGGCAGGGCGGTGGCGGATTTGGCGGCCAGAACGCGGGGGTCGAGGTCGGCGGCGAGTACGTAGGGCTCGGCACGGCGCTGTGCCGCGTCGAGGAGGGCGAGGCCGTGTTCGCTGCTCATCGCCTTGACGCCGATGCGGGCCATACGGGCGACGTCGGTGTCACCGAGACCACCGGTCATGCCGTCGCCGGAGGTCTCCCACAACCCCCAGCCCACCGACAGACCGCTCAGACCGGCGGCACGACGGTGACGCATCAGAGCATCGCAGTAGGCGTTCGCCGCCGCGTAGTTCGCCTGCCCCGGACTGCCCAGCGTCGCAGCCGCGGAGGAGAAGACCACGAACGCCCCCAACCGCAGATCCCGCGTCACCTCGTGGAGGTTGGCGGCGGCCGCGGCCTTCGCCGACCACACACGCGCCAGGCTCTCGCGGGTCTGAGCCGTCACCACCGCGTCGTCCAGGACGCCGGCGGCGTGCACCACACCCGTCAGCGGATGAGCCGGGTCCGTCTTGCCGACCAGCTCCGCCACCGCCTGCGCATCACTCACATCAGCCGCCACCACCGACACCTCGGCACCCAACCCACGCAAGTGCTCGACCAACTCGGCGGCGCCCGGAGCCTCCGGCCCACGACGACCCGCCAACAGCAGGCGCCGCACACCCCACTGCCGGACCACGTGTTCGGCCACGACCCGGCCGAGGGCTCCGGTGCCGCCGGTGATCAGTACGGTGCCGTCGGGGTCGAGGGCGGGCGGAATTTCCAGTACCAGCTTGCCGGTGTGCTTGGCCTGGCTCATGAACCGGAACGCCTCCCGCGCCCGCTCCAGCGGCCAGGAACGCACCGGAAGGGGAGCGAGCGCGCCGGAGGCGAACAACTCCTCCATCGCCGCCCACATGTCCTTGATCCGGTCGGGTCCGGCGTCGGTGACCAGGTCGTAGAGGTGGTAGGTGACGCCGGGGTACTGCTCGGCCACCTCTGCCGGATCCCGGAGATCGGTCTTGCCCATCTCCAGGAAACGCCCGCCCTCACGCAGCAGCCGCAAGGACGCCTCGATGAACTCGCCCGTCAGGCTGTTCAGCACCACATCCACACCACGACCACCCGTGGCCCGCCGGATCTTGTCCTCAAAATCCACATCCCGCGAAGAGGCGCGGTGCTCGGCATCGATGCCCATCTCCTCCAGCACACCATGCTTGGCAGGACTGGCCGTCGCGAAGACCTCCGCACCCAGATGACGGGCGATCCGCACCGCCGCCATCCCCACCCCACCCGTCGCCGCATGCACCAGCACCGACTCACCCGGACACACCCGAGCCAACTCCACCAACCCATACCAAGCCGTCAAGAACGCCACCGGCGCACCCGCCGCCTCCAACACACCCCACCCGGGTGGAATCGGCGCCACCATGCGGGTGTCCGCTACGGCCACCGGGCCGAACGAGCCGCCGAGTACGCCCATGACCTGGTCGCCGACCGCGAGGTGCGTGACGTCGGGCCCGACCTCCGTGACGACGCCGGCACCCTCGCCGCCCAGGCCGGTCTGTCCCGGCACCATGCCGAGGCTGACCAGGACGTCGCGGAAGTTGATGCCCGCGGCCCGCACCTCCAGGCGCACCTGGCCGGGAGCCAGGGGCTCGACGAGCTCGGGGCAGACCACGGGGGCCACCCCTTCCAGCGTTCCGGTGCCGCTGGTCTCCAGCCGCCACGCCCGTTCGCCGGGCGACCCGACGGCAGGGCCGCCGGTCGCGCGGACCAGCCTCGGGATCATCAGCGTCCCGTCGCGGAGGGCGAGTTGTGGCTCGTCCAGTTCCTCGACGGCGTAGCGCAGCGCGGCGAGCGGGAGATCGTCGGCGTCGGTGTCCACGAGCACGAAGCGGCCCGGGTGTTCGGACTGGGCGCTGCGGACCAGCCCCCACACGGAAGCGGCGGCCGGGTCGATGTCGCTGTCGCTGTCATCCTCGGTGGCGACGGCGCCTCGGGTCACCAGCAGCAGCCGCGACTCGGCCGGCTGGGGCGCGGCCAGGAACTCCTGGACCAGGGACAGCACCCGCTCCGCCGCCGCGAGACCGTCGCCACCGGACTCCACGGGAGCGACCACCGCCCAGGGCGCTGCGTCGCCGCTGTCCGATCCGTCCTCCGTCGCCGTGGCGGGAAGCGGCAGCGGCGTCCACCGCACGGTGAACAGGCCGTCGTCGTCCCTCGCGGACTTCAACTGCCCGACGTCCGCGGGACGCAACGTCACCGACCCCACGCTCAGTACGTTCGTTCCGGCGGCGTCCGTGACCAAGAGCCGGAGTTCCCGTTCGGTGGCGTCGTGCTCACCGGGCGACACGCGGACGCGTACGGTGTCGGCGCCCGCGGCCCACAGGCCGACCCGGTTCCAGGTGAACGGCAGCCACACCTTGCCGTCGTCCTGCTGCTCCCCGTCCCAGTCGAGCAGGAGGGCCGGATGGAGCGCGGCGTCGAGGAGGGCGGGGTGGATGCCGTAGCCGTCCCGCGAACCGGCGGCCTCCGGCAGCGCGACCTCGGCCAGCAGATCGTCGCCGTCCCGCCACACCGACCTCAGCCCCTGGAAGGCCGGACCGTACGCGTAACCCGCGTCGGCCATCCGCTCGTAGAAACCTTCCACCTCGACCGGCACCGAGCCCGAGGCCGGCCAGGCCCCGATCAGACCCTCGGGTACGGCCGTCGGCTCGGGGGTGAGGATGCCGGTGGCGTGGCAGACCCAGGCATCGTCGCCGTCGTCGGGCCGGCTGTAGACACGCACTTCACGACGGCCGTCGTCCGCCGCCGCGTCCACCACCACCTGCACCCGCAAACCGGACGCGGTAGGAACCACCACAGGAGCCTGCAACATCAACTCCTCGACCGTGGCACACCCCACCTCGTCGCCGGCCCGCAGCACCCACTCCACCAACGCCGCACCAGGAACGAGAACCGTCCCGGCCACCTCATGATCGGCCAGCCAGGACACGCCCGAGCGCGAGAGCCTGCCGGTCAGCAGGCAGCCACCCCGATCGGCGAACTCCACCGCCGCACCCAACAACGGATGCCCCGCGGCCACCAGCCCCAGACCCGCCGCATCCGCACGCCCGGACCGGCCGGACAACCAGAACCGCTCCCGCTGGAACGCATACGTCGGCAGATCCACCACAGCGGGCTTGCCCTCGCCCTGGAACCAAATGTCCCAGTCCACCGTGCCTCCGGCCGTGTGCAGCCGTGCCATCGCCTCAAGGAACGCCTGCTCCTCGGGCCGGCCGCCGCCCAACGACGAGACCAACAGCGGCTCCGGCCCCTCGACGTCGTCGAGGGTGTGCTGGGCGGCGGTGGTCAGCACCGGAGCCGGGCCCAGCTCGACGAAGAACCCCGCCTCGTCAGCGACGTGCGCGACGGCCTGCCGGAAGAGAACCGGCTGACGGACGTGACGCACCCAGTAGTCCGGGGACGCGATCTCCTCGCCCGCGGGCAGACCGGACACGTTGCTGATCAGTGGAATCGCAGGGGACTTGAACTTCACCTCGGCGAGGGCGTCGGCGAAGTCCTGGAGCATCGGTTCCATCAGCGCCGAGTGGAAGGCGTGGCTTACGGAGAGCGCCTTCGTCTTACGGCCCTGGGCCGACCATACGGCTGCGATCCGCTCCACCTCGTCGACGGGACCGGAAATCACCGTCGAATCAGGGGTGTTCACAGCAGCGACACTCACGCCCGAGCCGTGAAGATGGTCGGCCAGCTCCTCCGGGGTGGCCTGCACCGCACACATCGCCCCGCCCTCAGGCAGCGCACCCATCAACCGCGCCCGAGCACCCACCACCCTGCACGCATCCGCCAGATCAAACACACCCGCCACATGCGCGGCAGCAATCTCACCGACCGAATGACCGATCACCACATCAGGGCGTATCCCCACCGACTCCCACAGCCGGGCCAACCCCACCTGCAGCGCGAACAACCCCGCCTGCGCCCACATCGTGTGATCCAGCCGCTCCCGCGGACCACCGAAGACAACCTCCTTCAGCGAACCCCCAAGCTCCCCCTCCAACAGCCCGCACACCTCGTCGAAGGCTTCCGTGAACACCGGGAACCGCTCATACAACCCCGACCCCATCCCCACCAACTGACTCCCCTGACCACTGAAGAGCCACACCGCCTTGCCCCCACGCACCACACCCGGACCCACCAACCCCGCATGCGACTCCCCCACCGCCAACGCCCCAAGCGCGGCCACCCGCTCCGTACCCGTCACCACTGCTCGATGCTCGAACAACGACCGCGTACGCAACAACGACCAACCCACATCACGCGCGGGCACATCAGGGGCAGCCACCACGGCTTCCTTGAGACGGTGGGCCTGGTCGCGCAGTGCCTCCGGGCTGCGGGCGGACAGCACCCACGGCACCGGTCCGTCGTCGACGGGGTCCGTCTCCCGTGCGACCGCCTCCGCCGGCTCGGGGACGTGCTCGATGATCACGTGCGCGTTGGTGCCGGACGCGCCGAACGACGAAACACCCGCCCGACGCGGCCGGTCCACCTCAGGCCACGACACCGCCTCCGACACCACCCGCACCGCACCCGACGCCCAATCCACATGCGGCGTCGGCACATCCACATGCAAACTCGCCGGCACCACACCCCGCCGCATCGCCATCACCATCTTGATCACACCCGCCACACCCGCGGCAGCCTGCGTATGACCGATGTTCGACTTCACCGACCCCAGCCACAACGGCCGGCCCACCGGCCGCCCCTGTCCATACGTGGCCAGCAGCGCCTGGGCCTCGATCGGATCGCCCAGCGTCGTCCCCGTGCCGTGTCCCTCGACCACGTCCACATCGGACGCGGCGAGCCCACCACTGGCCAACGCCTGCCGGATGACCCGCTCCTGCGACGGACCGTTCGGCGCGGTCAGTCCATTGCTCGCGCCGTCCTGGTTCACCGCCGAACCCCGCACCACACCCAGCACCCGATGTCCCCGACGCCGGGCATCCGACAGACGCTCCAGCAGGAGGACGCCGACGCCCTCTCCCCAGCCCGTGCCGTCGGCCGCCGCGGCGAAGGGCTTGCAGCGGCCGTCCGGGGCGAGGCCGCGCTGGCGGGAGAAGCCGGTGAAGACCTCCGGGGTGGCCATGACGGTCACACCGCCGGCGAGGGCGAGGTCGCACTCGCCCTGCCGCAGCGCCTGCGCCGCCAGGTGGATCGACACCAGCGACGACGAACACGCCGTGTCGACCGTCACCGCCGGACCCTCCAGACCCAGCGTGTACGCCACCCGACCGGAGACCACGCTTCCCGAGCCGGCCAGCATGGAGTAGCCCTCCAGCTGGGGGTCCTCGCCACTGGCCAGGCCCGCCGCGTAGTCGTGGTACATCACGCCCACGTACGTACCGGTCCGCGTCCCCTTCAGCGACGTCGGATCGATACCCGCCCGCTCCAGCACCTCCCACGACGCCTGCAACAGCAGCCGCTGCTGCGGATCCATGGCCAACGCCTCACGCGGGCTGATGCCGAAGAACGCCGCGTCGAAATCGGCCGCGTCGTGCAGGAAGGCGCCTTGGTCGGCGTAGCTGGTGCCGGGGTGGTCGGGGTCCGGGTGGAAGAGCCGGTCCAGGTCCCAACCGCGGCCCGTGGGGAACTCCCCTACCGTGTCCACGCCCGATTCGACCAGTTTCCACAGGTCTTCGGGCGAGGTGACGCCTCCCGGGTACTTGCAGGCCATGGCGACGATGGCGATCGGGTCGTCCGTCCCCACGGTGGCGGGAACCCCGGGTACCGCGGTGGGCGCGGCGGTCGGGCCGCCGCCGAGCCGGGTGCACAGGTGGGCGGCCAGCGCCCGGGGCGTCGGGTGGTCGAAGACCAGGGTGGCGGGGAGCCGCAGGCCGCTGGCGGCCGTCAGGCTGTTGCGCAGCTGAACGGCCGTCAGCGAGTCGAAGCCGAGGTCCTTGAAGTTGGCTTCGGTACGGACGTCGGCGGGCGTGGGGTAGGCGAGTACCGCCGCGACGCACTCGCGCACCAACTCGGTGACGGCGGCGAGGCGTTCGGTGGCGTCGAGGCCCGCGAGCCGGGTCTCGAGCGCCGCCGGGTCACCGGTGGAGCCGGCGGCCGTCCGGCGGCGCGGCGGCCCGGCCAGCTTCCGCAGCATCGCGGGGGCGGTGTCCTGGGCCAGGCCGCGTACGTCGATCCCGGCGGCGACGACCGCCGGGCCGTCCACGTCGCGCGCCGCGTCCAGCAGGGCCAGGCCCTGCTCGTCCGAGAGCGGTTTCATGCCGCCCGCGCGCAGCCGCGCCAGGTCGGTCTCGTCGAGGTGCCGGGTCATGGCGCTGTCGCGCGCCCACAGCCCCCAGGCGATCGACAGGGCGGTCCCGGTCCCGTGCGTGCCGTCGCGGCGGGTCACGAGGGCGTCGACGAAGGCATTGGCGGCCGCGTATCCGGCCTGGCCCGCGTTGCCGAGGACGCCGGCGGCGGAGGAGAAGGCGACGAAGAGGGCCGGGTCCGCCCGCCGGGTGGCGAGGTCCAGGTTGGCGGCGACGGTCGCCTTGGCGGCCCAGACCCGGGCGAGTTGGCCGGGGGTCTGCGCGGTGACCACGGCGTCGTCCAGCACGCCCGCCGCGTGGATCACTCCGGTGAGGGGGTGCGCCGGGTCGATGGAGGCGACCAGTCCCTCGGCGGCCCGCCGGTCGGTGAGGTCGGCGGCGACGATCCGCACCTGGGCGCCGAGAGCGGTGAGCCGGTCGGCGAGGTCGCCGGCGCCGGGCGCGTCGGGGCCCTGCCTGCCGACGAGCAGCAGGTGGCGCACCGACCAGGTGCGGACGAGGTGTTCGGCCACCAGGCCGCCCATCATCCCGGTGCCGCCCGCGATCAGGACGGTGCCGTCGGGGTCGAGGCCGCTGTGGCCGGGTCGCCGGGATCCGTCGACGCCGGTCCCGGACTCGGTCGTGGTGGCGCGTACGAGGCGCGGGGCGAGGACGCGGCCGGCGCGGAGGGCCAGTTGCGGCTCGCCGGAGGCGAGGGCCCGTGCGACGGCCGCGCGGTCGAGGCCCTCGTCGTTCGCGGCATCGGTGCCGTCCGTGACGTGGACGCCGTCCGTGACGTGGACGCCGCCCCCGATGTCGATGCCGTCCGCGACGTCGAGCAGCACGAAGCGGTCCGGGTGCTCGGACTGGGCGCTGCGGACGAGTCCCCAGAGGGCGGCGGCCGACGCGTCCACGTCCCCCGGCTCGTCGACGGCCGGAACGGCCGCCGCGCGGTGGGTGAGGAAGACGAGGCGGGTGTCGGTCAGGCGCGGTTCGGCCACCCAGTCCTGTACGAGCCGCAGTGCGCGCTCGGCGACGGCGTGACCGTGTGCTTCGACGGCCAGGGTCGATGTGTCCGGTGTCGGGGAGGGTGCGACGAGGACCGTTCCGGGAACCGGCGCGTCGCTCTCCAGCAGCGCCGCCGGAGTCTCGTAGCGCGGAAGGTCCGTTCCGGCCCAGGCCGGCGCGTCCTGGCCGAGCACCGCCCAGCCGTGCCCGTCCCCCACGCCCGCCGAGGACACGTCCACCAGCGGAACGTCGGTCCACTCCACGGTGAACAGTCCCTTGGCCCGCGCCTTCCCCGCGGCGCGCAGCTGCTCGGGGTCGGCCCGGCGGACCGCCAGCGAGGCGACGCTCAGTACGGGGGCGCCGGTGGCGTCGGTCACCGTCAGCCGCAGGTCCGGCTCGTCCCCGTCCCCCCGGTGCGGGGACAGCCGCACCCGCGCCTCGGTGGCGCCGGTGGCCCACAGGGAGACGCCGTTCCAGGCGAAGGGCAGTCGGACGCCGGCCTCGGTCTCCTCCTGGGGTCCTTCGTCGAGCAGCAGCGCCGGGTGCAAGGCGGCGTCCAGCAGGACGGGGTGGATGCCGAAGCCGTCATGAGCGCCCGCGGCGTCGGGCAGGACGACCTCGGCCAGCAAGTCCTCGCCGTGCCGCCACACCGTGCGCAGGCCCTGGAACGCCGGGCCGTAGTGGTAGCCGGCGGCCGAGGCCCGCTCGTAGAGACCGCCGATGTCCACCTGCTCCGCGTCGGCCGGGGGCCATGCCCCGCCCGGTTCGCCGTCCGCGGCGGAGGCGGATTCGGGACTCAGCGCGCCGGTGGCGTGGCACGCCCACGCCTCGTCGTGGTCCACCGCGTCCTCGGTGTCGGGCCGGGAGAAGATCCGCACCTCCCGCCGCCCGTCCCGCTCGTCGGCCGGACCCACGACGACCTGCACCTGAAGCCCGCCGGAGTCCGGCAGCGCGAGCGGCGCCTGGAGCGTCAGCTCCTCCAGGGTGGGGCAACCCGCCTCGTCGGCGGCCTGGAGCGCCCACTCCACCAGGGCCGCGCCGGGCACCAGCGTCGTCCCCGTCACGGCGTGGTCGACGAGCCAGCCGGCGGCACCGGACGCCGCGAGCCGGCCGGTCAGTACGAGCGCGCCGTCCGCCAGGCCGAGCGCGGCGGGCAGCAGCGTGTGCTCCAAGCGCCGCAGCCCCGCCTGCCGGACGTCACCGACTCCGTCCACCTCCAGCCAGTAGCGCTGGTGCTGGAAGGCGTACGTGGGCAGGTCGACGGTACGAGGGCTGGGATCGGTGGGGAAGAAGCGCCGCCAGTCCACGTCCACGCCAGCAGTGAACGCGTGCGCGACGGAGCGCGCGAGCTGGAGGGCGTCGCCGTGGTCGCGGCGCAGGGTGGGCACCACCGTGGCGGCGACGTCCGCCCGCTCGATGGTCTCCTCCATGCCCAGGTTCAGCACCGGGTGCGGACTGGCCTCCACGAAGACGCGGTAACCGTCCGCCAGCAGCGCCTCGACCGTCTCGGCGAAGCGGACCTGCTGCCGCAGGTTCGTGATCCAGTAGTCCGAGGTCAGGGTCCGGGTGTCGATCCGGCCGGCGGTGACCGTGGAGTAGAACGCGATGTCCGTGGTGGCCTGGGGCTCGATACCGCTCAGACGGTCGGCCAACAGGTCCGCGATCTCATCGACCTGCGGACCGTGCGAGGCGTAATCCACATCGATCAGCCGGGCACGATACCCTCGCGCCTCGACCTCGGCGACCACCGTCGCCACCTGCTCCGGCGGCCCAGAAATCACCGTCGACGACGGGCCGTTCACGGCAGCGACACCGACGCCTGCGTGCCCGTCGATGAACTCCTCGGCAACTCCCCGGCCCACACCGAGGGAAGCCATCGCCCCCCGCCCGGCCAACCGCCTCAGCGCATCACTGCGCACGGCGACGACCCGCGCCGCATCCTCCAACGACAACGCACCGGCCACCACCGCCGCAGCCATCTCACCCTGCGAATGACCGATCACCGCAGCGGGCTTGACCCCGTACTCGGCCCACACCACGGCCAACGAGACCATCACCGCCCACAAAACCGGCTGCACCACCTCCACCCGCGACAGCGCATCGCCATTCCCGCGCAACACCTCCGTCAGCGACCAGTCGACATACGGCGACAGCGCCCGCTCGCACTCGGCGATCCGTGCCGCGAACACCGGTGACTCGTCCAGCAGTTGGGCACCCATACCCGCCCACTGCGACCCCTGCCCCGGAAACACCAGCACCGGCCCCGGGCCCACATCACCGGCCACCCCGGACACCACATCCGGCGACGCCTCACCGGCGGCCAGCGCCTCAAGACCCGCGAGCGCCTGGCCGACGTCCTGACCCACCACCACGGCCCGGTGCTCGAAGGCCGCACGCGACGTCGCCAGCGACCAACCCACATCCAGCGGCGAAGAGTTCTCCGACGCGACAGCACCCAAACGGCGGGCCTGCTCCCGCAGCGCCTCACCCGTACGCCCGGACACCACCCACGGCACCACCGCACCCGGAACGGGCTCCGGCGCAACCTCGTCGGAAACCTCCGCCGGCGCCTCCTCCAGGATCACGTGCGCGTTCGTCCCCGAGATGCCGAACGAGGACACCCCGGCCCGGCGCACCCGTTCGCTGCGCGACCACGGAACCGGCTCGGTGAGCAGCCGTACGCCGCCGCCTTCCCACTGCACATGCGGGGTCGGCTCGTCCACGTGCAGGGTGGCGGGCAGCAGCTCGCGCCGGAGCGCCATCACCATCTTGATGACACCGGCGACACCGGCGGCCGCCTGCGTGTGGCCGATGTTGGACTTCACCGAGCCGAGCCACAGCGGACGGTCCTCGTCGCGCTCCTTGCCGTACGTGGCGATGAGGGCCTCGGCCTCGATGGGGTCGCCCAGCTTGGTGCCGGTGCCGTGCGCCTCCACCGCGTCGATCTCGGACGTGGAGAGGTTGGCGCCGGCCAGCGCCTGCCGGATGACGCGGCGCTGCGAGGGGCCGTTGGGCGCGGTGAAGCCGTTGCTGGCGCCGTCCTGGTTGACGGCCGAACCCCGCAGAACAGCAAGGACTTTGTGTCCGTTGCGACGCGCGTCCGACAGGCGCTCCAGCAGGATCAGGCCCGCACCCTCGCCCCAGCCCGTGCCGTCGGCCGCCGCGGCGAACGGCTTGCAGCGGCCGTCGGGGGCCAGGCCGCGCTGGCGGGAGAAGCCGGTGAACACCTCGGGTGTGGACATCACGGTCACGCCGCCGGCGAGGGCCAGGTCGCACTCGCCCTGCCGGAGCGCCTGCGCGGCCAGGTGCATGGCCACCAGCGAGGAGGAGCACGCGGTCTCGACGGTCACGGCCGGGCCTTCGAGGCCGAGGGTGAAGGAGACGCGGCCCGAGAGGACGCTGGGCGCGCTGCCCGCGTACCCCTCGGTGGCCTTGCCCGCCGGGTCGCCCTGGGTCGGGTTGCCGGTCGTCGCGGCACCCACGTAGACACCCGTGGAGCTGCCCTTCAGGGTGGTGGGGTCGATGCCCGCCCGTTCGAGCACCTCCCAGGACGTCTCCAGGAGCAGGCGCAGCTGCGGGCTGCTGGCGAGGGCCTCGCGCGGGCTGAAGCCGAAGAACCCGGAGTCGAACCGGTCGGCGCCGTCGAGGAATCCGCCCTCGCGTACGTAGCAGGTCCCCGGGTGGTCGGGGTCGGGGTGATAGAGGCCCTCCAGGTCCCAGCCGCGATTGGTGGGGAAGCCCTCGATGGCGTCCTCGCCCGCGGCCACCAGCTCCCACAGGGCCTCGGGCGACGCGACGCCGCCGGGGAACCGGCAGGCCATGCCGACGATGGCCACCGGCTCCTGGGAGCGCTCCTCCACCTCGCGCAGCCGCTGCCGCGTGTCGTGCAGTTCGGCGGCGACCCGCTTGAGGTAGTCGACCAGTTGCTCTTCACTCGCCATGAGAGTTCACCCAGCCTTCAGCGTGGTTGTCGCGCCGTGCACGGTCGTCGGTTCACAGACCCAGCTCTTTGTCGATGAAGTCGAGCACCTGGTCGGTCGTGGCGACCTGGAGCTGCTCCTTGGCGCTGCCGGAGTCGGGCGCGGCACCGGACGCCGCGCCGGACGCCCGCCACTTCGCCAGGAGGGATTCGAGACGCGCGGTGACGGCGTCCGCGTCGAGGTGTTCGACGAGCGCGGAGGACAGGGTGTGCTCGAGCTTCGCCATGTCGCGGAGGACGGAATCGGTCGCTTCCTGCCCGGTGGGCGTTCCGCCGTCGGGTGCGAGCCGTCCGTCGAGGTGTTCCGCCAGGGTGTCGGCGTCCGGGTAGTCGAAGACCAGTCCGGCGGACAGGCGCAGGCCGGTGGCTGCGGAGAGCCTGTTGCGCAGTTCGACCGCGGTGAGGGAGTCAAATCCGAGTTCCTTGAAGGTGCTGCCCGTGGTGAGGCTGTCGGTGTGGTGTCCGAGGACGGTGGCGGCCTGCTCCCGGATGAGGCCGACCAGCGTGTGGTGCCGTTCGACCGGCGGCAGGGCGGCCAGCCGGCTCGCCAGGTCGGCGGGCCGCGCGCCCGCCGTCGCCGTCGCCGTCGCCGTCGGCCTGCCCGTCGTGGCCGGAGCGGGGGCGGCGAGGCCGCGCAGGAGGGTGGGCCTGGTGTCCACGGGGTGGGTGGCCAGGGTCCGCAGGTCGAGGTCGAGCCCCACCGCGTGGGGCCGGCCGTGGTGGTGTGCCGCGTCGAGGAGGGCGAGGCCGTGTTCGCTGCTCATCGCCTTGACGCCGATGCGGGCCATGCGGGCGACGTCGGTGTCACCCAGTCCACCGGTCATGCCGTCGCCGGAGGTCTCCCACAACCCCCAGCCGACCGACAGACCGCTCAGGCCGGCGGCACGACGGTGACGCATCAGGGCGTCGCAGTAGGCGTTGGCCGCCGCGTAGTTGGCCTGTCCCGGACTGCCCAGCGTCGCAGCCGCGGAGGAGAAGACCACGAACGCCCCCAACCGCAGATCCCGCGTCACCTCGTGGAGGTTGGCGGCGGCCGTGGCCTTCGCCGACCACACACGCGCCAGGCTCTCGCGGGTCTGGGCCGTCACCACCGCGTCGTCCAGGACGCCGGCGGCGTGCACCACACCCGTCAGCGGATGAGCCGGGTCCGTCTTGCCGACCAGCTCCGCCACCGCCTGCGCATCACTCACATCCACCGCCACCACCGACACCACGGCACCCAACCCACGCAAGTGCTCGACCAACTCGACGGCACCCGGAGCCTCCGGCCCACGACGACCCGCCAGCAGCAGACGCCGCACACCCCACTCGCGTACGAGGTGCTCGGCAACGAGCCGCCCCAGCGCGCCGGTGCCGCCGGTGATCACCACCGTGCCCTCGGGATCGAGGGCAGGGGGTATCTCCAGCACCAGCTTGCCGGTGTGCTTGGCCTGACTCATGAACCGGAACGCCTCCCGCGCCTTGTCCAGCGGCCAGGAACGTACCGGCAGCGGCTTAAGCCGGTCTGAGGTGAAGAGTTCGACCAGGCGCTCGAACATTCGTCCGATCCGGTCGGGTCCGGCGTCGGTGACGAGGTCGTAGAGGTGGTAGGTGACACCGGGGTACTGCTCGGCCACCTCTCCCGGGTCCCGGAGATCGGTCTTGCCCATCTCCAGGAAACGCCCGCCCTCACGCAGCAGCCGCAAGGACGCCTCGATGAACTCGCCCGTCAGGCTGTTCAGCACCACATCCACACCACGACCACCCGTGGCCCGCCGGATCCGCTCCTCAAAATCCACATCCCGCGAAGAGGCGCGGTGCTCGGCATCGATTCCCATCTCCTCCAGCACACCATGCTTGGCAGGACTGGCCGTCGCGAAGACCTCCGCACCCAGATGACGGGCGATCCGCACCGCCGCCATCCCCACCCCACCCGTCGCCGCATGCACCAGCACCGACTCACCCGGACGCACCCGAGCCAACTCCACCAACCCATACCAAGCCGTCAAGAACGCCACCGGCGCACCCGCCGCCTCCAACACACCCCACCCCGACGGAACCGGCACGACCATACGGGCGTCGGCGACCGCGACGGACCCGAAGGCGCCCTCGAACACGCCCATGACCTGGTCGCCGACCGCGACGTGGGTGACGTCCGGCGCGACCTCCGTGACGACGCCGGCGCCCTCACCGCCCATCGCCCCGTACGCGGGGACCATGCCGAGGGCCACGAGCACATCGCGGAAGTTGATGCCCGCGGCGCTCATCGACACCCGGACCCGGCCGGGCTCCAGGGGTTCGAGAACCTCAGGGCAGGGAACCGCCGTCAGGTCTTCCAGCGAGCCGCCCGCGCCCATCCGCAAGCGCCAAGCCGGTTCGCCGGGCGGTGCGACCAGCGCGGCCTGCCGGCGCACCCGGGTGAGGCGCGGAACGCTGAACCGGCCGTCGCGCAGGGCGAGTTGTGGCTCGCCCAGTTCCTCGACGGCGTAGCGCAGTGCGGCGAGCGGGAGATCGTCGCCGTCGGTGTCCACGAGCACGAAGCGGCCCGGGTGTTCGGACTGGGCGCTGCGGACCAGCCCCCACACGGAAGCGGCGGCCGGGTCGATGTCGCTGTCGTCCTCGGTGGCGACGGCGCCTCGGGTCACCAGCAGCAGCCGCGACTCGGCCAGGCGGGGTGCCGCGAGGAACTCCTGGACCAGGGACAGCACCTGCTCCGCCGTCCGGAGGCCGTCGCCGCCGGCGTCGACGGGAGCGACCACCGCCCAGGGCGCTGCGTCGCCGGAGCGCACCACATCGCCCGGGGTGACGCCTTCATCGAGTGTGACCCAGCCGGCGCCGTCTGGTACCTCCTGCTCCGGGGCCGGAATCGGCGTCCACTCCACCGTGAACAGGCCGTGCACGTCGCGTTGTTGGAGGGCCGAGAGCTGCGACGCCTGCACGGCGCGGGTCCGCATCGCGTCGACGCTCAGTACGGGACCACCGGTCGTGTCGGTGACCGTCACCCGTGCGCCCTGCTCGATGCCGCCTTCGACAGGGCTGAGGCGTACGCGGACGGTCGTGGCGCCCACGGCCCACAGCGAAACACCGTTCCACGCGTAGGGGACGTGCACCTCATCGCGCCCGCCGTCCGGGAAGCGGGCGGCCAGCAGGGGGTGGAGCGCGGCGTCGAGGAGGGCGGGGTGGATGCCGTAGCCGTCCGGCGAACCGGCGGCCTCCGGCAGCGCGACCTCGGCCAGCAGGTCGTCGCCGTCCCGCCACACCGACCTCAGCCCCTGGAAGGCCGGACCGTACGCGTAACCGGCCTGGGCGGCGCGCGCGTAGAAGGTCTCGACATCCACCGGTTCTGCTCCGACGGGGGGCCAAGGGCCGCTCAACTCCGTCGTGGGGTTGGTGGTTTCGGCGGTGAGGATGCCGGTGGCGTGGCAGACCCAGGCATCGTCGCCGTCGTCGGGCCGGCTGTAGACACGCACTTCACGACGGCCGTCGTCCGCCGCCGCGTCCACCACCACCTGCACCCGCAAACCGGACGCGGTAGGAACCACCACAGGAGCCTGCAACATCAACTCCTCGACCGTGGCACACCCCACCTCGTCACCGGCCCGCAGCACCCACTCCACCAACGCCGCACCAGGAACGAGAACCGTCCCGGCCACCTCATGATCGGCCAGCCAGGACACGCCCGAGCGCGAGAGCCTGCCGGTCAGCAGGCAGCCACCCCGATCGGCGAACTCCACCGCCGCACCCAACAACGGATGCCCCGCGGCCACCAGCCCCAGACCCGCCGCATCCGCACGCCCGGACCGGCCGGACAACCAGAACCGCTCACGCTGGAACGCATACGTCGGCAGATCCACCACAGCGGGGCGATCCAGGAACCAGCCCGACCAGTCCACAGCGGCCCCGGCCGTGTGCAGCCGGGCCACCGCCTGGAGAAAGGCCAGGTCATCCGCCCGCCCAGCGGCCAGCGAAGAGACCAACAGCGGATCGGTCCCGTCCATCTCGTCGAGGGTGTGCTGGGCGGCGGTGGTCAGCACCGGAGCCGGGCCCAGCTCGACGAAGAACCCCGCCTCGTCAGCGACATGCGCGACGGCCTGCCGGAAGAGAACCGGCTGGCGAACGTGACGCACCCAGTAGTCCGGGGACGCGATCTCCTCGCCCGCGGGCAGACCGGACACGTTGCTGATCAGGGGAATCGTGGGAGCCTTGAACCTCACCTCGGCGAGGGCGTCGGCGAAATCCGAGAGCATCGGTTCCATCAGCGCCGAGTGGAAGGCGTGGCTGACGGAGAGCGCCTTCGTCTTACGCCCCTGGGCCGACCATACGGCTGCGATCCGCTCCACCTCATCGACGGGACCGGAAATCACCGTCGAATCAGGGGTGTTCACGGCCGCAACACTCACGCCCGAGCCGTCAAGACTGCCGGCCAGCTCCTCCGGGGTGGCCTGCACCGCACACATCGCCCCGCCCTCAGGCAGCGCACCCATCAACCGCGCCCGAGCACCGACAACCCTGCACGCATCCGCCAGATCAAACGCACCCGCCACATGCGCGGCAGCAATCTCACCCACGGAATGACCGATCACCACATCGGGGCGTATCCCCACCGACTCCCACAGCCGGGCAAGCCCCACCTGCAGCGCGAACAACCCCGCCTGCGCCCACATCGTGTGATCCAGCCGCTCCCGCGGGCCGCTGAAGACAACCTCCTTCAGCGAACCCCCAAGCTCCCCCTCCAACAGCCCGCACACCTCGTCGAAGGCTTCCGTGAACACCGGGAACCGCTCATACAACCCCGACCCCATCCCCACCAACTGACTCCCCTGACCACTGAAGAGCCATACGGACTTGCCCCCACGCACCACACCCGGACCCACCAACCCCGCATGCGACTCCCCCACCGCCAACGCCCCAAGCCCAGCGATCAACTCCGCACGCTCGGCCCCCACCACCACAGCCCGGTGCTCGTGGGCGGCACGCGTCGTCAGAAGGGACCAGCCCACCTCGGCCGGGTCCACTCCACCAGCGACGGCCTCTTTGAGACGGTGGGCCTGCTCGCGCAGTGCCTCCGGGCTGCGGGCGGACAGCGCCCAGGGCGTCGGAGCGTCGGCAGCCGGCTCCCTTTCCGGGACCGTCGGGACCGTCGGGACCGTCGGGACCGTCGGGACCGTCGGCTCGGGGACGTGCTCGATGATCACGTGCGCGTTGGTGCCGGACGCGCCGAACGACGAGACACCCGCCCGACGCGGCCGGTCCACCTCAGGCCACGACACCGCCTCCGACACCACCCGCACCGCACCCGACGCCCAATCCACATGCGGCGTCGGCACATCCACATGCAAACTCGCCGGCACCACACCCCGCCGCATCGCCATCACCATCTTGATCACACCCGCCACACCCGCGGCAGCCTGCGTATGACCGATGTTCGACTTCACCGACCCCAGCCACAACGGCCGGCCCACCGGCCGCCCCTCCCCGTATGTGGCCAGCAGCGCCTGGGCCTCGATCGGATCGCCCAGCGTCGTCCCCGTGCCGTGTCCCTCGACCACGTCCACGTCCGACGCCGTCAGTCGGGCGCCGGCCAACGCCTGCCGGATGACCCGCTCCTGCGACGGACCGTTCGGCGCGGTCAGCCCGTTGCTCGCGCCGTCCTGGTTCACCGCCGAACCCCGCACCACACCCAGCACCCGATGTCCCCGACGCCGGGCATCCGACAGACGCTCCAGCAGGATCAGGCCGACGCCCTCCGAGAAGCCGACTCCGTCGGCCGCCGCCGCGTACGGCTTGCAGCGGCCGTCAGGGGACAGGCCGCGCTGCCGGGAGAAGCCCGCGAAGACGTCGGGGTCGGCCATGACGGTGACGCCACCGGCGAGGGCCAGGTCGCACTCGCCCTGCCGCAGCGCTTGCGCCGCCATGTGGATCGCGACCAGCGACGACGAACACGCCGTGTCGACCGTCACCGCCGGACCCTCCAGACCCAGCGTGTACGCCACCCGCCCGGAGACCACGCTTCCCGAACTCGCCAGGTAGGCGTAGCCCTCCAGTTGGGCGTCGGCCTCGGGGAACGCCTTGGCGTAGTCGTGGTACATCACGCCCACGTACGTACCGGTCCGCGTCCCCTTCAGCGACGTCGGATCGATACCCGCCCGCTCCAGCACCTCCCACGACGCCTCCAGCAGCAACCGCTGCTGCGGATCCATGGCCAACGCCTCACGCGGGTTGACGCCGAAGAACGCGGCGTCGAAGTCCCCCGCGTCGTGCAGGAACCCGCCCTGATCGCAGTAGCTGGTACCGGGGTGGTCGGGGTCCGGGTGGAACAGCCGGTCCAGGTCCCAACCGCGGTCGGTCGGGAAGGGGCCCATGGCGTCCCCGCCGGACTCGACGAGGTCCCACAACCCGTCGGCGGAGGTCACCCCGCCCGGGAAGCGGCAGGCCATGGAGACGATGGCGATGGGCTCATCCGCCTCGACGGCGGCGGGCGGCAGGGCGGGTCCGGTCGCCGGGGCGCCGCCCAGGCGGGTGCACAGATGGGCGGCCAGCGCCCGGGGCGTGGGGTGGTCGAAGACCAGCGTCGCGGGCAACCGCGCATCACAGGCGGCCGACAGGCGGTTGCGCAGCTCCACCGCCGTCAGCGAGTCGAAGCCCAGGTCCCTGAAGGCGGCGTCCACCTTCACCTGGGCCGTCGAGCCGTGGCCGAGCACGGCCGCCACGTGTTCGCGCACCAGGTCGGTGACGGCGTTGAGGCGTCCCTCCTCGTCCAGACCGGCCAGTCGCATGGCGAGCGCGCCGCCGGCCGTCCCGGCCGCCGCCACGCGGCGCCGTGTGACGGGCGGGGCGAGTGTACGCAGCAGCGGGGAGAGGCCGTCGGCCGTGGTGCGCGGGTCGAGGTCGGCCGCCAGGACGTACGAACGGCCGTGCGCACGGGCGGCGTCGAGCAGAGCCAGGCCGTTCTCGGTGCTCAGGGGCGCGAAGCCGGTGCGCTTCATGCGCTCCAGGTCCGTCCGGCCGAGCTGCCCGGTCAGGTCGCTGGTGGCCTGCCACAGACCCCAGCCGATGGAGAGGCCCGCGAGCCCCTGGGAGCGGCGGTTGCGCATGAGCGCGTCGCAATAGGCGTTCGCCGCCGCATAGTTGGCCTGTCCGGGACTGCCCAGGAGGGCAGCGGCGGAGGAGAAGACCACGAAGAGTCCGAGCGGCATTCCGCGCGTCGCCTCGTGCAGGTGGCGGGCGGCGGCCGCCTTGGCCGACCACACCCCGGCCAGGCGCTCGGGCGTCTGGGCGGTGACGACGGCATCGTCCAGGACGCCCGCCGCGTGGACGACGCCGGTCAGCGGGTGGGCCGTTTCGATGCCCGCGAGCAGGTCGGCGACCGCGGTGGGGTCGCCGGCGTCGGCCGCCGCGATGCGCACCTCGGCGCCCAACTCGCTCAAACACTGCTTGAGTTCGGCGCTTCCCGGGGCGTCCTCGCCGCGTCGGCTCACGAGGAGCAGGTGGCGTACGCCATATGTCCGGACGAGGTGTTCCGCCACCGCGCCGCCGAGCACACCCGTGCCACCGGTGATGAGGACCGTGCCGTCCGGGTCGAGTTCCTCGACGGCATTGCCCCGTGCGCCGTCGGCCCGGGCCAGTCGGGGAACGCGGATCTCACCGGCGCGCACGGCCATTTGCGGCTCGTCCGCGTTCCGGGCCGCCGCCATGGCCGTGGCGAGGGTGTCGTCCGGGCCGATGTCGAGCAACGTGAAGCGGCCCGGGTGCTCCGACTGGGCACTGCGGACGAGTCCCCATACGGCCGCGGCCGCCGCGTCCACGCCGTCGCCGTCGTCGGCCGCGGTCGCCCCTGACGTCACGAACACCAGGCGGCTGTCGGAGAGTTGCGGTGACGCGAGCCAGGTTTGCATCAGATCGAGGATGCGCGTGGCGAGCGCCAGGCCGTCGTCGTCCGCGGCGGTCTCGACCGGGGCGGCCACGAGCCGCGGCGCCGGGTCGCCCGCTTCGACGGACGCCACCAGGTCCGCGAGGCCGGAGCCGTTCCAGCCCAGGGTCGGCCACGAAGAGTCGTCCTGGGCCTCCGGCTGCCCGCCGGCGGGCGCCAGCGGAGTCCACTCCAGGTCGAACAGACCGCTCCCCCGGCCTTGGGTCGTCGCCGCCTCGGCGAGCCGGTCGGTGTCGGCCGGGCGCGAGTGCAGGCCCTGGACGGTGAGGACGGGGGCGCCGACGGCGTCGGCCACGGTGATCCGTACCCCCTGCTCGACCCGTTCGCCGAGCGGCGTGAGGCGCACGCGAACCGTGGTCGCCCGTACCGCGTGCAGTTCCACGTCGTTCCAGGCGAACGGCAGCCAGACCTGAGCGCCGTCGGAGGGCGGGAGGAGCAGCGCGGCGGGCTGGAGGACGGCGTCGAGGAGCGCCGGGTGGATACCGAAGCCGTCCGGGTCGCCGGCTTCCTCCGGCAGCGCCACCTCGGCCAGCACGTCGCCGCGGTGCCGCCACAGGGCTCGTACGCCGCGGAACGCCGGCCCGTAGCCGTACCCCGCCCGCTCCGCCCGCGCGTAGAGGTCCGCGACGTCCACCGGCTCGGCGCCGGCCGGCGGCCAGGCGCCGTCCAGGGGCGCCGCGTCGCCGCCCGTCGGCCCCGGGCCGAGCACCCCGGTCGCGTGGCAGGTCCACGGCCGCGTCGAGCCGAAGGCGTCGTCGTCATCGGGGCGTGAGAACACCTGGACGTCACGGCGGCCGTCCGTGCCGGCCGCGTGCACGACGACCTGGACCTGCAGGCCCCCGTCGGCGGGGAGCACGAGCGGCGCCTGGAGCGTCAGCTCCTCCAGGGCGGGGCAGCCCGCCTCGTCGGCGGCCCGCAGCACCCACTCCACCTGCGCGGCGCCGGGCACGAGGGCCTGGCCCGCCACGACGTGATCGTCCAGCCAGGCTCCCGACTGCCGCGACACCCGGCCGCTGAGCAACTGGACGTCCCCGCTGGCCAGCCCCACCGAGGCGCCGAGGAGCGGATGCCCCGACGCGGCGAGTCCGAGCCCCGCCGGATCACCCGGGCGCCCGCCTGTGGGGGCCAGCCAGTAGCGCTGGCGCTGGAAGGCGTACGTGGGCAGGTCGACCGTACGGGGGGTGGGGTCGCCCGGGAAGAACCGCCGCCAGTCGACGTCCGCGCCCGCCGTGAAGGCGAGCGCGACCGAACGCGTCACCTGGAGCAGATCGCCTTGGTCGCGGCGCAATGTGGGTACCACTGTGGCGGTGACGTCCGCCTGCTCGATGGTCTCCTCCATGCCCAGGTTCAGCACCGGGTGCGGGCTGGCCTCGACAAAGACGCGGTAGCCATCGGCGAGCAGCGCTTCGACGGTGTCGGCGAAGCGGACCTGCTGCCGCAGGTTCGTGATCCAGTAGTCCGAGGTGAGGGCGGCGGTGTCGATCCGGCCGGCGGTGACCGTGGAGTAGAACGCGATGTCCGTGGTGGCCTGGGGCTCGATACCGCTCAGGCGGTCGGCCAGCAGGTCCGCGATCTCGTCCACCTGCGGACCGTGCGAGGCGTAGTCCACGTCGATCAGCCGGGCGCGGAGCTCGCGCTCCTTCGCGTCGGCCACGACCTGCGCCACCTGCTCCGGCGGACCGGAAATGACCGTGGAGGACGGGCCGTTCACGGCGGCGATCCCTACCCCGGCGCGACCGTCGATCAGCTCTTCGGCAAGCTCCCGGCCCACGCCGAGGGAAGCCATCGCACCCCGCCCGGCCAACCGCCTCAGCGCGTCACTGCGCACGGCGACGACCCGCGCCGCATCCTCCAACGACAACGCACCGGCCACGCACGCCGCGGCCATCTCACCCTGCGAATGACCGATCACCGCAGCGGGCTTGACCCCGTACTCGGCCCACACAGCAGCCAACGAGATCATCACCGCCCACAGAACCGGCTGCACCACCTCCACCCGCGACAACTCAGCGCCGTCACCGCGCAACACCTCGACCAACGACCAGTCGACATACGGCGACAACGCCCGCTCACACTCGGCGATCCGCGCCGCGAACACCGGTGACTCATCCAGCAGTTGGGCACCCATGCCCACCCACTGCGACCCCTGCCCCGGAAACACCAGCACAGGACCAGCACCAGGCGAGCCGACCACCCCGGCCACCACGTCCGCCGACACCTCATCGGCGGCCAACGCACCCAATCCGTCCGACAGTTCGTCGAGGCCCCGGCCGATCACCACGGCCCGGTGCTCGAACATCGAACGCGTCGTGGCCAGCGACCAGCCCACGTCGAGCAGCGCGGAGCCCTCCGACGCGAACGCGTCCAGGCGCACGGCCTGTTCCCGCAGCGCCTCGGCGTCTCGCGCCGATATCACCCAGGGCACCACCGCATCGGGAGCGGGCTCCGGGGCGTCGGTGGCGTCGCTCTCCTGGACGTCCGGGGCCTCCTCCAGGATCACATGCGCGTTCGTCCCGGACATCCCGAACGCGGACACCCCCGCCCGGCGGGGCCGTTCACCGCGCTTCCACGGCACCGGCTCGGTCAGGAGCCGGACGGAGCCGGAGGACCAGTCGACGTGCGGGGTCGGTTCGTCCACGTACAAGGTGGCGGGCAGGAGTTCCCGCTGGAGCGCCATCACCATCTTGATGACGCCGGCGACGCCGGCGGCGCCCTGGGGGTGGCCGATGTTCGACTTCACCGAGCCGAGCCAGAGCGGGCGGTCCTCGTCGCGGTCGCGGCCGTAGGTGGCCAGCAGGGCCCCGGCCTCGATGGGGTCGCCCAGCCGGGTGCCGGTGCCGTGCGCCTCGACCGCGTCCACCTCGGCGGCGCCGAGCCCGGCGTTGGCCAGGGCGGCGCGGATGACGCGCTCCTGCGAGGGGCCGTTGGGGGCGGTGAGGCCGTTGCTCGCGCCGTCCTGGTTGACGGCCGAACCCCGCAGCAGGGCGAGGACTCTGTGTCCGTTGCGGCGCGCGTCCGACAGGCGTTCCAGCAGGAGCAGGCCGACGCCTTCGGAAAAGCCGGTGCCGTCGGCCGCCGCGGCGAAGGGCTTGCAGCGGCCGTCGGGAGAGAGTCCGCGCTGGCGGGAGAACTCCGTGAACATGCCCGGGGTCGACATCACGGTGACGCCGCCCGCCAGGGCGAGGTTGCACTCGCCCTGGCGCAGCGCCTGCGCCGCCAGGTGCATGGCCACCAACGACGAGGAGCACGCCGTGTCGACGCTGACCGCCGGGCCTTCGAGGCCGAGGGTGAAGGAGACGCGGCCCGACAGGACGCTGAGGGCGTTGCCGGTCAGCAGGTGCCCTTCCACCGACCTGTCGGCCTGGCCGTTGCCGAAGCCGGGGACGCCCGCGCCGACGTAGACGCCGGTGGGGCTGAGTTTCAGGGTGGCCGGGTCGATGCCGGCCCGTTCCAGGAGTTCCCAGGCGGTCTCCATGAGCACCCGCTGCTGCGGGTCCATGGCCAGCGCCTCGCGCGGGCTGATGCCGAAGAACGCGGCGTCGAAGCCGGGCGCGTCGTGCAGGAATCCGCCGTGGCGGACGTAGCTGGTGCCCGGGTGCTCGGGGTCGGGGTGGTAGAGGCCGTCCAGGTCCCAGCCGCGGTCGGTGGGGAACGCGCCGATGGCGTCACCGCCCTCGGCGACCAGTTCCCACAGCGCCTCGGGCGAGCGGGTGTCGCCCGGGAAGCGGCAGGCCATGGAGACGATCGCGACCGGCTCCTGGTGGCGTTCCTCCACCTCGCGCAGCCGCTGGCGGGTCTGTCCGAGGTCGACTGTCACCCGCTTCAGGTACTGGCGAAGCTTCTCTTCGGTACTGGGTTCGGCACTCGACATCGAACGTCACTTCTCCATCAGCGAGGGGCTCGGAAGGGCAGGGCCACCGGGCAAGGAAGGTCAGGCAAGGGAGGTCGGGGGCTCCCGATCGGCGGGCGGTCACGGCGGGCGGCTACGGCGCGCGGTTACGGCAGGCGGCTACGGCACGCGGTCGTCGCCGGGCATCTCGTCTCCCCTTCGTTCGTCGAGCATCACGGCTCCCGGTCGTCGCTCAGGCATCACAGCTCCCGGTCGATGAGCGCGAACATCTCGTCGTCGGATACGCCGTCGAGCGCGTCCATGTCCGTCGTGCCGGTGGTGGCGCGGTCCCCGCCGTTCAGCTTCGTCAGCAGGGCGTTGAGCCGCCGGGTGATCCGGCCGCGCGCCTCCTCGTCCAGCGCCAAGGCGTCCAGGCCCGACTCGATCCGGCCGAGGTCGTTGAGGACCGGGTCGGCCGCGTCCTTCAGGGGCGCGGGCTCGCCGTCGGGTGACAGGAGGGTCAGGAGGTGGTCGACGAGGGCGGCGCTCTCCGGGTAGTCGAAGACGAGTGTGGCGGGCAGCTTCAGGCCGGTGGCGGCGGCGAGCCGGTTGCGCAGTTCCACGGCGGTGAGGGAGTCGAAGCCGAGTTCCTTGAACGAGGTGTCCGGGCGGATCGTGTCGCGGTCGGTGTGGCCGAGGACGCCGGCGACGTTGCCGCGGACGATGTCGAGCAGCAGGCGGTGGCGTTCGGGGGCCGGCAGGCCGGCGAGCCGGTCGGCGAGGCCGTCGCCGGTGGCGGCTCCGGCGGCGGCGGTGGGCCGTCGGTCGCGTCCGCCCGGTGCCGTGGTGGCCAGGGCGCGCAGGAGGACGGGCCGGGACCCGGCCGGCCTGCCGGCGACGGTCCGCGTGTCGAGGTCGACGGCGACGAGGTGCGGGCTGCCGTGCGCGCGGGCGGCGTCGAGGAGGGCCAGGCCGCGCTCGGTGGTCAGAGGCGTGAAACCGGTGCGCTTCATGCGCGCCAGATCCGTCTCGCCGAGGTGCCCGGTCATGTCGCTCGCGGTCTCCCAGAGCCCCCAGCCGACGGACAGCCCGGGCAGCCCGGCGGCGCGGCGGCGCTGGACCAGCGCGTCGCAATAGGCGTTCGCGGCAGCGTAGTTGGCCTGCCCCGGGCTTCCGAGTGTCGCCGCCGCGGACGAGAAGACGGCGAACAGGCCGAGGCGCAGATGCCGCGTCGCCTCGTGCAGGTGGCGTGCGGCGGCGGCCTTGCCGGCCCACACCCTGGCCAGGCTCTCGGGGGTCTGCGCGGTGACGACGGCGTCGTCCAGGACGCCCGCCGCGTGCACGACGCCGGTGAGCGGGTGGGCGGGATCGACCGCGCCGATCAGCTCGGCCACCGACCCGGGGTCACTCACATCGGCCGCGACGACGGACGCCGAACCGCCCAACTCGCGCAGTTTGGCGACGAGTTCTGCCGCGCCCGGCGCTTCCGTACCGCGCCGTCCCGCGAGGATCAGGTGCCGTACGCCCCAGGTGCGGACGAGGTGCTCCGCCACCGCACCGCCGAGCACGCCCGTGCCACCGGTGATCAGGACCGTGCCCTCGGGTTCGAGGCCGGCCGGGATCTCCAGGGCCAGCTTGCCGGTGTGCTTGGCCTGGCTCATGAACCGGAACGCCTCGCGGGCCCGGCCGAGCGGCCATGCCGTGACGGGCAGCGGCCGCAGGACGCCGGAGGCGAACAGCTCGCCCATCTCCGCCAGCATTTCCCCGATCCGGTCGGGCCCGGCGTGCGGTACGAGGTCGAAGGCCCGGTACCAGGCGCCCGCGTGGTCGGCGGCGACCCGCTCGGGGTCGCGCTTGTCGGTCTTGCCCATGTCGACCATGCGCCCGCCCTCGGCGAGCAGCCGCAGCGAGGCGTCGGTGAACTCGCCCGCCAGGCTGTGGAGTACGACGTCCATGCCCCGCCCGCCGGTGGCCTCCCGCAGGGTGTGCTCGAAGTCGAGGTCGCGGGAGGAGGCGCGGTGGGCTGCGTCGATACCCATCTCCTCCAGCACGGCGTGTTTGGCGGGGCTCGCGGTGGCGTATACCTCGGCGCCCAGGTGGCGGGCGATCTGGGTGGCGGCCATGCCCACGCCGCCGGTGCCGGCGTGGATGAGCAGCGATTCGCCCGCCTTGAGCCGGCCCAGGTCCACCAGGCCGTACCAGGCCGTCAGGAACACCACCGGTACCGCCGCGGCCTCCTGGAGGCTCCAGCCTTCCGGCACCGGCACGACCATCCGCGCGTCCGCGACGGCCACCGGCGCGAAGGCGCCCTCGAACAGGCCCATCACACGGTCGCCGACGGCCAGACCCGTCACGCCGGGGCCGACCTCCGTGACGTAGCCGGCGCCCTCGCTGCCCGCGAACGTCCCCTTGTCGGGGTACATGCCCAGGGCGATCAGGACGTCGCGGAAGTTGATGCCCGCCGCCCGCACGGAGATCCGCACCTGGCCGGGCTCCAGCGGCGCGAGCGCCTCCGGCGCCTCGATCACCGACAGGCTCTCGACGGTGGCGGTGCCCACGGTGCCCAGCCGCCAGGCGGGGGCACCGGCCGGCGGGACGAGCTCCACCGGAGCACCCGCGGGAACCATCCTCGGGACGAGGACGACACCGTCGCGCAGGGCGAGTTGCGACTCGTCCCGGTCCTCGACGAGGTGGCGCAAGGCGGCCTGCGGGAGGTCTCCGCCGTCGGTATCGACGAGGGCGAGGCGACCCGGGTTCTCGGACTGGGCGCTGCGGACCAGCCCCCAGACGGACGCGGCCGCCGGGTCGGCATCGGCGCCCGGGACGGTGGCCACGGCGCCGCGCGTCACCAGCAGCAGCCGGGAGTCGGCCAACCGGGGTGCCGCCAGGAACTCCTGGACCAGCGACAGCGCCCGCTCCGCCGTCGCGAGGCCGTCCCCGCCGGCCTCGACGGGAGCGACCACCGCCCACGGCACGTCGTCGCCGGAACGCACCGCATCGGCAGGAGCCACGCCTTCACCGAGCGCGACCCAGGAGGCGCTGTCCGGCGCCTCCCGCTCCGGCACCGGAAACGGCATCCATTCCACCGCGTAGAGACCGTCGACACCGCCACGGGCGGCGGCCGAGAGCTGCGCGGGATCGGCCGCCCGCAAGGTCAGGGACTCCACGCCGAGAACGGGCGCACCGGTGCCGTCGGCGAGCGTCACCCGCAGGTCCCGGTCGGCGGACTCCCCTCGCGGGGACAGCCGGACGCGGAGGCGGGTGGCCTGCTCGGCGTGGAGAGACACGCCGCCCCACGCGAACGGCAGCCACATCGTCCCGTCCTCCGGCCGGTCGATGAGCAGCAGCGGGTGCAGGGCGGCGTCGAGGAGTGCGGGGTGGATACCGAACGCGCCCGCGTCACCGGCTTGCTCGGGCAGCTCGACCTCGGCGAGCAGGTCACCGCCCTGCCGCCACAGGGCCCGCACACCCTGGAACGCCGGTCCGTAGCCGTATCCGGCCTCCGCGGCCCGCGCGTAGAAGTCCGCGACGTCCACCTGCTCCGCGCCGGCCGGAGGCCACTGCCCCTCCAACGCGTCGGACGGGAGAGCCGGTTCGGGGCTCAGTACACCGACCGCATGGCACACCCAGGCGCCCGCGTCCGGCCGGTCCGGGCGGGAGTGGACGCGTACGTCACGCCGGCCCCGCTCGTCGACGCCACCCACGGCCACCTGCACGGACAGGCCGCCCGAAGCGGGCAGGACGAGCGGCGCCCGCAGCGTCAGCTCCTCCACCACGGCACATCCCACCTCGTCGGCGGCCCGCAGCGCCCACTCCACGAGCGCCGCGCCCGGCACCAGCATCGCCCCGCCCACCACGTGCTCCGTGAGCCAGGAGGGCGCCTCGCCGGTGAGCCGCCCGGTCAGCAAGTACCCGTCGGAGTCGGCGAGTTCCACACTGGCGGCGAGGACCGGGTGACCGGAGGAGGCCATGCCGAGGTCGACCGGATCACCGGTGAGCCGAGAGGGGGCTTCCAGCCAGTAGTGGTCGCGCTGGAAGGCGTATGGGGGCAGGTCGACCGTACGGGGGGTGGGGTCGGTCGGGAAGAAGCGCCGCCAGTCGACCTCCACTCCGGCCGTGAAGGCGCGCGCGACGGAATGCGCGAGCTGGACGGCGTCGCCGTGGTCGCGGCGCAGGGTGGGTACCACCGTGGCGGTGACGTCCGCCCGCTCGATGGTCTCCTCCATGCCCAGGTTCAGCACCGGGTGCGGACTGGCCTCGACGAAGACGCGGTAGCCATCGGCGAGCAACGCTTCGACGGTGTCGGCGAAGCGGACCTGCTGCCGCAGGTTCGTGATCCAGTAGTCCGAGGTCAGGGTCCGGGTGTCGATCCGGCCTGCGGTGACCGTGGAGTAGAACGCGATGTCCGTGGTGGCCTGGGGCTCGATACCGCTCAGGCGGTCGGCCAGCAGGTCGGCGATCTCGTCCACCTGCGGACCGTGCGAGGCGTAATCCACATCGATCAGCCGGGCACGATGCCCTCGCGCCTCTGCCTCGGCGACCACCGTCGCCACCTGCTCCGGCGGACCGGAAATCACCGTCGACGACGGGCCGTTCACGGCAGCGACACCGACGCCTGCGTACCCGTCGATGAACTCCTCGGCAACTTCCCGGCCCACACCGAGGGAAGCCATCGCACCCCGCCCAGCCAACCGCCGCAGCGCATCACTGCGCACGGCGACGACCCGCGCCGCATCCTCCAACGACAACGCACCGGCCACCACCGCCGCAGCCATCTCACCTTGCGAATGACCGATCACCGCAGCGGGCTTGACCCCGTACTCGGCCCACACAGCGGCGAGAGAAACCATCACCGCCCACAGGACGGGCTGCACGACCTCCACCCGCGACAACTCAACACCATCACCGCGCAACACCTCGACCAACGACCAGTCGACATACGGCGACAACGCCCGCTCACACTCGGCAATCCGCGCCGCGAACACCGGCGACTCGTACAGCAGTTGGGCACCCATACCCACCCACTGCGACCCCTGCCCCGGAAACACCAGCACAGGACCAGCACCAGGCGAGCCGACCACCCCGGCCACCACGTCCGGCGACGCCTCGCCCGCGGCCAGCGCCTCAAGACCCGCGAGCGCCTGGCCGACGTCCTGACCCACCACCACGGCCCGGTGCTCGAAGGCCGCACGCGACGTCGCCAGCGACCAACCCACGTCCAGGGGTGAGGAGTTCTCCGATACGAACGTGCTCAGCCGCCGGGCCTGCTCCCGCAAGGCGTTCGCGGTACGGCCGGAGACGATCCACGGCACCGCCGCGCCCGGAACGGGCTCCGGCGCCGCTTCGTCGGAGACCTCCTCCGGCGCCTCCTCCAGGATCACGTGCGCGTTCGTCCCCGAGATGCCGAACGAGGACACGCCGGCCCGGCGCGGCCGATCGCCGCGGGACCACGGGACCGGTTCGGTCAGGAGCCGGACGGCGCCGGAGGACCATTCGACGTGCGGGGTCGGTTCGTCCACGTGCAGGGTGGCGGGCAGCAGCTCGTGTCGCAGCGCCATCACCATCTTGATCACACCGGCGACACCGGCGGCGGCTTGCGTGTGGCCGATGTTGGACTTCACCGAGCCGAGCCACAACGGGCGGTCCTCGTCGCGTCCCTGTCCGTACGTCGCCAGGAGGGCCTGAGCCTCGATGGGGTCGCCGAGCGTGGTGCCCGTGCCGTGGGCCTCGACCGCGTCGATCAGTTCGGGGCTCTGGTCCGCCGCGGCCAGGGCAGCGCGGATGACGCGCTCCTGGGAGGGGCCGTTGGGCGCGGTCATCCCGTTGCTGGCGCCGTCCTGGTTGACGGCCGAACCCCGCAGCAGGGCAAGGACTTTGTGTCCGTTGCGGCGCGCGTCCGACAGGCGTTCCAGGAGGACGAGGCCCGCGCCCTCGCCCCAGCCGGTTCCGTCCGCCGTCGCGGCGAAGGGCTTGCAGCGGCCGTCGGGGGCGAGGCCGCGCTGGCGGGAGAACTCGACGAAGGTGTTGGGGGTGGCCATCACGGTCGCCCCGCCGGCCAGGGCCAGGGTGCATTCGCCGCGCCGCAGGGCGTCGGCCGCGAGGTGCATCGCCACGAGGGAGGAGGAGCAGGCGGTGTCGACGGTGATGGCGGGGCCTTCGAGGCCGAAGGTGTAGGCGACCCGGCCGGACGCGACGCTCGGGGTGCTGCCGGTCATGATGCGGCCCTCGTAGCCGTCCGGTTTGCGGTCGAGGAAGCGGGAGCCGTAGTCGTCGTACATGATCCCGGTGATGACGCCGCACGGGGTGCCGCGCACGGTGGCCGGGTCGATGCCGGCGTCTTCGAAGGCGTGCCAGGCGCATTCGAGGAGCAGCCGCTGCTGGGGGTCGGTGGCGGCGGCCTCGCGCGGGCTGATGCCGAAGAACCCCGCGTCGAACCGGGCCGCGTCGTAGAGGAATCCGCCTTCCCGGGCGTAGCTGTGGCCGACCCGGTCCGGGTCGGGGTCGTGGAGGCCGGTCACGTCCCAGCCCCGGTCCTCGGGGAAGGGGCCGATGGCGTCCGTGCCGGTGGCGACGAGCTGCCAGAGCTGCTGGGGGGAGGTGACGCCGCCGGGGTAGCGGCAGGCCATGCCGATGATGGCGATGGGCTCGTCGTCTGCGGTGGTGCCGCGTACCGCCGGCAGGGGGGTGGCGGGGGCGCTGTCGGGCAGGTGGGTGCGCAGATGGCGGACGAGGGCGTCGGGGGTGGGGTAGTCGAAGATCAGGGTGGCGGGGAGCCGGATGCCGGTGGCCGTGGAGAGGCGGTTGCGCAGTTCCAGGGCGGTCAGCGAGTCGAAGCCCAACTCGTTGAAGGCGCGGCCCAGTTCGAGGGTCTGGGGTGAGGGGTGGGCCAGGACGGTCGCGATCTGCTCGCGGATCAGGTCGCCGAGGGCGCGGTCGCGGTCGGCGGTGGAGAGCGCGGCCAGGCGGGCGCTCCACGAGGTGGGTTCGGTTCCTTCGCCGGTGGCGGCCACGGCGGCTCGGGGCCGGGGGGCGCGGACGAGGCCGCGCAGGGCGGTGGGCAGGGTGTGGGCGGCGGCCAGGCCGCGCAGGACCGACCGGTCGAAGCGGGTGGCGAGGACGGTGGCGTGCGGGCCGTTCAGGGCCGCGTCGAAGAGGGCGAGGGCCTGCTCGTCGGTGAGTGCTGCCACGCCGGTGCGGCGGATGCGGGCGCGGTCGGTGTCGCCGAGCCGGGCGGCCATGCCGCCGCTCGCGGACTCCCACAGCCCCCAGGCCACGGAGGTGGCGGCGAGGCCGTGGGCGCGGCGGTGTGCGGCCAGGGCGTTGAGGAAGGTGTTGGCGGCCGCGTAGTTGGCCTGGCCGCCGTTGCCCAGGACGGAGGCGCCGGAAGAGAAGAGGACGAACGCGGCGAGGTCCAGGTCGCGGGTCAGTTCGTGGAGGTGCCAGGCCGCGTCGACTTTGGGGGCCAGCACGGCGTCGAGCTGCTCGGGGGTCATCGCGGTGACGAGGGTGTCGTCGATGACGCCCGCGGTGTGGACGACGGCGGTCAGCGGGTGTTCCGCCGGGATGCCGTCCAGGAGCCGGGGCAGCGCGTCGGGGTCGGTGATGTCGCAGGCCGCGACGCGGACGTCGACGCCTTGGGCCGTCAGGTCGCTCCGCAGGTCCGCGACTCCCTCGGCGGCCTCGCCGCGCCGGCTGACGAGCAGCAGGTGGCGGGCGCCGTGTGCGGTCGCCAGGTGGCGGGCGGTGGCCCGGCCGAGGCCGCCGGTGCCGCCGGTGATGAGGACGGTGCCCTCCGGATCGAGGCGTCGCGGTACGGCGGGGTCCTGCCGGGTGCCGTCGGCGTCCGGGGCGCTCTCCGGGGCGGCATCGCCCTGCGGGTACGTTCCGGGGTTCGTCGCGGCGAGGCGCGGCACGAGGGCGGTGCCCGCGCGCAGGGCCAGCTCCGTCTCGTCCTGGGATGTCGCGGCCGCCACGGCGGCGGGCAGGGCGCGGTGGGTGGCGGCGTCCTCGTCGATGTCCAACAGCAGGACCCTGCCCGGCTGTTCGGCCTGGGCCGCGCGGACCAGGCCCCACAGGGGGGCGGTGGCCAGGTCGGCGGGGGCGTCGTCCGGGTGGGCGGCGACCGCGCCCGTGGTGAGGATGACGAGCCGGGCCGGGGTGAGGGCGTCCACGGCGAGCCAGTGGCGCAGCAGGTTCAGGGTGGCGTGCGCGTGGGCGCGCGTCCGGGCGGGGATGTCACCGGCGGCGGTGGGCGGGACGGGGGCGAGGACGAGGTCGGGGACGGGGGTGCCCTCCGCGACGGCCGCCGCCAGCGCGGCCAGGCTCTCGTAATGCGTGCCGGGGAAGAGGTCCGTCTCCCTGATGCCCAGGTCCGTCCCATCGGTGCCGAGAGCCGCCCCCTCGGCGCCGAGTACGGCCCAGGTGCCGGTGGCCGGCTCGGCGGCCGGCAGCGCGAGCGGCTGCCATGTCACGTGGTGCAGGGGTGTTCCGGCGGGGCGGGCGGAGCGCCAGCGATCGGCGGGGATCAGCCGCAGCCGGAGCGAGTCGACGGTGGCGACGAGCGCGCCGTCGGGGTCGGTGAGCGTCAGCTTCAGCCGGTCGTCGCCCTGGCCGGTGAGGCGGACCCGCAGCCGGGTCGCGCCGGTGGCGTGGTGGCGGACCCGGCCGAAGGAGAACGGGAGGCGGACCGGTGAGGTGTCGTCGCCCGCGCCGTAGAGTTCGTCGACGGCGTGCAGGGCGGCGTCGAGGAGCGCGGGGTGGAGGGTGAACCGGGCGGCGTCGGCCAGCTGTTCGTCGTCCAGGCGGACGTCGGCGTACAGGTCGTCGCCGTGCCGCCAGGCGGCGCGGACGGCGCGGAAGGCGGGCCCGTAGCCGTAGCCCTGCTCGTCGAGGCGGGCGTACAGCGCGTCGACGTCGAGGGGGGTGGCGTCGGTGGGCGGCCAGGGTGCGGTGTCGGCGGCGGGCGAGGCGCCGGTCGCGGCCGTGGTCAGGGTGCCCGTCCCGGCCGTGGTCGGCGTACCGGTCTCGGCCTCGGTCAAGGCACCTGTCTCATCCGTGGTCGGCGTGCCCGTCTCGACCGTCGTCAGTGCACCGGCCTCGGGCGTGGCCGACGCGCCGGTCCCGACCTCCGTCAGGGCATCGTTCCCAGCCGTGGCCGACGCGCCGGTCCCGACCTCCGTCCGCGCACCGGCCTCCGCCGCGGCCAGCGTGCCGGTCGCGTGGCGGCGCCAGCCGTGGGTACCGTCCGGGTTCGTGTCGAGGTCCCCGGAGTCGTCGGCGGGGCGGGCGTGGACGGTCAGGGTGCGGCGGCCGGAGGTGTCCGGGGCGCCGACGGCGAGCTGGACGCTGACGGTGCCGGTGTCGTCGAGCAGCAGCGGGGCTTCCAGCGTCAGGTCTTCGACCGTGTCGCAGTCGACGTGGCGCCCGGCGAGCAGGGCGAGTTCGACGAAGGCGGTGCCGGGCAGCGGAACGCTCCCGGCGATGGCGTGGTCGGCGAGCCAGGGGTGGGTGCGCAGGGAGAGGCGCCCGGCGAGGAGCAGGCCGCCGTCGGCCTGCCGGATGACGGCGGGCAGCAGGGGGTGGCCGGTCTCGGCGAGGTCGGCGGCGCGGGCCGGGGCGGCGGCGTCCGGAGTGGGGCGCCAGTAGCGGCGGCGCTGGAATCGGTAGGTGGGCAGCGGCAGTTGGGCGGTGTGCTCCGGGAAGAGAGGGGTGAAGTCGACCGGCTGCCCGTCGACGTGCAGCGTGGCGAGGGCCGTCAGCAGCGAGCGGTCCTCGTCGTGGCCGGAGCGGAGGGCGGCGGCGACGACGGGCTGGGGCTCCCCGTCGGGCGCCGCGGAGGCCGGGACGCAGTCCTGGACCATCGTGGCGAGGACCGGGTCGGGGCCCAACTCCAGGTACCGCACGACGCCTTCGGAGTGGAGGGTGCGCAGTCCGTCGTGGAAGCGCACCGGCTGCCGGACGTGCCGCACCCAGTAGTCGGCGTCGGTGAGGAGGTCGGGGCCGGCGAGCTCGCCGGTGAGGTTGGAGACGACGGGGATCTTCGGCGCGTGGAAGGTGAGCCCTTCCGCCACGCGCCGGAACTCGTCCAGCATCGGCTCGATCAGGGGCGAGTGGAAGGCGTGGCTGACGTTGAGGCGTTTGGTCTTGTGCCCGCGCCCGCGCAGGGTCTCTTCGAGTTCGGTGACGGCCCGGTCGGCGCCGGACACGACGACGGCGGTGGGGCCGTTGACGGCGGCGAGCGAGAGGTGGTCCTCGCGGCCCGCGAGCAGCGGGAGTACGTCGGTCTCGGCCGCCTGGACGGCGAGCATGGCGCCGCCCGCGGGGAGGGCCTGCATCAGCCGGCCCCGGGCGGCGACCAGCGCGCAGGCGTCCGCGAGGGAGAGCACTCCGGCCGCGTACGCCGCGGTGATCTCGCCGACCGAGTGGCCGGTCAGGTGGCTCGGGGTGACGCCGAGGGAGGTGACCAGCCGGTACAGCGCCGTTTCGAGGGCGAACAGGGCGGCCTGGGTGACGCCGGTCCGGTGCAGGGCGGCGGCCTGTTCGGTGCCCTGCTCGGCGAACAGGGCGTCGCGCAGCGGCTGTTCGAGCAGCGGGTCCAGGTGGGAGCAGACCTCGTCCAGGGCCTCGGCGAACACGCTGGAGGTGCGGTGGAGGCCGGCGCCCATTCCGGGGCGCTGGCTGCCCTGCCCGGTGAAGAGGAAGGCGGTGCCTCCGGTGCGGGCCGGGCCGGTGCCGGAGACGAGGGCCGGGTGGGAACGGCCGGCGGCGAGCGCGGCCAGGGCCCCGGCGCGTTCGTCCCGGTCCGCGCCGAGCACCACGGCACGGTGTTCGAAGAGGGAGCGGCGCAGCAGGGTGCCGCCGACGTCGGCCGGGGAGGCGTCCTCGTGGCCGGCGAGGTGCCCGGCGAGGGCGTCGGCCTGGGCGCGCAGGGCGGGTGCGGTGCGGGCGGAGAGGAGCCAGGGCGGCGACGGGTGGGCGTCCCGGGCGGTCGCGGCGGCGGGAGCACCCGTGGCCGCCCCGCCTGCGGTCTCCCCGGTGTCGTCCGCCGGCGGCTCCTCCAGGATCAGGTGAGCGTTCGTGCCCGAGATGCCGAACGACGAGATGCCCGCCCGGCGGACCCGCTCCCCGCGCGGCCAGGCGACCGGCTCGGTGAGGAGGCGTACGGCGCCGGACTCCCAGTCGGCGTGCGGGGTCGGCCGGTCGACGTTCAGGGTGGGCGGCAGCGTCTGGTGGCGCAGTGCCAGGATCATCTTGATGAGTCCGGCCGCTCCGGCCGCGCCCTGGGTGTGGCCGATATTGGACTTGACCGAGCCGAGCCACAACGGCCGTTCCTCGTGGCGTTCCTGACCGTACGTAGCGAGCAGGGCCTGCGCCTCGATCGGGTCGCCGAGCTTCGTCCCGGTGCCGTGTGCCTCGACCGCGTCGACCTCGGCGGGCGAGAGCCGGGCCCCGGCGAGGGCGGCGCGGATGACGCGCTGCTGGGAGGGGCCGTTGGGGGCGGTCAGGCCGTTGCTGGCGCCGTCCTGGTTGACGGCCGAGCCGCGGATGACCGCCAGCACCTCGTGCCCGTTGCGGCGGGCGTCGGAGAGGCGTTCGAGTACCAGCAGGCCGGCGCCCTCGGAGAAGGCGGTGCCGTCGGCGGCGGCCGCGAAGGGCTTGCACCGCCCGTCGGCGGCGAGGCCGCGCTGCCGGGAGAACTCGGTGAAGACGTACGGGGTGGTCATCACCGTGACGCCGCCCGCGAGGGCCAGGTCGCACTCGCGGCGGCGCAGCGCGTGGGCGGCCAGGTGCACGGCGACCAGGGACGACGAGCAGGCCGTGTCGACCGTGACCGCCGGGCCCTCCAGGCCGAAGGTGTAGGCGAGGCGGCCGGAGAGCACGCTGGGCGCGTTGCCGGTGACGAGGTGGCCCTCGGCCTCGGGGTCGATGTGGGGGGTGCCGAAGCCGGGCAGGGCCGCGCCCGCGTAGACGCCGGTGCGGCTGCCCTCCAGCGACCGCGGGTCGATGCCGGCGCGTTCGAGGGCTTCCCAGGCGCACTCCAGGAGGAGCCGCTGCTGGGGGTCGAGGACCTGTGCCTCGCGGGGGCTGATGCCGAAGAACTCCGGGTCGAACCGGTCGGCGTCGTGGAGGAAGCCGCCCTCGCTCGCGTAGGTGGTGCCCGGGTGGTCGGGGTCGGGGTGGAAGAGCCGGTCCAGGTCCCAGCCCCGGTTGCCGGGGAAGGCGCCCAGGCCGTGGCCGCCCGCGGCGACCAGGTCCCACAGCTCCTCGGGGGTGCGGACGCCGCCGGGGTAGCGGCAGGCCATCTGGACGACGGCGACCGGTTCCCGGTCGCGCTCCTCCGCCTCGCGCAGCCGCTGCCGGGTGGCGTGCAGGTCCGCGGAGACGCGCTTGAGGTAGTCGACCAGTTTCTCTTGGCTCACCATGTGCGCTCTGTCTCCCCGCCGGTGGTCGCGAGGTGTGCGGCGTGCACTCGCCTCACACCCCCAGTTCGTTGTCGATGAAGTCCAGTACTTGCTCGGCGGTGGCGTCGTCCAGCCGGTCCGCGGCGGCGTCGGGTGCCGCCGCCGTGAACCGTGCGAGGAGCGCCTCCAGCCGTTCCGCGACCGCCGCCCGGTCGAGGTCCTGTGCGACGGCCGCGGACAGGGTGTGCTCGACGCGCGCCACCTCCCGCAGGACCTGGGCGGTGATGTCGTCCGTCGTGGCCGGCGCGCCTTCCGGGGCGAGCCGTTCGACGAGGTGGGCGGCGAGCGCCTGGGGCTGCGGGTAGTCGAAGACCAGGGCGGCGGGCAGCTTCAGGCCGGTGGCGGCGGCGAGCCGGTTGCGCAGTTCGACGGCGGTCAGGGAGTCGAAGCCGAGTTCCTTGAACCGCGTGTCGGTCTGCACCGCGCCCGGGTCGGTGTGCCCGAGTACGCCGGCGGCGTGGCCGCGTACCAGGTCGGTCAGCAGCGCCAGCCGCTCCTCGCCGGTCAGGGCGGCGAGCCTGCCGGGCCAGTCGGCCGCGCCGGCGCCGGCGCCGGTGGCGGCCGTGGGCCGGGAGGCCGCGGGGGCCCCGGCGGCGGCGAGGGCGCGCAGTACGACGGGCACGGCCGTCGGCGAGGCCGCGGGCACCCGCGCGTCGAGGTCCAGGGCGAGCAGGTCGGGGCGGCCGTGGGCGCGGGCGGCGGACAGCAGGGCGCAGCCCTTCGCCGCGCTGGTGGGCCGGATGCCGTAGCGGTCGATACGGGCCCGGTCCGCCGCGGACAGCGTCCCGGTGAGGCCGCTCACCGCCTCCCACAGTCCCCACGCCACGGACAGGCCCGGCAGGCCCCGGGCCCGCCGGTGCCGGGCGAGGGCGTCGCAATAGGCGTTGGCGGCGGCGTAGTTGGCCTGCCCCGGCGTGCCGAGGGTGGAGGCGAAGGAGGAGAACACGACGAACATCCCGAGCCGCGCGCCCTCCGTCGCCTCGTGGAGCAGCCGCGCGGCGGCGGCCTTGGCCCGCCACACGCGCGCGAGGCGCTCGGGGTTCTGCGAGCCGATCAGGGCGTTGTCGAGCGTCCCGGCCGCGTGGACGACGCCGGTCAGCGGATGCGCCGGGTCGATCCCGGCGAGCAGTGCGGCCACGGCACCGGGCTCGCTCACGTCGGCCGCCACGAACGTGGCCTCCGCGCCCAGTTCGGCGAGGCGCGCGGCGAGCTCGGGGGTGCCGTCGGCGTCGGGGCCACTGCGGCTGACCAGCAGCAGGTGCCGGCTCTCGCCCGTGCGCGCCAGGTGTTCGGCGACCGCGGCGCCGATGGTGCCGGTGCCGCCGGTGACGAGGACGGTCCCCTCCGGGTCGAGCGGTGCGGGTACGTCGAGCACCAGCTTGCCGGTGTGCTTGGCCTGGCTCATGAACCGGAAAGCCTCCCGCGCCCGGCCGAGCGGCCAGGCGCCGACCGGCAGCGGGTCCAGCCCGCCGGACGCGAACAGTTCGCCCAGCCGGTCGAGCATCGCGCCGAGCCGGTCTGGGCCGGCGTCGGCGACCAGGTCGAAGGCGCGGTACGTGACGCCGGGGTGCTCCCGGGCGACGGTCCCGGGGGCGCGTACGTCGGTCTTGCCCATCTCCAGGAAACGGCCGCCCTCGCCCAGCAACCGCAGGGATGCGTCGAGGAGTTCGCCGGTGAGGCTGTTGAGGACGACGTCCACGCCGCGCCCGCCGGTCGCCCGCCGGACCGCGTCCTCGAAGCCGGCGTCGCGCGACGAGGCGCGGTGGGCGGCGTCGATACCCATGGCCTCCAGCAGGCCGTGCTTGGCGGGGCTCGCGGTGGCGTACACCTCGGCACCCAGGTGGCGGGCGATCCGTACCGCCGCCATGCCCACGCCGCCGGTCGCGGCGTGGATCAGCACCGACTCCCCGGCCCGCAGGCCGGCCAGCTCCACCAGGGCGTACCAGGCCGTCAGGTACGCGGCGGGGGCGGCGGCCGCCTCCCGCGTGTGCCAGCCCTGCGGAACGGGCGCCAGCGTCCGTTCGTCGGCGACGGCCCACGGCCCGAACGCGCCCTCCAGCATGCCCATCACCCGGTCGCCGACCGCCACGCGCGCGACACCGGGGCCGACCTCGGTGACCACACCGGCGGCCTCCGTGCCCGGCAGGGCGTCCGGGTCGGGGTACATGCCCAACGCGATCAGCACATCGCGGAAGTTGACGCCCGCCGCGTGCACGGCGATACGGACCTCGCCCGGCCCGAGGGGTCGCAGTACGTCGTCGCAGGCCACCGCCGTGACGTCGTCGAGCGATCCGGACGGCCCGCCGACCAGGCGCCAGGCCCGTTCCCCGGGCGGCGCGGCGAGCTCGGCGGTCCCGGCCGCCCGCTCCCACCGGGGAACGAACAACCGTCCGTCACGCAGGGCCAGTTGCGGTTCGTCCACGCCCACCGCGCCCCGCACCGCCGCGGTGACGGCGTCGCGGGTGTCACGGTCGAAGGGCGCGTCCAGGTCGAGGAGGACGAGACGGTCCGGGTTCTCCGACTGGGCGCTGCGGACGAGCCCCCACACGGCGGCACCCGCCGGGTCCGGACCGCCCTGCACGGCCACGCCGTCGGACGGCCCGGCGGCGTCCACCGCGCCCCGGGTGACGAGCACCAGCCGGGTCCGGTCCAGGAGCGGCGCGTCCAGGAAGCCCTGTACGAGCTCCAACGCGCGTTCGGTGACGTGCAGTTCATCGCCCGCGCTGGTGTCCACCGGAGCGAACACGAGGTCGGGCAGCGGGGTTCCCGTGGCCACGGCGTCGACGAGCGCGTCCAGGCCCGGGTAGCGGTCCGGGCCGAGGCCGGGGCCTCCCAGGACCGCCGACGCGACGGGACCGCCGGTGGCGTGCGGCAGGGACAGCGGCGTCCAGCGCAGCTCGTAGAGCCCGTCCGTGCCCGGTGCCGCGGCGGCCCGCACCTGCCGGGCACTGGTCGAGCGCAGCCGCAGGGCCGCCACGTCCGCCACCGGCCCGCCCGCCGGGTCGGTCACGGTCACGCGCACGGTCTCCTCGTCGCCCCCGCTCAGCCCGGAGATCCGCACCCGCGCGGCGGTGGCGCCGGTGGCCCACAGCGACACACCGCTCCAGGAGAACGGCAGCAGCACCTGCCCGTCCCCGAAGCGTTCGGCGAGCAGCAGCGGCTGCAGGGCAGCGTCGAGCAGCGCCGGGTGAATGCCGAACCCGTCGACGGCACCGGCCTGTTCGGGCAGCGCCACCTCGGCCAGCAGCTCGTCGCCCCGCCGCCACAGCGCCCGCAGCCCCTGGAACGCCGGACCGTACTCGTACCCCGCGGCCGCGACCCGCTCGTAGAAACCGCTCAGGTCCACCGGCTCGGCATCGGCCGGCGGCCACTGCCCGGCCTGCCGGGACGGCCGGCCCGCCGGCTCGCGCCCCAGCTCGCCGACGGCGTGGCACACCCATGTCCCGGCGGCCCCCTCCGGACGCGAGTACACGTGTACGTCACACCGGCCCCGCTCATCGGGCGCCCCTACGGCGACCTGGACATCGACGCCCCCGGAGGCGGGAAGCACGAGCGGCGCGCGGAGCGTCAGCTCCTCCACCGTGGCGCAGCCCGCCTCGTCGGCGGCCCGCAGCACCCACTCCACCAGGGCTGCTCCCGGCACCAGCGCCGTCCCGGCCACCACGTGCCCGCCCAGCCGGCCACGGCCCTCGGCGGAGATCCGGCCGTCGAGTACCACTCCCCCACCGGCCAGCGCGACCGAGGTGGGCAGCAGCGCGTGCCCCGAAGCGGAACGGACGTCATGGACGGCACCGGCCCTGGCCGAGGAGTCGGCCAGCCAGTAGCGCCTGCGTTGGAAGGCGTAGGTGGGCAGGTCAACGGTACGAGGGGTGGGATCGGTGGGGAAGAAACGCCGCCAGTCGACGTCCGCGCCCGCCGTGAAGGCGAGTGCGACGGAGCGCGCGAGCTGGACGGCGTCGCCGTGGTCGCGGCGCAGGGTGGGTACCACCGTGGCGGCGACGGCCGCCTGCTCGATGGTCTCCTCCATGCCCAGGTTCAGCACCGGGTGTGGGCTGGCCTCGATGAAGACGCGGTAGCCGTCGGCGAGCAGCGCTTCGACGGTGTCGGCGAAACGTACTTGCTGCCGCAGGTTGGTGATCCAGTAGTCGGAGGTGAGAGTCCGAGCGTCGATCCGGCCGGCGGTGACCGTGGAGTAGAACGCGGTGTCCGTGGCCAGGGGCTCCACACCGCTCAGGCGGTCGGCCAGCAGGTCCGCGATCTCGTCCACCTGCGGACCGTGCGAGGCGTAATCCACATCGATCAGGCGGGCGCGGAGCTCGCGCCCCTTCGCGTCGGCCACGACCTGCGCCACCTGCTCGGCAGGACCGGAAACGACCGTGGACGACGGGCCGTTCACAGCGGCGATCCCCACACCAGCGCGACCGTCGATCAGCTCCTCGGCAAGCTCCCGGCCCACGCCGAGGGAAGCCATCGCGCCCCGCCCGGCCAACCGCCGCAGCGCGTCACTACGCACGGCCACGATCCGCGCCGCGTCCTCCAACGACAACGCGCCAGCCACCACCGCCGCAGCCATCTCACCTTGCGAATGACCGATCACCGCAGCGGGCTTGACCCCGTACTCGGCCCAGACGGCAGCAAGAGAAACCATCACCGCCCACAGGACCGGCTGCACGACCTCCACCCGCGACAACTCACCACCGTCACCGCGCAACACCTCCGTCAGCGACCAGTCCACGTACGGAGACAGAGCCCGTTCGCACTCGGCGATCCGAGCCGCGAACACCGGCGACTCGTCCAGCAGTTGGGCACCCATACCCGCCCACTGCGACCCCTGCCCCGGAAACACCAGCACCGGACCCGGGCCCACATCACCGGCCACCCCGGACACCACGTCCGCCGACACCTCACCCGCGGCCAGCGCCTCAAGACCCGCTATCGCCTGACCGACGTCCTGGCCCACCACCACGGCCCGGTGCTCGAAGGCCGCACGCGACGTCGCCAGCGACCAACCCACGTCCAGCAGCGAAGAGTTCTCGGACGCGAAGGCACCCAGCCGCCGAGCCTGCTCCCGCAGCGCCTCGCCCGTACGCCCGGACACCACCCACGGCACCACCGCACCCGGAACAGGCTCCGGCGCGCCCTCGTCGTCGGAAACCTCCGCCGGCGCCTCTTCCAGGATCACGTGCGCGTTCGTCCCCGAGATGCCGAAGGCGGAGACGCCGGCCCGGCGCGGGTGGCCCGTGTCCGGCCACGTGGTGGGCTCGGTGACGACCTCGACCGCCCCGGCCTCCCAGTCGACGTGCGGGCTGAGCTCCTCGACGTGGAGCGTCGCGGGCACGACGCCCTGCCGGATCGCCATGACCGTCTTGATGACGCCCGCGACGCCCGCGGTGGCGTGCGTGTGGCCGATGTTGGACTTGAGCGAGCCGAGCAGCAGGGGCCGGTCGCGGTGCTGCCCGTACGTGGCGAGCAGGGCCTGGGCCTCGATGGGGTCGCCCAGTTTGGTGCCGGTGCCGTGCGCCTCCACCATGTCCACCTCGGCGGGCGTCAGCCGGGCGCCGGCCAGGGCGGCGCGGATGACGTTCTCCTGCGCGGCGTCGTTGGGCGCGGTGAGGCCGTTGCTGGCGCCGTCCTGGTTGACGGCCGAGCCCCGGACGACGGCGAGGACGTCGTGGCCGTTGCGGCGGGCGTCGGAGAGGCGCTCCAGCAGGATGAGGCCGATGCCCTCGGAGAAGCCGGTGCCGTCGGCCGCCGCGGCGAAGGGCTTGCAGCGGCCGTCGGGCGCCAGGCCGCGCTGGCGGCAGAACTCGGTGAACATCAGCGGGCTGGACAGCACGAGCACGCCGCCCGCCACCGCCAGGTCGCACTCGCGCTGGCGCAGCGCCTGGCAGGCCAGGTGGACGGCCACGAGGGAGGCGGAGCAGGCCGTGTCGACGGTGACCGCCGGGCCCTCCAGGCCGTAGGTGTAGGCGACCCGGCCCGAGATGACGCTGGTGAGGCTGCCGGTGGTGGCGTGACCCTCGAACCCCTCGGGTATGCGCGGCAGTTGGGACAGGTAGTCCTCACTCGACACCCCGGCGTAGACGCCGGTGCGGCTGCCCTTGAGCGTGGCGGGCACGATGCCGGAGCGCTCGAACAGTTCCCAGGAGGTCTCCAGCATCAAGCGCTGCTGCGGGTCCATGGCCAGCGCCTCGCGGGGGCTGATGCCGAAGAAGTCGGCGTCGAAGGAGCACGCGTCGTCCACGAACCCGCCGTGCCGCACATAACTGGTGCCGTAGTGGGCGGGGTCGGGGTCGTAAAGCGCGTCGAGGTCCCAGCCGCGGTCGGCGGGGAAGTCCTCGATGGCGTCCTTGCCCGCGGCGACCAGGCTCCACAGGTCCTCGGGCGAGGTGACGCCGCCGGGGAACCGGCAGGCCATGCCGACGATCGCGATCGGTTCCTGGTGGCGGTCCTCCGCCTGGCGCAGGCGCTGCTTCGTGTCGTGGAGTTCGGTGGTCACGCGGCGCAGATACTCGACCAGTTGCTCTTCGCTCGGCATGTGGGGTCACCCGGCCTTCGGAGTGGGGTTCGCGGGCTCGGTGTCGCGCGAGACGCCCAGCTCGTTGTCGATGAAGTCGAAGATCTGATCGGCGGACGCGGCCTTGAGCCGGTGGGCGGCGCTGTCGCCGTCCGCCGCGGCGTTCGTGGACTTCCACCGGGCCAGCAGCGCCTCGAGCCGGGTGGTGATCTCCCCCGCGTCCCCGTGGGGCAGGCGGGTGGCGATCGCGGTCAGGTCGTTCTCCATGCGGGTCAGGCCGCTCAGGACGGTGTCGGTGGTGAGCGGCCCGGACCGCGCGCCGGCCGGTGCCTCGTTCCCGGCCGGCCCGTTCTGGGCGGTCAGCCGTTCGCGCAGGTGGCCGGCGATGGCCGCGGGGGTCGGGTAGCGGAAGACGAGGGCGGTGGGCAGGCGCAGACCGGTGTCCGCGACGAGCCGGTTGCGCAGCTCGACGGCGGTGAGCGAGTCCAGGCCCAGTTGTTTGAACGTGGCGTCGCCGCGCAGTGCGTCCGGGTCGGTCCGGCCGAGGACCGCGGCGGCGTGGGCGCGGACGGAGTCGGTGAGCACTCCGAGCTGTTCGGCGGCGGACAGGGGGGCCAGGCGGCCGGCCCAGTCCGTGGGAGGGCGGTGGTTGGCGGCCGAGCGCCGGGCCGGGGCGTTCGGGACGGTGCGGGAGCCCGTCGACGACGTCGGCGCGGCGGCCTCCTCGGCGGTCCGCAGCCGCTCGGCCGTGGCCGTCACCAGGACGAGGGCCTCGCAGGTGAGCACGTCGGCCCCGGCGAGGTCGCCGACCCGGACCTGCCAGGCCCGTCCGGACTGTGCGTCGTCCCGCCCGGACTGTGCGTCGTCCCGCCCGGACTGTGCGTCGTCCCGCCCGTCGAGAGGGGTGAGACGGACGCGCGCGGAGGTGGCGCCGGTGGCCCACAGGGAGACCCCGGTCAGGGTGAAAGGCAGCCACACGTGATCCGCCTCGGCCGGTTCGGCGAGCACAGCGGGGTGCAGTACGGCGTCGAGGAGGGCGGGGTGGATGCCGAATCCCTCTGCTGGCCCGCTCTCCTGAGGGAGAGTCACCTCCGCGTACACGTCGTCGCCGCGACGCCACATCGCGCGCAGGCCCCGGAAGGCGGGGCCGTAGCCGACGCCGGACGCGGCGGCGTCCTCGTAGAAGTCGTCCAGGTCGACGGGTTCGGCGCCGGCGGGCGGCCACGCGCTCTCCGCCGCGACGGGCGGTTCGGCCGCCTCGGTGGCCAGCCGGCCGCTCGCGTGGCAGGTCCAGCCCGTGCTTCCGGTGGGGTCCGCGGCTTCGTCGGGGCGGGCGTGGATGTGGATGTCGCGCTGCCCGTCCCGCTCGTCGGCCGGGCCCACGGCGATCTGCACCCGCACGCCCCCGGTCTCGGGCAGCACGAGCGGCGTCTCGAACGTGAGGTCGTCGACGCCCGCGCATCCGGCCTCGTCGGCGGCGCGCAAGGCCCACTCGGTGAGGACCGAGGCGGGAACGAGAGCCGTGCCGAAGAGGGTGTGCTGGGCGAGCCACGGGTGGCTGTGCCTGCCGATGCGGCCGGTGAGCAGGCGCACGCCGCCCGCGGCGAGTTCGGTGGCGGCGCCCAGCAGCGGGTGCCCGGCCGGCGCCAGGCCGAGGGCGGCGGCGTCCTGACCGCCGGCGGGGGCCTCCAGCCAGTAGCGCCGGCGCTGGAAGGGGTACGTGGGCAGGTCGAGCGCGGGCCCGCCGGGGGCCGCGAACCACTTCGCCCACCGGACGGCGCAGCCCGCGCCGAAGGCGTCACCCAGCGACTGGGCCAGGCGGGCGAGGCCGCCGCCGTCACGTCGCAGCGTGGGCACGGTCACGGCGTCCGCGTCGGCCGCTTCGAAGGTCTCCTGGAGGCCGAGGGTCAGTACGGGGTGCGGGCTGGCCTCGACGAAGACGCGGTAGCCGTCCGCGAGCAGCGCCTCGACCGTCTCGGCGAAGCGGACCCGCTGGCGCAGGTTCGTGATCCAGTAGTCCGAGGTGAGGGCGGCGGTGTCGATCCGGCCGGCGGTGACCGTGGAGTAGAACGCGATGTCCGTGGTGGCCTGGGGCTCGATACCGCTCAGGCGGTCGGCCAACAGGTCCGCGATCTCGTCCACCTGCGGACCGTGCGAGGCGTAATCCACATCGATCAGCCGGGCACGATGCCCTCGCGCCTCTGCCTCGGCGACCACCGTCGCCACCTGCTCCGGCGGCCCAGAAATCACCGTCGACGACGGGCCGTTCACGGCGGCGACACCGACGCCTGCGTACCCGTCGATGAACTCCTCGGCAACTTCCCGGCCCACACCGAGGGAAGCCATCGCCCCCCGCCCGGCCAACCGCCTCAGCGCGTCACTGCGCACGGCGACGACCCGCGCCGCGTCCTCCAACGACAACGCGCCCGCCACGCACGCCGCGGCCATCTCACCCTGCGAATGACCGATCACCGCAGCGGGCTTGACCCCGTACTCGGCCCACACAGCAGCCAACGAGACCATCACCGCCCACAGAACCGGCTGCACCACCTCCACCCGCGACAACTCGGCGCCATCACCGCGCAACACCTCGACCAACGACCAGTCGACATACGGCGACAACGCCCGCTCACACTCGGCAATCCGCGCCGCGAACACCGGCGACTCGTACAGCAGTTGGGCACCCATACCCACCCACTGCGACCCCTGCCCCGGGAACACCAGCACCGGGCCGGGGCCGACGGCTCGTACCGACGTCCCCGCCGGAGTATCGCCCGAGGCGAGTGCGCCGAGCTGTTCCAGCAGGTCCTCCCGGTCCCGTCCCACCACCACGGCACGGTGCTCGAACGCCGACCGTGTCGAGGCGAGTGCCCAGCCCACGTCCGCGGTCGTCGCGGACGGCGCTTCCGTCACGAAGGAGCGCAGCCGGCGGGCCTGTTGGCGCAGGGCGTCGGCAGTCCGCCCGGAGAGCACCCACGGGACCACCGCGCCGTCGTCCGCCACCCGCACGGTTTCGTCGGATGGCGCGTCCTCGTGGGGAGCTTCCTCCAGGACCAGGTGGGCGTTGGTCCCGGAGATGCCGAAGGAGGAGATCCCGGCCCGGCGCGGGCGTTCGCCGCGCGGCCAGGCGACGGGCTCGGTGAGCAGCCGCACGGTACCCGGCGACCAGTCGACGTGCCGGCTCGGCTCGTCCACGTGCAGGGTGGCGGGCAGCCGTTCGTGGCGGAGCGCCATCACCATCTTGATCACACCGGCGACGCCGGCGGCGGCCTGGGTGTGGCCGATGTTGGACTTCACCGACCCGAGCCACAGCGGCCGGTCGGCGGAACGGTCGCGGCCGTAGGTGGCGATGAGGGCCTGTGCCTCGATCGGGTCGCCCAGGGTGGTCCCGGTGCCGTGTGCCTCGACGGCGTCCACCTCGGTCGCCTCCAGGCGCGCGGCGGCGAGGGCGGCGCGGATGACGCGCTGCTGTGAGGGGCCGTTGGGGGCGGTGAGGCCGTTGCTCGCGCCGTCCTGGTTGACGGCGGATCCCTTGACCACCGCGAGGACGCGGTGGCCCTGGCGGCGTGCGTCCGAGAGGCGCTCCAGGAGGACGAGGCCGACGCCCTCGGCCCAGCCGGTGCCGTCGGCGGCGTCCGCGAAGGGTTTGCAGCGGCCGTCGGGGGCCAGTCCGCGCTGGCGGGAGAACTCGGTGAACATGCCCGGTGTGGCGAGGACCGTGGCGCCCCCGGCCAGGGCCAGGTCGCACTCGCCGCGCCGCAGCGCCTCGGCCGCCAGGTGGAGCGCGACGAGGGAGGACGAGCACGCGGTGTCCACCGTGAGGGCGGGGCCCTCCAGTCCGAACGTGAACGACACCCGGCCCGAGGCGACGCTGGGCGTGCTGCCGGTCAGCAGGTAGCCGTCGGTGGACTGCGCGGGTTCGTGCAGCCGGGGGCCGTAGTCCTGGCCCGTCATGCCGACGAAGACGCCGGTGGGGCTGCCCTTGAGCAGGTGCGGGTCGAGGCCGGCCCGCTCGAACGCCTCCCAGGCGCACTCTAGGAGGAGCCGCTGCTGCGGGTCGACGGCCAGCGCCTCGCGCGGGCTGATGCCGAAGAACTCGGCGTCGAACTCGGCCGCGTCGTAGAGGAATCCGCCCTGGCGGGTGTGGCTGGTGCCGGAGCGTTCGCCGTCGGCGTGGAACAGCCGCTCCAGGTCCCAGCCGCGATCGCGGGGGAACTCGCCTATGGCGTCGGCGCGTTCGGAGACGAGCCGCCACAGGCCCTCGGGCGAATCGCCGCCGCCGGGGTAGCGGCAGCTCATGGCGACGATGACGACGGGGTCGTCGGCTGCGTCGGCCGCGCCCGGGCGGGCGGGCGCGGGGGCGGCGGGTTCGGGTGCGCCGGTGAGGAGGGTGCGCAGGTGCTCGGCGACGGCCAGGGGGGTCGGGTGGTCGAAGGTGAGGGTGGCGGTCAGCCCGAGTCCGGTGGCCGTGGCGAGCCGTTCGCTCAGTTCGGTGGCGGCCATGGAGTCGAAGCCGAGCTGCTTGAAGGTCCGTGCCGGGTCGACCGCGCCGGGGGCGGTGCCGAGGACGACGGCCACCTGCCGGGTGACCAGGGCGAGAGCGTCGGTCTCGGGGGGCGCGGCCGGGATGGCCGGTTCGGCCGTCGTCGGTTCCTCGTGCCGGACGGGGGTCTCCGGCGCCGCCGGGGTGGCCGCAGGGTCGGTGTCCGGCCAGTGGCGCTCGCGCTGGAAGGCGTAGGTCGGCAGGCTGACGCGACCGCCGTGGCGCGAGGCGGCCTGCCCGGCGGTGCAGTCGACGTCGGCGCCGCGCACGTACGCCTGGGCCAGGGCCGTCAGCAGCGTGCCCGTCTCGGGGCGGCCCCTGCGGCACACCGCGATCGCGGCGGGGCGCGGGCGGCCCGGGGCGTCGGGGGCGGGGAAGCACTCGCGGGCCATCGCGGACAGCGGGGCGTCCGGGCCCAGTTCGACGAAGGTGGCCACGCCCCGCTCGCAGAGGTGGCGTACGCCGGACAGGAACTGTACGGGCCTGCGCGCGTGTTCCGCCCAGTAGTCCGGGCGCGACAGGTCGGCCGCGGTGACCGGGAGGCCGGTGACGTTGGAGACGATCGGGACGGCGGGTTCGTGGAAGGCCAGCCCCGCCGCGACGGTGCGCAGCTCGTCGAGGGCCGGGTCCATGTGGGGCGAGTGGAAGGCGTGGCTGACCTTCAGGTGGCTGGTCTTGCGGCCGCGTCGCCGCCAGGCGGCGGTCAGCTCCCCGACGGTGTCGCGGTCGCCGGACACGACGACGGAGTGCGGGCCGTTGACCGCGGCGAGGGTGACCCGCTCTTCGTGCCCGGCGAGCAGTTCGGCGGCCTCGTCCGCGCTCGCCTGCCAGGCGGCCATGGCGCCGTCCGCCCGTACGGCCTGCATCAGGCGGCCACGCGTGGCGACGAGCGCGCTCGCGTCCGGCAGCGAGAGCGCGCCGGCCGCGTGCGCGGCGGCGATCTCTCCTACGGAGTGGCCCAGGAGGTGGTCGGCCCGGAGGCCGAAGGAGGACACGAGGCGGTACAGGCTCGTCTCGATCGCGAAGAGCGCGGGCTGGGTGTACTCCGTCCGGTCGAGGAGGGTGCCCGGCTCCGGGCCGTCGCCGAAGACGATCTCGCGCAGCGGGCGGTCCAAATGGGCGTCGAGCGCCGCGAACGCCTCGTCGAGGGCGTCGGCGAAGGCGGGGAACGCGTCGTACAACTCGCGGCCCATACCCAGGCGTTGGGCTCCCTGGCCGCTGAAGAGGAAGGCGGTCCCGCCGTCGGCGACCGTCTCGCCCGTCACGACGGAGGCGCTGTCCGTGCCCTCGGCGAGCGCCTCGAGGGCGGCGAGCAGCTCGCCGGTGCCGCCGCCGAGCAGGACGGCGCGGTGGGCGAGGGCGGTACGGCGGGTGACCAGCGCGTGGGCCACCTCGGCGGGGTCCGCGGCGGGCCGGGCGGCGAGGTGCTCGCGCAGCCGCCCGGCCTGGGCGCGGAGGGCGGCGGCGCTGTGCGCGCTGACGGGCCAGGCCACCGGAACGACCGGCGCCTCGGCAGGCACCGGCGTCCTCGCGCCGGACACCGCTGCCGGCTCGCCGGACACCACCGTCGCCTCGACGGAGGGCTTCGCCGCGGCGGTCCGCCCGGTCCCCGTCCCCTCGTCCGGTGCGGCGGACAGGACGACGTGCCCGTTGGTGCCGCCCATGCCGAAGGACGACACCCCGGCGATCAGGGGCCGTTCGGGGCGTGGCCAGTCGCTCAGTCGCCGCTGGACGGTGAGGCCGAGGCCGGTGAGCGGGATGGCCGGGTTGGGGGTGTCGAAGTTCAGGCTCGGCGGGAGCTTGCGGTGGTGGATGCTGAGGGCCGTCTTGATGAACCCGGTGATTCCGGCGGCGGCTTCGAGGTGGCCGACGTTCGTCTTGACGGAGCCGACGGCGAGGGGCGTCGTGCGGGCGCCGTCCATGCCCAGTACGGCGCCGAGGGCCGCGGCCTCGATCGGGTCCCCCACAGGGGTTCCGGTGCCGTGGAGTTCGACGTACTGCACCTGATGAGGCGTCACATCGGCATCGTGGCAGGCCAGTCGCACCACGTCCTGCTGCGCCCGCCCGCTGGGCAGGGTCAGGCCGTCGGTGGCGCCGTCGCTGTTGACGGCGCTCCCCCGGATCACGCAGTACACGGTGTCGCCGTCGCGCCGGGCGGCCGCCAGCGGCTTGAGCACCACCAGGCCACCGCCTTCGCCGCGGACGAAACCGTCGGCCCGGGCGTCGAAGGTGTGGCAGCGGCCGGTGGCCGAGAGGCCGCCGAAGCGGGCGGCGGCCAGTTCGGTGCTCTCCGGGGAGCAGATGAGGTTGACGCCGCCGGCGAGGGCGAGTTCGGACTCGCCGTTCCGCAGGCTCTCGCAGGCCAGGTGCAGGGCGACCAGCGAGGAGGACTGTGCGGTGTCCACGGTGAGGCTGGGGCCGGTCAGGTGGTGGGTGTACGAGATGCGGTTGGCCAGGATGCTGCGGTGGACGCCGGTCATGGTGTGCCGGGTGACGGCCTGGTGCCGGTGCGCCTGGCGGCGCAGGACGTGGGCGTAGTCGTCCCAGATCGCGCCGACGAAGACGCCGGTGCGGCTGCGGGCCAGGTGGGGCGGCCGGATCCCGGCGTCCTCGAACGCCTCCCAGCTCAGTTCGAGGAGGAGCCGCTGCTGCGGGTCCATCGCCACGGCCTCGCGCGGGCTGACGCGGAAGAAGTCCGCGTCGAAGCCGTCGACGCGGTCCAGGTAGCCGCCGGGCCCGGTGAGGCCGGAGTCCGCCTGCCGCCGCGCGGGCGGGGTGGGGCGCACGGCGTCGCGGCCCTCGCTCAGGAGCCGCCAGAACGCGGCCGGGTCGGATGCTCCGGGCAGGCGGCAGGCCATGCCGACGACGGCGACGGGCTCGGGGCGGGCGCCCGGTCCTGTGGGGGAAGTCGCCATCACGTCAGGCGCGTTCGCAGGAGGGACAACTGACTGCCACACAACATCAACGGCGCTCCCGGTCCGAAATCGGAGATCGCTTCGAGTACCGGGCTCATCGTGAGCGGGGTCTCTAAAGGGGAGCCAAACCCCGCCTTGCCGCCTGCCGCTTTAGTCCGCCGCTATGGGTCGCGGTCAGCATCGGGCGCGTAAGGGACCGGTGCGCGCCGGATGAGCCGGGCCGGACGGACCGGACCGACCGGGCCGGCCGCGGCCCCGGGCGCGCGGGCGCCGGGCGGAGGGTCCGCCGCGGGACGAGAGGGACGAGAGGGAGGGCCATGAGCAAGGGTGCCAAGGGCGTACCGGAGGAGTGGGGAGCGGGGGCCGGGCTGTGGTTGCGCCGGTACCACGACGGCGAGGACGCGCCGGTGCGGCTGCTGTGTTTTCCGTTCGCGGGCGGTTCGGCGAGTTACTTCTTCGGCCTGTCGCGGCTGCTCTCGCCCGGTGTCGAGGTCCTGGCGGTGCAGTACCCGGGGCGGCAGGACCGGCACGCCGAGCCGTGCCTGGAGTCGGTGCCGGATCTCGCCGACGCGGTGGTGGCGCAACTCCCGCCGGATGGCAAGCCGTTCGCCCTGTTCGGGCACAGCATGGGCGCCCTCGTGGCCTTCGAGGTGGCCCGTCGGCTGCGGGGTCCGGGTGGTCCCGGCCGTCCGGTGCGGCTGTTCGCCTCGGGCGGCGTCGCGCGGCCCTACCGGCCGGAGGGTTCGGCCGGCCTGCCCGGCGACGGGGACATCCTGGCGCACCTGCGGTCCCTGGGCGGGACCGACGAGAGGTTCTTCGCCAGCGAGGAGTTGCAGGCCCTGATCCTGCCCGCGCTGCGGGCGGACTACCGGGCCGTCGGCGCCTATGCGCCGCCGGGTCCGGAGCGGCTGGAGTGTCCGGTGACGGCGCTGATCGGGGACGTGGACGGGCGGACCTCGCCGGCGGAGGCGGCGACGTGGCGGGAGCGCACCAGCGGTGACTTCGAGCTGCATGTGCTGCCCGGCGGGCACTTCTACCTGGACGCCTGCATGGAGCGGGTGGCGGAGATCGTCGCGGACGCGCTGGGCGCGGGCCGTCCGGTCCGTACCGGCGCCTGAACGCCCCGTCCCCCGGCGCGCCCCGTACGGGGGTCGGGGCGCGCCGAGGGGGTGGGCCGTGCACGGCAGGCGGGGGAAGCGAAGCCGCGCACGGCCGGCCGGGGCCCCGCGGGTCCCGCCGGGGGAGGCCGGGGCCCGCGGGGCGCCGTACGCGGTGGGCGGGGGCTCCGCCGCGTACGGCTGTCGGTCGGGGGCGGGGAACCGCCCCGTGGTGGGGACCGCGGTCAGGGCCGCAGGTCCTCCAGGAACAGGAGTGCCTCGTCGAGGGCGACGGCGAAGTCCATTTCCGGGTTCTTCGCCCACTCCAGGGAGACCTGGAGCATCACCCCGAAGACCGCCCCGGCGTAGGCGCGGACCGAGGCGTCGCCCGGGTCGCGGCCCGCCCGCTTGGCCACCTGCTCGGACATGATCTCCATGGTCCGGCTCATGTTGCCCAGGCTGGCCCCCCACAGCTCCGGTTCGGAGATGATGAGGACCCAGCGCTCGCGCTGGAGGGCCAGTTCCTCGGGAGGGATGTCCTCGAGCATGGACCGGATGGTCCGGCGCTCCGCCTGGATCGGCGTGAGGTCGGGCGACTGCGCCTGGAGCATCATCGCGAAGGGCAGATCGTAGTCGTGCGAGAAGACCAGGTCCTGCTTGGTCGGGAAGTAGCGGAAGACGGTGCTGGGGGCGACCTCGGCGGCCTCGGCGATCTGCTCGATGGTGGTGGCCGTGTAGCCCTGTTCCCGGAACATCCGCACCGCCTCCCGCTGGATTGCGGCCTTGGTCCTGGCCTTCTTGCGTTCTCTCAGGCCCGTCACCGGTTTGGCCTGGTCAGGCTGCGTCTGCGGCTTCATGCTGTGATTTTGCGGGCTCGGTGGCGCGATCACCAACCTGCCGGGGCAGCATCACCGCGGCGAGCAGCGCGCCGAACAGTCCGAGGCCGGCGGAGACCACCAGGACGACGTCCAGGCCGTGGACGAAGGCGGAGCTGACCATGTCGGCGAGTTCGGAGGACTTCACCGCGCGGGCGACGGCCAGGCCGCCGAAGACGGAGTCCTGGATCGCGTCCTGTGCGCGCTGGGGCAGGTCGCCGACGTCGAGCTTGCCGCGGTAGCCGGAGTTGAGGATGGAGCCGAGGATGGCCGCGCCGAAGCTTCCGCCGAGGGTGCGGATGGACTGGTTGACGGCCGAGCCGACGCCCGCGCTCTCCGTCGACAGCTCGCCGAGGGCGGCGTCCATGGCGGTGGGGAGGGCGAAGCCGAGGCCCAGTCCGTAGGCGGCGGTCCAGGTGGCCGCGAGGCCGGTGCCGCTGCCGGTGTCCGTGGTGGCGCCGTAGAACAGGGCGGCGGCGAGGAGGACGAAGCCCAGGGCGACCGCGGCCTTCGGCCCCATGGCCTTGGCGATCTTCCCGGCGATGGAGACGCCCACGAGCAGGCCGCCGACCATCGGCAGCAGCCGGAAGCCGCTGCCCATCGCGTCGGTGCCCAGGATGGCCTGGTAGTACTGCGGCATCGTGAACAGCACGCCGAACATGGTGAAGTTGATGACCGTGCCGAGCAGGGTGCCCGAGGTGAACCGGGCCGAGCGGAACAGCGACAGGTCGACCAGCGGGTCGGTCGCCCGCTTCTCCCAGAGCACGAAGACGACGACGGCGAGCAGGCCGCCGAGCAGCGGCGCCAGCGTGGTGACGTCCGTCCAGCCCTTCTCGCCGCCCTGGATCACGCCGTAGGTCATCGCGGCCAGGCCGACGCTGGAGAACACCAGGCCGCCCACGTCGAACCGCTTGACCTGCGACGCCTTCGACTCGGGCAGCCAGGCGGAGACCGCGAGGAAGGCGAGGATCACCACCGGCACGTTGATCAGGAACACCGCTCCCCACCAGAAGTGGTTGAGGAGGTAGCCGCCCAGGATCGGGCCGAGCGGGTAGGCCAGCATCGCCGCGCCCGCCACCGCGCCGATCGCCTTGGGACGCTCCTCGTCGGAGAACATCACCGGCAGCAGCGACAGCGTCGTCGGCATGATCAGGGCGGCGCCGAGGCCGAGCACCGCCCGCGCGGCGATGAACGTGCCCGACGACGTGGAGTAGGCGCAGGCCAGCGAGGCCAGTCCGAAGATCACCAGGGCGACGAGCAGGACCTTCTTACGCCCGTAGCGGTCCCCGAGCACGCCGGCCGGGATCATCCCGGCGGCGAAGACCAGCGTGTACGACGTGACGAACCACTGGAGCTCGACGTTGTTGGCGCCCAGGTCATCGGCCATGGCCGGCAGGGCCAGGCTCAGGATCGTCACATCGAAGCCCACGACCAGGGACGCAAGCACGAGGGCCCCGACGGCCCACCACCTGCGCGCCCCCAGATCTGCTGACACGAGAGTCCACCTCCTAACGAGAGTTCAACTTCTTGTCGGAGCGTACTCTCATTTTTTAGGCCGGGGCAATCCCCACCGCCGACCGGGTCGCCGCAGGGGCCGGGGATTGCCCCGGCCCCCGCCGTACGGCAGGCTTCGATCTCCGGAACCGGCGCCACTCGCACGAGACCGCCGGTACCCGCGACGGCCGCGCCGCGCACGCCGCCGGTCACCCACGACGGCCGCGCCGCATGGATCCGCGCCCGTCGGGACGCGTACGCCGTCGCCCCGCACAGCGCCCCTGCCCCTTCCCGCCACCGAGGGCCCACCTGTGAAGAACCTCCGCGTACCCGTGTCCAAGACCGTCTCCCTCACCGTCCGCCACCGGCCCGCCGCCGGGCCGGACGCCCCGGGCAGACCCTTCGTCCTGCTGCACGGCCTGCTGTCGAACGCCCGCATGTGGGACGAGGTCGCCGAGCGCCTCGCGGCCGCCGGGCACCCGGTCTACGCCGTCGACCAGCGCGGCCACGGCGCCTCCGACATCCCGCCGGACGGGTACGAGCACGCCGCCGTCGTCACCGACCTCGCCAGGACCTTCGCCGCCCTGGAGCTGGAGCACGCCCTCGTCGCCGGGCACTCCTGGGGCGGGCACCTGGCGCTCCGCCTGGCCGCCGAACACCCGCGCCTGGTCGACGGGTTGGCCCTGGTCGACGGCGGCTGGTACGAGTTCGACGGACCGGTGATGCGCGCCTTCTGGGAGCGCACCGCCGACGTCGTACGGCGCGCGCAGGAAGGCACCACCAAGGCCGCCGACATGCGCGCCTACCTCCGCAGCGTGCACCCCGACTGGTCACCCGCGGCGGTCGAGGCGCGCCTGGCCGACTACCACGTCAGCCCGGACGGGCTGCTGATCCCGCGGATGACCGCGGAGCAGGTCATGTCGATCGTCGAGAGCCTCCAGCGCGAGTCCCCCGCCGACTGGTACCCGAAGATCGCCGTGCCCGTCGTCCTGCTGCCCGTCATCCCGAACATCCCGCAGCTCGTCGACCAGGTCCGCGCGTGGGTGGACGCCGCCGAGGCGGCCCTGGACCGGGTCCGGGTGCGCTGGTACGACGGCTCCGACCACGACCTGCACGCGAGCGCCCCCGACGAGGTCGCCGCCGACCTCCTCCGGCTGGCCGGCACGGTCTCCGCCGCCCACTGAAGGCCCTCGGCAAGCCGGGGGTTAGCGCCGCTTAAGCGGGCGCGGCGACTCTGACTGCGGCCTGCGGCACCGCACGGCCGCTTGAGGTCTCATGCTCGACCGAGGAAGGCTGATCATTTCCGTGGCGAACGAAGAGAAGCTGGTCGAATACCTCAAGTGGACCACCGCGGAGCTGCACCAGGCGCAGCGGCGGCTGCGCGACCTCGAGGCGGCCGGCCACGAGCCGGTCGCCGTCGTCGCCATGTCCTGCCGGCTCCCGGGCGGGACCCGCACCCCCGAGGACCTGTGGGAGCTGGTCGCCGAGGGGAGGGACGCCGTCACCGGCTTCCCCGGCGACCGCGCCTGGGACGTCCCCGAGGACCCGCCGTACGCCGCGCTCGGCGGTTTCGTGCCGGACGCCGCCGGCTTCGACGCGGGCTTCTTCGACATCAGCGCCACCGAGGCCCTGGCCACCGAGCCGCTGCAGCGGCTCATGCTCCAGCTCGCCTGGGAGACCGTCGAGCGCGGCCGCATCGCCCCGCACACCCTGCGCTCCACCCTCACCGGCGTCTACGTCGGCGCCACCGGCCACGACTACGCGACCCGCCTCGACAGCGCGCCCGACGAGCTGCTGCCGTACCTCGGCGGCGGCACCTCCGGCAGCCTCGTCTCCGGCCGGATCGCCTACGCGCTCGGCCTGGAGGGCCCCGCGATCACGGTGGACACGGCCTGCTCGTCCTCCCTGGTCGCCATCCACCTGGCCTGCCAGGCGCTGCGCCGCGGCGAGTGCGCGCTCGCCCTCGCCGGCGGCGGGACCGTCATGTCCACCCCCCACACCTTCCACGCCTTCGCCCACCAGAAGTCCCTCGCCGCCGACGGGCGTTGCAAGCCTTTCGCCGCGGCGGCGGACGGCATGGGGCTGGCGGAAGGCGCCGGCCTGGTCCTGCTGGAGCGCCTCACCGACGCCCGGGCCAACGGCCACCCGGTGCTCGCCGTCATCCGGGGCTCGGCCCTGAACCAGGACGGCGCCGGCTACGGCCTCGCCGCCCCCAACGGCCCCTCGCAGCAGCACGTCATCCGGGCCGCCCTCGCCGACGCGCGGCTCGCCCCGGACGAGATCGACGCCGTCGAGGCCCATGGGACGGGCACCCCCATCGGCGACGCCATCGAGGCCCAGGCCCTCATCGCCACCTACGGCGCCCACCGCCCGGAGGAGCGGCCCCTGTGGCTCGGCTCCGTCAAGTCCAACACCGGGCACACCCAGGGCGCCGCCGGGACCGCCGCGCTCATCAAGATGGTCGAGGCCCTGCGGCACGGCGTCCTTCCGCGCACGCTCCACGTCGACCGCCCCACACCGCTGGCGATGTGGAGGAAGGGAGCGGTGCGGCTGCTCACCGAGCCGGTGGACTGGGCCCGCCGGGACCGTCCCCGCCGCGCCGGCGTCTCGGCGTTCGCCACGTCCGGGACCAACGCCCACCTCATCGTCGAGGAGGCCCCGGAACCCGCCGGGGCGACGGCGGGCGCCGCCGAGCCCGCCCCGCCCGTACGGCCCGTGGCCTGGCCGCTGTCCGCCCGCACCCCCGAGGCGCTGCGGGCCCTGGCGCGGGACCTCGTCGCACACCTGACCGGCGCGGACCCGGTGCCCGCCCCCGCCGAGGTCGGCTACTCGCTGGCCGCCACGCGGACCACCTTCGAGTGCCGCGCCGTCATCGTCGGCCGCGAGCACTCCGGGCTGCTCGCCGCGGCCGAGGCGCTGGCCGCCGGGGACGACCATCCGGGCGTGGCCGTGAGCGCCCCCGACCAGGCTCCCCGGAAGGCCGCCTGGCACTTCGGCGCCGAGGCGCCCGCCCCGGACGACGCGGAACTCCCCACGCACATCCCGGCTTTCGCCGCCGCCCTCGCCGAGGTCCGCGCCCTCCTCGGCAGCCTTCTCCCGGCCCCGCATCCCGGCGCGCTCGGTCTCTTCGCCGCGCAGACCGCGCTCGCCCGGCTGCTCCTCGACGCCGGGGCCCGCCCCCACACGGTCGCCGGCGAGGGCCTCGGCCACCTCGCCGCCGCGTACGCCGCCGGCGTCCTCACCCTGGACGACTCGTGCCGGCTCGCCGCCGCCCACGTCCGGGCCGCGGCCGACGCCACCCGGCCGCCCACCGCGGAGGCGTACCGGGAGACCCTGGAAGAGATCACCTGCCGGCCCGCCGCGCTCACGCCGGCCGGCACCGCCCCGGCGGACGCCGACGTCACCACGCCCGCCTACTGGCACCACCACCTCGACTCCCCCGCCCCCGCCGCGCTCCCCTCCCCCGACACCCACACCCTGATCCACCTGGGCAGCGCTCCCGGATCCGGTGGGCACGTCCTGCTCGACGCCGGGCGGGACGCCGGCGAGGCGCTCCTGACCGCCCTCGCCGGGCTCCACACCAGCGGCACCACCGTCGACTGGGCCCCGGTCCTGCGGTACGCCGCCGAGCCGCGCACCGTCGACCTGCCGACGTACCCCTTCCGCACCACCCGCTACTGGCTGCACGACCACACCACCGTCTGACACCCACAGGAGCATCCATGACCACCGGCACCCCGGACCACGGCACCACCGAGATCGAGCGGCAGCTCGCGGAGGCCACCCCCGAGCAGCGCGAGAAGATCCTCACCGAGGTCGTCCGCACCCAGGCGGGCACGATCCTCGACACACAGCTCGACGACGACAGCAACTTCCTCGAGAACGGCCTCAACTCCCTCACCGCACTCGAACTCACCAAGACGCTCATGGCGTTGACCGGGCTGGAGATCGCCATGGTCGCGATCGTCGAGAACCCCACCGCCGCGCAGCTCGCCCACCACCTCGCCCAGGAGCTCGCGCACACACCGTCCTGACGCGGCGCCCGCCCGGGACCTCAGGAGCGCCCTCCCGCGGGGCGCTCCCGGCCGTGTTCCGCTGACGCATCGTCAACGGACGGCGGCAGCACGCACAATGGCCCCATGTCGTCGTCGCACGAGCACCCCGACCCGCTGCGCGCCCTCTCCCTCGACCGGCTGCGCCGCCGTACGAGCGCCAAATGGCGGACGTATCCGCCGGACGTGCTGCCGCTGTGGGTCGCGGAGATGGACGTGCCGCTCCCCGAACCGGTGGCCCGGGTGCTGACCGAGGCCGTCGCCCTCGGGGACACCGGGTACGCGACGGGCGCGGGCTACGCCGAGGCGCTGGCCTGGTTCGCGCGGGAGCGCTGGCAGTGGGACGGCGTCGCGGTGGACCGTACGGCGGTGGTGGCGGACGTGATGCGCGGCGTCGTGGAGGTCCTGCGGCTGGTGACCGGTCCCGGCGACGCGGTGGTGCTCACCCCGCCCGTCTACCCGCCGTTCCACGCCTTCGTCGCGCACGAGGGGCGGCGGGTCGTGGCGGCGCCGCTGGACGGCGCGGGGCGGCTGGACGCCGGCGCCCTGGAGGCCGCCTTCCGGGAGGCCGTGGCGGGCGGGCGGCGCGCCGCCCTGCTGCTGAGCAGCCCGCACAACCCGACGGGGACGGTCCACACGCGGCCGGAGCTCACGGCCGTCGCGGAGCTCGCGCGGCGGTACGGGGTGCGGGTCGTCGCCGACGAGGTCCACGCCCCGCTGGTGCTGCCGGGGGCCGGTTTCGTGCCCTATCTGTCGGTGCAGGGGGCGGAGGACGCCTTCTCGGTCGTGTCCGCGTCCAAGGCGTGGAACCTCGCGGGCCTCAAGGCCGCGCTGGTCGTGGCCGGGCCGGAGGCCGCCGGCGAGCTGCGCCGGACGCCGTCCGAGGCGAGCCACGGCCCCAGCCATCTCGGCGTGCTCGCCCACACCGCCGCCCTGCGGCACGCCGGCGACTGGCTCGACGCCCTGCTCGGCGGGCTGGACGCGAACCGCCGGCTGCTCGGCGACCTGCTGGCGCGGCACCTGCCCGAGGTGGGGTACCGGCGTCCGGAGGGCGGCTACCTGGTGTGGCTGGACTGCCGGGCCGCCGGCCTGGGCGACGACCCGGCCGCCGCCTTCCTGGAGCGGGGGCGTGTCGCGCTCACCTCGGGCCCGCCCTTCGGCGCGGGAGGCGCCGGTCACGTCCGGCTGAACCTCGCCACCTCGCCGGACGTGCTCCGGGAGGCGGTCCGCCGGATGGCCCGCACGGTGGGGCGGGAACGCGGTGCGCCATCCGGCGCACAAAGCGGATGATGCGCCTCCGCCGCTGGGTACACTCGCCGCGCGTTGTCCGGCGAGGGAGGCCGTGCTCATGGGGTGCGGCGATCCGTCCCGTCGCGCTCTCTTCGTACAGGTCGCCGGTGTCCGGGTGACGCTCACCGGACGGTCCGGAGACGACGAACACGAGGAGAGCAGTCATGGCCGAGGTCAAGCTGGCCGCCGAAACGCGCACCGATTTCGGCAAGGGCGCCGCCCGTCGCATCCGCCGGGACGACAAGGTACCGGGAGTCATCTACGGCCACGGCGCCGATCCGAAGCACGTGACCCTCGACGGGCACGCCCTGATGATGGCGCTGAAGACGCCGAACGTGCTGCTCCGCCTCGATCTCGGCGGAAAAGGCGGCGAGTTGGTGATCCCCAAGGAGGTGCAGCGCGACCCGCTGAAGGGCTTCCTGGTCCACGCGGACTTCCTGGCCGTCAAGAAGGGCGAGAAGGTCACGGTCGAGGTGCCGGTGCACACCGAGGGCGAACTGGCCCCCGGCGGCAACCTGTTGGAGCACATGCTCAACGCGCTGCCCGTGGAGGCGGAGGCCACGCACATCCCGGAGGGGCTGACGGTGTCGATCGAGGGCCTGGAGGCCGGGCACACCGTCCGGGCGGGGGACGTGCCGCTGCCGCGCGGCACGACGCTGGCCGTCGACGAGAGCACGGCCGTGCTCCAGGTCGTCGCGGCCCAGACCGAGGCGCTGCCCGAGGAGGAGGAAGCGGAGGAAGCGGAGGAGGGAGCCCCCGCGGAGGCGGCAGAGGAGGCCGCCGCCCCGGCCGAGGAGTCCTGAACCGCCGGGTGCCGGGCGGCCCGGGCCGCCCGGCACCCCCTCGCCTACGCCGACAGCGCCGTCCCGCCCTCCCCCGCGACGGCGTCCTCCTCCGGCACGGACGCGGCGGCCAGCGCGTCCAGGGAGACGCCGAGGGCTCCGGCCAGGGCCGCCACCGTGAAGAAGGCCGGGGTCGGGGCCCGGCCCGTCTCGATCTTGCGCAGGGTCTCCGCGGAGAGGCCGGCCGCCGCGGCCACCTCCACCATGCTGCGGTCGCCGCGGGCCTGCCGGACCAGCGCGCCGAAGATCTCGCCGCGGCGGCGTTCCCAGGGGGTCAGAGGAGTTCTCACCATGAGCGTGATACTAATACCGGGATACCAATACCGTGATAGAAATACCGGTATAAGAATCGGACGTGGGGAGCGTCGGACATGGTCGAGATCAAGAGCGACGGCGAGCTTGAGGCGATGCGCGAGGCGGGCCGGGTGGTGGCCCGCGCGCTGGCCGCCGTGCGGGAGGCGGCGGCCGTCGGGGTGAGCCTCCGGGAGCTGGACGAGGTGGCCCGCGGGGTGCTGGCGGAGGCGGGCGCGGAGTCGCCGTTCCTCGGCTACCGGCCCTCGTTCGCGCCCGTGCCGTTCCCCGGGGTGATCTGCACCTCCGTCAACGACGCGGTGGCGCACGGCATACCCACCCGCTACCGGCTGCGCGACGGCGACCTGGTCAGCGTCGACTGCGGGGCCCGGCTGGACGGCTGGGCGGGCGACGCGGCCGTCAGCTTCACCGTCGGGACGGCCCGGCCGGCCGACACCGAACTCATCGCCCGCACCCAGGAAGCCCTGGACGCCGGCATCGCCGCCGCCCGCGCCGGCGGACGCGTGGGCGACATCTCGCACGCCATCGGCACCGTCGCGACCAAGGCGCGCTGCGGCATGCCGGCCGACTTCGGCGGCCACGGCATCGGCCGGGAGATGCACGAGGACCCCCATGTGCCCAACCGCGGCCGCCCGCGCCGGGGTTACCCGCTGCGGCACGGGCTGGTGCTCGCGATCGAGCCGATGCTGATGTCCGGCGGACGCGACGCCTACCGCACCGCCGACGACGGGTGGACGATGGTGACCACCGACGGCAGCCGGGCGGCCCACATCGAGCACACGGTGGCCGTCACGGACGACGGCCCCCGCATCCTCACCCTGCCGTGAGCGAACCCGCCCCGCGACCGGCCTCGGCGGCCCCGCCGAACTCCCGCAGCGCGTCCTGCACGATCGCCTCCAGCCGGGCGTGGTGCGCGCCCCGCCAGTACACGCGCTCGCAGGCCGCGCACTGCGCGAAGACGTCGTAGGTGCGGCTCGTGCCGCGCTCCAGGAGGTCGCCGACGGAGTCCTTGTCGGCGTCCCGGAGTTCGCCGTTGCAGGCGGTGCAGCGCGTCCACGGCGCGAGGGGCGGGGCGAACCGGCCGAGGACGTCCCGCAGTTGGTCGTCGGGCCGGTCGCTGTAGACGTAGGCTCCGGCCCACAGCTCCCGGCGGCGCAGCAGGCCGCGGTCGCGGGAGAGCATCACCCGGCGCTCGGCGGCGGAGCGGGCGGCGAGGGCGGGGTCGCCGATGTCCTCACTCTCGTAGGCGGCGTCGACGCCCAGCAGGCGCAGCCGCCGGGCCAGCGTCCCGAGGTGGACGTCGAGCAGGAAGCGCAGCGGCGCCCCGGGGACCCGCTGCGGGCGTTCGACCGCCCGCACCTCCACCGTCTCGCCCGCCGCCGGCACGTGGGACACGGGCACCTCGCGGCCGTCGACGAGGAGCCGGCCGGCCTCGGTGAGGGGCATGCCCAGCGACTCGATCACATGCCCGAGGGACGACGATCCGTCGGTGACGACGGTCATCCGCTCGGCCCGGCGTTCGGCGGGGACGAAGAGCCGCAGTTCGGGGGCGAAGGTCACGGTGATCTCGGGTCGGTTCACGGCTTCAGCATGCCATGGGCGTCGGAGGCGGCCGTCAGCGGCCGATCCCGCCCGTCCGGCCGGCTGTGTACGGTCGTGCCGAGGGCCCGCAGCGACGCGTCAGGAGGAAGAACGTGAGGAAGCACCGCAGGCTCCGGTCGTCGTTGGCCGCCGTGGCCGCCCTGGCGGCCGTCGCCGGTGGGGCGACGGCGTGCGGCGGCGGGGACGACGGGAAGTCCCGGGACCGTGCGGCGGCGTCGGGGCGCCCGTCGCCGGCGGACACCCCGATCGACCAGAAGACCCCGGAGAAACCGGGCGGCGACCAGGACCCGGCCCGCTTCGCGCCCCAGGTGAAGCGGTACGCCAAGGAGGCGGGCGTGAGCGCGCGGCTGGTGATGGCGATCCTCTACAACGAGGCGTACAAACCGCACGATCCGGAGTTCGAGAAGTCCTGGCAGAAGATGAAGCCGGACTCGGCGTTCGGGGTGGCCAACATGCACCGGGCCGCCTACGACGAGACGAAGCGGGGCCGCCCGTTCGCCGACCGCAGCTGGTTCGATCTGCCGGACGACCCGGCGCTGGCCATCCGGGCCGAGTCCTGGCACCTGCGCGACCTGGCCGCGCAGCTCCCGGCGTCCTGGCCGGGCTCGTACACCAAGGAGGAGCTGATGGCCCTCGGGTACAACGCGGGCGCGGGCAACATGGCGGCGTTCGCGCGCGGGGTCAAGCCGGGGCCGCAAGCCGGTTCGTACCTCGCGAACCTGCGCGGGAACTGGTCCAAGGCCGCGGCTGCGCTGGGGGAATCCGGCTGACGGGAGGCGCGCGCGCCGGCCGGTCGCGGGCCGCCCATGTCCCCCGGCGGCCCTCTCGCGTTGCTCAGGGTGCGCGTCCGCGAGCGGGCGCGCGGACCGAGCGTCGTCGAGAGGGAGTTCGTCAGCCATGCGTCCACGTCCGCACCGGTTCCGCCGCCCCGCCCCGGACGGCAAGGACCCGTCCGCCCGGAGGGCCGCCTCGTCCGCGGAGGAGGACGGCAGCCTATGGGCCTACCTGCGCGGCGGCGCGCTGCGCCGGGAGGAGGCGCGGCACGGCTTCGAGTGGGCCGCACCGCACCACAAACGCCTCTCCAAGGCCCACCCCACCGACTGGCTCACCAACCACAGCACCACCGGTGGCACCCTCCGCGTCAACCTCACCTGGAGCATGCACACCGGCCCGGCGGGGGACGGGCGGGCGGGGCTGCTGCGCGGCCTGTTCGCCCCGCTCGGCGCGTCGGTGCAGGTGCACGGCCCGGCCGTGGTCTCCGCCGATCTGGACCTGGCCTGCCTCTACGAACTCACCGACGGCACCAAGGGCGTGGTGCAGCCGCTGGGCGGCTTCCACGGCGACCTGTACCGGCCGCCGTACATCTCGCTCAGCGCGGACAGCCGGTTCGGCGGTCCGATGGGCGAGACGCTGTACATCAACCTGGACAAGCGGGACGAGTTCCGGCGGATGCTGGTGTTCGTCTACAACTACGACTGCACGCCCGTCTTCGGCCGGGTGGACAGCGTGCTCACGTTCTACCTGCCGGACGGGCACCAGTTCGCCGTCGAGCTGAGGGAAAGGGTTCCGCAGGCCCGGTCCTGCGCCGTGGCGCTGATCGAGAACCGGCAGGGGCATCTGACGGTACGGCGGGAGGCGACGTACGTGTACGGGTTCCAGTCGGACCTGGACCGGCTGTACGGGTGGGGGATGCGCTGGGCCCGGGGGCACAAGCGGCCGTGAGGGGCCGGGCGGTCCCCACGCCCGTCCCGTCCTCCGGCTACGGCACGGGCACCGGTTCGAGCAGCCGCCGCCGCAGGGCGGTGACCAGGTCGTCGTCCACGCCGAGCACCTCGGCGGCGTACGCGTGCACGGATCCGTGCCGCCGGGTCAGGCCGTCCAGGAAGCGGCGCATCACGTCGGCGGGTGCCGTGCCGTAGCCGGGCCAGGTGAGCGCGCGTCCCGGGTGGCCGGCCTTCCAGTCGGCGACGAGCCGCGCGGTGGCGCGTCCGGTGAGGGTGAAGTCCTCGACGGCGTCGTCCTCCTCGACGCCCAGCAGGATGAGGACGAGGGCGGCGAGCAGGCCGGTGCGGTCCTTGCCGGAGGCGCAGTGGAAGACCACCGCGCCCTCCCCCGGCTCGGCGATCACGTCGAGGGCGCGGCGCAGCTCGGCGGCTCCGTCGTGGGCGACCTCCAGGTAGCGCTCGGCGAGGTAGGGGCCCGCGGCGACGTCGGGGCCGAGGGCGGCCTGGTCGTAGGGCCGGTGTTCGACGCTGAGGTTGTGCCAGGTGTAGGACGGGTGCTCGGGCGCCCGTCCGGCGGCCTCGATCTCCCAGGGGTAGCGCAGGTCGATGACGGTTCCGACGCCCAGTTCCAGGAAGCGGTCGAGGTCCGCTCCGGCGAGCTTGCCGAGCGAGTCGGAGCGGTACAGCCGTCCCCAGCGCACCGCGGCACCGTCCCGGGTCGGATAGCCGCCCAGGTCGCGGAAGTTGTGCAGGCGCTCGAACGTCAGGTGTCTGTCCATGGGCGGACTGTAGGGGCCGGGGCGCCGGGGCCGCCGCGACGTGGATCACTCCCCGCCGCGGCTCCGCTTCGGTCCGCCCGGTTTCAGGTCTCCGCCCGGCGGCGTTCGCGGAGGGCGCGGACGCGGCCCCGGCTGGCGCAGGCCGGCGCGGGGCACCAGCGGCGGCGGCCGGAGGGGTTGGTGAACAGGCCGCGGCAGTCGTGTTCCGGGCAGACGGCGAGCGTGCCGCGCTGGGGGCCGGTGAGGTGGTCGACGGCCTGGCGCACGATCCGGGCGAGGGCGGCGCCGGTGTCCACCGGGGGTTCGCGGAGCAGCCGGCCCGCGACGGCGAGGCGGACGGGGTCGGGCTGCTCCGCGAGGAAGCGGGCGGTCTCCTCGACGGCGCCGGCGGGCGGGGCGCCGCCCTCGACGACGGGCAGGGCGAGGAGCCGCAGGTTCTCGCGTAAGACCTGGGCCCGGGTGACATCGGCCGGTTCGGGGGGCCGGACGGGGGCGAGTTCGGCGCGCTCGAGCCAGTCCCCCAGCCGCTCGGCGGTGGCGATGCGTTCGACCGGCCGGGCGCCGAACGTCCGTCCCTTGGTCGCGAGGAAGTCGAGCCAGGTCGCGCCGAGGTCGAACCGGAAGGCCGGGTGCTCTTCTGCGGGCATGCCCCCGATCGTAACGGCTGATGCGTTACATTGATCAAGTTCGACGTAACGGTTCAGCCGTTACACATCCAGGGGTGGGAGGAACGGAATGACGGAGGACACCGGTACGGAGCCGCGGGGGGCGGCGTTCGACCGTGCCGCGGGATACCGGCTGCTGGAGGAGCTCCAGGACGAACGGACGCGGGAGGCGACACTCCCCGCGCTGGAGGCGGTGGCGCCCGGCTTCGCCGACTGGATCGTCACCAGCCTCTTCGGGGGCACGTACCAACGCGGCGGACTGTCGCTGCGCGACCGGCAGATCGCCAACCTGGCCGCGCTCGCCGCGATGGGCGGCGTGGAGCCGCAGCTCGCCGGCCATGTCACCACGGGCCTGCGGGTGGGGCTGACGGCGGAGGAGATCACCGAGGTCTTCGTCCACCTGGCCCCCTACATCGGGGTACCGAGGGCGGTGGCCGGGCTGCGCGTCGCCGCCCCGGCCCTGGCGGCGGCCGGGACCGCCTCGCACACGACGGGAGGTGCCGCGTGAACGCCGTCGTCCGGACGGTGCTCGGCGACGTCCCGGCGGACACGCTGGGCACGGTCGACGCCCACGACCACCTCTTCCTGCGCAGCCCCATGCTGCCCGGACAGGAGCTCGACGACCCGGCGGCGGCCGAGGCCGAACTGCGCGCCTTCGCCGCGGCGGGCGGCACCACCGTGGTGCAGTGGACGCCGCGCGGCATGGGGCGCCGGACGGCCGACGTCGTGGCGGCGTCCCGCGCCACGGGCGTGCACGTCGTGATGGCGACTGGCACGCACCAGGCGGTGCACTACACGCCGCCGCCGACCCCCGCCGAACTGGACGCCCTGGCGGGCACGTTCATCGCGGACCTGACCTCGGCCCCGGTCCGCGCCGGACTGGTCAAGGTCGCCGGCGGGTTCCACGGGATCGACGAGCACGCCCGGCGCACCATGACCGCCGCCGCCGAGGCGCACCACGCGACCGGCGCGGCCGTGGCCGTCCACCTGGAGCTGGGCACGGCGCCGCTGGAGGTACTGGACCTGCTCTGCGGCACGCTCGGCATGCCGCCCACGGCCGTCGTCCTCGGCCACCTGGGCCGGTGCCCCGACATCCGGGTCCAGCGGGAGGCCGCCCGGACGGGCGCGTTCCTGGCCTTCGACGGCCCGTCACGCGCCCACCACGCCACCGACTGGCGCCTGTTCGACCAGCTCGCCGCCCTGGCCGACGCCGGGCACGCGGGGCAGCTGCTCCTCGGCGGCGACACCACGACGGCCGCCGCCCGGGCGGTCGACGGGGGCCCGGGCATGGCGTACCTGCTGCGGGTGCTCCGGCCGCGGCTGACACGGGAGTTCGGGGAGGAGCTGGCCGACCGGGTGTTCGTCCGCAATCCGGCCCGGGCCTTCGCGCTCCGCCGCCCGGGCACGGACCGGGGCGGCGCCGGGAGCCGGTGACGGCGGGGCCCGGAGCGGGGTCGCGGACGGGGCCGGGGCGCCCCGGCCCGTCCGCGGACCCTCGGCCGTGCACCCGCCCTCCCGGCAGGCGTTTCCGCCGGTGATAGCGTTGCGGACCGCGTACGCGGAAGGCGCGGCGCGGCGTACGGGTCGGGCGGGCGGAGGGGGCATCGACACTCCCGTCCCGCGCCCACCCCGGACGCGGAACGGTGCGGGGACGACGCGACGGAGCGGGGGCCTGTGGACGCGGCGGCACGAGGGCGGTTCCGGCCGCCCGGCCGGGAGGCGTGGCGCGCGTTCGCCCACCGGCTGACCGCGTCCCTCCGCTACACGCTCTCCGCCGGGGCGACGGGCTTGCTCGCCCTGGTCTGCTGCGGCCCGCTGCTGGCCGTCGGCGCCCTGAGTCCGGCCGGCCCCGGGCTGCTCGCCCTGCGCCCGGTACTGCGGTGGACGCGCCGGTTCGCCGACGTCCACCGCCGGCGGGCCGGGGCCTTGCTGGGCGCCGACATCCCGCCGGCCGGCGGGACGCCCACCGGGTTCCGGGCGCTCCTGACCGACCGCGCGACCTGGTCCTGCCTCGGCTGGCTGGGCCTGCACGCGCTGACCGGGACGGCCGTCGGCGCGCTCGCGCTGGGCCTGTGCGGCGGCGTGCTGAGCTGGCTGACGACGCCGCTGTGGTGGTGGGCCGTGCCGCACGCGGAGTTCGCGGTGTGGGAGATCGCCTCCTGGCCGGCGGCGCTGGCCGCGGTCGCCCTCGCCCCGGTGTACGCGGGCCTCGCCGGGCTGCTGCTGCCGGCGCTGGCCCGGGGGCACGCAGGGATGACCCGCGCGCTGCTCGGCCCGCGGCGCGGCCGGGCGTCGCTGGCCCGCCGCGTCGAGGAACTGACCGTCTCCCGGGCCGAGGCCCTGGACGCGCACGCCGCCGAACTGCGCCGCATCGAACGGGACTTGCACGACGGGGCGCAGGCCGGCCTGGTGGCCGTCTCCCTGCGGCTCGGCCTCATCCGCCGCGCCCTGGAAGGGCGACCGGAGGCCCTGCCCGAACTGGTCGACGCCACGCAGCGGTTGGCGGAGCAGACGCTGTCGTCGCTGCGGGCGACCGTGCGCGCCATCCACCCGCCCGTCCTCGACGACCACGGGCTCGCCGAGGCGGCCCGCGGACTGGCCGCGAACTGCCCGGTGCCCACGGACCTCGACGTCGAGACCGTACCGCCGGGCACCCGGGCGCCGGCGGCCGTCGAGGCCGCCGCCTACTTCGTCCTCGCCGAGGCCCTCACCAACGTCGCCCGGCACAGCGGGGCCGCCCGCGCCGCCGTACGGCTGGCCGTCACCCCGGACCTGATCCGGGTGAGCGTCCGGGACGACGGCCGGGGCGGCGCGGCGGAGGGCCCGGGCACCGGGCTGCGCGGCATCCGGCGCCGCGTCGCGGCCCTCGACGGCGTCACCGACCTGTCCAGCCCGCCCGGCGGGCCGACCCTGCTGCGCGTGGAGCTGCCGTGCGGATCCTGATCGCCGAGGACAACGTCCTGCTCCGGGAGGGCGTTTCCCTCCTGCTGACCGGCGCCGGCCACGAGGTCTGCGCCGCCGTCGAGGACGGCGAGGCGCTGCTGCCCGCGCTGCTGACGCACCGCCCGGACGTCGCCGTCCTGGACGTCCGGCTGCCGCCCGGCTTCCGCGACGAGGGGCTGCGCGCCGCCGTCGCGGCCCGCGAGCGGATCCCCGGCCTGCCGGTGCTCGTCCTCTCGCAGTACGTGGAACAGGCGTACGCCTCACGGCTGCTCGCCGCCGGCGCGGGCGGCGTCGGCTACCTGCTCAAGGACCGGATCGGCCGGGTGGACGACTTCCTGGACGCGCTGGAACGGGTCGCGGCCGGCCAGGCGGCGATGGACCCGGAGGTGATCTCGCAGCTGATGGTGCGGAGCACCCGGGCCGATCCGCTGGCCGCGCTGAGCCCCCGGGAGCGGGAGGTGCTGGCGCTGATGGCCGAGGGGCACGGCAACTCGGCCATCGGGGAACGGCTGTTCATCGCCGAGACATCGGTGAACAAGCACATCGGCAACATCTTCACCAAGCTCGGCCTGCCCACGACCGACGGTGGGCACCGCCGCGTCCGGGCCGTCCTCACCTGGCTCCAGGCGGAGGCACGGGGGTGAGCGTCGCCGTCGGCGGTCGGTGACGGTCCCGGCCGTGGCCACCGGGCCCGCGCCCCCAGCCCCGGTCCCCCGCCCCCGGCAGCCGGACGGTGGCCGTGATCGGCGCCTTCCGCCCGTTTCGACGACGGGGGCCGCCCGGCGCGGAGCCCTCCCCCGGCCCGAGCAGCCCCGCTTCCTCGCCGACGATCCGCACCGATACCGTCACCCGGCCTCCGACGGAGGTGGTTCCCCGTTCGGCTCAGACGGCCCGTAAAAACTCACGGCGAGTCATATGACGGTCCGCCACCTGACGGCCCGTCGCATCTGCAGGCCCGACGGAGCGTCAGCTGACGGGCTGTCGGGCCGCTCTTCCGTTTGCGGCCCTCGGAGACCGCTCGCAGGGTGGCGCCAGGATCCCCTCTCCGAAGGAGCACTCGATGGACGCCCTCCGCAGAACCGGTCTTCTCACGGCGACGGCCCTGTGCGCGGCCCTCGCCACCGTCCCCGCCCTGGCCCTCGCCGACTCCCCGCCCGCCGCGCACGCACCCGCCGTCGCACCCGCCGCCCCTCCCGTTCCCGCCGGCGCACCGGTACCGTCCGGCAGTCCGGCGCCCGGCGCCGTCGCGCTGTCCGCGGCGCCGCTGCCGGTCGCCGAGGCGGAGGCCGCCGGGAACACGGAGGCGCTGCGCCGGGTCGCGGCGGACGCCCTGAGGGTGCTGGACCAGGACTCCATCGGGCAGCGCGCCGCGGAGGCCGCCGCCGCGTGCGGGGCCGTACGGAGCCCGTCGGCCGAGCAGCGCCGGGCCTGCGACGCGGTCCGGGAACGGCTCGACGTGCTGATCGCGGCCCGCACCGGGCTCCGGGAGCAGGCCGCGGCCGCGGCACCGGACCGCGCCGCCGTCGCCCGGATCGTGGCGGACGCCCAGCGGGTACGGGACGAGCTCGCCCCGCGCGCGGCCGACGGCACCGGTGACGCGGACGGCGGCCTGCTCTCCCTGGTCACCAAGCTGCTGGGCGTCCTCGCCAACCTGACGACCGGTCTCATCGGCACGCTCACCGGCCTGGTGACGGGCCTCTTCGGCTGACCGCCCCTCGGCCCGGCCGAACCGGACCCCATACCCCCGATCGCCCGAAAAGAACGCCGCCAAATGGCGGGACCGACGGCGTCCATCAGGTCAACGGCCCTGTCCCGGGTGCATTGTTCAGCTCCGTGAGGGGCCGCGACGGGCGGCCCTCGGCCGGACGGACCCGTGCGCGCAGCACGCCGCGGGCCGACGACGAACGGAGCAGCGAACGATGCGAATGCGACACCGGGCCACGACGGCGCTGGCGGTCCTCACCCTCGCCATGGGGCCGACCGGTACGGCCCTCGCCACGGACGCCCTCGACGACGCCTTCCTCGGCGCGGTGCACCAGGGCAACATGGCCGAGATCGCGGCCGGCGGCGACGCGCAGAAGAACGCCGTGTCGATGTGTGTGCGGGAGACCGGGAAGGTACTGGTCCGCGACCACACGCTGCTGGACAAGGGAGTCGAGGAGCTCGGCCGCAAACTGAAGGTGGCACTGCCCCGCTCGGTCACCCCGAAGCAGGAGCAGGAGCTGAAGGAGATCCGGAAGAAGGCGCGGACCCGCGCCTACGACAACCTCTGGCTGCGGGCCCAGGACACCGCGCACGTCCAGACGCTGGACCTGCTGGACGCCGAGGCGGCGCGCGGCAAGGACGCGACGGTCCGGGAGGCGGCCAGGAAGGCGCGGCCCATCGTCGCCAAGCACCTGGAGATGGTGCGCGACTGCATGATGCACATGCCGCCGCGGCACCGCTAGCCGGTAAGGCCGGCGTCTCCCCTGACGACCGCGGGGCCCGCGAGGGCGGCCCCGCGGTCGTCGCGTTCCGCCGGCCGTCGTCGTTCGGTCCCCGGCCGGCCGACGCCTCGACCGGGAGACGCCGCGGTCAGGCGATGCCCCGCTCCGCGGACGCCTCGGCCGGACGACACCCCGGTCGGACGGCACCCGGTCAGCCGACGCCCCGTCAGCCGATGCCCATGCGACGTCCCGTCAGTCGACGCAGGTGACGCCGCCCATCCGCACCGCCCGGCCGTGGAACGCGTCGTCCGGCATCCGGCCGTTCGCGTCCTGGACGACCGGCCGGGCGGAGGTGTCGCCCTCCGGCCGCGGGGTGCGCGGGGCGGTGCCGAGGGTGACGACGACGTGCCGGGCGGGGACCGCGGAGTCGCGGAGCGGGTCGGTGCCGAGGCGGGCGGCGATGTGGCGGGCGGCGGCGTCCGCGCGGTCGCCGTAGGTGACGGTGGTGGCGGTGGCGGAGGGGGCGTTGGCGATCCGCCCGGGGGTGTACCCGAGGGCGGCCAGGGCCCGGGACTCGGCCGCCGCGGCGCCCGGCGCCCCCGAGGCGTTGCGCACCTCGACGGTGATCGAGGACGCGTCGGCCGGGAGGGTGGGCGCGGGAGCGGCGGAGGGGGCGGGCTCGGGCGCCCGCCGGTGGTCGGTCATGGCCCGGACGATGCCGCGGATCCGCTCGGGGTCGACGAGGTTGACGGCCTCCCCCTTGCGGTTGGCGAACCCGGCGATGGGCAGGGTGTGGAACTCGGCGTTGCCGCCCGTGAGGTTGGGGACCTGCTGGGCGAAGTCGAGCAGGTCCCACTGGTCGTCGAGGACGACGTCTTTCTTGACGACGTCGAGGAGCCCTTCGAGCTTGTCAAGGTCGCCCCAGGCGCCCTGGGAGGTGAGCTTGTGCATCACGGAGGAGAGGAACGCCTGCTGCCGGTGGGTGCGGTCGAGGTCGCCGTTGACCAGGCCGTGCCGCTGCCGGACGAACGCGAGGGACTGGCGGGCGTCGAGTTCCTGGCGCCCGGCCGGGAAGTCCGCGCCGGAGTAGTGGTCGCGCACGGCGTGCCGCAGGCACACCGGGATCGGCTGCAGGACCTTGGCGATGTCGTAGAAGCCGAGCAGGTTGACCTCGGCGAAGTGGTCGATGGGGACGCCGAGGAAGTCCTGGACCGTGGCGAGGGTGGTCTCCCGGCCGGCCTCGCGGCTGCGGTGCTCCAGCTCGGCGCCCCGGACGCCCTCGGCGGCCAGCCGGTCCTCGGCCTCGGCCTTGGCGATGCCGTACGCCTCCTTGATCTTGTGCTCGCCGCGTCCGCCGGCGACCGCGACGTAGTCGTCGCGGGGGATGGAGAACGCCGTGACCCGGCCGCCGCCGGCCGGGATGTGCATGAGGATCAGGGTGTTGGTGTTGTAGCCGCCGATGCCGCTGGAGCCGGCGTGCAGTTCCTCCTGGACGAACTCCCGGGGCAGGTCGCGGCCGTTCATGTCCTTGCGGCTGTCAAGGCCGATCAGCAGGACGTTGACGGAGTCGTCGAGCTTGCGCGGCGCCTTCTCGCGCAGGGCGTCGAGCGCCCGGGAGGTGGTCAGGCCGTCGCCGATCCAGTGGCCGGCGAGCCAGCCGGTGCCGGCGACCGCGAGGACGGCGGCCGAGGCGAGGCAGACGCCGATCCGGGCGGCGTGGCCCGGGCTGCGGGCGGGGCCCCTGGCGGGGCCGCGGGCGGGTCTCGCCCGGCCGTCGGTTCCCCGGTGCCCGTTCCTGCCCCCGCGGGGTTCGCGGTTGCCGCGGGGGTCGCGCATCGCCCGCCCTTCCTGCCGTGCCGTCGCCGGCGGGCGGTCATCGGCGACCCGTACCCGCCCGTTCGCTCAACGAGCCAGGCGGGGCTCCGGTGACGGTCGCGGCCGGAGCGGCGTGTTCCGGAGGCCGTACTCCGACAGGCGCCCGACGAACCCCCGTTCGCGACGGGTACGGGGGCGGGGCTAGCGTCGGAGGTGGTCGAGCGGCGCCGCCCGGGGAGGGCCGGCACGGCGAGGAGGAGCAGGCATGGACGGTCGTCCCGCCCCACGGGCGCCGCGACGGCGGCTTCCGGCGGTGCTGTCCGAGGAGCGGCCGAGGCCGCGGCGGGTACGGGAGCGGCCGGGGGCCTGGCGGCTGGCGGTGGCGACGGTGTGCTTCGGCGCCTTCATGGGGCAGTTGGACGCGAGCGTCGTCACCCTGACGTACCGCGACCTGAGCGCCGAGTTCCACGCCTCGACGGCCGCGGTGGAGTGGGTGTCGCTCGCCTACCTGCTGACGTTGGTGGCACTGCTGGTGCCGGTGGGGCGGCTGGCCGACGCCCACGGCCGCAAGCTGTTCTACCTGCACGGGTTCGCGCTGTTCACCGCGGCCTCGGCCGGCTGCGGGCTGGCGCCCTCGCTGCCCGTGCTGGTCGGGGCGCGGGTGGCGCAGGCCGCGGGGGCGGCGATGATGCAGGCGAACAGCGTGGCCCTGGTGACCACCAGCGCGCCGCGCGGCCGGCTGCGGGCGGCGCTGGGCGTGCAGGCGGCGGCCCAGGCGCTGGGGCTGGCCCTCGGGCCGACGATCGGCGGTGCGCTGGTGTCGGCGGTCGGCTGGCGCTGGGTGTTCGCGGTGAACGTGCCGGTGGGTCTCGTCGCGCTGGTGGCGGGCCGGTACCTGCTGCCGCGGACCCGCGGCCGCGCCCCGTCCGGCGGCTTCGACCCGCTGGGCCCGGTGCTGCTGGCCGCTTCCACGACCGCGCTGCTGCTGGGTCTGTCGGCGGCCTCCGGACTGCCGTTCCCCGGCTGGTCGGTGGCCGCGCTGCTCGTCACGTCGGCCGTCGCCGGCCGGGCCTTCCTGGCGCGCTCGCGGTCCCGGCCGCGGCCGTTGCTGGATCCGGCGCTGCTGCGGTCGCGGACGGTCGTGGCGGGGCTGGCGGGAGCGCTGTGCGACTACCTGGTGCTGTTCGGGCCGCTGGTGCTGGTCCCCGCCGCCCTCACGGCCGAGGGGGCGTCGGAACTCGTGGCCGGCCTGGTGCTCACCGCCCTCCCGGCGGGCTTCGCCCTGGCCGCGACCTGCGCGGAACGGGTGCTGCCGGCCGGGCTGTCGGACCGGGCGCGCTGTGTGCTGGGCGCGCTCGTCTGCCTCGCGGCGCTGGCGGTGACGGCCGTCCTGCCACTGACCCCGTTCCCCTTGGTGCCGCTGCTGGCGCTGCTCGGTCTGGGGCTGGGCGTCTACACCCCGGCCAACAACGCGACGGTCATGGCCGCCCTGCCCACGCGCTCCGCCGGCACGGGCGGCGGCCTGATCAACATGGCCCGTGGCCTGGGCACGGCCCTCGGCATCGCCCTGGTGACCCTGACCCTCCACCTCGCCGGCGGGGCGGGACCCCGGTGGGCCGTCGTGGCGCTGCTGCCTTTCGCGGGGCTGGCGTTGGCCGCGGCGCTCGGGCCGGCGTGGAAGCCGGCGGGGCGGCGGGGGTAGGCCCCCGGCGGGCCGGCACCCCGGCCCCCGGCGGCCCCGAATCCGCGCTCCGGGTGGTCCCTCGGAGGGGCCCCTACGGTCCCTAAGGCCGGCCGCGCAGCTGCTCCATCTCGCGCCGCTCGCGCTTCGTCGGCCGCCCCGCGCCGCGGTCCCGCACGCCGACCGCGGCGAGCACCTCGCGCGGCGGTTCCGGCGGGCTGTTGTCGACGTAGCACTCGACGGCCACCGGCGCGCCGACCCGCTTGCGCACCAGCCGGGAGACCACGACGACGCGCTCCCGTCCGGCGTGGAAGAGGCGTACCTCGTCACCGGTCTTCAGCGGCTGTGCGGGCTTGGCGCGCTCCCCGTTGACCTTGACGTGTCCCGCGCGGCAGGCCGTGGCGGCCAGCGAGCGGGTCTTGGTGAGCCGTACCGACCAGATCCAGCTGTCGACGCGTACGGGTCCCTCGTCTCCTGCAACCATGCCCCGACTCTATGCCAGCGGCCCCGCGGGGCGAACGGCCGGACCGGACGGGCGCGGCAGAGGGGCCCGGGCGCGTCAGAGGGACAGCGACACCGCCTGCACTGCCAGGACCACGTGCAACAGCAGACACGTCCCCCAGTCCCGGGCGCGCCGTATGCCGCCGCGCACCACGCTCACCCACCCCGCCGCCGTCAGGGCCGCCGCCAGCCCCCAGACGGTCCAGGCCGCGGCGAGCCAGGGCGCCGAGCGGTCGGACATGATCCGGATGAGCAGGGCGGGTGCGAGGACGAGCAGGGGGACGGACCACGTCGCCTCGGTGGCCCTGCCGTCGCGGATGTCGCCGACCGTCATCGCAGCTCTTCCTTCCGTCCGGACGTGCGAGGGACTTCGCCTGAGAGTGCGTCCATGCATACACCGTGTGACCGGCGGGGTCCCACGCGGGGTCCGGTTGTTTTGGTAGCACAGGCGCGCTACATTTTTTGGCATTACTGCGCTAAATAGGAGGTCCTGTGCACGGCTGGTCACTCGCCGCCCTCATCGCCGTCGTGGTCGTGGTCGTCGTCGTCCGGCGGCTGAGGGGAGAACCGCTCAACGCCCGGGACCTGGCGGCCCCGCCGGTAGTGCTGCTGACGATCGGCGCCGTGACGCTGGCCAAGACGGACACGGTGACCGCGGCCGACTACGCCTGGGTGGTGCCGGGCGCCCTGCTCGGCGCCGGGCTCGGCGCGCTGCGCGCGTCCACCGTGCGGATCTTCGAACGGGACGGGGTGCTCTGGCAGCGCTACACCGGCCGCACCTTCCTCGTACTCGCCGGCTCCCTGGCGGTCATGGCGGCCTACGGCTTCCTGGCCGAGCGGGCCGGGATGCACCCGGAGGCGCGGCCGACCCAGCTGACGGTGGGGGTGAGCTTCCTCGGGGAGTCGCTGGTGCTGGGCCTGCGCGGGCTGCGGTCGGGGATCCCGTTCGCGCCGGAGAGACAGCGTCAAGCGCGCTGAGCGGCTCTCCGGTCCGCCGGCCGGGGGACGGCGGGTTCCCCCTGCCGGTCCCCCGGCCGGCGGAGCGGCCCGCGGCCGGCCCCCGCCTAGCCTGGACGGTCCCGGTGGCCCGACGGCCCCGGCCCTCGAAGGCGCGGCGGTCCACGCCGGGCGGGTCCCTGGCCGTCCCACCGGAGCCGATCCCGCGACCACGCTTGGAACGGAGAATTCCGATGCCCCGGAAGCCCCGGATCCCTGAGACACCAGAGACCCCCGAGACGCAGCAGACCCCTGAGACGCCACAGACCTCTCGGACGCCCGAGATGTCTCGGATACCCGAGGCGTCTCAAACGCCTCAGACGCCTCAGACACCTGAGGCCACCCAGACGCTTCAGCCCTCCCAGGCGTCCCAGACCTCTCAGACGCCTCAGCACCGAGCCCCCGTCGGCACCACCGCCGCCGTACTCAGGCTCCTGGCCCGCGAGCCGGAACGAGGAGTGTCCTTCCGCCGGCTGACCACCTCCCTCGGCCTGCCGGACCGCACCGTCGGCGACGTGATCAGCGGACTGCGCGCGGAGGGGCTGGTCGAGTACGACGCCGCCTCCGCGACCTGCCGGCCCGGCGAACCGTTCCGCGGGGCCGCCGCCCCGGCGACCGGGGCCCGGCCGGACTGCAACGACGTCCGCGCCGCGGCCATGATCTGGGCCGACGGCCTCGCCGCCCGCACCGGCATGAGCGTCCTGCTCGCCGTGGCGCACCCCGAGGGCGCGCAGGTCGTCCACCACGTCTTCCGGCCGGACAACCGGCCGCAGCGGCTGGCGACCGGAGACGTCCTGCCGCACACGAGCGCCCCGGCCCGGCTGCTGGCCGGCCCGTGCGACGACCGCTGTGTCTACGAGGAGGGGGCCGGCCCGGACGAGGCCCGGCTGGCCGTGTCCGTCCCCTGTCCCGACGGCGTCCGGCACGCGGCGGCGCTGTGCCTGACCGGCCCCCGCCGGCTGCTGGACCCGGCGGGAGCGGGGTCCCGGCGCTGCACGGAAGCGCTGCGGGACGCCGCGCGGGCAGTCTCCTCCGCGCTGGTCGGGGCACCGGCACGGTGACCGCCGGGCCGGTGTACCGGTACTGAGTACCGAGGTACTGAGGAGTGCGCTTCGCCGGAACAACCGGAACAACCGTAATAGCCGGAACAGCCGGAACAGGAGGGGACCGGCAGTCGGCCCGTGACCCGGGCGCCCGGGTTGCGGGCCGACCGGCGGCACCTAGGGTGGATTCAGCCATGAAGCGAGCCCCCGGTCCCGCCGGCCCGTATCCGGCCCCGGCCCTTCCGCGGCCGGCGCGTCTGCTCGTCGTCGCCGCGTACGTCCTGCTGGCCGCGGCGGTGTGCGTCGACCTCGCCTCGGATCCCCGGCTGACGTTCTCGCCCGTGCTGGGCACGGCCCCGGTGCTGGCGAGCATCGGCACGCGGCGCGCCCGGGTTCCGTTGGTGACCGGGGCGGTGGCGCTGCTCCTGGTGGTCCCGCTGACGCTGGCCGACCCCGAGGTGCCGGTCGCCCTGCACGTGACGGCGGCGTTCACCGTACTGGCCCTCACCTGCATCAGTGCCGCGAACGTGGTGCTGGTGTCCACGCGGGAACGGGAGTTGCTGCGGTCGCGCTCGGTCGCCTCGGCGGCGCAGCAGGCGCTGCTGCGGCCGGTGCCGGAGCGGGTGGACGGGCTGCGGGTCGCGGTGCGCTATCTGGCGGCCGCGGCGGACGCGCAGGTGGGCGGCGACCTGTACGAGGTGCTGACGACGCCGTTCGGGGTGCGACTGCTCGTCGGGGACGTCCGGGGCAAGGGGCTGGGCGCGGTCGAGACGGCGGCGGACGTGCTGGGGACGTTCCGGGAGGCCGCGCAGGTGGAGGCGGAGCTGGGCGCGGTGGCCCGGCGGCTGGACGCCACGGTGCGGCGGCGCGGGGTGGGCGAGGAGTTCGTGACCGCCGCGCTGCTGACCGTGCCGCGCTCCGGGGAGACGGTGGAGCTGGTGAACTGCGGCCATCTCCCGCCGCTGGTCCGCAGGGACGGGCGGGTGAGCGCGGTGGGGGCAGGGGAGTTGGACGCGGATCCGCCGCTGGCCCTGCGCGAACTGGCGGAGGGTTCGTACCGGCCGACGGCCTTCGCGTTCGGCAAGGGCGACCTGTTGCTGCTGTACACGGACGGCGCGACGGAGGCGCGGGACGCGGCGGGCCGTTTCTACCCGCTGGAACGCCGGCTGGCCGCACTGCCCGACAGCGCACCGGGTGTGCTGACGGACCGCCTGGTGGCGGATCTACTGGCGTACGTGGGCGGGGAACTGGCGGACGACGCGGCGTTGTTGGCCGTCCGGCGGGAGTGACCGGGAAATAAGCAAGGCAACCTTGTCAGTTTTCCTGATCTACAGTTAACCTTCCCTTCTCTGCGGCGTGCCCTCGCGCGCCGGGACGGAGGGAGGGTTCGCCATGCGGTTCCCCATGCGGTTCGCCCCGCGCGTGTCCGGCGGGAACACCGGGAAGTCCGTCCGGCCGCCGGAGCCGGCCGGCGCCGGGGAGGCCGCGCCCCCGGCGCTCGGCGGCCGGTTCGTCGCGGCGGTGGCGGTCGGCTCGATGCTCAACCCGGTCAACTCCAGCATGATCTCCACGGCGCTCGTCCCCATCGGCCGGAGCTTCGGAGCCGGCCCGTCCGCCACGGTGTGGCTGGTCGCGGGGCTGTACCTGGCGAGCGCGGTCGCCCAGCCGGTGATGGGCCGGGTCGCCGACCGCCTCGGCGCGCGGCGGGTCTACCTGGCGGGGCTGGTCCTCGTCGGGCTGTCGGGGGCGGCCGGGCTGGTGGCGGGCTCCCTGGAGGAGCTGGTCGCCGTCCGGGTGCTGACGGGTGTCGGCACCTCGGCGGCCTACCCGGCGGCGATGGCCATGATCCGTCGTCGGTCAACCCAGACACCCGGCGGCCCGCCCTCCGGCGCTCTCGGCGCGCTGACCATCGCCGCCCTCGCCAGCGCGGCCCTCGGGCCGGCGCTGGGCGGGCTGCTCACCGGGCTGGCCGGCTGGCGGGCGGTCTTCGCGGTGAACATCCCGCTCGCGCTGGCCGGTCTGGCCCTCGCCCTCGCCTGGCTGCCCCGGGACGAGCCCCGGCCGCGCGCGGGAGGGGCGCGCGGCGTGTGGTCGGAACTGGACCCCGCGGGCGTCCTGTTCTTCGCCGGCACCCTGCTGCCCCTGATGTTCTTCCTCACCGACCTCAGCCGCCCGCGGTGGCCGCTGCTCGCCGCCGGCGGCCTCGCCGCGGGCGCGCTGACCGCCTGGGAACTCCGGGCCGCCCGGCACCCGTTCCTGGACCTGCGCATGCTGGCGGCGAACCGGCCGCTGGTCCGCACCTACGTCCGCTACGGGGCATCGTTCCTCGTCGTCTACTGCGTGTTGTACGGCTATACGCAGTGGCTGGAGGAGGTGCGCGGGTACTCCGCCGCCCTCACTGGGGTGATCATGCTGCCGATGTGCGCGGTGGCGGCGGTGTGCTCGTGGGCGGGCGCGCGCCGGGCGACCGTGCGGGGCCCGCTGCTCGTCGGCACGGTCGCGATGGTGGCGGCCTCGGCGGCGCTGGCGTTCACCGGGCCGGGGACGCCGATGGCCGTGCTGGTGCTGGTCGGCGTCGTGTTCGGGCTGCCCAACGGGCTGAACGCGGTGGGGAACCAGGCCGCGCTGTACGCGCAGGCGCCGGCCGGGGGGACGGGCACGGCCGCCGGGCTGTTCCGCACCGCCCAGTACGTCGGCGCGGTCGCGTCCACCAGCGTCATCGGCCTCGTCTACGGCGACCGCGCGACGACCGGCGGACTGCACTCGGCGGCCGTCGTCCTCACCGCGCTGGGCGCGCTGCTGCTGCCGGCCACGCTGTTCGACCGGGCCCTGCGCGGGGCGGGCCGCTGACCGGCGGGCCTTGCCCCGACCCTGCGCGGGACGGCCCGCAGACGGGCGGACCTTGCCCGGACCCTGCGCGGGACGGGCCACAGACCGGCGGACCTTGCCCCGACCCTGCGCGGGACGGGCCACAGACCGGCGGACCTTGCCCCGACCCTGCGCGGGACGAGCCACAGACCGGCAGACCTCAGCGCCACCTGCACGGTACGGACCACAGACCGGCAAGCCTCGACCCCACCCTGCGCGGAGCGGGCCGCCGGCCGGCGGAGGCTCGGCGGGCCTGGGCCGACGCGCCGGGTACGCTGGCCCGGTGATGGCCCACGACCAGCAGTCCCCCGCCCCGGCCGGCGCCCCCGAACTCGCCGAGCTGCGCGAGACGGCGTCCCGGATCCGCGTCCTCACCGGGCAGTTGGCCCGCCGGCTGCGCGCGGCGGGAGAGCGTACGGACCTGACCCTCTCCCAGTCCGCCGTCCTCAGCCGGCTGGACCGCCGGGGCCCGGCCACCACGGTGGAGCTGGCCCGCGCCGAACGCGTCCGGCCGCAGTCCATGGGCACCACGCTGGCCGGACTGGAGGAGGCGGGCCTCATCGAGCGGTCGCCGCACCCCAGCGACCGGCGCCGGATCGTCATCTCCCTCAGCCCGGAGGGCCTGCGGCGGCTCGGCGAGGCACGCGAGGTGCGCGAGGGATGGATCGCGCGGGCCCTGGAGGAGCGCTTCGACGAGCGGGAGCGGGCGGTCGTGGTGGAGGCGATCGGGCTGCTGGAGCGGCTGACGGAGGACGAGTAGAAGTTCGGCGTGGATCCTGCCGACGGGGGCTGCTCCGGCTGGGGCGGCCCCCGTGCTGTGCGGCGGCAGGGGTGATGCTCCCCGGTGCGGCCGACGCGGGTCGCTCCAGGGGGGAGATCAGCGTTCGGGGTGGGTCGGAGAGGGGCGCCGTGGACCCCGTCCGCCCCCGCGCCGGCCTCGCCATGGACGGCCCGATGGAGGCGAACCCCGCCGTCACCACCGACATCCACCGGCCGTTCATGCTGATGACCGCCTCCTACACCCGGGCCGCCAGTCCGTACGTCGAGACCTTCTGGCGCCGCCTGCGCGGCCGGCGCCTCGACGTCCAGGCCACCGGCGCCGTGCACGCCTCGTACGGCGACAACATGACGCTGGTCCCCCAGGCGGGCAGGCTGCCGGGCCTGCCCGAAAAACAGATCCGGTCCATGGTCGGCACCCTGGATCCCGACCGCGGCGTCCTCATCCAACAGGCCTACCCGCGCGCCTTCTTCGACCGCCACCTGCGCGGCCGGCATTGCGGCGACCTGCTCGACGGGCCCTCGAGGGCCTTCCCGGAGGTCGTGTACCACCCGTAGTGCCGGTACGGCGGTGGGCCGCCCCGGGGGCGACGACGCAGCCCCCGGGGCTGTCGGGGCGTCAGGGGCGGTCCGTCGCGCATGTAACAGGCATGTACTCATGTAACAGACATGTACTAGGCAACGGCCAGGCGGAACGATTCGCCGGATCGGACGCATCCTGGTGATCAGAAACGCTCGCTCGTACAGACTCGTCCCGGCTTGCCCCGACCAGTCCCGACTCGTGCCGAGCGACCGGCATTCCCCACCGATTGAGGCAGAAACGATGCGCGTTCACAAGCTCACCTTCGCCGCCCTGGCCGTCGCCGCGAGCCTTTCCCTGACGGCCTGTCAGAACGACGACGACGGCACGGCACAGAGCGGCTCGTCTTCCGCCTCCTCCGCGTCGTCCGCGTCGTCCGCCAAGGGCGGCGGCTCGGGGTCGGGCGGCTCGGATGAGGGCGGTTCGGGCCAGGGCGGCGGGAAGGGGGCCGGTGGGCAGAGCTCCGCCGGGAAGGGCTCCGGCGACAAGGGCACCGCCGCCGGGACCGGTTCCGGCGACCACGGCAAGCTCGCCAAGTGCCGCGCCGGCGATCTGGGGATCACGGCGACGGACAGCACCATCGGCGGCGACGCCGACGGCACCGTCGCCGTCACGCTCAAGAACCGCGGCGACCACAGCTGCGCGATCTCCGGGTACGCGGGCGTCGACCTGAAGACCAACGCCGGGACGCTGTCCGCGAAGCGCAGTGGTGAGCAGGCTCCGCAGGTCGTCCTCAAGAGCGGGAAGTCGATCGCGTTCGGCATCAACTACCCGGTCAACAAGTCCGGCGGCTCCGGCGTCCGCGTCACCGGGCTGCTGGTGACCCCGCCGAACGAGACGACGACGGTCACCCTCCGCTGGCCGGGCGCCGCCACGCTGCCCGTCACCGAGGGCGGCGGCACCCCGGTGAAGGTCGGCCCGGTCGGCAACATCGGCCAGGGCGACTGATCCGGGCGCCCGCACTCGGTGACCCGCGCGTGCGGACGGGCCGAGCCCCGCGCGGAGGGGGCGGCGTGCACCGCGTCCGGGCGCCGAACGCGGTCACTTCGTCACGTAGACGCGGGCTGTCGCGCCCTCTTGCCCCTGTGCCTGCCCCGCATCCGGCGCGCCGCTACCCAACGCGAACGAGCGTCACCGCTCGACGAGTTCACCCGGCGACGGGAAGGGGCGCCGGTGGGCCGAACCACCACTCCAAGGCGGAGCGGACCGCGCCCCCGGCCGCTTCCGCGCCCGCACCCGCGCCCGGCCGGGCCACCCAGCCGACGTGACCGTCCGGGCGGACCAGGACCGCGTAGGTGCCGGGCAGCCGGCCGGAGGGGACGGCGGTCACCGTGACGCGGCCGTTCCACGACGCGGCGGCCTCGCGGACGGCGGCCGGCGCCGCGGCCTCGTCCAGCAACAGCGCTCCCCCGCCGGTCCGGGCGGGCGCGGGGAGGAGTCCGTCGCCCGGGATCATCCGGCCCTCCCACGGGTGGCCATGCTCGTCGTGGGCCGGGTAGCGGGTGTTGACCCCGGTGATCGTCTCGGCGACGTGACCGGCGGTGCCCTCCGCCGTGGCCAGCTCGCCGAGGAGGTCGCGCACGGGCGCCAGCCGCTCGCCTTCGGCGGCGAGCAGCGCCTGGGCGCGGGTGTCGCGCAGCAACCGGGCGCCGGCCGCGTGGCGTTCCCTGTGGTAGCTCTCCAACAGGCGTTCCGGAGCCAGACCACGGGCCACCAGGGCGAGCTTCCAGCCGAGGTTCATCGCGTCGTCGATCGCGGCGTTGACGCCGACCGCCCCGGCCGGCGGGTGGATGTGCGCGGCGTCACCGACGAGCAACACCCGGCCGGCGCGCAGGCGTTCGGCCAGCCGGGCGGCGTCGCCGAAGCGGGTGAGCCAGCGGACCTCGGCGATCTCCACGCGCCGGCCCAGCGCCCGGTCCAGCACCTCCTGGAAGCGGTCCGGCGTCACCGGTTCGTCGCGGTCCTCCGGCGGGTCCGGTTCGGCCGTCACCAGGCGGACGTAGCCGGGGCGCGGAATGGCGAAGACGGATCCGCCGGGTCCGGCCGTCGGGCCGAAGGGCAGGGCCGCCGGGTCGGCCGGGACGACGTCGCCGAGCAGGGTGAAGCGGCGGGCGGGGGTGCCGGGGAAGGCGATGCCGGCCGCCTTCCGGACCGTGCTGCGGCCGCCGTCGCAGCCGGCGAGCCAGTCGCAGCGCAGCCGAAGCGGTCCGTCGGGGGCCGTGACGTCCGCGGTGATCCCCTCGCCGTCCTCGCGGAACCCGGTGAGCCGGTGTCCACGGAGGATGCGGACGCCGAGCTCCTCGGCGCGTTCGGCCAGCAGTTCCTCGACCCGGGTCTGGGCGATGCCCAGGACGTACGGGTGGCGGGTGCGCATGGCGGCCAGGTCGAGGGCGGCCGTCCCGACGAACGCCGTGGCCGGCAGGGTCGGGCCCTCGGCGAGGAACCGGTCCGCCAGACCGCGGTGTTCCAGCAGGTCGAGGCTGCGGGCGTTGAGGTTGAAGCCGCGGCAGAAGCCGGGCGGGGCGGGGTCGCGTTCGAGGACCGTGGTCCGTACGCCGGCCAGGCCCAGTTCGCAGGCCAGCGTCAGCCCGGCGGGTCCGGCGCCGGCCACCAGGACGTCGGTGTGCGTGTCAGGCATCGCCGTCCTCCCCCGGCCAGGGCAGGGCGCCGCGTTCGATCTCGTCGGCGGTCCCGCGCACCCAGCGCAGCTCCGCCTCGGCCATCGCGCGGGCGTACTCGGCCTCGATGACGAACAGCCGGGGCGCCCGGTGTTCCTCCCGCGCCGCCCGGTACGCGTCCGCGTCGGCCGCCATCCGGGCCTCCAGGGCCGCGGCCCGTTCGCGCAGCGCCTCGGCGGCGCGCCGGGGCCCCAGCGCGCCGAGATAGCTGAGGGCGGACACGAACCGGGGGAATTCGCGGGCGGGTTCGCGGATCAGCTCGTCCAGCCAGGCGGTGAAGCGGGTGCGGCCCTCGGCGGTGTGGCGGTAGACGGTGCGGGCGGGGCGACCACCCACCCGCTCGGTGCCGGCCTCCTCGATCCAGCCGTCCCGGGCCAGGGCCCGGACGGTGTCGTAGAGGGACCCGGTGGTGACTTTGAAGGTCAGGTCGAGCTGCCGCTCACGCAGGGCGGCGGCCATGGCGTGCGGGTGCAGGGGCTCTTCCAGCAGCAGGCCCAGCACGGCGAGGGCCAGGGGGTTGGCGGGTCTCTTGTCGGCGGGACGCTTGCCCACGGCCGGCCCGTCCGCGACGGCCCCACCCGCGGCGGGGTCGTTCGTGGCCGGCCGGCCTGCGGTCGGTTCGTGCGCGGCTGGTCTGCCTGAGGGTTTTCCGACGGCCATCTCACTCCGCTCTCGCGACGGAAGCATCTGCTCGGATCCGATTGCTCGGATCCGAGCATAACCGCTCGGCGCGCACGGCGGTCAACCGTCACACCGCCGTCGAGGGCGAACGCCGCGTGGCTCCCGGCAGGGCCGGAGTCCGTGGCGGGGAAGAGCGATCAGGGGAAGAAGGGGAACAGAACGGCATTGATCGTGTCGTCGCACACGGCGCAGAACGGCTGCTTGAGATTCCGCATCTTGCAGCCGAACTCGCCCCGGTAGAGCCCGCAGTGGCAGTACGCGGCCCCTTCGAACGCGCCGACGGTGCCGGCGGCCACCGGTGAGGGGAGCCCACTGCAGTCGCAGTCCTCGTTCGACATGGTCGGCATCGCGGTCGAGGGGTCCACGAGATGGCGCCACTTGTTCGCCGCGAGGCTGCCTTCGATCGTGATGTTGGGCTCCACGGGTTCCGGACCGGAGTAGAGGGTCTGTGCGCCGGCGACACAGTCGTACTCGTCCGCCAGCCCGAACGCGCTGTGTCCCAGCTCGTGGAGGGCGATGTCGAACGCGTCGGGGTGCAGGGAGCAGACGGCGACCCCCACGCCCGTACCGCTGGTTCCGCTCCCGCCGTACACGGGGCTGTTCACCAGCACGATGATCGCGTGCGTGTTGATCACTTGGGCGAACGCGGTGCTCACGGCGAGGTTCGAGTCCACGACCAGCAGGTCCCGCCGCACGCCCCCGCTGCAGAAGCTCGCGTCCAGGAACGTGTCGGCGGTCGCACCCGTCCCCCCGCAGGTGGTCGGGTCGTCGGCGCCGGAGTCAGTGGACGCGATGTCCACGCGATGGACGTTGATCGCGCTCAGCAGGCCCGCGAACGGTGTCGTGGCGTTGAGAGCACTGACGAGTTCGAGCGCGTGCAGGTGGAACTGCGCGAGCTCCGCGTCCTGGTACCCCTCGGAGAGGATCGTGAGATTCCAGCGGTCACCGTCGGACCCGTTGTCGAGGATCTTGGCGTGGCCCACGACGACGCCGTCGCCGATGCCCATGGCTACCTCCCCGCTCCGATGTCGAACCGGACGAGTTCGCGAGCCGCCTCGGCCCTCCGCTCGATCTCGGGCGGACTGCCGTGCACCACCAGCTGCCGGGCGTCGGGGAAGCTCGGCACCAGCAGCCAGAGCGTCCCGGAGGCGGGCGCTCCCGCCACCCGCGAGGGAGTCCCCGACTCCTGGTCGTACACCTCGTGTTCAGCGGAGAACGGCGTGGCCAGAACACGCCGGTACAGTACGCACTCCTGGTCGTCCCGCAGCTCGAACCAGAACCCGGAACGCTCGCCTTCACCGATCTCGGCCGAGGGGGGTACGGTCGCCTCGATCCGCTCCTCGGCGAGCAACCGCACGTCCATGCCTTCGTACCCGAGTCGGTACCTGACAGCCTGGCCGGTCATGGGATCCTCCTCTTCGCCGCGCCCGAACGCCCCGGGCACGCCCCCGAGAGGGCTTCCGTCACCCATGTTCCTCCCCCGAGACCGATCACGCCGCTCGGCGCGGGGGAGGCTCACGGGCTCAGCCGCCCAGCAGTTTCGCCTCCGTCTCCGGGGCCAGGCCGACCGCCGGGCGGTCGGGGCGCTGCGGGGGGACGCCGCCGAGGGACTCCAGCCAGGTCCAGGTGTCGGCGACCGTCTCTCGGACGGGCCGGCAGCGCAGTCCGGTGGTCAGGGCCTTGGTGACGTCCGCCGTGAAGAGCGTCGTGTGGTCCTCGCCCGGCGGGAGCCAGATCGGCAGGTCGGTCCAGGGGGCGATCCCCGCCGCGAGGATGGGTTCGGGGTCCGTCCAGCACAGTTCGGCGCCGGAGCGGGTGACGCGGACGCAGGTGTCCAGGAGTTCGCCCATGGTGGTGTGACCGGGCGGGCTGACGAGGTTGTAGGGGCCGCCGAGGCCGCGTGCGGCGGCGTCCAGGGTCCAGGCGGCCAGGTCGCGGGCGTCGATGTACTGGATCGGTGACGCGTACGGGCCAGGGGCCAGGACCCGGCCGCCGCGCGCGACGCGCAGCAGCCACCAGGGCAGCCGGCCGATGTTCTCCCCCGGCCCGAGGATCAGCCCGGCCCTGACCAGCAGCGCCCGCTCGCCGAAGGCGTCGCACGCCGCGAGTTCCCCGCCGCGCTTGGCCTCCGGGTAGGGGACGTCGCCGGCGTCCGGGGAGCCGTCCACCAGCGGGCCGTCCTCCGCGAGGCCGGCCGGGCAGGGGTGCGGGTGGACGGAGCGGCTGGAGACGTAGGCGTAGCCCGCGGCGCGGCCGGCCAGCAGCCGGGCGGTGTCGCGGACCGCCGAGGGGGCGCCCGACCAGGTGTCGGCGACCAGGTCCCACTCGCCGCGGTCCAGCGCGGCCAGCCCTCCCTCCGCCGTCCGGTCGCCGCGCAGCACGGTCGCGCCGGGCGGCGCGGGGTGCCGGCCGCGGTGGAAGACGGTCACCTCCCAGCCGCGGGCCAGGGCCTCGTCCGTCAGGGCGCGGCCGACGAATTCCGTTCCTCCGAGGATCAGCAGTCTCATGATCGTGACCCTGCCCGCACCGGGTCCCGGGCGGAACCCCCGCATGCTCTGGGCGTAATCCGGGGAGGGTCGGATTCCGGGAGGAGAGCGGGAGCGGGCGGGACGCCCACGGGGAAGGCGGTACGGACGTGACGCGACGGAACGACGACGTCAGCGGTGGCGGTGATCGTCGCAGTGACGGTGACAGTGGCGGGCGCACGGTGGCGATCGTCGGGGCCGGGGCCGCCGGGACGAGCGTGTTCGCGCAGCTGGTGGCGGCCCTGCCGCGCGCGGGCGGCGCGCCCGTCGGGTCGGTGCTGGTGGTGGACCCGTCGCCGCCCGGATGGGGCCTGGCCTTCGGGGACGACGATCCCCTGCTGATGTGCAACAGCGCCGTGAACGTCAACTCCCTGCTGGCGGACCGGCCGGACGACTTCGCCGACCACCTGCGCGCCCGGGGCTGGACGGGCGCCCCCGACACCTGCGTACCCCGCGCCGCGATGGCGGCGTACTGCGCGGACCGCTGGTCGAGCGCCCGGGACACGGCCGGTCGGGCTGGTGTGACGGTCCGTCACCTTCCCGTCCGGGCCGTGTCCGTAAGGATCGCCGACGGGCCGCCCCGGCTGCGGCTGGACGACGGATCGGAGCTCGTCGCCGACGACGTCGTCCTGGCCACCGGCGTGCACCGGCCGCGCGTGCCACGGGGGTTCGCCGCGTTCACCGGCCATCCCCGCTACCTGGACAGCCCGTACCCGTCCGCCCGGCTCCGGGCCGCGCTCGGTGCCGAGGGGCGCCGCGTCCTCGTGCTCGGCTCGCGGCAGTCCGCGGTGGACGCCGCCCTGCTGCTGTGCCGGGACGGTCACCGCACCACCCTGACCTCGCCGTCCGGCTCCCTGCCCGCGGTGCGACTCTCGCTGCACGCCCCGCCGCGCGACTTCCCGCCGTTGGAGCGGATGGCCCGGCTGGACCCCGACGACCCGCTGCTGGAACGGCGGTTGACGCGCTGCGTGGTGGAGGCCGTCCGGCTGCTCGGCGACCGTCCGCTGCGCGCGCAGACGTCCTCGGCCGCCGATCCCGTCCGGCGCCTGGCGGAGGAGACGGCGCTGGCCGAGGCGGGGGTGTGCCTGTGGCCCGGGGTGGCCGTGGCCGTGATCGAGGCGCTGACCGCCTTCGCCGACGGCCTGCCGGCCGACCGCACCCGGGCCCTGATGCGGCGCTTCGACTGGTTCGTCGGCCGCTACCTCACCGCGCTCACGGTGGTCAACGCCCGCCGCCTGCTGGCGCATTGCGCGACGGGCGCACTGCGGGTGGCGCCCGCCTACCCGGAGTCCGCCGTCTTCGCGGACGGGGTGTGGCGGGTGTCCGCGCCGGGTTCCGGCACGCCCGAGACCTACGACCACGTCGTCAACGCGACCGGCTTCCACCCGCCGGAGGTCACCTGGCGGGCGGACGGTACGGAGCTCCTGCTCCGCCCCGGCGACACCGTCCTCGACCGTCTTGAGGCGGACCTGCGGGTGCGCCGGGCCCCCGGCGCGCCGCCGGAGCGCGTCTGGCTGGCCGGGACCGGCACGCACGTCCGCATCCCGTTCGCCAATCATCTGCGGACGGTGACCCGGCAGGCCCGGTGGGTCGCCGGGCAGGTGGCGTCCGGCGGCTGAACGCGGTGGCGGGATCGCGTCCTTGCCCGCCGGGTCCCCGGGCGGTGGATACTGGCCGCGGCCGGCGCCCGGCCCGCCGGAGCGGAAGCTTCTGGGCGGCGGGCCGTCGACGCGCCGGGGCGCTGTCCGTCGGGAGGGATGACTCATGGCCATGGTCCGGACACGGCGCGGCGAGGACGGCGTCCTCAACCTTCCCCGGACGGCGACGGGGGTCGACCAGTTCTTCCACGCGGTCCGCGCCCGCCGGCCGCGCCGGCTGCCGGGGGTGCCCGGGGAGCCGCGCTGGCGCGGCGAGTTCGTCGCCCCGGACGCGGACGGGCCGCGCGTCACGCTCCAGGAGTTCGGTTACGCGTCCCGCGAACTCGCCCGCCACGGCGTCACGGTGGACGACACCGCGCTCGTCGGCCCGTTCCGCGTCCTCACGGCGGAGGGGCTGGACCGGCTCGCCGAGGTGTGCGACCGGCTGGAACCGGCCGCCGGATCCAGCCGGTTCATCGCCACCCGCCGACTGCGCGGCGCCGACCTCGTGTCGCCGTTCCTCCACAACATGATCCGCGACCGCGGCTTCCTGCTCGCCTGCTCCCGGATCGCCGGCGTCCCGCTGATCCCGCACCCGCTGCGGCTGCCGACGGCGCAGATCAACTACTTCGAGGGCCGCGGCCGTCCGGAGATCGTCCGGTGGCACCGGGACGGCATGGACTACGTCTTCACGATCCAGCTCAGCGACGGCGCCGACTACGAGGGCGGCCGGTTCACCTACTTCCAGGGCCGCACCGACGAGTTCGACGACGTGACCGCCGACGATCCGCGCATCCGCGAGGCGGACTGCACGGCCCGCGGGGCGACGCTCTTCCTGCACGGCAGCCGCATCTTCCACGCGGTGACCCCCGTGACGCGGGGCCGCCGCGTCACCCTGGTCGTCTCCCTGTTCTGCCCCTACTTCGCCCGGCGCGACTCCAACACCTTCTGGCACCTGGCCGGCGACGACGGCATCCTCGCCACCGTCCCCGGCTGGCTGCGCCTGAAGTGGCCCGTCCGGGACCCGGCCCTGGACTTCGGCCTGCGGGCGGCCAGCCCGGTGGTGACGTGGGAGGACCTGCGCCGCTGAGCCGCGGCGGGGCCCCCGGGCGCCTCTCCCCCGGCGCGCGGGCGCCCGACCCGTACCCGACGGCGCCCTTCGCGCCCGGCACGCGCCCTTCCCCGCTCGGCCGACGGGAACGCGGGCGGCTCGCGGCCCGGAGCCGACGCTCCCGCCTCCGTCCAACCGATGGGACAACCGACGTGCGCCCCCGGGCCGTCAGCCCCCGTGCCCGCCCAGCCGCGTCAGTTCCTCCTCCGTCAGGACGAGGTCGGCCGCCGCCGCCGAGTCGCGGACGGTCTGTGGGCGGGTGGCGCCGGGGATGGGGATGACCGTCGGGGAGGCGGCCAGCAGCCAGGCGAGGCAGACCTGTTGGGGGCTGACACCGCGTTCGGCGGCGATGGTGTGGAAGGCGGCGTGGGCCGCGTCCGCGGCCATGCCGGAGGTGCCGTCGAGGGAACTGCGGGAGATGCCGCCGAGGGGGCTCCACGGGAGGAAGGCGATGCCCAGTTCGGCGCAGAGCCGCAGTTCCGCCGCGCTGTCCCGGACGGCGGGCGAGTAGCGGTTCTGCACCGACACCAGCCGGTCGCCGAGGATGTCGCGGGCCAGCCGGATCTGGGCCGTGTCGACGTTGGAGACGCCGGCGAGGCGGACGGTGCCCGCGTCGAGGAGGTCGCGGAGGGCGCCGAGGGAGTCGGCGAACGGCACCCGCGGGTCGGGCTTGTGGAGTTGGTAGAGGCCGATCGCCTCGGTGCCGAGGCGGCGCAGCGACTCCTCGCAGACGCGCTTGAGGCGGCGCGGGTCGCCGTCGACCGTCCAGCCGCCGTCGGAGGTGCGGCCCCGGCCGCCCTTGGTGGCGACGAGGACGGCGTCGCGGTCGCCGCCGTACGTGGCGAGGGCGCGGGCGACCAGCAGTTCGTTGTGGCCGGGTGCGCCGTCGGGGGCGTGGTAGGAGTCGGCCGTGTCGATCAGGGTGATGCCGGCGTCGAGCGCGGCGTGCACGGTGGCGACGGCACGGGCCTCGTCGGGGCGTCCCTCGATGGACAGGGGCATCGCTCCGTAGCCGATCGCTCCGACGCGGACGTCGCCGAGTGTGCGGTGGCGCATGTCAGTTGTCTCCCTGGGCGGCGGGGGGTGCGGTGGCGGCGGCGACGACGTCCGGCAGCCATGCGGCGGTGTCACGGAAAGCGAATCCGAGCGCGGTGGCCCGGGAGTTGTCCATGGCGTAGAAGCGGTCGAAGGCGAAGGGCGAGTACGGGCCCTCGGGCACGGCCTTCAGGACCGCGCGTCCGCCGGGAATGCGTTCGGCGAGCAGGCGGCACAGTTCGGCGGCGTCGACAAGCCCGTGCGAGCAGGCGTTCACGGGCCCGGTGAATTCCCGTCCGGCCGTCCAGAAAAGGAAGTCCGCTATTTCGTCGACGTGAATGAAGACCGACGGACGGACGGTCGGCGGAACGGCGATCGGGGCGCCCGTCCGGATGCGGTCGGCGTAGTGCGCGAGGCGTCCGGTGAAGTCGTCGGTGCCGCCCAGCACATGGGCCGTTCGGACGGCGACGGACGGGAAGGCGGGGTCGGCCGCGAACACGGCCTCGGCCTGCCGCTTGCCCTCGCCGTAGCTCCAGGGCTCCGCCGGGGCGCGGTCCACCGGCAGGGAGGCGGCGTCGAAGGCGGCCTCCGGCAGCGGGCCGGAGGCGTCGGCCACACCGTCGTACACCTCGATCGTCGAGGTCATCACATAGCGCCGAGTGCGGCCGGTGAAGACCCGGCGGGCGATGTCCGCCTGGACGGGCGTGTAGCAGACCTGGTCGAGGACGACGTCGAAGGCGCGGTCGCCGAGGGCCGTCCGCAGGGCCGTCTCGTCGTCGCGGTCGGCGACGACGTGGGCGGCGCCGGGCGGGGGCGCGGCCGAGCCGCGGTTGACGACGGTCACCGACGCGCCCGCGTCGAGCAGCCGGGAAATCAGCCGTTTTCCGAAATAGCGATTCCCGCCGATGACGCAGACGTCCCGTGGTGCACCGTCGCGTGGCATGGCCGAAGTCCTCCCGTTCCGGGGCGGATTCCCCGCCCGTTCCCCATCCGTTTTCCGACGCGGACCAGTGTTACCGTGACGGGTCGTTTCCTGAAGGGGGAGTCATGGGAGATCCGGCCGTCCTGCCGAAAGAACCTCGGTATCCGCGCGCCGCGGCCAATGATTCGACGGCGGCCTTTGACGCGGTCGACCGGCGGCTGATCGGCCTGCTCCAGGCCGAGGGCCGGATCACCCTCAGTGAACTGGGCCGGCGGGTGCGGCTGAGCCCGGCCGCGGTGGCCGAGCGGGTGCGGCGGCTGGAGGGCGGCGGGGTGATCACCGGGTACGCGGCCGAGGTGTCGCCGGCCCGGCTGGGGTACGGGGTCCAGGCGTTCGTCCGCGTGAACCCGTACCCCGGCTACACGCTGCGCCACCCGGCGGTCACCGTGCTCACGGACCGTCCGGAGGTGCTGGAGGCGCATCACGTCGTCGGCGAGGACTGCTGGATGCTCAAGGTCGCCGTGGTGGACACCGGGCATCTGGAGGAGGTGCTGGAACGCGTCTCGGCGTTCGGGCGGACGACGACGTCGGTGGTGCTGTCGTCGCCCGTCCCGCGCAAGACGCTGCTGCCGGCCGAGCGGCGGCCGGTCTCCTGACACCGGGCCGGGCCGGCGTCAGCGGTTGCCGCTGCTCTGCGCCTGCTGCTCCCGCCAGTACAGGACGAGGAACAGGGCGAGCAGCAGGTCCTCGGGGAGCGCGTCCCCGTCGGCGCCCTCCAGCCGCACCACGTGCGCCCGGCTGCCGAGCTTGTCGTAGGAGATCTCCAGGGGGCCCAGCGTCCGTACCCGGCTGCCGAGTTGGTCGTAGTCGAGGGTGTACGGGCCGATGCGCCGGAGCCTGCTGTTGAGCTTGTCGTAGGTCAGTTCCCAGGTGCCGACGGCGGTGGGCCGGCCGGTCCACTTGGTGTAGGTGATCTCGGCGGGGCCGACGCGGCGGAGGCGGGTGCCCATGGTGTCGTAGTCGAGCTCCCAGGGGCCGACGCGGTTCGGCCGGCCCATCCGCTTGGCGTAGGTGATCTCGGCGGGGCCGATGCGGCGCAGCCGCGTCCCCAGCGTGTCGTAGTCGAGTGTGATCTCCATGCTCCCTCTCCCCGGCGTTCCGCCGTTTCCCCGGTCAGTGGCCGCCCGTGACCTTGAACCCGCGCGGTACCAGCCACACCGTCAGGACGGTGACGGCCGCCACGATGCCGGCGGAGACGTACGCGGTGGTCGTGAGCGCGTCGTCGAAGGCGGCGCGCGCCGCCTCCAGCACCCGCCGGCCGGTCTCGCCGCCGGTGCGCCGGGCGACGTCGGCGGCGCCGCCGACCGAGCCGCGGGCCTCGTCCAGGTCGGCGCCGCCGAGCGGCAGCCCGGTCATGTGCCCGGTGAAGACGGCGCCGTGGATGCTGCCGAGGAGGGCGACGCCCAGGCCGACGCCGAGTTCGTAGGCGGTCTCGGAGACGGCGCCCGCCTGCCCGGCGCGGTGCGGGGGCACGGCGGAGACGAGCACGGCGGCCGCTGCGGTCATGGCCAGCCCGTCGCCGAGGCCGAGCAGCGCCAGGACCCCGGCGACGACGGGGTATTCGTTGGGCACGGGGGTCAGGGCGAGCAGCAGGAAACCCGCGACCAGCGCGCCGAGTCCGGTGGCGAGGACGGTCCTGACCCCGGCGCGGTGCATGATCCAGGGCGACGCCAGCGAGCCCGCGAGCATGGCCGCCGCCGACGGCAGGGTGCGCAGCCCGGCCTGCGACGGCGAGTAGCCGTGGACGTACTGCAGCCACAGCGAGATCAGGAACAGCGCGGCGCCGATCGCGAGCATGGCGAGCAGGGTGGCCAGCGCGGCGGCCAGGAAGGGGCCGTTCCGGAACAGCCGTACATCCAGCAGCGGATCGCGGGAGGCGAGCTGCCGCCGGGCGAAGAGGGCGAGCAGCAGCACGCCCAGGAGCAGCACCCCCACGTCGGCCGGGGCAAGGCTGCCCTTGGCGACGTGTTTGACGCCCCAGGCGAGGGCCACGACGCCGACGACGGAGAGCAGGGCGCCGAGCCGGTCCAGCCGCCCCTGCTGCGGCGCGCGGTACTCGGGGAGCAGGGGCAGCCCGGCCGCCACCGTCACGACGACGATGGGGACGTTCACCCAGAACGCGGCCGACCAGCCGTACCGTTCGACGAGGAACCCGCCGATGAGCGGCCCCAGGCAGGCGCCCGCGCCCGCCACCGCCGCCCAGACGCCGATGGCCAGCGCCCGCTCGCGGTCGTCGGTGAAGACCGCCCGGATCAGCGACAGCGTCGACGGCATCACCATGGCGCCGCCGAAGCCGAGCAGCACCCGTCCGAGGATGAGCTGCCAGGAGCTGTCCGCCGTGGCGGCGACCACGGAGGCGAGGCCGAAGAGCACGAAACCGGTCAGGAAAAGTCGTTTGCGGCCGAAGCGGTCGCCGATCGCGGCGCTGGTGACCAGCAGCCCGCCGAGGACCAGACCGTAGATGTCGATGATCCAGAGCTGGGCGAGCGGGCCCGGCCGCAGGTGGTCGACGAGCGACGGCAGGGCGACGTTGAGGATGGTGGCGTCCATGGCCACCAGCAGCAGGCTGGCGCACAGCACCGCCAGGACCGCCCAGCGGTCCGCCCTCTTCCCCGGCGCGGACCCGGCGGCCCGGCGCGGGCGGGCGCCGGTCATTCGAGGAGTCCCCGGCGCATCGCCTCGGCGACGGCGGCGGCGCGGTCGGACACCCCGAGCTTCTCGTAGAGGCGCTGGGTGTGCGTTTTGACGGTGCTCGCCCCCAGGTAGAGCTCGTCGGCGAGCCGCGGGATGCTCTTGCCCTCGGCGAAGCCCCGGAGCACCTGCCGTTCGCGGTCGGACAGGACCGTCTCGTCGCGGTCGGCGCGCAGCCGGATCTGCTCGACCAGGCCGCCGGACAGGTCCTCGGAGACGACCTGTCCGCCGCGGGCGACCTTCAGCACGGCGTCCACGATCTCCGAGCGCTTGGCGTCCTTCGCGAGGTAGCCCGCGGCGCCTTCCTGGACCGCCCGGTAGACGACCGCGCCGTCGGTGGTCGCGGACAGCAGGAGGGCGCGGGTCGGCAGCCGGTCGCGGACGATCGCGTGCAGGACGGCGAGGCCGTCCAGGCCGGGGAGCCGGTAGTCGATCAGGGCGACCCGCGGTTCCAGCCGGCGGACGGCGTCGAGGGCGGCGGGTCCGTCGCCCACCTCGGCGACCACGTCGATCCGGCCGTCGAGCAGGAGGCCGCGGGTGATGCCCTCGCGGTAGACGGGATGGTCGTCGGCGACCACCACCGTCACCCGCGTACCGGAATCGGTCTCCATGGGCTCGCCACCACTTCCGTGCTCGCGGACGCCGCCGTCCGGGCGAGCCGCCGGGCCCTGCCGGGTCCCCGACGCCGTCCGGGCCGCGCCGTTGGGACTCTTCCGACGTCCCGCCGCCGTCCGGGCCACACCAAAGGGGCCCGCCAGGGCCCGGAGTGCCCCTTTCGTCCACGATAAGCGGACTGCCGCCCGTCGGCCGCTCCGGACGGGCGGTCACCGATCGGGGGACCCCCGGCTCCCCCGCCCCACGGGCCGGCCGCGGGACCCCGGGCGGGCGGGGCGTCCCGCAGCCTGGAGGGGAAGCGACGGACGAACGGAAGGAGTGAGCGGCATGGCCACGGCGAACGAGAGGGAGACGACGGCGATCGAGCGCGTCGTCGTCGGAGTGGACGGTTCCGCGGGGAGCGTGGCGGCTCTCCGGCTGGGCGCCCGGGAAGCGGCCCGGCACAACGCGGTCCTCTGCCCGGTGTACGCGTGGGCGCCGCCCGGCGGCGAGGCGGCCGACGCCCTCAGCCCCGCCCCGGCCGACGTGTGCGCCCACTGGGAGCGCGCGGCGGCGACGGTGGTGCGCGAGACGTGCGAGGCGGCGTTCGGCCCGGCCCCTCCCGGCACGGTCCTCCGCCCGCGCACCGTGCGCGCCGCCCCCGGCCCCGCGCTCGTGGCGCTGGCCCGCGACCCCGGTGCCCTCCTCGTCGTCGGCACCGGCGGGCACGGCCCGCTCCACCGCGTCCTGCGCGGCTCGGTGAGCCGCCACTGCCTGCGGCACGCCCGCTGCCCGGTCCTCGTCGTGCACCCGGCCCCGGCGGACCACCGCGCGGCGCCGGTCCCGGACGGCAGGCCGCACATGGACGCGCCGGTCCGCGGACCGGACGAGGCGCCCACGGGCCCTGCTCCGGTTCCGGCGGGGCGCTGAGCGGCGGCCGTCCCCGGACAGGCGCCGGCGGCGACCGGTCGCGACGGGGCGCCCGTCGTCCTGTCGCGGAAACGGAACGCAACAGTTCAGAACCGGTCGTGTTCGAGCGGTAGGACGGCGCCGGTGGCAGCGCCCGACACCCCCGCGGCACCCGGCGGGCCACCGCCGACGGCCGGAGCCCGCGCCCGTTCGACCTTGGCTCACTCCTGGAAGCCGCCCTCACCAAGGGTGACATCATGACTACATGACCAGCAGAGGGTGGTGGGCGGAGCAGCCGGAGGGCCACCGGGCCGCAGGCGCCGCCGAGGGCGCGCCGCGCGCCGACCGGGGTGCCGGTTCCCTGACCCTGGGGGCCGAGGAGGAGTACCTGCTCGTCGATCCGGTCTCCCGGCGGCTGCGGCCGGACGCGGAGAAGGTAGTGGCCGAGGCCGCCGCGGAACTGGGCGGGCGAGTCACCCGCGAACTCACGCGCTACCAGGTCGAGGTGCGCACGGAACCGCACCGCGACCTCGCGGACTTCGCCGACGACATCGCGTCGCTGCGGCGCGCGGTGGCCCGGGCGGCCGCGCGCCACGGGCTCGCGCTCGTCTCCAGCGGCACGCCCGTACTGGCGCGGCCCGCGCCGACGGCGTTCAGCGACGGGGAGCGTTACACGCGCAGCGTCGCCGAGTTCGGCGCGCTGGACGACGAACAGAGCGTCTGCGCCTGCCACGTGCACATCGGCGTCCCCGACCCGGACCTCGCCCTCGGCGTCTCCAACCACCTGCGCGCCCGCCTGCCGGTGCTCGTCGCACTGGCGGCCAACTCCCCCTTCTGGGACGGGCGTGACACCGGCTACGCGGGCTGGCGCACGATGACGTGGGCCCGTTGGCCGGCCGCCGGACCGCCGCCGTACCTCGCGTCCCGGGCCCACTTCGAGGACCTCGTCGCGCAGCTCGCCGCGACCGGGGCGGTCATGGACCGCTCCGGGCTGTACTGGGACATCAGGCCCTCGCACCACGTCCCGACGCTGGAGTTCAGGGCCGCCGACGCCGCGTCCTCCGCCGCCGACACCGTCCTGCTGGCGGCGCTCGTCAGGGCGTCGGTCGCCACGGCCCTGGCCGACATCGAGGCCGGGAAGGCCCCGCTCCGGCCCTCCGACGAGCTGCTGCGGGCCGCGTACTGGCGGGCGGCGCGCGACGGCCTCGCCGGTTCCGGCGTCGACGTGCGCACCGGGCGCCTCGCCCCCGCGACCGCGCTCGTGGAGCGCTTCCTGGACGGCCTCCGCCCCGACGTGCTGCGCCGCGACGACATGGCGGCCATCCGCGCCGGCTGGGCGCGGCTGCGCGCCCACGGCAACGGCGCGCACCGGCAGCGCGCCGCGTACCGGGTCCGCCGCGGCCTCACCGACGTCGTGGACCACCTGATCGGGGAGGCTTCCGGGCCGGGGGGTCCGCTTCCGGGCGGGCCGTGAGGCCGGACGGACGGCGAAGCCAGGCGGACGGTGAAGCCGGGCGGACGGTGAAGCCCCGGGCGGGCCGTGACGCCGGACACCGGCCCCCGCGCGGAGCCGCCGCCCGCACGTGATCGACTGTCCCCATGCCGCACGCCATCGCCGCCGACGGAACCCGGATCGCCTACCAGGTGCGAGGATCCGGAGCCCCCCTCGTCCTGCTCGCCGGGCAGGCCAACTCCCACCACTGGTGGGACTCCACCCGCGCCGACTTCCACCCGGCCCGCAGCACCATCACCCTCGACCACCGGGGCACGGGCGACAGCGACAAGCCCGAACGCCCCTACAGCACCGAGGAGTTCGCCGACGACGCCGTGGCGGTCCTCGACGCCCTGGGCGTCGAACGGGCGGACGTCTACGGCACGTCGATGGGCGGCCGGGTCGCGCAGTGGATGGCGATCCGGCATCCGCACCGGGTGCGCCGGCTGGTGCTCGGCTGTACGTCCCCCGGCGTCCGGGGCGTGGCGGCCGACGAGGCGGTCCGGGCCGCACTGGCCGTCCCGGACCCGGCGGCGGTCGAACGGACGCTGCTGGACCTGATGTACACCCCCGCCTGGCGGGCCGCGCACCCCGGCCCGTACGGCGTTCTCGGGGACCCGGCCATGCCGGCCCACGCGCGGCGGCGGCACCGCCTGGCCAGCGCGCGGCACGACGCCTGGGACGCCCTGCCGCGCATCGCCGCGCCCACCCTCGTCGTCCACGGCACCGACGACCGCTTCAACCCCACCGCCAACGCGCACCTCCTCGCCGAACGCATCCCGGGCGCCCGGACGCACCTCGTCCGAGGCGGCCGCCACGCCTACTTCGAGGAGTTCCGGGCGGAGGCGAGCCCGCTGGTGCTCGACTTCCTGACCGCCGGGTCCTGAAGGGTCAGGCCGCGTCCAGCCGGTCGGCGAGGCGCGCGACGTCCTCCGGGGGCAGGATGATGCCGAACTCCTCGGCGAGGCACGCCCCGAACTCGTCGGCATCCACCTTGCGCTCGGTGCGGGAGCCGTCCGTGCGGACGGTGGTCACGGCGGCGGCGTCGAGCACGAGCAGCCGTTCGGCGGTGAACCGCTGGGCGAAGGGGCGCCGGACGAACGGGGAGCGGGGGTGCGTGGAGACGTAGTGGCTGCCGACGACGTAGTCGATGGTGTGGTGCGGGGCCAGGGTGAAGGTGTGGCGGTCGAGCCAGCCGTCGGAGCGGCGCTCGTGCAGCCACCAGTCGTCGATTCCCCGCTCCCCCGGGCGCCGTTCCACGCGGAACCGCCGGCCTTCGAAGTCCGCTTCGACGCCGTCGGCCAGCTCGATCGGTTCCAGGGGGCCCGACCCGAAGCCGACGTCGCAGAGCCACGTCCGCCCGTCGTCCTCGGCCTCGACGGCCAGCAGGGCGTGCGTGGCGGGGAGCATCTTGTCCGCGCCGAGGGTGACCCGGCCCAGCAGGCCGGTGAACCGGAAGCCGAGTCTTTCGAGCGCGGCGGCGAACAGCACGACGTGCTCGAAGCAGTAGCCGCCGCGGCGCCGCCGCACCAGCTTGTCCTGGACCGACTCCACGTCCAGCGGGATCGGGACCCCGAGGATGACGTCGAAGTTCTCGAACGGGATCGACGTGACGTGCGCCCGCTGCAGCGCCCGCAGCACCTCCCGGGTGGGCCGGCGCTCGCCCGCGTACCCGATCCGTTCCAGATAGGCGTCCAGGTCCAGCAGGTCGCCGTGCCATCCCCGGCCGGTCGTCGGCCGGCCGGTGTGCGGCGAGGTCATGGCTCCACCTTTCCGGACCGTGGGGGTCCGCTGTCGTACGTGCCCGGCTAAGCGCCGGTGGCCGCCTTTCATCCTTTTCGGCGACCTGGTCCGACCCTACGTGCCGCGGGCCGCCGGGCCATCCGCCGCCGGTCGGGGACGGGGCGGAGGCCCGGCATCGGGCGGACGGCCCCGGGGAAGCGGTCTCGGGTCCTAGGACCGGCCCGGACCCTCCGGCCGGGGGACAACGGGGTCCCCCGGTCCCTCCCCCGGCCGGCCGAGGCCCGGCGGGCGGGCCGCCGCCTAGCGTGGACGGCAAGGACGAGACGGAGGAAACGGACGGAAACGGAGGAAGCGAGCATGGCGAGGATCAGGACACCGGCCGTCGGCACCGGCAAGGCCGTACGGCACACCCCGCGCACTCCCCGCCCGCACGTCCACGACGGCACCGCCGCGCTCTTCGTGGCCACCCTGGTGGTGCTGGAGGCGCTGGCCCTCCGGCTGACGCCGGTGGCCGACTGGGCGTCGGCCACGCTGGCGCTCGGCGCCGCCCTCGCCGCGGTCGCCGTGGTGGCCGGCGTCCTGGGCCACCGGCCGGGCCGCCGCCCCCTCCGTATGCGCCGCGACCGGCGGCCCCCGGCACCGGACGGTGCCGTGTTCGACGCCGCCACCCGCCGGAGCTGCCCGATCGCCGCCCTGCGCCCCACCCTCCCGGCATCGGACCCGACGGCCGAGAACCGGCTCTACGCGGCCTGGGTCCTCGCCCGGCACGGCCGCGACGCGGCCTGGCTGAGCGCCCACCTGGACCTGCCGGACGCGGTGGCGGACGCCGTGGTCCGGAGGGCGGACGCGGAACGGGCGCGGCCGGGGGCGGACGCCGACCGGGGAGGACGGACCGGGGACCGGCACCCGTGAGGCGCGGGACGGGGCACCGGCGCCGGTGCGCGGAACCCCCGGTGGACCGCGCACCGCACGCTCCCTACCATGCCCTGGTGATCGACAACTCAGGGGAACGACGACTCGCCACGACCACCACCACACTGACCATTCCCACGCCGGACGGCCGGGCCGACGCCTTCGCCGTCCACCCGGAAGGCGCGGGACGGCACCCGGGGGTGCTGCTCCACACCGACGCCTTCGGCCCGCGCCCGGTGATCCGGGAACTGGCCCGTGAACTGGCCGGGCACGGCTACTACGTGCTCGTCCCCCACCTCTACTACCGGCACGGCCCGGCACCGGTGATCGAACTGCCCGACCACATCGGGGAGAAGGAGCGGCCGGACGTCATCGCCCGGGTGATGCCCCTCATCGACGAGCACACCCCCGACCGCGTCCTGCGCGACGCCGACGCCTTCCTCGCCTTCCTGGCCTCCCGGCCCGAGGTGGCCGACGGCCCGGTCGGCGCGGTCGGCTACTGCTGGGGCGCCGTGCTGGCGATGCGCACCGCGGCGGCCCACCCCGGCCGGGTGGCCGCCGTCGCCGGGTTCCACCCGGGGGCCCTGGTCACCGACGCGCCCGACAGCCCGCACCGGCTCGTGTCCACGCTCACCGCCGAGGTCCATCTCGGCCTCGCCGAGGGCGACATGACGCCCGAGGCCCGCGACGAACTCGACCGGGCCCTGGACGCCGCGGGCGCCCTCCACACCATCGAGGTCTACCCGGGCACCGTCCACGGCTTCACCATGGCCGACACCGGCGCCTTCGCCCCCTCCGGGCTGCGCCGCCACTGGGACCGCCTGCTGCCGCTGCTCGACCGCACCCTCGCGCACGGCTGACGGACCGGCCGCTACCGGCCCCCCGCCGCCGATCCCCCGCTCCCGCCCCCGCCCGCCCGGCAGTAGGCGTCGCGCACCGCCCGGTACCCCGGGACTCCGGGGACGCCCAACAGCACCGCCCAGCGCGCCGCGTTCGACTCGATCGCGGCCTCGGCCCGCCGCCGCTCCGCGGGGCTCCCGGCGGCGGCCAGCCGGCGGGCGTGTGCCCAGGCGGTCTCGCGCCACAGGTGGAACAGCCCGCCCGCGGTGGGCCGGGCGACCGGGTTCCAGCGGGCGTCGCCGAGGGCGAGGAGGGGGGCGTAGCGCCGGGCGACGTCCTCGACGGCGGGCTGGTAGGCGCGGTCGAGGACGGCCTGGACGCGTGCGTAGTCCGGCTCGCGGGCGCGGCTCGGTCCCAGCTCCGCCAGGACGTACGGCATGTCGCGCTGGATGTGGGCGTTCGCGGCGAGCAGGACGTCCTGGCCGCCGTTGAGGTCGCCCGCGCGGGCGGCGTCGAAGGCGGCGCGCCAGGCGGCCGGGACCGGGCGGCCGGCCCGGTCCGCGTGGTAGGCGGCCAGGTAGCGGTTGACGAAGCCGGTGTTGAGGCTGCCGCCCGCCCAGGCCGGTTCCGCGAACGCGCCCGCGCGCACGGCCGCCCCCAGGGACTCCTCCAGCCGGGTGCAGACCGCGGCGAAGGGCGCCCGGTGGTCGCAGCCGAGGCCGTCGCGGAGCCGGCGCAGCACGCCGGCCGCCTCGTCCACGCAGCCGGCCGGCGGCCCGGCGCAATGGAGTTCATGGGGTACGGCGCCGGGCGGGTCCGCCGCGGCGGGGTCCGCCGCGGACGGGCCGAGCAGGAGCGGCAGCGAGGCGGCGAGGACGACCGCCCGCCGCACCCTTCCGGATCCGGTCACCGCGCCCACTCCCCGATTCCCCACCACCGTCGACGTCACACCGTGTCAACGACGGCGCGGGGCGGGCGTTGCGGCACATCGGCGAACGTCCCGGCGCCGTCCGGAAGGCCGGACCCCACCGACCCCACGATCCCGATAATCCCCTGCAAACCGCCATGCACCGGTCGTCTCACCCGCAGCCCCCGGGCGTCCGAAAACCTCCCCTCCCGGCGTCCGGCCTCTCGCAAGGGCCTTCCTCCCGGCCGCTTTCCCGACAGAATCTCTGCGCACTGCCTGACCATCCGAACCGGCCGACGGGCCCGCGGCGTCAACCGCCGGGTCGGTGTCGGTCGGTCCATTCTCGGGACACCAGGGGGGAATGTGCATCGCATGCGGGGCATGAGCCGCAGAGGACTGTTACGTGCGGGGCTGGGCGCCGGGGGCGCGGCCTGGGCGGCGGCGCACGCGCTGCCGGGGACGGCGTCGGCGGCACCGACGAGACCGATGAGGGTCGATTCCGCGCCGTGGGCCGCGCCGGCCGTACGCCAGGGGGTGTTCCCCGAGTGGGCGCGCTACGCGCGGGTCGCGGACGGCACCTTCGACGAGGACGCCGATCCCGTCCGCGACATGAAGCCGGTGATCAACACCCTCAAGGCGCAGAACGTCAGCGTGATCGAGCTGGACACCATCCTGTCGAACTGGCTCTCCCAGGCCGACTTCGACTTCCACGTCAAGCAGGTCGGACGGTTCACCGAGCTGGCCCACGCCGCCGGGATCCGGGTGGTCATGTACTACCCGTCGCTGGAGCTGATCAGCGTCGGCGGCGAGAAGGGCCGCTCGTTCTACAAGAACGACCACGGCAAGGACTGGGTGCAGATCTCCCTCGACGGGCAGCCGAACGTCTTCTACGGCAGTCTGGTCGTCTGGGTGGACCCGGGCGACGAGAGCTGCTGGCTCAGCCCCAACTCGCCCTGGCGCGACTACTACCTGGCGCGGGTCAAGGCGCTGGCCGGCTCGGGCCTGGACGCGATCTGGCCGGACGTGCCCATCTACTTCGACGGCAAGGCGAGTTGGTGCGACGCCTCGCCCTGGGCCGCGGCGGCGTTCAAGGCCGACACCGGGCTGCCGCTGCCGAAGAAGGCGGACTTCGGGGACACGGCGTTCCGCCGGTTCGTCGAGTGGCGCCACCGCAACCTGCTCCAGTGGCAGCTCGACATCGCCGCCGCGGGCCGGTCGGTCAACAAGGACCTGGTCACCTTCGTCGAGACGGTGAGCATGGACTACCAGTACGCCACGTCCATCGGCCTGGACGGCGCGTACCTGCGGCAGGCGGAGGGCGTCAGCCACGCCTGGGAGGTGGACATCCTCGGCAACTACGACGGCATGCGGCACGCCACCGCGTCCGACTGGACGTGCCTGATCTCCATGTACAAGTACGCCCGCGCGGCCAGCGGCGCCAAGCCGGCCTGGGCGTTCTCGTACGGCTGGAAGGCCGACGACGCCTCGCTGGTGATGGCCGAACTCCTGGCGGCCGGCTGCAACCCGTACGAGGTGAAGAGCCCGTTCAAGAACGCCACCACCGACGCGAGGATGCGCACCCGGATGTACGGGTTCGTGGCGGCGCACCAGCAGCGGCTCTACGACGCCGTCCCGGCCGCCGAGGTGGGTCTCTACCACTCCACCGCCTCCCGGGACTACGTCAGCCCCTCGGTCGGCACCGGCATGTACGTCAACGCCAAGAAGCCGTCCGGGGTCAAGGAGTGGTGGAGCGAGGGCACCCCGGAGGACAGCTGCGCCACGATGCCGTGGCTGGGCGAGTTCCGGGGCACGGTGAAGGCGCTGGTGTACGGGCACGTGCCGTTCGACACCGTGCCGAGCCAGGGGGTGACGGCGGCGGACCTCGCCCGGTTCAAGGTGCTGATGCTGCCCAACCTCCAGGCCGTCTCGGACGCCGAGGCGGAGGTGCTGCGCGGCTGGGTGGCGGCCGGCGGCACGGCGGTGATCACCGGACCGGCGCCCACCGCGCTCACCGAACTGGGCGCGGCTCGGGACGAGTTCGCCCTGGCCGACGTGCTGGGCTTCCGCAAGCGGGATCCGCTCCCGGCCACCCGGGAGAACCGTTTCGGGTCCGGCACCTGCCACTACGTCAAGGACCTGCCGGGCCGGGCGTTCCTGACGGCCGCCGGGCAGGCCGACCCCGGCGCGCTCCTGGCGCCGGTGCTCGCGGCGGCCCCGCCCGCGGTCACGTACAGCGGCGACCGTCGCGTCCACCTGGAGCTGAGCCGGCTCGGCGACGACACCGTCGTCCAGCTGGTCAACTTCACCTGCTTCGGCGACGGTCCGGCCGCCTTCGCCACCAAGCCCGCGGCCTGCTCCGTGACCCTGGCCGTGCCGGAGGGCAAGCGGGTGACGGCCGCCGCGGTGAGCTCCCCGGACGCGGCCTCGCCCGCCCCGCAGCCGGTGACGTGGACGACGTCCGGGGCGACGGCGACCGTCGCGCTCACGGTGGCGCAGTACTCACTGCTGACCGTCACCATGGCCTGACGGGCGGTCCGCCCGGGCCAGTTCGCGCAGCACCGCGGCGGTGGGCGAGCCCTCCGCCGCGGTGTACGCCACCATGATCTCCTCCGTGTTGTCGGTGAGCTGGAAGGTCTCCCAGGAGAGCTCCAGCGTCATCCCGGCCTCCGGGCCGCGGAGCCGGCAGGTGGCGTGGGTGGTGTCGAGGACCGGCAGCTCGGTCCAGATCCGGTCGAAGTCCGGGCTGGCGGCGCGGAGTTCGGCGACGTGCCGGGCGAGTTCCCGGTCGTAGGGCCAGCGGCCGGTCACCGTGCGCAGATAGGCCACCGTCTCGTGGGCCTTCGACTCCCAGTCGAGGTAGAGCGTCCGGGCCCGCGGGTCGGTGAAGACGATCCAGCCGATGGTCCGCCGTTCCACGGGGTACTCGCCGAAGTCGACGAACACCCGGGTCGCCAGCCGGTTCCAGGCGAGGACGGAGCCGTCTCGGCCGACGAGGTAGGCGGGGCTGCCCTCCAGGGTGTCGAGCAGCCGGCGGACGCTGGGCCGCACCCGGGGCGCGGCCTGTGGTTGGGGACCCTTCGCGGGGGCCGGCTCGGCGGGCGCCGGTTCGTGGCGTTCCGGCCGCGCCAGGTCGCGCAGGTACCGCCGCTCGCCGGGGCTGAGCCGCAGCGCGTCGGCGACGGCGTGCAGGACGGCGTCGGATACCAGGGACGCGTTGCCGCGCTCCAGCCGGATGTAGTGGTCGACGCTCACCGCGGCGAGCGCGGCCACCTCCTCGCGCCGCAGGCCGGGCACCCGGCGCGGGCCGTGCGCGGGCAGGCCCACATCACCGGGGTGCAGCCGGGTACGGCGGGAGACGAGGAAGTCCCGGAGGGCGATCTTGGCGTCCACTCCCGCATTCTGCGCACGCGGCGGGGTCGCGGGAGAGGCGGCAACCGGCCACTTTCCCGGGCCCCGGGCGCGGTGCCAACCCCGCTGCCAGGGCGAGTCCTGCCCTCCCTCGCGGCGCGCCGGCGGGGGATGCTGGTTCCGCTTTCCCGTACGTCCCGCTGTAGTCGTACGTCACTGCACATCCCTGTACGTCCCTGCCGGAGCGTCCGGTTTCGCCGGTACGTCCCGTGCTCCCCGCACGTCCGGTGCCGGGCCGCGGGTCCGGCGTACCCGGTGGCACCGCGCCCGGCCTCGGCGCGGCGACCGCCGTACGCCGGGAACGGCCCCGCGGTCCGGCACCGGCCGGTCCCTCTCCCTTCTGGAGGAGTCGAAATGCCTTGTCCTCTCCCGGCGTTCAGGACCCGGGTGGCACGGGACCACACCACCGTCGGCGGGCGTCGGCGCACCGGGTGGCGGGCCGGGCCCGCCCCACCCGGCGGCGGCGCGGTTCAGCCGCGCGGCGCGCGGACGCGCCACAGGGCGGACGGCCGGTCCTCGCCGCCCGGATGGGACTCGAACGCGATCCACTTCCCGTCCGGCGACCAGCTGGGCGCACCGTCGTACGAGGAGTCGTGGCGGGTGACGCGGACCGGGCGACCGCCCGTCACCGGCACGGCGAAGATCTGCGGCAGCTCCAGGCCGCCGGCGGTGGAGGAGAACACCACCCACTTCCCGTCGGGCGACCAGCTGGGGTCGGTGTGCTCGCCGTCCCCCTGGACGGGCAGCTCGCGGAGCCCGCCGCCGTCCGCGTCCATGACGTACAGGCGCCACTCGTCGCTGCCCTGCCGGCGGCGCTGGAAGACCAGCCGGTCGCCGGCGGGCGACCAGTTGGGCTGCCGGTTGTCGGTGTGGGTGCCCGGGCCGTCGACCAGCCGGGTGCGTCCGGTGCCGTCGCGCCGGACCTTCCAGAGGGAGCCGTCGCCGCCGGAGCCGCCCTCGCGCTCGGTGCTCTCCTGGAAGACGATCCACCGGCCGTCCGGGGAGAAGCTGGGCTCCAGGTAGCCGGTGTCGCCGTCGTGTTCCGTCACCCGCTCGGGCCGGCCGCCGGGGCGCAGCACCCACACCTCGTCGCGGCCCGCGCGGTCGGAGGCGAAGGTGACGCCGGCGGACGGGTTCCAGCTGGTCCCCGGCAGGTTGACGGCGGCCCGGTCGGACTCGTCCAGCAGCGTCCGGGGGGCCGCCTGCCGCCGGGCGCCGCCCAGGGGGAGGGTGCGCAGGGCGGCGGCGCCGGCGTTGTAGCCGTCGTGGAAGACCGTGAAGAGGAGGGACGAGCCGTCCGGCGAGAAGGCGGGGTTCTGGGCGCTGGCCCGGCCGCCGGGGCGGTGGAGGAGTTCGGCACCGTCGCGGCGGGTCTCCGCGCCCGGGCCGGCGGACCGTGGGGAACGGGGGTTCTCACGGTCGTCGGACCCGGAGTCGGAGCCCGCCTCGCAACCCGTCAGCAGGACGGCGGCGGCGAGCAGGGCGGCGAACGGTCGTCTGCGCACCGGGCCGACGGTAGCGCAGGGGGGCGCTCCGAGTCCGCCGGAGGGCGGGATGCCCCGGTTCGCGGTCTCTCCCGCGGTGGCCGGATCAGTCGCCTTCTCAGTCGTCTTCCACGATGAGGCCGATGTGCTGGGCCAGGGCGGGGGCCAGGTCGAAGAGTTGCGGGGTGCTGACGGTGGCGCCGCCCAGGTCGCCCAGCCCGGCGGTGATGCCCAGAGCGGCGGCGTCGCGCAGATCGACCTTGGCCAGCCGGGCCCGTTCGAACCGGGCGCGGTCCAGGGTGGAACCCGGGAAGCGGACGTCGGTCAGCGTCGCCCCGCCGAAGTCCACGTCCCGCAGCAGGCAGTCGACGAACGCCACCTCGCGCAGGGTGGCCCCGCGCAGGTTGACCGAGTCGAGCTTGCACTGGCGGAAGACGACGCGGCGCAGCTCGGCGCCGTGCATCTCGACGCCCGCGAGGACGCCGGCGGTGAACTCGCCGTCCAGCCAGGTGGTGTCCGCGAGGCTGGTGCCGACCATGCGGACGGTGTGCAGCCACACGTCGTCGAACCGCGAACGCCGGAGACTGCCGCGCTCGAAGACCGCCGAGGAGAACGCCGCCTCGCTGAAGAGGGAGCTGCCGCCCTGCGCGTCCTCGAAGGCGGAGCCGTCGAAGTGGACGCTCTCGTAACCGCCGCCCCGCTCCATCGGGCCCGTGAAGGGTTCGAGGCGGTGGGCGTAGGGCAGTTCGGTCAGCTCTCGGGAGGCGGGGATGCGCATGCGTCGCAGACTACGGGGTACGGCCGGGCCGCGTGCCCGCCGCCCCCCGTCCTACGGCGCGGGGGCCGCGGCGGGTGCGCCGAGTGCCTGCAGGACGACGCCGAGCAGCTGCTGGAGGTCGCCAAGGATCTTGGTCACATCGGCGGCGAGGCCGAGGACGTTGGCCGCGGCCAGGTCCATGAGGGCCTGGTTGAGGTCCTTGACGAGCTGGTCCACCACCTTCTGGACGTCCGCGACGAGGTCCCGCTGGGCGGCGCCCGGCCGGCCCGGCTGGACGTGCGCCTTGACGGAGGCGCGCAGCCGCGCGGCCTGCTCCGTCAGCTGCCGCTGCATCTCCCGCAACTTGGTGAGATCCGGCTTGGGCGCCTGGAGCTCCTTGCCGATCCGGGCGCCCAGCGAGAGGATGTCGCCCAGGCTTCCGACCGTGGTCAGCCGGTCGGCGGTGTCCGAGGCGGACACCCCCTCCGCCGCCGGGCGCTCCGGCGCCGGGTCCACCGCGAGGGCCGGCCCGGCGACGGCCAGGACCAGCGAGCAGCAGGCCGCTAGGGCGGTGGTGGTCGTTCTGCTGATGCGCATGCGGGCAACTCCCTCCAGGAACGTCCCTCAGGGGGACGAGGCCCACGGTGTGCCGCCGTGCGGGGCCTCGCAACCGCTCGCCGGAGTGGCGCGAGGCGCTTCCGCCGCGGCCCGCACCCGCTCTGACCTGGCCTCTTGCCGCGGCCGGCCGTTCTTGCCGGGGTCGGCGGGGCGTTCGGCCGGGAGGGTGCCCCGGTCCCGCCCCTTCCCGTTTCCTGCGGGGGCAAGCCCCCGCACCCCCGCAACCGCGCTCCGCGCGGTTGTCCTCAATCGCCGGACGGGCTGAAGTGGGCGCTCAGCCCGAATCCAGCCCGTCCGGCGATTGAGGACGAGCGGCGAAGCCGCGACAAGGGGGTCCGGGGCGCAGCCCTGGAAGAAACGGGAAGGGGCGGGACCGGGGCACCCTCCCCGCCGGGGCACAATGCATCACGTGCCCCGAAACACCATCACCCCCACCACCCCCTGCCCCTGCGGCCTCGACGCCACCTACGGCGACTGCTGCGGCGCCTTCCACGAAGGCGCGAAGCAAGCCCCCACCGCCGAACGCCTCATGCGCTCCCGCTACAGCGCCTTCGCCGTGGGCGACACCGCGTACCTCCTCCGCACCTGGCACTCCACGACCCGCCCGCCATCGCTCGACCTCGACCCGACGGTCCGCTGGACGGGGCTGGAGATCCTGGCGGCCTCCGCCGGGACCGCCTTCCACCAGGAGGGCACGGTGGAGTTCCGCGCCCACTGCGTGGTGCGGGGTCACGAGGACGCGCAGCACGAGCTGAGCCGTTTCGTCCGGGAGAACGGCGCCTGGGTCTACGTGGACGCCGTCTGAAGGCGCTCCGGCTCCCACTCGGCCACGTAGTACTTCACCCGCTCGTCCTCCCCCACCCTCCGCATCCCGGCGGCCGTCATGACGCGGTGGGAGGGGACGTTGTCGTGGTCGGCGTCGCCCTTCACGCACCGGATGCCCCGCTCCCGCGCGGACTCCAGGGCCGCGCGCAGCGCCTCGGAGGCGTACCCCTTGCCGCGCTCGGCGGGCAGCAGCCCGTAGCCGACGGTCACGGCCCCGTCCGCGTCCGCCGGCCCGTGGAAGTCCAGCCCGCCGACCACCCGTCCGTCCTCCCGGCGCCGTATCTCATAGGCCCCCGGATGCCGCCCGGGCCCCTCACGCTCCGCCGTCAGAAACCGCTGCGCGGCTTTCACGTCGTCGTCCTCCGGATACCCGGGCACCCAGTGCGGCAGCCGCTCCGGGCGCTCGGCGGCGATGTTCTCGGCCTCGGCGACGGTGAGGCGGTGCAGGATGAGCCGGGTCGTCACAAGATCGTCCATGACCCGATGCGTATCACCCGCCGCCGCGACCCCGCATCGGATTTTGCCGCGGCACGCAACCCGCCTCGGACCGGGTGATGACCCGCCGGGTAATCGCGGAGCCCCGGCCGCCGCGGGCAGAGTGGGGGCACGGCGAACCGCCGGACTCACAGACGGTCAGGAGACGACGATGCCCGCCTACGCACTCGGTCACTTCCACAGCACCACCCCGCACCCGGACATCGTCGAGTACGTCGAGCGGATCCAGGGGACGCTGGATCCCTACGAGGGGCGGTTCGTGGTGCACGGTGGGGAGCTGGACGTGCCGGAGGGGGTGTGGGAGGGGAGTCTGGTGCTGATCGAGTTCCCGGATCTGGAGCGGGCGCGGGAGTGGTACGCGTCGCCCGGGTACCAGGAGCTGATTCCGCTTCGTACGCCGCACGCCGTGGGGGACGTCGTCCTCGCGGCGGGGGTGCGTTCCGGTTACCAGCCGTCGGAGAAGGCGGAGAGCATTCGGGCGGCGCTGGCCTGACGGGGACGGGCCGGCGCCGCCGATGAGGCGCCGGCCCGGAGGGCGTCAGACGTCAGGTGTCAGCGGACGCGGCCGTACCAGACGCTGTTGGTCCAGATCTTCTCCAGGCGGACCTTCTTGCCGGTGCCGGGAGCGTGCCAGATCTTGTTTCCACCCGCGTAGATGCCCACGTGGTAGACGTTGCTGCCGGAGTGGAAGAACACCAGGTCGCCGACGGAGCGGGAGCCGCGCGAGATGTGCCGCGTGGCGTTGTACTGGTCGGCGGCGACGCGGGGGAGCTTCTTGCCGGCCTTCTTGAACGAGTAGAGCGTCAGGCCCGAGCAGTCGAAGCGGTTGGGGCCGGTGGCGCCCCACTGGTACGGGGAGCCGCTCTTGGACGCCGCGACCTTGACGGCCTGGGCGCCCGGGGTGGCCGCCTGGGCGTCCCCGGCCATGCCGGGGAGCAGGACGGACGCCGCGACGGTGGCGGCGGTGAGGGCCGATGCGGTTCCGGCCCGGGAGATGAGCGCGGGTATGCGAGGCAGCGCAGACATGCCGAGTAAGCCCTTCGTCATCCGCCTGCGAAAGATGACCTGTCGGGTTCGGGCTGACAAAGTTGCCCGGCCACCATGTGGCTTCACCCCTAGGACCACCGCCATCGTGGTCCGTCTTGCCTGGGTCTCCCGCTCCTGCCGATCCGCGTGTATCCGGTCCGCACCCGGAGCGGCGGCAGGACTCGGCGTCCGCCCGGGTCGCCCGCCTCTGTGACGGGTTCTTGGTTGTTCGGTGCATGATCCTGCACCATCCACCGGCGAAATCCGGTGTCGAAACGGCCGTCTGTGAGGTTCTTCACGCCGGCCGGAAGGTTTCGTTCCGGCGGCTTGACCCCCTCTCAGCAGGGGCGACGCCAGGAATTGAGACCGAGTTTCTTCTGCATGGAACTGAGTCCCAGATCCTTGGTCCGGCCGCAGAACTCCCCGGGATCCAGCTTGTATTCGACGTGGAACACCGCCTTGCCGCGCTTCACGAAGGGCGCCAGTTTGTCGCATTCGCCGAACTCGGCGCACTGTTCGTTCACGGCGAAGTCGAAGTCGCCGACGAGGTCCGGGATCTGGTCGAGGTCGTTCTTCAGGCCGACGGACATCCCGCGGTCATGGGCGAGCCGGGCGATCAGGCGGTTGAACGCCAGTTGGTGGGCGGCGGTCAGGGGGAAGCCGGTCTCGTTCCTGAACCCCTCGGTGAGGTCGGGTTCGACGGCGTCGAAGCCCTTCTTCCGGCACATGTCGAAACGTTCCGCCATGATCGGTTCAAGGACGTCCAGCCGCCGGATGTCGAGCCACTTCTCGCCCTTCCAGCCCTCGTTGTCCGCGCCGAGCACCGCCTTGGGGAACTTCTTCGCGTCGGGCCGCCAGTCCTCGTACGCGCCCACGTTGACGTAGCAGACGACCTTGCGGCCGTCGGCGTGCAGCCGTTCCACGGTCGCCGCGTCGTTCTCGAAGCCGTCGATGTCGTAGACGGGGACGTCCACCGAGGTGTCGACCTTCCCGTCGAGCTGCCACTGCCAACGGGTGCCGGGGCGCGGCTGCCAGCGCGCCGCCCGGTCGGCGGGCTTCCCGGACGACGGGGACGACGGAGAGGCCGATTCCGGTGTGGACGGGCCGGCGGACGGGGTGTCCCGGGACGGCGCCGGGCTCGTGCCGCGCCGGGGTTTCCCGGGCGCCGTGTCCCGGTGGCCGGGCCGGGGTCGCGCCGACGCGCTGGACCTGCCGTCCCGCTCGGGCCCGTCCGCTTGGTCCTCGTCCTCCGAGCCCGACCCCGAGCAGCCGGCCACGACGAGCAGGGCCGCGGCGGTCAACGCCCCTGCGCCCAGGGCCCGGCGGGCCCCGCGGCGCCGGGGACCGCCCGGTTCCGGACGTGCGGCTCCCGGAAGTCCGGAGTTCAGGCGCGCGGTTTCCAGGCGCTCGGCGGTGGTGCGGTCTGCCATGGGTTCTCTCCTGTTCCCGGCACCGCGCAGTGCACTCCCGCGCCGCGCAGCCCGGCCGTGCGGGACACATGACCGGCCCGCTCCTGGGGCACACCGTAGACCAAGTGGCAGAAGCGTGAGGGGAGATGGGTCCTCGTCCAGTCGGGGACCCCGGCCCTCCGGTACGCCTCCCAGTCGCCCTCGAAGGTCACGAGCAGGTCGGCGATCCGCGCGTACCCGGGGTCCGGGTGCGTCCCATGATTGAATACGACCGTACGGCACCCCAACGCCCGTGCGCAGACGGCGAGTCGGCGGTACCGGGCGAGGAACTCGGGGGCCGTGGGCACCTGGTCGAGGAACACCCCGTCGACGCCGTACCAGCCGCGGTGCCTGCGGACGTCCGCCAGTACCGCGCGCGGGGGGCGGCGCCCGTAGCCCGTGTCGACGTACCCCAGCACCGGGGCCCCCGCGTCCCGGAGCCGGCCGGCGGCGGTGCGGAAGGCCGGGTCGGGCCGGCGCCCCGGGCCGTCGGCGGCGTTGAGCACCACGCCGCGCAGCGCGGGGGCGGCCCGCAGCAGGGCCGCCCACGCGCCGGGGTCCACCGCCGGGTGGACGTACAGCGGCACGAGCAGCCGCCGCTCCCCAGCCGTCACCGCGCCGCCCGCACCGGCCGGAGCCGGGCCTCGGCCCACAGGTCGGCGAGGGTGTCGTCGAACGCGTACTCCGGCCGCCAGCCGAGCGCCCGGCCGGCGGCCGTGATGTCGGCCTGCTGCCAGGGCAGCGCCGCCGAGCGCGGCGAGCCGTCGCCGCCCTCGTCGACGCGCCCCCGGAACCCGGCGGCCCGCGCCAGCCCCTCGGCGACCTCCCGGGCCGTGTGCGCCGTCCCGCTCCCGATGTTGAGCACGCCGGTGACCGGCTCCGGGGCGGTGACGGCGAGCGCGACCGCGCGGGCCACGTCCCGGGCGTCGACGAAGTCCCGGTGCGCGGAGAGGTCGCCGGTGCGGACGACGCCGTCGGGGCCGGCCTCGCGGATCCCCTCGGCGAGCCGGCCGGGCAGCGAGGTGGGCGGCGAGCCGGGGCCCAGCGGGTTGAACACCCGCAGCACGAGCGCGTCCAGCCCGGACCCGGTGACCGCCAGGGTGCCGGCCAGCTTGGCGGCGCCGTAGAGGCCGAGCGGGGCGGTGGGCGCGGACTCGGTGAGCGAACGGGCGCCGTCCCCCGCCCCGTACTCGGCGGCCGACCCGAGGTGCACCAGCCGGGCGGCGGGCGCGGCCAGCCGCAGCGCCTCGCACAGCACCGCCGGGCCGCGCGCGTTGACGGCGGTCAGGGCGGTGGCGGTGCCACCGGTGACCCCCGCGCAGTTGACGACGGTGTCGGGGGCCGCGCCGCGCAGGGCGACGGCCAGGTCGGCGGGGTCGGCGCCGGCCAGGTCGCAGGGGAGGGCGGCGCCCGGCGACCGGCCGCCGTCGAGCACCCGCGCGCCGGGAAGGGCGCGCAGCCGCTCGGCGGTGTGCCGGCCCAGGAAGCCGGTCGCGCCCAGGACGAGGATCCGCATGCGGGTCGTTCACGCTCCTTTGATCAGCAGGTCGCGGCGGTGGGAGAACTCCGCGTTGGCCCGGTCGTAGTCGTCGGGGCGCCCGATGTCCAGCCAGTAGCCGTCGAACTCGTAGGCGTTCGGCGGCGTCCCGGCGGCCAGCAGGTCGAGGACCAGCTCGTCGAAGCCGAGCGGCAGGCCGGGGGTGTAGCGGGCCAGGGCGGTGCGGGTGACGCCGTAGACGCCCATCGAGACGCGGTAGTCCATGCTGGGCTTCTCGGAGAAGCCGGTGACGCGGCCGGCCTCGGTGGTCAGCACGCCGAAGTCGATGCTGACCTTGCGGGGGTAGGTGGCGATGGTGAGCGGGGCGCCGGAGGCGCGGTGGTCGCGCAGGACGTCGGCGAAGTCCAGGTCGGTGAGGACGTCGCCGTTCATCACCAGGAAGTGCTCGGGCAGCCGGTCCGCCATGGTGAGCAGCGGGCCCATGGTGCCCAGCGGGCTCTGCTCGGTGGTGTAGTCGACGCGCAGGCCCCACTGGGAGCCGTCGCCGACGTAGGCGCGGATGATGTGCCCGAGGTGGCCGATGGCCAGGGTGCAGCTGGTGAAGCCGGCGCCGGCCAGCTGTCGCATCACGATCTCGAGGATGGCGTGCTGGTCGCCGATGGGGACGAGGGGCTTGGGCAGGGCGGTGGTGTAGGGGCGCAGCCGGATGCCCTTGCCTCCGGCCAGGATCACTGCGTGCATGGGTGCCGTTTCCTCTCTGCTGACGTGGCTCGCGTGCGGGGACGGTTCGGATCGCGGGTGTGGACCGGGGGACGGTCACACGGCGTTCGGTCACACGGCGTTCGGTCGCACGGGGTGCGGTCACACGTTGTAGATGCCGGTCTTGTAGCGGGCCAGGTTGGCCGGGTCGCGGAAGAACTCGACGGTGGCGGCGAGGCCGTCCTCCAGGCTGTGCGCGGGCGCCCAGCCGGTGGCGGCCCGCAGCCGGGAGGCGTCGCAGACGAGGCGCATGACCTCGGAGGCGGCGGGCCGGACGCGGGCGGTGTCCTCGCGGACGTCCAGGTCGGTGCCCATGATCTTGCCGATCAGGCCGACCAGGTCGCCGACCGAGATCTCCTGCCCGGTACCGGAGTTGAAGGTACGGCCGACGACGCGCTCGGCGGGCGCGGTGCCGACGGCGCGGAAGGCGGCCACCGTGTCCTTGACGAAGCTGAAGTCCCGGGTGGGACGCAGGTCGCCCAGGGTGATGGTCCGCTCCCCCGCGGCGACCTGCCCGATGACGGTGGGGATGACGGCGCGCATGGACTGGCGCGGGCCGAAGGTGTTGAAGGGGCGCAGGGTGACGACGGGCAGCTCGAAGCTGGCGTGGTAGCTGTCGGCGAGCCGGTCGCCGCCCGCCTTCGAAGCGGCGTACGGGGACTGGGTGTTGATGGGGTGGTCCTCGGTGATCGGCACGGTCTGCGCGGTGCCGTACGTCTCGCTGGTGGAGGTGTGCACCAGGCGGCGGATCCCCAGGTGGCGGACGGCCTCCAGGACGTTGAGGGTGCCGGTGACGTTCGTCTCCACGTAGCTGTGCGGGGCGCGGTACGAGTACGGGATCGCGATCAGCGCGGCCAGGTGGTAGACGGTGTCCGCGCCCTTGACCAGGTCCTGGACGGACCCGGGATCGCGGACGTCACCGAGGACGACCTCGACGGAGTCGAGCACCTCGGCGGGCAGGACCTCCAGCCAGCCGTAGGAGGAGAAGGAGTTGTACTGCACCATCGCCCGCACCCGGTGGCCGTCGGCGACGAGCGCCTCGACCAGGTGCGAGCCGATGAATCCTTCGGCGCCGGTGACGGCGACGCGACCGGTCGCGGTCTCGGAGCCGGTCGCGGATGCGGTGGGGGACGGGGACTGCGGGGTCATGCGGAGTGCTCCTTCGGTGGGCGGGGCGGGCGGGGTCGTGGTAGCGAGCGGCGTGGTTCGGGGACGTACTCGGACGCGCGGTGGGCCGACGTGCGCTGCGGCGCTGTGCGGTCCTGTGGTACTCGGAACGGCCGGGCTCCGGGGCCCCAGGACCGCCGGTACTCGGTGAAGCGGGGCGCGGGCCGCGGGCCGACGCGCGTCGGGCCGGTGCCCGTACCGCCCCGCCGGCCGGCGGCCGTTCCGGCGCTGGGCCCCGGGCCCCCGGCGCGCTCGGCCGGCAGAGCCGGGCCGCCCTCGCCGCCCCGGACCGGGCGTCTCCGCCCGGGTGGCCTCAGCGGTGCGCCGTGATCCGTCCGAGCCGTCCGATCGCCGTGGCCGCCAGGGCGGCCGACGTACAGGCGCAGACGGTGAGTTGGACGGCGGCCGGGGACGGGAGCCGGGCCGCCAGGGCGGCGGCCTCCGCCGCGCCGGCCGCGAGACAGAGCAGGGCCGGAGCCCAGGCGATGCCGTACGCCTGGAGCAGCAGGCCGGTCCAGAGCACCGCGCCGAGGGCGAGCAGGGCCGCCGTGCGCAGCGGGGTCGGCGGCGGGCCGCCGGGCCAGACGGCGTCGGCGGCGAGGACCAGCGCCGCGAGGGCGGTGAGGTAGGCGGCGAGGCACAGGCCGAGGACCCGGGCGACGCCGGCCGGCAGGCCGCGGAGCGTGGTGGCGCGGGCGAGGACCTTCAGGGCCCTGCTGCGGAACCGGTAGAGCAGCCATTCGGCGGCTCCCATGCTGAGGGTGAGGGCGATGACGGCGGGGCCCGCGGGGTCGGCGTGACTGCCGTGGCGCAGTACGTCGCCGAGCGCGGCGACGCCGGTGAGGACGCCGCAGCCGAGCCCGAAGAGCCCGTAGGGGGCGGAGGCGAGCGGGGTGAGGGCGGGCGGTGGCGTGCCCTCCTCCCGTACGGCCAGGACGTTCTGGTACGCCGCGGTGCCGATGACCCCGGCCAGGGTGGCGATCAGCAGTCCGACGGCCAGGGCGCGGGGCGGTTCGGCGACGAGGACGGCCGCTCCCCCGGCGGCGACGGGCAGCAGCGTGTACAGCAGGAGGCGTTCGCGGCCCAGGACGAGCAGGACGGTGGCGGCCGACAGGTAGAGGGCCTGGCCGACGGCGAACGAGGCGGCTCCGGCGGGCCCGTGGAAGGCGAGGGCCGCCGCGGTGGCCAGGAGCGCGCCGAGCGGCGCGCCGGTGCGCAGGCAGCGTCCGGCCGCGGCCCGGCCGCCGGCGGCCAGCCGGAGGTAGGCGCGGTGGGCGAGCGCCTGGTTCCACGCCCAGGCGGTCAGCGCGGCGGCGACCAGTCCGGCGGTGCCGTCGGGCAGTCCCCCGGCGCCCCGCCCGCCGGTGAGCAGCGGTGCCCCGAGGGCGTACCCGAAGCCGGGGAGGGTGAAGACGAGGGAGCGCAGCAGGACCAGGGCGGGCTTGACCTGCCAGGGGTCGGGGGCGGGCGGGGGTTCGGGGTAGGCGCGCGAGACGCGGGCGAACAGGTCGGCGGCCAGCTCGAAGGCGTCGCGCCGCCCGTAGCGTCCGGCGATCTGTTCGCTGGTCAGGCCGTCGGCCTCCAGGACGGCGGCGATCTCGTCGGGGTGGACGGCGGCGGCGCAGACGTCGTGGAGTTCGCGGGCGAGTTCGTCGATGGGGCCGTTCCCCGGCCGGGGCCGGGGGACGGCGGTGAGGTCGGGGACGGCCTCCGGGTCGGGTGGTACGAGCCGCAGTGGACCGCTCATCGCACACCGCCGGCGGCCAGGGCCATGGCGGGCGGCGGCCCGAAGGGGACGGCCGGGGCGAAGAGGACCGAGCGCCGCCGGGAGGCGGCGAGGTCGTGGTAGATCTCGCGGAAGGCGCTGATGGTCTGCCGGAGGGTGAACTGCTCGATGACCCTTAGCCGCGCCGACTCCCCCATCCGGGCCCGGAGTTCGCGGTCGCCGAGCAGGGTGAGGGCGGCCTCGGCCATGCTCTCGGGGTCGCGCGGCGGGACGACGAGCCCGCTGTCGCCGACGGCCTCCCGTACGCCGCCCACGTCCGTCGAGACCGTGGCCCGGCCGCAGGACATGGCCTCGATGAGGGTGAAGGGGAAGCCCTCGCTGATGCTGGAGAGCATGACGACGTTGCCGGCCGCGTAGGCGTCGCGGATGTCCTCGACGCGCCCCTCGAAGGTGACGGCGGCCCCCACCCCGAGTTCGGCCGCCAGCTTCTCGCAGGCGGTCCGGTAGCCCTCGCCGCCGCGCGGGGTGCCGCCGAACAGCCGCAACCGGGCCTCCGGGACGCGCCGTTGGACGAGAGCGAAGGCGCGGATGAGCGTGTCGAGGCCCTTGATGGGATCCACGCGCCCGGCCCAGCTGAGGGTCGGCACCTCCGGTTCCGGTCCGGCGGGCGGGAACGCGGCGGGGTCCACGCCGTTGTAGACGGTGCGGATGCGGTCGGGCGGGGTGCCGCCGTGCTCCTCCCAGCGGCGGTTGTAGCGGTTGCCGGGGGTGACAAGGGCGGCGCACCGGTAGGACTCGACGGCGAGCTGCCGGAACAGGCCCAGCATCAGCGCCTTGACGGGCCAGCGGTAGGGCTCGGTGCGGAACCCGAGGTAGCGCTCGCGCAGGTAGATGCCGTGTTCGGTGAGGAGGAAGGGGGTGCCGTACCGGTGGTGGGCGATCAGGCCGGGGACGGCCGCGAGGCCCCCGCTGACGGCGTGGGTGATGCCGTCGGCGGGGACGTCGGCGGCCAGCGGGCGCAGCGCGTGTTCCAGCAGGTCGGTGGCGGTGAGGGCGTCGTGGAGGGTGGGCCGGGCGGCGGCGGTGGGCAGGGCGGGCCGGTTCCAGACGCGGACGAGGACGCGGACGGCGTCCTCGCCCTGGAGGAGGGCCGGCAGGGTGCCGCCGGCGGCGTGGTCGGCGAGCCGGTGGAAGGCGGGGGCGAAGTCGCCCTCGTGCGCCGGGTCGAGGAGGGAGAGCAGGAAGCGCTCGTAGCCGGCGAGGAAGGTGCGCAGCGCCCGGCCGCGGGGCGCGCGGCCGGCGGGCGTGGTGCCCCACAGCGGGAGGGCGTCCACGCGCCGGACGTTGGCGGGGAGCGTCCAGGCGAGCCGTTCCCGTCCGGTGCCCGTGACGGCGATGATCCGGAAGGGGATGTCGGGCATGCCCTGCACCAGCTGGTCGCACCAGACGCTGACCCCGCCGTGGCTGTGGGGGTAGGTCCCCTCGGTGAGCAGCGTCACCGAGGGGGCGTCGGCCGCGGGTGCGGCAAGGGGTCCGTGCATGGGTATTCGGTTTCTCCGCGAGAGACGGTGTGGCGTGAGGAGGTGCGCACGGAGGTACGGCGGTGCTCAGCGCCGGGGGCCGTCACCCGCGCCGCGCGGGACCCGGTGGCCGGCGCCCGGCGGGACGGGCAGGGTGGGGGCGGGCGCCTGGACCCGGGCGGCGGTGCCGGTGGCGTGCGGTGCGGCCGGGGCACCGGCGGCGGGCAGGGTGAAGACGGCCGCGCTCTGGCCGGCGGCCGGGGCGGCCCAGCCGGAGCGCTGTCCGGCGTAGGCGGCGCCGAACGGCGCCGAGGTGCCGTTCTTCACCTGGGTGGTGCCGGTGGGCAGGGTGAGGGTGGCCTCGACCCCGGCGGGCGCGGTGACGGTGACCTGGGTGCCGACGCGGTAGGCGGTGACCTTGCCCGCGTCCACGGCGGCGGACCAGGCGGCGCGCTTGCGCATCTCGGTGCCGATGTCGCTCATGCGGAGGCTGACCAGCGGGGTGTTGTCGGCGAAGAGGGCGGTGTGGTCGGCGAGGACCTTCTCCAGGACCTGGTAGCCGATCCGCTCCTCGGCGAGGTTGGACTGGTGCATGAAGTGCGGGCGCGGGTCGTTGGAGAGGACGTGCCCGAGGGCGATCCGGGCCTCCAGGGGCGCGATGTAGGAGGCGAAGCCGGTCTTGGTGTCGAGCGGGGCCTTCAGGCAGGTGGTGACGGCGGAGTTCTCGCAGATGCCGCTGCCGCCGTCGGCCTTCTTCGTGTAGAGCCAGTTGTACTCGTCGGTCTGCTCGGCGGCCGTGCCCACGTTGTAGTAGACGTTCATCGGGTAGCGGGAGACGGTCAGCGCGGGGCCGGCCTGGCGCTGCTGCGGTTCCCGGGAGCTGTCGCTGGCCAGCCACTTGACGCCGGTGACGGTGAGGGCGGCGGCCAGGTAGGGGTTGTCGTCCTTCTGCTGCGGCAGGGTGCGCAGGCCGGAGTGCTCACCGGTGACGAGCTCGTCGGGCTCCACCTTCAGGCCGCGGGCGGCGGCCCAGGACAGGTTCTGGGCGATCTCCTGGGTGACCTTCTGGCCGTCCACCCAGCGGATGCGGCCGAGGAGGTCGGTGGAGCACTTCCAGGGGACGACGCTGGTGTTCTGCACACAGCCGAGGAAGGCGTGGGTGTAGGTGTGGTTGAGCCAGCGGAAGGACTGCTGGTCGGCGACGAAGCGGTCGAGCAGCGGGTCGGCGGCGCCGTCGTGGGAGGACCGGTACTCCTCGCTGCCGACGCCGTTGAAGGCGAAGTCCAGCGGCAGGTTGTGGCTCTTCGACCACTCCTTGGCGTACGTGGCGTCGGCGGCCGTCATCCGGATCGGCGGGGCGTCGGGCGACGGGTTGCCGGGGCAGTCGACGTCGCCGGGGGTGCACTTGCGCTTGCTGTCCCAGCGGTCGTCGGAGGCGAAGAGGTCGTCGACGTGGACGCCGAGGTAGTTCCGCGAGGCGCCGAGGTGGACGCCCTGGGTGAGCCATTCGACGATGCCGCGGGAGACCAGCCGGAACTGTGTCTGGTACTGGTTGGCGACGAAGGTGACGACGAGCTCGCTGCGCCCGTCGTGGCTGTACTGGCCGATCAGCGAGCCGCGCGAGGAGGTGCCGGGGATGGGCGCGTCGACGTACGTGGTGAAGGTGGCGCCGTCGTCCTGCTTCTCCAGCGGGGTGGAGAGGTAGCCGTAACTCTCGTTGACGTCCGGGTCGTTGTTCTCGAAGGGGACGTTCTTCTTCAGGTAGCCGAAGGGTCCGCCGGCGCCCTCGGTGGTGACCGTCGCGGTCTTGCCGTCCAGGGGGCCGCTCCAGCCGTGCTCCTGGGCGGCGTTGAGGCCGACGGCGGGGCGGGCGTAGGTGTAGGCGTCCACCTGGCGGACGCCGAATCGTTTCTCGTATCCGGCCAGGGCGGCCATCTCCGGCGAACCGTCGCCGAACGGGTTGTCGTTGGGCAGCACGACGCCCTGGAACCTGGCGCGCGGTCTGCCGTCCACGGTGTCGCTGAGGTAGGCCGCGTCGATCCGCGGCCGGCCGGCGTCCTTGAGGTCGAGCTTGGTGTACGGCGTTCCGGCGGTGGCGAGTTCGGCGGCTATCGCCTCGACGGCGGGGCCGCCGTCGTCGACGAGCAGGACCCGCAGGTCGACGCGGGGCGCCGGGTCGTCGGCGCGGGCGCCGACGGTGGGCAGCGCCAGCGCCGTCAGTGTCGCGGCGGCCCAGGCCGCGAGCAGACGTGTGGTACGTACCATGGTGCAACTCCCCCCTGCTGGGACGGCGGTGGCACGGCGGCGCCGTCCTCTTGGTGAAGATGTCCGCGCGGGGTGGCCGGGCCCCGGCGCGCACGGGTGGTCGAACCCCCGGCTGTTCGGTCGCGCTCGGCCGGCTCCCCACGCCGGCCGTACTGGTCTCTCCGGCGCCCTTGGTCGAGGGCGTGGGAGCGGGGGACCACCGGGAGGCTCAACCGCCCCTCGATCGCCCAGCCATATAGTGCGCCATGCCGGAACGCGGCGTATGTCGCACGGCGCAGGAGGCCGCCGGCGTTTACGTGTGCCTGGCCGGAATCCGCCGTAGCGCGGCCGGCACGGGACGGGACGGCGCCCTTCCGCTCGTTCGCCCGGCCCTCCGGGGTGACCTGCCACGACGCCGCGGAGCCCGGGTTCCGGACTCGCGTCTCCCGAACATCAGTCCGCGCTGCCGGAGATGCGGCGTGTGCCGCGAGATCGGCCTGATGACAACTGTCGGATTTGCCGGTTTTATTCACCCTCGCGCGGTACGACATCGGACGCCGACGGACTGACACCGGAGGGGCGCCTGCGGCCGCCCGGATCCGCCGGGGCCGTTGCGACTCTTGACGCCGTCGCGCTTGTCATGGACATTACGGCTGCTTGGCATGGACCAACCCCACCGGGAGGCATCCCATGCGCAGACACCCCCATCCCCTCGCCACCGGCTGCCGGACGCTCCTCGCGGCGGCCCTCCTCCTCGCGTCCGCCGCGCTGACGGGCGCCGCCGCGCAGGGCAGCGCGGCGGCGGAACCCGACACCCGGCCGGCCGGCACGACGACGGCGGCGTCCGCCGCTCACCCCATGCGCACCACCGCGACGCCCGGCACCCGCCCCGTTCACGGAGAGTCCGCCGGCGCCGCCACCGCCGAGCCCACCGGCACCACGACCGCGTCCGCCCCCGACCCCGCCGCGCCCCACCGCGGCCGGGTGACCGGAGCCCGTACGCCCGACCGCTCCCCCGCCCGCGACCGGGCCGTCCGCGCCTTCGCCGAGGGCCGCCGCGCCGCCGCCCGCGAGGGCGGGCCGGACCGGCACCGCCGGCCGGCGCGGCCGGACGCGGACCTCACCCACGACTGGTGGGGCGTCTTCCCCCGGCCCGGCACCCACGACGGCATCACGGCCACCCACACCGTCGACCCCGCGTACCACGTCCGCGACTCCGAGAACTTCACCTACGCGCCCACCACCAAGGCCCAGAACTCCTGCATGGAAGTGGTGACGGCCTACTGGCAGAGCGGCCCCGAACTGTGGGCCTGGGACTGGTGCGGGGCGGGCGGTCCCGCCAAGACGCTGCCGATCGACGCGGCGTTCCTCGCGAAGTACACCCCCGGCGGCACCGCCCCGGCCGCCTACAGCGTCCAGTTGGTGCGCGAGGGCGGCTCGGGCAACACCTGGGGCGCCTACCTGTACAACCACCGCACGGCGAGCTGGGAGCTGCTCTACCGCCAGTCGGGGAAGGACCAGAGCGGGCTGGACCACGGCTGGGACATGTTCGAGATCTACGCGAGCGTCAACCCCGCCACCGGCGTGGGCTGGTACTGCACCGAGGCCCGGAACACCGTCTTCGACAGCTCCGCGGTCAAGCTCCGCCGCGGCGGCTCCTGGAACCCGGCGAGCCCGGCGGACTCGCCCTGGACCGACCCCGCCCCCAACGGCCGGGACTTCCTCTGCCCGGCGCTGAGGTTCCTCCGCGCGGGGGCCAACGACCACTGGACCGTCCGGCAGTGACGCGGCCCCCGGGCGGGGACGGCCGACTCCCGGGCGGGGATCGGCCCGCGAACGGGGATCAGCCCTCGCGAGCGGGTCGCCCCGCGAACGGGAAGAAGTCGACCAGCAGCATGTCCCGCACACCCCGTCCGGCCCCCGCGGCCGGACGGATGGGCGTGACGCCGTGGAAGACCCGGCGGTCGTCGAGGACGATGGTCTCGAACGGCGTGGTCAGCAGCGCCTCGTGGACGGGCACCCGGTCCAGGTCGTAGAGGCGCGAGTCCGCCCCCTCCACGTTCTCGCGCCGGATCAGCACCTGGGCCACGTAACAGTGCCCGTCCTGGTGGACGCCCTCCGGGGCCGGATGCCCCTCGGCGTCCACCGTGGCGACGACGCGGATCTGGTGCACCCCGCAGGCGTCCATCCCCTCGCGCGGCCCGGGCAGCCGCTCCCGCAGGACCCGGACCACCGTCTCCAGCGCCGGCCCCTCGGCCACGGCGTCGGCGAGCGGCGCGAACAGGCGGCCCACCCCGCCGTTCACCTTGTTCACCGCGCGGTCCTGGAAGAAGGCCACGTGCGGCAGCCGCTCCAGACCGCCGTCGGGAAGGATCCGGAACCTGCTGTACCGGCGGAAGCGGTACGGCGTGCCGGTGCCCAGGTGGGCGTCGGCGGGCAGGTCGTCCCAGGACTCGGTGAACAGGGCCACCGCCGCCGGCGGCAGAGTCCCGAGGGATCCCGCCAGCAGGTCGGCGGGGAAGTGGACGAACGGTGGCGGGAGTTGCCCGTCGACCGTCCCGGGCTGCTCGGTGACGCGCAGGGACGCAGGGGTCATCGGTCTTCCTCAGCCTTCGGTGAGCCTTCAGTGAGCCTTCAGTGAGCCGTGTACCGATGACCGAGCCTACGCACGGGCGGGACGGAAGGGCAGCGTCCGACAGCTTCCGTCACATGCATCACACTTGACACACTGGCAACAGGGTGTCGCCTCACACCTCCTTGGCCAGGAAGGCGAGGACGCGCTCGACGTACTCGGCCGGCTTCTCGGCGGGCACCAGGTGCCCCGCGCCCTCGATGAAGGCCGCCTCGGACCCCTTCGACAGCGAGGCGCCGATCGCGGCCAGCCCGGCCTCGTCCAGAACGACGCTCTTGTCCTCGGTGCCGTGGAGGTACAGGGTCGGCTGGACCGGGACCTCGCCCCAGAGGGCGGAGTGCCGGGCCGCCCATTCCGGCGTCCCCATTTCCTTCGGTGCGAAGTTCATCCGGTAGAGGTCGATGGCGGCGCGCAGCCGGGCCGGCTCGCCGAGCGCCTTTCGCACGGCCTCGAAATCCGCCGTGGCGTCATAGGCGTCCGCGGTCCACTTCTCCTGCATGACCCGGCGCACCCACGCCATGTCGTCGGCGGCGAGGACCTCGTCCGCCATGTCCATCTGGAAGAACCAGAAGTGGTTCAGCCGCTCGATGCCCTCGTAGGTGTTCGCGTATTCGCCGAAGAAGGCGAGCGGCGGGACGTCGCTGGCCACCACGCGGGCCCAGCGCTCCGGTGCGGTGTGGGCCACCGCCCAGGCCGTGGCCGCGCCCCAGTCGTGGCCGATCACGACCGCGTCGGGGCCGCCGCCCAGCGCTTCGTGCAGCGCGTTGGCGTCCGCGACCAGGTCGGCGAGGCGCATGCTGCCGTCCGCGGGCAGGGCCGAAGGGGCGAACCCGCGGATGTTCGGCGCGACGGCGCGGTAGCCGGCGGCCGCGAGCGCGGGTATGACATGGCGGTACGTGGCCTCACCGGACTCGGGGAATCCGTGAAGAAGAAGGGCGAGGGGGCCTTCGCCCTCCTCCGCATATGAAATCTCGACGCCGTTGACGACGACGCTGTTGCGCTGCATACGGGAATTACCTCATTACTGGATTGCCGGCCGATGCGTTCCCCGGCTTTCCGCCGGAGTGGTTCCCAGCCTCCGCTCCCGGCCTTTTGTGCACAAGTACCCACTTATTGGTAAGCCCTTACCGCGTGGTAATCTCCTGGTCGCCGTGCTCCGGCATCTTCACTCGTGGCGTCCGCGGGCGGATGTGCGTGCCGCCAGTGACCGCCATAACATGAGATTGCGGTGCATTTGCGGAACCGCCCCCGGCCGTCCTCCCTCTCTCTCGGGTGAAAGCACCTTCCAGGAGGAGTCACCACCGTGGGTCTCACGTCCCAGAATCTACTGTTGCTCTTGGTGTTCATCGCGGTCGCGGTGTGCGCCCTGGTTCTGTGGCTGTGGCCGCGCGCCGCCCGCAAGGGGGTGCTGTCCTGGGCCGCGCGCCTGGGCATGCTCGTCGTCGCCCAGGTGAGCGTCCTCGCGGTGCTGCTCGTCGCCGCCAACAACGAGTTCGGCTTCTACTCCACCTGGAAGGAACTGTTCGGCCAGAACTCCAGCCACCAGGAGCTCCAGCCGGGCAAGGAGGGCGAGAAGCGGCCGCCCGCACTCGTCGTCAAGGGCCAGGAGTCGGTGGGGCTCGGCCCGCGCGAGAAGGGCGGGCAGGTGGACCGGATATCGATCCACGGGCCGGTCACCGGCCTGAGCATGGACGGGTACGCGTACCTGCCGCCGCAGTACTTCCAGAAGGGCCACGAGAAGGACCGCTTCCCGGTGATCGTCGCGGTCACCGGCCAGCCGGGCGTCTCCAGAAACCTGATCACCCAGATCAAGGTCCCGCAGGCCGCGTCCAAGCTCGTCAAGGAGCGCAAGATGCGGCCGACGATCGTTCTGATGGTCCGTCCCTCGGTCGTCGCCGACCGTGACACCAACTGCACCGACGTCCCCGGCGGCCCGCAGGCGATGACCTTCTTCAACCAGGACCTGCCGGTCGCCGTCAACGACAAGTACCGGGCCGACAACTCGCGCGGCGGCTGGGGTGCCGTCGGCAACTCCACCGGCGCTACGGCGCCGGCGCCGGCCTCTCCGCCGACTTCTTCGCCCGCCAGGACCGCGAGACCGGCGACCTCTACGCCGGCAGCAAGCAGCTCAAGAACGAGGCCGACCTGGTCTGGCGCCTGACCCACATGCCCGCGCCGCCGGTGTCGCTGCTGGTCGGCGTCAGCAAGAAGGGCGAGGAGAAGTACCTCAAGCAGGCCGAGCACTTCGCCGCGAAGGCCAAGTGGCCGACCAAGGTCGAGAAGCTGATCCGCGACGAGGGCGGCCACAACTTCCAGACGTGGCGCGAGGAGTACCCCGAGGTACTGCGCTGGCTCGACAAGCAGCTCGCCGACCCTCGCTGACCCTCACGCCCCCCTCCCCGCCCCCGCCGGACCCCGTCCGCCCGCCCTTCCCGTCAACACGGTGACACTCCCCGGGAACGGGACGGCACGCCGTCGCGTCCCAGCCGGTGTGGCCCGATTGCGCGGGTGCCCGGAGCGGCCCGGGTCCCACGGGGGAGGGGGCGGGACGGCATGGACGCCAACGGCGGCGACGAGCGGTTTCCCCTGCTGGCCGGGCGGTACCGGCTGCTGGGCAGGCTCGGCAGCGGCGGCATGGGCGTGGTGTGGCGCGCCTTCGACGAGGTGCTGGGCCGCGAAGTGGCCGTCAAGGAGGTCCGCGCCCCCGAGCACCTGCGCGAGGCCGACGTGCGGGTGCTGCACGCCCGGCTGGTCCAGGAGGCCCGGGCGGCGGCCCGGATCAGCCACCCCTACGTGATCACCGTGCACGACGTGGTGGAGGAGCACGGCCGCCCGTGGATCGTCATGGAACTGGTCCGCGGCCGTTCGCTCGCGGACGTCCTGGAGACCGACGGCCTCCTGTCGCCCAAGGAGGCGGCGCGCGTCGGGTCCGCGGTGCTCCTGGCGCTCCGCAGCGCCCACGCCGCCGGCGTCCTGCACCGCGACGTCAAGCCCGCGAACGTCCTGCTCCAGGACGACGGACGGGTGGTGCTGACGGACTTCGGCATCGCCCTCGTCGAGGGCACGGGCACCCTCACCCGCACCGGCGACGTCATCGGCTCGCCCGACTACCTGGCCCCGGAGCGGGCGCTCGGCAAGCACCCCGGCACCCCCTCGGACCTGTGGTCGCTGGGCGCCACGCTCTACGCGGCCGTCGAGGGGATGTCGCCGTTCCGCCGCGCCTCGGCGCTGGGCACGCTCCAGGCCGTCGTCCACGAGGACCCGCCCCCGCCCCGCCGCGCCGGCCCGCTGGCGCCGCTCCTGCTCGGCCTGCTGCGCAAGGACCCGCACACGCGCATGGGTTCGGTGGAGGCGCAGCGGCTGCTGGACGCGGCGGCGGTGGGCGGACGGACGGGGGCAGCGGCTTCTTCCGGTGATCCGGGTCGCTCCGCCGGGAGTCACGGCGAACGCGGCACCGGCGGGGCGGCGGGCGCCGTTCCCGGCTCCTCGGGACGGCAGGCCCCGGACGGGACGACGGAGGAGCGGGCCGCCGCCGGCCCGCGTACGGGCGGGGGCACGGCGACGGGTGCGGGGACGCCCCGGCCGCGGTCGGGCACCGGCACGGCGACGGAGCCCTGGCACACCGGGCCGGGGGCACCCGCCCGGCCGGGCACGGCGGCGCGGGCCTCCGGCGCCACCGCCGGACCGGAGCCGGCTCCGGGCTCCGGCGCCCACGGCGGATCGGGGCCGCCCTCCAACCCCACGGGCCGGGGCACCCCGGTCGACCCGCGAACGCCCGCGGGCCGGAACACCTCCGGCACCGCCCGCACACCCGACGGGCCCCCGGCCGCGCCCTCGTACCCCGACCCCGGCACCCCGTCGGGGCACCTCCCCACCTACATCCCGACCTCGCCCGACGTCCGCCCCTTCACACCGTCCCCCTCCCCCGCCCCGGGCCACCCGGCTCCCGGGACCGGAACGCCCCCCGCCCCCTACGCGCCGTACACCCCCTACACCCCTGCCCCCTCCCCCGGCTCCCCGGCCGTCCTGCGGTCGGCGGGAACGCCGGGTCTCGTGACCGGCGGTGGCGGGGCGGCGCCCGCCCGCGGCGGCCGGTGGTCCGCGCGCAGGCTGGCCGCTCCCCTGCTGGCCCTGCTCATCGCGGGCGGGGGCGTCTCGGCCGTCCTGTTCCTCGACGACGGCAAGGACCCGGGGACGACCCCTTCGGGCGGGACGTCGACCCCGTCCTCGGCCCCGGGGCCGGTACGGCAGCCGGAAGCGACCTCCGGGACCGACGGCGGCCGTTCGTCGGCGCCCGCGCCGACCGGCGACGACCGCTCCGGCGGACCCGCGGAGTCCGCGCCCGGCCCCACGACGACCTGTCCGCCCGGCAGTTGGGTGGCGACCTGCCGCCCCTACTGACCGCCATTCCCCTTCCCGCGGCAGCGTCCGCGAGAAGCCCATCCGCAGGCATCAGCAACCACTGACAGTCATCGGCAGTCATCGGCAGTGCAAGAACCGGCAATCGGGGGTGCGCACATGTGGCTGATACCCGTCCCCATCGACGCGGCGAACAGGCGGAAACGGCGGCGGCTCCGGGCCGTCGCCGTGCTGGCGGTCCCCGCCCTCGCCATCGGCCCGGCCCTGGCGGCGTGTTCGTCGGACGATTCCGGCGGCGGCGACCGCAAGAAGACCATCGCCTTGGAGGCGGTCGGGCAGACCGGCGACGCGCCGTTCGTCTCCGACCCGCACAGCGACGTCCAGGGCGTCAGTTCGACGGACGGCGGGGGCACGGCGATCGGCGACGCGCCGGGCGCGTTCGGCGGCACCCGGCAGATCTCCCGTTGCGACAAGGCCCAGTTGCTCAAGGACCTGGCGGGCGACCCGGTCAAGGCGAAGGCGTGGGCCGAGGCCCGGGGCATCGCGGAGCCGGCGATCAGGGAGCACGTCACCGGCCTGACGCCGGCGGTCCTGATGCACGACACGCTCGTCACCAACCACGACTACGACGGCGACGGCCGGACGCGGGCCTATCCGGCCGTGCTGCAGGCCGGGGTGGCGGTGCTCGTCGACGCCTACGGCAAGCCGGCGGTCAAGTGCAACTGCGGCAACCCGCTGCGGGAGCCGGACTCCTCGGTGAACGTGCGCGACGCGGCGTTCGACGGGCGGCGGTGGGAGGGCTTCGCCGTGGCGACGGTCACGGTGATCCTGCCGCGGCCGGCCGAGAAGGGGCCGATGAAGGCGCTCCCGCTGGTCGACACCGACCGGAAGGACCGGATGTTCCACCGCGAGGTCGGTGACGACGGCTCGCACGACTCGGCTCCTACGCCCCGGCCGCCGACGCCGTCCGGCGCCCCGGGAAGCCCCGGTACGGGTACGGGCTCACCCTCACCGGGCGGCTCCGGCCCGTCCTCCGGCCCGTCCTCCGGCCCGTCGGCGCCCTCCTCCGGCTCCTCCGATGGGTCCGCCTCCTCGAACGCGCCCTCGGGCGCCTCCTCCCGGCCGCCCTCCTCCCGGCCGTCCCCGTCCGCCCACGACTCCGCGCCGAGCGGCTCCTCGACCCGCCCGCCCTCGACGCCGCACACCCCGGCCTCACCGCACACCCCGACGGCTCCCCTCCCGCCGTCGAAGCGTCCCTCGGCCGCCCCGCCCACCCACGTGACCCCGACGCACGACGCCGCGGTCAAGCCCTCCGCGCCGCTGATGGCCACGCCGCCGCGTCCGCCGCGGACGGTCTCGCCGCCGGCCGCCCGGCCGGCCGAACCGCCCTCGGCGGGCGGCGGGCACTCCGCGCCGCGGGCGCCGTCAGAGGAACGCCAGTCCGATCCCCAGCGCCGCGAACCCGCCCGCGAAGGCACGGCGAACCCACAGCGTGGCACGGGGACTTGAGACCACCCGGTCCCGGAAGGCCGCCGCGAACCGCCCGTAGGCGACGAACACGAGGAAGGTGAGGAGGATGAAGACGGCGCTCAACTCGACCATGCGCAGCAGGGCGTGCGGCTCGTCCTCGCTCACGAACTGCGGGAGGAAGGCGAAGAAGAACAGGGTGAGCTTCGGGTTGAGGATGTTGATCAGCACACCGTCGACGATCGTCCGGGCCGCGGAGCGGGGCGCGGCGTCCTCGTCGGCGGCCAGCGATCCCTTGTCCCGGAGCGTCGCCCAGGCCATGAACAACAGGTAGGCGACACCGGCGTACTTGAGGACCTGGAAGGCCAGGGCGCTGGTGTGCAGGAGCGCGGCCAGGCCGGTGACGGCCGCCGCCATGTGCGGCAGGGTGCCGAGCGTGCAGCCGGTGGCGGCGACGAGGCTCGCCCGGGCGCCGCGCGAGAGGCCGGCCGCCATGGTGTAGAGCACACCGGTGCCCGGAGTGGCCACGACGATCAGTGAGGTCAGCAGGAATTCGATGCTCAAGGTGCTCCGTCCCGGATGCGCGTGCCGGGTCCTGTCCGCCCCGGCGTCTTCTCCTCTCCGACCCTGCCGTCACAATGGCCCGATGGACAGGTCCAAAGAGCATGTGTCCGAAGGGTCCATAGCGCCGGGTGCCCCCGGCCCGGAGCCCACTTCCCCCGACTCGCAGCCCACCGCCCCCGACGCGGAACCGGGTGCCTCCGGTTCGGACTTCCTCCAGCTCGACGTCGGCGACGCGCCGCCGGGCGGGCTGGCCGACTGGCTGACCCGGCGGCTCCGCGAGGCCATCGCCGACGGTCGGCTGCCGGTGGGCAGCCGGCTGCCCCCGACCCGGCTGCTGGCCGGTGAACTGCGGCTGTCCCGAGGCGTGGTGATCGAGGCGTACCGCAGACTGACGGAGGACGGGCACGCGGCCGGACGCGGCCGGCACGGCACGTTCGTGGTCGCGGCACCGGCCACGGCGCACCCCGCCCGATCCGCCCGGCCCGCCCGGCCCGACGGGCTGTTCACGACCCCCGGGGCGGACGCGTTCGACGCGCTGCGCTCCGCCCCGGCCCGGATCGACCTGTCGCCCGGGCTGCCGGACCTCGCGGCGTTCCCGCGGACGGCGTGGCTGGGCGCCGAGCGCGCCGTGCTCGGCTCCCTCACCGCCTCCGCGTTCGGTTACGGCGACCCGCGCGGGACGCCGGAGCTGCGGCTGGCCCTGGTCCGCTGGCTCGCCCGGACGCGGGGGATCGTGGCGGACCCGGACGAGGTGATCGTCGTCGGCGGGGTCGCCCAGGCGATGGGCCTGGTGGCCCAGGTGCTGGTGCGGGCGGGGATCGGCGAGGTGGCGGTGGAGGACCCGGGTTCGCTGGGCGCCCGGCAGCACTTCCGGTACTGGGGGGCGGCGACGCCGCCGGTGCCGGTGGACGCGGAGGGCGTCCGCGTCGACGCGCTGCGGGCCTCCGGCGCGCGGGCCGTACTGCTCACTCCGGCGCACCAGTTCCCGACCGGGGTGGTCCTCGGGGGCGCCCGGCGGCGGGCGTTGATGGACTGGGTCGCGGACGGCGGTCTGATCGTCGAGGACGACTACGACGCGGAGCACCGCTACGACCGGCCCCCGGTGGCGGCGCTGCGGTCGATGCTCTCGGACGGCGTCTGCTACATGGGGAGCGTCTCCAAGCTGTTCGCCCCCGCCCTGCGCGTGGGCTGGCTGCTCGCGCCCGCGCGGTACCGGGAGGCGCTGGTGGACGCGAAGCGGTTCACGGACCTGGGCAACGCGGCGCTGCCGCAGCTGGTGCTGGCGCGGCTGCTGGAGTCGGGTGAGATGGAGCGCCATCTGCGGCAGTCGCGGCGGCGGCACCGGCGGCGGCGGGACGTGATGGTCGAGGCGATCGGCGCCCGGCTGCCGGGCGCGGTGGTGCACGGCGCCGCCGCCGGACTGCATCTGACGGTCACCTTCGACGGCGGTCCGGACGACGCGGCCGTGGCCGCGGCGGCCCTGGAGCGTGGCGTGAAGGTGCAGCCGCTGTCCTGGCACAGCGTCCGGCAGCGGCGGCCCGGCCTGGTGCTCGGTTACGCGGCGCTGCCCGCGTCCGACATCGTGGAGGGCGTGGCGACGGTCGCGGAGGTGATCCGCGAGCTTTCCTGACGCCTCGTCAACTCCCGTTTCCCATCAGGGCCCGCGCCGCCGCGCGCGCGTGCAGCGCGGGCTCGGGGCTGCCGGAGAGGGCCGCGGTGGTGATGGCACCCTCCGCGAGGAGGAGGAGCTGGTCGGCCAGCGCCTCGGAGCCGCCCGCGGCGGCGGTCAGTCCGGCCAGGTAGCGCCGGAAGGCGTCCTTGTGGTGCCGCGCGGCGGCGGCGACGCCGGGGTGGGTGGCGCCCAGCTCCCCGTAGGAGTTGACGAAGGCGCACCCCCGGAAGTCCGGTTCGCCGAACCACGTGTGGAGCCAGTCGAAGACGGCCAGCACCCGTTCGGCCCCGGCCGGGCGCGCGTCGGCGAACCGCTCCAGCGAGGCGCGCCAGCGCTCGTCCCGGCGGCTCAGATACGCCTCGACGAGGGAATCCTTCGAGGGGAAGAGCTGGTAGAGCCGTTTGAGCGACACCCCGGACGCGGCCCGGATCGCGTCCATGCCCACCGCTTGCAGCCCCCGGCCGTAGAACAGCTCCTCGGCCGCGTCCAGCACTCTGCCCTCCGGGCTCTCCGACAGCTCCGGCCCCGCCTGCGCCACGGACCCCACTCATCCTCTCCCTTGCCACGAGAACCACCGTTCTCCTACGCTACCGCACACCACGGAGAACGATCGTTCTCCATCCCTCGCGGCCGTCGGCCGCACAAGGAGACCGCCATGCCCGAAACCCCGAGGCCCCCGCTGCCGCCGTTCACCGCCGAGACCGCCCTGGAGAAGGTGCGCGCCGCCGAGGCGGCCTGGAACAGCCGCGATCCGGAGCGGGTCGCGCTCGCGTACACCGAGGACTCGGAGTGGCGCGACCGCGACGTCTTCCTCACCGGCCGCGCGGAGATCACCGCCTTCCTCCGCGACAAGTGGCGCCGCGAACTCGACTACCGCCTCCGCAAGGAGCTGTGGGCGTACACCGGCGACCGGATCACCGTGCGCTTCGCGTACGAGTGGCACGACGCGGCGGGCCGCTGGTTCCGCTCGTACGGCAACGAGAACTGGGAGTTCGCCGCGAACGGCCTGATGCGGCGCCGCTTCGCGAGCATCGACGACGTCCCCATCCGGCAGCACGAACGCCGCCTGACCGCACCGCCCTCCGCCCCGGGCGCCTGAGCCCGCCCCTCCCATGCACCCACCGATGCACGCACCGCGTGCATAATGGCGGCATGCGCGCGCCGGGCCGTCGGCCACCGGCGTCCCGGCGCGCCCCCATGCCCTGTTCCCCGGGTCGGACGGCCGACGCGCGGCCCGCCCCGCGGCAGACGGAAGGACGCATGACCGTGAGCAACCCACTGGACCCCGCGGCGCTCGACGCCGCCCTGGAGAACGTCCACCGCGCCGGAGTACCGGGCCTGTTCGCCGAGGTGCGCGACGGCGACCGGGTCTGGCGCGGCGCCGCCGGCGTCGCCGACACCGCCACCGGCCGTCCCGTCACCGCCGACATGCGGCACCGCGTCGGCAGCATCACCAAGACCTTCACCGCCGCCGCGGTCCTGCGACAGGTGGAGAGGGGGACGATCGGCCTGGACACCCCGATCGGCCGGTACCTCCCGGAGCTGGTCCCCGGCGCACGCGGTGCGGCGATCACGGTCCGGATGCTCGTCAACCACACCAGCGGACTGGCCGAGTACCTGCCCTACGCCTACCCGTCCCTCAAGTCGTTCCCCGACCTCACCGGCACCCGCCCCGAGAGCCTGGACGACCACCGGTTCACCCGCTTCGACTCCGCCGACCTGATCAGGATGGGCGTCACCGCCCCTCCCGTCGGCGCCCCGGGCGGCACCCCGGGCTTCTACTCCAACACCAACTACCTGCTCCTCGGCGCCCTCCTGGAGCGGGTCACCGGCACCACGGCCGAGCACTGCGTCACCCGGGACGTCATCGAACCCGCCGGCCTCCGGGACACCGAGCTCCCCACCGGCCCCCACCTCCACGGCCCCCACCCGCGGATGTACGAGGCGTGGTTCGGCATGATCGACCCGCCGCGCGACTACAGCGACTACGACATGTCCTGGGTGGGACCGGCGGGCGCCCTGATATCGACCGTCGCGGACCTCAACCGCTTCTACGGCCTGCTGCTCGCCGGCGAGATCGTCACCCCGTCCTCGCTGGCGGAGATGCGGCGCACGGTCCCGGTCGTCTCCCAGGAGGGCAAGACCATCGCCTACGGCCTCGGCCTGCACCCGATGGAGACCCCCGGCCGGGACACCTTCTGGGGCCACGGCGGCACGGTCTGGGGCGCCGGAGCGCTGTCCGCGGTCCGGGCCGACGGCGGGCGGCGGGTGTCCGTCGCGGTCAACCTCCAGCGGTGGAGCGGGTTCGACGCCTCCGGCAGGCCGCGGCCCCATCCGATCGACGACGCGCTGGCCGCGTTCCACCGCCTCGCGATGTACGGCTGACCCAGGGGCCCGCCGGTCCGTCACCGCCGCGCCCGGCGGGCGCTCCCCGGGGCGAACTCCCCGTCCCGCCGGGCGTGGCGCCGCACCGCCGCGCGCCGTCCGGCCCATTCTGGCCCTCGTGCGCACCCCTGAACCGGACCGCCCGTGCGGCGCCTGCTGACGGCCGCCCTGCTGGCCGCCGTCGCGCTGACCGGCCCCGCCGCCGGCGCGCAGCCGAGGGCGGGCGGGGGCCGGGGCGCGGCGGGGACGCCCATCGTCGCGGCCGACCAGGCGAGCCGGGCCGTGCACGTCCTGCGGTCCGAGCCGCGGAGCTGGGACGTGGCCCGGGGCACCGGCGTCCTGTGGTCGTGGAGCGCCGACGGCCAGGCGGGACTCGCCGACCTGGACCCCGGCTCGTCGTGGAGCAACCCGAGCGAGGCCAAGCTCCGCGAACTCGACGGCCGCCGCTACCTGCTGGCCACCGCCTCCGGCGGACTGGCGGCGGTGGTCGGCTACCCCGGGCGGGAGGTGTACTGGGCCGCCCACACCGGGCCGGGCAACGCGCACAGCATCGACCTGCTGCCCGACGGCAACGTCGCCGTCGCGGCCAGCACCGGCGGCTTCGTCCGCGTCTACGCGGCCTCGGCCGGCTCCCGCGCCACCCGTCACGCGGAGGTGCCGCTGCGCGGCGCGCACGGCGTCCACTGGGACCCCGGGACCCGGCTGCTGTGGGCGCTCGGGAGCCGGGAGCTCGTCGCCCTGCGGGTGGGCGGACCGGCCGACGACCCCGGCCTGGCCGTCGTCCACCGCAGTGCCCTGCCGACCCGCGACGGCCACGACCTCGCCCCCGTCCTGGGCACGAAGGGCCGCCTCTGGGTGACCACCGGCACGGCCGTCTACCAGTACGCGACGGGCCGGCGCCGCTTCGTCGACTACCCGCTGAGCTCCCGGATCAGCGCTCCCGGCGTCAAGAGCATCGGCGACGACCCCGCCACCGGCCGGATCCTGGTGGCCCGGCCCGAACCGGGCCACGCCTGCGTCTGGTGCACGTCCGTCCTCACGTTCCACCGTCCGGACGGCACCAAGCGAATGGTGCGGGGCGCGATGTACAAGGCCCGCTGGTGGACCTCGCGCCGGGACTGACGCCCCCGCCCCCGCACGGCGGGGTCCCGCGGCCGTCCTGCACACTTTCCCGGTGACAAGACGCACGACCGCACCGCCCCGGCCGACGCCCGCCCGCGCGCCCCGCACGGGAACCGCCCGATGAGCGCTCCCCTGGCCGAGTCCCTCTCCGTCGTCCTCCTCCTGGCGGTGCTGGCCTGCACGGTGGTCCGCCCCTGGGGGCGGTCCGAGGCGGTGTTCGCCGTTCCGGCGGCCGGTCTGGTGATCGCCGCCGGGGCGGTCCCCCTGGAGCACGCCCGCGCCGAGGCCGGGCGGCTCGGGCCGGTGATCGGTTTCCTGGCGGCCGTCCTGGTCCTCGCCCGGCTCTGCGACGACGAGGGGCTGTTCCGGGCCTGCGGTGCCTGGATGGCCCGTACCGCCGCCGGACGGCCGCACCGGCTCCTCGCCCAGGTCTTCGCCCTGGCCTCGCTGATCACCGCCGTCCTCAGCCTGGACGCCACGATCGTGCTGCTGACGCCGGTGGTCTTCGCCACCGTGGCCCGGCTCGGCGCCCGGCCGGGTCCGCACATACACGCCTGCGCCCACCTGTCGAACACGGCGTCGCTCCTCCTCCCCGTCTCCAACCTCACCAACCTCCTCGCGTTCGACGCGACGGGCCTGGACTTCACCCGGTTCGCGGCCCTGATGGCGCTGCCCTGGCTGGTCGCCATCGGGACGGAGTACGTGGTGTTCCGGCGCTACTTCGCCGCCGACCTGGCCGCAGGCGCCCAGGCGCCGCCCGCCGCCGCCCCGGCCGAGGTGCCGGTGTTCGCCCTGGCCACGGTGGCGGGCACGCTGGCGGGCTTCGTCGTCACCTCCGCGTTCGGGGTCGAGCCCGCGTGGGCCGCCCTCGCCGGGGCGGCCGTGCTCGCGGTCCGCGCCCTGGCCCGGCGCCGTACGACGCCCGGCGCCCTGCTGCGGGCCGCGTCGGTGCCGTTCCTCGCCTTCGTCCTGGCCCTGGGCGTCCTGGTCCGCGCGGTCGTCGACAACGGGCTCGCCGGCGGTCTCGGCCGGCTGGTCCCGGACGGCACCGGGCTGTGGGCCCTGCTCGCCCTCGCGGCGCTGGCCGCCCTGCTGGCGAACCTCGTCAACAACCTCCCCGCCGTCCTGGTGCTGCTGCCGCTCACCGCCCCCGCCGGCCCCGGCGCGGTGCTCGCGGTCCTGCTCGGGGTCAACATCGGCCCCAACCTCACCTACACCGGGTCCCTGGCCACCCTGCTCTGGCGGCGCATCGTGCACGAGCACGACGAGACGGTCGCGCTGGGCGAGTTCACCCGCCTCGGCCTGCTCACCGTGCCCGCCGCCCTGGTGCTGTCGGTGACGGCGCTGTGGGCGTCGCTCGCCCTCATCGGCCCCTGACCCCGCGCGCCAGGGGCCGGGCAGGGGCGGCCGTACCGGGCACCCGGCCCCGGTGATCGGCGCCGCGCACCGCGCCCGCGCCGGACCGCCGGCCCGCCCGCGGCCGGGCCCGGAACCGCGCCCCGTCCGGGCGCGCCCTCACCGCGAGACCGGACGCGGCCCTTCCGCCAGCCGGGCGCGGACGTCCGCGGCGGCGTCGAGGCTGCCGGGCACCCGCTCCCAGAGGGCGAGCAGGGCCGGTGCGAGCATGGGCGCCCGATCGCCGCTGTGCTGCCAGCAGTAGTGGGCGCGTTTGAGGGCCGCGACCGCCTCGGCGTCCGACGGGCCGCCGCGGGCCAGCCGGTTGGCGGCGGCGGACATCCACAGTTCGGCCGCGCGCGGGTGGTCGCCGGCCAGCCGCGCGAGGTCGGCGCGGACCTCGATCCACAGCCCGGCCTCGGCGCTCTGCGGGCCGTGCCGGCGCAGCACCTGCTGCTCCCAGGCGGCGGCCATCGCGGCGGCCTCGTTGTGCCGGCCGGCGTTGGCGGCGGCCAGGATCCGCGGCAGCGCGTCCTCCTCGCGGGCCGGCGCCGGCTCCTGCCGCGCGGGCTCGGCCGCCGCGACGGGCGCCGGAACGGAGGGCGCGGGAACGGCCGACGCCGGCGCGACGTGCACCGGGTTGGCGAGGACGGGCCCGGGCGTGCCGTGCCGCAGGACGAGCCGGTCCTCCGGCAGCCCCGCCTGGTCCAGGGCCAGTTGGTGCATCAGCGCCGGGTCGAGGACGGGCCCCGCCGTGGGGTGCCCGAGGTCGAGGACGGTGAGCAGGGACCGGGTGTAGGGCGACGCCTCGGCGGGGGCGCGGTCCGGGCTGGGGGTGACGACGCCGCACACCGCCGGTCCCGCGGTCAGCCGTCCGTCCCGGACGGCGGCGGCGACGTGCGGCCAGGATCTCCGGTCGGCCTCGACGTCGACCACGAGCAGGGTGGGTCCGGCGTGTTCGCCGAGGGTGCGGGTCAGCCACTCCCACGGCAGCCCGGTGTAGCGGACGGTGGCGGGGGTGCTGTCGCGGAGCGCCAGGTGCACCTCGCCGCCCTTGCGGGCCGGCACCATCAGGTGGCCGGTGACCCACACCAGCAGGGGTCCGGGAACGGTGGCGGCGTCACGGAGGTAGGCCAGGACGCTCTGCGGCCCGGCCATCGCCGGGAGCTGGACCACGTCCGCGGTCGCGGCGGCGAGGAAACCGCGCGGCCCGGCCCCGGCGACGGCGTGCGCGGTCGGGTTCGGCACCAGGCCCCGCCGCCGGTCGGGGGTGCCGTCCAGCAGCAGAACACAGCCATGGGTCAGGTGGTCCAACGCGTTCTTCCTTCCGGCCGATACGGAGGCTCGTGGCCCGGTGCGGTGCCCGGTCCGGACGCCACGCCCGGTGCCGGTCCCACGTCCGTGCGGTACGTTCCGTGCAGTACGTGAGGCAACTGTAGGCGCCACCACTCGTATCGGCTCCGGCAATCACCCCGTGCGCGCGGGGTGGGGGGTCCCGCCCGCGCGCGGACGGGACCCGGTGCGCCCTGCGGCGCGTCAGCCCATGGCGTTGCGCGACTGGGTGCTGTCGTCCATGGCGCTGCGGCTGAGCATCCGGCAGTAGGGGACGTTGGCGGCCTTGTCGTCGATGTACTTGGCCGCGACCCAGGTCTGGCGGTCCCTCAGCTGGTACCAGACGTTGTTGCCGCCGATGTCCTGGGCGCGGACCTTGCACCGCAGCCCGATCTGGATCCGGTGGCGCAGGATGCCGCGCACGGAGGCGTCGGTGCTGGGCAGGGCGCGCTCGTTGACGCCGGTGCGGGCGCTGACCGTGCCGTACGCCCGGGCGGCGCCGTCGGGCGTCGCCTCGGCCGGTGCGGCGAGCAGCGCGGTACCCGCCGCGGTCGCCGCCAGCACGCCGGCGACGAGCCGGCCGGCACGGGTCGCGAGTCTCCTGGACATGGAACTCCTCTGGTACGAGGTGGGAACAGAGCATTGCCCAGGTTCCACCAGCGATGTCCGGGTAAACACGGACAACGGGTGATAGGCCCGACTGGCGTGCCGTCAGCCGGCGGCATCCTTTCCGTCCCCGCCGCCCTGGGCCGCCTTCTTCGCCCGGCTGGGCTGGACGCGCTTGGGCTCGCCCTCCATCTTGGGGTGCTCCGGCGGGTACGGCAGGTCGCCGAGTCCGTGCTCGCGCTCGTCGCGGGCGGCGAGTTCCAGGGCGGCGTCCAGGGCGCAGGGGTGGTCCTCCATGTCCGCGTGCACGTCGCCGAGTTCGGCGTACCGGGCCGGCATGGTGGTGATGTCGAAGTCCTCGGGGACGGCGCTCTCCAGCTCGTCCCAGCGGAGCGGCGCGGAGACGGGGGCGTGCGGGCGGGGCCGGACGGAGTAGGCGCCGGCGATGGTGCGGTCGCGGGCGGTCTGGTTGTAGTCGACGAAGACCTTGGCCCCGCGCTCCTCCTTCCACCAGGCGGAGGTGACGTGCTCGGGCATCCGCCGCTCCAGCTCGCGGGCGACGGCGATGGCGGCCCGCCGCACCTGGACGAAGGTCCAGCGCGGGGCGATGGGCACGAAGACGTGCAGCCCCCGGCCGCCGGAGGTCTTGGGCCAGCCGGTCAGCCCCAGCTCGTCGAGGAGCCCGCGCAGTTCCAGCGCGGCGCGCACGGCGTCGGCGTACCCGGTGCCGGGCTGCGGGTCGAGGTCGATGCGCAGTTCGTCGGGGTGGTCGGTGTCGTCCCGCCGGACGGGCCAGGGGTGGAAGGTGAGGCAGCCGAGGTTGGCGGCCCAGAGGACGGCGGCGGTCTCGGTGGGGCAGATCTCGTCGGCGTACCGGCCGCTGGGGAAGGCGATCCGGCCGGTGGGGATCCAGTCGGGGAGGTTCTTGGGCGCCCGCTTCTGGAAGAACGACTCGCCCTCGACGCCGTCGGGATAGCGCTCCAGGGTGGTCGGACGGTCCCGCAGGGCGCGCAGGACGCCGTCGCCGACGCTCAGGTAGTAGCGGGCGACGTCGTACTTGGTGTAGCCGCGCTCCGGGAAGTAGACCTTCTGGGGGTTGGACAGCCGTACCGTCCGCTCGCCGACGGTGAGCTCCAGCGTCTCTGCCATGCGGCCACGCTAAGGCGTCCGGGGGGCCGGGCGCCTGTCGGCGGGCGGGCCGGCGCCGCCGCCCGCACAATCGGGATCATGGACCTTCCGGTGATGCCGCCCGTGGAGCCGATGCTGGCCAAGTCCGCGGCGACGATCCCCCCGGGCATGCAGTACGAGGCGAAGTGGGACGGTTTCCGGGCCGTCGTCTTCCGGGACGGCGACGAACTGGAGCTGGGCAGCCGCTCGGGCCGCCCGCTGACCCGCTACTTTCCGGAGCTCGTGGCGGCCCTGAAGGACCGCGTACCGGAACGCTGTGTGCTCGACGGCGAGATCGTCGTCGCCCGCGGCGGCCGGCTCGACTTCGACGCCCTGCTGGAACGCATCCATCCAGCGGCCTCCCGGGTACGCCGTCTGGCCGAGACCACCCCCGCCGCGTTCGTCGCCTTCGACCTGCTGGCCCTCGGCGACGCGTCCCTGCTGGCCACCCCGCAGCGCGAGCGCCGCCGGGCGCTGGAGGACGCGCTCCGCGCCGCCGGCGACCCGGTCTTCACCGCGCCCGTCACCTACGAACTCGACGTCGCCCACGGCTGGTTCGAGCGGTTCGAGGGCGCCGGCCTGGACGGCGTGATCGCCAAACCGCCGGACCTGCCGTACCGGCCCGGCGAGCGCGTCATGGTCAAGGTCAAGCACGAGCGGACGGCCGACTGCGTCGTCGCGGGCCTGCGCCCGCACAAGAGCGGGCCGGTGGTCGGCTCGCTGCTGCTGGGCCTGTACGACGCCGGGGGCCGGCTCCAGCACGTCGGCGTGTGCGGCGCGTTCACCATGAAGCGGCGGCAGGAGCTGATGGCGGAGCTGGAACCGCTGCGCATGCCCACCGCCGAGGGCCACCCCTGGCAGGACTGGGCCGACGCCGACGCCCAGGCCGCCACCCGCCTCCCGGGCGGCCCCAGCCGCTGGACGGGCAAGAAGGACCTCTCCTGGATCCCGCTGCGCCCGGAGCGCGTCTGCGAGGTCGCCTACGACCACATGCAGGGCGACCGCTTCCGCCACACCGCCCGCTTCCGCCGCTGGCGCCCGGACCGCGAGCCGGCCGGGTGCACGTACGCGCAGCTGGAGGAGCCGGTGTCGTACGACCTGGCGGAGGTGCTGGGGGGTTGACCCCGGGGCCTGGCTCGACGCCCGTGCCCCCATACCGAGATATGCGGCGACATTGGATTCGAAGTGCCTATTCTCCATGGAATACGGGTAGTTGGTTCGCGAGAAAGCGATCCGAACAGCATGCCCTGGGGGGAGTCATGTCGGACGAACAGGCGGGCAGCGCCGTACGCGCGGGCAGCCCCGACTCGGCGGTCGACCGGGTGGCCGACTTCTACGGCGCCTACATCGACGCCGTCGACGACGGGACCGACGACCTGGGCTCGGAGCTCCGCGCCCACTACCTCACGGAGGATCTCCGGCAGCGGCTGGCCGCCTGGGAGGAGGCCAACCACGCCGACGGCGTCCTGCGCGCGCAGGACGTGCCCACCCGCTGGGAGGTCCGCTACCACGACTCCGGCGCCGGCCACCTGTTCACCACCGTCACCCTCACCTGGGGCACGGGCCCGGACGCCGGGCACACCCGGCTGGCGGTGCAGAGCGACCTGAGCACCAAGCTCATCTCGGACATCGAGGACGGCTGACGAGCGGTCGGCGGGGGCACAGGGCGCCCGGGGCCCTCGGGCGCCCTGCACCCCGATTCCACCCCGCTCACCCCCGGCACGAGCCGCCCCGCTCACCCGGCCGGCCCAGCGGCCGACCCACACGGCGCAAGCCCGCGCGACCTGACGGCCCGCCACCTTACAGCCTGGTACGACCACGGTTGCCCAGGTGAAGGGTGGAGCCCATGCGCACCACGTGTCCGGTCCGCGTTCTCGTGCACGCCCGGCGGGGCGCCGTTCTGCTGGCGAGCGCCGGGGCGGTGTGCCTGCCGCTGTGCCCGGGGCAGGCGGGGGCCGCGGACGGGGTGACGGCCGGGGCCTCCCCGTTCTGGGTGGAGCCCCTGAGTCCGGCGGCGCGTCAGGTACGGGTCTGGCAGGAGCGCGGGCGGGAGGGGGACGCGGAGGCGCTGCGACGCATCGCCGACCGCCCCGCGGCGGTCTGGCTGCCGGGGGACGACCCCCGGGCTGCGGCGGAGCGGGTGACGCGTTCGGCGGCGGCGGCCGGACGTGTTCCGCTGCTGGTCGCGTACAACATCCCGCACCGCGACTGCGGCCAGTACTCCTCGGGCGGGGCACCCGACGCGGCGGCGTACCGCCGGTGGGTGGCCCGGGCCGCGGAGGGCATCGGCGGCCGCCGCGCCTGGGTGGTGCTCGAACCGGACGCCCTCGCCCACCTGGCCGCGGGCTGCTCGTCCCCGCCGGAGGCGCTGGCCGAACGGCCGGTGCTGCTCGCCGAGGCCGTACGGGCCTTCAAGGCGCTGCCCCGGACGTCCGTGTACCTCGACGCGGGCAACGCGGGGTGGGTCTCCGACCTGGAGCGGCTGGCGGACCTGCTGCGCCGGTCGGGTCTGGAGCACGCGGACGGCTTCGCGCTGAACGTCTCCAACTTCCACACCACGCCCGTCACCCGCGCCTACGGGGACCGGCTGTCGGCCCTCCTCGGCGGGGCCCACTACATCATCGACACCAGCCGCAACGGCAATGGCCCGCTGCCCCGGCAGGAGGGCAAGGAGGACGCCGGCGACGAGGCGTGGTGCAATCCGCCCGGGCGCGCCCTGGGCGCACCCCCCACCACGGTGACGGGCGCTCCGCTGGTGGACGCCCTGGTGTGGGTGAAGCGGCCGGGCGAGTCGGACGGCGCCTGCCGGGGCGCGCCACCCGCCGGGCACTGGTGGGCGGAGTACGCGCTGGGTCTGGCGACGACGGAACCGACGCTGCCGGAGACGCCACCGGAGGCCACCGTGCCGCCCCCGGCGCCCGCGGCGCCGCCGGCGGCTCCCGCGTCGTCCCCCGCACCTCCGGCGCCTCCCGCACCCCCCGAGCCCGCTGCCCAGCCCTCACCTCCCGCCCAGCCCTCACCTCCGGTCCAACAGGCGCCTCCCACCCAGCAGGCGCCCGCCGCACAGCAAGCGGGCCCCGCCCCGGCACCGGCGGCGGGTCCCGGCGCGCCCGTACCGCCCGCCGCGCCCTCGGCGGCCCCACCGCCACCCACTACCCCGCAGACACCGGCACCACCACCCGTACCGGCCGCCGCGCCGCCGCTCCTTGCGCGCCCCCTGCCCGCGGCACCGGGCAGGTGACACCGGAGCAGGTGACACCGCCGTACCGCCTCAGAGGCCGCGGTCGGCCCCGCCGAGCCCGTCCGCGTCGACGCCCATCATCCGCATCAGGGCCTCGGTCATCTCGCGCGCCGAGAGCTTCCGTGCGCCCGAGGGCGCGTCGACCTCCACGGACGCGCCCGCGAAACCGACGGTCAGCGGCAGCGGCGCCCGTATGTCCGCGTCCAGGGCGGCCATGTCGACGGTGACGGCGGAGAGCCGGCCGCCCTTCAGGGCGACGTCGAAGACGACGTCCTTGTCCGGCACCTTCCGCGGCGCGCCCGGGTCCTCGCCCCTGCCCGCCGCGCGCAGCTGCTTCTCCAGCGGCTTGAGGGCCTCGGCGAGTCGCCCGGCGGCCGTGCGGGCGGGGACGGTGACCTTCACGTGCTCGGCGCCGTTCCTCTTCCCCGTGTCCTCGGTCTTGGCGTGGTCGGTGAGTGCCTTCCGGAGGGCGTCGGCGACCCGCTTCCGCGTCTTCGCATCCGGTTCGCCGAAGAGGCCCGCGTCCCCGTCCCGCTCCCGCTCCCGCTTCGCCGCCTCCTCGAACTCCCGCGCGTCGAGGACGACCCACTTTCCCTTGAGCGCGTCCCTGACCGCGGCCAGCGAGTCCGGCATCCGGTCGATCCTCTTCAACGCCTCCTCGAATGCGCGGCGTTCGGACCGGTCCGCGGCGTTCCCGGGTCTCGCCATCGCGGCGAACGCCTTGATGTCGCCGCGCAGATACATCCTTCGGTCGACCGACCGCAGCTCCGCCAGGATCGTGCCGTCCTTCCTGGCCAGCCGCCCGGCGGCGGACGCCCGGTGCGCGTCCTCCCCGCCGTTCCGCTCCTCCGGCGGCTCGTCGGAGACGACGGCGTATCGCAGCTTCAGGTCGGCGAGGATGCCGGCCGCCGCACGGTCGATCCCGCGCTTGCCGTCCCTTCCCTCCTTCAACGCGGCGTGGGCCGCGTCGGCGTCCGCGTCGAGCGCGAACTCCACGGCGACGGCCCGCTCCTCCCCCAGTCGCTCGAACGCTCTCTCCACCTTGGCGCCGGCGTCGAGCTTCTCCTCCGCGCCACAGGCCACCGCGGTGCTCGCCACGACGAGCGCGCAGCAGGCGACGGCCAGGCCGGTGTGTTTGGCAGTAGTGACGATCCCCCCAGATCGAATACCTGTTTGAGTACACTCAATTACAGACAGTGAACCCCTGTCAACAGGTTTCGGGCGGTGGCCGTCACCGGGATCCGTCCCGCCGGCTACACCGGCGTCCGCTGCCCCACCGGCCGGGCGGCCTCCGGTTCCTGGCCGCCGCCCTGGGTGCCGCCCGGGCCGCCGTCCGCCAGGGCGGGCAGCGGCCCGCGGCGGCGCTGCGCCCGCAGGCCCGCCTGCCACACGCCCAGCGGGATGAGCGTCGTCAGCAGCCCCAGGAAGGCCCAGACCCGCATCGCCGTGTGGGCGTGGCTGAGCACGACCGAGGCGAGGAGCGCGAACGCGAGGACGGCGCCCCAGGTCAGATGGGTGCGGAAGGTCAGCACCCGGTCCGGGCTGGCGGAGTCGCCCTTCGGCGTGACGACGAACCGGGAGCGGCGGCGCAACAGGGCCTCACCCAGCGACCGGGCGTACAGCGGCGCCGAGAGGGCGGACATCAGCATGCCCGCGGTGCCGGAGGAGCCGGCCGGTTCGTGGGGGCTGACGTTGTGGCGGCGGTTCCAGACGTAGAGGCCGACCTGGAGGGCCGCCGCGTCCCCGTAGAGCATCAGCCACACCTGGGACTCGACGTTGATACCGGACGCGCCGAGGGCGAGAAAGAGGACGCAGGAGACGGCGCCGAGCACCCAGTTGAGGGCCGCCATCGGGTAATAGGCCACCATGAGCGAGTAGTTGACGACGCGCCCGGGTGACATCGTCCAGACGGCCCGCCAGAACTGGCGGAGCAGCGTCTCGTAGGTGCCGCGGGACCAGCGCAGTTGCTGGGAGAAGAAGTCGGTCCAGGAGGAGGGCCCCTCGCCGACGGCGAGGACGTCGGGGGTGTAGACGGAGCGCCAGCGGCGGCCGGTGGCGGGGTTGCGGCGGCGGTGGATCTCCAGGCCGGTGGCCATGTCCTCGGTGATCGAGTCGTAGAGGCCTCCGATCTGGCGGAGGACACTGACGCGGACGCAGTTGCTGGTGCCGACGAACATGGGGGCGCCGTAGGCGTTGCCGGCCCGCTGGATGAGGGCGTGGAAGAGGAACTGCTGGCTCTCGGCGGCCTTGGTGACGGCGGTGGTGTAGTTGCCGTAGACCTGCGGGCCGACCACGAAGGCGACGTCGGGGTCGCGGAAGTAACCCATCATCCGTTCCAGGAAGTTGGGCAGCGGTACGTGGTCGGTGTCCACGCAGGCCATGAACTCGTAGTCGTCGCCGTGCGCGTCGAGCCAGGCGTTGTAGTTGCCGTGCTTGGTGCGGGCCCGGAAGCTGCCCGAGGGCTGGTTCCAGCGCTCGACGCCCTTGCGGGTGAAGTGCCGTACGCCGAGCCGCTCGCAGAGCCGCTTCACCTCGGGATCGTCGCCCTCGTCGAGCAGCCAGACGTCCAGCACGCCGTCGTGCCGGACCCGGACCGCGCCCTCCAGGGTGGCGCGGACCATGGACAGCGGTTCCTTGCCCGGGACGAAGCTGGTGAGGAACGCGACCCGGGTGCCCGGCTGGGCGCGGACCGGGACGGGGTCGCGGGCCACCCAGGTGGCGTGGGCGTTGGAGACCACGTTGACGAGGCGGAAGGTCTCGATGAGGCCGATGGAGAGCGTCATCACGGCGTCGGCGGCGCGCTCCCAGTCGTCGATGAACGGGCGCTCGACCCAGTGGTCCGGCTGCATCAGCCACACCAGCAGGGCGAGGGAGACCAGCGGGGCCGCCGTCACCAGCAGCAGGGCTCCGAGTTGTCCGCGGATGCCACCGGCGACCAGCCGCCGGTAGCGGACCCGGTAGACGCCGGCGGGGGGTTCGGTCAACTCGCCCGCCAGTCTGCTGAATCCGTCGTAGTCGTAGTCCGGCGGGGGTTCGGACGACGCGGGGGCGACCGGTCCGCCGCCGCGCGGGCCGTCGGGACCGCCGCCGCCCGGACCGCCCGGGGTGCCGCCGCCCGAGCCGGGGGTGCCGGGTCCGCCGGGGGCGGAGCCGCCGCGGCCACCCAGGGCGGGGACGACGTCGGCCGGTCCGCCGTCGAACGGCAGGCCCCCGGCGGCGATCCCGCCCGCCGGGAGGCCGGCGGCGGCCGCCCCCTCGCCGGACACGTTCGCGGCCTGCCCTCCACGGGCCGCCGCCAGCCGGGCCTCACGCGCAGAAACCGCCACCACCACACCCCCAGCCGCACAACGGACAGACGGGACCAAGCGGCATCAAGCTAACAAACCGACCCTATGATCATGTGACAAACGCACCGGACATGCCCTGCACTCCCCCACATGGCCCCGACCGCCACCGGCGGGCACCCGGGCGCCGTGACCTACGATGGTCGAACGGTGTTCGACAGGAGCGAGGCATGGCAGACAGCGAGAAGTACGCCGAGAAGGCGATCGGCTGGCGCGTGCTGATCTACATCGTCCTCGGCCACCTGCTGGCCGGTTTCATCTGGCTGCTCTTCTACCTCGGATCGCACGCCTCGCACTGACCCGCGGGCGGTGCCGGGCGACCGGTTGTTCACAAGGACAGGTGATTCCCGAACGTACGGAATCCCCTGTTCCCCAACCGTCCGATGCACCGTGCATACACGCCTGTCCTATGCCCGGCGGGAACGGCGCAGCCACGGCCGCCCGGCGCCGGTCACAGGGCCGCGGGCACATGCCGAAGCGAACCGTACACCCTGGTCAACCCGCAGGTGGGCGCAGTGAGATCATCCTTCGGATCAGGGGTCGGGAGGGCTTCCGCGCTGCTACTGTCCCCCGTCATGGAGGAGCTCTTCAGCCCAGACGAACTCGACCGTATCGAGGCCGCGGCGCATCGAGTCGGCCGCTCCCCGAACGACTGGATCCGCGAGATCGTGCTCAAACGTCTCTCCGGGGACTCCGATCAGACGCACATCTCCCAGCGGCGGACCCTGCGCCCCGATTTCGAGGACGCGGTCTGGCCCATCACCCTCTACCGCCGTTCCGGCGGTGTGCTCCAGGAACTGCACCACGCCGGGTGCTGGGTGCCGAAGGGCGGCGAGGACACCCTGACGACCGCCGAGGCGCGGGCCCAGATGGCCACCCACGACGTCCGCCCCTGCGATGCCTGCCAGCCCGAGCGGTTCCTCACTCCGTACGCCTGAGCACTCCCTCGAGCCCGAGCACCCCGTAGCCCGAGCACCCCGCACCTGAGCCTCGCGGCCTGCCAGGACCCGATCCCGGCACCCCGCGCCCCGCCGCGCCCGGGCTCCCGCGCCGCCCCGGCGCCCGGGCACTCGTACACCCGCGCGAGCACACCAACTACGCTGTCCACGTCAAGATCATCAGATGGCTGGGCGGGGTTGTTGGGCATGAGGGCAGGGACACGGCTCACCGGGTGGGCGACCGTGCTCGTCGGGTACGCCACCGCGCTGCTCGCCGTGCTGCCGTATGGCACCGTCTCCTTCGCCGAGCAACCGCCCAAGCACCACCTGCTCTGGATGATGGGCGCCACGGCGGTCTGCGCCCTCTGCTGGATCCTGGCCTCCCTGGTGACCCGCGCGCGCCGGCGGGCCGCGCTGCGCCGCGAGGCGTCCCGCCGACGGGCCGCGCGCGGCCGGGCGGCGCGCCGGCGGGCCTCCCGCCGGAGTTACGCGGCGTGGCCGGAACCGCCCCGGTCGCGCGCCCTCTCCTGGGTGCTGGGCCTCGGCCTCGCCCTCACCAGCGCCGCCGCGCTCAGCCAGGCGGTGGGTCCGGACGGCGCGCACGGCCGGTGGCTCGCCGAGGTGAACCGGGCCGGCGGGCGCACCCACCAGCTCACGGTCGCGAAGGTGATCGGCACCCCGCAGTCCACCGGCGCGGCGCAGCGGAACGTCGAGGAGTTCAGCTCGACGATCGTCGTCACCGTCCCCTTCGACTCCGGCCCGCGCCAGGTGACCGTCGACGGTGTGCGCACCCAGGGGGAGCTGGAGCAGGGCCGCTCCATCAAGCTCCTGTACGCGCCGAGCCGCCCCGACCTGGGTGTGCGCCCCGCCGGGGACGACGACCTCTCGTCCACCGTCGGCCGCGTCGTGGTCCGGCCGGTGATCTGGATCCTCTCCCTCGTCGCCGGGCTGAGCACGGCCGTCGCCATGCACCGCCGGGAGGCGGGGGTCGCCCGGGCGCGGCGCTTCGAGCCCTGGGTGCACCTGCCCGCCGCGGTGTTCCTGGCCGGCGGGGCGGCGCTCGCCGTCCCGCTGCTCACCGGTTTCCCGGACACCGCGACGGGCTGGGGCCTGGCCGCCGGCGCGGCGGCCGGTCCGTGGCTCGCCCTGGCCTGGGTCGTCCGGACGAGCTGAGCGTGAGCGCCGTCGGCGGGCGCGGGCCAACTCGGGTGGCCGGGCTAGGATTTGACGTGATCTTGAGGAAGGGGCGCCGATGGGTACCAGGTTTATCGAGGTGGACGAGTCACGGCGGGGCGAGCCGGGGGTGCGGAAGGGGGGCAGGACGCTGACGGTCGGAGACCAGTCCATCACCCAGGAGACATGGGTGAAGGTGGAGGCGTACGACGACCTCGACCCGACCGTGACCGAGGACGTCCACCTCCACACGTTCGCGGTCCCGGGCATGGACGTCCGGGTGGGGGCCTCGGAAGGCGACGGTGACGGCGGCGACTTCGAGACCAGACTCGTCCCCTCCGTCCAGTACTACCGGATAGAGCTGGGACCCGAGTCGCTGAACAGGCTCCACGAGGCGCTGGAGCCCTTCATCGCGGCGGCCCAGGAGTGCGAACCGCCGAAGCCGCGCAGGGCCCGCGGGGCGAAGTAGCACGTCGGCGGCGGAGGCGGAGGGCGAGGATCCCTTCCGGGAGGCTCCCGGGGAGGCCCCGGGAACCCCCGGCAAGGGGGAACTCGCCGTTCAGGAGCGTTCAGGAACGCCGGCGGCGGAACGCCTTGCGCACGAAGTGGATGATCAGCCAGATCGCGACGATCACCAGGATGATCACGACGATCAGGATGACGAGCAGGGCGATGCCCAGCTTCTTGAAGAAGCCCTTCTTCTTCTTTTTCTTCTCCTTGGCCAGGACCTGGTCCCCGGCGTCGGCCCGCTGGACCCGCGTCACCGGCGCGGCCTCGGTCCGCGCCCCCGCCTCGGCCGCGGCGGCCGGACCGGCGGCGGTCACCGTCCGTACCTGCTGTACCGTCCGGGCCTCGGGCCGGCTGCCGGCCGCCGTCGCGGGCGTGGCCAGCAGAGCGGTGCCCAGCGCCAGCGCGACGACAGCGGACATCCGGCGGGCCAGACGCCCCCGGTACCGCTTCCCGTGCCGCTGTTCGCTCTTCATCGACGCCCCCATCTATTGGTGCTGATTGTCTGTCGGACATCCGCCGGACGGCCGACACCGTCGTCGGCCGTCCGGCGGAACCCCCTATTATCCGCACATCACCGGAGGGCCGAGCAGAGCGCGTACGACGAGGGGTGGGCGCCGGCCGGCGGGTTGCTCCGGACAGGTGTCATCGCCCCGACCACCCCGCGCGCGTCGGCGATCGTCATACAGCCTGGTTGTTAGGTTGCCGCGGGTGAGCGACGTACGGGCCCTTCGGCAGTGAGGAACAGGCATGACGTCTCTGTACGAGCCCATCAGGTCCTGCTTGGGCCGGTACTTCGACATCCCGGTGGAGACCATCCGCCCCGAGAGCACCATGGAAGACCTCGGCATGGACTCGCTCGCCCTGGTGGAGCTGATGTGCGTGCTGAAGGACGACCTGGGGCTGCGGATCCCGTCCGGTGACGATCCGCTCTCCCTGCGGACGACGTTCGCCGAGGCGGTGGCCGCGGTGGAGGCGGCCCAGCGGGCGTCCGAGCCGGTCGCCGGATCCGCGGGCCCGGCCGCGTGAGCACCGGTTCCGTCGCGGTCACCGGCCTGGGGCTGGTCACCCCCGCCGGGGTGGGCACCGAGGCGACCTGGCGGGGGGTGTGCTCGGGGAAGCCGACCGCCGCCGTCGACCCCGAACTCGCGGGCGTCCCGGTCCCGATCAGCTGCCGCGTCCCCGCCTACGACGTCCGGGCCGTGGTCGGCCGCCAGACGTGGCGGATGGACCGCTTCGCCCACCTGGCCCTGACCGCCGCCCGGGAGGCCGTCGCCGACGCCGGTCTCGACCCGGCGACGTGGGACGGCGCCCGCGTCGGCGTCGTGGTGGGCGTCGGGACGGAGAGCAAGGAGACGGCGGCGCGGAGCTTCGTGAAGCTCCTGCGGGGCGACTACGAGGGCGTCTCGCCGCTCACCGTCCCGCGAGTCACCGTGAACGCGGCGGCGGGCGAGATCGGCATCGCGCTTCAGGCGCTGGGGCCCAGCATGGCGGTGACCACGGCCTGCGCCTCGGGGGCGACCGCCCTGGGCGCGGCCCGTGACCTGCTGCTGGCGGGCCGCTGCGACGTGGTGCTCGCCGGCGGGGCCGAGGCCCCCTGCCACCCCATGTCGTCGGTGTCGTTCTCGCAGATGAGGGCGCTCTCCACGCGGCTGCACGACCCGGCGGGGGCCAGCCGCCCGTTCGACGCCGACCGGGACGGGTTCGTCCTCGCCGAGGGCGCCGGGATCCTCGTCCTCGAACGGCTCTCCGACGCCCGGGCCCGGCGCGCGCCGGTGCGGGCGCTGCTGGCCGGGCACGGGACCTCCACCGACGGATACCACCACGCCGCCGCGCACCCCGAAGGGGCCGGTCTCGAACGGGCGTTCAGGGCCGCGCTGGCGGACGCCGGGCTGGAGCCGGCGGACATCGGACACGTCAACGCGCACGGCACCTCGACCCCGATGAACGACCGGATCGAGGGACACACCCTCAGCCGGGTGTTCGGCCACCACCCGCCGCCGGTGACCTCCGCCAAGGGCGTGACCGGGCACATGCTCGGGGCCGCCGGGGCCGTCGAGGCGGCGCTGGGCGTGCTGACGCTGGAGCACCAGCTCGTCCCGCCCACCGCCAACCTCGAACGCCTCGATCCGGAACTGGACCTGGACGTGGTGGCGAAGGAGGCGCGGCCGTGCCGCGTCGAGGCCGTGGCCAGCGATTCATGCGGGTTCGGCGGGCACAACGCCGTCGTGGTGCTGCGACGGGCGTGACGCGCGGGGCGGCCCGGGTGCTCCCCGGGCCCGCCGCCCGCTCGGGCACGCCCTCCGGCCGCTCGGCCCGCCCGCGCCGGCCGCGCCGGACCGGCCCGTCAGCCGCTCTTGCGGCGGAACGACCGCTGGCCGCCGGCCTTCCCATGGGTGCCGTGGATCTTGGAGCCGTCCTGGGCGCGGCCACCGGCGCCCCCGTCGGCCGCCTTGCCCCGCTTGCGGTCCAGCGCCTCGCGGAACCGGCGCTTCACATCGTCCTCCGCGGCCCCGCCTGTGCCGGCGCCGCCTTGCTCTCCCGCTGTTGAATCGGGCATCAATACCTCCTGAAGACACGGGTGTTCGCCACAGCTTCGCACAAAAGGGGCGCGCTGGGGCCTGTCGGGCGCGGAACCGCCGGAACCGGCGCGCGCCGTTCACCGGGGCCCGCCGGCCGGTCAGACCGGGGTCGCGTCAGGGCCGAAGCGGTCGCAGGCCGCGGTCTGGACCTCCGCCTCCTCGGCCGGATCGGCGGCGAGCCGGCGGAGCTGGTCCACCACCCGCGAGTCCGCGGTGGCCACATGGCGGGCCGCCAACTCGCGGGTGGTCTCCTCGCAGTCCCACAGGCACTCGACGGCGAACCCGGCGGCGAACGACGGGTCCGTCGCCGCGAGCGCCCGGGCGGCCCGGCCGCGCAGGTGGGAGGAGGACGTCTCGCGGTAGAGGTGGCGCAGGACGGGCGCGGCGCAGCCGATTCCCAGGCGGCCGGTGCCGTCGACGAGGTCCCAGAGCACGGGGGCGTCAGGGCCCTCGGTACGGACGGTCCGGCGCAGGGCGCCCAGCACGAGCGCCGCGTCGTAGGCGGCGCCCCGGCAGGCGAGCATGCCCGCGGCGGCGGCGCCCAGCGCGTCGGTCCGGTGCACCCAGACGCGAGCGCGCTCCAGGGCGGCGGGGCCGCGCATGCGTTCGAAGGCGGTGACGGCGGCGTCCGCCACCGCACCGGACGGGTCCGCGGCAGCGGCCTCGATGAGCTCCAGGGCCTGCGGGTCGTCGTGCTCGGCGAGGTAGCGCAGCGCGGTGGCGCGGGCGGCCCCGGGGCCGAAGGCGGCGGCCTCGATGATCTCCAGGCGGTCCTCGGGTCCCGCCACGGCGTTGAGGCAGCGGGTGGCGGGGACGTGGCGCTGCTGGGGCGGGTGGAGGGACAGGCCCTCCTGGGCCCAGTCGAGCACCTCGCGCACGCTCCAGCCGGGCCGGGGACCGGCCGGGCGCAACTGCCGCTGCCAGCGGTCGAAGGAGCCCTGCTCCCGCGCGGCGCGCACCCGGGCGGCGGTGGCGGGGGCGTGCGGGTCCTCGGCCCAGATCCGCCAGGGGCGGGGTTCGAAGGCGTCCCGCACCGCGGCGGCCAGGGCGGCCTCGCCCTCGGGGGTCCGCGGGAAGCGGGCGACGACGGCCTCGCCGAGGGCGGCCAGGGCGGCGTCGTCGTCGCGCACGGCCAGCTCGTCCAGGGCCCAGCTCCAGTTGCCGCCGGTGGCGGCGTAGCGGCGGAGCAGCGCCAGGGCGTCGTCGCGCCCGTACGAGGCGAGGTGGCCGAGGACGGCCAGGGCCAGGCCGGTGCGCTCCTCGGCGGGGTCGAGGAGGTCGTCCGGGTGGAAGAGGTGCTCCTCGAGCTCCGCCAGGTCGCCGTCGAGATCCAGGTAGAGCCGCGCGTAGTACAGGGACCGGTTCTCGACCTGCCAGTCGCGCCGGGGGTCGCGGAGCACGCACTGGTTCAGCGCCGCGAGGGCCTCGGCCCGCGGCGCCGCGAGGGCGTGCAGGGTCCCGTCGCCGCGGCCTCGCTGGAGGAGGCCGAGCAGGGTGCCGCTGGGCGCTATGTCTGGATCGAACATGAGGTCAGCATCCGGTGCGGGGGGTCGGCTGGCAACGGGATTTCCGTCGTCCGGCATTCTTGCCGGTGTCCACCCGGGCTATGCCTGGTGAACTGTGGGGACTCGGGGACCGAGCGCCCGCAGCCTACCCGGAGTCGGGCGTTCCGCCGAGCCTCTGTCCGATTTATTCCAGCACGCCGGTGGCATATGCCGGAGTCACCACCGGATCGGGTATGGCCAAACGGCTTACGGGCCCTCGCCCGCTGTGCAAGAGTCGTCACGCAGTCTTCCGGAGTCGCCACGCGGTCTTCCGGCCGCTCTCGCGGACCACGCCGGCGTCGGCCGCGCCCCGCCCCATCGGAGTACCTGATGCCGTCCCCTTCTTCTGCCTCACCCGCGGAGCACCCGGCGGGCGGCGAACCGTCCGCCCCCGGCGCGGTCGACGCCCTCATCTCCCAGACCCGCCGGCTGCGCGGCGGCCTCGACGCCGTCCGCCGCGAGACGGCCGGCGAGGAGCTCTCCGACGACCCGCTCGGACGCTGGCGGCGCGCGCTCTGCGACCTGGCCGCCCACCAGCTCGACGACCTCGGCACCCACCTCGGCCGGCTGCGGGACGGGCTCCCCGGCCCCGCGGAACCCCTGGTGCCGGAGGGGACACACCCGGACGGGACACAGGAGGCGGCACCCGCGGCGTTATCCCCGGCACCGGCGGGTAGCGCCGAGTGGAACCTCCTCACCGACGAGGTCACCTGGTCCGACGAGCTGTTCCGGATCCTCGGGCGGCACCCGGAGGACGGCGCCCTCACCCTGGACGAGTTCCCCTCCCTGCTGGTCGCTGACGACCGGGACCTGCTGACCGCGCTGGTCACCGACTGCCTGGTGGACGGCAAGCCCATCGACGGCGAGTTCCGCGTCGTCCACCCCGACGGCTCCCCCCGCACCCTGCACATGCTGGGCGAGCCGGTCCTCGACGACGACGGCTGCACCGCCGCCATGTGGGCCGTCCTGCGCGACGTCACCGCGCTGCGGCGCAGCCGGGACGCCGTGGTCGCGACCGGCGACTCGCTCCGGGAGCACACCCGGCGCGCCGTCGCCGAGCGGCGATGGGCGGCCGAGGTGCAGGAGGCCGTGCTGCCGCCCTGGCGGGAGCCGCTGCGGGCGGCCCCCGGCGGGCGGGCCGACGCGGGCGGGACGCTCGACGTGGCCGCGCGCTACCTCCCCGCCACGGACCCCGTCGCCGTCGGCGGCGACTGGTTCGACGCCCTGCCGCTGCCCGACGGCCGCACCCTGCTCAGCGCGGGCGGGCTGACCGGCCGCGGGGTGGCCACGGCCTCCGCCATGGCCGTCCTGCTGGGCGCGGTCCGGGGCATGGCGGTGGCCGGCACCGAGCCGGGACCGCTGCTCGGCTGCCTCAACCACCTGGCCGGCGCCTCCGACCGGCCCGCCCTGGGCAGCGCGGTCTGCTGCCGCTACGACGCCGGGACCCGCACCCTGCTGTGGGCACGGGCGGGCCACCCCGCCCCCCTGCTGTTCCGTGAGGGGCGGGTGAACGCGCTTCGCCCGCCGGCGGCGGGGCTGCTCCTCGGGGCCGTCAGCGAGGCCGGCTACGCCCAGGCCGAGACGCGGCTGCTGCCCGGGGACGTGCTCGTCCTGCACACCGGCGGCCTGTCACCCCACGGCGCGGACGCCGACGGCGGGACGGGCCTGCTGCCCGGGCTGGCGGCCCGGTTCACCGCGGCCCGCAGCGCGCAGGAGTGCGTCCGCGCCGTCCTGGAGGAGTGGAGCGGGGCGGTACGGGAGGACGACGCGTGTGTGCTCGTCGCCCGGGTCACGCCCTGAACGGTCCGCTCGGCCCCGCGGGGCGGGACGGACGGAAGAGCGGCGGTGCGCGGGATCAGGCCGTCGCCGTCCGGCCCCGCCCGCCCGGCGCCTTGGGCAACGCCCGCTCGATCTCCTGCCGCAGCTCGGCGATCTTCGGGAACCCGGAGTACCTGCCGGTGAGCCGGTACATCTCCCGCAGCCGGTCCCAGGTGCGGTGGGACGAGTTCTCCCCGATCGAGCCCAGTGCCTGCCGGGCGTAGACGCTCCCCTGCTCGGGATCGTCGTCGATGAAGCAGGCGGAGGCCATCGAGATGTAGTCGAAGATGAGCGACCGCTTCTGGTTGGTCCCCTCCCGGAGCCGCAGGGCCTCCAGGGCGTGCCGCTGCGCCACCGAGGCGGCCGACGGGTCGTGCTCGGCGAGGGTGCGGTAGGCCAGGGCCTGCATGCCGTGCATGTCCGCCTCGTTGAACATCTGCATCCAGCTCGGCGGCGGCACGTCCCCCTTGTCCGCGACGAACAGGTCCTCGGCCCGGCCCAGGGTCCGCCGTACGGCCTGGCCGCGGCCCATCGACGCCTGCGCCCACGCCTCGATGGTGCAGAGCATCGCCCGGGTGCGCGGCAGGGCCTCCTCGCCCGAGCCGGAGGTGGCGAGCTTCATCAGGTCGAGCGCGTCGGCCGGGCGGCCGAGGTGCACCATCTGCCGGGCGGCCCGGGACAGCGCCTCGCCGGCCCGGGGCCGGTCGCCACCCTCGCGGGCCGCGTGTGCCGCGATCACGAAGTACTTCTGCGCGGTGGGCTCGAGACCCACGTCGTGGGACATCCATCCGGCCAGCACCGCCAGGTTGGCCGCCACCCCCCAGAGCCTGCGCTGGAGGTGCTCGGGGTGGCGGTACGCGAGCATGCCGCCCACCTCGTTGAGCTGGCCGACGACGGCCTTGCGCTGGAGCCCGCCGCCGCGGGCCGCGTCCCACGCGCGGAAGATGTCGACCGAGCGCTCCAGCTCGTCGATCTCGGCCGAGCCCACGGGGGCCGCCTCGTACCGCTCGAAACCCGCTTGTTCGGCGTGGCCGGGGTAGGAGGCGCGGTGCAGGGGGTCGTCGAAACGGGGGGCGTCCGAGGCGAGCGCCGGATCGGAGTGCAGCCAGTCGTGCATCGCCCCGCTGAGTGCTGAGCCTGCGGCGAGCGCGGCGCCCGCGCCCACCAAGCCGCGTCGGTTGAGCATGAGGTCCATTCCCGTGAATTCGGTGAGGACCGCGGCGGTCCGCTCGGGCGGCCAGGGGAGCCCGTCCTGCGACTGCCCCTTGCCCGCTCGCCCGCGCCGGCCGAACCCGAGGTCCTCGATGGTCACGACACGACCGAGACGCTCGGTGAAGAGGGCGGCCAGCACCCGGGGCACGGGATCGCGCGGGGACTCCCCCATGTCGATCCAGCGCCGCACCCGTGAGGTATCGGTCGCCAGCTGCGGATGTCCCATGACCGCCGCCTGCCGGTTGACCAGCCTCGCGAGCTCGCCCTTGGACCATCCGGCCAGTCCGAACAGGTCCGCAAGGCGGGTGTTGGGTTCCCTCGTCACGTCAAGCCCCCAGGTTCCTCGGCTGACTTGAAGGTAGCGGTCCCTCAGATGCCAGGCGACTATTCGCCAGGGTTCGCCAGGGTGCGCCAGATGGTGTGCCACCCATCGACGGGTGTGATGTAGGAACGCGCCACCCCGACCACCCGGCGCGCATTCCCCAGGGTGCGCGACGGCCGGGGCCCGGCCCCGGTTCGTACCGTTTCGCCGCGCATGCGACGCGTGTTCGGCGGTGAAGCGGCCGTTCCGGGCCGGGCCCGGCCTCCGGGCGGCGGGGCCGGAAGCGTCCCCGCGCCGGCGGGGGCGGTCCGGGGGCGCGCCGCAACTCGCCGGCACACGAAGGGATCTGTTCCGCCCATGTATGCAGCATCGGCCTCCGTGTCCGCTCCGCTCCGGCCCCCGCGGCCGCAGCAGATCCGCCCGCCGCAGGGCGGCGGACCGTACCTCGACCCCTCCCATGCCGTGGGAGCCGCGTTCGGGGGCGGACGGGTACGGAGGGGCTCGGGGCTCGGCACACCGCCGGTCGGCGGGAGAATCGACCTGTCCGGCCCCGACGGCCCCGAGCTGCGCGCGCTGATCGCCTCGGTGCAGCACGTCTGCCCGGAGTTCACCCCGAGCCAGGTGCTGCGCCGCAGCGGCCGTTCGGTGCTGCTGGTCGGCACCGCGGGCCGCACCGGCGCCGTCGCGAAGTGTTTACTCGACCGCTCCCCCGCGGGTGCCGAGCGGTTCCGGCAGGAGATAGCGGCGTACCGCACCTTTGTGCGGCACCGCCCTCCGGTCCGGGTGCCGCGGCTGATCGCCGCCGATCCCGAGCAGGGCGTCCTGGTCGCCGAGCGCATGCCGGGCCGCCCGGCCGCCACCCGGCGGCATCCTTCGGACACCCCGCCGCGCGCCGACGTACGGGTGGCGCTCGGCGCGGTCTGCCGGGTCAACCTCTGGCAGCCGCCGGTGGGCATGTTCGACATGCCGCTCGACTACGCCAAGCACATCACCCGCTTCCATGAGCTCGGCCTGCTCACCGACCGGGACATGGGCGACCTGCAGAAGCTGCTGCACGGTCTGGCGCACGTCCAGGGCCAGTTCTGCCACGGTGACGCCCAGCTCGCCAATATGCTCCTCTCCCCCGCGGGGCCGGTGCTGGTCGACTGGGGCCAGGCGGGCTGGTACCTCCCGGGGTACGACCTCGCGACCCTGTGGACGGTGCTGGGGGACGCTCCGCTGGCCCGCCGGCAGATCGCCCAGCACGCGCAGGCGCCGGGTACGCCGTTCCGTGACGCCTTTCTGGTGAATCTGATGCTCGTCCTCACCCGTGAGATCCGGACGTACGAGCTGGCCGTCCAGCGGGCCCAGCAGGAGCCGGTCACCCCGGGCACCCCGGACACCGGCGAGGAGCAGCGGCTCCTGCTCCGGCGGCTGCATGACGACTGCGCGATGGCCCGACGGGCCGTCCGCGCCGCGGTGGGCACCCGCTGAGGCCCGCCGCTCCCTGCCGACACGCCGTGCCCCGGGCGCGGCGTGTCGGCGTTCACCCCTCCGGCTCAGGGCTCCGACAGGTTCCCGCAGCCCAGGCGTTGACGTGCCCATAACACACGATCCAGTCTGATTGACGGATCGTCTGCTCGGCATCGCCGCTTGGTAGGTTCGGGTCGCCACCACTCCGGCGCACGGTACGGCCCGGCCCGTCCTTGAGGAGGCTGCCTTGCGAGCTGTTCCCCCCGACCCAGAGCACACGCCACCCCCGGGATCCCCGCGAAGAGCCCGGGGAAACCGGACAGGTGGCCATGCCCGCAGGGCGGCCGGCGCGCTCGCGTCGGCCGCCCTGCTGCTCCCGCTGGTCTCCGGTCTTCCGGCCGCCGACGCCGCACCCGGCACGCCCGGCACCGGCGCGGCCGCCGGCCCGGACACCCTCCAGCGGGACTTCGCCCGGGCCGCGGCCGAGTACCACGTGCCGCCGAGCGTCCTGCTCGCCGTCTCCTACCTCCAGTCGCGCTGGGACGCCCACGCCGGGGCGCCCAGCGTCACCGGCGGCTACGGGCCGATGCACCTCACCGACGCGGCCGGGGCCCTGGCCGACGCCGCCCGTACCGCCCACCACGGCGAGGCCGGCGAGGACGCCCGGGGGGACACCGCCCGTCCGCACCGGGCCGAGGACCACGCCGTGCCCGCGGCCGGCGCGTTCCCCGAGCGGCTCCGCACCCTGGACCGGGCCGCCGGCCTCACCGGGCTGCGGCCCGAGGAGCTGCGCACGGATCCCGCCGCCAATGTGCGCGGCGGCGCGGCCCTGCTCGCCGACGCCCAGCGGCGGCTGGGCCGGCCGGCCGGGGGCGACGCCGCCGACTGGTACGGGGCGGTGGCGCGCTGGTCAAGCGCCTCCGACGCGGCGACCGCGCGGGTCTTCGCCGACGACGTCTTCGAGGTGATCAGGACCGGCGCCCGGCGGACGACCGACGCCGGGCAGCGGGTGGCCCTGCCCGCCGAGCCCCGCCTCGTCCCGCACCGCGAGCAGGCCGGCCGGCTCGGCCGGGCGACGCCCCCGGCCGAGGGCACCGAGTGCCCCGAGAGCGTCGCCTGCGAGTCCGTCCCCGCCCCCTACCAGCGGCTGGAGGGATCGGACTACGGCAACCACGACGTGTCCGACCGGCCCCGCTCGCAGAAGGCGGACTTCATCGTCATCCACGACACGGAGGCCACCTGGGAGAAGACCCTCCAGCTGATAAGGGATCCGGCGTACGTCTCGTGGCACTACACGGTCCGCTCGACCGACGGCCACATCGCCCAGCACGTGCCGGTCAAGGACGTGGCCTGGCACGCGGGCAACTGGTACGTGAACGCCAAGTCGGTGGGCATCGAGCACGAGGGCTTCCTGGCCCGCCCGGACGCCTGGTACACGGAGGAGATGTACCGCACGTCGGCCCGGCTGGTCCGCCACCTCGCGCGGAAGCTCGACATCCCGCTGGACCGGCAGCACATCCTCGGCCACGACAACGTCCCCGGCACCGTCCCCTCGACGATCAAGGGCATGCACACCGACCCCGGCCCCTACTGGGACTGGGCGCACTACTTCGAGCTGATGGACCGGCCCTTCCACCCGACGGCGAGCCCGTTCAGCGGCATGGTGACGATCGCCCCCGACTACGACGACAACGAACCCGTCTACACCGGCTGCGAGAAGCCGGGCCAGGAGTGCGCGCCGCACGGCTCCGGCGCGGTCCGGCTGCGGGTGGCGCCGCGGGACGACGCGCCGCTGGTCAAGGACGTCGGACTGCGCCCGGACGGCGGCGCGTCGACCACCGACGTCAACGACACCGGGGCCCGGGCCTCGACCGGCCAGCAGTTCGCGGTCGCCGACCGGCTGCCGGGCTGGACGGCCGTGTGGTACCTGGGGCAGCGGGCGTGGTTCCGCGACCCCTGGTGGGAGCCGGTGGCCCTCGGGGCGCGCGGGAAGCTGGTGACGCCGCGCGAGGGCCGGAAGGAGATCCCGGTCTACGGGCGGGCGTACCCGGAGAAGGCGGCGTACCCGGCGGGGGTGCCGGTCCAGGCCGTGACACCGCTGCCGTACAAGTTGCTCGCCGGGCAGGCGTACGTGCTGGGCCAGACGAGTCCCGCGGAGTATCTGTACGCGAACGACTTCGACCCCGCGAAGCACGTGGTGGTGCGGGGGAAGGACCGGTACTACGAGATCCAGTTCGGCCACCGGGTGGCCTTCGTCCGGGCGGACGACGTGACGGTCCGCTCGTCGAACCGCTGACGGGCGCGGAACGCCCCGGGGCCGGCACGGGCGGCCGGCCCCGGGGGTACGCGATCGGGCTCAGCCCGCCTGGAACATCTCGGCCGGGAGCGGCTTGAGCAGCTGGTAGAGGTCGTCCGTGATCGGGCGGTCCCAGCTGGCGATGGTGACGAGGACGCCGTCGCTGCGGTCGAACTGGGTGCACGAGACGCGGCTCTCCGAGCACTTGAGACGGCGCACGATCAGCAGGTTGTCCTCGTGCATGACCGGGGTGTCCTCGGTCTCCAGCACAGTGACCGGCTCGTCGTTGCCGAGCGCGGCGAGCAGCTGCGCCACCTCGAAGGGCACCTGGCCCTCCTCCAGCTCCCGGGCCGGGGAGCCCTCGGGCAGATTGCCGATGATCATCGCCGGGCCGCGCCCGCCGAACAGGTCGTAGCGCAGGAAGACGCCCTGGCAGCTGCCGTCGGGCGCGGGCAGCAGCCCGGCTCCGAGGTCGCCCGGCCAGTCACCGGGGTCCATGGCGAGGACGTCGAAGTCCGGCCCCGTGGGGGTGGCGGCGCTGCGGCGGCGGAGGAAGGACATGCCCACATCGTACGTGCCCGGAGACGGACGGCGCCCCCGGGGCGACCCCGGGCGGCGGGCGGGAGCGGCCTCTTGGTAGCGTCGCGGCGCTCCGGGAGCGCCGGGGCGGTTCCGGAGGGGCCGGGTCCGGTTCCGCAGGAGGCCGGGGCGGTTCCGGGGAGGAGGCCGGTGGTGCGGAACGGCACGCTCGACTACTGGCGGCGCGGGCTCGGGTACGTACCGGAGGAGGTCTGGCGGGCATCCGGAACGGAAGCCCTTAGGACGCTCATCCTCGCGGAGAACGGTCTGACGGAGCTGCCGGCCCGGATCGGCCGGCTGACCGGCCTGCGCACCCTCGACCTCGGGCACAACGCCCTGACCGCGCTGCCGCCGGAACTCGGCGCCCTGACCGGGCTCGACGGCTGCCTCTACCTGCACGAGAACGCGCTCACCGCGCTGCCCGCCACGCTCGGCCGGCTGTCCCGGCTGCGCTACCTCAACGTGAGCGGCAACCGGCTGACCGAACTGCCGGAAGAGATCGGCGGGATGGCGGCCCTCGTGGAACTGCGGGCGCAGTACGCCCACCTGACCCGTCTGCCGGAAGGCGTCGGGCGGCTCACGGCGCTGCGCGAGCTGTGGCTGCGCGGCAACGCCCTGGCGGAGCTGCCCGGTTCCGTCGCACGACTGGGCGAGCTGCGCGAACTGGAGCTCCGCGAGAACGCGTTCACCGCCGTACCCGCCGCGCTGCGCGGGCTTCCCGCGCTGCGCCGGCTCGACCTGCGGGCCAACCGCCTGACGGCGCTGCCCGGTTGGCTGGCCGAGCTGCCGTCACTGGAGAAGCTGGACCTGCGGTGGAACGCGCTCGACCCGGCGCCGCGACTGCTGGACGCGCTGGCCCGGCGGGGGTGCGAGGTGCTGGCCTGACGGGCCGATCGTCGCGCCGGCTTGCGGCGGGCCGATCGTCGCGCCTGCTCGGGACGGGCCGCTCGCCGTGCCGGCGGGCAGCCGAGGCGCAGCGAGGCCGCTCGTCCCGCACGTCCGTCCGCCCGAACACCCCGCCCCCTACGTGAGGTCGAACTCCCCCTCGCGGGCGAGGTCCACGAAGGCGCGCCACTCCTCCGGGGAGAAGATCACGGCCGGGACGTCGGGGGTGCGCCGGTCGCGCAGCGCGACATAGCCGTCGATGAAGCCGATCTGGACGTCCCCCGTGCCCGGAACGCCCGACTGCCAGGTGGCGTTGGCCAGGTCAAGCCGCTGCCGCCGGTCGTCCGCCAGGTGCTCGGTCGCGCTCTTCGCCACGTGCCGTTCCCTCCCCGTCGCGGGTGTTCCGTCCCGCCACCCTAGCGACCCGGCGGCGTCCGGGACAGGCCGCCGCCGCCCGTGGGGCGGATCGCCCGGACGGGTGGGGGAATCACGGATCCGCCTCTTGACGTCCGCGGTCGATGGCTGATTCTTTTGCACGGACGAAAACTACCGAATGATCGGTCGGGACATCGGGGGTGGGTCATGACGGCAGCCGCGGCACTCGACGCGGGAGAGCGCCTGACGCGCGACGGGCTGGCGGCGCTGCAACAGGAGCGGCTGCGGGCGACGTTGCGGCACGCCTACGACAACGTCGCCTTCTACCGCCGGGCGTTCGACGAGGCGGGGGTGCGGCCGGAGGACTGCCGTACGCCCGCCGACCTCCCCCGCTTCCCGTTCACCACCAAGGCGGACCTGCGCGCCCACTATCCGTACGGCATGTTCGCGGTGCCGCGGGAGCGGATCCGGCGCCTGCACGCCTCCAGCGGGACGACGGGCGAGCCCACCGTCGTCGGCTACACCGAGCGGGATCTGGACACCTGGGCCGACCTCGTCGCCCGCAGCCTCCGCGCGGCGGGCGCCCGGCCCGGTGACACGGTCCATGTGGCGTACGGGTACGGGCTGTTCACCGGCGGCCTGGGCGCGCACTACGGCGCGGAGCGGCTCGGCTGTACGGTGATCCCCGCGTCCGGCGGAATGACGTCCCGTCAGGTGCGCCTGATCCGGGACCTCAGGCCGGACGTCATCATGGTGACGCCCTCGTACATGCTCACCCTGCTCGACGAGTTGGAGCGGCAGGGCGTCGATCCGCGCACTACCTCGCTGCGCGTCGGCGTCTTCGGCGCGGAGCCGTGGACGGCGGAGATGCGCCGCGAGATCGAGGAGCGGTGCGGCCTCGACGCCGTCGACATCTACGGCCTCTCGGAGGTGATGGGACCGGGCGTCGCGCAGGAGTGCGTGGAGACCAAGGACGGCCCGCACCTGTGGGAGGACCACTTCTACCCGGAGATCGTCGACCCGGTCACGGGTGAGCCGCTGCCCGACGGGGAGCCTGGGGAGCTCGTCCTCACCTCGCTCACCAAGGAGGCCATGCCGGTCGTGCGGTACCGCACCCGCGACCTCACCCGGCTGCTGCCGGGCACCGCCCGGGTGTTCCGCCGGATGGAGCGGATCACCGGCCGGAGCGACGACCTGATCATCGTCCGCGGGGTGAACCTGTTCCCCGGGCAGATCGAGGCGGTCCTGCTGCGGGTCCCCGGCGTCGCGCCGCACTTCCAGCTCCGCCTCACCCGGGAGGGGCGGATGGACCGGCTGACCGTCCGGGCGGAGGCGCGCCCCGGGGCGACGCCGGAGCAGCGCGCGGCGGCCGCGGAGACGATCGTCCGGCGGGTGAAGGACGACGTGGGCGTCTCGGTGGCCGTCGAGATCGTGCCGCCGGAGACGCTGGAGCGGTCGGTGGGCAAGATCCGGCGGCTCGTCGACGAGCGCTGACCGTCAGCCGACCGAATTCGGCGAATCTTCCATGAGCGCAAGGATGTTCGCCTCAACCGTCACACCATCGTGGGAGTCTTTCGAGTCGTCCCTCAACGATGGGAGTCATCTTGCGCTTGCGTCACTCGCTTCGCGCCCTGGCCGTCGGCGGGCTCGTCCTGTTGACCGGTGCCGGGGCCCTGCCCGCCGTGGCGGCGTCGGACGCCGCCCGCGGTGAACGGCCGTCCGCCGACGGGCTGTCGGCGGTGATCCGCTACACCGAGTACGGCGTCCCGCACATCCTGGCCGACGACTACGCGGACCTCGGGTTCGGCGACGGCTGGGCGCAGGCCGCCGACGCGGTCTGCACCCTGGCCGACGGCTTCGTCACCGTACGCGGGGAGCGCGCCCGGTACTTCGGGCCGGACGCGGCCCCGGACCGCTCGTTCTCCGAGGCTTCGACCAACCTCTCCAGCGACCTCTTCTTCCGCGGCGTCCGCGACGCCCGGACCGTCGAGAAGCTGCTCGACCGGCCGGCACCCGAGGGGCCGTCGCGGCAGGCCAAGGAGCTGATGCGCGGCTGGGCGGCCGGATACAACGCCTGGCTGCGGCAGCACAAGGTCACCGATCCGGCCTGCCGGGGCAAGGGCTGGGTGCGTCCGGTCACCGCCACCGACGTCGCCCGGCGCGGCTACGCGCTGACCGTGCTCGGCGGGCAGGGCGCGCTGGCGGACGCGATCACGGAGGCCCGTCCCCCCGCCGCCCGGACCGTCGGCGGCGGCAAAGCGGTTGCCGATCCGGCCGCCGCCGCCCGCGCCTACTTCGCCGCCCGCCACGACACCGGGATGGGCTCGAACGCCGTCGCGTTCTCCGGCGCCGCCACGGCGAACCGGCGGGGCCTGCTGCTGGGCAACCCGCACTACCCCTGGCACGGCAACCGCCGCTTCTGGCAGTCACAGCAGACGATCCCGGGCGAACTCAACGTATCGGGCGCCTCGTTGCTGGGCTCCCCCACCGTCCAGATAGGGCACAACGCGTCCATGGCGTGGAGCCATACGGTCGCCACCGGCGTGCCGATGAACCTGTACGAGCTGAAGCCCGCCCCCGGCGACCCGCGCTCGTACCTGGTCGACGGCAGACCGGAGCGGATGACCGAGCGCAAGGTCACCGTGGCGGTACGCGGCGCGGACGGGCGGCTCGCGAACGTCACCCGCAGCCAGTGGTGGACGCGCTACGGGCCCGTGGTCACCGGGCTCGGGGACGACCTCCCGCTGCCGTGGACGCCGGGCTCGGCGTACGCCCTCGCCGACCCCAACGCCGCCCAGTTCCGCTTCTTCGACAGTTCGCTGGGCCTGAGCAAGGCGCGCGACGTCCGGGGCGTCCGGGAGGCGCTGCGCCGCACCCAGGGCCTGCCGTGGGTGAACACCGTGGCGGCCGACTCCGCCGGGCACAGCCTCTACACGCAGTCGCAGGTGCTGCCGCGCGTCACCGACGAGGTGCAGCGGAGCTGCGCCACGGCCCTCGGCCGGCGGACGTATCCGGAGTCGGGGCTGGCGGTGCTGGACGGTTCGCGCGGCGCCTGCGCGCTGGGGAGGGACCGGGACGCCCTGCAACCGGGCGTCTTCGGCCCGTCGGCGATGCCCACGCTCGTCGACGCGCCGTACGCCGAGAACTCCAATGACAGCGCGTGGCTGGCCAACGCGGACCGGCCGCTCACCGGTTACCCGCGGATCTTCGGCGACATCGGCACCGAGCGGTCGTTCCGGACGCGCGGCGGGGTGGAGGACGTCGCCGCCATGGCGAAGCGCGGCCGGCTGACCGTCGCGGACCTGGAGCGGCAGCAGTTCGCCGGGCGGGCGCCCACCGGGGACCTGGCCGCGGCGGACGCGGCGGCGGCCTGCGCGAAGCTGCCGGGCGGCAGGGCGACGGGCCCGGACGGGCGGCCGGTGGACGTGTCCGGGGCCTGCGGCGTCCTGGCCCGCTGGGACCGCAGACTGACCACCGGCAGCAGGGGCGCGCTCCTCTTCGACCGGTTCGTCCGCGCGCTGGTCCGCGAGGTGCCGGCGGACCGGCTGTGGCGGGTGCCGTTCGACCCGGCGAAGCCGGTGACGACTCCGAACACCCTCAACACGGCCGAGCCCGGCGTCGCGCGGGCGCTGGCCGCCGCCGTCCACGACCTGCGGTCGGCGGGCATCGCGCTGGACGCGCCGCTGGGCGAGCACCAGTTCGTGGTGCGGAAGGGGAAGAGGATCCCGGTGCCGGGCGGCACGGAGGCGCTGGGCGCCTGGAACAAGGTCGAGTCCCGCTGGGACGGGTCGCGCGGCGGCTACCCCGAGGTGTCCATGGGCACCAGTTACGTCCAGGCCGTGGGCTTCGACGGCGGCCCCTGCCCGGTGACGGCCCGGACGCTGCTGACGTACTCGCAGTCCGACGACCCCGCGTCGGCCCACTCAAGCGACCAGACGGAGCTGTTCTCGAAGGGCCGGATGACCCGCGGCCGGTTCTGCGAGCGGGACATCCTGGCGTCGCCGGGGCTGCGGGTGGTGCGGGTCGCCCAACGATGAGGTGATACGGGCCCGTTGGCGGGGCGTGCCGCGTTGTCGCGGCACGCCCCTTGCGCGTCGGGGACGTTCAGGCGCGCGCCCGGCGGTGCTGGGCCGCCTTGGCGCGGTTTCCGCAGCCCGCCATGGAGCACCAACGGCGTCTGCGCGCGACCGAGTTGTCGAAGAAGCGGGCACTGCACCGCTCCCCGGCGCAGACGCGCAGCCGGTCGCGGTCCGCGCCGCCGAACATCTCCGCCGCGTCCACGGCGATCCGGCCGAGCGCGCCGCGCCCGTCCACCGGCGGGAGGCCGGCTGTCAGCACCGGGATGCCGTCGCGCACATCGAGGCGCGGCGGGTTCTCGGCGGCGCGGGCGAGCCACGCGTTGAGGACCCGCTGGACGGCCACGGGGAAGGCGGCCCGTTCGACGACGGCGAGCAGCCCTGCGTCGATCGCTTCCCGCAGCTCGACGGCCTGCGCCAGCAGCGGTTCGTCGACGGGGATGCAGGCGGGCCCGATCCCGGCCGCCTCGAACCAGGCCGTGAGGTCCGCCGGTTCGCGCAGGAGTTCCCGGCCGCCCGCCCAGCGGTCCCGGCGGGTGTTGACGAAATCGACGCTGACCCGGGTGCCATACCAGACCCAGTCGCGGTCCTGACGCTCTTGCTCCGCACTCATAACCCCATGTTAGGTTACCGACCACGAACGAAGTAACCACATGACCGGTTACTTCGGTGGACGGGGTACGGAGAGGGGTGGGCCCGATGGCCGTGGCGGAGGGGACGTCGAAGGACAGGGGCGGGGGCGGGGCCCGGATCTGGCTGCTGGCGCTGGGCATGTTCGCCATCGGGACGGACCTGTTCATCGTCTCGGGGCTGCTGCCCTCGATGGCGCGCGACCTGGGTCTGTCCACGGCGGCGGCCGGCCAGTCGGTGACGGTGTTCGCCCTCACCTACGCCGTCGCCGCACCGGTGCTGGCGGGTCTGACGTCGGCCGCCGACCGGAAGACCGTGCTGGTGGTGGTGCTGATCGTGTTCGCGGCCGGGAACGCCCTGTCCGCCTTCGCGACGTCCTACGCCGTCCTGCTGCTCAGCCGGGCCGTCGCGGGCGCCGGTGCGGCGATCTACGCCTCGACCGCGTCGGCGGTGGCGGCCGGTATCACCCCGCCCGAACGGCGGGGACGCTCCCTGGCCGTCGTCTACGCGGGCATGACCACGGCGATCGCCCTGGGCGTGCCGCTGGGCAGCGCGATCGGCGACTTCTCGTCCTGGCGCTGGGCGTTCGGCTTCGTCGCCCTGCTGTCCCTGGTAGCGCTGGCCGGGCTCTGGCCCGCCCTGCCGTCGGTACCGGGGCCGGGCGGGTCGGGGGTACGGCGGCGACTGGCCGTGTTCCGCGTCCGCCACGCGCCCGCGGCGCTGCTCGTCACGGCGTTCTGGGTGGTCGGGACCTTCGTCGTCTACACCTACCTCGGCGCCCTGTTCGACCGCGCCGGACACGTGGGGACGGGCCTGCGGCCGTGGCTGCTGCTGCTCTTCGGCGTCGGCGGCTTCGCCGGCGTGATGGCCGGCGGCCGGCTCGCGGACCGTGTCAATCCGCGTACCGCCCTCGCGACGTCCGTCGCCCTGCTCGCCGTCGTCCTCGCCGCCCTCTCCCCCGCCCTGCGCTCCCCCGCGGGCACGGCGGTCGCGCTCACCGCGTGGGGGTTCGCCCACTGGTGCGCCTTCCCGCTCATCCAGCACCGCCTGCTGCACATCGGCGGCCGGCACGGCGACATGCTCCTCGCCCTCAACCAGAGCGCCCTCTACCTGGGCCAGACCCTGGCCGGCGCCCTCGGCGGCCTCCTCGTGGGCGCGGGCCGGCTGGAGTCGCTGCCGTGGGCGGGGGCGGCGTTCGAACTGCTGGCGCTGCTGGTAGTGGTGGTGGGGGCAACGGGCGCGGCGCACCGCCGCCGCACAGGCCCCGCGCGCTCCGGGCAGCTCCCCGGAGCGGGCGCCCGCCGCGGACGCACGGGCGGGGGCCGGCTCCGCTCCCGCCGCATCCGCCCGCCCCACCCCAAGCGACGCGGGCCGGGCCCCCGCCGGCCCGGCCGACTGAGCGGCGCGGGCAGGCCGGCGCTGATGCGGCACGGCTCGGGGCGGGACGGCACGGGACGGGACGGCAGGGCACGGGACGGGACGGCACGAGACGGGACGGGACGAGACGGGACGGGACGGCCGAGGTCTACGCCTGCGGCACCGGCTTCCGGAGCGTCTCGATCAGCGCCGAGACGCTGTGGTCGCGGTGGCCGTCGGCGATGGCCCGTTCGAGCATCTCGTACATCGGAAGGTGCCACGACACGTCGATGTCGGCCTCCCGGCCGAGCTGGAGTTCATGGGCGACCGCCTGGTGGAAGATGCCGACGGTCGCCCGGGGCCGGGTGTAGTCGCCGCTGTCGATCTCCGCGGCGATGGCGGGCAGTTCGGACGCGATCATCTCCAGCCACTTGGTGGTGAACCGCACCAGCGTGTCGGCCTTCAGGCCGCGCGCGGAGACCAGCGCGGCCCCCTGGAAGAAGCCGAGGAGGGCGGGCAGCAGGAGGCCGCCCACGGCCTGCTCGTAGAGGGCGGCCAGGTCCGGCTCGTCGCCGAGGTGGACGGTGTCCCCGCCCAGCACCCGCAGGGTCGCCTCGTACGCGTCGAACACCTCCCTGTCACCCCCGTAGTACAGCAGGGTGTCGGGCGCGCCGACGGCCGGCGGCACGTTCTTGACGGCGCCGTCCAGGAAGCGCGCTCCCCGCTCCCGCGCCCAGCCGGCCATCCGGCGGGCGCCCTCCGGCGTCCCCGTGTTGAGGGTGACCAACGCGCGCCCGGCCAGCTCGGCGGAGGCCGGCTCCAGAACCGCGCACGTGGCGTCGTACGTGGTCAGGCAGACGACGACCAGCGGACTCGCGGCCACCGCCTCCCCGACGGCGAGGGCGTGCCGCGCCCCCTTGGCGACGAGGGGCGCGGCCTTCTCGCCGCTCCGGTTCCACACGGTCGTCGGGTGCCCCGCCCCGAGGAACGCCTCGGCCAGCGCCGAACCCATCGCTCCCAGGCCGATGACGGTCACCGGTGTGCGGTCGTTCACAGACATGTACTCAACTCCGCGCGTCGCATGGACAATTCGGCTCCATTCGGCCGTTGCCACTCCATGCTCCGTCCGGCACTGATGTTTCCTCAAGTACCGTCTATTTTGTCGGGTACTTACCTACGAGTCAGTGCGGAGCGTTGATGAGGAAGCGGACGTTCACCTGCGGGTTCGATGCCGCGCTGGCCGTCGTCGGCGGCAAGTGGAAAATTCTCATCCTCTGGGCGCTCCACTGCGAAGGACCGCTGCGCTTCGGAGCGCTGCGGCGTGCGGTCGACGGCATCAGCGAGCGCGTCCTGATCAACCAGCTCAAGGAGATGGAAGCGAGTCAGCTGGTGCACCGCGAGGAGTTCCCCCAGGTGCCGCCGAAGGTGGAGTACTCGCTGACCGCGTTCGGCACGTCGCTCCTCGACGTCCTCATGCCACTCGGCGAATGGGGCACGGCCAACATGGAGCGCATCGCCTCGCTCGGCGCCGGTGGGTCCGGCGCCGGTGGGCGCGAGGAGGGTCCCCGTCCGACCGCGCCCTCGCCGAGGTGACGGCCGGGGGTGAGGGGCGGATGGGGGCGCTGGTGCGGCAGGCCGTGGGCTGAGGCCCGTCCTCTCCGACGGCCGAGGGGCCGGAGGCTCCGGGTTGCGGGGCCGGCGGGGCGGGCCGAGGCTGTCAGCAGGACCGGTGGCGGGGCGGGCGGGCCGGGAAGGGCCCACCGGAACGGGTCGGAGCCAGAAAGGACGCGAACCGTGGTCGATCCCGTACAGATCCTGTGGTCACCGGCCGGGGAGTCCATGCCCTCGCTGGGCTCGGACGCGCTGGTCGACGTGCACGACGGCGATACGCCGAACATCCGCATGCCCGTCCGCATGCTGTCCGTCGACACCCCCGAGGTGACGGCGAAGTCCGCCGCGGGCGCCGCCAACGTGGACGAGAAGTTCAAGGAGCTCGCCGGGTGGATCGAGCAGGGCAAGGCGCCCATCTCGAAGGAGCTCGCCGAGTTCCTGCTGCCGAAGATCCGTACCGGTCACGCCGGCACACTGCAGTTCGAACAGGGCACCAAGGCAGCGCAGTTCAATACGGACAACATCAACAAGCGATTGACCGAGGGCGTTCCGGAGGGCAAACCCCCGCACGCCAAGCCGCGGCGGATCTTCATCCGCACGGCCGACTCGCCCTTCGACGACCACCACCGCCTGCTGGCCTACGTCGCCCCCGACTACTCGAAGGAGGAACGGGCCGCCCTCACCCGACGGCAGCGTTCCACCTTCAACTTCGACCTCATCGAATCCGGGTGGGCGGCCACGTTCATCATCTACCCCTCCATCCCCGGGGAACTCGACCTTCCGATGACCCTGGAGGCCGCCGAGAAGGCCGTGAAGGGGAAGAAGGGCATCTGGAAGGAACCGGCCACCCTGCTGGGGTACGAGTACCGGGCCCTGGAGAGGCTGCACGAGGTCACCCGGAAGATCGTCGACGGTACCCCGCTGCGCCCCGGCGAGTCCTTCTCCTGGCGCGAGCGCTACTGCGCCGACCTGCGTACCCGGGAACTCTTCGGCCCGGAGGACTACTTCAAGGTGCCGCCGGTGTACCGGCTGTGGTTCTGGCCGAAGGACGTCAACGAGGCGATCGGGCGACTCAACCTCGTCCCGTCACGGGAGTTGGGCGGCGGGCGGCGAGGCGGCGGAAGGTGAACGGGCCGCCGGGGCGGCGTCGGCGGGCCCGGGCGGCTTTTACCTTCCGGGTAATCGCTCTGCCCCACTCTCCCATTCCACACTGATGCGCAACCGCCCCAGCGGCGGCCCGCATCACGGATCAGTGGAAACAGGAGAGCGCCATGAGCACCGCAACCCCCGCCACCCCCACCGAAACGACCGCCGCCACCCGGACCGTCGTCGAGGAGCTGCTCCGGCGGATGGCGGACGGAGACCCGGAGCGGATCGCGGAGTTGTACGCGGACGGCGCGGACTGGGCGTTCGACTGGCCGGCGGAGGAACTGGGCCGGGGGGAGACGCCGTGGATCCGGGAGCGGTCGAGCCGGGCGGACGCGGCGGCGCACTACCGGGAGATCGGGGCGCACCACGTGCCGGAGGCGGCGGACACACGGATCGAGCGGGTGCTCGTCGACGGCACCGACGCCGTCGTCACCGGCGAACTGCGGCTGATGGCGCGGCCGACGGGACGGCGGTACCGTGCGCGGTTCGCGCTGCACCTGACGATGGAGGACGGGCTGGTGACGCGGCACCACGTGTACGAGGACAGCCTGGCCGTCGTCCGGGCGTTCGCGGGCTGAGGGGCGTCGCGGGCTGACGGGCGTTCGGGCGGCGGGCGATCGGCCGGGGGGCCGAGCGGCCGGGGGCGTTCGGTCGGCGTTCGGCCGGTCGGCGTTCGCGGGCGGGCGTTCGCGGGCCGCGCGGTTCAGCCGGGCCCTCGGTGGCGAGCCGCGCGGGTCTGCTGCAGGGCGGCGACCTGGCGGTACAGCTCCGCCGCCTCCGCCGTGCGGCCGAGCTGCTGGAGGCAGCGGGCCTCGTCGTTGCGGCTGGCGAGCGCGTCGGGGTGGTCCGCGCCCAGGACGCGCTGGCGCGCCTGCGCGACGTCGCGGTACACGGCCAGGGCGTCCGTCCAGCGCCCCAGCCAGCCGAGGCCGACGGCCACCTCGCGGCGGCTGACCAGGGTGTCGGGATGGTCGGCACCGAGCACGCGCGCACGGATGGCGCAGACGTCGCGCGCCTCGGCGAGTGCCTCCTCCCAGCGGCCCAGCCGGCCGAGGTTGACGCCCATACCGTGCCGGGCGCGGAGGGTGTCCGGGTGGGCGGGGCCCTGGACGCGGGTGCGGTCCTCGATCAGCGCGCGGTACAGCTCCAGCGCCTCCGTGCTGCGCCCGAGGCGGCCCAGGCAGATGCCGGCCTCGTAGCGGGCGGCCAGGGTGTCCGGGTGGTCCGGGCCGAGGACGCGGGTGCGGGCCGCCGCCACCTCGCGGTACGTGCGGAGGGCGTCGCTCCACCGGTCGAGCTGGCCGAGCGTGTAGGCGACCTCGTAGCGGGTGACGAGGGTGTCGGGATGGTCCCCGCCCAGCACTCGGGCCCGCGCGGCGGCCACGTCGTGCGCCATGCGGTACGCCTCCTCCAGCAGGCCCAGTCTGCTGAGGCTGAAGGCGAGGTTGTGACCGCAGCGGAGGGTGTCGGGGTGGTCGGGGCCCATGATGCGTTCGCGGGCCGCCAGGACGTCCGCGTACACCTCCCGCGCCTCGAAGTGGCGGCCGAGCCGGCCGAGGACGTACGCCGTCTCCTGCCGTGCCGCGAGCGTGTCGGGGTGGTCGGGGCCGAGGGTGCGGGAGCGGGCCGAGGCGGTCCGGGCGAACTCGCGGAGCGCCTCCTCAGGGCGGCCGAGCCGGCTGAGCGAGAACGCGACCTCGTAGCGGCTGGCGAGGGTGTCGGGGTGGTCGGCGCCGAGCAGCCGCTCGCGCTCGGCGAGCACGGCGCGGTGCGTCTCGTCCGCCTCCGCCCAGCGCCCGGCGCGGCCGAGGCGGAGGCCGCCGCTGTGCCGGGCGGCGAGTTCGTCCAGCACGTCCGGGGGGACGGGGGCGGGCGCCGCCGGGGAGGGGCGTTCCGTCCCGGCGGAACCGGCGCCGGCGGAGAGCGGCGCTCCCGAGCCGGCGGACGACCGGCGCGGGTCGGCACCCGGCTCCCACGCGGGAGCGGTGGACGCGAGCCGGCCCGTGCCGCTCCCCCTGTCCTTCCGGCCGTCCTTCCGCGCGCTCCCGGGGACCGTCCAGGCTCCGGTCAGCACGGCGGAGGGGTCCGGCGGAAGCGCCGTGGCAGCGGTACCGGCCGCCTTCGAGCCGGTGGTCATGTGCCGTGCCCAGGCGGGGAGCCGGGGCGGCGGTTCGGACAGGCGGTGCGGGTGGGTGGGGGACGTGCCGTGGGTGCGGGAAGAACCGCCGCCGGCGTACGAGGTGTCGGCGGCGTAGGAGGTGCCGACGGCGTCCGACGTACGGGCGGCATACGAAGTACCGACGGCGTCCGGCGTGCCGACAGCGTCCGACGTACGGGCGGCAAACGACGTACCGACGGCGTCCGAAGCGCCGACAGCGTCCGACGTGCCGGGGGCGTACGCGATGACGGGCGCGTACGCGATGCCCCCCGCGTGCGTTCCGGGCCGCGCGCCGGTCAGCCGCCGCACCAGTTCCCCCGCGTCGTCGGGACGGTCGTCGGGCTCCTTGGCGAGCAGGTCGAGGACGACGTCCTCGAACACCGGCGGCAGCTCCGGGCGGAGGTCGCGCGGGGGCGTGGGCGGGGTGTCACGGTGGCCGACGAGGACCGCCCAGGCGTCGTCCATGTCGAACGGCGGGGTGCCGGTGGCGATCTCGTACAGCACGCAGCCCAGCGAGTACAGGTCGCTCCGGTGGTCGACGCTCCCCCCGCCGATCTGCTCGGGCGACATGTAGTGCGGGGTGCCCATGGCGATGCCGGTCCCCGTGAGCCGGGCCGTGAAGCCGATGTCGTGGCCCAGGCGCGCTATGCCGAAGTCGCATATCTTCACCGTGCCGTCGGTCAGCCGCATGATGTTGGCCGGTTTGAGGTCGCGGTGGACGATCCCCTGCCGGTGGGTGTACGCGAGTGCGGCGCCCACCTGTTCGGCGATGTCGACGACTTCGGGGACGGGGAGCGGGTGCTGCTTGTTGTCCTCCAGGAGCTGGCTGAGGTTGCGCCCGTCAAGGAGCTCCATCACCAGGTACAGGACCCCGTCGCTCTCGCCGAAGTCGTGGACGACGGTGATGCCGCGGTGCTGGAGCGCCGCCGCGACGCGGGCCTCGCGGCGGAAGCGCTCCCGGAGCACCCGAAGGTAGGACGGTTCGTGCCGCGGTCCGAGCGGTTTGAGGCATTTGACGGCCACGTGCCGGCCCAGGGACTCGTCGCGGGCGCGCCACACCTCGCCCATGCCGCCCCGACCGATCCGGTCGAGCAGCTGGTACCGGCCCTGGATCAGCCTGGTCTCCGCCATCCCCGCCCCGCCGCCCCCGTCGTTGCCTCCGCGCCGCCCCCGGCCTCCCCCAAGTATGGCGGCCCTGCCCAACGGCTTGTAGGGCGGCGGGACCGCGAGAGGCGGCACGAAGACGGAAGGCCCGCCGAGGACGAGGTCGGCGTCGTGTCGTAGGCGGCGGAGCCGGGAATGGCCGCCGCGCCCAGCGCGCCAGCGCACTTGGTGGAACTCCAGGTGTCCCGGACGGCGCCGCCCACGGTCTCCTTCGTCTTGTCCCACCACTTTGGGGTCGGCGACGACGGGGTATTACGGCGTCCCCTGTGGCGGTGCCGGCCTCCGCGTCCCCGGTGGAGCGCCGGGGGATCGTGGTGCCCGGGGTGGGGGCCGGGGCGATGTCGGCGGTGCCGGTGGCCTTCTCGACCTCAACCGCCGTCCGCTGTCGGCGAAGGCGGCGGGGGTGGCCCCGAGGGTGAGTGCGGTCGCGCTGATGGTGGCGACGATCCCGCCGGCTTTGCGTTGACGGCCATCCATGGAGACCCTTCCGAGGCGCATGCGCAAGGTTCCGGCGCAGTCAGCGGGGTGCCGCCCCACGCGTCAGGCGCGCAGGACGATCTTTCCGGCGACGGTGCCGGACTCGGCCAGCCGCATCGCCTCGGCCGCCTGGGTGAGGGGCAGCTCGGCGGCGATCCGGGCGGTGATCTCGCCCCGTCCCAGCGCCGCGAAGACCTCGCCGAGGTCGGCGCGCAGGCGGGCCCGGAAGCGGGCGGGGGCGAGGGCGCGGCCGGCCCAGACGTTGAAGAAGTAGGCGCGGCGGCGGTTGGGCAGGGCGTTCCAGAGCCAGACCCGGCCGAGCAGCTTGAGGACCGGCCACTGCTTGGAGCCCTCGTCGTCGCGGGTGGAGGCGCTGCCGTAGGAGACGAGGGTGCCGCCGGGCGCGAGCAGGCGCCAGGAGTCGACGATGCCGCGACCGCCGACGTGGTCGAAGACGGCGTCCACGCCGCCCGGGGCGAGGGCGCGGACGCGGGCGGGGACGTCCTCGGTGCGGTAGTCGATCGGGGTCACGCCTTGTTCCCGCAGCGCGTCGTGGTGGCGCGCGGCCGCCGTGCCGATCACCTTCGCCCCCGCCGCCCGGGCGAGCTGGACCAGGACCGAACCGACTCCCCCGTTGGCGCCGTGCACCAGGACGGTCTGCCCGGTCCGGACACGGGCCTTGCGGTGCAGCATCTGCCAGGCCGTGATGCCGTTGATCACCACGGTCTCGGCCTCCGCCGCGCCGATCCCGTCCGGGACCGGCACCGCGTCGGCGGCGTCGAGGACGACGTGGCTGGCCCAGCCGCCCACCTTCAGCAGTGCGGCCACCCGGGTGCCGACGAGGCCGGCGTCGACTCCGTCGCCGACCGCCGACACGGCGCCGACCATGTCGTAGCCGGGGACGAAGGGGAAGGGCGGCTGGTCGTAGTAGCGGCCGCGGCGCATCTGCTGTTCGGCGAAGGAGACGCCGGTGGCCTCCACGCGGACCACGATCCGGCCCGGGCCGGGGGTCGGGACGGCGCGGTGGCGCACCTCCAGCCCTTCGGGCTCGACCTTGCCCGGCAGCACGACCTCGACCATCGCTGCGGCGTTCATGACGACCTCCCTCGATCCACCAGCCCGTTAGCGGCTGGCGCTTTCGTTAGAAGTTATAACCGCATCGGAGTGACGGTCAAGCACGTTCGTAATAGGGTCTAACTCGGAGCGGGCGTCCAGCCGCTCCCCCGGCTCCCGGGAGTCGGGCACCCCAGGGAAGGGATGCGCACATGGCCGTCGCGGGCGAGGAGACCCGACGCGAGACCCCACGCGAGCGCTACCGCGCCCAGCTACGGGCCGAGATCAAGGAGCGCGCCTGGGAACAGATCGCCGCGGCGGGGGCGCCGGGACTGTCGCTGAACGCCATCGCCAAACAGATGGGCATGAGCGGCCCCGCGCTCTACCGGTACTTCGCCGGCCGGGACGAGCTGATCACCGAACTGATCCGCGACGCCTACCGCGGCCTCGCCGACGCCCTGCGCACCGCCGCCGCGTCCGGCGCCGGTCTGCCGGAGCTCGGGCAGGCGCTGCGCGCCTGGGCCCTGGACGACCCCCAGCGCTACTTCCTCCTCTTCGGCACGCCCGTCCCCGGCTACCACGCGCCCGACGACACCACCGTGATCGCCTCGGAGATCATGAACGCCCTCCTCGACGCCGCCCGGTCGGCCGATGACGGTTCCCCGCCCGACGACCGTCCCGCGGCCGCGACGGAGGAGTCCCCGCTCGACTCCCACCTCGCCGGACACCGGCAGTGGGCGGGCGACCACCCCGCACCCCCGGCCACCCTGCGCCGCGCCCTGCACTTCTGGACCCGCCTGCACGGCGTCCTCTCCCTGGAACTGGCGGGCCACTTCACCGGAATGGGACTCGACCCGGCCGCGCTCTACGAGCACGAACTGCGGCACTTGAGCCGTTAGCGCCGACGCGGCCGCGGGCGCTCCGGAGAGCGCCCAAGGCCGCGGCGACAGCGCCCCGCGCTACAGCCGTCCCCCGCCTGATCGAGCAATTCACCCGGCTCGGCGTCGACGAACGACTGGACCCGCGCGAACTGCCCGTCACCACCCCGGAGCCCATGAGAACGACGACTGGACCGTAGAAAGACGGCTGTCGGGCCTGTGCGTTCGAACGGGAGGCGGTTCTGAACGACCGGTGCAGTACCTCCTCACCCGCCACCGCGCAGCGGTATCGCCATGGACCACCGTCTTCTCCGGGCTGCCGGTCACGGTCCAAAACGCACGCTCCCCCCACGCCGAGGCTGAGCACTCCCTCGGCGCGTATCTCCCACGGCCTGCTGCGGTCGATGCCCGGGGCGCCGTCCCAGACCTCAGCCACGAAAAGGATCTCGTGGGTGTGACCGGCGCTGCGGATGTCTCTCCGCCCCTCACGGACGGTCAGGAACTGCCCGCTCGCTCCACCGGCATCCACCTCGTCCGGGTAAGGGACGGGCACGGTGGAGTCGTCGATGTCCTGGAGGGTGAAGCCGTAGAAGTCGATGAGGACATCCACCGACTGCCGCCTGATCAGCTCGGACAACAGAAGCCCCTTCTACGGTCCTGTTTTCGAACCCCCGTGTGCGCCCCGGCGCCCGGTGCGCCTTTCGCGAACAGGCTCGGATCCGGTATGCGTTGCGCTCAAGGCCCGGAAGTGGTTTCCGGCTGTGTCAGGTGGTAGCCCAGGGGGGTCGCGACGTGCGTGACGGCCTGCCCTCTCCGCAGGGTACGGATCAGGCCGGCATGCCGTAGCACCGCGGCGTGCCGACTGGCCGCGGCGTTCGACACGCCGAGCAGGGAGGCCAGTTGCCTGCCGGTGACTCCTCCGGACATGACGATGCGCGTGAGTGCTTCCGCTCTGCCGGTGCCGAGCAGGGATTGAAGTGCCGCCTGGTGGCCCGGGTCGGTTCGTGGGGCCGTTCCCGCGGGGATCCGGACGGTCAGGAGATCGCCGGCCGGCTCGGCCAGGGTGACCCCTTGGTTGAGGGCCACCGCCTGGATCCGAAGTGAGCCCTGGCCGAGTTCGAGGTCCGCGTCGAAGGCCGTCGGCAGCTCCAGGACGCCTCGGCGGAGCCTGATTCCGTGCCCGAGACGCCGGAGCATCGCCGAGGCTCCGCCGTCGACGTAGACGTGGGACAGGGCGACGGACCGGGTCGCGACCGCGGACCGGATCCTTGAGCGATGCGGCTCGATGACGGTGCTGCGCAGCTGGTCGACGGCGTGGGCCAGGACGCGGCCGGCCCGCTCGTCGCCCTCGGCGAGGGCTTTGGTGAAGGGCGTGGGGCTGCGGCGGGCGAACAAGTGGGAGAGGTACTGGGAGTCGACGCCGGCAGCGAGATCCGGAGAGGTGCTGCGCGAGTAGAGCTGCGCCAGGGGGCCCTGGGGTTGCCCGCCGCCGGCGTGGGTCCTGCCGGCCGCTGTCAGTTCGGCGTCGAAGTCCGGGAGGGCGCAGACAGTGACGCTGCCCAAGCCCTCGGACCCGAGGTGAATCCGTATCAAGTCGGCCCCCTGTGCTCTTGACACCCTCACCAGGGCTTTTGTGCGTACATGACGAAAGCTGGCCGAGGGCGCGCGCAGTCGACACGATGCGTACACATCACGGCGCGACGCGACAGGGGGTAGGTGACCTGGTCACGCTGCGCCGCCCAACCATAGCCCGTCGCTGCCCGCCGAGTTCCCGCCCACGCGGCCTGCCGGCCACGGAGGACGGCAGCTCTGCGGCCGGCCACGGACACCTGAGAGGGAAGGGACTGTCTCATGAACATGACGAGGACCGCCGGGAGTTCCACCCGCCGCCGCGTCAAGCGAACTCCGGCCACGCTCGCCCTGGTCGGCGCTCTGTTCGCCGTTGGCGCCACCATGGCGCCGAGCGCGTCGGCAGCGGTTCCGTACACGGACATCCACCTGACCGCGCACCACAACGTGGGGGTCTACGAGGAGCCCACCAGTGTCAGCTGGAAGACGGCCCCGGACGTCATCGCGCCCTACGGATACGTCACCGCGGACTGCTGGAAGAGAGGCCAGACCATCGACAACATGGGCAACGTCTGGTACCACGTCTTCCAGGAGCACTACACCAACGGCAGCGTCCAGAACCAGTACGGCTACGTGTACGGTGCCTACGCGGACGGCAACGCCACGTTCCACAACAAGACGATAGTGGAATGCCCCTGGTAGAACCCCCGCCCTCAGGCTTCGGAACGGCCTGTAGAACGGCCTATAGGGGGAAGCGCCGCAGCGCCGCGATGGTGTCGGCACCGGTCCGGCGGGCCCGGCCGGTGCCGTTCGCGGCGGCGGGCCGGGCCGGTGCCGTTCGCGGCGGCGGCCCCTGGGCCCATAAACCGTGCCCTAAGGCCCCAACGGTCAGTGGGCGGTCTCTCATGGCCCCGCCCCGGGGGCGAGCGTCCGCGGCCCGCGGTGCGCTGCGGGCCTGACGTTGTCGGGGATCTTGCCGGCTGATTCTGAACCACCGGGTGCGACGGGTCTCCGCGTCACTCGTTGACGGGTCTGTGAGGGGTTTCTGGGGGTATCCGGTTTTCGTCAGCGGTGGTGCGGGGGACTTGGACAGGGCCGTATGGGGCAGGCAGCAGAGGATGAGGGTCGGCGTGCGGTGGCCGGCGCGGCGCCGGCGGTGGCTGCCGCGTTCGAGGCGGACGCCGAGATCGGTCAAGCCCGTGACCTGGCCCGTTCCTTCCTGATGGACGCGCAGGCGGTGCACGGGCTGCCGGTGTCCGAGCGGGCGATGGGCATGGTGCTGCTGGTGGTGAGCGAGCTGGTGACCAACGCGCGCAAATACGCTCCGGGGCCGTGCTTGCTGTCGCTGGAGCTCGGCGACGGTGCCGTCGAGGTGACCGTGTGGGACAGCGACCCGGGACTTCCGTCGGTGGGGGCTCCGGACGCGGGGCGGATCGGTCAGCATGGTCTGGAGATCGTCATGGCGGTCTGCCGGAGCTTCGCGATGCACCGCGAACCCGTGGGCAAGCGCATCACGGCCGCCGTCGTGCTGGCCGACGACCGGGCGGCGACCCGGCCGGCCGAGGTGTTGGCGGCCTCGATGATGTCTGCTCCAGGCGCGTCTGTGTGGCCCAGGCCGCCGAGTCCGGTCGCACGGTGAGTCGGCCGGAGGCGGCGTCGTAGCCGACGGCCGCGACGTGGTCGGCCAGTGCGGGGGCGATCGCTGTCCACCGCTCGCGCGGGGTCGCGCCGGCCGTCGGGAGTTCCCAGGCCCGTTCGGCGACCAGCGCCGCGACGCGCGCCGGCCGGGTTCATCGGATCGCGCCCGTATCGGCGGGCCGTCAGCGGGTGCTGCCGGTAGTGCGCGTTGGACCGTTCCGGCTCGCCCGGGTACCGGTCGACGGAGACCCGGATCAAGGCGGCCCGGGTGCGCCGCGGCGGCTGGGCGATCCCGCCCCGGCGTCGCCTACGGGGCGAGCGCCGCCAGCGCGTCCACCACCGGTGCGGGGTCGAGCGGGCCGATGTGGGGCGCGGCCGGGAAGTCGTGGACATGGAAGCGGTTGCGGGGCGTGCGCGCATCCGCCTCCGCGATCATCCGGTCCTGGAGCTTCGTGGCGATCGTCCGGTCCTTGCCGAAGCGGAGATAGGTGCGCGGCAGGCGCCCCCAGGTCTCCGTCCGGCCCACGGCCCGGCCCGCGTAGGCCGTGGTCGACTCGTCCGTCTGCATGCTGCCCAGGCGCTGCCGGAACACGTTGTCCGGATAGCCCGCGCACATCATCTCCCGCAGCGCCTCAAGGTAACCCGGGTCCGGCGACCGGGGGTTGAGGCGCATGACGCCGAGCCGGTCGGGGTCGCCAATGATCTGGCCGAGCGGGATGAGCGCGTCCGCGTTCTCCGGGGCCGCCGTGCAGGCGTCGGGGCTCGGCAGGGCGGGGCTGGGGCAGAAGGCCGCCACGTAGCAGATGTGGTGGAGCATTTCGGGCACGGCGTCGCTCACGCGGCTGACCGTGGCGCCCCCCAGACTGTGGCCGACCAGGACGACGGGGCTGTGTGCGGCCGCCCGGCGCACGACGCGCGTGACATGCCGCTCGTAGTCGTCCAGGCTCAGCGCCGCGACCGGTGAGGGCTCGGTGGCCATGGCGGCGAGGTCCTGGCGCTGGTACGACTCCGGCACAAAGGCCTGCGAGCCGTGCAGGGGGAGATCGACGGCGACGACGCGGTGGCCGCGCAGGGTCAACTCCTGCGCGACGGGCAGCCAGTACGCTCCCGCGCTGTGTGTGCCGTGGACGAGTACATAGGTGCACGGCCCGGTCCGGCCCCGCCTGCCACCGCCGTCGCCCAACTCGTGCAATGCGTTCAACTCATGCTGAGGTGCCATGGGTTGACGGTACGGGCGGCCGCCGTCCGTCAGGAATGGGGACAGCCCCCGGTTCCGGGGTGCGGTCAAACCCCCGGCATCCACCGGATCCCGGGGCCCCCGGCCCTCGGCGTCACCCCCTGCGGACCGCCGTGATCCCCGCCGCGAGCGGCGCTCGGGGATGACGAGCCCGGTTCCGTCGGGTTCGGGACAGAGCGTCCGGTGTCTGCCGGGGCCCGGTCGGGTGGGGCGAGGACATGGGGTTCCTCGGCGCCGCGAGGCGCGAGCGGGGGGCAGCGGGTACGGCGCTCCGCCGCGGTCCGGTCGCGCCGGTCGCCGGCTGCTCCCCGGCCCGTTGCCCCCTCGGCACGAGCACCTTCCCGGCTCGGCCGCGCACTCCGTCAGCCCGGCCTGGAGGTTCTGAGGGAACTGCCGAGCGATTCGCGCGCGTCGCGGGGACTTCACCGTCGCCGCGCTCGGCGGTGATCGGGTCGGCTTCACCCGCGCGCGGGGACTTCATCCGAAGCCGGTGCACGGACACGATCCGGTTCCCCGTTCGGGGCCGGCCCGACCGGCCTCTCCCCCGCATCAGGTCCGCGACGGCCTGGCCGCACTGCGTGACCAGGCCGCGGAGAAGGGCCGGCCGCCGTTGAAACGAACGAGCACGACCCGCTATCGGCTCGGCGCCGAGCCGGCCGCGCCGGAGCGACGCCCGCCGGCGGGCGCACGGAGAAGCGCCCCCGCCGGGAGATCGTGGTCGCGATCCACTACGTCGCTCAGCGCGCGGCGTGCCTGCGGTGGCGGCCGGGGCGGCGGGGGCCGCCCGGGCCCGGTACGGCGGCGTGGCCGGCCTCGCGGGCCTCCATCTCGGCGCGCTCCTGCTCCAGGCCGAAGCGGCCGAGCAACGGCAGCCGGTCCACCCGCGGGAGGATCCAGACGTGCCAGATGCCGGTGACGAAGAAGATCGCGGAACCGGCGACGAGGACCGACCCGAAGGTGTCGGTCGGGTAGTGGGCGCCGATGTACATGCGCGAGAAGGCGACCAGCAGCACCGCGAGGACGCCGCAGACCGCGACGGTGCGGCGGTGGCGGGACTCGCGGAAGAGGAAGTACACGGCGACGGCCACCGCGACGGTGAAGGCCGTGTGGCCGCTGGGGAAGCTGTTGGAGCCGATCTCCGGGTCGAGGGAGAACTGCCGCGGCGGCCGGTCGCGGGCGACAAGGGCCTTGGCGATCTGGGTGCTGTTCCAGCCGACCGCCACCACGAGGAACGTGGCGACGGCCTGGATCGGCCGCCGCTGGGCGATCAGCAGCCAGCCGGTCCAGAGCGCGAGGATGATCACGCCCGCGACGGGCGAGGCGAGGTAGCTCACGCCTTCCATCACGTCGTTCAGCCAGCCGGTGCGGGTGTTCGTCTGGATGGTCCGGTCCAGGTCCAGGTCGTGCGGCTGGATCAGCGAGGTGTGCGCGGCGGTCATGCCGAGCACGATCGCTGCCGCGAACAACAGGACGGAATTGCGCAACCAGTGGCGCACGTAGGGCATGGGTGGGGCGTCCTTCGTATCGGCATGGCGGCGCCGGGGGCGGCAGCACGCGCTTGATGACGAGTACGTGCCGCATGCTCCGGGGTGACCGGTGCGGCCGTAGTACAAAAACTACACGTGCGGGCCGGTGTCTCCCCAAGCGCGGCCGCCGCGCCGGGGGGCCGGGACCTCTGCGGGTGATCGATACGTCACGCTGCGCTTTCGGGGTTGTCCGGTCCCGCGCGCTTTACCGTCCGCTTTCCGTCCGCTTTCCGGCGACTTTCCCGGCGACAACTGATCATGGTCTGCCTAGACTCCCGCGGATGGAGCCTACAGGGAAGCGGCGGCCCGGCCGCCGGGCCGTCGTCAGGGCCGGTTGCGGCACCGCAGGGGTGGGAGTGGTGGCGGCGGGGGCCGCGGCGCTGCCCGGCGCCGGGGGGATGGCGGTCGGCACGATGACGGTGTCGGCCCTGCTCACCCTGGCGGCGACGGGCTGGTGGCCCCGCGACGCGCGCCGGCTCGCCCTGACGGCGGTGGCCGTGGCGGCGGTGTGCGGGCTCGGCACCGTGTTCGCCGGTCCCGGCGCGACCACCGAAGGGTCCCCCGCGATCAAGCTGGCCCTCGTCGAGTACGCGTCCGGCACCTGGCTCGTCCTCCTGGTCACCCGGGCGCTTCCGCTCCGGCGGTCGGCCGCGCTCTGGCTGGTGCTGGGAGTGGCCGTGGCCACGCTGCTGCTGCGGGCGGACGCCTACGACGGGGCGCTGGAGGCCGCCGGGCAGTCCGTCTTCCTGTCGGCCGGGCCGCTGGCCGCCGGCGCGCTCGGCAACGGCCTGTACACGGCCGGGGAGCGGCGGGCGCGCAGCGTACGGGAGGCCCGCCGGGCCCAGCGGCTCGAACTCGCCGCCGACCTGCACGACTTCGTCGCCCACGACGTCTCCGGCATCGTCGCCCTCGCGCAGGCCGCGCAGGTCGTCCACGGGGCGCGGCCCGAGCAGGTGCCGCCGCTGCTGCGGCAGATCGAGGAGGCGGGGGTGCGGGCGCTGGGGGCCATGGACCGTACGGTGCACATGCTGCGTGACGGGGACGGGCGGCTCTCCGCCGCCGGCTCCGGGCCGGACGCGCCGGTGGCCGACGACGCCGGCGCCCGGGCGGCGGCGTACGGGCTGGACGACGTGCCGGGGGTCGTGGAGCGGTTCCGGGCGTCCGGCACGGCGGATGTGCGGCTGGCGGACGAACTGCCGCCCGAGCGGCGGGCGGACGTGCCGCGCGAGGTCGCGGCGACCGCGCACCGCGTCGTCGTCGAGGCGCTGACCAATGTGCGGCGGCACGCTCCCGGGGCGGAGCGGGTGCGGGTCGTCCTGTCCTGCGGGGGCGGCGGGTCCCGCGAGTCCGCCGGGTCCCGCGAGGACGGCCTGGCGGGGGCGTCGTTGTCCGTTTCGGTCACGGACTCCGGGCGCGGGGCGGCCGGGGCACGCGCGGGCCGGCCGTCGGCCGGCGAGCGGCGGAGCGGGTTGGGGCTGGCGGGGCTTGCCGAGCGGGTGGAGGCGTTGGGTGGGGTGTTGACGGCGGGGGGCTGCGGTGAGGGTGCGGGGTGGGAGGTGCGGGCGGAGTTTCCGTTGCGGTGGTGAAGGGGGTGTGGTGTGGGGGGTGCCCCGGCCCCTCCCCCAGGGGGCATCCCCGTTGACCGTTTTCTCGCGGGGCCGGGCCCCGCACCCCGTACGTCCGGCGGCCCGGGGTGATGCGCCGGGCGCCCGCGCGGGCGCGGCCGAGCGCGGGGCCGCGCCCGCCCCCGTCCCTCCCCGGCGCCGTCGCCCGCCGGGCCGGGCCCCACGCCCTCGTACGGCCACCGCCCCGGAGCGACGCGCCAGGCGCACGCGCAGCCGCGCCGCGCCGATGGACGCTCCCGTCCCCCTTCCAGGCCGGGCCGCGTCGCCCCGAGCGCCCGCCGCGTGTGTACGCGCGACACGCGAGGGCGGCTCCCACCAGGGGAGCCGCTCGCTGCGTGTCGTCGCCTTCCGGTCGGCGCTCGTTCAGGCGCGTCCGCAGCGGGCGCACGCCCCGCGGCGGCGGAGGTGGTAGGCGAGGGTGGCGGCGCCGAGGGCCAAACCCCAGACCGTCCAGAGGATGCCGGGACCGTTGGCGCCCCACATTTCGGCGGTGACGTGGCGGGCGTTCATGAGGCCGCCGGGCACGAGGACGAGGGCCACGGTGGTGGCGGGGACGACGGCGGTGAGGGGGTGGATGCGCTTGCCGGCCTTCCACCACACCCAGCGGGGCCAGACCTCGCCCCAGCGGCTGATGAGGCCGTGGGTGAGGAAGCCGCCGGCGGTGGAGAGGAGGCCGAGGCCGAGGCCGATCTCCAGCATGCCGGGGGTGTTTTGCATGTCCTCGAGGAACGGCCGGGTGATGCCGAGGGGCCAGCCGAAGTACCAGGCCAGGCGGGTGAAGTCGTAGGGGATGGAGGACAGGGCCGCGATGTACACCGCCCAGCGGCCCCAGCGCCGGGCGGCCTCTGGTGTCGTCCAGCGGGCGGCGCCGTGCGGGGCCCGGCCGCAGGCCGTGCAGCGGTTCGCGGTGCGCCACTGGTAGGCGAGGGTGGCGGCGGCCCACAGCAGACCCCCGACGAAGATGATGATCAGGTTGCCGCGGTGCCAGTAGAGGACGTCACCGACCCCGTCCTGCGGGCCGGGCACCCCGGTGAAGGCGAACACCACGAGCAGCGGCGCGAAGACCAGCAGTCCGAGGAGGGAGTAGTCGGGGACGGCGAAGGCCATCGCGCAGGCCGAGATCCATCCGTAGGCCAGCAGCCAGGTCCGGGCCCGGCCCTTGCCCACACCCCGGGCCATCAGGACGCCCGCGACGACGCCCGCCGCGCCCACCGCCGCGATCACCGGTCCGACGATCTCCGCCCGGCTGGGTTCCAGCAGGGAGGCCGACGAGCGGTCGTCCGCCACCTTGGCGAAGGGGTAACCGGCGCCGCCCGCCGCCCAGTAGAGGCCCGCGGCGCCGTACAGCAGGGACCACAGGGCCGCCAGACAGCCGGACCAGACCGGCCACCGGGACCGCCACCGGTCCCGGGGCGCCCCCGGGGACGGCGGGGTGACGCCCTCCCGGACCGGTTCCTCGGTGGTCACCTGTGCGCTCATGGCGGTCTGTCTCCTCGTCGCCGACCGGCGGTCCTGTCCGCCGGTGCGGTGACCAGCCTTCCGTCCGGAGCCGGTCCGGCACATCTGCCGATCGGCAGACTCCGGGCGCCCGCCGCCCGGCCCGGGGTATGCCTCCCGGCGGAGGGCCGCTACGGTGACGATCATGAGCATCCGCATACTCCTCGCCGACGACCAGGAAGCGGTCCGCATCGGCTTCCGGCTGATCCTCGATTCGCAGCCGGACATGGAGGTCGTCGGTGAGGCCGAGGACGGGCGGCAGACCGTCGAACTGGCCGGCAGGCTGCGGCCGGACGTCGTCCTGGCGGACATCCGGATGCCGCGCCTGGACGGGCTGGAGGTCACCCGGCTGCTGGCGGGCCCGGACGTGCCTGACCCGCTGCGGGTGGTCGTGGTGACGACGTTCGACCTCGACGAGTACGTGCACACCGCGCTCCGCAACGGGGCGTGCGGCTTCCTGCTCAAGCGGTCGAGCCCGACGCTGCTGGTGGAGGCGGTCCGGGCGGCGATGGCCGGGGACGCCATGGTCAGCCCGTCGGTGACGGTCCGTCTGCTGCGGCAGCTGCGGGCGCCCGAGCCGCCGCGCGCGGAGCCGCCCGCCGAGGCGCTGACCGAACGGGAGGCGGAGATCGCCCGGTTCGTGGCCAAGGGCCTGACGAACGCCGAGATCGGCGCCGAACTCTTCATCTCCCCCGGCACGGTGAAGACACACCTCGCCCACGTCCAGCGCAAGCTCGGCGTCCGCAACCGGGTCGGGATCGCGGCGTGGGCGTGGGACAACCGGGCGGCGTCCTGACCGGCCCGGCCGTCCGCGCACCCGACCGGGAGCGGGATTCAGTCCGTCGCGGCCGCGGCCCGCAGGACGCTCGCCCCGAGCCGGTGGTTCTCCGGCGCCCCTCCACCGCCCCCGAAGGCGAAGCGCCGACGGGTGTAGGCGTACGCGATGCCGCTGCCGGGGTCGGCGAAGGACTGGGCGCCCACGGCGCCGCTGTGCCCGAAGGCGTCCGGCCCGAGGAACGGGTACCGGCGGCCCTGCGCCTCGAAGCCGAGCCCGAAGTGATCGCGTTCCCCCGTCACCAGGTCGACGCCGGGCGTGTGCAACCGGGCGAACTCGGCGACGGTGTCCGGCCGCAGGAGCGGCGGACGGCCGTCCAGGACGCCGATGGCCGCCGCGTACATCGCCGCCAGTCCGCGGGCCGAGCCCACGCCACCGGTGGAGGCCGGGCCCAGCGCCCGCACGGCGCGGGAGTTGGCGAAGTCCACCAGGTCCGTCGGAGGATCGGCGTCGAGGTTGAACGCGACGGCGACGACGCTCCCGGGCGCGGGTGCCGGCGCCTCGTGCTGGTCCGGGGTGCGGCGCACCGGCTGGACCGGCAGGTAGCGCGGCTCCAGGGCTTCGGGCAGGCCCAAGTGGAAGTCCAGCCCGAACGGGACGCGCACCCACTCTTCGTAGAGCTCCTGGATCGACCGTCCGGTGACCCGGCGCACCACCTCGCCGGTGAGCGCGCCGATCACAAAGCCGTGGTAGCCGTAGGCCGTACCGGGCGTCCAGTACGGTTCCTGGGCCGCCAGCCGCGCGGCGAGCAACCGGTCGTCGGCCAGTTCGGCGAGAGTGAGGCCACCGTCCACGCCGACGACCCCGGCCTGGTGGGCGAGGAGCTGGCGCAGGGTGACGGACCCCTTGCCGCCGGCGGCGAATTCGGGCCAGTAGTGGGCGACCGTGCGGTCGAGGTCCAGGACACCGTCCTGCACCAGCATGGCGACGATCAGGTGGGCCGCGCCCTTGGCCGAGGAGTACAGGCCGAACAGTGAGTCCCCCGACGCCTCCGGCCCGCCCCACAGGTCGACGACACGGTGTCCCCGCCGGTGGACGGCCAACTGGGCGTCGAGCCCGTCGGGTTCGCGGGCCAGGACGGCGGCGAACTCGTCCCGGACCTCCTCGTAACCTTGCGCGACCGTTCCCCGTACGTCGATCCCACCGGTCACCGGCATGGCTGTCCTCCTTGTGTCCCGTGCCCGCGGACGACCCGCGGAGGCCCCAGCATCGGCGACCGGAAGGAAAAACAGGCAACCATGCCGGTTTTTATGTCAGAGAGCGGTGCGCCGCGGGGTGCGCACCGCTCCGGCCGGGGCGTCAGCTTTCGGCGGTCGCCTCCACTCCCGCGATGCGGAGCAGCCGTGCCATGACCCCGGGCAGCTCCCCAGCCCGGCCGCTGTCGGCGGCCCGCCAGGCGACATGCGCGTCCGGGCGGACCAGGACGCAGCCGTCCGGGCCGACCTCCCTGGCCCGCGCCCACTGGCCGTACGGGTCGCGCAGGTCGTCGGGGGTGCCGATGGAGCGGACGGTCACCTGGACGCCGGTGCGGCGGGCGGTCTCGCGGGCGGCGGCGTGCCAGCCGGTGCCGCCGGGGCCCGTGAGCAGGACGAACGAGCCGCGCCCCACCACGTCGAGGGTGGAGAGGGCGCGCCGGCCGTCCTCCAGCCAGGCGTGCGGGAGGTGGGCGCCGGGCCAGGTGGTGGGCCGGTAGTAGAGCTCGGGGTCGCGGTCGGCGTCCGGTTCGGGGGTGTCCGGGACGGTGGCGCCGTCCCGGTAGCGGTAGCCGAGTTCGACGCCGTGCGCGTTGACCTGGTAGTTCATCCGGCGGGTGGCGGCGGTCAGGGCCGTCGCGCGGGCCCGGGACTCCTCCGTGTCGTCGTGCAGCGACTCCAGGATGCGCCGCTGTTCGTCCGCGCTCTGCCCCTCGGCGAAGCCCAGCGCCTCGGGGACGGCCAGCAGGTCGGCCATGCTGCGGAAGGCGCGGTCGACGACCTGCTGTCCGACCGGGTGCCGTTCGCTGTGGTACGTGTCCAGCAGCTCGGGTCCGGCCGGCCCGTCGAGGACGAGTTTGAGCTTCCAGCAGAGGTTGAACGAGTCGGCGACCGCCGAGTTGAGGCCGAGTCCGTTGGTGGGCGGCCCCTGGTGGACGGCGTCGCCGACGCAGAACACCCGCCCGGACCCGTACCGTTCGGCGACCGTGCCGTTGACGTCCCAGGGCGAGACGTCCTTGATCCGGACGCTGACGGAGTCGTCGCCGATGCTCTCCAGGATCCGCGCCCGGACCGCCTCGTGGTCCTCGGGGTCGAGGGGCGTGTCGGGGTGCGGGAAGGTGAGGAAGACCCACTCGTCCCAGGGGCGGACGCTGACGAAGACCCGGCCGTCGGTCGGGGGACGGCCGGGGACGGCGCCGACGTAGAGGATGCCGGGCCGGTGGGCGGCGTAGCGGCTCAGGTCGGCCTCGAACCAGACGGACACGGCCCGGGCGACGGACTGCGCGCCGGTGAGGCCGAGGCCGAGCCGGCGCAGGACGCGGCTGCGGGCGCCGTCCGCGCCGACGAGGTAGTCGGCGCGGACGGTGTACTCGCGGCCGGTCCCCCGGTCGCGGACGAGCGCGGTGACGCCCTTCTCGTCCTGCGCCAGGGACAGGAACTCCTGCCCGAACCGGAGCTCGCCGACGCCGGCCTCCTCGACCGCCTCGACGAGGACCGGTTCCAGCAGGTGCTGCGGCAGGTTGCACATCAGGGCGGGGCTGGCCGCCCGGTAGTCCCCGATCCGGTCCGGTCCGTTGCCGTACGCGTCGAGCCGGGCGACCTCGGGGCCGGTGAAGGTGGACATGAACACGTGGTTGGCGAGGAGTTCGGGCGGGGTGGCCCGGTCCAGGACCCGCCGCTCGACGCCGAGGTCGCGGAAGATCTCGCCGGTGCGCTGGTTGAGCAGGTGGGCGCGGGGCGTGTGCGCGGTGCCGCGGTGCTTGTTGACGAGGAGGTGGCGGACGCCGTACCGGGAGAGGGCGAGGGACGCGGCGAGGCCGGCCGGGCCGCCGCCCACGACCAGGACCGGCACCCGGACGTCGGCGGCGTCCCCGCCGGGGTCACAGGCCGGCATCCGTGCTCCCCCCGGCCTTGCGGGCGTACCCGGCGTAGATGACGGAGATGTCGGTGCTGGTGCCGAGCCGGAACTCGCGGCCGAGTTCGCCGTACGAGATGTGGCCGCGCGCCCGGCGGCGGAGCAGCCGCAGCACCTCCAGCCGGCCGCGGCTGGAGGAGAAGCCGACCTGGCCCTTGTTGCGCAGGCCGTGCCGGCCGAAGACCCGGTAGAGCTCGTCGGGCTTGATGAACTGCCGCCAGACGTGCAGGTCCTTCTCGGCCCAGCTGACGGACGGCCAGTCCTGCGCCATCTTCACCATGACCAGCCAGGAGGCGAAGGTCCGGTTGATGGTGTCGTAGAGGTAGTGGCCGCCGGGCCGCAGCACCCGGGACGCCTCGGCGACCGCGCGGTCGACGTCGGTGACGTGCTCCAGGGTGTCGCAGCAGTAGACGAGGTCGAAACTTCCGTCGGGGAACGGCAGTTCCTCGGCCGTGCCCTGCCGGTAGGTGATGTCCAGGCCCTGTTCCTTCGCGTGTGCGGCCGCGGCGTCCAGGGACGGCTGGGACGGGTCGATGCCGGTGACGCGACAGCCGGCCCGGGTGAACTCCTCGGCGAGCAGGCCGCCGCCGCAGCCGATGTCGAGGACGTTCAGCCCGTCGAGGTCCATCCGCAGCCGACGGGTGAGGACGTCGTGGAAGTAGGCGAAGCGGGCGGGGGTGAACTCCTGGAGGGTGGCGAACGGGCGGTCGTCGCGCCACCAGGAGTCCGGGCGGTCGTAGACCGCGTTGTTGACCTTGACGGGTGCGTCCTTCACGGGGATTCCTTAGGGGTTGGCGGCGGGTGGGGCGGTGCTCAGGTGAGCTTGACGACCGGGCGGCGGACGTCCAGCCAGACGGCCAGGTCGAGGACGCGCTCGAAGGCGTCGCGCGCGTCGCGGCGGACCGCCTCGGGCGCGCCGTGGGCGGCCTCCCGGAGGGCGGCGCCGTCGAAGAAGCCGACGGCCTGGTGGTCGGCGGCCAGCAGCTCGGAGACCTGCGCCTGGAGGGCGGAGACGTACCGCAGTTCCTGCGTCCGGGGGTACAGCGCCTTGACGCGTTCGACGACGGAGCGCGGCAGGACGTCGGCGGTGGCGGCCCGGAGCAGGCTCTTCTCGCGCCCGTCGTGGGTCTTCATGGCCCACGGCGTGTTGTAGACGTATTCGACGATCCGGTGGTCGCAGAAGGGGACGCGGACCTCCAGGCCGACGGCCATGCTCATGCGGTCCTTGCGGTCCAGCAGCATGGGCAGCAGGCTCGTCAGGTGCACGTGGCAGAACTCGCGCATGCGGCGCTCGTGCGCGCCCTCCCCCGGCACCTCGGGGACGGCGGCCACGGAGTCGGCGTACCGCTGGGCCCAGTAGCCGGGCACGTCCAGGGTGCGCAGCAGCAGCTCGGGGTCGATGAGCTTGGTGGGGTGGCCGGAGGGGTCGAGGGAGGAGGCCGTGACCCAGGGGAACATGGGTTGCTCCTGGACGGCCGGGATGTGGAACCACGGGTAGCCGCCGAAGACCTCGTCGGCGGACTCGCCGGAGAGGGCGACGGTGGAGTGCTCGCGGATCGCCTTGAACAGCAGGTAGAGGGAGTTGTCGGCCTCGCCGAAGCCGAACGGCAGGTCGCGCGCGGTGACGACGGCCCGGCGTACGGCGGGGTCGGCGAGCTGCTGGTGGTCGAGGCGGATGTCCTGGTGGACGGTGCCGACGTGGCGGACGACGTCCCGGGCGAAGGGGGCGTCCTGGGTGTCGTGGAGGTCGTCGGCGACGAAGCCCTCGCTCTGCACGAAGTCCACGGTGAAGGTGCGGGCCTGCTTGCCCTGGCCGGCGAGGTGGCGGCCGGCCAGGGCGGTGAGCGCGCTGGAGTCGAGGCCACCGGAGAGCAGGACGCACTGCGGGACGTCGGCGACGAGCTGGCGGGCGACGGTGTCGTCCAGCAGTTCGCGGATCCGGCGGACGGTGGTCTCCGTGTCGTCCGCGTGCTCCTTCGCCTCCAGCGTCCAGTAGACGTGCTCCCGGACGCCGCCGCGGTCGACGGTGACGACGGTGCCGGGGCGCACCTCGCGCAGGTTCGACCAGACCGACCGGCCCGGGGTCTTGACGAAGCCGAAGAGCTCGCGGAAGCCGTCGGTGTCGACGACCGGTTCGACGAGCGGGTGGGCCAGCACGGTCTTGGCCTCGGAGCCGAAGACCACGCCGTCCTTGGTGAGGTGGTAGTGGAGGGGCTTGATGCCGAGCCGGTCGCGGAGCAGCACGAGCCGTTCGCTGCGGCTGTCCCAAATGCCCAGCGCGTACATGCCGTTGAGCCGGTCGGCGACGCCGGGGCCCCACTCCAGGTAGCCGCGGAGGACCACCTCGGTGTCGCTCGCGGTGCGGAACTCGTGGCCGCGCCGCCGGAGTTCGGCGCGGAGCTCGGTGTAGTTGTACGCCTCGCCGCTGTAGGTGAGGACGACCGGGCCGTCGTCCGTCTCGGCGACCATGGGCTGGACGCCGCCCTCCAGGTCGATGACGGACAGCCGGCGGTGGCCGAGCGCGGCGTGCCGCGACAGCCAGCTGCCCTCGGCGTCCGGGCCGCGGCAGACCATCGTGTCGTTCATGGCCCGCAGCACGGGCCCTTCGCCCTCCAGGTCGCGCTGGAAGGAGATCCAGCCTGCGATACCGCACATGGTTGCCCAGCCCTCGTTTCCGGTCGTTCGGTGTCTTCGGTGTTCGGTCGTCGTGCGATGGGCGCCGGAGCCCCCCTGGCGGGCTCCGGCGGTCCCGGTCAGCGTCGGGTGGTCATGTACGCGCGCAGTCCGTCGATGTGCGAGCGGCCCGTCGGCGCGAACAGGAACCGGTCGAGCCCGTGCCGGACGAGCGGGAGGTCCCAGGGGGCGCGCAGTTCGGCGGCCCACAGCCAGCGCAGCCGGGAGCCGTGCGGGGTGGGTTCGACCACGTAGTCCTCGACCAGCCGCCGGAAGATCGGGCGGGAGGCCGCGGTCCCGGTGAAGGTCTTGCGTTTGCCGTCGTCCCAGCGGTAGAAGCGCTCCTTCAGGACGAAGTTCCCGCTCATGTGGATCTCGCGGGTGGTGCCGACGCCGAAGGGCCGTTCGGAGGTCCAGGTCAGCTTCTCCATGCCCCGGGTCCAGCTCGACGCCTCGTCGCCGGTCAGCACCGCCCAGGTCTCCTCGGGCGGGAAGGGCAGGTCGACGGTGCGGGTGTGGCGCATGGGCGCCGAGGCGAGAAAGGAGTCCCCCGCCTCCAGGATGGGGTACCAGCGGTGTGCCATGACGGTCTCCCCCGCGCTCAGCCGGCCGTGCGGGCGCGCCAGAGGCCGACGCTGCCGCGCACGACGAGGTCGTGGTCGGTGAAGTGCTGGGTGAGCTGGTCCCGCAGATCCTCCAGGCTGTCCTCCTGGTTGTGGAAGACCCCCTTGGCGTTCAGCTTGTCCATCAGCGAGCGGCCGGCACGGGTGACCGGGACGCCCTGGGAGAGGACCGTGCTGCCGAAGACGTACCCGCCGGGCTTCACGGCCCGCGCCGCGTGGCGGAGGGCCACGCCCTTCTCGCGCAGGCTGCCGGGGATGCAGTGCAGCAGGAAGCTGAGGGCGACCGAGTCGTACGAGGCGTCGGGCACGGGCAGCGGTTCGAGGGCGTTGCCCTGGACCTGGGTGACGCGGTAGCGCTTCAGGCGGCGGGCGGTGAATGCGAGGGCGGTGGCGTTGAGGTCGACGAGGGTGATGTCCGGGTCGGCGGTGGGGAACGGGCAGTGGTCGAGCAGGTAGCCCGTGCCGACCCCGACCTCCAGGTGCTTCGCACCGGCGCAGGTGGCGTACATCCGGTGGAAGTTGCGCGGCGAGCAGCGCCAGAACAGGGGCGCGCTGCCGCGGAAGACGACCAGGTCGTAGAAGGTGAGCGCGCGGCGGTGGTAGGCGGACTGGCCGTCGAGGACGTCCTGGTCCACGGGTTCCGGCCGGCGGACCTGATCGATGCTCATGGGTGCGGTGTCCTTCGCTGTTGTCCGGGTTTTTGCGGATGGATGGTTCGGTGGTGGTGGGGTGCGTGGGGCCGGTGGGCGGCGGGCGGTGGCTCAGCGGCGGTGGGGTGGCTCGGTGGCGGCGCCCGGGCCGGTGCCGTCCGGTCCCGTGCCGTCTCCGGTACCGTCCTGCCCCTCGCCGTCCCGGCCCGCGAGCCGGTCCAGGACGGTGCGCAGGGTGCCCGGGGCGTGCTCTCCGGCCAGGCCGAAGTGGTCGCCGGGCACCTCGCCGGTGGTGTCCGCCGCGGGCCAGGCGGCCCGCCAGCCGACGCCCGGGGAGCCCGGGAGGTCCGACGGGTCCGAGAGGTCCGGGACGTCCGCGAACGCGGCCAGCGGTTCGGCCGCCCGCAGGTGGACGACCGGGGTGGCGGCCAGCGGCTCCGGCCGCCAGCCGGTGAACAGCCGGTCGTAGCCGCCCATGGCGGTCAGGCAGGTGTCGTCCCAGCGGTCGTCGCCGGGGCCGAGGGAGCCGCCGCCGGCGCGCAGCCGCCGGCCGATCTCCTCCTGGATCGCGGACAGCGCCGGGCTGCCGGGGACGTAGCTGTCGAGCAGGACGACGGCGTCGGCCGGGGTGCCGAGCGCTTCCAGCCGGGCGGCGACGGCGTGGGCGATCCAGCCGCCCGCGGAGTGCCCGAGGAGGGCGAACGGGCCGTCGGGGGCGCAGCGCCGGACGTCCTCGGCGTGGTGGCGGGCGAGCGCCTCCAGGCTGTCGGGGAGGGCCTCGCCCGGGGTGAAGCCGGGGGCGGGCAGGGCCCACAGCTCGGCCGTGTCGTGGGCCGCCGCGGCGAGCCGGGCGTACTGGTGGGCCCCGGAGCGGCCGGCGAACGACGGGAAGCAGAGCAGGCGGGTGCCTGCCGGGCCCCGGGAGAGCCGGACGGGCTCCGGGCTCACCGCCGGGCGCTCGCCCGCGCCGAAGACCGGACGGTAGCGGGAGGCGGTCCGCAGCAGTTCCTGGAAGGCGGCGAACTCGCCGAGTTCCCCGGCCCGCAGGGCGAGCGCGGCGAGGGTGCCGCCGTCCGCCTCCTCCTCGGCGGTGGCCTCCAGGGCGGCCAGCAGGTGGGCGGCGAGCGCCTTGAGGGTGGGGTGGTCGAAGACCAGCGAGGTGGACAGGGTGAGGCCGGTGGCCGCCTGGAGGGCGGTGCGGAGCTCGGCGGCGGCGAGCGAGTCGAAGCCCAGCTCGGGCAGGCCGACGCTCGCCTCCACGGCCTCCGTCGTGGGGTGGCCGAGCACGGCGGCGATGTGCGTCGCCGCCAACTCGGTCACGAGGCGCTCCCGTTCGCCGCCGGAGAGCGGCAGGAGGCGGTCGCGCAGCGACGGTCCTTCGGTGACGGGTTCGGCGGCCGCCGGAGCCGGGCCGCCGGTGACGGGGGTTCCCGGCATGGCGGGGGCGACGACGTCGGGCCAGTAGCGCCGCCGTTGGAAGGCGTAGGTGGGCAACGCGACGCGCCGGGCGCCGCGTTCGGCGTGGAAGCGTGCCCAGCCGGGGCCCGCCGCGCCGCGTGTCCGGGCCCGGGCGAGGGCGGTGATCAGGCTCGTCTCCTCGTCCTGCCCGCGCCGGAGCAGCGGTACGGCGGCGGCGCCGCGCCCGTCCCCGTCCGCGTCCGCCAGCGCGTCCCGGACCAGCGCCGAGAGGACACCGCCCGGGCCGAGTTCGAGGAACGTCGTCACGCCGTCGGCGGCCAGCCGCCGGACGCCGTCGTGGAAGCGCACCGGGCGGCGGATGTGCCGCACCCAGTAGTCCGGGGTGCACACCTCCTCCGCCTCCAGGATCTCTCCGGTCACGTTGGACACCAGGGTGACGCGAGGGGCGCGGTAGTCGAGCCCGGCCGCGACGGACCGGAAGGCGTCCAGCACCTCGTCCATCAGCGGCGAGTGGAAACCGCGCGTCACGCGCAGCCGCTTGGTGCGGCGGCCCCGGGCGGCGAGGAGATCGGCCACCCGTTCGACGGCCTCGCACGGGCCGGACATCACCGTCGCGCGGGGGCCGTTGACGGCCGCGATCCCCACCCGGTCGTCATCGGCCAGGGCGGCGGCCACCTCGTCCTCGGCGGCCTCGACGGCGACCATGATCCCGTCGGGTGAGGAGGCCGCCATCAGCCGGCCGCGGGCGGCGACCAGGGCACAGGCGTCCTCCAGGGAGAGCACGCCCGCCACGTGGGCGGCGGTCAGCTCGCCGATCGAGTGCCCGCCGAGCCGGTCCGGGACGACGTCCCAGCCCTCCAGCAGGCGGGCGAGCGCGACGCCCGTCGCGAACAGGGCGGGCTGGGTGTACGCGGTGTCGTCGAGCAGCGCGGCGGCGGGCGTCCCCTCCTCGGCGAACAGCACGTCCCTGAGCGGGTGTTCGAGGTGCGCGTCCAGGTGGCCGCAGACCTCGTCCAGCGCCTCCGCGTAGGCCGGGAACGCCGCGTACAGCGCGCGGCCGGCGCCCGGGCGCTGGCTGCCCTGCCCGGGGAAGAGGAAGGCCGTCCGGCCGCCGGCGGCGACGTCGCGGACGACGTGCGGCGCCGGTGTGCCGCCGGCCAGCGCGGCCAGCCCGGCGAGCAGGCCGTCGCGGTCGGCCGCGAGGACGGCGGCCCGGTGCTCCAGCGCTCCGCGCGTGGTGGCGAGGGAGTAGCCGACGTCCAGCGGCGTCAGACCGGGCCGCTCGGCGACGTGGGCGCGCAGCCGCTCGGCCTGGGCGCGCAGGGCCTGCTCGCCCCGGGCGGAGAGGACACAGGGGACGAGCGCGGGCGTGCTCCCGGGGGCTCCGGCGTCCGCCGCTTCACTCCGCGCGGGAGCGGAGGCCGCGTGTGCGGACGCGCCGCCGTCGGCCGGTGCCGACTCGGACACCACCGGCGCGGACACGTCCCGGACGGACCCGCCCTGGGCCGACGGCGAACCGTCCTCCACGGATACCCGCGCGCCCGCCGCGGACGCCGGCCCGCGCTCTGCGGGCCGCGCCTCACCCACCGCCGGTGCCGGTACGTCCCCCACGGGGGCCGACACGTCCTCGGCCGGCACCGAACCGCCGTCCGCGAGCACAAGGCCGTCCTCCCCGGACGCCGTCTCCCCCACCGCCGGCGCGACCGCGTCCCGCGCGGGCTCGGGAAGGGCCTCCCCCGCCCCCTGTTCCAGGATGACGTGCGCGTTGGTGCCGCTGATGCCGAACGACGAGACCGCCGCCCGGCGCGGGCGGCCGGGCTCCGGCCAGTCCCGTTGCTCCGTCAGCAGGGACACCGCGCCGGACGACCAGTCGACGTGCGGGGTGGGTTCGTCGGCGTGCAGGGTCCGGGGCAGGACGCCGTGTTCCATGGCCTTGATCATCTTGATGACGCCGGCCAGGCCCGCCGCGGCGGCCGTGTGGCCGATGTTGGACTTCACCGAGCCCAGCCACAGCGGACGGCCGGCGGGGCGGTCCTTGCCGTAGGCGGCGATCAGCGCCTGGGCCTCGATGGGGTCGCCGAGCGGGGTGCCGGTGCCGTGGGCGTCGACGGCGTCCACGTCCGCCGGGGACAGTCCGGCGTTGGCCAGGGCCTGGGTGATGACGCGCTGCTGGGACGGGCCGTTGGGGGCGGCGAGGCCGTTGCTGGCGCCGTCCTGGTTGGTGGCGGTGCCCCGGACCAGGGCGAGGACGGGGTGGCCGTTGCGGCGCGCGTCGGACAGCCGCTCGACGAGGAGCAGTCCGGCGCCCTCGCCCCAGGCCGTGCCGTCGGCGGCGGCCGAGAACGCCTTGCAGCGCCCGTCCGGCGCCAGCCCGCGCTGCCGGGAGAACCCGACGAACGCCTGCGGCGTGGACAGCACGGTCACCCCGCCCGCGAGGGCGAGCGTCGACTCGCCCGAACGCAGCGACTGGCAGGCCAGGTGCAGGGCCACCAGGGAGGAGGAGCAGGCGGTGTCCACCGTGACGGCCGGGCCTTCCAGGCCGAACGCGTAGGCGAGGCGGCCGGAGATGACACTGGCGGCGTTGCCCGTGAGGACGTACCCCTCCAGGCCCTCCGCCGCGCCGGCGGCCAGCGCGGTGTAGTCCTGGCCGCTGGAGCCGGTGAACACGCCGGTGCGGCTGCCGCGCAGTGACGTCGGGTCGATGCCGGCGCGTTCGAACGCCTCCCAGGCGGTCTCCAGCAGCAGCCGCTGCTGCGGGTCCATGGCCAGCGCCTCGCGGGGGCTGATGCCGAACAGCGCGGCGTCGAACCGGTCGGCGTCCTCGATGAAGCCGCCCTCGCGGGTGTAGGTGGTGCCGGGGTGGGCGGGGTCGGGATCGTAGACGGCTTCCAGGTCCCAGCCCCGGTTCTCGGGGAACGGGGTGATCGCGTCGCGCCCGTCGGCCACCAGACGCCAGAGGTCCTCGGGGCCGGCGACGCCGCCCGGGAAGCGGCAGGCCATGCCGACGACGGCGATCGGATCGTCGTCGGGCGCCGTGGTCAGGGCGGCGGGCGGGACGTCCCGCGCGTCCTCGCCGAGGAGTTCGGCGAGGATCCGGCGGCTCAGCGCCTCCGGGGTCGGGTGGTCGAAGACCACCGTCGCCGGGAGCGGCAGGCCCGTCGCCGCGCGCAGCCGGTTGCGGAGCTCCACGGCGGTGAGCGACACGAAGCCGATCTCGTTGAACGGCCTTCCGGGCTCGACCCGTACCTCCTGCCCGAGCACGGCGACGGCGTGCGCGGCCACCAAGTCGACCAGCACCCGGACCCGTTCGGCCTCGGGCAGTCCCTCCAGCCGCCGGCGCAGCGCGGACGCGGCCGTGTCGGGCTCCTCCTCTTCCCGTACCCGGGGAGCGCGTTCGGCGCGCCGGGACCACCAGGCCGACAGGGTCGGCAACAGGGCGTCCAGCCGGGCGAGTTCGTCGGGGTCGGCCAGTTCGAGGAGGGCCGCGAGCCCGTCGTGGTCCTCGTCGGCGACGGCCGTCCAGAACCGCTCCTCCAGCGGGTCCCGGTCGCCGGGTCGGGTCTCGACCCAGTAGCCGCGCCGCTGGAAGGCGTAGGTGGGCAGGTCGGCGAGGCGGCGGGTGGCGGGCGGGAAGGCCGGGGCCCAGTCCACGGCGAGGCCGCGGGTGTGCGCCTCGGCCACGGAGGTGAGGAAGCGGCGCCAGTCGCCCTCGTCGCGGCGGAGCGAGCCGACGGCGACGGCGGGCATGTCCGCGTCCTGCGCGGCCTCCTCGATGCCGACGGTGAGGACGGGGTGCGGGCTGCACTCGACGAACGCGCCCTCGCCCTGGGCGAGCAGGTCGCGGACGACGGGCGCGAAGCGGACGGTCTCGCGGAGGTTGCGGTACCAGTAGTCGGCGTCCAGCCCGGCGGTGTCGACCGTCCCGCCGGTGAGCGTGGAGTGGAAGGGGACGGTCCCGGTGCGCGGCCGGATGCCGGCCAGGTCGGCGAGGACGCGCTCGCGGACGCGCTCCACCTGGGCGGAGTGGGAGGCGTAGTCGACGGGAACGCGCCGGGCGCGGATCTCCCGCGCCTCGCAGCGGGCCAGCAGCTCCTCCAGGGCGGCGGGTTCACCGGACACGACGGTGGACTGCGGCCCGTTGACGGCGGCGACGGACGCCCGGTCGCCGAGGCCGTCCAGCAGTCCGGCGACGGCGTCCGCGCCGAGGGTGACGGCCACCATGCCGCCGCTGCCGGACAGGATCTCGCCGATGGCCCGGGAGCGCAGCGCGGCCACCCGGGCGCCGTCCTCCAGCGACAGGCCGCCCGCGACGCAGGCGGCGGCGATCTCGCCCTGCGAGTGCCCGACGACGCCGACGGGCTCCACGCCCATCGACCGCCACAGCGCCGCGAGCGACACCATCACGGCCCACAGCACCGGCTGGACGACGTCGACGCGCTCCAGCCCGGGGGCGCCGGGCGTGCCGCGCAGGACGTCGGTCAACGACCAGTCCACGTACGGTTTCAGGGCCCGCTCGCACGCCTCGGCGCTCTCCCGGAAGACCGTGCTGGTGTCGAGGAGGCCGACGGCCATGCCGGCCCACTGGGAGCCCTGGCCGGGGAAGACGAAGACCGCGCCGTCGTGGGTGGCGGCGGCCTCGCCGGTGACCAGGCCGGGCGCGGCACCGGAGGCCGCCAGTTCCCGTACGCCTGCGCCGAGTTCGCCGGGTCCGCCGACGACGACGGCCCGCTGGGCGAAGGCGGTCCGCCCGGTGGCGAGCGTCCAGCCGACGGCCGCCGGGTCGGCGTCCGGCCGGGAGTCGAGGTGCGTGGCGAGGCGTTCGGCCTGGGCGCGCAGGGCGCCCGCGCTCTTGGCGGACAGCGGCCAGGGCAGCACCTCCACGACCTCGGCGGGCGTGGCCGGCTCCTCCTCCGGCGCCTGTTCGAGGATGACGTGGGCGTTGGTGCCGCTGACGCCGAAGGAGGATACGCCGGCCCGCCGGGGGCGGCCGGTGTCCGGCCACTCCCGCCGCTCGGTGAGCAGCTCGACGGCGCCGGCCGACCAGTCGACGTGCGGGGTCGGCTCGTCGACGTGCAGGGTGCGCGGGAGGACGCCGTGTCGCAGCGCCAGCACGGTCTTGATGACGCCGGCGACGCCCGCCGCGGCCTGCGTGTGGCCGATGTTGGACTTCAACGAGCCGAGCAGCAGCGGCTGTTCGGCAGGACGGTCCTGCCCGTACGTGGCCAGGAGCGCCTGCGCCTCGATGGGGTCGCCGAGCCGGGTGCCCGTCCCGTGCGCCTCGACGGCGTCCACGTCGCGGGCGGAGAGCCGGGCGTCGGCGAGCGCCTGCCAGATGACCCGCTGCTGGGACGGGCCGTTGGGCGCGGTGAGCCCGTTGGAGGCGCCGTCCTGGTTGACGGCGGACCCGCGGACGACGGCGAGCACCGGATGCCCGTTGCGGCGCGCGTCGGAGAGCCGTTCGAGGACGAGCATGCCGACGCCCTCGCCCCAGCCGGTGCCGTCGGCCGAGGCGGCGAACGCCTTGCACCGGCCGTCGGGGGCCATCCCCCGTTGCCGGCTGAACTCGACGAACATGCCCGGCGACGCCATGACCGCCGCGCCGCCGGCCAGCGCCACCGTGGACTCGCCGCGCCGCAGCGACTGGCAGGCCAGGTGCAGGGTCACCAGCGACGAGGAGCAGGCGGTGTCGACGGTGACGGCGGGGCCCTCCAGGCCGAGGACGTACGACAGCCGGCCGGAGAGGACGCTGGCCGCGCTGCCGGAGAGCAGGTAGCCCTCGAAGTTCTCGGTGGCGCGCTGGAGGAGGGCGCCGTACTCCTGGTGGCCGGTGCCGACGAAGACTCCGGCGCGGCTGCCGCGCAGCGTCTCCGGGTCGATCCCGGCCCGTTCCAGCGCCTCCCACGAGGTCTCCAGCAGCAGCCGCTGCTGCGGGTCCATGGCCAGCGCCTCGCGCGGGCCGATGCCGAAGAACCCGGCGTCGAAGCGGTCGGCGCCGCGCAGGAAGCCGCCCTCGCGGGCGTAGCAGGTGCCCGGGTGGTCGGGGTCCGGGTGGTAGAGCGCGTCGAGGTCCCAGCCGCGGTCGGCGGGGAACGGCTCGACGGCGTCCCGTCCCTCGTCGACCAGCCGCCACAGCTCCTCGGGGCTGCCGACGCCGCCCGGGAAGCGGCAGGCCATGCCGACGACGGCGATCGGCTCGCCCGCGACGGCCTCCATCTCCTCCAGCCGGCGCCGGGTCTCGCCCAGGTCGGCGGTGACGCGCTTGAGGTAGTAGCGCAGTTTGTCCTCGGTGCGCTGCGGCGCGCCTCCGCCGCTCGCGGCGGTCTTCTCCTCGGTCCCCATGGACGCAACACCCTTCACAGTTTCGACGGCACGGTTCCCGAGCGGTCAGGAAATCCCGAGTTCCTTCTCGATGTAGTCGAAGACCTCGTCGTCGTCGGCGGCGGAGAGGTCGGTGCCGGACGCCGGTTCGTCGTCGGCCGGGACCGGCCGGTCGTCGTCCCAGCGGGCGGCGACGGCCCGCAGCCGGGTGGCGACCCGGACCCGGTCCGGGTCGTCCGCCGGCAGTGCGGCGAGGGCCGCCTCCAGCCGGTCGAGGTCGTCGAGGACGGACCGGGCGGCGGGGGCGTCCCCGTCCGGCAGCGCCTCGCGGAGGTGCCGGGCCAGGGCGGCGGCCGTCGGGTAGTCGAAGACGAGGGTGGCGGAGAGCCGGGTGCCGGTGGCGGCGGTGAGCCGGTTGCGGAGTTCGACGGCGGTCAGCGAGTCGAAGCCCAGGTCCTCGAACGGCTGGTCGGGGGCGACCGCGGCGGCTCCCGCGTGACCGAGCACCTGGGCGGCCTGGGTGCGGACCAGGTCGAGCAGGACCCGGTCGCGGCCCGCGGCGTCCAGCCCGGCGAGGCGCCGCCGCAGGTCCCCGGCGGCGTCCGGCCCGGCGGCGCGGACCGCTTGGGCGGGCGGCGGGACCAAGCCGTGGAACAGCGGCGGCAGTTGGGCCGAGGCGGCGCGCAGGGCGGCGGTCTCCAGCCGGACGGGCAGCAGCACCGGGCGGTCCGCGGCGAGGGCGGCGTCGAAGAGGGCCAGTCCCTCGTCGGCGGAGAGCGGCAGGACGCCGGAGCGGCGCATCCGCCGCCGGCCGGCCTCGTCGAGCGCGTCGGCCATGCCGCCGGTGCCCTCCCAGGGCCCCCAGGCCAGGGAGAGGGCGGGCAGCCCGGCGGCGGCCCGGTGCGCGGCGAGGGCGTCGAGGTACGCGTTGGCCGCCGCGTAACTCCCCTGCCCGGCGCCGCCGAGGGTGGCGGTGGCGGAGGAGAACAGCACGAACGCGGCGAGCGGCAGGTCCCGGGTGAGCTCGTGCAGGTGGTGGGCGGCGTCGGCCTTGGGCGCGAGGACGGCGGCGGCGCGTTCGGCGGTGAGGGCGGGGACGACGGCGTCGTCGACCACGCCGGCCGCGTGCACGACGGCGGTCAGCGGACGGTCCGCGGGCACGGCGGCGAGCGCGGCGGCCAGGGCCGTACGGTCGGACACGTCGCAGGCCCGGACGTCGACGTGGGCGCCTCGCTCCTTCAGGTCGGTGACCAGTTCCCCGGCCCCTTCGGCGGCCGGCCCCTGCCTGCCGAGCAGCAACAGGTGCCGGACACCGTGCCGTTCGACCAGGTGCCGGGCGACGAGCGCACCGAGGGCGCCGGTGCCGCCCGTGACGAGGACGGTGCCGTCGGGGCCGAGCACGGGCGGTACGGCGTCGGCCGGGAGCCGGGCCGGCGCCAGCCGGAGGACGCGCACGGCACCGTCGCGCAGGGCGAGTTGGGGCTCGCCCGCGAGGAGTGCCGTCAGCAGCTCCGGTGTCGCGTCGGTGTCCGGCGGGAGGTCGGCCAGGACGAACCGGCCCGGGTTCTCGGCCTGCGCGGCGCCCACCAGGCCCCAGACCGCGGCCAGTTCGGGGTGTGGGACGGACTCGCCGGGGCCGGTGGCCACGGCACCGCGGGTGAGGACGGCGAGGACGGACGACGCGGTGCGCTCGTCGGCGAGCCAGCGCTGGAGCAGGTCCAGCGTCTCGGCGACGGTCTCGCGGACGGGACGGCCGGGCGCCGGGGCGACCAGCGCGACGTCGGGCACGCCGGCGGCCCCGAGGAGCGGGTCGTCGGCGGGCAGGGTTTCGGCGGCGGCACCCCCTATCGACAGCCCGGGCGCCGGGCCCGGCACTCCGGCATCGGCGGCATCCGCGACGAGCCGGTCGTCAGCGGGCAGGACCTCGGCGGCGGCATCTCCCGCCCGTCGCCCCGGCGCCGGGACGACCGGCGCCGCACCGGGCACGCCGGCACCGGCCTCGTACCCGACGAGCCGGTCACCGGCCGGCAGGGCTCCGGGGAGGCCCGGCACGCCGTCGCCGAGCAGCGCCCAGGTGCGGGCCCGGGTCTCCGGCTCGGCGTCGGGGGCGGCGGTCCAGCGGAGCTCGTGGAGGGTCTCGTCCCGGCGGGCGGCCTGGAGTTGGCCGAGGGAGACCGGGCGGGCCTGGAGGGAGTCGGCGGTGAGGACGGGGGTGCCGTCGGCGTCGGCCACGGTGAGCCGCATGGCGTCCGGCCCGGCGGGGGCGAGGTGGACGCGGAGCGCGGTGGCGCCGGTCGTGTGCAGGCCGACGCGGTTCCAGCAGAAGGGCAGCCGGACGGTGTCGCCGGTGTTGCCGACGAGCCCGGCGTGCAGGGCCGCGTCCAGCAGCGCGGGGTGCACCCCGTAGCCGGCCGCGTCGGTGCGGGCCGCCTCGGGGAGGGCCACCTCGCCGAACACCTCGTCGCCGGACCGCCAGAGCGCGGTCAGGCCGCGGAAGGTGGGGCCGTAGGCGAAGCCGTCGGCGACCACGGACGGGTAGAAGTCGGTGAGGTCGACGGGGACGGCGTCCGCCGGGAGCCAGTCGCCGGACAGGTCGCGGGCGGGCTCGGGGGTGCCGGGGGCGACGGTGCCGTGGGCGTGCCGGGTCCACTCGGCGCCGTCGTCGGGCCGCGAGTGGACGGCCACGGCGCGCCGGCCGTCGGCGTCGGGGGCGCCGACGGTGAGCTGGACGTCGGCCGGGCGGGTGCCGGTGAGGATCAGCGGCGCCTCCTGGTTCAGCTCCTCGACCGTGCCGCAGCCGACGCGGCGGGCGGCGTCCAGGACGAGGTCGAGGTAGGCGGTGCCGGGGACGATGACGGTGCCGAGGACGACGTGGTCGGCGATCCACGGGTGGCTGCGGGTGGAGATCCGGCCGGTGAGGACGAGCCGGTCGTCGTCGGCCGGCCGTACGGCGGCGGTGAGCAGCGGGTGTCCGGCGGCGTCGAGGCCGAGCGCGGCGGGTCCCGCCGGGCCGTCGCCGGCGTCGGCGGGCCGCAGCCAGTGGCGTTCGCCCTGGAACGCGTAGGTGGGCAGGTCCAGGTGCGGGGTGGGTCCGGCGGGCAGGGCGGCGGCGAGGCCGGTGCGGGCGCCGCGCGCCCAGGCGTGGGCGAAGGCGGTGCGGACGGTCTCGGGCTCGGGCCGGTCCCGGCGCAGCAGGGGGACGGCGGTGAGGTCGCCGCCGTCCTCGGCCGCGGTGTCCTGGGCGAGGGCGGACAGCACACCGGCGGGGCCGAGTTCGAGGCAGGTGCGCACGCCCTGGGCGAGGAGGCGGCGGACGCCGTCGCGGAACCGGATGGTGTCGCGGACGTGCCGCACCCAGTAGCCGGGGTCGCGGGCCTCGTCGGCGGTGAGGGTGCGGCCGGTGAGGTCGGAGACGAGCGGGAGGGCGGGCGCATGGAGGGTGACGCGGTCGAGGACGGCGCGGAAGCCGTCCAGCATGCCGTCCATGCGCGGGGAGTGGAAGGCGTGGCTGACGTCGAGGCGCTTGGTGCGGCGGCCGTCGGCGGCGAACCGTCCGGCGATCTCGCGGACGGTGTCCTCGTCGCCGGAGACGACGACGGCGCGGGGGCCGTTGACGGCGGCGACGGCCGCGAGGTGGGCGCGGTCCGCCAGCAGCGGCAGTACCTCCTCCTCGTCCGCCTGGACGGCCGTCATGCCGCCGCCGCTGGGCAAGCGGGCCATGAGGCGGCCGCGGGCGGCGACGACGGTCGCCGCGTCCTCCAGGGAGAACACCCCGGCGGCGTGCGCGGCGGCCAGTTCGCCGATGGAGTGCCCGAGGAGGGCGTCCGGGCGCAGCTCCCACGCTTCCAGGAGCCGGAAGAGGGCGGTTTCCAGGGCGAACAGGGTGGTCTGGGCGTGCAGGGTGCCCTTGAGGAGGGCGGGGTCGCCGGTGCCGAGGACGAGGGCGCGGGTCTCGGCGCCGAGGCCGTCGCCCAGGGCCTCGCACACGTCGTCGAGGGCACGGGCGAACGCCGGGTGACCTGCGTGAAGTTCGGCACCGGCGCCGGCGCGCTGGGCGCCCTGGCCGGTGAAGAGGAACGCGGTCTTGCCGGCGCGCCGGACGGTGTCGCGGACCAGGCGGGGCGCGGAGACGCCGTCGCGCAGCGCGTCGAGGCCGGTCAGCAGGTCGTCGCGGGTGGTGCCGGTGACGGTGGCGCGGTGCTCCAGGGCGGCGCGGGAGCGGACGAGGACGCGGGCGAGGTCGCCGGGGCGCCAGTCGGGGTGGGTGCGGACGGCGTCGGCCAGCCGGGCGGCCTGGGCGCGCAGCGCCTCGGGGCTCCGGGCGGACACGGCCCACAGCAAGGGGCCTTCCCCGTCCGGCAGTTCCTCTGCGGAGGACGGGCCGTCGCCCTGTTCGAGGACGACGTGGGCGTTGGTGCCGCTGATGCCGAACGACGAGACGGCGGCGCGGCGCGGGCGTCCTGTCTCGGGCCAGTCGACCGGTTCGGTGAGCAGGGAGACGGCGCCGGAGGACCAGTCGACGTGTGGGGTGGGCGCGTCGACGTGCAGGGTGCGCGGGAGGGTGCCGTGGCGCATGGCGAGAACGGTCTTGATGACGCCGGCGACACCGGCGGCGAGCTGGGTGTGGCCGATGTTGGACTTCACCGAACCCAGCCACAACGGCCGGTCGGCGGGCCGCCCTTGGCCGTAGGTGGCGAGCAGCGCCTGGGCCTCGATGGGGTCGCCGAGGGAGGTACCGGTGCCGTGCGCCTCGACGGCGTCGACCTGGTCGGGGGTGAGCCCGGCGTCGGCGAGGGCCTCGCGGACGACCCGCTGCTGGGAGGGGCCGCTGGGGGCGGTGAGCCCGTTGGAGGCGCCGTCCTGGTTGACGGCGGAGCCGCGGACGACGGCGAGGACGGGGTGGCCGTTGCGGCGCGCGTCGGAGAGCCGTTCGAGCAGCAGGACGCCGCCGCCCTCGCCCCACGCGGTGCCGTCGGCGCCGGCGGCGAACGCCTTGCACCGGCCGTCGGGAGCGAGCCCGCGCTGCCGGCTGAACTCGACGAACATGCGCGGCTCGGCCATCACGGCCATCCCGCCGGCCAGGGCGAGGGTGGACTCGCCGCGCCGCAGCGACTGGCAGGCCAGGTGCAGTGCGACCAGCGACGACGAGCAGGCGGTGTCGACGGTGACGGCCGGGCCCTCCAGGCCGAGGACGTAGGCGAGCCGCCCGGAGGCGACGCTGACGGTGGTGCCGGTCAGCAGGTAGCCCTCGGCGCCGTCGGAGCCCTGCCGGGCGCCGGTGGCGTAGCCGAGCGGCGCGGTGCCGACGAAGACGCCGGTGCGGCTGCCGCGGACGGACTCCGGGTCGATGCCGGCCCGTTCGAACGCCTCCCAGGCGGTCTCCAGCAGCAGCCGCTGCTGCGGGTCCATGGCGACGGCCTCGCGGGGACTGATGCCGAAGAACGCGGCGTCGAACCGGTCCGCGTCGCGGACGAACGCGCCGTGCCGCACATAGCTCTTGCCCACCCGGTCGGGGTCGGGGTCGTACAGCTCGTCGGTGTCCCAGCCGCGGTCCTCGGGGAACGGGCCGACGGCGTCGGTGCCGTCGGCGAGGAGCCGCCAGAAGTCCTCGGGGGAGCGTACGTCCCCGGGGAAGCGGCAGGCCATGCCGACGATCGCGACGGGTTCGCGCGCGGCGTCGGCGAGCCGCTGGTTCTCCTGCTTGAGCCGGGTCGCCTCCTTGACGGACGCGCGCAGCGCTTCCAGGACCTTCTCGTACGTTGCAGCCATCGTGGTTCTCCGCCGTCCGGGCGCTATCGGATGTCCGTCATGTCCAGGGCCATGTCCACCAGACTGTCGGCGTCCATGGTGTCGATCGATTCGGTGTCGGCCGCCTCCGGGCCACCGCCGTCGGGCGGCAACTCGCCTGTTTCGGCGGCGAGTCGGAGGAGCGGGTCGAGGAGTCCGGCCGCCCGGAGGCGGGCGACGGGGATGCCGGCGAGCAGCGCGCGCACGTCGGTCCCGTCGTCCGCGCCGGACGCGCCGGCGGTGCCGGTCGTGCCGCCGTGCGCGTCGCCGCCGTCGGGCAGCAGCAGGGCCCGCAGGTGGGCGGCGAGGTCGGCGGGGGTCGGGTGGTCGAAGACGAGGGTGGCCGGGAGCCGGAGGCCGGTGGCGGCGTTCAGGCGGTTGCGCAGTTCGACGGAGGTGAGGGAGTCGAAGCCGAGCGCCTTGAAGGGCTGCCGGTCGTGCACGTCCTCGCCCGAGGCGTGCCCGAGGACGGTCGCCGCGTGGCCGCGGACCAGGTCCAGCAGGGCGCCGTCGCGCTCTGCGGCGGGCAGGGCGGCCAGCCGCGCCCGGAGGGCGTCCCGCCCCTCCCCCGGCCCGGTCTCGGCGGTCCGCCGGGCGGGGCCGCCGGCGAGGGCGCGCAGCAGCGACGGGACGCCTCCGGGCCCGGCGGCGGCGCGCAGGGCCGTGGTGTCGAGCCGCAGGGCGACGGGCAGCGGCCGGTCGCCGGCGAGGGCGGCGGCGAACAGGTCGAGGCCCTCGGCGTCGGTGAGCGGGGCGACGCCGGAGCGCCGCATCCGGGTGTGGTCCGCGGCGTCCAGGTGGCCGGTCATGCCGCTGGCGGTCTCCCACAGGCCCCAGGCGACGGACAGGCCGGGCAGGCCGTCGGCCCGCCGCCGCCGGGCGAGCGCGTCGAGGAACGCGTTGGCGGCGGCGTAGTTGCCCTGGCCCGGGCCGCCGAGGGTGGCGGCGGCCGACGAGAACAGGACGAACGCGCCGAGCGGGGTGTCCCGGGTGAGCTCGTGGAGGTTCCAGGCGGCCCGCACCTTGGGACGCAGGACGGCGTCGACCTGCGCGGGGGTGAGAGCGGTGATCACGGCGTCGTCGAGGACCCCGGCGGCGTGCACGACGCCGGTGAGCGGGCGGTCGGCGGGGATCGCGGCGAGTACGGCGGCCAGCGCGTCCCGGTCGGCGGCGTCACAGGCGGCGACCGTGGCCTCCGCGCCCGACGCACGCAGTTCTTCGACCAGTTCGGCGACTCCGGGGGCGTCGGCGCCCCGCCGTCCGAGCAGCAGCAGGTGCCGCACGCCGTGCCGGGCGGCGAGGTCGCGGGCGACGAGCCCGCCGAGGACGCCGGTGCCGCCGGTGATCAGGACGGTGCCGGCCGGGTCGAGGGCGTCCGGCATGGTGAGGACGACCTTGCCGGTGTGCCGGGCCCGGCTCATGAAGCGGAACGCCTCGGGGGCCCGGCGAACGTCCCAGGTGGCCGCCGGGAGCGGCCGGAGCACGCCCCGCTCGAACAGCTCCATCAGCTCGCCGATCATCGCGCCGATGCGCTCGTGCCCGGCGTCGATCAGGTCGAAGTACCGGTAGGTGGCGCCCGGGTGGGCGGCCTCCTCGGTCTCCGCGTCGCGGATGTCGGTCTTGCCCATCTCGACGAACCGGCCGCCGGGTGCGAGGAGCCGCAGGGAGGCGTCGACGTACTCGTGGGCGAGGGAGTTGAGGACGACGTCCACGCCGCGCCCGCCGGTCGCCGTCCGGAAGGCCGCCTCGAAGTCCAGGTCGCGGGAGGAGGCGATCCGCTCGTCGGGCACGCCGAGGGCGCGCAGCGTGTCCCACTTGGCGGGGCTCGCGGTGGCGTACACCTCGGCGCCGAGGTGGCGGGCGATCTGGAGGGCGGCGATCCCGACGCCGCCGGTGGCCGCGTGCACGAGGAGGGTCTCGCCGGGGCGGACCGCGGCGAGGTCGACCAGTCCGTACCAGGCGGTGAGGAACGCGATGGGGACGGTGGCGGCCTCGGTGTACGTCCAGCCGTCGGGCATCCGGGCCAGCAGCCGCCGGTCGACGACGGCGTGCGGCCCGAACGCGCCGGGCACCATGCCGAACACCCGGTCGCCGGGCGCGAACTCGGTGACGTCGGGGCCGGTCTCCAGGACGACACCGGCGGCCTCGCCGCCCATGACGTCCTGGTCGACCATGCCGAGCCCGAGGACGACGTCGCGGAAGTTCATGCCGGCGGCGCGGACGGCGATCCGCACCTGGCCCGGCCCGGGCGGTCCGGCCGCCTCGGGGGCGGGGACGAGGGCGAGGTTCTCCAGGGTGCCCTTGCTGGTGACGTCGAGCCGCCAACCGGACCCGTCGCGCGGGGGCTCCAACGACCGTCCGGCGGCGGACCGGGCGAGCCTGGGAACAAGCAACTCACCCTTGCGGAGCGCGGCTTCGGGCTCGTCGGAGGCGAGGGCGGCGGGCAGGGCGTCCCGTGAGCCGGGCAGCCCGTCGACGTCCAGCAGCGCGAACCGGCCCGGGTGCTCGGTGCGGGCGGAGCGGACCATGCCCCAGACGGCAGCGTGCGCGAGGTCGTGGACGGTCTCCCCGGGCGCGGCGGGGACGGCGCCGGAGGTGACGAGGACCAGCCGCGAGGAGGCGCAGCGCTCCTCGTTCAGCCAGTCGCGCAGCAGGATCAGGAGGCGGTGCGTCACGGCCGCGGCGGCCTCGTCGGCGGGGGCGCCGGCGGTGTCGAAGCGGCAGGGGACGACGACGGTGCCGGGGACGGCCGGGGCGGCGGCGAGCGCCGCGAGGTCGGCGTGGACGGGCACGCCGGGGTGTCCGGCGGCCAGACCGAGGACGTCCTCGCCCAGCACGGCCCAGTCCGACTCGCCGTCGGTCAGGGGGGTTTCGCTCCACTCGACGTGGAAGAGGGCGTCGTGGTGCCGCGCGGTGCGGGCGGACTCCAGCTGGTCGCGGGTGAAGCTCCGGCTGACCAGGGACGCGACGGTGACGACGGGGGCGCCGGAGCCGTCGGCCGCGTGGAGGGTCAGGCCGTCGTCACCGGCGGGCGCGAGGTGGACGCGGAGCGCGGTGGCGCCGGTGGCGTGCACGGTGACGCCGGTCCAGGCGAACGGCAGCCGCACGTCGCCCGTGGAGCGGGCGGCGGCGGGGTGCAGGGCCGCGTCGAGGAGGGCCGGGTGCAGGGCGAACGCCCCTGCGGCGGCGTGCTGTTCGCGGGGCAGGCGGACCTCGGCGTAGAGGTCGTCGCCGCGTTCCCAGAGGGCGTGCAGCCCCTGGAAGGCCGGACCGTAGCCGAGGCCGTCGTCGGCCAGGCGCTCGTACAGCGTGTCGACGGGTACGGGGGTGGCGCCCGGGGGCGGCCAGGCGGCCAGGTCCCACGCCGGGGCGGCGGCCGTGCCGGGGGCGAGGAAACCGGTGGCGTGGGTGGTCCAGGCGGCGTCGGGGGCGGCGTCCTCCGGACGGGAGTGCAGGGTGAGCGGCCTGCGGCCGTCCTCGTCGGCGGCTCCCACGGAGAGCTGGACATGGACGCCGCCGCGCTCGGGCAGGACGAGCGGCGCCTGGAGCGTCAGTTCCTCCAGTACTCCATGAGCCGTCAGGTCCGCCGCACTGACGGCCAGTTCGGCCAGCGCGGCGCCGGGGACGAGGGTCGTGCCCCAGACGGCGTGGTCGGCGAGCCAGGAGTGGGTGTCGAGGGATATCCGTCCGGTGAGCAGCAGCCCGTCCCCGCCGGCCACCGGCACGGCCGCGCCGAGCAGCGGGTGCCCGGTGGCGCGCAGGCCGACGGCGGTGACGTCGCCGGTGATGCCGTCGCCCTCCAGCCAGTAGCGCTCGCGCTGGAAGGCGTAGGTGGGGAGGTCGACGCGGTGCCGGGCGCCGGCGGGGAAGACGGTGGTCCAGTCGACCGCCACACCCTGGGTGTACGCCTCGGCGAGGGAGGTGAGGAAGCGGCGCCGGCCGCCCTCGTCGCGGCGCAGCGAGCCGACGACCACGGCCGGGACGTCGGCGTCCTGCGCGGTCTCCTCGATCCCGACGGTGAGGACGGGGTGGGCGCTGCACTCGACGAACGCCCGGTGCCCGGCGGCCAGCAGGCCGTCGATGACGGACCGGAAGCGGACGGTGTTGCGGAGGTTGCGGTACCAGTAGTCCGCGTCCAGACCGGCGGTGTCGAAGACGTCGCCGGTGAGGGTGGAGTGGAAGGGGACCGTTCCGGAGCGGGGGCGGAGGTCCGCCAGCTCGCGCTGGATGCGCTCCCGGATGCGCTCGACGTGCGCGGAGTGCGAGGCGTAGTCGACCGGTACGCGACGGGCCCGGATCTCCCGGTCCTCGCAGTGCGCCAGCAGTTCGTCCAGCGCGCCCGCGTCCCCGCAGACGACGGTCGAGCGGGGGCCGTTGAGGGCGGCGACGGAGATCCGTCCCTCCCAGCGTCCGGCCAGTTCCTCCGCCTGCTCGGCGGGCAGGGCGACGGAGACCATCCCGCCCTCCCCCGCGATCTCCAGCAGCGCCCGGGAACGCAGGGCGACGACACGACCGCCGTCCTCCAGCGACAGCCCCCCGGCGACGCACGCGGCGGCGATCTCACCCTGCGAATGCCCCACCACGGCGACGGGCTCCACACCGGCCGACCGCCACAGCGCGGCCAGCGACACCATCACCGCCCACAGCACCGGCTGCACCACATCCACGCGATCCAGCCCCGGAGCACCCGGCACCTGCCGCAGCACACCGGTCAACGACCAATCCACGAACGGCGCCAAAGCCCGCTCACACTCGGCGATCCGCCCGGCGAACACCTCCGAGGAATCCAGCAGCTCCACGGCCATCCCGGCCCACTGCGACCCCTGCCCCGGGAACACGAACACCGGACCGTCGGACTCGACGACCGAGGCCACCCCGCATACGACTCCGGGAGCGGACCCGCCGTCGGCCAACGCGCGGACGCCGTCCAGCAGTTCGCCGCGACCATCACCGATCACCACCGCCCGGTGCTCGAAGGAGGACCGTCCCGACGCCAGCGACCAGCCCACCCGTGCCGGGTCGGCGTCCCCGACGGCGTCGGCGAGCCGTGCCGCCTGCGCCCGCAGGGCGTCGGGGGTACGGGCGGAGACCACCCACGGCAGGACGCCCGCGCCGGCCTCGGGCGCGGCGGCGGGCTCGTCCTCCGGCGCCTGCTCCAGGATGACGTGGGCGTTGGTGCCGCTGACACCGAAGGAGGAGACGCCGGCCCGGCGCGGCCGGCCGGTCTCGGGCCAGTCGCGGCGCTCGGTGAGCAGCTCGACGGCGCCGGAGGACCAGTCGACGTGCGGCGTCCGCTCCTCGGCGTGCAGGGTCTGCGGCAGCACGCCGTGGCGCAGGGCCATCACCGTCTTGATGACCCCGGCGGCTCCGGCGGCGGCCTGCGTGTGCCCGATGTTGGACTTGAGCGAGCCCAGCCACAGCGGCCGGTCCGCCGGGCGGCCCTTGCCGTAGGTGGCGAGGAGCGCCTGGGCCTCGATCGGGTCGCCGAGCTTCGTCCCCGTGCCGTGCGCCTCCACGGCGTCCACGTCGGCGGCGGTGAGGCCGGCGTCCTCCAGGGCGCGGCGGATGACGCGCTGCTGGGCCGGGCCGTTGGGGGCGGCGAGCGCGCTGCTGGCGCCGTCCTGGTTGACGGCGGAGCCGCGCAGCACGGCGAGGACGGGATGGCCGTTGCGGCGGGCGTCGGACAGCCGCTCGACCAGCAGCATGGCGACGCCCTCGCCCCACGCGGTGCCGTCGGCGCCGGCCGCGAAGGACTTGCACCGGCCGTCCGGGGCCAGCCCGCGCTGCCGGCTGAACTCGACGAAGGTGTTGGGCGTGACCATCACCGTGACACCGCCGGCCAGGGCGAGGGTGCAGTCGCCGCGGCGCAGCGCCTGCGCGGCGAGGTGCAGGGTGACGAGCGACGAGGAGCAGGCCGTGTCGACCGTGACGGCCGGGCCCTCGAAACCGAAGGTGTAGGCGATCCGGCCGGAGGCGACGCTGCCGGAGGTGCCGCTGCCGAGGAACCCGGCGACCGCCTCGGGCACCTCGATGCCGCGGTTGCCGTACTCGTGGTACATGAGCCCGGCGTAGACGCCGACGCGTTCGCCGCGCAGGCGGCGCGGGTCCACGCCGGCCCGTTCGACGGCCTCCCAGGCGGCTTCCAGCAGCAGCCGCTGCTGCGGGTCCATGGCGACGGCCTCGCGCGGGCTGATGCCGAAGAAGGCCGGGTCGAAGCCGTCGGCTCCCTCGATGAACCCGCCCTCGCGGACGTAGGTGGTGCCGGGGCGACCGGACTCGGGGTCGGGGTCGTAGAGGTCGTCGATCCGCCAGCCCCGGTCGGCGGGCGGCGCGCCGATGGCGTCACCGCCCTTGACCACCAACTGCCACAGCTCCTCGGGGGAGTTCACGCCGCCGGGCAGCCGGCAGCTCATGCCGACGATGGCGACGGGCTCGTGGCCGCCGTCCTCCAGCTCCTTGACGCGGCGGCGGGACTCCTTGAGTTCGGCGGTCGCCCACCGCAGGTGTTCGCGCAGCTTCTCTTCGTTGCTCACTTCGAGCCAGCTCCTCGGGGGGTGTGCGGTCCGGTGGTTCAACCGCGGTCTGCGGTGCGCAGCTCTCGAAGCGCTTCGAAGAGCTCGTCGTCGGTGGCGGTGGCGAAGTCGTCGTGCGGGCGGGCGTCGTGGCCGGTTTCCGGGGCCGGGTGCGCGGAGCCGTGGCCGGTTCCTTCGGGGCGGTCCGCGTCCCAGCGGGACAGCAGGTCCTTCAGGCGGCGGGCCACCAGCTCCCTGGTCCCGGCGTCGGCGGCGTACGGGGCCAGGGCGGCCTCCAGCCGGTCGAGTTCCCCGGCGACGGGGCTGTCCGGATCGTCGGCGGGTGCCGCGGCGGCGAACTCGGCGCAGAGGTGGTCGGCGAGGGCGGCCGCCGTCGGGTAGTCGAAGATCAGGGTGGTGGCGAGGGGCAGCCCGGTGGCCTCGTGCAGCCGGTCGCGGAGTTCCAGGTCGGCGAGGGAGTCCAGGCCGAGGTCGACGAAGCCGCGGTCGGGGGCGATATCGGCGGGGGTCGCCTCGCCGAGGACGGCGGCGGCGTGCGTCCGGACGAGCCCGAGCAGGGCGCGCCGGCGCTCGGCCGCCGGGAGGGCGGCGTAGCGGTGGCCGGGCGCGGCCTGCCGGTCGTCCGTCGGCTGGTTGTCCGTCGGCCGGTCGGCCACCGGCTGGTCGTCCGTCGGCCGGTCGTCCGTCGGCCGGTCGCCCGCGCCCGTGTCCGGCGCGGGCCGGGCCCGCCGCGCGTCGCCGGTCAGCGCCCGGAGCAGCGCCGGGGGCTTCCCCTGCTCCGCGACCCGGGCCGGGTCGAGCCGGAGGGGCAGCAGGACCGGCTCGTCGTGCGCGGCGGCGGCGTCGAGCAGCGCGAGGGCGTCGTCCGTCGCCAGCGGCAGGACGCCCGACCGGCCGAGCCGCGCCCTGCCGGTCGCGTCGAGCGCGTCGGTGAGCGCGCTGCTCCGCTCCCACAGCCCCCAGGCCAGCGACTGCGCGGGCAGGCCGCGGGAGCGGCGGTGGTGGGCGAGGGCGTCCAGGTAGGCGTTGGCCGCGGCGTAGCCGCCCTGCCCGGCGGAGCCGAACGTCCCGGCGGCGGACGAGAACATCACGAACGCTGCCAGATTCTGATGATCAGTCAGCTCATGCAGGTGCCGGGCGGCGTCCGCCTTGGGACGGAGGACGGTGTCGAGTCGCTCGGGCGTCTGCGCGTCCAGGACGCCGTCGTCGGTCACGCCCGCGACGTGGTACACGGCCGTCAGCGGGTGCGCCTCCGGTATGCCGGCGAGCAGCGCGGCGAGCGCGGCACGATCGGAGACGTCGCAGGCGGCGACGGTCGCCTCGGCGCCGAGTGCGGCCAGTTCCTCGGCCAACTCGGCCGCGTCGGGCGCGTCCTGGCCCCTGCGGGTCGCGAGCAGCAGCCTGCGCGCCCCGGCGCGGGCCAGGTGGCGGGCGACCTCGCCGCCGAGCGCGCCGGTCCCGCCGGTGACGAGTACGGTGCCGTGCGGGTCGAACGGGCGGGAGCCCGCTCCCTCCGCCCCGGCCGCCACCAGCCGCGGGACCAGGACCTCCCCGCCGCGCGCGGCCGCCTGCGGCTCGCCGCTGTCCAGGACGGCCCGCAGCACGCGCCCGTCCACGGGGGCGTCGGTGTCGAGCAGCACGAACCGCCCCGGGTGCTCGGCCTGCGCCGTCCGCAGCAGCCCGAGGGCCGCCGCGGCGGCCGGGTCGGGCACGTCCTCGCCGGGCCGGACGGCCAGGGCGCCGCGTGTGACGACGACGAGCGTCGCTCCCGCGAATCGGGGGTCCGCCGGCCAGGAGCGGGCGAGATCCAGGGCGGCGTGCGTGGCGGCGCGCAGCCCCTCGGGGCCGCCGGCCCCGGCGGGCAGGACGTGAACCAGCGTACGGGCGACGGTCGTTCCCTCGCCGACGGCCGCGCCGAGGGCGGCGAGATCCGGATACCGGACGACGGCCCCGGGCAGGTCGACCACCGGTGCGCCGTCGGTGCCGGGAGCACCGATCACGGCGACGGACACCTCGGGGGCGGGGGCGCCCCGGCCTGAGGCGGCGGGCCCTTCCTGCGGGAGGGCGGTGGCCGAGGCGGGGGCGGCGGGCTCGCGCCGCTCGTGGGTGCCGGCGGCTTGAGCGGCACCGGACGCGGCCCCGTCCCGGCCGACGCCGGCGGGTACCAGAGCCGAGGCGGACGCGGCGGGCTCCCCGACTCCGCCCCGCCCGAGGGCACCGGACGCACCAGCCGAGCCGCACGCAGCCGACCCGCCCCGGCCGACGCCGGCGGGCGCCGGAGCCAAGGCCGAAGCGGCGGACCTCCCGGCCCCATCCCGCCCGAGGGCACCGGACGCACCAGCCGAGCCGGACACAGCCGAACCGCCCCGGCCGGAAGCGGTGAGCGCCTGCACCGGCAGGGCGGACGCGGCCTGGCCCGCGGGAGGGTTCTGGCCGGGGGCCGCGGTCACGGGGATCCAGTGCACGCGGTAGAGGGCAGCCTGTGCGCCCTCCGCGTTTCCCCCGCTCGCTTCCGTCTGCGCACCGGTGAGCACCTGCCCGTCCCGTACGGTTCGCAGGACGACCGCGCCCGCCGAGGCGATCGGGGTGCCCGCCGGGTCGGCGAGGTCCAGGGCGACGGTGTCCGGGCCAGTGCGGGTGAGGTGGACGCGGAGGGCCCCGGCGCCCGCGGTGTGCACGGACACGTTCCGCCAGGCGAAGGGGAGTTGAGGCGCCTCGTCGCCGCCCTCCGTGAGCACGCCGAGGGCCTGCAGGGCGGCGTCGGCGAGGGCCGGGTGGAGGCGGTAGCGGGCGGCCTCGACCTGCCGGTCGTGGTCGAGGGCGGCCTCGGCGAAGACCTCGTCGCCGAGGCGGCGGAGGGAGCGCAGGCCGCGGAAGGCGGGCCCGTAGGCGTAACCGCGTGCGGCGGCCCGCTCGTAGAAGGCGGTGACGTCCGTCTCGGCGACGGCCTCCGGGGCCGGGCGCATCAGATCGTACGCGGCACCCCGCGCGTCCTCGGCCAGGGTGCCGCTCGCGTGGCGGGTCCAGTCGGCGCCTTCGGCGCACGCGTCGAGGGTGAGGCGGCGGCGGCCGGACGCGTCCGGGCCGGTGACGGCCAGCCGGAGGCGGACGCCGGCGTCGCCGACGACGAGCGGGGCGTGCAGGGTCAGTTCCTCGACCAGGCCGCAGCCGGCCCGCTCGGCGGCCCACAGCGCGAGCTCCAGGCAGGCCGTGCCGGGCAGCAGCGTCCGGCCGAGGACGGTGTGGTCGGCGAGCCACGGGTGGGTCCGCGCGGACAGCCGTCCGGAGTACAGCACCCCGTCGCCGTCGGGCAGTTCGACGGCCGCCGCCAGCAGTGGGTGATCGACGGCGCCGAGCCCGGCGGAGTCGACGTCCCCGGTGGCCGGGGAGTCGTCGAGCCAGTAGCGGCGGCGCTGGAACGGGTACGTCGGCAGGTCGACGCGGCGGAGGCCGGTGGCCGGCAGGGCGGCGGACCAGTCCACGGCGGCGGCGCGGACGTGCACGTCCGCGAGCGAGGCCAGCAGTCCCCGGGCGCCGCCGTCCGCGCGCAGCGCGGGGACGGCGAACGAGTCCGGACCGGCTGCCTCGGCCAAGGCGTCGAGGCCCGCCCCCAGGACGACGAACACCGTCCGGCTGCGGCCGACCAACTCGCGTACAGCGGCGGCGAGTCCGCGCGGCGACCGGTCGGCGTCGGGCCGCCAGTCGGTCCCGCCGGAGGCCGTACGGAACGGCACCTCCGCCGGGCGGGGCGACACGGCGTCGGCCGTGCCGCCGAGCACCGCGCGGGCCCCGTCCTCCAGCGACAGCGCGCCTGCCACGCAGGCCGCCGCGATCTCGCCGGTCCCGTCACCGACGACCGTCGACGGCCGGACACCGTGGTGGCGCCAGAGCGCGGCGAGGGAGACGGCGACGGCCCAGCGGGCTGCGCGAACGCCGGTGCCGCCGGCCGAGTCGACGCTCGCGGACCGCCCGGCCGCGCCGGCGGCATCGACAACCGCCTCCGCCCCGTCGGCCCCACGGGCCCCTTCAGCCGCCCGAACCGCACCGGCGCCACCGGATGTCCCGACCGCCTGCGCGTCGTCGACCGCCTTCGCCTGAGCGTTCGCCGGCGCCGCGTCGGACGCGTCAGACGCGTCGATGCGACCGGTCTCGCCGACCCTCCCGAACCCCTCCGCCGCAGTATCCGCGCCGCCCGAGCCGACGCTCGCGGACCGCCCGGCCTCGCTGGCCCCGTCGGCCCCGTCGGCCCCACGGGCCCCTTCAGCCGCCCGGACCGCACCGGCGCCGCCGGATGTCCCGACCGCCGCGATCAGCTCCCGCAGCACGTCCGCCGCTGGCCGTCCCGTCGCGCCCGCAAGCGCCCCGGCGCACTCCGCCATGTGGCGGGCGAACACCGGTGACTCGGCCAGCAGGCGGCGTACCGCGTCCCCGGACCCGACGCCGTCGTCCGGGAAGAGGAAGGCGACCTTGGCGGCGCCGCGCGCCGTGCCCGTCGCCGCTCCGGGAGCGGGCTCCCCGGCCGCCAACGCCACGATCTCCGCGCGGAGTTCGGTGCGGTCCGTGCCGACGGCCACCGCGCGGTGCTCGAAGACCGAGCGGCCGCGGGCGAGGGCCGCGCCGATGTCGGCGGCCGACTCGTCGGGGTGGGCGTCGAGGTGGGCGAGAAGGCGCGCGGCCTGGTCGCGGAGGGCTTCCGGGGTCTTGGCGGACAGGGGCCAGGGCACCGCCGACACCACGGACGGTTCCGCCTCGGCAGCGACGCTCTCGCCGGAGCCGGCGGCTCCGGAGTCCGACCCGGCGGCTCCGGCGTCCGTCCCTGCGGCTCCGGCGTCCGACCCGGCGGCCGGGGTCCCAACCGCCTCCGGCGCCTCCTCCAGCACCACGTGCGCGTTCGTCCCGCTCACGCCGAACGACGACACGCCCGCCCGCCGGGGCCGCTCCGCCGCCGGCCACGGCGTCGGCTCGGTGAGCAGGGACAGGGCGCCCGCCGACCAGTCGACGTGCGGCGACGGCTCGTCGACGTGCAGGGTGCGCGGCAGGACGCCGTTGCGCAGCGCCATCACCATCTTGATGACGCCGGCGACACCCGCCGCCGCCTGCGCGTGCCCGATGTTGGACTTCACCGAGCCGACCCGCACGGGCCGGTCGGCCGGCCGGTCCTGGCCGTAGGTCTCCAGCAGGGCCTGCGCCTCGATGGGGTCGCCGAGGGTGGTGCCCGTGCCGTGGGCCTCCACGGCGTCCACGTCGGCCGCCGCCACCCGGGCGTTGGCGAGCGCGTCGCGGATGACGCGCTGCTGGGCCGGGCCGCTGGGGGCGGTGAGGCCGCTGCTGGCGCCGTCCTGGTTGACGGCGCTGCCGCGGATGACGGCGAGGACCGGGTGCCCGTTGCGCCGGGCGTCCGACAGCCGTTCGAGGACGAGCATGCCGGCGCCCTCGCCGAGGGCGGTGCCGTCGGCCGCGGCGGCGAACGCCTTGCAGCGCGCGTCGGCGGCCAGGCCGCGCTGCCGGCTGAACTCGACGAGCGCCATCGGCGAGGCCATGACGGTGACGCCGCCCGCCAGCGCGACGGCGCTCTCGCCGAGCCGCAGCGACTGGCAGGCGAGGTGCAGGGCCACCAGCGACGAGGAGCAGGCGGTGTCGACGGTGACGGCCGGGCCCTCCAGGCCGAGGGTGTAGGCGACCCGGCCGGAGGCGACACTCGCGGCGCTGCCGTTGCCGATGTAGCCCTCGAACTCGGGCGGGACGCGCCGCAGTCGGGACGCGTAGTCCTGGTAGATCACGCCGGCGAAGACGCCGGTGCGGCTGCCGGCCAGCCCGGCCGGGTCGATGCCGGCGCGCTCCAGGGCCTCCCAGGACGTCTCCAGCAGCAGCCGCTGCTGCGGGTCCATGGCCAGCGCCTCGCGTCCGCTGATGCCGAAGAAGCCGGCGTCGAACCGGTCGGCGCCGTCGAGGAAGCCGCCCTCGCGGACGTACACCCGGCCGTGCCGGGCGGGGTCCGGGTCGTACAGCTCCGGGTCCCAGCCCCGGTCGGCGGGCAGGGCGGTGATCGCGTCCGTGCCGGCCGCGACCAGTTCCCAGAGGTCCTCGGGCGAGCGGACGCCGCCGGGGTAGCGGCAGGCCATGCCGACGACGGCGATGGGCTCGCGGACGCCGGCCTCGGCCTCGTGCAGCCGCTGCCGGGTCCTGCGCAGGTCGACGGTCAGGCGCTTGAGGTAGTCGAGAACCTTTTCGTCACTGGTCATGTCGCTTGTGGCCCTTCTCTGGCACGAACAGTTCCCGGGTGCCGGGCGGGTTGGTCGGCGCCGCCCCGCCCGGCGGTCAGGACCTGCGCAGTTCGTCGTCGACGATGTCGAGGAGCTCGTCGAGGGTCGCCGCGGTCACCGCGTCGTCGTCCCCGGCGGCGGGTTCCGCGTCGTTCTTCAGCTCGGTCAGCAGGTCGCGCAGCCGGGCCGCGATCCCGGCGCGGCCGGGGTCGCCGGCCGGCAGGGCACGGACAGCGGCCTCCAGGCCGTCGAGTTCCGCGAACCCGGGCCGGGGCGCGGCCTGTTCGTCCGTCACCAGCCGGGACCGCAGGTGCCGGGCGAGCGCGTCCGGGCTGGGGTGGTCGAAGGTGAGCGTGGCCGGCAGCCGCAGTCCGGTGGCGGCGGCGAGCCGGTTGCGCAGTTCGACGGCGCGCAGCGAGTCGAAGCCCGCTTCGAGGAAGCCCCGGCCGGTGTCGACCTCGTCGGGGGAGGCGTAGCCGAGGACGGTCGCCACGTGGGCGCGGACGAGGTCGAGCAGGACGCTCCCGCGCTCGGCGGGCGGCAGCCCCGCCAGCCGGGCGGCCAACCCGCCCTCGTCTACGGCGGGTTGGGCGGCTGCCGCCCGGCGCCCGGCCGGTGCCGCGAGCGCCCGCAGCAGCGGCGGCGGGGTGCCGGTGCCGGCCCGGAGGGCGGCGAGGTCCAGCCGGGCCGGGAGGACGAACGCCCGGTCCTGCCCGAGGGCCGCGTCGAAGAGGGCGAGCCCCTCGGCGGCGGTCAGCGGCAGGACGCCGGAGCGCCGCATCCTGGCCCGGTCGGCGTCGTCCATCGCGCCGGTCATGGCGCTGGCGTCGGCCCAGTGGCCCCACGCCATCGACAGGCCCGGCAGGCCGAGCGCCCGCCGGTGGGCGGCGAGGCCGTCCAGGAAGGCGTTGGCGGCTCCGTAGTTGGCCTGCCCGCCGTTGCCGAGGGTGCTGCCGGCACCGGAGAACAGGACGAACATCGACAGCCCCGCGTCCCGCGTCAGCTCGTGCAGGTGCCAGGCCGCGTCGGCCTTCGGCCGCAGGACCGCGCTCACCCGGTCCGGGGTCAAGGCGGTGACGACGCCGTCGTCCAGGACACCGGCCGCGTGGACGACGCCGGTCAGCGGCGGTTCGGCCGCCGCCACGACCCGCGCCAGCGCGTCCCGGTCGGCGACGTCGCAGGCCACGGCCGTCACCCGGGCGCCCAGCGCGGTGAGTTCGGTCACCAGCTCGGCGGCGCCCGGCGCGTCCGGGCCGCGCCGCCCGGCCAGCAGCAGGTTCCGTACGCCGTGGACGGTCACCAGGTGCCGGGCCAGCAGGCCGCCCAGCGTGCCGGTGCCACCGGTGATCAGCACGGTCCCGTCCCCGGGCGCGACGGCCGGCGCGTCCGCCGCTCCCGCGCGGGCCAGGCGCGGGACGAGCACCCGGCCCGCCCGGACGGCCGCCCACGGCTCGTCCGCGAACGGCACGGACGCCAGGGCGCGGACGGACGCGGGCTCCCTGTCGAGGTCCACGGCGGCGAACCGTCCCGGGTGCTCCACCCGCGCGGACCGCAGCGCGCCGTGCACGGCGGCGGCCGGCAGATCGGTGACGTCCTCGCCCTCGACGGCGCTCACCGCGCCGCGCGTCACCCACACCAGGCGGGTGTTCTCCAGGGCGGGGGCGGCGAGGCAGTCCCGGAGGACGGCCAGGGCCCGGTGGACGGCGGTGTGGGTGGCGGCGGCCGGGTCGGCGCCCGCCTCCGTCCAGGGCAGCAGCAGGACGTCCGGGGCCGCTTCGGCCGGCAGGCTCGCGACGTCGGGGTGGACGGCGGCGGAGGTGCCCGCGTCCGCCAGGGCCGCCGCCAGGGCGTCGGCCTCGGGCGAGGAGCCCAGCACGGCCCAGGTGCCGCCCTGTCCCCCGGCCCGCTCGGCGGGCTCGGTCCAGTCGAGCCAGTCGATACGGAACAGCGCGTCCCGTACGCCCGTCGCCGCGTTCCGCAGTTGCTCGGGCCGGACGGGCCGGACGGCGAGCGACGCGACGGAGGCCACCGGCCGGCCGGTGGTGTCGGTCGTGGTCAGCGACACCGTGTCCGGGCCGGTCCGGGCGAGCCGGACGCGCAGCGCCGTCGCGCCGGTGGCGTGCACCTCGACGCCCGTCCAGGCGAACGGCAGCCGGACCTGGTCCACTCCGTCCAGCAGGGTGGTGTGGAGGGCGGCGTCGAGCAGCGCCGGGTGGACGCCGAACCGGGCGGCGTCCGCCTGCTGTTCGGGGTCCAGCCGGACCTCGGCGAGGAACGCGTCCTCGGTCCGCCACGCCGCGCGCAGCCCCTGGAAGGCGGGGCCGTAGCCGAAGCCGTCGGCGGCCAGGCGCTCGTAGAGTCCGTCGAGGTCCACGGGGATCGCCGCGGCGGGCGGCCAGGCGCCGGCGGCCGGGGCGGCCGGCTCCGCCGCGGGGGCGGTGCCGAGCGTGCCGGTGGCGTGGCAGACCCAGCCGTCGTCGGTGAACTCCCTTGCGGAGGTGGCGGATCGGGAGTGGATGCCGACCGGCCGCCGTCCGTCGCCGTCGGGCGCGCCGAGCCGCACCTGCACGTCGACCGCGCCGGTCTCGGGCAGCACGAGCGGCGCCTGGAGCGTCAGTTCCTCCAGGGTGCCGCAGCCGGCCTGGTCGCCCGCGTACGCCGCGAGTTCGACCAGCGCGGTGCCGGGCAGCAGGACCGTGCCCCAGACGGCGTGGTCGGCGAGCCAGGGGTGGCTCTCCGTCGACAACCGCCCGGTGAACAACAGTCCTTCGCCCCCGGCCAGGGCCACGCCCGCGCCCAGCAGCGGGTGTCCGGCGTCGGCCAGTCCGGCCTGCCCGACGTCCCCGGCCGGACGCGGGGCGTCGACCCAGAACCGCTCGCGCTGGAAGGCGTAGGTGGGGAGGTCGACGCGGTGCCGGGCGCCGGCGGGGAAGACGGTGGTCCAGTCGACGGGGAGGCCCTGGGTGTGGGCCTCGGCGAGGGAGGTGAGGAAGCGGCGCCGGCCGCCCTCGTCGCGGCGCAGCGAGCCGACGACCACGGCCGGGACGTCGGCGTCCTGCGCGGTCTCCTCGATCCCGACGGTGAGGACGGGGTGGGCGCTGCACTCCACGAACGCCCGGTGCCCGGCGGCCAGCAGCCCCTCGACCACCGACTGGAAGCGGACGGTGCCGCGCAGGTTGCGGTACCAGTAGTCCGCATCCAGCCCGGCTGTGTCGACGACCTCGCCCGTGAGCGTGGAGTGGAAGGGGACGGTTCCGGTACGGGGACGGATGTCCGCGAGCTCCCGGCGGATGCGCTCCCGGATGCGCTCGACGTGCGCCGAGTGCGACGCGTAGTCCACCGGCACCCGCCGCGCCCTGATCTCCTCGCCCTCGCAGTGCGCCAGCAGCTCGTCCAGGGCGGCGGCCTCGCCCGACACCACCGTGGAGCGCGGGCCGTTGAGCGCGGCGACGGACACGCGTCCGTCCCACGCCGCGATCAGTGCCTCGGTGCCGGCGGCGGGCAGGGCGACGGAGACCATCCCGCCCTCCCCCGCGATCTCCAGCAGCGCCCGGGAACGCAGGGCGACGACACGAGCGCCGTCCTCCAGCGACAGACCCCCGGCGACGCACGCGGCGGCGATCTCACCCTGCGAATGCCCCACCACGGCGACGGGCTCCACACCGGCCGACCGCCACAGCGCGGCCAGCGACACCATCGCCGCCCACAGCACCGGCTGCACCACATCCACGCGATCCAGCCCCGGAGCACCCGGCACCTGCCGCAGCACACCGGTCAACGACCAATCCACGAACGGCGCCAAAGCCCGCTCACACTCGGCGATCCGCCCGGCGAACACCTCCGAGGAATCCAGCAGCTCCACGGCCATCCCGGCCCACTGCGACCCCTGACCCGGGAACACGAACACCGGACCGTCGGACTCGACGACCGAGGCCACCCCGCTCACCACACCGGCGGCGGCGACCTCGCCGCCCGCCAACGCCCGGAGTCCATCGCGCAGTTCGCCGATTCCGTCCCCGACGACCACCGCCCGGTGCTCGAACGCCGACCGTCCCGACGCCAGCGTCCAGCCCACCCGCGCCGGGTCGGCGTCCCCGACGGCGTCGGCGAGCCGGGCGGCCTGCGCCCGCAGGGCCTGCGGCGAGCGGGCGGAGACGGCCCAGGGCAGGACGCCGGTGCCGGCCTCGGGCTCGTCCGCGGGCGCGGCGGCGGGCTCGTCCTCCGGCGCCTGCTCCAGGATGACGTGGGCGTTGGTGCCGCTGATGCCGAAGGCGGAGACGCCGGCGCGGCGCGGGCGGCCGGGCGTGTCCGGCCAGGCGCGCTGCTCGGTCAGCACCTCGACGCCGCCCGCCGACCAGTCCACGTGGGTGGACAGTTCGCCGACGTGCAGGGTGCGCGGGAGGACGCCGTGCCGCAGCGCGAGCACGGTCTTGATGACGCCGGCGACGCCCGCGGCGGCCTGGGTGTGGCCGATGTTGGACTTCACCGTGCCGAGCCAGAGCGGCCGGTCGGCGGGACGCTCCTGGCCGTAGGTGGCGAGGAGCGCCTGGGCCTCGATCGGGTCGCCGAGCTTGGTGCCCGTGCCGTGTGCCTCGACGGTGTCCACGTCGGCCGCCGCCACCCGGGCGTTGGCCAGGGCCTCGCGGATGACGCGCTGCTGGGAGGGGCCGTTGGGGGCGGCGAGGCCGTTGGAGGCGCCGTCCTGGTTGACGGCGGAGCCGCGGACGACGGCGAGCACCTGGTGGCCGTTGCGGCGGGCCTCGGAGAGGCGTTCGAGCAGGACGACGCCGGCCCCCTCGGAGAGGCCGAAGCCGTCGGCGTCGTCGGAGAACGCCTTGCAGCGGCCGTCCCGCGCCAGCCCGCGGAGCCGGCTGAAGCCGACGAACGCGTCCGGGGTGGGCATCACGACGCTGCCGCCGGCGAGCGCCAGCGAGCAGTCGCCGGTGCGGAGCGCCTGGCAGGCGAGGTGCAGGGCGACCAGCGACGACGAGCAGGCCGTCTCGACGGTGACCGCCGGGCCCTCCAGGCCGAACGCGTAGGCGAGGCGGCCGGAGACGACGCTGGTGACGCTGCCCGTCACCACGTAGTCGCCGATCTCGCGCGGCGCGTCCTGGGGGCGCGGGCCGTAGCCGTTGGTCATGGCGCCGATGAACGAGCCGGTGGCGCTGCCGCGCAGGGCCTCGCGGCCGATGCCGGCCCGTTCGAACGCCTCCCAGGCGGTCTCCAGCAGCAGCCGCTGCTGCGGGTCCATGGCGACGGCCTCGCGCGGGCTGATGCCGAAGAAGCCGGCGTCGAAGCGGTCGGCGCCGTGGACGAAGCCGCCCTCGCGGACGTAGCTGGTGCCGAGCCGGTCGGGGTCGGGGTCGTAGAGGTCGTCGAGGCGCCAGCCGCGGTCGGCGGGGAAGCCGGACACGGCGTCGCCGCCGGTGGCGACGAGCCGCCAGAGGTCCTCGGGGGTCTCGACGCCGCCGGGGAACCGGCAGGCCATGCCGACGATCGCGATCGGGTCGTCGTCCGCCGCCGGGAGGGCGGGGGCCGGGGCCGCGGGGGCGGCGGGGGCGGGCGTGTCGCCGAGGATCAGGCCGGCGAGGTGGGCTGCGAGGGCGAGGGGGGTCGGGTAGTCGAAGACGAGGGTGGCGGGGAGCCGCAGGCCGGTGGCCGAGGCCAGCCGGTTGCGCAGCCCGACGGCCGTCAGCGACTCGAACCCCAGCTCCTTGAAGGCGCGTTCGGCGCCGATGGCGTCGGGCGCGGAGTGGCCGAGGACGGCCACGGCGTGCGTCCGGACGAGGTCGAGCAGGGCGCGCCGGCGGTCGGCCGGCGACAACCCGGCAAGCCGGTCGCGCAGTTCGGCGCCCTCGCCGGCGGGCGCGGCGCCGGCCGTGCCGTCGTCCTTGGCCGGGCGGGCCTGCGGCAGGTCGCGCAGCAGGGCGCTGGGCCGGGCGGAGGTGAAGAGGGGGACGAAGCGCTCCCAGTCGATGTCGGCGACCGCGACGAAGGTGTCGCGGTGGTCGAGGACCTGCCGCAGGGCGGCGAGGGCGAGGTCGGTGCGCATCAGGGGCAGGCCCTGCTCGCGCACGCGGCGGCGCCGGTCGGCCACGTCCAGGCCGTGGTCCTCCCAGGTGCGCACGGCGTCCTCCCAGACGCCCCAGGCCACGGTGGTCAGCGGGAGGCCGCGGGCCCTGCCGTGCTCGGCGAACGCGTCGATGGCGGCGTTGGCGGCGGCGTACGCGGCGTGCTCGCCGCTGCCCCAGACGCTCGCGATCGACGAGAACATCACGAAGGCGTCGAGTTCGGCCGGGTCGAGGAGATCGGCCAGGTGCCGGGCGCCGGCCATCTTGGCGCCGACGGCGTCGGCGAGGGCGTCGTACGTGGTGGTGTCGACGCGGTCCAGCTCGATGTGGGCGGCCGTGTGCAGCACGGTACGGACGGTGCGGCCGTCCTCCGCGAGCCCGGCGAGCAGGGCGGCGACGGCGGCGCGGTCGGCGAGGTCGCAGGCGGCCAGGGTGACGTCGGTGCCCGACGCCGCCAGCTCGTCGCGGAGTTCGCGGGCGCCGGGGGCGTCGGCCCCGCGGCGGCTGACGAGGACGACGTGCTCGGCCCCGGAGGCGGCCAGCCACTCGGCGAGCCGCCGGCCGAGCACTCCGGTGCCTCCGGTCACCAGGACGGTGCCGCGCGGCTTCCAGTCACGGGCCGGCCGGGCGTCGCCGAGCGGCGCGGCGAGCATCCGCCGGGCGAACAACCCGGCGGGGCGGACGGCCAGTTGGTCTTCGGCGCTCTCGGCGGCGCCGGTGGCCCGGCGGGCGGCCGCACTGCTCGGTACGGCGGTCCCGGCGGCCGATCCGGCGGTGCCACCGCCTGATGCGGCGGTCCCGATGGCCGATCCGACGGCGTCACCGCCTGATGCGGCGGCCCCGATGACCGTCCCGACGGCGCCGGCGCCCGATTCGACGCTGCCGATGACCGTCTCGGCAGCCTCGGCGCGCGGCACGGCCGTCCCGGCTCCCGTCCCGGCCGGGCCGCCCGTCGCCGGGCCGCCGGCCGTCAGTGCCGCGCAGAGCCGGTCGAGGGTCCGTTCGTCCGGGTCCGTGTCGGCGGGCAGGTCCAGGAGGCCGCCCCAGCGCTCGGAGTGCTCCACCGCGACGACCCGGCCGAGGCCCCAGACCTGGGCCTGGACCGGATCCGCCGGCGGGTCGGACGGGCCGGTGGCGACCGCGCCGCGCGTGGCGCACCACAGGGGAGCGGTGACGCCCGCGTCGCCGAGCGCCTGCACCAGGCCGAGGGTCAGGAAGACGCCGGTGCCGGTGTCGGGGCGGTCGGCCCACGGCCGGGTGTCCAGGGCGAGGAAGGACAGCACGCCCGCCGGTTCCGCGCCGGCCAGGGCGGTGCGGACGGAGTCGGCGAGGGCGTCCCGGCCGGCGTCCGCCGCGGGCGGCGAGACGGTGACGACGGAAGCGCCGCAGGTCGTCAGGGCGTCCACGGCCGCCGTCGGCCACGGATCGTCCCCGAGTCCCTCGGGCAGGACCACCAGCCAGGTGCCGGACGGCCCGGCGCCCGCGGCGCCGACGGGCTTCCAGCCGATCCGGTAGCGCCAGCCGTCCACGGCGTCGCGCTCGCGGCTCCGCCGCCGCCAGGAGGACAGGACGGGGAGGAGGGAGGCCACGGAGGTGCGCTGTTCGTCGTCCTCCACCCGCAGGGCGGCGGCGAGGGCGTCGGCGTCCCCGTCCTCGACGGCGCTCCAGAAGCCGGCCTCCGGCCCGTCGGCGGAGGACCCGGCCGCGTCCGGCGCGGTCTCCTCGAGCCAGTAACGGCGGTGCTGGAAGGCGTAGGTGGGCAGGTCGACGAGGCGGCGGGCGCCGCCGGAGAAGAGGGAGGGCCAGTCGACGGCGAGGCCCCGCGTGTACGCCTCGGCCATGGAGGTGAGGAAGCGGCGCCAGTCGCCCTCGTCGCGGCGCAGCGAGCCGACGACGACGGCGGGGACGTCCGCCTCCTGCGCGGTCTCCTCGATCCCGACGGTCAGCACGGGGTGGGCGCTGCACTCGACGAACGCCCGGTGCCCGGCGGCCAGCAGCCCCTCGACCACCGACTGGAAGCGGACGGTGTTGCGCAGGTTGCGGTACCAGTAGTCGGCGTCCAACCCGGCGGTGTCGAACACCTCGCCGGTCAGGGTGGAGTGGAACGGCACGGACCCCGAACGCGGCCGGACGTCCGCCAGTTCGTCCCGGATCCGTTCGCGGATGCGCTCGACGTGCGCCGAGTGCGACGCGTAGTCCACCGGCACCCGCCGCGCCCGGATCCCGTCGCCCTCGCAGCGTTCCAGCAGTTCGTCCAGCGCGCCCGCGTCCCCGCACACCACCGTGGAGTGGGGGCCGTTGAGCGCGGCGACGGATATTCGGCCGTCCCACGCGGCGATCAGTTCCTCCGCCGCGGCGGCCGGCAGCGCGACGGACACCATGCCGCCTTCGCCGGCGATCTCCAGCAGCGCCCGCGACCGCAGCGCCACCACCCGCGCGCCGTCCTCCAGCGACAGCCCGCCCGCCACGCACGCGGCGGCGATCTCGCCCTGCGAATGCCCGACGACGGCGGCGGGTTCGACGCCCGCGGACCGCCACAGCTCGGCGAGCGACACCATCACCGCCCACAGCGCCGGCTGGACGACGTCCACCCGGTCGAGCCCGGGAGCGCCGTCCGCGCCCCGCAGCACGTCCACCAGCGACCACTCGACGAACGGTGCGAGCGCCCGCTCGCAGTCGGCCATCCGCCCGGCGAACACCTCGCTGGAGCCGAGGAGTTCGACGGCCATGCCGAGCCACTGCGAGCCCTGGCCGGGGAAGACGAAGACGGGCCGGCCGAGGGAGCCGCCGCCGGTCGTCCCGGTCACCAGGGTGGGGGCGGCGTCGCCGGTGGTGAGGGCGGTGAGGCCGGTGAGGAGTTCCTCGCGGTCGCCGCCGATGACGACGGCGCGCTGTTCGAGGGCGGTGCGTCCGGTGGCCAGCGACCAGCCGACCTCGCCGGCGGGCCACTCGGGGTGGCCGGTGACGTCCGCGCGCAGTCGGGCCGCCTGCTCGCGGAGGGCCTCGGGGGTGCGGGCGGAGAGCAGCCACGGCAGGACGCCGGAGCCGTCGGCCACCGCGCCGGCGCCGGTGGGCTCGTCGGCGCCGTCGGCGGGGGCCTGTTCGAGGATGACGTGGGCGTTGGTGCCGCTGATGCCGAACGAGGAGACGGCGGCCCGGCGCGGCCGGGCGGCCTCGGGCCAGGCCCGCTCCTCGGTGAGCAGCGCGACGCCGCCGGCGTCCCAGTCGACGTGCGGGGTGGGCTCGTCGACGTGCAGGGTGCGCGGGAGGACGCCGTGGCGCAGCGCCATCACCATCTTGATGACACCGGCGACGCCCGCGGCGGCCTGGGTGTGGCCCAGGTTGGACTTGAGCGAGCCGAGCCACAGCGGCCGGTCCGCCGGGCGCCCCTGGCCGTAGGTGGCGAGGAGCGCCTGCGCCTCGATCGGGTCGCCGAGCTTCGTCCCCGTACCGTGCGCCTCGACGGCGTCCACGTCGGCCGGGGTGAGCCGGGCGCCGGCCAGGGCGTCGCGGATGACGCGCTGCTGCGCCGGGCCGTTGGGGGCGGAGAAGCCGCTGCTGCCGCCGTCCTGGTTGACGGCGGAGCCGCGCAGGACGGCGAGGATCCGGTGGCCGTTGCGGCGGGCGTCGGAGAGCCGTTCGAGGAGCAGGACGCCGGCGCCCTCGGCCCAGCCGGTGCCTTCCGCGCCGGCGGCGAACGAGCGGCAGCGGCCGTCCGGGGAGAGGGCGCGCTGCCGGCTGAACTCGACGAAGCCGAGGGTGTCGGCCATGACGGTGACGCCGCCGGCCAGGGCGAGCGTGCACTCCTGGCGCCGGAGCGACTGGCAGGCGAGGTGGGCGGCCACCAGGGAGGAGGAGCAGGCGGTGTCCACGGTGACCGCGGGGCCTTCGAGGCCGAGGGTGTAGGCGATGCGGCCGGAGACGACGCTGCCCTGCCCGCCGGTCATCAGATAGCCCTCGAGGTCTTCGGGGGTCTTGCGCAGGCGGGACGCGTAGTCCATCTGCATCACGCCGGCGAACACGCCGGTGCGCGTGCCGCGGACGGACGACGGGTCGATGCCGGCCCGTTCGAACGCCTCCCAGGCGGTCTCCAGCAGCAGCCGCTGCTGCGGGTGCATGGCCGTGGCCTCGCGGGGGCTGATGCCGAAGAAGTCGGCGTCGAAGCGGTCCGCGTCGTGGACGAAGCCGCCCTCCCGGACGTAGGTGCGGCCGGGGGTGTCGGGGTCCGGGTCGTAGAGGGCGTCGACGTCCCAGCCGCGGTCCTCGGGGAACGGGGTGATGGCGTCGGTGCCGGTGGCGACGAGCCGCCACAGGTCCTCGGGGGACCGGACGTCACCGGGCAGGCGGCAGGCCATGCCGACGATGGCGATGGGCTCGGACTGCGCCTCGGTCAGCTTGCGGTTCTGCTGCCGGAGCTGCTCCGCCTCCTTGAGGGAAACCCTCAGCGCCTTGATGACTTCTTCGCTGGATGCGGTCACAGCTCACTCCGAAGGTCGGTTCCGTGCCGGTCTGTTGTCGTCGGGTCGGTGGTCGTCGAGCCGGTCGCCGCCGCGTCAGTTGTCACCGAGTGCCACCCGAACGAGGCTCTGGAGGTCCATGCTGTCCAGGTCGGCCGCGTCGCCCTCGCCGTCGGGCGTGCCGTTCTCCTCGCCGACGGGGACCCCGGCGGCCTCGGCGAGCCGCAGCAGGTCCGGCAGCAGGCCGGCCTCCTGGAAGCGGGCCAGCGGGACGGCCGCGAGGGCGCGGCGGAACTCCCGCTCGTCGGGCAGGGTTTCGGGCGGCCCGTCGGGCGCCGCGGGGCGGAGCTCCGCGTGCAGGTAGCGGCCGACCGCGGCCGGGGTGGGGTGGTCGAAGATCAGGGTGGGGGGCAGCCGGCGGCCGGCGGCGGCGCCGAGCCGGTTGCGGAACTCCAGGGCCGTGAGGGAGTCCAGGCCGAGTTCCAGGAAGCCCCGGTCGAGGTCGAGGGTGTGCGGCGCGGAGTGGCCGAGGACGTCGGCGAGCCGGCCGCGGACGAGTTCGAGGAGGACGCGCTCGCGTTCGGTGTCCGGGAGCCCGGCGAGCCGCTGTTCCAGGGGCTCCTCGGCCGGCTCGGCGGGCCGCCGGGCCGGGGCCTTGACGAGACCGCGCAGCAGGGCGGGAACCTCGGCCCCGGCCCGGGCGCCCGCGGTGTCCAGCCGGGCGGGCACGAGCAGGGCGCGGCCTTCGTTCCCGCCGGCCGCGACGGCGGCGTCGAAGAGGGCGAGGCCCTGGTCGACGGCCATGGGCAGCAGCCCGGCGCGGCTCAGCCGGCGGACGTCGGCGTCGTCCAGGTGGCCGGTCATGCCGCCGGCCTCCGCCCAGAGGCCCCAGGCGAGGGAGAGGGCGGGCAGGCCGTGGGCGCGCCGGTGGTGGGCGAGGGCGTCCAGGAAGGTGTTGGCGGCGGCGTAGTTGGCCTGCCCGGCGGTGCCGAGGATGCCGGCGGCGGAGGAGAACAGCACGAAGGCGTCCAGCTTCTGATGCCTCGTCAGCTCGTGGAGGTGCCAGGCGGCGTCCGCCTTGGGGCGGGTGACGGTGTCCAGCCGGTCGGGCGTCAGGGCGGCGACGACGCCGTCGTCCAGGACGCCGGCCAGGTGCACGACGGCGGTCAGCGGCGGCTCGGCGGCGGCCACGACCGCGGCCAGGGCGTCCCGGTCGGCCGCGTCGCAGGCCGCCACGGTCACCCGGGCGCCCAGGGAGGCCAGTCGGTCCTCAAGCTCCGCCGCGCCCTCGGCGTCCGGGCCGCGCCGGCTGACGAGGAGCAGGTCGCGGACGCCGTGGGCGGTGACCAGGTGGCGGGCGAGCGTCCCGCCGAGCAGGCCGGTGCCGCCGGTGAGGAGGACGGTGCCCCCGCCGCCGAAGCCGGACGCGCTCTCGGCGGCGGTGGCCCGCGCCAGTCGGGGTACGCGTACCTCGCCCCCGCGGACGGCGAGTTGGGGCTCGTCGGCGGCGGCCAGGGCGCGCAGCAGGGCGGCGGCGGCCGGTCCGGTTCCGTCGGTGTCCAGCAGGGTGATGCGGCCGGGGTTCTCGGTCTGCGCCGAGCGGGCCAGGCCCCAGACGGGTGCGTGCGCCAGGTCGGGGACGTCCTCGCCGGGGGCGGCGGCGACCGCGCCCCGGGTGAGCAGGACCAGGCGGGAGGCGGCGAACCGTTCGTCGGCGAGCCAGGACCGCACCAGGTGCAGGGCGTGGTGGCCGGCCGTCCGCGCGGCCTCGGCGGCGTCCTCGGGCTCCGGCGCGCCGGGCTCGGGGAGCAGCGGGACGAGGACGACGCCGGGGGCGGGGGTGCCGTCGGCGACGGCCCGGGTGAGGGCCGCGAGGTCCGGGTGGGCGGTGGCGCGGGCGCCGGCGCCGCTCAGGGCCCCGGCGAGGGCGTCGGCCCCGGGCCCGGCCACGGCGAGGCGCGCGGCGGGGGCCGGCGCGGCGCCGTCGGGCAGGGCGGTCCAGGTGAGTTCGTGGAGCGGCGGGCGGGTGCCGCGCGCGGCGGCGCGCAGTTGCTCCGGGGTGACGGGCCGCAGGGTCAGCGAGGCGACGCGGGCGGCCGGGCGGCCGGTGGCGTCGGTCGCCTCCAGGGACAGGGTGTCGGTCCCGGTGCGGGAGAGGCGGACGCGGAGCGTGGTGGCTCCGGCGGCCGTCGCCGTCACGCCCGTCCAGGCGAAGGGCAGGCGGACGCCGTCGGCGCCGTCGAGCAGGCTCGCGTGCAGGGCCGCGTCGAGGAGCGCGGGGTGGACGGCGTAGGCGTCGGCGTCGCCGTGCGCTTCCTCGGGGAGCCGGACCTCGGCGAGGAGGTCGTCGCCGTGCCGCCAGGCGGCGGCGAGCCCCTGGAAGACGGGCCCGTACTCGAACCCGGTGGCGGCGAGCCGGCCGTAGGCCCCGTCCAGGTCGACGGGGGTGGCACCGGGCGGCGGCCAGGCGGCGGGGAAGGGCGCCGGGGCGGGGGCGCCGGCGCCGGCGCGGTTCCACGTCGTCCCGGCGGCGGCGGAGCCGCGCTCCACGGCGGCTCCGCCGGGGGCGCCGCCCGCGTCCCCGGTCCACGGCTCCCGCGCGCCACCGGCGGGCGAGCCGATGGCGCCGGAGGCGGCCCCGGCCGGCGCGAGCACGCCGGTGGCGTTCCGCGTCCACGTCTCCCCCGCCTCGTCCGGCGCGCCGGGCGCTCCGGAGGAGCCGGGTTCCGGGCGGGAGTGGACGGTGACGGGCCGGCGGCCGTGTTCGTCCGGCTCCCCCGCCCTGACCTGGACGGTCACCGCCGCGTCCGCCGGGTCGGCGGGGAGGACCAGGGGCGCCTCCAGCGTCAGTTCCTCGACGGTGTCGCAGCCGGTGCCGGCGCCCGCCCGCAGGGCCAGTTCCACGAGGGCGGTGCCGGGGAGCAGGACGGTTCCGCGGACGGCGTGGTCGGCGAGCCAGGGGTGGGTGGCGAGGGAGAGCCGGCCGGTGAGGACGGTGCCGTCGCCGCCGGCGAGGGTGAGGCCGGCGCCGAGCAGCGGGTGGCCGGCGCCGGCGAGCCCGGCCTCCCGGAGGTCACCCGTGGTCCGGGGCGCAGTGGCCCAGAACCGTTCGCCGCGGAACGGGTAGGTGGGCAGCTCGGGGGTGAAGCGGCGGGCGTGCTCGGGGAACAGCCGGGCCCAGTCCACCGGCAGCCCGCGGGTGTACGCCTCGGCGAGCGAGGTGAGGAACCGGCGCGGCCCGCCCTCGTCGCGGCGCAGCGACCCGGTGACGACGGCCGGGCGCCCGGCCTCCTCCGCGGTCTCCTCGACGCTCACGGTGAGGACGGGGTGCGGGCTGCACTCGACGAACGCGTGCCGGCCGCGCTCGGCGAGCTCCCGGACGGCGGGCGCGAACCGCACGGTGGTCCGCAGGTTGGTGTACCAGTACGCGGCGTCGAGCCGGGCGGTGTCGGTGATCTCGCCGGTGACGGTGGAGTGGAAGGGGACGGTCCCGGTACGCGGCCGGATGCCGGCCAGGTCGGCGAGGATCCGGTCGCGGATGCGCTCGACCTGGGCGGAGTGGGAGGCGTAGTCGACGGGGATGCGCCGCGCCCGGGTACCCCGCTGCTCGCAGCGGGTCAACAGGTCGTCCAGGGCGGCGGGTTCGCCGGAGACGACGGTAGACAGCGGCCCGTTGAGCGCGGCCACCGACACCCGTCCGCCGTATCCGGCGATCAGCTCGGCGGTGGCGTCGGCGCCGAGGGAGACGGCCACCATGCCGCCGTCGCCCGCCAGTTCCTCGCGGATGACCCGGGAGCGCAGGGCGACGACGCGGGCGCCGTCCTCCAGCGACAGGCCCCCGGCGACGCAGGCGGCGGCGATCTCGCCCTGGGAGTGTCCGACGACGGCGACCGGTTCCACGCCCGCCGACCGCCACAGCCCGGCGAGGGAGACCATGACCGCCCACAGGACGGGCTGGACGACGTCCACCCGGTCCAGGCCGGGGGCCCCGGGGCGCCGCCGGAGCACGTCAATCAGCGACCAGTCCACGAACGGGTCGAGCGCGCGTTCGCAGGCGGCGACCTGTTCGGCGAACTCCACGCTGGAGTCGAGGAGTTCGACGGCCATGCCCGCCCACTGCGAGCCCTGTCCCGGGAACACGAACACCGCTCCGGCGAGCGGCTCCGCCGTGCCGGTGACGGCCTCGGGAGCGTCCTCACCCCGGGCGACGGCCTCCAGGCCGCGCCGCAGCTCGTCCCGGCCGTCGCCGACGACCACCGCGCGGTGCGGGAACGCCGACCGTCCGGCCGCCAGCGACCAGCCGGCCGCCGCCGGGTCGTCCGGGGCGCCGGTCGCGAGGCGTCCGGCCTGCTCCCGCAGGGCCTCCGGGGTACGGGCGGAGACGACCCACGGCACGACGCCCGCGCCGCCCCCGTCCTCGGCCGGCGTCCCGTCGTCCGGCGCCTGCTCGACGATGACGTGGGCGTTGGTGCCGCTGATGCCGAATCCGGAGACGCCCGCGCGGCGCGGCCGTCCGGTGTCCGGCCAGGGCCGCTCCTCGGTCAGCACCTCGACCGCGCCCGTCGACCAGTCGACGCTCGGCGACGGCTCGTCGACGTGCAGGGTGCGCGGCAGGACGCCGTTGCGCAGCGCCATCACCATCTTGATGACGCCGGCCACGCCGGCCGCCGCCTGGGTGTGCCCGATGTTGGACTTGAGCGATCCCAGCCACAACGGCCGTTCCGACGACCGCCCTTGACCATAGGTGGCGAGCAGCGCCTCCGCCTCGATCGGGTCGCCGAGCCGCGTCCCCGTCCCGTGCGCCTCGACCGCGTCGACCTCGTCGGCGGCCAGTCCCGCGGCGGCGAGGGCCTCCCGGACCAGGCGTCGCTGGGCCCGGCCGTTGGGGGCGGTGAGTCCGTTGGAGGCGCCGTCCTGGTTGACGGCGGAGCCCCGGATGACGGCGAGCACGGGGTGGCCGTGGCGGCGCGCCTCGGAGAGGGGTTCCAGCAGCAGGAGCCCGACGCCCTCGCCCCAGGCCGTGCCGTCCGCCGCCGCCGCGAACGCCTTGCACCGCCCGTCGGGGGCCAGCCCGCGCTGCCGGCTGAACTGGACGAACAGGCCGGGCGCCGACATCACCGTCGCCCCGCCGGCCAGGGCGAGGGAGCACTCGCCGCGCCGCAGGGCCTGGCAGGCGAGGTGCAGGGCGACCAGGGACGAGGAGCAGGCGGTGTCCACGGTGAGCGCGGGCCCGTCCAGCCCGAGCACGTACGACAGGCGCCCGGAGAGGACGCTGCCCTCGGTGCCGGTGAGCAGGTGGCCCTCGATGCCCTCGGCCGGTTCGTACAGGCGGGGGCCGTACTCCTGCCGCATGGCGCCGACGAACACGCCGGTGTCGGACGAGCGCAGTCCGGCCGGGTCGATCCCGGCGCGCTCGCACGCCTCCCAGGCGGTTTCCAGCAGCAGCCGCTGCTGCGGCTCCATGGCCAGCGCCTCGCGCGGGCTGATGCCGAAGAAGTCGGCGTCGAAGCGGTCGGCGTCGTGCAGGAACGATCCGTGCCGGACGTAGGTGGTGCCGGGCCGGTCGGGGTCGGGGTGCTGGAGGGCGCCGAGGTCCCAGCCGCGTCCGGTGGGGAACTCCGAGCGGGTCTCCCGGCCTTCCGCGACCAGCCGCCACAGGTCCTCGGGGCTGCGGACGTCCCCGGGGAAGCGGCAGCCGATGCCGACGATGGCGATCGGTTCGTCGGCGTCCGGGCGCCCGGCGGTCCGGCGGGCGGCGGTGGGCTCGGGACGCGGGTCGAGCAGCAGTGTGCGCAGGTGCTCGGCGAGGGCGGCGGGCGTCGGGTGGTCGTAGAGCAGGCCGGTCGGCAGCGGGAGTCCGACGGCGTCCCGGAGCCGGTTGCGGAGGGCGACGCCGGCGGCCGAGTCGAGGCCCAGCTCGCGGAAGGTGCGGTCGTCCCCGGCGGCGGGCCCGGTGCCACCGAGGAGGGCGGTCGCGTGCGCGCGGACCAACTCTTCGAGCACGCACCGCTGTTCGGGCAGGGAGAGCGGGGCGAGGCGGCCGGCGAGGGCGGAGCCGGAGTCCGGCTCGGGGGCGGCGCTCCGGAAGGGGTACGAGGGCAGCTCCACGCGCCGCGCCGCGGCGAGGCCGGGCAGGGCCGTCCAGTCGGCGCCCACGCCGTGGGCGTGGAGTTCGGCGAGCGCGGTGAGGAAGCGGCCGGGGCCGCCGTGGTCCCGGCGCAGCGTCTCCACGACGACGCCGTCCGCGCCGGCGTCGTCGAGCGTGTCCTGGAGGCCGACGGCGAGGACGGGGTGCGGGGAGACCTCGGCGAACGCCCGGTGGCCGGCCCGGACGAGCGCGCGGGCCGCCGCGTCGAAGCGGACCGGCTCGGTGATGTTGCGGCACCAGTAGGCGCCGTCCAGTTCGCGGGTGTCGAGGCGGTCGCCGGTGACGGAGGAGTAGAACGGTATGCGGGACGGTCCCGGCGCGATGCCGCGCAGCTCCGCCGTCAACCAGTCGTGCTGCGACCGTAGTTGGTGCGAGTGGGCGGCGAGCCCGTTGCTCAGCTTCCGGGCGCGGACGCCGTCCGCCGCGAGTTCGTCCAGCAGCTCGGCGACGGCCGGGCGCTCCCCGGAGACCAGGGTGGCGCGCGGGCCATTGGCGCCGGCGAAGACCAGCCGGTCGCCGAACCGGGCGAGCCTGGGCGTCAGTTCGTCGGGGGTCAGGAGGACGGAGGCCATGTCCCCGCTCCCGGCCAGGCGGGCCTGCGCCGCGCTCCAGGGCACGACGACGCGGGCCGCGTCCTCCAGGCTCAGCGCCCCGGCGACGTGCGCGGCGGCGATCTCCCCCAGGCTGGCGCCGACGACGGCGGCGGGCTCCACACCGTGGGCGCGCCAGAGGGCGGCGAGGGCGACCATGACGGCGAACAGCACCGGCTGGACGACGTCCACCCGCCCGGTGTCGGGTCCGCCTTCCGCGCCACGCAGGACGTCGAGGAGGGACCAGCCGGTCAGCGGGTCGAGCACGGCGGCGCAGGCGTGCAGCCGGTCGCGGAACACCGGGGAGCGGTCGAGGAGTTCGCGTGCCATGCCGGGCCACTGGGTGCCCTGCCCGGGGAAGACGAACACGGCCCGCCCGCCGTCCGCCCCGCCGGGCACGGCCACGCCCCGGACGATCGCGGGGTCGCTGTCGCCCGCCGCGAGGGCGGTCAGGGCCCGCACGGCGTCGGCACGGTCGGCGACGAGCAGGACGGCCCGGTGCGGGAACAGGGGCCGGGTGGCGGCCAGCGAGAGGCCGACGTCGCCGAGCGCGTCCTCGGGACGCTCCTCGACGTGCCGCGCCAACCGCCCGGCCAGGGCCCGCAGCGCGCCTTCACCGCGCGCGGAGACCGTCCAGGGGACGGGGACGGGAGCCACGGCGCCGGACGCCGGGCCCGTGGTGTCGGACACCGGGAGGGCGGCTCGCGTCGCGACCGGTTCACGCACGGCCCGTTCCGTCGCGACCGATCGCGGCGTCGCCGGCTCTCCCGACGTCGCTTCGCCCGCGGCCGGTCGCGGCGCGGAGGGTTCCCAGGCGGCCGGTTCGCGCCCGGCCCGTTCCGTCGCAGCCGGTCGCGGCGTCGCCGACTCCCCCGACGTCGCTGCACCCGCGGCCGGTCGCGGCGCGGGCGATTCCCAGGCGGCCGGTTCGCGCACGGCCCGTTCCCTCCCGGCCGGTTCCGCCAGAGCCGCAGCCTCGCCGAGCGCCCGGTCCGGCCCGCCCGCCGCAACGGCCGCCGCCGCGGCAGCGCCCGGCGCCTCCAGTCGGACGCCGTCGACGGTCGCGCCGCCCCGGTCGCCCCCGGCCACGCCCGCCAGGGCGGCGAGGAAGTCGGCGACGCGGTCGCCCTCCGCGTACTCCGCGGCCGCGGGCCCGCCTTCGGCGGCGAGCCGCACCACGCAGTGGACGCGGTCCCCGTCTCGCACCGCGTGCGACCACGGCTTGAGGACGACGGCGAAGGCGGCGGACGCGGGCGTCGAGCCGAGGCGCGCGGCACCGGCCACGGCGAGGGCGTGCCGGCCGGCGCGCAGTTCGCGGACCGCGCGGGCGACGGCGGGCCCGTACGCCGGTTCCGGCGCGGCGCCGGTCCCGGTCAGGCGGAGGGCGGCGGCGACGGTCTCCACCGCCGCGCCGGACGGAACGGAACCGGGACCGCCGCCGAGGAAAAGGCCGGCCGGGACGCCGTGCGCCCCCGGCACGATCCCCGCGTTCTCCAGCGCCGCCCAGCCGAGTTCCGCCAACAGCCGGGATTCCGCACCGAGCCGTCCCGCCGCTTCCGCGGAAAGACCGAAGAATTCCGCGTCGAACAATGCGGGATCGCACCAGGAGTCGGCGTGCGGAGCCGGCTCCTCGGCAATTCCGTCACCCGGCCCGCCGGCAAGCGTCAACCGTATGTCCGCCGGGTCCAGGGCCCACGGCGTGCGGCCGGCCATTCCGACGACGGCCACCGCCTCGTCGGGGGCGAAGGGCGGTTCCGGCGCAAGGCGATCGGAATTGCTCATGGGTCTACTCCCCGTTACCCGGCTGCGCTCTCGGACATGAATAGGACGCGGCCCTTCACCGCTTTCTTTCCGGACTTCTCCGGACGACTCCGGGCACCCTAGCGCGACCGTCTTGGCACCGTCTTGAAGCCGTCTTGGATCGCTCTTGGACGGCGAACCGGTGACGGAGGAAACAAGAAAGAAACAATGGGGTTCACGGAATTACGGCGGTGAAATCCACCGCGCCCGGTCGCCGACGTGAACCCTTTCCGAACGGAGGCCGACGGGAGCGTCGCGCCGACCGCCCCCGGGAAGGCTCAGGACGGCTTTCCGGAAGGGGGCCGACCGGAGGGCAGGGGTCCGGCACCCCTGCCGGTTTCCCACGCGCCGCACCAGCGGCCTTACGCCTCGCACGTGTTGTTCGTCACGTTTATCCGAGGTCATTCTGTGTCAATGGGACCCCTCTCGTCGATCTTGCCCGGAAGGCACTGGTGCGTACGGAGGAGTCCTGTTGGATCATCTGCCGTCCGGGAACGGAAGCCAGGCTGCCCACGTCAGGAAAAAAGGGGCACACTTGGCGGCGGAGGTGCGAACGAACGTGCGCCTCCGATCGTCATGCCGGGAAACGGTCCGGGAGCCGGCGGGGGGCGGCCATTCCCGGGTACCGGCCGCCGCCGGGAGTCGTGACAGGAGGAAAGTGTCGATGTCCATAACCGCCGGGTTACAGATCAGCGTTCTGGGTCCGCTGGAGGTCCGGGCCGGAGGACTGCCGGTGGACCTGGGGCCGGCCCGCCAACGCGCCGTGCTGGCCGCTCTTTTGTTGACACCGGGTGAAGCGGTTACCACCGAACGGCTGACCGAGGCCGTATGGCCGCGCAACCCGCCCAGCGCCGTGATGACCACTCTGCACAGCTATGTGTCCAATCTGCGGAGGAAATTGGAACCAAGCAGTCCACCACGGTGCCGCAACCGGATTCTGCGCCGGGAGGCTTCCGGATACGTCCTCGCCGTGGAACCCGAACGCATCGACGTCTGCCGTTTCGAACAACTGCTCCGCGACGGCCGCCGGCTACTCCTGGAGGGCCGCCACCAGGCCGCCGCCCGCACCCTGGAGTCCTGCCTGGCCCTGTGGCGCGGCACGCCCTACCCGGAGATGTGCGACGACGCCCTGGGCACCCAGGCCGCGGCCCGCCTGGAGGAGCTGCGGCTGCTGGCCCTGGAGAGCCGCTGGGAGGCCGAACTGGCCCAGGAGCAGGACTACTCCGTGATCGCCGCCGACCTGGCGACGCTCAGCATGAAGTTCCCCACCCGGGAGCGGCTGAGCTGGCTGCACATGCAGGCCCTCTACCGGGCGGGCCGCCAGGCGGAGGCGCTCAAGGTCTACCACCAGACGCGTCGCCTGCTGGCGGACGAGTACGGCGTCGACCCGTGCCCGGAGCTGCAGGACCTGTTCGGTTCCATCCTCCGGGGCGCGTCGGCCGCCGGGCGGGCACGCCCGGGCGCGATGCTCTAGCGGCTTCGACGGCTCCGGCGGCTCCGACGGCTCCGGCGGTCCCCACCGGGCGGGCGGCCGCACGGGCGGTCGCGCGGGGCGCACTGCCGGACACCGCGCGCCGGGAGTATCCGGCCGTTTCCCGCAACTCACCGCAGCGGTACGCCCCTTGCCTCATCCTGGAGTCCACACTTCCGGACTTCCGGCCGAGAGCGAAGGAGTTCAGGTGGGGAAACCGCGACTGCCGCTCGCCGAGTACGTCGCCGGCCTGCCCAAGGCGGCCGTGTACGGTGCCCTGTTCTTCACCGACACCGAGGACCGCCCGCTGCAGTTGCGGTCCTCGGTGAAACAGGGGCTGTGGCAGTTCCCGGGCGGGGACATGGACCCCGGCGAGACCCCGTTCGGCACGGCCGTGCGGGAGTGCCGGGAGGAGACGGGCATCGTCTTCACCGGCCGGCCGCGGCTGCTCGCCGTGGACTTCGACGCGCCGGGGCCCTGGCCGGTGGCGAAGACGGGGTTCGTCTTCGACGGCGGCCGGCTCGGCCGGGACGCCCTGTCGCGGATCGTCCTGGACCCCGGCGAGCACGACGCCTGGGAGGTGCGGCCGATGGACGACTGGGCCAGGACGATGGACAGCCGCTCCTGGCGGCGGCTCGCCGCCGTCAACCGGGCGCGGCGTACCGGCACCACGGTCTACCTGGAGAACGTCCCGGACCCCGCCTGCTGACGCGTGGCCCCGGCGGTCCGGCGGGCGCCGCGCCGTCAGCGGCGTACGTGCCCGTACCGGGCGGCGAGCCCGTCGAGTTCGGGCTCGCCGAACCGCTCCCGCAGCGCCCGGAACGCCGCGGCCTTCTCCGGCCCGAACAGCCGGACGAGGCCGGCGGCGTAGGTCTCGGCGGAGAGGAACGCCGGCGGGTCGCTCTTGGTGTGGAACTTGTCGGCGTACATGACCAGTTCCTCCTCGGCCGTCGTCGCGACGTAGTCCGCCTCCGGCAGCGGCAGCCCCTGCCGCCGGATGTCCTCCCGGGTGACACCGACGCCGGTGTGGCACGAGCAGAACCGGCAGAGCCGCTCCGGGAATCCCTCCCGGCGCAGGATTTCGTGCCCGATCACCCCGTGCCGGATGTACTCGCCGAGCCGCGGCCGACCCTCCGCGTCCAACAGCTCGTAGACCCCGATGTCGTGCAGCAGCGCCCCCGCCCGCACCAGCTCCGCGTCCGCCTCCGGCACGGCCCGCGCCCGCAGCCGCTCGGCGATCTCCGCGACGACGCGGCAGTGGGTGTGCACGAGCTCGAACGCCTCCGGGGTGGGCGCGTACTTCTCGTGGAGGGCACGGATGTCGTCGGGTGTCGGCAGGGAGGACATCCCCGCAGCGTAACCAATCCGGAAGGGACGGAGCGACAGCGTGCGGGGCGCGGGGGCGCGCACGGGTACGGCACGGGTCCCGCCGACCGGGAACCGCCCGGCCCCCGCCCGGCGTTCTCGGAAGCGGGACGCGGGGGCCGGTGCGGGCGGCGTCCCGTTCCCCGTACGGCGAGGACGTGATGGCCGATGAGCACGCTGGTTCCCGGAGCCACCCTGGAGTTGCCCGACGGCGCCCTGACCGTGGAGGTGACGGGCCCCTACGACGTGTCGGTGCTGATCACCGGCGCGGACGGGAAGGTGTCCGGCGACGCCGACTTCGTCTTCTACAACCAGCCGTCGGCGCCCGGCGTCCGGCTCCGGCCGGGCCGGGTCGTGGTGGACCGTGCGGCCCTCCGCCCGGGGGCCAGCCGGCTGACGGTCGTCGTCAGCCCCGAGGACCCCGGGGCCCGGCCGGCCGCGCTGCCCGTCCCGGGGCTGCGGGTCTCCGGTCCGGGCGGCCGGGACCTCGCCCGGTTCGCGCCGCCGCGGCCGACGGACGAGACCGTGCTGCTCCTCGCCGAGGTCTACCGCCGCGGCCCCGGCTGGCGGCTGCGGGCGCTGGGCCAGGGGTACGCGGACGGCCTGGCCGGCGTGGCGCGGGACTTCGGCGTCGAGGTGGCGGACGAGCCCGGCGCCCCTTCCGGGACGACGGTTGCCGGACCCGCCTCCCCCACCGCGACGGCCCCCGCCGAACCCGTGCCGGACGACGCGCGCGCGTTCGCCGCCCTCGTCAACGCCGAGCGCGCCCGGGCCGGTGTGCCGCCGGTGGCCGCGGACGCGCGACTCGCCGAGGCCGCGCGCCGGCACGCCGACGGCATGGCCCGGCAGGGCCGGCTGGGGTCCGAGGGCCCGTCCGGCATCTCGGTGTTCCAGCAGGTCACGGCGTGCGGTTACGCGTACCTCGGGCTGGCGGAGCAGCTCGTGTCGGGGCCGCGGTCGCCCGCCGGGTTCCTGGAGTTCTGCCTGGGGGACGCCCGTTCGTCGGGCCCGGTGCGGGACCCCGCCCTCACGGCGGTCGGGCTGGCCCGCGCGGTGGACGGGCGCTCCGGCGACACGTTCTGGACGGCGCTGTGGGCCCGGCCGTTCACGCCCGACGGCCTGGCCCGCACGGCCGCCGGCGTCCTCGCCCTCACCAACACCCACCGCATCGCCGCCGGCCTGCGCCCCCTCTCCGCCGATCCCCGGCTCACGGCCGCGGCCCAGGCGCACAGCGCGGACATGGCGGCGCGCGGCTACCACTCCCACGTCTCCCCGGACGGCGGCCGGCCGTGGGACCGCGCCGTCTCGGCGGGCTGCGTCCACCGTTCCATAGGCGAGAACATCGCGTGCGGCCAGCGCTCCCCCGCCGAGGTCGTCGAAGGCTGGATGAACAGCCCCGGCCACCGCGCCAACATCCTCACCCCGTCCTTCACCCACCTCGGCACGGGCTTCGCGGGCGGCGGCCCGGCGGGCACCTACTGGACGCAGCTCTTCGGCGGCGCCGCGTGAGCGGCCGTACGGCCGCGACCGGCGAACCCTCCCACGGCACTTGGCGGACCACCGCCGTGACCGTCCGTCACCGGATGCTCACCGCTTCACGCGCGGCGGGCGCCGCCGGACGAGGATGCGGAGGGTGGCCCGGGCGTCCCGGCGGCGTTGGGGGCTGCGGGCGGCGACCGAGGCGACGACGACCGCCAGCAACGTGACGGCGCCCGTGAGTCCCGTGGCGGCGGCCAGCACGGCCGCGTTGTTCAGTGCGGGGGGAAGCAGGGACATGGCAGAACCTCCTGGGCGGACGGCCCGGTGGTCCGGGTCACCGGTCCGTGCTCCCGTGGGAACCTCTACGCCGGATTTCCAGCGACCTCCGGGCGATTGAGGAGCCCGTCGTTACGCTGATACGAAGCATCGGAAAAAGTGTCCGGCGAAGTCTCGCGTCACGTACGGCGTGAACGGATTCACCACGCGGATGGCGGAACGTTCGGGCCCCACAAGCACACCGACGGGCCTCTTTGGGGACGGTCGGGGAGGGAAAGGGACCCGTCCGTCGGCTCCGTCGGCATAACACCGGAAACCCTCCGGAAAGACACGTTCGCGACGGCCACGTGAACGGCCCGTCGCGCAGTCCTTCGCCTCGCTCGCGTACTTGAGCGAACGCGCGCGGAATCCGCGGCGGGCACACCGCCGATGAGCGCGCGGGCCGGGGGCATTCGGCCGTCCGATTCAAGTCGCCTGCCCGCTCGCCCGGTTCCTCCCGCACGGGAAGGATCTTCTCCCGAGGCCCCTCCCAAGTCCCGTGCGGCGCCGCCGGCCTCCGCCGGGGACGCCTCCCTTCCGCTCGCCTCTGGGCATCGGACGTCCCATATGCCAAGATCACCCGACGAAGAGACGCATGTCGCGAAGGACCGGCATGCGGCCGAGCACTGCTCCGGGAACGGTGACCCATGTCCGTGCAGATGGCGACCGGGCCCGCGGCCCGTGACGAGGAAGCCGGTTTCCGCGAACGGGCGGCGGACGACGCGTCCGCGCTGCGGCTGCGGGTCCTCGGGCCGATGTCGGCCCAGTACGACGGTGCCGAGCTGGCCCTCGGCCCCCGGCGCCACCGCGCGCTGCTGGCCCTGCTCCTGGTCCGGCTCGGCCGGGTCGTGCCCACCGGGGTGCTCGTCGACGACCTGTGGGGCTACGCGCCCCCGCGCCGCGCCGTGGCCACCCTGCAGTCCTACGTCTGCCACCTCCGCCGCGCCCTGGACTCCCCCGCCGGCCGCACCGGCCCCTCCCTGCTGCACTACCGCGCGCCGGGCTACGTCCTGCGGCTGGCCCCGGAACAGGTGGACGTCCAGCGCTTCGAGCTGACCGTGGCCGCCGGCAACCGGCTGCTGGAGCGCCGGAACCTGCCGGCCGCGCGGGACGTCTTCACGGAGGCGCTCGGCCTCTGGCAGGGCTCCCCCTACCAGGAGTTCGAGGAGATCGGGGCACTGGCCGACGAGAGCGGGCGGCTGGAGCAGATACGCCTGACGGCCGTCGAAGGGCTGGCCGAGGCGCGGCTGGGGCTCGGCGAGGTGGCCGTCGTCGCCGCCGAACTCGCCCCCGAGGCACGGCGGCACCCCACCCGCGAGCGGCTGGTCGGCCATCTGATGACCGCGCTGTCCGCGCTCGGGCGGCAGGCCGAGGCGCTGCGCGTGCACGAACGCACCCGGGCCTGCCTCGCCGAGGAGTTCGGCGTGGACATCGGCGCGGAGCTGCGGCGTGTCCACGCGGCCGTCCTGCGGCAGGAACCGCTGGAGAGACCGCCCGCACCACCGGCGTCCCGCACTCCCCCGGCCCCGGCCGGCGGCCCCGGGCTGCTGCTCGGCCCGGGCCCCTGGCCGCCGGACACGTGGCCCGCCGGGAACGCACCGCGCGTCCCGGGCGAACTCCGCGTCGCCACCCTGCAGTCGATCAGCATCGGCGTCATCCCGCCCGCGCTGCGCGTCTGGTACCAGGAGAACCCGGCCTCACAGGTCGTCCTCACCGAGTACATGAACGCCGCCGAACTCCAGGCCGCCGTCACCTCCGGAGCGGCCGACGTGGCCGTCGGCCCGCTCCCCGACTCATGGCCGCACCCGGTACGCCTGCTGGGCACCGAGGAGTTCGCCATCGTCCTGCCGCCCGACGACCCGGTCGCCGCCGCCTCGGGCGCCCGGATGCCGTTCACCGTCCTGCGCGACCGCGCCTGGGTGCGGCTGGCGCCCCGCAACGGCCTCGCCCGGTTCCTCGACGAGGGCTGCGCCGCGGCCGGGTTCCACCCGCGGACGGCGATGCTCACCGAGCTGAGCGCCGCCGCCCCGATGCTCACCCACTCCGGCCTGGGCCCCGCCCTCATCCCCGCGAACATGGTCCCCCGGCACTTCCCCGGCCGGGTGATCCTCCCCGACCCGCCCATCCGCCGCACCCTGGCCGCCTACGCGAACGGCCCGCTCGACGCGGTGGCCGCCGCGTTCGTGGAGACCCTCGCCGCCCGCTCCAGCGTCGGCCCGTGACGCCGCGCGGGACCCGCCCCGCCGGTACGCGGCGACGGCCGCGGCCATCCGCTCCACGATCCGGGTCAGGATCGCCTCCGTGGTGCCGAAGTTGATCCGGACGAACCCCTCGCCCGCCGTGCCGCAGTCGCGCCCGTCGACGAGCGTCACCCCGGCCCGGTCCGCGAAGAAGCCCGCGAGATCCGCTTCCGGCAGGCCGAGGCCGCGCAGGTCGGCCCAGCCGAGATAGGTGCCCTCGGGCGGTACGTGACCGGCCTCCGGCAGGTGCGCGGCCAGCAGGCCGGCGAGCAGCCGCCGGTTGCGGTCCAGCCGGGCGAGCACCGCGTCGAGCCACGGGCGCCCCTCCCGGTAGGCGGCGACGGCGGCCACCGCGCCCAGGGTGGCCGTCCCGTCGGTGGCCAGCCGGCCGAGCCGGGCCCACCGCTCCCGGTCGGCGTCGTTGTGGAGCAGCATCTGGGCGCACTTCAGGCCGGCGAGGTTCCACGCCTTGGACGCCGAGGTGGCCGTCAGGGTGTGATGCGCGGCGGCCTCCGACAGGGAGGCGTACGGCGTGTGCCGCCGCCCGGCGAGCACCAGCGGGGAGTGCACCTCGTCGGAGAAGACGCGTCCCTGACGCTTCGTCACCAGCGCGCAGACAGAACGCAGTTCGCCGGGTTCCATGACCCGGCCCGTCGGGTTGTGCGGGTTGCACAGCAGCAGCAGGTGTCCGCCGGCGGCGAACGCGGCGTCCAGCGCGTCGAGGTCGAGGACGTACCGGCCGCCTGCCGCCCGGGACATGGGGACCTGGAGGACGTCGCGGCCCAGCAGCCGCGGGACGACCAGGAACGGCGTGTACGCGGGCACCGGCACGATCACCGGGGAGCCGGGGCGGGAGAAGTGCTCGACGGCGACGTGCAGCGCCCGGACCACGTCGGGCAGCAGCCGGACGTCGTCCCCGGACACCTCCCAGCCGTGGCTCTCCCGTTGCCAGGCGGCGCAGGCCGCGCCCGCCTCGGCGGCCAGGGAGGGGGTGAGGTAGCCGAGCACGTCCCGGTCGACGGCGGCGCGCAGCGCGGCGAGGACCGGCGGGGCGGTGCCGTAGTCGGTCTCGGCGGCACAGGCACCGAGGCCGTCCGGTCCGGCCGTCTCCCACTTCAGCCGGCCGGGGCGGCGGAGGGCGGCGGCCTCGACGTCGGCCACGGCGCCGGCCGCGTACCGGACGCTCATTCGGTCAGGACGTGCTGTCCGGCCGCCATGCTCGCCTCCCAGTTCCGCCCGTCGAACTCCACGAATTCGATGTGCTCGGCGGCCTCCAGGTCCAGGCAGCGCGCGTTGACGCTGAAGTACCCGGTGGGGTGCGAGCGGGGGCGGTAGAAGGGCATGATGCCGCACACGGCGCAGAACGTGTGGTCCGCGACGCGGTTGCCGAACCGGTAGGGCTTGAGGAACTCCTGCCCGCGGTGCAGCTCGAACCGCTCCTCCGGGACCATGAGTTCCTGGTGCCCGGACTTGTAGCAGATGCCGCAGTTGCACAGGGTGATGGTGAGGTTGCGGCTGGCGGCGGCGGAGAACGCCACGCCGCCGCAGTGGCAGGAGCCCTCGTACCAGACACGTTCGATCTCCGCCTCGGGCGTGGCGTCGCGGTCAGCCGGCACGGTGGTCCACCCCCGCCAGGGCGTGCTCGCCGGCGGTCCCGGCCAGGTCGTCGAGCGACGGCAGGACGGCGGTCATCGGCAGGTCGGGGTGCGGGCGCAGCGAGTCGTGCGCGTGTGAGACGTGCCCGGGACCCGCCGGCTTGCGGGTGAAGAAGATCAGCATGTCGCGGGTGGCGGGCCGTTCGGGATCGACGGCGATCACGGGCGAGACGCTGTGCTTCCGCTCGTGGTCGACGAGGAGGAGGGTGTCGAGGAAGTGGCGGTGCCGCTCCTCGCCGAGCAGCAGCCCGGGGTCGGCCTCGTGCCAGCGGGCGGCGTTGGCCTCGCGCATGTCGTGGATGAACGTCGCCGCGCTGTCGTCGGTCATATTGGTGCTGCCGAGCAGGGTGGTCATGGTGTGGTCCACGCCGTCGCTGTGCACGCCCTCCAGCGCCGGCTCGCCCCGGAGCCGGGCGTCGGTGACGGTCCGCAGGTTGAACAGGGTGCAGATCCACTGCGGCGACGCGTAGTCGAGGTACGGCCGGTGGGCCATCGCGACATCCTCGATCACCAGGAACTTGAAGGCGAGCAGCGCCTGGAAGGCGGTGTTCTGCTGGAGGTCGTCGCGCACCTCCTCGAAGACCCGCAGTTCGCCCGAGTCGTGCCGGACGAAGTCCTCCTCCTTGGAGAGGACGAACGGCTGGAACTCCAGCCGGCGCGCCCGCCGCTCCACCGGGTCGAGGCAGAACCGGCCGTTGCGCGACTTCCGGAACGGCAGGGTGGGGTCGTTCCGCAGACCGTCGCTCACGTGCCGCAGCCGTTCCAGGTCCGCGTCGGAGGCGCCCAGGAACCTGAGGATCTCCGTCATCCGCGCGCCCTCGACGAAGACCGCCCGGTCGCGGACGTACCGGGATCTGACGTCCGCTATTTCGGAGACGGCGTCGACGGTGAATTCCGAGGTTGTCACTCGACCTCCATGGTGATGGGTCGGACGAGGGCAGGCCGTCACCATGGCCGCGGCCCCGCATTTCCGCGGTCAACGTAGGGAGGGCGGGAATGCCGTGTCAAGTGCCCGGAATTTCCGCGCGGTTATCGGGAAGGCCGGGTGAACGACACCGGCGGAGCGCGTCGACACCGCGTTCACAACGCGTCGACGTTTCGTCGACGGGCCGCTGCTAGCTTTTCGGCCCGTCAGCGCAATTGCCGTCCGTACCGGAGAAAAGCTAGGGGTGCTCGTGGCGAAAGAGAGCCGTACGGCGATCGGCTTCGAAGAGGGCCGCAACGACGGCGCCAAGTGGTTCGGCGACCTCACCCGCTCGCGGTTCGCGGGGCCCGTCACCCCGCACCACCGGGTGCTGTCCCGCGAGGTCTCGCCGGAGACGCTCGCCGTGCACGCGGGGACGTACGAGGACCCGGTGACGGGCGCGGTGGGCACCCCGGTCTTCCAGACCAGCACCTTCCTGCTGGACGACGCCAGTTACGCGGCCTTCTCCGACGGGACCTCCCGCGACGTCCCGATCTACACCCGGTACGGCAACCCCTCGCAGTGGTCCGTGCAGGAGAAGATCGCCGCGCTGGAGGGCAGCCGCAGCGCGCTGGTGACGTCCTCCGGGATGAGCGCCACCGCCAGCACGATCTACGCCCTGACCAACGCGGGCAGCCACATCGTCTCGGCCTACGACGTCTACGGCGGCACCTACAACCTGCTGCGCGAGGACATGCCGTCGGCCGGCCGCGAGGTGACGTTCGTCGACCCCTGCGACCTGGACGCGGTGCGCGCGGCGATCCGCCCCGAGACCCAGCTGCTGTTCTTCGAGACGCTGACCAACCCGCTGCTGAAGGCGCCGTCGGTACGCGGCCTGGCGAAGATCGCGAAGGAGGCCAACGCCCTTCTCGTGGTGGACAACACCTTCCTCACCCCGGTCAACATGCGCCCCCTGGAGCTCGGCGCGGACGTCGTCGTGCACAGCGCCACCAAGTACCTCGCCGGGCACAGCGACCTGACCGCCGGCGCGGTCGTCGGCCGGCGGAAGTTCCTGGACCGGATCTGGGCACAGGCCCTGCGCTTCGGCGGCACCCTCGAACCGCTCTCCGCCTTCCTCCTGGAACGCGGAATGAAGACCCTTCCGCTGCGCGTCCGCGCGCAGAATGCCAACGCGGCGGAAGTGGCGCGTTTCCTGGCCGGGCACGAACGCATCGCGGCCGTTCACCATCCGGAACTCGGCGGCCCCCGCTATGCCGGTCTGGAACGCGCGGACTACGGCGGATTCGGCGGCATGGTGAGTTTCGAGGTGCGCGGCGGCGACGAAGCCGCCCTGGAATTCATGAAGAAACTCCGGATTCCCTATGTGGCGACGAGTCTGGGCGGCGTGGAATCCCTGGTGAGCATGCCGAGCAATACCTCGCACAGTTCGCTCACCGCCCGCCAGCGGTCCCGGATCGGCATCAATCCCGGCCTGGTCCGGTTCTCGGTCGGCATCGAGAACGTCCGCGATCTGGTCCGGGACCTGGACGAGGCGCTCGGCGCTCCGGCAGAGGAGGACAAGCGATGAGGAACAGCTTCAACACGGCCGGCTTCAGCGAAGTGGTCCACGAGATCCGCAACGACCCCGCCGAGGCGGCGTTCCTCTACACGGCGGAGGCGCAGTCCTCGCCGTACCGGGGGCTGTCGGCGAGGATCGGTCCGGCGCTGTTCGGCACGGTGAAGTCCGCGCGGCGCTTCTCGGTGGAGCTCCGGGACGTCTCCGACGCGCCCGGCGCCGACGGCCCGCTGCCCATGCACCTGGCCCTCACCGGCATCGCCTCCTGCGCGCTGACCACGCTGGTCGGCGGCGGCAGCGCCCAGTCGGTGGTCTTCGAGAGCGCCGACATGGACATCGCCTGGGACGGCGGCGCGGTGGCGAGCCGGATCGACGTGGGCGGGGTGCCGGACGACGCGACGGTCGCCGAACTCGTCGACCAGGTCGAGCGGTTCAGCCCCAACTACACCACGCTGATCCGGCCGGTCCCGGTCGCCCTGCGCCACGGGCCGGGCGCCGCCCCCGCGAGCGCCGGTACGGCGGAGGGCGCGCCGGCCGCCGGGCGTCCGGCCGCCTGCCAGGTCCGCTGGATCAGCGGCACCCAGCTCACATCCGCCCCACTGGGCCCGGAGCCGGGCGAGGAGCTGCGGGTGGACGCGCCCAAGCAGCTCACCGGCGTCGACTGGGGTCCGAACCCGCAGGAGTACCTGCTGATGGGCCTCGCCGCCGACGTGGCCTCGCACCTGGGCCGGCTCGCCCGCGAACTGACCGGCCGGGCCGTGACCTGGCGGGTCGCCGTCCGGGGCACGGAGGACGTCGGGGGGCTGCTCCAGGCGGACCCGTCGGCCGTCGTCCAGCTCCAGGACATGGAGTGCGCGGTGGCGGAGCCCGCGGGGCTCTCCGGTACGGAGCTGGAGAAGGTCGTGGTGGCCGCCTGGGCCGCGTCGGAGGTGCGGTACCTGATCGAGGCGGCCCCGGCCGTCCGGCTGACCTCGCACCGGGTGGAGTCGTGTCCGGTATGAACCGAGACGGCGCCCTCCGCGTCCTCGCCGTCGGCGCGGGACCGGCCAACCTGAGCCTGGCCGCGCTGGCCGAGCCGGTCGACGGCCTCCGCGTCACCGCCCTGGAGGCCCGCGACTCCGTCGCCTGGCACCCCGGCCTGCTCTGGACCGACTCCCGGCTCCAGGTGAGCGCGGTGAAGGACCTGGTCACCCTCGTCGATCCGCGCAGCCGCTTCGGCTTCCTGAACTTCCTGCACGAGCGGGGCCGGCTGTACCGGCACCTGATCGCCGCCGCGGACCACGTCAGCCGCAAGGAGTTCGACCAGTACTTCACGTGGGCCGCCCAGCAGTTGGACGTCCGGCTCGGCGAGCGCGTCGAGGCGGTGGAGCACGACGGCGACGGGTTCGCCGTCCGCACCGGCCGGCGCGTCCACCGGGCGGACCACGTGGTGCTCGGCGTCGGCCGGACCCCGTACGTCCCCGACTGCGCCCGCGGCGTCACCGGCCGCCGCCTGTGGCACGCCGCCGACCACCTCGGCCGGGACGACCGGCTGGACGGCCGGGACGTGCTGCTGGTCGGCGGCGGGCAGAGCGCGGCCGAGGTGGCGCTCGACCTGATGTCCGGCCGGGCCGGGCTGCCGCGCCGGCTGACCTGGGTCACCGGGCGCGAGGGCTTCGCCCCGCTGGACGACTCGCCGTTCGCCGACGAGTGGTTCAACCCCCGCTACGTCGAGTACTTCCGGGAGCTCCCGGCCGGCCGGCGCGCCGCCCTGCTGGAGCGGCAGCGGTCCGCCGGCACCGGGATCACCCGCGAGCTGCTGGCCCGGGTGTACGAGCGGCTGTACGCGCTCGACTACCTGACGGACGGCCCGTTCACCCACGACCTGCTGGCCGGGGTGCGGCTGACCGGGCTCGCGGACGCCGACGGCGGGTTCCGCGCCGAGCTGGAGGACACCGTCACCGGCGGCCGGCGCGCCCTGTCCTGTGACACGGTCGTACTTGCGACCGGCTACCACACCGAACTCCCGTCCTGCATGGAGCCGTTGCACGACCGGATGCCCGTCGCCGACGGCGGCTACGCGGTGGAGGCCGACTACCGGGTGCGCTGGGACGGCCCCGACCGGCACCGGATCTACGTCCAGGGCGCGGCACGCCACACTCATGGCGTCGCCGACCCCAACCTCTCGTTGGCGGCCTGGCGTTCGGCCGTGATCCTCAACAGCCTGCTGGGCCGGGAGCACTACGACCTCAAGGCGGACGAGTCGGCCCTCGGCCCCAAGGACCGCGTGGGGGCCCGCCCGTGACCGCCGAGACCCGCCCGCGCCTCTACCGCGAGGTGTTCGCCGTCCCGGGCATGACCCGCTCGGTGCTGCTGATGTTCGTCGCCCGGCTGCCGGTCACGGCGATGGGGCTGACCCTGACCCTGCACGTGGTCAACGGCCTGCACCGGGGCTACGTGGCCGCCGGTCTCGTCGCGACCTCGACGACGGTCGGCACCATGGTCGGCGCCCCGGCGGTCGGCCGGGCCCTGGACCGGCACGGCCTGCGGCCGGTGGTCGCGGTCTGCGCCACGGTGGCCACCGCGTACTGGATCGGCGTCCCCTGGCTGCCGTACGAGGCCCTGCTGGTCGCCGCGTTCCCGGCGGGCGCGCTGGTGATCCCGGTGAGTTCGCTCTCCCGGCAGGTGATCACGGCCCTGGTGCCGGAGGACCGGCGGCGCACGGCGTTCTCGGTGGACGCCGTCGCGATGGAGACGTCCTTCATCGTCGGCCCGGCCGTCGGCATCTACCTGGCGACCCAGTTCTCCAGCCGGCTCGCCCTGACGGTGATCGGCGCGGTCGTCGCGGTGACGGCGGTGCTGCTGTACGCGCAGAATCCGCCGCTGCGTGGCAAGAAGGAGGCCGCGGCCCCCGCCCCGGGCGGCCCGCGGACCTGGCTCGACGGGCGGATGACGGCCACACTGCTGATCTCCATGGGCGTGCTGTTCGTGCTCGGCGGGACGGAACTGGCCCTGGTGGCCGTGCTCCGGGCCGGCGGCGAGACCGCGTGGACCGGGGTGGCGGTCGCCATCCTCGCCCTGGGGTCGATCGTCGGCGGCGTCGTCCACGGCGCCCTCCCGCGCTCGCTGCCGCAGTCCGCGCTGATGGCGCTGCTGTCGCTGCTGGTGATCCCGGCCGGCCTGGTCTCCGGGCCGTGGTGGCTGCTCGGACTGGCGCTGGTGCCCATGCAGTTGGTGTGCGCGCCGACGCTGGCGGCCATCGCCGAGAGCGTCAGCCGGCTCGCGCCGCCGCACGCCCGCGGCATGGCCATGGGCCTCCAGGACTCGGCGACCCGGCTCGGCGGCGCCCTCAGCTCCCCGGCGATCGGCTTCGTCATGGACCGCACGTCGCCCGGCTGGGGCTTCGCCGCCTCCGGCGCCGGCGGGCTGCTGCTCGTGGCCGCCGCCGGGGTGTGCGCGGGCGGCGCCCGGCTCCGCACCCGCCGACCCGCGGCCGACCGGCCGCCCACAGACCTCCCCACCACTGAACCCTCCATCGGAATGGACAGGTGACGACAATGACGACGACGGACACGGACGCCGCGTCCTGGGCGGCCTCCGCCCGCATCTACAACTCTGCCGTCGCCGCGTGGGCGATCGGCGCGGCCTGGGAGGTGGGCGCGCTCGACGAGCTCCAGGAGCGGGGCGCCCTGGACACGGCCGAGTTCGCCGCCCGCCACGACCTCGACCCGGCGTCCACGCTCGGCATGTTCCGGGCGCTCGCCTCGGTCGGCGTCGTCCGCCGGGACGGCACCCGGGTGGTGCCGGCGGAGGACTTCGCCGAGATCCAGCGCACCCGCTCCCTCTTCCACTGGCTGGTGCGCGGCAGCGGCGAGCTGTTCCGCCAGATGCCGTCGGTGCTGCGCAACGAGAACCGCGTCGGCACCTTCTACCAGCGCGACCCCGTCGCCATCGCCCGTTCCTGCAAGGAGATCAGCGTCTTCTGCTACGACCCGTGGTTCTGGCGGGCGATGGAGGGGCTGGACTTCGACGTCCGGGTGGCGGCCGACCTGGGCTGCGGCAGCGGCGAGCGGCTGATGCAGATCCTGCGCCGGCACCCCGACGCCCGCGGCCTGGGCGTGGACATCGCGGGTGACTCGCTGAAGGTGGCGGCGGCCGACGCGGCGGACGCCGGTCTCGCCGGCCGGCTGTCCTTCGTCGAGGCGGACATGCTGACCATGGACCCGCGCCCGGAGTTCACCGAGGTGGACCTGCTGACCTGCTTCATGGCCGGGCACGACTTCTGGCCGCGCGAGCAGTGCGTGGCGACCCTCGCCCGGCTGCGCGAACTCTTCCCCAACGCCCGCCGGTTCCTGCTCGGCGACGCCACCCGCTCGGTGGGCGTGCCCGACGCGGAGATGCCGGTGTTCATGCTCGGCTTCGAGGTCGCCCACGACCTGATGGGCACCTTCATGCCCACCATGGCCGACTGGGAGGGCGTCTTCGCGGAGAGCGGCTGGCGGCTGCGGCACAAGCACGACATCGGCATGGTCGCCAACGAGGTCATCTTCGAACTCGAACCCCGGTGACGGCCGGGGCGACCACGGCATGACGGGACGACGGCCGGCGGGCCACAGGGGTGAACAGGCGTGAAGCGAGGGCCGATGACGGCGAAGAGGGAACGGGCGACGGGCGGCGGGGTGCGTGACGTTCCCTTCGTCCACGAGGTGTTCGAGGAGCGGGCCCGCCGGCACCCGGACGAGCGGGCCGTGGTCTGCGGCACCGACGCGCTCGGCCGGGCGGAGCTCGACGCCCGGGCCAACCGGTTGGCCCGCCATCTGATCGCCCGGGGCGTGGGGCCGGAGACGCGGGTGGCCGTGGTGCTGCCCCGCTCGGCGGACGCGCTGGTGGCGCTGTTCGCGGTACTCAAGGCCGGTGGCACCTACGTCCCGGTGGACCCCGCGCAGCCGGCCGGCCGGATCGCGGCCGTGGTCCGCGCGGCGGACTGCGCGGTGGTGCTGGACGGTCCGGTGGACCTCGACGGCTTGCCGGACACCCCCGTCACCGATGCCGACCGCCTGGCACCCCTGGACCCCGCCCACGCCGCGTACGTCGTCCACACCTCGGGCTCGACCGGCACGCCCAAGGGCGTCGTCGTCGAACACCGCGCCCTGGCCGCCCTGTTGCACCACCACGTCGCCCCGCAGTACACGGAGGTGGCGGCCGGCGACCGGCTGCGGGTCGCCCTCGTCTCCCCGCTCGCCTTCGACGCGTCCTGGGACCCGGTGCTGGCCATGGTGGCCGGCCACGAGCTGCACCTGCTGGACGACGACACCCGCCGCGACCCGGCCGCGCTCACCGCGTACGTGACCCGGCACGGCGTCGACGTCGTCGACCTCACCCCGTCCCACCTGGAACAGCTGCTGCCGCACGGCCTGGTCCGCGACCCGGCGGCCCGGCCCCGGCTCGTCGTCCTGGGCGGCGAGGCGCTGCCCGAACCGCTGTGGCGCGAGCTGCGCGACACCCCCGGCGTCACCGCGCACAACCTGTACGGCCCCACCGAGTGCGTGGTGGACGCGCTGTGGGCGGCGTCCGACGCGGCGGAGGACGTGGTCATCGGCCGGCCGGTCGCGCACGGCGCCGCGTACGTCCTGGACGCCCGGCTGCGGCCGGTGGAGGACGGCGAGACCGGCGAACTGTACGTGGCCGGGGCCGGATTGGCGCGCGGCTACCTGGGCCGGCCCGGGGCGACGGCGGCCCGGTTCGTGGCCGACCCGTTCGCGCCCGGCCGCATGTACCGCACGGGCGACCTCGTGCGGCGGGGCCCCGACGGCCTGGTGCGCTACGTGGGCCGGGCCGACGACCAGGTGAAGGTACGGGGCTTCCGGATCGAGCCGGGCGAGGTGGAGGCCGTCCTCCGAGAGCATCCGGCGGTGGCGGCGGCGGCCGTCCGCGCCCACCGGTTCGGGGAGGGCGACCGGCGGCTGGTGGCGTACGTCGTGCCGGTCGGCGAGCTCGACCCGTCCGACGTACGGCGGTTCGCGTCGGACCGGCTGCCGGAGCACCTCGTCCCGGCCTCGGTCACCCCGCTGGCCGCGCTGCCGCTGACCCCCAACGGCAAGCTCGACCGCGCGGCGCTCCCCGCCCCGGGGCCTCTGGTGGCCACGGGCGGCCGGGAGGCGCGTACGGACGCCGAGCGGGTGCTGTGCGCGCACTTCGCGGCGGTGCTGGGCCTGGAGCGGGTGGCGGCCGACGCCTCGTTCTTCGAGCTGGGCGGCGACTCGCTGCTGGCGATGCGGCTGGTCGGCCGGATCGGCGCCGCCCTCGGCGCGCGCCCGTCGGTCCGGGACGTCTTCGACGCCCCGACCCCGGCCGGGCTCGCCGCGCGGCTCGCGGACGCCCCGGAGCGGCCCGGCCCCCCGCTGACGGCCGGCCCCCGCCCGGAGCCCGTCCCGCTGTCGTCCGCGCAGCGGCGGCTGTGGTTCCTCGACCGCCTGGAGGGGCCCAGCCCGACGTACAACGTGCCGCTGGTCTCCCGGCTGTCCGGCCCGCTGGACGCAGGCGCCCTGCGGGCGGCGCTGCGGGACGTGGTGGCGCGCCACGAGAGCCTGCGGACGGTCTTCCCGGAGCGGGACGGGCAGCCGGTCCAGCGGATCCTGCCCCTCGACGAGGCGGTCCCGGCCCTGGAGACCGCCCGGGTGGACGCCGCCGTCCTGGACGCGCGGCTGGAGGAGGACTCCGGGCGGACGTTCGACCTCTCCCGCGACCTTCCGGTGCGGGCGTGGCTGTACGAACTCGGGTCGGATGAACATGTGTTGCTGCTGCTGGTGCACCACATCGCCACGGACGGCTGGTCGCTGGACCCGCTCGTCCGCGACCTGGGCGAGGCGTACGCCGCCCGCGTCCGGGGCGAGGCGCCGCGCCGGGCCCCGCTGCCCGTCCAGTACGCCGACTACACGCTCTGGCAGCGCGGCCTGCTGGGCGACCCCGCCGATCCCGACAGCCCGGCCGCCCGCCAGCAGGCGTTCTGGACCGAGGCGTTGGCGGGCATACCCGACGAGCTGGGCCTGCCCTTCGACCGGCCGCGCCCGGCCGTCGCCTCCTACCGGGGCGGGACGGTCGACTTCCACCTGGACGCGGAGGTGCACGGGCGGCTCACCGAGCTGGCGCGGCGGCGCGGCGTGACGACGTTCATGGTGTTCCAGGCGGGCCTGGCCCTGCTGCTGGCCAAGCTCAGCGGCGGCACGGACATCCCCGTGGGCACGCCCGTCGCCGGCCGCTCCGACGAGGCCCTCGACGACCTGGTCGGCTTCTTCGTCAACACCCTCGTCCTCCGCACCGACCTCGGCGGCGACCCCACCTTCGACGAGTTGCTGACCCGCGTCCGCGACACCGACCTCGCCGCCCTCGCCCACCAGGACATCCCCTTCGAGCAGGTCGTGGAGGCGGTCAACCCGGTGCGCTCGCTCGCCCGCAACCCGCTGTTCCAGGTGTCGCTGACGATGAACGAGCCGGACACCGCGCTGTCCCTGCCGGGGCTCGCGGTGACCGGGCGGCGGCCGGTGCTGGGCGTGGCCCGGTTCGACCTGAACGTCAACTTCCATGAGCGGGACGGCGGCGCGGGGGTCGCCGGGCAGATCGAGTACAACGCCGACCTCTTCGACGCCTCCACCGTGGAGGCGATGGCCGCCCGGCTCGTCCGCATCCTGGCGGCGGTGGCGGCGGAGCCCGGCCGCCCGTGCGGCTCGGTCGACGTCCTCTCCCCCGAGGAGCGCACGCGGATCCTCGACGAGTGGAACGCGACCGCGCTCGACGTACCCGACACCACCCTCCCCGCGCTGCTGGAGGCCCAGACGGCCCGTACGCCCGACGCGCCGGCCGTCCAGTCCTCCACCGGCACCCTGACGTACGCGGAGCTGAACGCCCGGGCCAACCGGCTCGCCCGGCACCTCGTCGGCCTCGGTGTGGGCCCGGAGGCGCTGGTCGCGCTGCGGCTGCCGCGCTCGGCGGACCTGGTGGTCGCCGTCTGGGCGGTCCTCAAGGCGGGCGGCGCCTACCTGCCGATCGACGGGGAGTACCCGGCCGAGCGGAACGCGTTCATGCTGGAGGACGCCCGCCCGACGACGGTCCTCACCGAACTGCCCGACGTGTCCCACCTGCCGTCCGGCGACCTCACGGACGCCGACCGGACCGCCCCGCTGCTGCCCGCGCACCCCTGCTACGTCATCTACACCTCCGGCTCGACCGGCGTGCCGAAGGCCGTGTCGATGCCCGGCGGCGCGCTCGTCAACCTGGTCACCTGGTGGGCGACGGTCGAACCGCCCGCCCGCATCGCCCTGTTCTCGGCGACCAGCTTCGACGTCTCGCCGATGGAACTCCTCATCGCCACCACCACCGGCGGCTGTGTCCTGGTGCCGGACGACGCGATCCGCAAGGACGCGGAGAAGCTGGTCGCCTGGCTCGCCGAACACGAGGTGAGCGACCTGACGGTGGTGCCGAACCTGGTGCTGAACTCGGTCTGCGAGGCGGCCCGCGCCGCCGGCACCCGCCTCCCGGCGCTGCGCCACGTCGGCCAGGGCGGCGAGGCCCTCGTCCTCTCGTCGGCCGTCAAGGAGCTCTTCGCCGACGCGGACGGCCGGCGGCTCGACAACTGCTACGGCCCGACCGAGACGCACATGGCGACCGGCTACCGGATGCCCGCCGACCCGGCGGACTGGCCGGCGGACCCGCCCATCGGCCGGCCCATCGGCAACACGACGGTGTACGTGCTCGACCGGTGGCTCCAGCCCGTCCCCCCGGGCGTGATCGGGGAACTGTACATCGGCGGCGCCCAGTTGGCGCGCGGCTACCTCAACCGGCCGGCGCAGACCGCCGGGCGGTTCGTGGCCGACCCGTTCGGCCCGCCCGGCTCCCGGCTCTACCGCACCGGCGACCTGGTGCGCTGGCGGGCCGACGGCGAGCTGCTGTTCACCGGCCGGGCCGACCACCAGGTGAAGATCCGCGGCTTCCGGATCGAGCTGGGCGAGATCGAGGCGCTGCTGCGGCGCCACCCGGACGTCGCCCAGGTGGCGGTCCTGGCGGTGGCGGACCGGCCGTCGGTGAAACGGCTCGTCGCGTACGTGGTGCCGAACGGCCCGGCCGCCGAGCCGGACGCGCTGCGCCGGTACGTCGCCGCGTCCCTGCCGGACTACATGGTGCCGTCGGCGTTCGTCACCCTGGACCGGATGCCGCTCAGCCCCAACGGCAAGCTGGAGCGCCGGCACCTGCCCGCGCCCGCCGCCGAGCCGTCCCGGCGGTCCCGCACCTGGGTGGAGAAGGTGCTGTGCGAGATCTGGTCCGAGGTGCTGGACGCGCCGGGGGCCGGGATCGACGACGACTTCTTCGCGCTGGGCGGGCACTCGCTGACCGCGACCAAGGTGATGAGCCGGGTACGCGGCAGGCTCCGCGCCGACCTGCCGGTCCGGGCCCTCTTCGAGCGGCCGACGCCGGCCGGGCTCGCCGAGCTCGTCGGCGCGGCCGGCACCGCGGGCCACGCCCTGACGGCGGGGCCGCGCCCGGAGCGGATCCCGCTGTCGTCCGCGCAGCAGCGGCTGTGGTTCCTCGACCGACTGGAGGGCCCCAGCCCGACGTACAACAACCCGCTGGTCTCCCGGCTCACGGGTCCGCTGGACGAGGAGGCGCTGCGGGCGGCGCTGCGGGACGTGGTGGCGCGGCACGAGAGCCTGCGGACGGTCTGCCCGGAGGTCGACGGGCAGCCCGTCCAGCACGTCCTGGCCGTCGACGAGGCGATTCCGGCGCTGGAGGCCGTACGCCTCGACGCCGCCGCCCTCGACGCGCGGCTGCGCGAGGACGCCCGGCGGACCTTCGACCTGACGCGGGAGATCCCGGTCCGGGCGTGGCTGTACGCGCTGGGCCCGGACGAGCACGTGCTGATGGTCGTGGTGCACCACATCGCCTCGGACGGCTGGTCGCTGGACCCGCTCGTCCGGGACCTGGGCGAGGCGTACACCGCGCGCCGCCGGGGCGAGGCGCCGCGCTGGACACCGCTGCCCGTCCAGTACGCCGACTACACGCTCTGGCAGCGCGACCTGCTCGGCGCCCCCGCCGACCCCGGCAGCCGGTCGGCCGCGCAACTCGCCTTTTGGAAGGGTGCGTTGGAGGGCATACCGGACGAGGTGGGCCTCCCCTTCGACCGGCCGCGCCCGGCCGCCGCCTCCTACCGCGGCGGGACCGTGGACCTGTTCGTCGAGCCCAGCGCGCACGCGGGCCTGGCGGAGCTGGCCCGCCGGCGCGGGGTGACGACGTTCATGGTGTTCCAGGCGGCCCTGGCCGTCCTGCTGGGGAAGCTGACCGGCGGTACCGACATCCCCGTCGGCACCCCGGTCGCCGGGCGCTCCGACGAGGCCCTCGACGACCTGGTCGGCTTCTTCGTCAACACCCTCGTCCTCCGCACCGACCTCGGCGGCGACCCCACCTTCGAGGAACTCCTCACCCGCGTCCGCGACACCGGCCTCGCCGCCTTCGCCCACCAGGACGTCCCCTTCGAGCAGTTGGTCAGGGAGCTCAACCCGGCGCGCTCGGCCGGGCGGCACCCGCTGTTCCAGGTGATGATGCCGTTCAACAGCAACCTGGCCGACACCGGCGTCCCGCTGCCCGGCCTGGCCGCAGAGCCCCTGGACGAGCCGCTGGAGGTCGCCAAGTTCGACCTGTCGGTGAACCTGCGCGAGGAGTTCGGTCCGGACGGCGAGCCGCTCGGGGTGCGGGGGAACATCGACTACAGCACCGACCTGTTCGACCACGGGACGGTCGTCGCCGTCGCCGGGCGCCTGCACCGGGTCCTGGCCGCCGTCCTCGCCGACCCCGGCACCCGGCTGTCGGAGATCGACGTCGTCGGGCCGGAGGAGCGGCGGCGGCTGCTGACCGAGGGGAGCGGCGCCCCGGCCCCCGAACCGGACGGTGACAGTGACCTGTTCGCATACCGGATGATCGAGGAGCGGGCCGCCGGGACCCCCGACGCGCCGGCCGTCGTGCACGCCGGCACGTCCGTCACCTACGCCGAGCTGAACCGCCGCGCCAACCGGCTGGCCCGGTACCTGATCGCCCGGGGCGCCGGCCCGGAGGACCGGGTGGCGGTGGTACTCCCCCGCTCGGCCGACCTCGTCGTGGCCCTGCTGGCGGTGGGGAAGGCCGGTGCGGCGTACGTGCCGGTGGACCCGGCGTACCCGGCCGAGCGGATCGCCTACCTGCTCGCCGACGCGGCGCCGCGCGTCGTCCTCGACGGTCCGGTGGACACCGGCGCGTACGCCGACGGGAACGTCACCGATGCCGAGCGGACCGCCGCCCTGGACCCGGCCCACCCGGCGTACGTCATCCACACCTCCGGCTCGACCGGCCGCCCGAAGGGCGTCGTCGTCGAACACCGGGCGCTGGCCGCCTACTTGCGGTACCTCCGCACGGCCTACCCGGGCCTCCCGGGGACGAGCACCGTGCACTCGTCGGTGGCCTTCGACCTGACGGTGACCGCCCTGTACGGCCAGCTCGCCAGCGGCGGTCGCGTGCACCTGGCCGAGCTGGGCGAAGACGACGCGCCGCGGCCCGACTTCCTCAAGGCCACCCCCAGCCACCTGGAGCTGCTGGCGTCGCTGCCCGAGCAGGCGTCCCCGGCCGCCTGCCTGGTGATCGGCGGCGAGGCGCTGCACGGCCGGGCACTCCAGGGGTGGCGCGAACGGCACCCGGACGCCTGGGTGGTGAACGCGTACGGGCCCACCGAGTCCACCGTCAACTGCTGCGACCACCGGCTGCCCCCGGGCGCGCCGGTGCCGGCCGGGCCGGTGCCGATCGGACGGCCGTTCCCCGGCGTCCGGGTGTACGTCCTGGACGGCCGGCTGCGTCCCGCGCCCACGGGGACGGTCGGCGAACTTTACGTCGGCGGCGCCCAGTTGGCGCGCGGCTACTTCGACCGGCCGGCGCTGACCGCCGCCCGCTTCGTGGCCGACCCGTTCGGCTCGCCCGGCTCCCGGCTCTACCGCACCGGCGACCTGGCACGGTGGCGGACCGACGGCGAGCTGGAGTTCGCCGGGCGGGCCGACGGCCAGGTGAAGGTGCGCGGGCACCGGATCGAGCTCGGCGAGATCGAGGGCGTGCTGCGCGAGCGGCCGGGCGTGGCCCGGGCCGCGGCGGCGGTGCACGGGACCGGGGACGGCGACCGGCGGCTGGTCGGCTACGTGGTGCCCGCGCCGGGTGCCGCCGTCGATCCGGAGGAGGTGCGGCGGGAGGCCGCGCGGTTCCTGCCCGGTCCGCTGGTCCCGGCCGCCGTGGTCGTCCTCGGCGCGCTGCCGCTGACGCCCAACGGCAAGCTCGACCGGGCCGCGCTCCCGGCACCCGACTTCGCCGGGGCGGCCCGGGGCGGCGTACCGCGCACCGCGCGCGAGGAGCTGCTGTGCGCGCTGTTCTCCGAGGTGCTGGACGTGGAACGGGTGGGCCCTGACGACTCGTTCTTCGACCTGGGCGGGCACTCGCTGCTCGTCGTCCGCCTCGCCGGCCGGCTGCGGGCGGCGTGCGGCGTGCACGTCACCATCCGCGACCTGCTGGACGCCCCGACACCGGCCGCGCTCGCCCGGCGGACGGCCGCGGGCGAGGCCGGCACGGCGGATCCGCTGGCGCCGCTGCTGCGGCTGCGCGGCGGTACCGGCACCCCGCTGTTCTGCGTCCACCCGGCGGCGGGCACCGGCTGGGTCTACACCGGCCTGCTGCGCTTCCTGGCCCCCGGCCGGCCGGTGTACGCCCTCCAGGCACCCGGCCTGGGCACGCCGGAGCACGCGGCGGGCACGCCGGACGACGTGGCGAAGGACTACCTGGCCCGGATCCGCGAGGTGTGCCCGGACGGGCCGTACGCCCTGCTGGGCTGGTCCGTCGGCGGTCTGATCGCGCACACGCTGGCGGTCCGGCTGCGGGAGGAGGGCGCGGAGGTCCCGCTGCTGGCCCTGCTGGACGCCTACCCCCGCGTCCCGGAGGACGCCGGCGAGGAGCACGACGCCGACGAGGCCGCGGCCCTCCGGGCGCTGGCCGCCTCGCTGGGGCGGGACCTCGCCCCGGACGGCACCCTCGCGGGCCCGGCCGACGTGGACGTGGCGGCGCTGGTCCGGGTCTACCGGGAGATGAGCCGGGTGTACGCCGATCCGGCCCTGGGCCGGTTCGACGGCGACGCGGTGCTGTTCCGGGCGGCGGCGGACAAGCCGGCAGGCTCGCCGTACGTCCCCGGGCTGTGGCGTCCGCACCTGGCCGGCCGGCTCGACGTCCACGCCGTGGACTGCGACCACGGCGGCATGACCCGGCCGGCGGCGCTCGCCGCGATCGGGCCGGAGCTCGACCGGCGACTGGCCGCCCTGGCGCCCCTGTTCAACGCGACCGACGAGAACGACCACCGCGGAGGAATCCGGTGACGACACCCACCGTGCCCACGGCACACCTGCACCACGTCGGGGTCCAGACCTTCGACCTGGACAACTCCCTCGCCTGGTACCGGGACTTCCTCGGCTGCCGGCCGACCTGGACCGCCGAGACCTTCTCCGAGCTGACGCTCAGCCGGCTGCCGGGGGTCTCCCGGATCACCGAGATCGTCGCCGGGGCCGTCCGGCTGCACCTGATCGAGCGGACCACCCGGGTGCGCGAGCGCGGGCCCGAGGACCGCGTCCAGTTCCAGCACGTCTGCCTCGCCGTGGACACGCCGGAGGAGCTGGTCCGCCGCCGGGAGCTGTGGCAGGAGCTGTACGCGTCCGGGCGGTACGACTTCCTGCTGCCCGACCCGCCGTCCGGGATCGTCACCGACGCCGAGGGCGTCCGGAGCTTCTACTGCCTCGACGTCAACGGCCTGGAGATCGAGTTCACCTACGTCCCGGGAAGCACCCGATGAGCCGCAACGCGACCGCGGTCGCCCTCTCCCTGCCCGGCGCGCGGGGCTGGGACTTCGGCGACTACCCCTACGCCCTCGAACCGCTGACCCTGCCGCACCCCGGCGACCCGTGGCCGCTCGCCCCGGCGGCGGGACCCGAACTCCGCGAGGCGTGCCGTGAGTTGCTCGCAGCCGCCGACGAGGGAGCGCTGTGCACCGAGCCGGTGACGGAGGAGGGCCTGGAACGCCTCTTCTGGTTCCGCTGGATCACCGGGCACCACATCTCGTTCGTCCTCTGGCGGCTCGTCGCCGCCGCCCTCGACCGGCTCGGCGCGGGCGAGGAGGAGGACCTGGCGACGGCCCGGGAGATCCACCACCACGTCCGGGCGTACAGCGCCATGATGCTGTACACCGGATCCAGCACCCCCGAGATCTACAACGCGGTCATCCGGCCGAGCATGTACCGGCTGCACAGCACGTTCAGCGGCACCTGGGCGGCCGACTTCCCGGCCGTGCGCAGCCTGTTCCGCGGCCGGAAGGTGCCGCCGGTGCCGGCGGGCGAGGCCGACGCCCTGGTGCGGGAGGTGGCCCTGGGCCACCGGATCCACCTCGGGACCGCCGCCAAGCTGGTCGCCGACGGCCGGTCGCTGCTCCAGCACCTGGTCGACAACCCGCCCGAGCGGCAGCCCCGGATGTGGACGAGCGTCTTCGACTGCTACTTCCTCACCCTGCGCGCCCCGGTCGCCGGCCAGGAGGTGCTGGCCCAACTGCTGCGCCGCTGCAAGGCGGTGGCGATGGACCTGACGACGAACGGCCTCTACCCGTCCGTCGCCCACTACCCGGGGCCCGCCCCCGACGAGCTGTGCACGCCGGACGTCCTGGCCTGCGAGAACGAGCTCACCGACATCGTGCTCCGCACGGCCGCGCTGGCCACCGCCACCAGCGCCGAGCCCACGGGCACCGGACCGACGAGCCCCCGAAGGAACGGCTGAGAACATGGCTGAGACGATGCGACACGGAATCATCATCCTGCCCGAGCAGCGCTGGCAGCAGGCCCGGGACCGCTGGGTGACGGCGGAGCGGCTGGGCTTCGACCACGCCTGGACCTACGACCACCTGATGTGGCGCTGGTTCCGCGAGAAGCCGTGGTTCGCGACCATGCCCACGCTGACGGCCGCCGCCACGGCGACGTCCCGGATCGGCATCGGCACCATGGTGGCCAGCCCCGGCATCCGCCACCCCGTCGCCTTCGCCAAGGAGATCATGACGCTGGACGACATCTCCGGCGGCCGGGCGATCTGCGGGGTCGGCGCGGGGGCGGGCGGGTTCGACGACGAGGCCCTCGGGCTGCGTCGGCTCAACCCGCGCGAACGGGCGGACCGCTTCGCCGAGTTCGTCGACCTCACCGACCAGCTGCTCCGCGAGCCGGAGACCACCTACCGGGGGGACTGGTTCACCACGACCGGCGCCCGGCTGCACCCCGGCTGCGTCCAGCGCCCGCGCGCGCCCCTCGCCGTGGCCGCCACCGGACCGCGGGGCATCCGGCTGGCCGCCTGCCACGCCGACATCTGGGTCACCATCGCCTGGCCCGGCCACGGCGAGCCGGTCCGCTACGACGAGGCGCTGCCCGTGCTGCGCGAGCAGTCGGCGCTGCTGGACAAGGAGTGCGAGGCGATCGGCCGCGACCCGGCCGCCGTCCGCCGGCTGGTGGTCACCGGCGCGATGATCGACGGCGTGCTGGAGTCCGTCGAGACGTACCGCGACGCGTGCGGCCTCCTCGGCGGCATCGGGATCACCGACCTCGTCGTGCACTGGCCGCGCCCCGACTTCCCGTACCAGGGCGACTTCTCCGTGCTGGAGGACGTCGCGAACGAGGTCCTGCTGCCCGGCCGCGCCGCCTGACCGGCCGCCCCCGCCCTCCCTTCCCTCCCGTCCCGAAAGGGTTCTCCTCCTGTGCTGTTCCGTCCCGAGCTCCACGGCACGCAGGGCGCCGTCTCCTCCACCCACTGGCTGGCGTCCGCCGCCGGGCACGCGATGTTCGACCGCGGCGGCAACGCCTTCGACGCCGCGGTGGCCGCCGCGTTCGTGATCCAGGTCGTCGAGCCCCACCTCAACGGCCCGGCCGGCGACGTACCGATCATGGTGCACGACGGCGCGACCGGCGAGGTGACGGTCGTCTGCGGGCAGGGGCCGATGCCCGAGGCCGCCACCGTCGACGCCGTCCGCGCCCTCGGCCTGGACGCCATCCCCGGCTCCGGCCTCGTCGCGGCCTGCGTCCCCGGCGCCTTCGGCGCGTGGATGCGCGTCCTGCGCGACCACGGCCGGCTGCGGGTCGCCGACGTCCTCGAACCGGCCATCGGCTACGCCGAGCACGGCTATCCGCTGCTGCCCCGCGCCGCCCTGATGATCGAGGCGCTGGCGCCGCTGTTCCGCGACCACTGGACCGCGTCCGGGGCCGCCTACCTCCAGGACGGCAAGGTTCCGAAGGCCGGCTCCCGGATGCGCAACCCGGACCTGGCCCGCACCTACCGCCGGCTCGTCGCCGAGGCCGAGGCCGCCGGGTCCGGCCGCGAGGCCCAGGCGGACGGCGCCGTCAAGGCGTTCTACGAGGGGTTCGTCGCCGAGGCGATCGACGCGTTCGTCACCACCACCGAGGTGATCGACTCCACCGGCGTCCCGCACAAGGGCCTGCTCACCGGCGCGGACCTGGCCCGCTGGCGGCCGGGCGTCGAGCGGGCCGCCACCCTGGACTACCGGGGCATGCTGGTACACAAGCCCGGCCCCTGGTCCCAGGGCCCGGTCTTCCTCCAGCAGCTCTCCCTGCTGGCCGGCTACGACCTGGGCGCGATGGGCTTCGGCAGCGCCGACCACCTCCACACCGTCATCGAGTCCGCCAAGCTGGCGTTCGCCGACCGCGAGGCGTGGTACGGCGACCCGGAGCACGCGGACGTCCCCCTCGCCGCGCTCCTCGACCCCGCCTACGCCGACGCCCGCCGGGCGCTCATCGGCCCCGAGGCGTCGGCCGTCCTCCGGCCCGGCTCCCCCGACGGCCGCGAGCCCTGGATCCCGCCCGTCCTCGACGCCACGGACGGCCCGGTCGAGCCCGAGTGGCGGGCCGAACTCCACAACGGCATCCCTACCGTCGTCCGCAAGACCGCCGGCAAGGGCGACACCACCTGCGTCAGCGCCACCGACAAGGACGGCAACATGGTGGTCGCCACCCCGAGCGGCGGCTGGCTGAAGAGCTCGCCCGTGGTGCCGGGGCTGGGCTTCCCGCTCGGCACGCGCGGGCAGATGGCCTGGCTCGCCGAGGGCCACATCAACCAACTGGCGCCCGGCAAGCGGCCGCGCACCACGCTCAGCCCCACCATCGTCCGCACCGACGACGGCCGTCCGCACCTCGCCTTCGGCACGCCCGGGGGCGACCAGCAGGACCAGTGGACGCTCAACTTCTTCGTCAACCACGTGGACTTCGGCATGTCGCCGCAGGAGGCCGTCGAGGCGGCCACCTTCCACACCGAGCACGTGCCCACGTCGTTCCACCCCCGCCAGGCGCGCCCGCTCGGCGTGGTCGTCGAGGAGGGCGGGTTCCCGGAGGCGACCCTCGCCGAACTCGGGCGCCGGGGGCACGAGATCAGGACCGCGCCCGCGCTGAGCCTGGGCAAGGTCTGCGCCACCGGCCCCGACGGCGACGGCGGCGTGCTCGCCGCCGCCAGCCCGCGCGGCGGCCAGGCGTACGGCGTGGTGCGGTGACCGGATGACCACCCGACACTCAGGAGGACCGGCCGTGCCGAGGATCGTGCTGCTCAACGTCGGGACCGCGGCCCCGCGCGCCGTCCACCGCCAGCTGTGGCTGCTCCGCGAGGGCGACGTCGTGGTGAGCCCGTTCGTGCCGGACGAGGACTTCGTCCGCTACGTCTGCGGCGAGACCGGCGTGGACCGGACGGCGATACGCTTCGTGTCCGCCGGGGAGAACCTGGCGGACGAGGCCCTGACCGCGCCCGCGCTGATCCGCGAGGTCCGCGCGCTGCTCGCCGGTCACGACGCCTGGGAGCTGCTGCCCGCCCACCACACCGAGGGCGTCGCCGCCTTCGCGGGCCTCTGCGGCCTGCCGGCCGAGGCCGGGCTGCGGTTCGCGGCCCAGCGCGGCCCGGTGCTGCTCAACCGCAAGTCGCACTTCCGGCAGCTCGCCGTGGGCGCGGACGTCCCGGTGCCGGACGGCACCGTCGTCACCGGGCCCGCCGCCCTGGCCGCCGCCGTCGAGCGGTACCTGCCGCGCACCGGCACGGTGGTGGTGAAGCGGGACGACGACCTGGGCGGCCAGGGGAACGTGGCCCTCACCCTCAAGGAGACCGGGCCCCTCCCCGGCACCCGCGCGACCCTCGCCGCCGACGCGCCCGAGGCCGCCGCTGACGCCCTGTGGGCGGAACTGACGGACCCCCGGAACCCCGTCCTGGCCGTCGAGTCGTACCACCGGTCCACGCACAGCTTCTACGCCGAGTACCTGATCGGCCCGGCCGGGGACGTCACGTTCCTCGACAGCGGGACGATCCGCCGGCGCCCCGACACCGACCCGACGGCGCCGGAACTCGTCTGGGTGGGCCTGGAGTTGCCCGCCGAGCTGCCGGCGGGCGCCGGTGCCCGGGCGCTGACCGCGTCGGCCCGGATGGTCGCGCTCGCGGCGGCGATCGGCTACCGCGGGCACATCAACGTCGACGGCATCGTCACCGACACCGGCGAGGTCCTCTTCAACGAGGCCAACGCCCGGTGGGGCGGCAGCCTCGCCCTGCACGCCGCCGGAGAACGGCTGCTGGGACCGGCCTACCTGGACACGCACGTGCTGTCCGGACTGCGGGACGTCCCCGCGCTGCCGCTGCCGGCCGCGCTGGACACGCTGCGCCGGCACGGGCTCGCGTTCTCGCCGGGGACCGGGGAGGGAGCGGTCGTCCTGGGCTACGACCCGTCCGGGGAGCGGCCGTTGGAGTGCCTGGTCCTCGCCCCCACGCGGGAGCGGGCGCGCGCCGTCGAGGCGGCGGTCCGCGTCGCGGTCGGGGAGGCACGGCCGTGAGCGACGCACAGGGCGTACGGCAGGAGACCGGCGACCGCCCGTACCGCCAGGGACTCGACAAGGCCCTGCTGATGAGCCTGGCCCGGTCGGACCGGCGGCGGGTCGCCGCGCGCACGGCGGTGCTCGCCGTCGTCTACGCCGCGACGGCGACCGTGGCGCTCCGGCCGGGCGTCGGCTGGTGGGGCCTGCTGGGCTCCGCGTTCCTCGGCTTCGTCCTCGCCGGCTTCATCAACGCCGCGCACGACTGCGTGCACGGCACCCACCTGGGATCCAGGAGGGCCAACCGGATCGCGGGCGCGGCCTGGTCCACGCCGATCCTCCTCAACTACACCATCTACCGCCACCAGCACCTCGTCCACCACCGCTACACCGGGGTGGAGGGCGACAGCGAGCCCGCGGAGCACTACGCGACGCTGCGCGCCTACCTCTACAACCTGTCCGGGCTGCCGTTCTGGCCGGGCTTCCCGCGCCGGATCGTGAAGACCTGGCGCGGCGACTTCCCGGCGAGCGTCCGGACGGACGACCGCCGGCGCGACGCGAAGCGGGACAACTGGGCGATCTTCGCCTGGCTCGTGGCGATGGCCGTCCTCACGGTCCTCTTCCCGTTCGCGCTGCTGATCGCCTACTGGGTGCCGCTGGCGCTCTCGCTGCCCGCGAGCGTCTTCCTCAGCCTGCCCGAGCACTACGGGCTGTGGGGCGTGCCGGAGGTGTCGCGCAACACCCGGACGGTCCGGTCCAACGGCTTCGTCCGCTACTTCATGTGGAACGCCAACTACCATGCGGAGCACCACCATTACCCGGCGGTCTCCTCGCTCAACCTGCACCGGCTGCACCGGTCCATGCCCGTTCCGCACCCGATCCAGGAGAAGTCCTACCTCCGCTTCCACGCGGGCCTGGTGGGGGCTCTGCGCAAGGGGAGGCAGGACTACGGGCGGACGGCACGCGGCTGAGCTTCCGCACCCTCTCCACGACGACCAGGAGGTCACCGATGAGCAACCCGTTCGAGGACGAGAGCGGGACGTACCGCGTCCTCGTCAACGACGAGAACCAGCACTCCCTCTGGCCGGACTTCGCCGAGGTGCCCGCCGGGTGGGCCGTGGCGCACGGCCCGGCCCCCCACGGCGAGTGCGTCGACTACGTCGAGCGCCACTGGACGGACATGCGGCCGGCGTCGCTGTCCCGGCGGGCGTCCGCCGCGTGAGCTCCGGCGGCTACGGCGCGCGGGCACACGCCGTGGGGCGGGTGTCCGCCGCGCGCCGGCGGCCGGCCGAGGCGCAGCTCCACGGGCCCGGTGCCCGCGCCGGTGCGCAGTTCCCGCTCGACCTCGCGGACACTGCGGCGCGGGTCGGCCAGCAGCCGGGCCGCCGCGGCCCGCAGCGGACCCGGCCGGTACTCGCAGGTGGAGACCAGCCGGGCGGACGGCTCGGCCTCGTGCCGCAGCCGTTCGTGGCCCACGACCGCGCCCAGCAGCTGGAGCGCGTCCGCCAGGGTGAGGCCGTCCAGGGCGGTCGCCGGCACGCCGTCGAGCGGTCGGCGGCCGACCAGCAGGACCGCGCAGCCGGGTGACACCGGGAGCAGCGGGTCCGGCCGGGCGCCGGGCACCACGTCGTCCAGGACGAGCAGCAGCCGCCTGCCGTCCGTCGTCCGCCGCCACAGAGCGGCGCGTTCCGCGGCCGGGGCGTGGAGTCCGGCGGCCGGGACGCCGAGGGCGGTCAGCAGCTCCGCCAGGACGTCCTCCGGCGGCCTCGGGGTGCCGTCGGGCGCGCCGAGGCGCGCGTAGAGCCGGCCGTCGGGGAAGTGGGACCGCAGGTCGTGGGCCGCGCGGAGGGCCAGGGCGGTCTTGCCGGTCCCGGCGGGACCGGTCAGAGACATGACAACCATGCCGTCAGGAGACGTCAGCCGCTCGGCGAGGGCGGCCAGTTCGGCGGTCCGGCCCACGAAGTCCGCGGGCGGGCGGGGAGGTTCCCCGACGTGGTCCGCCGGCGGCACGGCGGGTGCGGCCGGGGCCGGTGGTTCCAGGGCGAGGATGCCGCGGTGCAGCTCGCGCAGGCCGGGGCCGGGTTCCAGGCCGAGTTCGGTGTGCAGGAGGCGGCGGGCGTCCTGGTACGCCGCGAGGGCGTCGGCCCGGCGGCCCAGACCGGCGAGCGCCCGGATCCGCAGCTCCCACAGCTTTTCCCACAACGGCCGCCCGGCGAGGGCCGTTTCGAGCATGGCCACGGCCTCGGCGTACCGGCCGAGTCCGATCTGGACGGCGGCCAGTTCCTCGGTGGCCGCGGACCGCAGCTGCTCCCAGCGCTCCCGTTCGGCGGTGAAGTAGGGGGTGTCCGCTTCCCCGAAGGGGGTGCCGCGCCACAGCGCGAGGGCGTCCCGGAGGTATCCGAGGGCGGCGCCGCGGTCCGACCGGTCCCGGGCCTCGCGCCCCCGCGCCAGGAGGTCCCGGAAGAGTTCGGTGTCGAGCGTCGCGCCGCCGGCGGTGAGCAGATAACCGCCGCCCTGCTTCCGGATCTCCGGGGCGCCGCCGGCGAGGTCGCCGAGCAGGCGGCGCAGCCGGTATACGTAGGTGCGGACGGTGGTGTCGGCCGACCGCGGGGCGGTGTCGCCCCACAGCGCGCGGACGGCGTGCTCGCACGGGACGGGCTGGTCCCGGCGTAACAGGAGGATCGCGAGCAGGGCGCGTTGCTGCGGGGAGCCGAGGTCGATCTCGGCCGTCCCGGACCACGCGCGGACCGGGCCCAGCAGGGAGAACCGGGGTGCGGGAGCCGCGGTGGCGGCGGGCGCGTCCGGTGCCGGCCAACGTCCTGGGGAGGTGTTCTCGGGCGTCACGCGCACAGAGTCGACGGCTCCGCTTGCAGTTCGTTTGACGACTCGCTTGCGCCACCCCCTCGGCCCGGGAGCCGTGATCTGTCCGGATACCGCCGTCCCGGCGGCGCTTCCTGGTGTTCTCCGCGCTCCTCCGGCGTTTTCCGGCCACCGACGGGACCGTCCACGCCGGAATACCGGCGAAGGAAATCGGGAAATTACCGCACCGGGGCACGCTTTTGATAACCGTCTCCATTGCAGCCTTTGAAATCGCGGAAACAATGCGCTTCACTTTCCCTGCCCAGCCCGGAACGAGGGGGTTTCATGCAGCAGGCGCACCGGCACGCCGGGGACACGAAGGCGGACGGGGAGGGACACCGCCACGATTCCCACGACGGCCACGACCACGATCACGGACATGGCCATGGACACGGCCACGGGCATCACCACGGCCACGGCCACGGCGGGCACAGCCACGGGGTGGCCGCCGACGCGGACCGCCGCTGGCTGAGCATCGCGCTCGGGCTGATCCTCGCCTATATGGCGGTGGAAGTCGTCGTCGCTTTCCTGGCCCATTCCCTGGCCCTGATTTCCGATGCCGCGCACATGCTGTCGGACGCCGGTTCGATCGTGCTGGCGCTGGTCGCGATGCGGCTGGCGGCCCGCCCGGCCAAGGGCGGTTACACCTACGGGCTGAAGCGGGCGGAGATCCTCTCGGCCCAGGGCAACGGGCTGACACTGCTCCTGCTGTCCGCCTGGCTGGCGTACGAGAGCGTGGAGCGGCTGATCGACCCGCCGGAGGTCGGCGGCGGGATGGTGCTGGCCACGGCCGTGTCGGGGGTGGTGGTGAACATCGCCGCCGCGTGGTGCATGTCCAAGGCCAACCGCTCCTCGCTCAACGTGGAGGGCGCCTTCCAGCACATCATCACCGACCTGTACGGCTTCATCGCCACGGCGGTGGCCGGCGCCGTGGTCATGCTGACCGGCTTCACCCGCGCCGACTCCATCGCCACCCTGGTCGTCGTGGCCCTGATGCTGCGGTCCGGGATCTCGCTGGTCCGTGCCTCCGGGCGGATCTTCCTGGAGGCCGCGCCCCCCGGTATGGAGCCGGACGAGGTGGGCGCCCGGATGGCCCGTCAGAACGGTGTGGTGGAAGTCCACGACCTGCACATCTGGGAGATCACCTCGGGCGAGGTGGCGCTCTCGGCACACGTCCTGGTCGAGCCGGGCGGCGACTGCCACACGGTGCGGACCGCCGTCCAAGCGGACCTCCGCGCGGGGTACGGCATCACCCACGCGACGCTGGAGGTCTGTGAGGCCCCCGGCGAGTTGGTGGGCGTCGGCTCCGGCGAGGCGGGCGGGCGGCACTGCGAGGACCCGCACGGCACGGTGCACCGGCGCGCGCCGGAGGCCGGCTGAGCGCACCGGGCCCACCGGCCCACCCATGGACAGGAACCGCCCCCGCCCCCGTAGGGGGCGGTTCCTCATTTCCCGGACGGCGCCCGCGGGACGGGCCGCCGCCCGGATCCCAGCAGCCGGGTCAGCGGCCGCTCCACCCCCGCGTACACCGCCCAGGACACCGCCACCGAGACGGCGAGGAGGGCGGCGGCGCAGAGCGCCCGGAAGCCGTCGCCGCCCGTGCGGTCCTCGTCCACCAGCCGGTATCCGTAGGTGAGGACGAGCATGTGGACCATGTAGAAGGCGAACGAGATGTCGCCCAGCCACACCGCCGTCGGGTGGCGCAGCGGCGAACGGGACGCCCGGACGTCGGCGCCGGCGCCCGCGAGGACCAGCAGCGCCATCGGGATCACCAGGACGGCCGTGATCGCGTACAGGAACGGCACGTACATCGCCAGCGGGTACCCGGCCGCCAGGGCGGGCAGGGCGTGCCGGAACCGGACACGGGTGCCGCCCGCCTCCGCCAGCGCCCGGGCGAGCAGCATGCCGAGGACGAACTCCAGCAGGCGGGCCGGCGGGAAGGTGTAGACGGCCCAGTAGCGGTGGAGCGTCGTGGGCAGTCCGTAGAACGAGGGCTGCGCCGAGGTGACCGCGGTGACCAGCGCGGGCAGCAGGATCACCGCGAGGGCGGCGGCGCCGGCGCAGGCCCACAGCCGGGCGGCGGGGATCCGCCGGACGAGCGGGATGAGCAGCGGGAACGCCAGGTAGAAGAACGCCTCGCAGGACAGCGACCAGGACACGCCGTTGACGCTGTCGTAGACGTCGAAGACCGGCCACCAGGACTGGACGAGGAAGAGGTTGGGCACCGCCTGGCGGGCGGTGGTCCGGCCGCCCGCCCAGTCGATCAGCAGCAGGGCGGCGAGCCAGGTGACGACGTGCGTCGGGTAGATCTTCGCCGCGCGGCGCCGCCAGAAGGCGCCCGCCCGGTCGCCCGGCCGCGCCGACCAGGCCAGGACGAACCCGCTGAGCAGGAAGAAGAAGGCGACGCCCGAGCGGGCGAGGATCAGCGCGAAGGTGGCCGCCGAGTTGCCCTCCCAGACGCCGTCGAACCAGAAGGTGAAGTAGGTGTGCGCGGCGAACACCGCGAAGGCGGCGGTGAACCGCAGCCCGGTGAGCGTGGGGAGCCGCACGGGGAGCGGTCGGGCCGGTACGGGTGCCGCCGGGGCGGTGCCCGTCGAGGCGGGTAGGGGCTGGGCTGCCGGGGCCACGGCGTCTCCTGAGGGAGAAGGGGCGTTTGAGGGAAGAGGGGCGAAAGCGCGCCCGAACGTACCAACGCCAATGGCCGGATGTATGCCAACCGAGGATGGCATTCGGCCCCTGCAACCGGGGTTGCAGGGGCCGAATTCAGCAGGGGCCGGATTCAGCGGGGGCCGGATGAGCAGGGGGCCGGATGAGCAGGAGGCCGGGGTCACCACCCCATGCCGCGGAGCAGGGCCGCCTCCTCCACCGGGGTCAGGCCCGCCGGGGGCCGGCGGCCGGCGGCGCGGCCGAGCCGGTCCGCCAGCACCGCGCGGGCGGTGTCGGCGACCGGCCGGGCGCGCAGCCCGGCGTCGGCGGACGGGCTCGCGGCCCGGGCGAGGGCACCGTACAGCTCCCTCGGCGGCCAGAGCGGCAGCGAGTGCGGCCCGGTCCACGGCCGCACGCCGGCCTCGGCGAGGACGGGCTCGGGGACGGGGACGAGTTCGGGTTCCCGGCCCACGGCGTCGGCGACCTCCGCCAGCAGGTCCGCCAGGGCGGCCGCCGGGCCGACGGCGTCGAACGTCCCGGCCGTCCGCTCCTCCGCCGCGTCGAGGATCCACACGGCCAGGTCGCGGACGTCCAACAGCTGCGCGGGCAGCGGAAGCCCGGCCTCCCCGACGGCGGGCGGTACGGCCGTGGGGCCGCCGCGCGCCATCCGCAGCGGCCAGTAGCCGAACGGGCCGACGTCGTCCCCCGGGCCGGTGAGCAGCCCGGGGCGGACCACGAACGCCCGCTCGCCGGCCGCCTCCCGCACGGCGTCCTCGCAGGCCAGCTTGACGCCGCCGTACCGCGCCTGGGACGGCTCGGGGTCGCGGGCCGGGTCGTAGGCGGCGGTGTCGCCGGGCAGGGCGGGCCGCAGCCGGGCGGTGCGGGCGTCCTGCCCGGGGGTGTGGGTGTCGGCGTACACACTGATGGAGGAGACGAACGTCCAGTGGGCGGCGGTCACCGCGGCCAGCGCCTCCCGCACCCAGGGCAGGGCGAGGGTCGCGGTCTCGACGGCGGCGTCGAACGGGGTGCCGCGCAGGGCGTCGAGGGCGCCGGGCGCGGCCCGGTCCGCGCGCAGCAGGCGGGCCCCGGCGGGCGGTTCACCGCCGGTGCCGCGCGCCACGCAGGTGACGTCGTGGCCGCGGGCCACGGCCTCGCGGGCGATGGCGCCGGAGACGAAGCCGGTGCCGCCCAGGACCAGGAGGCGCAGCGGGGAGGTGCGGCCGGACGAAGGCATGCGGGGACTCCTGGTGCGGGGGAACGGGCTGGGGGCTCAGGCCGGTTCGGGCTCGGCCTTGTCCGGGGTCTTCTCCGGTTCGGGGGCGCCGGTGAGCAGGTCCTTCTTGCGGACGAGGGTCAGCGCGACGGCCGCGGTGCCCACGCAGATGATCGCGGCCCAGGTCATCACGTTGGACGCGCCGTCGGACACGGCCGTCTCCAGCGTGCGGCGGACCTGGCCGGTCACGGCGTCGGGGACGTGCTCCAGGGCGCGGGAGATGTCGCCCTGCGCGGCGGCGGAGACGATCTCGTCGTGGTCGGCGCCGGCGAGCACCGGTTCCCCGCCGGCGCGGTCGGAGATGCGGTCGCGGAAGAGGATGCCGAAGATCGCGGCGCCGGCGCCCGCGCCGAACATGAAGAGGCTGTTGATGGCTCCGGACGCCATGCCGGCGCGCTGCTTGGGCACCACGTTCACGGCGAGGGACATCGACGGGCTGCCGGCCAGTCCGCCGCCCACGCCCCACAGGAGCAGGCCGGGCAGGGCGGCCCAGATGGCGGTGTCGCGGTCGAAGGACCAGGCCATGGCGAGGCCGCCGATCGCGAGGATGCCGAAGCCCGCGGCGATGATGTGCGACGGCGAGTACTTGGCCTGGAGCTTGCCGGCCACCAGGCCCATGCCGAGCTGCGGGGCGAAGATGGCCATCATCAGCAGGCCGTTCTGCAGCGGGCTGAGCCCCCGGGCGCTCTGGAAGTACAGGATGTAGTACACCGAACCGCCGACCGTGGCGAAGCGGGAGAAGAAGGCGATCAGGGTGGCCGCGACGAAGGTGGGCACCCTGAACAGCGACAGGTCCAGCGTGGGCGCCTGCACCCGCCGTTCCAGCACCAGGAATCCGGCGAGCAGCACCACGCCCACCCCGAGCTGGGCGAGGGTCGCGGCGCTCCCCCAGCCCTGGTCCTCGCCGCGGGTCAGGCCGAAGTTGATGACGCCGAGAGTGAGGACGAGCAGTCCCGCGCCGGTCCAGTCGATGCCGGACAGGGAGGTGCGGGGCGGGTCGGCGGGCAGCCGGGTGCGGCAGAGGAAGAGGGCTATCGCGCCGATGGGCACGTTGATCAGGAACAGGTAGCGCCACTGGGTGAGGTCGACCAGCAGGCCGCCGATGACCGGCGCGACCGCGCCGCAGGCGCCGAGGGTGGTGCCCCAGACGGCGATCGCCATGTTGCGGGCCTGGCCCTCGTAGACCTGGGCGATCAGCGGCATCGCGTTGGCGAGGACGAAGGCGGCGCCGACGCCCTGCACCCCGCGGGCCAGGTCGAGCGTCAGCGCGTTGGGGGCGACGCCGCAGGCGAGGGACGAGAGGGTGAACAGGGCGATGCCGCTCATGAACATCGCCCGGCGGCCCAGCCGGTCGGACAGCGAGCCGGCCGCCTGCTGGAAGGCGCCGAACGTGACCGTGTAGCCGATGATGATCCACTGCAGCGCGGCCAGTGAACCGCCGAGGTCCGACTGGATCGAGGGCAGCGCCACGGAAACGATAGTGATATCGATGACCAATAGCGCCGAGGCGACGACGGTGATGATGAGCACGATGCGGGCCTGCCGGCCCACCGCGGTATCCGTGGCGCTCACTAAAGCCTCTCCGTTTGGGTTGCTGCGGCGGCCGGCGGGCCATGGGCGGTGCATTGACAATCGTTTCCGAATTCATTTCCGGCGTACCGCCGCCTCATCGAGTAAGGGTTACCTTACCGCGCATGGTGGCGGCGAGTTTAGCACTCGATTTCCGGTTATTCGGAGGGCGGCCGAGAATTTCGGCCGCCCTCCGTTCCGCAGGAATTCCCGGGCCCGACGGCGGGTCAGCCGGGCGGCACGGGGAGGGCGTTGACGTCGATTTTCCCGGTGACGGTGAGCGGCAGGGAGGCCATCGGGACGAAGACGGAGGGGACCATGTAGGACGGCAGCCGGTCGCCCAGGTGCTTCCGCAGTATGGCGGGGTCCGGTGCGCCGTCGCACTCGACGTACGCGACGAGCCCGGCCGTGTCGGCGCCGCCGCCGCGGGCGACGACGGCGGCCCGGCGGATCTCGGGCCGCTCCAGCAGGACGCCCTCGATCTCCCCCGGCTCGATCCGCAGCCCTCGCACCTTCACCTGCTGGTCCGCCCGGCCCAGGTAGTCGAGTTCGCCCGAGGGCAGCCGCCGGGCCAGGTCGCCCGTCCGGTACATCCGGGCCCCGGGCTCACCGGAGAACGGGTCCGGGAGGAACCGTTCGGCCGTGAGCCCCGGCCGGTGCAGATAGCCGCGGGCCAGACCGGCCCCGGCGAGGAAGAGTTCCCCGGCCTCGCCGTCCGGCACCGGACGGCCGGTGGCGTCCAGGACGTACGCGGCCGTCCCCGTCACCGGCCGGCCGATCAGCGGCTTGGCGCAGCCCCGGGGGACCCGGCTCCAGGTGGAGTACGTGGTGTCCTCGGTCGGGCCGTAGAGGTTGTGCACGCGCTCCACGGTCCCGGTGCCGTACAACTTCTGCGCCAGGGTGGCCGGAAGCGCCTCCCCCGCCAGGTTGACCGTCAGCACCGAGGCGGGCAGCGGTCCGGAGGCCAGCAGGTCGAGGAGGAGGCTGGGGACGGAGTTGACGAGGGTGACGGGACGCCGGGCGGCGGCCACCGGCAGGTGGAAGACCGTCTCCGCCAGGACGACCGTGCCGCCGCAGGCGAGCGGGGTGAACAGCTCGAAGACCGACAGGTCGAAGCAGAGCGAGGTGGACGCCAGGGTGTACCGCAGCTCCCGGGGCGTGAACTCGGTCAGCGCCCAGTCCAGGAAGGCCGCCGCGCTGCGGTGTTCGACGGCCACGCCCTTGGGGCGGCCCGTGGAGCCCGAGGTGTAGAGGACGTAGGCGAGGTTCCCGGCCTCGGGGCCCGCCGCGGGGGCCGGGTCCTCGGCGGCGATACGGGACCAGTCGCGGTCCAGCGACACCACCGTGCCGGGGGCGCCCGCCAGCCGGCCGCGGTACGCGTCCTCGGTGACGACCAGCCGCGCGCCGCTGTCCCGCAGCATGAACTCCATGCGGTCGGCGGGGAACGCCGGGTCCAGCGGCACGTACGCCGCCCCGGCCTTGAGCACCCCGAGCACGGCGACCACCAGCCAGGGGGTGCGGCCCAGGCAGACGCCGACGGGTGTCTCCGGCCCGGCGCCGAGCCGCCGCAGGTGGGCGGCCAGCGCCTCGGCGGACTCCTCCAGCTCCCGGTAGGTCAGCCGTTCCCGGCCGGCCGCCACCGCCTCGGCGTCCGGGGTCGCCGCCGCCTGGCGGGCGACGCGTTCGTGCAACAGCGGGGCCTGATGATCCGTCATGTTCACGCTCCCGCACCGTTCTTGACTGCGGCCCGGCGGGCGGACAGCTCGCGGGCGACCTCCTCCGGGGTCATCCGGGAGACGCGCAGGTGGATCCCGGCGACCGCCTCCGAGCGGCCGGGGACGTCCTCCCCCGCCGTGATCGCCTCGGCGAGCCCGGCGACCGTCGGCGACAGGAACAGCGTCCGCAGCGAGATCCCGTCGGACGTGAACACCTGCCGGAGCCGGGTGACGATGCGGGTGGCGAGCACCGAATCCCCGCCCAGGGCGAAGAAGTTCTCGTGCTCCCCGACCGCCGGGCGGTCCAGCACCTCGGCCCAGACGCCCGCGCAGACCTCGGCCACGGCGGAGCGCGGCGCGCCCGGGGAGCCGGCGGGTTCGGCGGCGGGTTCGGGCAGGGCCGTCCGGTCCACCTTGCCGTTGGCGTTGAGCGGCAGCGCGTCGAGGACGGCGAACGCGGACGGCACCATGTGCCCGGGCAGGACGGAGCGCAAGTGGTCGCGCAGCCGGGTCGGCAGCCCGTCCCGGTCCGCGCCGGCGGCCGGTACGACGTGCCCGGTCAGGCCCCGGTGGCCGGGACCCGCCGCCGCCCGCCGCCCGGTGACCACGGCGGCCGCCACGTCCGGGTGGGCCAGCAGCGCCGCCTCCACCTCGCCGGGCTCGATCCGGTGGCCGCCCACCTGGATCTGGAAGTCGGCGCGGCCCGTGAACTCGATCGTGCCGTCCGGCAGGAAGCGCCCCAAGTCGCCCGTGCGGTACAGGCGTTCACCGGTATCGGGGTGGGTGACGAAGGTGGCGGCGGTGCGCTCGGGGTCGTCCCAGTAGCCGCGCGCGAGGCCGACGCCCGCGACGTACATCTCGCCCGTCGCCCAGACCGGCCGGTCGCGCAGTCGCTTGTCGAGGATCCGGTAGCGGGTGTTGGCGATCGGCGTGCCGTACGGGACGGTCCGCCGGCCCGGTTCCAGCCGGCGGACGCGGTGCCGGATGTTCCAGAGCGTGGTCTCGGTGGGGCCGCCGACGCTCACCACCTCGACGTCCGCCTCCTCGGTGAGCCGGCGGACGGCGGGCACAGACAGCCAGTCGCCGCCCAGGAAGGCCAGCCGCAGCGGCTCCAGGACGCCGAGGTCCGGGCCCAGGTGTTCCAGGAGCATCTCCATCATCGCGGGGACGGAGTTCCAGAGGGTGATCCGGTGGTCGACCAGCAGCCGCGCCCAGTGCGCGGCCTCGCGGCGCCGCTCGGCCTCGGGCATCACCAGCGTCCCGCCCGCGCCGAGCACCCCGAACACATCGAAGACGGACATGTCGTGGTGGAGCGCGGTCAGCGCGAGCACCCGGTCGCCGGGGCCGACGCCGAACTCCTCGACGGTCTCCCGCAGGGCGTTGACGACGCCGCGGTGCTCGGTCATCACCCCCTTCGGGCGGCCGGACGAGCCGGAGGTGAACAGGACGTACGCCAGGTCGGAAGGGGTCGCGGCGGGCGGGGGCGGCTCGGCCGCGTCCGGGACGTCCGCCGGGAGCGGCTCGTCGAGGCAGAGCAGTTCCCGCTCGCCTGCCTTCTCGACCAAGCCGCGCCGGGTGAGGACGAGGGCGGCGCCACACCGGTCGAGCAGGGTGCGGGTGCGCTCGGCCGGGGCGTCCGGGTCCACGGGCAGGTAGGGGGCGCCCGCGTAGAGGACGGCGTAGGCGGCGACGATCTGCGCCCAGCCCTTGTCGAGGACGATCCCGACGGGCCGGCCGGGGGCCGCGCCCCGGGAGCGCAGCCAGTGGGCGACGCGGGCGGCCTCGCGGTGCAGTGCGGCGTAGGTGAGGGTGCGGTCGGCGGCGACGACGGCCGGGGCGTCCGGCCGCAGGGCCGCCTGTTCGACGAAGGCGTCGTGGACGAGGCGGTCGGGCAGCTCGCGGGTGCCGCCGTCGCCCAGGCCGGCCGGGGAGAGCCGAGCGGTCGGCGGGAGGGGGTCCGGCGCGCTCCAGGCGCTGTCGTCGGCGGCGTCGGCCAGCCGCTCCAGCAGCCCGCCGAGCCCGGCGAACACCTCGTCGACCAGCACGGGGTCGAACAGGGCTTCCTGGACGTCCCAGTTGACGACGAGGTCGCCGTCCTGGACCTCGGTCAGCAGGTCCATCCACACCTGCGGGGTCTGGGTGATGCCGCCCACCTGGCGGAGCAGCCCGTCCAGCAGCCCGGCGGTGCCACCGGCCAGCGGTACGGCGCTGGTGAACACCATGGGCATCAGGGCTCCGTCGAACCCGCCGCGCCGCCGCATGAGTTCGCGCAGCAGGTGGACGCCGCTGACGTAGGAGTGGCTGAGGTCGCTCCACAACCGCTCCTGGATCCGGCGGGCGCGCACGGCGAAGCCGTCGCCGCCCCCGGTGTCCACCTCGACGAGCGCGAAGGACGCGAACTCGCCGACGGTTCCGTCCACTTCGGGGTGGACCGGGAGCCGGTTGAGGTTGGTGACGTTGAGGGTGAAGCGGGGCTCCTGGGCCCAGGGCGCCAGAGCCTCGGCGTAGGCGGCGAGCAGCAGCCCGGCGGGGGTCAGGCCGGCCTCGCCGGCGCGCGCGACCAGCAGGTCCCAGCGGGCGGCGGGGACGCGTACCGAGCGGCGGACGAACCGGGGTTCGGTCACCGACTCGGGGCTGCGGAGCAGGGGCAGGCGCGGGGCCGGCGGGAGCGTCCGGAGCCGCTCCTCCCAGTAGGCGGCCGACCGCCGGTGCTGCTCGGTGCGGTCGAGGCCGGCGGTGGCCCGGACGTAGTCGCGGTAGGTCATGGGCGGCGGGGCGAGCTCCGCTCCCGGGTCGGCGTAGGCGCGTGAGAGGTCGTCGAAGAGGACCCGGATGCTGGCGAAGTCGCAGCACAGGGCGTCGACGCTGAAGTGCACCCGGTACCGGTCGGCGGGCAGTTCGGCCACCACCACGTCGAACAGCGGCCAGGTGTCCACCGGCCGGACCTCGTGCGAGTACCGCTCCCGGATCGCGGCGAGCCCGTCCCGTACGCCGTCCGCGTCCGCGGCGCGGAGGTCCACCACCGGCATCGCGTACGGCGGTACGGACTCCAGGACGCGCTGTTCCATGGTGTCGGGCAGCACGACGGCCCGCAGCATGGGGTGGCGGTCGACCACCCGCCGCCAGGCCCGCTCGAACCGCTCGCGGTCCAGGCCCTCGCCCTCGAACTCCAGGTACATGTGGGCGGAGACGTTGCCGGAGGACAAGGCGCCGGTGCGGCCGACGCAGTACGCCTGCTGCTGGTCGGTGAGCCGGAACGGCTCGTGCGCGGCGCCGGGTTCGGGGCGGACGGGCGGAAGCCCGGTGTGACCGGCGCCGCCGCCCCGCTCCCCCTCGACGGCCAGGGCCAGTTCGGCGACCGTGCGGTGGCGGAAGATGCTGTGCGGGTCGGCGTCGACGCCCAGCCGCTCCCGCAGCCGGTTCATCACCCGGATGCCCAGCAGCGAGTTGCCGCCCAGCTCGAAGAAGGTGTCGTGCACGCCGACCCGGTCGACGCCGAGGATCTCCGACCACAAAGCGGCGAGTTGCGCCTCCAGCGGGGTGCGCGGGGCGTCGGCCTCGGTGCCGGCCGGCTTCTCGCCGGGGGCGGGCAGTGCCGTGCGGTCCACCTTGCCGTGGGCCGTCAGCGGCAGCGTGTCCAGGACGGTGAGGTGGGCGGGGCACAGGTAGGACGGCAGCCGTTCCGCCAGGTGGGCGCGGAGGGCGTCGGGCTCGGGGCGTACGGCGCCGGCGGGGGTGACGTATCCGGCGAGCGCCCGGTGGCCGGGCTCGCCGTCGAGCCGGGGCAGCGCGACGACGACGGCCCCGTCGACGGCCGGGTGGGTGCGCAGCGCCGTCTCGATCTCGCCGAGTTCGATGCGGTGCCCGTCCACCTTCACCTGGAAGTCCTCCCGGCCCAGGAACTCGACGTTCCCGTCCGGCAGGAAGCGCCCCAAGTCGCCTGTGCGGTAGAGGCGTTCACCCGTCTCCGGGTGGGTGAGGAAGGCGGCGGCGGTGCGCTCGGGGTCGCGCCAGTAGCCGAGCGCGACGCCGGTGCCGCCGATGTACAGGTCGCCGGGGACGCCGACGGGCCGCGGGCGGAGCGCCGCGTCGAGGACGTGCACGGTCTGGTTGGCGAGCGGCTTGCCGTACGGGATGCTGGTCCAGGCCGGGTCGACGGCCTCCACGTCGTAGGTGGTGGACAGCACGGACGCCTCGGTGTTGCCGCCGAGGCCGACGAAGCGCACGTCGGGGGCGATGTCCCGGGCGCGGGCGGGCAGGGACAGCGGGATCCAGTCGCCGCCGAGGATGAGCAGCCGCAGCGAGTCGGCCCACGGCTCGTCGTCCTGCTCGACCTGTTCGCAGAACAGCTCGAAGAGGGCGGGCGCGCCCATCCAGGTGGTGACGCGCTCCCGGCGGACGAGGTCCAGCCAGTGCGCGGGGTTCCGCTCGGAGCCGGGGTCGGGCAGGACGAGGGCCGCGCCCGCGCAGAGCGCGCCGAACATGTCCCAGACGGACAGGTCGAAGCTCATCGCGGACAGGCCGATGAAGCGGTCCTCGCAGGTGACGCCGTAGCGGGCGTTGACGTCGAGGACGGTGTTGAGCGCGCCGCGGTGCGGGACCACCACCCCCTTGGGGCGGCCGGTCGAGCCGGAGGTGAACAGCACGTACGCCGGGTCGGCGGGGGTCTGCGCGGGCTCCAGCGGGCCGTCGTCGACGCCGGCCCAGGCGGTGTCGTCGTCGACGGCGAGCACGGTGATCCCGGCGGGCCAGTCCCAGCGGCCGGCCACCGACCGCTGGGTGAGGACGATCCGTGCCTCGGTGGTCCCCAGGACGTACTCCCGGCGCTCGGCGGGGAGGGCGGGGTCGAGCGGCACCCAGGCGGCGCCGGACTCCAGGGCGCCGAGGATGCCGACGGGCTGCTCCCAGCCCTTCTCCATGCAGACGGCCACCAACGCGCCGGGCGAGGCGCCGAGTTCGCGGAGGCGGCGGCCGATCCGCCGGGCGCGGGAGGCGAGTTCGGCGTAGGTCAGCCGGCGGTCGCCCGCGACGACGGCGGTGCGGCCGGGGTGGCGGGCGGCGGCGCGGCCCACGGCCTCGTGCAGCAGGCCCTCGGGCACGGGCGCGGCCGTGGCGTTGACCTCGGCGCGGGCGCGCTCCTGGGCGGCGGGCAACCGGACGGGGGAGCCGGGGACCGTCCAGGCGTCCTCGTCCTCCTCCAGCACGGCGAGCAGCGCGGACCAGGAGTGGGCCATGTCCTCCGCCATGCCGGCGGGCAGGGCGCCGGGGGCGGTCTCCCAGACGGCGGTCAGGCCGTCGTCGGCGGCCGGCCGCACCCGCAGGGCGAGGACGGCCGGCTCGGCGGCCGGGGGGTGCGCGGCCGGGCCGGCCGGTTCGTCGGCGAACTCGACGGCGGGGGCGGGCGCTCCGGCGGCAGGCGGCGCCTGGTGGCAGCGCCGGGCCCGGTCGAGGAAGGTGCCGTCGGGGGCGGCGTCGACGGTGACGGTCCGGCGGCCGTCGGCGTCCCGCCACCGCAGGGCGAACCGGGGCTCCTTGGACCAGAGGGCCAGGACCTCCGTGAACGCGGCGGCGAGCAGGGCGGTGAGGGGGAGCCCGTGCGCGTCGGCGCGTTCGGCGAGCCGCCGCGCACGGGGCCCGTCCAGGGTCAGCGGGACCGTCTCGGGGACGCCGGCGGGTCCGCGAGGGTGCCGGAGGTGACGGTGCATTTGGCGGAGCCGTCGAGCTTGGGGTTCTTCAGATCGCGGCGCAGGATGTCGTTGCGGGTGTCGCAGCCGTTACCGGAGCCGGGAGCGTCGGTCCGGTCCGACCACGCCTGGCCGAAGTGCTTCTTCCGGTCGTAACCGGCCTTCGGGGCGGCCTTCTTGACCGGCAGTTCCGCCAGCGCCGCCTTCACCGATCCCGGCTTGCCGTCGGAGGAGCCGCCGGACTTGTCGTCCCGGTCCTTCGAACACGCTGTCAGCAGCACCGGCAGCAGGAGAGTGGCGGCGACGGCGCCTCTTCGTCGGGGGCTGGTCTGGTACGGCACCGGTGTCTCGTTTCGTTCTGTTGATGGTGTTCGGGTGGGGGTCGGCGGTCGGTCAGCGCGCATCCGGCCCTCAGCCCGGCGCCCCCGGTTCTCAGGAGTGGCGGTTGCCGGGCGGGCCGGTCCTGACGCGGCGGCGGAGGACGCGTCTCCGCCGCCCCTTCCCGCCGCCGTCCATGACGAACTTCAGCCACAGTTCGGCGCCGCGGGCCGCCAGGAGCCGCCGGCGCTCCCGGCGCGAGCGCGGGCGTGCGGGGTCCGCGTCCCGCGCGGCCTGCGCCGGGAGCGCGGCGGCGGCGAGGCGGTGGCCCGCCCGTGCGAGGTCGGCCAGGACGCGTTCCCGGTGCCGCTCGCCGCGACCGCCGTGCAACTCCGTGTACAAACCCTCGATTTCCGCCACGGCGGCACTGATGAGCAGGTCGCCGCCGCCCGTCGATGCCGTCCTGTCCCGCGCCATCCGCAGCCCCCTTCGGACGAGTGGTCGCGACGCGTGGTGGCGACGCGTGGTCGCCGGGTCGCGCACATGACTTGCCCAACTGCGCAACCGGGCAACCACGTGGGCCGGAGATCGTCCTGCCGCACGGGCGGCCGGGAGGGGAGGTGTGAGGGGACGCGAGGGGACGCGAGGAGAGGGGGCTACGGGCTGGCCGGGTCGAAGCCGTAGCGGAGCGGCTCGTCGTCCACGCGCAGGTCGCGCCGGTAGATGTACAGCGCGTCCACCCGCACGTCATCGGCGGGGACTTCGGCGCCACACGGACGGGTGACCTGCAGCACCGACGGCCGGTCGGTCACCTTGATCCTCACGCCGTCGGCCGGCCCTCCGGCCAGCACCGCCGTCTCCCGCTTCCGCACGCCGTATCCCGCCATGGGGACACTTTAAGCATTGCGCAAGTGAGGAACAAACAGTGCCGGCCCGAGGATGGCGGAAGGGCCGTCAGTCCTCGTAGTAGTTGTTGACGATCACGTCCGGCTCGTCGTCGTCGAACGCCTCGTTCAGCAGCGCGCCGCCGACGAGACCGGCGGCACCGGCGCCGATGAGCGCACCCGCGCCGAAGCGGCGCCCGCCCTGCTGTCCGCCGCCCTGCTGCGGGTCGGCGTGCGGGGCCGGGTAGCCCTGCTGGGGCTGCGGGTACCCCTGCTGCGGCTGGGGGTAGCCGGCCTGCGGGTAACCCTGCTGCTGGGGCTGCGGATACCCCTGCTGCTGCGGGGTGTAGTACGGGGGCGGGGTGGTCTGCACACGGTGCGCGCAGCCGCCGCACGCCTGGACCGGCCGGGGCACGCCCCACTGCGGCGACCAGGACACCGTCGTCATGCCGGGGCCGTGGCTGGGGTCGAAGAAGCAGGTCACGGAAGGACTCCCTGTGGGTTGCTGAGGTGCCGCCGCGATCGTCGGCGCGGTGTGGGGCGTCGAGGGGACGACGACCGTCGGTGTCGGCGTAGAGGGCGGGGCCGGTGTGGAGGGCGGGGTCGGCGCCGGGGCGGGGGCGCCGTCGGCGGCCTTCAGGATCCGCGCGGACGCGGCGGGTCCGGTGGACGAGGCCGGTGTCACGGACGCGGCGGGTCCGGCCGACGAGGCCTGTGTCACGGACGCGGCCGGCGGCACGGACGCGGCCGGCGCCGTCGGGGCCGGCGCCGCGTCGCGCAGCACGTCCACCCCGTAGTCCGCGGCGATCCCCGCGAGCCCCGAGGCGTACCCCTGCCCCACCGCCCGGAACTTCCACTCGGCGCCGTGGCGGTACAACTCGCCGAAGACCATGGCGGTCTCGTCACCGGCGTCCCCGGCCGCGAGTTCGTAGCGGGCCAGTTCGGCCCCGCCCTCCCGGTCGGTGACCCGGATGTGCGCTCCGCGGACCTGCCGGAAGTCCTGGCCGCGCGTCTCGGGCTCGTAGAGGGACACCGGGAAGACGATCTTCGCCACCTCCGCGGGGACCCGCCCGAGATCGACGTGGATCCGCTGGGCGTCGCCCGCCGGGCCGGCGCCGCCGGCGTCCCCGGCGTGCCGGACGGAACCGTCCGGGCTGGTCAGGTTGTTGAAGAAGACGAAGTGCCCGTCGGAGAGCACCTTCCCGGACCCGCCGCACAGCAGCGCGCTGGCGTCCAGGTCGCATCCCGGGGCCGCCTGCCAGCCCAGCCCGACCGTCACCGCGGTCAGCCCGGGGGCCTGCCTGCTCAGCGAGACGTTGCCGCCCTTGGTCAGGGCCACACCCGCCACACCGCTCTCCCTTCCCTCACAACCACTCCGGCCCCGCGCGGCACACCGCACGGGATGCGCTCGGAGCCCGTCGTCCGATTTCCCTGCCGGTGTCATGATTCCGCCCGGGAACGTCATGCCGTCCCGGCTCGTCATCACCATGTCACCGTCTGATGCGCATACTTTAGCGCTTGCGCAACAAGGGAACCGTAGGGGTGGTTCCGACCGTTCTCACCACCGACGGCGAACGACGGGGCCGCGCCGGGCACCCCGGAAAGGGCGGAGGAACACACATGGGCATCATCGGCTGGATCGTCCTGGGCCTGCTGGCCGGAGCGATAGCGAAGATCCTGCTCCCGGGCCGGGATCCGGGCGGCCTCATCGGCACCACCCTCATCGGCATCGCGGGCTCGTTCATCGGCGGCTGGCTGTCGGCGAAGTTCCTGCACCGGTCGGTCACCCACCACTTCTTCGACGCGGCCACCTGGGCCGCCGCCATCGGGGGCTCGCTCGTCCTGCTGATCGGGTACCGCATTCTGTTCGGCAACTCGCGCGACTGAGCCGTCAACCGGCCCGGCCGCCCTCACATGACCGGGCCGCCGCGCCCCGGCGTCACCCCACGACGACGGTCCACGGCCGCACGGACCACCGCGTGACCAGCCCGTGCCGCACGTACGGGTCCCGTTCCGCGAACTCCTCGACGACCGAGGGATCGTCCACCCGCCATATCAGCAACGCCCGGTCCACGGGCCCGTCCAGGGCCCCGGCCAGGACCAGCGCGCCCTGCTCGTGCGCCTCCCGGGCGAGCCCCAGGTGCTCCTCGCGCAGGGGCGCCCGGCGCTCGACGTAGTCGTCGACGAGCGCGTACTCCAGCACGTAGTAGGCCATGTCCGTCCTCCGTCGCCCGGTGCCCGCCGTCGGCCGGTCACCGCTCCTCGGTCGGTTCTCCGCCACCGCACCCTACTGCCGCCGTCCGGCCGGTGTCCGCCGCTCCTCCCCGGGGCCCGGAGGGGCACCTGACGCACGCGTACGATCACTGGCGCCGTCCCGGCTCGACCCCGAGGAGTGACCCGCCAGTGGCCGCCGCCATACCTCCAGCCGCCGTCCCACCGGCCGTCGCCGCTCCCGCCACCGTCCCCCCGCCGGGCACGGGCGCCGGTCTGCTGGACGTGTGCCGTCTGACGCGTACCGAGGACGGCCGGTCACTGCACGCACTGCTGTGGCACGCGGGTCCCGGCTGGCGGATGGTCAGCAGCGCCGTCCTCGGCGGGGGCATCGCGGAACGGGCCTGGGTCCTCAACGCCCAGGTGGCGCATGGCTACCGGCGTACGGACCCGGCCGCGCACCTGGCCGGCATCGCGCGCGCCGCCGGGGCGGACGGTGCCGGGGTCGGCCTGATGACGGCGGCCGACGTCTCCGCCTTCGGCGCGGCGCACGACGGCGGCGTGGAGGCCGTGGCGACGGCGGGGATCACCGTGCGGGGCTGGGCGGCCTCGCCGGAGGAGGGCACCGCCGGGTTCGCGGAGCCCGGCACGATCAACGTCATCGTCGCCGTCCCGGCGGCCCTGACCGACGCCGCTCTGGTCAACGCCGTTGCCACCGCCACCGAGGCGAAGGTCCAGGCGCTGCTGGACGCCGGTCACGACTGTTCCGGCACCCCGACGGACGCGGTCTGCGTGGCGGCTCGCGTCCCTCGGCCCGGCGCGGCGGCGCACGCCTTCGCCGGACCGCGTTCCCTGTGGGGCGCGCGGCTGGCGAGGGCCGTCCACCACGCCGTGCACACGGCCCTGCCCGTGACCGCCTGACGCGCCGACGGCTCGAAGGCCCTGGTCTACCGGCCGTCGGACACGTCCAGCCGGACGAAGGCCGGCATGAAGACCGTGCGCACCCACCGCCACCGCTGCGCCAGATACAGGGGCCGGGCAGCCGCGCCCGTCCCCAACGTGTACGGGCCGATGCGGCGTTCGGCCACCCGCCCGGGACAGGCCGAGCGGCGGGTGGCGTGCAGCGGAGGGAACCGGAACGTGCCGCCCCACGTGAGGAAGCGGCGGACCGGGCAGCGGACCACCCAGCCGGGAAGGGTGTCGAACAGCAGCACGCCGCGCCGGAAGCGGCCGGCGCACAGACGGACGGGGGCGGCGGCCTCGGCCGGGGTCAGGTACATGAACAGGCCCTGGGCGGAGATCAGCACCGGGGTGTCGATGTCCGTGCCGGTGCGTTCCGCCCACCGCGGGTCGGTCGCGGAACACCCGACGGCCCGCTGCCGCCCGCCGTGCGGCAGCACCGCCCGGCGGAGGGCGAGCATGTCCGGGAGATCGACCGAGAGCCAGCGCACCGTGCCGTTGTCGACCCGCCAGAACTGGGTCTCCAGGCCCTCCCCCAGCGCGATGACGGTCTCCTCGGGATGGGCCCGCAGGAACTCCGCCGTCGCCGCGTCGTAGAGCCGGGCGCGGCGGGCCAGATACTGCTCGGGGAGCGAGCGCGGCCGGCCGAACCACGTCTCCAGGGGCCAGGCACACCGGTCGACCAGTTCGACGGCGACGGGATCGTCGAGGAGCGGCGGCTTCCGGCGGGCGGCCGACGCCCGGTGGTGCAGCGTCCACAGCGACGTCAGGGCGACGGGCGGCAGGTCGACGGGCGGATCGACGGGCGGTGGGTGGACAGGCGGATCGGCGGGCGGTGGTGCCGGCGCACCGCGGCCCTCCGGGCGCCCGCCTGCCTCACCGGACACCCGGTCGCCGCCGGACACCCAGTCGTCCTCGGAAGTCCCCATGGGCTGCGTCTACCCGCCGGCCGTGCCGGGCAGGGCAGGCAGCGGGACCGCCACGCCCGGGGGAGGCGGGGCACAACCGTGCGAGCCCGCGCCGAGTCCCCGGCCCGCCCCCCGGCCGGAATCCGCCGCGTAGCCGGACGGCACCGGCGGATCCCCCGCAGTCACACACCACCGGCGGATCGGCGCGCCCAAGCGCCCAGCGGCCCGCCGGCCTCGGTGCCCGGCGCCTCCCGGCCGCTACGATGGGGCACCGCATCCAAACCATGCGTCATGACTGTCCACGGTGGCCGAGCCGGACGTACCGGCCGATCCCACCGACCGAGTCCACCGGCCGAGTTCGCCGGCCGGGGCGGAAAGGACCGAGCGCGTATGACGGTCGAGCGCGACGACCGCGGCGAGAGCAGGGACCTCGAGGTCAATCCGGTCTTCAGCCGGGAGCCCGTCCGGGTGCCGCGGTACGCGATGCCGGACGGGGAGATGCATCCGGAAACCGCCTACCAGGTGGTGCACGACGAGCTGATGCTCGACGGCAACGCCCGGCAGAACCTGGCGACGTTCGTCTCCACCTGGGCCGAACCCCAGGCCCGGCGCCTGATGGCGGAGTGCGCCGAGAAGAACATAATCGACAAGGACGAGTACCCGCAGACCGCGGAACTGGAGAACCGGTGCGTGCACATGCTCGCCGGGCTCTGGCACGCCGAGGACCCCCGCCACGCGGTCGGCTGCTCGACCACCGGGTCGAGCGAGGCCGCGATGCTCGGCGGCCTGGCGCTCAAGCGGCGCTGGCAGCACAAGCGCCGCGCCCGGAGCGAGCCCACCGACCGGCCCAACCTCGTCATGGGCGTCAACGTACAGATCTGCTGGGAGAAGTTCGCCGACTACTTCGAGGTCGAGCCCCGCTACGTGCCCATGGAAGGCGACCGCTACCACCTGACCCCCGACACGGCGGTGGAGCTGTGCGACGAGAACACGATCGGCGTGGTCGCCGTCCTCGGCTCCACCTTCGACGGCAGCTACGAGCCCGTCGCCGGCATCGCGGCGGCGCTGGACGACCTCCAGTCCCGGACCGGACTGGACATCCCCCTCCACGTCGACGCGGCCTCCGGCGGAATGATCGCGCCGTTCCTCGACCCCGACCTGGAGTGGGACTTCCGGCTGCCGCGGGTCGCCTCGATCAACACCTCCGGACACAAGTACGGCCTGGTCATGCCCGGGGTCGGCTGGGCGCTGTGGCGTGACCGGGACGCCCTCCCCGACGACCTGGTCTTCCACGTCAACTACCTCGGCGGGGACATGCCGACGTTCGCGCTGAACTTCTCCCGGCCGGGCGCCCAAGTCGTCGCGCAGTACTACAACTTCCTCCGCCTCGGCTTCGACGGCTACCGGCGGGTCCAGCAGACCTGCCGCGACGTCGCCACCCGCCTGGCCGCCGAGATCGCGGAACTCGGGCCGTTCGAACTCATCACCGACGGCGGGGACATCCCCGTCTTCGCCTTCCGGGTCCGGGACGGCATCGACCACTTCGGCGTCTTCGACGTCTCCGCCGGGCTGCGCGAGCGCGGCTGGCAGGTGCCCGCCTACACCTTCCCCAAGAACCGCACGGACCTCGCCGTCCTGCGCGTCGTGGTCCGCAACGGCTTCAGCCACGACCTGGCCGACCTGCTCCTGGAGGACCTGGTCCGGGTCCTGGCCCGGCTGGACAAGCAGCACGCGCCGCAGCGCGACGCCGACGACGCCGGCGGTTTCGCCCACGGCGCGGAGACCAAGAACCCCCGCCGCCCCGGCCGTCACTGACCACCCGTCACCACCGGACGGCCGGCTCTCGCGGGCGCGGGGGCCGGCCGCCTGGCGACCAAGGAGAAGAACCATGTGCCGCCTGTTCGGCCTCAGCAGTGCCCCGCGGCGCACCACCGCGACGTTCTGGCTGCTGGACGCCCCCGACAGCCTCAGCCGGCAGAGCCACGCGGACCCCGACGGCACCGGCCTGGGCCACTTCGCGGCGGACGGCACCCCGCACGTCGACAAGGCGCCCATCGCCGCCTACCGGGACCGCGCCTTCGCCGAGGAGGCCCGACGGGTGGAGTCGGCCACCTTCGTCGCGCACGTGCGCTACGCCTCCACCGGCAGCCTGGACACCCGCAACACCCACCCCTTCGAACAGGACGGGCGGCTGTTCGCCCACAACGGCGTCATCGAGGGCCTCGACGCGCTCGACGACCACCTGGGCGAGGACCGCTCCCTCGTCCGGGGCGACACCGACTCCGAGCGGTTCTTCGCCCTGATCACCCGTGAGACGCGGCGGAGGGGCGGCGACGTCGCCGCCGGCGTCGAGCACGCCGCCCGGTGGATCGCCGGGCACCTGCCCGTCTACGCCCTCAACCTCGTCCTCGTCACGTCCGGGCACCTCTGGGCGCTGCGCTACCCGGACACCCACGAGCTGTATGTCCTGGAGCGCCGGGCGGGCGGCCCGCACGGCGGGCGGCACCTCGACCACAGCGGCAGCCGGGGGCGCATGCGCGTCCACTCCGCGCACCTGGCCGACCACCCGGCCGTCGTCGTCGCCAGCGAACGCATGGACGACAACCCCCATTGGCGCCTGATGGAACCGGGCGAACTCCTCCACGTCGCCCCCGGCCCCCACACCACCCGCCGCGTGGTCCTTCCGGAGGCGCCGGCCCACCGCCTGAGCCTCGACGACCTGAACCCGGACGCCGCCGCCTCCCAGAAGGCCGCCTAGCGCGGGGCCGGGACACGCGGGCGGGTGCGGACGAGCCCCGGCGGCACGACCGCGCCCGCCGCCGGGACGGGCTCCGCCGTCAGCCCGCCAGGGCCGCCCCGAGGAACGCGAGGATCTCCGCCCGGGCGGCCCCGGCCTGTGGCTCCACGCCGGGCAGGGTGAGGAACGCGTGCCGCGCTCCCGGGTATTCGGTGAGCCGCACGGGGGTCCCCGCCGCGCGCAGCCGCTCGGCGTAGCGGCGGCCGTGGTCGGCGAGCGCGTCCCGGGTGGGGACCACCACGAGCGCCGGGGCGAGTCCGCCCAGGTCGTCCGCGTACAGCGGCGAGAGGGCGCGGGCGTCGGCCCCCGGAGGGACGGCGAGCCGCCGGATGAGTCGCAGTTGCGGCAGGGCGCGGGTCGGGGTGTGGGCGTACTCGGTGATCGACGGGTGGTCGAACATCGTCCCGGTCACGTCGGCGACGGGGTTCACCAGTACCTGGGCCTTGAGTTCCAGGCCGGCGTCCCTGGCCCGGACGGCCGTCAGCGCGCTGATCAGCGCGCCGCAGCTCTCGCCGAAGACGGCCGCGCGCGCCGGGTCGGCGCCCCACCGCGCCGCGTGCCGCACCACGTGCCGGAGCACGTCCCAGCCGTCGTCGACGGCGTGTGCGAGGGGGCTGCCGGGGGCGAGGAGGCGGTGTTCCACCGAGACGACGAGGGCGGGCAGTTCGGCGGCCAGGCGGCTGTTGGTCCAGTCGCACTGCGCCGCCGTGCCCACGAAGCCGCCTCCGTGGACGTGGACGACGAGGGGCAGGCCGGTCCGGGCCGCGGCCCCGCCGCCGCCCGTCGGGGCCGGCCGGTGGACCCGGACCGGCAGGTCGCGGCCGGGCAGCGCGATCTCCTGCCAGGTGACGGCGGCGCGGGCGTCCGGTTCGCCGAGGAGCGCCCGCGCCGCGTCGGAGGCCCGGTAGCGGTTCTCCGCGTCGCGGTAGGCGTGCAGTTCGTCGGTCGTGATCGCCGAGAAGTCCGGCTCCGGCGGGCGGGTCGCGACGGTGCTCTGATGCATGTACTCCCCCTGTGTCTGCGGTTGCCGCAATTATGCACGCGGTGCGTGCAACGGCAAGTGCATGGGTTAGGGTGAGTCCGGACGAGAGGGGCGTGATGACGGGCCGCAGGCGCTGGTCGACCGAGGAGATCCTGGACACGGCGGCGAGGCTGCTGCGCACCGGCGACGCGGAGTCGTTCAGCGTGCGCCGGCTGGCCGCCGCGCTCGAGACCGATTCCTCCAGTCTCTACCGGCACTTCCGCAACAAGACCGAGCTGCTGCGGGCGGTCGCCGACCGGATCCTGCTGACGGCCATGGACGGCTACCGCCCCGAGGGCGACTGGAAGCAGCGCATCACCGCCCTGGCCCTGCGCCTGCGCGAGGCGTTCGGCGAGCAGATCCAGATCGCCGCGGTGTGGGGACGCCACGGCTCCGGCGGCGCCGGGTCCCGGCTGGTCATGGAGGAGCTGCTGCAGGCCCTGCGCGCGTCCGGCCTGCCCGACGAGGAGATCCCGGCGCGCTACCACCGGATCGTGATCCTCCTCTCCGCGCTGATCACCTCCGAGGCGGGCATCGGCTCCGTCTCCGCCAAGGAGCACGAGGAGGGCATGGAGCAGTTCCGCGTCGCGGTGCTCGGCGCCGACCCCGAACGCTTCCCCGCCCTGGCCCACTTCGCCCGCGACATCCGTCCCCTGGGAGCGGACCGCCGCGCCGCGTTCGAGGAACTCCTCGCCGCCCACCTCGACGGGATCGAGGCCCGGCTCCCCTGACGCCCCGGACCGGTGCCGCACCCCCCTCAACTGCCGGTGGCCTCCCGCCACTCCGCGACGTAGGAGGCGAGGTTCCTGTCGATGTCGGCCCAGTCGGGGCGGAAGACCTCCACGCCCTTCATGACACGGGCGAGGGCGGCGGCGTTCGCGTCGGTCGCCTTGACGTCCGTACGGGCGGCGAAGCCGCCGCCGACGGCCGAGACGTCGCGCTGCACCCGCTCGCTGAGCAGGTGGTCCAGGAACTTCTTGGCGTTCTCGGTGTGCGGGGCGTTCCGCACCAGCCCGGCCGCGTACGGGAGGGCGAAGGTGGTGGGCTTTCCGTTGTCGCCGGCGGGGAAGAAGATGCCCTGGTTCGGCATGGTCCTCATGTTGGCGAAGTTCATCTGGACGTCCCCGTTGGCGACGAGGAGTTCGCCCTTGTCGACCTTCGGGGCGAGCTGCCCGGTGGACTTGGAGGGGCCGACGTTGTTCTTCTGCAGCTCCTTGAGGTAGGCCATGGCGGGCCGCCGGCCGCCGAGGTCGTGCACGGCCTTGATGAGGACGGCGGTGCCGTCGCCCGCGACCCCGGGGGTGGAGTACTGGAGCTTGCCCTTGAACCTGCCGTCCAGCAGGTCCCGCCAGGTCTTCGGCGGGCCGTCCTTCAGCTCCTCGGAGTTGTGGATGAAGCAGAAGTAGTTCTTGACGACCGCCGTCCACGCGCCGGCCGGGTCCTTGTCGCCGTCCGCGACCTTGTCCGAACCCGCGGGCCGGTAGGCGGCCAACAGGCCCTTGCCGTCGGCTTGCTGGACGAAGGGCGGCAGGGTGACGACGACGTCGGCCTTGGTGTTGGACTTCTCCCGGGCCAGCCGCTGCACGATCTCGCCGGAGCCGCCCTCGACGTAGCGGACCCTGATGCCGGTCTTCTCCGTGAAGTCCTTGAAGACCTTGTCGTAGAAGCCGGAGCCGTCCTCGGCCTTGAGGCCGTCGGCGCTGTAGACGGTGATCTCCTTCGCGCCGGCGTCGGCCGTGCCGCCGCAGGCGGTGAGCGGGAGGAGGAGCAGGGGGACGAGCGGGAGCAGCGTACGGGGGCGGGGCACGGGCGGAACTCCTTCGGGAAGGGGGGAGTCAGCGGTAGGAGGCTCGGGTGCGGACGCGGGAGACCGCGAGGAGCACGAGGAGCGTGGTGCCGATGAGGACGACGGCGAGCGCGGCACCGGGGAAGAGCGCGCCGCGGTCGGTGGCGGCGAAGACCCTGACCGGCAGCGGCAGCCAGTCGGGCGGGTAGAGCATCATCGTGGCGCTGAGTTCGCCCATCGACAGGGCGAAGCAGAGGCCCGCGGCGGCGGAGAGGGACGGCAGGAGGAGCGGCAGCCTCACTCGCAGCAGGACGCGCAGGGGGCCGGCGCCGAGGCTCGCGGCGGCCTGCTCGTAGGCGGGGTCGAGCCGGTCGAGGGCCGCCGCCACGGACTGCTGGGCGAAGGCCGTGACCAGGATCGTATGGGCCAGCACGACGATCGCGGGCGTCCCGTTGAGCAGGAACGGCGGTGTGGAGAAGGCGACGAGCAGCGCCAGCCCGACGACCACGGACGGTACGGCCACCGGCAGCATGAAGAGCAGGCCGATCACGCGGCGGGCGCGCGGGCCCCGGGCGGCGAGGGCCGCCCAGGTGCCGGTGGCGAGGGCGAGCGCCGAGGCCCCGAGCGCGGTGAGCAGGCTGGTGGTGAGGGCGTCGAGCGCCTCTCCGTGCGCGACCGCCCGGTAGTGGTCGAGCGTCGCTCCGGAGGGGAGCGCGCCGCTCCATCGGGTGGCCAGGGAAGCGGCCACGACGACGAGGAACGGCAGCGCGAAGACGGGGAGGAACAGGGCGAGGAAGACGGCCTGGACCACCAGACGGGCGCGGCGGCTATGCACGAGCACGGCGGGCTCCCTCCAGGCGGGCGGTGAGCGTCCGGTAGAGCCCGTACAGCGCCAGGGACTGGACGATGTTGACGACGGCGACCACGCAGGCGCCGGTCCAGTCCCCTTCGAGGATGGCCTTGCCGTAGACGAGGACGGGCAGGGTCGTCACGCCCTTGGCCCCGGTGAAGAGGACGATGCCGAACTCGTTGAGGCACATCACCAGGACCAGCGAGCCGCCGGCCGCGAGCGCGGGCAGGGCCTCGGGCAGGATCACCTGCCGGACGATCCGCGGCGCGCGGGCGCCGAGCGAGGCGGCGACGTCGAGCTGCGCGGTGTCGAGCTGGGAGAAGGCGGCGAGCAGCGGACGCATCACGAACGGCGTGAAGTACGTGATTTCCGCGAGCAGGACGCCCCAGGGCGTGTGCAGGAAGTCGAACGGACCGGACGCGGCCCCGGTCGCCCCGGTCCAGAGGCCGTTGGCCAGGCCGGCGTTGCCGTAGACGAACAGCAGCGCGAGGGTGATGAGGAAGGAGGGGAAGGACAGGAAGACGTCGACGAACCGGCCGATCGCCTTGCCGCCGGGCATCGGCACGAAGGCGATGACCAGGGCGAGGGCGAAGCCGAGGAGCAGGGCGCCGGCGGTCGCGCCGACGGCGATCAGCACCGTGGTGCGGAGGGCGTCGCGGAACGCGGTCTGGGCGAACACCTCGGTGTAGGCGGAGAGCCCGGGTCCGTCGCCGTCCGGGGAGAAGGACTGCCACACGACGAGGGCGAGCGGGTGGAGGAAGAAGACGCCGAGGGCGGCGACGGGCGGGAGCGCCAGGGTCCAGGCCGGGATCCGCCGCCGCGAGGGGGCGGGGCCGGCCGTCGGCGCGAGCGGCAGCCGGACGCTAGCCATGGGCGGCACCTCCGGCCTCGCCCGCCGGCAGCAGCACCGCGTCGTCCGCGGCGAAGTGCAGGGTGATCCCGCTGCCGGGCGCCGGCGTCTCGCGGAGTTCCCGTACGTCGGCGGTGACGCGGTGCCCGGCGACGTCCACCCCCAGGCGGTGGGTGACGCCGCGCCACTGCACCTCCGCGACGGTCCCGCGCAGGGCGTTGGGGCCCTCCCCCAGCCCGACCAGGTGCGGGCGGAGGCACAGCGTGGCCGGGGCGCCCGCGGCGGCGTCGCCGGTCGGCACGTCCAGGTCCGTGTCGCCGAGGCGTACGCCGCGGCCGGTGACCGTCACCGGCAGGAGGTTGGCGTCGCCGACGAAGGAGGCCGTGAACGCGGTGCGCGGCCGGCGGTAGAGGTCGCGCGGGGTGCCGCAGTCCCGCAGCCGGGCCCGGTCCAGGACGGCGACGCGGTCGGCGAGGGTGAGCGCCTCGGTCTGGTCGTGGGTGACGTAGAGCATGGTGACGTCCGGCAGGTCGCGGTGGAGGCGGGCGAGTTCGGCGAGCATGCCGGAGCGCAGCCGGGCGTCGAGGGCCGACAGCGGCTCGTCGAAGAGGAGCACGCCGGGCCGGATGGCCAGGGCCCGGGCGATGGCGACGCGCTGCTGCTGTCCGCCGGAGAGTTCGCGCGGGTACCGCTTGGCGTAGCCGGCCATGCCGGTCGCCTCCAGCGCCTCGGCGACGCGCGCGGCGGTCTCGTCCCGCGGTGTCCCGCGCGCCTTGAGGCCGAACGCGACGTTGGCGTCGACCCGCAGGTGGGGGAAGAGCGCGTACTGCTGGACGACCATGCCGATGCCCCGCCGGTGCGGTGGTACGTCGGTGACGTCGGCGCCCCCGATGAGGACGCGCCCGGCGGCGGGCCGGACGAAGCCGGCGACCGCGCGGAGGGCGGTGGTCTTGCCGGAGCCGGACGGCCCGAGCAGCGCCATGACCTCGCCGGGCTCGACGGTGAGGTCGAACGCGTCGAGGACGGCGTTCCCGCCGTAGGCGACCGTCACGCCGTCGAAGCGGATGCCGGTGCTCAACGGCCGTCCTCCACCCGTGCGAGCAGGGCGGGGAGTTCCGCCACGGAGGCGAGGACGTGGGTCGCCCCGGCCTCGCGGAGCGCGGTCTCGTCGTGCGCCCCGGTCAGCACGCCGGCGACGACGGCGGCCCCGGCCCGGGTGCCGGAGAGCATGTCGGAGGCGGTGTCGCCGGCGACCGCGACCCGCCGTACGTCGTCGGCGGCGCGGGTGCGCAGCAGGGCGGTGAGCACCAGGTCCGGGTACGGGCGGCCGCGCCCGCCGGCGTCGGCCGGGCAGAGGGTGAGGTCGGCGAGGTCCGTCCAGCCGAGGGCGGCCAGGATGGCGTCCTGGGTGACGCGGGCGAAGCCGGTGGTGAGGACGACGGTGCGGCCGTCGGCGCGCAGCCGTTCGATCGCCTCGCGGGCCCCGGGCACGGGCGCGCAGTGCCCCTCGGCGACCAGCCGCCCGTAGGCGGACTCGAACGCCGCGTTGGCGCGCCGGGCCCGTTCCTCGTCGCCGTCGGCGAGCCGGCGGAAGACGGAGATCTTCGATTCGCCCATCGTCGCGCGGACGTGGGCGAGTTGCCCGTCGTGGCAGGCGCTGCCCGGCTCGGCGCCGAGGGTCCGCGCGGCGGCCGCGAAGGCCCGCTCGACCAGGCCGTCGTCGGCGACGGTGGTGCCGGCCATGTCCAGCACGACCAGGTTCGTACGCTCGGTCAACTTCCTCACCAGCCCAGTTCGTTCGCGGTGCTCTCGGCGATCGCCGGGGAGCACGTCATGCCGCGTCCGCCGGGTCCCGTCACCAGCCAGGCGTCGGCGCGCAGGCGCTCGCGGTGCACCACGCGGGCGGTGTCCGCGCACTGCGCGTAGACGCCGGCCCAGCGGCGCCGGACGGGCGGCAGGGGGCGGCCGAGCAGCGCCTCGGCGACGGAGGCGAGGTGCTCGTACGGGGCCTCGTCGACGTCGAAGCCGAACGGCTCGGTGTACTCGTGGGTGTCGCCGATGGTCAGCCCGCCGTCCGCGCGCTGCACCATGAGGAGCTGCATCCGGTGCTCGGCGGCGGTCGGGGGCTGGGGCTGCGCGGCGGCCAGCGCGTCGAGGGCGGGGCCGGCGTAGGCCGGGTAGTAGCGGAAGCTGTCGGCGTCGGCGACGGAGGTGGTGAGCGGCTCGCCCAGCGGCGCGGTCTGCATCATCTGCAGCCGTACGCGGCGGACGGGCAGCTCGGGGGCGAGCCCGCGGACGAGCCCGCCCAGCCAGGCGCCGGTGCAGAGGACGATCGTGTCGCCGCCGTGCACCGTGCCGCGGTCGTCGCGGACGGCGGATCCGCCGGCGGTGTCCACGAGGTCGCGGACCTCGCGACCGCCGAGGAAGGTGTAGCGGCCGGAGCGGAGCAGGGCCTCCTTCAGGGCGCGCTGGGCCGTGCGGGGTTCCACGACGGCGTCGCGGTCGCAGGCGAGGGCGCCGAGGAGGGTGCCGCGCAGGGCAGGGTTGGCGGCCCGTACCTCGTCGGGGGCGAGGAGGCGCAGCCCGCGGGCGACGGCGTCGGGCCGGGCCAGGGTGGCGCGGGCGACGGCCAGTTCGGCCTCGGTGGTGACGGCCGTCAGCGAACCGTTGGCCCGGAAGCCGAGGCCGGGGACGGCGGCGCCGATCTCCTCCCACAGCTCCCGGGCCCGCAGGGCGGTGGCCAGTTCCTCCCCCGCGGCCCGGCCCCCGACCCAGACCAGGCCGAAGTTGCGGACGGAGGCGCCCCGGGCCTCCGCCTCGCGCTCGATGTGCACGACCTCGTGGCCGCGCTGGACTGCCTGCCAGGCGTGCATGGTTCCCAGCACGCCGGCTCCGACGACTATGACTCGCATGCCCCGAACGGTCGTCAGGGCGGATGACGCGAGGGCGACCGTCCGGCGAACCGGCGGGAAACCGGGCGTCAAACTTGGCCTAGACCCGTTATCTTTTCGTGATAGAAGCAGGGGAGGCGGCGCTCCCCCGCCCCCCTCCTTGTCCTCAACTCCCGTCCCCCCGCAGCCGGGCGGTGAAGGAGAACCGGTCCCCCCGGTAGAGCGAGCGCACCCGCTCCAGCGGCCGGCCCTCCGTGTCCCGGGACACCCGGTGGATCAGCAGCATGGGCAGCGCGGGCGGCGTACCGATCAGCAGGGCCTCGCGCGGCGTGGCCAGGACGGTCTCCAGCCGCTCGTCCGCGTCCCCGAAGCCGATGCCGAGCCGCTCGCGGAGATAGCCGTAGAAGGAGGAGTCCGGCTCGAAGTCCGTGTCCAGCCGGGGCGCCCGCTCCACCGCCACGTACGTGCTCTCCAGCCCCACCCGTTCGTCGTCGGCGAGCAGGACGCGCTCCAGGTGCCAGACGGGGGCGAGGGGTTCCACCCCGAGGTCGGGGGCGAGGGCGGCCGGGCAGGCGAGCCGGTCCAGGCCGACGAGGGAACGTCCGGGGCGGCGGCCCTGGCGGCGGACGCCCTCCGTGTAGCTGGCGAGGGCGAGTGGCTGCTCCAGCTTCGGCCCGGCGACGACCGTACCGCGCCCCATCCGGCGCAGCCGCCCCTCCAGCAGCAGCTCACGCAGGGCCTGCCGGACGGTCTCCCGGGACACCTCGAAGCGTGCGGCCAGCTCCCGTTCGGTGGGCAGGAGGCCGCCCTCCCCCAGGTCGTCGAGCAGCCCGGCGAGATGCGTCTTGACCGCGTAGTACTTGGGAATCCGCCCGTGCTCGGGAATGCCGGCCCGGACCGGGGCACCGGGCGGCCGGCCGGGCTCGTCGCGCGTATGCGTGTTCACGCCGCGATCTTCGCACCCGGGCAGCCGAGCGCGGCGGCCCGGACGGTCCGGCCCGTCCGGGCACCGCCCACGCGCTCGCCGACCGGGCCGGCCCCGCCATATCAGTCCCGCAGGTCGGGAAGGCCGGCGGAGGGATTTTGACGCTTTCCTGACGCCCCTCTCCCGAGGAGACCGAAAATCCATGCTTACCCTGGCTCGGCCGTCCGCACGTTGGCCGGTTTCCCCCTTCACGGCAGAGCACACAGGAGTACCCCATGGCCACCCCGACCCACACGCACACGAGTCGTGTGCGGGCCTGGATGCTGGAAGGGCTCTCCGACATGGGCAAGAGCCGTCCCTCGCAGGCCACGCCGGCACCCGAGCACAAGGGCCAGCCCTGGTACCGGGTGATGTGCCTGACCGGTGTCGACTATTTCTCGACGCTCGGCTACCAGCCGGGCATCGCCGCCCTGGCCGCCGGTCTGCTCTCGCCCGTCGCGACGATCGTGCTGGTGATCGTGACCCTGGCCGGTGCCCTGCCCGTCTACCGGCGCGTGGCCGAGGAGAGCCCGCACGGCGAGGGTTCGATCGCGATGCTGTCGCGGCTGCTGTCCTTCTGGAAGGGCAAGCTCTTCGTCCTGACGCTGCTCGGCTTCGCCGCGACCGACTTCCTGATCACGATCACGCTGTCGGCCGCGGACGCCTCCACCCACCTGGTGGAGAACCCCAACCTGCAAGGGGCGCTGCACGACAAGCAGGTGCTGATCACCCTGATCCTCGTCGCGCTGCTCGGCGCCGTGTTCCTCAAGGGCTTCCTGGAGGCGATCGGCGTCGCCGTCGTCCTGGTCTCGGTCTACCTCGCGCTCAACGCGGTGATCGTGATCACGGGCCTGTGGCACGTCCTCACCGAAGGCCACGTCGTCACCGACTGGACCTCCGCCCTCACCGCCGAGCACGGCAACGTCTTCGTGATGATCGGCGTCGCGCTGGTCGTCTTCCCGAAGCTGGCCCTCGGCCTGTCCGGCTTCGAGACCGGTGTGGCCGTGATGCCGCACGTCAAGGGCGCCCCGGACGACACGGAGGGCAGGCCGGCCGGGCGGATCCGCGGCACCAAGAAGCTGCTCACGACGGCCGCGCTCGTCATGAGCGTCTTCCTGATCACGACCAGCTTCATCACCACCGTGCTCATCCCGCACAAGGAGTTCGAGTCCGGCGGCAACGCCAACGGCCGCGCGCTCGCCTACCTGGCGCACGAGTACCTGGGCAACGCCTTCGGCACGGTGTACGACGTCTCGACCATCCTCATCCTGTGGTTCGCGGGCGCCTCCGCCATGGCCGGTCTGCTCAACCTGATGCCGCGCTACCTGCCCAAGTACGGCATGGCCCCGCACTGGGCCCGCGCCGTGCGCCCCATGGTGATCGTCTTCACGCTCGTCGCCTTCCTCGTCACCTGGGTCTTCGACGCCGACGTCGAGGCCCAGGGCGGCGCGTACGCCACCGGCGTCCTCATCCTCATCTGCTCGGCCGCCATCGCCGTGACCATCGCCGCCCACAAGGCCCGCCAGCGCGGCTGGGCCATCGGCTTCGGCGTCATCTCCGCCGTCTTCCTCTACACCACCGTCGTCAACGTGATCGAGCGCCCGGACGGCGTGAAGATCGGCGCCTGCTTCATCGCCGGCATCCTCCTCGTCTCCTTCCTCTCCCGCCTCGGCCGCGCCTTCGAACTCCGCGTCACGCACGTGGAACTCGACGAGATGGCGGAACGGTTCATCCGCGACATATCCCAGCGGACGCCGCGCTTCATCGCCAACGAGCCCGACGAGCGCGACATCACCGAGTACCGCGAGAAGGTCGAGCAGATCCGCGCCGACAACGACATGCCCGCCACCGAGGACTTCGTCTTCGTCGAGGTCACGGTCACCGACCCCTCCGAGTTCGAGGCCGGTCTGACCGTACGCGGCGAGATCCTGCACGGCCGCTACCGCGTCCTCACGATGGAGAGCTCCTCCGTCCCCAACGCCCTGGCGGCCTTCCTCCTCCACGCCCGCGACCTCACCGGCACCCGCCCCCACGTCTTCTTCGAATGGACCGAGGGCAACCCCTTCACCAACTTCGTCCGCTTCCTCCTCTTCGGCCAGGGCGAGGTCGCCCCGGTCACCCGCGAGATCCTGCGCGAGGCCGAACCGGACCGCGACCGCCGCCCCCGCGTCCACGTCGGCTGACCGGGGGCCGCGGCGGCCCGGGTTCAGCGGAACTCCGCGAGCCGCGGCCGGGGCCCGACGAGCGTCAGCGGGGGCGGACGGTTGCCCACCGCCCGCCCTCGACAGCCGCGGCTCGGGGCTCAGTTGCAGGCCCTGCTGCCGTGGTTGGCGCTCTTCTTGCGACGGGCTCGCTTCTTACGGGCGCGCTTGGACATCGGTGTCGTTCCTCCTCTCAGGGGACGAATGCCGTGGTGGGAAGCGGGCGTCAGGCCGTCCGGGCGACCAGCTGGTCGGCGAGCCGGCACAGACGGCGCACCGTGCGCTCTTCCATGGCGACGGGCGCGGCCGGGGAGAGGGCGGTGCGGTCGTAGTAGGCGCCGGGGACGAGTTCGACGGCCGGGTCGCACAGCCGCACGACGCGCTCGGCGCCCTCGACGGCGGAGTCGCCCTCGTGGGCGTAGAGCGGCAGCAGGGCGGTGTCGCACACGCCCGGGTGCACGCTGACCGACGTCCACGGCGCCTGCTCACGGGCGAAGATCGTCAGGGCGAGCTGGGACTGGGCGTAGGCGGCCAGGCGGGAGTAACGCTTGGCGCGTTGCGGGTCGTTCCAGGCGATCGACGCCGTGCGGTGCATGGACGACGACACGTTGACCACACGGCTGCCGGGGCGGGCACTCAGCGGGCCCCGCAACTCGTGGGTGAGGAGGTAGGCGGCCAGGAAGTTGACCTGGAACGAGAGTTCGTTGCCGTCGGCGGTCACGGTGCGCCGCTCGGGCGCGGCGACGGCGGCGTTGTTGACGAGGACGTCGAGGGCGGGGTGCTCGTCGGCCACGCGGGCGGCCATCGCCCGTACCTCGTCCAGCCGGGAGAAGTCGGCGACGAGCAGCCGCAGTCGGAGGCGGTCGGCGCCGGCCGCCGCCAGGCGGGCGACGGCGTCGTCACCCGTGGCCCGGTCCGGCGCGTGAAGGATCACCGTGTCCCCCCGGCCGGCGAGCAGCCGGGCGGTCTCCCAGCCGATGCCGGAGGTGGCACCGGTGACCAGAACGGTCCGGGGAGCGGGCGAGACGGCAGAAGACATGAGAATCCACTCCGGGAATGCGAGCAAAGCGGCAGGAGGATCCGCCCCGTTGGCGGGCTGCCGCTCGAATGGGAGGGGCGCGCCGGCGGCACACACGCGTGTGCACGCCGACGAGCCGGACCACGTACGCGGACACCACGACGGAGCACCTGGCGGCGCCGTGGTCCGGGTACGGGGAAGTGCGCTCAGCGCACGGGACGTGAGCAGTGCGCGGCGCCGGTCGTCGCCCTATGAGGCGGCCGGTCGTCGTGGCGCAGACGGCTGTTCACGAAGACCATCGAAGGCCACCGGGCGGCCCGGGGCAAGCGGTGCGCCGTTTCCCTGACGCCGCCCTGACGTGGCCGTCCGCCCGTTCCCGGGACCGTGCGCCGGCCGGGCGAGGGCCCGGATCGAAGGGGTGCCGATCAGGAGATCAGGGGCGGGTGCCGGTTCCGAACCCGGTCCACCGCAGTTCGGCCGGGAGGTGGCCCATGTCGTTGTACAGCAGAACCGTCGGTGCCGTGCCGTCGCGGTACTCGATCACGGTGAGTGCCGCGTTCCCGCAGTTCAGGCCGAGCCATCGCACCGGCGGCGCGTCCAGGGCGTCCCGGACCAGCCAGGCCACCTGGTAGGCGTGCGTGACCAGGACCTCATGCGTCTCGGTCGCGGCGGGGCACGCGAACCCGGCGGTCAGGGCGTCGGCACGGCGGCGCCCGTCCTCGGCTTCCTCGGCGCCGTAGCCGTCGAAGAACGCCGCCCACGACGGCGGTATGTCGACCGGGACGTACGGGATGTGATCGACCAGCTCCGGTGCCTCCCGCACGACGGCGCCCGGCAGGGCGGCGCCCACGATCCGCGCGGAGTGCGCGGCCCTGGGCAGCGGCGAGTGCCAGACCGAGTCGACCGGAAGGCCGGCCAGGCGCTCGCCGACCAGCTGCGACTGCCTCTCCCCGACGTCGGTCAGGGTGCCGAAGGGGTCGGCCGCCCCGTGGCGTACGAGGTACACATGCCGGGTCGCCATGGTGGTTCTCCTGTCGGGAGGGGGTGGGTTCAGAGAGCGCGCAGGGCCTGGTGGGCCGCTTCGAGGCGTTGGGCCTCTTCGCGGGCGGAGCGGTCGCCCGAGACGTCGTCGGCCCAGGCGAGCAGTCGGCGGACGTGTTCGTCGGCGGCGTCGGTGACGACGCGGGGGCTGCCGAGGGCCAGGTCGCCGCTGGTTCCGTCGATGGTGACGAGCGTGCCCTCCGGGAGGGTGCGGCCGGCGGCCGTCACGGAGGCGCCGCCGGCGTCGACGGTGAGGCCGCGTACGCCCACGACGGTGGGCTTGCCCATGGCCCGCGCGACGACGGCGGCATGGCTGGCGGGCCCGCCGCGCGCGGTGACGATTCCGGTGGCGGCGGCGAGGCCGTGCATGTCGTTCGGGGAGGTCTCCGGGCGTACCAGGACGACCGGACCGGTTCGGGCCATGCGGACCGCGCCGTCCGCCGTGGTCGCGATCCTGCCGGTGGCGACGCCGGGGCAGGCCCCGATGCCCCGGGCGAGGACGTCGGCCTCCTCGACGGACGCGATGCGCGGTGTGCGCGCGTGCCGGAGATGGAGGGGGGAGACCCTGAGGAGGGCCTCCTCCCGCCCGATGAGTCGCTCGGCGACGAGTTCGGTGGCCACGCGGACCGCGGCGCTCCCCACGAACCGGCCGGGCCGGACCTGCAGCAGCCACAGCTCGCCGGACTGGAAGGTGAACTCGACGTAGCAGGGGCCGCGGTAGTGCTCCTCGATCCGGTGCAAGGCGTCGAGCAGCCCCGCCCACACGTCCGGCTCCCGCTCGGCGAGTTGGCGCAGGGGCCGGGTCGTCGCCCTCCCGGAGACGACCTCTTCCCCCTGGTGTCCGAAGAGGACTTCGCCGAACGGGACGTTCTCGCCGGTGTTGGGGTCGCGGCTGAACGCGACTCCGGTGCCGCTGCGGGCGTCGCGGTTGCCGAACACCATCCGCTGGACGATCACAGCCGTGCCCAGGTCGTGCGGGATGGCGTTCACCTCGCGGTAGGTGCGCGCGCGGGGTGCGTCCCAGGAGGAGAAGACGGCTTCGACCGCCTGGTCGAGCTGGTGGGCGGCGTCGTCCGGAACCGGTCGGCCACCGCGTCGCCGGACGAGGTCCTGGACCGCCTCGATCGACCGGGTGAGGTGTGCTTCCTCGTTCCCGGTCCGCCGGCCGGGATGTTCCGCGGGGGCGGCCGATGCGGCGTCCGCGGTGGTGGTCGTGCCCGGGTAGGTGATCGCGTCCGCGGGGGCGGTCGCGTCCGCGGTGGCGATCACGTCCGCGGTGGCGGTCACGTCCGCGGTGGCGGTCGGGCCCGCGTGGGTGATCGCGTCCGCGATGGTGATCGGGCCCGCGTTGGCGACCGCGCCCGCGTTGGCGATCGCGTCCGAGTCGGCAGTCGCGGAGGCGAAGCTCGTCAGGAAGGCCAGCCGTGAGGCCAGCGCGAACGGCCGGTCGGCGGTCTCGGCGGCCAGGCCCTCGGTGGCTTCGGCCGTGAGGCCGAGGTTGAGGATCGTGTTCATCATGCCGGGCATGGACACGCTGGCCCCGGACCGGACGGACACCGCCAGCGGCTTGTGCGGTCCCCCGAAGGTCCGCCCGGTGGAGCGTTCGAGCTCCGCCACGGCCGTCGCGAGCTCGTCGCGGAGTCCTTCGGGAAGGCGCCCGTCCCGCAGGAAGGCGCGGCAGCCTTCCGTGGTGACGACGAACCCGGCCGGCACCGGCAGGCCGAGACGGTGCAGGAGGACCAGGCCGAGCGCCTTGCCTCCCAGTGTCTCCGCCGATTCCTCGGTGTGGGCGGAGATCGCGCGGATCCACCTCATCGCCGCAACCCGAGGGTGGCCAGCAGGTCTTCGTGCAGCTCCGCCCACACGATGTGGTACGACGCGGTGCCGTCGGCCACGTACTCCGACCGGCCGGCGGCCGCACGTTCGAGGGCCTCGGTGAGGCGGATCCGGTAGCGGCCGAACCGGGGCAGGGCAGCGGACAGTTCGGCGCAGACGGCGTCGGCGCGGCGGTCCAGGTCGACGAACCGGGCGAGTACCCGGGAGTCGTAACCGGGATCGCCGTGGTCGTTGAGGGCCATGTCACCGTCCACGGGCCGGAGTTGCCAGGCCGTGCAGAGGTCGAGCAGTTCGGGGTTGAGGACGAGGAACCGCTCGTACGCCGCCGTCACACGCTCGCGGGCCCCGGCCGTCTCCAGTTCGCGGGTGATCCGCTCGGCGTCCACCGCGCGGCCGGCGTCCGTGAGGCCCCACCCCGGTATCCCGCCGGAGAGGCGCGTGACCAGGCCGCCGGCCCCCAGATCGATGAGTTCGGACTCGGCGTCGGCTTCGTCCAGCCCCGTGATCGCGTGGAGCCGGGCGAGGGTGACGGTGCCGGCGCAGCGCAGGGCGTGCAGCACGAGCAGGCCGGTGTCCGTCGCGGGGGCTTCGGGCCAGGTCATGGGTGGTCCTTCCGAGCGTCTGATGGTGCGTTGGGTGGGGGAAAGTGCGGAGGTTTTCGCCGCCTCGCGGGCGCACCACCCCGCTCCCACCCACCACAAACTCCGATGTTCGCACCTTTCGGATACCGTCATCATCTGGATGCTGGTTGTATCATGGCACACCAGGAGCCGAAGGGGGCACGATGGCGAGACTGACCCGCGCACAGCAGCAGGAGCGGACCCGTGCCGCGGTGCTGGTCGCGGCCCGGCGGGAGTTCGCCGAGTTCGGATTCGCCGAGGCCAAGATCGACCGGATCGCCGAGCGGGCCGAACTGACCAGGGGTGCCGTCTACTCCAACTTCACCGGCAAGCGCGCGCTCTACTTCGCGGTGCTGGTCGACGCCGCGGAACGGGCCCGGGACGCCGCCGAGCCTCCGGCCGAATCCCCCGGCTCCGTCGGACAGGCGCTCGGCTCGTTCGCCCGGGTATGGCTCGAAAGGCTGCCCTTCCTCGGTGACACCCCGGGAAGCGGCCACCTGCGGTCGCGCTCGCTGTCCGGAGCGCTGGGCACCGAGTCGGCTCGGACCGCGCTCGCGGAACTCGTCCGGTTCGAGGCGCTGTTGCTCGCACTGGCACTCGAACCGCGGTCGGCCGCGCGCGCCTTGCGGCCCGCCGGGCTGGCCCTGACCCTGCTCCACGGCGCGGCCGCCCTCGCGGAGAACGCCCCCGGCGTCGGCGACCCCTTCGACCTGGCGCGCGCGGCCGAGCATCTCGCCGGCATCGACCTCGGCGACGCCCCGGAGCCGCCGCACCTGCCCTTCGTCGCTCCCGCGCGCCCGACCGAGGATCCATGGGTGCCGCCGCGCGGCCTGCGCGACGAGATCACCGGCGGGCCGGTCGGTCTCGGCGCCGACGGAGTGGTCTCCGTGCTGGGTGTGGGGCGCCTGTCCGCGGCCGAGGACGTACTGCGCTCGGCGCGGCCGGACGACGAGGTGACGATCGCCGTCGTCACGAGCGACCCCGCCGAGACCGGCCGACTGGCCCGGCTCCGGATCGTGGACCTCGTCGGCTGCCTCCGCCGGGTGTTCACGGCCGACCGGCTGCCGCGAGTCCGCGTGGTGTTCGACGACACCGGCACGGTCCCGGCAGCCCTCGGCCACCCCCCGGCCGACGACCTCACCGAGATCGCGGTCCGGGTCCGCAACGGACTGATCACCGGCCACGCGACCGGCCGCGGCGCGGGCCACGCCGCGTCCCACCACCGCTCCCCCGCCCCGGGGCCGAGCCGGACGGTGTGACTCCGGGCACGCCCGGGGCCGGGAGACGGTTCGCGAAGGGGAGCGAAAACGGTCCCGCGGCAGCGCGGGCAAGCGGTCGCGGCAGCCGACGGAGAATGAGATCGTCCAGCGCCTGAGACCTCAAGCCCCTGCCGTGGTCACACGCCACTGGGAGGGTCGGCCGCACCACTGGCACATCGCGGGAAATGCCGCAGGGCTGGAAGCTGTCAACGAGGCGGATCAAGCGGCACGGGCGGGCGGTCTCACCTGTTCCACGGCAGCAACGGCGGCAGTCCCGGTGCGGGTGGGACAGCCCCGAACGGCATGTACGGCTGCGGTGGCGGCGGCGGGCAGGGCGGGCCTGGTGGCAACGGCGGCAGCGGCGGTCGGCCGAACGGCAGCGTAGGCCGCGAGGGCAGCGCCGGAAAGACCGGCACCAAGGGGGTCGACGGCAAGCAGGCCTGCAACGGCGCCGTGGTGATCAAATGGTGACAGCAGCTTTCCTTTCTGTGATTCGCTGACCTCCCGATGCGCCCACCCGGCGGGCCGGGGTGTCGGCGACGGCGAGTGGGCGCGCCGCACGGGGAATCCTGACCGGCACTCGGCCAGGTGACGTTGTCGCGCTTCGGTCCGGCGATGGGGGGGCTCCTCGCACTCCATCGCCGGAAACGGCTCGCGTACCCGCAGGGCGATCTCGACGGGGGCGAACGCGGACCACGCGCCGATGCGCAGGCCGGCTCCGGGCAATACGGCGGCGTGCGCGCGGTAGACGGCGGTGACAACGGCCGTGGTGAAGCGGACCGTGCGTCCATTACGCTCGGCGGCGAGCCGGGCAAGCTGACCACGCGTCAGCAAAGGCCGGATCAGGCCGGCGTCAGTGCCGCCACAGGGCGTCGGCAACCGCCGGAGCCCGCCAAGGCCGATCACTCCCTTCACTGAGCCTGACCTGCGGAATTCCAGGTCAGCGACTTAACCGTCCGTCACCGAAGGAGCCCCCCGTGAAGATGCTGATCAACGTCCCCGAGTCCGTCGTGCCCGACGCCCTGCGGGGTATGGCCGCCGTTCATCCCGAGCTGGTGGTGGATGTGGAGGGGCGGGTCGTGCGGCGGCGGGACGCGCCGGTGGCGGGGAAGGTGGGGCTGGTATCGGGGGGTGGGTCGGGGCATGAGCCGTTGCACGGGGGGTTCGTGGGGCCGGGGATGCTGGACGCCGCGTGCCCCGGGGAGATTTTCACGAGTCCCGTGCCCGACCAGATGGTGCGGGCCGCGGCTGCCGTGGACAGTGGGGCGGGCGTGCTGTTCGTCGTGAAGAACTACACCGGTGACGTCCTCAACTTCAACATGGCCGCCGAACTCGCCGAGGACGAGGGAATCCAGGTCGCCAGTGTGCTCGTCAACGACGACGTGGCGGTGACCGACAGTACGCACACGGCCGGGCGGCGGGGCACAGGGGCCACCCTGTTCGTCGAGAAGATCGCCGGGGCGGTGGCCGAGGCGGGGGCGCCGCTGGCGCGGGTCGAGACGGTCGCCCGGCGGGTGAACGAGGCGTCGCGGAGCTTCGGCGTCGCGCTGTCGGCCTGTTCGACGCCGAGCAAGGGCGGCCCCACCTTCGACCTGCCGGCCGGTGAACTGGAGCTCGGCGTCGGCATCCACGGGGAGCCGGGCCGGGAGCGCCGGCCGATGATGACGTCCGGGGAGATCGCGGACTACGCCGTGCACGCGGTGCTGGACGACCTCCACCCCACCGGACCGGTGCTGGTCCTGGTCAACGGGGCGGGCGGGACGCCGCTGCTGGAGCTGTACGGCTTCGCGGCGGAGGTGCACCGCGTGCTGCGCGAGCGCGGGGTGCCCGTCGCCCGGACCCTCGTCGGCAACTACGTCACGTCCCTCGACATGGCCGGTGCCTCCGTGACGCTGTGCCAGGTGGACGACGAGATGCTGCGGTGGTGGGACGCGCCGGTGCGGACGCCCGCCCTGCGCTGGGGGTGCTGATCAGGCGTCGGCGCCCGGCTCCGCTCCGTACCACACCGTGGTGACGTTGCAGAACTCGCGGATGCCCTGGCCCGACAGTTCGCGGCCGTAGCCCGAGCGCTTGACGCCGCCGAAGGGGAAGGCCGGGTGGGAGGCCGTCATGCCGTTGAAGAAGACGCCGCCCGCCTCCAGGTCCCGGACGAAGCGCCGCTGTTCGTCCTCGTCCCGGGTCCAGACGTTGGAACTCAGGCCGAACGGGGAGTCGTTGGCGACCGACACCGCCTCGTCGAGGTCCGCGACGCGGTAGACCGTGGCGACTGGGCCGAACGCCTCCTCGCGGTGGATCCGCATCTCCGGGGTGATGTCGCTGAGCACGGTCGGCTCGTAGAACCAGCCGCCGGCCAGCTTCCCCGGCAGGGCGGGCCGGCCGCCGCCGCAGCGGGGCACCGCGCCCAGCCGCACCGCGTCGTCGACCAGTTCCTCGACGTCGGCGCGGCCCTGCTCGGTGGCGAGCGGGCCGACGTCGGTGGCCTCGTCGAGCGGGTCGCCGACGGTCAGCCCGTCCATGCGGGCGGTGAAGCGCTCCAGGAACGTCTCGTAGACGTCCGTGTGCACGATAAAGCGTTTCGCGGCGATGCAGGACTGGCCGTTGTTCTGGACCCGGGCCGTCACCGCCGTGCGGACGGCGCGGGCCAGGTCGGCGGAGGGCATCACCACGTACGGGTCGCTGCCGCCCAGCTCCAGGACCGTCTTCTTGATCTCGTCCCCGGCGACGGACGCGACGGAGCGGCCCGCCGGTTCGCTGCCGGTGAGGGTGGCGGCGGCCACCCGGGGGTCGCGCAGCACGGACTCGACGGCGCCGGAGCCGATGAGCAGCGTCTGGAAGCAGCCCTCGGGGTAGCCGGCCCGGCGGAAGAGGTCCTCCAGGTACAGGGCGGTCTGCGGCACGTTGGAGGCGTGCTTGAGCAGTCCGACGTTGCCCGCCATCAGCGCGGGGGCGGCGAACCGGACGACCTGCCACAGCGGGAAGTTCCACGGCATGACCGCCAGGACGGGCCCGAGCGGGCGGTGGTGGACGCGCACGGCCGACGCGCCCGAGTCGGCGACCGCGTCGGCCGGCGGGTGCTCGTCGGCGAGCAGGGCCTCGGCGTGCTCGGCGTACCAGCGCATGGCCTTCACGCACTTGGCCGCCTCCGCGCGGGCGGCGGCGAGCGGCTTGCCCATCTCCAGGGTCATGGTGCGGGCGATGTCGTCCCCGTCCTCCTCCAGGAGGTCGGCGGTACGACGGAGGAGCCGGGCCCGCTCGGCGAAGTCCCGGGTCCGGTGGTGCCGGAACGCGGCCGCCGCGGCGGCCACCCGGCGCTCGATCTCGTCCGGGGCCAGGGCCTCGAACGTCTTGAGGGTCTCGCCGGTCGCGGGGTTCACCGTGGCGATGGGCATGGGCGTCCTTCCTCAGCGGCGGCTCGGCCGACCCGGCCCCCGCCGCTCGGGGGCCGGGGCCGGCGTCTCCACGTCTCGACCTTGCGGCGCTCCGCCTGCCCGCGCAAGACGACCGTACGCGCCGAGCCGCGCGGGCCTGGTGCCCGGGACGGGAAGCTCTGGCGCCCGGGGCGGGCGGCCCTGACGCCCGGGACGGGAAGCCCCGACGCCCGGGACGGGAAGCTCCGGAGTCCGGGACGGGAAGCTCCGGAGTCCGGGACGGGCGGCCCTGACGCCCGGGACGGGTACGGCCGCCCGTCCCCCGCCCGTCCCGACGGCCCCCGGACGCGGGAACGGCCGCTCCGTCCGCGCCGCGCGAGGCGGGCGGCAAAGCGGCCGTTCCGGTACGGACCGGGGCCACTCGGCCCGGACAAGGGCCGCCGGCCGGCGACTCGGCAGGTCCGGCCGGCCCCGGCGGCCACCTCGTCACCGTCGCGGCGGCCAAGCAGGCGCGACCCGGAGCCGGCGCACCGTCCAGACCAACGCGGCGCCCGAGCGCCGCCGAGCGCGCCGCTCAACGCGGCGGCTTCTCCCGGGCCTCGTCCGTCGCGCGGCCCGGGGACGGCAGGCGGGTGCGGCCGAGGAGGCCCGCTTCCCAGCGGCCGACGCTGCCCGCCGTCGGGCCGGCCGGGCCGGAGCTCGCCTCCGCGGCGACCGCGCCGCCCCGCTCGGGCAGGCCGGACGGGATGACGGTGCCCTCCACCGCGGAGACCTCCGGGCGGTCCGGGAGGAGCCGGGTGCGGTAGAGCAGGGTGACGGCGAGGGCGGAGGAGAGGCCGAAGGCGACGCAGCCGATCCAGGGCAGCCACGGGCACTCGTACTGCTTGCCCATGTCCATCGTCCAGCCGACGACCGCGTTGCCGCCGGCGGCGGTCAGTCCGGCGAAGACGTAGAACAGCCCGAAGTAGGTGCCGGCGAGCGTCTCGCGGCCGAACCGGGGGATCATCTCCAGCACGGCGGGGTGGGCGATCATGGTGCCGACGAACAGCAGCAGCGACCCGATCAGCATGATCGTCATCCGGGGCACGACCTCCCGCAGGCCGTCGGGCGGTCCGTCGGCGCAGATCAGCAGCGGGGGGACGAACCCGAGGCCCATCAGGACGAGTCCGCCGCCGACCCACCGGCTGCCGCCGCCGTGCCGTTCCAGGGCCCTGGTGATGGGCATCTGGAAGAGGTTGACGGCGGCGCCGGCCCCGAGCAGCACCCCGGCCGCGCCCTCCCAGCCGGACGCCTGTTTCGCCCCGGCGGGCAGCAGCAGGCAGAGCTGGTTCTCCACGGTGAACATGCCGGTGGTGGCGAGGGAGAAGAGCAGGAACCGGCGGTTGCCGAAGACCTCCAGCCAGTCGCCGAGGACGGTGCTCCGGTCGGCGGCGGGGGCCGGCCGCTCCGGGATGACCATGGCCTGCGCGACGGTGAGCAGCGCGTAGACGACGGCGGCGGCCACGGCGCAGATCCGGAAGTCGGCGCGGATCAGGACGCTGCCGAGGAGCAGGCCGATCAGTGAGCCGATGGTCGCGTAGACGTTGAGCAGGGCGAACGCCTCCGCCTTGCGGTCACCCGCCTCCAGGGCGACGTAGGCCCGGGCGGACGGGTAGAAGAGGCCGGCGGCGAGTCCGTTGAGCAGTGAGGCCCCGAGGACGACCGGCAGCGTGGTGCCGAAGGCGAAGAGGGAGAAGCCCAGCGTGCGCAGGGCGCATCCGGCGATGATGACCGCGCGCGGGCCCAGCCGGTCGGCGGCCGAGCCGCCGAGGAGGAACAGGCCCTGCTGGCCGAGGTTGCGCACGCCGAGCACCAGGCCGACGAGCGCGTCGGACATTCCGAGTTCCTGACCCAGATATGCCGCGAGAAATGGCACCAGGATATAGAACCCGATGTCGATGCCAAACTGGTTGATCAGTAGCAGTCGCAATGCGAGAGGAAACTCGCGAGTGACCCGAAAAGCTTTCATGCGCGTCCCTGCATTCAGCTCGCACAGGCGGGAGGAATCCCCCTGAACCGAGGTGGGCATTGGGGCCCGGAGGGTTTGACAGTGCGCAAAGCGATAGGGACGGCTGCCGTCCTGACCTCGTGCTTCGCTCTGATCCACCATGGTGATCAGAGGCCGCGGCACCCCCGCCGTCCGGTTCGTCAGAATGCCCTTCCCGCGGGTTGTCACCCGGCGGGAAAAGCCGCACTCACTGACGTGGGATCGAGCGGTCGATCATATGCTTTTGCGGTGCATCCTCAACGACTCCCGACTGCGCTCGGAAGAATACGCACCCCACACGTTAGCAAAGCAAACGGATCCCGGATAGAGCGGACGCCGGGGACTTCAAGTGACACGGCCGAGGAGTGGCCGAATTTGTTTCCGCCTTTTTCTTCGAACAGGGGAACTCGCGTACTGTGCACTGGCCTCCGACGGCCGGAGCGTCAGGCGGCGGCGGGCCCGGGGAGTCCGTGGACGTCACACGACGGGGGCATTCAGGTCCGGGAAGCGGCCTGAGCGGCCGGGAAGGGGGGTGTCTCAGACGGAAGCGGTTCGCCCACCGGCGAGGCCGAGCCGGTCGCGGATCACCCGCACGGCGGCCTCCGCGTCGTCCACCGTGACCGTGAACGAGCGCCCGTCGCCCAGCCGGAGCACAAAGCCCTCGCCCCGGCGCACCACGACCGCCGTCCCCTGCTCCGGCCGCCAGCGGTAGCCCCAGCCGCCCCACTGGCGGGGCGTGACCCGGGGCGCGAACACGGCGTCGACCACCTGGGCGAGGGGGATACGGGTCCGGGGCAGCCCGATGTGGCCGCAGCGGACCTCCAGCGTCTCCTTGTCGACCCGCACCGCCACGTGCACGAACGCGACCGTGCCGTAGAGCATCAGCAGCCCGGCGGCGACGCAGCCGACGACGGACATCACCAGCGGGATGATCCCCGAGGTCCAGGGGTGCGCGACGGCCAGGTCGATGCCCAGCGCCATGCAGGCGGCTCCGGCGGCGGCGAGCAGCCACTGCACCCGGTTGGTGGCGCGGCCCGTCCAGACGGCGGACTCGCTGTCGTCGTGCCCCTTCGGGGCCTCCGGCTGGTCCCTCATACCAGGCAGCGTACCGAGGTTCCGCCCCGGCGGCAGGGGTCTCCACGGGGACGGCCCGGACGCGTGCCCCGGCGGGACGACGCCGTCCCGCCGCCGGCCTTACGAGCGCCCCGCCCCCACCGTCGTCAGGGAGCGGGCCTCCGGGTAGCTCAGCGAGGCCGCGTCGAGGGCCCCTTCACGTCCGCCGAGCAGGACCGTCAGCCGGCCGGCCGGCTCCGCGTCCGGCGCCGGGTCGGCGCCGATCCGGCGCAGCGCCTGCGCGGCCACCGCGCCGGCCGAGCCGTGCAGCACCAGCGGCGGTCCGGCGGGCCGCTGGACGGCGGCCCGGATGCGCTCGGCGACCAGCTCGTAGTGGGTGCAGCCGAGGACGACGGCGCGGACGTCGCGCGGGGTGCGGGCCGCCGCCGAGGCGATGGCGGCGTCGATGGCCGCGTCGTCGGCCCACTGGATCGCGTCGGCGAGCCCGGGGCAGGCCACCTCGGTCACCTCGACGCCGGCCGCGAAGTCGCGGATGAGGCCGCGCTGGTAGGGGCTGCCGGTGGTGGCCGGGGTGGCCCAGATGGCGAACGGGCCGCCGCCCGCCGCCGCCGGCTTGATCGCGGGCACCGTGCCGATCACCGGAAGGCCCGGCTCCAGTTCGTCCCGGACGGCCTCCAGGGCGTGGACCGAGGCGGTGTTGCAGGCGATGATCAGGGCGTCGGGACGCAGCGCGGCGGCGGCGCGGGCGCAGCCCAGGGCGCGCTCGGTGACGTCCTGCGGAGTGCGGGGACCCCAGGGCATGCTGCCGGGGTCGGAGGAGAGGACCAGATCGGCGTCGGGCCGCAACCGGTGCACGGCGGCCGCCGCCGCGAGGAGGCCGTTGCCGGAGTCCATGAGCGCGATCTTCACCCGGTCACTTTAATGGATGGGCGGCACACGGCTTAATGGGCCGACGGGGGACGGGTGCCCCGGCGCCCGTTTCGGCCTGACTTCTCCGGCCCTCCGCAACCGGCCGCCCGCGATCCGGGCGCCCCCGCCCGGGGCCCGTCGGGCAGACTGCGGCGGGTGAACGCGCTGACATGGATCTCCGTCGGTTCCCTGGCCGCGTGGCTGTGGCTGCTGCTGGGCCAGGGCTTCTTCTGGCGCACGGACGTGCGCCTGCCGGACCGCCGGCCGCCGGACGACTGGCCGTCCGTGGCGATCGTCGTACCCGCCCGGGACGAGGCGGAGGTGCTCCCCGAGAGCCTGCCGTCACTGCTGGCACAGGACTACCCGGGCCGGGCCGAGGTCTTCCTGGTCGACGACGGCAGCACGGACGGCACCGGCGAACTGGCCCGGTCGCTGGCCGCCGAGCGCGGCGGGCTGCCGCTGACCGTGGACTCCCCCGGCGAACCCGGCCCCGGGTGGACGGGCAAGCTGTGGGCCGTACGGCACGGCATGGCGCTCGCCCGCGCCCGTACCGACGCCGAGTACCTGCTGCTGACGGACGCCGACATCGCGCACGCGCCCGGCAGCCTGCGCGAACTCGTCGCGGCGGCCCGCGCGGCCGACCTCGACCTGGTGTCGCAGATGGCCCGGCTGCGGGTGGTCACCCCGTGGGAGCGGCTGATCGTCCCCGCTTTCGTGTACTTCTTCTCGCAGCTCTACCCGTTCCGCTGGGTCAACCGGCCCGGCGGCCGGACGGCGGCGGCGGCCGGCGGCTGCGTCCTGCTGCGCCGGGAGGCGGCGGAGCGGGCCCGGATCCCGGACGCCATCCGGCACGCGGTCATCGACGACGTGACGCTGGCGCGCGCGGTCAAACGCACCGGCGGCCGGATCTGGCTGGGCCTCGCCGAGCGGGTGGACAGCATCCGCCCCTACCCCCGGCTGGGGCAGCTATGGCGGATGGTGTCCCGCAGCGCCTACGCGCAACTCCTGTACCAGCCGCTGCTGTTGCTCGCCACGGTGGCGGGCCTGGCCGTGGTCTACCTCGCCCCGCCGGCGGCCGTGGCGGCCGGCGCCGCCGGCGGGAACGTCCCGGCCCTGGCCGCCGGGGCGGCGGCCTGGGCCGTGATGACGGGCACGTACCTGCCGATGCTGCGCTACTACCGGCAGCCGTGGTGGCTCGCGCCGCTGCTCCCGTTCACCGCCGCGCTGTACCTGCTGATGACGGTCGACTCGGCGGTCCAGCACTACCGGGGCCGGGGCGCGGCCTGGAAGGGGCGGACGTACACCCGCCCCGAGGCCGCGCCCTGAGCCCTCCCGGCGCCGCCGCGCCCGGCTGGTGTCACTTCCGTCCGGGCGTCCAGTTCATGCCCCAGCCGTACGCGCGGTCCAGCGTGCGCTGCGGGCTGACGCCCCGGTCGGGGACCAGGTAGCGGGCCTCGCGCTGGACGACGAGGTCGCCGCCGTTGTTGGTGATGAGGGCCAGCGCGCAGACGTTGGACGGCACGGTGCACTCGTCGAGCGAGAAGTCGATGGGCGCGCCGTGCTGCGGCTGGAGGGTGACCGTGGCGTGGAGGCCCGCGAAGCTGCTGGCCCCCTGGTAGATCGTGACGAAGACGAGGATGCGCCGGAAGTCACGGCTGTGGTCGAGGTTGATGGTGAGGTTCTCGCCCTGGGCCGCGGCGCCGGTGCGGTCGTCGCCGTCGAGGTGGATGTAGGGCGGGCGCTGGAGCGAGCCGAAGGAGTTGCCGAGGGCCTGGACGACGCCCTTCGTCCCGTCGTTGAGCTCGAAGAGGCAGCCGAGGTCGAGGTCCAGGTCGCCCTGGAGCGCCCGGGTGAGGCGGCGGCCCCAGCCGCCGCCCTTGGCCGGTTCCTGCTGCCGCATCTGCCAGTTGAGGTTGACGCGCAGCGCGCCGGAGGTGCCGCCCTGCTTGGTGAGCGAGACGGACGGGGCCTGCTTGGTGAGCGTGACCTTGCTCAGGCTCACGGGCCGGGCGGCGGGGACCGCGGCGGGCGGCGCCGCGGGGGGAGCCACGGGCGGCGCCGCGGGGGGAGCCACGGGCGGCGCCGCGGGGGGAGCCGCCTGAGCCGGGGGCGCGACGGGAGCGGGCCCCGGATCGTCCACCGAGATGCCGAAGTCGGTCGCCAGGCCCGCGAGCCCTCTGTCGTATCCCTGGCCGACCGCCCGGAACTTCCACTCCCCCTGCCGCCGGTAGAGCTCGCCGAGCACGAAGGCCGTCTCGACCGTCGCGTCCTCGCTGTCGAAGCGCGCCAGCTCCGCGCCGCCCGCCGCGTCGAAGACCCGGACGTACAGCCCCGGCACCTGCCCGAACGTGCCGCCGTCGGCGGAGGCCGCGACCACCACGGTCTCCACCTCGGGCTCGACCGAGCCCAGGTCGACGGCGAGGGTGTCGGTCACCGCCCCGGCCGCCGGCACCTTGCCCTCGTGCCGTACCGCGCCGGAGGTGTGCACGGCCTGGTTGTAGAAGACGAAGTCCGCGTCCGAGCGGACCCGGCCCCCGGTGAGGAGGAGCGCGGAGGCGTCCACATCCGGTACGCCGGGGCCGGTCCGCCAGCCCAGTTCTATCCGCACCGCCGGCGCCGGAATCCGGACATTGGTGCCCTTCTGCATCCCCATCTGCCACCCCTGTAGCGCGATTACCGGACGAGCCCCTGGTCAGGCCCTGAACATTCCGGTTGCTTACACGGGTCCAACGTACCGTGGCCCCCGAATTCTCCGGCTTCGCCCCGATTGGTCATCGGCACCGCAGGGGCCTCCGGAACCAACCCGGGTACCTGACTCCCCAACCGGCACATCGTGGGCTTAACTTAAGGGCTATGACCTCCCCCCGCAGTGCCTACGGCAGCGGTTACTACTCCGCGTCGTCGTTCCCGGACACCCCCATCTACGACAGCCTCGTCGCCGAGCGGGGCACCCCGCAGATCGCCCCGATCCGGGTGTCGGCCCCCTTCGACGGCGGGAGTCAGCTGCCCGCGCTGCCCGCCCTGCCCTCCGGCCCCTCCGGCCACGGCCCGGGCCCGACGCCCGGGGCCCACCCGGTGCAGCCGCTGCAGAGCGGGTACGCCCAGCAGCAGCCGCAGTACGGGCAGGGCGGCCCGCAGCCGGCCGGCCTGCAGCAGGCGCCCGCGCCGTACATCCCGCAGCAGGCGTCGGCGCCGCGCGGCTACCCCGGGCCGCAGCAGTACCAGCAGCCGCAGGCCGGGCCCTCCGGCCCGGCGGGGTACGACGCGATGCGCCCGGTGGCGCCGCGCCCGGCACCCGGCCCGTCCGGTCAGCCGGGCCAGCCCGGGGGGTATGAAGGTCCGTACCAGCGCCCGTACTCGGGCCCGGGGAGCTACTGACCGACGGCGACGGGCGGCCGGACCACGCGTCGGCCGGACAGGACGTGACGCGACCGGGGTGCGGCCCGGCGCCGAACGCGCCGCGAACCGGCGGGTGCCCACCGGATCCGGCCGGGCAGGATGACCCCATGGCTGCGTCTTCCGATCCCACAGGCCCTTCCGGTTCATCCGGCCCTTCCGGTTCCGCCGGTTCCGCCGGTCCCGCCGGCCCGTCGCCCTCGCTCCTGTCGCTCCACGTCCACCCGGTGAAGTCGATGGCGGGGGGCTCCCCCGGGGAGGCGGCCGTGGAGCCGTGGGGGCTCGCCGGGGACCGGCGGTGGATGGTGACCGCGCCCGACGGCCGGTTCCTCACCCAACGGCAGCTCCCCCGGCTCGCGTTGGGCGCGGCCCGCGGGATGCCCGGGGGCGGGGTGCGGGTCTCCGGCCCGGGGGCCGCGCCCCTGGACGTACCGGTGCCCGATCCCGGGCGGCGGGGCCTGGTCACCGTGGAGGTGTTCCGGGACAAGGTCGAGGCGGTGCCCGCGGGGCCCGAGGCCGACGCGTGGCTGACCGCCTTCCTGGGCGTCGAGGCCCGGCTGGTGCACATGGACGACCCGGCGGTCCGGCGCCCGGTCGATCCCCGGTACGGGCGCCCGGAGGACCGGGTCGGCTTCGCGGACGGCTTTCCGCTGCTGCTCACCACCACCGCGTCGCTCGCGGCGCTCAACTCGCTGATCGCCGAGGGCGAGCACCCGGGCGAGGGCCCGCTGCCGATGGACCGCTTCCGCCCGAACGTGGTGGTCGGCGGCACCGGCGCGTGGGAGGAGGACGGCTGGCTCCGGGTGCGGCTGGGCGAGGTGACCTTCCGGGTCGTCAAACCCTGCGGGCGCTGCGTCGTCACCACCACCGACCAGCGCACGGCCGCGCGCGGCCGGGAGCCCCTGCACACCCTGGCCCGCCACCGGCGCGGCGCGACCGGCCTCGTCTTCGGGCAGAACCTCGTCCCGGAGGGCCCCGGGGTGCTGCGGGTCGGGGATCCGTTCGAGGTCCTGGACCGAAGCGACTGAGCCGATCACAGCGTTCGCAAGCCCCACCCGCCTCAAGACCGTCCGCGCGCCGGTGCGCCCACGTGCGCCCCGCCGCGAGCATGTGCGCCCCGGCGTCAACGTGCGGCCCTCCGACCTCCACCGGGAGTGATTCCGCCCTCCGCGACGCCTTTTCCCGCATGCGCCGCCTCCTGTGAGGTAATGAGACGCAGGGGGGGTGAGCTTCATGAACGCGACGTCACGGACGCGGTCCTGGGCCCGGCGGTCCGCCTGCGGACTCGCCGGGCGCTTCGCCCGGCGCTTCGCCTGGCGCTGGCGGCGGAACCCGCTGCGCCGTCCCACCGATGTCCTGGAAAGCTGGGTCGGCTTGGCGGCGGTGGTCCTGATGCTCGTCGTCGGCCCGCTGGTGGGGCTGCTGGCGGGCTCGTCCGCCCACGCGGTGCTCCGGCAGACGGCCCGTGAACAGCAGTCGCACCGGCACCTGGTGAGCGCGGTCGCGCTCCGCCCGGAGCCGGTGCGCTCGGCCGCCGGCGAACGCGACAGCACGCCGGGGCGCGACGGCTACCACCGGATCCTGGCCCGTTGGCCGGGCCCGGACGGCGGTCCGCACACCGGCCTCGTACCGCTCCGGGGTGCCGAGATACCCGGCCGGCGGTTCCCGCTCTGGACGGACGACCAGGGCCGGCTCGCCGGCCGCCCGCTCGACGGCACCACGGCGTCCGTCCACGCCGTGCTCGCCGGCGTCGGGGCCGGCGGGGCCGCGGCGGGCGCGGTGCACGGGCTGCGCCGCCTGGTCATGTGGCGGATCGTCCGGCGGCGGTACGAACGGTGGGACCGCGCCTGGGAACGGGCCGGGCACACCTGGGGCCGGGCCGACGCGGGGAGCTGAGCGCCGACCGGAGCCGGGCGGGGACGCGAGCCCGACGGGATCCCGGCCGGGACCCGAGCCCGACGAGGTGCCGGGCCCGACGAGGTGCCGGGTGCCGACGCGGGAGGCCGGGCGGCGTACGGGCGGTCAACTCCCGTGCCCGGCGCACGCTACGGTGGAGCGGCCGGTACGCATCGGTCCCGGGCGGCGCATCCGTCCCGGGCGGCAGACGCACGAGGTGGGGGCGCGACAGCACCATGGCACAGGGCTCGGTCCAGGTGACGCACGGCGGCCCGTCGCGCTGGCGGCGGCGCACCGGGGAGTACGTATCGCTCGCGGCGGCCCTGGAGGCGGCGGCGGACGGGGACGTGCTGTCCGTCGCCCCCGGCACCTACCGGGAGAACCTGGTGGTCACCCGCGCGATCACACTCAGGGGCGCGGACGGGGTGCCCGGTTCGGTGCGGATCGCCCCGCCGGAGGGCGTGGCGCTCACCGTCCGGGCGTCGGCCGCGCTGCGGGACCTCCAAGTCGAGGGACAGGACGCGGCGGTGCCCGCGCTGCTGGTGGACGCGGGCGCGCCGGAGCTCACCGGGCTGCGGGTGGTGACGCGTTCGTCGGTGGGCATCGAGGTGCGCGGGGGCGCGCGGCCGACGGTGCGCCACTGCACGGTCGACAACGCGGCGGGCGTCGGCGTGGCGGTACTGGACCGGGCGGGCGGGGTCTTCGAGGAGTGCGAGGTGCTGGCGGCCGGGCAGTCGGGCGTCGCCGTGCACGGCGGCGGGGGCCCGCGCCTGGAGCGCTGCCGGGTGCACCACGCGCGGGGCGCCGGGCTGTCGGTGACGGGCGAGGCGAGCACGCTGGAGGCGATCGGCTGCGAGGTGTACGAGATCCGGGGCGCCGGTGTGCGGATGGCGGAGCGGGCGGCCGGCCGGCTCTCCGACTGCCGGGTGCACCGGGTCGCGGCCGACGGCGTGACGCTGGACACCGGGGCCGTCCTGGCGCTCGACGACTGCGACATCCACGACATCCCGGAGAACGCGGTGGACCTGCGGGCGCGTTCGGTGCTGACGATGGCCCGCTCCACGGTGCGCCGGTTCGGGCGGAACGGCCTGTCGGTGTGGGATCCGGGCACCCGCGCGGAGGCCGTCGGGTGCGAGCTCCAGGACAGTACGGGCGACTACCCGGCGGTGTGGGTGAGCGACGGCGCCACGGCCGTCCTCGCCTCCTGCCGGGTGCACGACGTGCCGGACGCGCTGTTCGTCCTGGACCGCGGCTCGTGCGCGGAGGTCACCGACAGCGATCTGTCGCGGATCCGCGGGACGGCGGTGTCGGTGAGCGGCGGGGCGACCGCGCGGCTCGACGACTGCCGGATCCGGGAGGCGACGACCGGCGCCTGGTTCCGCGACCACGGCAGCGGCGGGACGCTGACGGGCTGTGCCGTCGACGCGACGGCCACGGGTGTGATCGTCACCAAGGGCGCGGACCCCACCTTCGAGGACTGCGCGGTGAGTTCGCCGCTGGAGGCGGGGTTCTACGTGTCGGCCGAGGGCCGGGGCACGTTCCGCCACTGCCGGGTGACGGGCAGCGGCGGCTACGGCTTCCACGTCATCGACGGGTGCCGGGCGACGCTCACCCGCTGCCACACGGAGCGCTGCGCGCGCGGCGGTTACGAGTTCGCGGACGGCGGCGGGAGCGGGCACGCGGAGGGCGGCGGCCCGGGTCCGCTGAGCGAAGGCTGCACGAGCGACGAGCCGGTGCCGGTGCGCGTCCCCGGCCCGGCGGTGGCGGCGGAACACTCGCGGCCCGCACCCGCGGTGCCCGCCCCGGTGGCGCGGCCGACCGCCCCCCTCCCCGCGCCCCGCCGGGACGAGGGCTCGGCCCGCCCGCCGACGACCGTTCTCGCCGAACTGGACGCGCTGGTGGGCCTGGAGAGCGTCAAGAAGGAGGTCCGGGCGCTCACCGACATGATCGAGGTCGGCCGCCGCCGGCAGGAGGCGGGCCTGAAGGCCGCCTCGGTCCGCCGCCACCTGGTCTTCACCGGCTCCCCCGGCACCGGCAAGACGACGGTGGCACGGCTGTACGGGGAGATCCTGGCCTCGCTCGGCGTCCTGGAACGCGGCCACCTGGTGGAGGTCTCCCGGGTGGACCTGGTGGGCGAGCACATCGGCTCCACGGCCATCCGCACCCAGGAGGCGTTCGAACGCGCCCGGGGCGGCGTCCTGTTCATCGACGAGGCGTACGCGCTGGCCCCGGAGGACTCGGGCCGCGACTTCGGCCGGGAGGCCATCGACACGCTGGTGAAGCTGATGGAGGACCACCGCGAGGCGGTGGTGGTGATCGTCGCCGGCTACACGGCCGAGATGGAGCGCTTCCTGAGCGTCAATCCCGGTGTGGCGTCCCGCTTCTCCCGCACCATCACCTTCGGCGACTACGCCCCCGAGGAGCTGCTGCGGATCGTCGAACAGCAGGCGGAGGAGCACGAGTACCGCATCGGCGAGGGCGCGGCCGAGGCCCTCCTGCACTACTTCCGCTCGGTCCCCCGCGGCCCGGCCTTCGGCAACGGCCGCACGGCCCGCCAGACCTTCGAGGCCATGGTCGAACGGCACGCGGGACGGGTGGCCCAGCTGAGGAACCCGAGCAAGGACGACCTGACGCTGCTGTACGCGGAGGACCTGCCGGTGGTGCCGTAGACGCGGGGCGGACGGTCCCGCCGTCGCCCTCCCTGCCGCGATTCGCCACCCCGCTGCGTCCGCCACCCCCGCCACGTCCGCCGCTCCCGTCGCCGGAACCCCTTCGCCGTACGGACGGCGGACGCCCTACGCTGCGCCGCATGGGCACCGACATCTACGGCGGCATAGAGATCCGCAACCCGAACGCCGACGAGGACTGGTACACCAGGCCGCCCTGGGAGCGTGCCATCGACCTGTACCCGCTCTACTCCGGCCGCGACTACGCGGCCTTCGGCTGCCTCTTCGGCGTCCGCGACCTGGTGGGCTGGGAGCCGGTCGCCGCCGGCCGGGGGCTGCCGCCGGACGTGTCGCCGGAGTTGCGGAAGGAGTTCGTCGAGGTCGCCGGCCTCGATCCGGCGGTGCACGGCCCGACCTGGGTGACCTGGGCGGAGCTGGCGCGGATCGACCTGGACGCGGCCCCGGCGGGCGTCCGCGGCGCCCTCGTCCTGCGGGACGACCGCACACCGGCGCTGGAGGAACGCCGCTGGGTCACCGACGACTGGCCGCCGGATGTCCTGGACCGGCTGGGCCCCGGCCCGGCGGCGGACGGCCCCGCCGCCACACCGTTCGGCGAGTGGCGGGCGGGCCCGACGCGGGTGAGCTACCGGAGGTTCACGCGCCGGGACGCGCTCGGCCCCGGGACCGGCTGGGAGCACGTCTTCGCCGTGATGAGGGCGCTCGCAGGCCGCTTCGGCGACGAACACGTCCGGCTGGTCGTGTACTTCGACTGAGCCCCGGACGACTCCCCGCGCCCGGCCACCAGGACGTCCGTCCGAGGTCGGTGCGGTGCGATGTCAGGCCCCGCGGGTCGAGCGGGCTTGGGGCGGATCGCCGGGGAGGATCGGCCCGCCGGGTGACCGCCTCCGAACCGGCGCCGGCCGTCGCCTCCGGGACGCGCGGCGGGCCCGCGGGGCTCCTCACCCGGCCGGCTCGCCGGCGAAAGCGCGGCGGTAGGCGCGGGGGCTGACGCCCGTGGTGCGGCGGAAGCGGTCGCGGAAGGCGGTCGGCGAGCCGAAACCGACTTCGGCGCCGATGTGTTCGACGGGCCGGCGGGTGGTCTCCAGGAGCTGCTGGGCCCGGCGGATCCGGGCGCGGTGCAGCCACTGCAGCGGTGTGGTGCCGGTCTGCTCGCGGAAGCGGCGGGTGAGCGTGCGGGGGCTGACGCCGGCCCGGGCGGCGATGTCGTCCACGGTGAGCGGCTGGGCGAGGTTCTCGCCCAGCCAGACCAGCAGGGGTTCCAGCTCGGAGCCCGCCGGGACGGGCGTGTGGTCGTGGACGATGAACTGCGCCTGCCCGCCCTCCCGTTCCAGCGGCATCACGGAGAACCGGGCGGTGTCGGCAGCCACCGCGGAGCCGTGGTCGCGGCGGACCATGTGCAGGCACAGGTCCAATCCGGCCGCCGCGCCCGCCGACGTGAGGACCCGGCCGTTGTCGACGTAGAGGACGTCCGGATCGACGTCGACCGCCGGGTACTCGGCGGCGAGCCGCCCGGCGGCCAGCCAGTGCGTCGTCGCCCTCAGCCCGTCCAGCAGCCCCGCGGCGGCGAGCACGAACGCCCCCGAGCAGATCGACGCGACGCGCGCCCCGTCGCCGGCGGCCCGGCGCAGCGCGGTGCGGACGGCCGGGGCGAGCGGTGCCGTCGGGTCGGCGGTACCGGGCACGACGACCGTGTCCGCGCCGCGCAGCCCGTCCAGCCCCCAGTGTGCCCGCAGGCCGAACTCCCCCGCGTCCACCTCCGGTCGCTCCGCGCACACGCGCACCGCGTAACCGGGGCTCCCGTCGGGCAGCCGGACGCGCCCGAAGGTTTCCACCGCAGTGGCGAGGTCGAACGGGATCACGCGCGGGAGGGCGAGGACGGCGACCGTGTGCATGCACGGACGGTACCTCCGCGTCCCCCGCGTGCGGCGGCCGGGACGCCTGCCGGGGCGAACGGGCCGGGCGGCGGTATTCCGTCGGAACCTGTCGGCAATGCCCCTGTGACCGGCCGGCCGGCCTTTCTACCGTGTGATCCGTACGGCCGGGGCGGCGGCGTTCCCCCGCGACCGCCGTCACCGGCCGTACGCCACCCGCACGCACGCACACACACGCTCGCACGCCCGCACCGCATCCATCCCGGAAGGCGCCCCCATGCCCTACCTGCAATACATCGCGCCCGTCGTCATCGGTCTCGTCTACGCGCTGGTGATGTCCCTCGTCGACGCGAAACACCGGCTGCGCCTCAACGCCGTCATGGTGGCCGGGGCGGGCGCGACCTACCTCAGCAGCGACGGGCTGGGCGGCTGGGAGCTCGCCTTCACCGCGCTGTCCACCTGCGTCGCCTACCGCGCCCTGAATTCCTGGACGTTCGTCGGCATCGGCTGGCTGCTGCACACCGCGTGGGACATCGTGCACCACATCAAGGGCAGCCCCCTGCTTCCGTTCGTACACGACGCGTCGCTGGGCTGCGCGATCTGCGACCCGGTCATCGCCCTGTGGTGCCTGCGCGGCGGCCCGCCCCCGCGGGAACTGCTGCGCGGCGGACGGCGCGGAAAGGCTCTCGGCGAACCGGTGGCCTGAGGCGCACGGCTCCCAGCCCCGACGGGAAAGGTCAGAACAGCCCCTCCGGACCGTCCCGTTCGGGCTCGGGCGCGCGGACCGCCGCCGTGGTCCGCGCGCCGGCCGGTGCCGCCGCCAACTGCCAGCCCGCCAGCCGCCGCGTGTCGACGAGCACTTGGCGGCCGTCCGCCGTCTCCAGGTACACGTCCGGTCCCGCCACGGCGACGACGTGTCCGACGACGGCGCTCCCGGGAGCGAGGTCGACGACGCCGTGGCGGGGGCCGACGCGGTCCAGGTGGAAGACGTCGTCGTGGTGGACGGGTACGAAGGCCGCCACGTCCAGCGACTCCGGCAGGCCGGGGAGGGCGCGGGCCCGCGCGTGGAGCGCGGCGAGTTCGGCGGCCCGCTCGGCCCGCAGGACCAGGGGGTGGCGGGCGGCGCGCTTGGCGGCGTACGGGAAGCGGTCCGGGACGCCGAGCGCGGCGCCGAGTACGGCCTCCGTCCGCCGGGCGGCCATCAGCGGGCCGCGGCCGAGCAGGGCGTACGAGAGGGCGGCCTGTTCGAGGAGCCGGACGCCCTGGCGTTCGGTGGCCGTGATGCCTGCCTTGACCAGGCCGGGGGCGAACCAGGCCAGGTAGACGTCGTACGGGCGCGGGTCGTCGGCCATCGTGTCGGCCGCGACGGAACGGGACCGGTCCAACCGGGCGCACTCCGCGCACTGGCCGGACACCGCACCGGCCGGCACCTCGGCACCGGCGGGACACGGCGTGTACCGCCCGGCGCGCCGGACCCCGACGCAGTACCGCCGGTCCCCGGTGACGAACCCGAGCGCCCGCCCGGCGGGCAACGGCGAGCGGCGTTCGCCGTGCTCGGGATGGAGCCACAGCAGGGCAGGACCGTCCGCGCTCCAACGGGGGCCGGCGCAGAGCCAGCCGGAGGGTGCCATGGCTGTCGTCGTCCTTCGGGGTGCGGGGGTTACGTCGTTCCACCCTGCCACGGGCGCGCCGGACGGGCTGAATTCAGCCCGTCCGGCGTTTGGGGACGAGCTTTGAGGACGAGCGCGAAGCCGCGAAAAGGGGGTCGGGGGCGGCAGCCCCAGGAAACGGCGAAATGGGGGTGCCCCCTCCGGGGGAGGGTCCGGGGCACTCCACCGCCCCCGTCAGACGCGCCGCGTCCACCCCCGCGTAACCCCACTGATCAGCGCCGACATCGCAGCCAACACCGCAACGGTCGTCAGCGCGGCAGGCAACGAGAACCGATCCGCGAGCAGCCCGATCGCCGGCGGCCCCAACAGCATGCCGCCGTACCCGAACGTGGACGCCGCGGCAACCCCACCAGGCCCGGTCAGCTCCCCCGCGCGCCCGATCGCGACGGGAAAGATGTTGGCGAGCCCCAGCCCCGTCAGGGCGAAGCCGACGAAGACCGCCCACAGCGCGGGAGTGAGGGAGGCGAGGAGCATGCCGACGGCGGCCGTCGCCCCGCCGAAGACGAGCGTCCGCGTCTGGCCGAGCCGTTCGAGCATGGCGGTGCCGGACAGCCGGCCCACGGTCATCGCCAGCGCGAACACGGAGTAACCGATGGCCGCGGTGCCCGCCCCGGCGCCGATGTCCTGCTGGAGGTGCAGGGCCCCCCAGTCGGCGAGCGCCCCTTCGCCGTACGAGGAGCACAGCGCGATCAGGCCGAAGACGACGACGAGTCCGCGCCCGCGCACGGGCGCCTTGGCCCGCCGCGACGCGCTCCCGGAACCGGAACGAGGACCGGAACCGGAAACGACCGTCTCCGGCGCCCTCGGTGCCGGATGGCCGAGCAGCACCCGCCCGGCGACGACGGTGACGACGAGCCCGACGGCGGTGAGCATCAGCAGGTGATGGGTCACCGCGAGACGCCCGGCGACCAGCCCTCCGAGACCGGCACCGAGCATGCCGCCGACGCTGTAGGCCGCGTGGAAGCTGGGCATCACCGGCCGCCGCAGTGCGGTGACGAGGTCGACGGCCGCGCTGTTCATGGCCACGTTGATGCCGCCGTAGGCGGCGCCGAAGACGAGGAGGACCAGGCCGAGGGCGGGCGCGGACCGGGCGAAGGGCGGCAGGGCGATGCCGACGGCCAGCACGGCCGCCGTGACGACGGTGACCGGGTGGCTGCCGAAGCGCCGGCACAGCCGTCCGGTGAGCATCATGACGGCGACGGCACCGGCCGAGACGCCCAGCAGGGCGAGGCCGAGCGCGCCGGCGGAGGCGCCGGTACGCTCCTTGATCGACGGGATGCGGACCACCCAGCCGGCGAAGAGGAAGCCGTCGAGGGCGAAGAAGACGGTGAGGGCGGTTCGGAGGCGGCGTAGCGACGGATCGGCCGGGGTGACACGCTGTTCCCCCCGAAGGGCCGTCCGTATTTTGTTTAGCGTCGGCACAAAGTCAGAATAGGGGTGTGACCCAGACTCGGACAACACGTTTGGAGCGCGGCCGGGCCGCTCTCGGCCCCGCCCTGGAGCTCGTCCACACCGGGCGCGCCCCCACCCGCGCCGTGCTCACCGCCGAACTCGGCGTGACCCGGGCGACCGCGGGCGCCGTCGCCGCGGAGCTGGAGGCACTCGGCCTGATCCGGGTGGACGCCCGTCCGACGGCGTCCACCGGCTCGCAGGGCCGCCCCTCGCACCGGCTGTCCGTCGCGCCCGACGGGCCCGTGGTCCTGGCGGCGCAGATCCACGCGGACGGCTTCCGGGCCGCGCTCGTCGGCCTCGGCGGCCGGATGGTCGCGACGGCGCCCGGCTGCATGACGGTCCCCGCCGACCCGGCGCACATCATCGACGCCGTCGTGGAGGCGGGCGCCGGCCTGCTGCGCTGGACGGGCCGGCACTGCCTGGGCGCGGGACTCGCCGTCCCGTCGGCGGTGGCCGAGCCGGAGGGCACCGCCCTCAACCCGCTGCACCTCTCCTGGCCCGCCGGGGCACCGGTCCGCGCGCTGTTCTCCGAAGCGCTGGCCAAGGCGGGCGTCCTCGGGCCGGCCGGCCTGCCCGTCACCGGGATGGCCGGCAACGACGTCAACCTCGCCGCCCTCGCCGAACACCGCCACGGGGCCGGCCGCGGCGCCCGCCACCTGCTGTGCGTGGCCACCGGCCACCGCGGCGTCGGCGGCGCGCTGGTCCTCGACGGACGTCTGCACAGCGGGAGTTCGGGCCTGGCCCTGGAGGTCGGCCATCTGACGGTCAACCCGGCCGGGCTGCCCTGCCACTGCGGCAGCCGCGGCTGCCTCGACGTCGAGGCCGACCCGGCGGCCTTCCTCACCGCCGCCGGACGCACACCGGGCCCGGACAGCTCCCTCCTCCACCAGGCCACCGAGCTGCTCCGCACCGCGTACGACGACCCGTCGGTCCGCGAGGCCGCCGAACTGATCGCCGACCGCCTCGGCCTGGGCCTCGCCGGCCTCGTCAACATCCTCAACCCCGACCGCATCGTCCTGGGCGGCCTCCACCGCGAACTCCTGGCCGCCGACCCCGACCGCCTCCGCGCCGTCGTCGCCGACCGCAGCCTGTGGGGCCGCAGCGGCAGCGTCCCCATCCTCCCCGCCACCCTCGACCACAACAGCCTCATCGGCGCGGCGGAAGCGGCGTGGCAGCCGGTACTGGACGATCCGCTGGGGGTGCTGGGCTGAGGAACCCTGAAGGTGACCGGCCGCTATGAGAAGCCCAGCATGCCGGGGGAGTCGATATCGACCGTGACCACTCCCGGCGGGTAACTCTCCTCCCGGTCGGTCAGCAGGATGGACAGCCCCGCGAAGTCCGCTCGCGGCATCGCGCAATACAAGGCGTGGCAGACGTCGGGACCGCCGTAGCCGTCACGGACCATCGCGCCGACCGCCACCGCCGCGACGGTGTCGAGGCTGTCGACGGCGATCGAGGAGAAGGCGAGAACCTGACGAGAAGCGTCCTCGGCGACTTCCGCCTGCATCAGGCAGGTGGCCGGAACGATGAGCCGCTCGCCCGGCGATCGCCCGGCATTGCCCGCGAGGAGGCTCAACGTCTTGTGACCCCGCGCGAGCGCCGTGACGGCGCCGGTGTCAAGGATGATCACGCCGCATTGCCCCGCGCGGCGGTCCGGACCTTCTCGGCGGCGATCTTGTAGATGTTGCCGAGGACATCAGGCGCCTGCTCGAACTCCTCGTCGCTGATGTCCAGCCCGATGAGACTGCGGACGACCTCCCGGTCGGCCGCCAGGCGCGCCGCGCGTTGCGCGGCGGTCGGCTGCTGCGCCACCAGTTCTTCCACCACCTGGCCGATGCTGAGTCCACGCTCCTTGGCCAACTCGGCGAGGTGGTCGCGCGCTTCCCGGGAAACCTGGATGGTCGTCGTCGCCATAGCTTCACTATAGGTTGGCTACGTCGTGCCGGTCCGGCGTTTCGGTCATCTTCCGTTCCGCACCTGGCGGGCGCGAAAGACGTGGAGGCCGCTCCCGGGACACGCGCCCCGGGGGCCGCCGGGCCTACACCGGCGAACGCTCGCGCGCCACCGCCGGCACGGCCCCCGCGCCCGCCGGGTGCAGGGCCGCCGGCTCGGTGAAGGCGGCGGTGCCGAGGGAGGTCAGGGAGGCCGTCGCGCGTTCGAAGGCCACCGCCGGCTCGGCGCCGCGGTCGCGCCAGGGGTCGGCGGCGGGGGCGGAGGCCGGTACGAGCAGGGTGAACCACACCGCCTTCCCGCCGTCGTGGCGCGGCTGCACACCCCAACCGGCGCTGAGCGCCGCGACCAGGGCGAGGCCGCGCCCATGGGTGCTGGCCTCGTCCGGAGCGCCGACGCGGGGCAGCCGGGGATCGTGGTCGCGTACGGAGACGGTCAGCCGGTCGAGCATCAGGGTGATCTCGACCGTGCACCGCTTGTCCGGCTCAGCGTGCTGGTGGACGTTGGTGAGGAGCTCGGTGACGCCGAGCGCGGCGGGATCGATGAGCGGATCGAGATGCCAGTAACGCAACTGCGCAGAGACGATTCTGCGCACCTGCCGGATCCGCTGCGGCAGGGCCTGGAGCTCGACGGTGCAGTGCTTGTTCACTCGGCTGATCACGGCTGCGACTCCCTGAAGAAGTAGGGCTAGCCTGATGCAGATGCGTGGCGCGGTGCGCGCCCGTCCCGGTCCGGCGGGCGGGCCGGACCGCACGACGGAACCGATCCGGAACGCGACCGTCGATGAACCCTCAGTGATGCTGTACGCCTCAAGGGTCGGCCTTCACCGTCGCGGGCGCAACTCGTGCGCCCCCACCGTGCTCCCGTGCCGCCCCCTGTTTCGCGCGCTCACTCCGGCCCGTCGCCGCGCGCGGCCTCCACCGCCTCCAGGAACCGGCGGACCGCCGCCTCCGGGTCCTGGCCCGACTCCCCGAGATCGAGCACGTACCGGTTGCCGTTGAGCGTGGCCCGGGCCCGGTCGCGGGCGGCGAACCAGGGTTTTCGTGCCTGCACGGCGTCCACCGGAGCGCTGTCGATCTCCACTCCGTAGCTGGTCAGGAGCTCCAGGCGACCGTTGTGGATCTTCACCTGTCCGGCGCGGGTGAGCGAGCGGAGCGACTTCTCGATCCGTACCCCCGTCGCCTTGAACTCCGGTTCCGCCACGGTGCACCGCCTTTCGGCTCGGCCGATGGTTGTCTGCTGCGCAGTGTGCCCGCGAGCCGACGCCCGCACCAGGGGCCGATTTTCGTTCTCGTCCACGAGCCCGGGGCACGCACCGACGGCTCCCGGCCGGAGGGCGCACACCGGACGGACGGGGACGGACGGGAAGGGCCGCGAACGCCCCGCCACTCGCCGCACCACCTGCGCGGACCTCCCGACGAGCGGCGTGGCGCAGCCGGAACACGCCCGGCGGCGCACCGGCGCCTCCCGGCGCGGGAAACGGACCGCTCGGCCGATCCCGTGCGACGAACCGCCGGGAACGCGCCCCGCGACCGGAGCGCGCCCGTACGCGTGCCAGGGGTTCGGGCGCCGGGCGGCCTCCGTCGGGCTCGGTCCGGGGCCGCCGTAGAGCCCGGCCCGGGAGCTCGGCTCAGGATCCCGCTCGGATCCTCACGTTCGAACCGGTCGGCCACCCGCCCCCCGTTCCGGGCCGACACTCCGCTCCCCCGAGCCTGTCGACGCCTCTCCCCGGGGCCGGCCGACGGGCCGCCTCAGGGCCGCGCGGCCGGCAGCCGGTCCGCCGCGGAGACCAGCCGGCGCGCCACCGGATGCGTCCGGACGATCTCGCCGAGGGTGGTCGCCCCCTGGGTGATCCGGGCGAACGCCCGCCACGCCGGGCCGAACCCGGTGACCGCCGCGTGGAAGACGCCCGGCTTGCGGGAGTACAGGGCGAGGATCCGGCGGCCCACGCCCATCTCCACCCCCAGCCCGGCCTTGACGGCGAACGCGTAGTTGAGCGCCTGGCGGCGGGCGTCGACGGCGTCCTGCGCCTCGGCGATGCGCACCGCCCACTCCCCCGCCAGCCGGCCGGAACGCAGCGCGAACGAGATGCCCTCGCGCGTCCAGGGCTCCAGCAGCCCGGCGGCGTCGCCGCAGACGACGACGCGGCCGCGGGAGAGCGGGGAGTCGTCGGCGCGGCAGCGGGTCAGGTGGCCGGAGGAGATGCTCGGCTCGAAGCCGGACAGGCCCAGGCGGGCGATGAAGTCCTCCAGGTACCGCTTGGTGGCGGCGCCCTCGCCGCGGGCGCAGATGACGCCGACGGTGAGGGTGTCGCCCTTGGGGAACACCCAGCCGTAACTGCCGGGCATGGGGCCCCAGTCGAGCTGCACCCGGCCGGCCCAGTCCTCGGCGACCGACGGCGGGACGGGGATCTCGGCCTCCAGGCCGAGGTCGACCTGGTCGAGCTTCACCCCGACGTGCGCTCCTATGCGGCCGGCGCTGCCGTCGGCGCCGACGACCGCGCGGGCCAGGACCGTCGAGCCGTCGCCGAGCACGACGGCGACGGTGCGCCGGTCGGGGACGGCGGGTCCGTGCTGCTCGACGCGGGCGACGGTGACGCCGGTACGCACCTCGGCGCCGGCCGCCTTCGCCGCCTCGACCAGGCCGGCGTCGAACTCGGCCCGGTTGACGAGCCCGAAGAGCATCTTCTTCGACCGGCGGGTGCGGGTGAGCTTGCCGTCGAGGGAGAAGGTGACGGCGTGCACGCGGTCGCGCAGCGGCAGTTCGAAGCCGGGCGGCAGGGCGTCGCGGGACGGGCCGATGATGCCGCCGCCGCAGGTCTTGTAGCGGGGCAGTTCGGCCTTCTCCAGGAGCAGGACACGGCGTCCCGCGCCGGCCGCCGCGTACGCCGCCGAGGCTCCGGCGGGCCCGGCGCCGACCACGACGACGTCCCACACCGGCTCGGCGCCCATGGGCCCGCCGTCCGCGGACACGTCCTGCGCGGATACGTCCTCCGCATCCGCCGGCACGTCGTCGCGACCCGTCTCCCGGGCTGTGTTGTCGCTGCTCACCTGTGCTTCCGCTCCCGCTCGTCCGCCGCCGCCGGCCGTGCCGGCCGTACCGCCCGCATCCTACGGCCCGGCCGCGCGGCGCCCCGCCCCGGGAAGCACGCCGGACCACCGGCACCGCCCTGGGACTCCGTGGGGTGCCATGAAAGGATCGAGGCCGTCAACCCTGCCCGTCCGTACACCACAACGTGGTGCCCCCGAGGAGCGTTCCATGGACACCGTTCCGGCCCCCCGGCCCGACTCCGCCGCGCTCGCCGCGACCGTCGCCTCCCTCCAGCCCCGCGCCCGCGCCGAACTGGCCGAACTGGTCGCCTTCCGGTCGGTCGCGGACGAGGCGCAGTTCCCGAAGAGCGAGTGCGAGGCGGCGGCGGAGTGGGTGGCCGGGGCGCTGCGCGCCGAGGGCTTCGAGGACGTCGCGCTGCTGGACACCCCGGACGGCACCCAGTCCGTCTACGGCTACCTGCCCGGCCCGGCGGGCGCCCCGACGGTGTTGCTGTACGCCCACTACGACGTGCAGCCGCCGCTGGACGAGGACGCGTGGCTGTCCCCGCCGTTCGAGCTGACGGAGCGCGACGGCCGCTGGTACGGGCGCGGCGCGGCCGACTGCAAGGGCGGCTTCATCATGCACCTGTCGGCGCTGCGCGCCCTCAAGGAGCACGGCGGGGTGCCGGTGGGCGTCAAGATGATCGTCGAGGGCTCGGAGGAGCAGGGCACGGGCGGTCTCCAGCAGTACGCGGAGGCGCACCCGGAGCTGCTGGCCGCCGACACCATCGTCATCGGCGACGCCGGCAACTTCCGGCTCGGCCTGCCGACCGTGACCGCCACCCTGCGCGGCATGATGCTGGTGCGGGTGGAGGTGCAGACGCTGGGCGGCAACCTGCACTCCGGCATGTTCGGCGGCGCCGCTCCCGACGCGCTCGCCGCACTGATCCGCACCCTCGACTCGCTGCGCGCGCCCGACGGCTCGACCGTCATCCACGGCCTGGAGCCGGAGGGCACCTGGGACGGCCTGCAGTACCCGGAGGAGGACTTCCGCTCCGACGCCAAGGTCCTGGACGGCGTCGACCTGATCGGCTCCGGCACGGTCGCGGACCGCCTGTGGGCCCGCCCCGCCGTCACCGTCCTGGGCATCGACTGCCCGCCCGTCGTCGGCGCCACCCCGTCCGTCCACGCCCGCGCGGCGGCCCTGATCAGCCTGCGCGTCCCGCCGGGCGTCAACGCCGCCGACACGGCGAAGCTCCTCCGCGCCCACCTGGAGTCCCAGGTCCCGTGGAACGCCCGGGTGACCACGGAACTGGTCGGCCAGGGCGAGCCGTTCGCCGCCGACACCGCCAGCCCCGCGTACGTCTCGATGGCCGAGGCGATGCGCGTCGCCTATCCCGGCCAGGAGATGCAGACCGCCGGCATGGGCGGCTCCATCCCCCTCTGCAACACCCTCGCCGCCCTCTACCCCGACACGGAGATCCTCCTCATCGGCCTCAGCGAGCCGGAGGCCCAGATCCACGCGGTCAACGAGAGCGTGTCCCCGGAGGAACTGGAGCGCATGTCCCTGACGGAGGCCCTGTTCCTGCTGAACTACGCGGAGTCCCGGCGGTAGCCTGCCCTCCCAACACCGACTGAAGACGCTCGGCATTGGGAGAACAGCTCGACGGCCGGGCTGTTCTCCCTTTCAATATCCCACCGGCCCGCCATGGTCGTGCCACGGACCCTGGAATACCGATTGAACTTCGCTGCACGTCAATCCTCAATAAGCGGATTGACAGGCGAGAGGAACGGATCCAGGCGAATCTGCACTTCCCCCCTCGCCATGACCCGGACACGGAAGGCCCCCTGACCCGGCGGATCGTCCATATCAGCCGAACGTTCATAGAGAAGACCCCAGGATCCGGGGAACCGAGTAGCGATGTGACGCAAGAGCTGGTCAATCTCCTCCGCTTCATCACGTCGACGATTCATCAAACCATTAATGAAGACGAAGTACTCCCCATTGTGCTGACTGAGCCGGGCCTCGCCAGTCGCCCAGTCGACATCTTCGATGAAGCTCCTGAGCTGCACAATGCCTGCTTCCAGGCTCCCTGAGTCCGACTCCTCGGGCGACTCGGAGATACCAAACCATCCGTGAAACTCATACACGTTCCTCACCCCAAAGGCGTAGTGTCGATAACCGGATCGATATTGTAACGTCGGCCATACTCTCTCAGCTTGGCTATGACACCGGGACCAGGCTCACCTTCAAAATGAAAGTAAGGTTTGCGTCCGCTCTGTATTGCATGCTCGAAGGTCGCCTTGACCTGGTTCCTCAGGGCACTCCCCATCTGCATGCCGCCCGGCTTCGATTGCGCTACATACTCATCACTGACCGCATCGATCTCACGCCCCTTGGGGTCGTGCTCGAAACGGACGCGGGACTCTCCGCCAAGCCGTTCAGCCAAGGCATCTGCTGCCGGGTCAGGTTTCCTAACTTTTATCAGCTTCCCGAGCCCGCCGTTGTTCTCATATGGAGCCAAACCCAATGGGTCCGTCCACCGATGAGGGTTGTCGACATAGGCAACGGGATTCGGTGCCGCTTCCAAGCACAGCGGGTCCGGTGTGAAATATCGCCCCGTCTCCGGGTCGTAATAGCGATGAAAATTGTAGTGCAAGCCCGCTTCAGGATCGAAGTACTGCCCTGGGAACCGCAGTGGCGTGTAAGTCGAGCTGTCCGTCGCCCAAGCCGTAGTCCCCCACAGCGTGGCGCGCGAGCGCCAAGCCGTCGTGCCCGTCTCGTCGATGAGCTCCGTCGGTGTGCCGACCAGGTCGGTGACGATCGCGAAGAAGCGTCGGTCGATTTCGCGTTGGGGAGCCTCGGCCGCCGATATGCGCTCCGTTTGGGCGACGGGGTGGAGGCCGTCGTGGTCCCAGGTGAGGGTGACGGGGTTCGGCAGGTCCGTCGAGGTTGTCGTCTGCTCCGCCAGGGTCGGGCCGTCCCAGGTGAAGTGCACCTGTTCCGCGACGTCGCCCGCCGGCGTCAGGCGGTGCTTGGCCGTGCGGCGGCCGAAGGGGTCGTAGAGGTAGCGCCACTTCGTGCCGTCCGGGGTGATGACCTCGGTCAGGCGGTCTTCCGCGTCCCAGGAGTAGCGCCACGTCTCCGGCTTCCGCGACAGGCGGGTCTTCTGGCGGACGACGACGCGGCCTTGGGCGTCGTGTTCGTAACGGATCCGGCCCGCCCGGACGATGCGGGTGCCGGTGTAGGTGCGGGGGCCGTGGGCCTCCGCGCCCGGGTGGTCCGTGGGCCAGGATGCCTGCGTCTGGTTGCCCGCCTCGTCGTACGCGTAGCGCTCCGTCCAGCCCTGGGCGTGGACGGCGGTGACTCGGCCCGCCGTGTCCAGGTCGAAGGTGCGCGGCCCCGTCGTCGAGTCGGTGATGCCGGTGAGGGAGCCGTCCTGGCGGTAGGTGAAGGAGCGGTGCTGGAGGGGGTCGTTGTCGGGGGCGGACGTGAGGGTCTGTGTCGTGAGGCGGCCCGCCGCGTTCCAGGCGTGGGTCAGGGTCAGACCCTCGCCGAAGTGGCGCGCCACCTCGCGGCCCGCCGCGTCGTGTTCCATTGCGAAGGCGTGCCCGGAGGCGGTCAGTCCGGTACGTCGGCCCGCCGCGTCGTACGTCCACGTCGTCACCGCGCCCCCCGGCGTCACCCGCCGAGTGCGTCGGCCCAGCTTGTCGTAGGTGTACGACAGGGTCCGGCCATTCGCCGTCTCCGACTTGACCCGGCCCAGGCGGTCTCGGGAGTACACCAGCGTCACATCCGGACCGGCAGCCTCCACCAGGCGGCCCGCCGCGTCATGCGCATACGTGGTGACCTTGCCCGCCGCGTCCTTCCTGGTGATCCGTCCCACGGGGTCGTAGTGGTAGCCGATGGTCTCGCCGAGGCCGTTCGTCCGCTCGGTCAGCCGGCCCGCCGCGTCGTGCGCGTACGTCAGGGTGCGGCCGTCGAAGTCCGTCTCCGACGTGAGGCGTCCGGCCGGGTCGTACGCGTACGTCCACGTCAGGCCCTGGGGGTTGGTGACCGTCTGGAGCCTCAGTTCCGTGTCGTGGGTGAAGGTGTGGCGAACGCCGTCCGGGGTGGTGCGGGCGGTCAGGAGGTCGAAGTGGGTGTATTCGTTCCGCGTCACTCCGCCCAGGGCGTCGGTGTGGGTGACGCAGTTGCCCTCGCCGTCGTAGGTCCAGCTTTCCTCCGCGCCGTCCGGGTCCGTGCGGCGGGCGAGCAGGCCCTCGGTCGTCCAGGCGAGGCGGGTGGTAGCGCCCAGCGGGTCGGTGACGGCGACGGTGCGACCGAAGGCGTCCCGCTCGTAGCGGGTCGTTCCCCCGAGGGGGTCCGTCACCTCCGACGGCAGGCCCGCCGCGTCGCACCGCAGCCGGGTGACGTGCCCGAGCGCGTCGGTGACGGCTGTCAGGTGGCCGGTCTCGTCGTAGGCGTACCGGGTCGTGGCGCCGGAAGGGTCGGTCACCGACGTGCGGTTGCCCGCGGCGTCGTACGTCTGCCGCCACGTCGCGCCGCCGGGTTCGGTGATCGTCTCGGGGAGGCCCAGGGCGTTGTACTCGGCGGTGCTCTCGCTGCCGTCCGGGCGGCGCACCGAGAGCAGGTCGCCCGCCTCGTCGTAGGAGAAGGCGGTGGTGTGGCCCAGCGGGTCCGTGCGCGCGACGAGACGGTCCCGGCCGTCCCAGGTGAAGAGCGTCGTCGCACCCGTGGGGTCCGTTTCGGCCACCAGTCGTGAGCGTTTGTCGAAGACGTGGCGGCTGGTGTGGCCCAAGGCGCTGGTGAGGGTGGTGACGCGCAGCCCGGTCTCCGGATCCGGGTCGCCGTACTCCAGGGTGCACCGCAGGTGCCCCGCCTCGCCGGTTTCGTGTACGCAGCGGTCGCGGTCGTCGTACTCGTACCGGTAGGAGCGGTCGTTGCGGTCCGTCCAGGACGTGGGGCGGCGGCGGTCGTCGTAGGTGAAGCGGAGGGGCAGGCCGGAGGAGTTGACGACCTCTGTCAGGTTTCCGTCCGCGTAGCCGTAGCGCATCAGTTCCACGTCGCCCAGGTGCAGGGCCGTGACCCGACTGCCGTGGGTCGTGATGCGGATGTGGTAACCGGCGTGGTGCGTGATGCCGGTGGGGACGCCCTCGTCCGAGTAGTCGAAGGTGATCCAGTGGCCGTTGCGGTCGGCGATCTGGTCCAGCAGGGATATCTCGTGCCGGTCGTCGCCGCATGGGATCGGGGCAGTGAAGTGCCAAGTGCGGTTCCCGCGCACGTCCGTGACGGTGTAGCCGCCCTCCTCCGTGGGCTCCAGAGGCCAGCGAGGGCCGTGTGACGGGAGGGTGGGGACGCCGGGGGCCGGATGGGGGTAGGAGAGGATCATGCCGTCCTCGCGGACGAACACGACGCCCTTGGCGTCGATCTCCAGCCGCTGGTCGACCGTGCTCGACCAGGAGGGGCCGAACCAGTGGCCGGCGCGGTAGTCGGAGCCCACTCTTCGGGTGAAGGCCAGCGGGAGGGCGCCGGGGAGGCTGACGTCGGTCTGGGCGAGGAACATGTAGCCCGAGGCCAGGTCGACCGGGTCGGTTCCGCCGCAGTCGCGCTGACCGTCCTTCTTCGCCGCACCATGAGGGTCGTTGTTGAACTGCCCGCGGCCCGCGCCCGCTTCCCGCTCGGCTTCCTTGCCCAGCCCCCGGAGGCCCCGGGCGCCCGCCTCCTCCAGACCGTGCTCGGCCACGTTCACCGCCGCGCGCCGGGCCGCCGTCGCGCCGACGCTGGTCCCACCGCTGGCCAGGCCGGTCAGCACGTCGAAGCCCAGCCGCCCGGAGGCTTCGGAGGGATCCTTGCCCCAGCCGGTGCCCAGCAGGGACGAGGGTATCCGGTCGGGATGGTTGGCCAGGGTCATGATCCCTGCCCCCATATTGGTCATATGGGTCAGGTACTGCCCCGGGTGCGTGACGTTGTACGGGTCGATCGGCGCCACTGTCCGGACGAACTTCACCGCGCCCGCGGCGCCCTTGGTCATACCGCCGGCGAAATGCGTCAGCTCGACGCCGGCGGCCGACTCGAAGTCGCCCAGGTTCATTTCCATGCGGTCGCTGAACGCCGGTTTCTTCGGGGCGTGGGCCAAGGCGCCCTTGACCGCCGCCGCCGCGGCTTCCGCCGCGCTGTTGCGCTGGGTACGGGCGTTGGTCAGCACCTCCTGCGCGTGCTGCATCTTGTCGGCACCCGCGTTCGGGCAGGAACCGGGCGGCGTCGGACGTGTTCCCGGGTCCTTGCCGCCGTCCAGCTTCGCGTTGTATTCCTTCGCCGCCTTGTCGAACGCTTCGACCTGCGCCTTGTAGGCGTCGAACGCCTCCTTCTGCTCCCGCTTCCCCTCCTTGTAAAGGGCGATGGCCTCCTTCGCCTTGCCCTGAGCCCAGGTGACCGTTTCCGCGTACCGGGTCAGCGCCTTGGCCGCGTCCTCGCACGCCTTCGCCGCGTGGCCCCACTGCGGAGGGTGCATGGCGAACTTCTCGCGGAAGGCGTCCGCGCCTTTGCCCTTCCAGTGCTCGGAGTCCAGCCGGGACATGCCGTCCCGGACGCGTCCGAACGCCGCCGCGAAGTCGGACAGGTGGGATGCCGAGGAGCGGATCTTCCCCGGTTTCCCGTGGATCAGCTCATTGGCCTCCTCCGTCTCGCCCAGCTGCTGTTCGCTGACGTGGGCGCCCATCCGGGAGGCGAAATTGTCACCGAAGTCGTCCACGCCGTCGGCCAGGCCGTGCATACCCACCGCGTCGAGCCCGTCGCCGACCTCGTGGGAGACGTATCTGACGCCCTTGCCGACCTGCTTCTTGCCCTCGTCCCACAGCCCTTCTGCCTTGTCGCCGACCTTGTCGACGCGCTTCTTGAGCCCATGGCCGAGGTCACCCAGAAAACTCATCCGTGCTCCCCCGCCCCGGCGACGCGCTTCGCGGCCTCAGTCGCGCCCTCCAGCAGGTGGCGCCTTGTGTCGATGTGGTCCTTCGCCACGTCCTTGCCGGTACGCACCGCGTTGTCGAAGGCGTCCTCGAAGGACTTCTCGCTGTAGTCCACGTGGGCGAAGTTCCCGTGCTCGCGCAGTTCGTCCATCGACATCTTCTCGACCTGTTCGTCGGAGAGCGTCGGGTCCGCTCCGAACGCGGCCACTCCGACCTTGAGCGTCCGCTTGACGTACTGGTCCTCTTCGTAATAACTGCCGGCGGACAGCCCCACCCGGCGGGCGAACTGGTTCCCGTCGCGGACCAGCGACCGCACGCCCCACTCCCAGCGCTCGCAAAAGGACTTCAGCGCGCTGGTCAGGCCGTCGTGACCCGTTTCCATACCGGTCATCCGGATGTCGGAGAAGCCTCGGCCCGCCGCCGACTCCCCGGCCATTCCGAGTTCCTTCAGCTCGGCGAGAGCGGCCGTGAGGCCCTGGGCTATCTGCCCCAACGCTTCCTGGTTCGCCGCCAGATCGGATCCGCCGCTCATGCCGTCTCCCCTCCCGCGGTCGCCGGGACCGCCGCCTCGTCCGGTACGACACCTGCCACCGGAGGCAGGAAGAAAGGCGTGTCGCCGCCCATGTCCAGCGCCACGCCGGTCGGTTCGCCGACCGCCGGAATCACCACGTCCAGGAGGCGGGCGCCGAATGTCGTGACGTAGTCCACGGCCGCTTCACCGGGCCGGACCGCCACCCCGCACGCATCTGCCCGAGCCATCACGAACCGGGCCAGGGCCGCCTCGTCGCAGAAGGCGTGGATCCACCCCACGTCCTCGTACGTCGCCGTCCACAATCCGCCGCGCTCGTCGAGCGGTACGACGACCGCCGACCTCCGGAAGGCCCCCACGACCTCCGCCGGTTCGACTTCGCCCGCGTACAACGCCGTTAACTGTTCACGCAGTGTCAGCACACCGATTCCTCCTGGCTCAGGACAATACCGTGTGCTCTGACGAGGACACATGGAGTATCCCATTCCCTTTGGGGTCGGGGGTCGGGGGTCAGGGGCTGAGAGCCGGGGGCCGTCGCCGTCGAATGCCTTCGGATCGACCGGCCTGTGATCAGGCACACGTTCATCGCCCCGCTGTCACATTCGTGCCGTCCGGCGCGTCAGTGTTCCGGTCGGGCAATCAGGCGGGCGTGGGATGAGGGAACGCCCCCGCGAGCGGAACGGCGAGGAATGGACAGCGCGAACGACACCGAGTTTCTGGCGCGACGGTTCGAGGAGCACCGGTCGCATTTGCGGGCGGTCGCCTACCGGATGCTGGGGTCGCTCGCCGAGGCCGACGACGCGGTGCAGGAGGCGTGGTTGCGGCTGAGCCGGGTGGACGCCGGTGAGGTGGAGAACCTCGGGGGGTGGCTGACGACGGTCGTCGGGCGGGTCTGCCTCGACATGCTGCGCGGCCGTACGGCGCGGCGCGAGGAGCCGATGGAGGAGCGGCTGCGGCTGCCCGATCCGGTGGTCAGCGCGGTGGACGGGGTGGATCCCGAGCAGGAGGCGCTACTGGCGGACTCGTTGGGGCTGGCGCTGCTGGTGGTGCTGGAGTCGCTCGCTCCGGCGGAGCGGCTCGCGTTCGTCCTGCACGACATGTTCGCCGTGCCCTTCGACGAGATCGGGCCGGTCGTCGGCCGTACCCCCGCCGCCGCCCGGCAGCTCGCCAGCCGCGCCCGCCGACGGGTGCAGGGCTCGGCGCCCGCCCCGGATCCGGACCTCGGCCGGCAGCGCCGGGTCGTCGACGCGTTCCTGGCCGCCGCGCGCGGCGGCGACCTCGACGCGCTCGTCGACCTGCTGGACCCGGACGTCGTCGCACGCTCGGACGGCGGCGCCGCGCGGACGTTCAACGTCGTACGCGGCGCGGAGGCCGTGGCGCGGCAGGCGTCGCGGTTCGCCCGCGTCGCCGAGGCGGCACGCCCCGCGCTCGTCAACGGCGCGGCCGGAGTCGTCGCGACGGCGGGCGGGTCGCCGTTCTCGGTCATGGCCTTCACCGTCGTGGCGGACCGGATCGTCGCCCTCGACATCCTCACCGACCCGGAGCGCCTGGCGGCACTGGATCTCGCGGTGCTCGGTCGCTGAGAGGGCAGAGGGAGTGACTGAGGCGTCGGGAATTCACCCGGTCTGCTTGGCGGTGGGCGTGCTCACAGCCGACAGGGCCGATTCGGTGCCGACCGGCCCTGCCTGGCGGTGAAACGGATACCGTCTCCGTGGTCACCGGGGGTTCACGGGCGCGAGTTACGAGTCGGACGCGAGCCCTGAGACCGCGTTTGGGGTGTGTCATGTCCCGTTGCTGAAGCGTTCGTTGAGTTCAACGTGAGCGGTGTCGGGGGTGAGCATCCGTCGGACTTGACGGATGAGCAGTGGGGCACTGGTGGAAGCCGTTGCTCCCGCCGACGCGGGTAGGACGGAAGGGCGGCGGCGGGAGAAGCAGTTCGCGGCGGCGGATCGTCGACACGATCTTCTACGTGATGCGGACCGGGCGTTCCTGGCGGCAGCTGCCGGAGGACTTCGCTCCGTGCCGACGGTGTACTGGTGCTTCACGTGGTGGCACGACGACGGGACTGTTGAGCGCAACCATGACATCCCGCGCGGCACGGTCCGTGAAACTGACGGCCGCGACGCGGAGCCGAGCACAAGCATGATCGACGCGCAGTCCGTCCGCACCGCCGACACCGTCCTCGCTGCCACCAGAGGGCCCGATCCTGGCCGTCGACGCGGCGTCATGGTCCGCCGGCTCCCCCGGAGCCGTGCTGCTACGCGCTCCAGTCCACGACTGCTCGTGCGGCAATCCTCATAGACAGCCTGCCGACATAGACAGCCTGCCGACCCCTCGTCGGCGGCGACTGCTGTCGGCGAGCTACTGCGCCAAGAACGCCTCGACCTCGCGTTTCACAGCTGGCGGCACGTCGGCCAAGTCCGAGAGGATCATGCGGACCTCCCGCCCGAGTTCGGGGGCCTCCTTCCAGACATCCGCACTCCTGGTGAGCACGGCGGCCAGCAGATCGCCCTCGTACATGTCGCCTTCCGCCAGTGGATCGACCCGGAGGACCCCCACCGCCAGGGGCAGGAGATAGGCGAGGCCCACGTCTTGCCTGATCAGCAACCGCATGTCCTCGACCGTCAGGCTGCCGATGGGCTTGCGCCGAAGCTCGCGCACGGCCGCCGTCAGCCGGGTCTCGCCGCCCGACGGGGCCGCCCAGCGGTCACGCTCAAGCTCCTCAAGGGAGCGGTCACGGTTCACGAGTCGAGTCACCGAACGATCGTCCCATGTCAGATCTCAAAGGCGTGCCGACCGCTGGGCCGCGACCTTACGCGTCCCCCCTGCCGGGCTCGGCGGACGGGTGCTTCGCCTGGCCGGCCACCGATGCCCGGCAGGGGGCGCGCCGGGCTATGCGTCCAGGTACCGGTACTTGATGTCTGCCGGTGCGGTGTGGAGTCGGCCGCCGCGGATCTGCCATCCGGTCATGCCCTCGGCCTCGTGGCTGACCAGGAACAGGCCCTGGACGAGGTCTCCGTCGTCGTCGGAGGCGGGGAGCCGGCGATCTCGTTGATCCGGTCGGTGAACCAGTCCAGGGCCGATTCCCGGATGTCGGCGCCGTAGAAGACGTGGTGGGTCCAATTGGCCTGCTGCCGGGGACAGCTCCATCCGTTGCTGTCGTGGTCGTCGTCGTAGGTGGCGACGATCTCCTGAACGGCGGCGAGTCGCGTCGCGTCGCGCTCCAGCCGTCCTCTGATCGATACGTAGGTACCCATGGGCGTTGCCTTCTCTGTCGGGCGCGGGCCTTATCCGGCCGCGGGGATCCGCTCGGCCACGGCGTCGATCCCGGACGCGCGCAGTCTCCTCGCCAGGAGTTCCGTCTCGGGGAGGGTTCCCCAGCAGTCACCGTCCAGGACACGGCGCGACAACGCCCTCGCGCTCGCCAGGTCGACGCCGAGCGTGGCCCGGAGGACGCGCATGATGACGGCGGCCGTCGGCGGCGGGGTGCGGATGCGCAGCTTCGCAGGTCCGTGTGCGGCGAGCATCTGGTCCCGGCGTTCGCCCGGCGGTTCCCCGCCGCACGCGGCGAACGCCGATCCGCAGGCCGCGCAGGTCGATTCCGCGTCCCACCGCAGGCGGCCGTCCGGCAGGAGGGTCTGGACGCCGTGGTGGTCCGTCGCCGCGCCGCAGTCGGGGCACGGTGCCGCGTAGGTGACGGCTTCCGTGACGGCTGCGGTGACGGTTCGCTGTTCCGTCGACGCTGCTGGTGGAAGCGGTGGTTCCGCCGACGCGTCGGGGGCGGGCCGCGATTCGGCCGACGCGGCCGGGGCGAGCGGCGGCTCCGCCAACGTCTGCGCGGCGAGAGGCGATTCCGCCGACGCCCCCGGTGCGAACCACACCATCCCGCTCAACCCCATCCCCCACCCCGGACATCGTCATGCTCCCGCAGCCCGTCCGAGCGCCGCCCGCCCGAGCGCCGCCCGCGGGCGTCCGGCGCGTCCCCGTCCCGTTCCCGCCTCACCCGACCGGCACCCCCGCCTCCAGGTTGAGCGGGCACCCGCGTTCCCGTGCGCGGAGGGCCCAGCGCAGGCGGCGGTGGCGGACGGGGGGCAGCAGGGCGCTCGCCTCGTCCTCGGTGACGAAGCGCCAGCCGCGTAGTTCGGCGTCGGGGAGCAGCAGGCGGCGGGCCTCCGCCTCGGTGAGCCGGCCGCCGTCGAAAAGGAAGCGGAGGCCGCCGAAGCCGGGGGGCCGGGGTGGTTCCCAGTCCACGACCAACAGCTTGGGGACGTGCGGCAGTTCGATGCCGATCTCCTCGGCGACCTCGCGCATACCGGCCCGCGCCGGCGCCTCGCCCGGTTCGACGATGCCGCCGGGGAACTCCCAGCCCGGTTTGTAGGTGGGGTCGACCAGCAGTACGCGGTCGTGTTCGTCGAAGAGGAGCACCCCGGCGGCCAGCGTCTCGGCCTTCGGCTCGGGCGTCTCGACGATCTGGCAGGGCCCGGCGGAGCCGTCGCGGACCGCCCGGGCGACGTGTTCGGCCGCCTCGCGCGGGGTGAGCCGCCCGGTGTCGACGACGAACGTGTCGTCCGAAAGCCAGGTCAGCGCCTCCTGGTAAGCGTCGACGTGGTCCCTGGCCCACTGCCGGACGGCCTCGCTGCGGACCGGGTCGGCGGGGTCCTCCACCCGGCCGTCGATCCGCTTGCGCAGTATCGTTTCATCGCAGGCCAGCAGGATGTGCCGGACCGGTATCCGGCGGGCGGCGAGCGTGCCGAATATCTCGTCCCGGTACTCCTGCCGCAGCAGTGTCATGGGGACCACGAGCACCCCGCCGACCTCCGCGAGCAGCGCCGCCGCCGTGTCGGCGACCAGGCGCCGCCAGATCGGCAGGTCCTGGTAGTCGTCCACCTCGGCCAGCCGTCCGGGCGGCAGGAGATGCCGCAGTCCCCCGCCGACGATCTCGGGGTCGTAGAGGTGGCTTTCCGGCATGAGCCCGGTCAGTTCCCTCGCGGTGCTGGTCTTTCCCGCACTGAAAGCGCCGTTCAGCCAGACGATCACGGTTCCCCCTCCTCCGAGCGGCCCCCTTGCGATGCCCGGAACACCTTGCCACGGAAGGACGGACGAGCGGGATGGGGCCCTCGGTTCACCGGCGCACCCGTCGTACGGTTCATGCCTCCCGGCAACCCCTTGGGTCTCAAGCACCTCAGGCACCTCAAGACCTCAAGTCCTCAAGTGACGTAGGTTTCCCGGGACTTCCCCACACCGTTCACGAGCAAGCGGACACCGGCAGCGAGCACCGGCAGCGAGCACCGAATCGTACGGCTTCCCCCGCGGCCCTGGGCGAAACCCCGTACCCCCATCCCCCTCCCCCCTACGCCGCTCGTCCCCACCGCCTCACCCCCACACCCCCACCGCCTCCGCCGCTGCCGCCGCCGCGCCCACCACTCCCGCGTCGCCGCCGAGTTCGGCCGGCACGACCTCGATCCCGGCGGCGAAGGACAGCGTCGCGTAAGCACGCAGATGCCGGCGCAGCGGTGCGAAGAGGACGTCCCCCGCGCCCGCGACGCCCCCGCCCACCACCGCCACCTCGATCTCCGTAAGCACCGCCGTCGCGGCGATGCCGGCCGCCAGTGCCTGGGCGGCGCGGTCGAACGACGCGACGGCGAGGGGATCGCCGGCGCGGGCCGCCGCGGCGACGCCCGTCGCGCCCGCGTCCCCGTCCGGCCCGGGCCGCCAGCCGGATTCGGCGGCCCGGCGGGCGATGTTGGGCCCGCTGGCGATGCGTTCGACGCAGCCTCGGGCGCCGCAGGGGCACGGATCGCCGTCCAGGTCCACGCTGATGTGACCGATGTGGCCCGCGTTGCCGGTGGGGCCGGGGTGCAGGCGTCCGCCGAGCACCAGACCGCCCCCCACCCCCGTGGACACCACCATGCACAGGGCGTTGGCCCGGCCCCGCGCCGCGCCGCGCCAGTGTTCGGCGGCGGTCATCGCGACGCCGTCGCCGACGAGGGCGACGGGCAGCCCGCCGACCCGTCGCCCCACCTCCGCCACCAGCGGAAAACCGCGCCAGCCCGGCACGTTGACCGGGCTGACGGTACCGCGCGAGGCGTCCACGGGCCCGGCGCTGCCGATGCCCACCGCGCGTACGCGTCGCCAGTCGGCGGACGCGGCGAGTTCGTCCAGCACCTCCGCCACCGCGCCCATCACCTCCTCCGCGTCACCCTCGGCGGGGGTACGGCGCCGGGAGCGGACGAGGAGCCGCCCCCCGACGTCCACCAGCGCGCCCGCGATCTTGGTGCCGCCGATGTCGAGAGCGGCGACGAGAGCGCCCGGTTCGGTGAGCGTGGGGGACGACGGCGGCATGGCGGACGGCATGGGGAACGGTCTCTCCTGCTCCACTCGCGGCGCGACCGGCCCCGGTTGGCCGGCCGTCGCTTTCCCGCCAGTCTCGGCCACTGTTGACAACGTTGTCCAGGCCCTATGCTCGTTCGACGCGCACCACGCACGATCGCGACGCACAGCACAACGCACCGCCCAACCACCCACGCCGCCCACGCCGCCCACGCCGCCCACGGAGGACGCGCCACGTGCCCGACACCGCCCACAGCCCGCGCCCCCGCTACGGGACCCGGCCGACCATGAAGGACGTGGCGACACGCGCCGGCGTGGGGCTGAAGACGGTGTCCCGGGTGGTGAACGGCGAGCCGGGCGTGACCCCCGAGACCGAACGCCGCGTCAGGGAGGCCATCTCCGCCCTGGGTTTCCGCCGCAACGACAGCGCCCGCGTACTGCGCAAGGGCCGTACCTCGTCCGTCGGCCTCGTCCTGGAGGATCTGGCGGATCCGTTCTACGCCCCGCTCAACCGCGCCGTCGAGGAGGTCGCCCGCGACCACGGGGCGCTGCTCATCAACGGTTCCAGCGCCGAGGACCCCGAGCGGGAGCGCGAACTCGCCCTCGCCCTCTGCGCCCGCCGCGTCGACGGCCTCGTCGTCATCCCGGCCGGCGCCGACCACCGCTATCTGGAACCGGAGATGGCGGCCGGCGTGGCCACGGTCTTCGTCGACCGTCCCGCCGGACTGATATCCGCCGACACCGTCCTCTCCGACCACGCGGGCGGCGCCCGCGAGGGCGTGGCGCACCTGGTCGCCCACGGCCACCGCCGGATCGGCTTCATCGGCGACCAGCCGCGCATCCACACGGCGACCGAGCGGCTGCGCGGCTACCGGGCCGCGATGGACGCCGCCGCGCTGCCGGTGCACGACGGCTGGATCTCGCTCGGCCCCACGGCGCCGGACCGGGTACGCGGCGAGGTGCTGCGCATGCTGTCCGGCCCGGCGCCGGTCACCGCCCTCTTCACCGGCAACAACCGGGTGACCGCCACCGCCGTCCGCGTCCTGTCCGAACTCCCGCGCCGCGTCGCCCTCGTCGGCTTCGACGATCTCGAACTGGCCGATCTGCTCTCCCCCGCCGTCACGGTCATCGCCCAGGACCCCGCCCGCCTCGGCCGCACCGCCGCCGAACTCCTCTTCCAGCGCCTCGACGGCTACGCGTCGGAGACCCGCCGCATCGAACTGCCGACGCGCCTGATCGCACGCGGCTCGGGTGAGCTGCCGCCCGCGGAAGGATGAGCGCGCCCCAACCCGTAACGCTAACGGTTATCTTTCCGCAACCGCCCCACTTCAACATTTGCTAGTGTGAGCGCATGACCGCGCCCCCCGGACGCCGCGAACGCAAGAAGGCGGCGACCCGCCAGAAGATCGCCGACGCCGCCCTGCGGCTCTTCCTCGAGCGCGGGTACGACGCGGTGGGCATCCGTGACGTGGCCGCCGAGGCCGACGTCGCCGTCACTACGCTCTTCTCCCACTTCGCCTCGAAAGAGGCCCTGGTGTTCGAGCAGGACGCCGACTTCGAGCACCGCCTCGCGCGGGCGGTCGCCGACCGGGCCCCGGACGAACCGCTGGTCCCCGCGCTGCGCCGGGAGATCAAGGCCCTGGTGCGGCACTGCACGGCGGACGCCGCCGCCCCCGTCTGGCGCATGATCGACGCGTCGCCCGCCCTGCGGGAGTACGAGGAGTCGATGCGGCTCCGCCACGCCGAGTCGCTGGCGGCGGCCATCGCCGCCGAGCCCGGCCTGGCGCGGACCCCGACGGCCTGCCGGGCGGTCGCGCGGTTCGCGATCGACGCCTACTCGCTGGCCCGCGAGGCGGCCGATCCGGAGGCCGCGGTGGACGAGGTCTTCACGATGATCGAGGCGGCCTGGGAGGCGGCCCGCTCTCCGAGCGGAACCGACGCCGGCGAAGAGACCGCGCGCCCCCTCGGCGCGCCCCGCGCCGGCGAAGTGGCCGCGCGGCCCCTCGACGCGGCCCACACCCGCTAAGAGACCACGCGGCCCCTCGATATGACCCGCGCCGGCGGAGAAACTGCGCGCCCCCTCGGTGCAACCCGCCCCGGCGAAGAGATCACGCGCCCCCTCGACGCGGCCCGCACCCGCGAAGAGACCACGGGCCCCCTCGCTACGACCCGCCCTGTCGAAGAGACCCCTCGGCTCCGGACGGGGCCGGGGAGGACGTAACGAAGGCCGTCTCCTCCGACACCAGCCGGTCGGCGAGCCGGCCCCACGACAGCAGGGCCCCCACGGCGATCACCCCGGCGACCAGCGGCCAGGAAACGTGCCGGCCCACCCCGTACTCCAGGGCGTCGACGCGCCGTCCCGCCGCGAAGAACCAGGCGAGGCCGCCGCCGACGACGAGCAGGTGGTTGTTCTTCTCGCGCAGCAGCCGCATGCCCGCCCACAGCAGCACGGGCATGGCCAGGAGCAGTCCGACGACGAACGTGGCGAGCCACACCCCCGTCCCCGCCCAGGCGGACTGCGGATCGGCCTTCTCCTCGGCGCGCGCGGCGGCGAAACCGGTCGTGAGGACGGTGTGGCAGGCCAGGACGGCGAGGGCGGTGACCGCGGCCCCCTTCAGGGGCCTGACCCAGGGGAACGTACGCATGGGCCCATCGTTTCCGCCCGGAAACGCCGAACGCCTGAGTATCTGTACTCAGGCGTTTCCTCAGGCGTTACTCAGGCGTTCGGTATCTCAAGCTCGCCGCGGCGAACGTCAGGCGACCGTGCCGCTCTCCTTGATGACGACGTCGGCCTTCAGGGCGCCGCTGTGGGAGCCCAGCGCCTCGATCTGCTTCACCAGGTCCTGGCCCTCGACGACCTCGCCGAAGACGACGTGCTTGCCGTCCAGCCACGGGGTGACGACGGTCGTCACGAAGAACTGGGAGCCGTTGGTGTTCGGGCCGCGGTTGGCCATCGACAGCAGGAACGGCCGGTCGTGCTTGCGGGAGAAGTTCTCGTCGGCGAAGGTCGCGCCGAAGATGCTCTTGCCGCCGGTGCCGTTGCCGTGGGTGAAGTCGCCGCCCTGGAGCATGAAGTCCGGGATGACGCGGTGGAAGGCCGAGCCGGCGTAGCCGTAGCCGTTCTGGCCGGTGGCGAGCTCGCGGAAGTTGCGCGCGGTCTCCGGGACGACGTCGTCGAAGAGCCGGAAGACGATGCGGCCGGCGTCCTTGCCGTCAATGGTGATGTCGAAGAAAACGTTCTGCATGGCCACATCCTCACATCCTTCGGCGCGTCGCCCAATTCCCGGCCCACCGGGAAGGCCCCGACGGCCCCTCCTCCACCCGGCCGGGCCCGCGCGCCGCCCGCCCCCCGAGCGCGCCGGACACGGCGGAGCCGCGGGCCGACGGGCCCGAGGACCGGGCGGGAGTCGCGCCCCCGCACATGCCGAGGCTCACCGGCCGGCGCCCGCCTCCGCGCTCGGGGAGCCGGCCGCCGCCTCGATCCCGTCCAGCAGGACGGCCAGGCCGGCCGCGAAGACGCGGTCGGTCTCGCGCTCCCAGGTGTCCGTCGGATCCCCGTCCGCCGCGGGCGGGGTCCGGGCGGAGGCGAGCCGCGTCGACAGCGGGAAGCGGTCGGCGAAATCGGGGGCGAGCTCGTTCAGGAGGGTCACCCGGGCGGTCCACCAGTCCCGGTCCGCGACGCCGGTCACGGCCGCCGCCCGGCGCGCCTCCGCCGTCGTCCGCGCCGAGCCGTGCACGAAGTGGAACAGCGAACTCACCACCGCCCGCAGCGCCCCTGCCTCCAGCCGGGCGCCCGACAGGGCGCGGAGCAGCGCCTCCAGAACGGCCTGCTCGTGCGGGCCGAGCACCGGGCGCGCGTACGAGACCTGGAGCACCCACGGGTGCCGCAGGCAGAACTCCTTGAGTTCCGACGCCCAGGTCGTCACCTCCGTCCGCCAGTCGTCGCCCGCCGCCCGGTCGATGGGGAGTTCGGCGTGCACGCGGTCGTACATGAGGTCGAGGAGTTCCGCCTTGCCGGGCACGTAGGTGTAGAGCGCCATCGACGAGCACCCCAGCCGCTCCGCCACCGTGCGCATCGACAGTCCCGCCGCCGACGCGGCCTCGTCGGCCACCGCGACCGCCGCCTCGACGATGGCGTCGACGGTCAGGCCGGGCTTGGGGCCCGGCGCCTTGCGCGCGGGACGCGCGTCCTCCCCTTTCCACAGCAGCGTCATGGACGCGGTCGGGTCGCCCTGCCCGGCGATGATGCCCACGCTCACGCTTGATCTCCTTACGCCCTACGCTATTGTCGCTCCCGCCAACACCTTACGCCCTACGGAATTGGTCGGCACCGACCGGAACAGGGAGACAGCCGTGATCGAAGCGAGGCTCCACGACGGCAGCGTGCTCCCGGTGGAGGTCCACGGCACCGGGTCCGCCACCGTGCTCCTCCCCGTCGATCCACGTCCCGCGGAAGGGGCGCGCGCCGAGGAACTCCGGCGCTGGGGCGTCGATCCCGCCCTCGGCCGGTCTCTCGCGCGAGGTCTCGCGGACGCCGGTTTCCGCGCGGTCGCGTTCCCCTACGAGGGCCACCTCATGGCCCACCCCCGGCCGGACGCCCTCACCCCGGACACCATCACCGCCGACCTCCTGGCCGTCGCCGACGCGACGGGCGCCGACCGGTTCGCCTACTACGGCTACTCCTGGCTGGCCCTCAGCGGCCTCCAACTCGCCCTGCGCACCGACCGGCTCACCGCCCTCGCGATGGGCGGCTTCCCGCCCCTCGGCGGCCCGTACGCGGAGATGCTGCGCGTCACGAGGGCCGCGCACGCGATGGCGGCTTCCGCCGCCGCCCCTGGTACGACGGCCGTCGGGACCACGGACCCGAACGGCTACGACTGGTCGTCCGTGGCAGTCTCCGCCTCCGAGGCGCAGACCCGGCAGTTCGTGACCCTGTACGAGGCGCTGCGCGACTTCGACGAACGGGCCGCGTCGGCGCGGCTGCGCTGCCCGCGCCTGTGCTTCGCCGGTTCCTCCGACACGATCCCCTACGGGGAGGGCTGGGGCGGCGTCACCGTCGACATCGGCGGCGCGCTCGCGGCCGGCCGTACGGAACTGGCCGCCGCCGGCTGGACGGTCCGCCTTCTCGACGGCCTCGACCACACGCAGGCGATGCAGCCGGCGCATGTCCTGCCGGTGCTGCTGCCTTGGCTGACGGCTTCACGCTCAGCCCTGGACGACGCCGTACGTCCACCGAGGTGAGAGCGTTCCGGCGTCAACCGGTCGGCCGGGAACTTCCGTTTCCGGCTCGGACTTCCCGCCCCGCCTCCTAAGCTCGGCCGCGCCACAGCTCACCGCCGGGGGGTTCCCACCATGTCCGATCCGGAACGGCTCGACCCGTCTCGGGGCATCATCGCGCGGTACGCGTCGCGGTTGCGGGAGCTGCGCGTCGAGCGCGGCTTGACCCGGGCGGAGGTCGCGGACCGGGTCTTCCTGTCGTACAGCGCGATCGCGAAGTTCGAGTCGGGCGAACGCTTCCCCGTCGAGGAAGTGGCCCAGTTGCTGGACGAGGTCCTTGAGGCCGGCGGTTCGCTGTTCGACCTTTGGGACGATATCCAGGAGAGCCCGGACACGAGGTGGGCCAAACGGCACCTCGACTACGAGTCGCGCACCGTGAAGTTTCGCCACTACACCGACTTCATGCCCGCGCTCTTGCAGACGGACGACTACTTGACGGCCCTCCTCAGGCACAGCCTGCCGGAGTTTGGAGGCAGCCTGGAGGCAAAGGTCAGGTATCGCCAGAAAAGGCGCGCCCTCCTCGAAGGGCCTGATCAACCGGAGTTCCACACGGTCATCTTGGAAGCCGCCCTGCATTGGCGCGTTGGAGACGACCGGATCATGCGCGGTCAGTTGACACACCTGCTCGCCTCAGCGCGCAATCCGCGTATCCACCTTCGCATAGTGGCGTTCGACCACGTCCCGCCGTTCGACGGGCTCACGAACCTGACCATGGCGACAATCATGACGCTCCGCAGCGGGCAATCGATCGTGTATCGGCCCGGGATCACCAGGGGTACCTACACCTCCAAACCGCAAGAGGTCGCCGAGTACGTATCCCTGTACGATTCCCTCGAAGGCTGGGCTCTTTCAACTGAGGCGTCAACTGCCCTTATCCAAAAAGTGCTTGAGGAGAAGTACCGTGCCTAGCGTCTCCACGGATCCATATGTGACCACCTGGCGAAGCAGCAGTTACAGCATGGGCGAGGACAAGTGTCTTGAGGTATCGGACGAACACCCCGGCCTGATACCCGTCCGCGACAGCAAAACCCCCACTGGCCCCACCCTCACCATCCCCACCCCCGCGTGGAGCGCGTTCATCACCGCGCTCAGCGCGGAAAGCGGCCTCGCGCCCCGGTAGCGGCCGTTGCCGGCCGCATGGCAGGCCGGTCAGGCCCGGTATCGCGCTGCCCGGCGCGCGTCCGTCAGCGCGGTCCGCGAAACCGCGGCGTAACGAACGCCCCGTACCGTCGTGCGGGTGAGTGCACCAGCGAACGGACGTCAGGCGGACCCGGACATACGGATCCGGGCCGGTGGCGAGGACGACCTCGGCGAGCTGACCCGGATCTACAACCACTACGTCGTCGAGACGCCGATCACCTTCGACATCGAGCCGTTCACCGTGGACCAGCGGCGCCCGTGGCTGCTGGAGCACCCGGATTCCGGGCCGCACCGGCTGCTCGTGGCCGAGCAGGGCGGAAAGCTGCTCGGGTACGCGACCAGCAGCGCCTTCCGTCCGAAGCACGCGTACGCGACGTCCGTCGAGACCACCGTGTACGTGGCGCCGGAACACGTGGGCCACGGCGTCGGCAGGCTGCTGTACTCCGCCCTCTTCGAGGTCCTGGAGCGGGAGGACGTGCACATGGCACTCGCCGGCATCACCGTGCCCAACGACGCGTCCCGCCGCCTCCACGAGCGCTTCGGCTTCCGCCCCGTCGGGGTGTACGAGCAGGTGGGCCGCAAGTTCGGCGAGTACTGGGACGTGGCCTGGTTCCAGCGACAGGTGTCGCGGGAGGGATGACGGCGGCCGGGGTGCCGTCACTCGGCCCGGCGGCCACGCAACCCGCGCGGCACCTCGGACAGCACCCCATGACCCGGCACCCCTGCCCCGGACAGGACGCTCCTTCAGAACTCGTCGACCGTGTGCGCCGGATACTCCGTGCGCAACGCCGCGTCCAGCCGCGCCACGGCTCCCGGCGTGTGCTCGGTGACCAGGCCCGCCCGTGCCAAATCCCGCAGTCCCGTGCCGCCGAGGTAGCAGGCGGCGAGCTCGCGTACGTCGAAGGTGAGGTCGGGGGCCTCGTCGGTGCGGGTGACGGTGGCGCCGTCGGGTCCCGCCGTGAGGCGGAGGCGTTCCGCGGCGCGGGAGTCCGTGATCTCCAGGACCAGGTCGCAGGGAGCCGACCAGGAGCGGGACTTCAGGGCGGTGGGCACGTCGAGGACGCGCAGCCAGAGGGCGGGTATCTCCCGGGTGACGCGGACCTGGTCGCGGTCGGCGGCGAAGTGGAGCAGCGGGTCGTCCAGGGGGCGGCCCCAGGCGCGTACCCGTTCGGTGCGGTCGATCGAGACGAGGTGGCGCCAGAGCGCCGCGGCGGCCTCGGGGGTGTCGGCCTCCAGCTCGGAGACGGCCACGATGCCGTCGGGGGTGCCGGGGACGTCGCGGCCGTCGCCGGTGCGGTAGACGGCGTAGCCCACGGGCGGTGTGCCGAGCGTGACGACCCGGGGCGGGCTGAGGTGCGGCGCGTCGTCCTCGGTCTCGGGGAGTGTGCGGGTGCGCCACCATGCGCTGTCGCGGGAGACGCGGCCCGCGCGGCGGCGCCGGTGGGCGGCGTGGAGGGGAGCGAGGAGGGCGGGGGCGTCCTCGGGGTCGACAAAGTGCACGGGGAGGTCGGCGGGTTCGATGCGCAGGGCGAGCGGGCGGTCGGAGTCGATCTCCACTCCGTAGACGTGGGTGGCGGCGCCGAAGCCGAAGCGGCCGTAGAGGCCGGCGTCCGCGGCCCAGAGCGCGGCGAGCGGCTGCCCGGCGGCCCGGCAGCGGCTCCACAGTTCGCCGATCAGTCCCCTGAGGACGCCCCGGCCCTGATGGCCGGGGGACACGGAGACGAACGTCACGCCCGCGCAGGGCAGTTCGCCGCCGGGGACGGACAACAGGAGCGGGCGGGCGGCGAGCATGCCGACCAGGTCGTCACCGTCGTGGGCGCCGACCCGCTCGGCGCCGAGGAGCATCTCCCGGTGGCGCTCGCGCCGTTCCGCGTCCGCGGACTCCTCGAAGGCGAGGTAGGTGAGGTCCAGGGCACGGTCCAGGTGCGCCTCGGGGATCCGGCGGAATTCCAGTGTGGTCATGATCGGACGTTAGGTATCCGGGTCCGCACGGCGCCAGGGATTTTCGGCCCGGGATGACCCGGCTCACACGTCCGTCAGACCGCCGGGGGTCGTCCGCCGGCGGCCGCACGGGGGCAAGTGGGGCCTGCCCCCGGCGCCCTCACCCCGCACGGCCCGCCAGTGCGTCGAGTTGCGGACGGGTGAGGCCCGTAAGCCCGGTGATCTCCGCCGTGTCGGCCGCGCCGCAGTCGGTCGCGCGGAGGAGGTAGCCGGCGAGGGAGCGGGCCGTGGCGGGTTCGTCGAGGATGGGGCCGTCGCCGCCGGACCCGGCGGCGTAGGCGGCCAGGCGGGCCGCCGCCGGGTCCAGGCCCTCGCGGTAGAAGCCGTACACGGCCGCGTACCGCGTCGGCAGGTGGCCGGGGTGCATGTCCCAGCCCTGGTAGTACGCCCGCGCCAACGCCCGGCGGACCAGGGCGTGGTGGTAGCGCCAGGCCGCGTGCACCCGCTCGCGCGGGCCCACGGGGAGGACGTTCGTCGAGCCGTCCGACAGGCGTACCCCCGTACCCGCCACCGCCGTCTGCATCACGGCCTTAGCGTGGTCCGCCGCCGGATGGTCGGGGGCCTGGTGTGCCGGGGCGACGCCGCACGCCGCGCTGTAGTCGAAGGTGCCGTAGTGCAGGGCGCTCACCCGGCCCTCCCCCGCGTCCAGCAGCCGCGCGACCGTGGCCCGGCCGTCCGGGCCCAGGACGGCCTGGGTGGTCTCGATCTGGACCTCGAAGCGGAGCCGGCCCGCGTCCAGGCCGTGGGCCTTCTCGAACTCTCCCGCCACCTCCGCCATCGCCGTGACCTGTGCGGCGTGGGTGACCTTGGGGAGGGTGAGGACGAGTCCGGCGGGCAGCCCTCCGCCCGCCATCAGGCCCGTGAGGAAGACGTCGAGGGTGCGGACGCCCCGGTCCCGTACCGCCGCCTCCATGGATTTGGCGCGGATGCCGACGAACGGCGGCGCGCTGCCGTCCGCGACCGACGCCGCCGTCAACTCGGCGGCCCGCGCCGCCGCTTCGTCCTCCTCGGCGTCGGAACGGCGGCCGTAGCCGTCCTCGAAGTCGACGCGCAGGTCCTCCACGGGCTCCCGGGCCAGCTTCGCCCGGACGCGGTCGTGGACGGCCGTGGCGTCCACGCCGAGGGCGGCGGACAGCGCTTCCGCGTCCGGCGCGTGCTCGTCGAGGGCGGCCAGGGCCCGTTCGCCCCACGTACGGACGGTGTCCGCCGCGAAGGCGTCCGCCGGAACGTAGACGGTGTGGACGGGCTGGCGGGTGCCGGGGTCGCCGGGGTAGCGGCGCGCGAGGTCCGCGTCCACGGCGGCGAGCCGGGCCGTGAGGCGGTCCGTCAGCGTGCTGTCGAAGGTCGTCGTCACGCTCCGGTGCACAGGGTCCCACCCGCCAATCCGCCGCCGGGAGTTCAACAGTTCGTTGAAGCCAGTCGACGCTAGCCGCGTCCCCGCCCGGCGGTCAACACCCCGGGAAACGCGACGGGCTCCCGCACGCCGCCGCGCGCGGGAGCCCTGAGAGCGGCCCCTGAGGGACGATCAGCCCTTGCGGGCCTTGATCTCGTCCGTCAGCTGGGGGACGACCTCGAAGAGGTCGCCGACGACGCCGTAGTCGACCAGCTCGAAGATCGGCGCCTCCTCGTCCTTGTTGATGGCGACGATCGTCTTCGAGGTCTGCATGCCGGCCCGGTGCTGGATGGCACCGGAGATGCCCGCCGCGATGTAGAGCTGCGGGGAGACCGACTTGCCGGTCTGGCCGACCTGGTTGGTGTGCGGGTACCAGCCGGCGTCCACCGCGGCGCGGGAGGCGCCGACGGCACCGCCGAGCGAGTCCGCCAGGGCCTCGATCAGCGGGAAGTTCTCGGCGCCGTTGACGCCGCGGCCGCCGGAGACCACGATCGCGGCCTCGGTCAGCTCGGGGCGGCCGGTCGACTCGCGCGGGGTGCGGGAGACGACCTTGGTGCCGGTGGCCAGCTCGCCGAAGGTGACGGAGAGCTGCTCGACCGTGCCCGCGGCCGGGGCGGCCTCGGGGGCGGCGGAGTTGGGCTTGACGGTGATGACCGGGGTGCCCTTGGTGACGCGGGACTTGGTGGAGTACGAGGCCGCGAAGACGGACTGCGTGGCCACCGGGCCCTCGTCGCCGGCCTCCAGGTCGACGGCGTCGGTGATGAGGCCGCCGCCGATACGGAGCGCGAGGCGGGCCGCGATCTCCTTGCCCTCGGCGGAGGACGGGACGAGCACGGCGGCCGGGTTGACGGCCTCGTAAGCGGCCTGGAGGGCGTCCACCTTGGGGACGACCAGGTAGTCGGCGAACTCGGCGGCGTCGGCGGTGAGCACCTTGACGGCGCCGTGCTCGCCGAGCACCTTCGCGGCCTCCTCGGCGCCGGCGCCGAGGTGGACGGCGACGGGCTCGCCGATGCGGCGGGCGAGGGTGAGCAGTTCGAGGGTGGGCTTGCGGACGGCGCCGTCCACGTGGTCTACGTAGACGAGGACTTCAGCCATGGCGTTGCTCTCCTGCGGGAAGTGTGAGGGCGGTTGCGGGGTTCCGGGCTCAGACGGGCTTGTGGCCCGCTCAGACGAACTTCTGGCCCGCGAGGAACTCGGCGAGCTGCTTGCCGCCCTCGCCCTCGTCCTTGACGATCGTGCCGGCCGTGCGGGCCGGCCGCTCGGCGGCGCTGTCGACCTTGGTCCAGGCGCCGTCGAGGCCGACCTCGTCCGCCTCGATGCCCAGGTCGGACAGGTCCAGCGACTCCACCGGCTTCTTCTTCGCGGCCATGATGCCCTTGAAGGAGGGGTAACGCGCCTCGCCCGACTGGTCGGTGACGGAGACGACGGCCGGGAGGGCGGCCTCCAGCTGCTCGGTGGCGGCGTCGCCGTCGCGGCGGCCGGTCACCTTGCCGTCCTCGACCGCGACCTGGGAGAGCAGGGAGACCTGCGGGACGCCCAGGCGCTCGGCGAGGAGGGCCGGGAGCACGCCCATGCCGCCGTCGGTGGAGGCCATGCCGCAGACGACCAGGTCGTAGCCGACGTGCTCGACGGCCTTGGCCAGCACCAGCGAGGTGCCCATGACGTCGGTGCCGTGCAGGTCGTCGTCCTCGACGTGGACGGCCTTGTGCGCCCCCATGGACAGCGCCTTGCGCAGCGCGTCCTTGGCGTCCTCGGGGCCGACGGTGAGCACGGTGATCTCCGCGTCATCGGCCTCGTCGGCGATCTGCAGCGCCTGCTCGACCGCGTACTCGTCGAGCTCCGAGAGCAGGCCGTCCACGTCGTCGCGGTCGACGGTCAGGTCCTCGGCGAAGTGCCGGTCGCCGGTGGCGTCGGGCACGTACTTCACACAGACAACGATCCTCAAGCTCACGCCGGCTCTCCTACTGCATCGTCTCTTCAAAGCTGCCTTGGCAGGCAGCATAGGCGCCTTGGGGGGCGGATCCCGGGCGGGGCTGGTGATGCCCACACCGGAATGTTACTCGTCAGTACATCGAGCGTGTCACCCGAGCGCAAGGCCGTTGACCTGTGATGTGCCCAACGCGCGGGGCAGGGACGTCTCAGTCCCGCAAACCGTTGAAGCGTCCCTGGTGGTAGAGCAGGGGACGGCCCGTTCCGGCGGCCTCGCCCGTCACCGCCTCGGCGAGGACGAGGCAGTGGTCACCGGCGGGGACCCGGGCCACCACCCGGCACACCAGCCACGCCAGCACGCCCTCCAGCAGCGGCACCTCCTCCGGTCCGGCGCGCCACCGGGTGGGCGCGGCGAAGCGGTCGGCGCCGCTGCGGGCGAAGACGGCGGCCAGTTCGCGCTGGTGCTCGCCGAGTATGTGCACGCCGACATGTTCGGTCTCGGCGAGGACGGGCCAGCTGGACGAGCCGGTGCCGACGCCGAAGGAGACGATCGGGGGCTCGGCGGCCACGGAGGTGAGGGAGGTCGCGGTGAATCCCACGGGGCGGTCGCCCTGGGCGGTGATCACGGCCACGCCGGCGGCGTGCCGGCGGAAGACCGAGCGCAGCAGCTCGGGGCCGGCGGCGCGGAGGGTGCTGAGGTCGGGCGAGACCGACATGGGCTGTCCCCTTCAAGTCGAACAAGTCGAGCTGGTCGAGCCGGAGTGGTGCGGTCGCGGAAACTCACGGGCTCGGACAGCGCGCGCCGGCTGCCACCGGTACGTCCACGTACGTGTCTAACTGCGAGAGAAGTCCAGGCCACATGGCGTCACCTTGGCGAGGCGCGGCGAGCGGCGTCAAGGGCCGCCGGGCGGATGGGACTGGGATCACGATGATCCACGGCGGGCGGCGGCGCCGCGCGTCACGGGTTGTCCACGGCCGCCCCGAGCGCCGCGATGACGTGCGCCTTGCGCGGCTCGCCCTCGGCGCGGCGCACGACGCGGCCGGCGGCGTCGAGGACGAGCACGGTCGGCGTCGCGGTGATGTCCAGGGATCTGACGAGGCCGAGCCGCGCCTCGGCGTCGATCTCGACGTGGGCGACGCCGTCGACCATGCCCGCGACGTCGGCGAGGACCCGCCGGGTGGCCCGGCACGGCTGGCAGAACGCGCTGGAGAACTGGACGAGGGTGGCCCGCTCGCCCAGCTCGGCGCCGAGCGCGGCGGCGTCCAGGCGTGGCGCGCCGGTGTCCAAGCGTGGCGCGTCCGCGCCCGGCCGTGGCCCGTCGGCGTCCGGCCGTCGCGCGTCGGCCTCATTCCGTTCCCGCACGTGCGTCCTTCCGTCTGTCACCGTGGCCACCGTGGCGCGGGTCCGGATACCCGCGTCGTCCCGTTCGACGCCGTTCCCCCGCCGCGGCGTTCCGTCCCTTCCTCCAGCACCGCTTCCGGTGGCGGAATTCCCGGCCGGAACCCCCGCCACCTCCCCGCCAATCCGGCAAATCGGGCGACGTGATGAGGATCTCCCGGCCGGGAAGCACCCCCGACTGGCTTGCGGGCCGGACATTCGGGCACGATCTGCCGGAAGCCGCCACCCTACGGCTGCGTAACTTCAGCGGGAGCATCCTCCCCAGGCCCCCGAAGGACATAACCGATATGGCAGAGCTCGTGTACCCCCCGGTGATCGGCGCCGTCCGCACCATGTTCAAGGCCGCCGACCTGCGCCTCGACGTCCAGGGCACCGAGCATGTGCCAGAGCGCGGCGGTGCCGTCCTGGTGAGCAACCACATCGGCTACCTCGACTTCGTCTTCTGCGGCCTCGCCGCCCGGCCGGCGAAGCGGCTGGTGCGCTTCATGGCCAAGGAGTCGGTCTTCCGGCACAAGGTGTCGGGGCCGCTGATGCGGGCGATGAAGCACATCCCCGTCGACCGCTCGGCGGGCCTCGACGCGTACAAGCACGCCCTGTCGGCGCTGCGCTCGGGCGAGATCGTCGGGGTGTTCCCGGAGGCGACGATCTCCACCTCGTTCACCCTGAAGAGCTTCAAGTCCGGCGCGGCGCGGCTGGCGCAGGAGGCCGGGGTGCCGCTGCTGCCGATGGCCCTGTGGGGCACGCAGCGCCTGTGGACCAAGGGACGCAAGCGGAACCTGGGCCGTAGCCATATACCGGTGGCGATCCGGGTGGGGGCGCCCGTCGAGGCGGACCCGGACGAGCCGGCGGAGAAGGTCACCGAGCGGCTGCGGGCCCGGGTGCAGGAGCTGCTGGAGGCGGCGCAGCGGGCGTACCCGGTGCGGCCGAAGGGCCCGGACGACACATGGTGGGTACCGGCACACCTGGGCGGGACGGCCCCGACGCCGGCGCAGGTGGCGGCGCTGGAGGGCGTGTAGGCGCCCTGGAGGCCCCCCGACGGCCGTTCACGCGGCGCCGGGGTCACCCCCGTGCCATCTCCTCCTTGACGAGCGCGGTGAACGCGTCCACGTCGTCCTCCGTGGTGTCGAAGGAGCACATCCAGCGGACGTCGCCCGCCGCCTCGTCCCAGAAGTAGAAGCGGTACCGCTTCTGGAGCCGCTCGCTCACCTCGCGCGGCAGGCGCGCGAAGACGGCGTTCGACTCGACGGGGTGCAGCACCTCGACGCCGTCCACCGCGCGGACGCCCTCGGCGAGGCGGGCGGCCATCGCGTTGGCGTGGGACGCGCTCCGCAGCCAGAGGTCGCCGGCCAGCAGCGCCTCGAACTGCACCGAGACGAAGCGCATCTTGGAGGCGAGCTGCATCGACAGCTTGCGCAGGTGCTTCATCGCCTTGACCGCGCCGGGGTTCAGCACGACGACGCACTCGCCGAACAGCAGGCCGTTCTTGGTGCCGCCGAAGGAGAGCAGGTCGACGCCCGCGTCCGTGGTGAACGCGCGCAGCGGGACGCCCAGCGTGGCCGCGGCGTTGGCGGCGCGCGAGCCGTCCAGGTGGACCTTCATGCCCCGCTCGTGGGCGTGGTCGCAGATCTCCCGGATCTCCTCGGGGGTGTAGCAGGTCCCGAGCTCGGTGGTCTGGGCGATCGAGACGACCTGCGGCTGCGCGCGGTGCTCGTCGTCCCAGCCCCACGCCTCGCGGTCGATCAGCTCGGGCGTGAGCTTGCCGTGCGGGGTGGGCACGGTGAGCAGCTTCAGCCCGCCGACGCGCTCGGGCGCGCCGCACTCGTCGACGTTGATGTGGGCCGAGGCGGCGCAGATCACCGCGCCCCACCGCTCCGTCACCGCCTGGAGGGCGACGACGTTGGCGCCCGTGCCGTTGAAGACGGGGAACGCCTCGGCGGTGGGCCCGAAGTGGGAGCGGAACACCTCCTGGAGGTGCTCGGTGTACTGGTCCTCCCCGTACGCGATCTGGTGGCCGCCGTTGGCGAGGGCGAGGGCCGCGAGGACCTCCGGGTGCGCGCCGGCGTAGTTGTCACTGGCGAAGCCGCGGACCCGGGGGTCGTGCCGGCGTATCGCGTCGGTCTCGCTCACGTGTGGGGAGTCAGCCACAGACGGGTTCCGTTCACTTCGGAGGCGGGCTTCTCCCAGACGCCGACGATGGCCTCGGCGAGGTCCTTGACGTCGGTGAAGCCCGCGAACTTGGCATTGGGGCGCTCGGCGCGCATGGCGTCGTGCACCAGGGCCTTGATGACCACGATGGTGGCGGCGGCCGTCGGTCCGTCGTCCCCGCCCGCCTTGCGGAACGCGTCCCCGAGGGCGAGCGTCCACGCCTCGGCGGCGGACTTGGCGGCGGCGTACGCGGCGTTGCCCGCGGTGGGCTTGCTCGCGCCGGCGGCGCTGACCAGCACGTACCGGCCGTTGCCGCTGCGGTTGAGGGCGCCCTCGAAGGCCAGCGAGGTGTGCTGGACCGTACGGATGAGCAGCTTCTCCAGCAGCTCCCAGTCGGCGGGGTCGGTCTCGGCGAAGGTGGCCGAGCCGCGCCAGCCGCCCACCAGGTGGACCAGGCCGTCGACGCGACCGAACTCCTTCTCCGTGCGGTCGGCCCAGGCGCGGGTGGCGTCCAGGTCGAGCAGGTCGACGGTGTCGCCGATGACGGTGGCGCCGCCGTGGGCGTAGCGGGCCGCGTCCACCGCCTCGGCGAGGCGGGCCGCGTCCGCGTCGGCGGCGACGACCGTCGCCCCCGCCTCGGCCAGCCGCAGCAGGGCCGCGCGGCCGGCCGGGCCGGCCGCTCCCGCCACCGCCACGACGGCGCCGTCCAGCCGGCCGTCGCCGTTGGTCGGAGTGCTCATGGTCTTCGCCTCCTCGTTACCCGCGAGGTTCCCCGCGCTGTCCTGGGTGCTCACGCGGCCGCCTTCTCCACGCTCGCCGCGGTGATCCCCTTGGTCGAGGCGATCACGGTACGCAGCTTCTTGGCAAGGGCCTCGTAGAACATGCTGAGCGGGAACTCGTCCGGAAGCACGTCGTCCACGAGCTTGCGCGGCGGCAGGCTGAGGTCGAGGGCGTCCGGGCCCTTGGCCCAGGTGGAGCCGGGGTGCGGGGCCAGGTACGTCGAGACGAGCTCGTAGGCGGCGAGCCAGTGCACGAGCTTGGGGCGGTCGATGCCGTCGCGGTAGAGCTTCTCGATCTCGCCGCACAGCTGGTTCGTGACCCGCGGGGCGCGGTCCCAGTCGATGTGGAGGGTGTTGTCCGTCCAGCGTACGACGTCGTGCCGGTGCAGGTAGGCGAAGAGGAGCTGGCCGCCGAGGCCGTCGTAGTTGCGGACGCGCTCGCCGGTGACCGGGAAGCGGAACATCCGGTCGAACAGCACGGCGTACTGCACGTCACGGCCCTGGGCGTAGCCGTCGGCCTCCAGCTTCACGGCCTCCTTGAAGGCGGTGAGGTCGCAGCGCAGCTCCTCCAGGCCGTACATCCAGAACGGCTGCCGCTGCTTGATCATGAAGGGGTCGAACGGCAGGTCGCCGTGGCTGTGCGTCCGGTCGTGGATCATGTCCCAGAGGACGAACGCCTGCTGGCAGCGTTCCTGGTCGTCCAGCATGGCGGCGATGTCGTCCGGGAGCTCCAGGCCGAGGATGTCCACGGCCGCCTCGGTCACCCGGCGGAAGCGGGCGGCCTCGCGGTCGCAGAAGATGCCGCCCCAGGTGAAGCGGTCGGGGGCCTCGCGGACGGCGATGGTCTCCGGGAAGAGGACCGCGGAGTTGGTGTCGTAGCCCGCGGTGAAGTCCTCGAAGGTGATGCCGAGGAAGAGGGGGTTGTCGTAGCGGGTGCGCTCCAGCTCGGACAGCCACTCGGGCCACACCAGGCGCAGGACGACGGCCTCCAGGTTGCGGTCCGGGTTGCCGTTCTGGGTGTACATGGGGAAGACGACCAGGTGCTGCCGCCCGTCGACGCGCCGCTCGGCGGGGCGGAAGGCGAGCAGCGAGTCCAGGAAGTCCGGCACGCCGAAGCCGCCGTCCGCCCATTTACGCAGGTCGGAGACGAGGGCGGCGTGGTACTCGGCGTCGTGCGGGAGGAGCGGCGAGAGCTGCTCGACGGCGGCGACGACGCGCTCCGTCTCGGCCCGTACGAGCTCCCCCGGCGGGGCGCCGTCGGCCTCCAGGTCGATCGAACCGTCGGCGGACTGCCACGGCCTGATCGTCTCGACGGCGTCCTTGAGCTGCGTCCAGGCGGGGTGCCCGGTGACGCTCTCCACGGACGCCTCGGACGATTCGTCGGCGGCTATCGCCCTTGACGCGAGAATTTCCGTCATGACAACCCCTTCCCGGGAGAACCTGGCGTTAAGACACCGTATCCATGCGCGGTTCTCCTCCTCAAGGGGTGCTGCTGCAAATTATCCTGCGGGCCCCGGGGGGCCGCCGCCGTTTTTCCTGTCGGAGGCTGCCGAAAGCGAGAGACATGCGACAGGCGCTGGATGCGGAGCGTCCGCGTCCGGCAGCCGTCCGTCACCGGTACCGCCGCACGGCCTTACGGCAGTTCCTTCACCAACAGCTCGAACTCCAGGTCGTCGCGGCGCGGTATGCCGAAGCGCTCGTCGCCGTACGGGAACGGGACCATCTTCCCCGTCCGCCGGTAACCCCGCCGCTCGTACCAGGCGATCAGCTCCTCGCGCTGCCGGATCACCGTCATGTGCATCTCGCGGACGCCCCACTCGGCCCGCGCCACCCGCTCGGCCTCGGCGAGCATCACCCTGCCGAGCCCCGCGCCCTGGAGGGCGGGCCGGACCGCGAACATGCCGAAGTAGGCGTGGTCGCCGCGGTGTTCGATGTGGCAGCAGGCGAGGGGGGCCTGGGGGGCTCCAGGGTCCTCGGCCAGCAGCACCCGGCTGCCCTCGGCGGTCACCACGGCCGTGACGCCCTCCTCGTCGGTGCGCTGCCCGTCCAGGAGGTCCGCCTCCGTGGTCCAGCCCACGCGGCTGGCGTCCCCGCGGTAGGCGGACTCGATCAGGGGGACGAGCGCGGGGGCGTCGGCCGCGGTCGCGGCGCGGATCACCGGCCGGTCCTGGCCGGGGCGGGCGGTCTCCAGGGCTTCCATGGTGTTCCGGGGGTCCTTTCCTGGGTCCGGTGCGATCGCTCCCGAGACTAACCGCAGGTCGATGCGTACAGTCGGAGGGCATGGTGCACGTACTGAGCGGCAGGGTGTTGCTGAGACCGACCGATCCCGAGCGCTCGCGGGCGTTCTACGGCGACGCGTTGGGCCTCGCGGTCTACCGGGAGTTCGGCACGGGCGAGGAGCGCGGCACCGTCTACTTCCTGGGCGGCGGTTTCCTCGAACTCTCCGGCCGCGCGGAGGCGCCGCCGGCCCCGGGGCTGGAACTGTGGCTCCAGGTCGCCGACGCGGCGGCGGCGCACGACGAACTCCGTGAGCGCGGCGTGCGGATCCTGCGACCACCGGAGCGGATGCCCTGGGGGCTGATCGAGATGTGGATCGCCGATCCCGACGGGGTGCGCATCGTGGTGGTGGAGGTACCGGAGGGGCATCCGCTGCGGTACCGGCCGGGCATCTGACGCCCGCCGCAACGGCGTTCGGCCCCTTCGGCCGTCCCAATCCTTCGGCCGTCCGGATCCTTCGGCCGTGCCAATCCTTCGGCCGTCCGGATCCTTCGGCCGTCCGGCCGGGGCGACCCCGTATCGACCGTCCGGCCGGGGGCGCCTCCGGTACCGACCGTCCGGCCGGGGGCGCTCCCGTACCAGCGCGCCCCTGCCCTGCGCCCGTGCGCTCCCGTACGAACCCCTCGACGGGGGCATTCTGCCCAGGGGGAGCGCGGCGCGGGTCGGGGGTCCAAGGAGGCGGGGCGTGCACGGACCACCGCTGGTCGGGTGGCTGCTGGTGGTGGTGGGCACCACGGCGGGCATGTACTGCCTGCTCCGGGCCAGGTCCGGCGCGGCGGGGGAGCGCCGGGCCGCCCGGGGTGACGCGGTGATGGGGCTGGGCATGGCGGCCATGGCGGCCCCGGTGTGGGTGCCGACGGGCCGGCCGTGGGGGGCGGTGGCGTTCGCGGCGCTGTTCGCGGCGGCGGGGGCGCACGCGCTGGTGGCGGCGCGGCGTGGCGGCGACGCCCACCGACTGCACCACGCGGTAGGGGCGTTCGCGATGGTCTACATGGCACTCGCCATGGCGGAGGCGCCGGGAGGCGGCCACGGCGGGGCCGGCCACCCCGACGCCCATCATCCCGCCGGGACACCGCTGTTGACGGGGCTGCTGCTCGTCTACTTCGCCGTGTACGTGGTACGGACGCTCGCCGCGATCGTCCCGCTGCCGACGGCGGGGACGGCTCCGCCCGGCGCGCCTCCGGGGCTGACCGCGCCGTCATTGCCCCGCGGCCGCCTGGAACTGACCGGCGCCTGCCGGGTTTCCATGGGGATAGGGATGCTGGCGATGCTGCTGACGATGTGAGGGACGCGCGGGGCGTCCCTGAACGAGCCCTCGGCCAAAAGGCGTAGGTCCTGCCACTGCACGCGAACGTGTAGGTCCACTACTGTTCTGCTCCAGCACTGGACCCACAGGACTCCACGCCGTCGTGGACGAATCCGAGGGAAGGCCCACGCATGCTCGTCCCGCTCGCGCTGCTGGCGCTCGGCGCGCTGATCGCCTCGCTGGCTCCCCGTTTCCTGGCCCGCGCCGACTGGCCCGACCGCGAACCGGTGCTGGCCCTGTGGGTGTGGCAGTGCGTGGTGGCCGCCGTCCTGCTGTGCTGCGCGCTCGCCATGGCCCTGAGCGCCGCGGCGGCCTGGAAGGCGGTGCGCGGCAATGTGTTCGCCCCCGCGCCGAGCGGCGTGGTCGAGGCGTACGCCCTGGGCGGCTACGGCGCGTTGGCCGCGCCCATGGCCGTCGTGCTCGCCTGCGGAGCGGTCTGGACGGCCGCCATGCTCACCCGCGAGGTCCGCGGCGCCCGCGCCCGGCGCCGGCGGCGCCGGGCCGACCTCCTCGTGCGCTCGCCGCGGCTGCCCGGCGAGGAGCCGGGCGGCGAGCGGCTGGTGCTGCTGGAGTCGGACCGGCCGGACGCGTGGCTGCTGCGCGGCGGCCCCGCCCCGCAGCTCGTCATCACCACCGGCGCGCTGCGCCGGCTCGACGACTCCCAGCTCGACGCGCTCCTCGCCCACGAGCAGGGTCACGTCCGGGCCCGCCACGACTGGCTGCTCCACTGCTCCTCCGCGCTCGCCAACGGCTTCCCCCAGGTGCCCGTCTTCGCCGCCTTCCGCGACCGGGTGCACCACCTGGTGGAACTGGCCGCCGACGACGTCGCCTCCCGGCGGTTCGGGCGGCTGACGACGGCGCTGGCGCTCGTCGAACTCAACGAGGACCGAGGGGTGTTCGACCCCTGCGCGGCACGCACGTCCCAACTGCCCGGCCGGGTGGACCGGCTGCTCGCCCCGGCCCCCCGCCTCACCCCGGCCCGCCGCCTCCGCCTGACGGCCACGGCGGCGCTGGTGCCGTTCGTCCCGGTGCTGGTCACGTTCGTACCGGGGTTGCGGGCGCTGGGCTGAAGACCCGCCCCGGAGCGATCAACGGTCCCGGAACCGTGTGCGTCTTGCCCACTGCCGCCGGGCCGCAGCGCCTGCCGGCCCACACCGGGTGAGGAACCGCCTTGTCCGGCAGGGACCTTGAGGAGCGGGAAGATGAGCGAGGGCACCGGAACGCCCGACACCGGCGAAGCGAGCCGGGCAAGCGCGACGAGACCGGGACGGATGTGGGAGTTCCTCTGGGGGTCCCCCGGCCTCTTCTCGCTGACGTCGATGATCCTGTTCGTCGGGCGATGGGACCGGGCAGCCTGGAACGTCTACCTCCTCGGCTGGACACCCCTGGGGGTGATGGGCCTGGTAAGTCTGCTGACGCACAGGAAACCGCACCTTCCCGGCCTCGGAGCCGGTCTGGTGCTCCTGGTGGCCCTCGGCGTGTTCAATGCGCTGGTGCACGGCGACGGTTACCCGTACTGAGCACGGCGCCGGACGGGCTGCTCCCAGCCCGTCCGGCACGTGAGGGCGAGCGGGCGGAGTCGTGGAGAGGGCTGGGGCGCACCCCCAGAAAACGGCGAAGGGCAGGGTCAGGGGCTCAGCACACCGCCGTAAGCTCCCCGATCCGCTCCGGGAAGTCCGGCTGTGGCAGCGGCAGGTCGACCTCCTCGACGAAGCCGAGCGCGTTCGGCACGTACGCGATCACCGCCGTCGCCGCGGGCGAGAACCCCTCCCTCTCCCCCTCCCGCAGCCCGTCCAGCATCTGCAGGGCCATGTTGAGGTCGTTCCGGTCGATCTCCTCCGGAGTCTCCGGCATCAGCGCCTCCAGGCCCGCCTGCCGCCGCCACAGCTCCGCCTCGCGTCGCTCGCCGAGCGCCATGTGGTGCAGGTACAGGCAGCAGGCGGCGCCCGTGTCGTCGGCGCCGGCGCCGAACTGCCACCAGAAGCGGGCGCTGTCCTCGCGGTCGGCGAGTTGGAGGACGCAGCCGAGGACGAGGGCGCCCTCGGGTTCGAGGAGGCGGTCGGCGAGGAGGGCGCCGAGTTTGTGGAGGTCGTGGGCGACGACGGTCTTGCAGAGGCTGCGCAGTCGGCGGTAGAAGGCGCGGTGGGGCAGGTAGTTGCGCTGGGCGGCGCGGACGGCGGCGGTGCGCGCCGGTTCCATCTGGTCGTCGAAGTACAGGGCGCCGTGCCACATGCGCTCGGTGAGCCGGACGGCGAGCCGGGCCTCGGCCCGGTCGACCTCCGCGCTCGGGTACGGGCGCGGGGCGAGCCGGGCCTTGGCCAGCACGTGGTCGAGTGTTCCGGTCACCGGTGCTCCTCTTCTCTCTCCAGTCCGAGCGCGTCGTGCAGGCGGTGGCGGGCGTGCCGGGCGGTGGAGCGCACCCCGCCCTCGGTGATGCCCATGATGTCGGCGGTCTCCCGAACGCTGTAGCCGAGGCAGTAGTGCAGGACGATGACGTCGTGCTGGCGCGCCGGCAGGGCGCAGATCGCCTTGTAGACGGACAGGCTCTGCTCCAGCTCGTCGATGGGGTCGACGGCGTGCCGCAGGGCGGTGGTCTCGAAGGCCGCGGTGTCGACGACGGTGGGGCGGCGGCCGCGCGCCCTGGCGCAGTCGATGGTCCGGTGTCTGACCACGGCCCACGCGTAGGCGTTGGGGTTCTCGGTTCTCAGGACCTCGGTCCAGGTGAAGTACAGGTCCTCGAAGGCCTGGTCGACGGCCTCCTCCGCGTCGTGGCGGTTGCCGAGGTAGAGCTCGGCCCAGTGCACGTAGGCGGCGCGGTAGAGCTGGTGGAACGCCCGGTAGTCCGCGGGCAGTCCTGTCACGGGAAACGTACTCGCTCGGGAGGGTGCCGTCACCTCTCGCCTCCCCGCCGCCCGCGGGGGCCGCGGCGCAGTTCGCTGATGCCGATGCGGACACCGGCGGCGGCGGCGCGGCGCAGCAGGGCGAGGGCGTCACTGCCGAAGACGCGTGCGAAGACCGCCGCGCTCAACAGGTCGGCCGTGTGATGTGGGTTCACGGAACTGGTGGTCCCTCCGGTCGTTTTGATCATGTACCGGACGCGGCGGGCCGCTGCCGAGTCCGCCGTGCCTCAGAGGAAGGCGTCGCGGTGGCGCGCTCTCTTCCCCTTCGCCGGTAATGGCGTTCCCCAGGGGGGTTTTGTGCATCGGACCAACGTAAAGTCTTACGGAAGGTTTCACTCCGGTTACCCTCCGCCGCTTTGTCGGAGGTGACAAAAATCGAAAGTATGCGGGATTGGATCCTCCGGATGCCTCTCGGGAAGCGGCCGTCCTGAGTAGGGTGGGGCTCACGGCCGGTGAGCGTCCGACCACGCGCGGGGTCCGGATGCCGTCCGGCTCGGGCGAGTTGCGCGATTTCCGGTGCGGTGTGATTCCGGTGCGGTGCGTCCGGCGGACGCGTCCCGATGGTGCGACAGGGTGGCAGGTGAGCATGGTCGCTGGCTCGTTCGAAGGTCGGTACGTCTGGCATCCGGCCGCCGACGACCACGAGTTGGCCCAGGCGTGCGTCGAGGTGCAGGCGGGCCGGTACCACAGCGCCCACGCGATCCTGCACGACTCCCGGGACGACTTCGCCACGCGGGCGCACCGGTCGCTCGTCCTCGCCTCGATGGCGGCCGACTCGGACTTCGCCGAGCGCTGGCTGGCCGAGGAACCCGGCCCGGACTCCGCCCTGTTGTGGGCCCGGGTGGCGATGTTACGGGCGCTGCGGATGGCCGACAGCCGGGACCGCAGGACCGCGTCCCTGCTGCGGATCGCCGAGGCGGCCTGCGACCAGGCCGCGCAGATGGCGCCCAAGGACCCCACCCCCTGGGTGGCCCGGCTGGCGCTGGCCCGCACCGGACGGGTCCGCGACCCCGCTCCCCCGGGGATGCTCACCGCGCCGTCCGGCCCGTGGTCGCTGTTCTCCCGGGCCCTGACGCTGGACCCGTGGAACCGGGAGGCGCACCACCGCTTCCTCTCCTTCTACTTCGCCCGCCACGGCGGTTCGGCGAGCGCCCGCTGGGACGTGGCCGAGTTCCTGGCCAACCGCGCCCCCGCCAACTCACCGCTGCGGCTGCTGCCGTTGGTGACGCTGGTGGAGGACTACGACCCGCGCGCCGACCCGTTCGCCGACCGCGCCTGGGGCCAGCGCCGCTGGCGGACGCTCGCGCTGGAGGTCTACGCGCGGTGGCTGCCCGAGGTGCCCGGGTACCGGTTCACGCCCGTCCTCGACCTCGCCTACCTGGCGCACGCGCTCTGCATGGCGGGCTGCCTGGACGAGGCCCGCACGGTCTTCACCACCATGGGCCCCTACGCGTCCCGTATGCCGTGGAGCGTCTTCGGCAGCCCGGAGGAGCAGCTCAGCAAGGCCCGCCGGCGGTGCGGACTGCCGGCGCCCGGCTCGCCCTGACCGATCGCCGGGCCGCCCCGCGCGCACCGCCTTGCCCCGCGCGCACCGCCCGTACTGCTTTGCACCACCCGCACTGCCCGTACCGCTTTGCACCACCCGCACCACCGTACAACCGGACGTCGCGTGAGCCGCCCGGCGCCCGGCCCCGTCCCCCGTCCCCCTCGCAGAAAGCCGCTGTCCGTGTCGGAGTTCCTCTCCCCCGCTCACGCCCGAGCCCACCGGCAGGCCGCCCACGTCGCGATGGACGACGACGCGACGCTGCACGCCATGGGGTACCCGCGCAAACTCACGCGGAGATTCCGGGCGTTCGACAACTTCGCCATCTCCTTCACCATCATCAACATCCTCTCCGGGATCTTCTCCTCGTTCGGCTTCGGAATGAACGCCGGCGGCCCCCGGATCCTGGTCTTCGGCTGGATCGGCGTCTCGGTCATGGTGCTGTTCGTCGGCGCCTCGATGGCCGAGATCGCCTCCGCCTACCCGACCAGCGGCGCGCTCTACTTCTCCGCGGGCAAGCTCGCCAAGCGGCACAAGGGCGCCTGGTCCTGGTACACGGGCTGGCTCAACTTCATCGGGCAGGTCGGCGGCACCGCCGCCACCGACTTCGCCGCCGCCACCTTCATCCAGTCGTTCGTCGCCCTCCAGTGGCCGTCGTACGAGCCGACGGCCCAGCAGACCGTCGGCATCACCGCCGTCATCCTGCTGATCCAGGCACTGGCCAACACCTACACCGTGCGGCTGGTCGCCATCGTCAACCGGATCTCCGTGTGGTGGCTGCTCATCGGCCTGGTGGTCATCGTCGCCTGCCTGATCACCGTGCCCTCCGAGCACCAGTCCGCCTCCTTCGCCACCCACTTCGTCAACAACACCGGCTTCTCCAACGCGGTCTACGCCGGGATGCTCGGCCTGCTGGTGACCAGTTGGACGTTCACCGGGTTCGACGGCAGCTTCCACATGTCGGAGGAGACCGTACGGGCCACGGTGAACGCGCCGCGCGGCATCATCCGGGCCATCGGCTGCTCCGCGCTCACCGGCCTGGTACTGGTGCTCGCCCTGGTGTACGCGATCCGGGACTACGCCTCCGAGGCCGCCGCCTCCGCCCCGCCGGTGCAGATCCTCATCGACGCCCTCGGGCTGACCACGGCCAAGCTGCTCCTGCTGCTCGTCATCGGCGCCATGCTGTTCTGCGGCCTCGCCAACATGACCAGCAACACCCGGCAGATCTTCGCCTTCTCGCGCGACGGCGCGATGCCCGGCTCCCGGCTGTGGCACTCCGTCTCCGACCGCACCCGCACCCCCGTCAAGGCCGTGTGGCTGGCGGCGGCCTGCGCCCTGGTGCTCGTCATCCCCGGCTGGTGGTCGCACGTGGCGTTCACGGCCGTCGTCAGCGTCAACGTCGTGGGCCTCTTCCTCGCCTACGGCGTGCCCATCTTCCTGCGGCTGCGGCTGAAGGACTTCGAGCCCGGCCCGTGGCACCTCGGCCGGTTCGGACGGCCGGTGGCCTTCGTCGCCGTCGCCTGGATCGTGATCAGCAACCTGCTCTTCATGCTGCCGCAGGCGTCCCCGATCACCGCCGAGTCCTTCAACTACGCGCCGATCGCGCTGGGCGTGGTCCTGCTGATCGCTACCGTGTGGTGGTTCGCCTCCGCGCGGCGGCGCTTCAAGGGGCCGGTCAGCTACGGCAGTCCGGACGAGGTGGCGGCGATGGACCTCATCTGACCCGCCCATCCACCGTACGTACCGAAAGGAACTCCCAGCACCATGCACCCCATCGACGCACCCGAGCTCACCGTCACCACCGCCTCGGCCGAGGACTGGCGGCAGGTCGTGGCGTGGGCCACCGAGGAGGGGTGGAACCCCGGCCACGGCGACGCCGACCGCTTCCTCCCCACCGACCCGGAGGGCTTCTTCACCGGCCGGCTCGGCGACCGGATCGTCACCGCCATATCGGTCGTCAACCACGGCCCGGACTACGCCTTCCTGGGCTTCTACCTGGTGGCGCCGGAACAGCGCGGCCGCGGCCTCGGCCTGGCCACCTGGCGCGCGGCCTTCCCGCACGCGGGCACCCGGACGGTGGGCCTCGACGCGGTGCCGGAGCAGGAGGAGACGTACAAGCGCTCCGGGTTCGTCCCCGCCTACCGCACCCTGCGCTGGACCGGCCGCCCGGCCCGGTCCGGCACCACGGCGGCCGGCGTCCACGCCGTCACCCCGGACCGCCTCGACGCCGTCGCCGCCTACGACCGGCGCTTCTTCCCCGCCGAGCGCCGCGCCTTCCTCGCCCGCTGGCTCGACGGGCCCGGCCGCGCCGCCCGGGTGCTGCTGCGCGACGGCCGCGTCACCGGCTACGGCCTGATCCGTCCCTCCCACGACGGCCACCGCGTCGGCCCCCTCTTCGCCGACACCCGCGAGGACGCCGAGACCCTCTTCGACGCCCTCACCGCGCACCTCGGCCCCGATGAGGAGGTCTGCCTCGACATGCCCGAACCGAACCCGGCGGCCGCGGCCCTCGCCGAGGGGCGCGGCCTGACCACGGACTGGCACTCCATCCGGATGTACGCGGGCCCGGTCCCGGGGACGCCGGCGGAACGGGCGTTCGCGGTGACGAGCCTGGAACTGGGATAGCCGGAAGGAGCCGGCCGGCCCTCCGCGAGGAGGACCGGCCGGCCGGTACCCGGGATCAGTACCCGCGCTCCGCGGTGACGTCGACGGTGTGCGCCTTGCCCTTGACCTTCAGCAGCACCCGGATCTGATGGTTCGTGTAGTAGTTGCTCACGGCGTAGTGGGGCTTCCAGTCGCACGGCTGGAAGCCGCTGCCGCCGAGGACCCGGTTGAGGGTCATGTCCTTGATCTGGACCTGCGCCTTGCCGCCGTCGCCGTTGTTCCAGCACTGCAACTTGACCCGGGCCGTGTTGGCGGGTCGCGGCATGGTGTAGTTCTGCGACTGCCACTGCTTGCCGTGTGAGTTGAGGTAGGCGGCCGAGATCTTCGCCGGGCCCCAGACGTGCACGTAGGTGGTCTTCAGCGCCGCGTCCCCGCCGGCATCGGCGGGCGCGGCCATGGAGGGTGTCGTGGCGAGGACGCCGCCGAGGACGGCGGTCGCGGCCGTCAGGACGACGCGCTTGCGTACGTGGGTCATGCGGGTTCCTTCCCCCGTGAAGCGGGACGGCGGCGCGGAGGGACCTCGCGCCGCCCGTTGACACCACCGACTCTGCCGACCGGCCCCGCCGCCCGCCAGGGACTCCCGGGAAAGCGGGTGTTCATGGGACGTCCCAGCCCGTGACCTGGGATTTCACTGCTTCCCATGAGGCAGGAGTGGGACGGCGGACCGCACGCCCACGCACCGCACTAACGTTCCCCCAATGGAATGGACGAGTCTTGCCGGCACGGCGCTGGGCGCGGTCATCGCGACCGCCTCGGGCGCCCTGCTGGAACGCCGGCGCTGGCGGCGCGAGCGCGGGGAGCGCGACGCGGCGGTGCGGCGCGCGCTGTACGCCGAGTACCTGGCGGGCCTGGCGGAGGCGCGGTCCGTCGGGGCCGTACTGGCCCGGAACACGACCATGGACCCGGCCGACCGGTTCACCACCGCCCGGGAGGCGTTCGCGCCCTGCATCCGGCTGCGGTACCAGATGGCCATCACCGCCCCGGCCGACGTCGTCCGCGCGTCCGACGAGGCGTTCCGCCGCCTGCGGGACTTCCGCGACCGCGTCATCGAGGGCGCGGGCGAGACCGATCCCGCGTACGTGGACGGCAAGTGGGCCTACAACGAGGCGTTGTCGGCGCTGCAGGAGCTGATGCGGGAGGATCTCCTGGGCGAACGCGCCGGGCCGCTCGGGTGAGACGCCCGCCGGTCGGAACCAGGAGAGGACACCCGTGACATCCACCCCCGCCGAGGACTCCGCCCTCTGGGCCACGGCCCGCCGGTCCGCCGCCGCTCTGGACGCCGCCAACGGCACCGGCCCGCACGAGACCGCGCTGCGCCTGATCAAGCTGAGCGAGGAGGTGGGCGAGGTGCATCAGGCGTACATCGGCATGACGGGTCAGAACCCCCGCAAGGGCGTCACCCACGACCGTTCGGACGTGGCCGCGGAGCTCTGCGACGTCATCATCACGGCGGCCACCGCCCTCCACCTCTTCACCGACGACCCGGCCGGCGCGCTGGAGGAGCATGCGCGGCGGGTGGGACGACGGGTGACGGAGTGGGCCCCCCGCAGCCAGTCCGGCGCTTGAGGGCAACCGCGCGGAGCGCGGTTTCGGGGGCCGGGGCGAACCCGGACAACGGTGGAAGGCCGGTCAGGGGCAGGCGACCGCCCGGTCACCCCTTCTCCGCCCGGAACGGCACGCACCCCTTCGCCGACGTGCCGCCATGCGCCCCGAGGAAGGCGAGCACGTCGCAGAACGACCGGCCCAGCACGTCGTCGTGTCCCGCGCCCGCATACGCGCGCTCGGTGACCGAAGGCGATCCGAGCGCGCGGAGGTTCCGGGCGACCTGGGCCGTCCACGCGGCGGGTACGTCCTGGTCGGCGCCGCCCTGGACGATCAGGACGGGGGCGCGGACGGCCGACCGGTCCGGGTTGCCGTAGGCGGCCATCTTGCCGCCCACGACCGCAAGTTGGGCGCGGTCGAGCGGCAGGGCCGCCTCGGTGGTGGTCCGGGCGAGGGCGGGGTGCGGAGCGGTCAGGCACTCCTCGAAGACCTGGCGGGCGGTCCGGGTGGCCGAAGGACCGAGCAGCCGGGCCAGGTCCACGCCGGGGTCGGTCGCGTTCAGTCCGGCCAGCGAGTAGAGGGCGAACGCCAGGCTGCCCGGCTGGTGGGCGGCGATGACGCCGGGCAGCATCGCGTCGAGGTGGCTCGCCGGGGCGACGGCGACGGCGCCCCCGAACCGGGTCCCCGCCGCCCGGTCGGCCGCGCGGGCGGCGAAGAGGGCGGCCTGGCCGCCCTGGGAGTGCCCGACGGCGAACCACGTCGGCGCGAGGTCCGGGAGCAGCCGGTGCGCCGCGGTGACGCTGTCGACGACCGCGTTGCCCTCGTCCGGCCCGACGAGGTAGGTGTGCGGGCCGGGCGTGCCGAGCCCCGGGTAGTCCGTGGCCACCACCGCGTAGCCGGCCCGCAGGAACGCGCCGGCCTCCTGCGCGTAGACGTCGAACCCCAGGTTCGCCGCCTGTGACGGCGCGCACGCGTCGGCGATGCCGGTGGTGCCGTGCGCCCAGGCGACGACGGGCCGGCCGCCCGGCGGCGGGGCGCCTCGGGGGACGAGGAGAGTGCCGCTCACGGCGATGTCCCTGCCGTGGGCGTCGGAGGAGTGGTGGAGGACGGTCCAGCGTTCCGCCGCCCCGGTCCTCGGGTCCGGGCCGTGCCGGGTGGCGGCGATCGGGGTGCCGGGCGGGGCCGGGGACAGGGGCTGCGGCACCTGGTAGGTGTGCCCGTCGAGCCGGACCCCGGCCGGACGCTCCCCCGCGTCCGCGGCCCCCGCCGGACCGGAGCCGTCGGCCGAGCAGGCCGCCGCGGCGAGGGCGAGGGCGGTCGCCGCCGCCAGCGGCCAGGCGGGCCGGCGCCGCCGCGTACGGCGGCGATCGGATATGTCCCCGGGGCTGGTCGTCCTCACGGCGCGCGCTCCCTCCGCCTGGGCGATGGCACGGCCCCAGCGTCCCATCCGCCCCGGCGGCCCGCAGGAGGCGTCGGCCGGACGGGTGACGGGCTCGGGGCGCGGCCGGGGTTCCGGAGGCTCCCGGCCGCCTGGCAGGCTGCCGCCCATGACCGTGACGGGTGTGCTCTTCGACTTCTCCGGAACCCTCTTCCGCATCGAGTCCCCCACCGCCTGGCTGCGCCACGCCGCCGCCCGCCGCGGCCTGCACCTGGGCGACGGTGAACTCACCCGCTTCGCCGCCGCCCTGGCCGCGGCCGGCGCCCAGCCCGGCGGCCCGCCGCCGACGGCCGTTCCCCCGCGCCTGACGGACGCGTGGGCCCACCGCGACCGCTCCGCCGCCGAACACCGCGCCGCCTACCTGGGCCTGGCGCGCGAAGTGGCGCTTCCGGAGGAGGGGTTGTACGAGGCGCTGTACGCGCGCCACATGGAACCCGACGCGTGGCTGCCGTACCCGGACGCGCCCGGCGTCCTCGCCTCGCTGCGGGAGCGAGGCATACCGGTCGCCGTCGTGAGCAACATCGGCTGGGACCCGCGGCCGGTGTTCCGCGCGCACGGCCTGCACGCGAGCGTGGACGCGTACGTGCTCTCGTACGAGCACGGCGTGCAGAAGCCGGACGCCCGCCTCTTCCGCACCGCCTGCCAGGCGATCGGGCGGCGGCCCGAGGACGTCCTGATGGTCGGCGACAGCGCCGCGGCCGACGGCGGCGCGGCGGCGATCGGCTGCGCGGTGCGGCTCGTCGAACACCGGCCGGCGGCCGAACGCCCGGACGCACTGCGGCGCGCCGTGGACCGGGCGGTGGCCTGACGTCCGTGGGCCGGGGGCGGTTCGACCTCGGTAGGCGGGGCCGCGACCTGACCTCCGCGGGCTGGGCCCTGGCCTGACCTCCGCGGGCCGGACCGCGGGCTGCCCCCCGCAGGCCGCACACCGCGCGGTCTGGCCTTCACAGGCCGCACCGCGACCCGACCCCCGTGAACCGCGCCGCGGCCTACCCCCGGCGCCTCCTCCGGAACCGCGGATCAGGCCGTCTCCCCCGCCTCCCGCCGCGCCCACGCCCGCAGTTCCGCGCGGTCCTCGAAGCGGGCGACGTTGCGGTCGATCCCGCCGGACGTGCCGTACTGGTGGAACGTCCAGGGGAACCGCACGCCCGGCCGGCCCGCGGCGTGGTCGGGGTCGGCGATCCAGAGGCCGTCCCCGGCGCGGCTGGTGGTGTCCCGGTGGAACCAGAAGTCCCGGTTGCAGTAGAGGACGACCCGGTGGCCCGGCGCCTTCGCGGCCACCCGGGCGAGCCAGCGGTCCTTGTCCGCGCAGGAGACGCCGGCCTCCTCCCAGTCGAGGGCGAGGACGTCCCCCGCTCTCAGCGCGATCCTGCTCAGGAACCGGTCCGCCTGCGCGGACATCGATCCGGGTGTGACGTAGTGGTAGTACCCCACCACCAGCCCGGCCCCCCGGGCCCGGTCCCGCTGCGCCACCCACTTGGGGTTGGTGTAGGACATGCCTTCGGTGACCTTGACGAAGGCGAAGTCCTGTCCGGCGACGGGGTAGTTCTCGCTCTGGTAGCTGCTGACGTCGACACCGTGGATCATGACGGGCTCCTAGCGTGACACGAACACGTCACGTGAGTGCCCGGTGGCCCGCCCTGTCAACAGCACGGATCGGCCACGAACCGGTACCGGTTGGGGACGCCCGCCTCAGGCGGCGGCGCCGAACCACCGGGGCAGGTGCTCCAGCAGCTCCGCCTGGTCGTCGCCGGCCCAGGCGACGTGACCGTCCGGGCGCAGCAGCACCGCCGGCGCGTCCAGCTCCTCGCTGACGTCGACGACGTGGTCGACGCGGTCCACCCAGCCCGTCGCCGAGAGGAGACCGGTCTGGTCGAGGAGGAGGCCGCGACCGCCGCGCATCAGCTCGTAGAGGCGGCCGTTCTCCTTCAGGGGGATGTCGCGCAGCCGGCGGCCGAGCAGGTCGTGGCCCTCGCCGAGGTCGTAGCGGACCCCGACCGCGGTGATCATGGCGGTCACGTGCCGGTTGACCTCCTCGAAGTCCATCAGTTCGGCGAAGAGTTCGCGCAGGGCGACGGCGCCCGGGCCGGTCCCCAGCAGGGTGATCTGGGCGCGGGTGTTGGCCAGGACGCGGGCGCCGACGGGGTGGCGTTCGGCGTGGTAGCTGTCCAGGAGGCCGTCGGGGGCCCAGCCGGCGACCTCGGCGGCCAGCTTCCAGCCGAGGTTGAACGCGTCCTGGACGCCGAGGTTGAGGCCCTGGCCGCCGGTCGGCGGGTGGATGTGGGCGGCGTCGCCGGCCAGCAGCACGCGGCCGGACCGGTAGCGCTCGGCCTGCCGGGTGGCGTCGCCGAAGCGGGAGAGCCAGCGCGGCGAGTGCACGCCGAAGTCGGTGCCCGCGACCTCCCGCAGCCGCCGCTTGAACTCGTCCAGGGTCGGCGGCGCCGTCCGGTCCTCCGAGACGCCGTCGGCGGGCACGATGACGCGGAACGTCCCGTCGCCGTTGGGGATGGTCCCGAACCGGAGCTGCGTCTTTCGGACTTCCTCGACGACGGCGGCGACCGCCTCCGGGTCGTCGGCGATCTCCATGTCGCCCAGCATCGTCTCGACCGTCGCGGGCTCGCCGGGGAAGCCGACGCCGATCAGCTTCCGCACCGTGCTGCGTCCGCCGTCGCAGCCGACGAGGTAGCGGGAGCGAAGCCGGGTACGGTCGGCGAGTTCGACGGTGACGCCCTCCTCGTCCTGCTCGAGCCCGACGACCTCGTGGCCGCGCCGGATCTCGGCGCCCAGCTCCCGCGCGCGCTCCTCCAGCAGCCGCTCGGTGACCGGCTGCAGGGTGGACAGGCCGTACGGGTGGCCGGTGTCCAGGCTCTTGGGCCACGGCTTGGCGATCCCGCCGAAGAGGCCGCCGACCTGGAACTTCTCACTGACCGCGAGGAACCGGTCCAGCAACCCGCGCTGGTCCATCAGCTCGACGCTGCGCGTGTGCAGGCCGCGCCCCCGGGTCTCCTTGGTCGGCTCGGCCAGCCGCTCCAGCACGACCACGTCCACACCGTGCAGCCGCAGCTCGCCGGCCAGCATCAGACCGGTCGGACCGCCGCCGACCACGATCACGTCGTACATCCCCACGCCCACTTTCACGAGATTGCCGTGCACCCGGCCAGGGAAGGGCGTGATCGCGCCGTTTCCGCAGCTCATCGGGTATCGAGTGGAGATTCTGCGGTATGACCGGGGCCTTGCCGCAAGGCCCCCTGTGCGCTATAAGTTGAGAGTGGCGAGGAGAGGACTCCTCGCCTTCGTCGTTCCCCGGCCCGGCGCGGCGCGGTGGCGGCCCTCCGGTGACGGGGCCGCGACGGCAGGCGGGCAGCGCTCCCCGACGCGGACGCGCGGCGGGTGGACGGACGGCGGACGGACGGCCTGTCCATCGGGCGCCTCCTCGGGGAGGCTGGCAACCGTGCCCGTCAAGGGCGCCACCGCCGTCAGCGAAGGAGAGCCACCGTGACCCGCACGCCCGCAGTCGCACACGGCGCCGCCTGGCGCCGGTCCACTCACAGCGATCCCGGCCGGGGCGAGTGCGTCGAGGCGTCCGACCGTTTCGCCGACAGGGTGCTCATCCGCGACAGCAAGAGCCCGGGCCGGGCGATCCTGATCTTCCCGCTCGCCTGCTGGCGCGCCTTCACCGCGGCCCTGTCCCGGCCCGAACACCTGCGGGACGACGGGGAGTTCCCGTGGGCGGACGACGGCTGAACGCCCGCCGGAGCCGGGGTCAGACCGCCGCCGGTGCCGCCGCGCGGGCGCCGCCGAGCGTCGCGAAGGACTCCCGGACGGCGTCCAGCGCGGCCAGCCGGTCGGCGTCGGTCATATGGGCCGGCCCGTAGGTGACGACGGGCGGCAGCACCTCGTAACCGACGAACTCCAGCATCCCGCGCCGGATGTGGTACAGGAAGTCGTCCATCGCCCCGAACGAGCCGCCCCGGGCGAAGGACTCCGCCGTGCCGCCGGTGGTCACCAGGACCATGGCGCGCTTGCCGCGCAGGGCGCCCCGGTCGAAGACGCCGTGGTCGCCGCCGAAGACCGCCCCCATGGCGAAGACGCGGTCGACCCAGCCCTTGAGGATCGCGGGCACCGAGAACCACCACAGCGGGAACGACAGCACCAGCAGATCGGCGTCGAGCACCGCGTCCAGGTGGGCCCGCACCTCGACGGGCAGGGTCCCCTCCCGGACGGCCTTCCGCTGCTCCGCCTGCGGCTTGAAGTGCCCTTCGACGGGCCCGAACTCATGCCGGTCGAGGACCGGAGCCCACCCGTCGGCGTAGAGGTCCACCACCCGCACGGAGTGGCCGGAGCGCCGCAACTCCTCGGCGGCGGCCCGCATTTGGGAGGTACTGAAAGAGCCCGGCTCGGGGTGGGCGTGCACGATCAGGGCGGACTTGCTCGGTGTCGTCGCATCCATGCGGACGATCGTATCGCAATATTCCGATGTGTCGATAGGAGTCGGTCGGGCCGCTCAGAGCTGCTCGCCGATCGCGTCCGCCAGCCGCCGCAGCCGCTCCTCGTCCCGCCGGTAGTGCGTCCACTTGCCCACCCGCGTGGAACGGACCAGCCCCGCCCGCTCCAGGGCGGCCATGTACGAGGAGACGGTCGACTGCGCCAGCCCGCTCCTGGCCTGGATGTGACTGACGCACACCCCGACGACCCGCCGGTCCGCGATCGGCTCGTAGTCCGCGAACTCCCGGTCCGGCTCCCTCAGCCACCGCATGATCTGCATCCGCACGGGATTGGCCAGCGCCTTGAACGCCTCCAGCATCTCCTCGGCCCGCACCGCCGCCTCGTCGCCCACCGGCACCCTTCCTTCCCTTCCTCCGGATTCCCCCCGTACCGACACACCACGGTATCCGGGGCCGCACCGCACCCCGATCCGCACTTGCCAGCCGAAGCTAATGCCATTAGCTTTACGGCTAACGAACCAAACCTCACGGGGGACACCATGACCGAGTACCTGACCGTCAACGGCGGGCGGATCGCCTACGACGACGCCGGCGAAGGCCCGCTCGTCGTGCTCGCGCACGGAATGGGGGACAACCGGCACGCGTACCGCGACATGGCCGACGGGCTGGTCGCGGCGGGGTACCGGGTCGTGCGGACGGACCTGCGGGGCCACGGGGAGTCGGACGCCGACTGGGAGGCGTGGTCGCGGACGGAGGTGGCGGGGGATCTGGTGGCGCTGGTACGGCGGTTGGGGGGTCCCGCCGTCGTCGTGGGGCACTCGTTCGCCGGCGGGGCCGCCGTGATCGCCGCCGCCGAGGAGCCCGGGCTCGTCCGCGCCGTCGTCGGCATCGGGCCGTTCACCCGCGCCCAGCGGATCGACGCGGGCGCCCTCGTCTCCGACGCCCGCTACCGGAAGGGACTCGCCCTGCTCCTGGGCGCCGGGCTGTTCCGCAGCGTCGGACTGTGGAAGCGGTACCTCCGGCACGCTCACCCCACCGGTGTCGAGCCCGCCCGCCTCGCCGCCCTGGAGGCGGAGTTGCGCAGGCCGGGGCGGATGGCCGTCGTGGCCCGGATGGGCATGTCCGCGCCCACCGACGCCGGGGCCCGGCTCGCCGACGTCCGGTGCCCGGTGCTGATCGTCCAGGGCGGCCTGGATCCGGACTGGCCCGACCCCCGGGCCGAGGGGAACGGGATCGTGTCCGAACTCCCGCCCGGACTGGGCAGGTTGGAGATGGTCGCGGGCGCCGGGCACTATCCGCACGTCGAGTTCCCCGACCGCGTCACCGCCGCCGTGCTCGCCTTCCTCGGGGAGGGCGTCCGTGCCTAGGGCCGCCCTGTCCCCCGGCGCCGTCGTCGACCTCGCCCTCGCGATCGTCGACGAGGGCTCCCCCGCCGCCCTGACGCTGTCCGCCGTCGCGGGCCGGGCCGGTGTCGCCACCCCGTCGCTCTACAAGCACGTCCGCAACCTCGCCGAACTGCGCGACCTGATGTCGGCGCGGATCCTGGACGACCTCACGGACGAGGTCGGCCGGGCCGTGCTCGGCCGCTCGGCCGACGAGGCGATCCGCGCGCTGATGCTCGCCTGGCGGGACTGGGCGCTGCGCCACCCGCACCGGTACGCGGTGCTCGTGCAGCGCCCCGAGCCGCGGACGGCCGAGGCCGGGGAACGCCTGCTCGGCATCGTGTTCGCCGCGCTCCGTGCCTACGGCATGGAGGACGCTGCGGCCGTGCACGCGACCCGCTGCCTGCGGGCCGCGCTCCACGGCTTCGCCGTCCTGGAGGCCGAGGGCGCGTTCGGGCTCCCCGAACGGCTGGAGGAGAGCTTCGAGCTGCTGATCCACATGGTGATCAGCGGGCTGCGGACGCCTCGTCGGCCCCCGGGCCGCTGACACCGGGCCCGCGGCCACCCGGGCCGCTGACCCCGGAGCCGCGGACGCCCGGGCCGTCAGCACCGGATCCGAGGGCACCTGGGCCGTCGGCAGCGGAGGCGTCGATTCCAGGACCGTCGGCACCGGGACCCTCGACACCAGGACCCTCGACACCGGAACCGTCGGCACCGGAGCCTTCGGCCTCGGCACCGCCCCCCGCCGAACCCCGGAACGCCCCCAGGATCCGCTCCGCCGCCAGCGTCGCCGTCAACGTGCCGTCGCGCAGCGCCCGTTCGACGTCCGGGGTCACCGCGCGCACCCCCGGGTGAGCGTGCAGCTCGCCCAGCAGCTGGTCGCGGACCATGCCCCACGCCCACTCGACCTGCTGCTCGCTGCGCCGCCGGACCAGCTCGCCCGTCGCCTCCAGCACGCGGCGGTGCTGTTCCAGGCGTTCCCACAACGCGTCCAGGCCGGTGTTCTCGCGGGCGCTGCACGTCAGGACGGGCGGGTTCCAGGCGGCGTCGGGCGACCGCAGCAGCCGGAGGGCGCCGGCGAGTTCGCGGGCGGCGGCCTTCGCGTCGCGCTCGTGCGGGCCGTCGGCCTTGTTGACGGCGACGAGGTCGGCGAGTTCCAGGACGCCCTTCTTGATGCCCTGGAGCTGGTCGCCGGTGCGGGCGAGGGTGAGCATCAGGAAGGTGTCGACCATGCCGGCGACGGCCGTCTCGGACTGGCCGACGCCGACGGTCTCGACGAGCACCACGTCGTAACCGGCCGCCTCCATCACCACGATCGTCTCGCGGGTCGCCTTGGCGACGCCGCCGAGCGTTCCCGCCGTCGGGGACGGCCGGACGAACGCCGCCGGATCGACGGCCAGGCGTTCCATGCGCGTCTTGTCGCCGAGGATGCTGCCGCCCGTGCGCGTCGACGACGGATCGACGGCGAGCACGGCGACCCGGTGGCCCAGGCCCGTGAGCATGGTGCCCAGGGCGTCGATGAACGTCGACTTGCCGACGCCGGGCACGCCCGTGACGCCGATCCGCCGGGCCGCGCCCGCGTGCGGGAGCAACTGCACCAGCATGCGCTGGGCGAGCTCGCGGTGGTCGGCGCGGGTGGACTCGACGAGGGTGACGGCACGGGCGACGGCCGCCCGCTTACCATCCAGCACCCCCTTGACCACCGCGTCCAGATCGATCGCGCGCGCCATCAGCCGGCCGCCCCGCTCACTGCGCGTGGCCGAGGACCCCGGCGAGGGTCTTCAGCAGGTCGTGGGCGGCGTCGGGGATCACCGTGCCGGGCGGGAAGACGGCGGTCGCTCCCATCTCCAGCAGCGTCGGCACGTCCTGCGGGGGGATCACCCCACCCACGACGATCATGATGTCGTCGCGCCCCTCCTCCGCCAGGCACTCGCGCAGCGCCGGCACCAGCGTCAGGTGCCCGGCGGCCAGCGAGGAGACGCCGACGACGTGCACGTCGGCCTCCACCGCCTGCCGGGCGACCTCCGCCGGGGTCTGGAACAGCGGGCCGACGTCGACGTCGAAGCCGAGGTCGGCGAAGGCGGTCGCGATCACCTTCTGGCCGCGGTCGTGCCCGTCCTGGCCCATCTTGGCGACCAGGATGCGGGGCCGGCGGCCCTCCTCCCGTTCGAACGCCTCGACGAGCGCCCGGGTGCGCTCCACGCCGGACGACGGTCCGGCCTCCTGCCTGTACACACCGGAGATGGTACGGATGCGGCCGGCGTGGCGTCCGTACACCTTCTCCAGGGCGTCGGAGATCTCTCCGACGGTGGCCTTGGCGCGGGCCGCGTCCACGGCGAGTTCCAGCAGGTTGCCGTCGCCGCCGGCGGCGCGGGTGAGCGCGTCCAGCGCGCCCCGGCAGGCGGCCTCGTCCCGCTCCTCCCGCAGCCGCCGCAGCTTCTCGATCTGCTGCGCGCGGACGGAGGAGTTGTCGACCTTGAGGACCTCGATCTGCTCGTCGCTGTCCACGCGGTACTTGTTGACGCCGATCACCGGCTGCCGGCCGGAGTCGATGCGGGCCTGGGTGCGGGCCGCCGCCTCCTCGACGCGGAGCTTGGGGATGCCGGCGTCGATGGCCTGGGCCATGCCGCCCGCGGCCTCGACCTCCTGGATGTGCTGCCAGGCCCGGCGCGCCAGGTCGTGCGTCAGTCGCTCGACGTACGCGCTGCCGCCCCAGGGGTCGATCACCCGGCAGGTGCCGGACTCCTGTTGCAGCAGGAGCTGGGTGTTGCGGGCGATGCGCGCGGAGAAGTCCGTCGGGAGGGCGAGGGCCTCGTCGAGGGCGTTGGTGTGCAGCGACTGGGTGTGCCCCTGGGTGGCGGCCATCGCCTCGACGCAGGTGCGCGTGACGTTGTTGAAGACGTCCTGCGCGGTCAGCGACCAGCCGGAGGTCTGCGAATGCGTGCGCAGCGAGAGCGACTTGGGGCTCTTGGGGTCGAACTGCCGTACCAGCTTCGCCCAGAGCAGCCGCGCGGCCCGCAGCTTGGCGACCTCCATGAAGAAGTTCATGCCGATCGCCCAGAAGAACGACAGCCGGGGCGCGAACGCGTCCACGTCCAGCCCGGCGCCGAGTCCGGCGCGCAGGTACTCGACGCCGTCGGCGAGCGTGTAGGCGAGCTCCAGGTCGGCGGTGGCCCCGGCCTCCTGGATGTGGTAGCCGGAGATGGAGATGGAGTTGTACCGCGGCATCCGCTGCGAGGTGTACGCGAAGATGTCGGAGATGATCCGCATCGACGGCTTCGGCGGATAGATGTAGGTGTTCCGGACCATGAACTCCTTGAGGATGTCGTTCTGGATGGTCCCGGCCAGCTTCTCGGGCGGTACGCCCTGCTCCTCCGCGGCGACGATGTAGAGCGCGAGGACGGGCAGCACCGCGCCGTTCATCGTCATCGACACGCTCATCCGGTCCAGCGGGATGCCGTCGAACAACTGCCGCATGTCGTAGATGGAGTCGATGGCGACGCCCGCCATGCCGACGTCGCCGGTGACGCGCGGGTGGTCGCTGTCGTAGCCGCGGTGGGTGGGCAGGTCGAAGGCGACCGACAGGCCCTTCTGGCCGGCCGCGAGGTTGCGGCGGTAGAAGGCGTTGGACTCCTCGGCGGTGGAGAAGCCGGCGTACTGCCGGATGGTCCACGGCTGGTTGACGTACATCGTCGGGTACGGGCCGCGCAGATAGGGCGCGATACCCGGGTACGTGCCGAGGAAGTCCAGCCCGTGCAGGTCCTCGGCGGTGTAGAGGGGTTTGACGCCGATGCCCTCCGGGGTCTCCCAGAGCAGGTCGTCGGCGCCGCGGCCGGTGCTCTCCTTCAGGGCCGCCCGCCACTGCCCGGCGTCGGCGGGCACGGACGCCGCCGGTCCGTCCGGTGCGAGGTCGATACGGGAGAAGTCGGGGATGCTCATCACGCCACTCCGAGGTGGTCGAGGACGGAGGAGAGGAGGGCGACGGCGTCGCCGCCCGCGGAGACGAACGCGTCGACGCCCGCGCGCTGCCAGTCGTCGCGCCGGTCCCCGGGGCGGCCCGCGAGGAACACCCGGGTCGCGCCCGCCGACTTGAGGGCCCGGGCGACGTCCTCGGCCTGCTCGGCGTAGAGCGCGTCGGAGGAGCAGAGGCAGGCGACGGCGGCGCCGCTGCGGCGGAACGCGTCGGCGGCGGTGTCCGCGTCGACGGTGACGGGGTCGTGGACGGGCTCGACGCCGCCCGCCCGGAAGAGGTTGGCGGCGAAGCCGGCCCGCGCGGTGTGCGCGGCGGCCGGGCCGAGGGCGGCGAGGAAGACGCGGGGCCGGGCGCCGGTGGCGGCGGCGTGCGCGTCGGACCGGGCGCGCAGCGCCTCGAACGCCTCGTCGCGGCGGACGCGCGGGAGGCCGCCGGAGGGCGGGGCGGGCGCGGGCCGCCGCTCGACGGGCCGCTCCTCCAGGTGCGGGAACTCGCTGACGCCGGTGACCGGTTCGCGCCGGGTGGCCAGGCGGCGGGAGCGGTCGGCCCAGGTGGCGGCGAGCCGCTCGCCGACCATCCCCGAGCGCAGGGCGGCCTCCTGGCCGCCGGCCCGTTCGATCTCCTGGAACCAGGCCCAGGCGGCGTGCGCGAGGTCGTCGGTCAGCCGCTCCACGTACCAGGAGCCGCCCGCCGGGTCCACGACCCGGGCCAGGTGGGACTCCTCCAGCAGGATCGACGAGGTGTTGCGGGCGATCCGGCGGGCGAACGCGTCGGGCAGGCCGAGGGCGCTGTCGAACGGCAGGACGGTGACGGCGTCCGCGCCGCCGACGCCCGCGCCGAGGCAGGCGACGGTGGTGCGCAGCATGTTCACCCACGGGTCCCGGCGGGTCATCATCACCGGTGAGGTGACGGCGTGCTGGCGCTGGGCGCGGGCGGCCGGGGACGCGCCGCAGACCTCGGCGACGCGCGACCAGAGCCGGCGGGCGGCGCGCAGCGCGGCGATGGTGAGGAACTGGTCGGCGGTGGCGGAGAGGCGGAACTCCAGCTGCCCGCACGCCTCGTCGACGTCCAGGCCGGCGGCGGTGAGCTCGCGGAGGTAGGCGACGCCGGTGGCGAGCGCGCAGCCGAGTTCCTGCGCGGTGGAGGCACCGGCCTCGTGGTACGGCAGGGCGTCGACGACGAGGGCACGCAGGCCGGGGAACTCCCGTGCGCAGCGCACGGCGAGGGCGGTTCCCGAACCGGCCGTGCCGGTGCGGGCGAGGGTGCCCAGCGGGTCGGCGCCGAGGTTGCCGGGGACCGTGCCGGGCCGGACGCCCCGCTCCTCGTACACCCGCAGCAGGGCCTCGCCCGCGGCCTCCGCGTCGGCGCCGGCGTCGAGGACGACGGGCGCGAGGTCGAGGTAGACGCCGTCGAGGGCGGTGGCGAGGCCGTCGACGGGGAGGCCGGCGGGGCCGACGGTGAGCCAGAGGGAGGTGACGCCGTTCTCCAGGTCGGCCAGGACGGCCTCGTTGGCGCGGCGGGGGTCGGGCTCGGCGTGGAGCTGGCGGACGTCCCAGCCGGCGACCGCCGTTCCCTCGGGGCGTCCGCCGCGGACGAACGGCGGGAAGCCCGGGAGGCCGGGGTCCGGGGCCGCGTCGTCGGCCGTGTAGAGCGGACGGGTGCTCAGCCCGTCCTGGAGGGCGGTGGTCAGCGCGTCCTCCGCCGCCGTCCCGGTGGCTTCCGTCCCCGCCTTGCGCAGTACGCCCTCGACGAGGCGCTGCCACTGCTCGCGGGTCGCGTCCGGGAATTCGGCGGCCAGGGAGAAGCCTTCTTCGGGCAGGACCGTCATGGGGGGAAGGCTAGGGGGTAGGGCGCGCTGTGCAGCAGGGGACGAGGCTGTGACCTTGACCTCTTCACGGCGCGCGAGGGGGGCCGCGGGCGGGCCGGTCGTCCGCGGGCGCGTGCCGGTCCGCCGGGGGCCGGCGCCGCCGCCGCGCGGCCGGCCCCCGGCGGGGCGGCTCACTCCCCGGCCGGGACGGTCAGCCCCACGCCCTCCGCCATCACCGCGACCGCGTAGTCGAAGAACGCCTCCTGGTCGTGGACGCTGTCGTGGGTGCGGCTGAAGACCTGGAAGGACAGGAGGCCGATCAGGCCGCTCCAGAGCACGATCCCGCGCTCGATGAGGTCCGCGAACGGCTCGCCGGGGGCCTCGCCGAACACCGCCACCGCCTCCGGCCGGATCAGGGGCGGTCCTGGCACGGCCCGCCGGGGCGGGGTCAGTTCCCCGGCCTCCAGCGCGGACCGCAGGACGCCGGCCAGCACGGCGGGGGTGCGCGCGGCGGGCGGGACGGTCTCCTGCGGGGCGTGGTAGCCGGGCACGGGCGAGCCGTAGAGCAGGGCGAACTCGGCGGGGTGGGCGAGGGACCAGGCCCGCGCCGCGCGGGCGACGGCCAGCAGCCGCGCGCCGGCCGGGGCCCCGGCCCCGCGGGCCCGTCCGTCCGCTTCCTCCAGCGCGGCGGCGGAGGCGTCGTAGGCGTCGATCAGCAGGGCCGTCAGCAGATCGTCGCGGTGCGGGAAGACGGCCGCGACCTCGGCGGCCGGCAGGCCGCTCGCGCGCGTCAAGGCGTCGGGCGTGAGCCCGGCCGCCCCCGTCTCGCCGAGCAGTTGACGGGCCGTCGACAGGGCGGCCGACTGAATGGTGTCTCCACCGGAAGTGTCCATGGCGGCACGCTACCCGCCGCCCGCCGGGCACCGTCCCGGCGGCCCTACGGACTCCTCCGCGCCCCGGAGTCCTCGGGCGCCGGCCCCAGATCGAACTCGCACCACACCGACTTGCCGCTTCCCCGCGACTCCACGCCCCAGACGTCCGCGAGCCGGTCCACGAGCAGCAGGCCGCGGCCGGAGACGCCCGACTCGCCCGGTTCGCGGCGGCGGGGCAGGGCGCTGGAGCGGTCCTCGACCTCGACGCGGAGGCGGCGCCCGGCGCCGGGGACCATGCGGATGGTGACCACGGCCGCGCCGTCGGTGTGCAGCAGGGCGTTGGTGGCCAACTCGTCGGCGGCGAGCTCGATGTCGTCGGCCCGGTCCCGTACGCCCCACGCGCGGACCGCGGTGCGGATCATGTGCCGGGCGGCGGACAGCGCCTCGGGGTCGGCGGGGGCGATGTGCTGCTGGAGGCGTCCGCCCGGGCGGGCGACGGTGCCCTGACGGCGCAGCAGGAGGATGGCCATGTCGTCCTCGCCGACGCGCTCCTCGACGACCTCGCACAGCCGGTCGGCGAGGTCGTGCGGGTCCTCGGGGCCCTCCTGGACGAGTCCGGCGAGCTGCCGGATGCCCTCGTCGAGGTCGGCGCCGGGCTGTTCGACCAGGCCGTCGGTGAACATCATCAGCGTCTCGCCGGGTTCGAGCTCCACCGTGGTCACGGGGTAGTCCAGCCGCCCGAACTCGGCGGACAGCCCGAGCGGCAGGCCGCCGGCGACGGGCAGCTGGCGGGAGGTGCCGTCGGCGTGCCGCAGCAGCGGGTCTATGTGCCCGGCGCGGACGAGCTGGACGGATCCGGTGGTCAGGTCGGCCTCGGCGTAGGAGCAGGTGGCGAAGCGGTCGGTGTCCAGTTCGTGGAGGAAGGCGGAGGCACGGGCCATGACCGTGCCCGGGGAGTGCCCCTCGGCCGCGTAGGCGCGCAGCACGATGCGGAGCTGGCCCATCACGGCGGAGGCGTGGGTGTCGTGGCCCTGCACGTCGCCGATGACGGCGGCGACCCGGCCGCCGGGCAGCGGGACCACGTCGTACCAGTCGCCGCCGATGTCGCGGCCCATCCGGGCCGAGCGGTAGCGGACGGCGATCTGGGCGCCGGGCACCTCGGGGATCCGGCGCGGCAGCATGGCCTGCTGGAGGCCCTCGGCCAGGTCGTGCTCCTGGTCGAAGAGCATGGCGCGGGCGATGCTCTGTGCGAGGCTGCTGCTGAGGGCGATGAAGAGGTTGCGTTCCTGCCGGGTGAAGCCGCGGGCCTCGCGGTAGAGGAGGCCGAGCGCGCCGATGGGCCGGGCCTGGGCGATCAGCGGCAGGTAGGCGCCCGAGGAGATGCCGATGCCCTTGATCCGCTCCCACAGCCAGGGGTAGCAGCGGGCCCACTCCTCGCGGGACTCGATGAAGCGCGGGGTCATGGTGCGGATGACCTCGCTCATCGGGAAGTCGTCGTCGATCCGGGTGTAGCGGGTGCCGGGGATGAAGTGCTCGGACGGGCCCTCGGCGACGAGGTGGACGCGTCCGGACTCGACCAGCCCGAGGACGAGGAGGTCGGAGCCGAGGTGTTCGACGGCCCGGGAGTCCTTGAAGAAGTCGATGACGTCCTGGACGGTCCGGGCGTGGGCCAGGGCCGCGGTGGTGGTCTCGACGACGGTGGTCTGGTGGCGGCGGTCGCCGTTCGACTCCCCCGGCCGGTCGGGCAGCCGCAGCTCCTCGTTCGCCTCGCGGAGGATGCCGAGGATCCGGCAGGGCCGGCCGGCGGCGTCCCGCTCGATACGGCCCTGGGTGTAGGCCCAGCGGAGGCCGTCGGGGCAGCGCACCCGGTGGTAGGCGCCGTAGCTCTCGCTGCCGTCCTTCAGGGCCCGCGACACCAGGGCGTCCAGCCGGGCGCCGTCCGCGCGCGGCACCCGGACGGCGAGGTCGGTGACGTTGCCGTGGAACTCGCCGGGCGGCAGGCCGAGGATGCCCAGGGCGACGGGGTCGAGGTGGAGCCGTCCGCTGACGAGGTCCCAGTCGAAGGTGCCGACGTGGTTGAGGGCGAGGCAGCGCTCCGGGCGGGCGGGCCAGTCGTCCGGCAGCGCTCCGGAGGCAGGCGTGGCTCCCCGATCAACCATGGATTCACTCTGCCACTTTTTGTCCGTTTCTTCGATTTCTTCGGTTCTTCGGTGCGACCGCGCGGCCGACGGGGACGCACGGGGTACTCGGAGGGGCATGGAGTGGTTCACGGCCTCCGGGTACGGGCTGAGCCGGCTGGTCTTCCAGCGCGGGCTGGCCGTCCTCTACCTGGTCGCCTTCGCCTCGGCGGCGCTGCAGTTCCGGGCGCTGATCGGGGAGCGCGGCATGCTGCCCGTACCGCGCTACCTGGCGTACGTCCCGGCACGCCGGATCCCGACGCTCTTCCGGTGGCACTATTCGGACCGCTTCTTCGCCGGGTGCGCCTGGGGCGGGGCGCTGCTGGCCGCGGCGGTCGCGGCGGGGGCCGCCGATGCGGTGCCGCTGTGTGCGGCGATGCTGATGTGGCTGGTGCTGTGGGGGCTGTATCTGTCGATCGTCAACGTCGGCCAGACGTGGTACGCCTTCGGGTGGGAGTCGCTGCTGCTGGAGACCGGGTTCCTGGCGGTGTTCCTGGGGAACGCGCGGACGGATCCGCCGGTGCTGGTGCTGTTCCTGCTGCGCTGGCTCCTCTTCCGGGTGGAGTTCGGCGCGGGGCTGATCAAGATCCGGGGCGACCGCTGCTGGCGCGACCTGACCTGCCTGTACTACCACCACGAGACGCAGCCGATGCCCGGCCCGCTGAGCTGGTTCTTCCACCGGCTGCCCCGGCCGCTGCACCGGGTGGAGACGGCCGCCAACCACGTCGCGCAGCTGGTGGTGCCCTTCGGCCTCTTCGCGCCGCAGCCGGTGGCGAGCGTCGCGGCGGGGCTGGTGATCGTCACCCAGCTCTGGCTGGTCGCCTCGGGCAACTTCGCCTGGCTGAACTGGATCACGATCGTGCTGGCCTTCGCGGCGGTGGACGGCGACGCCATGGCGGACCTGTTCTCCGTGACCGGCCCTTCCCCCGCCCCCTCGGCGCCGGTCTGGTACGAGGTCCTGGTCGTCGCGGTGACCGTGCTCGTGGCCGCGCTGAGCTGGTGGCCGGTACGCAACCTGCTCTCGCGCGGGCAGCGCATGAACATGTCCTTCAACGCGTACCACCTGGTCAACACGTACGGCGCCTTCGGCAGCGTGAACCGGAGCCGGTACGAGGTGGTGGTCGAGGGGACGGCGGACACGGTCCTCGGCCCGGAGACCGAGTGGCGGGAGTACGGCTTCAAGGGCAAACCGGGCGATCCACGCCGGCTGCCCCGGCAGTTCGCGCCCTGGCACCTGCGGCTGGACTGGCTGATGTGGTTCGCGGGGATCTCCCCGGCCTACGCCCGGGACTGGTTCGGACCCCTCGTCGAACGACTGCTCGAAAACGACCGGGACACCCTGCGGCTCCTCCGCCACAACCCGTTCCCCGACGCACCGCCCGCGCATGTCCGCGCCCGGCTCTACCTCTACCGCTTCACCACCTGGCGCGAGCTGCGCACGACCGGCGCGTGGTGGCACCGCGAGCTGGTGCGCGAGTTCCTGCCGCCGGCCGCGCTGCGGCGGCCGTGACACCGGAGAGGAGACGGACCGGATGGACCCTGTGGAGGCACTGGAGCGGATCGCCTTCCTCCTGGAACGCGACGGGGCGCCGACCTACCGCGTCCAGGCGTTCCGGACGGCGGCCGGCGTGGTCGCCGGGATGCCCGCCGACGAGGTCCGCCGCCGGTCGGAGGCCGGGTCGCTCACCGACCGCAAGGGCATCGGGCCGAAGACGGCGGCCGTCGTCGCCGAGGCGCTGCGCGGTGAGACGCCCGCCTACCTGGAGCGCCTGGAGCGGGAGGCGGACCGGCCGCTCACCGAGGGCGGCGCGGCGCTCCGCGCGGCCCTGCGCGGCGACTGCCACCTGCACTCGGACTGGTCGGACGGCGGCAGCCCCATCGACGTCATGGCCCGCGCGGCCCGCGACCTCGGCCACGAGTGGGCCGTGCTCACCGACCACTCCCCCCGCCTGACCATCGCCCGCGGCCTGTCCGCCGACCGGCTGCGGCAGCAGCTCGACGTGGTCGCCGAGGTCGACGAGGCGCTCGGGGACGGCTTCCGGCTGCTCACCGGCATCGAGTGCGACATCCTCCCCGACGGCTCCCTCGACCAGGAGGACGAGCTCCTGGACCGGCTCGACGTGGTCGTCGCCTCCGTCCACTCCAAGCTGCGGATGGACGCCGAGAGCATGACCCGGCGGCTCGTCGCCGCCGTCGCCAACCCGCTCGTCGACGTCCTCGGGCACTGCACCGGCCGCCTCGTCGGCGGCAAACGCCCCGAGTCCGCCTTCGACGCCGAACTCGTCTTCACCGCCTGCGAACGCTTCGGCACCGCCGTGGAGATCAACAGCCGGCCCGACCGGCTGGACCCGCCTCGGCGGCTGATCCGGCTGGCCCTGGAGACGGGAGCGCTGTTCTCGATCGACAGCGACGCGCACGCGCCGGGACAGCTGGACTGGCAGGTGCTGGGGTGTGCGCGGGCGGAGGAGTGCGGGGTCCCGGCGGAGCGGGTGATCACGGCGTGGGGGTGCGAGGAGTTGCTCGCGTGGGCGCGGGGGAGGTAGGCCCCGGTCCCGCCCTTTCGCCGTTTCCTGGGGGCAAGCCCCCAGACCCCCCTTGTCGCGGCTTCGCCGCTCGTCCTCAAACTCCCCCAGAGGGGGCACCCCCAACGGGCTGACTTTCAGCCCGTCCGGCGTTTGAGGACAACCGCGCGGAGCGCGGTTGCGGGGGTGCGGGGGCGGCAGCCCCTGCAAGAAACGGCGAAAGGGCGGGACCGGGGCACCCCTCACGGCAACGACCCCCGCACCGCATCCCCCGCCACCGGCCCCAGCAAATCCCCCAACTCCCCCACCCGCCCCACCACATCCTCCAGCCCGAACCCCAAATCCCCAGGCTCCCGACAGGAGCCCACCTCGTCCCACGTCACCGGCGCCGCCACCCCCTCCCGCTCGCCCCGCACCCGCACCGTGTACGGCGCCGCCGTCGTCTTGGCGCTCGCGTTCTGGGACCAGTCGATGAGCACCTTCCCGCGCCGTTCCAGCTTCGCCATGGAGACGACGACCAGTCCGGGATGCTCGTTCATCAGCCGGGTGGCGAGCCCCTTCGCGTAGGCGCTGACGGAACGCCCGGGGGCCGGGTGGATGGGGGCGTACAAGTGGAGCCCCTTGGAGCCGGAGACGACCGGGAAGGCGGTGAGGCCGTCCTCGTCGAGGAGCTGGCGCAGCCGTTCGGCGACGCGGCAGCAGACGACGAGGTCGGTGCCGGGGCCGGGGTCCAGGTCGAGGACGACGCGGTCGTGGGCGTCACGGCCGGCCGCGGCCGTCCACTGCGGCACGTGCACCTCGTACGCGCCGAGGTTGACCATGGCGACCAGCGCGGCGACCGAGTCGATCACCACCTGCCGGCTGGTGCCCTCCCGGTGCCGGACCGTGGCCCGCGGCACCCAGTCCGGTGCGCCGGGCGGCGGGTTCTTGGCGATCCAGCTCTCCCCCGCCGCGCCCTCCGGGGCCCGGACGAAGGACGCCGGGCGGCCGGTGATGTGCGGCAGCATCGCGGGGGCGATCCGCGCGTAGTAGTGCAGGACGTGGGCCTTGGTCTGGCCGGTGGCGGGGAAGAGGACCCGTTCGAGGTGGGAGAGGGAGAGCCGGTGCCCCTCGATCTCCACCGTCTGGCGGCCGGGTGCGGCGGGCACGGGGCGCCCCTCCCCTCAGGAGACCCGCTTCTTGCGACGGCCGCCGGACGGTTCCGCCGCGTGCGACGCCAGGGCCTTCACCAGTTCCTCGCGGCTCATCGAGGAGCGGCCCGGGATGCCGGCGTCGGTGGCCCGCTGGTAGAGCTCCGTCTTGCTCAGCCCCTCCAGCTCCGCCGTGGCGGACTTCTTCGCCCCCTTCTTGGCCGCCTGCCGGGTGCGGCGCTTCTCCGCCGCGTCCTTGAGCTGCACGGGCGGCCGGAGTTCGCCCTCCTCCGCGCCCTCAGCGGCTTCCGCGGCCTCGCCCCCGCCGGACTTCGCCTTCTCGATGCTGGCCTGCAGGGCGCCCATCAGGTCGATGACGTTGGTCGAGCGCGGCGCCGGCTCGCTCTTCTCCACCGTGCCGCCGGCCCGCTTGGCCTGGACGAGTTCCAGGACCTTCTCCTGATACGTGTCGTGGTACGTCTCGGGGTCCCAGTCGACGCTCAGCGCCTCCACCAGCTGCACGGCCGTGGCCAGTTCGCGCTCGGCGACCTTGGCGCGCTCGGGGAGCGTACCGATCTCGGTACGGGGGTCCCGGATCTCGTCGGCCCAGTGCAGGGTGTGCAGGGTGAGGATGTCGCCCTCGGCCTTCACCGCGACCAGGTACTCGCGGTTGCGCATCACGAACGTGGCGATCCCGGCCCGGTTCGACCGGCTCAGCGCCTCGTGGAGCAGCGCGTAGACCTTGGCGTACTCCTTGCTCTTGGGGCCCAGGTAGTACGTCTTGTCGAAGTAGATGGGGTCGATGGTGTCGAGGTCCACGAACCCGCTGATCTCCAGCGACTTGGAGCGGCCGGGGGCGATCTCCTCCAGCTCGCCGGGTTCGACGACGACGTAGTCGTCCCCCATGTCGTACCCCTTGACGATCTCCGTGAGGGGGACTTCCTCGCCGGTGCGCTCGTTGACGCGCTTGTTGCGGACGCGGTCGGAGGTGCCGCGTTGGAGCTGGTTGAAGCGGATGGTGTGGCTTTCGGTGGCCGAGAACATCTGGACCGGTAGGGCTACCAGTCCGAAGGTGAGGGCTCCGCTCCAGACCGCGTGCGCCATGACGTCCTCCGCCTCGGGGGTTTCCTCCATGGCACCCCGGTGCGGCGGAGATCGCATGTTGGAGCGCCCCAGTCCCGCCCTTTCACCGTTTCCTGCGGGGCAAGCCCCCGCACCCCCGAAACCGCGCTCCGCGCGGTTGTCCTCAAACGCCGGACGGGCTGAATCGTGCGCCCGGGCGCGAAATCAAGCCCGTCCGGCGTTTGAGGACGAGCGGCGAAGCCGCGAAAGCGGGGTCTGGGGCGCAGCCCCAGGAAACGGCGAAGGGGCGGGACCGGGGCCTAACCCGCCCCCACCTCCGCCAGCTCCGCGCGAGCCGCCCCCGCCACCCCCTCCGCCCCGCACTCCTCCGCGATCCGCAGCCCCTCCCGGAGCCGCTCCGCCGCCTCCTCGCCGCGCCCGACGCGCAGCAGTGCCTTGCCCAGGTCGACCAGGCCGCAGGCGCGCTCGTAGCGGCACGGAGACTCCTCCAGGTGCCGGACCGCCTGCTCCAGACGGGGGACGGCCTCCTCGGGCGCGTCCGGTCCGGCGAGGGACGCGACCCGGCGCAGCGCCTCGCCGATCGCCGTCTCGGTGCCGAACCGGTTCGCGTACTTCAGGGAGCGGTCGGCCAGCTCGCGGGCCCGCTCGGGCTCCTCCGCGGCCACGGCCGTGGCCAGGTCGAGGGACCAGGGCGCCCAGAGGACGTTGTGCCTGCCGCGTTCGTCCAGCCGCCGGCCCGCCGCCTCCAGCTCGGTGACGGCTTCCTTGGTGCGGCCGAGGGCGAGCAGCAGCCTGCCGAGCACGCAGGCGGCGTCGGGCATGACCATGGCGGGCGGGTAGGGCGGCCCGAAGGAGTACTTCTCGGCGACGGCCTGGGCGCCGGCGATGTCGCCCTTGGCGAGCAGGGTGTCGATCAGCAGGCAGCTGCCGTCCCACTGGATGGGGACGCCGGGTCCCAGCCGGTCGGCGAGCCGCAGCCCCTCGCGGAGGAGGCTCTCGGCCTTCCGCAGATCACCGCGACGGCGGTGGACGAGGCCCAGGAACTCGTGGGCGAAGGCGAGGTGCCCACCGCGCCAGCCGGAGATCTCGAACTCCCGGATCGCCTCCTCGAACAGCTCCTCGGCCTTGTCCAGCCGGTCGCAGAAGGCGTAGGTGATGCCGATGATGCTGGGGAGTTCGAAGCCCCACTCGGTGTTGGTCCAGCCCATGCCGTCGGCGAGCCGGCCGTCGACCAGGGCGCGGTCGGCGAGCTCGACGACCTGGAGGACGTCCTCGCCCTGGATCATGGCGTCGAAGGCCCGCAGGGCGAGCAGGGCCCGTTCCGCGTTGTCCCGGCCGCTGAGCCGGGCGGCCAGGTCGGCGATCTCCTGGGACCGGGCGTGCGCGCCCTCTTCCTCCAGCTGGATGCCCTTCCAGAGGAAGTGGGCGGCCTGGAGGCGCATCCGGCCGGGGCCGTCGGGCGTCCGGCCGGCGTGCTCGGCGACGACTTCGGCGGCCTCGGAGAGCTGGCTGTTGTGGGCGTACGCCTGGGAGAGCCGGTAGGTGGCGTCCACGCGCAGGTTCTTGGGGAGCCCGGACAGGGCCAGGGCCGAGCGCAGGTGGTTGATGGTGGTGGGCGGCGAGGTCAGCAGGGCGGAGCAGCCCAGTTCGAAGAGGACCTCGGCGCGGTCCTCCTCCGGGGGCGGCTCGGCCAGCGCCCGCTCCAGACAGCGCTGGGCCGCCTCGGGGGCGCCGACGGCCAGGTGTTCGCGGGCGGCCTCGCGCAGCTGCCGGACGAGGTCGGGGTCGCCGTCGGGGTGGACCTCCAGCAGGTGCCGGGAGGCGGCGGCCGGGCCGTGGCCGGCGTTGGTGACCGCCCAGGCGGCGAGGCCGTGCATCGCGGTGCGGGCGGCGGGCGGGATGGCCCGGTAGACGGCGGTGGCGATCAGCGGGTGGACGAACTCCAGCTCGGTCGCGCCGGTGAGGATGCGGGCCTCGCGCAGCCGGTCGGCGCAGACGGCGCCCTCGGCCGGGCTCATGCCCGCCAGCATGGCCGCCACGCGGACCTGGATCTCGGTGCCGAGCACCGACGCGCCCCAGGCGAACCGGGTGGTCGCGTTGCCCAGCCGCTCCAGCCGGGCGACCAGGCCGCTGCCCCGGGCGGCGGCGCCGAGTTCGCGCAGCAGGGCGGCGGACTCCTCCATGGGACGCAGGCTGCGGTCCCGGGCCTTGGCGACGAGCTCGACGGCCTCGTAGGGGTTGCCGCCGGTGACGGCCCAGACCTCGCGGCAGAACGGGTCGTCGGCCTCCCGGCCCATGGCGGTGCGCACCAGCTCGGCCACCGCGCCGGGGGTGAGCGGGTGCAGGGTGACCGGGCGGTTGCCGCGGCCGTTCACCAGGTCCGCGAAGGCCGGTGAGTGCTTGGGGAGTTCGTCCGGCCGGTAGGCGACGGCGAGCAGGACCGGCAGTTCCGTCAGCCGGACGGTGAAGGACGTCAGCCACGCGAGCGACGCCGCGTCGGCCCAGTGCGCGTCGTCGACGATGAGGACGAGCCGCTCCTTCGTACAGGCCAACCGCGTGACGAGCCAGTCGAGTCCGTCGCGCACGCCCTGCGGGCCGACCGGTGGCGCGATGCCGAGCGCGGGGCCCGCGATGTCGTACCAGGCGCCCAGGATGTCCCGGCGCTGCCGCTCCTCCATCGGCGCCAGGGCGGGCTGGAGCAACTGCCGTACGACGTGGAAGGGGACGGACTGCGCCTGCTCGCCGCCGCGGGCGGCGAGCACCGTGCAGCCGCCCCGCTCGGCGGCCAGCCTGCGCATCTCCCCGAGCAGGGCGGTCTTGCCCACGCCCGCGTCGCCGTTGAAGAGGAGGAGTCCGCCGGACGGCCGGCCGCTCCCGTCCGCGCCGCCGCACAGGGCCTCCACGGCCCGTTCCGCGACGGCCACCTCCTGTTCGCGCTCGAACAGGGCGGTGTACGGGCGCCGTTCGTGCTCTTGCCGCGTCATGACGTGTCTCCCGTATGAGTGTGGTGGAGCGAGCCTAGCCGGACGTCCGGACGCCGGTGGGCGGGTTCGCCGGACTGACCCCCCGGGAGGCTCCGGGAGCGCGGCCCGCCGATCGCCCGAACGCATTTCCAGGCAACTCAAAAATGTTTTCGAGAAACCGCCCCCGGGGCCATTGTGATGCCTTTCGAATTCCTCCGTCAGCCCTTTCCGCGAATATGACAACTTCGCGCCGGACGACCGCGCGACAGGCTACGCTCCATTCCCGCAGCGGTCGTGGCGACTACGGCACGCTGCCGCCGACCGCCGCGCCGACGCGACCGGAGAACCCCGGCGAACCCCGGCGAACCCGGGGAGATCCCGGGGTGTCCGGGAACCTCGGCCTCCGCTCACATCCGTTCGCATCGTCCGCATCCCCGTGCCGGGCGCCGGCGGCGACGCCACTCCAGTGGTCCCTTGTCGCCCCCGTCTCAATTCCCCCAAGCCCCGAGGAACTCGATGGTTGGTACTGGATCGTCACCTCAAGTCAGGCGGCCCGCCTCGTCCCTCATATGGCTGGTCCCTCCTGTGGTGCTGGCGGTCTGCACCGCCACCGCAGCCCTGCTGGTCCCCCTGGAAGTCCGCACCCCGACGGCCTGGTGCGGCACCGCAGCCACCGTGGCGGTCGCCCTGACCTCGTCGGAGGCCGCCCGCCGGGGCCGCGTCATCAACTCCCTGCGGCGCCGGTGCGCCGAGCAGGAGGCCGCCCTCCGCCACCAACTGGCCCAACAGGACGCCGCCACCGCACGGTTGGCGAGCGAACTGCTCCCCAAGGCCGTGGAGATGCTCCAGCGCGGGGCGTTCGTCGACGAGGTGGTCCGCGCCGTCGCGCCGTCCCCCTCGGACAACTCCCCGTACGCCGCCGAGCACCGCAAGGTGATCCGGTTCGTGGTCGAGGCGGTCCAGGCCGAGGAGGGCCTGCGCGACTCGGCCCACCGGGCGTTCGTCAACATCGCGCGCCGCGTCCAGGCGATCGTCCACCAACAGGCCACCGACCTCCGGGAGATGGAGGACCGGCACGGCAACACCCCCGAGGTCTTCAGCGACCTGCTGCACCTCGACCACGGCACCGCGCTGATCGGCCGGCTCGCGGACAGCATCGCCGTCCTCGGCGGCTCCCGCCCGGGCCGCCAGTGGAAGAACCCGATCCCGCTGTACAACGTGCTGCGCGGCGCGATGTCCCGGATCATGGACTACCGCCGGGTCGACCTGCACTCGGTCGCCGACGTCGCCATCACCGGACCGGGCGTCGAGCCCGTCATCCACGCCGCCGCCGAACTGCTCGACAACGCCACCCGGTACTCCCCGCCCGAGACGCGGGTGCACCTGACGGCCGTCGAGATCCAGTCCGGCGTCGCCATCGAGATCGAGGACGCCGGCGTCGGCCTCACCGACGAGCACCGCCGCCGCACCGACCGCGTGCTGGAGATGGCCGACCGCGGCTTCGACCTCGACGACCTCGGCGAGACCCCGCGGCTGGGCCTGGCCGTCGTCAGCCGGCTGGCCAAGAACTACGGCTTCCGGGTGTCCCTGCGGCCCTCGGCGTACGGCGGGGTGCGCGCCGTCCTGATCGTCCCCGGCGACCTGGTCACCGCCAGCGCCACCCCGGGCGGCGAGATCGCCCGCGCCGCCACGCTGCCGCCCCCCAAGGTCCGCAAGAAGCCCGGCCGTCCGCTCCCCGACCCGCCGCCCGCGATGGAGACCCCCGCAGTGGGCACCCACACCGCCAACGGCCTTCCGCAGCGCCGCCGGCGCGCCCTCGGCATGGCCGCCCGCGCGGCGGCGGTCGCCCCGACCGCGGCCGAGACCGCGCCGCGCACGGAGCCGGAGTCCGAGCCCACCCAGCCGGGCCTGTGGCTGGCCGCGTTCACCAGCGCCCTCAAGGGCGACGCTCCGGCGGGCGACCGGGGCCAGACAAGTGATGACCCGTCAGACGAGAAAGAGTAGCCAAGTGACGCAGCAGCGGTTCAACATGGACTGGATGCTCAAGGATCTGGCATCCAGCGTGCCCCAGATCCGGCACGTGATCGTGCTGTCCTCGGACGGCCTGCGCATGGCTCAGCACGGCACGGACACCGACGCCGCGGACCGGCTGGCCGCCGCGTGCGCGGGACTGCAGAGCCTGTCCACGGCGGTGGCCGCCGAATTCCCGCACGGCGACGGGCAGATGCGGCTGGTGGTGATCGAGGTGGACGGCGGCTTCTTCTACCTCATGGCCGCCGGGGCCGGCGCGTTCCTGGCGGTGCTCGCCGACGACGACGTCGACGCCGGGCTGATGGGGCACCGGATGCGCGACCTGGTGGCCCGGATCGGCGAGCACCTCACCAGTCCCCCGCGGGTCACCGGGCCGGTGGCATGAGCAAACCCGAAAGGGCATGGGATCCCGGCAATCCGGACCGGCTGTACATCGTCACCAAGGGCTGCGACGACGCGAAGCAGGACACCACCAAGCTCGACCTGGTGACCCTGATCGTCGCCCGCACGGAGACCGACCCCGGTCTCCAGCCCGAGCACGGGACGATCGTGCACATGTGCGACTACCCGCTGTCCGTCGCCGAGATATCCGCTTACCTCACGCTGCCCGTCAGCACGGTGACCGTCCTCCTCACCGACCTCCTCACCCGGGGTCACGTGGAAGCGAGACCCCCGGTCCCCGTCGCTGCCCTTCCTGACGTTGGCCTCCTGGAGGCGGTGATGCATGGACTACAAAACCTCTGACCCCTACACCGGTCCCAGGAGGGAGGACATCCTCCCGGCCACCGCCGCGGCGGCGGTGAAGGTCGTGATCGTGGGCGGCTTCGGAGTCGGCAAGACCACCCTCGTCGGCTCGGTGAGCGAGATCAGACCGCTCACCACCGAGGAGACGATGACCCAGGCCGGCGTCGGCGTGGACGACATCGCGGGGATCGAGCAGAAGATCGAGACCACCGTGGCCATGGACTTCGGCCGCATCAGCATCAACGAGCAACTGGTGCTCTACCTGTTCGGGACCCCCGGGCAGGAGCGGTTCTGGTTCCTCTGGGACGGCCTCTTCGAGGGCGCCCTGGGCGCGGTGGTGCTGCTCGACACCCGTCGGCTGGAGGTCAGTTACGAGGTGGTCGGCATCCTGGAGGAGCGCGGCGTGCCCTTCGTGGTCGCCGTCAACGCCTTCCCCGGCGCCCCCGTGCACCCGGTGTCCGAGCTGCGGGCGGCGATGGACCTCCCCGAGTCCGTGCCGATCTTCACCTGCGACGCCAGGGACCGCGCCTCCTGCCGCGACGCCCTGATGACCCTGATGCGGTACCTGTACAGCCTCGCTCACACCACCCCGGAGCCACAGTGACCCCTCCCGACGAGCACTCCCGCGCCGACACCGCGCAGGCGGCCCCCCCGCCGCAGTGCCCGGCCCACGCCTACGGGGACGGCGGCGTGGCCCGGCTGTACGGGCCGGCCGCCGAGGACGACCCGATGGGCCTGTACGAGCAGCTCCGCGAGCGGCACGGGGCGGTGGCGCCCGTCCTGCTCAGCGGGGACGTCCCGGCCTGGCTGGTGCTGGGCTACCGGGAGAACCTCGACGTGACCCGGACCCCGTCCCGGTTCTCCCGCGACTCGCGGATCTGGCGGGCCATGCGCGAGGGGCGGATCGGCCCGGAACACCCGCTGGCGCCCATCGCCACCTGGCAGCCCATCTGCTCGATGGCCGACGGGCAGGCGCACGAGCGGTGGCGCGGCGCCATCAACGACTCCATCGGCCGCTTCGACCGGCGGGGCGTGCGGCGGCACATCACCCGGTTCGCCAACGAGCTCATCGACGAGTTCTGCGCGACGGGCACCGCCGACCTGGTGCACGCGTTCGCCGAGCCGCTGCCCATGATGGTGATGACCCAACTCCTCGGCATGCACGAGGAGTACAGTCCGGAGCTGGTGCAGGCCGCCCGGGACATGATCAAGGGCACCGAGACCGCCGTCCGCAGCAACGCGTTCGTCCAGGCGGCGCTGCACCGGACGGTGGAGCGCAAGCACCGCGAGCCGGGGGCGGACTTCACCAGCTGGCTGCTGGAGCACGAGTCCAAGCTGTCGGACGAGGAGGTGCAGCAGCACCTGCGGCTGGTGCTGATCGCCGCCTTCGAGACCACGGCGAACCTGATCGCGAACACCCTGCGGATGGTGCTCACCGACCCCCGGTGCCGGGCCAACCTGGCCGGCGGGCATATGACGCTGCCGGACGCGGTCGAGCAGACGCTGTGGGACGAGCCGCCGTTCATCACCATCCTCGGGCGCTGGGCGACCCAGGACACCGAGCTGGCCGGGCACCGGATCCGGGCCGGGGACGCCCTGGTGCTGGGGCTGGCCGCGGCCAACGTGGACACGGCGATCCGGCCGGACCCGACCACGCCGGTGCACGGCAACCGCTCCCACCTGGCGTTCAGCGGCGGTGCCCACGAGTGCCCGGGCCAGGACATCGGCCGGGCCATCGCGGACACCGGCATCGACGCGCTGATCACCCGGCTGCCGGACGTCCGGCTGGCGGTGGCCGAGACGGAACTGCGCTGGTCGTCGTCGCTGATGTCCCGTCACCTCGTGGCGCTGCCCACGCAGTTCACCGCGGCGGCGCCGCTGCCGCCCGACCCTCCCGCCCCGGAGGACGTGCCCCCGGTCCGGGAGGAGGACGGCGGCGCCGGTGGTCAGACCTCGGCCGGCGACCGTGCGACGCGCGTCCCGGCGCCGCCCGCCGACGAGCCGTCACCCGCGGGCCGTTCGCGCGGCACGTGGTGGAGGTCGTTCGTCCGGTGGTTCCGGGGTGAGTGAGACAGGGCGTCGAGCTGGTCCCACCACCAGGCGGCGGAGGGGATGGGCAGCGGGCCGGTCGCCGGGTCGCTGGGCGTGTCCCGCCAGGTGATGCCGTAGGTGGCCCCCGGCACCGGAAGGTCGTACCGGTTCCGGGGGCTGGCGTAGCGGGGGGCCGCGTTCATCCACCGGATGCAGCCGGCGATGTAGTGGCCCAGCGCTTCGAGGTAGCGGGTGAGGTCCGGGCCCGCGTCACGGGCGATCCGGTCGCGCAGCGCGAGGAACAGGGTCATGGCCCGGTCCCTTATGGCGAGGGCTTCCCGGAGCGCCCGGTCGGCGGAGGTGCCGTTGTGGTGGACGAGGACGTTGACGATGTTCTGGTCGGTGGTCTCGTGGTCGTCCTCCTTGGCGTAGGAGAACAGGTCGTTGTCGCAGCTGACGATGAACCCGGCCGCCTCGGTGAGCGCCTGGACGGGGGCGGAGGCCAGCTCGGGGGCCGGTACCTCGAAGCCGTTGGCGATCTCGCTCCAGGCGAGGGAGAAGCGGGTGCCGTTGATCGACGGGCGCAGCGCCACGTAGTCGGAGAGCGTGGGCATCACTCCGCGTTCGATGTTGCTGACCTGCCAGGAGGCGCCGAACAGCCAGTCGCGCATGCCTTCGGCGACCCGGCGGAGCTGGACCGGGGTGGCCACGGCCCGGGTCCGGGCGGCGAGGTCCTCCAGGGCCCGGTCGAACGGGGAGTCGCCGAGCATGGCGGAGCCGGGCGCCTCCAGACAGCGGGAGATCCGGGCGTTGAGGTCGACGATGTGCGCGGTGTTGACGTCGGCGGCGCCGGTGTCGTGCCAGATGTCGTCGAGGGCGAACGCCCAGTGGTTCCACTCGATGAAGAGGAGCAGGGGTTCGTCGCGGCCGTGCGGGATCATCCGGCAGCTGAAGTCGGTGCTGTGGGTGGCGATGCTCCAGGCCCGGTCGGTGGCGTCGCGGAAGATGCCGGTGGCGTCCAGCCAGGCGACGGCGCGCCGTTCGAGTTCGTCGCGCCGGGGGTGGACGGCGTCCGGGATCGGGCAGTAGAAGGGGGGCAGCCGCCAGCCGATGGCGCTGGCGCGCGGCGGGAGTCCGTAGGGGACGACCATGCTCAGTTGCCCTCCATCCGGAAGAGCAGCAGGCGGGTTTCGACGGCGTGATCGCGCCAGGCGCGGAAGAGCTTGCCGTGAGTGAGGGCGGATTCGTGCAGCCGCTCCACGGTGATGGGGGACGGTTCGTCCACGGTCCGCTGCACCCGGTCGAGTTCGGCGGTGGTCCAGGCCATGGACTGGACCCAGAACTCGGCGACGCGGTCGGTGATGTCCTCGTCCTGCTCGAGTTCGAAGCCGGCCGCGCGGGCGGCGGAGATGTACTCGGCGAGGGTGCCGAGGCGGGTCTTGTAGTAGCCGTCGATGAAGGTGGTCCACTCGGGCCGGCAGAGGAAGTGCTCCTGGATGCCGAACCAGCCGCCGGGTCGGAGGGACTTGGCGACGACCCGGAAGAGGCGTTCGCGGTCCATGTAGCCGGAGCTCTCGATGGCGACGGCCGCGTCGTAGCCGGCTTCCTCGCAGAGGTCGTGGATGTCGCCGAGGACGGGCGTGACCAGGTCCTCGACGCCGGCCTCCCGGACCAGGTCGGCCATCACCGGGACGTGCTTGGCGGTGACGGTGAGGGCGGTGACGGAACTGCCGTACTCCTGCGCCCAGTAGATGGAGCCGCCGCCGATGCCGCAGCCGATGTCGAACAGCTGGTGCGGCGGGTTGTCCGGCACGCCCCAGAGGCGGGCGGCGTGGTCGAGCACCATTTCCTGCGAGGCGCGCAGCCGGTTGCGCAGGACGCGCTGGGAGACGGTGGTGTTGGGGTGGACGCCGGGCTCGAACATGCCCACGTGAAAGTGGATCCGGGGGCCGGGGCCGTACTTGTGGAGGATCTCGGCGGTCTTCTTGGAGTAGTACGACGGCACCTGGGCCTCATCACACGCCGCATCCGAAGCTGCGGTCACCTCGGCGACAAGGTTGTCCATGGGATCCCTCCGGGACGTCAACGATCGGTGGACGGATGGAAGGGGGTCAGGACACGGGTGGTTCCCGTGCCCGGCGGCGACTGGATTGCCGTTCGATCACATGCGCGAGTCACGCCGCCCCCCAGCAACAAGCGACCAGCATTCCTGTCCAGTTTTGCCCGGTACCTGCCCAGGGTGCCGCGGCGATAACCCGTGATACGTACCGGCGTACGCCTTTCTGACGCCGCAGGCCAGGATCGTTTCGTTTCACTTTGGAGCATATAGCGCCGTTTCTCTGCCGGGTTGCGATGAGAAAGGCTGAAACTTGCACGCTGTTGTCGGGGTTTTGGCCTCGCCAAGGACCGATATCCGGACGCCCGGCAGTTGGCCGGATCCCGTTCGTGCGTATGGTGTGCGGACGAACGTAGGGGGCGCTCCCACTTGTGAAGGTGCGCCCTTTCACGGCGTCCCCCTGTTTCCGGGGCGACGCGGTGCGTCGCAGCCGCCCCACGGCCGGTCCCGCCGCGCACCGCGCACACTGGACCCCCGGCCGGAAAACCGGCCCCGACGAGGGAGAACGTGATGAGGGTGAGGTTCCCGGAGCGGACGTCCGGGAGGTTCCCGGCCCGGGCGTCCGGGCCGACCCCCGCCGGGGGGCGGTGGCGCGCGCCCTGCGCGGTCGTCGCGGGCGCCTTCCCTGCCCTCGCCTTTCCGGCGCCCTCCCTGTGGTGGCTGGCCTACGCGGCCCTCGTGCCCTGGCTGCTGCTGGTCCGGTCGGCCGGTTCGCCGCGCCGGGCCGCGCGGGAGGCGTGGCTGGGCGGCGCCGGCTTCCTGCTGGCCGTCCATCACTGGCTGTTGCCCAGTCTCCATGTCTTCATCCTGGTACTGGCGGCGCTGCTGGGGCTGCTGTGGGTGCCCTGGGGGCTGCTGGTGCACCGGCTGCTGGGCGGCCGTCCGGGGCCCGGCCGGGTGGCCGCGGCCCTGGTGCTGGTGCCCGCGGGCTGGCTTCTGGCGGAACTCGTCCGCTCCTGGGAGTACCTGGGCGGCCCCTGGGGGCTGCTGGGCGCGAGCCAGTGGCAGGTCCCGCCGGCGCTGCGGCTGGCGTCCGTCGGCGGCGTCTGGCTCGTGGGGCTGCTGCTGGTGGCCGTCAACACCGCGCTCGCCGCGCTGCTCGCGCTGCCGCGCGCCCGGCTCGCCGGCCTGGCCGGGCTGACCGGCTGCGCCGCGGTCACCGCCGGGGTGTGGTGGTGGGCACCGCAGCCCCGGGCCGCCGGCACCGCCCGGATCGCGGTCGTCCAGCCCGGCGTGATCGACGGTCCGGTCCGGCGCCTGGAGCGGGAGGAGACGCTCACCCGGACGCTGGCCGGCCGCGGCGTCGATCTGGTGGTCTGGGGCGAGAGCAGCGTCGGCACCGACCTCGGCGCCGACCCCGCGCTGCGCGCCCGGCTCGCCGCGCTGTCCCTTACGGTCGGCGCCGACCTGCTCGTCAACGTGGACGCGCGCCGCTCGGACCGGCCCGGCATCTTCAAGAGCTCGGTACTGGTCGGCCCGGACGGCCCCACCGGCGACCGCTACGACAAGATGCGGCTGGTGCCCTTCGGCGAGTACGTGCCCGCCCGCTCGCTGCTGGGCTGGGCCACCTCGGTGGGCAAGGCGGCGACCGAGGACCGCCGGCGCGGGGATCGGCAGGTCGTCATGACGCTGCCGTCCGGACGCGGCGCGGGCCTGCGGATCGGCCCGCTGGTGTGCTTCGAGACGGCGTTCCCCGACATGAGCCGGCACCTGGCCGCCGACGGCGCCCGGGTGCTCGTCGCCCAGTCCTCGACCTCGTCGTTCCAGCACGGCTGGGCACCGGCCCAGCACGCGTCACTGGCCGCGCTGCGGGCCGCCGAGACCTGGCGGCCGATGGTCCACGCCACGCTGACCGGGGTGAGCGCGGTGGCCGACGCGCACGGCCGCCCGGTCGGCCGCCGGCTGGGCACCGACGCGTCGGCGGCCGCCGTGTACGACGTACCGCTGGCGAGCGGCACCAGCCCCTACGTACGCACCGGGGACTGGGCGGTGTACGCGGCGCTGGCCGCGCTGGCGCTGTACGGCGGCGTGGCCGGCGCGCGGGCCCGCGTCAGGCGCTCCGCTTCTCCACGGCGTTGACGATCCGCTCGCACAGCTCGTGGGTGCGCAGGGCGTCCTCGGCGTCCGGGGTCCGGCCCTCGCGGACCGCGTCGAGGAACGCCGTGACGCACTGCTCGACGCCGCGCTGCCGGGCGACCGGCGTCCAGTCGCCGCGTCGGCGGACGGTCCGCGCCCCTTGGTGGTCCACGACCTCGGCGAGGTCACGGACCTCCCGCTTCCGGTCCCGCCCGGACACCTCCAGGACCTCCTCGACGGAGCCGTTCCGGCGGTTCATGACGCCGAGGGCGGTGAACCCGTCGCCCGCGAGCGTGAGGACGAGGTGCTCCAGCAGGCCGTCGACGACCCTGGCCCGCACGTCCACGTCCGTCACCGGACCGGGCGCCAGGAAGCGGAGGGTGTCGACGACGTGGATGAAGTCGTCGTAGACCGTCGACCGGGTGTCCTCGGCCAGGTCCACCCGGTTCTTCCGCAGCTCGATCAGGTCGCGGGGGTGGTCGAGGCAGGCCGCGTAGTCGGGCGCGTACCGGCGGTTGAAACCGACGGTGAGCGGCACGCCGCGGTCCCGGGCCAGGCCGACCAGCCGCTCGCAGTCGGCGAGTTCGCGGGCGAGCGGTTTGTCCACGAAGACCGGCACGCGCGCCTCCAGGAGCCGGCCGACGATCTCCGGGTGGACGGCGGTGGGCGCGTGCACGAGCACGGCGTCCGGGCGGGCGGCGAGCAGGGCGTCCAGGTCGGCGTGGCGGTGCGCCTCCGGTATCCGGTGGGCGTCGCCCACCCGGGCCAGGGTGGCGGGGGTCCTGGTCTGGAGGTGCAACTCCAGACCGGGCAGGGCGCTCAGCACCGGCAGATATGCCTTCCGCGCGATGTCCCCGAGTCCGACACAGCCGACCTTCACAGATCCTCCTCGATGCGTGGGTCCGTGCAGCATACGGGGGAGTCCCGGATCCGAAGGGGGCCGGGCGGCCCCGACGGCCGGCGGACCCGTGACCTCCGCGAAAACCGCGTGCCGGGCGGCACGGTCCCGGGCAGGATGACCGCCATGACCGAACCCCAGCGGCGGAAGCCGCCCCACATCGCCGACGAGCGCGCCTCCCTGGAGGCGTTCCTCGACTTCCAGCGGGCGACCCTGGAGCACAAGTGCGCGGGCCTGGACGACGCGGGGCTGCGCACCGCCTCCGTACCGCCGTCCACCCTGACGCTGCTGGGGCTCGTCCGGCACCTGGCCGACGTCGAACGCCACTGGTACCGCCGGGTGTTCGCGGGCGAGGAGGCCCCGCCGCTGTTCTACAGCGACGAGAACGAGGACGGCGACTTCGAGTTCCCGGCGGAGGCCACCTGGGAGGAGGCGCTCACCGCCTGGCGGGAGGAGGTGGCGGCGGCCCGCGCGGCGGTGCGCGGCCGGTCGTTGGAGGAGACGAGCGTGGGCCGGCACCACAAGACGGGCGAGCCGGTCGGCCTGCGGTGGATCCACCTGCACATGATCGAGGAGTACGCGCGGCACAACGGCCACGCCGACCTCATCCGGGAGCGCGTCGACGGAGCGACCGGCTCGTGACGTCCGTCGGGGGCGCGCGTGCCCGGTGACGCTCCGCGTCACTCCTGAGGGGAATCCCCAACAGCACGTCATTCGGGCATGGTTGGGCGGATGTCCAGGATCCCCATGACCGCCGTACTGGTGGTGGTGGCGCTGTCGGCCACCTCCGGCTGCGTCTCCCTGTCCGGCCACCCCCCGTCCCGGTCCGACCCCTCCTCACGGGCCGGCTGGGACCTGCGGCAGGGGCGCGACCGGGAGTCGCTGGCCCGGACGGGGCCGGGGCCCGCGCGTCCCGGCGGCACCGGGCTGCCGAGCGCGCCGGGGCTGTCGGGGCTGCCGCCCCTTCCCGGACTGCCGACGCCGCCGGGGGTCCCCGGCCTCCCGGGGGCGGGGGTTCCGGGAGCGGGGCTGCCGGGCTTCGACGTGCTCGGTCCGCCGTTCGCGCCGTCCGCCACCCCGCCGGCCGGGGCGGGCGCGGCGCGGCGCGACGGGCCGTCGGCCCCGTACCGCGACGGGCCGGACTCCCGCGGGCCCGTCGCTCCCCCGCCCGCCACGCGCGGATCCGCCGCCGCCCCGGCTCCCGCCCCCGAGCGCCGGCGCTCCTCGCCGAGCGCGAGCGACCGGGCGGACGGTGAGCGCCACTCCGAGGCACCCCCGCCTCCCGCCGCCCCAGCACCCGCAGCCCCACCGCCGTCCGAACACCACGCCCCACCGCCCCCGCCCCGGTCGGACCCGCCCCCGGCCCGTCCCCAACCCCGCCCGGAACCGGCGCCCGAGCAGCGGCATCCGGCACCGACACCGCCCCGGGCCAGGTCGGGGATGTGCGCGATGGGCGAGCAGTACGGCCGGTGGCAACCGGGGAGTGACGCGTCGCGCATCTGCCGTCAGGTGTACGGGGGTTGACGGGCTCTCGCGGCCGGTCGGGGACGATCGCCCGGCCGCGGACGGTCACGCGGCTCGGGTCACGGTACCCGTCGAGCCTCACGGCTCGGCGGCCGCCCGGCCCGGCCTTCCTCGGCCCGTCGCGTCGACCGTGCGGTCGGCCGCCTCTCGGCCCGCCGACCGGCCGCGCATGTCCGGTCCCCCGGCCCCGACGGCGGCGCGACGCGGCGGATCCGCCCGACGACGCTCGACGGTCGCGCGGACGCGGCCACAGCCGCGCGGCCCGCCGGCCGGCGGTCGTTTCGACGGCCCCGAGCCCCATTCCGCCTCAGCCCCCGGCGGCGTACCGCGCGGCGAGGGCCGTCGCCGCCGCGGCGACCGCCGCGCGCAGTTCGGGCGGTGCCAGCACCTCGGCCTCCGCGCCGAGGCCGAGCAGGTCGCAGACCGCGACCGGCAGGGATTCGACCGGGAGCATGACCTCCGCCCACCCGTCCGCGTCCGCGGACCCTGCTTCCGCCACGGCCCGGGCCCCGGCGGCGCCGAACTTCGCCGGCAGCAGCCGGAGGACGCCCGGTGACACCCGCAGCCGGGCCTCACCCTGGTAGCGCATCCCCTCCAGGCGGCTGGAGGTCTCCGTCCAGACGGCCGCCAGGTCGAAGTCGGCCGGGCGCTCGAAGCGGCCGGGCAGCGGTTCGACGGCGAGGAAGCGGGAGACCCGGTAGGTGCGGATGTCCGCCTCCGCCTCCGCGACCAGGTACCAGACGCCGCCCTTGAGGACGAGCCCCAACGGATGCAGCTCCCGGCGCACTTCGCCCTTCCAGCGCCGGTAGTGCACCCGCAGGGCACGCTGCCGCCACACCGCGTCGGCGACGACCGCGAGGTGCGGCACGGGCTCGGCGTCGCGGAACCAGCCCGGCGCGTCCAGGTGGAAGCGCTCGGCGACGCGCCGCGCCCGCTCCCCCGTGCCGGCGGGGAGGGCGGCCTCCAGCTTGAGCCGGGCCGCGGCGAGGTCGGCGCCCAGGCCGAGTTCGGCCGCGGCGCCGGGCACGGTGGCGAGGGCGAGGGAGCCGGCCTCGTCCTCGGTGAGGCCGGTGAGGCGGGTGCGGTACCCGCCGACCAGCCGGAAGCCGCCCGTCGGCCCCCTGTCGGCGACGACGGGCACCCCGGAGGCACCGAGCGCCTCGACGTCCCGGTAGACGGTACGGACCGAGACCTCCAGCTCCGCCGCCAGTTCGGGCGCGGTCATCCGCCCCCGGTTCTGGAGCAGCAGGAGCAGCGAGAGGAGACGGTCGGCGCGCATTCCCGCATCGTCCCACCGCCGGTTCCCCTACCTGACAAGAGGTGTCAGGTAAGGGCGGGAGCCTGTACGGGAGCCGCCCGGACCGCACGGGCGGCCACCCGATCCCGGAGGAACCACCGCATGACCGCGCACACCGACTCCACGTTCACCTTCCTCGACTGGGACGAGCACGAGCTCGGCCGGACGGAGGGCGGCACCCGCCTCGCCCGGGCGACCGTCCGCAACACGTACACCGGCGTCATCGAGGCGACGGGCACCCACTGCGCATACACCCTCGCCTACGCCCCGGACGGGACGGGCACCTTCTCCGGCCACCAGCTCTTCGAGGGCGCGGTCGCGGGGCGGAAGGGCGGCTTCGTGGTGCGCGAGGAGGGCACCTTCGACGAACGGGGTACGGTGCGCTGCTCGTTCGAGGTGGTGCCCGGCTCGGGGAGCGGCGAGCTGGCCGGCCTGACGGGCAGCGGTTCGTACACGGCGGAGCACGGCGTCAGGGCCGTGCCGTACCGGTTCGAGCACTCCGCCCGCTGACCGGCGCGGACCGGGCCGGGGGCGGCCCCGCTCAGATCTCCAGGTCCGGGATCCGCCAGTCGATCGGCTCGTGCCCCTGGGCCGCGACGGCCTCGTTGATCTGGGTGAAGGGCCGGCTGCCGAAGAACCGCTTGGCCGACAGGGGCGAGGGGTGGGCGCCCTTGACGACGGCGTGCCGCGACTCGTCGATCAACGGGAGCTTCTTCTGCGCGTAGTTGCCCCACAGCACGAAGACCGCCGGATCGGGCCGCGAGACGACGGCGCGGATCACGGCGTCGGTGAACTTCTCCCAGCCCTTGCCCTTGTGGGAGTTGGGCTCACCGCCGCGGACCGTCAGCACCGCGTTGAGCAGCAGGACGCCCTGCCGGGCCCAGGGCATGAGGTAGCCGTTGTCGGGCACGTCGTAGCCCAGCTCCTCGCGCATCTCCTTGTAGATGTTGCGCAGGGAGGGCGGCGTCTTGACGCCGGGGCGGACGGAGAAGCACAGGCCGTGGCCCTGGCCGGCGCCGTGGTAGGGGTCCTGGCCCAGGATGAGGACCTTGACCCGGTCGTAGGGCGTGGCGTCCAGGGCGGCGAAGACCTCGCCGCGCGGCGGGTACACCGGCGCCTTCGCCCGCTCTTCCTCGACGAAGTCGGTCAGCTCCTTGAAGTAGGGCTTCTCCAGCTCCTCGCCGAGGACTGCGCGCCAGGACTCGGGCAGTACGTCGGTGACCGTCACTTCAGCAACCTCCGGGGTCGGTTCTCGATCTCGTCCAAGAACTTACCGGTGACCACTGACAACGCCCGCCGCGCGGGGGCGGGGACCGCCTCCGGCCCCCGCCCCGCCCGCTCAGACCGCGGCGTTGAGGAACCGGCCGCCGTCGAGGACGAGCGTCTGCCCGGTGATCCAGGCCGCCGCGTCGGACAGCAGGAACGCCACCGCGCCCGCCACGTCCTCGGGGGCGCCGAGCCGGCCGAGCGGGTAGCCGGCGGTGGCCTCCTCCTCCCGGCCCTCGTAGAGCGCGGCGGCGAACTTCGTCTTCACCACGGCGGGCGCGACGGTGTTGACGCGGACGCCGGGGGCCATCTCGTGGGCCAGCTGGAGGGTGAGGTTGGCCAGGGCGGCCTTGCTCATGCCGTAGGCGCCGACGAAGGGCGACGCGGAGAGCCCGGCGATGGAGCCGATGTTGACGATCGCCCCGCCGTTCTCCTTCTGCCACGCCCGCCACGTCTGCTGGGCGAAGCCGAGGGCGGAGACGACGTTGGTCTCGTAGACCTTGCGGGCGACGCCGAGGTCGGTCTCGGTGATCGGGCCGAACACCGGGTTGGTTCCGGCGTTGTTGACGAGGTGGTCGACGCGGCCGAAGGTCTCCATGGCCCGTTCGACGGCGGCGGCCTGGTGGGCCTCGTCGTGCGCCTTGCCGGGCACGCCGAGCGCCCGGTCGGCGCCCAGCCGTTCGACGGCCTCCGCGAGGGCGGTGGCGTCGCGGCCGGTGATGACGACGCGGTCGCCCCGGGCGACCAGGGCCGCGGCGATGGCGTACCCGATGCCGCGGCTCGCCCCGGTGACCAGGGTCACCTTCCCGGTGGCCCGGGCGTCTTCGGTGGTCATGGCTGCGCGACCCCTTCCGGTCGAGTTCAGTCGAGCGGCCCGCCGGCCACGTACAGCACCTGGCCGGAGACGAAGCCGGCGTTCTCGCCGGTGAAGAAGGCGATGGCGTGGGCGACGTCGTCCGGCTGCCCCACCCGTCCCACGGGGATCTCGCCGGCCGCCGCGGCCTGGAGGTCCTCGAAGCCGACGCCGATCCGGGCGGCGGTGCCGGCCGTCATGTCGGTGGCGATGAAGCCGGGGGCGACGGCGTTGACGGTGACCCCGAACTTGCCGAGCTCCTTGGCGAGGGTCTTGGTGAAGCCCTGCAGACCGGCCTTGGCCGCCGAGTAGTTGGCCTGGCCCCGGTTGCCGAGGGCGGAGCTGCTGGAGAGGTTGACGATCCGGCCCCAGCCGGCGTCGACCATGTGCTTCTGGCAGGCGCGGGCCATCAGGAACGCGCCCCGCAGGTGCACGTTCATGACGGTGTCCCAGTCGTCCTCGCTCATCTTGAACAGCAGGTTGTCGCGGAGCACCCCGGCGTTGTTGACGAGCACGGTCGGCGCGCCGAGGTCGGCGGCCACGCGGGTGACGGCGGCCGCGACCTGGTCCGCGTCGGAGACGTCGCAGCCGACGGCGAGGGCCTCGCCACCGGCCCGGGCGATCTGTTCGACGGTGTCCGCGCAGGCCGCCTCGTCGAGGTCGAGGACGGCGACCGCGCGGCCTTCGACGGCGAGGCGCAGGGCGGTCGCGGCGCCGATGCCGCGGGCGGCGCCCGTGACGACGGCCACCCGCCGTTCGCTGGTCAACATGGGGACTCTCCTCACCTCGGGCGGCGTCCCCGGCCGGTGCGAGCGGGCCGGGCGGCCCCTCGGACGGTGGGTGAGCAACCGCTCAGTAGCTTCGGCCGATCAGACGCTAGAAGCCCCGCCACCCGCTGTCAACGCCCCCGGCGGGCGCCCCGGCTCAGCGGACCAGCAGGTCGAGCAGCCGCTCCGGCTCCCCGCGCGGGTCGAGCGTCAGCCCGGTGTGCACCGGCCCCGGCTGGACGACCGTGCTGCGCGGCGCGATCAGCCAGCGGAAGCGGCGTCCGGCGTCGTCGCAGGCGGCCTGCCCGGCCCGCTCGCCGCCGGCGCAGACGCCCTCGACGGCGCGGAGCGCGGCCCGCACCCCGGCGACGTCCGCCGCGGGGTCGAGCGCCAGCAGCCGGGCCTCGTCGAGGTGCACCCGGGCCTCGACGAACGACCGCGCCTGGCAGTAGACGACGACGCCGGCGTTGATCTGCTCCCCGCGCTCGACCCGCGGCACGACCCGCAGCAGCGCGTACTCGAAGACGTCCCGCTCCTTGGCGTCCCGCATACGGTCCGTCACTTCCCGGCCTTCCTGTTGTCCAGCCTGACCCGCACCCACTCGGGCGCCTGCGAGGGCTTGTCGGCGCTGCGTTCGCCGAGCGTGATCCGGTCGCCGACGCCGGCCGCCCGGGCGAGCAGCACCTCGACGTAGGCCCGGCGCACCGCGTCCGGCCCGTCGAAGCCCGGCTCGTCCGCCAGCCAGACGTCGGGGACGTCGGCGACGACCTCGGTCAGCAGCTCCTCGGTGACGCGCGGGGCGAGCTCGGCGGTCGCGGCGGCGAGGTCGGGGGCGAAGGTGGCCAGCACGTGGTCCGAGGCGTCGTACCCCTTGTCCGCGGCGGCGCCGGCGGACGGCCAGTTGTGGTGCCAGATCATGGTGGCGCCGTGGTCGATCAGCCACAGGGCACCGTGCCACACCAGCAGGTTGGGGTTGCGCCAGGACCGGTCGACGTTGCCCACCAGCGCGTCGAACCACACCACGCGCCCGGCCTCGGCGGCGTCCGTCTCGAAGGCGAGCGGGTCGAACCCGAGCGCACCGGGAAGGTAGTCCATCCCCAGGTTGAGGCCGCCGCTGGACCGCAGCAGCGCCTGCACCTCCTGATCGGGCTCGCCGCGCCCGATCACCGGGTCGATGTGGACCCCCGCCAACTCCGGCACCCGCAGCCCGAGCGCCCGGGCGAGCCGCCCGCAGACCACCTCGGCCACGAGGGTCTTGCGCCCCTGGCCCGCCCCGGTGAACTTGACGACGTACGTCCCGAGGTCGTCGGCCTCGACGATCCCGGGCAGTGATCCGCCTTCCCGCAGGGGTGTGACGTAGCGGGTGGCGACGACTTCCGTCAGCATGATCGCCGGCCCCGCGGCCGGTCTGCCTTGCACTCCACGGTCCGCTCCCTACGGGTACTCACGGGGACCGGCCGCCCCTTGCTTCCGGCCTCCGGCGTGAAGTGAGCATAGTAACCGGGCGTGATCGGCGGCCGTACGCGGCAGCGCGCCCACCCGCAGCCCGGCCGCGGTCCGCTGCCGGCCGGGGCGGCCCGGAGTCCGTCGGCGGTGAGGGCGGTGCGCGCGGAGATCCGGCAGAGGTGCCCGGTTCAGGTCCTCCGTCCGGGATCGGGCCCGCGGCCCGGCCGACAGTGGCAGGATGCGCTGGGCAGGCGGCGGGTGCCCCGGTGGCGACCGCATGGCGGGGCGTCATCGCCGACGCCCGTGACGGAGGGGACAACCATGGCTCAGGACGCCGACGACACCGTGCCCAACGAGGCTCTCCTGTACACGGACGACCTGACCGAGGCGGACGTCATCGCGCTGACGGAGTTCCTCGACCGGCGCCTGGAGGAGATGGCCGGCCGGCACCCGGAGGGCAGCGACGAGCACGCGGCCGCCGTCGGGTTCTCCCGGCTGGTGGCCATGGACGGCCTGCAGCTCCGTGACTACGTCAACGCGTGGCGGGACGTCGAGCACCGGCACGAGTACCCCGTACCGGAGAACGCGCTGCGGCAGGAGATCCACTTCGGGTGGATCCACCTGTGCCAGGCCGTGGCCGGGTGGAGCGGCCACGCGGAGTTCAACGCCGCGCGCTGGAGGGTCCTGCGCTGGTTCTGCCCGCAGCACCAGGAGTTCGTCGAGGCCGCCACGGGCGACGCGTGGACGTGTGCCGAGCCCGACGAGCCCACCACGGGGACGTGGCGCCCCGCGGCGCATCCGTGACCGGTCGCTCAGTGGGCCGGCTCCGGGTCGGCGAGTGCGCGCCCGGCCGCGCACAGCGCGTCGACCGTGGCGCGGACGGACGGCCGCGCGCCCGCGTCGGCGCGCCAGACGGCGAACACGTGACGGCACATCGCCTGCCGCACCGGCACCACGCGCACCCCGGCGGGGAGCGGGCCGCGGCCCAGGCGCGGGGAGACGACGACGCCGAGGCCGGCGGCGACGAGGACGAGCTGGGTGTGGTGCTCGTCGGCCATGTGCGAGACGCGGGGTTCGATGCCCTGGGCACGGAGGGTGGCCAGCAGCCAGTCGTGGCAGAACTCGCCACTGGGCCAGGAGACCCACTCGTCGTCGGCGAAGTCCTCCAGGACGACGTCCGGGCGGTCGGCGAGCGGGTGCCCGGCGGGCACGGCGACGTCCACGGGGTCGTCCAGGATCCCGGCCTTGGACAGTCCGGCGGGCAGGGTCATCGGGCGGTTGGTCCAGTCGAGGACGATCGCCACGTCGAGGTCACCGCGGTCGATCCGCCGGACGGCCTCCTCGGGCCGCATCTCCTCGGTGGCCACGGTGAGTTGGGGGTGGTCGGCGCGGAGCCTGGTCAGGGCGGCCGGGAGCACGCCGCGGACGGCGGTGGGGAAGGCGCCGAGCAGCAGCCGGCCGACGGCCCGGCCCCGCTGCGCCTCCAGGTCCGACCGGGCGAGGGCGACCTGCGACAGGATGCGCTCCGCGTGGTCGGCGAGCAGCCGTCCGGCGTCGGTGAGGCGGATGCCGCGGCCCTGCCGGGCCAGCAGCCGCTCACCGGTCTCGCGTTCCAGCTTGGCCAGTTGCTGAGAGACGGCGGAGGTGGTCACCCGCAGTTCCGCGGCGGCGGCACTGACGGATCCGTACCGGGCGACGGCGTCCAGCGTGCGCAAACGCTCCAGGTTCAACATCTCAGCGATGCTACGCGAATGCGTGTACGATAATTTGCTTGTTCTAAGAGGTCCGGTCGGACATCTTGAGCCGCATGAGCACCGTCACCCCACGTCCCCCCACGGCCGCGCCCGCCCGCGACACCGACCCGTCCCCATCCCGCGCTTCCTCCCGCGCCTCCTCCCGCCCCTCCGCCCTCTCCGCCGTCGACTGGCGCGTCCGGTTCGGCGCGCTGGCCCTCGTCTGGGGCTTCAGCTTCCTGTTCATCCGGCTGGGGACCGACGGGTACGCCCCGCTCTTCGTCTCCCTGGGCCGCATGCTGTTCGGTACGGCGGTGCTCGCCGCGGCCCTGCTCGCCAAGCGGGAGCGGCTGCCCCGCGCGGCGCGGACCTGGGCGCACCTGACGGTGGCGGCGTTCCTCCTCAACGCGCTGCCCTTCTCCCTGTTCGCCTACTCCGAGCTGCGCATCCCCTCCTCGCTGGCCGGCATCTGCAACGCCACCACGCCCCTGTGGGGCATGGTGTTCTCCCTGGTGGCGCTGTCGGAGGACCGTCCGACCCGGCGCCGGTTCGCGGGGCTGCTCCTGGGCTTCGCGGGAGTGCTCGTGGTGCTGGGCGCCTGGAACGGGTTCTCCGGGCAGGACCCGTGGGGCACCGTCATGGCGCTGACGGCCTCGGCCAGTTACGCGATCGGCTGGATCTACGTGCGGCGCACGCTGTCCGGCACGGGCGACTCGCACCTGTCCCTGTCCACCGGCCAGCTGCTGGTGGGCACCGCGCAACTCGCCGTCGTCGCCCCGCTGGCCGCGCCCCTGCCGTCCGCCTTCCACCCGGTGTCGCTGCTGGCGATCGCCGCGCTCGGCGCGCTGGGCACCGGGATCGCCATGCTCGTCCAGTACGGGCTGGTGGCCGAGGTGGGCCCCACCACGGCGGCCCTGAGCACCTACTTCATCCCCGTGGTGGCGACGGCGGCCGGAGCCGCGCTGCTCGGCGAGGAGCTGACCTGGAACACCCCGGTCGGCGCCCTGATCGTGCTGGCCGGCGCGGCCTTGACCCAGTCCCGGGCCACCTCGCGGGACAGAGCCGCCCACCCCACCACGACAGCCACACAGGAGCGCGACGTCACGTAGCGCCGCCAGGACGGGCGCCCGACGCAGACGGCCACCCGCGCGACGGGGTGTACGACGCGCACCCGTAGCGCCTCGGTAACCGCGCCGGACCGCGACCGCACGAAGCCGTCCGACACGGGCGCTCGGCCAAGGCGGCCACCCGCTCCGCCAGGCACCGGGACGTACGAGCTGCACATCCCGCAGCGCCTCAACAGCCACGCAAGACCCCGACCGCACGAAGCCGTCCGACACGGGCGCCCGACGCAGACGACCACCCGAGCCGCCGTGGGCAGGAGCCGTACGGCGCGGCTGTCGAGGCGCTCCGACTGCCCGTACCGGCCGGGTCTGCCCCCTCAGCGTCCCGCGCGCTCGCCCGGCACCGCGTTCCCGCCCGGTCCGGCCCGGCCGCGGCTCTCCCCGCGATCCTCAACACAAGCAGCCCCCTCTCAGCCGTAACGCCCCGCCGCGACCGGCCCCGTAGCGGCCGCCAACGCGTCCGCGACCGGCTGTATGTCCTCCGGACCCAGGGCGGACACCGTGATCCGCACCCCGGGTGGCGAGGCGAGCCGGAAGCGGGCGCCGGGCGCCACCGCGTAGCCGGCGCTCAGCAACCGGGCCACGGCCCCCGTCTCGTCCGGCACCGGCAGCCAGACGTTCATTCCGCTGCGCCCGCGCGCCTCCAGGCCCCGCTCCCGCAGGGCGCGGACGAGCGCGTCGCGCCGGCGGCCGTACGCGGCGGCCGTCGCGACCGGGTCGACGGCCCCCGTCCGCCACAGATGGAGCACGGCATCCTGGAGGACGTGGCTCACCCAGCCGGGCCCGAGGCGCTGCCGCCCGCGCAGCCGGTCCACGGTCACGGCGTCGCCGGTGAGGACGGCGAGCCGGAGGTCGGGGCCGTACGCCTTGGCGACGGAGCGGACGAACGCCCAGTGCTCGGTGACCCCGCCGAGCGGCCGCGGGGGCGCGTCGACGATGCCGTGCCCGTGATCGTCCTCGACGAGCAGCACGCCGGGGTGGGCGGCGAGGACGGCTCGCAGCGCGCGGGCGCGGTCCGCGCCGACGAGAGCTCCGGTGGGGTTCTGCGCGCGGCCGGTGACGACCAGGGCCCGGGCGCCGCCCTCCAGGGCGCGGGCGACCGCCTCCGGCTCCGGACCGTCGTCGTCCACCGCGACGGGGACGGGCCGCAGGCCGAGAGCGGGGACAAGGTCGAGGAGGCTGCCCCAGCCCGGGTCCTCGACCGCGACGGCGTCGCCAGGGCGCAGATGGGCCGTCAGCACCCGCTCCAGCCCGTCGAGAGCGCCGGAGACCACCGCGACCGGCCCGTCCGGCACGCCGTCCGCGTCGAAGGCGGCGCGGGCCATCCGCTCCAGCCCGGTGTCGACCGGGGGTTCGCCGTAGAGCACCGGCGTCCGGGCCGACCGCTCGGCCGCCGCGGAGAGCGCGGCACCGAGCGGCGGCAGCAGCGCGGGGTCCGGATTGCCCGTCGCCGCGTCGCGCACCCCGTCCGGCACCTCCACCGCTATGAGCTCGCGGGGCGTGCTGGCCGGGCGGGGCCGCACCCTGCTGCCGCGCCGGCCGGCCGTCTCGATCACCCCACGGTCGCGCAGGATCCGGTAGGCCGACGCCACCGTGTTGTGGTTGACCCCCAGCTCGACGGCCAACTCACGCAGCGGCGGCAGCAGTTCCCCCGGAGGGAGGCGGCCGTCGCCCACGGCGCGCTCCACGCTCTCCGAGATCTCCGCTGCGCGGCGGCCCGTGATCCGATACTCTCCTAGCACAAACCCGATTATGCACTAGTGCAATGGAGTCCGCAATGTCTTCCCCGGCTTCTCCGGCCTCCCCGGCTTCCACAGCTTCCCCGGCCCCTCAGGCCGAGGCGCACACCTCGGCCCCAGCCCCGGCCCCCGGCGGCGCGTACGAGCGCACCGCCCGCACCACCCCCACCCGCTACCGCGACCGCGCCTCCTACGACCGCGAACTGGTCCACGCCATCCTCGACGACGGCTACCTGTGCCACCTCGGTTTCGTCCGCGACGGCGCGCCGGTCGTCCTGCCGACGCTCTACGGGCGCGTCGGCGAGCGGCTGTACGTGCACGGCTCCACGGGCTCCGCCCCGCTGCGCGCCGCGGGGGAAGCCGCCGAGGGCATACCCGTCTGCGTCACCGTCACCCACGTCGACGGCCTGGTGCTGGCCCGCAGCGCCTTCAACCACTCCGTCAACTACCGCAGCGTCGTGGTGCACGGCACCGCCCGCCGCGTGACCGACCCGGAGGAGCTGGCCACCGCGCTCGACGCCCTGGTGGACCAGGCGGTGCCCGGCCGCGCGGCGGACTCCCGGCCGGGCTCGCCCAAGGAGCTGGCCGCCACGGCGGTGCTGCGCGTGGACCTCGCGGAGGTCTCCGCCAAGGTCCGCGCCGGCGGCCCCGGGGACGACCCGGAGGACCTCTCCCTGCCGTACTGGACGGGCGTCGTCCCCGTGACCACCGTGCGCGGGACGCCGGTCCCGGCGGACGACCTCGCCCCCGGCATCCCGCTCCCCGGCTACCTCACGCCCCGCTGACCGGCCCGCCGACCGCCCCGCCGGCCCCGGCCGCCTCCGGTTCCCCGGCCACTTCCCGGCCCCCGGCCGGAACGGCCGCCGCGGGCCGGGCGGCCCGTCCGGCCCCGCGCGTCTCCACCAGCGCCAGCCCCGCCACCGCGGCCATCAGCACCACCGTGCCCAGAACGGTCGCGGCCGTCAGCCGCTCCCCCAGCGCCGTCACGGCGATGACCGCGGCGGTGACGGGCTCCAGCAGGGTGATCACGGTGGCCGTGGTGGCGCGCACCGCCTGCAGCCCGGTGAAGAACAGCGCGTACGCCAGCGCCGTCGGCACGGTCACCAGATACCCCATCAGCAGCAGCGTGCGCCCCAGCCCCTGGGCGCTCGGCAGCACCCCGCCCGCCACCGCGAACGGCAGCAGGAGCACGGTGCAGACGCCGAACGAGGTCAGGGTCGTGGTGAAGGGGTCCGTCGCCCGGCCCGCCCGGCCGAGGTACCGGGCGTGCACGGCGAACAGCGCGTACCCGGCCGCCGACAGCAGCGCCAACGCCACCCCGGCGGGCCGTACGGTGGCCGAGCCGCCGCCGAGCACCAGCACGGCCAGCCCGGCGAGGGCCCCGGCGACGGCGAACCGGCCGCCCCCGCCGAGCCGTTCGCCCATCAGCAGCCGGCCGCCGAGCGCCGCCAGCACGGGCGCGGCGCCCAGGGTGACGACGGTGCCGACCGCCGTGCCCGTCGCGTCCACCGCCGCGAAGAAGGCCGCGTTGAAGACGGTGAGCCCGACCCCGTTGACCAGCGCGGCCGACACCCGGCGGCGCCGCGGCCCGGTCGGGCGGGGACGCCCCGCCGAGCGCCGCGAGGGCACCAGGAACCGTACGGCCAGCAGCAGCGCGAAGCCGCCGGCGCTGCGCCAGAAGGTGAGCGCGACGGGACCGAGGCCGCTGCTGTCGATCGCCAGGGTGGCGGTGGCTCCGGTGGTCCCCCAGGTGAGGGCGGTGAAGGTGACGTAGAGCAGGCCGCGCGCGGCGGACGGGATCCGCGGGGCGTCGGGGCGCACGGAGGGAAGGGCAGAAGGAAGGGACGACGACACGGACGTGTCGGACATGGCTGTTCTCCCGCTGAAGACGTGAAGGTCGCGTGGTCTTCGAACGCGGGCAGCGGCCGGCACCCGGGCGCGCGTCATGGCGCACCGGGCCGGTCACCCGGAAAGGTCCGGGGAACCCCCAGGGATCGGATCAGGATTGATCAGGTGGGGGAGGAAGGGCCGCCCGCGCTAGGCGGCGGGAGGCGGAAGAACAGCACTCGTAGGCATGATCACATCTTAGGACCGCGGCGCGCCGCCGGACAACTCCCGCCCGTCGGCCCCGCCTTCCGCCCTCCCAAGGCCGCCCCGAGACCCCACGTCGCGAAGACCGTCGCAAAGACCGTCCCGAGACCCGTCCCGAAGACCGTCCCCGAGACCGTCCGCCCCCTCGCCCCCGCCCCGTACCCCGCCGTCCCGCGGCGCCGAGCGCTGGGCGACGAACGCCCCGAGCAGCACGACCGCGCCGCCCACGAGCTGCGGAACCGACAGGCGCTCGCCCAGCAGCACCCAGGCGAGCACGGTGGCGACCACCGCCTCCAGACAGGCCACCACCCCCGCCACCTGCGGTGACAGCAGCCGCACCGACACCACCCCGGTGAGGTACGCGGCCACGGTGGCGACCAGCACCAGCCAGGCCAGCAGGACGACGGCCGGGACGTCCCCGCCGCGCAGTCCCGCGCTCCCGGCGAGCACATGCGCGTCCATGGTCCAGGGCCGCGCCACCGCCGTGAGGAGGAGGGCGCCGAGGAGGAAGCCGTAGGCGATGACGCCCACCGGGTCGGCGGCCTCGGCGTCGTCGCCGCCGTGGTCGGACAGGACGAAGTAGCCGACCTGGCAGACGGCCCCGCCGAGGGCGAGCAGCAGGCCCAGGGCGTCGAAGCGCAGCCCGGACCAGACCTCGACCACACAGGCCAGCCCGCCGACCGCCAGCACCACGCCAGCCGCCGCGGCCCGTGACACCGCCCGACGCCGGACGAACCGCACCCAGCCCAGCACCAGGGCGGGGGCCAGGTACTCGACGAGCAGGGCGACACCGACCGGGATCCGCGAGATGGCCGCGAAGTAGCAGGTCTGGACACCCGCGACGGCCAGCAGGCCGAAGCCCGCGAGCAGCGCGGGACGGCGCGTCACCAGGGCGCGGTGCCGCCACGCCAGGGGCAGCAGCACCAGGGCCGCGCCCGCGGACCGCAGCCAGACCACGTGGAGCGGGTCGAGCCCCGCCTCGATCAGCGGCTTGGCCGCGACGCCGGAGCCGCCGAAGGCGAGCGCCGAGACCAGGGCGAGGCCGAGCCCCGTCCCCCTTCCGCCGGACCGCAGGCCGGACAGCAGTTCCTTCCGCATCGACGCATCATGTCAGGCTCCGACAGGACCGTCACCGGCGTGGCTCCTGACCCACCGTCCGGCGCCGGGGCGGACGCACAGCCCCTCGGCGTCGATCCCGGCGCGTTCCAGCACCTCCACGGCCCGGCAGCGGGGGTCGAGGGCGAGCGCGTGCAGCAGGTCCAGCCCCTCGACCGGGCCCGGTCCGCGCACGGCGGCCCGCGCGTACGCCTCGCCCATGGCGATGGCGGCGGCGGGCGACCAGCCGGGGACGCCGCCCTCCGGCAGCAGCGGCAGCGCCCGCGAGTCCTCGACGCGGCCGCGCCAGCGCAGGCCGTAGCCGATGCTGCGCTGCACGAGGTAGCCGAGCAGCCGTACGAGCCGGTCCGGGCCGCCGGGCAGCGCGAGCCGGGTCTCGGGGTCGGCCTCCAGCAGGGAGTGCAGCAAGTGGGCGGTGTCGATCTGCCGGTCACCGTCGCGCAGGGCGCGCCGCCGGGCGCCGGCGACCGCCGCCGCCACCTCCGTGCTCAGCGGCACCTCGTCCGCCCCGCCGATGTCAGGTGTACGGCTTTGCACCCTCCCACCCCATCAGGCCCGGGCGCCAGAGGCATCCCCGAGCGGAAGCATTCGCGCGTCCCCCTCCGGTTGGGGGCGGACGCCCGCGCGCTCCTCCTTGAGGAGGAGACGCACGGGCGCTGTCCCCCAGGGGACCGACGGCGGGTCAGTCGCCTTCGGCGAGGATCAGGTAGAGCTTGCGGCGCGTCTCGTTGACGACGGCGAGCGCCTGTTCCCGCTGCTCCTCGCTGCCGGTGCGCCAGACCTGCCCGAACGCCTCCATCAGCGCGAATCCGGCCTGCCTGATCTCCTGCGCGGTCTCGCGGTCGGCGCCCCCGGCGACCTGCTCCCAGGGGGCCGCGGAACCCGCGTCGGCCTCCGCGCGACCGTCGTCGGTGAGCGCGAACAGCTTCTTGCCGCCCTCGCTCGCACTGCTGATCAGCCCCTCGTCCTCCAGCAGTTGGAGGGTGGGGTACACCGATCCGGGGCTGGGCCGCCAGGCGCCGCCGCTGCGCTCCGCGATCTCGCGGATCATCTCGTAGCCGTGCATGGGCCGGTCCTTGAGCAGCGCCAGGATCGACGCCCGCACATCACCGCGCCGCGCCCGACCGCCCGGGCCGCCGCGCCCCCGTCCACCGAACGGGGGCCCGCCGAAGGGCGGCCCGAACGGCCCGAAGGCCCGCCGCCCTCCCCGCTCACCACGCTCGCCACCACCACGCCGACCGAAGCCGGGGTGCTCATGACCATGGGGATACCGCATATCGCTCCTCCAGTTCATCGACCGTTCGCGATGCTTCGACGATATATCGGTATCGTTCATACGGCAAGACCCATGCCCTCGTCTCACGATGGCCCGCCTCCGCCCGCGACGTCAGGGCGCGACGGAAAGCGCGGCGAGGCGGCGCCGGCGGCGTTCGAGCCGGCCGGCACCGCTCGGAACGAGCGCCGCCGGCGCCGGACGAGCGCCTCGGCCGCCGTCCGTCACGACGGCCCCGGCCCGCGGCCCGCCACCGGGCGGTCCCGCCAAGCCTGTTCCCACCGCCGGGTCATGGCCGGATAGATGACGAGGTACCGAAAGGGCGCGATCAGGGCCATGTACAGCCGCCCGAAGCGTCCGTTGGCCTTGACCAGGACGGTCATCCGCAGCTCGTGGTCGCCGGCGCCGCCCGGGACCCAGCCGAGGTGCATGATCGTGTGTACGGTCTTGTTCGCCAGCTCCCGGGCGGACTCGTCGCGGAGTTCGTAGACGGCCTTGAGGGGCATCGCGTCGTCGTCCCATCCACGCGGCGCGTCGCGGAGGTCCGCGGGCAGGCGGTCACGGAGCGAGGCGACCCGTGAGCCCACACTCTCGGACGGGGCGTCCCATCCCAGCAGCGCGCCGAGCCTCCATCGCGCCGCGAACAGCAGTCTCGCCAGTGCGGGCTGGTTCCTGATGCCACCGGCGGCACGGAGAGCCTCGACCATCACGGGGAAATCGTCGGGGCCGGCCCCGGGCGTGCGGAAGCTCCAGACGTCCTCGACCGAGAAGTCCCCGGTGATCGCGTGGATGCGCCACGGTTGCTCGGTGAAGGCGGCGGTGGTGAGACGTGCCATGGTTACGCTCCTTTGATTTCGGCCTTTTCCGGCGGGGCGGCGAGACGGCGATCGGGCACGAGCCGGTCACCGTCCGGACGCCGACGACGCCGACGCCTCGCGCGCCGCCGGAGTCGGGCACGACCACGTTTCCGGCGTGGACCGCTTCCCCCGCGCGGCGGTCTGGGAGGTCAGACAACGCAGCAGGCGGACGTAAGGCGACCACGTGCGGCGACCGCGGCGTGCCGGTTCGAAGGCGAGCACCGCCCGGTCCAGGCATTCCTCCAGCAGGGCGTCGTGCAACCAGCGGAAGGCCAGCGGCCACGAGAGCCGGGCGGATCCGTGCAGTCGCATGGCGATGACGTGGCGGAGCACGGTGCCGCCCTCTTCCTCCGGGCCGACGGTGAACTCGTGGTACCCGTCGAAGCCACTCGGAGCCGAGAAGCGGAATCTCACCCATCGGCCGGGCACATAGTCCGTGACGCTGTAGCCGATCGGGCCGTGGCCGCCGCGCGAACCGACCCGCAGGCCGCGATCGAATCCCATCCTCGGCCAGGTCGCGAGCGGCCAGAGCGGGTCGTCATCACCCGCCAGGCCGTCCAGCAGGGCGCCGACCCGCTCCGCTGGTGCCGGGATCCGGCGTTCGTGAACGTTGAGCACCGCCATCGGTACCCCTCCAAGGCATTAGAGGATCTTCTCCAATTGATGTGGAGAGCACTCTCCATTTCAGTGCCCCACCACTCCCCCTGGCCGCCCGGGTCAACCTGCGGCCACTCGGCGCCCGCTCACACTCGCGGCTGACGGGCCAGCCGACCGGCAGGAACCGCGGTCCCGGTCACGGTCACGGCCCGCTTGTGGCCGAGAGCCCGCAGACCGGCCCCGAGCGCCAGCACCCCGGCGACCGTCTCCGCCACGTACACGGCGGCCATGAGCGCGGACGGACGATGGTCGGCGCCGACCATCGCGCCGAGGCCGCCGATGAACCCGCCCCACCCGAACGCCGCCGCGCTCCCCACCCAGGCCGCGGCGAGAGGCATCCGCACCCGGACCTCGGAGCGGCCCCGCCACAGCACGGTCAGGCCCCCGGCGCCGACCAGCGCCAGCACCCCTTGGACGGCCTCGACGGGCCGCACCGAGGCCTTGTCCATGTCGGAGATCTGCCGGGCGTTCAGGCCGAAGTCCGCGCCGCATCCCCACGCGAGGCGCAGGGCGGCGGTCACGGCCAGGAGCCCGGCCACGACCGCGACAACGGCGCGGACGCCGACCGGGACGCGCCGGGCGAACGCCCGGACCTGCCCGTTCAGGACACCGCCGACGCGGTCGTGCGCGTACATGGCGAACGCGCCGAGCAGAACGACGCCTTCGACGATGAAGCCGCTGTACACGAGGTCGTAGACCCACGGTTCGAGGAAGCCGTCGGGCTTGGCGAGGGGGTTGTGGCCGCCGAGCAGCGCGACGGCGGTCTGCGCCGGAACCGTGATCATGATGGGGGCCAGCAGCCCGGAGGCCACCCACATCGGCAGGACGATGAACAGGCCGCGCACCCGGGGCCCTCCGGGCCGGGTCATCTGGTGTGCGATCAAGGCGGCCGTCGCGTCCATCGCGAACGTCGCCAGGTTGACGGCCACCCACATGCCGTGGCTCACCCGGTGCCGGTCGACCACGCCGACGTTCGCACCGCAGACCCACAGCAGTTTGAGGCCGAGGTAGGGGAGGCACGCGAGGACGGCGGCGAAGCCGAGCCGGCGGCGCAGACGCTCACGGCGGGGATCGGCGACGGTGCCCGGCCCGGCCGTGGCCGCCGACGCGACGTCGAGGATGCTTGGTTCGCGGTTCGTGGTGTCCATGGGCTCAGCCTGTCCGCCGCCCCGGGGCGGCCGCGTCCGACCAGGCGCCGATCCGCTTCCCCCGCGCGGGGGAAACCCGACGGGCGCGTCCGCGCCTCAGCGTGCCGGTCGGCTGTCGCCGTCCGGCGTCGTATCGCCTTGGTGGCCCACACGATGGCGTTCGCGCCGAAGAACCTCCGGCGCCACCCGACGCCCTCGAACCCGAGCCCGCACAGCACCTCCGCGATGTCCCGACTCCCTCCCCCGTAGGGGGGAAGGAGATTCGACCCAGGCCACCGGCGGTCGCGGGCCCGGCCGGCCGTACTGGTCTGCGAGAGAACGCGGCCACGGGACGAGTGACCAGCGGGCGCGCGCACCCGGGCCCCGTCCCGATGGACGGCGCACCGCGCGCCGGGAGACGAAGACGGCCCGTGCCCCCGGTGCGCGGACGCCGTTCCGCGGAAGGAGCGAACTCCGGTACGCCGACGGGCCGTCAGGCCACCGTCGACGGGAGATCTCACGCCCCTCCCCCGCCCCCCGGCGCCGCGTCGGCGCGCCGGTTGTTGCGCTCGACCTCCGCCATGTGCGCCTCGGCCCAGGCGCGCAGGGCGGCGAGCGGCTCCTCCAGGGAGAGACCGAGGGCGGTCAGCCGGTAGTGCACGGCCGGCGGCACGGTCGGCTCGACGCGGCGGGCCGCGAGGCCGTCGCGTACCAGGCCGCGCAGGGTGACGGAGAGCATCTTCTGGGAGACGCCCGGCATCCGGCGCCGCAGCTCGGCGAACCGGACCTCTCCCGGGGCCGCCTCCGCCAGCACTTTGACCGCCATCGAGGTCCACTTGGAGCCGACGCGGTCGAGCAGCCGCCGCGTCGGGCAGTCCGGGTCGAACAGATCCCCGCGCCGGTCCGGAGTCGCCGTGGTCACCTGAAGCTCACCACCTGAGGGAGAAGTGCCGTCTTGGAACGTCGACCCTAGTCTCCTAGCGTGAGCTGGTCGCCTTTGGTTACCACCCCTCACCTGGGAGTTCCCATGCCCGAGTTGCGCTCCGTCCCCGTCCGCGGCATCGAACTGAATGTGGCCCTGGCCGGCTCCGGACCCGCCGTCCTCCTGCTGCACGGCTTCCCCCACACCTGGGAGCTGTGGACGGACGTGATGGCGGAGCTGTCCGACCGGTACCGGGTCATCGCGCCGGACCTGCGCGGCTTCGGCCGCAGCGGCCGCTCCCCCGCCGGGTACGACGCCCACCGGTCCCCCGCCCGGTACGACACCCACCGCTGCGCCAGCGGGTACGACGCCCGGTCCCTGGCCGACGACGCCGAGGCCCTGCTCACCGCGCTCGGCGAGCCCTCGGCCGCCGTGGTCGGCATCGACGCCGGCGCCCCGCCCGCCTTCCTCCTCGCCCTGCGCCGCCCCGAACGGGTCCGGCGGCTCGTCCTCATGGAATCCCTGCTCGGCACGCTCCCCGGGGCCGAGGACTTCCTCGCCGCCGGCCCCCCGTGGTGGTTCGGCTTCCACGCCGTCCCGGACCTGGCGGAGACCGTCCTGGAAGGGCACGAGGCCGAGTACGTCGACTGGTTCCTGCGCTCCGGCACCCTCGGCGACGGCGTCCGCCCTGCCCTGCGGGACGCGTTCGTCCGCGCCTACACCGGCCGCGACGCCCTGCGCGCCGCGTTCGCCGTCTACCGGGCCCTCCCCGAGAGCGCCGCGCGGATCGAACGCGCCACGGCCACCGCGCGGCTGACCGTGCCGACGATGGCGATCGGCGCCCACCCCGTCGGCAGGGCGCTGGAACACCAGCTCAGGCCCCTCACCGACGATCTGACCGGCCATCTGATCGAGGACTGCGGCCACATCGTCCCGCTCCACCGGCCGCGGGCGCTGCTCGCCCTGCTACGGCCCTTCCTCGCCGCCGACCGCGCGCCCCTCCCCGCCGCCGGCTGACACCGTCCCCTCGCCGTCCGGCCGAACAAGGCCACCGCCCGGCGATTGGCCGTGTCGGCAGCCTGCTCCGCGCCCTACCGTCCTGCCATGCGAATCCGAATCGTCGACGCGTTCACCGACCGCCCCTTCGCCGGCAACCCGGCCGGCGTCATGCTCTTCGACGGCCCCTTCCCCGACGACGACCGGCTCCAGGCCGTCGCCGCCGAGGTCAACCTCTCCGAGACGGCGTTCGCCCGGCCGCTGGACGGCACGCACCGAGGGGGTGAGGGGGAGGAAGCGGACTGGGCGCTGCGCTGGTTCACCCCGTCCACCGAGGTCGACATGTGCGGCCACGCCACCCTGGCCACGGCACACATCCTGCACACCACCGGCGCCGCCACCGGAACCGTGCGCTTCGCCACCCGCTGCGGTGTGCTCACCACGACGGCGCACGAGGACGGGTCCCTGACGCTGGACTTCCCGACGTCCTCGCTCACCCCGCTGGCCGTTCCCGACGGGCTGGCCGAGGCGCTCGGCGCCGCACCGCTGAGCGTGCACGACACCAGCGACCACATCGGCGACCTGCTCGTCGAACTGTCCGACGAGCGGACCGTCCACGCCCTGACCCCCGACTGGCACGCGCTGGCCGGCCGGTCCCGCCGGGGCGTCATCGTCACCGCGCCGGCCGCCGACCCCGCCCTCGGCTACGACTTCGTCTCCCGCGGCTTCTTCCCCAACGTGGGCATCGACGAGGACCCGGTCACCGGCAGCGCGCACACCGCGCTGGCCCCCTTCTGGGCGGCCCGCCTCGGCCGCACCGAGCTGACGGGCCTGCAGGGCGGCGCCCGGCGGGGACGGGTCCGTACCGCGCTGCGCGGCGACCGCACGCTGCTGACGGGCCGCGCGGTGACGGTGATCGACGGCGAGTTCCTCGTCTGACTCGTCCAAGCGGGGCGCCGGCGGAGGACACGGTGCACGGGGGCCGCCGGCGGCTCAGGCCGTCGGCAGCCACCCCACCTTCCCGGCGAGCAGCGCGTACCCGACGAACGCCACGATGTCGATCAGCGCGTGCGCCGCCACCAGCGGCCCCACCCGCCCCCACCGGCGGTACAGGAGAACGAAGAGGACGCCCATCGCCACGTTGCCGAAGAACCCGCCGATGCCCTGATAGAGGTGGTACGAGCCGCGCAGCACCGCGCTCGCGGCCAGGGCCGCCAGGGGCCCCCAGCCCGTCTGGCCCAGCCGGCGCAGCAGGTAGCCGACGACCACGACCTCCTCCAGCACCGCGTTCTGCACGGCGGAGGCGATCAGCACCGGGAACTTCCACCACACGTCCGGCAGCGACTCGGGCACCACCGTCAGGTTGGACCCGGCGGCCCGCGCCCCCAGGTACAGCAGCAGCCCGGTGCCACCCACGACGGCGGCGACGGCGGTGCCGCGCGCCAGGTCGGAGCCGGGGCGGCGGCGGTCGAAGCCGATGGACCGCAGCCCGGCGCCCTCGCGCGACAGCAGGTGGGCGACGAGGAGGACGGGCACCAGCGCGGTCGCGATGCCGAAGAGCTGCCAGGCGAGGTCCAGCCAGGGCCGGCCGGGTGCGTGGGAGGTGTTGAGCCGGGCCGCCTGGTCCTTGAGCCCGCCCGGCCGGGTGAGCGCGCCGATGAAGCTGATCAGCGCCGAGACCCCGCTGGCGCCCAGGGAGAGGGCCAGTACCAGGACGGTCTCGGTGCCCAGCGTCCGCCGGGACGGTACGGGGAGGGAGACCGGCCCGGCCGGGGCGCCCGGGGGTTCCTCCACACCCGGCTCCCCCGCGTCACGGGCGTCCTGTCGCGTCGCTCTGTTCACTCGTGGTCCACTCCTGCCTGCGCCCCTCGCCGTACCGCCCGCGCGTCGTCGCGTACGGCTCCGCGGCGGTGCCGCCACCGCGTCGTCCCAGCTTGCCCGACGGCCGCGGGCCCCGACCACAGAGGGGCTCCTCACGTGAGGTCGCGAGGTCAGGCGACCCCCACCGGCCAGGTGTGCACCGGCTCCCCGGTCGCCATCAGCTCGCAGTAGCGCCGTGTGGTGGCGGCCAGCGCGGCGTGCCGGTCCAGGCCGCGGTCCCGTGCCGCGTGGTAGGTGGCGGCCTGCCAGGACGCCCCGTTGGCGCGCCGCCGGCAGCGGCCCTCGATGACGCCGAGGTAGCGGTCGCGGTCGGCGGGTTCGACGCCCCAGGCGTCGAGGCCGGCGGCGGCGAGCGGCAGCAGTTCCTCGCGGACCAGCCGGACGGCGGGCACCCGGGCCACTCCTCCGTTGCGCCCCTTGGGCCAGCGCAGCACGGCGTCGATGCCGTGCCGGCAGGCGGCGTCGAAGTTGTCGGCCGCGGCGGCGAACGGCAGCCGCGTCCACACCGGCCGCGGCTCCTCCGCGAGGGCCCGGACGAGTCCGTAGTAGAACGCGGTGTTGGCCAGCACGTCGGTGACGGTCGGGCCCGCGGGCAGGACGCGGTTCTCCACCCGCAGGTGGGGGACGCCGTCGGCGATGCCGTAGACGGGCCGGTTCCAGCGGTAGACGGTGCCGTTGTGCAGGACGAGTTCGTCCAGTCGCGGCACCCCGCCCGCGTCCAGCACCCGCAGCGGGTCCTCGTCACCGCTGATGGGGAGCAGCGGGGGGAAGAAGCGGAGGTTCTCCTCGAAGAGTTCGTACGCCGAGTCGATCCACCGCTCCCCGAACCAGGTGCGCGGCCGTACGCCCTGCGCCTGCAGTTCGGGCGGGCGGGTGTCGGTGGACTGGACGAACAGCGGCGGCCGGCTCTCGCGCCACAGTTCGCGGCCGAAGAGGAACGGGGAGTTGGCGCCCACCGCGATCTGCGCGGCGGCCACCGCCTGGGCCGCGTTCCAGACGGCGGCGAACCGGCCGGGGGTGACCTGGAGGTGCAGTTGCACCGAAGTGCAGGCGGCCTCGGGGCAGATGGACCGCGCGGTGCAGGTCAGCCGCTCGACACCGGCGATGTCGATGCTGACGTCCTCGCCGCGGGCCGCCATCACCTGTTCGTTGAGAAGCGCGTAACGGTCGGCGGCGGAGAAGTTGTCCGGGACGAGGTCGTCCTGGCCGAGCGTCGGCAGAATGCCGATCATCACTATTCGGGAGCCCACTTCCCGGGCTTTCCGGTCGGCGTAGGAGAGGCCGGTGCGCAGTTCCTCGGCGAGTTGGTCGAGAACGCGCCCCGACAACCGGTGCGGGACAATGTTCACTTCCAGGTTGAATTGACCGAGTTCGGTCTGGAAATCATGGCTCGCGATACGCTCCAGCACCTTGGCATTCATCATGCTCGGCATACCGTCGGGGCCCGCCAGATTCAACTCGATCTCCAGCCCCATAAGGTTCCGGGGCCGGTCGAAACGCTTCTCCTCCAGTAACCTCCCCAGCCCTTCCAGGCACTGCCGGAGCTTGTCCCGATGCCGCTGCCGGTCGTCCAGGCCGAACTCCACGGCGGCGACCTTCTCACCCATGGACGCGTCCTCCTCCAGCGGTCGCCCTCGGCGCCGGCCCGTTCCCATCACGGTCGATGATGCCCAGACGAGGCGATCGAAACGCCTCACCCCGTCCCCGTATAACCGGTAGGCTGGCAACCAAGCGCACTCCGGCACATTCCCTTGGCATGACGGCAGCTCACGGCATGTCGCATTGCGCTGGTGATAAACGCCGACGAGTTTCGGCCGACCGTTCCCGGGAAAGAAACCGAGGTCAGGTGTGCGCGACCGGGAACGAAAACACCGAAAACGACCCCGCAGGCGGCCCTGATTTCCCCTTGCCGGAAATACCGGCGACAGCTAGCCGAAACACCCTGTGAACATGTGTCGTATAAACTCGGAGTGAGGCAGAGAGTAGGCGCCCCGGCAGTCGGTCCCGGCCCCCCTCTGACCCCGCACACCGACAGCGTCGTCACCTGCCAGCACCTGCGTGTCTCCGAAGTGAGAGGCGACCCATCATGCCGCTGCACATCCCCCCTGCCCCCGCGCCTGCCCTCCGTAGCGTCCGCACCGCCCTCGGCTCCCCCACCGCGGTCCGGGAGACCCGCACCCCGTCCCTGAAGGCCGCCCAGGGAGCGCTCAGCTGCGAACTCCCGCTTCCCGTCCACGTCCTGGAGCAGCACGCCCCGGCCGGTGCCACCCCCCGCACCCGGCTCACCGGCTGGCGCTTCCTGATCAAGGAGGACGAGCGCGCCATCGCCGCCGGCGAGGCCCGGCCGACCGCCGACGGCTGGACGTTCTCGCACTTCTTCGAGGGACCGTACGTCCTCTCCACCGAACTCGCCCTGCGGCAGGCGGAGTCGCTGTCGACGCCGTACCAGCCGCGCCTGCTGACCGTGCCCGGCCTCTACATGCTGACCTTGTGGCTGCACGGCGACGTCACGGCCGACGCCGAGTCCGGCCTGCCCGCCCCCGGCGACCTGCTGGTACCGCTCGCCCCCGCGCCGCCCGGCATCGCCGCCCACCGCCCGCACCGCTTCGCCGACCTGCTGCCGGTGCTCACCCTCCGGCTGACCCCCGCTCCCCTCACGACACCGATGCTGAAGACCGCGTGACGCGTCCCGACGGCGCCCCGTGACCCTCTCCGGTCGCGGGGCGCCGCGCCGTTTCCGCCCCTCCCGCCCCCCATGCCACCCCCATGCACTCCATGTCACCCACACGGCTCAGCGCGCGGAGGTCGACCCGAACCGACCGAAGGAGCAGACTTGTTGACAGCAACCGTCCGCATGGGTGACGCGTCTTCCTCCACAGCGGACCGCTGCTACGAAATCCCTGCGGAATCACGCCCGTAGGGCAACACTGGGAACGACAGACCACATCGTCACGGGGGGCGGCATGACCACCGCATCGAGCCGCAGCACAGCGACAGCAGCAGAGACATCCCAGCGAAAGAACCCTCCCATGTGCCAGCACCATCCCGCGTGCCCGTCAGCCGATTCCGCCGACCGGGAAGCCGCCCACCTCGTGGCGCACTTCCCCCAGCAGGGCTGGAGCCTGCTGTGCAACGGCGTCCTCTGCTTCGAGGACACCGGCGAACTGCTGCCGGACGGGCAGATCATCGCCCCGCACCGGCCGCTCGGCGCCGAGCATGTGGTGACGGCGGCCTGACGGCCCGTCGGCGCCGATGATCACCGCACGACACGACGAAAGGGCCGGCCCGGCGTTCCCGCCGGACCGGCCCTCCCCGTGTGACGGGCCCGTCGCCTAGCCCTCGTACTCGTCCAGCGGCGGGCAGGAGCAGACCAGGTTGCGGTCACCGAACGCGCCGTCGACCCGGCGCACCGGCGGCCAGTACTTGTCGGCCGCGGAGACCCCGCCCGGGAAGACCGCGGTCTGTCGGTCGTACGGGTGCTCCCACGCACCGGCGACCGACGCGGCGGTGTGCGGGGCATTGCGCAGCGGGTTGTCGTCCTTGTCCCACTCGCCCGTGCCGACCTTCTCGATCTCGGCGCGGATCGCGATCATCGCCTCGCAGAACCGGTCGAGCTCGCCGAGGTCCTCGCTCTCGGTGGGCTCGATCATCAGCGTGCCGGCCACCGGGAACGACATGGTCGGCGCGTGGAAGCCGTAGTCGATCAGGCGCTTGGCGACGTCGTCGACGGTGACGCCGGTCGCCTTGGTGAGCGGCCGGAGGTCCACGATGCACTCGTGGGCGACGAGGCCGTTGGGGCCGGTGTAGAGCACCGGGTAGTGCGGCTCCAGGCGCTTGGCGATGTAGTTGGCGCTCAGCACCGCGACCTGGGTCGCGGCCTTGAGCCCCTCGCCGCCCATCAGCCGGACGTACGCCCAGGAGATCGGCAGAATGCCGGCCGAGCCCCACGGCGCCGCCGAGATCGGGCCGACCCCGGTCTCCGGGCCCGCGGCGGGCTGGAGCGGGTGGTTGGGCAGGTACGGCGCGAGGTGGGCGCGGACGGCGACGGGGCCGACGCCCGGACCGCCGCCGCCGTGCGGGATGCAGAAGGTCTTGTGCAGGTTCAGGTGCGAGACGTCGCCCCCGAACTCGCCCGGCTTCGCCACGCCCACCAGGGCGTTGAGGTTGGCGCCGTCCACGTACACCTGGCCGCCGGCCTCGTGGACGAGGGCGCAGATCTCGCTGATGTGCTCCTCGAACACCCCGTGCGTGGAGGGGTAGGTGACCATGAGGACGGCCAGCTCGTCGCGGTGCTTCTCGATCTTGCCGCGCAGGTCGTCGGCGTCGACCTCGCCGTCCTCGCCCGTCTTGACGACGACGACGCGCATGCCGGCCATCACGGCGCTGGCCGCGTTGGTGCCGTGCGCGGAGGACGGGATGAGGCAGACGGTCCGCTGCTCGTCACCGTTGGCGCGGTGGTAGGCGCGCACGGCCAGCAGACCGGCCAGCTCGCCCTGCGAACCGGCGTTGGGCTGGAGCGAGACCTTGTCGTAGCCGGTGACCTCGGCCAGCCGCTCCTCCAGCTCGCGGATGAGCGTGAGGTAGCCCTCGGCCTGGTCCGCCGGGGCGAACGGGTGCAGCGCGCCGAACTCCGGCCAGGTGACCGGCTCCATCTCGGTCGTCGCGTTGAGCTTCATGGTGCAGGAGCCCAGCGGGATCATGCCCCGGTCCAGCGCGTAGTCCCGGTCGGCGAGCCGGCGCAGGTAGCGCAGCATCGCGGTCTCGGAGCGGTGCTGGTGGAAGACCGGGTGGGTGAGGAAGTCGGAGCCGCGCAGCAGCCCCTCGGGGAGGGCGTCGGCGGTGGCGGCGTCCAGCGCCTCGACGTCCGCGGTCACCCCGAACGCGGCCCAGACGGCGGCCAGGTGCTCGCGGGTGGTGGTCTCGTCGCAGGCGATGCCGACGGTGTCGGCGTCCGTCCGGCGCAGGTTGACGCCCCGCTCCAGGGCGGCGGCGACGATCTCGTCGGCCCGGCCCGGCACCCGCGCGGTGACGGTGTCGAAGTACGCGCCGTGCACGACCTCGACGCCGCCGGCCCGCAGGCCCTCGGCGAGCAGCGTGGCGTAGCGGTGGACGCGGCGCGCGATGCCGGTGAGCCCGTCGGGCCCGTGGTACACGGCGTACATCCCGGCCATGACCGCCAGCAGGACCTGCGCGGTGCAGATGTTGCTGGTGGCCTTCTCGCGGCGGATGTGCTGCTCGCGGGTCTGGAGGGCCAGGCGGTACGCCTTGTCGCCGTCCGCGTCGACGGAGACGCCGACGAGGCGGCCGGGCAGGCTGCGCGCGAACTGCTCGCGGACGGCCATGTAGCCGGCGTGCGGCCCGCCGAAGCCCATCGGCACGCCGAACCGCTGGCTGGTGCCGACGGCGATGTCGGCGCCCAGCTCGCCGGGCGGGGTGAGCAGCGTCAGGGCCAGCAGGTCGGCGGCGACGGTGACGACGGCGCCCAGCTCGTGGGCCCGCTCGATGACCGGCCGCAGGTCGCGGACGGCACCGGAGGCGCCGGGGTACTGGAGCAGCACGCCGAACACGCCGCGCTCGGCGATCTCGTCCGGGATGCCGGCCGAGAGGTCGGCGACGACGACCTCGACACCGGTCGGCTCGGCGCGGGTCTCGATGACGGCCACGGTCTGCGGCAGCGCGTCGGCGTCGACGAGGAACACCCCGCCCTTGACCTTGCCCACACGCCGCGCGAGCGCCATCGCCTCGGCGGCGGCCGTGCCCTCGTCGAGCAGCGAGGCACCCGAGGTCGGCAGCCCGGTGAGGTCGGCGACGACGGTCTGGAAGTTGAGCAGGGCCTCCAGGCGGCCCTGGGAGATCTCCGGCTGGTACGGGGTGTAGGCCGTGTACCAGGCGGGGTTCTCCATGACGTTGCGGAGGATCACCGGCGGCGTGAACGTGCCGTGGTAGCCGAGCCCGATCATGGGCACGAGCACCTGGTTGCGGTCCGCGAGGCCGCGCAGCTCGGCGATCACCTCGGCCTCGCCGCGGGGCGCGGGCAGCCGGAGCGCCTCGGCGCTCTTGATCACGTCCGGCACGGCGGCGGCGGTGAGTTCGTCCAGCGAGCCGAAGCCGACATGGGCGAGCATCTTCGCCTGCGCCTCGCTGTCGGGGCCTATGTGGCGGCCGGCGAAGGGAGTGCCGCGCTCCAGGTCGGAGAGGGCGATGCGGTGGGCGGTCATCTGCGGGGGCCTCCTGGTCATTGCGACCTGCGAGGGGTACCACGGCGCGGGTACCCGGACGGCCTCCCCCTCTGTCATCTCGACCTGAGAGCTTCACCGGGTCCTTGGTGACGCGACCCGGCTTTCACCGTCGGTGAGGAGGGGCTCGGCGTGGTGCCCGGTCCGGTGCCCGCCCTGCTTTCCAGAGTGACCTCGTCCGCGCGGTACGTGTGCCTGAGAGATTCCGGGGAGGATTTGCTCCTTCGGCGCCCCCGACGGATCCGTCGGGGCAATGCCCGTCCGGCTCCTGGGGGACTCTCCCGCGCGGGGTCCACAGCCAATCGCCAGCCTACCAGCGGCGATGCCGACGGCGGATCTCCTGGACCGGTGCTTTTCCGCGCGGTCCCCCATTACTCCTGTTTGACGGCTTATCGCGCCCTCCGAGGGCTTTCCAGGGCTTTGCGGCGGACCTCCCGGGGAAATCAGGGAAGAGAGGGTGCGGAAGTGACTCCCGGGAGGACAGATGCAGTCGGATATCGATCCTCGGACCCTGATCGGCCGCAAAGCCTACGACCGCGACGGCGCGAAGATCGGCACCGTGGACGAGGTCTACCTCGACGACGCCACCGGCGAACCCGAATGGGCGGCCGTACGCACCGGCCTGTTCGGCCGCGACGCGTTCGTCCCCCTGGAACCGAGCGAGGTCGTCGACGAGTCCCTGCGCATCCCCTACGACCGGACCCTCATCCGAACCGCCCCCGACCTGGGCGTGGGCCGCCACCTCTCCCCCGAACAGGAACTCCGCCTCTACCACCACTACCGCATGCCCCTGCCGACCCCGGAGACACCCGCGCCCGGGGCGGGCGAGAGGGACGAGAGGGACGAGAGGGACGAGAGGGACGAGAGGGACGAGAGGGAGGGTGCCGGGCACGAACCGCGACGCCCCGCCGACCCCGGACGGGAGCCCGGCGGGAGCCGCACATCCGGGCAGGACCCAGGCCACAGCGCCTGAACCGGGCCGGCCCGAACGGGCGTGAGCGAGGCACGGGGTGAGCCGAAGCCCCACCGGCCCCGCCGGGGACCGCGGGCGGAGCCGACGCCCGCCACGCCGAGCGTGGCCGGCCGCTCCGCCGAGGGCGGGGCGGTGAGCCGGATGATCACGGGAAAACCCGTGCGCCGTTCGCCCGGTGGCGAAGGCCGGGGACGTGGCCGCCGCCAACCCGCGGATGGGGGCGAGCCGCCCGGCCCTAGGACGCGCACCGCAGGTGCGCTGGGGGCGCGCGAGGGTCCTCCCCGCGAGAAACGGTGAAAGGGAGGGACCGGGGCACCCCAAGCGCGTCAGTGCCGCACCCTCACCGCCCCGACGCGGCGGCCACGTCGCCGACGGGCGGCGCCGGCGCCCCCTCCCCCACCACCGGCCGTATCAGCGGCACCGGCTCCGCCGGCTCCAGATCCGGATCGTCGACGGTGAACGTCCGCACCCGCCCCGGAGCCGCCGACCAGGGCTCCTCGAACCGCACGGTGACCCGCCCGAGCCCGCTCCCCTGCACCCACCCCCGCCCGAGCTCCCGGTGCACCACGTCCAGCCCCGGCAGCCACCGCCGGGCCGGCACCGCCTCGCCGTCGTCCGCCCGCCGCTCGAGTGCCCCCTCGGCATCCTGGAGCCCGCCGTCCTCCCCCGCCGCCTCGGCGGCCTCAGCGGCCCGCGCCTGCGCGAACAGATCCTCCTGCGTGTAATCGGCGAGCCCGCTGACCCCCACTCCCAGCAACCGCACCCCCGCCGTCGTGTCGACGCCCTCCAGCAACCGGGCGGCCGCCTCCCGGACCACCGCGGGATCGTCCGTCGGCCCGCGGAGCGTCTCGGAGCGCGTCAGCGTCGAGAAGTCGTACCGCCGCACCTTGATGACGACCGTCCGTCCCGACCGCCCGGCCGCGCGCAACCGCCGGACACAGCGGTCGGCGAGACGCGCGAGCTCCAGCTGTACCCGCGTCCGGTCGGTCAGGTCCTCGGCGAAGGTGTCCTCCACGGAGACCGACTTCGCGTCCCGCTCGGCCACCACGGGCCGCTCGTCGTGGCCCGTCGCCAGGGCGTACAGCCCGGCCCCGTGCGCCTTGCCCAGCAGCCGCACCAGCTCCGCCTCCCCCGCCTCGGCCGTCTCGGCCACCGTGTGGATGCCCGCGCGCCGCAGCGTCTCGGCCGTGGCGGGCCCGACGCCGGGAATCGTCCGCACCGGCATGGGCCCCAGCAGCTCCAGCTCCGTACCCGGCTCGATGACGACCAGCCCGTCCGGCTTCGCCTGCTCGGAGGCGATCTTGGCGAGCATCTTCGACCCGGCGAGCCCCACCGACCCGCTGACCCCCGTCGCCGCCAGGATGTCCCCGCGCAGCCGCTCCCCCACCGCCCGTACGGCCTCCGTCGCCGGCTCGACGCCACCCGCCTCCAGGTCGACGAACGCCTCGTCGAGGCTCAGCGGCTCCACCAGCGGCGACAGCTCGGCCAGCAGCCCCATGACGACGCCGCTCACCTGCTGGTACAGGCTGAAGCGCGGGGTCAGGTAGGCCGCGTTGGGGCACAGCCGGCGGGCCTGGGCCGTCGCCATGGCGGAGTGCACCCCGAAGACCCGCGCCTCGTACGACGCGGTGGCCACCACACCGCGCGGCCCGATGCCGCCCACGACGACCGGCTTTCCGCGCAGGCTGGGCTTGGCCGCCTGCTCCACCGAGGCGTAGAAGGCGTCCATGTCGAGATGCAGGATCGTCGGTGAACCTCTCACACCACGAATGGTCCCGCATACCACTGACAATCGCGCTGACGTGCGACGACGGTGCCGCCCGCGCCGCGTCCCGCTGACGCGGAAGCGGGCCCGGGGAGGAACCCCGAGCCCGCTTCCGTACACCTGTCAGCCGCCCTCAGCCCGCCCGGTTGCGGCGCCGCGCCAGCTCGTCCGCCGGGTTGTGGCCGATCAGTGTCTCCCCGGTGTCCACCCGCTCGCCGTGGAGCTGGGCGAGCGCGCTCTCGACGTCCCGCCAGACCACCCCGACGGCGATCCCGAAGACGCCCTGGCCCCCCTGGAGGAGCCCCACGACCTCGTCGGGGGACGCGCACTCGTAGACCGTCGCGCCGTCGCTCATCAGCGTCATCTGCGCCAGGTCGGCCATGCCGCGGGAGCGCAGGTGCTGGACGGCGGTGCGGATGTTCTGCAGGGAGACGCCGGTGTCCAGCAGCCGTTTGACGATCTTGAGGACGACGACGTCCCGGAAGCTGTACAGCCGCTGGCTGCCGGACCCGTACGCGGGCCGGACACTGGGCTCCACGAGCCCCGTGCGCGCCCAGTAGTCGAGCTGCCGGTAGGTGATGCCGGCCGCCGCGCAGGCGGTGGGCCCGCGGTAGCCGATGGTCTCCGTGCCGGCCGCCGTACCGCCCGCGGCGTCCGCCTCCCTGGGGCCGCCGGCCCGGGGTCCCCGCTGGGCGGTGACCGCCGCCGGGGCTGGAGCGCTTCCCACGCCGCTCAGGCCGTGGGCGGGGCTGCCGCCCGCACCGTTCAGGCTATGAGGGAGGGTCACCGGTTCGACCGATCCCCCGTGCAGCGGATACGGACTGCCGACCGCTGTACCGTCGCCCGTGCTTCTCACGCCGACCTCCGTCCTTGACCTGCCTTCTCGACGGTAGGCAGTCGCTCGGGGTGCGTCAACGATCGCCACACTCGGCACGCCGAGTGATAATCACCCTGAGAGTGGTTTTACGTGTCCCCGCCGGGGAAAGGCTACTCGAATACCCTGCCGCGGCCCCGGGCGCGCCCCTGGCGCGCCTGCCGAAAGGGGCCGCCGGCCGCCTCACTGGCTGTTGGTACCGAAGTCCTCCGGCGAGATCTGGTCGAGGAACTCGCGGAACTTCTCCACCTCGTCCTCCTGCTCGTCCGGGATGGCGATCCCCGCGTCGTCCAGCACCCCGTCACTGCCGTAGATCGGCGTTCCGGTGCGCAGGGCCAGCGCTATGGCGTCGGACGGCCTGGCGCTCACCTCGACTCCGCTGGCGAAGACCAGCTCCGCGTAGAACACGCCTTCGCGCAGGTCCGTGATGCGGACCTCCGCGAGCTGCTGCCCCACCGCCTCCAGCACGTCCTTGAACAGGTCGTGGGTCAGCGGTCGGGCCGGAGCCATCCCCTGCTGGGCGAAGGCGATCGCCGTCGCCTCCCCCGGTCCGATCCAGATGGGGAGGTAGCGGTCGCCTCCCACTTCGCGCAGGAGCACGATCGGTTGGTTGGAGGGCATTTCCACCCGGACACCCACGACATCGAGCTCGTTCACACAGCAACCCTAGGACGTGCTCGGCAGGTTTGGGTAGTCGGGGCCGTCCTCGGTCACCGTCCGCACAGTCGGAACGGCCCCCGTCCGCCCGGCCGGAGCGGTCACTGTCCGCGCAGCTGGAGCGCGGACCGCACCAGGGCCGCGTGCAGCCGGACCGACAGTCCGGCGAGCTCCCGCGCGGTGGCCTCGGCGTGCGCCCTGGTCTGCGGGTTGCGGTGCCTGCGCAGCGGGGCGACCACCTGTTCGACCAGGCCCGCCTCGCGGTCCGCCGCGGCCTTCACGGCCCGCAGGTGCCGCGGCTCCAGCCCGAATCGTCCCAGGTCGGCGACGAGGCGGGCGACGGCCACGGAATCGGCGCCGAATCCGCCGTCCGGGTGGGGGACGACCAGCCCGTACGACTCCCACTCCACCAGCTCACCCTCCGTGACCCCGGTGAGCTCCAGCAGCTCGGCGCGGCCGATCCGCCCGCCGGGCCCGGCGGGAACGGGCTCGGGACCGGCCTCCACCGGATCCTCGGGCCCTTCCACCAGCTCCCCGAGGCCGAGGCCGTCCCGGGGCTGCCCGGGGGCGGGCAGCGGGATCCGCTCACCGCGGGCCAGCGCGTCCAGGTGCTCGCGGATGACCTTCAGCGGCAGGTAGTGGTCGCGCTGCATCCGCAGCACCTGGGCGAGCCGTTCGACGTCCGCCGTACTGAACTTGCGGTATCCGGACGGCGTGCGCTGCGGCTCGACCAAGCCCTCCGCCTCCAGGAAACGGATCTTGGAGATGGTGACCTCGGGGAACTCCTCGCGCAGCAGGTTGAGCACCGTTCCGATGCTCACCAGCCGGCCCTCCGCACCGGCGGTGCCGGAGGAGCCGGCACCACCCGACGGTGTCTGAAGCATGGCCCTTCCCTTGCTGTCCCCCGGACGCGTCGTCCCGGACGCGGTCCGGGAGGGGTCAGATGCTCCGCTGGCTGCCGAAGAAGACCAGGCGGTACTTGCCGATCTGCACCTCGTCGCCGTTCGACAGCACCACCGAGTCGATCTGCTCCCGGTTCACGTACGTGCCGTTGAGGCTGCCGACGTCCGTGACGCTGAAGCCGCCGTCCTGCCCCCGCCGGAACTCCACGTGGCGGCGCGAGACCGTGACGTCGTCGAGGAAGATGTCGCTCTGCGGGTGGCGGCCCGCCGTGGTCACCTCGCCGTCCAGCAGGAAGCGGCTGCCCGAGTTCGGACCGCGCCGGACGACCAACAGCGCCGAACCGAGCGGCAGCGCCTCCACGGCGGCCTGGGCCTCCGGGGAGAGCGACGGGATGGGCGTCTGCCCGGTGGTCTCGGAGTCGTACGCCTCCAGACCGGAGATGGAGATCGTGGACGTGGTCTCCGAGGCGCGCTCGGCGACGGCACCCGGCCGCAGCGGCGCACCGCAGTTGGAGCAGAACCGGCTGTTCTCGCCGTTCCGATGACCACACCTCGTACAGACCGGCAACGCAGCCCCTTCCCCCGCACCCGACATCGGCGTACCGAGACCTATGCGCGCGGTCGCCGTGGGATCGCCGGGAGGAACTCCCTGACCCCCGTGGGCGCCGTCGTGGACACCCGCCTGGTCGCGGAACAGGGGACGCGCCTCCTGGCCCCGCTCATCGCCCTCCACCGGCGCCTGGGCCCGGTGACGCGCGGAACCGCCGCCGCTCTGGCGGGAGCTCTTGCCGAACAACTTCGCAAACAACTTCACGGGCGATTCCCCTTGACCGAAACAGACCCGCCCGTGGGGCAGGACAAAACCTCGCTGCACACACCGTCCGACCTGGACATCCTTACAACGTCCAGGACCGATGGACAGTTTCCATCACGCACCGCCGTCTTGGTGCGCCGACCCCCCGCAACTTCCCGCCCTCCCCGCAGAACCCCTGCGTTCGCCCGCCTCACCGCGATGACGACCGAGCGTAGTCAGGCCGCTTCGCCGGACGCAAGGCGTCGACAACGATCTTCTCAGACCGGGAGATGTCGACCCCGGCCTGCTCCTTCTGCAGAGTCTGCACCACACCACCGGGGATGTTGAGAGCGGGCTTCAGATCGTCGGGCTTGCCGATGGCCTTGAACTTGTAAGGCTGCGACACCTCCTTGCCGTCGATCTCCACCTTCCCCGCGCTACCGGAGAAATATGTGTCGGCGGCCACCCGGACATCGTTGAGCTGGATCGCCTCCGCCCCGGCCGCCCGCAGCTCCTGGACGGCGTCCAGCAGCATGTCGGGCTCCACCGCCCCCTTGCCGTCGCTCACCGTGAGGACGATGCCGGGCCCCTGGGCGGCCACCGTGCCCGCCAGGATGCCGAGCTGCTGCTCCTTCTGCGCCGTCTGCTTACGGGCCTCGGCGGCCTGGTTCGAGCTGCTCTCCAGCTCCGTCCGCTGGCCCTCCAGCTTCCGCTTCTCGTCCTCCAGCCGCTTGGTGCGGTTGTCGAGTTCGTCCAGGATCCGCACCAGGTCCTCCTGGCGCGCACCGCGCAGCACGCCGCTCTCGCTGTTCGACCGCACCTGGATCGCCAGACCCAGGCCCAGCACGCACAGCAGCAGGGCGACGGTGAGCTGGGCCCGGGTGAACCGCGGCGGCCACAGGCCCTTCACCAGCCGCTGACGCCCCGTCAGGGGCGGTTCCGCGGCCGGCTCGGGCGCGGCGCCCTCCGGACTCCCGCCGGTGTCCTCCCGGCCCTCCGGCGGGCCTTCCGGTTCCCCGGACGGCTCCGCCCCGGCGGCACCCGACGCGGCCGCCTTCCGCTCGCGCTCTTCCCGGCCGGGCTTCTCCTCCGGCCCCTCGGGCCTGGCGTCGTCGCTCATCGGCCTCACGCCCGGAACACGTGCCGCCGGATGGCGGCGGCGTTGGAGAAGATGCGGATGCCCAGGACGACCACCACACCGGTGGACAGCTGCGCGCCGACGCCCAGCTTGTCGCCCAGGAAGACGATGAGGGCCGCGACGACCACGTTCGACAGGAACGACACCACGAAGACCTTGTCGTCGAAGATGCCGTCCAGCATCGCCCGGAGCCCGCCGAACACCGCGTCCAGGGCCGCGACGACGGCGATGGGAAGGTAGGGCTCGACCGCCGTCGGCACCACGGGGCGGACGACCAGTCCGACCACGACTCCCACGATGAGGCCCAATACGGCGATCACGATGTGCCCTTCCCTGTGTCGGCGGCGCGGCCGGCCGCGCCGCCCCCCTGCGGCCGTGCGGTTCGTACGGTCAGACTCGGCGCGGGCGACAGCCGGATGTCGTCCTCGACGGAGATGTCGGCCCTGACCCCGTAGTTCTGCTGGAGGACGTGGAGGTACTGGCCGTCGACGCTGTCCTGGAACGAGGTGCTCATCCGCCGGCCGTCGCCGATCGCCAGCACCGTGTACGGCGGCGCCAGCGGCTTGTTGTCCACCAGTATGGCGTCACCGGCCGCCCGGATCGCCGACAACGAGGTCAGGCGCTGGTCATTGATCGAGACGGCCTCCGCACCGGCCTGCCACAGGCCGTTGACGACGCGTTGCATGTCGCGGTCGCGCACCCGGCCGGTGTCGGAGAAGCCGCTGCTCTCCCGGGGGCCGCCGCCCCCGCTCTTGGCCTGCTTGGCGTCGTCGACGACCACCTTGACCCCGGGGCCGTGCACCGGCGTGGCCCCGGCGAGCAGGGACACCAACTCGGCCTTGTCCCCGCCGTGTTCCTCCAGGGCCTCGCGCTGCCGGTCCCCGACGCTCTCCCGCAGCGCGTTGACGTTCTTCTGCAGCGCGTCGGCCGCCGCCGTCTCCTTCTCGATGCGGTGGATGAGCTGCTCGCGCTCCTTGGCCAGCGTCGGTGCCGATATGCGCGCCTGCGCGGCACCGAGCGTCACCACCACCGCGGCCAGCAGCAGCGCCGCGGCCAGCCCCAGCTTCGCCCGGAGCTTGCCCGGCAGCCCCTGGCCGCCCTCGGCCCGCCGGGCCGCCGCCTCCGCGTAGCCGTCGTCCAGGCTGTGGTCCATCACATTGGTCAGCAGCGACATGGAGGCGTCGGGGCGCGGAGGCGGTGCGGGGGTCCTCCGAACGGGGGGCTGCTGCGACATGCCGCACATCGTCGCACGTCGGGGGCGTCGTCTCCCAATGGCCCCACCGGCGTGCCGGAACGGGGACCGGGAGACACCCCGGGAAGGGTGCCTCCCGTGACCGCTCGGGACCGCTAGCGGCCGGCGCCGTCCACCACGGCGGACCACTCGTCCAGCAGCGCCTGGGCGGACGCGTCGTCAGGCCCCTCGGCCCACAGGTGCGTCACGGCCTCGGCCGGGTCGGGCAGCACCATCACCCACCGTCCGTCGGCCTCCACCACCCGGACGCCGTCGGTCGTGTCGACCGACCGGTCCCCGGCCGCCTCGACCACCTGACGCATCACCAGGCCCTTGACCGCCCACGGCGTGGCCAGGTCCCGCCGCAGGACGTGCGCCCGGGGGATCCGGGCGTCGATCTGGCTGAGCGTGAGCTGCGTCCGGGCCACCAGGCCGACCAGCCGGACGAAGGCCGCCGTGCCGTCGAACACACTGCTGGACTCCGGCACGATGAAACCGCCGCGCCCGTCGCCGCCGAAGATGGTCGAGTCCGCCCGGCCGACGCGGGTGAGATCGTCCGGCGAGGTCGTCGTCCACTCCACCTGCGTACCGTGGTACGCGGCCACCTGTTCGGCGATCCGGGTCGTGGTGACCGGCAGCGCCACCCGGCCGGACCGCCGCTCGGCGGCGACCAGGTCGAGCAGCACCAGCAGCGCCCGGTCGTCCTCGACGATCCGCCCCCGCTCGTCCACCAGCGAGATCCGCTCGCCGACGGGGTCGAACCGCACGCCGAACGCGGCCCGCGCGGAGGCGACGATCTCCCCGAGCCGGACCAGGCCGGACCGCCGGGCGTCGGCGGTCTCGGTGGGCCGCGCCTCGTCCAGCCCGGAGTTGATGGTCAGCGCCTCCACCCCGAGCCGCCCGAGGAGGCTGGGGAGGACGAGACCGGCGCTGCCGTTGGACGCGTCCACGACGACCTTCAGCCCGGCCTCGGCGACACCCGAGGTGTCGATGGACCGCAGCAGCGAGCCCGTGTACGAGTCGTAGACGCTCGACGGGAAGGACAGGTCGCCGATCTCGCCCGGGAACGCGCGCCGGTACTCCTGGCGGGCGTAGACCCGGTCCAGCTTCCGCTGTCCGGCCTGGGAGAGATCGGCACCGCGCTCGTCGAAGAACATGATGTCGACGGAGTCCGGCACCCCGGGCGTGGTCCGGATCATGATGCCGCCCGCGCTGCCCCGCGCGGTCTGCTGCCGGGCCACGGGCAGCGGGACGTTCTCCAGGTCCCGCACCTCGATGGCGCTGGCCTGGAGGGCCGAGATGACGGCCCGCTTGAGGGCGCGCGCGCCCCGGGAGTGGTCGCGGGCCGTGGTGACCGTGGCGCCCTTCTTGAGCGTCGTGGCGTAAGCGCCGGCCAGCCGGACGGCCAGCTCCGGGGTGATCTCGACGTTGAGGATGCCGGACACCCCGCGCGCCCCGAACAGGTGCGCCTGGCCGCGGGACTCCCAGATGACCGAGGTGTTGACGAACGCGCCGGCCTCGATCGTCTTGAAGGGGTAGACGCGGACGTTCCCCTGGATGATCGATTCCTCGCCGACGAGGCACTCGTCGCCGATGACGGCGCCGTCCTCGATCCGCGCGGCGCGCATGATGTCGGTGTTCTTGCCGACAACGCAGCCGCGCAGGTTGCTCTGCTGGCCGATGTAGACGTTGTCGTGGACGACGGCCTTGTGCAGGAACGCGCCGCTCTTGACGACGACGTTGGAGCCGACGACGGTGTGCTCGCGGAGCTCGGCGCCGGCCTCGACCTTGGCGTAGTCGCCGATGTAGAGGGGGCCGCGCAGTTCGGCGTCGGGGTGGACCTCGGCGCCCTCGGCGACCCAGACGCCGGGCGAGATCTCGAAGCCGTCTATGTCGACGTCCACCTTGCGCTCGAGGACGTCGGCCTGCGCCTTGACGTAGCTCTCGTGGGTGCCGACGTCCTCCCAGTAGCCCTCGGCGACGTAGCCGTAGATGGGCTTGCCTTCCTTCATCAGCTGGGGGAAGACGTCACCCGACCAGTCGACCGGGACGTCGGGCGCCACGTACTTGAAGACCTCGGGCTCCATGACGTAGATGCCCGTGTTCACGGTGTCGGAGAAGACCTGGCCCCAGGTCGGCTTCTCCAGGAAGCGCTCGACCTTGCCGGCGTCGTCCACGATGGTGATGCCGAATTCGAGCGGGTTGGGCACCCGGGTGAGGCAGACGGTGACGAGGGCGCCCTTTTCCTTGTGGAACCGGATGAGATCCGTCAGGTCGAAATCGGTGAGGGCGTCGCCCGAGATGACGAGGAAGGTGTCGTCCTTGAGGGCCTCTTCCGCATTCTTGACGCTGCCCGCCGTACCCAGTGGCTTTTCCTCGTTGGCGTACGTGAGCTCCATCCCGAGCTCCTCGCCGTCACCGAAGTAGTTCTTCACGAGTGAGGCGAGGAACTGGACGGTGACCACCGTCTCCGTGAGCCCGTGCCGCTTCAGGAGCCGGAGTACATGCTCCATGATCGGGCGGTTGGCCACCGGCAGGAGCGGCTTGGGCATGCTTGAGGTCATGGGGCGAAGGCGGGTGCCTTCGCCACCGGCCATCACGACGGCCTTCATGTCGGAAGCGTCCTCCTTGAGAGATGACGGACCACCGACTAAATCCCCCCGATCGCCTCCGTTGTACGTACGCGGGAACGTACGGCTACGACGGGATCAGTCGGCTGTGGTATCCGCCTTGACCAGTCGGCGGACTTGAACCACATAGAGGATCCCTGCCCACCAATAGAGGGTTGTACCCCATCCGGCGAACGCCCATCCGAAAATAGTGGCGGGCAGGTGTACCCAGGTGTCATTGTCACTGAGAAGCAGCAGCGGGAACGCGTACATCAAGTTGAAGGTCGCGGCCTTGCCCAGGAAGTTCACCTGGGGTGGCGGGTATCCGTGCCGTCGCAGGATCCACACCATGACCAGCAGCATCGCCTCGCGGGCCAGGAGGGCCGCGGTGAGCCAGAGCGGCAGGATCTCCCGCCAGGTCATTCCGACCAGGGTGGAGAGGATGTACAGCCGGTCGGCGGCGGGGTCGAGCAGCCGGCCGAGGCTGCTGATCTGGTTCCAGCGTCGTGCGAGCTTCCCGTCGAGGTAGTCGCTGACGCCGCTCAGCGCCAGCACCAGCAGCGCCCATCCGTCGCAGTTCGGCCCGTCGAAGACGGGCTGGAGGATCAGCCACAGGAAGAGGGGGACGCCGACGAGGCGAGCCATGCTGAGGATGTTGGGGATGGTGAGGACGCGGTCGGTCTGTACGCGCGTCTCCTGGACCTCCACCCGGGGGCCTCCTGTGGGACGGTTCCTGTTGTTTTCTTCTTGACCTTACCGGTAGCCGGTGACTTCATCGGCAGCCGGGGTGCGGTCGGTAAACGCAAGTAAGCCCTGGCAGGGAGCGATGCTCCCCACCAGGGCTTACTTGTAATTTTAGTTCGGCGGCGTCCTACTCTCCCACACGGTCCCCCATGCAGTACCATCGGCGCTGAAAGGCTTAGCTTCCGGGTTCGGAATGTAACCGGGCGTTTCCCTAACGCTATGACCACCGAAACACTATGAAACATATCAACAACCGGCATATTGGTTGTTCGTGGTTTCAGAACCAACACAGTGGACGCGAGCAACTGAGGACAAGCCCTCGGCCTATTAGTACCAGTCAGCTCCAACCGTTACCGGTCTTCCACACCTGGCCTATCAACCCAGTCGTCTACTGGGAGCCTTACCCCATCAAGTGGGTGGGAGTCCTCATCTCGAAGCAGGCTTCCCGCTTAGATGCTTTCAGCGGTTATCCCTCCCGAACGTAGCCAACCAGCCATGCCCTTGGCAGAACAACTGGCACACCAGAGGTTCGTCCGTCCCGGTCCTCTCGTACTAGGGACAGCCCTTCTCAAGACTCCTACGCGCACAGCGGATAGGGACCGAACTGTCTCACGACGTTCTAAACCCAGCTCGCGTACCGCTTTAATGGGCGAACAGCCCAACCCTTGGGACCGACTCCAGCCCCAGGATGCGACGAGCCGACATCGAGGTGCCAAACCATCCCGTCGATATGGACTCTTGGGGAAGATCAGCCTGTTATCCCCGGGGTACCTTTTATCCGTTGAGCGACGGCGCTTCCACAAGCCACCGCCGGATCACTAGTCCCGACTTTCGTCCCTGCTCGACCCGTCGGTCTCACAGTCAAGCTCCCTTGTGCACTTACACTCAACACCTGATTGCCAACCAGGCTGAGGGAACCTTTGGGCGCCTCCGTTACCCTTTAGGAGGCAACCGCCCCAGTTAAACTACCCACCAGACACTGTCCCTGATCCGGATCACGGACCCAGGTTAGACATCCAGCACGACCAGAGTGGTATTTCAACGACGACTCCACACACACTGGCGTGCATGCTTCACAGTCTCCCACCTATCCTACACAAGCCGAACCGAACACCAATATCAAGCTATAGTAAAGGTCCCGGGGTCTTTCCGTCCTGCTGCGCGAAACGAGCATCTTTACTCGTAGTGCAATTTCACCGGGCCTATGGTTGAGACAGTCGAGAAGTCGTTACGCCATTCGTGCAGGTCGGAACTTACCCGACAAGGAATTTCGCTACCTTAGGATGGTTATAGTTACCACCGCCGTTTACTGGCGCTTAAGTTCTCAGCTTCGCCTGGACGAATCCAAGCTAACCGGTCCCCTTAACGTTCCAGCACCGGGCAGGCGTCAGTCCGTATACATCGCCTTACGGCTTCGCACGGACCTGTGTTTTTAGTAAACAGTCGCTTCTCGCTGGTCTCTGCGGCCACACCCAGCTCAGGAAGCACGTTCCATCACCGGACATGGCCCCCCTTCTCCCGAAGTTACGGGGGCATTTTGCCGAGTTCCTTAACCATAGTTCACCCGAACGCCTCGGTATTCTCTACCTGACCACCTGAGTCGGTTTAGGGTACGGGCCGCCATGAAACTCGCTAGAGGCTTTTCTCGACAGCATAGGATCATCCACTTCACCACAATCGGCTCGGCATCAGGTCTCAGGCTTCATGCTGTCCGGATTTGCCTAGACAGCGCCCTACACCCTTACCCCGGGACAACCACCGCCCGGGCTGGACTACCTTCCTGCGTCACCCCATCGCTTACCTACTACAAGTCTGGATCGTCGGCTCCACCACTCCCCTACGCTCCGAAGAGCTCAGGGCGGCTTCACGGACTTAGCATCGCCTGATTCGATATTGGGCGTTTCAAAGCGGGTACCGGAATATCAACCGGTTGTCCATCGACTACGCCTGTCGGCCTCGCCTTAGGTCCCGACTTACCCTGGGCAGATCAGCTTGACCCAGGAACCCTTAGTCAATCGGCGCACACGTTTCCCACGTGTGTATCGCTACTCATGCCTGCATTCTCACTCGTGAACCGTCCACAACTCGCTTCCGCGGCTGCTTCACCCGGCACACGACGCTCCCCTACCCATCACAACAGGCGTTAGCCCTCATGCTGCAATGACACGACTTCGGCGGTACGCTTGAGCCCCGCTACATTGTCGGCGCGGAATCACTTGACCAGTGAGCTATTACGCACTCTTTCAAGGGTGGCTGCTTCTAAGCCAACCTCCTGGTTGTCTCTGCGACTCCACATCCTTTCCCACTTAGCGTACGCTTAGGGGCCTTAGTCGATGCTCTGGGCTGTTTCCCTCTCGACCATGGAGCTTATCCCCCACAGTCTCACTGCCGCGCTCTCACTTACCGGCATTCGGAGTTTGGCTAAGGTCAGTAACCCGGTAGGGCCCATCGCCTATCCAGTGCTCTACCTCCGGCAAGAAACACACGACGCTGCACCTAAATGCATTTCGGGGAGAACCAGCTATCACGGAGTTTGATTGGCCTTTCACCCCTAACCACAGGTCATCCCCCAGGTTTTCAACCCTGGTGGGTTCGGTCCTCCACGAAGTCTTACCTCCGCTTCAACCTGCCCATGGCTAGATCACTCCGCTTCGGGTCTTGGGCGCGCTACTCAATCGCCCTATTCGGACTCGCTTTCGCTACGGCTTCCCCACACGGGTTAACCTCGCAACACACCGCAAACTCGCAGGCTCATTCTTCAAAAGGCACGCAGTCACGACACAAGAAGCAAGCTCCCTGTGCGACGCTCCCACGGCTTGTAGGCACACGGTTTCAGGTACTATTTCACTCCGCTCCCGCGGTACTTTTCACCATTCCCTCACGGTACTATCCGCTATCGGTCACCAGGGAATATTTAGGCTTAGCGGGTGGTCCCGCCAGATTCACACGGGATTTCTCGGGCCCCGTGCTACTTGGGTGTCTCTCAAACGAGCCGCAATGATTTCAGCTACGGGGGTCTTACCCTCTACGCCGGACCTTTCGCATGTCCTTCGCCTATCACTACGGTTTCTGACTCGTCCCGTCGCCGGCAGACGACAGAAGAGAGATCCCACAACCCCGCATGCGCAACCCCTGCCGGGTATCACACGCAAACGGTTTGGCCTCATCCGGTTTCGCTCGCCACTACTCCCGGAATCACGGTTGTTTTCTCTTCCTGCGGGTACTGAGATGTTTCACTTCCCCGCGTTCCCTCCACACTGCCTATGTGTTCAGCAGCGGGTGACAGCCCATGACGACTGCCGGGTTTCCCCATTCGGACACCCCCGGATCACAGCTCGGTTGACAGCTCCCCGGGGCCTATCGCGGCCTCCCACGTCCTTCATCGGTTCCTGGTGCCAAGGCATCCACCGTGCGCCCTTAAAAACTTGGCCACAGATGCTCGCGTCCACTGTGCAGTTCTCAAACAACGACCAGCCACCCGTCACAACCCACCAACAGGCAGACCTTTACCGGGGCCGGCAGAAGGAACAGACCATAAGTCCGTACCCTCAGACACCCAACAGCGTGCCCGACCCGACCAGCTCACGATCACGTTCCACGCCGAAGCAGTACTAGCGATCCCTCACCGATCGTGCCGAATAGTCAACGTTCCACCCATGAGCAACCGTACGAGACATTCGCTCGTAGTCGGCTATGTGCTCCTTAGAAAGGAGGTGATCCAGCCGCACCTTCCGGTACGGCTACCTTGTTACGACTTCGTCCCAATCGCCAGTCCCACCTTCGACGGCTCCCTCCACAAGGGTTGGGCCACCGGCTTCGGGTGTTACCGACTTTCGTGACGTGACGGGCGGTGTGTACAAGGCCCGGGAACGTATTCACCGCAGCAATGCTGATCTGCGATTACTAGCAACTCCAACTTCATGGGGTCGAGTTGCAGACCCCAATCCGAACTGAGACCGGCTTTTTGAGATTCGCTCCACCTCGCGGTATCGCAGCTCATTGTACCGGCCATTGTAGCACGTGTGCAGCCCAAGACATAAGGGGCATGATGACTTGACGTCGTCCCCACCTTCCTCCGAGTTGACCCCGGCAGTCTCCTGTGAGTCCCCATCACCCCGAAAGGCATGCTGGCAACACAGAACAAGGGTTGCGCTCGTTGCGGGACTTAACCCAACATCTCACGACACGAGCTGACGACAGCCATGCACCACCTGTACACCGACCACAAGGGGGCACCCATCTCTGGATGTTTCCGGTGTATGTCAAGCCTTGGTAAGGTTCTTCGCGTTGCGTCGAATTAAGCCACATGCTCCGCTGCTTGTGCGGGCCCCCGTCAATTCCTTTGAGTTTTAGCCTTGCGGCCGTACTCCCCAGGCGGGGAACTTAATGCGTTAGCTGCGGCACGGACGACGTGGAATGTCGCCCACACCTAGTTCCCAACGTTTACGGCGTGGACTACCAGGGTATCTAATCCTGTTCGCTCCCCACGCTTTCGCTCCTCAGCGTCAGTATCGGCCCAGAGATCCGCCTTCGCCACCGGTGTTCCTCCTGATATCTGCGCATTTCACCGCTACACCAGGAATTCCGATCTCCCCTACCGAACTCTAGCCTGCCCGTATCGAATGCAGACCCGGGGTTAAGCCCCGGGCTTTCACATCCGACGCGACAAGCCGCCTACGAGCTCTTTACGCCCAATAATTCCGGACAACGCTTGCGCCCTACGTATTACCGCGGCTGCTGGCACGTAGTTAGCCGGCGCTTCTTCTGCAGGTACCGTCACTTTCGCTTCTTCCCTGCTGAAAGAGGTTTACAACCCGAAGGCCGTCATCCCTCACGCGGCGTCGCTGCATCAGGCTTTCGCCCATTGTGCAATATTCCCCACTGCTGCCTCCCGTAGGAGTCTGGGCCGTGTCTCAGTCCCAGTGTGGCCGGTCGCCCTCTCAGGCCGGCTACCCGTCGTCGCCTTGGTAGGCCATCACCCCACCAACAAGCTGATAGGCCGCGGGCTCATCCTGCACCGCCGGAGCTTTCCACCACCGAGCATGCGCTCAGCAGTCGTATCCGGTATTAGACCCCGTTTCCAGGGCTTGTCCCAGAGTGCAGGGCAGATTGCCCACGTGTTACTCACCCGTTCGCCACTAATCCCCTCCCGAAGGAGGTTCATCGTTCGACTTGCATGTGTTAAGCACGCCGCCAGCGTTCGTCCTGAGCCAGGATCAAACTCTCCGTGAATGTTTCCCCGTAATCGGGGCGACACCACGAGAGCGGAACGACCAGGCGGAATAAGCTCGGTCGTTCACAGCGTCCTCGCTGTGTTTTTCAAAGGAACCTCATCCAGGACCACAAGGATCCATGGACGGGGTTGTTTTATAGTCTGGCGTTGACTTTTGGCACGCTGTTGAGTTCTCAAGGAACGGACGCTTCCTTTGTACTCACCCGAGAGACTCTCTCAGGCTTTCCTCCGGGCGCTTCCCTTCGGTGTTTCACACTCTATCAGGCGTTTTCCGTCTCTCTCGCCACCCGCCTTTCCGTATGCATCGAGGCATAAGGGCAGACAAAAGCGGTCCCGAGAAAGGATCACATCTGAATGGAGTGCCGCCCCCGTACCGTGCTCGTCGGCTTTCGCCGCGGGCTCCGGTCGTGGGCAGGGATCCGACAGTACAGGCCCCCGGTCGAGAGAGGCAAATCGGTTACGGAGCGCACTGGCCGGAGGTGGGGCGCGCTCGTGCGGAACCGTCAGTTCCTATGACTTAGGCTCTGATCAGTGCGCCGTCCAGGACAGGTAGTGACGGTGCGTGATGAATCTCCACCCCTGGGAGGCTTCCCATGACCACCGTGTCGTCCCCGATCGCCGGACGCGCCATCGGACTCGCGGCAGTGCCCGATCCGGTCTTCTCCGGCGCGATGGTGGGACCCGGTACCGCCGTCGACCCCGTGCGTGAGCCCTCCGAGGCCGTCGCCCCCGTCGACGGAGTCGTCGTCTCGCTCCACCCCCACGCGTTCGTCGTCGTCGACTCCGAGGGCCACGGCGTTCTGACGCACCTCGGCATCGACACCGTCCAACTCAACGGCGAGGGCTTCGAGCTGCTCGTCAACAAGGGTGACACCGTCCAGCGCGGCCAAGCCGTCATCCGCTGGAACCCGGCCGCCGTCGAGGCGGCGGGCAAGTCGCCGATCTCCCCGGTGATCGCGCTGGAGGCCACCGCCGACACGCTCGCCGACGTGCGCGAGGACGGCGAAGTCAAGGCCGGCGACCAGCTGTTCAGCTGGCACTGACAGGCCGCGCAAGGCCGCCGGGGCACCGGCGGAAACGGTTCAGCTGAACGCAACAGGGACGCGTTCCCCCCACCGGCCGCGGCCGGTGGTCCCCTTCGAGAGGACATGATGGAAGCAACGCTGCGAGGCGTCGGCGTCAGCCACGGTGTGGCGATCGGCGAGGTCCGGCACATGGGCACGGCGGTGCTGGAGCCGCCGGCCAAGCAGATCCCGACGGACGAGGCACCGCGCGAACAGGGGCGCGCGCGCCAGGCCGTCGAGGCTGTGGCCGCCGATCTGATCGCCCGGGGCAACCTCGCCGGCGGCGAGGCCCAGCACGTGCTCGAGGCCCAGGCCATGATGGCGCAGGACCCCGAGCTGATGGCGGACGTCGAGCGGCGCATCGCCGTCGGCAGCACCGCCGAGCGCGCGGTCTACGACGCCTTCGCCGCCTACCGGGCGCTGCTCGCCGGGGCCGGGGAGTACCTGGCCGGCCGGGTCGCGGACCTGGACGACGTGCGGAACCGGATCGTCGCCCGCCTGCTGGGCGTGCCGATGCCGGGCGTGCCCGACAGCGACGAGCCGTATGTGCTGATCGCCCGGGACCTGGCGCCCGCCGACACCGCGCTGCTCGACCCGACGCTGGTGCTCGGTTTCGTGACCGAGGAGGGCGGGCCGACCAGCCACAGCGCCATCCTCGCCCGTGCGCTGGGCGTGCCGGCGGTCGTGGCGCTGCCGGGCGCCGGTGAGCTGGCCGAGGGCACGGTCGTGGCCGTGGACGGCAGCACCGGTGAGATCTTCGTCGACCCGAGCGAGAAGAAGCGCGCGGAGCTGACGAAGGCGGCCGAGGAGCGCCGGGCGGCGCTGGCCGCCTCCTCCGGTCCGGGTGCGACTTCCGACGGGCACAAGGTGCCGCTGCTCGCCAACGTCGGCGGTCCGGCGGACGTGCCCGCGGCGGTCGAGGCGGGTGCCGAGGGCGTCGGTCTGTTCCGTACCGAGTTCCTGTTCCTGGACGACAGCGCCAAGGCGCCGTCCGAGGCGAAGCAGGTCGAGGCGTACCGCAAGGTGCTGGAGGCGTTCCCGGAGGGCCGGGTCGTCGTGCGCGTGCTGGATGCGGGCGCGGACAAGCCGCTGGACTTCCTCACCCCGGCGGACGAGCCCAACCCGGCGCTCGGCGTGCGCGGTCTGCGGACGCTGCTGGACCACCCCGAGGTGCTGCGCACCCAGCTCACCGCGCTGGCCAAGGCCGCCGAGGGACTGCCCGTCTACCTCGAGGTCATGGCCCCGATGGTGGCGGACCGCACGGACGCCAAGGCGTTCGCGGACGCGTGCCGCGAGGCCGGGCTGCGGGCGAAGTTCGGCGCGATGGTGGAGATCCCGTCGGCCGCGCTGCGGGCGCGCTCCATCCTGCAGGAGGTCGAGTTCCTGTCGCTGGGGACCAACGACCTCGCGCAGTACACCTTCGCCGCCGACCGTCAGGTCGGTGCCGTCTCCCGCCTCCAGGACCCGTGGCAGCCGGCGCTGCTCGACCTCATCGCCCTGTCCGCCGAGGCGGCCAAGGCCGAGGGCAAGAGCTGCGGCGTCTGCGGTGAGGCCGCGTCGGACCCGCTGCTCGCCTGTGTGCTGACCGGTCTCGGGGTGACGAGCCTGTCCATGGGCGCCGCCTCGATCCCGTACGTGCGTGCCACGCTGGCCAAGCACACTCTCGCCCAGTGCGAGCGTGCCGCCGCCGCGGCCCGTGCGACGGACTCGGCCGAGGAGGCCCGGCTCGCGGCGCAGGCGGTGCTGTCCGGCGAGTGAGTGCCGCCCGCGGAAGCGGGTGAGCGAGGAGTGAGGGAGAGGGGTGCCTGCCGGGCGGCGGGCGCCCCTCTCTTCGTGTCACTCGTCCTCGGCCTCCCCCGCGTCGTGTTCCGGCAGTTCGATGCCCGCCTCGTACGCCACGCCGTGTTCGGGCGGGATGGGTTCGCCGGTGGCGGGGTCGGTGCAGTAGGCGGAGAAGACCTCGGCCTCGTCGAGTGGCCGGGGCCAGCCGGCGCGGAGGGTCCAGCCGCGGACGGTGGGCGGCCGGCCGAGGGCGGTGGTGCGGGCGACGATGCCGCCGGGGCGGTCGGTGGCGATGCCCGCGGCCAGGACGGTGCAGAAGACCAGGGCCGAGGGTTCGTCGAGCCGGAGCCGTCCGTCGGTGCCGCAGTCGGCCTGGAGGAGGGCGACGAGCGGGGCGTCCCCGTCGGCGGGGACGCTGCACACGAGGTGGTGGCCGCCCGGGCCGAGGGCCTCGACGATGCGGCGCAGGATGAGGGAGGCGCGGGCGAAGGCTCTCCGGCCGGTGTCGTCGCCGCAGCGCTCGCAGCCGTCCCCGGTGAGCAGTCCGGTGGCGTACTCCCAGGTGGCCTGTTGTTCGGCCGCGTCGATGAGGCCGGGGAGCAGCCGGGCGACGGGGCGTCCGTCGTAGGCGACCGTGGTGCCGGCGGCGGCGACCTCGGCCGTGTAGCGGGTGCGGCTGGTGGCGCTGTCCGGGTCGAGGCGGAGGTCCGCGCAGTAGGCGGCGTAGTCGGCCGGGTCGAACAGGGCGACGCTGGTGTAGGCGCCCTGGGCGGCCAGGGTGCGGAGGAGGGCGTCCACGTGCCGCAGGTAGCCGGGGTGGTCGTCGAAGCCGAAGCTGGTGTAGCGCCGCATGGCGGCGAAGTCGCGTTCGTCCGCCAGGACGGCGATGGTGCCGGGTACTTCTCTGCGCAGTCGTCGGCGTGCGCTCCGCCGGGCACGGGTGTCGTCGGTGTGTGCGGTGTCGGGCCGCGTCGTGTGCGCCATGTTTCCCACTCCCCCTCAGCGCGGTTACCAATGCTCACTCAGAGTAGTCGAGGGCACTGACAACGGCGCCGGGGGCGGGCGGGGGCGGTGGTCAGCCCTGGCGGCGGCGCCGGCCGAGGTCCGCGTAGAACGCAAGCAGCGCGGGGTTGTCGACGGAGCCGGGGTTGACGGCCTGTTCGAGGGGAGTGCCCTGGAGGAGGCGCTTGACCGGGACCTCGATGCGCTTGCCGGTGAGCGTGTGGGGGATGGCCTCGACGGCTATGACCTCGTCGGGGACGTGTCGCGGGGAGAGCTGTTGGCGGATGGTCCGCTTGATGCGGTCGAGGAGCGCGTCGTCCAGGGTGGTGCCGGGGGCGAGGTGCACGAAGAGGGGCATCCAGTAGCCGCCGTCGGGTTCCTCGACGCCGATGACCAGGGATTCCCGGATCTCCGGGAGCCGTTCGACGGCCTCGTAGATGTCGGCGGAGCCCATGCGGACGCCCTGCCGGTTGAGGGTGGAGTCGGAGCGTCCGTGGACGACGACGGTGCCGCGGGAGGTGAGGGTGATCCAGTCGCCGTGCCGCCAGACGCCGGGGAACGTCTCGAAGTAGCTCTCGCGGTAGCGCCGGCCGTCGGGGTCGTTCCAGAAGCGGAGGGGCATGGACGGCAGGGGCGCGGCGACGATCAGTTCCCCGACCTCGTCGACGACGGGCTTGCCCTGCTCGTCCCATGCCCGGAGGTCGGTGCCGAGGCAGGGGGCCTGGAGTTCGCCGACGTACACCGGGAGGGTGGGGACGGCGCCGGCGAAGCAGCTGCAGACGTCGGTGCCGCCGCTGACGGAGGCGATCCACATGTCCTCGGCGACCGCGTCGTGGATCCACCGGAAGCCGTCCGGCGGCAGCGGGGAGCCGGTGGTGGCGACGCAGCGGACGCGGGAGAGGTCGAGGTCGCGGCCGGGGTGGAGGCCGGCCTTGCGGCAGGCCATCACGTACGCGGCGGAGGTGCCGAACAGGGTGGCGCCGGTGCGTTCGGCGACCCGCCACTGGGCGGCGGTGTCGGGGTGGCCGGGGCTGCCGTCGTAGAGGACGACGGTGGCGCCGACGAGGAGGCCGGAGACGAGGAAGTTCCACATCATCCAGCCGGTGGAGGTGTACCAGAAGAAGCGGTCGCCGGGGCCGAGGTCACAGTGCAGGGAGAGCTGCTTGAGGTGTTCGAGGAGGATGCCGCCCTGGGACTGGACGATGGCCTTGGGCAGGCCGGTGGTGCCGGAGGAGTAGAGGACCCACAGCGGGTGGTCGAAGGGCACCTGCTCGAAGACCGGCTCGACGTCGCCCGAGGTCAGCTCGTCCCATTCCAGGGCGCCCTCGGGGGCGGGGGTGCCCAGCAGCGGGATGTGGACGACGGCGCGCAGGGTGGGCAGGCCGGCGCGGAGTTCGGCGACGGTGTCGGCGCGTTCGTGGCGCTTGCCGCCGTAGTGGTAGCCGTCGACGGTGAACAGGACGACGGGTTCGACCTGCTGGAAGCGGTCGAGGACGCTGCGGGCGCCGAAGTCGGGGGCGCAGGACGTCCAGACGGCGCCGACGGCGGCGGTGGCGAGGAAGGCGACGACGGCCTGGGGGATGTTGGGCAGGTAGCCGCTGATCCGGTCGCCGGGGCGGACGCCGAGGCGGCGGAGCTCGGCGGCCAGGGAGCCGACCCGGGTGCGGAGTTCGGCCCAGGTGACGGGGCGCGGGTCGAGGGTCTCGTCGGTGTGCAGCAGGGCCGGTCCGGCGGCGCGGGCGGGGTCCTCGGCGGTGCGCAGGGCGTGTTCGGCGTAGTTGAGGGTGGCGCCGGGGAACCAGACGGCGCCGGGCATGGACGCGTCGGCCAGCACCCGCTCGTACGGCCGGGAGAACCGTACGTCGCACCACTCGGCGACGGCCTGCCAGAAGGGCTCGGGCGCGGCGACGGACCAGCGGTGGAGGGCGGCGTAGCTCGCCTCGGGGTCGCCGGGGACGGGCGCGGGGGCGCCGTGCCGTTCGGCGGCGCGGGCGTGGAAGCGGGTGACCTGGGCACGGGCGACGCGGTCGGCGTCCGGCCGCCAGAGCGGCGTCGGCTGGTCGGCGTGGTGCGGTGCGGTGGTCATCGTGGCTGCTCCCGGCTGTACGCGTCGTGGGCGTGGCCGCCGTGCGGCGGGTTCCCGGGGTGTGGGCCGGCGCGCGCGGCTGACGAGGACGATGCCATGTGATCGTCTTCCGCACCAGGGGTGTCGGGCCGTGCCGCCGCGAGGCGTCGGTCACCGCCGGGTGAACGGGCGGCGAACCCGCTCCGTCCGGCGGGGTGCCGGTGGCAGGGTGAACGCCATGGATGCGCATGACCTGGGACGGTCGGTCAAATGGGTGACGTCGTTCAGGACGGTGGGGGCGGCGCGGGTGCTGCGGTCGGTGCGGGCCGCGTGGTGGCGGCGGCGGGTGGACGCCGCGGAGGCGCCGGGGCCGGTGGCCGAGCGGGCGCGGGTGCCCGGTCCGGCCCTCGGGGCGGATCCGGAGCCGGGCGGCGGGGTGGTGCGGTTCGCCCGGTCGTCGCTGCGGGTGCGGGTGGCGGCCGGGGGCGCGGTGTTCTGCGGGTGGGACGGCGCGGCGCCGGAACCGTCGTACGCCCTGGCGGGCCCGGTGCCGGAGGTGGACGAGCGGGTGGTGCTGGAGCCGGACACGGACGGCGGCTGGCGGGTGGTGTCGGAGCGGCTGCTGGTGGTGGTGTCACGGCACGGGGCGGTGGAGGTGCGGACGCCGGGCGGGGTGATGCTGCGGCGTGACCAGCCGCCGCGCTGGTGGGATCCGGTGGACGCGGCGGCCGATCGGGCGGGGCCGCGGTGGACGCAGCGGTCGGAGGTGCCGGCGGACGCCCGGTTCTTCGGCCTGGGCGGCCGGTCGGCGGGGCCCCGGCTGCGCGAGGGCGCGTACCGGCTGTGGAACACCGACCCCGGGGGTTCGTTCGAGCCGGGGGACGATCCGCTGTACCTCACCATGCCGGTGCAGCTGGTGGTGGCGGACGCGGGCACGCACCTGGTCTTCCACGACAACTCCTGGGACGGGCGGGTGCTGCTGTGGGAGGGCGAGGAGGGTGCCGGTTCGGGGCACGACCGGCCGGGCCGCTGCGAGCTGCGGATGACCGGGGGGCCGCTGCGGTACTGGGTGGTCGCGGGCACCCCGGCGCGGGTGCTGCGCGGCTGGGCGGGGCTGACCGGGGGTGCCGCGGTGCCGCCCGCCTGGGCGCTGGGGCACCACCACGCGCGGTGGGGGTTCGGCAGCGAGGCGGAGGTGCGGCGGGTGGTGGCCGGGTACCGGGAGCGGGGGCTGCCGCTGTCGGCCGTGCACCTGGACATCGACCACTACCGGGGCCACCGGGTGTTCACGGTGGACCGGGAGCGGTTCCCCGACCTGCCCGGGCTCTCCGCCGAGCTCCGGAAGGACGGCGTCCGGCTGGTGTCCATCGTCGATCCGGGGGTGAAGGCCGAGCCCGGCTGGGAGGTGTACGAGGCGGGCGCGGCGGCCGGCGCGTTCGTCCGGGACGGCCGGGGGCGGCCGGTGCGCGGCGAGGTGTGGGCGGGCACGTCGGTCTTCCCGGACTTCACCGATCCGGCGGTGCGCCGCTGGTGGGGCGGCCTCTACGCGGAACGGCTGGCGGAAGGGTTCGCCGGGTTCTGGCACGACATGAACGAGCCGGCGGCGTTCGCGGCGTTCGGCGAGCACACCCTGCCGCGGTCGGCGCGGCACGCGCTGGAGGGCCGGGGCGGCGACCACCGGGAGGCGCACAACGTGTACGCGCTGGCCATGGCGCGGGCCGGGTACGAGGCGCTGCGCGAACTGCGGCCGGACGAGCGGCCGTTCCTGTTCTCGCGGTCGGGCTGGGCGGGGCTGCAGCGGTACGGGGGGACGTGGTCGGGCGATGTGACGACGGGCTGGCCGGGGCTGCGGGCGTCGTTGTCGCTGGTGCTGGGGCTGGGGTTGTGCGGGGTGCCGTTCTCGGGTCCTGACGTGGGCGGGTTCACGGGTTCGCCGTCGCCGGAGCTGTATCTGCGGTGGTTCCAACTGGGCTCTTACCTGCCGCTGTTCCGTACGCACGCGGCGATCTCGGCGGGGCGCCGGGAGCCGTGGGAGTTCGGCCCGGAGGTGCTGGAGCACGCGGGGGCGGCGCTGCGGGAGCGGATGCGGCTGCTGCCCTACTTCGTCACGCTGGCCCACCGGGCGCGGGTGACGGGCGCGCCGTACGTCCGTCCGGTGTGGTGGCGCTCGCCGGAGGACCGGGCGCTGCGGGACTGCGAGGACGCGTTCCTGCTCGGGGACGCGCTGCTGGTGGCGCCGGTCCTGGAGCCGGGGGCCGACCGGCGGGCGGTGCGGCTGCCACGCGGCCGCTGGTACGACACGGCGACGGGCCGCCCGCACGAGGGCCCCGGCCAGGTGCTTCTCGACGCGCCGCTCGCCCGGATCCCGGTCCTCGCGCGGGCGGGGGCGGTGCTTCCGGTGGCGGGCGCGGACGGCGGGGTGGAACTGGAGGTGTGGGCCCCGGCGGCGGGCCGGACGGGCGGCGGGGTGCTGGTCGTCGAGGACGGCGGGGAGGAGGCCGAGGTGGTGCGGTTCACGACCGGGTGGCGGGACGGCGTGGTGATGGTGGAACGGGAGGGAGCGGCGGAGGTGGGGTTTCCGGTGCGGGTGCGGGGGGTGTAGGGGGCGGGGGTCGACCGGGCGGCCGGGGCCGGGCGTCCAGGCGGACGGACGTCGGGGGCGGGCGGTCGGGCCGACCGGCCAAGGGCCGGCCGGCGGCGGGGTCCGCGCGCCGTCCGAGGGCGACCGCCGGGCCGGGTCCGTCCCATGCGGGTCCCCGCCCGGCCGCGCCCGGGGCCGTCGCCGCGTGGAGCCGTCCGTCGTCCCGCCGCGGTCCGCTGTCGCCGGGCGTGCGGGCTCCGGGTCGGCCGGCCGGAGTCGGTGACCCTCGCGGGTCTTCCGGAGGCGGGGCGCTGCCCCGGCCGTCCCCGTCGCGCGCCGCGCGCCCGTCTCACAGCGTGCGCAAGCCGTTGATCACCAGCCGGAGGATGCTCTCGTCGGGCGGTTCCGCCGGGGGGATCGGCCGGTCGACGCGGACGATGCCGGCTTCGAAGAGGTCGCCGACGAGGACGCGGACGACGCCGGAGGGGAGGCCGAGGCGGTCGGTGAGTTCCGCGACGGAGCGGGGGTCCTCGGCCGTGAGCTCCGCGATGCGGAGGTGTTCGGGGCCGAGCCGGTCGTCGGTGCCGTCGGGGGACCGCACGGCGATGACGAACGCCGTGCGGTCGAGCCGGTGCTGCCCGGCGCCCCGGGTGCGTCCACGGGTCATGGTGTACGGGCGGACCACCGGGCCCGCCGCGTCGTCGTACCAGTGCTGCGGCTCTCCGGTCCTGTCAGGGGTCCCGCCGTCTCCGGCCCTCCGTCCGGTCATCCGCCGGCGGCCTCGCCGGTGCGCGGGGAGCTGGCCAGGTGGGCGCCGACGCGCTTGACGAGGAGGGTCATCTCGTAGGCGATCAGGCCGATGTCGGAGTCCGCTTCGGCGAGGACGGCGAGGGCGCTGCCCTGTCCGGCGGCGGTGACGAAGAGGAACGCGTCGTCCAGTTCGACGACGGTCTGGCGCACCTGTCCGGCGTCGAAGCGGCGGCCCACGCCCTTGGCGAGGCTGTGGAAGCCGGAGGCGACGGCGGCCAGGTGCTCGCCGTCCTCGCGGGTGAGGTCGGCGGAGGAGCCGACGGCGAGGCCGTCACCGGAGAGGACGAGGGCCTTGCGGATGGTGCCGACGCGCTCGACGAGGTCGTCGAGGAGCCAGTTGAGCTTGCCGTTGCCCGCGGGCTGTGCCGTGGCGGTGTCTGCCGACGCGTTGCGTATGGCGGTCATCGACCGTCCCTTTCGTTGGTGGTTCGTGTGCTGTCGTGCTCGGTGGGGTGCGGGGCGTCCGCCCGGCCGCGCTGCCATCCCCGTTGCAGGGACGTCATGCGGGCGCGGACCTCCTCGGGGTCGCGCGCGGTCTCGTGATCGGCCGGCTCGGCGGCGGTCCGGCGGGATTCCCTGGCGAGGTTCTCCCGGACGAGGGGGGCGAGGCCGGCCTGGCGGACGCGGCGGGGCAGTCCGGTGGGCGGGGTGGGTTCGTCCAGGAGGTCCGGGAGGTTCGGAAGGTCCGGGAGGTCCGGGAGGTCCTGGCGATCCGGGATGCCCGAGGGTCCTGAGGGGCCCGGGCGATCGGAACGGTCCGAACGGTCGGCTCGATCGGCTGGGTCGGCTCGGTCCGCTCGGTCGCGGCGGTCCGTGGCGTCGGCGCGTTCGGCGCGGTCCGTGCGGTCGGCCACCGGGCGGCCGTGGTCCGAGACCAGCACCGGGGGCCGGGGGCGGCGCGGCAGCCCGCCGGGCGTTTCCCGGCCCGCCGTTCCGCGGCCGTCCGGGGTGCCGTGGGTGCCGGAGCCGGGGCGCCGGTCGGGGCCGCGGGAGCCGAACGCCGGGGCGGGGGCCGCGGGGCGGCGGGCGGGCGGCTGGTCGGCCGGGCGGTCGTGGACGGGCGCGTCGAGCGGAACCCGGGACTTCCAGGGCTCCCGCGGGGTGCGCGCGTCGAGGGGGCGGCGTGCGTCCCGCGGGCCGCGTGGCGCGAGCGGGGCGTCCGTGCCCAGCAGATCAGCGCCCAGCGGACCGGCGCCCAGCGGGTCCGCGTCCACCGGGACCGCGTCCCGCACATCGAGTTTCTCGAGGGGCGAGAGCGGCGGCTCCAGCTCGACCGGCCCGTCCTTGCGGGCCGCCTTCCGGGCCCGCGCCCCCGGGGCGGCGTCCTTCGGCGGCGCCTCGTCGAAGAGCGCGGCGGGGATCAGGACGACCGCGGTGGTGCCGCCGTAGGGCGAGGGCTGGAGCGAGACCCGCACGCCCTGGCGGCGGGCGAGCCGGCTGACGACGAACAGGCCGAGCCGGTCGGTGTCGGAGAGGTCGAACTCGGGCGCCTCCGCGAGGCCGAGGTTGGCCTCCAGCAGGGCGTCCGGGCTCATGCCGAGGCCGCGGTCGTGGATTTCGAGGGTGAAGCCGTTGGGCACCCGCTCGCCGACGACCTGCACGGCGGTGTGCGGCGGCGAGAAGACCGTGGCGTTCTCCAGGAGTTCCGCCAGCAGATGCGTCAGGTCGGCCACGGCCGGGCCCTGGACGGCCAGCGGCGGCAGCCGGCGCAGCTCGATCCGCTCGTACGCCTCGACCTCGGAGACGGCGGCGCGGACGACGTCCATCAGCTGGACGGGCTTGCGCCACTGGCGGGAGGGGGTGGCGCCGGAGAGGATCACCAGGCCCTCGGCATGCCGGCGCATGCGCGTGGTGAGGTGGTCGAGGCGGAAGAGGTCGGCGAGTTCGTCGGCGTCCTCGGTGCGGCGCTCCATGGTGTCGAGCAGCGCGAGCTGACGGTGCAGCAGCACCTGGGAGCGGCGGGCGATGTTGACGAAGACGTCCGACACGCCCCGGCGCATTTCGGCCTGTTTCACGGCGGCCTCGACGGCGGCGCGCTGGAGGGAGTTGAGGGCCCGGCCGACCTGGCCGAGTTCGTCGGGCGGGTACTCCAGGCGCGGCGCCTCGGTCTCGACGTCGACCTGTTCGCCGGCGGCGAGGCGGCGCAGGACGGCGGGCAGGCGGACGCCGGAGACCTCGTGGGCCTCGCGGCGGAGCTGCCGGAGGTCCCTGACGAGTCCGCGGCCGACGCGCCAGGAGACGACGACCGAGCAGACGAGGGCGGCGAGGCCGAGCACGCCGGCGACGGCGGCCTTGGTGAGGACCCAGGTGGCGACGGGTTCCAGCCGGTCCTCGTGGCGTTCCTGCGCGTCGTGGCCGAGGCGGGCGAGGTCGTCGAGGACGGTGCCGGCGGTGGCCTGCCAGCGCTTGGTGTCGAGGGCGCGGAGGGCCTTGGCGGGTCCGGCGGAGACGACGGCCTCCTCGGTGCCCTTCAGCGTCCGGGGGCTGGTGCCCCGCCAGTAGTCGTCGTAGGTCTTCTGGTCCCGGGCGGGCAGGACGGGGAGGTTGGTCGCGTAGAGGATCCTGCGCTCGGCCATGCGGTCGGCGAGCAGGCGCAGTTCGCGGGCGCTGATGGTGCGGGCGGTGAGCGCGGCGGCGAGGAGGGCGTCCTCGCGGGACAGGGACTCACGGGCGTAGGTGAGGCCCACCAGGGCGCGGCGCTGCTGTTCGAGGCCGGCGTCCTGGACGGAGCCGAGGAGGCTGAGGAAGTCGAGGTGGGGGTCGATGACCTCGTTGTACGCGAGGAAGGCGGCGTCGCGGGTGACCGTGTCGCCCGCGACCCTGGCGCGCAGGGCGCCGAGTCCGGCGAGGCGGCGTTCCATGGTGCGGAACCAGTCGGCGGCGGTGGGGCTCATGTCCTCGCGCACGTCGCCGGAGGCGCCGGAGCGGAGGGCGGCGGCGGCCCTGTCGGTGGCGCGCTGGCGGGCGCGGAGTTCGGTGAGGGCGGCGGTACGGGCGCGGGCGGCGCCGGCGCTCCGGGAGCGGGGGCCGGCGAGGACGACGAGGGCCTGGCGGCGTTCCTTCTGGAGGGCGTCGACGACGGCCTCCGTGGGGTGGCCGATTCCGCGGGTGACCTCGGCGGCGGAGAGCAGGCGGTCCGCCTCCATGCCGGTGATGACCGTGGCGAACACCCAGAGGACGGTCAGGGACACCAAGGGCACCAGCAACAGTGCCACGATCTTCCGGCGGATCGATTTCCCGCGAAAGCGCATGGCCTCCCCCACTGCACCCCGCGGCGCGACGGGGGTGGTGCTCCGACACTGATGCGGCGTGAGCCTACTACTGCGGGGATTACGCCTCGAAGGGCTGTACGGCCGCCCGGGCGTGGGGGGTTGGCCGTGTCGTCCCGAGTTCTCCCGTGATCAGGGGACTTCTCCCGGGGCCGGACGGACCGGAACGCCGCCGGGGGCGGTGCGGGCCCCGCCGCATGATCAAGCCGGATGGCCTGAACTCGCCCCTTTCCGGGGCGATCCCCGGCCATGGGCCGCGTGGTGCGCGGGCAGACGACAGGGCACTGAGGAGGACGTTCGCGCGCTCCGGCGCCCGCGCCCCGGCACGCGTTCTCCGGTCCGGGTTATTTTTGACATTCCTGCGGGAAAGGCCCCGAGCGGGGGGCAGCCACTGGGGGAGGTGAGCCGCCATGGACAGGGTTCGCGACGGACGACGGCCGGACGGACGCCCACGGGCGCGCGCGCCGTTGTGGACCGAGGAGCCGGTCCACCGGCCGCGGATGCCCGACCCGGTGCGGGCGGCGGCGGTACGCGCCGTGCTCCTCGTCGCGCTGACGACGACGCTCGCCATGGCGGCGGTGCTGCTGACCCTCGCGGGGTCGTGGCTCGCCTTCCCGGTGCTGGTCGCCACGGTGGCCGGCACGGTCGCGACGACGTGGGGCGTCCTCGACGTGTGGGTGACGCGTCAGGTGTGGCGCCAGCGGCACGGGGTGGTGTCGGTGCCGAGCAGTACGGCACGGGAGATGCGGCGGATGCGGCGGCCCAGGTATCCGTGACGGGCTGGACAGCCAGCCCGTCCGGCGTTTGAGGACAACCGCGCGGAGCGCGGTTTCGGGATCTGGGGCGGAGCCCCAGGAAACGGACCGGGGCACAGCCCGCCGCAGGCGCCCCCCTCAGCGCCCAGCCGGCACAGGCTCACGCTCCGACGGATCCTCCTCCGGCCGCCGGAACATCCGCGTAGCGGTGATCTCGCCGTGCACCGGCTCCGACTCCGGATCGGCCTGCGGCAGCCCGGGCCGCAGGTGCTCCTCGACGCTGATGTACTTCAGGCCCGCCCGCAGGTCCGCGTCGTTGCGCAACCGGATGACCAGCGGGAACTCGGCGAGCGCCGTGGTGTCGAACAGCCCGGTGGTGTACAGCAGCTGGACGCCGAGGGCGTCCGCGACGGCCCGCTGCAGCTCCAGCAGGTACGTCGCGTTGGCGCGGCCGATCGGGTTGTCGAGGAACAGCGTGCCCGCGTGCTTCTGCCGGTCCCGGCCGCGGTCGTTGCTGCGCAGCGCGGCCATCGTGCAGTACAGGGCGATGGCGGCGGTCAGCAGCTGGCCGCCGGAGAAGACGTCGCCCATCTGCCCGACGGGCACCCGCTCGGCGCGCAGCACCGCGTCCGGCTTGAGGATCTCGACGGCGACGCCGCGCGGCAGCAGGGCCGCCCGGACGCCCCGCAACAGCAGCGACATGCCGTCGCGGCGCAGGTCGGAGTTCTTCTTGACGGCGGACCGGGTGGCCTCGTCGATGACCTCGCCGAGGCGTTCGGTGAGGGTGCTCTGGTCCGGGTCCTCGAAGCGGATACGCAGGAACTCCTGGCCCGACCACTCCCCCAGCCCCTCGGGCAGCCGGGAGAGCCGCTGGGCGGAGCGGAGCGTGGTGAGCGAGGACTCGACGAGGCCGCGCAGCCGGTCGACGATCCCGTCGCGGTTGCGCTCCAACTGGTCGAGCTCGTCGGTGAGGACGCGCAGCCGGGGCGCGAAGGCGTCGGCCCAGGCGGCGGCGTGCTCGGGCAGCGCGGACGCCGGGAGTTCGCGGATCTGCTGCCGGGCGGGGGTGCGGACCTGCTCGTAGCGCGTGGAGTTGGCGTGCCGGACGAGGACGTCGCTGGCCTCGCGGACGGCCGCCTCGGCCGCCGAGAGGTCGCCTGCGCAGCCGCGCAGCGAGCGCCGGGCCTCGGCGGCGGCCTGCCGGGCCTCCTCCAGGGTGCCGGTGTACGGCTCGGGGGCCGTCTCCTCGTCGTCGGGGGCGTTGTCGCGGAGCAGGTCGCGCAGGAGGGCGGCGGTGTCGTCGAAGCCGCCGGCGGCGTCCTCGGCGGCGCGGTGCGAGCGGAGCAGGCTCGCGTGGGCGGTCCTGGCCTCCTCCAGCGCGTCGGTGTGCGCGGTGAGTTCGGCGGTGGCGGTGCGCAGCAGTTCCTTGGCCTGGTCGGCGTCGGCGGGCACCCGCTCGTCGGGGAGCTCGGTGTGGGCCTCGCCGTCGGCGGGGGCGAGGCGTTCGGCCTCGCCGCGGAGCCGGCCGAGCTGCTCGCTGGCGGCGGAGGCGCGGCCTTCGAGCAGTTGGACGAGGGCCTCGGCGCGGGCGGCGGCGGCCTGCCGGGACGGGCCGTCGGCGCCTTCGGTGCCCTCCAGCAGCTGGGCGGCGCGGGTGCGGACCTTGTTGGTGAGGCGGTCGAGTTCGGCGCGGGCGGCGCTCTCGTCGCTCTCGGCGCGGGCCTGTTCGGCGCGCAGGTCGGCGCCGACGCCGACCTTCTCGTACACCTGGGATGCGGCCCGGTACGCCTCGCGGAGGGCGGGCAGCGAGTCGGTGGACGCCTCGGCGTCGTCGGGCACGTCGTCCGGGGCGCCGGCGATCTCGGCGCGCTCGGCGCGCAGGGCGCGGGCGGTGCGGTGGGCGTCGTCGGCGGCGCGCTGGGCGGCGCGGCGGTCCTCGTCGGCGGCGCGGGCGCGGTCGACGCAGGCGGCGGCGCGCTCCTCGTACTCGGCGGCCTCCTCGGCGAGTTCACGGAGCCGGGTCTGCCAGTGGGCGCGTTCGCGGAGCCGGTGGGCGAGGCCCGCCAGGGCGTCGGCGACCCGGCGGGCCCGCTGGGCGGCCTCCTGCCGCTCGTCGCGGACCCGGGCGGTCTCGGCGGCGGTCTCGTCGGCCTCGGCGCGGGCGGTCCGGGCGGCGGTCAGCTCCTCCTGGGCCGTCTCGGCGGCGGTACGGCAGCGTTCGGCCTCGGCGGCGAGCTCGGCGAGCCGGCCCTCGGGGCAGCCGGACCGCCAGGAGGCGAGGCGGGCGGCGAGGGCGCGGTCGCCGGCGAGCCGGGCGGCGACGGCGCGGATCTCCTCGTCGCGGGCGGCGGCGCGCTCGCGGAGGGCGTGCCGCTCCTCGTCGGCGGCCCGTTCGTCGTGCATGGCGGGGTTCGGCGGGACGAGGAAGACGCCACTGTCGCCGTCGGTCTCGGGTACGGGCGCGAGGAGGGCGGCGGCGGTGCCGACGGCGACCGCGGAGCGCGGCAGCAGCGAGGCGTCGGCCAGGGCCTCGCGGGCGCGGCCGTGGGCGTCCGGGTCGGTGATGACGACGCCGTCGACGAGCTCGGGGCGGGCGGCCAGGACCCGGGCGTGCTCGGCGGGGTCGACGGCCTGGGCGAGGTAGCGCCAGCCGGGGAGGGCGGGGATGCCGTGCTCGCCGAGGAACTCGACGGTGGCGAGGACGTCCGGGCCGGCCGGGAGCAGGCCGCCGTCGCCGAGGGCGCCGAGGATGCGGGAGTCGTCGGCCGCGGCGGTGCGCAGGTCGAACAGCTGCCGCTCGGCGGCGGCGACGGTGTCGTCCAGCAGCTCGCGGAGGGCGTCCGCGTTGCGGTCCAGCTCCTCGGCGGTGAGCGGGCCCGCCGCCTTGCCGGGTCCCTCGGTGCCGCGCTGGGCCGGGACCTGGCCGACGGCGCCCGGCTGCGGCAGGCCGAGGAGTTCGGCGAGCCGCGGCTCGGCGCCGAGGGACTCGGCGAGGCGGCGCTCGGCGTCGTACGCGCCGGCGGCGGCCGTGGCCGCGTCGGCGGAGCGGGCGGCGGCCAGTTCGGCGCGGGACTCGGCGGCGGCCGTCTCCCGCGCCCGGTCGGCGGCGGTCCGGGCGGTGTCCCGGGCGGTCTCGTACGCGGCCGTGGCGGTCTTCTCCGCGTCGCTGGCGGCGAGGGCGGCGCGGGCCGGGTCGGCGTCGGGGGCGCTGTCGTCGAGCCAGCCCGCGCGGACGGCGTCGGCGGTCTCCTGCTCGACCTCGGCCAGCCGCTGCCGCAGGTGGCCGGCCTCGCTGCGGGCGCGCTGGGCCTCGGTGGCGGCGGCGGTGGCGTCGCGGTGGGCGGCCTCGCCGGTCTCCTGGAGGACCACCGACCGCTGTTCCTGCTCCTCGGCGAGGCGTTCGCCCTGCTCGGCGGCGGCGTTGAGGGCGCGGACGAGGGCGGCGGCGGCCCGGGTGCGGGCGGCGAGGGCGGGCGCGGCGTCGCGTTCGGCCTCGTGGATGGCGGCGGCGACGCGGGCGGAGCGGTCGGCGGCGGCCCGGTGCCGCAGCACGGTCTCGGCGGCCTGCCAGGCGGAGTGCAGGGTGCGGGCGTCGTTGAGCTCGCGGCGCTGGGCGGCGGCGGCCTTCTCGGCGGCGGCGAGCGCCAGGGAGGCGTGCCGGTAGGCGAGTTCGGCGGCGATCCGGGAGGCGTGCTCGCGGGCGGTCTCGGCGTCGGTGACGCGGTGCGCGGCGGCGGCCACCTGCTCGGCGAGCTCGGCGGCCCGGCCGCGCTCCTCGGCGGCGCGCGCGGAGAGCCGGCGGGCGAGGACGCGGGTGCGGCGCTCGGCGCCGGCGTGCACGCCCCGCGCCTGGTCGCGGCGGGCGCCGGACTCGACGATGCGGGAGAGCAGGTCGAGGGAGCCGGCGGTGAAGTCGCGTTCCGCGGTGAGCTCGGCGCGCCGGCCGAGCTTGTGGGCGAAGCCGTGGACGAGGTCGGCGAGGCCGTCGGTGTCCCGGGTGTCGGTGACGGCGCGCAGCAGCAGGTCGGTGAAGTCGGAGTCGTTCTTGACCGCGAAGAGGCCGGCGGCCTCGCCCTCGTCGGCGTTCATCTCCCGCTGGTAGCGGAAGAGTTCGGGGTCGAGGCCGAGCTCGCCGAGGTGCTCGTTCCAGCGCTCGTGGATCTCCTCCCAGACCACGTCCAGGTTGGGGTACGCCTTGCCGGCCTCGGTGAGGGCGTCGCGGAACCCCTTCATGGTGCGGCGGCGGCCACGGGCCGTGGAGGCGCCCTCGGCGCGCGGGCGCAGGGCGGTCGACTCGGCGACCGGCAGCGCGTCCAGGCTCATCCCCGGGCCGGGACGGAACGAGTACCACGCCTCGGCGAACTTCCGCGGGTCGTTGGAGACCTGACGGCCGCGCCACTCGCTGACCTTGCCGACGACGACCGTCTCACCGGTGAGGACGTGCTGCCACTCCAGGGCGACGTGCCCGCAGTCGTCGGCGAGCAGGAACTTGCGGAGCACGCCGGAGCTGGCGCCGCCGAGCGTGTTGCGGTGGCCCGGCAGCATCACCGAGAAGATCAGCTTGAGCAGGACGGACTTGCCGCCGCCGTTCTCCAGGAAGAGCACGCCCGCGGGCGCGGGGCGGCGCGGCGGGCCGACGGGCTCCTCCTCGAAGAAATCCGCCTGCGCGGGCGCGGGCGACGGCACGGGCGCGCCCACCCCCCGCAGGTCCAGCACGGTGTCGGCGTAGCGCGCACCGGCGGGCCCGATGGAGTAGAGGCGGACCCGGGACAGCTCGTACATGGCGGACTCTCGTTTGTCTTCGTCGCAGATCGGTGGGCGGGAACGGTCAGGAGTGGAACGGCAGGCCGGCGTCGGCGACCAGCTCCAGGTCCTCGGCGTCGTCCGGCGGCAGCAGCGTGGCGGTGCCGTCGCCGACCGGGACGACGCCCAGCTCCAGCAGCTCGGCCATGGCGGCGCTGCCGGCCATGTCACGGACCTGGAGCTGGTAGCGCGGCGTGGTGCGGTAGGCGCCGCCGGCGTCGTCGCCGGTGCGCTGGAGGAAGCCGGAGTCGACGAGGAAGGCGACGGCCTTGGCGATGATGCCCGTGGTGGAACCGGCCAGCCGGCGGGCGTCCTTGGTGGCGCCGGTGGCGCTGCGCCGCGCGTAGACCCGCCAGGCGGCCTCCAGGCCGGGGGCCTCGGTGACCGGGTCGGTGTTCTCCCCCGTCTCGGCCGCCCGCTCCTCCAGCCGGCGGCACGCCTGCCGGACGAACGCGTCGACGCCGTTGACGGTGATCCGGCCGATGTACCCGTCGTCGGCCAGGTCCTCGGGCCGGGGGAACGCCATGGCGGCGACGGCGAGGTGGGCGAGGCCGTGCAGGAAGCGGTCGCCGGAGTCGGCGGTGGCCCGGCGGGCGTAGTCGCTTATGCGGACGGCGAAGACGGAGTCCTCGGCGGCGGTGACGGCCATGCCGGCCCGCGTCGAGACCTCCAGCACGACCAGCCCGAGCCCGGCGGCGACGGCGTCGGCGAGCCGCGCGAAGGCGGGGTCGTCGCGGTGGCGGCGCAGGAGTTCGGCGTAGTCGGCGTCGCGGGCGGGCTGGAGCTTGGGCTGGAGCCCGAAGGATACGAGCCTGGCGGCGTCGGCGGCGTCGGCGGGGGTCAACGGCGCGTTGACCGGGCGCTCCGGCTCCGCGGCGGGCGCTTCCGGGTACGCCGCCGTCTCGTCGGGTTCGTAGTCGGTCACGGTCGGTGCTCCTGTGCGTTGTGGCTGGTCTTCGGGGAGGGGTGCCCCGGCCCCGCCCCTTCTCCGATTCCTGGGGGCACGCCCCCAGCCCCCCTGAAAGCGGCTTCGCCGCTTGTCCTCAAACGCCGGACGGGCTGAAGTGCGGGCTCAGGCCGGATCCAGCCCGTCTGGGGGCACCCCCTCTGGGGGAGTTTGAGGACAGCGCGCGCAGCGCGCTTCGGGGGCGCGGGGGCGCAGCCCCTGCAAGAAACGGTGAAAGGGCGGGGCCGGGGCACACTCACGACGCCTCCGACCGGTCCGCCGCCATACCCGCCGCATCCAGCAGCGCAGTGCCCACAATGAGGTCGGCTCCACCGAACTCCGGATCGTCCAGAACCGTCCCGTCGTCCACGGCGAAGAGCAGCGACCGCTCCCCCTGCCGATAGGCGGTCCCGACGGCCGGGCTCGCCGCGTGGACCGCCAGCAGAGCGACCAGGTACGGCAGTTCCGGATCCCGCCGCCGCGCCTCGGCGAGCAGTCCGGACAGCCGCCGCGGAGCGTCCGGCGGCAGCGTCAGCAACTCCATGGCGTGAGCGAGCTGCTCCTCGCTGAACCGGCTGTCGTCCGGCGTCGCGATGAGGTCCGGCTCCGGCATCTCCGCGCCGAGGTGCTCCCGTTCCGCGGGCGGCGTCAGCAGCAGGTCGACGAGGTCGCCGACGCGGACGGACGCCGGGGTGCGCAGGCCCGTGCCGCGCGCGAAGAAGGCGTCGGTGACGCGCCCCGCCTGTTCGAGCGGGAGCGGCAGGACGGGGGCGAGGAGCTGCCCGTAGAGGTCGAGGCCGGCGCCGGCGGACGGCGTGGCGAACGCCTGCCGGTCCTGCTCGGCGCGGAACAGCGGGCCGGCCTCCAGTAGCCGCGACTGGAGCTGGGTGTGGCGGCGGATGCAGTCCTTGACGATGTCGACGAGCTCGGCGGCGCGCCGCTTGTGCTCGGGGTCGACGCCGGTGGACGCCTCGTCGCGGACCTTGCGGATGTTGGTGAGGATCGCGTTCTCGTGCCGGTAGCGCTCGGCGACGTGCTGCAGCGCCTCGTCGATCATGTCCGGGACGGTGCGCAGCCAGTCGACCGCGCGGACGTTGCGCCGGGTGGCGTCGAGGGTCTTGCGGAGCGTCTCGGCGTACTGGACGGTGCGGTAGCGGGCCTGTTCGGCGGCGAGCTGGGCGTCGGCGAGCCGGCCCCGGCTGACGAGCACCTCCAGTTTGACCTCGGCGGCGATCTGCGCGCTGGTGACGTCCGTGTCGAGGGCGCCGACGAGGACGTTGACGGCCTCGTCGGTGGTGCGCAGGAAGACCGTGCCGCCGGGGCCCGGGACCTCCTCGATCAGCTTGAAGTCGTAGTCGCGGCGCACGTAGGCGCCGTCCGTGCCGAACGTCCCGTAGACGGCGCGGAAGCCGCGGTCGACGCTGCCGACGTTGACGAGGTTCTCCAGGACCCACCGGGCGACGCGCTCGTGCTCGGCGGCGGGGCGCTCGGGCGCCTGGGCGGCGACGCGCGGCAGCAGCCGGGCCACTATCTGCTCGTGGTCGGCGCCGGTGTCGAAGTCCATGGTGAGGGTGACGAGGTCGATGGCGGCCAGGGCCACCTCGGCCATCGCGTAGACGCCGTACTCGCCCGCGAGGTTGGCCTTGCGGACGTCGAGGTCGTGCAGCGGCGCCGTGCAGGCGAGCGCGCGCAGGCGGCGGGCCAGCCCCTCGTCGGCGGCCGGGCCCGGGGCGACGGGGCCCCCGGCTCGGGCATGGCCGGGAGCTCGGGTGGGCGCGGGCCCGTTGAGCTGGGGCGGAACGGCCGCCGGGGCTGGAGAAGTCACGTCGCACAGCGTAGGCGGTCGGTCTGACATCGGGCGAAACGGCACGGGGGCAGGGGCCCGTGCGCCGGTCCGGCCCCCGTCCGCTCACACCGCGAATAGGTACATGATGGTCATATTGCACCCGAGCAGGATGAATGCCGTGGGCAGTTGGGCCTTGATGGGGCCGTACTGGTCCGTGAGTTCGAGCAGGGCCGCCGGGACGAGGTTGTAGTTGGCGGCCATCGGCGTCACGAGGGTGCCGCAGAAGCCGGCCAGCATGCCGACGGCGAGCACGGCCGGGGCGTTCCCGTGCGCCTGCTCGACGAGGACCGGCCAGCCGACCGCGGCGGTCATCACCGGGAACGCGGCGAAGCCGTTGCCCATGACGACGGTGAACAGGAACATCCCCGCGCAGTAGACGACGACCGCGAGGAGCACGGACCCCTCGGGGAGCACCGCCGTGGTGATCCGGCGCACCTGTTCGCCGACCCCGGCGACGGAGAAGATCGCGCCGAGGGTGGCGAGCAACTGCGGCAGCAGCAGCGCCGAGCCCATCGATTCGAGCATCGAGCGCCCGGCGGCCACCGGCTCGGCGGGCCGCCGCTCGCGGACCAGGACCATGCCGACCACGAGCGCGACGACGGCGCCGATGCCGAGCCCGAGGATGGTCTCGCTGCCCTTCTGGAGCAGCGGCTGCCCGTTCCAGCGCGCCTTCTTGAGGCCGACGGCGCAGACCAGGGCGACGGCGGGGATGGTGAGGGCGGGGATGAACAGCCGGCCGCCGAAGCGGTCGGCGCTCTTCCGGCGCCGCACGGCCTCCTCCTCGGCCGCCTCGGCGGACCGGACGCCCCGGCCGGTCCGGCCGAAGCCCGCCAGGCAGATCATGACGAGGACGGCGGCGCCCAGCGGTTCGGGGGGCGCGCTGCCGTCCGCCACCCAGGTCGCGTAGCCGAAACCGAGGCCGAGCAGGCCCCAGAAGGCGGCGCTGCCGCGGCGCTTGGGGTTGGTGCGGTCGGTGAGCATCTGGGCGGCCATCAGCAGGAAGAGGCCGCCGACGAGCCAGAAGAACCATTCAGCCTTGATCATCGGCCACCCTCCCGGGTGCGGTCGGAGCCGGTTCCGCGGACGTCCGGCGGAGGCGCGGCGGCCGACGGCACGGCGGCGGATGACGCGATGGCGGACGACGCGGCGCCTTTCGCCCCCGGCGCCCCCGTCGCCCCCGCATCGAGCAGCGTCCGGTCCAGCCGCAGCAGCCGCCAGCCGTGCACGGCCAGGGCGCAGACGGCCGTCGGGATCGCCCAGAGCGCGAGGTCCAGCGGCTCCAGCCGCGTGTGGTAGGTGGTGTTGACGAAACCGGTGATGAGCAGGATGGAGCCGACGGCCAGGAAGACGTCCTCGCCGAAGAAGAAGCCGACGTTGTCGGCGCTCGCGGCGAAGGAACGTATCCGCTCCCGGACCCTCGCGGGCAGCGGCCCGCCGTGCCGGCGCTCGGCGGCCCCCTCGGCCATCGGGGCGGCCAGCGGAAGCACGGTCTGCGCGTGCCCGAAGGCGCCGGCCAGCCCGATCGCGGCGGTGAGCTGGCGGAGCAGCAGGTAGAGCGCCAGGAAGCGGCCGGTGGTGAGCCCGGCGAAGCGGGCGATCAGCCGGCGGGCCTGGATCTGGAGTCCGTGGCGTTCCAGGAGGCCGATGACCGGCAGGGTCACCGCGAAGATCGTCACGCCTCGGCTGGAGGCGAAGCCGGTGCCGAAGGCCGCCAGCACCTCGCGCGGCGAGAGGCCGCCGAGCAGACCGGTGGCGGTGCCGGCGACACCGACCACCAGCAGGGGGTTGCGCCGGGTGGCGAATCCGGCCACGACCACGAGGACGCCCAGGAGTACGAGCATGGGCCCCGCCTTCCGTTTGCTTCGCGTTGCTTCGCGGATGTCGTTTCGCAGGGTCGAGCCCGCCCGTTCCCCGCTCGACGTGAGCTCGACGTGAGCTCGACGGAACCCGACGGAGCTCGGCGGAGGTCAACGGGAGAAAGCGTGAACCGACTTGCCGAGGAGGCTAAGATGTTGTTCAACAATCCTCAAGGGTTTGCGCGCGGCCTTCACCGGTGATCCGCCACGTCCGCCGGGTCAGCCGGGTCCGCCGCGCCGCTCCCCGTCCCACGAGCACACGCCGGTCACCCCCTCCCCGGGAGAAGCCATGGCCCGTTCCACCGCGCAGCGCGTCTCCACCGTGCTCCGCGACCGCATCGAGGGCGGCGTCCTGCCGCCCGGCACCCAGCTCTCGGAAGAGGCCCTCGGCCAGGACCTGGGCGTCTCGCGCAACACCCTGCGCGAGGCGTTCCGCCTCCTCGTCCACGACAACCTCGTCGAACACCAGTTGAACCGGGGGGTGTTCGTCCGCTCCCCCGGCCCGGCGGACGTGGCCGACATCTACCGGCTGCGGGCCGCCCTGGAACTCGCCGGGGTACGCGCCGCCGGCCAGGCCCCCCGCGCGCTGCGCGAGGCCGTCACGGCCGCCGTGGCGGAGGCCGAATGGGCGGCCGACGACGGCGACTGGCCCGCGGTCGCCTCCGCCGACCTGCGCTTCCACCGCGCCCTGGCCGGACTCAGCGGCAGCCCGCGGATCGACACCACGATGGACCGGCTGCTCGCCGAACTCCGGCTCGCGTTCCACGCGATGCCGTCGCCGCGCGGCTTCCACCAGCCGTTCCTGATCCGCAACCGCACCATCGAGCGGTTCCTCGCCGAGGAGCGGTACGACCGCGCCGAAGCCGAACTGACCACCTATCTGGACGACGCCCGGCAGCTCATCGTCGACACGATGCTGGAGAACCGCCCATGACGCACCCCGCTCCCGCCCTCGACCTCAACGCCGACCTCGGGGAGGGCTTCGGCCGCTGGCGGCTGACCGACGACGAGGCCCTGCTGTCCGTCGTCACCAGCGCCAACGTCGCCTGCGGCTTCCACGCGGGCGACCCCTCCACCATGCGGCGCGTCTGCGAACAGGCCGTCGCCCGCGGCGTCCGGATCGGCGCCCAGGTCTCGTACCGGGACCTGGCCGGCTTCGGCCGCCGCGCCATGGACGTCCCGCCGGACGAACTCGCCGACGAGATCACCTATCAGATCGGCGCGCTGCGGGTGTTCGCCCGCGCGGCCGGCGGCGACGTCGCCTACGTGAAACCGCACGGCGCCCTCTACAACCGCGCGGTCACCGACGCGGACCAGGCGAACGCCGTGGTCGCGGGCGTGCTGCGGGCGGGCGGGCGACTGCCCGTCCTGGGCCTGCCCGGGTCCCGGCTGCTCGCGGCGGCGGAGGAGGCCGGACTCCCCACCGCCGCCGAGGCGTTCGCCGACCGCGCGTACACCGCCGTCGGCACGCTCGTCCCGCGCCGCCAGGAGGGGGCGGTCGTCACCGACGAGGAGGCCGTCGTGGCCCGGTCCGTCCGGCTCGCCCGGGACGCCGCCGTCACCGCGCTGACCGGTGAGGAGGTCGCCGTCCGGGCCCGCTCGCTCTGCCTGCACGGCGACACGCCCGGCGCGGCGGCACTGGCCCGGCGGGTGCGGGCGGCGCTGGAGGCGGCGGGCGTCCGGCTGGAGGCGTTCGCGTGACCGCCCTCCGGGACGAGGCGCCGCGCCCGCTGCGCGTCGGGCGGCACGCGCTGCTGGTCGAGGTCGCCGGCACCGCAGCCGCCCAGGCCCTCCACGCCGAACTGCTGCGCCGCCGCGCGGCCGGCACCCTGCCGCCGGTCACCGAGATCGTCCCCGCCGCGCGCACGGTCCTGCTCGACGGCCTGGACGATCCGGGCGCCCTCGCGGCCGATCTCGCCGGCTGGACCGTGCCGCCGCTGCCGCCCGCCGACGGCGAACCCGTCGTGATCCCGGTGCGGTACGACGGCGAGGACCTCGCCGAGGTGGCCGCGCTCTGGGGCGTCGGCGCGGCGGAAGTGGCGGGCGTCCACTCCTCGTTCGACTTCCGCGTCGCCTTCTGCGGATTCGCCCCCGGTTTCGGCTATCTGACCGGCCTGCCACCGGAGTTGCACGTGCCGCGCCGGGCCACCCCGCGCACCGCCGTCCCCGCCGGTTCCGTCGCGCTGGCCGGGCCGTACACCGGCGTCTACCCACGCTCCTCCCCCGGCGGCTGGCTGCTCGTCGGCCGGACGGACGCGGTGATGTGGGACCCGGGCCGCGAACCGGCCGCGCTGCTCGCCCCCGGCACCCGGGTCCGCTTCGAGGTGCTCCGATGACCGCCTTGACGGTCGTCCGCCCCGGCGCGCTGACGACCGTCCAGGACCTCGGCCGCCCGGGCCACGCCCACCTCGGCGTCCCCCGCTCCGGCGCCCTCGACGCCGCCGCCCACCGGCTCGCCGACCGGCTCGTCGGCAACCCCGAGACGTACGCGACGCTGGAGACGACGGTCGACGGCTGTGCCGTGCGCGTCGACGCGGCCGTCACGTTCGCGGTCACCGGGGCGCCCTGCGCGGTACGGGCGGACGGCCGGCCGGTCGCCTGGGGCGCGCCCGTACGCGTCCCGGCGGGCACGGTCGTCGACGTGGGCCGGGCCCGCGCCGGCCTGCGCTCGTACGTCGCCTTCGCCGGCGGCGTGGCCGTCGCCCCGGTCCTCGGCAGCCGCTCCCGTGACCTGCTCTCCGGCCTCGGCCCGGATCCGCTGACCGCCGGCGCGGTCCTCCCGCTGGGCGCCCCCTGCGGCCCGCCCGCCGCCGTGGACGCGGCCCCCTGCCCGGCGCCCCCGTCGGACGCGCTGGTGCTGCCCCTCGTCCCCGGCCCGCGCGCCGACTGGTTCGCCCCGACGGCCCTGGACGCCCTGGACCGCGGCGCCTACCGGGTGTCGTCCGCGAGCAACCGCATCGGCCTGCGCACCGAGGGCCCCGCCCTGGAACGCGCGCGCCCCGGCGAACTCCCCTCCGAGGGCATGGTCCTGGGCGCCGTCCAGGTTCCCCCGGACGGCCGCCCGGTCGTCTTCCTCGCCGATCATCCGACGACGGGCGGCTACCCGGTCATCGGCGTCGTCCCCGAACCCGCCCTGCCGGCGGCGGCCCAGGCGGCACCGGGCACACCGGTCCGCTTCGCGGTGACGCGAGCGTGACCGGGTCTTGCGCGGGCATGATCCAGCCCGTCCGGCGTTTGAGGACCTCGCGGCGCAACCGCGATGCGGGGTCGGGGGCGCGGCCCCGGAGGAAACGGTGAGAGGGAAACGGTGAGAGGGAGGGACCGGGGCACGACACCCACCACCCACGGCCGGCCGCCGCCCACCGAACCGGATCCCGACGGCCCCTCACCCACCCGCCCGCACCCGCGGCCCCCGCACCACCACCTCCCCGTAATGCCCGAGGAGTTCGTCGACGGCCGCCGCCCACGTGCGGGTGAGCGCGGAGGCACGGGCCGCGAGACCGTAGTCGGCGCGTTGCCGCCGACGGGTCTGCAGCGTGACCACCGCTTCGGCGAGGGCGCGCGCGTCGTCGGGACGGACGAGGAGGCCGGTACGGGCGTGCCGGACGAGGTCCGCCGGACCGCCGACGGCGGGGGCGATGACGGGAACTCCGCTGGCCAGCGCCTCCTGGACGGTGTGGCAGAAGGACTCCCGGCGGCCGGGGTGGACGAAGACGTCCAGGGAGGCCAGGATCCGGGCCAGGTCGCCGCCCCGGCGGCAGCCGAGGAAGCGGGCGCCGGGCAGGGCCGTCCGCAGGGCGGCGGCGGACGGCCCGTCACCGGCCAGCACCAGCCGCACGCCGGGCAGCGCGCACACCGGGGCCAGTAGATCCAGCCGCTTGGCGGGCACCAGCCGCCCGGCGTAGCCGACGAGCAACTCCCCGCCGGGCGCCAGCGCGTGGCGCAGTTCCAGGTCGCGGCGGTCGGGATGGAAGCGCTCGGTGTCGACGCCGGGCGGCCAGAGGAGGGCGCCGGGCACCCCGTGGTCGGCCAGGGCGCGGACGGCCTCCGTGGAGGGCGCGAGGGTGCGGGCGGCGGCGCGGTGCAGGGCGCGGGCGCGCCGCCAGGCGGCGGCCTCGGCGGCGGCAGGCCGGAGCGCGTTCCGGTCGGGGGCGCCGGCCAGGTGGAGGGCGACCGCGGGAACGCCGAGCCGGGCGGCGGCGGCGAGGCCGCGCGCGCCCAGCCGGCCGGACGCGGCCAGGTGGACGACGTGCGGCCGGTGGGCGGCGAGCGCCCGGGCCAGCCGTCCGCCGGGCAGCGGCGGGCGCCGGGCGGGGTGTCCCGGCAGCGGCGACGGCAGGGTGGGCAGCCGGATCACGGGCGCGCGGCATCCGTCGAACGCCTCGGGGGCCTCCCCGGCGCACCGGGCGGGCGGCCGGGCGGGGGCGACGACCAGCGGCTCGTGGCCGCTGAGCGCCAGCTGCCGGGCGGTCTCCCAGGTCTGGTGGGCGATGCCGTTGACGTCCGGGGGAAACGACGCGGTGACGATGGCGACGCGCATACCGCTGTTGTCGGTGGCCGGGGCGTGCCGCGGGTCACGGGGACCTTTCCTGCCGGGGAACGTCCCGTGAGCGTTGTCCTCGCGCGGGCCCCGCGGGTTCCTCGCGGTCCTCGGGCGGTCCCGGGGGCTCGCGGGGTGGCGGGGTGCGGGCGGTGCGCCCGCGCCGGCGGGCCCGTGGCCGGGTCCGCCGGTGGTGTCAGTCCGTGCCGCGGATGATGTGCGGCTCGGGATCCTCCTCTTCGCCCGCCGCGTCGTACTCGCCGCGCGGTGCGGCGCGCCGGGCGGGCGGGCCGGTGGGCTTGGGGCCCGTCGGCGTGTCGAGGACCGGTATGCGCGGCTGGACCCGCTCTTCCTGCCCTGTGGGGTTGTCCATGGGTGGTACCTCCCCCTGAGGTGCCGTGCGGTGGGCCGGGGGCACCGGCCCCGGAAGGCAATGCCTTCCCCGCACATCCGTCCGGTACGCGCCGCCGGGATCCCGTCACCGGAACGGACCATTCACCGCTTTTCGACAAACATCCCCAAACAATCTTTTCGGGTGAACTTCCCCACAATCCGGTTAAACTACTAGCAGGTCCGAATCCTCGTTTGGGAAGGAAGGTGGCTGACGTGACCGCCCCTACGTCACCCCGGATCGACCAGCACCCGGACATCTTGGCGCTCCGCGCCCACTCCGAGGAGACGACGGCGATGCCCGCCGCCCAGGCCGTGGAGGCCCTCGCCCTGCTGTGCGGCGTCTACCTGGCCGCCTCACCCTGGATCGTCGGCTTCAACGGCTTCTCCACCCTCACCGCCAACAACCTGATCACTGGTGTCGCCTTCGCCCTCCTGGTCGGCGGCTTCGGATCCGCCTACGAACGCACCCACGGCATGAGCTGGGCCGCCCTGGCCATCGGCGCCTGGACGATCATCTCGCCCTGGGTCGTGTCCGGACACGCGTTCACCACCGGTGCCAACATCAGCAACGTCATCGTGGGCGCCGTCTGCTGCGTGGTCGCCCTCGCCCTGGCGGGCATGGGCGTGAGCAAGGCCCGCGCCCGGCGCTGACCGGCCGGCGGGCAGGCACGCCGCGACGCTTCTCACCATGGCGCCCGCCCGGCACCGACGGCCCCCCACCCGCCCGCGGCGGCACGGACGGGACGACCGGGCCCGCGCGACCGTCACCTCGACGGCCGCGCGGGCCCGTACGACATGCGCACGACGCCCGGGCGACGTCCGTCTACGGACAGCTCCGTCGGACGCCGCCCGGGGGTCAGTGCGTCAACACCTCCGCCGGGCCCGCGCCCTCGCCGGAGACCCGCCCTTCCGCGCCCCCGGCCGCCGGGGGCGCCGCCACGTGCCGCGAGGGCGGGTCGGCCGCCGCGGACCACCCGGCCCGGTCCACCCCCTCGCCGAGCGCCCAGCGCGCACGCTTCCGCAGTTGTGTGTCCATGTCACGGCGGATCCGTCCCATGATCTCATCCATGTCGGGCATGCGGGCGACAGTAGATCATCAGACCTCAACACCGCATGGGTTCACGGGTATTCACCCGGGCGGATGAACGAATCCCCCGGTCGGCGACCACCGGCGGCCGCGTTCAACCGCCCTGCGCGCCCGCCAGGGCGTCCTCGGCGGCCACGGCGTCTCCGCCGGTCAGCGCGTACCAGCGGTCCCCGCGCCGCTCCGCCAGTCCCTGGCCGGCCAGCCCGGCGACATGTTTGAGGATGGTGCGCGGCTGATAGCCGACGGCCGCGCAGAGGTCCTCGACGGACGCGCCGTCCGCGCCGCGCGAGCGCAGCCCGTCCCAGGTGCGCGCCTCGTGCCGCCCCAGCCCGGGGACGACCGCCGGGCCCGCCGCCGGACGGGCCGACGGGCCGGCGGGCGAGGGGACGTCCGCCCCGGCTTCGGCACGGACTCCGGAGGGGGCGACGACGCGACCCCGCGCAGGGGCCCCGTCCGGAACCTCCGCCCGGCCTCCGGACGCGGCCTCCGTCCGGCCCCCGGGCACCGCCTCCGTCCGGACCCGGGACCGGGGCTCCACCACGGCCTCCACCCGAGCGTCCGCCCGCACCTCCGCCCGACTTTCCGCCCGCACCTCCGCCCGGCCCTCCTGCCGAGCCCCCCAGCGGGCCTCCGGGCGCGACGAGCCGCCGCCGACCGGCCTCGGGGTCCGGTTGACCCGGCGGTGCCTGCGGCCCTTCTGGCGCTTGCTCATGAACCACTCTCCGTCCTGTCACGAGGGGCCCGCCGCGCGGGCCCGGGGGTGGGGCGGCGGCCCGCGGGGCCGCGTGCCGCCGAGGGGTCAACCAGTGCCGCACCGGGCCGGTTACGCCACCGGAGCGAAGCCCGTCCGGGGGCGGACCCCCGGGCCGGAGCCACGCCGAGCGACCCGATCATGACGCAGGGCTACCACGGAGCGCCGGAGAGCAGTCCTCCTTGTCGGATATGTGACGCTGGTGGCGTGCACATAACGAATGTCGAGGATGGGACGGGAGTCACCGGATTGCGAAGGAACCGTGAGCCCCTCGGGGTTTCCCGCGACCGGGGCCGATCATCATGACGGGTGTGAGCGTGGAACCGGTACGCGTGGCGGACGGCGGCGACGAGGTTCCCGCCACGGCGCCCGCCCCGCGCGGGCGGCGGCGCCGGCACGAGGCCGTCCTGCTCTCCCTCGCCGTCGCGATCAGCGTCCTCGGCTACCTCTACGCGGGGGTGGCCACCACCGGAGACGTCCCGGACGGCCTGCCGGGCTTCGCCGGCGCGATGGTCTGCCTGGCCCTGGTGCCGCACCTGGTGCTGCGCCGCTGGGCCCGCCACGCGGACCCACTGATCCTGCCGCTCGCCACGCTGCTCTCCGGCCTCGGCCTGGTGCTGCTGTTCCGGCTCGACCACGCCTACGCGGCGCGCTACCACTCCCCCGGCACGGCCCCCGGCCAGTTGCTCTGGACGGTCATCGGCGTCGCCGTCTGCGTCGGCGTCCTCGTGGTGCTGCGCGACCACCGGTGGCTCCAGCGGTACATCTACCTGACCATGGTCGTGGCGCTGGTGCTGCTGATGGCGCCGGCCGCGTTCCCCGGCGACACCTACGGCGCCAAGCGGTGGATCTTCCTGGGGCCGCTGTCGTTCCAGCCCGGCGAGTTCGTGAAGACCATGATCGCGATCTTCTTCGCGGGCTATCTGGTCGCCCACCGCGACGCCCTGGCGCTCACCGGCCGCAAGGTCCTCGGCTTCCGCCTGCCGCCCGGCCGGCAGCTCGCCCCCATCCTCGCCGTGTGGGTGCTGAGCCTGCTGGTCCTGGTGCTCGAACGGGACCTCGGCACCTCCCTGATCTTCTTCGGGCTGTTCGTGGTGATGCTCTACGCGGCCACCGAGCGCACCAGCTGGGTGCTGTGCGGGCTGCTGATGGCCGTGGTCGGGGCCGCCGCCGTCGGCTCCACCGAGCAGCACGTCAAGGGCCGCATCGTCGCCTGGCTGCACCCCTTCGACATCTACCTGCCCAAGGCGCAGCGGCCCCCGGGGCTGATCTCGGACCAGGCCGCGCAGGCCCTGTTCTCGTTCGGCAGCGGCGGCCTCTCCGGGACCGGGCTGGGCCGGGGCCACCCGGAGCTCATCGGGTTCGCCGGCCGGAGCGACTTCATCCTCACCACGGTCGGGGAGGAGCTGGGCCTGGCCGGGCTGATGGCGGTGCTGCTCGTCTACGCGCTGCTGGTGGAGCGCGGGCTGAGCACGGCGCTGCGCTCCCGCGACCCGTTCGGCAAGCTGCTGGCCGTGGGGCTGGCGGCGGCGCTGGCGCTCCAGGTGTTCGTGGTGGCCGGAGGTGTCATGGGACTGATCCCGCTGACGGGCAAGGCCCTGCCGTTCCTGGCCAAGGGAGGTTCCTCGCTGGTCGCCAACTGGCTGCTGATCGCGCTGCTGCTGCGGATCAGCGACGCGGCCGGACGGGAGCGCGAGGCGGCGCGGCCGGGGTAGCGTGCTCGGCCGTTCGCGCCGTCCGGCGGCGCGTTCGCGTGCCGTAGGGGACACGGTGGACGGGCAGTATCCCGGGGAGCACGCGCGTACCTGCCGCGACGCGCGTCACCGGGTGCCGCCTCCACCGAAGGAGCGTCAGCATGCCCCACCCTCTCCCCGTCCGCCGGTCCCTCGCCATCGGCCCCACCGGCCCTACCGGCCCCACCGGCCACCGCCGCGCCGCCGTGCGCACCGGTCTGGCCGCCGCCCTCCTCGCCTGCGCGACCGCCCTCGCCCCCGCCCTCGTCCCCGCGCCGGCCGCCGCCGCGCCCGACCGCGCCGACCCCGTCGTCCACACCGCGCAGGGGGCCCTCCGGGGGCGCGCGCACGGGGCGTACGAGACGTTCCGGGGCGTCCCGTACGCCCAGCCGCCCCTCGGCGACCTGCGCTGGCGCGCCCCCGTGCCCGTCCGCCCCTGGCACGGCGTACGGGACGCGGGGGCGTCCGGGCCGCGGTGCGCGCAGGCGGACCTGAGGACCGGCGCGCCCGTCGGCTCCGAGGACTGCCTCCGGCTCGACGTCACCCGGCCCGCCGGCCGGGCACCGGCCCGGGGCCGGCCGGTCATGGTCTGGCTGCACGGCGGCGCCTTCGTCAGCGGCTCGGCCGCCGACTACCCGGCCGGGCGGCTCGCGGCGCGCGGGGACGCGGTGGTGGTGGCCGTCGAGTACCGGCTGGGCGTCTTCGGCCTGTTCGGCCACCCGGGGCTGGGCGGAGCGCCGGACTTCACGCTCGCCGACCAGCGGGCCGCCCTGCGCTGGGTCCGGGACAACGCCCGCCGCTTCGGCGGCGACCCCGGGCGGGTGACGCTCTTCGGCGAGTCGGCGGGCGCGCTGAGCGCCTGCGCCCACCTCGTCGCGCCGGAGTCCGCCGGGCTGTTCCACCGGGCGGTGCTGCAGAGCGGGTCGTGTCTGACGAGCATGCCGAAGGGGGCCGTGATGCCGGGGGCGCCCGCGTGGTCCCCGTGGGCGCGGGAGCGCGACACCCGCGCGGCCGGCGAGGCGGCGGCGCGCCGGCTGGGCTGCGGGCGCGCGGCGGACGCGCTGCGCTGCCTGCGGGCGCTGCCGGCCGCCAGACTGGCGACGCCCGAGCTGATGCGGGCGTTCTCCTCCGTCTCCTACGGCAACCGGCCGCTGCCGGAGGAACCGGGCCGGGCCCTGCGGGCGGGCCGCTTCCGGCGGGTGCCGGTGGTCCAGGGCACCAACCGCGACGAGATGCGGTACTTCGTGGCCGACTCCTTCGCCGCGTACCCCGTCCGCGACGAGCGGGACTACAGGGCCCGGCTGCGTGACGCCTTCGGGGACGCGGCGGCCGCCGTCGAGCGGCGCTACCCGGCCCGCGGCTTCCCCACCCCCGCCCTCGCCTGGGCCGCCGTCCTCACCGACCGCTCCTGGACGTGCACCACGCTGCGGGCGGACCGGCTGCTGGCGGCGCGGGTGCCGGTGTACGGGTACGAGTTCGCCGACCGGTCGGCGCCCAATCTCTTCGGCCTGCCCACCGTCCCCGAGGTGCCGTACGGGGCGGCGCACGGCTTCGAGCTGCCGTACCTGTTCGATGCCCGGGCGCCGTTCACCGCCGGGCAGCGGGCGCTGTCGGCGCGGATGACCGACGCGTGGACGCGGTTCGCCCGGACGTCCGTCCCCGGCCCCGAGTGGCCCGGGTTCGGCGGCCCGGCGCCGCGGGTGCTGTCGCTGGCCCCCGGGGCGGGCGGGATCCGGCCGGTGGACGCGGCGGCGGTCCACCGGTGCGCGTTCTGGGAGCGGCACGGCGCCTGACCCCGGCCTGCGGCCCGGCCGGTCCCGGTGCACGATGGGGGCATGCTGCTGGCCGAGCTCGCCCGGGTGTCCGCCGAGGTGGCGGCGGTCCGCGCGCGGTCCGCGAAGGTCGCGCTGCTCGCCGGGCTGTTCCGGGACGCGGAGCCGGGCGAGGGCCCGCTCGTGGTCCCGTACCTGGCGGGCCGGCTGCCGCAGCGGAGGACCGGCCTGGGCTGGAGCACCCTGCGCGACCCGCCGGCCCCGGCGGGCACGCCCTCCCTGACCGTCGCCGAGGTGGACGCCGCGCTCACCGCCATCGCGGCCGTGGCCGGCAAGGGGGCGCAGGCCGAACGGAAGCGGCGGGTGGACGCCCTGCTGGCCCGGGCCACCGAGGAGGAACAGCGCTTCCTGCTCCGCCTGATCGGCGGCGAGCTGCGGCAGGGCGCCCTGGACGCGCTGGCCGCCGAGGGCCTGGCGGCGGCGACGGGCGCGACGCCGGACGCGGTGCGGCGGGCGGTGATGCTCGGCGGTTCGCTGGGCGCGGTGGCCCGGGCCCTGCTGGCGGACGGCCCGGCGGCGCTGGAGGCGTTCCGGCTCCACGTGGGGCGCCCGGTGCAGCCGATGCTCGCGCAGACGGCCAAGGACGTCGACGACGGGCTGGACCGGCTCGGGCCGTGCGCGGTGGAGGAGAAGCTGGACGGCATCCGCGTCCAGGTGCACCGGGACGGCGCCGAGGTGCGCGTCTGGACCCGCACCCTGGACGACATCACCGACCGGTTGCCCGAACTGACCGCCGTCGCACGTGAGTTGCCGGTGACGTCGGCGGTCCTGGACGGCGAGGTGATCGCCCTGGACGCGGCCGGCCGGCCGCACCCCTTCCAGGACGTCGCCGGGCGGGTCGGCACCCGGTCCGGCGCGCAGGGCGGCCTGCCCCTGTCACCGGTCTTCTTCGACGCGCTCGCCGTGGACGGCCGCGACCTGCTGGGGCTGTCCACCGCGGACCGGCACGCCGAACTGGCCCGGGTGGTGCCCGAGCCGCTGCGGGTCCGCCGGCTGGTGGCCGCCGACCCGGCCGACGCCGAAACCCGCGCGGCGGCCCGGGCGTTCGCGGCGGACGTGCTGCGGCGCGGCCACGAGGGCGTCGTCCTCAAGGCCCTCGACGCGCCCTACACGGCGGGCCGCCGGGGCGCCTCCTGGCTGAAGGTGAAGCCCGTGCACACCCTGGACCTGGTGGTGCTCGCCGCCGAACGCGGCCACGGCCGGCGCACCGGCAGGCTCTCCAACCTGCACCTGGGCGCGCGGCGGCCGGACGGCTCGTTCGCCATGCTGGGCAAGACGTTCAAGGGCCTGACGGACGCGATGCTGGAGTGGCAGACGCGGCGCCTGGGCGAGTTGGCGGTGCACGACGACGGGTGGGTGGTGACGGTCCGCCCCGAACTGGTCGTCGAGATCGCCTACGACGGGCTCCAGCGCTCCACCCGCTACCCGGCGGGCGTGGCCCTGCGCTTCGCCCGCGTCGTCCGCTACCGCGAGGACAAGCGGGCGGAGGACGCGGACACGGTGGAGACGGTCCTGACGTCGGCGGCGGGCGCCCGCATCCGCCCGGTTGGGGAGGGCCCGGTTGGGGAGGAGCCGGTTGGGGAGGAGCCGGTTGGGGAAGGCCCGGCGGCGGAGAACCCGACCCCGCCAGACCCGGCCGCGGAGGGTCCGACCCCGCAGAACCCGGCCGCGGGGAACCCAGCCGCGGAGAGGGAACCGCCCGCCTGAGCGGCCCCCCGCGCCCCCCGCCCCGGCCGGCCTGTGCATGATGTGGATCATGACGATCTCGGTGACGCCCCCGGCCAGGACCGGGGAGCAGCGGTTGTCCGACGGCAGGGTGCTGGGCTGGGCGGAGTGGGGTCCGCCGGACGGTACGCCGGTGCTGTTCTCCCCCGGCGCGGGCACGAGCCGGCGGCTCGGTTTCGCGGCCGGGGCGGTGGCGGGCGAGGGCGTCCGGCTGATCGCCCTGGACCGGCCCGGACTGGGCGCCTCCTCCCCCGCGCCAGGGCGGACGTTCGCGGAGTTCGCCGCGGACGTCCGCGAGTTCGCCGACCGCCGGGGCCTCGGCCGGCCCGCCATGGCCGGCCACTCCCAGGGGGCGCCCTTCGCCCTCGCCTGCGCCGCCGCCGGGGTGACGCGGGCGCTGGCCGTGGTCGCGGGGGCGGACGAGGTGGCGGAACCCCGCTTCGCGGACGCCCTGCCGCCGGAACTCCGCTCCCTGGTGGACCTCTCGGTGCGCGAACCGGACGCGGCGGAGCGGGTCTTCGCCGACTTCGGCCCGGACCGCCTGTGGGACCTGGTCATGCGGTCCAGCCCCGCCTGCGACCTGAAGGTCTATCAGGAACCGGGCTTCGCCGCCGCGTACCGCGAGGCGCTGGACGAAGGCTTCCGGCAGGGCGCCGCGGGCTACGCCCGGGACACCGTCCTCGCGATGGGGCACTGGGGGATCGACCTCTCGTCCGTCACCGTCCCCGTGGACGTCTGGTACGGGGCGGAGGACACCGGCCACTCCCCCGACCTCGGACGCGGCCTGGCCGCGCGGATCCCCGGGGCCGTCCGGCACGTCGTACCGGGCACCGGCGGCGCCGTCCTGTGGACGGCGGCCCGGGAGATCCTCCGGACCCTGACGGCACACGCGGACCGGCCGGCCTGACGGGCGGGGGTGCCGGGCGCCCGGCGCCCCCGCGCGCTCCGCTACCGGTTGACGTCCGCCGGGCAGAGCCGCCGCGGCTTCGCGTCGCCCTTCAGCTTCGCGTCCACGCAGCCGCCCGGCAGGCCCTGGTACGCCTTCGTGCCGAAGTTGGCCGTCACGGTGAGGACGCCGTCGCCGAAGACCGTCCGCTGGACCGCGCGGTCGCCGGTGAGCGTGCGGAAGTCGGTCATCGCCTCCGTCCCCGCCGCCTGGTGCAGGGGCGAGAAGTACCGCTGGAGGGCGGCGAGTTCCGGTCCCCGCTCCTTGATGGACGGGCCGTCGAGGACGAAGTTGAGCGGGGTGTTGTAGAGCATGGCGAGCAGGGCCCGCGTCGTCTTCTGCTTCGGGAGCTTGTCGTACGGGAGTTCCCAGCGCTCGGTGTTGACGAGCGAGTCGTGCAGCGCGGTCTCGTACAGGGGGACGCGGTAGGCGGGGTCGTACATCGCCTTGGCGACGTCGGCGGGGAGTTCGGCGGGCTTGAAGAAGATCCCGGGGGCCTTGGCGGGGGTGTAGCCGCCCCACTTCTCCTTGTCGCGTTCGGCCTTCCACAGCCCGTCGGCCACCGGGGTGCCGGAGCCGTGGTCGAAGGCGAGGACGCCGTTGGCCCAGGCGCCGGCGGACTCGGAGCCGAGGACGAGGCGGTCCTTCTTCGTCAGCCGTTCCATCCGGGCCAGCCGGTTGGCGCGGTCGCGGTCCTTGGTCATCGGGTGGGCCGGGCTGTGGTCGCGGAACAGCTCGCCGGCCGCGTCCACGTCGAGGAAGTAGCTGTCGGCGCCGTTCCGCGTCATGGCGCGGGTGCGGTCGGCGAGGTAGTGCTTGCCCGCCTCGGCCTTCTCGAACGCCTCGGAGCTGAGGTAGCAGCCGCGGTCGTGGAAGCCCGGCTCCGGCTTGCCGTCCGCGCGCCGGACGCAGAAGTCGGGGTAGACCGTGCCGGGCCAGACGGAGGTGGGGGCGTCGGAGGTCTTCGGGTCCTGGCCGTTGGCGAACGAGTCGTAGGGGCCGACGAGGTAGCCCGCCTCCTTCGCCGCGGCGACCGCCTTGGCGTCCATCGGCGTGTCGTCGGCGTCGTAGCCGAGCCACATCCGGTCCACGCCGAGCGCGCGCAGCGCGCGGACGCCGTCCGCGGTGCGGGCCTGCCCCCAGGTGTAGGCGTGGAAGGCGCCCAGCAGCTTCTTGGTGGCGGGCAGGGCCTCGGCCTTGCGGCGGAGGCTGCCGAGCCGACCGTGTTCGGCGAGCCAGGCGCGGTACTCGCGGGCGGGGGCGACCGGGGATCCGTCGGTGAGGGCGAAGGCGACGGTGTACTCGGTGGTGCCCTCGCCGCGCGAGAAGCGGTGGGCGGCGGCGGTCCGCAGCCGGCCGCCCTCGGAGGTGACGCGCAGGGTGGTGCCGATGTCGGTGGGCACCAGGTAGCCGACGCCGCGGCCCGGGCCCAGCCCGTACCCCCACAGCGGCAGCGACAGGCCGGAGTCCACGGGCGTCTCGCCGTCCACGAGGCCGGCGCGCGGGGAGTTCCAGAAGGGGTCGGCGACGGGCAGCGAGAGCCCCTCGCCGCGGGCCAGCTGGAGGCTGGACGCGGCCCGGTCGGCGCCGGTGACCGGCCAGTTCAGCGTGGTGTCGGCGGTGCCGCCGGCCTTGACCGAGACGAGCAGCCGGCCGTGGTCGGCGCGGGCGGTGACGGACAGTCCGGCACGCGGGTAGTCCCAGCGCGCTCCGTCGGCGGTGGCGCTGACGCGGCCGGGGGCCCCGAGCGCGCCCGCGGCGGGGGCGGAGAGCTCGGCGGTGCCGCCGCCGGCGGCGCGGGCGGTCACCCGCAGGGTGGCGGTGTCGACGGTCGCGGTGCCGCCGCGTACGGGGATGTCGACGAGGCCGCCGTGGATCCGGGGCCCGGCCGTCGCGGCCCGGGAGGGCGCGGGGGCGGCGTCGGCGGAGCCGGCGAGGGAGACGCACGGGAGGGTCGCCGCGAGGGCGACCGCCACGGCGCGGGCAGCGTGACGTGAGGTCGTGATGCGCATGGGGAGTTGATAGTGAACGGACCTAAGAAAGCGTTCTCACAATTCCGCCCGCCGCCTCGCCGGACCGATGGCCCGGACATGGATCCGGCCGGACGTGGCACACACAAGAGGTGTGGCGAGAGAGAACGATGTGGCGCAGGACGGTGGAAGAGGTCGCGGCGGCGGGGCGGGCGCTGCGGGGGGCCTGGCAGGGGCCGGGCCGGGAACGGGAGCTGGTGGTCCTGGCCTTCAAGGCGACCCTGGCGGCGGTGGCCGCCTGGGCGCTCGCCGCCTGGCTGCTGACGAACACCCTGGCGCTGATGGCTCCCTGGGTGGCGCTGCTGCTGGTCCGGACGACGGTCTACCGGTCGCTCGCGCAGGCGGCCCAGCAGACGCTGGCCATCGCCCTGGGGACGGTCATGGCGACCGCCGGCGGCATGCTGCTGGGCGGGACGCTGACGGCCATGGCCGTGGTGCTGCCGGTGGCCCTGCTGGCCGGGAACTGGCAGCACTTCGGCGACCAGGGGCTGGCGGGCGCCACGTCGGCGCTGTTCACCCTCGCCGGGGGCGAGTGGTCGGTGGACATCGCCGTCGACCGGGTGCTGGCCGCGCTGCTCGGCGCGGTGGTGGGGGTGGCGGTGAACGCGTTCGTCCTGCCGCCGGTCTCGCTGCGCAGCGCCCGGGAGTCCATCGGCGAGGTGGTCACCGAGTGCCGGACGATCCTGGAGGCGATGGCGGAGGGCGTCTCCGAGGGCTGTGACCACGGCCGCGCGGTGGGCTGGCAGGAGCGGGTCAGGCGGCTGCCCCGGCTGCTGGCCGGGGTGCGGTCGGCGATCGGCTGGGCCGAGGAGAGCGCGCGGTTCAACCCGCACCGCCGCCGGAGCGAGCTGCTGTGGCGGGCGAAGCCGTCGTACGAGGAGACCGCGCACACCCTGGAGCACGTCGTCGACCACCTGGAGGGGCTGTCCCGCACCCTGGTCGAGGCCACGGACCCGCACCACCCGCGCCGGCTGCCCGGCCCGGACGCCGCCCGCCCGTACGGCGACTTCCTGCACCGGGTGGCGCGGGCCCTGTGCGCGTACGGCCGCTCGGTGACCGGCGGCGATCCGGCCGCCGCCCGGGAGGAGTTGCTGCGGGAGCTGCGCGGGGTGGAGGAGGCGCACGGGACGCTGCGCGCCCGGCTGGCCGGGCAGGCGTCGGACGATCCCGAGGCCATCGAGCTGATCGGCTCCCTGCTGGCGGAGGCCCGGCGGCTGACGCAGCGGCTGCGGGTGCCGGACGACGCGGAGGAGGCCGCCTGAGCGGGCCCGCCCGGCCGGACCGCCCGAGCGAACCGCCGACCGACGCGTACGGCCGCGCCGCCCGTCCCCGGTTCCCCGGGAGGGCGGCGCGGCCGTACGGTGCGGTCCCGAGCCGGTTCGGGAAAGGTCCGGAAACGGCTCGGAAGAAGGTTCAGGAGCGGCCGTCCCCCGGCCCGTCGGGCGGCCCGGACTCCTCGTGCGCGCGCCCCGGATGGCGCAGGTGGAGCCAGACGTCCCTGGCCCGGCGGCCGGCCTCGGTACGGCTGCGGGCGACCAGGCGGCGGGCCTGCTCCGGCGACTCCACCATCGGGCCCGAGCCGCGCAGCGGCTTGCCCGCCGTCTCGTGCAGGAAGAACGCGGAGACGAAGCCGACGACACCCGCGCCCATCAGGTAATAGGCGGGGATCATGCGGTCCCCCGACTGCTCCAGCAGCGCGGAGACCACCAGCGGGGTGGTGCCGCCGAAGAGCGAGACGGAGATGTTGAAGGAGACCGAGAGCGCGCCGTAGCGCATCCGGGTGGGGAAGAGGGCGGGGAGCGTGGAGGCGGCGGTGCCGGCGAAGACGACGAGCAGCAGCCCCAGCATCAGGCAGCCGAGCGCCGGCAGCAGCACTCCCCCGGCCCGGACGAGGAGGATCGCCGGGATCGCCAGGGCGACCATCGCCGCGCTGCCGACCATGAACATCGGCCGGCGCCCCCACTGGTCGGAGGAGCGGCCTACGGTGGTGATGGTCAGCGCCACCACGATCATCGTGCCGAGGATCAGCAGCTGGGCCGTGGTGGGGTCCTTGCCGAGGGTCTCGGTCATGTAGGTGGGCAGGTAGGACGTCACCAGGTAGTTGGTGACGTTGTAGACGATCACCAGGCCCATGCAGATCAGTACCGCGTGCCAGTGCTTGGTGAAGATCTCGCGCAGCCGGCCGTGGCCGGACTGGCGGGCCTCCTCGGCGCCCTCGGCCACCGCCTCCTCGTCCCGGGCGGCGGGGGCGACGCCGGCCTCGGCCGCCGCGCGGAAGGCGGGGGTCTCCTCCAGCCTCATCCGCATGTAGAGGCCGATCAGACCGAGCGGGCCGGCGAGCAGGAAGGGCAGCCGCCAGCCCCAGTCCGTCATCCCGTCGTCGCCGAGGACGGCGGTGAGCACGGTGACCAGGCCGGAGCCGAGCGCGTAACCCACGAAGGTGCCGAAGTCGAGCCAGCTGCCCAGGAAGCCGCGGCGCTTGTCGGGGGCGTACTCGGCGATGTACGTGGTGGCGCCGGCGTACTCGCCGCCGGTCGAGAAGCCCTGCACCAGGCGGCAGAGCAGCAGCAGGACGGGCGCGGCGACGCCGATCGTCCCGTAGGTGGGGAGCAGTCCGACGGCGAAGGTGCTGACCGCCATCATGATCATCGTGGCGGCGAGGACGCGCTGCCGGCCGACGCGGTCGCCGAGCGGCCCGAACACCAGCCCGCCCAGCGGGCGGACGAGGAAGGCGGCGGCGAAGGTGGCGAAGGCGGAGATGACCTGGGCCCCGGGGGAGCTGGAGGGGAAGAAGACCTTGCCGAGGGTGGCCGCCACATAGGCGTACACGCCGAAGTCGAACCACTCCATCATGTTCCCGAGCGCCGCGGCGGACACGGCACGGCGGACCTCCGGGCGGTCCGCGACCGTGACCTCCTCGATGCTCAGGGACGACTTGCTCCGCCGCAGCAGCGTGCGGAGCAGCCGGTCGGTGGACGAGGTGCCGCCCCGTGCGGGGGCACCCCGTACGGTCTTCGGGGTTCGTCTGCGCTCGGCACCCATGATCACCTGTCGGAGAGTCCGGGGGGACACGTGGTCCCGTTGGTCCCTTCCCGTACGGGTATGCACTTTGGCGCTGTTTATTCGCTTATGGCTCACGCGGGTGCGTCTTGCCCGGACGTCACACGTAAAACCTGCCGCCCCGGGGCCGGGCGCGTCGCGCGCCCCCGCCCCGCCGCTAGGCGCCCCGGAACAGCTCCAGCAGGTCCTGCCGGCCGAACATGCCGGCCGTCTCCACCGCCGACGGCACCCCGGCCGCCGGATCGGCGCCGTGCTCGACGAGCAGCCGGACGACCTCGTCCTCGGACTTGAAGACCGCGCCGGCCAGCGGCGTCTGCCCGCGGTCGTTGGCCCGGTTGGGGTCGGCGCCGCGGTCCAGCAGGGCGGCGACGGTCCGGGGGTGCCCGTGGTAGGCGGCGAGCATCACGAGGGTGTCGCCCCGGTCGTTGGTCAGGTTCGGCGGCACCCCGGCGTCCACGTAGGCGGCGAGGGTGTCGGTGTCCCCGTGCCGGGCCAGGTCGAAGACCTTGGCCGCGAGCTGGAGCACCTCGGGGTCGTGCGCGGGTTCGGCGGGGCCGGGGGCGGGCGCGGCGGGCTCGGGGCCGGACGTCGGCTCGGGCATGGTCGTCGGTCCTCGGGGTCGGGGCCCACGGGCGGGGCCGGTCGGTCCGGGCCGCTCGCGGGCCCGGCGCGGGTCGCGGACCGTGATACGCGGTCCGGTTCCCGATCTTTCCCAGGACCCACCCTACGTACGCCCCGCCGGCCCCGAACCCCGGACGGCCCGGCCGCGGCCGAGCGGGTGAACCGGCCGCGCGCCGCTCGTGCGCCTCCTCCCCGGCGCGTCACTCGTGTGCCTCTTCCCGGATGTCCGGACGCCTGCTTGCTGTGACGCTGGGAGGACTCATGGTGACCGCCCCACCAACAGGAGACCTCCCATGATCCTCTCCATCTCCGGCGTCGTGCTGCTGGGCATCGTCGTGTTCCTGTTCTTCCGCAAGGACGGTCTCAAGGCCAGCCACGCCCTCGTCTGCGCCCTGTTCGGCTTCTACCTCGCCGGCACCGCCATCGCCCCCAGCATCAAGGCGGGCGGCGCCAGCCTCGCCGGGCTGCTGGGCGGGCTGCGGTTCTGACCGCCGGCCGCGCGCGGTGCCGGTCCGTCCCGCCGCGCGCGGCGCCCGTCCACCCCCGAGTCCCACCCCGCCCCGACGTCAGGAGGCCGCCATGGGCCGGCGCGGAGTCCCCCGCACCCTGACCGACCGAGCCCCGCTCACCCCCGGCCGGGAGCTCGCCCACAGCGTCACCGACAGCGCCCGCGACGTGCTGCACCCGGTCATCACCATCGGCCGCGGCCTGCGCTCGCTGGCGGCGGCCGGCCGGCGCGGCTGGGCCCGCACCCCCCGGGACCGGCGCGGCGCCGCGCTGCTGCTGGCCGCCTCCTGCATGCTCATCGTCGCCCTCATCCCCTACGGGCCCCCGCTGGCCGCCGCCGCGCTGCTGGCCGCCGGCGCGTGGCGCGGCCGGGACCGCGCCACCGCCCCGACGGCCCGTCAGGATCCGGTGGAGGGCCGACTCCAGGCCCTGTACGAGGCCCTCGTCCCGTACTTCTCCTCGCCGCTCGACCCGACGCCGCTCTACTCCCACGGCGGCGTCTGGCGGCAGGCGTTCGACGACCACGCCTTCGACGACGAGGGCCGGCTGGTCGCCCTGCGGCTGCGCTACCCGGCGTACTTCACCGACGGGGAGAGCGAGGCCCGCGCCCGCATCGAGCACCTGCTGCAGACCAAGGCGGGCCGGGGCCGGGAGTACCGCTTCGTCTGGGACGAGGAGGAGGGCGTCCTCGACCTGTCCGTGCTGCCCGCCCTCCCCGTCGGCATCCGCGCGCAGCGCTTCGTGACCGCCCCCGGCGAGGTCCTGCTGGGCTTCACCGACCCGGAGGCCGTCCAGCGGACGCTGCCGGTGACCGACGGGAACGGCACGCGCGACGTGCCGCCGGTCATCTGGCGCACCGGCCAGCGGTCGTCCGAACCCCACCTGCTGGCCCTCGGCCGGCCCGCGAGCGGCGTCACCACGCTGCTCCGCTCGGTGCTGCTGCAGGCCCTGCACCACGGGGACGTGGTGATCGTCGACGGGGGCGGGGCGGGCGAGTACGCGTGCCTCGCCGGCCGGGAGGGCGTACTGGCCGTGGAGTCCGCGCCGCCGGGCGCGACGGCCGCCCTGGAGTGGGCCGCGCAGGAGACCCAGCGGCGGCTGGTGGCCACCAACACGGCGCGGCAGCAGGGCCGTCCGGCCCCCGAGGACGTCCGCCGCCCGCTGTGGATCGTCGTCGACCGCCCCGCGGCGCTCAGCGCCCTCGCCGCCGGTGAGGGCCGCCCCGACCCGCAGGAACTGCTCCAAGTCCCGCTCCGGCACGGCCGGGCCGCCAATGTGACGGTCGCCCTCGGCGAGCAGCTGGAGAGCGAACGGCTGCTCACCGAGGCGGTGCTCGCCCACACCCGGGCCCGGGTGGTGCTGGGCCCGGTCCCCGCCGGCCAGGTGCGCGGCACGCTCGGCGAGCTGCCGCAGACCACGCCCGTCAACGAGCTGCCCCCCGGCCGGGGTTACGCCCGCCTGGGCACCGGCCCGGTGCACCGCCTCCAGGTCCCGGCCACCCCCGACCCGTACGACGAGGGCGCCCCCGAACCCCACCGCCGCGCCGTCGCGGACCTCCTCCCGCCATGGCCCCCGACGGAACGACTCGCCGCCCCGGCGGCACACCCGCCCTCCCGACCGCCGGAGCCCTACGCCGAGGGCACGGGCGCCGACCCGGCGGCCGACGCGGGCCGCCCACCGACGGACGGCACCGGGGCACATCCGGGCGGCTGGGTCCACGCCTCCGCGCCGCGGAACGCGTCGGCCCACTACCCGGCGAACGCCCCGGGCCCACTCTTCACGAACGGCCCGGCGCCCGGCGCGGAAGCGCCCTCAGGGAACGACGCCGCGGCCTACCTGCCACCGGACGCATCAGGCCACCACCCGGCGAACGGCCCATGCACACACTTCACGAACGACCCGCCGCCCGGCGCGGAAGCGCCCCCACGGAACGACGCCGGGGCCTACCTGCCACCGGACACGTCGGGCCACCAACCGGTGAACGCCCAGGGCGCACACTTCACGGACTGCCCAGCGCCCGGCGCGGAAGCGCCCTCACGGAACAACGCCGCGGCCTACCTGCCACCGGACGGCCGGGGCCACGCGCCCGCGACCGGCGGCGCGCCGCCGCAGGCAGCGGGAGGCCACCCGGTGGGCGGGCCGGACCCCGAAGGCCCACGGTTCGCCGGCACCCGCGCGGAAGCGCCACCGCGCGCCTCGGCCTACCCACCGGCGGACGGCCCGTACGACCGGAGCCGGGCATTCGGCTCCGCAGCCTCCTACGCGCCGCCCGAAGCGGCCGGCCGCTACCCGGCGGACGCCCCGGGCACACGCCTCACCGACGACCCGACGCCCGGCGCGGGAGCGTCGCAGACCTCCGCCTATCCGGCGGCCGACGGCACGGCGGCCGGTCCGGACGGCTGGGGCCGTGCACCCGCGAACGGCGCTTACCCCGCGGCGCCCGACGCGTCCGGCCGCTACCCGGCCGACGGCTCGGGCCGCTACGCGATGGATCCCTCGTCTCCTGAGTACGCGATGGATCCCCCGTCTCCTGAGAGCGCACGGCACGCCGGCCACCCGCCGGTGGACGGCTTCGGCCCCTACGCCGCGAGCCCCCCGGTCCACGACGGCGCCCGGCGCGCCGACGGCCACGCGGGTTCCCCGGGGCACCGGCGGGCGGACGGCATGGGCCACGCGCCGACGGCGGACGCCTCCGCCGGCTTCCCGCCGGCCGGTTCGGGTGGCGACGGCGCGTGGGACGCCGGCCATCGGCAGGACGCCCCGGGCGGGCCGCGGGCGGACCGCCCGGGCCACTTCCCGGTGGACCCGTCGCTCCACGGGGGCTCCCGGCGGGCCGGCCACCGGCAGGAGGCCACGAGCACCGGCGGCGGCCGGCACACCGCGGACCCCTCGGTCCGTACGAGCACCGGCCGTCACGCGAGCCCCGCCGCCCCCACCGCCTACGCACCGGCGCACGTCTACCCGGTCGGCGGTCAGGACCCCTACCGGGCAGGCGCCCAGGGCGACTTCACGGCGGACCCCGCCAACCCCGCGGACCCCGCCGCCCCCTCAGGCCACGAACGTGCGCGGCGCGTCGGCCGCCACGGGAGCGCCGCTGGCCACCAGGCGGGCGGCCTCGGCGAGCCGGGACACCGCCTCGTCGGCGACCGGCCCGGCGACGGTGAACGGCAGCCGTACGTACCCTTCGAAGGCGCCGTCCACCCCGAACCGCGGACCGGACGGCACGCGTACCCCCAGCCGTTCGCCGACCTGGGCGATCCGCGAGCCGGACAGTCCCCCGGTGCGTACCCACAGGGTGAGGCCGCCCTTCGGGACGGTGAACTCCCAGTCGGGCAGCCGCGCTTCGAGCGCCGCGACGACCGCGTTCCGGCTGTCGAGCACTTCGGCGCGGCGGGCGGCGACGGCCTCCTCCCAACCGCCGGTGTCCAGCAGCCGGGTGACGGCGAGCTGTTCCAGTACGGGGGTGCCCAGGTCGGCATAGGCGCGGGCCGCGACCAGGCTGCGGATCACTTCGGGGGCGGCGCGTACCCAGCCGATCCGCAGCCCGGCCCAGAACGACTTGCTGGCGGAGCCCACGGTGACCACCGTGCTGCCGGCCGGGTCGAAGGCGCAGACGGGGCGGGGCATGGCCAGCCCGGGTTCCAGGGCGAGGTCGGTCATGGTCTCGTCGGCGACCAGTACGGTGCCGGCGGACCGCGCCGCCTCGACGAGTTCGCGCCGCTGGGCCTCGGGGGCGAGGGCGCCGGTGGGGTTGTGGAAGTCGGCGATCACGTAGGCCAGCCGGGGGGCGGCGTCCCGCAGGACCTGGCGCCAGGCGGGCAGGTCCCAGCCGCCGAGCCGGTCGGCCATGCCGACGGGTACGAGCCGGGCCCCGGCCTCACGCAGCAGCTGAAGGACATTGGCGTACGACGGTGACTCGACGGCCACCCGCTCACCGCGCCCGGCCAGCAGCCGGCCGATGGCGGCGACGGCGCCCATCGCCCCGGTGGTCACCATGATCTGCTCGGGCATGGTGGGGATGCCGCGCGCGGTGTAGCGGTCGGCGAGGGCCCGGCGCAGGGCGGGAAGGCCGGCGGGGTAGTCGCCGTGGGTGTGCGCGTAGGGCGGCAGTTCCTCCAGCGCTCCCTGGAACGCCTGGGTCAGCCAGGGCTCGGGCGCGGTCAGCGCGGCGCAGCCCAGATCGATCATCGACCCGGCGGTCTCCGGCGGCAGCGGGTCCAGCGCCCGGGTGGGCAGCGGGCTCCCGGCGGGCACGGCGGTCCAGCTGCCGGCCCCGCGCCGGGATTCCAGGAACCCCTCGCCGCGCAGCGCCTCGTAGGCCGCGGCGACGGTGGTCCGGCTGACGGACAGGGCCGTGGCGAGCTCCCGTTCGGCGGGCAGCCGGGCGGCCACCGGCACCCGGCCCTCCAGGACGAGCAGCCGGACGCGGTCGGCGAGCGAACGGTAGGCGGGGGTGCGGCGGCCGTTGAGGGGCGTCACCCCGCCGCGCGCTTCGGGGCCGCCGCCCTGGGCGTCCAGAAGACGCGCGAGCTGCTGCGCCCCCACTGAGGCGGTCCACTGACTCACCTTTGCGGTCCACCTTTCCGGAATTGGCCATGGATCGTTCTCGCTTACAGTCCACAGACTGCCATGCAACAGGCCACCCGCACCACTGCCGGGGCACGGCCACGACTATTGGGGAGGGGCTGTGCCCACACCGACACGGGCCGCTGCGACGGCCGTCGCCGGCCGTCTCGTCCGGCTCTACGCGGGTCTGGCGCTCTACGGGGCGAGCGCGGGGCTGCAACTGCGGGCGGGGCTCGGCCTGCCGCCCTGGGACGTGCTCAACCAGGGCGTGGCCCGGCACGCCGGGATATCGATCGGCACGGCGTCGATCCTCATCGGCGTGCTGGTGCTGCTGCTGTGGATCCCGCTGCGGCAGCGCCCGGGGCTGGGCACGGTGTCCAACGTGCTGGTGATCGGCCTGACGCTGGACACGACCCTGGGCCTGGTCCCCGTACAGCACTCGCTCTGGACGCGGATCCCGCTGCTGGCCTTCGCCGTGGTGCTGTGCGGCGCGGCCACCGGGCTGTACATATCGGCCCGCTTCGGGGCGGGCCCGCGCGACGGGCTGATGACCGGGCTGCACCGCAGGACGGGCCGCTCGGTGCGGCTGGTGCGCACCTGCATCGAGGTGGCGGTGCTGGCGACGGGCTTCGCGCTGGGCGGTTCGGTGGGCGCCGGGACGGTACTCTTCGCGGTGACGATCGGCCCGCTCGCCCAGTTCTTCCTGCGCCTCTTCGCGCCGGCTTCCGGCACACCGGCCGTCGGCGCACCGGCTCCCGGCGCTCCGGCGGCGGGCGGGGAGACCGCTCCGACGGCCGTCGGGACGGCCGGAGCCTGACCTTCCGGAAGACGACGGTCCGGTCCGCGCCGGACCCGGTGCGCCAGGGAAAGCCGCGAGCCGGTAGTGTACGCCTTTGACCCACCGGATGAACCGTTACTGCGCGCTCAAGCGCCGGGAACACTGGGTGACATCTGTTGTCAGATGTGACAAACCGGGCGCTGGTGGGTACAACAAGGGGCGGCACGACGGGCGACGCATGTCCCTCTACGGGAATCTTCACCGCCGACCGGACGTTGACCGGATGACGACGACAGCGACACCTGTCCTGTGGGCGACAAGCCCGGGAGGCACGAATTCATGAGTGAGCGAGCTCTCCGCGGCACGCGACTTGTGGTGACCAGCTACGAGACCGACCGCGGCATCGATCTGGCCCCGCGCCAGGCGGTGGAGTACGCATGCCCGAACGGCCATCGATTCGAGATGCCGTTCTCTGTAGAGGCGGAGATTCCGCCGGAGTGGGAGTGCAAGGCGTGCGGCGCCGTCGCACTTCTGGTGGACGGCGACGGACCCGAGGAGAAGAAGGGCAAGCCCGCGCGTACGCACTGGGACATGCTCATGGAGCGGCGCACCCGCGAGGAGTTGGAGGAGGTGCTGGCCGAGAGGCTGGCGGTCCTGCGCTCCGGCGCCATGAACATCGCCGTGCATCCGCGGGACACCCGCAAGTCGGCCTGACCGGCCGCACCGCGCACCACAAGGGCCCGGCCACCGCGAAGAAGCGGTGGCCGGGCCCTTGTGTGCCCGCGGCCGTCTCAGCGCGGCAGCTGCGGGTCGTCCGCGCGGGGGGCCGGCGGCTGGTCCTCCCGTATGACCTCGCCCTGGACGACCTTGCCGTCGGGCTGACGCATCCGGGCCTGTCGCATGGCGTCCCCCAGCGGGTTCGCCGCGCCCGCGGCGCGCTCGATCCGGCGGGCGGCCTCCTTCCGGATCAGTGCCCGGGTGGGCGGGAACAGGCACAGCAGCCCGGCCGCGTCCGAGAGCAGGCCCGGCACCATCAGCAGCAGGCCGCCGAGCATGGTGAGGCCGTTGCCCCCGCCTTCCGCCTCCGGCGCGGCCCCCTGCGCGCCCGCGGCCTGCATCGACCGCGTCAGCCGCTGCCAGGCGCGGCGCCCGGCCCGCTTGATCACGTACCCGCCGAGGACGACTCCTCCGGCCAGCAGGCCGAACACGGCGAGGCCGCCGGCGGCGTCGGCGACCAGGATCAGGAGCCAGATCTCCAGGACGGCCCAGGCGGCGATGGCGAGGGGGAGGAGTTTTCGCGTCATGCGTCCAGTGTGCCTGGGCGGTGGGGGTTGCCCCTGACCCGCCCTTTCTCCGTTTCTGCGGGGGCGAGCCCCCGGCACCCCCGAAACCGCGCTCCGCGCGGTTGTCCTCAAGCGCCGGACGGGCTGATTCCAGCCCGTTGGGGGTGCCCCCTCTGGGGGAGTTTGAGGACGAGCGGCGAAGCCGCGACAAGCGGGGTCTGGGGCGGCAGCCCCAGGAAACGGCGAAGGGGCGGGACCGGGGCACAGCCCGCCGCAGGCGCGGGGCGCTAGCCCCGCCCGAGCGCCTTGCCCACCCGCGAGCCGACGCCCCACGACGTCACCCGCCACAGCGCCTCCGCCACGATGTCGCGGCTCATCTTGGAGTCGCCCCGCTCCCGCTCCACGAACGTGATCGGCACCTCCACCACGTGGAATCCCGCCTTCACCGCCCGCCACGCCAGGTCGACCTGGAAGCAGTAGCCCTGGGAGGCCACCTCCTCCATCCCGAGCCCCTCCAGCGTCTCGCGCCGGAAGGCGCGGTAACCGCCGGTGATGTCGCGCAGGCGGACGTCGAGCATCAGCCGGGAGTAGGTGGAGCCGCCGCGGGAGAGGAACTCGCGGGACTTGGGCCAGTTCACGACGCGGCCGCCGGGGACCCAGCGGGAGCCGAGCGCCAGGTCGGCGTTCTTGAGGGCGGTGAGCAGCCGGGGCAGTTCCTCGGGCTGGTGGGAGCCGTCCGCGTCCATCTCCACCAGGACGCCGTAGCCCTGGTCCAGGCCCCAGCGGAAGCCCGCCAGGTAGGCGGCGCCCAGCCCCTCCTTGCCCTCGCGGTGCAGGACGTGGACGTGGTCGTCGTCCTCCGCCAGTTCGTCCGCGAGCTTGCCGGTGCCGTCCGGGCTGTTGTCGTCGGCGACGAGCACGTGCGCCTCCGGGACGGCGGCCCGCACCCGGCCGACGATGGGCTTGATGTTCTCCGCCTCGTTGTAGGTCGGGATGATCACCAAGGTCGTGCCGAGCGGACCGTACCTCCGCTGACCGCCGTCGTTCACTGCTGGCCCTTCTTGTCCGACTTGTCCGGGGACTCCACCACTCGTCCCCGACGACCGATCAGCAAAGCGGCCGCCCAGGAGAGAAGGCCCACCATAGCGAGCGTCCATTCGGGCGCCGCACCCGCACGGTCCGCGAGCGTCCTGCCGTCCCGGAGCGGGATCGACGTGGTGATGACCTCGCGGGTGAACTCGGGCGCGCGCCGCAGCACCGAGCCGTCCGGGCCGACGACCGCGCTGATGCCGCTGGTGGCGGCGGTCACCACGGCCCGGCCGTGTTCGACGGCACGCAGCCGGCTCATGGCGAGCTGCTGCTCGGGCTGGTCGGAGTGGCCGAAGGTGGCGTTGTTGGTCTGCACCACCAGGGCGCGGGCCCCGGCGTTCACGGTCTTCCGGACGATCTCGTCGTAGGCGATCTCGAAGCAGATGACGTCGCCCAGCCGGGCCGGGCCGACTTTCATGACCCCGGTGTGGTCGCCGGGGTAGAAGTCGCGGGGCACCCGCTGCAGCCGGGTGATGACCTTGCTGAGCTGCTCGCGGAACGGCACGTACTCGCCGAACGGCACCGGGTGCTGCTTGGTGTACGAGGCGCCGGGGCCGGACGTCGGGTCCCAGACGATGCCCTCGTTGAAGACGTAGCCCGGCTTGGTCGGGTGGTCGACCAGCGCGCCGACGAGCACCGGCACCCCGATCGCCTTGACCGCCTGGTCGATGCGGTCGTACGCCTCCTTGACCCGGAACGGGTCGAGGTCGGAGGAGTTCTCCGGCCAGATGACGAGGTCGGGCTTCCTCGCCCGCCCCTCCTTCACGTCCTTCGCCAGTTGCAGGGTGGCGCTGACGTGGTTGTTGAGGATCAGCATCGGGCGGCCGAGGAAGTCCATGCCGGGCTTCTGGACGTCGCCCTGGACGACGGCGATGTTCACCGTGTCGTCGGCCTTGGTCGGGACCGGCACCGCGTACCCGGCGAGGATCACCACCCCGGCCAGCGCCGCCGCCTCCACCGCAGGCAGCAGCGCCTTCACCGCGAGCGGGCCGCCGGCGCCGCGCCGCCGCCACACGGTGAGCCCCGCGAAGGCGAACAGTCCGCCGGCGAGGGCCACCGCGAAGCTCACCAGCGGGGCGCCGCCCAGCGCGGCGAGCGGGGTGAACGGCGAGTGGGTGTTGGCGAAGGCCAGCCGGCCCCAGGGGAAGCCGCCGAACGGCACCCGGTCGCGCGCCCACTCCTCGGCCACCCACAGGCAGGCCCCCCACACCGGCCACCCGCGCAGCCGGGAGGTGCGGGCCAGCCCGGCGCCGAGCGCGGCCACGAACAGCGCCTCCGCCACGGACAGGCCGACGACGGCGTCGTACCCGACGACGTCCAGCCAGCGCAGCAGCAGCACGAAGAACGGCAGGGCGAGGACGAAGCCGGTCCACGCGCCCTGGCGGCCGGTCCGGCCGTGGGTCATCAGGGCCAGCGCGGCGACCCCGAGGACGGACAGCGGCCACACGTCGTACGGCGGGAAGGCGAAGGCCAGCGCCACGCCGGTCACGGCGGCCAGGCCGGTGCGGGCGGCCTCGCGGCGGGCCAGCGCGGCCAGCCGGGCGCGGCGGCCCGGGCGGGGCGCTGCGGGCGCCGGGACGGCGTCCGGGCGGCTCGCGGCCGGGTCGCCGGCGGTCTCGGCGGTGGTGTCGGAACCCGAGGGCACGGTCGCGCCTTCCTGCAGCTCGTTCAAGGGTCACGTGACCGTACCTCGCGGCGGGTACGGTCCGTGTCCAGGGTGCGGGAAAGCGGCGCGGAGGCCGAGAGGCGAAAGGCCCGGCCGCGGCACGGCGGGCGGGCGGGGACGGCGGGTGGGGCTCGGTGTCCTTCGGGCCGGCCGGGGAACCGCTGGCTGCGGGTCGCCCTGGAACCGTTGTCTACTGAACGTCCGGGCCCCACCCGGGTCACACCTGCCGACCCGGCGGAACGTCCCCCGCCCCCGTGCGCTGGACCTGGCTCCCAGTGGCGGCGCGCCCGTGTAGCGCGCCACCCCATGGCCCAGCGGCGTTCGACGACTGCGTGGAGTTCTCCGGTCGGGCGTCCTGTGGTGGACCCGGCCGAACCTACCCGCCCCGGACCGCACCCTGTCAACAGCCGCTTGACCTGCGTCGTTGTGCCAAATCAGCAGGTCAGTGCGGAGGGGGTGACGCAGCGCGACAGGCCGACCGCACGTCGTTCGGCGGTACGCGCCGCGCGGACGTCACCCGTTCGGCCGGTCTCAGGCGGCGTACACGGTGCGTCCGGCGACCACCGTGCGGACGCAGCGGGGCAGTTGACCGCCGGGGACCAGCTCCGGCAGGCCCGGGGTGCCCGAGCGTGGATCGGTGGACCAGTTGGCGACGCGTGCGTCCGGCACCTGCACCACCAGGTCGCCGGCCTCCCACACCGCGTAGTCGGCGGGCGCCCCCGGCACCAGCACGCCCGCGTCGTCCCGGCCGATCGCCCGCCAGCCGCCGCGGGTGTGCGCGGTGAAGGCCGCACGCACCGAGACGCGGTGCTCGGGGGTGCGGTGGAAGGCGGCGGCGCGGATCGTGCCCCAGGGGTCGAGCGGGGTGACCGGGCTGTCGGAGCCGAGCGCCAGCGGGACGCCGGCGCGCAGCATCGCCGCGTACGGGTTGAGGGTGCGGGCCCGCTCCCGGCCCAGCCGCGCGGCGTACATGCCGTCGTCACCTCCCCAGGCGGCGTCGAAGGCGGGCTGGACGGAGGCCGTGAGCGCCGACTCGGCGAACGCGGCGATGTGCTCGGGCGTGAGCATCTCGGCGTGCTCGACCCGGTGCCGGGCGGCGCGGACCCGGTCCAGTCCGACCTTCTCGGCCGCCGCCCGGACGCCGGTGACGACGGTGGTGAGCGCGGCGTCGCCGATGGCGTGGAAACCGGCCTGGACGCCGGCCTCGGTGCAGGCGGCGACGTGCGCGGCGACGGTGTCGGCGTCGAGGTGCGCGGTGCCGGTGGCTCCGGGGGCGTCGGCGTACGGCTCGTGCAGGCAGGCCGTGTGGGAGCCGAGCGAGCCGTCCACGAAGAGGTCGCCGGCCGCGCCGTGCGCACCCAGCTCCCTGATCTTCGCCAGCTGGTTCACGGAGGTGAACGCCTCGGCCCAGTAGCCGACGACGCGGGGGCCCGGCTCCTCGGCGGCCAGCCGCAGCAGCCCGGTCAGGTCGTCCTCGCCGGAGATCAGCGGACCGGCGCACTCGTGCACCGAGCCGATGCCCAGCGAGACCGCCCGGGCCAGCGCGGCGCGCTGCGCCTCGGTGCGCTGGGCGGGGGTGACGGCGGCGTGCGCGGTGCTGCGGACGGCGTGGTGGGCGTCGTCCGTCAGGGGCCCGTCGGGGGTGAATCCGCGCAGGTCACGGGCGTTGGGGACGAGGTCGAGGAGGGCGGTGGTGACCACCGCCGAGTGCACGTCGACCCGGGTGAGGTAGAGCGGCCGGCCGTCGGCGGCGGCGTCGAGTTCCGCCCGGGACGGCGGCCGCCCCTCGGGCCACCGGGCGGCGTCCCACCCGTGCCCCAGCAGGATCCGGTCACCCGGCCGGGCGGCGGCGTACGCCCGCACCCGCTCCAGCGCCTCCCCGAGCGTGGCCGCGCCGGAGAGGTCGAGGCCGGTCAGCGCCAGGCCGGTGGCAGTGGTGTGCACATGTGCGTCTGTGAACGCGGGGGTCACGAGGGCGCCCTGGAGGTCGATCACCTCGTCGACGCCGTCGGCGAAGGAGTCGGCGGCCCCTTCCGAGCCGACCCAGGCGATGTGGCCGCCTTCGACGACCATGGCGGTGGCGAAGGGGTCGGCGGGGCTGTGCACGTCGCCGTTGCGGAGGAGGGTGGTTCGGGGGCGCTCGCTCATGGGAACAGTGTGGCGTGGGCGGGGGTACGCCGGGTGCGCGGGGGTGGTTGATCCAGCCCGTGCGGCGCTTGAGGACGATCGGCGAAGCCGCGACAAGGGGGGTCTGGGGGCGCAGCCCCCGGGAAACGGTGAAAGGGAGGGGCCGGGGCTCACCCCACCCGCGGCGGACGCGCCTCGTACGGCGTCGACAGGACGATCGTCGTCCGCGTCGACACCCCCGCCAACGACCGGATCCGCGCGAGCAGATGCTCCAGCTCCAGCGGCGTGGCCACCCGCACCTTGAGGATGTAGTTCTCGTCCCCCGCGACACTGTGGCACGCCTCGATCTCGGGGATCTCCGCCAGCCGGTCCGCGATGTCGTCCGGCGCGCTCGGATCGAACGGCTTCACCGAGATGAAGGCGGTCAGCGGCAGCCCCACCGCCTCCGGGTCGACCACCGCGGCGTAGCCGCGGATGACCCCGCGCTGTTCGAGCCGGCGCACACGCTGGTGCACCGCCGAGGTGGACAGGCCGGTGGCCTTGCCCAGGTCGGTGTAGCTCATCCGCCCGTCCTTGACGAGCAGTTCCACGATCTCTTTGTCCAGCTCCTCCACACCGGCCAACCTACTGCGTCGCACGGCGCCCGGCACAGTCGGCGCCCCCCGCGGGCGCGCGGGACGCGTGACGAACGCCACAGGCCCGCGCCCGTGTCCCCCCGGCCGGGGCGATTACCCCGGACCGCCGACGGGAAGTGCTTGCTGTGGCCGGGGCCGAGACGCCCCTGCCAGGCCCAGCAAGAGGGGGAAACGAAGATCATGCCGAGCCTGGAACGCCTGGAGAACGACGGCGACAGCAGCCCGTACGGCCCCGACGAGCCGGCGGACTTCACCACGATGTTCCGGGTGACCTGCCCGGACTGCGCCCGTCCGATCGCCCTGCTCGCGGACGAGGACGAGCTCCCCGAGCACGCCCTCTGCCCGTCCCCGTGGAACCCGTTCGGCCTCACGGTCTGCCCGGGCTCCGGGCGCGCGGTGGAGGACGCCGAGCCGGCCGGGGAGGACGAGGGCGCCCTGGAGCTGGACACGGCCCTGCTGCTCACCCTGCCGGAGAGCCTGGACTGGCGGACGCAGCCGTTCTCGCACATCGGCGGGCCGGGCTCGCGCCCGGTGCGGGTGCCGGAGACGCGCCACAGGCCCTGACGCGACACCGAGGACGGACCGGCCCGGATCGGGCCGCCCCGGATCGGCCGCCGTCACCCGCCCCGACGGCGGCCGGTCCGCTCACCGCGGACCCGGCCGGTTACCGCGACTCGGGCCCCGCCAGGTGACGGGCGATCACCATCCGCTGGATCTGGTTGGTGCCCTCCACGATCTGGAGGACCTTCGCCTCGCGCATGTACCGCTCCGCCGGGAAGTCCGCCGTGTAGCCGTACCCGCCCATGAGCTGGACGGCGTCGGTGGTGACCCGCATCGCCGCGTCGGTGCAGAACAGCTTGGCCATGGCCGCCTGCCGGGAGAACGGCAGCCCCTGGTCGCGCAGCCGGGCGGCGGCGAGGTAGAGGGCCCGGCCTGCCTCGATCTGCGTGGCCATGTCGGCCAGCAGGAAGCGCAGCCCCTGGAAGTCCGCGAGGGGCCGGCCGAACTGCCGCCGCCCGGTGACGAAGGCCAGCGCCTCGTCCAGGGCCGCCTGGGCGACGCCGACGGCGCAGGCGGCGATGCCGAGCCGGCCGGAGTCGAGGGCCGACAGGGCGATGGGGAAGCCCTGGCCCTCCTCACCGATGCGGCGCGCGTCCGGGACGCGTACGCCGTCGAAGTGCAGCTGCGCGGTCGGCGACCCCTTCATGCCCATCTTGCGCTCGGGCGCGGCGGGCGTCAGCCCCGGGGCGTCGCCGGGCACCAGGAACGCGGTGATGCCGTGCGCGCCCTCGCCGCCCGTCCGGGCCAGGACGGTGTAGAAGTCGGCGATCCCGCCGTGCGTGATCCACGCCTTGGTGCCGGTGAGGACCCAGTCGTCGCCGTCGCGGACGGCGCGGGTGCGCAGGGACGCGGCGTCGGAGCCGGACTGCGGCTCGGAGAGGCAGTACGCGCCGAGGAGCCCGCCGCCGAGCATCGCGGGCAGGTGCTCCGCCTTCTGCTCCTTGCCGCCGTAACCGGCGAGGCCGTGGCAGGCGAGCGAGTGGACGCTGACGCCGAGGCCCACCGTCAGCCGCGCGGCGGCCAGTTCCTCCAGGACCTGGAGGTAGACCTCGTACGGCTGGCCTCCGCCCCCGAACTCCTCCGGGTAGGGCAGACCGAGCAGCCCGGACGAGGACAGCAGCCGGAAGAGGTCCCGGGGGAAGTGCCCCGCCTCCTCCTCGGCCGCCGCCCGCGGGGCGATCTCCCGCTGCACCAGGTCGCGCACCAGCGCGAGCAGGTCCTTGGCTTCCTCGGTGGGCAGCTGGCGCTCCACCGGCTGCGGGCCGTGGTCGGTCATGCGACGGCTCTCCTCCCTGTCGGGCGCTGAGGCGGCGGGGGCCTGGGTGTCGGCCGGACCGCCGGTGATGCCCAGTCGACAGTCCCGTGCCGGGTCGCGGAATGGGGATGACCTGCGGCTGTGGCGCTTGGAGTATGCCTGATCGCGGGGTCCTCGTCACGGCTTGACAGATCATGGTCGGACTGCAACTGGAGGGTGCGGCCGTGGCTTTCACGACGTTGTCCCGCATATACCCTTTTCGGCCGTGCGCTTCACCGGCGAGCGGCGTGAATAGCCCGTCCGGCGTTCGAGGGGGGCGGAGGCTGTGCCCCCGCCCGCTCTCCGTCGTGCCCGGGGAGACTCACCACCGCGTCCGCTCCGGCGCCGGGCACGTCGGCTCGTACTCCTCGACCATCCGCAGCGCGTCCCCCAACGCCCGCACCAGCACCCCGCACACCAGCTCCCGGGGCAACTCTCGGCGGGCGAGCCAGTCCAGCGTCACCCCTTCCACCGCCGACAGCCAGCCGACGAGGGCGGTGCGGGCGACGGGCGGAAGGTCGGTGCGCCCCCAGGCGGCCCGGGCCATCGCGGTCAGGAGCTGTTCGCGGACGCGGTCGCGGATCGCGAGGACGTCGGCGTCGAAGCCGACGCCGCCGGTGACGATGGCGCGGTACGCGGCCTGGTGGTGCTGGGCGTAGCGGAGGTAGCCGTCGACGGTGTGGTGGACGCGCTCGACGGGCGGCAGGTCGTGGGTGGAGCCGGCGCGCTGGACGAGTTCGGCGACGGCGTCCTCGATGATGGCGAGGTAGTAGCCGCGCTTGCTGCTGAAGTAGTAGTAGATCAGCCCTTTGGCGACGCCCGCGTGCCGCGCTATGTCGTCCATGGACAGGGCGTCGTAGGACGTGTCGGCGAACAGCTTCCGCCCGACGGCGATGAGTTCGGCCCGGCGCGCCTGCGCCCGCTCGCTTCCGCGCTGTTGACTATCGTTCAAAATCGGCCCTAGTCTCCAACTCCACGGGAACATCCGCAGTATGGCACCACCTGCACACCACGCACTTCCCTGAGTCGCGGGAGGAAGCAGTGAGCGGATCAGACCGAAATCTTCCGGAGGGCCGTACCGCCTGGAAGCGGACCGCCCTGATCGCCCTGCCGGCGGTGCTCGCGGTGGGCGCGATGGCCACGGGGATGGCGCAGGGCGCGCTCGCGGCCTCGTTCGCCGTCTCCGGCACGCACTTCCAGGTGTCGTCGGGCAGGCTGACCAGCGACGGGCTGGCCTCGTACGTGCAGACCGACCGGTCCGTCGACGGCAAGGGGCATCCGGTGGCCCTGCTGGGCATCGGCAACGCCCGGCTGAGCGACATCTGCCAGGCCGCCTCCGTGCCCACGCCGTTGGGCAAGGTCACGTTCAAGCTCACGGCCGGCGGGCGGGCCGGCGAGGTGACGGCGAGCGATCTGGTGATCGACGGCGAGGACCTCGTCGGGGACGCGGAGTTCGGGACGGCGCAGATCGGCCGGGACGCGTCGACGCTCGACCGGGTGCCGGGGGTGAAGGGCGACGCCGGCGCGTTCGGGCTCCAGGCGGGGAAGGTGACGGTGGCGGGCGTGCGGTCGCACGCCTGGTCGGCCACGGGCGGCAACTTCCGGTTGAAGGGCCTGAAGCTCCAGGTGAACCTGGACGGCGACCAGTGCTTCTGAGGCCACCGGCGCTTCCGCGGCTCCCGGACGGCCCGGCCCGCCGCCGCTTCCGCTCCTGGCGGCGGACCCGGCCCTTCTGGGCCGGCACCCTCCTCGTCCTGGGCGGTACGGAGTTGCTGGTGGTGCCGCTGTCACCGGTGACCGTGCTGGTGAGCCTGGGGCTGGGCGGGCTGGCCGCGCTGGGTATCGGGCTGGCGCTGATCGCGGCGGGGCTGTTCCTGTGGTTCCTGCCGTCGGCACGGCACTACGTCAGCGTCAACGCCCTCATCCTGTCGGTGCTGTCGTTCGCGGCCACCAACCTGGGCGGGTTCCTGGTGGGCATGGCCCTCGGCATCGCGGGCAGCGCGATGGGCTTCGGCTGGACCCCGAGGGGCGACCGCACGCTCGCCGTCGCGCTGCCGGCCGTCCTGCTGACGGCCCTGGCCGGGCCGTCGGCGGACCGGGCGGAGGCGGCGGAGGGGCCCCCGGGACGGCCGGGGCCGCCGGTCACCGCGTCCGCCACTCCCCCGTCCGTCACCGCCTCCCGCTTCTCGCCGCACGGCTTCACCCTCGCCGGGGTGAGCCGACTCCCCACTGCCGAGGGCCGTTTGAAGGTCATCGTCCTCAAGATGCGGGCCGCGTCGCTGAGCGACTACCGACTGCGGACGCGCGACGGCCGGGCGGCCGGGCAACTCGGCCTGAGCGCACGCTCCTTGGAGCTACGCGGAGAGGTGACGCTCCACCTCACCCGGTTCCACGGCTGCCTGGAGGGCCTCCTCTGCCTCACCTTCTCCCCCGACACCCTCCCCGCACCCCCCGTGATCCCGCCCTTCGTCTTCATGACGGACGTCACGGCCGAACAGGCCCTCGTCACCGCTGACACGATCACGGCGGCCGGGCTGGAGCTGCGCGCCCTGCCGGGAATGTGAACGGCGTACGCCCGCACATGGACGCTCCGCCGGTCCCCCGCGCGGCGGAGGCCGCCCGTCCGGACGGATGACGTCCCGCCGTCGCCCGGTGCGCCACGCTGGAGTCGTGATCGAGCGATACCCGCGAACCGTCCCGTACCGCCTCTCCCGTCGGGGATCCGGCGCGGGGCCGGGCCTCGCCGCCGCGGTGTGGGGGGCCGTCTTCGCCGTGCCGAGCTTCGTCTGGGCGACGGGCCGCACCTTCGGCGCGCGGACGACGGTGTCGCCGTCCCTGGTGGAGCTCGCCCGCGACCGGGTGACGTGGTTCGTAGCCGTCCTGTGGGTGACGGGATTCCTGAAGCTCCTCGGGGCGCTGCTGGGGATCGGCCTGACGCGTCGGCGCGGCCCGGGGCTCAGCCGTCTCATGGTGTTCTGCGGCGGCGGCGCGGCGGTCCTGCTCGTCTGGCACGGCGGCCTCTTCGTCCTGGACGGGGTGCTGGTGGAGACCGGGGCGCTGTCGGCCGCGCCGGAGATCGTGGACCTGACGCTCTGGTACCTCTGCCTGTGGGGGCCGTGGTTCATCGCCGGCGGCCTGGCCTTCGGCGCCGCCACCGCGCGGTACGCCCGCCACCGGGACACCCCGCGCGAGGTGCGCCGCCTCGGCGCCGCGGGGGCGCTGGGCGCGCTGCTGCTGTCACTGGCGTCGGCGGTCACCGGGATCGGCTGATACCGGGCGGTATCCGGTCCGCCTGTGTCGGGGACCGCCGCGCCTTCCGTGAGCGATCATGTCTGGTGCACCCTGCGGGCGCGGCCGTGGCCGCGGCTCCTCCTTTCCCGTGATTCCCGAGGAACTCATCATGCGCACTCTGATCAGCACCGCCTTCGTCTCGCTCGACGGCGTCGTGGAAGCCCCGGGCGGCGAGCCCGGATACCGGAATTCCGGGTGGACCTTCAAGGACGTGGAGTTCCTTCCCGAGGCGTTCGAGATCAAGGGGCGTGAGCAGGAGGAGGCCACCGCGATGCTGCTCGGCCGGAGGAGTTACGAGGCGTTCGCCGCGGTGTGGCCGGACATGGAGGACTTCGCCGGTTACCGGGTGATGCCGAAGTACGTCGTCTCCACGACGCTCGCCGAGAGCGACCTGGTGACGAACTGGGGCGAGACCACGATCCTGCGCTCCCTCGACGAGGTCGCCGCGCTGAAGGAGAGCGAGGGCGGCCCGATCATCGTCCACGGCAGTGCCGCGCTGAACCGGAGCCTTTCCGACGCCGGTCTGATCGACCGCTACCACCTGCTCGTCTTCCCGCTGCTGCTGGGCGCGGGCAAGCGCCTCTTCAGCACCACGGACAAGGACACCCAGAAGCTGCGGCTGGTGGAGCACGAGGCGTACGCCAACGGCCTGCAGAAGAACGTGTTCGAGGTCGTCCGCTGACCCGTCGCCGCCCGCGCCTACGCTGGGCCGGAACGCAGCCGTTCGTCAGGGGCAAGGAGCCGCGCCATGACCACCGTTCCGCTTGACATCGCTTTCTTCCGCCGTTTCCTCGACCGCGCCGTCGAGGTGGTCGTCGCCTCCGCCGACCACCTCACCGAGCTGGACGCCGCCATCGGGGACGCGGACCACGGCGCCAACCTCAAGCGGGGCTTCACCTCCGCCGCCGGGGCGGAGGCGGTGGCGGCGGCCGGGACGCCGGGGGCGCTGCTGACCGCCGTGGGCGCGCATCTGACGAACACGGTGGGCGGGGCGTCCGGCCCGCTGTTCGGCACGGTGTTCCGGCGGATGGGCAAGGTGCTGGGCGAAGAGGCCGAGGTGACGCCCGAGGCGCTGGGGCAGGGGCTGGCCGCCGCCGTCCGCAGCGTGCGCCGGCTGGGCGACTCCGCCCCCGGGGACGCGACCATGGTCGACGCCCTCCAGCCCGCCGCCGACGCCCTCGCCGCCTCCCTCGCGGACGGCGACGACGTGCCGGCCGCGCTGCGGGCGGCGGCACGCGCCGCCGTCGAGGGCGCGGAGGCGACCGTACCGCTCAGGGCCCGCCGGGGCCGGGCCAGTTACCTGGGCGAGCGGAGCGTCGGCCACGAGGATCCGGGCGCGGCGTCCTCCGCGCTGCTCGTCACGGCGCTGTACGAGGCCACGGACCCGGAGCTCGCCCCGCGGCGGCAAGAGGAGCCGGGCCGGCAGGAGGAACCGCGGGCCGCCGAGGTCACCCCGGATGCCTCGCCCGCCCCCGCCCCCGGCCGCGTCGGTGTCGTCCTCGTGTCGCACAGCCGTGAACTGGCCGCCGCCACGGCCGGGCTGGCCGCCGCGCTGGTCGGGACCGGTGACCCGGCGCCCGTCGCGCTCGCGGGCGGGCTGCCCGACGGGGGCGTCGGGACCAGCGCCGAGCTGGTCCGGACGGCGGTCGCGGAGGCCGGCGAGGGAGCCGGCGTGGTGGTCCTGTGCGACATGGGCAGCGCGGTGCTCACGGTGAAGTCCCTGCTCGGTACCGGGGAACTGGCGGACGCCCGGCTGGTGGACGCCCCGTTCGTCGAGGGCGCCGTCGCCGCCGTGGTGACGGCCTCGGCGGGCGGCGACCTGGCCGCCGTTCTGGCGGCGGCCGAGGACGCCCGTACCTACCGCAAGCTCTAGAAGCCGCCGGTCACCTGCTGAAGAGCTCGAACGCGACCGCCGGCCGGCCGCCGAACCGCTCCCCCGCCGCCTTCATGTTGCCCTCCAGGAAGGTCCGGCAGTAGCGCTCCGGTTCCTCGTCCGTCAGTGCCTCGATGTACGTGCGGTGGCAGAGCAGCGACGCCACCGCGCGGTCGAGGCCGGCGCTCGCGTCCACCGCGTGGGTGGGCCGCGGCGAGCCGGCGACGGCCACGTAGCGCACGCCGTTCCACGGGGTCAGGCCGTCGTCGACGAGCTCGGGGAAGATCCAGCGGTTCCCGGCGTCGGCGACGGCGTCCAGGGTGGCCCGGCCGACGGCCCGGTGGTCGGGGGTGTTCCAGGCGACCCCGCCCCAGGTGTCGTGGTGGTTGAGGGTGAGGACGAGTTCGGGGCGGTGACGGCGGACGGCGGCGGCGATGTCGCGGCGCAGCGCGGTGCCGTACTCGATGACGCCGTCCGCGTGGTCGAGGAACTCGACGGTGTCCACGCCCACGGCGGCGGCGCTCTCCCGCTGCTCGCGTTCGCGCAGCGGTCCGGCCTCGGCGGGGCTCAGGGTGTCGATGCCCGCCTCGCCGCGCGTCGCCAGGACGTAGGCGCAGGTGCGTCCCTCGTCCAGCCAGGCGGCGATGGCGGCGGACGCCCCGTACTCGAGGTCGTCGGGGTGGGCGACGACGGCGAGGGCGCGCCGCCAGTCGGTGGGCATGGGCTGGAGCTGCTGGGGGGTGGTGTGGTCCGGCATGGTCGGTCCTCCGCGGTAGTCGATCTTCCGCAGCCTATGCCGCACATCTCGCCGCCCGCCGGGAACCCGATCGGCGCGCGGTCCGACTACAGGTCAGGGCCCGCACGAAGCGGTCCCTATGGAACGACCCCCTGGAGTGTTTCTCATGCGCCCTCGTGCGTGGTGCGGTGTGCTGGCCGCGGTGGCCCTGACGGCGACGGCTTGTGGCGGTGGCGGCGGTAACGACGGGGAGGCCGGGAAGGAGGGCGCTTCGGGGGGCTCGGGCGGCAAGGGCTTCCCGGTGAGCGTCCAGGACTGCTCGGGTGCGAAGACGACGTTCGACGGACCGCCGAAGAAGATCGTGACGAGCAACGCCGCGGCCCTGGAGCTGCTGCTGTGGCTGGGCGCGGGCGACCGGATCGCCGGTACGGGCTTCCCGCCCGGGAAGGGCGCGGTGCCGCGGCAGTTCGCGGACCAGGCGGCGAAGGTGCCGGTCCTGGGCAAGACGGTGATCCCCAAGGAGAAGCTGCTGGGCTCGGGCGCGGACGTCTACATCGACTCGTTCTCGTCCATGAAGAACATGCGCGGCGCCGGTGACGCGCCCACGCCGGAGGAGTTCAAGGCGGCCGGCATCAAGCACATCTTCCTCAAGTCGACGGCGTGCGCGGCCATGAACAAGTCGCCGCGCACCGACCTGTCGGGCATCGAGTCGGACATCGAGGAGCTGGGCCGCGTCACCGGCACCTCGGCGCGGGCCGCCGAGCTGGTGGCGGACATGCGGAAGAAGACGGACGGCGTCCGGGACGCGCTCAAGGACGTGCCGGAGGACAAGCGGCCGTCGTACTTCCTCTTCGACTTCGACGCGGGCACCAAGCAGCCCATGGCGGTGTGCAACCGGCAGGTCGCCAACGCCGTCATCACCCAGGGCGGGGGCCGCAACGTCTTCGCCGACTGCGACGGCGACTTCAAGCCCGTCGGCTGGGAGGACGTGGTGGCGAAGAATCCGGACTTCATCCAGCTCGCCGTGCGCAACCGGGGCGGCGAGGAGGCGAACCGCAAGGCGTTCGCCGAGGCGGAGGACTTCCTCAAGTCCTTCCCCGCGACGAAGGACCTGAAGGCCGTCAAGGAGGGCCGTTTCCTGCGCATCGGATCCGAGCGGACGACGATCGCCGGTGTGCGCAGCGCGGACACCGTACGGGAGATCGCGCACGTCCTGCACCCGGACAAGGTCAAGTAGATGGCGACGCTCGCGGTGGCCGCGGAGAAGGAGGAACGGGAGGACGGGCGCGAGCCCCGGACGTTCCTCGTGGCCGGGGTGCTGGTCGTCGCGCTGGTCGTCGCGCTGGTCGCCTCGGTGTGCCTGGGGTCGACCCGGGTGCCGGTGGGCGACGTGTGGTCGGCGGTGGTCCGGGGGGTGACGGGCGACGATCTGGCGCCCGGCACCCACGACCTGATCGTGTGGCGGCTGCGGGTGCCGCGGGCGTTGCTGGCGGCGCTGGTCGGCGCGGGTCTGGGGCTGGTCGGCACGGCCACCCAGGCGCTGGTCCGCAATCCGCTCGCCGACCCGTACCTGCTGGGCATCTCCAGCGGCGCGTCCCTGGGGGCGGTCGCCGCGATCGTTCTCGGGGTCGGCGCCGGCGGGGCGTTCGGCCTGGGCCTGTCGGCCGCCGCGTTCGCCGGGGCCCTGGCGTCGTTCGCCCTGGTGTGGGCGATGGCCCGGCGCGGCGGCGGCTTCTCCCCGCTGCGGCTGGTGCTGGCGGGGGTGGGCATCGGGCAGTTCCTGTCCGGGTTCACCCACTACCTGGTGCTCCAGGCAGGCGACGACCAGCAGACGCACGGGGTGCTGTTCTGGCTGATGGGGTCGCTGGGCGGGGCCCAGTGGTCGACGCTGACGGCGCCCCTGGTGGCCGTCGGCCTGGGGCTGGCCGCGCTGCTGGCCCGGGCGCGGGCACTGGACGCGCTGCTGATGGGCGACGAGACGGCGGCCGGCCTGGGCGTCGATGTGGGCCGTCTGCGCCGTGAGTTGTTCGTGGTGACCAGTGTGCTGACGGGTGTGCTGGTGTCGGTGTCGGGGGCGATCGGCTTCGTGGGGCTGATGGTTCCGCACGTGTGCCGGATGGTCGTCGGCGGCGCCCACCGCCGGCTGCTGCCGATCGCCGCCCTGTTCGGGGCCGTGCTGCTGGTGGTGGTCGACCTGGTGGCCCGGACGGCCCTGCCGGACCAGGAGCTTCCGGTGGGCGTCGTCACCGCCCTGATCGGCGCCCCGACCCTGCTCTACCTGCTCGACCGCCGCCTGGAGAGGGGATAGCCGGCATGCGCATCGCCATCGAGGAGCTGGAGGTCGCCCTCTCCGGGCGGACGATCGTCTCCGGCGTCCACCTGCTGGCCGAGGACGGCGAGATCGCGGGCCTGGTCGGCCCGAACGGCAGCGGCAAGTCCACGGTCCTGCGCACGGTCTACCGCTACCTCAAGCCGCACGCCGGACGGGTGCTGGTGGGGGGTACGGACATCCGCTCGCTGTCCGCCCCCGAGGCCGCGCGGCGGGTGGCGGCGCTGCCGCAGGAGCGCGGCAGCGACTTCGAACTCTCCGTCCGCGCGGTGGTGGCCATGGGGCGTACGCCCTACAAGCGGGCCTTCGCGGGCGAGGACCGGACGGACGCGGAGGCGGTCGCCTCGGCACTGGAACGGGTCGGGCTGGCCGGGGCGGGGGGCCGCTCCTTCTCCGCCCTCTCGGGCGGCGAACGGCAGCGGGTGCTCCTGGCCCGTGCCCTGGCCCAGGACCCCAAGGTGCTCGTTCTTGACGAGCCGACCAACCATCTCGACGTCCGTCACCAGGTCGAGTTGCTGGCTCTGCTGCGGGCTCAGCGGCGGACGACGTTGCTGTCACTGCATGATCTGAACGCGGCGGCTTCGCTGTGTGATCGGTTGCATGTGCTGCATGAGGGGGCTGTGGTGGCTTCCGGGGCGCCGCGGGAGGTTTTGACGCCGGAGTTGCTGGCGGAGGTGTTCGGGGTGCGGGCGGTGGTGGTGGAGCATCCGTTGACCGGGGATCCGTTGATCGCTTTCGATCACCGGGAGGTGGCGGATGCCGGCGGGGGCGGCGATGTGGCGGCGGTCGCCGCTGCCGCGGGGTGAGTTGCCCCAGCCCCGCCCTTTCACCGTTTCCTGGGGGCTGCGCCCCCAGACCCCCCTTTCGCGGCTCCGCCGCTCGTCCTCAAACGCCGGACGGGCTGAAATCAGCCCGTCCGGCGTTTGAGGACAACCGCGCGGAGCGCGGTTGCGGGGGTGCGGGGGTGGGGGGGCTCGCCCCCGCAAGAAACGGTGAAAGGGCGGGACCGGGGCTCACCCCACGAAGTGGCTCGGCCTGCCGTCCCGCATCACCAGCCGCCCCACCCGCTCAGCCTCCTCCCGCCGCACAAGCCGGGCAACGCTTCCCTGGAGCAGAAGCACCGTATGCCACGGCGTAGCCCACGCATCCCCCGTCTCCAGCAGCCGGATCCCGAACTTCTCGGCCCCCGCCGGCTGCGGATGGATGGACAGCCGCACCTGCCGCGGGAAGTGCTCCGCGATGAGCTCGCCCCAGGCCCGGCTCCGGGCGATCACCTCGTAGGCGCGGGACCGGCAGTCGCGCTGCAGAGCGGACCGGCTGCCGGGGAAGTCCGCCGTGTCCTCGAAGAGGAAGCGGGTGATGCCCCGGTAGAGCCGGGCGGTCTCCTCGTCCGTGCGGACCAGCGCCCGCAGGTCGTCCACGGACGGCGCGTACGCCTCGGTCACCAGACGCCGCTTGGTGTCGTGGTCGGCGTCCCCGTGCACCGCCCGCAGGTCGAAGGTGTCGAGGTGCCGCAGCCCCTCGGCGTCGATCATGGCGCGCAGGGCGTCGCCGTACGCGTCGATGTGCGCGTCGGGGACGTGGATGACGTCGCCGAAGATGTGCCCGTCGGAGCAGATGACGATCCGCGCGCCGGGCTCGTACGCCTCGCCGATCCGCGCGCAGAGCCGGTCGAGGAAGGCCAGGGAGAGCCGCTCCCCTTCGTCGGGGAGGTGTCCCAGCACCTTGGCCGGGTTGGGCGACTTGCAGGGGAAGCCGGGGAGGGTGAGGACGACGGGGTCGCCGGCGTCCGTGAAGTCGCGGATCTGCCGCAGCGTCCCGGGGTGGTCGGCGGGGTCCCGGGACACCGGTCCGGTCGTCCGGTGGTACGGCAGGAGGAGGCGCAGGACCTCGGTGGCGGTGTCGGTGGCCGCCGGTGCGATGCCGGTCGTCACGGCGCCGTCACCTCCCGCCCGTACGGGCAGCGCGGCGCGTCGTACGCCACCGGGAGCGCGGCCGTGCCGCGGCCGAGGACGGCCGGGATCCAGCGCAGTTCCCCGTCGGGGACGGCCAGGCGCAGGCCGGGCAGGCGGGCGAGCAAGGTGCCCAGGGCGACCTGGAGTTCGATCCGGGCGAGGGCGGCGCCGGGGCAGAAGTGGATGCCGTGTCCGAAGGCGAGGTGGGAGCCCTGGGCGCGGTCGAGGTCGAGGGTGTCCGGGTCGGGGAAGCGCTCGGGGTCGCGGTTGGCGGCGCAGAGGGAGACGATCACGGAGTCGCCGGCCGGAACGCGGGTGCCGTGCAACTCGGCGTCCTCGGCGAGGAAGCGCCAGGTGGTGAGCTCGAACGCGCCGTCCAGGCGGAGCAGTTCCTCGACCGCGGCGGGCATGAGGGAAGGTTCGGCACGTAGCCGTTCCAGGGCCTCGGGGTGGCGGAAGAGGGCGACGAGGGCGGTGGTGATCTGGTTGGTCACCGGTTCCTGGCCGGCCACCAGGAGCTGGAAGATCATGGAGTCCAGCTCCTCGGCCGTGAGTTCGCCGGCGTCGCGGGCGGCGACCAGCCGGCCGAGCAGCCCGTCGTCGGGGGCGGCCCGCCGGTCGGCGACCACCTCGGCGATGTAGTCCTCCAGGCCGCGCAGCAGCGCCTCATAGGCGGGACGGCCGGGGTCGGTGGGGCCGACGGGGGCCACGACGCCGCCCCACTCGCGCCGGAAGCGGGCGGCGAGGTGCGGGGGCAGGCCGATGGTCTCGGCCAGGACCTGGAAGGGGAAGCGGGCGGCGAACATCTCGACCAGGTCGACCGCGTCGTGCGGGCCGGTGGGCGCCGGGAGCGCGTCGACGAGCGCGTCCGCCAGCTCCTGGAAGCGTGGGCGCAGCGCTTCGACGCGGCGGGGGGCGAAGGTGTCGGTGATCAGGCGGCGCATACCGGTGTGCTTCGGGGGGTCCTGGTGGAGGAGGTGCACCTGGAGGCGGGAGTGCTGGGGCTCCGGCATGATCGAGGCGCGGGCGCGCCAGCGGTCGTTGCCCAGGGCGTGGTTCTTGCCCAGCCGGGGGTCGGCGAGGGTGCGCTGGGCGGCGGCGTACCCGGTGACCAGCCAGGCCGTCACGCCGCTGGGGAAGACGACGCGGTGGATCGGGCCGGCTTCGCGCAGGCGCGCGTAGAGGGGGTAGGGGTCGCGCTTGTAGGCGGGGCCGGAGAGGGGTATGGGTTCCGGGGTCGGCACGTGCGGGCTCCTCGCTGAATCTTGATCGCTGAGGAAGTCGGCTGCGAGGAGTGGCGAGTTCCCGTACGTTCGTGCGGATTTCCGCCCACGGGTGAAGGCCGGACGGGCTGTATCTCCAGGTAGTCGGCCGGCCGGCCGACGGGGTTCCCCGAAGCGGAAGGGACAATCCTCACGTGCCGTCTCGGCGCCTTCCGCTGCGGCGGGCGGCCCCCGGCATGTCACGATGCGGCGATGACCGCACGTCATTCCCTCAGTCCGTACAGTCTCCTGTCCGGCTTCGTCCTGCTGCTCGCGGCCCTGTTCGGGGTCGCCTACGCCGTCGGTTCGGCGGCCGGCCCCGTCTCCCCCGGCATGCACCGCACCGGCGGCGGGAGCGCCTCCGAACCGGGGTCCGGCCACAACGGCGGGGGCGGCGGGGGCAACGGGGGCGGCGGCATGGACGGCATGCCCGGGATGGGGCACTGATGAGCACGCCGACCGCCACCGCGTCCTCCGCGTCCTCCACGTCCGCCGCTTCGACCGCCGAGACAGAGATCATCGTCGGCGGCATGACCTGCGCCGCGTGCGTCAACCGCGTCGAGAAGAAGCTCGGCAAGCTGGACGGCGTGACCGCCAGCGTCAACCTCGCCACCGGCCGGGCCCGGGTGAGCCACCCGGAGGACGTGACCGCCGACGAGCTGATGGCGGTCGTCGAGGGCCTCGGCTTCACCGCCGCGCTGCCCCGGCCGAAGACGGAGGAAGCCCCGGAAGAGGAGTCCGGCGCCGGGTCGTCACCCCTCGTCCGGCTGCTGATCACCGCCGTGCTGTCGGTGCCCGTGCTGGTGCTGTCGATGGCCCCGGGGCTGCAGTTCCGCAACTGGCAGTGGCTGTGCTTCGCCCTCGCCACGCCCGTCGCGGCGTGGGGCGCCTGGCCGTTCCACTCCAAGGCGCTGCGCGGCCTGCGGGGCGCGGCGGCGACGATGGACACCCTGGTCTCCCTCGGCGTCCTCGCCTCCTACGCCTGGTCCGTCTACGCCCTGTTCTTCGGCGGCGCCGGGGACCCGGACATGCGGATGCCCTTCACGCTGTGGCCCGACGCCATGCCGGGCACGGCGGACGTCTACCTCGAAGCGGTCGTCGCCGTCCCGCTGTTCGTGCTGACCGGGCGGCTGCTGGAGTCCCGGGCCCGGGCCGGCACCGGTTCGGCGCTGCGGGCGCTCGCCTCCCTCGCCGCCAAGGACGTCGCCGTGCGGACGGCGGACGGCGAGGAGCGCCGGATCCCCGTCGCCGAACTGCGCGTCGGCGACCGCTTCCTCGTCCGCCCGGGCGAGCGCGTCGCCACCGACGGGACGGTGGTGGCGGGCACGTCGGCCCTGGACCTGTCGCTGGTGACGGGCGAGAGCGCGCCCGTCGACGTCGCGCCCGGCACGGCCGTGATCGGCGGTGCCGTCAACTCCGGCGGCCTGCTGGAGGTACGGGCGGAGGCCGTCGGCGCGGACACCCAACTGGCCCGGATCACCCGGCTGGTGGAGGACGCGCAGGCGGGCAAGGCCCGGGTGCAGCGCCTCGCCGACGCCATCGCCGGGGTCTTCGTCCCGGCCGTGCTGTCGGTCGCCGTCACGGTCCTCGGGTTCTGGCTGGGCGCCGGCGCGACCCCGCAGGCCGCGATCACCGCGGCCGTCGCCGTGCTCGTCGTCGCCTGCCCGTGCGCCCTCGGCCTGGCCACCCCGACCGCCCTGCTCGCCGCGACCGGCCGGGGCGCCGGGCTCGGCATCCTGGTCAGCGGGCCGCAGGCGCTGGAGGGGCTGCGCCGGGTGGACACGGTCGTCCTCGACAAGACCGGCACCCTGACCACCGGTTCGATGACGGTGACCGAGGTGGCGGCCCGCGAGGGCGGCTGCGGGCCGGAGGCCGCGCTGCGGTACGCGGCGGCGGCCGAGGCGGGATCGGAGCACCCGGTGGGCCGGGCCGTGCACGCCCACGGGCTGGCGGAGGCGGACGGTCCGCTGCCGGCCGCCGAGGAGTTCACGGCCACGGCCGGCGTGGGCGTCCGGGCCGTGGTGGACGGCAAGCGCGTCGAGGTCGTCCGGGCGGAGGCCGACGGGCTCCCCGACGCGCTCGCCGAGGCCGTCCGGAGCGCCGGGCGGGACGGCCGGACGGTCGTGGCCGTCCGCGTCGAGGACACCGTCGAGGCCGTCATCGCCCTGGGCGACACGGTCCGCGCCGGCAGCTACCGGGCCGTCGACCACCTCAAGCGGCTCGGCCTGCGGCCGGTGCTCGCCACCGGCGACGGCGAGGCCGCCGCCCGGGCCGTCGCCGCCGAACTGGGCATCGCGGAAGTGCATTCCCAGGTCACCCCGGAAGGCAAGGCGGACCTCGTCCGCGCGCTGCGCGAGCAGGGCCACCGGGTCGCCGTCATCGGCGACGGCGTCAACGACACCGCCGCCCTGGCCGGCGCCGACCTCGGCATCGCCATGGGCAGCGGCACCGACGCGGCCATCGGCGCCGCCGACGTGACGCTGGTCCGCGAGGACATGGGCGCCCTGGCCGACGCCGTCCGGCTGGCCCGCCGCACCTCCCTGACCGTGCGGGCCAACCTCGCCTGGGCCTTCGGCTACAACCTGGTGACCGTGCCGCTCGCCGCGGTGGGGCTGCTCAGCCCGATGGTCGCGGCGGCGGCGATGTCGGTCAGCTCCCTCCTCGTCGTCGGCAACAGCCTGCGGCTGCGCGGCTGGCAGCCGGCCCCCGCCCGTACGACCGCCCCCGCCCGCAAGGGTGCTCCCCGTCCTCGGAAGGCCGTCGCATGAACAACCCCGTGACGCAGGCCGCCAAGGCCGCGCTCGTCCCCGTCGCCGCCTGTCTGGTGACCCTCGGCGGTCTCGGCGCCTGGACGGCGTCCGGCGCGGCCGGGCGGCCCGCCGAGGTCGTCGCGGAGGACGCCCGGGTGCTGCTGCCCTTCGACCGCGACGACACGGCCGCGTTCGTACGGCTCACCAACAAGGGCGACGCGGACGACGAACTCCTGTCGGTCTCCGCGCCGTCGGCGGGCGGCGCCATGTTCGCCCGGACCGTCGTCAAGGACGGCGCGGGGAGCATGCGGATGCTCCGCTCGGTGACCGTGCCCGCCCGGGACGTCGTCGCGATGTCCCCGCACGGCACCGACATCATGATCAGCCGCCCGCCGCGGCTCGCGGTCGGCGACCGGCTGCCGCTGGAGCTGCGGTTCCGCGAGAGCGGGACGGTCCGGGTGGAGGCGGAGGTGGTGCGGGCGGGGAGCGAGGCGGTGCCGCGGGGGTGACGCGCCCCTTCTCCGTTTCCCGCGGGGGCAGCGTCCCCCGCGGGCTCCGAGCGCCGGGCGGGCTGAGGATTCGGTCCGCCCGGCGCTCGCGTCGTCTCAGGCGGCTCCCGCACCCGCCAGCACCGGCATCCTCGCCGTGCTCTCCCGTTCCGCCGTCTCCAGCTGGTCGATCAGCGCTTCCCGCGCCCGCGCCACCCGGGACCGGACGGTGCCGATCGGGCAGCCCGCGACCAGTGCCGCCTCCGCGTACGGCAGGCCGAGGAGCTGGGTCAGGACGAACGCCTCCCGGCGCTCGTAAGGCAGCCGGTCGAGCAGTTGCGACAGCGCGACGCCCTCGTCGAAGCCGGGCAGGACGGCGGACTGGGTGCGTTCCGCCGCCGACTGCCAGTCGTCCGTGTCCGACAGCCGCGGCCGGGCCGCGAGGAAACGGAGCCGGTCCACGACCGTGCGCCGGGCGATCGAGAGCAGCCAGGTGCGGGCGGAGGAGCGCCCCTCGAAGCGCGGCAGCGAGCGCAGGGCGCGCAGGTACGTCTCCTGCACCAGGTCGTCCGCGCCCTGCGGGTCGTTGCTCAGCCGGGCCACGTACCGACGGACGTCGGTCTGCGTGGCACGGATGAACCGTTCCACCGCGTCGGCGTCACCGCCCCGGGCGGCCAGCGCCCAGGCCGTCACCGTCTCGTCGTCACGCACGGCGGCCTCCCGCGCGGGGGGCGGTGGAGCGGCGCGGGCCGGCGCCGGGGACGATGGCCGGGTGCATTGCAGCGAGGTACGTACCGCCCTGTCCGCCCGCATCGACGGCGAGGCGCCCCCGCCGGGCGTCACCGGCGTGGCGCTGGAGGCGCATGTGCGGGGCTGTGCGGACTGCCACCGGTGGGGCGAACGCGCCCGCCGGCTGAAGGTGCTGGCCGCGCGGCTCGGCGTCGGCTGAGCGGGTCCCGTCCGGCGCGGCGGCCGAGGGAGGGACGTGCCGGCGCGGCGCGTCCTGGTTGCGGGCAGGGGTCATTGCCCGGGGTCCTTCCTGGAATCCGGGCGTCCGGCCGCGGGGGCGGCGGACGGCCCGGGAACGTGTCACGGCCTGTCCTGCGGCCGTCGGCGGAAGCACCCGAGAAGCACTCCGAGGGGTCCGCGCGGGACTACCGGGCGGACACGAGTGGTCGGGGGTTCAGCGGCCGACGGCGAGGGCGGCGGGTGGACCCCTGGTGATCAGGGCGTACGCGTAGAGCAGGCGGCGCAGCCGCTGGGCGGCGCGGCCCAGGCCGGCGCGGACCCGCGGGGGGCGCGGGCCGGGGGCCGGGTCGCGGAAGAGGAGGAGCAGCGGCGCGAAGAGGCGGGCGCCCACGGCCCGTCCGAGCCGGAAGGCGGCCTGTTCGCCGCCGGACAGCCAGAGGCCGCAGATCAGGGCGACGAGCAGGTGCGCGGACCACATGCCGACGGGTCCGTGGAGACCGTGGATGCCCAGCATGTCCATGTGCGTGCCGTGCATGCCGTCCATGCCGTGCATGCCGGTCATACCGCTGATGCCGCTGATCCCGTCCACGCCGTCCGTGCCGTGCACGCCCGACGGCGGTGTGCCGCCCATGGACATGCCGGAGGTGCCGGACATGCCGGCCATCCCCGTGCCGTCCGCCGCCCCGCCGACCCCGTCGAGGGCTGCCGTCGGGACGGGTCCGCAGGTCAGCCGGGAGAGGAAGCTCGGGGACGGCGGCACGCCGGAGCCATGGCCCGCGCCGCCACCCGCGCGGCTCGCCGCCTCGGAGACATGCTGGGCCAGGGTGAAGAAGAAGTGCAGGGCCGTCTGCGCGCCGACGGTGGCGAGGGTGATCAGCAGCGGTCCGCGCTCGCGTCCGGCGAGGAACCAGGCGCAGCCGCCCGTGCCGGAGAGCGCGGCGGCGATCGCCCACCACGGGACGTCGGTCCCGGACATGAGCGCGTGGCCGAGCGCGGCGAGCAGCACGCAGACCGCCGCGAACATCGCGGCCCGCAGTGCGCGCGGTGCCTGCCCCGCCTGCTGTGCTGCACTCATGACGTGCACATCGTTGCACCCGCGCCGCGCGGCGCGACGGCGGGGTGCGCATGTTCGCGCGTCCGGCCCCTTCTTCCGTCTCCCCTGCCGTGCTCCCGTCGCGTCCGTCCCCCTGCCCCCACCGGGGCGCGGCTCCGCCCCGTACCGTCCGCCCGGCGGTACGGGGCGGCGGGCCGCCGGCTCGGGGGGAAGACCGGCAGTCCGGTCCCGTCGCGCCAGTGGGACTCGCACGCACAGTGTCGCCCGGCGGGCGGACGGCACGGAACGTGTGCGGGGGCCGGCTTCGGGTGCGCGGATCACACCCCGTGTGAAGGGCGGCCTTCCGCTTGCCGGCCGGGCAGGTCGGGATTTTCGAAAAATGATCGATCATCGATCATTACTCGCCAGTAACCGTTGACCACCCGCATGCCACCCGCCTAGCGTCGAATAGACGACGGAAAGAACATTCCGCACACCGGAACGCGACCGGACGCTTTCCGAACGCAACGGAACCTGGCCACACGCCCTCCCGGCCGCAGCGCACCGGGAAACGCGAAGGGGGGATCACCCATGTCCCAGCTCGACCAGCTGCCCGACCACGACCCGGCCGAGGTCGCCGAATGGCTGGAGTCCCTGGACTCCGCCGTCCGGGCCGGCGGGCCGCACCGGGCCGCGTACCTGTTGCGGCGGATGACCGAGCACGCCGCACGCACCGGCGTGGACCTCCCCCCGCTCACCGGGACCCCGTACGTCAACACCATCCCGACCGCCGAGGAGCCGGAGCACCCCGGTGACGAGGACGTGGAACGCCGCATCACCGCCTGGAACCGGTGGAACGCCGCCGCCATGGTCAGCCGCGGCAACCACCGCGCCGGGCTCGGCGGCCACATCGCGACCTACGCCTCGGCCGCCTGGCTGTACGAGACGGGCTTCCAGCACTTCTTCCGCGGCAAGGAGGCCGACGGCAGCGGGGACCAGCTGTTCCTCCAGGGCCACGCCTCCCCCGGCGTCTACGCCCGCGCCTTCCTGGAGGGCCGGATCGGCGCGGACCGGCTCGACCGGTTCCGCCAGGAGGCGGGCGGCGACGGACTGCCGTCGTATCCGCACCCGCGCCGACTGCCGTGGTTCTGGGAGTTCCCCACGGTGTCGATGGGGCTGGGGCCGCTCTCCGCGGTCTACCAGGCGCGCTTCAACCGCTACCTGGAGCACCGGGGCATCAAGGACACCTCACGGTCCCGGGTGTGGGCGTTCCTCGGCGACGGCGAGATGGACGAGCCCGAGTCGACCGCCGCCCTCACCCTCGCCGCGCGCGAACGCCTGGACAACCTCACCTTCGTCGTCAACTGCAACCTCCAGCGCCTCGACGGTCCCGTCCGCCCCAATTTCAAGATCGTGCAGGAGCTGGAGGCACAGTTCCGGGCGGCCGGCTGGAACGTCGTCAAGGCGCTGTGGGGGACCGCGTGGGACGGCGTCCTCGCCCGGGACACCACCGGCGCGCTCGTCCGGAGGCTGGGCGAGGTCCCGGACGCCCAGTTCCAGACCTACGCCACCCGGGACGCCGGCTACGTCCGCGACCACTTCTTCGGCACCGACCCGGCGCTGCGCGCGCTCGGCGCCGGGCTGGGCGACGCGGAGCTGCTGGAGCTGTTCGGCGCGTCCCGCGCGGGGCACGAGCCGCGCAAGGTGTACGCCGCCTACCGGGCCGCGGTCGACCACCGGGGCGCTCCCAGCGTCGTCCTGGTCCAGACGGTCAAGGGGCACACGCTCGGCCCCGGTTTCGCGTCCCGGAACGCCAACCACCAGATGAAGAAGCTGACGGGTGGCGAGTTCCGCGCCCTGCGGGACCTGCTCGACCTGCCCATCCCCGACCGGGAGCTGGACGGCGAGGTGCCGCCCTACGGCCACCCGGGCGAGGACTCCCCCGAGGTCCGGTACCTGCGCGAGCGCCGCGCGGCGCTGGGCGGCCCGGCCCCGGCCCGCCGGGTGACCGCCGTGGCGCTGCCGCGGCCGGGGTCCCGGCCGTTCGAGAACCTGGCCAAGGGCTCCGGGACCCAGGAGATCGCCACCACCATGGCGTTCGTCCGGCTGGTCAAGGACCTGATGCGGGACGAGGAGACCGGACGGCGCTGGGTCCCGGTGGTCCCGGACGAGGCCCGTACGTTCGGCATGGAGTCCCTGTTCCCGTCGGCGGGCCTCTACTCGCCGTCCGGGCAGACCTACGACCCCGTCGACCGCGACCAGCTCCTCTACTACCGGGAGGCGCGGGACGGGCAGATCCTCAACGAGGGGATCACGGAGGCGGGTTCGCTGGCCTCCTTCACGGCCGCCGCCACCTCGTACGCGACGCACGGCGAGCCGATGATCCCGTTCTACATCTTCTACTCGATGTTCGGCTGGCAGCGCACGGCCGACCAGTTCTGGTCGCTGGCCGACCAGTTGGGGCGCGGTTTCGTCATCGGAGCGACCGCCGGGCGCACCACGATGACCGGCGAGGGCCTCCAGCACGCCGACGGGCACTCGCACCTGATCGCCTCCACCAACCCGGCGGCCGTCGCCTACGACCCGGCGTTCGCCTACGAGGTGGCGGTGATCGTGCGCGAGGGCCTGCGGCGGATGTTCGGACCGGAGGCGGAGGACGTCTTCTACTACCTGACCGTCTACAACGAGCCCAAGGTCCAGCCGCCGATGCCGCCCGGAGTGGAGGAGGGCGTCCTCAAGGGCCTCTACCGCTACCGGGAGGCGGACGGCCTGCCCGCCGACGCGCCCCGGCTGCAACTGCTGTCCTCCGGCACGGCCGTCCACTGGGCCCTGGACGCCCAGCGGCTGCTCGCCGACGCGTGGGGCGTGGCCGCCGACGTCTGGTCCGCGCCGTCCTGGACGGAGCTGCGCCGCGACGCCCTGGCGTGCGACGCGGCCCGGCTGCGGGGCGAGGAACGGGTCCCGTACGTCACGCGGGCGCTGCGAGGCGCCCCGGGACCGGTGTTGGCGGTCAGCGACTGGATGCGAGCGGTTCCGGACCAGATCGCGCCGTGGGTCGAGCAGGACTGGACGTCCCTGGGCACGGACGGGTTCGGCCTCTCCGACACCCGGGAAGCGGCCCGCCGGCACTTCGGCGTCGATCCGGGGGCGATCGCGGTGGCGGCGCTGGACGCGCTGGCGCGCCGGGGCGAGGTGAAGCCGGAGACGGTACGGGAGGCGGCGGCGCGGTACGGGACGGGAGGCTGAGCCCGGGCGCCAACCGCCGCGCGGCGCGGGCTACTTGGCGGGCGGGCCGGCCGGCTCTCCGGCCGCGCCGCCCTTCCCCGCCTTCTTCCCGGCCTTCTCTGCCTTCTCTGCCTTCTCTGCCGTTCCGGCCGTCCCTGCCTTCCCCGTCGTCCCCGCCATCCCCGCCGTCCCCGCCGTCCCCGGCTTCCCGTTGGCGGCGGCCCGCTTGCGGCGCCGCCGGGACGGCAGCCACGCCACACTGTCGTCGTCACCGACGAACCGCCCGAGCGCGCCCTTGACCACCGAGAGGGCGGCGGGCAGGGCCGCGATGGCGGCGGCCTTGAGCGCGGAGACGTCGGTCAGGTCGAACCCGTCGGCGATGAGCAGGCCCAGGAAGGTGGTCAGGTAGGCGGCGATGGTCCGTTCGGCTATGTCGGCGAGCACCTTCTTGTTCATGGGTCCGTCCGTCTCTTTCCGTCTCGTTCGGTGGGGGTCTGATGATGTGTACACCACACCATCGGGGCCTACGGCAAGCCGTCCGTGGGTAGCGATCCGGCGTCGCCGCCCGTGACGGCACGGGCGGCCGTGCCCGAGGAGGTGGGCCGCATGGCCCGTTACGCGTCCCCCGGCTCCCCCGACGCCGTGGTCTCGTACCGTCCGCGGTACGACCACTGGATCGGTGGCGAGTACCGTCCGCCCGCGCGGGGCGGCTACTTCGAGAACCCGACGCCGGTGAACGGCGAGCCGTTCACCGAGGTCGCGCGGGGCACCGCCGAGGACGTCGAGCGCGCCCTGGATGCCGCCCACGCCGCGGCCCCCGCCTGGGGCCGCACGGCGCCGGCCGAGCGCGCGGCGGTCCTGCTCCGCGTCGCGGACCGCATGGAGGAACACCTGGAGGCGCTCGCCGTCGCCGAGTCCTGGGAGAACGGCAAGCCCGTCCGCGAGACGCTGGCCGCCGACATACCGCTGGCCGTCGACCACTTCCGGTACTTCGCGGGGGCGTTACGCGCCCAGGAGGGCGGCCTGTCCGAGCTGGACGAGGACACCGTCGCGTACCACTTCCACGAACCGCTCGGCGTGGTCGCCCAGATCATCCCCTGGAACTTCCCCCTGCTGATGGCGGCCTGGAAACTGGCCCCGGCCCTCGCCGCCGGCAACGCGGTCGTCCTCAAACCGGCCGAGCAGACGCCGGCGTCGATCCACGTCTGGCTGGACCTGGTGGCCGATCTCCTCCCCCCGGGCGTGGTGAACGTCGTCAACGGCTTCGGGGTGGAAGCCGGCAAGCCGCTGGCGGCCAGCCCGCGCGTCGCCAAGATCGCGTTCACGGGCGAGACCACGACCGGCCGCCTGATCATGCAGTACGCGGCCGAGAACCTGCGCCCGGTCACCCTCGAACTGGGCGGCAAGAGCCCCAACATCTTCTTCGACGACGTCTCCGCCGCGGACGACGACTTCCGCGACAAGGCCCTCGAGGGCTTCACCATGTTCGCCCTCAACCAGGGCGAGGTCTGCACCTGCCCGTCCCGCGCCCTGATCCAGCGCGGCCACTACGCGGACTTCCTCACCGCCGGCATCGCCCGCACCGAGGCGATCGTCCCGGGCCACCCCCTGGACACGGACACCATGATCGGCGCCCAGGCGTCCAACGACCAACTGGAGAAGATCCTCTCCTACTTCGACATCGGCAGACAGGAGGGCGCCCGCGTCCTCACCGGCGGCCGACGCGCCGACCCCGGCGGCGAGTTGAAGGGCGGCTACTACGTGGAGCCCACGATCCTCGAGGGCACCAACCGCATGCGCGTCTTCCAGGAGGAGATCTTCGGCCCCGTCGTCGCCGTCACCCCCTTCACCGACTTCGACGACGCCATGGCCCTCGCCAACGACACCCTCTACGGCCTCGGCGCCGGCGTCTGGACCCGCGACGGCACCACCGCCTACCGCGCCGGCCGCACCCTCCAGGCCGGCCGCGTCTGGACCAACTGCTACCACCAATACCCGGCCGCGGCCGCCTTCGGCGGCTACAAACAATCGGGCATCGGCCGCGAGGGCCACCGCATGACGCTGGAGCACTACCAACAGACGAAGAATCTTCTGGTCTCGTACTCCCCGAAGAAGCTCGGCTTCTTCTAGGGGCACCAAAAAAGGCGCCTGACCTGGGCTTTCGCCCGTCAGGCGCCTTTGTTGAGGCTCCAATCCGGCAGGGACCGGATTGCGTGTCATCTCCCAGTTTCTCCCACAGCCATCCCACTCCCGACCAGCTGTTCCGGTCTATTTCCGGTCCAAACCCGGTCCGCTCATCCCGCTGCCGCCGAGCCCCCGCTGACGCGGTCCCATTCCTGCATGGACTGCTCGATGAGGCGGTTGGCGTGGTCCCGGACGCCGTCGAGGAACTTGGCGTAGTAGCGGAAGAGGACCTCGATGCTCTGCCCCGCTCGCCGGGCGCATTCCGCCGGGTCCACACCCGAGTGCAGCCAGAAGGAGATGCCGGCGTGCCGCAGGTCGTAAGGCCGCTTGGCGAGACCAGCGGCGAGTTCGGTCCGCGTCAGGACGTAGTCTCGTGCGCGCGACCAGGTGGTCCCGTACGCGGCGGCGTCCACGTAGTTGCCGGCCTCGTTGCGGAACAGCCGGCCGTCCGGCGTCACGCCGTAGCGTTCGATGTGTGCAAGCAGCATGCGCACGAACTGTGGAGGAATCGGCACCAGTCGCGTGGCTGTGGCCGCACGGCGCTTGAGCGAGTGCACTTCGTGCACCGCGCCGTCGTCCGTCCAGTCCTTCCCGGCGATGACAACCCCGCCCGACAGGTTAAGCATCCCCCATCCCGTCTCGGGCAGATGACACTGCTCAAGCCGGAGATGAATGACCTCCGCCGGGCGCATGGCCGCGTAGTACATACAACCGAAGAACGCCTCGAGATGGGGCCCTCGGCCCGGCTGCTGGGCGACCGACGAAAGCAGTCTGCCGACCTGCGCCGGGTTGGGGACAGAAGCCGGGTCTACCTCCTCGTTGACCCCCGGAGGGTTCCATCGCAGCCCCTTGAGGGGGTTCTCAGTGAAGTAACCTTTCTCCAGCGCCGTGTTGAGGGCTTCGCTGAACGCGGCACGCTTCCGACGAGCCGTCTTTGCCGCTGCGGGCTTCCCGTCAAGCTTGCGGCACAGCGCGTCGAGCGCCCGACGCAGCACGTCGGCTTCGGCCAATGCGCTCAGGGGCAGGGAGTTGCGCTTCATCCAGTTCAGCGCCTTCTGCCACTCCTCGTCAGGTTCCCGCGCCCACGCGTTCTTGTTGAACGCCCACGAGTAAAGTGCGCGTCGTAGCACTCGTGGCTCCGGATAGCTGACCCCGGGACGGACGAGAGCAGGCGTAATCGTGGCGAAGGCATCGGCCAGAGTGCGGCGCGTATTGCCCGGTGTGCGATCCCAACGCTGGTCGATGTATTCGTGCGCGAGGTCGTACCACGTCGTACGCTGCTTGATCGCTCGCAGTTCGGACGCGGGAAGGCCGGTCTCCTGGTCGAACGGCTCACCTTCGCGCGCTGCGGTCATGAGCTTGGCGCGTCGGCTCTCAGCAAGACCGGAAGTGCTGAACGATTCGGAACGTTCGCGCCCGTCGACCGCCCACCGAACCTGGAACGCGTTACGGCGGCCGGCGCGCTCGCGCGTCTCCCAGAACCGGACGTTGTAGCTCATGCCCAATTTATGGAGTCCCTCTCACACGCCTCCCACCAGGCGTCCAGGTCGCTGCGACGACATCGCAGCTCACCGTTCGGCAGTTTGACCATGCGCGGTGCCAGCCCCCGGGCACGCAGCCGGTAAAAAGCGGACGGACTCATGCGGATTTCCGCAAGTACTTCTGTAAGTTTCAGGGCAGGCGGACGTGCCACTGACTGCCACCTTTCGGCTGAGCGGTTGCGAAGAATGGGGAGGCAAGCGGCCATACGAGAGGTTTCGACAGGCTGCCACGCGCAGGATTCGGCCAGCAGCGATAAACAGCCAGGAGACATCGTTGGGCACGTCACAAACTCCCAGGGGCTCACTTGAGCTTCACCGACGACGGGAAAGCGCAGCCATTGGCCAACCAGCAAAAGCCGACCGACCCCAAACCTCCTTATCGATGCCCGGCGGCTAACCCGCTGTTCGCGCGACTCCACCGCCAAGCACAGCCGGTTGCGAACGACACCAATGGTCCGGAGGATCCCCGGTTTGGCTAACAGGGGATCGTCGGCTATATAACGCCCAGCACGCCTCGGGCCGGGCAGGTCAGTCCGGTTATCAGGAAGCCAAGCGGTACGAGCGCAGGGTCGGCCCCCATGGGACGCCTCGGGAACGAGGAGACCGCCATCGGCGAGACAGGCAAGACTGCGGGCAACCGCCGTTTCCCGGACCCCTAAGGCACTGGCGATGCGCCTCGCGTTCACCCCGGAACGCCTGGCGACGTAAGCAAGAACCGTTCCATCAGAGCGGACATCTCGTTAGAGAAGATCGTCCGCCAAGAACCCGGCCAGGCAGACGCACAAACACAGAGCTGTGGCGAGAGCGTCGAATTCGTCAGCCTGCTGGGCTACGAAAGCGATCAGCGTACCGAGGGCGAACAGGACCGGGGCAACGGACCGCAGGGTGTGTGGTTTTTCCGCTAGACAGTGGAACTCCTGATGCAGTTTAGGGACACGGCGGCACTAAAGAGCTACCGCCGGCGCGGTATTTCCGCGGGGGTGTTGTACGTTGACATGGCTCGCCGCACGGTTCCAGCCCTTAAGGGTTCTTTCTCGTCTGCCATGAGCGAATGCGCCGGTCCACCGGCCGACGCGTCTCGACGTCGACCGGCACCATGCCGTTGTTGCGCCCTTGCGCATGGCGTACTCGTCGACGTCGACCACCCGCGGGGCTGGGAACTCCGGCTCGGGCAGGGACGCGACCAGCCACGGAACCGTGCTCCGGCTGACGAGCACCCCGAAGACGCGGGCCAAGCGAGCCCCGGCGCGGCCGGCCAGCGCCAGGCCGACGTGGGTCTGTACGGTCAACGATGGATCTTCGAACAGGAGTGACACCTGATGACAGACGTGATTGTCGCGGCTGAGGCCGTCGAGGAAGTGAAGCCCGCCGGTGCGCCCGGTGCTCTGGACGACCAGCTGATCGGCCAGCTGGTGGACCGTGCGAAGGCGGACGGGATCAGGCTGACCGGCGAGGGCGGGCTGCTGCAGCAGTTGACGAAGCGGATCCTCGAGTCCGCCCTCGAGGGCGAGATCACGGACCATCTCGGGCATGAGAAGCACGAGAAGGCCGACAGCGGCAACGTCCGTAACGGCACGAGAGCCAAGACCGTGCTGACGGACGTGGGGCCGGTCGAGATCGATGTGCCCCGGGACCGGTCGGGTTCGTTCAAGCCGCAGATCGTCCGCAAGCGGCAGCGCCGGCTGTCCGGCGTCGACGAGATGGTGCTCTCGCTGTCCGCCCGCGGCCTCATACACGGGGAGATATCGGCTCACCTCGCGGAGGTCTACGGCGCCGAGGTGTCCAAGACCATCATCTCCACGATCACCGACAAGGTGATCGACGGCATGAACGAGTGGCAGAACCGGCCGCTCGATTCGGTCTACCCGGTGCTGTTCATCGACTGCGTGCACGTGAAGCTGCGGGACGGCCAGGTCGCCAACCGGCCGATATATGTGGTCCTCGCGGTCACGGTCGAGGGCACCCGCGAGATCCTCGGCCTGTGGGCCGGCGACGGCGGCGAGGGCGCGAAGTACTGGCTCCAGGTCCTGACCGAGATCAAGAACAGAGGCACTGAAGACGTCTGCATGGTCGTCTGCGACGGCCTGAAGGGGCTGCCCGATGCGATCGGGACGGTCTGGCCCCAGGCCATTACCCAGACGTGCGTGGTTCACCTGCTGCGGGCGTCGTTCCGTTACGCGGCCCGTCAGGACTGGGACAAGATCTCGAAGGCACTCAAGCCCGTCTACACCGCCCCGACCCAGGATGTCGCGGAGGAGCGGTTCCTGGAGTTCTGCGAGACGTGGGGCAGGAAATACCCGGCGATCGTAAAGCTGTGGGAGAACGCCTGGGCCGAGTTCGTGCCCTTCCTCCAGTTCGACACCGAGATACGGCGAGTCGTCTGCACCACGAACGCTATCGAGTCGGTGAACGCGCGGATCCGCAAGGCCGTCCGAGCCCGCGGGCACTTCCCGAACGAGCAAGCCGCCCTCAAATGCGTCTACATGGCCATCATGAGCCTCGACCCCACCGGCCAGGGACGCAAACGCTGGACCCAGCGATGGAAGGCCGCCCTCAACGCCTTCGACATCACCTTCGACGGACGGCTCGCCGCCGCCCGTCGCTAAACCACAACAACCCCAGAAACACCGTCTACTGGACAGACCCCCGCCTCGACATAGGACACGCTCTTACTACTCAGGGTGCCTGTAAGTAGATCAGTTCACATAGACCCGAACTGGTTCGTGGCGTGAGAACAGAGGGCCCTTATCGCATAGATGGTGGGGAGGATCTTGATGTCAAGGAGAAGGGGCCTCGGGGAGTAGGTGTCGGGTGGTGCGTTGAATGCTCCATTGGGTTGTTGCACATCGCACAAGTACCCGGCTGCGGCGGTCGCGGCGTTCTTGCCCTCGCTAGTGAAGGCGATGCTGGTAAGGGCGTAGGCGGTGCTGGTGGCGTCGCTGGGCCGATCGGGCTGTTGCCCCCATCCGCCGTCAAGGTTCTGGTGGCTCAGCAGGTAACGCGTGCTGTTGATGATGGTGTGGCGCGCCCGGTCCCGTTGTTCGGGGACGAGGGCGGAAGTCGCCAGGGCTGTATGTAGTCCGTGGCAGACGCGGAGGATGACGTTGCCTGTGCTGGCGGACCAGTTGAGATCGAACCCTCCGTCTTGGCGCTGGTGGCTGGTAATGAAACGCGTCGCGCGATTTATCTGCGCGGTGTAGCGGGACGGGTGGTGGGCGGCCCAGATAGTGAGGGACTGGGCCGTGTGGGAGGTCTCCGATATGCCCCCGGCGGCGTAGTTGTTGAGCCCTCCGTCGGGGTTTTGCATGTCGCTCAGGTAGTCGCATCCCCGCCGGAGATGGTCGGCGTAGCGGGCTGGGTCGGTCAGGTGCAGGGCTTCCAGGGCGAAGAACGTCGTCTCCACGTCGGTCTGGTCGGCTGGGAGGCTGAAGGTCCAAGCCCCGGAGGAATGCTGGATGTCAGCGAGTGCGTCAGCAGAACGGCGCTGAAGTGACCGGTTGGTGGCCGCCACGGCAAGGGCGGCCGTGGCCATACCGGTGATGGTGGTGTTCATGTCTCGGGTGAGTGAGAAGCCGCCGTCGGGGCGTTGGGTTCGCGCCAGTGCGGTGACACCGGCATTCAGGGTGCCGCGGTGCTGCGGGTAGTTTTGCAGTGCCGTCAGCGCCAACAGGTGAACCAGGATATTGGCGTGGCAGATCTCCCCGGGGCCGTGGCTGGGGAGCAGCGCGGCCAGGTCGGTGTCGCTGACGCGGTCGGGGGTGCCTAGGGCATGGGCGATGATTACCTTGCAGGCGGTCATCTCAGTCCGCTTCCAGCCCTGCAGTGCCGTCGAGTCGAACAGTTCGTCTTGCGGCCACTGGGTGACGCTCGCGGCTCCGAGAGCGTGCAGAACCGCCTGGAGAAGGATCTTTTTCCGGCCGGTGGTGAAGTGAGGGAAGTGCCCGATGATCTGGTCGGTCATGCTCGCAGCGTCTGAAGAGGCGGGAAGTGAGGTGTGCAGGGGGGGACGTAAGGCCGCCGCAGCAATGACGTCATCGATCCCGCTGGCCCGACTGTTGGGATTGTCAAGGAAGGACCGCACTTTCGTGAGGGATCGAGGGAAGAGCTCGGTGTACCTGAGCAGTTGCAGTGCGAGAGCCGACTCCAGGACCCGGCTCTCGCAGGGGGCATCGACCGTGCCATCCGGCCCGACCTGCGCTGCCAGGTACCCGGCAGCACCCTGAACCGCCTCCCGGGCCGCACTGCCGACATGGGCAGAGATCGGTCCGGCGCCCGTCACCTGGGCGCGGCCTGGCCCCTGCGGATACGTGGACGCCGCTGCCGCAGGATGCGGGTGACCCTTGTCCGTCATTGTGAACCTCCCAGGGACAGCCACAGGCCGCAGGCCGGGCCGGGCCGTTGATCCCGTGGTCTGTGTCTCGGCCACACGCCCGAGACGCGGGTTGCCATCGGATGTTTTGGCTGGGCGTCAGTACCGGGCATTCGCTCACCCGGTGCACGAATGAGTGATGCGATGGCCGCGGCCATCGGCCACCCGTCAGTCGAGCAGGCCGAACAGGTGGGCCAATGCCGGGCACGGGGCGCTGGTGAGTGCCGGCGGTGCCAGTGGCGTCGGCTGTTCCTCGGGCAGAAACGGGCGCATCGGGTTGTTGTCGCTGGCGTAGCGAGTGGTGTAAAGGCCCCAGTCCAGATTGCCGCGCACCATCCAGTCCAGGTCATCCAGGAGGGTGCGGGAGGCCTCGCCGACTTCACGCTTGAGCTGTTCTCGCAGGCGCAGGAAGAGTTCCATGATGCGGTTGGTGAGCTCCAGCGCTGGAGCTCCGGCCTCGTAAGGCGGAATACCCAGGTCTTGGGCGACGGCGTTGATGATGTTGTATGCCTCTGTGGGGCCGTCATTGGCCCAGCAGAAGAAGTCGAGGTGCAGGTGACACAGGGTTCCCGTGAGGTAGCGCAGGCCCTGCATGATGGGGTGCTGTCCTTCGTGCTCCGGGATGGTCGCCCGGGTGCAGATCTCCGGCAGGATGGCGAATTGCCCGGAGTATTTCGCGCCGCTCATCAAGCGCCGAATGTATTCGTCTGCCCCGCACAGCTCGGACCGGACCGCGTAGCCGATTTCGGTCTCTGTTTCGCGTAGGGCACGGTCGATTGCGTCCATGAGCATACGGACGGGCGGCAGTGGTGCGTGCTCCTCGCCGTATGTGCGGAGCGCCCAGATGTAATCGGCCAGGGGGTGCAGCCGGCCGGGCTCGGGGATGGCCAGGGGGGTGCTAAGCGCATGCAGTTCCTGCGGCGCGATCTCGGCGTAACGCTGCTGCCGCTGCTGGAGGGTTCCTCGGTCGAAGCTGTCGTCGGAGAGGAGAGTCCATGCGGAGACGCAGCTGAACCAGACACGCAAGTCATGCGGGACACGCGGGGGAATACATGTGTACGCCGAGTAGGCACAGCTATCAAGGATGTCTTGATCCCTGTCACTGCTGTACGAGATGTACGGGCGAGACCATTCCTGCGTGGCTTCTACAAGCCCCTTGTGGTCAGGGTATTCATGCCTGGGGAGGGGGCAGTACAGGCGCAGCGCATCAGTGGGTTGATGGTCGCGCATACGCTGCGGTTCGAGAAGTGTCATGCCGCCTATCCCTTCTAGGGCATATATGGCTACTGGTGTCTTTTATTCCTTGCGTCCAGTTGTACTAGCTCAGATCGACGCGCACGATCTCCCGCTGTCCGGGCAGGGCGGCGAAGAACGCCACGGCCTTGCGGGCATGCAGGGGCAGATGTCCCATCCCCTGGCCGGCCCCCTGTGCGGCAGGTACCTCACTGAGACGCATCGCGGCCGTGTCCCCGCACCCCTGGTATGGCAGCACGCCCGTAGCCGGGATGCAGCGCCTTGGACAGGGCGAACTACTGGTGTTCCTCGGTGGCGGTGACGGTCTCGATGTCGTCGTGGCCGCGCTGGCTCCACCACAAAGCTGCGGATCTCCCCGCCCACGCCACCCAGGTCGCCCACGCCCCGGCGTGAACCGCGTACGGGATCTCCACCCCGCAACGGACCGGGACCGTCTGGGATGTCCATGGAGAACCTGCCAGCAGCAGAGAGGACCAAAAGCAGAGTGTGAAGCTAAGTGGGTACCCCGTTACCTTTTCCGTGGCCCCGCAACGGGGCGCCTGGCCCCCGGGCTCGGTATGGCTGTGTGCCCCCTGTCGAAGTACATGACCTGGGGGGTGTTGCCGCCGGGCTTCGGGGCACCGCTTGACCGCTGATGAGGGGCCTGACGACCACTCTGGTTCGGCGCAATGCCGGACCGCTTCACGGGTGGCATGTCTGCGTAACGTGGTTGCCGGCGTGTGGTGCCGCAGGGACGGCCGGGAGTTGGGGAGACGAGTGGCGAGGGGCACGCGCACATGGTCGACACGACCGCGACAGATCTCTTCCTCGGCCTGGACCTGGGCAAGGAGTTCCACCACGCCCACGGCCGGACCGGGGACGGCAGGACCGTGCACGACAAGCGGCTGCCCAACACCGAGCCGAAACTGCTGGAGCTGTTCACCAAGCTGGTGGCGAAGTTCGGTACCGTCCTGGTGATCGTGGACCAGGTCGCCAACATCGGCGCGCTGCCGCTGACGGTGGCCCGCGCGAGCGGGTGCCGGGTGGCCTACCTGCCGGGACTGTCGATGCGGCGGGCCGCCGACCTGCATCCCGGTGAGGCCAAGACAGACGCCCGCGACGCGTTCGTGATCGCCGAGACCGCCCGGACCATGCCGCACACCTTGCGCGCGGTGGACCGTGACGACGAGGTACTGGCCGAGCTGACCATGCTCACCGGCTACGACAACGACCTGGCCGGCGAGGTGAACCGCACCACCAACCGGCTGCGCGGCCTGCTCTCCCAGATCCACCCCTCCCTGGAACGCGTGCTCGGCCCGCGCCTGGCCTACCCCTACGTCCAAGCCCTCCTGGCCCGGCACGGCTCCCCGGCGAAGCTGAAGAGACTCGGCCGGGCCCGCTGCGAGGCCCTGCTCAAAGCGCACGGCTCGCGCAAGGCGAAGCAGCTGGCCGGGGAGATCTCCGACGCGCTGGCCGAGCAGACTCTCGTCGTTCCCGGCACCGAGGCGTCCGCGCTGATCGTTCCGGGCCTGGCCGCTCAGCTCGCCGCCGCCCACACCCAGCGACAGGCCACCGAGCAGGAGATCGCCGCCCTGCTGGAGGCCCTCCCTCTTTTCCACCTCCTGACGTCCCTGCCCGGCATGGGCGTCAGGACCACCGCCGCGGTGATCGTCGCGATCGGTGACGGCACCGGCTTCCCCACCGCCGGACACCTCGCCTCCTACGCCGGACTCGCCCCCGCAACGAAGTCCTCGGGCACCTCCATCCGCGGCGAGCACGCTCCCCACCGCGGCAACCGGCTCCTCAAACGCGCCCTGTTCCAGGCCGCGTTCGCCGCGACCGGCTGCAAGAGCGACCCGTCCTCGCGGATCTACTACGACCGCCAGCGAACCCGCGGCAAGACTCACACCCAGGCGATCCTCCGCCTGGCCCGGCAACGCGTGAACGTCATCCACGCGATGATCCGCAACGGCACCCTCTACGAACCCCGCGCCCTCGACCTCGCTGCCTGACACCCACCCCACCCCCTGCCTCTTCCAGCCCGCTCCATCCCGTCACCGGCACGGCCACCCCCGCCACGCCGGCCACCGCCCTGCCCGCACCGCACCCGAGCCGCCGGGAACATCCCGCTTCGCGGGACGTTCCCGAAAACCAGCACGAACCCCTACGAACCAGCCCCGCCAGGGTTGACGAAACAGATAGGGGCACCCCCCTTCCGACTCGAACACTGAACCAATGGGCGCATATCCGCAAGAAGCGCGAGGAGCACACAGCGCACTTTGATTCCGCTGCATAGACCTACGGCATAGGACGCATACTCGGGCGCCCACCGTGCTCTCTCGCGCACTCCGTGCCCTTCAGGGACCTACTCGGCCGTACTGCCCGTTGCCCGCCGGGTCGGGCGGCCCGGCCGAAGCCTTCGGTGTCGACGTCCAGCTTCGTCTCGTACGCCTTGGGCTGGATGCCGAGTTCATGCGTTCTGTACTCGCCGAACCGGTTGATGTGCTCGGTCGGTACGGCGAGATGTGAGCCAGGCTTTCCAGCTCGATCGCCTGGCCCGGACCGCGACAAGGCCGTCGCCGGGCTGAAGGCCCGTTACGAGAACGGTGTCACTATCCGGTCGGAGCGGACGGCGCGCTTCCCCCGTACGACACGGACCGCTTCGAGGAGTTCGCAGGGACGCTGCGCAGCTCCCACCCCCGGGACATGATCAAATCCTGCACGCCCCTCGGCAGGACCTACCAGTACGGCGGTCCTCACCATCACTGGCACCGCTATCACCGGATCCGTCACTGGCGGGACGGACTGATCGCGCTCGGCGACTCCGTGGCCGCCCTCTACCCGATCTACGGACACTCCAGCTGGTGCTTGCTGAACAGGATGCGCTGCCACATCTCCGAGGCGAACTCCGCCGACACGGTCTTCGTCGACTTAGTGCCGTCCTCGGTGGTGACCGTGTACGTCAGCGGCACCCACTTGGCGCGCGGTTGCGCATCGCCTGGCAGAACTCCACCGCCCCCAGAACGCTGCTGTCGGCCGAGGTGGACACCACTTCGAGCGCTTCGGTGAGGTCGAGCAGCACCTTGCGGTGGCTCTGAAGTGCTTCCACAGCAGCGGCACGTAGTTGTCGCCGTGGCGGACGGAGACCAACTCATGGTCCTCCGACCTTTCCCGGCGGTACCCCCTCCAGCCACCTCGCCGTCGACCCCAGCAGTCCCAGCTTGTCCAAGTGGAGCAAGTGCTCGCGCAGGTGCGACACCGACGGAGCCTTCGCCGGCCTCTTCAGCTCGTCGCACCGGCTGCGCGAACCGGCAACAGCCCCAGGACGCGGACCCTGTCCACGTCTTCGATCTGGTAGGCGACCATCTCGAAGGACTTCGTGCTGATGCGGACAGCAGGCGGGACCGGCCTGATCGCCGCGCTCCTGCCCAACCGCTTCGAGACCGCCCCGTTTCGCGCTCGCCTGCATCCAGATCGTCCTCATGGCCACCCCCTTCGCCCTCGTCGACGCCGCTTAACCAAGGAGGCGCCGACTATGGCCAGCCCCGCGGTCGTGACACCCGGCCAAGGTCGGCGGAGCCTGGCGCCACTACGTCCCCGGCGAATACGCACAGTGACCGCGAGTCTCCCAACAGTCGAGGAATACGCGACTCCCGATTACGCGAGGTCACCAGTTTTACACCCCTCCACCCTCCGATCTCCCGACCGGCAGCGAACGCAGCTTCAACGCGCCAGGACGTTCGCCGCCCTTCGGCCCACGCACGAGACGCAACAGGCATAAGTCAAGATCCGGACCAGTTCCGGTCCAACCCACCCTTCTTTCTCACCAAATCGACTGTTTCCGCAGGTCAAAGGCCATGTGCCCGACGTACCACCAGTAGACGAAGAACCTGTTGGTGAGCTACTCCCCGAAGAAGCTCGGGTTCTTCTAGAGCTCAAGTCGGCTGCCTGGAGGCTTCATCGAGCTCCAGGCAACCCGACACCTGAGTAGCGCGGATTCACCCGCTGACCCGCTTGTCTGCCAATGAACCTGGCCCCGAGGCCGGCTGACGTTTCCGTCACACGTCTAAGCGGTGCACAGGAGTGCCCCCGGGACGTTCTCAGTTACTTTGTGAGGACTTGACGTCACGACGCCTCAAACAACGACCGCTGAGCGGCCATCAAAAATACACGAGAATGGAAGTGAAAGTCTCGCACATCCCGGGCCAGTTAAGGTTTTGGTGCAGTGTGCTCTGGAAGCCACCGCGCTCGCTTACTCGCACGAGAGCATCACGCCATGTTGACCGAGCCGCACAACTCAATGGTAGCGATGCACCGGTCTGACATGGCCGCTATCAGCCCTCACCACGTCTTTCACCCTGAATAGCCGTAGGCGAGAAGGGGATCAGCGTCCCGTCAACGACGAGGGACCCTGCCGCGTCACCACCATCCCTGACCAGCCCTTCCATCCTTCAGAGGGCCGAAATCGTGCTACTCCAGATTCCCGAGAGCCCCCTGTGACCTCCACCACGATGGCGCGGGAAGCGTCGACCATAGCCGCCACTCCACCCTTGGGCACGATCACGAGATCAGAACATTGGAAGAAAGCTCCACCGCCATACTCGCCGGTCTTCCTCCATCGATTCATCACCGTTTCAATCGCACCGAGGGTCATGAAACTTGCACTCCACCGGCTGCCGTCAGGGAGCCGTAACTCGGCATCAACGTCCTCTACCGTTTCCGCCCGGTCATCAGCGCCGAGCACGAAGAGTGCAGTGAACTCGGGCTCCCTGACGCATGATAGATATCTTCTTCTACGGGTTCGACATGATCAATTTCCATAAATCTGCTTCAATCTCGCTATCACCTTGGACTCGTTGCCCTTGTCCGCCTTGCCGACGATCTGTACGCCGCCGTCGACATTCCTGAAGAATAGTCGGCCACCCTTTCGGCCTCGCGCGTACGTCACGTCTGTGCCGTCCAGCGCCCTACTCCCCTTCCCAGGATTCTTGTTTCCGCGGGGAAGTTGCTCAAACTGTGGAGGTCATCGACGGTGAGGTTGTAGGTACGCGCGTGGCGGTCGTAGCCGCGGAAGAGGACCTCAACGCTCTGGCCCACGTGGCGAGCGGATCCGGCCGGGTCCATACCGGAGTACAGCCAGAAGGAGGTCCCGGCGTGCCGGAGATCGTAGGGCCGCTCGATCGGCTTGGGAGCGAGCTCCGTCCGGGGGCAGTACGTACACTCCTGTGCCCGCGACCACGTCGTACCGTACGCGGCCGCGTCCACGCAGTCGGCCGTCCGCAGCCACGCCGAACCGATTGATGTGCGCTTGGAGCATGCGCACGAACCGCGGCGAGACGGGTACGGGCCGGGTTGCGGTCTCCGTACGGCGCTTCAGCCCCGGGGGTGCCCGTAAGTCGGCGGGGCTCCCAGGTGTCCGAAACTTTTCGGTCACATTGCGGGCCTCGGGCTGCTGAAAACGGAGCCCGCCCTCGACCTGCGGCTCCCGGCGCGTGAGCTGGACCGCGTGCAACTCGCTTGTGGGAAATGGCGATTGATGTCAGCCACGACTACGGCTGGCCGATTCGGCCCCACAGGGGTCGACGCGTCAAACGTGGCCTCCCTAGCTTGCTGAAGGCCGGATCGCACCGTGAGAGTCCGGCAACGGAAGTGCACGGCAGTCACCTCAAGGGGGACCATGCGTAAGGTGAATGCACGTCGGTGCGCCGTCGCCTCGGCGGCCCTCGGCCTCGCGGCCGGGCTGTTCGCGGCGGCGCCGGCGTCCGCGACGGCAGCAGCACCCTCGGCTCAGCGCTCGTCCGGAGACGTGGAGTTCTCCGTCTTCGACAACGGATCCGGAATACCGAGAGGCTCCTCGTTCCGGCTGGCCGACCTCGGCCGACACGGGATTCCGGACTCCGCGGTGAAGCAGCTCGGCGAGGGGAAGGCACCCCGTACCGCCGCGACGAAGAGCGCCACCACACTCAGCGGCCCCGACACCATCGTGGGGCAGTGGAAGGACCGCGACGGCTGGACCGTCTACATGCGGCAGGGGTACTACGACCCGGTCCGGGACAAGGGCTTCGGGCTCACCAAGATCGAACAGAAGCACAACCTCACCATGAAGGCCGTCCGGGCCACCACGCAGTACCCGCGCCCGGGAGCCGCGGGGAAACAGAAGTTCGCCGGCTATCCGGACACCTGGAACTACTTCACCGACGTACTGCACGTGAAGTGCAGCGGCTGGTGGATCTTCCGGACCTGCCGCGTCGACAAGGTCCAGGCCGTCCGCGCGGGCGTAGACTTCAACGCCAAAATCCCGATGCTGCCCAAGGGCGTCATCACCGCCTACTGCGAGGGCGTGCAGGGGCGTTGCCCCGACTGGGTCAAGAACGCCATCAACATCTGATCCACCCGCACCAGGAGGGCCCTCCCGATGAGCCGACACCCCGTCCGGCCGTCCCGCACCCTACCCGCGGCCGAATGGTGGGCGCCGCTCCTCGTCGATCTGGGCGCCGTACAGCGCGGGAGTGCCGGACACGGCCTGTGCGTGGAGAGTGTCGATCTCACCACCGGCTGCGCCCGAGTCACGGTGCGGTGGCCCGGCACCCCCGCCACCGCCCTCCTGCCCGACCCCGAGGCCGGCCGTGACGCGCTCCTGCGGTCGATCGCCGCGGCCGGCCCCGCCCGGCTCGCCGAGGACGACGATCCGACGGAATCAACACCCTCACCGCTCGCCGGCCACGGCTGGCTGCTCGACGAGCTCGGACGGCGGAGCGATGCCTGGTACGCGTACCTCGCCGAACCGGTCGAGCTCCTCCGGGTGTGGACCGACGGCCACCGGACCACACACGTCGCCGTGGGGCGCACCTCGCGCGGCGACGTGGTGGAGGTCCGTGTCCCCGTGGCCGGCCTGGGGGCCGACGGCATGGACGCCGGTCTCGCCTACACCATCGTGGAGCGCGCCGTGACCGTAGCGGAGCGGGACCTCCGCCCGGCGGCCCGGCTAAAGGACCGGCCCGCCTTCTCGACGGGGCTTCCGGGGGAGGACGCGGGGCCAGGCCGTTGGTGAGCTGCTCCCCGAAGAATCTCGGCTTCTTCTAGAGCTCGAAGTCGGCTGCCTGCAGGCTTCAGTCGGGCTCCAGGCAACCCGAAACCCTGGTCACCGCCGCATATGCTGGACCGACCGACAACTGCTCCCAGCAGGGGCACGACGGTCGGGCGGTCCTGTTCCAACTTCGCCCGGTCATCGCGGAGTCCATGGCGGTGGTATGGCGTCGGCCCGCGTGCTCGCGGACTGGCCTGGCTGCCGTGCGTGTTGCTGATCAGGGCCCCGGGGCCGGTGGAGTCGGGCCGGTGGCCGGCGAGGAGTGGAGCCGCGGGGCGGCGGTGATGCTCGCGGAGCCCGGGTTCAGCCGCCGCGGCGCACTCGGGCGGCCTTGCGGGCCTCCGCGAGCTTGCGGGCCTCGGTGGTCTTGCGGGACGGCTTGCCGCCGGAGCCGTTCTTCGTGTCCTTGGTGCTGCCCAGGCCGCGGAACGGGGTGTTGTGGTTCTTGGGGCGTGACACGGTCGGCCCACCGTCGAGAGGCTCGCCGGAGGGGGCCCTGGCGCCGGTGATACGGCTCAGCTCCGCCTCGCCGGACCGCACCTTGGTGACCTTGGGAGCGACGTCGGCGTCCGCCATGACCTGGCTCGTTTCGCGGCGCTGTCCCGACAGGACGAGTGTCACGACGGTCCCGGAGCGGCCGGCCCGGGCCGTGCGGCCCGCGCGGTGCAGGTAGTCCTTCGGGTCGGTGGCCGGGTCGACGTTGACCACGAGGTCGAGGTCGTCGACGTGGAGGCCGCGTGCGGCGACGTTCGTCGCCACGAGCGCCGTGATCTGTCCGTTCTTGAACTGGGCCAGGGTGCGGGTGCGCTGCGGCTGGGACTTCCCGCTGTGCAGGGCGGCGGCGGACACGCCGCTGGCCCGCAGATGCCGCGTGAGCTGGTCGACGCCGTGCTTGGAGTCCAGGAACAGGAGGACGCGGCCGTCCCGGGCGGCGATCTCGGTGGTCACGGCGTACCGGTCGGGGCCGTGCACGACGAAGACGTGGTGCTCGATCGCGGAGACCGCGCTGGACGAGGGGTCCACGGAGTGGACGGCGGCGTCGCGCAGGTAGCCCTGGACCAGTTCGTCGACGTCTCGGTCGAGAGTGGCGGAGAACAGCATCCGCTGCCCGTCGGGACGCACCTGGTCCAGGATCTCGCTGACCTGTGGCAGGAATCCCATGTCGCACATCTGGTCCGCCTCGTCCAGGACCGTGATGCGCACGCGTCCCAGTCGGCAGTCCTTGCGCTCGATGAGGTCGTGCAGTCTGCCGGGGGTGGCGACGACGATCTCGGCGCCGTCCCGCAGCGCGGCGGCCTGTCGTCCGATGGACACTCCGCCCACCACGGTCGCGAGCCGCAGCCGCAGCGCCTCGGCGTACGGGGTGAGCGCCTCGCCGACCTGCTGCGCCAGCTCCCGGGTGGGCACCAGCACGAGTGCCAGCGGCTCCTTGGACTGCGCGCGCCGTCCGGCCGTCCGGGCGAGCATCCCGAGGCCGAAAGCGAGGGTCTTGCCGGATCCCGTGCGGCCCCGGCCCAGGACGTCCCGCCCCGCCAGAACGTTCGGCAGCACCGCCGCCTGGATGGGGAAGGGCTTGGTCACACCCTGCTCGCCGAGCACCCGCAGAACCTCGGCCGGCAGCCCCAGCTCCGCGAAGGAGGCCGCCGTGGGCCGCGCCGGAGTGGCGCCCGACGGCTCGGGCAGACAGTCCTGTCGTCGGACATCGGCACGTACTGATCCGCTGCTCACAGAAAGCCTTCCTCCGAAGAGACCGTACCGAGGAAGGCGCGGCCGAGTCGCGGCCACCAGCCTGGGACACCGCAGGGAGCACCGACACGGCGACGATGCAAACGGGAAAGGCTAGCACGGACCGGTGCCGTCCGGACTGCCGGAGTCCCCGGCCGACGTCGTGTCCGTGGAACAGACGGTGCGGGCGCCCGGCCGCCGGCACGGCGCTCACCCGCCGGGCAGGCTCCGTACGACGTACATCATGTGCTGGAGGTTTCCCGCCCGCAGCCACTCCCTGGGCCCACCCACACCCTCGCCCGTCGAGAGCGGACCGTTCGCGCAGTCACTCAGCCATGCCTCGCCCTCTCCGGCTCCCGCTCCCCGGAACTCGGGCAGTCGAGTTATCCGGCGAGCCGCACCACGGTTGACGGCGATCCTGTCGGGTCCTCGAGTCAGCGTCTTGAACAGCAGGTACGAGCTGGCGGTGGTGTACCGGAGCACACTCCAGGGCGGCCCGCCCTTCCTTCCCGGAGCCGGGTCCTGCCCGAGGGCACTCGGCGGCTGCACGCCGTAGTCGCCATAACGGAGCAGCGGAGCATAGGCCCTGCCCGTCGCACGCACCTCATGCCACATGCGCCACTCCGCCCGGGACCCCTCACACGACCCTCCTTCCAGCATCTCAGCGGTCGCCCGGGGGAAGGCCCCGCCGAGCAGGGCGGCGCTCCGCCAGACCGCCAAGGGCATCAGCGCGTCGAGGGCGCGGAGCGCCTCCTTGCCCGCGTCGGGCCGGTCGTCGAGCACCGCACCCATGTCAAGCAGCAGGTCCACGGGCACCTCCGGACCCGTCCGGGACAGCAGGCCCCGGACATCCTCTCGGTGACGGCCATCCCACTCTCCCGGGACCCGTACTCGGACGCCCAGTCCGCGCCGGCAGCGCCGCGCCGTCTCCACCGCCGCCATCTGCTGAAGCCCGGTCCTCCCCGGTCCGGTGACCGGCCGTAACCGACCCCACTCGCAGTACGCGGACAGCGCCTCGGCCAGGGCGGCGATCTGGGCGTCCTCACCGAAGGGTGCGTCGATCCATCCGCCGTGACGGCTGACGGCACTCACCGGATCAACGTACTTGCCGACGGCCATGGTGAGCGTCTGCGGGGCTGCTCCGGGCAACGGCGGCAGATTCCACAGCGGCCGGATCGCGGCCCGAACGTCCGGCCACAACCGCCCGAAGGCCCCGGTCGCATGCTGCCGAGCCGGCAGAACGGGAATATAGAGCGGTCCGGACATCGCGGCTCCCCCTCGGCACGGTCCGTGCGCATCCCTTCCTGTCAGGTTCGGTTCGCCGCCAAGCACGTGAAAAGAGCGCCATTTCGGCCCGCATGGCCGATGCGTGGGCACCCAGCCCGGCCCGTCAGGCGCCTTTGTCGGGGCTTCCATCCGGTAGAGGACGGGAGCGGTATCGGGTGGGCAGGATCGAGTAGCCGACGGGGCGTGACGTGTCTCGGTGGCGTGGCGGATGAACTGAGCTGCGGGGCTCTCGGGTCCCGGAGGTGCCGAGGGGCGGGTGGGGGGCATCGGGCCGGATCCGGCTCGGCGGCCGCTCCCCAGGGCGACGAAGTCGGGCTCGCCCTCCGCACGACCGGCCGCGTGAGTTCCGATTTCGTGCCCACCGGTCACGAGGGGGCGCGGTCGGAGGGGGGCCAGACGTAGGGCAGGTCGTCGGGGACGTCCGGGAAGAGGGGGGAGTAGATCTCTCGCGCCTTGCGTACCAGCGCCGACTGGTGACTGCGGTGGAAGGCCGGGTCTCCCAGCCAGGGCGGCAGCTCGCCGTCGTCGGCCAGTTCGTCCTGGGGGCGTACGGGGGCGCCGGGGCGGTGCCGGGAGAAGTCGGTGGCCAGGGTGGTGGCGCAGGTGTCGGCGTGTCCCTTCGCCACCCATACCGCGCACACGTCGAGGCCGTAGCGGACCAGGGCTTCCTCGTAGCCGGTCCACATGCGCACCGCGGGGTGGTGCCGCCATCCGTAGCCGGGCACGGTCAGGCCGCGCAGCACCTGGAGCGCCTCCACGCGCTGCTTGCCCAGGCGGGGCGGGTCCAGGACCTCGGCGGACCGGGTGAAGCCGGGGTACGGGAGGAAAGTCTGCACGCGGAATGCCTACCGCACGACGGGCCCGGCTCCGCCTCCTCCCCTTGGGCGCACTTCGTCCGGACCAGGGACACGCCGGGGCATCCGGCCGAGGCGGCCGGCGTGCGCCGGGCACGGAGGCGGCGTGCACGGTGGCGGCATGCACCGGGCACGGAGGCGGTGGGCGCCGGGCACGGAGGCGGTGGGCGGGGACGGCCCGCGCGGCGGCCGAGGGGCAGCCGCGCGGCGGAGCCGTCGAGCACGGCCCGGCGCACGCCTCAGCCGCATCGCCGCCCGCGCCGGGCCGGCGGCGGCCTCGCGGCCCGGCCGGGTGAGGCGCCGGGCACCTGGCGGGCCGGGGTGCCACCCCCGGCGCCAGGACCCGAGGGTCGCGGGCGCCGGGGTCGTCGGCCAGGAGGGCGCCGGGGCCGTCGGCCAGGAGCATTCGCCGCCGCACGGCCCCGCACCTCGGAAGGCCCGCGCCTCAGAAGACCCCCGCCCCGAAGAACTCGCCCCCGCCCCTCCCCTCACACCACGCTGAGCGGATACGCCGCCGTAGCCGAGCGAGGCGGCCAAGCGCACGGGGTCAGGATGCCGAGGACGTAGGCGCGGGCGACGAGGGATGGGCGGGTTGCCGCGCCCAGGAGGTGTCGCAGGCGGCTGAGGTGGTAGTCGACCGTCTGCCGGGACAACTGCAGCGACGTGGCGATGTCGCCGTTACTGCTGCCCTCCGCCAGGAGGGAGAGGATGCGGATCTGTGCGGCGGTGAGCGGCGTGTGTGCCTCGTGGGCGAGGCTCTGGTGGGTCACGACCGCCCAGACGCGCCGGGCCCGGGTGGCGGAGTGGCCGGTCGTCGTCAGGTGGAGCCGCGCGCGGCGCCGCAGCCCGTGGGCGTCCACGAGCACCACGGACGTCTCCACCCGCCTGGTGCGGCGCGCTATCAGGTCGTTCCAGCGCCGGAGCAGCCGGTCGAGGTCCGGTTCCGGTTCCGGGGCGAGCAGGGTGTGCGCGCGGAGGCCGACCAGGTCGTGCGGGCTGAGCCGGAGCAGTCCGGCCGCCGCCGCGCTCGCCTCGACCACGCGCCCGTTCGCCGAGAGCAGCGCGCAGGGCAGGCCGCTGTGGTCGCGCAGGGCCTGCAGGTTCTCCTCGGCCTCCCGCCACCGGGCCGTGGCGCGCAGGTGGTCGGTGACGTCCACGTAGATGCCGGCGACGCAGGTCTGCGCGTTCTCCCGGACGGGGAAGCGGTGGCCCACCGCCCGGCCCGTGGTGCCGTCCCGGCGCCGGTAGCCGAGGGTGTGGCGCACCGGTGTGCCCCGGCTGAGGATCTCCTGGTCGAGGGTGCGGAACCGGTCGGCGTCGGCGGGCTCGTCGAGGTCCTCTATGTACTTGCCGACGACCTCGTCCGGGACGGTGCCGTAGAGGTGCCCGTAGGCGTGGTTGGCCCACAGGTAGCGGCCGTCGCCGTCCCGTATGAAGGCGGCGGCGGGGGCGAGGTCCACCAGGTCCGCGAAGGCCGCGTCCTCGCGCGGGGCCTCGGCGCGGGGGGTGCCGGCCTCCACGGCGAGGCCGTGCGTACGGCCGTGGTCCGCGCTCTCGTCCGGGAGCCGGGTGACGTCGAAGGTGCGGCCCTCGAACCGGACGCGCCGGCGGCCGTCCCGCGGTGCGTGCGCCGGGTCGGGGAGTTCCCGGAGCAGCCGGTCCAGGAAGCGGTGTGCCGTGCCCGTGTCGGTGAAGGCGCCGCCTCCCTGGTCCAGCACCCGTCCTGTCTCGTCGGCTTCCCACCAGAACGCGGGAAGGTGCTCGAGCAGCGTTTTGAGCCGGGAATCGTCCACTGCGGTCTCCGTCCGTATATGACTGGCTGACGCTCAGTCACACAACGTCGGATGACCCGGCCCCGCTCCGCGCACGCCCGGTTCTCGGCCGGATACCGCTGTGGCGGGAGCGACGGAGGAAACCACAGGCGCCCCGGGACTCAGGCGAATGCCAGAGTTCCGGGGTTCCGCATGGGCGTCGCGGACGTCCGGAGCCTGGTCCCCTTGAGTGAGCGGGTGAACACGCCCCGCCACGCGCCCCGCCACGCGGGCCGCGGAGCCCTCGGAACCACCACGCGTTCCCCCGCGTACGGCGATCCGCCGAAACCGGACGATTGGAGACGAACTTCAGTGAGCAAGGTGCTGTTAGTGCATGCCAAGGGTGGTCCGCCGCTCGGCCACGTCCTCTCCCGGACGGCCGCGAGGGCGGAAGTGCACCTGCTGGCGCTCAGCGCTCTTCCTCCCGCCGTGGCGGGCTCCGCCCGCAGACTGTGCGCCTCGGTCGTGACACCGGCCGACGAGCACCGCCCCGACCTGGTGTCCCTGATCGTCGCGCGGGCCGAGGCCGTCGGCGCGGACGCGGTGCTCACCTTCTCCGAGTACGCGGTCGTGGCCGTCGCCGAGGCATGCGAGGCGCTCGGCCTCAAGGGGGCGGGCAGCGCCGCCGCGCTCGCTCGCGACAAGCGGCTGATGCGCCGCACCTGGCGGCAACACGGTTTGCCGCAGCCGGAGTTCCGTCCCGTGGACACCGAGGCCGACCTGCACGCGGCGGCGCGCGCCCTGCCGGGACCGCTGCTGCTGAAGGCGGCCTGGAGCGCCGGGTCCACCGCGCACCGGATCATCCGCTCCCCGCACGAGGTGCCGGCCGCCTGGGCCCGCTCCCGTGCCGTGATGGCCGAATCCGCCCAACTGGGCTACGCGGAGCTGCATGTGGCCGAGGCCGACGCGCACTACGTGGTCGAGCAGATCGTCACCGGCACCGCGTCGGGCTGGTTCGACGAGCCGGGCTGGGGCGACTACGTCAGCGTCGAGGGCGTCGTGACGGACGGCACCTTCCGCCCGGTGTGCCTCAGCGGGCGGATGCCCACGGTCGAGCCGTTCACCGAACGCGCGAGCATCACCCCCGCCCTGCTGCCCGAGGACGCCCAGGACCGGATCGTGGACCTGGCCCGCCGCGCGGTCGACGCCCTCGGCCTGCGCGACTGCGGGACCCACACCGAGATCAAGCTCGGCGCCGACGGCAGGATGTGGCTGATCGAGACGGCCGCCCGGTTCGGCGGCGCGATGACCGTGCCGCAGATCGAGGAGGTCTTCGGGCTCGACCTGGTCGGCATGCTCGTCGACCACCTCCTCGGGCGTCCGGCCGCGTGGCCCGAGCGGGCCCTCACCCCGGCGCGGGCGCGCGGCGCGGCGGGCTCCCTCGTCGTGCTCGCGGTCGACGGCCGCGGCCGGGCCTGGCCGGACCGCAGGCTCTGGGACTTCCGGGCCGTCTCGGCGGACGTCCCCCTCAGCCGGGGCAGCCGCCTGTCGGTGGTCGCGGAGAGTTCACTCGCCGACGGCGAGGTCGTGCCGGTGTACGACCCGGCCGCCGGCGCCAACACCATGGCGGCCCTGTGCCTGCTCTCCGCCACCGACGCGCGGACCGTGCTCCGCGACTTCGAGACCGTGGTGGACGCCCTGCCCCGGGTGCTGCCCGCCGCTCAGCCCCAGGAGGTTTCGGCATGACCCAGCTGCTCACCGGTGCCGCCGAACCGGCCACCGACCGCACGGTCGTCGGCGAGAACCTCTCCCTGCCGCTCTTCCGTACGCTCTCCGGCGTCCTGGCCGGACACCCGTACCTCAAGGTCGTCGTCGACCGCGCCGAGAACACCTGGCACCTGCTCGACACCGCCGCGCACCCCTTCCACGTGAACTACATCGCCACCCGCGTCCTGGGCATGGACCTGACCGCGCTCGACGCGGACCTCGACGCCTTCAACGCGTCCGTCTACACGGACCCCGGGCGCCGCTTCCTGCTCGGCGTGCTGTCCCTGCACACCGACGAGGACGCGGACGGCCGCGAACGCACGTTCCTGGTCCTGGAGACGACCGAGGCCGACACCATGCACGGCGAACTCCTCGCGCACTTCTACGAGTTCGTCCGCGCACGGGTCGACGGAAGGCTTCCGCTGCTCCTCAAGCCCGCCAACCACGGACAGGAGGAGGAGCTGGCGGCGATCAGCGAACAGCGCGTGCCGCGCATCCTCAGCCACGAGCTCTTCGGCTCCCGGACCCGCACACCGCTCAACCCCGGCGAGGCCACCGGACAGCTGCGGTACTTCCGCACCCACGACGAGTACACGGCGTACGCGACGGAGACCGGGCTCGGCTGGGCGGACATCGTGGCCATGCCGTGCCTGCCGGACGACGTCCCCCGGGTCGCCGGCTTCCTCAACACCGCACCGATCACCCCGCTCTCGCACACCAACGTCCTCGCCTCCGGCTGGGGCATACCCAACGCGATCGTGCGCGACCTGGAACAGCTCGTCGAGAAGGACGGCCTGGACGGCGCGTGGGTCCGCTACCGGGTCCGCGAGGACGGGATCACCCTCGAACGGCTCGGCCACGAACCCGACCTGCGGCCCCCGGCGTGGCACCGGCAGCGCATCCGCCTCGACCCGCCGCTGCTCGAAGACGTCCCCGTGCTGGCCCTGCACCGGCTGCGCGGCGCCGACCGCGACCGCTACGGCACCAAGGCGGCCAACCTCGGCGAGCTGCACCACGTGCTCGACAGCCGCACGGCCGACCTGACCGCCTTCTACGGGCGGCCCCGCCCGCCGCGCGAGGACCTCTACGGGCACCTCGCGGCCCGCCTCGGCCTGCACGCCCCCTCCCTCCCCGAACTGCGCTCCGCCGCCGCCGACTTCGTGGCCGCGACGGTCGGCGCCCCCGAGGGCGTCGCGCTGCCCTTCGCGCTCCAGCAGCACTTCCTGGCCTCCTCCCCCGCCATCCAGCAGGGCATCGGCAAGCTCAAGATGGCCCTCGAACTCGACGCCGGCGACGTCCTGGACTCGCTCTGCCTGCAGCTCCAGCACCTGATCCGGCACACGCCCGTCCCCGAGCCGGTCGCCCGGCAGATCGGCCAGGCCCTGCCCGCCACCGCCGGCTCCCGGGGCCGCCTGGTGGTGCGCTCCTCGTCCAACGCCGAGGACCTCCCGGGGTTCTCCGCGGCGGGCGTCTACGACTCCGTCACCACCGCCCGCGGAACCGGCGAACTCCTCGACGCCGTCCGCCAGGTGTGGGCCTCGCTGCTCTCGCCGCGCGGCGTGCGCCTCCGCCACCAGGTCGGCATCTCCCTCGACGACACCTACATGGGCGTCATCGTCCAGGAGTACGTCCCCGCCTCGCTCGGCGGCGTCCTGGTGACCTGCGATCCGACCCGCCGCCAGGACTTCCGCAACGTCTACCTCAACTGCTTCCCCGGCTCCCCGGAGCAGGTGGTCGAGGGTTCGGTCCTGCCGCAGCAGTACCTGTACAACACCGTGGAGGGCGGCGGCCGTACCGTCTCCCTGGGCTCCCGGGGCGACGAGCTCTCCGCCGCCACCCGCGCCCGGCTCGCCGACCTGAGCCTGGCCGGGCGGCTCCTGCAGTCCCACTTCAGCGCGTCCGACGTGGACCGGCCGCTGGACATCGAGTGGCTGATGACCGACCGGGGCGACTTCCGGCTGGTCCAGATCCGCCCGTACGCGCTGTGAGGGCGGGTACCGGCCGACGGGCGGCGGGCACCGGCCTCACCGCCACCGCCCGTCGGATCATCCGGCTCAACTACGGCTTCCAGCTGCTGTTCAACCTGCTGTGGTGGATGCCGGTGTTCTACGCCTACCAGAAGGCGGCCGGGCTCTCGGACGGGCAGATCTTCGGCATCCAGAGCGTCTACTACGTGGCCTTCTGCCTGTTCGAGATCCCGACGGGCCTGATCGCCGACCGGATCGGCACCCGCAACTGTCTGCTCGCCGGCGCGGTGGTGATGACCGCGGCGAACCTGGCTCCGGTCGTCAGCGCCTCCTACACCGGCTTCCTCGTCCACTTCCTGGCCATCGCCGCGGGCCGTTCCCTCACCTCGGGGGCGGCCAGCGCCTACCTGTACGACGGTCTGCGCGCCGAGAAGTGCGACGAGCACTACCTGAGGGCGGAGGGCACCGCGCGGGCGCTGGGCCTCGTGGCGAAGGTCGTGTGCTGGCCGCTGGTCGGGCCCCTGATGGCCGTGGCGCATCCGGCCCCGTACGTGCTCAGCGCCGCGAGCGCGGCGGGCTCCCTCGCCTGCGCCGTCGCCCTGCCCCGGCTCGCCGGGACAGGCGGCGGTACGGGGAGGGCGGGCGCGGGGAGCGGGGGCGGCGCGTTCCTGCGGGACGCGGGCGCCGCGCTGCGCTGTGTCGCCTCCTCGCCGTGGCTGGCCCTGCTGATGGTGCAGGGCGTGGCGGTCTTCACGCTGTCCCGGATCTGCCAGGTCAACCTCTTCCAGCCGATCCTGCTGGACCACGGCATCGCGGAGGCCTCGCACGGCAGTGTGATGGCGGCGATGACGGTGGCGGAGGCGGTGGCGTCGGCCCGTCCGCAGTGGCTGAGCCGCCGCCTGTCACCGGTCGGCTGGGTCTCGGTCCTCAGTCTCGCGCTGGCGGGCAGCCTGGCGGGCATGACGCTCGGCGGGCCGTGGGCCGTCGTCGCGCTGCTCTGCCTGTTCGCCGCCGCGACCGGCTTCGCGTATCCCGTGCAGCGCAAGCTGGTGAACGACGCGGTGCCCGCGGACGCCCCGCGCGCCACGCTGCTCTCGGTCGAGAGCATCGTGGACCGCGCGGTGTGCGCCCTGGCCGCGATCGCCGTGGGCGCCTATCTCGCCGCCGGACGCCTGGACGCCCTGCTGTGGCACAGCGCGCTCGCCACGGCGGTGCTGCTCGGGGTCCTCCAGCTGCTGCTGCGCGGCGGGGCGGTCAGGAGGGAGCGGGCCGGCCGAGGCGTTCGACCAGCCGGACCGGAAGGAACTCCGGCCGGTGCGGCCGGCCCACCTGGTACGGCACGAAGCCGAGCGAGGAGGCCGCTCTGACCTCCTCGGCCGTCTCCGCCTGGTAGACGACGCGGCAGCGGCCCGAGCCGGCCTTCGCCCGTCGCCAAAGGGCGGGGGCCGGTTTGCGTTCCGCCTCGGTACGCGGAGTGAGGACGCGGTCGCCGAAGTCCTTCCAGGCGAAGGGCGTGGGCCCCCGCCACGTGGCGTCGACCTCCTTCCGCAGCCGGGCGGCGCGCTCGGCGTCGGTCGTGCCCCAGGAGGGCGGCACATTGGTGATCAGGCCGACGGGGACGCGGCGTTCGCGCAGGGCGCGCAGGTAGGAGGCCGCGCCGGGTCGGTAGCCGGTGCTGCCGTCGGCGGCGGTGTGCACGAGGGTCTCGCCCAGGTCGAAGTACACGACGGGGCAGGCCCGTTCCCGCGCGGCGGCGGCCGTTCCCGGTTCGCCGCTCGCGTCCCGGGGCAGCGCCGCGCTCGCCGTGGCGCCGAGCACGGCCCACACCAGAGCCGCGCCCAGCGCGAGGCCCGTCCGCGCGGAGCCCTTGGAGGCGGATCCGTTCATCCGTCGTCGTCCTTCCCTCGTGCGCACCGGTTCACCGCGCTCTACCCGCGCGCGCCGCGTGTCACCCCCATTTCGCCGGGTCTTCCTCGGAGAGCACCGCGTCGGCGGGCGCGGACGCGAGGGGCCGGCGCCTTCCCTCGTCCTCCAACTGCCGTAGCGGACGCCGGAGTCGGGCTTGGCGGGACAGGGCGCGGTCGACGATGTGCTCGAACAGCGCCGCGTCGATCGTCGCCGGCGTGGCCTGGCGGGCGGGGGCGGTGCCCGCGGTGGCGAAGACGACGTCGAGTCCTCCGAAGCGGTGCACGGCGCGGGCCACCGCCTCGTCCAGGGCCGCCTGTTCGGTGACGTCCGCCGTCAGCGGCAGTGCTCGTTCCGGTCCGAGCCGTCGCGCCGGCGCCGACAGGGAGGAGGTGGCGCGGCCCAGCAGGACGGCGTCGGCTCCGCGCGCGTGCGGCGCGTGGGCGCAGGCGGCCCCGATGCCGCCGGTCGCGCCGGTGACGAGGACCGTTCTGCCGGTGAGGCGGTACCTGGCCATGTCCCGCTTTCCTGTGAAGGGGGTCGCCTACTCGGGGACCGGCGATCCGTCGGCCGCGGGTGCCGTGCGCCGGCGCGGCGCCGGTGACCACCAGTTCGCGCGGCCCGCCAGCCGCATCACCGCCGGGACGAGCAGGCTCCGCACGACGGTGGCGTCGAGGAGGACGATCGCGGCGATCGTCGCGCCGAGGATCACCAGGAGGCTGACCCGGGCCGCGATCAGCGCCCCCATGCTCACGGCGACCACCAGGGCGGCGGCAGTGAACAGCCGGCCGGTGTGCTCGATGCCGAACACGATGGAGGCGGTGTTCCGCCGGGTGCGCCGCCACTCCTCCGCCATGCGCGCGACGAGGAAGACCTCGTAGTCCACGCAGAGGCCGAAGGCCAGGGCGGCGGCCAGCAGCGGCATGGTGATCTCCAGCGTGTCCCCGCCCCCGCCGGCCGGGGGGCCGAGGAGGTGCGTCCGCTGGAAGAGCAGCACCATCAGCCCGACCGCCGCCCCGATGCTGAGGCCGCCCAGGACCGCGGCCTTCACCGCGACGAGGGGGCTGCGGGTGAGGAGCAGGAGCATGACGAAGACACCGCTGAGCATCAGTGCCGCCCACCAGCCGAGGGCTCCCGTCACGGCCCGCTCGGTGTCGGCGAGGTGCACGGCGGCGCCCGCGACCTCGGCCGGTCCCGGTGCGGAGGTGCCGCGGACGGCCTCGACCAGGGCGGCGGTGCGCGGTGATTGAGGGGCGTCCGCGGCGAACACCACGACCAGCGTGCCGTGCCGCCCGCCCGCGTCGACCTGCCGTGGGGCGGTGAGCCGCCCGCCGGCGTAGTCCCCGGCCTCGGTGCTCACCCGGGCCGCGCCGGGCAGCGCCGCCAGGCGCCGGGCGTAGGCGTCCAGCCGGGCCGCGCCGGTCACCGGGTCCGTCCGCGGCAGCACCACCGTCAACTGCCGTTCGGGGACGTGGGCGAAGTCCGCCCGGACGGCTTCCGCGGTGGACCGGGCCTCGGCGTGCCGAGGCAGGATGGTCTCGTCCATCAGCGCGGGCCGCAGCCCGACGACGGGTGCCGCCAGCCCCAGCAACAGGGCGGCCCCGGCCAGCGCCCACGGCAGGGGCCGCCTGGTCACCGTCACGGCGACCCGCCGCCAGAAGGGGCTGCCCGACGGGTCGGCGGCGCGGGGGCGCCAGGGCAGGCGGAAGGGCGGCCTCGCGTCGTCGAGCCGGCTCCCCAGGGCCGCCACCAGGGCGGGGATCAGGAACAGGGTGCCGGCCGCGCAGAACCCCACGACGACGAGCGAGGCGATCGCCAGCGACCGGATCAGCCCCAGCGGGAAGACGAGGAGCGACGCCATGCACCACGCCATCGTCAGGGCGCAGAAGGCCACGGCGCGGCCGGTGGTGGACATCGCCCGCCCGATGGCCGCCTCCGCGTCCAGCCCCCGGGCGCGCTCCTCCCGGTACCGGGCGAGAGTGAACAGGGCGTAGTCGACGGCCAGTCCGAAGCCGAGGGCGCAGCTGAGGTTGACGGCGAAGACCGAGACCGGCGTCAGCCGGGTCACCGCCGCCAGCAGGGCCAGGGCCCCCGACGCCGCGGTCAGGCCGATGCCCAGGGGGACGAGCGTGGCGGTCAGGGAACCGAAGGCCAGCGCCAGGACGGCGAACGCCGCCGGCAGGGCGAACAGCTCCGACCGCAGCAGGTCCCGCTTCGCCTGGTCGGTGGCGGACACGTTGACCCAGGCGGGACCGCTCACCGACAGTTCGAGCCCGGAGGCGGCGGCCCGCAGGGCCGGGACGAGAGTCCGGGCGGTACGGGCGGTCTCGGACTCACCCCCCTTGAGGTCGACGCGCAGCAGCGCGCCCCGGCCGTCGGTGGAACGGAGCGGTTCCTGCCCCGTGTTCCAGTACGACAGCGCGGACGCGACCCCCGGGGTCCGCGCGGCCAGTTCGGTCATCCGCCGGCCCCGCTCCGCCACCTCGGGCGCGTCGACCGGGCGCCCGGAACGGGCGTACACGACGAGGTCCGGTGTGCCCGCCCCCAGCCGTTCGGCGGCCCGCTCGGCCCGCTGCGCGGCCGTGCCGTCGGCGATGACGCCGCCGTTGGACCACCGGTCGCCCGCGCTCAGCCCCACGAGGGCGCAGAGCAGGAACAGGCAGGCCGCCGAGCCGAGTACGAGCCTGCAGTGCCGGTACGCCCACCGTGCCACCGCGCCCGGCACGTCGGTCCGCTCCTTGGCGGCGGTTGGGGGTGCCACCCGGCGGTGGCGGCCCGAGGGGACGGCGGGACCGAGGGGGTCGCGTCGGCGCAGCGCGAGGCGCGCGGCGAGGCGGCGCGCCGCGGGCGGCTCGTCCGCCGTGAGCGTGTCGCTTCCGGTCTTCTTGTCGGCCATTGACTGAACCATTCCTTTGAGCGGCCACAGGCCGGGTGCGTTCGGTTTCCGGGGGGACGTGTTCCGGCCGATCCGGCGAGCGGCGATTCCGCGGGGCGCGTCGGACAGGCACGGGGGAAGGCGGGCGACGCCGGACGGCACACCGCCGCGACCTCGCCGTGAACGAGGGAGCCCGTCCCGACGACGACCGTCTGGGAAGCGCTCACTGGTACGCCCCGCGTCAGCTGGTCAACGCGACCCGGCTGCCCGCCCGTTCAAGGGAGCGCTCCACGATGTCGCAGGCCGCCTCGACGCCGGACTCCGCTCGCAGCCGACGGCCGAACCACTCGGCCCTGCGGCGCATGTCCCGGTCGTTCACCGCCCGCACGATGGCTCCCGCCAGGTTGCGGGTCGTCAGTTCGGACGCCGGGATCGGGCTCGGCCCCACCCCCAGTCGGTGCACGAGCGACCCCCAGAACGGCTGGTCGAAGAAATGGGGGCAGACGACCGTGGGAATTCCCGCCGTCAGACCGGCGCCCACGGTGGCGGCTCCCCCGTGGTGGACGACCGCGGCCACCCGGGGAAAGAGCCAGGAATGCGGAACGCTCGGGACGACGTGGACCAGATCGTCGGAAGGCGTCACTTCCGGATCCCCGAGCAGCACACCCCGGGCACCGGCCTGGCGAAGGGCACCGCGCACCAGCTCGTGGCGGCCCCACTGGTCGTCGGTGAGCATGCTGCCGAATCCGGCGTAGACGACCGGCGGACCCGGGACGTCGAGGAACTCCGCCAGTTCACGAGGCGGCTCCCATCCGGAAGGCGTGTCCAGGAGCCAGTACCCGGTGACGTGTTCACTCGACGGCCAGTCGGGAGGGGCCGGGAGCACGGACGGGCTGTAGCAGTACAACGTGGGCCGCGATTCACGACGCCATTCCCCGAACGGCCCCGTCAAAGGCCACGGGGAAAGGCCCAGAACGCCCGTCCGCCAAGCGTTGACACGGCGGCGGAACACCTGCCAGATCACCTGCTCGGCGAGCCGGAGGCTCCACACGTTCCCCAACGGCCCCAGGGAACGGCCCAAACCGCTCGGGGAGAAATGACGGGTGGGGCGCAGCGGAACGGACGACGCCGCGAACGACGGCACGTCCCAGCGCTCAGCGAGACTCTGCGCGGGAACCGCCAGCGGCGAATAGACGACGCAGTCACTCGGCCGCGCCACCGTGGAGATCCCCCGGAACAGCCGGTCCGCGGCGGGCCCGCCCACCTGCCGCATCCACCGGGCGAAAGCCACGGGATTGTCCCCGCACACCAGCAACCGCTGCCCGCCCGGCGTCGCGAGCAGCTCGTCGGGATCCGGTTCCACGGCGCTGTACACCACCCCCGTACCGCGCACGGTGTCCGCATACCGCGCGGCCCCGATCAACTGCACCTCGAAACCCCTGTTTTTCAGGGCCACGCCCAGCGCGGCGAGCGACTGGACGTCTCCGCGAAGCCCTACGGAAACGATGGTAATTTTTTTCGACATCGATCTCCCTGCGCACGCGGATTACCCTGCCGAGAAAACACGTGGTGCGATTCAGGCTAGGGCCTGACCCGTGTAATTCCCGGCAGGGCGGCGCAGCGGAATTCCGCTCAATCCAGGATCTCGACGTACCCGTCGGTTCCGTGCACGCGGATGCGCTGCCCGTCCCGGATCAGGCGGGTGGCGCGTTCCACGCCCACGACGGCCGGCAGGCCGTACTCGCGGGCGACCACCGCGCCGTGGGTCATCAGGCCGCCCACCTCCGTCACCAGGCCCGCGATGCCGACGAACAGCGGTGACCAGCTGGGGTCGGTGAAGGCCGTGACGAGGATGTCGCCCGGTTCGAGATCGGCGTCCGCCATGTCGAGGATGACGCGGGCCCTCCCCTCGACGGTCCCGGCGGAGACCGGCAGGCCGATCAGGGCGCCGGCCGGCGCGTCGTCACGCCGGTAGGCCCCGGTCAGGGCCTCGCCGTCGGACGTGAGGACCCGGGGCGGGGTGAGCGCGTGGTACGAACGGAACGCTTCCTCGCGCCGCTCGATGAGCCGGCCGTCCACCCGGTGCGAGCGCACGGCGTCGCGGAATTCCCCGAAGGTGAGGTAGAAGGCGTCCTCCTTCGCGGCCAGCACGCCGTCCCGCGCGAGACGCCCGGCCTCCTCCAGCAGGGCCCGCTTGTACACGAAGTAGCGGCTGATGATGTCGTACTTCGGGTACTCCCGGTACCCGATGAAGGTCCTGACGCGGTCGATCATCCGCTTGGTCTCGGCGGCCTTCCGGTCGCCGTCCGGCAGGGCCCGCAGCCGCGACAGGACGTCCCGCTCCTTCTCCTCCGCCTTCCGCCGCCCCTCCTCGAAGCGCCGCCCGGCGGCGCCCGGTTCGAAGTTCCCTACGCTGTCGAGGATGACGGGCACGAGCGTGGCGGGGCGTTCGCGCCAGCGCGGCCTCGTGATGTCGATCTCGCCGACGCAGCGCATGCCGTACCGGTCGAGATAGGCCACGATCGCGTCACGCGCCTCGGTGCCGCCCGGGAGTTTCGGCAACTCGTCGAGGAAGTCCCCGTCCTCCGCGTCCTGCGCCTTCACGCCCCGGAGGAACGCCACCACCTCCGGCCGCGGGCGGATCACATCCGCGACGTCGAGCAGCGCCAGCCCCATCTCCGACGTGACGTTGCCGGGGGCGGACAGGGTGAGCGTGTCGGCGGCGCTCTTCTCCCCCAGCCACTCCCTCAGCTTGTCGTTGAGCCACCAGGTGGCCTCCATCCCCGCCATGATCACCCGCATGCTCAGCGGATCGGTGAGGACCCGCTTGTGCTCCTCGAACGCCTCCAGCAGGAAGTCGAACAGCGCCGGCCCGGTCTTCGTCCGGATGTCGCCCTCCAGGGCGGCGATGGACTCCCGGCTCCGCCGGACCAGCTCGGTGACGACGGCCGGGTCGTTCTCGAGCGGGGCGGGCGGTTCGCCGGCCCCGCTCAAGGACGACCCGGCCGGGGCCTCGTCCGGAAGCGGCGCGACGAAGTCGGCACGGTCGAGGACGGTCTCCAGAGCGTCCCTGGTCAGCGGGTCGCCCCTGCCGATCACGTCCAGGAGGGCGGCGCGGCTCGCGGGCGCGGCCAGGCGCCGGGTGACGTCGACGAACAGCCTGCCCCCGGCCTCGTGCATGGGCACCATGGCCGTCAGCCGCCACATGGAGAGGCCCAGGGGCTTCATGGGATCCGTCATCATCTGCCCGTGACCGACGGAGACATAGACGTGGTTCTCCTCGTCGCCGGCCTCGGGGACGGGGAACAACGTGGTGATCGGCCGGCTCTGGACGATGCGGAAACCGTCGTCGGCCAGGCACCACTCGATGTCCTGCGGACGGCCGAAGTGCGCTTCGATCCGCCGCCCGAGCCGCACCAGCCGCACGGCCTCCTCGTCCGTCAGCGCCGGCTGTTCCCGCCGCCCTGCGTCGATCGCCACCTCCCGCGTACCGCCGCCGGGCGAGGCGTGCAGGGCCCGCCGTTTCACGGCGATCGTCCTGGCGACGACCTCGTCCTCCCGCACCGTGAAGACGTCCGGGTTCACCAGGCCGGAGACCAGGGCTTCGCCCAGGCCGAAACCGGCGTCCACGGTGGCGACCTTCCGGTTCCCCGTGACGGGGTCGGCCGTGAACAGGACGCCGGACGAGCGCGGGACGACCATCCGCTGCACGACCACGGCCATGTGGACCGCGCGGTGGTCGATGCCGTTCCGGCGGCGGTAGGTCACGGCCCGCTCGGTGAACAGCGAGGCCCAGCATCGGCTGACGTGCCGGAGGACGGCCGTCGGTCCCACGACGTTCAGGTATGTGTCCTGCTGGCCGGCGAAGGAGGCCGTCGGCAGGTCCTCCGCCGTGGCGCTGGACCGGACGGCGCAGGCGGTCCCCTCGCCGAGCCCGGCGAGCGCCCGCGTGATCGCCGATGCGACGTCGTCCGGGACGGCGACCCCTTCGAGGATCCGGCGGATCTCCGCGCTGAGCGTGCGGACCGCCTCCCGGTCGTCCGGGTCCACCCGCGACAGCCGGTCGAGCGGTTCGTCGATCGACGGCGCTTCCGCCATGATCCGCCGGAAGGCGTCCGTCGTCACACAGAACCCGTCCGGCACACGGACGCCGTCGAGCCGCGCCAGCGCGCCCAGGTGCGCGCCCTTGCCGCCGACGACCGCGGTCCGCGTCTCGTCGACCTCCCCGAGGTCCAGCACGTACCGCTCGCTCATCGCGCCACCTCCGAGGCGGCCGTGCTCCGCCGTACCGCGGCGGCCCGCCGGTTCACCGGTGTTTCCGGCGCTGTCGCGGCCTTTTGCGTCGACAACAGCACATGCATGTCTTGCGCCTCATTTCCGCAGCTTGTGGCATCGGCCGACGATTCTGCGCCACCACCGGGGCCTTGCGGCAAGCCCCCCGGCGCGCTATATGTTGAGAGTGGCAAGGAGAGGATTCTCCTTGCCTTTCCTTTTGCCGTTCCGCGGGGCCGCCTCAGGTCAACAGGTGGTACGGGGCCGCCCTGTTGGGCCCGCGTCCGCCGCTTTGCCGCCGCCCTGGGAACCGGGTTCCGCCGTCAGCCGGGCGCCGGCCCGCCCCGACTCCGTGTGGCAGCACACCGTGTACGCCGGGATCTTCGCCGTCGACAAGGTGCGCGACGTCCTGCCGGAGGCGTTCCGCGTACCGGAGGCCGAGCAGGACCTCGACGGGCGGACCGGCGACGGCGCCGTGCTTCACCGTCGACGAGGAAGGCCGTCTGATCAAGGACAGCGCCACGTCGTCCTCCTGCGCCTGGGCGGTGAGGCAGACCCTGGCCCCCGGGCCGCACGACGACCGGTGGCTGACCGGGTGCGAGGAACAGAGCGCGGAGCTGCCGCGGACCCTGCCGGACCTGGCGGACGGGAAGATCGACGTCGAGCGCCGGCCGTCGCCCGGCGCGGGGCCCTCGGCCGGCTGTTCGTGGACGAGGCGGGCCAGGCCGCGCCGCAGGAGGCGGTCGGCGCGCTGGGGCGGTCGCGGCGCGCCGTGGTCGTCGGCGATCCGCTCCGGCTCGAACCCGTGGTCACCCCGCCGTGGACCGGGCGGCGGCTCGGGTCCGCCGGCGCGGCGGAGCGTCTGGATGGACGCGCGCCGCCGGCTCATCGTCGTCGGGGACTTCGACGCCTGGTCGCGGCACCGCTCCTTCCGGGACCCGGCCGGGCACGAGCGGATCGGCGGGTGGACTCCGTCCGGGCGCTGAGCCCGCGGCCCCGCCCCGCCGGGTTCCGGTGCCCCGGTTCCCGGCGATTCGGACCCTCCCGTACGAAAACGGCTCCCGTACGAAATCGCCCCGCCCGCCACGGACGACGGAACACCCTTAACTGAATTGGCGTCAACTGCCCCGGCTCCTCTAGAATTTGAGCGCATACCGGCAAAAAGGAAAGGCGCCGTCCATGGGCACCAAATTCATCGAGGTCGACGAAACCCACAAGGGTCAGCCCAACGTGGAGGAAGGGGTGAAGACGATCGAGGTCGGCGGGCAGACGATCACGACGCCGATTTACGTGCAGCGCATCGATTTCGACGACCTCGCCCCCGAGGTCACCGACAACCTGACCACGGTCAAGTTCGCGGTGACGGTTCCCGAGGAAATGGAGGACCTCACGGGCGAGGTGGACGAGGACGGTTCGCCGGTGACGGAAATCAAGGAAATCCAGGTGCCCAAGTGGCTCGAAGTCGACCTGGGTCCCGAATCCCTGAAGAAGTACGAAGAAGCGATGGCCCCCTTCTTCGCCGCGGCCCGCGAGACCGAGGCCCCGCTCATCCCCGCGCCCCGCAAGCGCCGGAAGAAGTGACCCACCCGCCCCTCTCCCCGCACGCCGGGAGGGGGGCTTCGTCGATCCCGAGCGGCCCGAGCCCGTCCCGAAGGGACCCCGCCTGCCCCGCGCCGCCCCGGAAAAACGGTTGACCTCCACCCGCGCCCCCGGTCGGATGACTCCCCATGAACATCGACCACGACCTCGTCCGCCGGCTGGTCGCCGGGCGGTTCCCGCGCTGGGCCGACCTGCCGGTGGAGCGCCTGCCGTCCGGGGGGACGGTCAACGCCGTGTTCCGGCTCGGCGACGACCTGCTGGTCCGGCTGCCGCTGGCCGAGGGCGGCGTCGCGGACATCCTGCGGGAACGCGAGTGGCTGCCGCTCCTGGCGCCCCGGCTGCCCGTCGCCGTGCCCGAGGTGCTCGGGGCCGGTGAGCCCGCCGAGGGATATCCGTGGCCGTGGTCGGTGTACCGGTGGCTGCCGGGGCACGTCCCCGAAGAGGGGGCGCTCGACGATCCGGTGCGGCTCGCCGCGGACCTGGCCGCGTTCGTGGCGGCGATGCGGGACGTCGATCCGCCCGGGACGCCGCCCCGGGCGTACCGCGGCGGCCCGCTCGCCACGCTCGACGCGGCCACCCGGGCGGCCCTCGACGCGCTGCGCCGGATCCCCGAGGAGGACGTCGACCACGACGCCGCGCTCGCCGTCTGGGAGGACGCGCTGGGCGCCCCCGGCCCGGACGGCCCGCCGGTGTGGCTGCACGCCGATCTGATGCCGGGCAACCTCCTGGTGGCCGGAGGCCGGCTCGCGGCCGTCATCGACTTCGGGTGCGCGGGCACGGGTGACCCGGCCTGCGACCTGTTCCCGGCGTGGAACCTGCTCCCGTCCGGCGCCCGCGAGGTCTTCCGCGACGCGCTCGGCGTGGACGACGCGGCCTGGCGCCGCGGCCGGGGCCGGACCCTCTCCCAGGCGCTGATCTCCCTGCCCTTCCACCGGGCGGCCAATCCGTCGATGGCACGGAACGCCCGGCACGTGCTCCGCGCGGTCTTGACGGAGGACCGGGTCGACGGCCGTCAAGTCGTCTGACTTCCGCCGGAGTTGGCGGCGAGGATCCCGTATTCCCCCGCGCCCGCCGACACGCCCGACACGCCCGGCCCCCCGCCGGCGCCCCGGGAACCCCCGAAGGCCCGGTATTCAGCCCCTTTCCGGCGTGTCCCTCCCCCGCTCGGACCAGCTCCGTCACCGAATGGAGCAATACGGCTACCCTCCGGATGCCGCCGGGAGGGTGCCGGGTGAACCTCGGATCAAGGAGGTACACCCAATGAAGTCAATCCGTACCGCTCTCTGCGGCACTCTGACGGCAGTCGCCGTCTGCGCGGCACCCGCCGCCGCCTACGCCCTCGAAGCCCCCTCGGCCCCCTCGGCCGGTCAGGTCGTCAAGCACGGCGACCACGACCGCGACCACGGTGACCGCGACCATGGGGACCGCGACCACGGTCGTGACAACGACCGTGGCCGGGACAACGACCGTGACCACGGCGGTTGGAACGAGGACCACGGCCGTGACCACGACGGCCGGGACGACGACCACGGTCGCGACCACGAAGGCCGGGACGACGACCACGGCCGGGACGACCACGGCCGGGACGACGACCACGGTCGCGAGGACCACGGCCGCGAGGACCACGGCCGCGACCACGAGGGCCGTGACCACGAGGGCCGGGGCCACCACGAGGACCACGGCCGTGACCACGGCCGCCACCACGGCGACCACAACCGCAAGGACCACGGCCGCCCGCACGGCTGGTCGCACGCGGGCGGCGGCGCCACCGCGCCGGTGGCCGCCGCGGAGTCCTCGTCCGTCGACACCCCCGTGCTCATCCTCGCGGGTGCCACGGCCGGTATCGCGGGTGGTCTGATCTGGTCCCGTCGCCGGGCCGCCAACACGGTCAAGCGGTGACAGGAAGCGGACCGGAATCATGTCAGAAAAGCGCACAGGTGGTTTCGGCCGCCTGCTGACAGGGGCGGCCTGGGTAGCACTTCTGCTGGCCCTCTGGCTATGGGGCCATGACATCGCCGAGGAGCCGATATCCACGGCTCCGGTCACCGGTGACGTCAAGCCCTCGGGCCGCCCTCCCGCGCATGGCCTGCTCCCGGCGCACTCACCGCTGCCGGTAGCGGCCCCGCAGACCCTGGCCATCAGGGCCATGGGTCTGCGGGCCCCCATCGAAGGGCACGGCCTCGACCCCCAGGGCGGGGTCGAGGCCCCCTCGTACGACCGGCCCAACACCGTCGCCTGGTACAAGGACGGGCCGGCGCCCGGCGCCGTCGGCGCCGCCGTACTCGTCGGGCACGTCGACACCAAGACCTCGCGGGGCGTCTTCTACGAACTGAGCACCGCGAAGCCGGGCCTGAAGGTGAACGTCGTCCGCAAGGACGGCAGCACCGCCGAGTTCACCGTCGAGGACGTCGCCGTCGTCCCCCGGGACCACTTCGACGCCGACAAGGCGTACGGCCCCAAGGACCCCAAGCGCGCCGAGCTGCGCCTCGTCACCTGCGGCGGCGAGTACGACCGCGAGCGGCACGAGTACACCGCCAACGTGGTGGTGTCCGCCTACCTCACCGGGACGGCCGGCGCCCCCGCCGCCCCGCCGCCGGCCGGGAACCGGCCCGGGAAGCCGGCCGAGCCGGCGCAGCCCCCGGAGCAGACCGACGAGGGCGACGACCCCGACGCGCCATGACGTCCGGCGGGCGGCGGGCGGCCCGCGGCGTCAGCCCGCCCGCCGCCGCGCCCGCAGCGCGAACATATGCGGCACCCGGGGCTCCGCGTCCGGCAGCCGCCACCAGCCGTCCGGGTCCCGGACCATGCCGGGCAGCCGCGGCCAGGGCAACAGCTCGGTCTCGCGCAGCACTTCGAGCTCCAGCCCGGCCCCGAGGACGGCCCCGACGGTCTCCCCGAGCCCGTGCCGCCACTCGTAGCTGGTCACGGCCTCCCGGAGCGGGGGGCCGTCGGTGTACGTCCGGGGGTTGTCGCCCCGGATCGGCCCCCGGCCCTCCAGGTAGTCGTGGCGCAGCAGCAGCCCTTCCTCGCCGGGCGCCGGGACCGGGCCCAGCGCGTTGAGCAGCGGGTGGAACTCCACCAGGTACAGCACGCCGCCGGGCCGGAGCAGCCGGGCGACCACGTCCGCCCAGGCCGGCAGGTCGGGGAGGTAGCAGAGCGCCCCCTTGCCGGTGTAGACGACGTCGAACCGCCGTCCGCCGAGCGCCTCGACGGCCCGGTGGACGTCGGCCCGGACGTACTCGACGTCCCGGCCGCGCTCGGCGGCGAGCCGCCGGGCCTCCTCCACGGCGGCCGAGGAGAAGTCCAGGCCGACGGCGCGGGCGCCCCGCTCGGCGAAGGCGTGGGTCTCGGTGCCGAGGTGGCACTGGAGGTGGAGGACGTCGCGGCCGGCCAGGTCGCCGAGGTCGGTCCATTCGAAGGGGGCGAACCAGTCGTCGGCGGTCCGGGAGCCGTCCAGGCCGTAGAAGTCGCTGGCGACGTGGACGGGGGTGCGGGCGTCCCAGTTGCGTTCGTTGGCGCGCAGCATCTCCTCGATGCCGGGCGGCCGTTCGCCGGACGCGGTCGTGCGGTCGTCTGCCGTCATGGGGCCTTTCCTACCACCGCCGGGCACCGCGCTCACCCCGTCGCCCGGCGAGGAGGAGCCGCCGGGAAGGCCAGGGCGGCGGCGCGGCGCCAGCGGTTGCCGGGGAGGGCGGGGCGGAGCGCGGCGAGGGCGCCGCAGTACTTGGTGAAGACGGCGGGCCGGACGCCGTGGGCGTGCAGCAGCCGGTCGGCGTCGGTCAGCCGGCCGGTGCCCTTGGTCTCGACGAGGACGAGGCCGGGGGCGCAGCGCACGGTGGCGCCGGTCCGGCGGTCGACGCAGACGAGTCCGGCGTCGCAGGTGACGCGTTCGCCGTCGGCCACCAGGGTGGCGCGCAGGTAGTCGGTGGTGACCGAGGGGGTGAGTTCGGTGGGGGCGGTGATGCCGTAGGCCGTGCGCAGGGTGGTGTCCAGCCAGGCGCGGTAGGCCGGGTCGAGCGGGGCGGCGTCGCCGGTGAGCGGGAGCCGGTGTTTGACGGTGTCGCCCCGGCCGCCCTTGAGCTTGAGCTCGAACTGCCGCTCCCCGCTGTCCCGGTAGACCCGTTCGCGGATCTTGAAGCGCTGCCGGCGGCCTTGCCGGTGCTCGTGGAAGGAACGCAGGCCGGGGGTGTCGTAGTAGACGGAGTGGTAGTGGAAGGCCCGTCTGCCGTCGATGGTGAGGACGCGGTAGGCGCCGCCGGGCCGGTGCGGGGCGGTGAGGAGGGCGACGAGGTCGGTGAGCAGCCGGGCGGGTACCAGGTAGCTGCGGTCGAAGCGGGTGAGCAGGCACGAGCGCGCGTTGACCTCGGCGAGGGTGATGGGCCGGGCGGCGCCGACGGCGCGTTCCAGGGGGTGCGGCGTGCGCGGGCCCGGGACGGCGGGGGCCGGGGCGGCGGTGCTCACGCGGCCTCCCAGGCGTGCGTGTCGCGCACCGCCGGGCGGGCGGCCGGGGCCTGCCGGGCGGCGCCGGGCGGGAACTCGCGGTAGCGGACGTCGACGACCATGAGGTCGCGGACGTAGTCGATCTCGGTGACGGTCCAGTGCAGCGGTTCGCCGAGGCGGTGGGCGAGTTCGGCGCGGAGCGCGGCGGGATCGGTGAGGACGACGTCGAGGGTGACGACGCTGCGGCGGGCGCGGGTGAGCAGCCGCGGGTGGTCGGCGACGTACACGACCAGCAGCAGGACGCCGCTCAGGGTGGCCGCGTAGCCCAGCCCGAGGTGCGGCAGCCCGCAGAGCAGGCCGAGGACGAGGGTGCTGAAGTAGTAGGCGACCTCTTCGTGCTGCACGGCGTCGGAGCGCAGCCGGATGATGGAGAGCACGCCGAAGAGGCCGAAGCCCAGCGCGGTCCCGCCCTTGGCGCCCACCTCGGCGAGTGCCGCCACGACGGAGAACAGGGCCACGTTCAGGGCGAGATAGGCGGGGACCAGGTCGCGCCGCCGGTGTCGCGGATGGTAGATCGCGAAGGTCAGCAGGCCGACCGCGAGCAGGTCAAGACCCAGGTGGGCGGCGAGGTCACGCACGGGTTCCACGGCTTCTTCCTCCCTATACGGCTGCGCCGGTCGCACAACGCCGGTCACACAACTCCAGGGAAACGATGGGTGAACGGAAGGGATCCTCCGGGTCCATTCGAGCGAACCGTGCGGGTCCTTGACGGCGGAGCGGCGGAGCTGGCCGGATCCGGTGGATTCCCGTCGTGTTCGGCGCACTTGCGGCGCGGGGTGCGGCTGTGCCGGGCGGGTCGCGAGACCCCTCCCGGTACGGCCGACGGGCCTCTGGCGATCAGCGCCGGGCCGGGGCAGGCTGGGCCTCCGTGGAACGGATACGCGTCCCGCGCGACGGACGTTCGAGGAGGGCACCCGTGACCCCGACCCGACCGCACCCGGCCTCCCCCGGGAGCGTCGCCCTCGCCCCGGCGGCGGCCCGGCTGCTCCGGCGGCTGCGCCGCAAGCACGGGCCGCTGATGTTCCACCAGTCCGGCGGCTGCTGCGACGGCAGTTCGCCGATGTGCTACCCGCGCGGCGAGTTCCGCACCGGCGGCGGCGATGTGCTCCTCGCCGAACTGGCCGTCGAGGGAGTGGCCGAACCCATCGGCTTCTGGATGGCCGCGGACCAGTTCGAGCGCTGGCGGCACACCCACCTCACCGTGGACGTGGTGCCGGGGCGCGGCAGCGGCTTCTCCCTGGAGGCCCCGGAGGGCGTCCGCTTCCTGATCCGCTCCCGGCTGCTGACGGACGCGGAGGCGCGGCTGCTCGGGCCGGCCGCCGACGGCCGCCGGGACGCCGGCGGCCCCGGGGACGACCGTACGGAGGCGGGCTGACCGGCCGGGTCAGGACGCGGCGTCCGCCAGCGACAGCGTGTGCAGCCGCTCCGGCGGGCCGGGCCGGGCGTAGTACCAGCCCTGCGCCGTCTCGCAGCCCAGTATCCGCAGGTGGTCCGCCTGGGTGCCGGTCTCCACGCCCTCCACCGTCACCGACAGGTCCAGGGTGTGGGCGAGCGAGACGATCCCTTCGACGATCTTCACATCGACGGGGTCGGCGGGCGCGCGCTGCATGCCGCGGGTGAACGAGCGGTCGAGCTTGAGGGTGCTGACCGGCAGCCGGCGCAGGTAGGAGAGGTTGGAGTAGCCGGTGCCGAAGTCGTCGAGGGCGATGTCCACGCCCAGGTCGGCGAGTTGCCGCAGCGGGCGGAGCTGCTCCTCGTCGGCCCCGATGAGGGCGTTCTCGGTGACCTCCAGGCAGAGCGCCGACGGGTCGAGGCCGGCGTCGTCGAGGACGGCGACGATGTCGGAGACCAGGGCCGGGTAGCGCAGCTGCGAGGGCGAGAGGTTGACGTTGACGCGGAGCGGCACCCGGCAGCGGCCGTCGCTGCGCCAGGCGCGGGCCTGGCGGGCCGCCTCCTCCAGGACCCAGCGGCCGAGCGGGACGATCAGCCCGGTGCTCTCGGCGAGCGGGATGAACTGGTCCGGGCCGAGCACCCCGTGCACCGGGTGCAGCCAGCGGACGAGCGCCTCGGCGCCGCGCACGGTGCCGTCGGAGAGCCGGACCAGCGGCTGGTACTCGATGAAGAACTCGCCGTTCTCCAGGGCGCCGGGCAGGCAGTTGGTGAGGTCGTGCCGGGCGATGGCGCGGGCGTCGGAGTCGGCGTCGGCGATCTCGTAGCGGTTGCCGCCGGCGGCCTTGGCCCGGTACATGGTGATGTCGGCGCTGCGCAGCACCTCGGCGGCGTCCGCCTCGCCGGGCCGGCCGTCGACGATGCCGATGCTGGCGCGGACGGACAGGTGGCGGCCGTCGAGGTGGACGGGGTCGGCGAGGGCGGCGAGCATCCGGCGGGCGAGGGCGGTGACGTCGCGCTGGGCGGTGGGGCCGGTGGTGAGGGCGACGAACTCGTCGCCGCCGAGCCGGGCCACCAGTTCGTCGGGCCCGGTGGCGCAGGCGCGCAGCCGCTCGGCGACGGCGACGAGGAGCTGGTCGCCGACGGCGTGGCCGAGGCTGTCGTTGACGGCCTTGAAGCCGTCGAGATCGAGGTAGCAGAGACCGAAGTGGCTGTCGGGGCCCAAGGGCCCGCCGGGGTCCAGGGTGCGGCCGAGGCGTTCGAAGAAGAGGGTGCGGTTGGGGAGGCCGGTGAGGTCGTCGTGGGTGGCCTGGTGGCGGAGGCGCTCGTGCAGCTCGCGGCGCTCGGTGATGTCCTCCATCAGCGCGAGCTGGTATTGGGGGCGGCCGGTGGCGTCGCGCAGCAGGGAGACCGTCAGATCGGTCCACAGGACGCTGCCGTCGCCGCGGTAGTACGGCTTCTCGACGCGGTAGTGGTCGCGGTCGCCGCGGACCAGCTCGGCGTAGAGGCCCCAGACCTCGGGCGAGTCGTCGGGGTGGACGAGTTCGCCGACGTTGCGGCCGGCCACGGGACGGTCGATGCTGCCGAACATCCGGCAGAGCGCCTCGTTGACGTCGGTGATGTGCCCGTCGACGTCGGCGATGCCCACCCCGATGGCGGCGCCCTCGAAGACCGCGCGGAACCGCTCCTCGCTGGTGTGCAGGGCCTGTTCGGTCTCGGCCCGGGCGGCGAGGGCGGCCCGGGAGATGGCCTCCTGCTCGGCGAGCGCGCGTTCGCGGAGCTCGGCGGCGAAGCCGGCGGCGACGGCGTGCTGGAGCCGGGTGCAGCGGGCGCGGCACTCGTCGGCGGGAACGGCGTCGTCCGGCGGGCAGTAGAGCAGCAGGTAGGCGTCGACGGCACCGAGGACCGGCGGGAGGATGGCGGGGTCGGTGCAGTGGCCGCGGACCAGGGCGGCGCCGACCTCGGCGCCGGGCGCGGGATCGAACGTACGGGCGTGCAGCGCGTCGCGGAGCCGGGCGGCCAGCGGGACCAGGAAGCGCTCGAACTCGGCGCGGGTCAGCGGGGTGGACGCGACCGGGTGGACGGCCCGGCTCCACAGCGCGGCGAACCGCCGCAGCCGCTCGTCCTGCACCGCGCTGTCGCCGGTGGGGTACGGGGCGGGGTACGGGCGCGGCTCCGCGGTGCCGGGCAGGGTGCGGCCGTTCGAGGTGCCGGTCACGGCTTGCGCCCCACACCGGCCACTCCGGCGAACCCCGCCGTGAAGACGGGATCGGCGGCGCGGTCCGGCTCCGCGGCGGCCCCGGCCTCCCCGGCCCCGCGCGCCTCCGGCTCGGCGTCGGGGTCCTCCCGGGGCTCGGGACGCCAGGTGGGCATCGGCACCAGCCCGGGCTCGACCAGGGTGAAGCCCTCGAAGAACCGGGCCACGTCACGGCGCGAACGGGTGCACAGCGGTGAGCCGATGGTGCGGTAGACGCTCGCCACCTTCTCGCCCTCCTCGGGTTTCATCGGCCCGCCCTCCGTCGCGGCGTGGGTCAGGATCAGCAGGCTGCCCGGCGGGAGCGCGTCGCGCAGCCGGGCCACCGCCGCCCAGGGATCGTCCTCGTCCGGTACGAAGTGGAGCACGGCGACGAGGAGCAGGGCGACGGGCCGGCCCGGGGTGAGGAGGTGGGTGACCTCGGGGCTGCGCAGGATGGCCTCGGGCGAGCGCAGGTCGGCGGCGACGACCCCGGCCCGGTCGTTCCCCTTCAGCACCGTGCGGCTGTGCGCGACGGCGACCGGGTCGTGGTCCACGTAGACGACGCGGGCCTCGGGGTCGGCGGCCTGGGCGGTCTCGTGGACGCCGCCGAAGGTGGGGATGCCGGAGCCGACGTCCAGGAACCGGGTGACGCCCCGCTCGACCGCGTGGCGGACGGCGCGCCGCATGAACGCGCGGTTGGCCTGCATGATCTTCGGCATGTCCGGAAACGCCTCGATAGCGCGCCGCCCGGCCTCCCGGTCGACCTCGAAGTTGTGCGAGCCGCCCAGGTAGTAGTCGTAGATGCGGGACACGCTCGGCACGGACAGGTCGATGCCCGAAGGGGCCCGGCAAGGACGCTCCATCACTCTGTCTCTCCAGCTCATCGCAGGGGGTGTTGAGGGGCCTGAGCAGAGGCTACTGATCGTTCGTTCGAATGGTAGAAGCAAGCGGAAAAGCACGATCCGGATGAGTTCACCGCTCCCCCTTCGACTCCAGCAGGTCTGCGGTTCATCGCGGTTCAAAACCACTCGTTCGCGTGAGATGCGTCTCTGTCCGCCGTCATGGGTGCCCTCGCGTCCACGGCGGTCCGTGCCGCCGGTCGGTGCCTCCCCTTCCCTCCCCCGGTCCGTACGGATCGGTACCAGCTCTCGCATTATTGATCACATCATTGCCGACTACAGCAAATGATCATGGACCGCCGCTCCCCGCGCAAGGGGCGCGTCCCGGTTCGGGAGGGCGCGCGGACGTGCGACAGGGACCGCCCCGGGCGTCGGCCGCCGGGGGTGCGGCCCCTGTCGTACGTCTGGTGCCAACGGGAGGTTTGCCCGGCCGGGAGCCGGGGTCCGCCGCCGCCTCCTAAGGCCGCAGCGCGCCCGGCTCCGCCAGCGGCGCCGCGTGCGCCACGGCGTTCTTGGGGTGGTGGGGGTCCAGGAACCACCGGCGGGCCGAGACCAGCCACCACACCCCGGCGAAGCCGAGCACCGCGGCCACCGCCACGGGCGCGTAGTTGAAGGTCTCCAGGGTCACCGGGTGCACCTGCGGCAGCATGAACAGCACGGTGATCAGCGCCACCCACCCGACGGCCACCACCCCGACCGGCCGCGACCAGCGGCCCAGGTGCCAGGGGCCGCGCTCGAAGCGGTCGCCGAGGCGCAGCCGCAGGAAGGTGGGGATGACGTAGGCGATGTACAGCCCGATGGTGGCGATGCTGGTCACGGCCGCGTAGGCGGTCTCGTTGATCAGGTACGGCAGGCCGAGGACGAGCGCTCCCCCGGCCGCGAGCCACACCGCGTTGGTGGGCGTGCGGGTCGACGGGTTGATCCGGTGCCAGACGCGGGAGAAGGGCAGCGCCCCGTCGCGCGAGAAGGCGTAGATCATCCGGGAGTTGGCGGTGACGGAGGCCATCCCGCAGAACAGCTGGGCGGCGATGATGACCAGCAGCAGCGCCTTGCCGCCGCTCGCCCCGAGCGCGTCCATCAGGATCTGGGCCGGCGGCACCCCGGTCGTCGACTCCAGCGAGCCGTCGTAGCTCTGGATGGCGAACGTCATGCCGACGAGCAGCACGAAACCGGCGATCCAGGAGAGCCAGATGGAGCGGACGATGCCGCGCGGACCGGCCGTGGACGCGTCGTTGGTCTCCTCGGTCATATGGGCGGACGCGTCATAGCCGGTGAAGGTGTACTGGGCCATCAGCAGCGACAGCAGCCCCACGTAGAAGCCCGAGTCCCAGCCGGTGCGGTTGACGAACTCGCCGAAGACGACGGAGGACGACTGGTGGTGGTCCGGGACGAACGCCAGGGCACCGACGATGACCAGCACACCGATCACGTGCCACCACACGCTGACACTGTTGAGCACGGCGACGATGCGCACGCCGAAGGTGTTCAGGACGGCGTGCAGCAGCAGGATGATCCCGAACAGGGCGATGGTGTGGCCCGGGGTCGCCGCGAAGTCGAACTGGAGGTCGAGGTAGGCGTTGAGGAAGGAGGCCGCGCCGAAGTCGACGCCCGCGGTCACCGCGATCTGGCCGAGGACGTTGAACCAGCCGGTGAACCAGGCCCACGCCGCCCGGCTGCGCTCCGGGGCCATCCGGTGGGCCCAGAAGTACAGCCCGGCGCTGGTCGGGTACGAGGAGCACACCTCGGCCATGGCCAGCCCCACGATCAGGGTCATCAGGCCGACCCCGACCCAGCCCCAGGTGATCATGGCGGGGCCGCCGGTCGTCATGCCGTAGCCGTACATGGTCATACAGCCGGACAGCACGGAGATGATGGTGAACGAGACGGCGAAGTTGGCGAACCCGCTCATGCTGCGGGCGAGGGTCTGGCGGTAGCCGAGCTGGGCGAGGCGCTCTTCGTCGGAAACTCCGGAAGCGCCGGAGGCGCCGGGGACGCCTGAGACGCCGGGGACTTCGAGTGGCACGGAAACCTCTTCCTCGGTTCGTCGGTCCAGGGGGCGGTGGGGGAAACCGTGGTGCGGTCGTGCGATGGTGCTGCTGCGTCCCGGGGCCCGGGGCTCAGCCCGGCCGGGGCGGCCGGGGCGGGCGGCCGGCGGCGGCGCGGGCCGCCCAGCCGCGGTACCGCAGGAACAGCTCACGCGGTTCGCCGCAGTACGACCAGGGCGCGTCGCAGGCGTACGGCCCGATCGCGGTGAACACCTCGTGCGCCTCGGCGTGCCGGCCGGCGAAACCGAGGGCGTGCGCGAGGTAGTTGGCGTCGTCCGCGAAGTGGGCGTGCGGCCGGGGCGACCGGTGCCGCCACCAGCCGTCGAGGACCCGGTCGATGTGCGGACAGTCGTTCCAGGGGTGCACCGTCAGCCCGTACGCGCCGCCGCTCTCCGCCCTGCGCTGCCGGTAGGACTCGGCGAGGGCGACCAGCGGGAGGACGGCCAGCGGGAGCCCGGCGGGGGCGGTCTGGGCCCGTTCGAGCGCCCAGTGGAACATCTCGCCGCCGGAGCCGTGGTTCCGGTCGAACAGGAAGGTGAGCACCTCGTGGTGCGCCTCCCGGTTGTACGGGTCCCGGGCGGTCGCCTCGTTCCAGATCCGCCCCAGCAGCTCCCGGTCCGGGGCGTGGACGCGCACCAGGGCCAGCAGCACCACCCAGGGCGAGGGGTCCGCCGGGGCCGCCTCGGCGGTGGCCAGGCAGGTCTCCCACGCCTGCTCCATCAGCTCGCGGCCCGCCTCCCGGCCGGCGACCAGCGACCGCAGCGCCTGGACGTGGGCCAGCACGGCGAGGGCGTCCGGGGAGCCGGGTTCGGCCCGGGTCCAGGTCTCGGCGAAGCGGAGGTTCACCCCGGCCCGGGCGAGGACCTGGAGCCGGAAGATCCGCCGGTCCCAGTCGTGGCCGGTGGCCGCGAGCAGGTCGCGGGGGCCTTCCCAGCGGCCCATGGCGGCGTCGTCCACGGCGGCGCGCAGCGGGCGGTCGTCCCGCGCGGGATGGGGATCGAGCTCCACTTCCACGGGGTCGGCCGGCCCGGCCCGCCGCCCGGACCGGCCGAATCGTCGGCGCTGCATCGGGTGCGCCCCTCCCTGCCTCGCGGTCGTCTGCCGGACGGTTCACGTGCGGTGTCGCAGCGCCCGCGGATTATTGGCATTGTCATGACAAGCTGCCACGACGGGCCACGCGGGCGGGAAAGGTGCACACCGGAACCGGATCGACGGCCGTCGGGCGGCGGGACGGGCGGGAACCCGCCCCGGACACACCGGTGGGCGCACGCCCGACGGAACCACCGCGACCGGAGACGATCGGTCCAGGGCCTCGGTGCGGCCTCAGCTTATACACACAGCCGTGCGAACGGGCCGTGGTCCCGGAGATTCACTGGGTGAACTTCTCTCACTCCACTCCCACTTGGCGCAGGGCCCGCCGCTGGGCGGCCGACAGCTCCAGCGGGAAGTAGAGGTAACACACCCCTCCCGAGCCGCTCTTGACCCGCCCCTGCGCGTCATGCCGCTTGGTCCGCAGCCAGACGTTCTCGAACTGGCGCCGCTTGTACACCCGTTGGACGGCGGCGTCGGAGGGGGCGGCCGGATCGTGGACGACCACGTCCCCGCTCTTGGTGAAGCCGGTGACGCACATCAGGTGCCCCGCCGTGCCGTACCCGGCCCCGTCCAGCTCGGCGGCGAGGAAGGACTGCGAGGTGATGACGGGGACGCCGGCCCGGACCAGCCGCTCGGCGTCGTTCAGCGACCGCAGCCGGGTGACCGTGCTCTGCAGGTCGCGGTAGGTCGCCGCGTAGGCGGCGTTGAACGGCCAGTTGCCGCACCCCTTGTACTGGTGGTCGTAGGTGAACCGGGCCGCGTGGCAGACCTGCGGGTCGGCGTAGGACGGGTCCACCCAGGCCAGGTCGGCGGCGGACGGCCGGCGCCCCCAGTACTCCACCGCCATCTGCGAGGAGGTCGGACTGCACCACGCCTCGCCGCCGTTGTCGTACTCCGGGTACTGCCCCTTGTGGATCTCCTGCGAGTAGCGCGGGACGGACAGCCGGTGCCCCGCCCCCTCCCCCGGCTTCGAGGCGGGCACCGTGAACCGGTCCGGGATCTCGGACCCCATCGCCCCCACCCGCCACACCGTGGGGGTGCGCCCGCCGCCCGGCCGCCGGAAGAGGGTCAGGCGCAGGGCGTACGAGACGAACCGCGCGCCGCTCGCCGGAACGACCGCGAGGGTGTCGGTGGAGACGGAACTGCGGCCGTCCTTCTGCCCGTCGACGGAGGTGCGCCGGATGTCGCCGGCCGCGTCGCCCGACGTCCAGCGGCCCATCACGTACCAGGGTGTCTGCGTACGGTCCGCGTACGCGGCGCGCACCTCGGTCTGGATCCAGGTGCCGGGCGGGGTGTGGGCGTTCCAGGACGCGATGATCTCGGTCGCCGGGGCGGACAGGGTGCGCACCGGGGAGGTCCAGGTGGCGTACTCCCAGCGGGCGGTGGTGCCGGTGTGCGGGTCGGTGTACTCCAGGGTGCCCGCGGGCCGGTCGAGGACCACGCCCGGCCGCCGGCCGTCGCGGACCGCCGTTCCCGCGCGGGTGCCGGCGCGCCAGTCGGCGAGGGTGGACCAGGAGTGGTGGTCGACCGTCCCGGACGACCGCCGGGCCGCGCCCTCGGGGACGGCGGCCAGGGCGGTGCCCGCCCGGGAGAGCGAAGCGGCCGCCGTGACGGCGAGGGCGGCGGTCAGGAGGGAACGGCGGGGCGGACGGGGCGAGGGGGACGAGGGAGAGGGGATCGGTCTGCTGCACATGGCGTGGTCTCCCGGTTCGGCTGTCGGTTTCGGTGTCGATGACCGTGCGGGGGCCGCCACGCGGTCCCCTTCGGGCCGCGCGGTCCGGACGGCCCACTATCCCGGGCGAGAGGGCCGGGAGCCAGTGACGCGACGTACGGCGCGTCAGGCGGACCGCGCGGAAGCCGCGTACGACCCCGCCGCCTAAGGTGACCCCGTGCACGACCCCACCTCCTCCCTCTCCTCCCTCTCCGCTCTCGCCCGCCGGCTCCGCGCCCTCCCCCCGTCCCTCGGCCCGGTCCGGCTGGTCGCCGTCGACGGGCACGCGGGCTCGGGGAAGACGACCTTCTCGGCGCGGCTCGCCGAGGCGCTGGGCGGCGGCACACCGGTGCTGCACCTGGACGACCTGGCGACGCACGACGAGCTGTTCGAGTGGACGGACCGGCTCCGCACCCAGGTCCTCGCCCCGCTCGCCCGGGGCGCGACCGCCCGCTACCGGGCCTACGACTGGACGGCGCGCCGCTTCACCGGCCCCGAACACGCCCTGCCCGCCGCACCGGTGGTCCTGCTGGAGGGGGTGGGCGCGGGGCGCCGCGCCCTGCGCCCCCACCTCGCCTGCCTGCTGTGGATGGACCTGGACCGCAGTGACTCCTGGGACAGGGGTCAACTCCGCGACGGAGAGGAGCAGGCGGAATTCTGGGCCGGATGGATGCGGGAGGAGCGCGCGCATTTCGCGGCGGACCCCACGCGCCCCTATGCAGAACTCCTGGTGCGGCAGAGCCCCTTGGGGTACGAGGTGCTGCCGGGACCTCACGGGACCGACTGAACCCCGCCCTTCCCTACGCTGAGTAGCCGACCCGCCCCGGACCCCGACACCCCGGCGCCGTTCGCGTCCACGGACCGCCCCAACTCGGCTTGACCCCGGGCCCATACAGGACTTACGTTCAGAAGGAGCGGCCCGACGCGGTCGCCGAAGAACGCGAAGCCCCCGGTTGTTCCCCCGTGACCGGGGGCTTCGTACTCCCCGCGAAACCCCCTTACACCCCTTTTGTCCAGCTGCCCGGACGAAGGGCCGTTACCCACGGTGACAGGCCGCCGCGACACCTCCCGGACGCCCCGTAAACCACCCCCGGCGGCCACGAAGGAAGCCCCCGCACCCTACGGGCGACGCCGATCGCGCAGGTACGATGCCAAGCGGCGCACCCGTCGTCGGCGGGCGCCGGCAACACTGGTCAACTCCCGCCCACAGAACAATGGTTCGAACGACGCGGCCGGGCACCCGCCCGGCGGCGCGGCACGGGGGCAGGGTTTGTGGGGGATGCGATGGACTTCGGCACACAGGGCCCGCCCGCCCCGGCAGATCTCGCCTGGCTGCGCGGTGTCGACGCCTGCACGATGGGCGCCTACGCCCAGGCGGAGGAGGAGTTCCGGACGGCGGTGCGCATCGACCCCGGGATGGCGGACGCCTGGCTGGGCCTGCACGCCCTGCGGGCCGAGACCTCCACGGCGCTGCTGCGCATGTACCGCCACCGCGACCGGTTCGGCCAGCAGCGCGCCCGCCACCGGCGCCCGCTCAACTCCTGGTACTGGCTGGGCTGGTGGGTCCAGCCGGTACTGGAGACCGGCCGCGACCTGCTGCTCGCCCACGCCTCCCACTGGCTGGACGGCCGGCACGTCCCCGAGCTGGACCGGGCGCTCGCCGAGTGCCCGCCCGTCGACACCGACCCCCAGGTCCGCTTCCTGCACGCCTGCCGCGCCTACCTGGTCAAGGACTGGGAACAGCTCGTCTGCCACACCGAACCCTTACTCGACGACGCGCTGCTGGGCATCGAGGCCGGGCTGTTCGGCGGCATGGCCCGGGTCCGCCTGGAGATGTACGGCCAGGCGGAACCGCTGCTCTCCACGGCGCTGATGCGGTGCCGCAGCGAGCAGCCGCAGCGCAAGGAGCTCCGCTACTGGCTGGCCCGCGCCCACGAGGGCACCGGGCGCAGTGCGGCGGCGCTCCCCCTCTACCGTGCCGTGCACCGGGTGGACCCCACCTTCATGGACACCTCCGCCCGGCTGACCGCCATCTCGGCCGGCGACGGGCTCGACGAGCACACGGACCTCTCCCCGCCGTTCCCCTTCGGCGGCCCCGGACAGGACCCGCCGGACGCCGCGGACACCGCCGGGGACCCGGAGGCGCGGGCCGGCGACGTCCTCACCGGGACGGTCCCGGCGCCCGCCCCCGTCGGCGGGGTACGGGAGGTGGCCCGGGTCCCCCCGCAGCCGTCCGCCCCGCCCCTGCCCGGCCCCTCCGACCCCGTCCTGCTCGCCAAGGCGCTCGCCGAGCTGGAGCGCATGGTGGGTCTGGAGCCGGTCAAACGGCAGGTCAGAGCCTTGTCCGCACAGCTTCACATGGCCCGCCTGCGAGCCGGCCAGGGCCTCCCCGTCCAGCCTCCCAAACGCCACTTCGTCTTCTCCGGCCCCTCCGGCACCGGCAAGACCACGGTGGCCCGGATCCTCGGCCGGGTCTTCTACGCCCTCGGACTGCTCGGCGGCGACCACCTCGTGGAAGCCCAGCGGGCCGACCTGGTCGGCGAGTTCCTCGGCCAGACGGCGGTCAAGGCCAACGAGCTGATCGACTCCGCGCTCGGCGGCGTCCTCTTCGTCGACGAGGCGTACAGCCTCGCCAACTCGGGCTACAGCAAGGGCGACGCCTACGGCGACGAGGCCCTCCAGGTGCTCCTCAAACGCGCCGAGGACAACCGCGACCGCCTCGTCGTCATCCTGGCCGGCTACCCCGAGGGCATGGACCGCCTCCTCGCCACCAACCCCGGCCTGAGCTCCCGCTTCACCACCCGCGTCGACTTCCCCAGCTACCGCCCGGCCGAACTCACCTCCATCGGCGAGGTCCTGGCCGGCGAGAACGGCGACGCCTGGGACGAAGAGGCCCTGGAGGAACTGCGCTCCATCAGCACCCACGTCGTCTCCCAGGGCTGGATCGACGAACTGGGGAACGGGCGCTTTCTGCGGACGCTGTACGAGAAGAGCTGCGCGTACCGGGATCTGCGGCTGTCCGGCTACGCGGGTGCGCTGTCGCGCGACGATCTGGCGACCTTGCGGTTGCCGGACCTCATGCAGGCATACGGCGAGGTGCTCTCCGGCCGGAGCCCGGAGAGGTAGGCCCCTGTCCCGCCCTTTCACCGTTTCTCGCGGGGGCAAGCCCCCGCACCCCCGAAACCGCGCTCCGCGGACGAGCGGCGAAGCCGCGACAAGGGGGGTCTGGGGGCTTGCCCCCAGGAAACTGGGGGCACCTCCCAGCGGTAGCTGGGGGAGAAAGGGCGGGACCGGGGCACCCTCACCCCGTGACAACCTCCCGCACCCGCGGATCCGGAACCACCGGCGTCACAGACGCAACCCGATGCGAAGGATCCCGCACCTCCCCCACCAACATCTCCAACACATCCTCCAACGCCACCAACCCGAGCACCTTCCCCGACGCATCGGCGACCGCGGCCAGATGAGCCGCAGCCCGCCGCATCACCGTCAGCGCGTCGTCGAGCGGCAGCTCGGCCCGCAGCGTCTCGACCCGCCGCCACACGTGCTGCGGCACGGGCCGGTCCCGTTCCTCCAGGTCCAGAACATCCTTCACATGGATGTACCCCATGAAGGCACCACCCGGGGCACGCACCGGGAAGCGGGAGTACCCGGTCCGAACGGTCAGCTCCTCGATCTCGCGCGGGGTGACGGACGGCGTCACCGTGACCAGCCCGCCCGGATCCAGCAGCACATCGGTCACCGGCCGGCTGCCCAGCTCCAGCGCGTCCTCCAGCCGCTCCTGCTCGGCGGAGTCGAGGAGCCCCGCCTGCCGGGAGTCCTCCACCAGATGGGTCAGCTGCTCACTGGTGAAGACCGCCTCGACCTCGTCCTTGGGCTCGACCCGGAACAGCCGCAGCACCCCGTGCGCGCACGCGCCGAGCAGCCGGGTGACCGGCCGGCAGAGCCGGGCGAAGGCGACCAGGCCGGGCCCCAGCCAGAGGGCCGCCCGGTCGGGGGCGGACATGGCGAGGTTCTTCGGCACCATCTCGCCGATGACGAGGTGCAGGAAGACGACCAGCGCCAGCGCGATGACGTACCCGAGCGGATGGATCAGCCCGTCGGGCAGCCCCACCGCGTGGAAGACCGGCTCCAGCAGCTTCGCCACGGTCGGCTCGGCGACCGCGCCGAGCGTCAGCGAGCAGACGGTGATGCCGAACTGGGCCGCCGCCATCATCTGCGGCAGGTTCTCCAGTCCGGTCAGGACGGTCCGGGCCTGCTTGGACCCTTCCGCCGCCCGCGGCTCGATCTGGCTCCGGCGCACGGAGACGAGGGCGAACTCGGCGCCCACGAAGAACCCGTTGGCCAGCACCAGCACCAGGGCGAAGAGGAGTTGCAGCACGCTCATCGCACCTCTCCCCCCACCATCGCCGCACGGATGAACCGCACCCGCTCGGCCCGGTGGTGCCCGACCCGCCGCACCGACAGCCGCCAGCCGTCGGGCAGTTCCGCGGTGTCCCCGGGCACGGGGATCCGGCCCAGCAGGTCGGCGACGAGCCCGGCCACGGTCTCGTACGGCCCCTCCGGCGCGTCGAGCCCGATGCGGAGCAGGGCGTCGACGCGGCAGCTCCCCTCCGCGTCCCACGCCTGGCGCCCGTCCTCGCAGGGGACGGGCGCCAGGTCGGGCCGGGCGGCGTCGGCGTGGTCGTGCTCGTCGCGGACCTCGCCGACGAGCTCCTCGACGATGTCCTCCAGGGTGACGACACCGGCCGTACCGCCGTACTCGTCGACGACGACGGCCATGGGCTGCTCGCTGCGCAGCCGCTCCAGCAGCGGCTGCACCGGCAGGCTCTGCGGGACGAGCAGCGGGGCGACGGCGATCCGGGTGAGCGGCGTGCGCAGCCGCTCCTCGGCGGGGACGGCCAGGGCGTCCTTGAGGTGGACCACACCGACGACCTCGTCCAGCCGCTCCCGGTAGACGGGGAAGCGGGACAGGCCGGTGGCCCGCGTCAGGTTGAGGACGTCCTCGGCGGTGGCGCCCGCCTGGAGGGCGCTGACCTTGACCCGGGGCGTCATCACGTGCTGGGCGGTGAGTTCGCCCAGGGAGAGGGTCCGCACGAACAGGTCGGCGGTGTCCTGCTCCAGCGCGCCGGCGAGCGCCGAGTGCCGGGCGAGCGAGACCAGCTCGCCGGGCGTACGGGCGGAGGCCAGCTCCTCGGCCGGCTCCACGCCCAGCGCCCGCACCATCCGGTTGGCGACCGTGTTCAGCAGGGTGATCACGGGCCGGAAGAAGTGGGAGAACGCGCTCTGCGGGCGGGCGACGAAGCGGGCGACCTGGAGCGGCCGGGAGACCGCCCAGTTCTTGGGCACCAGCTCGCCGACGACCATCTGCACGGCGGAGGCCACCAGCATGCCGGTGACCACCGCCACGCCGGGCGCGGCGCCGGCGGGCAGCCCGGCCGCGTCGAAGACCCCGGTGAGCAGCCGCCCGAGGGCGGGCTCGGCGAGCATGCCGACCACCAAGGAGGTGATCGTGATGCCCAGTTGGGTGCCGGAGAGCTGGAAGGAGAGTTCGCGCAGGGACTCGACGACGGTGCGGGCCCGCTGGTCGCCGTCCGCCGCGGCCCGCTCGGCCGCGGGCTTCTCGACGGTCACGAGGCCGAACTCGGCGGCGACGAAGAAGCCGTTCGCGAGGATCAGGAGCAGGGCCGCCGCCAGGAGCAGCAGCGAGACGGTGATACTCATGGCGCCGCCTCACGATGGGGGGCGGCGCAGGTACTACAGGACGGTCCGTCCATCCCGGAGGGGATCACTCCTCGGTTCGCAGGTGTCCCGCGGGCCGCCGGGAGGCGGCCGGGTGGGCGGGACGGGGCAGGTGGGTGCCCGTGAACACCAGAGTAATCAAGGAACCGGGAACGGGGGCGTCCGACCGCTCTCAGGTCGCGGAACGGCCGGTGCCGAACTCGGTGACGAGCGCGCTCAGGGTACGGGCCTGGGCGATGGCCTTCTCCTTGGCCATACCGGGCTGAATGCCCATGGCGGGCAGCGTCGTTCCGTCGGCGAGGTCGAGGTGGACCCAGGAGTCGCCGGGCCGCAGGTTGACGCGGACGATCTCGGCCCAGGCCAGCCGCCGCACGGTCGTGAGGTTCACCACGGTGACGCCCTCGGGCGTGGCGACCACCTTGGGGCGGGCGAGCAGGGCGAGGACGCCCAGGCCCAGCAGCCCGGTGCCGATGAAGGTGGCCCGGTCCCCCGCGGTGAACGACTCCAGCAGGAACGACATCACCGCCATCACCACGACGAGGGCGCCGCCGATGCCCAGCAGCACCACCCGGGTGAGGGTCGGGCGGAAGACGGCCGGGAGGGCCGTCTTGGCGCTTCCGGGCGCTGCTGGGCTGGTCACGTCGGTGCGTTCCTTCGTCGGGCGGTGCGCGGCGTCACAAGGGCCGGGGTCGGCCGGGGTCAGAGGCGGCAGGCGTGGATGCCGGTGGTGAGGATGGCGCGCGCGCCGAGGTCGTACAGCTCGTCCATGACGCGCTGCGCGTCCTTGGCCGGGACCATCGAGCGGACGGCGACCCAGCCCTCGTGGTGCAGCGGCGAGACGGTCGGCGACTCCAGGCCGGGGGTGAGCGCGACGGCGCGCTCGACGTGCTCGACGCGGATGTCGTAGTCCATCATCACGTAGCGCCGGGCGACGAGGACGCCCTGCATCCGGCGGAGGAACTGCTGGACCTTGGGGTCGTCCGCGGGGGCGCCCGCGCGGCGGATGACGACGGCCTCGGACTCCAGGATCGGCTCGCCGATGATCTCCAGCCCGGCGTTGCGCAGGGTGGTGCCGGTCTCGACGACGTCGGCGATGACCTGGGCGACGCCGAGTTGGATGGCGGTCTCGACGGCGCCGTCCAGGTGGACGACGTCGGCGTCGACGCCGTGGTCGGCGAGGTGCTTGGTGACCAGGCCGGCGAAGGAGGTGGCGATGGTCATGCCGCCGAACTCGGAGACGTCCTGGGCCGTGCCCGGCCGGGTGGCGTAGCGGAACGTCGAGCCGGCGAAGCCGAGCTGCATGATCTCCTCGGCCCGGGAGCCGGAGTCCAGCAGCAGGTCGCGGCCGGTGATGCCGATGTCGAGCTTGCCGGAGCCCACGTAGACGGCGATGTCGCGGGGGCGGAGGAAGAAGAACTCGACCTCGTTGGCGGCGTCGACGAGGACGAGCTCCCTGCGGTCCTTGCGCTGCCGGTAACCGGCCTCATGGAGCATCTCCGACGCAGGCTCGGAGAGAGAACCCTTGTTGGGGACGGCGATGCGCAGCATGAGGGCGGTTCCTTAGTGCAGGGGGATGGGAGGGGAGAGCGGGGACGGATCAGAGGTGGGCGTACACGTCGTCGAGCGAGATGCCGCGGGCGACCATCATCACCTGGAGGTGGTAGAGGAGCTGGGAGATCTCCTCGGCGGTCGCCTCGGCGCCCTCGTACTCGGCGGCCATCCACACCTCGGCCGCCTCTTCGACGACCTTCTTGCCGATGGCATGGACGCCCTTGCCCACCAGTTCCGCGGTGCGGGAGGTGGCGGGGTCGCCGGCGGCCTTCTGCTGGAGCTCGGCGAAGAGCTCCTCGAACGTCTTCCTGTCCATGGTGGTCCCTACCCTACGGGGTCCGCCCCGGGTGTCAGTGCCAGGGCTCCGACACCGAGCGGAGGGTGACCGCCGTGGCGACGGCCGCGGTGACCGCCTCGTGGCCCTTGTCCTCCGACGAGCCCTCCAGTCCGGCGCGGTCCAGGGCCTGTTCGTCGGTGTCACAGGTGAGGACGCCGAAGCCGACCGGGACGCCGGTGTCGGTGGAGACCTGGGTGAGGCCCTGGGTGACGCCCTGGCACACGTAGTCGAAGTGGGGCGTACCGCCCCGGATGACGACGCCGAGGGCGACGATCGCGTCGTAGCCGCGGCCGGCGAGCACCTTGGCGGCGACGGGCAGCTCCCAGCTGCCGGGGACGCGCAGCAGCGTCGGCTCGTCGATGCCGAGGTCGTGCAGGGCGCGCAGGGCGCCGTCGACCAGGCCGTCCATGACCTTCTCGTGCCACTGGGCGGCGATCACGGCCACCCGCAGGTCACGACAGTTCTTCACACTCAGCTGGGGGGCGCCCTTGCCGCTCACGTCACTCCTCGGTAGTTCGTCGTCGGGTGGTGCTGCTGGTTCGGTGCTACTGGTTGTCGCAGGGGGAGACCTGGTGGTCGTCCAGCCAGGGCAGGTCGTGCCCCATCCGGTCGCGCTTGGTGCGCAGGTACCGGAGATTGTGCTCGCCCGCCGCCACGGGCATCGGCTCCCGGCCGGAGATCTTGATGCCGTGTTGTTCCAGGGCGATGGTCTTGTCGGGGTTGTTGGTCATCAGCCGGATGGAGCGGACGCCCAGGTCGGTGAGCATCCGGGCGCCGGCCGCGTAGTCCCGGGCGTCGGCGGGGAGGCCGAGTTCGAGGTTGGCGTCCAGCGTGTCGTGGCCGGCCTCCTGGAGCTCGTAGGCCCGCAGCTTGGACAGCAGCCCGATGCCGCGCCCCTCGTGGCCGCGCAGGTAGACGACGACGCCGCGGCCCTCGGTGGCCACCCGTTCGAGGGACGCCTCCAGCTGGGGGCCGCAGTCGCAGCGCAGGGAGCCGAAGACGTCGCCGGTCAGGCACTCGGAGTGGACCCGGACCAGGACGTCCTCGCCGTCGCCGAGGTCGCCGGCGACGAGGGCGATGTGCTCGACGCCGTCGCGGACGGAGCGGTAGCCGTGCGCCCGGAACTGGCCGAAGGCGGTGGGCAGCCGGGTGGTGGCCTCGCGCTTGACGGTGGGTTCGGCGGACTTCAGGTACGCGATCAGGTCCTCGATGGAGATGATCGCCAGGCCGTGCTTCCGCGCGAACGGGATCAGTTGGGGCAGCCGCAGCATCCGGCCGTCCTCGCCGGCGATCTCCACGATGGCGGCGGCGGGCCGCAGCCCGGCCAGCCGGGCCAGGTCGCAGCCGGCCTCGGTGTGGCCGGGGCGGGCGAGGACGCCGCCGGACCGGGCGCGCAGCGGGAAGACGTGGCCGGGCCGGACGAAGTCCTCGGAGCGGCTGTCGGGGGAGGCCAGCAGCCGGATGGTGGTGGCCCGGTCGGCGGCCGAGATGCCGGTGCCGACGCCGTGCGCGGCGCTCGCGTCCACGCTGACGGTGAAGGCGGTGCGCATGGTCTCGGTGTTCCTCTCGACCATCTGCGGGAGGTCGAGCCGGTCGACGTCCTCCGCCTCCATCGGCACGCAGATCAGGCCGCGGCACTCGCTCATCATGAAGGCGAGGGTCTCGGCGGTGGCGAGTTCGGCCGCGACGACGAGGTCTCCCTCGTTCTCCCGGCTCTCGTCGTCCACCACCACGACGGGCCGGCCGGCCGCGATGTCGGCGATGGCGCGCTCGACCGGGTCGAGTGCTGAGGCCGCGGGGGCCTCGTGCGGGGCGGTCATGGGTCACTCCGTGGGGGTCGTGAGCGGGCTGTGCGGAACGGCCGGCCGGTCAGGCGGCCCGGGTGAGGACCGGCTCGGCGGCCGGGGCGCGGCGGGCGGCGGCGCGGGAGCGCAGCCACCAGTCGCGCATGCCCCACAGGACGAGGCCGAGGTAGACGACGTAGACGACGCCGGCGAAGGCCAGTCCGCTGGAGAACGCGAGCGGCACGCCCACGAAGTCGACCAGCAGCCAGGCGAACCAGAACTCGACGAGCCCGCGGGCCTGGGCGACCATCGCGGCGAGCGTGCCGACGAAGATGTAGGCGTCCGGCCAGGGGTTCCAGGAGAGCTCGGGCACGGCGGTGAACAGGCCGCCGACGGCGAGCGTGCCCGCGGCCGTCCCGGCGAGCAGCACGGCCCGCTCGCGCCAGGTCGCGAACCGCACGGTGAGGCCGTCCTGGGTGGCGCGCCGCCCGAGGTGCCACTGCCGCCAGCCCCACAGCGAGACGCCGATGACGAGGAGCTGCTTGCCCACCCCGCCGCCGAGGTGGGCGGTGGCGTAGGCGGTGACGAGGATCAGGCCCGCGAGGAACTGGACGGGCCAGGTCCATATGGACCGCTTCCAGCCGAGGGCCAGGGCGATCAGTCCGGCCGTGTTGCCGATCAGGTCGGACCATATGACGTGCTGGCCGAAGGCGGCGAACGCCTCGTCGCCGAGCCACGAGATCGCGCTCATGCCCGTCCCTCCGCGGTGATCCGGTCACCGAGCAGCCGCTCGGTGTACTTCGCCAGCACGTCGACCTCCAGGTTGACCGGGTCACCGGTCTTCTTGACGCCGAGGGTGGTCATCTCCAGCGTGGTGGGGATGAGGCTGACGGTGAACCAGTCGCCCCCGGCCTCGACGACGGTCAGGCTGACGCCGTCCACGGTGATCGAGCCCTTGTCGACGACGTACCGGGAGAGCCGCGCGGGGAGCGAGATCCGTACGGTCTCCCAGTGCTCCCCGGGAGTCCGCTCGGTGATGGTCCCGGTGCCGTCCACATGCCCCTGGACCAGGTGGCCGCCGAGCCGTCCGCCGAGCTTCATCGGGCGTTCGAGGTTGACGCGCGCGCCGGCGTCGAGGGCGCCCAGGCTGGAGCGGTCGAGGGTCTCGGCCATGACGTCGGCGGTGAACTCGCCGTCCGCGGTGGTGACGACCGTCAGGCAGACGCCGTTGACCGCGATCGAGTCGCCGTGCCCGGCGTCCTCGGTGACGAGCGGGCCGCGCAGCCGGAACCGGGCCGAGTCGCCCTGGCGTTCCACGGCGACGACCTCGCCCAGTTCTTCGACGATTCCGGTGAACACTTCTCAGTTCTCCTCTGGGGCGGTGGCGAGGGGGGCGGCGGTGACCCGCAGGTCGGGGCCGATGCGGACGACGTCGGTCACGTCCAGGCGCAGCGCCCGGTCGATGGTGCCGATGCCGGCGTCCCCGAGGGCGGCGGGTCCCGCGCCCAGGAGGGCCGGGGCGAGGTAGGCGACGACGCGGTCCACGGCGCCGGCGGCCAGGAAGGCGCCGGCGAGCCGGGGGCCGCCCTCCAGCAGGACGGAGCGCACCCCGCGGTCGTACAACTCGGCGAGCAGGGCGGGGATGTCGATCCCGGTGCCGTCGGCGGGCAGCCGGGCGACGTCCACCCCGGGCAGGTGAGCGGTGTCGGCGTCCTTGCCGACGGCGATCAGGGTGGGCGCCGCGTCGTCCAGGACCCGGGCGCCGGGGCGGATCGAGGCGTGGGTGTCGACGACGACGCGCAGCGGCTGGGTGACGGCGCGGCCGTCGGGGAGGCCGCGGACGGCGAGGTGCGGGTCGTCGGCGCGCAGGGTGCCGGAGCCGACGACGACGGCGTCGGCCTCGGCGCGCAGCCGGTGGACGTCGGCGCGGGAGCCGGCCGAGGTGATCCAGCGGCTGGTGCCGTCGGCGGCGGCGCTGCGGCCGTCCAGGGTGGCGGCGTACTTCCAGAGCACGAAGGGCCGGCCGCGCAGCACGGCGGTGAGCCAGGCGGTGTTGCCGGCCGCGGCCTCGTCGGCGAGCAGGCCGCCCTCGGTGTCCACGCCGGCCGCGGCCAGGGTGGCCGCGCCCCCGGTGGCGGCCGGGGTGGGGTCGGCGACGGCGTAGACGACGCGGGCGACACCGGCGGCGATCAGCGCCTGGGCGCAGGGGCCGGTGCGTCCGGTGTGGTTGCAGGGTTCGAGGGTGACGACGGCGGTGCCGCCCCGGACGTCGCGACCGGCCGCGGCGGCGGCGCGCAGCGCCTCCACCTCGGCGTGCGCGGCTCCGGCGCGCCGGTGCCAGCCCTCGCCGGCGACCCGCCCGGCGGCGTCGAGCAGGACGCAGCCGACGACGGGGTTGGGGCTCGTGGAACCGAGGGCGCGCGCGGCGAGCGCGATGGCGCGTCGCATCGCGTCTGCTTCGGTCGCGGTGGCCACCGGGGTCCTCCTGCCTCTTCGGGCATGGACTCCGGGGCTGTCGTGAGAACGACGGAAAAGCGGGGACGACGGCGCCGGGAACGCCGCGTGCCCCGTGCGGAACGCGCCTGGAAAGACGGCCGCACGGCCACGGCTCGGTCGCCGGTGCCTGCCCGCCGCGCACTGCCTCCCATCCGGACTTTAACCGTCGGTCCAGGAATTTCACCTGGTCAACCGGCCGCTGGCTGCGGCCGGGTCGCGGACTGTAACCGCCGGTTCGGAATTTCACCGACCCCGGAGTGCGCTGCGTGATGATCTGTTCTGGTACATGGTGCCCGAGCCGCTGTCCAGGGGACTTCCGGCTCCGACGCTCCGAGCGTACGCCGAGCCGCCGCGCGGTGTCCACGGGACTTGACAGAGCGTGTGGCAGGTCACGCGCGGGCCCGCGTACGGTGCCGAGGGGGCCGGTGGCGGCGAGGGGACTGGGGGTCCGACGGCATGGAGGTCCAGGGCGGCGACCGCGGGGAGGGCAGGGAGGCGACCGGCGACCGGGCGGCCGGTTCTCGGGAGGGGGCCGCGGAGCCGCGCCTGCGCCGGGCCCGGCTGGCCGTCGCGGCCGTGTTCGCGGTGCACGGCGCGGTCACCGGGAACTTCGCCACCCGCGTCCCGTGGATCAGGGACCACCTGCGGCTGGACGCGGGCGAGTTGGGCCTGGCACTGGCCTTCCCGGCGATCGGCGCGGCGCTGGCGATGCCGCTCGCGGGACGGGTCGCCCACCGCTTCGGGACCCGGGCCGCGCTGCGCGGGCTGCTCGCCCTGTGGTGCGCGTCCCTCGCCCTGCCCGCCCTCTCCCCCGGCCTGCCGGTGCTCTGCGCGGCGCTCGCCGTGTACGGCGCGGCGTCCGGGACGGCGGACGTCGCCATGAACGCGCTGGGCGTGGAGACGGAGGAGCGGCTGGGCCGGTCGATCATGTCCGGGCTGCACGGGATGTGGAGCGCGGGGGCGCTCGCCGGCTCGGCGGCGGGCACGGTGGCGGCCCACGCGGGCACGGACGCGCGGTGGCACCTCGGCGCGGCGGCCGTCGTCCTGACGCTGCTGGGCGCGGTGGTGTGCGGTCCGGTGCTGGACGTACGGCCGCGGGCGGCGGAGCACGCGCCGCCGAGGTTCGCGCTGCCGCCGAGGTCGGCGCTGGTCATCGGGGCGGTCGGGTTCTGCGCGGTGTTCGCCGAGGGGGCGAGCCTGGAGTGGTCGGCGGTCTATCTGCGGGACGTCGTCGGCTCCGGGGCGGGGCTGGCGGCCGCCTGCACCACGGCCTTCTCCTGCGCCATGGCCGCGGCCCGGTTCGCGGGGGACGCGGCGGTCCGCCGGTTCGGGCCGGTGCGCACGGTCCGGGCGGGCGGGGTGCTGGCGGCGTGCGGCGGTGCGCTGGTGGTCGGGGCGCCGGGGGCGGGGCCGGCGATCGCCGGGTTCGCCTTGGTGGGGCTGGGCATCGCGGTGGTCGTACCGCTCGCCTTCGCGGCGGCCGCACGCAGCGGGCCGGAGCCGAGCCAGGCCATCGCGGGGGTGGCGACGATCACGTACACGTCCGGTCTGGTCGCCCCGTCGGCCATCGGGCAACTCGCGGACGCCACCTCACTGACGGTCTCGTTCGGGCTGGTGACGGTGCTGGCGGCGCTGCTGGCGGTGACGGCGGGGGCGCTGCGGCCGGGGATCGGCGGCGCTGCGCGGGGAGCGGCGGCGGAGGGCGGCTGAGCGTCACTCCTTCGAGGGACGCCGCTCCTTCGAGGGACGGAGCGCCTTCGAGAGACGGAACGCCTCCGCGGGCCGCGCGGCCGGGGCTTCCGGTCGCACGGCCCGCGGTGGAAGGGGACCTCAGAGGGTGAACGTCGGCTCAGGATCCTCAGAGGCTGATGCCCAGGATGTTGACGGTGTTGCGGACGTACTTGCCGCCGTGACCGCCCTTGTGACCCCAGCCGTCGTTCCAGTCGCAGTCGCGGTCGCGACCGCGGTGCTTCCAGCCGTTGTCGCAGTCGTCACCGCGACCCCAGCCCCAGCCGCTGTGGTGGCCCCAGCCACCGCCACGGCCCCAGTCGCCGCGGTCGCAGTCGCGGTCCCAGCCGCCACCGCGGTGACCCCAGCCACCGTTGTGACCCCAGCCACCTTCGTGGCCCCAGCCACCGTTGTGGCCCCAGCCACCCCGGTCGCAGTCACGGTCCCAGCCGCCCTTGTGGTGGCCGCCACCCCAGTTGCCCCAGCCACCCCAGATGTTGATGTTGCCCCAGCCGTTACCCCAGCCGCCGTGGTGACGGCCGCGGTCGCAGTCGTCGTCGTGGTGACGGCCCCAGCGGCCGTGGTCGCAGTCACGGTCCCGGTCCCAACGACCGCGGTCGCAGTCGCGGTCCCGGTCGCGGTGGTGACGGCCCCGGTCGCAGTCACGGTCCCGGTCGCGGTCGCGGCGGTCGCGGTCGCGGTGCTTGTCGCGGCCCTTGTCACGGTCGCGGTCGCGGTCCCGGTCCCGGCCGTGGTCCCGGCCGTGGTCGTCGTCCCAGCTCGCCACCTTGGGCGTGGAAGACGACTGCGGCGCGGCGACGGCCACCCCGGCGGCCGGAACGATGACGCCCGCGGCGAGGACCGCGGCGGCCGCTGAGCGGCCGACGAGCTTACGCATGTATGTCTCCTGGTTTGGCAGGAAATCGGACAACCCACGCATACCTCGCCCAGGGCGGGGACCTGCCGAGCGTCCCGGGCATACAGCCTTACGAGGTGTTAATTGCGCCGATCGCAGCAGCGCCCGCCCGCCCCGCCGACCACCCGGCCCGCGGCACCCCCACAGCGCCCCACCGGCCGTCACCGACCGGCCCGCCGCCCGCCGTTCTCCGCACGGACCACTCCTGACCCGCGCTTAACATGGTGCGGATCACCTCGAACAACCACAGTGGGAGCATTCATGGGCCTCGGCGTGCGCTGGACCCTGCACGGCGACGGGCGCACCCCCGCCCCCGGGGCCGTGGTCGCGCCGGACGAACGGCTCTCCTGGCCGCGCACCGCGGGGCTCGGCGCCCAGCACGTGGTGGCGATGTTCGGGGCGTCATTCGTCAGTCCGGTACTCATGGGCCTGGACCCCAACCTGGCGATCATGATGTCGGGCGTCGCCACCATGCTCTTCCTGCTCGCCACGCGCGGCCGGATCCCCAGCTACCTGGGGTGCAGCCTGTCGTTCGTCGGCGTGGCGGCCGTCATCCGCGCCCAGGGCGGCGACAGCGCGGCCGTCACCGGCGCGATCTTCGTGGTCGGCGCGGCGCTGTTCCTCAGCGGCCTGGCGGTCCGCAGGTTCGGCGCCCGGATCATCCACGCGGCGATGCCGCCCGTGGTGACCGGCGCGGTGGTGATGCTGATCGGCTTCAACCTCGCCCCGGTGACCGCGAGTACCTACTGGCCGCAGGACCAGTGGACGGCCCTGCTCACCATGCTCTTCACCGGGCTGGCCGTGGTCTGCCTGCGCGGCTTCTGGTCGCGTGTCGCGATCTTCCTGGGGCTGCTCTTCGGCTACGCCCTCTCCTGGACCCTGGACCGGATCTTCGGAAAGATCCACTCCGTCAACGGCGGCCCCCAGGCCGTCGACCACTGGCGGCTCGACCTGTCGGGCGTCGGCAAGGCGGACTGGATCGGCCTCCCCTCCCTGCACGGCCCGTCGTTCGGCTGGTCGGCGGCGCTGGTGGCACTGCCGGTGGTCATCGCCCTCATCGCGGAGAACGCGGGACACGTCAAGGCCGTGGGCGAGATGACCGGCGACCCGCTGGACGACCGACTCGGCACCGCGATCTCGGCCGACGGCGCGGCGACGATGCTGTCCACGGCGGTCGGCGGGCCGGCGAACACCACCTACTCCGAGAACATCGGCGTCATGGCGGCCACCCGCGTCTACTCGACCGCCGCGTACTGGGCGGCGGCCTGCTTCGCGCTCCTCTTCGGCATCTGCCCGAAGTTCGGCGCGGTCGTCGCGGCCGTCCCCGGGGGCGTGCTGGGCGGGATCACCGTCATCCTCTACGGCATGATCGGCCTGCTCGGCGCGCAGATCTGGGTGCACAACAAAGTGGACCTGCGCAATCCGCTCAACCTGGTGCCGATCGCGGCGGGCGTGATCATCGGCGTCGGCGGCGTCAGCCTCAAGATCAGCAACAACTTCGAACTCAACGGCATCGCCCTGGGCACGATCGTGGTCCTCACCGGCTACCACGCGCTGCGCTTCCTCGCCCCGCCGCACCTCAAGCGGCAGGAGCCGCTGCTGGACGAGGGGACGAGCGGGTACGACGGACTGGCGGCGGAGGGCGAACGGGACGGCCGCTCCGGGGCCTGACGGCCGCCACCGACCTGCGACGTCGTCACTCACCGTCACCCGTTCCGGTTAACTTGAAGGCCAGAGCCCCTACGCTCCGTATCCATCTGTCACTCTGTGTGCATGGAGATGACGCGAGCACGGACCATGACACCCATGACCGGCATCGAGCGGGTCGTCGCCCGGATGCGGGCGCTGGCCGCCGAGTTGCCGCCGGAGGACGGGGTGGCGGTCTTCAACGGGGTGTATCTGGCGGTCACCGAGGAGGTGGCCCGGCGGGTACCGGACGGCGGGTTTCGGGACCGTCTGGCCACCACCACGCTGGACGTGCTGTTCGCGAGCCGCTATCTGGACGCGGTCGACGAGGCGGCGGCGGGGCGAAGACCGCCGGCCTGTTGGCGTCCGCTGTTCCAGCTCCGCGGCCATCCCGCCGTCCGGCCGGTGCAGTTCGCACTGGCGGGCATCAACGCCCATATCGGCCACGACCTGCCGCTCGCCCTCGCCGACACCTGCCGCGGCCTGGGCGCCGAACCGCGGGACCTGGAGGGGGACTTCCACCGGGTCGGCGCACTGCTGGTCTCCGTGGAGGAGCGGATCCGCGAGGCCCTGATGCCCGGCCCCGACCTGCTGGACGTGGCGGATCCGCTCACCCACCTGCTCGGGTCGTGGACGCTGGAGGCCGCGCGCGGGGCCGCGTGGGCGGCGTTCCGGGCGCTGTGGGCACTGCGCGAACGGCCGGAGGTGGCGGCGGAGTTCGCGGAGCGCGTCGACGCGAGCGTGGGGCTGGTGGGGCGCTGTCTGCTGACGCCGCTGGGGTGCGGGGGCGGCCGGGACGACGGGAAAGACGAGAACGACGAGAACGACGAGAACGACGGGAAGCGCCCCGCGCGCCGGGCGGGCGGCGGCGGGGCGCTTCCTCGAAGACATCCCTTGGGACAGCCCTTGGGACAGTCCTTGTCTCAGTCCTCCGGCAGCTCGACGGGCGCGATCTCGTCGTAGACGTCGCCGGGGCCCGGGTTGGTCGGGTCGGTGGCGCCGCCGAACTGGTGCATCACACCCCAGACGGCGTTCAGCGCGGTCTGCACGGCACCCTCGGCCCAGCCGGCCGTCCAGGAGATGTCGTCGCCCGCGAGGAAGATGCCGCGCTTGCCCTCGGGGAGGCGGTCCTGCATGAAGTGGGTGAACAGCCGGCGCTGGTAGCGGTAGTGGCCCGGGAGGTTGGCCTTGAACGCGCCCATGAAGTAGGGCTCGTTCTCCCAGGAGATCGTCACCGGGTTGCCGATGATGTGCTTGCGGATGTCGACGCCGGGATAGATCTCGCCGAGCGACTTGAGCATGACCTCCAGGCGCTCGTTGGCGGAGAGCGGCAGCCACTTGAGGCTGTCGTCGCACCAGGTGTAGGAGAGGCAGATCACGGCGGGCTTGTCCGGTCCGTCGTCCAGGAGGTAGGTACCGCGCGTCATGCGGTCGGTGAGCGTCATCGACATGACGTCCCGGCCCGACGCGTCCTTGTCCAGCCAGAACGGCCGGTCCACCGGCACGAACAGCTTGGAGGACTCCATGTAGTGGGTACGCTCGACCGCCGTCCAGTGGTCGATCGGGAGGAGCGCGTCGTCGCACTCGATCTTGGACAGCAGCATCCAGGACTGGGCCGTGAAGATGGCCGCCCGGTAGGTGCGGATGTCGCCCGCGGCGTCGGTGACCGTGATCCGGTTGCCGGCCGTGCGGTGCAGCCGGGTCACGGCCGGGCGGGGCGCGCCGTCGTGCAGCGAGGAGAGCGAGGTGCCCTGCGGCCAGTGGACGATCTTCTCCGGCTCGCGCTCCCAGAGCCGCAGCGGGAGCTGCTGGCTGCCGCCGACGATGCCGCGGTGGTGGTCGTCCGCCTCGGTGTAGACGACGCGCAGGATCTCCAGGATGGAGTTGGGGAAGTCGGTGTCCCAGCCGCCGGTGCCGAAGCCGACCTGGCCGAAGATCTCCCGGTGGCGGAAGGACTTGAACGCCTCCGACTCGCAGAGGAAGCCGTAGAAGGTCTGGTTGTCGAGCTTCTCGACGAGCTTGGCCCAGATCTCGCGGATGCGGGGCACGTCGCGCTCGCGCATGGCCCGGTTCATGTCGGAGAAGTCCGCGCCCTCCTCCAGGCAGGCGGCCCAGGCGGCGGCGACGTCGCGGTAGACCTGCGGCAGGTCGTCGACGGTCTCGGCGTAGTGGCTCTCGCCCTTGAGGTCCACGACGGTGGAGGGGGTGCAGGGGGCCAGCGGGTTGGGGAACGGCTTGGTCTCCAGGCCCACCAGGTCGATGTAGTGCTGGAAGGCGGTGGAGGACGGGGGGAAGCGCATGGCGCCCATCTCGGCGGTCAGGCCCGCGTCCTGGCCCTCGGTGCAGCCGTCGAAGCCGACCGTGCGCAGCCGGCCGCCGATCTGGTCCGCCTCGTAGACGACGGGCTTGAGGCCCATCTTCATCAGCTCGTAGGCGGCCACGATGCCGGAGAGTCCGCCGCCGATGACCGCGACCTCGGCGCCGTGCTCGGTGGCCGGTATCTGGCCCAGCCCGGCCGGGTGGGTCAGGTAGTCGTCGTAGGCGAAGGGAAAGTCCGGGCCGAACATGGTGATCGGCGGCTCGTTCTGCTGGACCTGCTCGTCGTGGACGGCGGTGGGCACCGTGGACGTCATCGGCTGAACTCTCCTGCGTGCAAGGGGGTGTGGGGTGAAGCGAGGGGGTGGAGCGAGGGGGGACTCAGACGAGCCGCGTGTAGAGCTCCGGCCTGCGGTCGGCCAGATAGGTGTTCTCGGCGCGCGACCGGTGGAGCAGGGCGGGGTCGGCCTCGGCGACGAGCAGATCCTCGTCGGCGCCGGCCCGGGCGCGTACGGTCCCGTCCGGGGCGGCGAGGCAGGACAGCCCGGCGAAGGCGAACTCGCCTTCCGTACCGCACCGGTTGACATAGGCGATGTAGAGCTGGCTCTCCCAGGCGCGGGCCGGGACGATCGTCTGCGGCACGATCTCGTAGGGCCGCATCAGCGCGGTCGGCGCGAGCAGCAGCTCCGTGCCGGCGAGGGCGTGCGCCCGCACGGGCTCCGGGAACTCGACGTCGTAGCAGATCAGCAGCCCCAGTCGGACGCCGTCGAGCTCGGCCTGCACCACGGCCTCCGTACCGGGGGTGAAGTACGTGGTCTCGTAGGCGCCGAAGAGGTGGGTCTTGCGGTAGTGGGCGAGCGGGGTGCCCTGCGGGCCCATGAGTTGGAGCGCGTTGTAGACGGCGGCGCCGTCGCGCTCCGGGTAGCCGTACCCGATGGCGAGCCCGTGCCGGGCGGCGATCGCGGCCACGGCTTCGGCGCCGGGACCGTCGGCGGGTTCGGCGCGGTCGGGGACCAGGTCGCCGAGCGCGTAGCCGGTCAGGTAGAGCTCGTTGGTGAGCAGCAGCCGGGCACCGGACTCCGCCGCGCGGCGGGCCGCGGCGTCCAGCGCGCCGAGGGCGGCGTCCGCCGAGGACGGAACGCCGCAGGGCCCTTGGAACAGCGCGATACGCAGCGGGTTCATATGTCCTCTTCGGGTGGGCGGCGTGAAGGCGTTTCGATGAACTTTCGACGGGATTCCGGTCAGGATTCCGTTAAACGCCTTGACGGTACGGCCCGGCCTCAGGGGGCGACAAGCTATGGATGTTGCGTGCAGACCAGCGATTCGTTGCGCCTTTTCCGGCGTCGTCGGTGATTCGTTGCGCGCCCTGCGGCGCCCGCGCGCGGCACGGCCTCATCGGGCCCCGGGCCACGCCTTCGGGGCGCCTCCGGGGCCGGCCCGGACGGTGGGGCGGGTCGGGCGGCCGGGGACGGAGGGGACGGAGACGCCCTGCGGGCCGGCGGACCGACGGAAGGGCCGACCGGCGCCCGGTCTCGGGGCGCTCTGCCGATCCGGCCGCCGGTGATCGTTCAGCGACCCGCCGCCGCGGCGGCGTTGCCCATCACCCGCCCCAGCACCCGCGCCAGCACGGACCGCTCCTCGGCGGACAGGCCGGCCGTCAGCGGGCCCTCCAGTCCGGCGAGCACCTGCCGCATGTCGTCGAGCATCCGCCGGCCCCGCTCGGTGACCTGGAGTTCCGCCTTCCGCCCCCGCCCGGCGGGCGTCGTGCGCGCGACGGCGCCGGCCTCCTCCAGACGGAGAACCGTGGCCTGCATGCTCTGCGCCGTGACTCCGGCGCGCCGCCCCAGTTCGCTGTAGGAGAGACCGGGCTCCCGCGCGAGATGCCCCAGGGCACCCATCATCCGGAGCGAGTACCCGTCCCGGGCGGACAGCACATGATGAGCCGCATCCTGAACGAACCGCCCGAGCCCGATCAACATCAACGACAACGGCATCCCCGGAGAACCCCCCGCGGGCGGCCCTCCGGCAGGCGGACCCCCAGCGGGCGGACCCGCAGCAGGCGCACCGCCCGCAGGCGGACCGCTCGCGGCGGCGGTTTCGGCGGGCCGGCGTCCCTCCGACGCGGACGGTACGTCCGCTGCGGATCCGGGCCCCGTGCGGAACGCTTTCGTCCGCTCGTCCCCGGCCATCACCATCACCCCTCGCCCGCATTACGTCCGCTTGACCGCCGGCCATCACACCCGGGGCCACTTCCGGCCACGCCGCCCAGGGATGCTAGCGTCTCACGATGTTTAAGCCAGACTGAAACCCTCGGCCGGCCCGGTTCTGCCCGCCCGACCGCGATGGGAGCGGAAAGCCATGACGAAACTCCTGCTCAGCCTGCATGTGCTGGCAGCGATCCTGCTCATAGGTCCGGCGACCGTGGCCGCCAGCCTCTTCCCCCGCTTCGCGCGGCAGGCCCTGGCCCCGGACGGCGACCGCACCAAGAAGGGCACCGCGGCCCTGCGGATCCTCCACCGCATCACCCGTGTCTACTCGGCGATCTCGGTGACCGTTCCCGCCTTCGGCATGGCGACGGCGCAGCGGATGGGCGTCCTGGGCGACACCTGGCTGGTCGTCTCGATGGCGCTGACCGCGGTGGCGGCGGTGCTGCTGGCGATCGCGGTGTTCAGCCAGGACGCGATCATCGACGCCCTCGACCTCCACGACACCGAGCCCGAGGCGGCCCCCAAGCTCGCCGCCGGCCTGCCCCGACTGTCGATGATCACCGGACTGTTCGCCCTGACCTGGGCGGTCGTCACCGTCCTGATGATCGTCCGCCCCGGTTCGACGACCGGAGCCTGAACCGGTCACGAGCGATCGGTTCCTCGCGTCCGCGCCCCCGGCCGAGGCGAATCTCCCTGCGGGACATGGCGGAATGACCGTTGACGCGGACCTTCGCCGGGCCCACCGGCGAGGTCCGCTGGAACCGCCTCGGCGGGGAGGGCCACCGCCGGTCGTCCTGCCGCACGGCACCCCGTGCTCGTCCCTTCGCCTGACGCGCGGTGCCCCGGTCACCCGCCCGCGTCCACCTGGCGTACATCCGGGACGCGCCCGGCTACGGGCAGTCGGAGAAGACCATGACCGGCAGGACGTCCCCCTGGTCGCCCGAGGCCGTGTCTTCGGCGAGTTCCCGGTCCACCGGGAACCAGCCGAACCCCTGGTCGTGACCCACGACTTCGGTGGCGCCGTCGCCCTGCGCGCCCACCTGCTGCACGGCGCCCGCTACCGCGCGCTCGCCCTCGTCGACCCGGCGGCACTGGCCCCGTGGGACTCGCCGTTCTTCCGCCTCGCCGGTGAACACTCCCCCGTCCTCGAGCAGTTGCCGCCCGCACCGCACGCCGCACTCGTCCGCGCGCACATCGGCACGACCGGCGGGCCCGATCCGCACCCCGCCGTCCCGGAGCGGCTCGTCGAGCCCTGGCTCGGCACGGCGGGCCGGCCGACGTCCCACCGGCGGATCCCCCAGGCCGACCAGTGGCACACCGACAAGATCCAGGGCCGCTACTCCGTCATGGTGTGCTGGGGCACGGATGACACATGGATCCCGCCGGAGAAGGGCCGTGAGCCGGCCGCCGCGATACCCGGCGCCTCCTTTGAGCCGGTCCCGGGCAAGGACCGCCTTGCCGAGGCGGACGCACCCGCCCAACTCATTGCGGCACGGCATGAGTTCCTCCAATCGGCGACGGTTTCCCGCCCCTGGGACAGCGACGCTCAATGGCCGAAAAGCGCCCCTGCGCCCGCAACGCGTGGTGCTAGCGTTCCGAACGAGCACCACTGGGACGACGCCTCGGCCGCGCCGTCCCTCTTACGAGGGAAGCCGCCCCTCACACGGGGGACGATGCGGGGGACGAGGGGGGACCACATTCACCTGCGCCAGAGCCTTCCGGACACACGATCGGCCACGGTGAGCCCACCGGATGGCGCCGCGCGACCGGTGGCCTGATCTCACGTGCCGTGCCGCGCAGCCGAGTTGCGCACGGCAGGCCCGTTCCGTGAAGCCGCCTCGACCACCACGCCGAGCGCATCCCCGCGACGCGCCCACACCGCGATCCCTTCCGCACGGCGCCGCCGGACGGCCTCCGAAGGGCGCTCCGAGCCGTCCCGCGCTCCCCACCGATTCCCTCCGCCCGCCGGGTGGAGGGCGCACCGGCAAGGGAGCCCACCCGGGCTCCGTCCACGACGAGGAGGATTCTCATGAACACCGTGCAGGCGTGGAAGGACTGTGCCTACCGCGAGACCCTGGCCGCGGCTCCCGCGCACCCCGCGGGCTCCATCGACCTGACCGAGGAACTGCCGGGCGAGCGCGGCGGCGTCCAGGCCATGTCGGGCACCATCGCCATCAAGACCATGTCCGCGCCGTTCTGGACCTGCTGCAAGTAACCGTTCCGGTACCACCGTCCGGACCCTCGCGGCACGTCGCCCGCCCCGGCGGGCGACGTGCCGCACCGCGAGCCGACGCCACCCGCCGCACCCCGGAAGGAAAGCCATGCCCCAGAGCACCCAGGCGCCCCACAGCGCCGGGCCCGGCCGCCCCTCCCCCGACCGCACGCCCCCGGCCTGGGTCCGGGCGCTGCGCCTCGGCGAGCGACTCACGGACGGCGGGCCGCCGCCCTGCGAACCGTCCGAGCGAGCCCGCGAACGCCTCGCCGCCTGGCGCCGGCTCGCCGCCTTCCGGGACGACGACCGCTTCGCGGAGAACGTCCGCACGCTGGGCACGGACCCCGGCACGCTGCTCCGCCTGCTGGACGAGCCCCCAGAGGAGCTGGCTACCCGCATCCCACGGCCCTCCTGGGCCACAGAGGACACCGACGCCCCAGAACCAGCGACCCCGACCCGAACCCCGACCCCGACCCCACCGACGGACCCCGTCTTCCTCCCCTTGGTCGCCCCCGCGATCCGCCGTGCGGAGTCGGCGCTCCTGAGCCGGCTGAACCGCCTCGGCGCCGATGCCCCCGCGGGCCTCGCCGACGCCCTCCTCGCCACGCTGCCCCTCGATCGGCTCGACATGGTGCTGGGACCGACCCTCGTCCTGGAGGTGAACGTCGCCCGTGTCGAAGGGCGGCTGCGCGGGGACACCCCGGAGGAGCGGTTCGCCTCCTTCGCCGGGCTGCTGGCCGACCCGGACCACCAGGCCCGCTTCCGGGCCGAGTACCCGGTCCTCGTCCGGCAGGCGGCGGAGGTCCTGGACCGCTGGTCCGCCGCCTGCGCGCGGCTGGCCCGCCACCTCCGGGACGACCTGCCCGACCTCCGCCGCGACCTGCTGGCCGGCCGGCCCGCCGACACCGTACGGTCCGTCGCACTGGGCGAGGGCGACCTGCACCACGGCGGGCGGAGCGTGGCCCGGGTGGAGTTCGCCTGCGGCGGCGTCGTCATGTACAAGCCGCGCTCCCTCGCCGTGGACGCCGCCTTCGGCGCCCTCGCCGAACGCTTCTCCCACGACACCGGCCTCGTCCTGCGCGCCGCCCGCGTCCTGGACCGGAAGGAGCACGGCTGGGCCGAGTACATCCGCCCCGCGCCCTGCTCCGCCCCCGACGGCCCGGCCCTCTTCTACCGGCGGACCGGCGCGCTGCTCGCCCTGGTCCACGCGCTGCGCGGCAGCGACCTGTACTACGAGAACGTCATCGCCGCGGGAGACCACCCGGTCCTCATCGACCTGGAGGCCCTGTTCCACCCGGGCGACGGCAGCGCGCCCGTCTGGTCCGCGTCCTCCCCGGCGGACGCCGACCCGGCCGGCGAGCTGCTGCACCGGTCCGTGCTGGCCACCGGCCTGCTGCCGGGCCGACGGCTGGTCGGCCCGCCGGACGGCCGCGCTCCGGCACACCACGCCCCGGCCCGACGCCCCCAGACGCACCGCCCGCAGACGGACGCCCCGCAAGCCGCGGACCACCCCCAAGCCACCGCCCTCCCCCGCACCACCGACCTCAGCGGCATCGGCGGTTCCGCCGGCCAGCCCTGGCTGACGCCCGTCCCCGTCCCGGTGGGCGCGGGCACCGACGAGGTGCGCCTGCTCCCCCGTGAGGTGGAGGTGCCCGGGGCGGACAACCGCCCGTCCCTGCCCGACGGTTCGTCCGTCGACCCGGGCCGCCACCTCCCCGACCTGCTGGCCGGCTTCCGGACCGGCTACGACTGGCTGACGGAGCACCGCGCCGCCCTCCTCGCCCCCGGCGGCCCGGTCGACGCGTTCGCCGACGCGCCCGTCCGCTACCTGCACCGCGACACCTACGTCTACGACAAGCTGCTGCGCGAGAGCTTCCACCCCGATTTCGCGCGGGACGCGCTGGACCGCGAGCGCAGCCTGGCGCGGCTCTGCTCGGGCTGGGCGGGCGCTCCCGATCGGAAGCGGATCGTCCGCGACGAACTGGACGCACTGCTCACCGGCGACATCCCGCTGTTCCGTGTCGTCCCCGGCCGCCGCGACCTCCTCCTGTCCACCGGCGGAACCGTCCCCGGCTTCCTCGCGCGCGACGGGCTCTCGGCCGTCCGCGAGGGCCTGGCCGCCCTCGGCCCCGAGGACCGGGACCGCCAGGAGTGGATCATCACCACGTCGTTCACGGACACGTTGAACAAGGCGGGCACGCCGCATACGAAGCCCCCGCACGTTCCCCGCCCCTCTTCCCCCGGCCGCCCAGCGGACACCCGAGCCCTGACAGCCGCGGCGGAGGAGATCGGCGACCGGCTCCTCCGGCTGGCCGTCACCGAAGGCGACGCGGTCGGCTGGCTCGGCACCCGCTCCCCCGGCCCCGGCGTCACCGAGATCGTCCCGCTGGGCCCGGACCTCTACGGAGGGCTGGCCGGGATCGGCCTCTTCCTCCTGCGGCTCGCCCAGGTCACCGGCGCCCGCCGCTTCCGCGACCAGGCGGACCGTGTCGCGGACGAGGTCGCCCGCCGCGTCACGGGCGGCGAGCACCCGGACGCCGGGGCCCTCTACCTGATGAGTCACGACCTGAAGGCGGGCGGTCCCGCGGACCGCTTCCGGGCGGTCCGCGACGCGGTCCTCCCCGCGCTGCGGACGGCCGTCGCCGAGGACACGGCGTACGACGTGATCGACGGCGCCGCCGGGTACGTCCTGATGTGCCTGGCGGCGTACGCGGCCGACGGCGGCCCGGAGTCCCTGGAAGTGGCCCGGCTCGCCGCCGACCACCTGGCCGCCCGCGCCGAGCCGGCGGGCGCCGGGCTCGGCTGGCGGCACGCGGGCATCCCCGCCCCGGGGCCGCTCACCGGCCTGGCGCACGGCACGTCGGGGGCCGTCGTCGCCCTGTCCCGGTTGAACGCCCTGCACCCCGACGGGCGCTACGGCGCGCTGATCGACGGAGCGCTGGCCTACGAGGCCGGCGTCTTCGAGCCCGACGCGGGGAACTGGCCCGACCTGCGGGAGCACGCGCCCGTACGGCACTGGTCCGCCTGGTGCCACGGCGCGGCCGGCGTCGGCCTGGCCCGCGCGGAGCTGCTGATGTCCCCGGCCCGGCCGGCGGCTCGTGCGGACCGGGCCGCCGACGAGCTGCGGACCGCGCTCGGGCCGACCCTGGCCGACCGGGACAACCACAGCCTGTGCCACGGCGGCCTCGGCAACCTCGAACTGCTGCTCTACGCCGAGCGGCTGGGCCTCGCCCGCCCGGGCGGCCTCGCGGACCGCCTCTCCGCCGTCCTGGAGCGGGCACGGCGGACGGGCTGGCGGTCGGGTGCCCCGGCGGGCGAGGAGGTGCCCGGACTGTTCACGGGCCTGGCCGGGATCGGCCACAATCTGCTGCGGTTCGCGGCACCGGACGACGTACCGTCGGTCCTGCTCCTGGAACCGCCCCCGGGAATCAGGACGGCGCCCCCGAGCTGAACCGCCGCAGCAGCGGCGACAGCACCAGCACCGACTTCGTCCGCTCGACGAACGGCTCGCCGGCGATCCGCTCCAGCACCCGCTCGAAGTGCCGCATGTCGGAGGCGAAGATCTGGACGATGGCGTCGGCCTCACCGGTGACGGTGGAGGCGGACGCCACCTCCGGGTAGCGGGAGAGGCCGCGGTGGATCGCCTCGGGCGAGGTGTTGCGGCGGCAGTAGAGCTCGATGAAGCCCTCGGTCTCCCAGCCGAGGGCTCCCGGGTCCACCCGGACGGTGAACCCGGTGATGGCCCCTTCGGCACGCAGCCTGTCCACGCGCCGCTTCACCGCGGGCGCGGACAGGCCGACCTCGGCGCCGATGTCGGCGTAGGAGCGCCGGGCGTCCTCGGCCAGGGCGTGCACGATACGTTCGTCGAGCTCGTTGAGTCGCACTGCGGGTGAATCACTTTTCTACGGGATCCTGCTGTTCCTCCAGCAGTAGATCACGTATCCGGCGTCCACCCCGACTCGCGGCGGCCGGGCTAGCCCTTGGCGGGGGCCTCCGACGCGTCCGCCTCGGCCGAGCCGTCGTCCGTCCCGCCGTTCAGCCGCGAGTGCCGCATGCCGTAGGCGAAGTAGATGACGAAGCCGACGGCCATCCAGAGGCCGAAGACCTCCCAGGTGACGGTGGGCAGCTTGTACATCAGGTAGAAGCAGAGCCCGAAGCCGATCACCGGGAAGATCATGCCCAGCCGCACCCGCAGTCCGCCGAAGAGCGGGACGCGCACCCCGGACAGCGGGACGGTGAAGGAGCGCTTCATGTCCGGCCGCTTTACGGCGAGGACGATGACGGCCACGTTGACCAGGGCGAAGGCGAAGAGGGTGCCGATGCTGGTGGCGTCGGCGAGCTCGGCCAGCGGGACGGCGGCGGCGAGGACGCCGCAGAAGGCGCAGGTGATGATGGTGTTGGCCACCGGGACGCCCTTGCGCGGGCTGACCTTGGCGAAGGTCTTGGGCACCAGGCCGTCGCGGGCCATCGCGAAGAGGATGCGGGTCTGGCCGTAGAGGACGGTCAGCACCACGCTGGCGATGGCGATGACGGCGCCCGCCGCCAGCAGCACGGCCCAGAAGCTCTGGCCGGTGACGTCCTTCATGATCCCGGCGAGCGCGGCCTCGGAGCCCTCGAACTGCTTCCACGGCAGGGCGCCGACGGCGATCGCGGCGACCAGGACGTAGAGGGCGGTGACGATCAGCAGCGACAGCATGATCGCCTTGGGCAGGTCCTTCTTCGGGTTCTTGGCCTCCTCACCTGCGGTGGAGGCGGCGTCGAAACCGATGTAGGAGAAGAACAGGCTGGCACCGGCGTTGCTGACGCCGGCCAGGCCCAGCGGCATGAACGGCGAGTAGTTGCCGGCCTTGATGCCGGTGAAGGCCACGGCGCAGAACAGCAGCAGGGCGGCGATCTTCACCCCGACCATGATGGCGTTGGCGCGGGCACTCTCCTTGGCGCCGCCGAGCAGGAACGCCATGCAGAGGAGCACGACGAGCAGGGCGGGCACGTTGAAGATGCCGCCGTCGCCGGGCGGGTTGGCCAGCGACGCCGGGATCGTGACGCCGATGGTGCCGTCCAGCAGCTCGTTGAGGTACTGGCCCCAGCCGACGGCCACGGCCGCGACGGAGACGCCGTACTCCAGGATCAGGCACCAGCCGCAGATCCAGGCGACGATCTCGCCGAGCGTGGCGTAGGAGTACGAGTACGAGGAGCCGGAGACCGGGATGGTGCCGGCCAGCTCCGCGTAGGAGAGCGCGGAGAAGAGCGCGGTGAGGCCCGCGAGGACGAACGAGATCACGACGGCGGGGCCGGCGTCCGGCACGGCGGTGCCGAGCACCACGAAGATGCCGGTGCCGAGGGTGGCACCGATGCTGATCATGGTCAGCTGCCACATGCCGAGCGAGCGGCGCAGCGTACCGCCCTCGCCCTGGCCGCCCTCGGCGACCAGGCGCTCGACCGGCTTGCGCCGCATCAGTCGGGAACCGGTCCCGGCGGGCGGCTGCGGGGGGCGCTTGCCGTTGCCGGCGGCGGGGGGCGCTGTGTCTTGGTCCAGCACGGGGGTCGCTCCGTTCATCGCGGCCGGTGGAGCCACCGGTACCGCAAGCGGCCCCGTCGGTTGCGTCGGCAGGGGGACGACCGGAAAGGAGGGGGACCGCGAGCTAGCGGTACCCGCCACTCCACGTACTGCGCGGAACCCTACGAGGTGAGGGACCGCGCTCGTAATGCACCATTCTTGCGCATGCCCGTACGATCGTTGCGTCTGCGTGCCAAGAATGGGCGTTCGTTGCATGTCACCTTACGAATCGGTACATGTAGGCGTCAACCACAGCAAGCGGCGGGCGCGCGGAAAACGCGAGAAGGGGCGCGGCCGGATCGGCCGCGCCCCTTCTCGGGCTCTGTGGGAACTACTGCCAGCTGGCGTGCAGCGGCTTGCCCTCCGCGTAACCGGCGGCGCTCTGGACGCCGACGACGGCCCGCTCGTGGAACTCCGCGAGGTTGCCCGCGCCCGCGTAGGTGCAGGACGAGCGGACGCCCGCGATGATCGAGTCGATCAGATCCTCGACGCCCGGGCGGGCCGGGTCGAGGAACATCCGCGAGGTGGAGATGCCCTCCTCGAACAGGCCCTTGCGGGCGCGGTCGTAGGCGGACTCCTCCGAGGTGCGGTTGCGCACGGCACGGGCCGAGGCCATGCCGAAGCTCTCCTTGTACAGCCGGCCGTCGGCGGACTGCTGGAGGTCGCCCGGGGACTCGTAGGTGCCCGCGAACCAGGAGCCGATCATCACGTTGGAGGCGCCGGCGGCCAGCGCCATGGCGACATCGCGCGGGTGGCGGACGCCACCGTCGGCCCAGACGTGCTTGCCGTACTTCTTCGCCTCGGCGGCGCACTCCAGCACCGCGGAGAACTGCGGCCGGCCCACGCCGGTCATCATGCGGGTGGTGCACATGGCGCCGGGGCCCACACCGACCTTGATGATGTCCGCGCCGGCCTCGACGAGGTCGCGCACGCCCTCGGCGGCGACGATGTTGCCCGCGACGATCGGGACCCGCGGGTCCAGCGCCCGGACGGCCTTGATCGCGGCGATCATCGACTCCTGGTGGCCGTGCGCGGTGTCCACCACGATGGTGTCCGCGCCGGCGTCCAGCAGCGCCTTGGCCTTGCCGGCCACGTCGCCGTTGATGCCCACGGCGGCGGCGACGCGCAGCTTGCCGTCGGCGTCGGTGGCCGGGGTGTAGAGGGTGGCGCGTAGGGCGCCCTTGCGGGTGAGGATGCCCGCCAGCTTCCCGTCCTTGTCGACGGCGGGCGCCAGCTTGCGGTGGGCCGCGTCCAGCTGGTTGAACGCCTCACGTGGGTCGATGTCGGCGTCCAGGAGCAGCAGCTCCTTGGACATGACCTCGGACAGCTGGGTGAAGCGGTCCACACCGGTCAGGTCGTGCTCGGTGACCACGCCGACGGGCCGGTGGTCCCCGTCCACGACGACGCCGGCGCCGTGCGCCCGCTTGGGCAGCAGGGACAGCGCGTCGGCGACGGTCTGGGTGGGGGCGAGGACGATGGGGGTGTCCAGCACGTGGTGCCGGCTCTTGACCCAGGTGATGACGTCGGTGACGACCTCGATCGGGATGTCCTGGGGGATGACCACGAGGCCGCCGCGGCGGGCGACGGTCTCCGCCATGCGGCGGCCCGCGATGGCGGTCATGTTGGCGACCACGAGCGGGATGGTGGTGCCCGTGCCGTCCGGGGCGGAGAGGTCCACACCCTGGCGGGAACCGACCGCGGACCGGCTCGGCACCATGAAGACGTCGTCGTACGTCAGGTCGTACGGCGGCTTCTGATCGTTGAGGAAACGCATACTGGCTCTCTCACCTGCAGGAATAGAACTACGAAGCGGGTGGGGAGTCAGCTCGAACCAGCGCCGGATCGGGCTGAGGTTCCTGGACCCATCATCCACGATGAGTCGGGCTGTTGGCCAATGACTGTGAGATTTCGCGGCATTCCTGTGGATTCGGCCAGCCGGTCGCGGCGGGCCCTGTGGCATCGGCCAAGCCCGGCCGGAGGGGCCGTCGGAAGGTCCCCTTACGGTGGCGCCATGACGCACCAGGAGATCATCTGCCGCCCCTCGGGGCCGGAGGACGACGCGGCCGTGGCCGCCCTCGACGGCTCCTTCACCACCGACACCGTGTACGCGGTGACCCCCTTCCCCGGCTCCGCCGAGGGCTTCGCCCTCCGGCCGGTGCCGGTCGACCCGCCCGTCCGCAAGGTGTTCCCCGACGACGAGCCGGACGGCGAGGAGGCGGGGGACGGCGCCCGCCGGTACGCGGCGTTCGCCGGCGACGAGCTCTGCGGCTTCGTCGCCACCTCCTACGAGCCGTGGAACCGCCGGCTCACCGTCGAGGACATCGAGGTGGCCCCGGCGTACCGGGGGCGGGGTGTCGGCCGGGCCCTCATGGAATGCGTCGCCGAACAGGCCAGGGAATGCGGCGCGGGGCATGTGTGGCTGGAAGTCACCAACATCAATGCCCCTGCCATCCGTTCCTATCTCCGCATGGGTTTCTCGTTTTGCGGAATGGACACCACGCTTTATTCCGGGACGGCGTCCGAGGGGGAAATCGCGCTCTTCATGAGCCGCTCCTGCTCCTGATCCGACCCGCTCCCGGACGCTTGGGCCGGCCCGTTCCCGGACGCCTGGGCGGGCCCGCTCTCCGGGGCCTGGGCGGGCCCGCCTCCCGCCGCGTGAGCCGGCCCGCTCCCGGGACCGCCGCCCGCACCGGCCGCCTCTCCGGCGACCGGGCCGGCGACCGGGCCGGCACCGGCCCGCTCCGGCGCGGGCTCCCCGGTGAGGGCGGCGGCCGCCGCCACCGCCGTGCGCCGGGCCCGGGGCCCGGTGGTCGCGGCCCCGAGGACGGCGACGACGAGGCCGCAGGCGGTGACGATCCACCACCCGCCGTGGCTCGCCGCGGCGAAGTGGGTGCGCACGGGCCCGTCGAGGTGCGCGGAGACCACCGTGCCGATGACGGCCACGCCGGACGCCTGGCCGACCTGCCGGGCGGTGGACATCATCCCGGCCGCCGTGCCGGCCCGTTCGGCGGGCATGCCGGTGACGGCGGTCGTGGTGATCGGCGGGTTCATCAGCCCGAAGCCGAGCCCGAACAGCGCGTGGTCGGCGAGCAGCCACGCCGTGGGCGTGTCCGCGTCCACCCGGGTCAGACCGAGGGCGGCCAGCGTGATCGCCGTACCGGCGACCACCAGCGGCAGCCGGGGCCCGCGGGCCGCCACCAGCCGTCCGGACACCGGCCCGGCCACCAGCATCATCGCGGCGAGGGGCAGCGTGTACAGCCCCGCGTCCACCGCCGACAGGCCGCGGACGCCCTGCAGGTAGAGCGGCTCGACGAAGAGGAACCCGCCCAGCGCCCCCACCCCGCAGAACCCGATCACGCTCGCCCCGCTGAAGGGCACGCTCCGGAAGTAGCGCGGTTCGATCAGCGGCTCCGCGCGCCGCCGCTCGTACCCGACCAGGACCACCAGGACGACGGCGGCCAGCGCGAACAGCGCGACGATCGGCGCCGACGCCCAGCCCCGCTCCCGGCCGGTGATCACCGCGTACACCAGGGAGGCCAGCAGCACCACGACGAGGAGCTGCCCCACCGGGTCGAACCGGCGCACCCGGGCCGCCTTGGACTCGGGGACGAAGCGGCGGCACAGCACCACCGCCGCGATCCCGATCGGCACGTTGATCCAGAAGATCGCCCGCCAGCCCACCGAGTCCACCAGCGCCCCGCCGACCACCGGCCCGAGCGCCATGCTGATGCCGAGCACTCCGCCCCACACCCCGATCGCCCGGGCCCGCTCGGCACGGTCGGTGAAGGTGTTGGTGATAATGGCCATGGCCACGGGGTTGAGCATGGACCCGCCGATCGCCTGCACCACCCGGAAGGCGACCAGCCAGCCGAGCCCCGGCGCGAAACCGCACAGCAGCGACCCGGTGGTGAAGACCACGAGACCGGCCGTGAACGTGCGCCGCCGCCCGATGCGGTCCGCCGTCGACCCCGCGAGCATCAGCAGGCTCGCCAGCACCAGAAGGTATGAGTCGACGATCCACTGCAACCCCGCCATCGAAGCGTGCAGTTCGGTCGACAGGGCCGGCAGCGCGATGTTGACGGCCGAGCCGTCCAGGCTCACCAGCAGCAGACTCGTACAGCAGATCAGCAGCACCAGCACGCGGCGCCGGCGTCCTATGTCGTCCGGCATGTACTCCCCTCCCGTTCCCGGGACCGGCCCGGCGTTTTTCCCGGCACTTTCCCTACGGTTCGGGACGGATTTCCCCGAATTCCGCCACCCGCCCCAGGGTGTTTCGGGCCGTCTTCAGAATCCGGCATTCCCCGCATGACTACAAAGGCGATTCCGGCACTCATAAGAAGCGAGGGCGCCGCCGACCCGGAGAGAGGGGTGTTCCGGGCCACCGCGCCGGGGATACGCACCGAGCGCCCGGGCCGCGACCGCCACGTACTCGCCGTGCGGGCCGGCAACCCGCTCACGGAAGGCGAGCTACCGGCCGAGCGGAGCGCCGCGGCACCTCCAGACGTCCCGGCACGGCCGGACCGGTCATCCGCTCGACGACGCGCCGGCCGGGACCGGCCACCGGCGGCGGGTGTGCGCGACCGCGCCGACCTACGCGGCGACGCCGCCGCTCCTGAGGGGATCGCGGAGCTTCGTCTCCGTCATCCCACCGTCGAGACGCTCGGCCCGGCCGTCCGGGAGCTGCCGTTCGCCCTGCCACCGGTCGACCTCTCCCAGACGTGGCACCGGCGCGCACCCGGCGCACCTCCGGCTGCGCGCCCGGGTCCGCGAGGCGGTCGGGACGGTCCTCGGTCCGCGGGAGGCTCAGACGTCCGGGTCGGCGCGGTCCAGCGCGGGCCGGGGGCCGGGCGCGGACTCGGTCAGCAGGTAGTCGGCCGCGGCCGTGTCCGTCACCAGGCTGGTGACCAGGCCCGAACGCAGCACCGCGCCGATCGCCGCCGCCTTGCGCGCGCCGCCCGCGATGGCCACGACCTCGGGGATGCGGCGGAGCCGGTCGGCCTCCACGGTGATGCAGCGCTCGCCCAGGTCCCGCCCGATCCGGCGGCCCTCGGCGTCGAAGAGGTGCGCCGACATCTCGGCGGCGGCGCCCAGCGACGCGTAGTGGGTGCGCTCCTCGTCCGACAGCATGTCGTAGACCGTGGAGATGCCCGGCTCCCAGGAGCCGATGGAGACGGCGGCGACGGTCACCTTGTCGAAGTACTCGAAGGCCCGCGCGATGCCCGTCTGACCGCGCAGCGCGGCGGCGGTGGCCGGGTCGGGGAGCAGCATCGGGGCGTAGATCGGGTGCGCCTCGCCGCCGGAGACCTGGGCCGCCCGGCGCACGGCCTCGACGGAGCCGCGCTCGGCGGTGCCCGCGTCGTAGACGCCGGTGAGCTGGACGACGGTGCAGGGCGGCAGCCGGTGCAGGGCCGCCGCCATGTGGATGGTGGAGCGGCCCCAGGCCAGGCCGAGCACGTCGCCCTCGTTGACCAGCTCGCCGAGCAGTCCGGCGGCCACCTCGCCCAGGTTCTCCGGGTCGGGCGCGTCCTCGGCCGCGTCGGCCGGGGACTCGACGACGACGGCGTGCCGCAGGCCGTAGCGGGCGCGCAGCGCGTCGGAGCGCTCCGCGTCCAGCTCGGCGGGCACCCGGATCTCGATGCGCACCAGATCGCGTTCGAGCGCCGTCTCCAGCACCCGGGCCACCTTGAAGCGGCTCACGCCGAACTCCTCGGCGATCTGGATCTTGGACTTGCCCTCCAGATAGAAGCGGCGGGCCATGGCCGCCGCCTGCACGAGTTCGGCGGGCCCCATCGGCGTCACTGAACGGCCCGTCGACACCGCGTTCTCCTCACTGCTGCGTTCACCTTGTGGACTCGACCGTCACATCCTGTCAGAAAACAGCGGTCCCGATCTTCCTCCGGTCCCGTACCCGGCCTCCGGACCCGGTGGTTCAGTGCCCGCAGGCCCAGGGCGCGGCCGAGGTGGCCGTCTCCGCGAGCTCACGCAGTGAGCGTACGGCGGCCGCCGGGTCATCGGTACCGTAAACGGCCGAACCTGCGACGAACACATCGGCGCCCGCCTCGGCGCACCGCTCGATGGTCTCCGCCGAGACCCCGCCGTCCACCTGGAGCCAGAGCTCCAGACCGTGCCGGGAGATCAGCTCCCGGGTGCGGCGGATCTTCGGCAGCATGATGTCCAGGAACTTCTGCCCGCCGAAGCCCGGCTCCACGGTCATGATCAGGAGCATGTCCAGCTCGGGGAGCAGGTCCTCGTACGGCTCGATCGGCGTCGCGGGCTTGAGCGCCATCGACGCCCGCGCCCCCTTGGCCCGGATCTCCCGCGCCAGCCGCACGGGCGCGGCGGCGGCCTCCACGTGGAAGGTCACCGACCCGGCGCCCGCCTCCACGTACTGCGGGGCCCAGCGGTCCGGGTCCTCGATCATCAGGTGGCAGTCCAGCGGCGTGGACGTGGCCCGGCTCAGCGACTCGACGACCGGCACCCCGAGCGTGAGGTTGGGGACGAAATGGTTGTCCATCACGTCGACGTGGAGCCAGTCGGCGCCCTTGACGGCCTGCGCCTCGTCGGCCAGGCGGGCGAAGTCCGCGCTGAGGATGCTGGGGTTGATCTGGACGGTCATGCCCCAAGCCTGCCATGCGGCGGCCGCCGGCCGGACAGCGAGGGTCGCCCTCGCCGGCGGCGCGGCCCGGCATCGCCGGACGAGGAGACGGGGCCCCGGGGGCGGTGCCAGGCTTCGGCCCCGTGCCGCCCCGGCCGGCGGCCGACTGGCTGCCCGAGGCGGGTTACCGGCCGGGCGTCGACCTCTTCAGGGACGTCACGATCCCGCACCGCCCGGGAAGGAGACGGGACCCCGCGGACGCCGCCAGGCCCCGGCCTGTGCCACAGCGGCGCGCGGTCGGCCGACGGCCCGGAGCCGACCGGTCAGCCCGTGCGTCGCAGCAGCGCCAGGTACATCGCGTCCGTGCCGTGCAGGTGCGGCCACAGCTGGACGTCCGGGCCGTCGCCGAGCGCCGGGACGCCGGGCAGCAGCGGGCGGGCGTCGATCCACTCGGCCTCGACGCCGTCGCGCTTGAGGACGTCCTGGACCACGGCCCGGGTCTCCGCCGGGTGCGGGGAGCAGGTGGCGTAGCCGACGACGCCGCCAATCCGCACGGACAGCAGCGCCTCGTGCAGCAGGTCGCGCTGGAGCGGCCCGAACCCGGCCACGTCCTCCGCGCGCCGCCGCCAGCGGGCCTCGGGGCGGCGGCGCAGCGCGCCCAGGCCGGTGCAGGGGACGTCGACGAGGGCGCGGTCGAACGAGCCGGGACGCCACGGCGGGCGGGTGCCGTCGGCCGTCACCACCTGGTACGGGCCGGGGTTGCCGGCCAGCGCGCGGCCGACCAGCCGGGCGCGGTGCGGCTGGCGCTCGGCGGCGAGCAGGGCGGCGCCGCGCTCGGCGGCCAGGGCGGCGAGCAGCGCGGCCTTGCCGCCGGGTCCCGCGCAGCCGTCCAGCCAGCGGCGGTCGGGCCCGTCCAGCGGGGCCGCGGCGAGGGCGAGGGCGACGAGCTGGCTGCCCTCGTCCTGGACGCCGGCCCGGCCCTCGCGCACGGCGTCGATCGCGCCGGGCTCGCCGCCCTCGACCAGCCGGACGGCGTGCGGCGACCAGCGGCCCGGCAGGGCGCCGTCCTCGCCGAGCGCCGTCAGCAGCTCGGCGGTGGTGGCGCGGCCGGGCCGCGCGACGAGGGTGACGTCGGGCCGCTCGTTGTCGGCGTCGAGCAGGTCCTCGATGCCGGCGCGGCCGCCGCCGAGCGCGTCCCACAGCGCGGAGACGATCCAGCGCGGGTGCGCGTGGACGACGGCGAGGTGCTCCTCGGGGTCGTCGTCGTAGGGCGGGGCGACCCGCTCCAGCCAGCCGTCCAGATCGTGCGCGGTGACCTTGCGCAGCACGGCGTTGACGAACTTCGCCCGGCCGTCGCCGCAGACCACGCGGGCCAGTTCGACGGTGGCCGACACGGCCGCGTGCGGCGGGATGCGGGTGCCGAGCAGCTGGTGGACGCCGAGGCTCAGCACATCGAGCACCGGCGGGTCCACCTCGCGCAGCGGCCGGTCGACGCACGCGGCGAGGATCGCGTCGTACGTCCCCTGCCGGCGCAGCGTGCCGTAGACCAGCTCGGTGGCGAGGGCGGCGTCCCGGGCGTCGAAGTCCTCGTGCTTCTCCCGCGCCTTGCGCAGCAGCGGGGGGAGCACCAGGTTCGCGTACGCGTCGCGCTCGTCGACGGCCCGCAGCGCCTCGAAGGCGAGGATCCGGACCGGGTCCTTCTTGGGCCGGCGGTGCGGCTTCGCAGGGCGGCCGTTCTTCCGACGAGGCGGCTGCTGATCGTTCACGAAAGGTGCTCCGGAGCTGGGACGACGAAGGGGTCCAGCCTACGCCGCCGGGCCGTCCCCGAGCTTCTCGCCTGCGGTGATGCGGACACCGCGGGCCCAGTCGGCGGCCTGCATGGGCTTCTTGCCCTGCGGCCGCACCCACTGGAGCTCGACGGCGTGCGAGCCGGTGCCGACGTGGACGCTCTTCTTCCCGGCGGCGATCTCGCCGGGCGCGAGGTCCGTGCGCTCCGGGGCAAGCGCCAGCGACATGACCTTCAGCCGCTCGCCGCGGAACACCGTCCACGCGCCGGGGGCGGGGGCGCAGCCCCGGACGACGCGGTCGCAGCGCAGGGCGGGGGCGGTCCAGTCGATCCGGGCGTCCTCGACGCTGATCTTGGGGGCCAGGGAGACGCCCTCGGCGGGCTGCGGGACGGCCTCCAGGGTGCCGTCCTCGATCCCGTCCATCGTCGCGGCGAGCAGCCCGCCGCCGGCGAGCGCGAGCCGCGTCAGCAGGTCGCCGCTGGTGTCCGTGGGGCGGATCCGCTCGGTGAGGACGCCGTAGACGGGACCCGAGTCGAGGCCCTCCTCGATGAGGAAGGTCGAGGCGCCGGTGACCTCGTCGCCGGCCATCACCGCGTGCTGCACGGGGGCGGCGCCGCGCCAGGCCGGGAGCAGCGAGAAGTGCAGGTTCACCCAGCCGTGGCGGGGGATCTCCAGGGCGGCCTTGGGCAGCAGCGCGCCGTAGGCGACGACCGGGCAGCAGTCGGGCGCGATCTCGCGGAGCCGGGCGAGGAAGTCCTCGTCGCGCGGCCGGTTCGGCTTGAGGACCTCGATGCCCGCTTCCTCGGCGCGCTCGGCGACCGGGCTGGCGACCATCCGCCGGCCCCGCCCGGCCGGGGCGTCCGGGCGGGTGACCACGGCGACGACCTCGTGGCGGTCCGAGGCGAGCAGGGCGTCGAGGGCGGGGACCGCGACCTCGGGAGTACCGGCGAAGACGAGCCTCATGGGTGGCGAACTACCTCTCACGCGCCGAGCGGAACGGCGCACAGTCTAGGCCGTGCGCGGCCCGGCCGCCCCGTCGGCCTCACGGCTCGGGCAAGGGGCGTGCGACCGGCCGCACGCCCCATTCCGGCGGATGTGCGCCCCCATAGCGTGACCCGTCCGGCCTTGGCGCGTTGGGTCAAGAGAGATTGACCGACCCACCGGTCCGCCACCGCGGCCCGCTCCCACCGTCCGTCAACTCTCGCCCGTAACCGCCCCGTTCACCGCCGGTCCGAGAGGCTTGTTGATGCCCGACCACGCAACTCATGACGCCCAGGCACGAGCCAGCCTGCATCTCCTGGTCCGGGACATCGAGCGGGTCCGCCGACAGGTGGACGCGCTGCGTACCCTGACCGCTCAGCTGGGCAATGTCTACCGTCCACGCCGCACGGGCCCCTCGGCGGGCTTCGTCGTCTACGGCCGGGCCCCCGCCCCGACCGTCCGGCTGGCGCAGGAACTGCGCGACAGCGTCGAGACGCTGGTGACGGCGGCGGTGGACTTCGACCGCTCACTCGGCTTCTCGTGGGACGCGGTGGGCTCGGCGCTGGGCGTCACCAAGCAGGCGGTCCACCGCCGCTACGGCGCCCGCCGCGCCAACGGCCAGACCGCCACGGAAACGGCCCCGGCCCCCGAGCAGGCCGCGACGGTCGGCGCCCCGCCGGTCGTCCCCGTCGTCCCTGCGGCCCGCTCGGTCCCGGGCCAGCCCGCCGGCTCCCACCGCGAGGAACCACGCCCGCCGGCGTTCCCGGGGCCGCGCAACGGGTGAGGGCCGCCGCGGCGGCGGGGCCGCGGTGCTTGCGGGCGGTTCCGGTCCACTTGGGCTGGATATCGTGCTCGGGCGCACATCTCAGCCTGTCCGGCGTTCGAGGACGAGCGGCGAAGCCGCGATCACAGGGGGTCTGGGGGCTTGCCCCCAGGAAACGGTGATGGGGGTGCCCCCTCTGGGGGAGGGACCGGGGCACGACCCCATCCGCCTGGCCGGACGAATTGGCCGAGGCATCCGCCCAGGACCGTTCCCCGGCCCCGCCCGGCCGGCCTCCCGCCGTCCCCCCGACGGATGCCGGCACAGCAGCGCTCGGGACCCGGCGGATCGAACGCTGCCGAGCGACCGCGGGACGGCGCCGACCGGACAGCGCCGCACCGCCGACCAGCCGCACCCCCGGCCAGGGCCCCGCCCCGACCCGCTCAGCCGATGTCCGGCGGATCCATCCGCAGCCGTACCGGCTCACCGTCCCGGCGGGCGAGCCGGACCGCCTGCGCGGTCCGCAGCGCGGCGGCCAGCGCGGCGCCCTGCCCGGGGCGGACGCGGACCAGCGCCCGCTCCCAGTGCTCCCCCGGCGGCGGATCGCCGGGGCGGCGCGGGCGCCCGGCGGCCGGCGGCGGCACCGGGACGGGCCCGAGGACGTCGGCCCCCTCCGGCAGCTCCGCCGCCGCCAGGAACTCCGCGACGGCCTCCGGCGGCCCGCTGACCGCGGCCATCCGGGAGACCGGCGGGAAGCCCAGCTCCGCCCGTTCGGCGAGCTCCCGCACGGCGTGGCCCTCCGGGTCCCAGCGGACCAGCGCCTGCACCGGCCGCAGCGTCGGCTCGGCCACGACGACGACCGTGCCGCCCGCCGCCTGCCCCCGCACCAGCGCGGACGCGGCCAGCCAGCGGCGCAGGGCCTCCTCCCCCGCCCGCAGGTCGGGCAGGCCGAGCAGGGCCCAGCCGTCGAGCAGCAGGGCCGCCGCGTAGCCGCCCTCGGCGACCGGCTCCGCGCCGGGCGTGGCGACGACCAGGGCGGGGGCGCCGGGGACGGTGTCCAGTACGTGGTCGCGGCCCGAGGTGCGGACCGGGACGGCGGGGAACGCCCGGCCGAGCTCCTCGGCGGTCCGGCGCGCCCCCACCACCTGGGCGCGCAGCCGGGATCCGGCGCACTCGGGGCAGTGCCAATTGACCGCCTCCACGCCGCACCAGCCGCAGTGCAGCGCGCCGTCGCCGCCGCGCGCCTCCAGGGGGCCGGCGCAGCGCCCGCACCGAGCGGGCTCGCGGCAGCGCTCGCAGGCGAGCCGGGGGACGTAGCCCCGGCGGGGCACCTGGACCAGCACCGGGCCGTGCCGCAGCCCCTCCCGGGCCACCTGCCAGGCCAGTGAGGGCAGCCGGGCGGCGCGCGCCGCCTCGTCCCGGGCGAGATCGCCGTCGCCGACCGTGCGGACCAGCGGCGCGGCGGCCCGGACGCGGGCCCGGTCGGCGGCCAGCGGCAGCGCCCAGCCCGTACGGACCAGCTGCGCCGCCTCGACGCTGCACCCGAAGGCGCCCAGCAGGAACGCGGCCTTCTCCTGGGCCGCGCGCAGCAGGAGCACCTCGCGGGCGTGCGGCTGCGGCGCGTGCTGCTCGGCGTGGCTGGAGTCCGCGTCGTCCCAGATCGCGACGAAGCCCAGGTCCCGCACGGGCGCGAACATGGCGGCGCGGGTGCCGACGACGGCCCGTACCGCGCCGCGGTTGACCGCGAGCCAGCGCCGGTAGCGCTCCTCGGGCCCGGTGTCGGCGGTGAGCAGGACGTGCCGGCCGGGCCCGAGCAGCGCGGTGAGCGCGGCGTCGACCCGGGCCGCGGCCCGCCCGTCGGGGACGACGACCAGCGCGCCGCGCCGCGAGGCGAGCGCCGCCGCGGCGGCCCGGGCCAGCTCGTCGGCCCACTGCGGCCCGGGGAGCGCCGTCCACACCGCCCGCGGGCTCTCGCCCCGGGCCACGGCCTCCAGATAGCCGGGGCCGGTGGGGTAGCGGGCCCAGCCGCCGGGGTCCGGCGCGGCGGGCGGGGGCAGCAGCGGCCCGGACGGCTCGCCCTCGATCCGGGCGTGCCGGGGCGGCACGGCCAGCTGGAGGACGTCGGCGAGCGAGCCCGCGTACCGGTCGGCGACGGACCGGCAGAGCGCGAACAGCCGCGGGCCGAGGACGGGTTCGGGCGAGAGGACCTGGGCGATGGCGGCGAGCGGCCCCTGGTAGTCGGACTCCGGTACCCGCTCCACGATGAAGCCGTCGAGCAGACCGCCGCCCTCGCGGCGCCCGTCCCGTACGTTGCGGGTGCCCGCGCCGAAGCGGACCCGCACCCGGGCGCCCGGGCGGGCGTCCGCGTCCAGCTCGGCGGGCACGGCGTAGTCCCACAACTTGTCCAGGTGCACCGGCCCCTTGTCGACCAGCACCTTCGCGACCGGCAACTCCTTCGCCAGCGCGGCGCCCCGCCACGTTCGCGGCTTGGCCCGCGGCTTCTTCGCCTTGCGTACGGTTTCGCGGATCAGCGCGAGCTGTTCCCCTTGCGGGGGTGCTGGTTCGGGGTGCCCGTTCTCGCTGCTCACAGCTTCAGTCTTAGCAGAGGGCTCGGACAGTGGGGGTGGGTGTGCCCCGGTCCCGCCCTTTCACCGTTTCTTCCAGGGCTGCGCCCCGGACCCCGGCGTCGCGGCTTCGCCGCTCGTCCTCAATCGCCGGACGGGCTGGATACCGCGCCCGGGCGCACCACTCAGCCCGTCCGGCGTTTGAGGACAACCGCGCGGAGCGCGGTTTCGGGGGCGCGGGGGCTCGCCCCCGCAAGAAACGGCGAAAGGGCGGGACCGGGGCTCCGAAAACGACAACGGCCCCGGGAGCGGATACCCGCCCCGGGGCCGTACGCCACTACGTCAGAGACCCGCAGCCTTGCGCAGCGCGTCCACGCGGTCCGTCCGCTCCCACGTGAAGTCCTCGTGCTCACGCCCGAAGTGACCGTACGCCGCCGTCTGGGCGTAGATCGGCCGCAGCAGGTCCAGGTCGCGGATGATCGCGGCCGGCCGCAGGTCGAAGACCTCGCCGATGGCGTGCTCGATCTTCTCGGTGTCGACCGTGGCCGTCCCGAAGGTCTCGACGAACAGACCGACCGGCTCCGCCTTGCCGATCGCGTAAGCGACCTGCACCTCGCAGCGGGCGGCCAGCCCGGCGGCGACCACGTTCTTCGCGACCCAGCGCATCGCGTACGCGGCCGAGCGGTCGACCTTGGACGGGTCCTTGCCGGAGAAGGCGCCGCCACCGTGGCGGGCCATGCCGCCGTAGGTGTCGATGATGATCTTGCGGCCGGTGAGGCCGGCGTCGCCCATGGGGCCGCCGATCTCGAAGCGACCGGTGGGGTTGACCAGCAGGCGGTAGCCCTCGGTCTCCAGCTTGATGCCGTCCTCGACCAGCTCCTTGAGGACGTGCTCCACGACGTACTCGCGGATGTCGGGGGCGAGCAGCGAGTCCAGGTCGATGTCGGACGCGTGCTGCGAGGAGACGACGACGGTGTCCAGGCGGACCGCCTTGTTGCCGTCGTACTCGATGGTGACCTGGGTCTTGCCGTCGGGGCGCAGGTACGGGATGGTCCCGTTCTTGCGGACCTCCGTCAGACGGCGCGACAGGCGGTGCGCCAGGTTGATCGGGAGGGGCATGAGCTCGGGCGTCTCGTCGCAGGCGTAGCCGAACATCAGGCCCTGGTCGCCCGCGCCCTGCTTGTCGAGCTCGTCCTCATCGCCCTCGACCCGCGCCTCGTACGCGGCGTCGACACCCTGTGCGATGTCCGGGGACTGCGATCCGATCGAGACCGAGACGCCGCAGGAAGCGCCGTCGAAGCCCTTCTTGGACGAGTCGTAGCCGATCTCCAGGATCTTGTTGCGGACCAGCGTGGCGATCGGCGCGTACGCCTTCGTGGTCACCTCGCCGGCGACGTGCACCAGGCCGGTGGTGATCAGGGTCTCGACGGCGACCCGGGAGGTCGGGTCCTCCTTGAGGAGGGCGTCGAGAATGGTGTCGCTGATCTGGTCAGCGATCTTGTCGGGGTGACCCTCGGTCACGGATTCCGAGGTGAACAGGCGGCGGGACACATCGCTCCCTGGGGTTGCAGCGGCTGCTGGCTGATCATTGGCGGTTCCGGACGAGAGCTGCGCTCGTGCACGGACCGGTGTCAGTTTATCCGGCCTTTGCTCCCTGCGGACCTCCTGTCCAGCATCACTAAGGACCCGCCTAGTGACACTCGTCACCCCGTTCGCCGCTGGCACATGTGAGCGGGTTATGTCAGACGGTCGGCGACCAGGTCCCAGACAACGTCCGCCAGATCCTCCTTGGGGCCGTGCGGGACGGGGGTCTCACCGCCGTCGGCGGAGAGGACGACGGCCTCGTTCTCCGTCGAGCCGAAGGTCCGGCCCTCCCCCACCTCGTTGACCACGAGGAGGTCGCAGCCCTTGCGCGCGAGCTTGGCGCGGCCGTTGGCCAGCACCTCGTCCGTCTCGGCCGCGAAGCCCACGACGACCTGCCCGGGCCGGGCCCGGTCCGCCGACAGCTCGGCGAGGACGTCCGGGTTGCGGACCAGCTCGACGGGCGCGGGCTCCTCGCCGTCCCGCTTCTTGATCTTGCCGGGGGCGTAGTGCGCGGGCCGGAAGTCGGCGACCGCGGCGGCCATCACCACGGCGTCCGCGTCGGCCGCGGCCTTGAGTACCGCCTCCCGCAGCTGCACCGCCGTGCCCACCCGCACCACGTCGGCCCCGGCCGGGTCGGGCAGCTCGCTGTTGGCCGCCACCAGCGTGACCCGGGCACCGCGCGCGACGGCGGTCCTGGCCAGGGCGTAGCCCTGCCGGCCGGAGGAGCGGTTGCCGAGGTAGCGCACCGGGTCCAGGGGCTCGCGGGTGCCGCCGGCGCTGATCACCACGTGCCGGCCGGCCAGGTCCCGCCCTTCGGCGCCACGGGCCAGCACCCGGCGGCAGATCTCGAAGATCTCGGCCGGGTCGGGGAAGCGGCCCTTGCCGGTGTCCACGCCGGTCAGCCGGCCGACGGCGGGCTCGACGACGACGGCGCCCCGGCGGCGGAGGGTGGCCACGTTCTCCTGGGTGGCCTGGTTCTCCCACATCTCGGTGTGCATGGCGGGCACGAAGACCACCGGGCAGCGGGCGGTGAGGAGGGTGTTGGTCAGCAGGTCGTCGGCCAGCCCGTGGGCGGCCTTGGCCAGCATGTCGGCGGTACAGGGGGCGACCACGACGAGGTCGGCCTCCTGGCCGATCCGCACGTGCGGCACCTCGTGGACGCTCTCCCACACCTCGGTGCCGGCCGGGCGCCCGGAGAGCGCGGACCAGGTGGCCTCCCCGACGAAGTGCAGCGCCGAGGCCGTCGGGACGACGCGTACGTCGTGGCCCGACTCGGTGAGCCGGCGCAGCAGCTCACACGCCTTGTAGGCGGCGATCCCGCCGCTGACCCCCAGCACGACCTTGGGCTTGTCCATCGCTCGCCTCTCCCCGCTCTCGTTGTGCAGGCTTCCATGACACACCAAGGGCCCGGCAGTGGTGCTGCCGGGCCCTCGGTGAACGTATCTCGTCGCTTGTCGCGCGGAGTCGCCTACTGCGCCGGGGCCTCGATGGCCTCGGAGGTGAGCAGACCCGCGTTGATCTCGCGGAGCGCGATGGAGAGCGGCTTCTCGTGGACGTGGGTGTCCACCAGCGGACCGACGTACTCCAGCAGGCCCTCGCCGAGCTGCGAGTAGTACGCGTTGATCTGGCGCGCGCGCTTGGCGGCGTAGATCACCAGGCTGTACTTCGAGTCGGTCGCTTCGAGCAGCTCATCAATCGGCGGGTTGATGATGCCCTCGGGCGCGGTGATGGAAGAGGACACTCTCTGCCTTCCGAAGGGGGGTGAAGAAAGTCGTGATGCGCGAATGGGGCGTACCGGGTGTACGGGACGTACGGGGTGTACCCCTGCTCATCGGAGCAAGGCTAGCAGCTCCCGCGCGACGTCCTCGACGGAGGTGTTGACCAGGGTGGTGTCGAACTCCGACTCCGCCGCCAGCTCGGTGCGGGCCGCGGCCAGCCGCCGCTCGATGACCTCGGGCGACTCGGTGCCCCGGCCGGTGAGCCGGCGGACCAGCTCGTCCCAGCTCGGCGGCGCGAGGAAGACCAGCTGGGCGTCCTCCATGGACGCGCGGACCTGCCGGGCGCCCTGGAGGTCGATCTCCAGCAGTACCGGCTCGCCGGCCTCCAGGCGGTCCAGGACCGCCTGACGCGGCGTGCCGTACCGGTTGCCGGCGAACTCGGCCCACTCCAGCAGCTCTCCGTTGGCGACGAGCTTGTCGAACTCCGTGTCGTCGACGAAGAAGTACTGGACACCCTCCCGCTCACCGGGGCGCGGCTTGCGGGTGGTGCAGGACACCGAGAGCCACACCTCGGGGTGGGCCTTGCGCATGTGGGCGACGACCGTGCTCTTGCCGACCCCGGAGGGACCGGAGAGCACGGTCAGCCGCGGACGTCTGGCCGGGGGGACGGGGGTCGTCCCCCGGGAGACTGCAGTACTCATGCAGCGATTATCCCGGTTCCCGGGAGTGCCCGGTAACGTCAGGCCGCGGTGCTGCCGAACTCCCGCTCAAGAGCCGCGATCTGGTTCGTACCGAGCCCGCGGACACGGCGGCTCTCGGAGATCCCGAGCCGCTCCATGATCTGCTTGGCGCGGACCTTGCCCACGCCGGGCAGGCTCTCCAGGAGGGCGCTGACCTTCATCTTGCCGATGACGTCATCCTCCTGGCCCTGCTTGATCACGTCGTGCAGCGAGGCGCCGGAGTGCTTGAGCCGATTCTTGACCTCGGCGCGGGCCCGGCGAGCCGCGGCGGCCTTTTCGAGCGCGGCTGCGCGCTGTTCAGGGGTAAGGGGCGGAAGAGCCACGCCTACGTCACCTCGGATGTCGAACTGTCGGATAAGGACCGGTGAGAACCTAGTCGGCCCACACCTGGGGAGCAACGAGCAACGCGCTTGCACGTTCGCTCTTGTCGGAGACTAGCGGCCGATCCCGCTCCAGTCAGCGAGAACAGCGGAAAAGTCCTGGTCAGCCTTGCTCGACCAGGACTTTTTCGGACATAGCGGCCGGGGAATCCCCCGGCGGCGCCGCTCGCCGGCCGCGATCAGCCGGTGCCGACCGCCTCCCGCACCTCGTCCGCGAACCGCGCCGCGCTCTCCCGCAGGGCGCTGACGTCGGGTCCGTGCCGGAGCACGCCCCGGCTCACGTTGGGGACGACGTCCCGGACCGCCGCGCCGAAGACCTTCGGCAGGTCCGCGGCGGTGGCGCCCTGGGCGCCGATGCCGGGGGCGAGCAGCGGGCCGCCGATGGCCGGATCGACGCCGGCCGCGGTGAGCCCGCCGGCCAGCGTGGCCCCGACGACCGCGCCGAAGGAGCCCATCGGGGCGGCGTCGGCGTTCTCGGCGCGCAGGTGGTCCAGCATCGTCGCGGCGACGCTCCGCCCGTCCGCGCGGAGCGCGTGCTGCACCTCGGCGCCCTCCGGGTTGGAGGTGAGGGCGAGGACGAAGACGCCGGTGCCGCTCGCGCGGGCCAGGTCCAGGGCGGGGCGCAGGGCGCCGTAGCCGAGGTACGGGCTGACGGTGACCGCGTCGGAGAAGAGCGGCGCGGCGGGGTCGAGGTAGGTCTCGGCGTAGGCGGCCATGGTGGAGCCGATGTCGCCGCGCTTGGCGTCCATCAGCACCAGGGCGCCGGCCGCGCGGGCGTCGGCGACGGCCCGCTCCAGGACGGCGATGCCGCGCGAGCCGAAGCGCTCGAAGAAGGCGGACTGGGGCTTGAGGACGGCCACCCGGTCGGCCAGCGCCTCCACGGTGGTGCGGGCGAACCGCTCCAGGCCCGCGATGTCGTCGCCGAGGCCCCAGGCGGAGAGCAGGGCGGCGTGCGGGTCGATGCCGACGCAGAGCGGGCCGCGCTCGTCCATGGCGCGGCGCAGGCGGGCGCCGAAGGGCTCCAGGGGCGGCACGGGGGTCACGGGAGTCACGCGGTCACCTTCCGGTGCTCGGCGCCGACCGCGTCGGCGAGGGTGGCGTAGGGGCTGGCGGCCAGCCGCTCGGCGAGGCCGCGGTGGATCGCGCGGCACCAGAAGGGGCCCTCGTAGATGAAGGCGCTGTAGCCCTGGACCAGGGTGGCGCCGGCCAGGATGCGCTCCCAGACGTCGTCGGCGGTCTCGACGCCGCCCACGCCCACGAGGGTGATCCGGTCGCCGACGCGGGCGTACAGCCGGCGCAGGACCTCCAGCGAGCGCTGCTTGAGGGGGGCGCCCGAGAGGCCGCCCGCGCCGATGGCCTCGACCGTGCGCTGCGGGGTGCGCAGTCCGAGGCCCTCGCGGGCGATGGTGGTGTTGGTGGCGATGATGCCGTCCAGGCCGAGCTCGACGGCGAGGTCGGCGACGGCGTCCACGTCCTCGTCGGCGAGGTCGGGGGCGATCTTCACCAGCAGCGGGACGCGCCGGTCGGTGACGGTGCGGTCGGCGGCCTCGCGGACGGCGGTGAGCAGCGGGCGGAGCGCCTCGGTGGCCTGGAGGTTCCGGAGCCCGGGGGTGTTGGGCGAGGAGACGTTGACGACCAGGTAGTCGGCGTGGGCGGCCAGCCGCTCGGTGGAGGTGACGTAGTCGGCGACGGCCTCCGCCTCGGGGACGATCTTCGTCTTGCCGATGTTGACACCGACGGTGGTACGGAAAGCAGGCTTCCCGGCGGTCCGCTCGGCCAGGCGGCGGGCGACGGCGGCCGAGCCGTCGTTGTTGAAGCCCATGCGGTTGATCAGCGCACGGTCGGCGACCAGGCGGAACAGCCGCTTCTTGGGGTTGCCGGGCTGCGGCTGGGCGGTGACGGTGCCGATCTCGACGTGGTCGAAGCCGAGCATGGCCATGCCGTCGATGGCGGCGGCGTTCTTGTCGAAGCCGGCGGCGAGGCCGAAGGGGCCGTGCATCCGCAGGCCCAGGGCCTCGGTGCGCAGCTCCTTGTGGCGGGGGGCGAGGACGGCGGCGGCGAAGGTGCGCAGGACGGGGATCCGGGCGGCCAGGCGGATCCAGGCGAAGGCCAGGTGGTGGGCCTGCTCGGGGTCCATGCGGCGGAAGACCAGCCGGAAGAAGAATCGGTACATTTCGGGCCTTCTGGGCAGCGAAGAAGGGAACGGAGAGCTCGTGAAGAGGGGGACACCTCCCGGTGTCCCCCTCCGCGTCCTACGCCTCGCGGGCGGCGGTCAGCCGGCTCGCGTGCTCCTGGAGCGAGCGCACGCCCACGTCACCGCGGGTCAGCGCCTCGATGCCCTGGACGGCCGCGGCCAGCGCCTGGACCGTGGTCAGGCAGGGCACCCCGCGGGAGACGGCGGCGGTACGGATCTCGTAGCCGTCGAGCCGCCCGCCGGTGCCGTAGGGGGTGTTGACGATCAGGTCGACCTCGCCGTCGTGGATCAGCTGGACGATCGTCTTCTCGCCGTTCGGGCCCTCGCCCTCGCTCAGCTTGCGGACGACGGTCGTCTTGATGCCGTTCCGCCGCAGCACCTCGGCGGTGCCGGAGGTGGCCAGCAGCTCGAAGCCGTGGGCGACCAGCTCCCGGGCCGGGAAGATCATCGAGCGCTTGTCCCGGTTGGCGACCGACACGAACGCCCGGCCCCCGGTGGGCAGCGCGCCGTACGCGCCCGCCTGCGACTTGGCGTACGCCGTGCCGAAGACGTCGTCGATGCCCATGACCTCGCCCGTGGACCGCATCTCCGGGCCCAGGACGGTGTCCACGCCGCGGCCGGAGGGGTCGCGGAACCGCGTCCACGGCATCACGGCCTCCTTGACGGAGATCGGCGCGTCCAGCGGCAGGGTGCCGCCGTCGCCCTCCGCCGGGAGCATGCCCTCGGCGCGCAGCTCGGCGATGGTGGCGCCCAGCGAGATCCGCGCGGCGGCCTTGGCCAGCGGCACCGCGGTCGCCTTCGAGGTGAAGGGGACGGTGCGCGAGGCGCGCGGGTTGGCCTCCAGGACGTAGAGGATGTCCCCGGCCATCGCGAACTGGATGTTGATCAGACCGCGGACGCCCACGCCCTTGGCGATCGCCTCGGTCGAGGTGCGCAGCCGCTTGATGTCGTGGCCGCCCAGGGTGATCGGGGGCAGCGCGCAGGCCGAGTCGCCGGAGTGGATGCCGGCCTCCTCGATGTGCTCCATGACGCCGCCGAGGTAGAGCTCGTGGCCGTCGTAGAGCGCGTCCACGTCGATCTCTATGGCGTCGTCCAGGAACCGGTCGATCAGCACCGGGTGCTCGGAGATCAGGCCCGCGTGCCGCTCCAGGTAGCCGGCCAGCGAGGGCTCGTCGTAGACGATCTCCATGCCGCGCCCGCCGAGCACGTAGGACGGCCGGACCATGACCGGGTAGCCGATCTCGGCGGCGATGGACTTCGCCTCCTCGAAGGAGAAGGCCGTGCCGTACTTGGGCGCCGGCAGCCCGGCCTCGGTGAGGACGCGGCCGAAGGCGCCGCGCTCCTCGGCCAGGTCGATGGCCTCCGGCGAGGTGCCGACGATCGGCACGCCGTTGTCCTTGAGGGCCTGCGCCAGGCCCAGCGGCGTCTGCCCGCCGAGCTGGACGACGACGCCCGCGACCGGGCCCGCCTGCTGCTCGGCGTGCACGATCTCCAGCACGTCCTCCAGGGTGAGCGGCTCGAAGTAGAGCCGGTCGGAGGTGTCGTAGTCGGTGGAGACGGTCTCCGGGTTGCAGTTGACCATCACGGTCTCGTAGCCGGCGTCGCTCAGCGCGAAGGAGGCGTGGACGCAGGAGTAGTCGAACTCGATGCCCTGGCCGATGCGGTTCGGGCCGGAGCCCAGGATGATCACCGCGGGCTTCTCGCGCGGCGCGACCTCGGTCTCCTCGTCGTACGAGGAGTAGAAGTACGGGGTCTTCGCGGCGAACTCGGCGGCGCAGGTGTCCACCGTCTTGTACACCGGGCGGACGCCCAGCGAGTGCCGGACCTCGCGGACCACCTTCTCGTCGGTCCCGCGGATCGCCGCGATCTGGACGTCGGAGAAGCCGTGCCGCTTGGCCTCGGCCAGCAGCTCCGGCTCCAGCGTCCCGGCCTCGGCCAGCTCCTGGGCGACCTCGTGCAGCAGGAAGAGCTGGTCGACGAACCAGGGGTCGATCCGGGTGGCCGCGAAGACCTCGGCCTGGGTGGCACCGGCCCGGATGGCGGCCATGACGGTGTTGATCCGCCCGTCCGTGGGGACGGCCGCCTTCGCCAGCAGCGCGGTCTTGTCGCCGGGCGCCGAGACGAAGTCGAACTGCGAGCCCTTCTTCTCCAGCGAGCGCAGCGCCTTCTGCAGCGCCTCGGTGAAGTTCCGGCCGATGGCCATGGCCTCGCCCACCGACTTCATGGTGGTGGTGAGGGTGGCGTCGGCGGCCGGGAACTTCTCGAAGGCGAAGCGCGGGGCCTTGACCACGACGTAGTCGAGCGTCGGCTCGAAGGAGGCCGGGGTCTGCTCGGTGATGTCGTTGGGGATCTCGTCCAGCGTGTAGCCGACGGCGAGCCGGGCCGCGATCTTCGCGATCGGGAAGCCGGTGGCCTTGGACGCGAGCGCGGAGGAGCGGGAGACGCGCGGGTTCATCTCGATGACGATGACCCGGCCGTCCTCGGGGTTGACCGCGAACTGGATGTTGCAGCCGCCGGTGTCCACGCCGACCTCGCGGATGACCTCGATGCCGATGTCGCGCAGCACCTGGTACTCGCGGTCGGTGAGGGTCATCGCCGGGGCGACGGTGATCGAGTCGCCGGTGTGCACGCCCATCGGGTCGAAGTTCTCGATGGAGCAGACGACCACGACGTTGTCGTTCTTGTCGCGCATCAGCTCCAGCTCGTACTCCTTCCAGCCGAGGATGGACTCCTCCAGGAGCACCTCGGTGGTCGGGGAGAGCGCGAGGCCCTGGCCGGCGATGCGGCGCAGCTCGTCCTCGTCGTGGGCGAAGCCGGAGCCGGCGCCGCCCATGGTGAAGGAGGGGCGGACGACGACCGGGTAGCCGCCGAGCGTCTCGACGCCGGCGAGCACCTCGTCCATGGTGTGGCAGATGACCGAGCGGGCGGACTCGCCGTGCCCGATCCGGGCGTGCACGGCCTCGACGACGGCCTTGAACTGCTCGCGGTCCTCGCCCTTGTGGATCGCCTCCACATTGGCGCCGATCAGCTCGACGTCGTACTTCTCCAGCGTGCCCGCCTCGTGCAGCGAGATCGCGGTGTTGAGCGCGGTCTGGCCGCCCAGGGTGGGCAGCAGGGCGTCGGGCCGCTCCTTGGCGATGATCCGCTCGACGAACTCGGGGGTGATCGGCTCGACGTAGGTGGCGTCGGCGATCTCCGGGTCGGTCATGATCGTGGCGGGGTTGGAGTTGACCAGGATGACCCGCAGGCCCTCGGCCTTGAGGACCCGGCACGCCTGGGTGCCGGAGTAGTCGAACTCGGCCGCCTGACCGATGACGATCGGGCCGGAGCCGATGACCAGAACGGACTGGATGTCGGTGCGCTTAGGCACGCTGGCCCTCCATCAGGGAGACGAAGCGGTCGAACAGGTAGGCCGCGTCGTGCGGGCCGGCTGCGGCTTCGGGGTGGTACTGGACGCTGAAGGCCGGCCGGTCGAGCAGCCGGAGCCCCTCGACCACGTCGTCGTTGAGGCAGACGTGGGAGACCTCGACGCGGCCGTAGGGGGTGTCGGCGGGCCCGTCGAGCGGGGCGTCGACGGCGAAGCCGTGGTTGTGCGCGGTGACCTCGACCTTGCCGGTCGTCCGGTCCTGCACGGGCTGGTTGATGCCGCGGTGGCCGTACTTCAGCTTGTAGGTGCCGAAGCCCAGCGCGCGGCCGAGGATCTGGTTGCCGAAGCAGATGCCGAAGAGCGGGGTCTTCCGCTCCAGCACCGCCCGCATCACCGCGACCGGGTGGTCGGCGGTGGCCGGGTCGCCCGGGCCGTTGGAGAAGAACACGCCGTCCGGGTTCACCGCGTAGACGTCCTCGACGGTCGCCGTGGCGGGCAGGACGTGGACCTCTATGCCGCGCTCGGCCATCCGGTGCGGGGTCATGCCCTTGATGCCCAGGTCGATGGCGGCGACGGTGTACTTCTTCGCGCCGATCGCCGGGACGACGTAGGTCTCCTTGGTGGCGACCTCGGCGGAGAGGTCCGCGCCCGCCATCTCGGGGGCCTGCCGCACCTGCTCCAGCATGGCGGCCTCGCCCGGCAGGGTCGCGCCGGAGAAGATGCCGACCCGCATGGCACCGCGCTCGCGCAGGTGGCGGGTGAGGGCGCGGGTGTCGATGCCGCTGATGCCGACGACGCCCTGGCGCTCCAGTTCCTCGTCGAGGGAGCGGCGGGAGCGCCAGTTCGACGGGGTCCGGGCGGGGTCGCGGACCACGTAGCCGGCCACCCAGATGCGGGACGACTCCGGGTCCTCGTCGTTGACGCCGGTGTTGCCCACGTGCGGGGCGGTCATCACGACCACCTGGCGGTGGTACGAGGGGTCGGTGAGGGTCTCCTGGTAGCCGGTCATACCGGTGGAGAACACGGCCTCGCCGAAGGTGGTGCCCACGGCCCCGTAGGCCCGGCCCCGGAAGACGCGGCCGTCCTCCAGGACGAGTACGGCGGGAAGCGCCCCTTTCCTCTGCGAGGGGTTCCCCGGGTGCGAGGTCGTCATCGTGCGCCTTCCGTCGTGCTGTTCAGGTTCTGCAAGGTGGTGAGCTCCTCGACCCAGGCCGGGTGCTCCGCCACGCGATCGGCCCGGAAGCCGGAGTCGATCTGCCGGTCGCCGTGCTGCCAGGTGATGATCAACAGGCCGCCCTCGGTGAGGACCTTGCCGGCGATGCCCTTGTCCAGGCGGGCGCCGCGCACGGCCGCGGCGGGGATCAGGAAGTCGGTGGCGCCGGGGCGCAGCACGCTCACGCCCTCGTCGGTGAGGGTGAGCTGAGCGCGGCTGCGGGTGCCGAGGCCCCCGGCGACGATGCGGTCCAGCCACTGTCCGGCGGTGGTGGAGCCGTGGTACCGGCCGCTGAGGGTGAGCCGGGCCGGGCCCGGCTCCTCCGGGACGGCGGGCAGCGGCGGCAGGTCGCCCTGGAGCGTGCCGCGCCACTTCCAGCCCTCGCGCATCAGCCAGTACAGGAGCGCGATGAAGAGCAGCAGACCCACGACCCAGCCGGCGCGTGCCGCCCAGTCGGTGACGGCCTGCGACTTCTGCTCGTCCGCGAGGTGAGTGCTCGCGAGGTTGGTGATCAAAGGTGTCACGTCAGATTCCCGTCAGCTTCCCGTCGGCGACCGTCGCCCGGCCCCGCAGGAAGGTGTGGGTGACGCGCCCCGGCAGCTCGCGGCCCTCGTAAGGGGTGTTGCGGCTGCGGGAGGCGAAGCCCGCGGGGTCCACGACACCACGGTAAGCGGAATCGACCAGGGTGAGGTTGGCGGGCTCACCGGCGGCCACGGGTCGGCCGTGTCCGGCGAGGCGGCCGATGCGGGCCGGGGTGAAGGACATCCGGTCGGCGACGCCCGCCCAGTCCAGCAGGCCGGTCTCGACCATGGTGTGCTGGACGACCGAGAGGGCGGTCTCCAGGCCCACCATGCCCATGGCGGCGGCGCCCCACTCGCAGTCCTTGTCCTCGTGCGGGTGCGGGGCGTGGTCGGTGGCCACGCAGTCGATCGTCCCGTCGGCGAGCGCCTCGCGCAGGGCCATCACGTCGGCCTCGGTGCGCAGCGGCGGGTTCACCTTGTAGACCGGGTTGTACGAGCGGACCAGCTCGTCGGTGAGGAGCAGGTGGTGCGGGGTGACCTCGGCGGTGACGTTCCAGCCCTTGGACTTGGCCCAGCGGACGATCTCCACCGAGCCGGCCGTCGAGAGGTGGCAGACGTGCAGGCGGGAGCCGACGTGCGCGGCGAGCAGCACGTCGCGGGCGATGATCGACTCCTCGGCGACGGCCGGCCAGCCGCCCAGGCCCAGCTCGGCGGAGACGACGCCCTCGTTCATCTGGGCGCCCTCGGTGAGCCGCGGCTCCTGGGCGTGCTGGGCGACGACGCCGTCGAACGCCTTCACGTACTCCAGGGCGCGCCGCATGATCACGGCGTCGTCCACGCACTTGCCGTCGTCGGAGAAGACCCGGACGCCGGCGGCGGAGTCGTGCATGGCGCCGAGCTCGGCGAGCTTCTTGCCCTCCAGGCCGACGGTGACGGCGCCGACGGGCTGCACGTCGCAGTAGCCGGACTCCTTGCCGAGCCGCCAGACCTGCTCGACGACGCCGGCGGTGTCGGCGACCGGGAAGGTGTTGGCCATGGCGTGCACGGCGGTGTAGCCGCCGACGGCCGCGGCGCGGGTGCCGGTGAGGACGGTCTCGGAGTCCTCGCGACCGGGCTCGCGCAGGTGGGTGTGGAGGTCGACCAGGCCGGGCAGCAGGACCTTGCCGTCCGCCTCGATCACGGTGGCGCCGTCGGCCTCGATGCCGTTGCCGACCCGGGCGATGGTCTCGCCGTCGATCAGGACGTCCTGGGCGGGGCCGCCGAGCACCTTGGCACCGCGGATAAGGATCTGGGGCATTACTTGTTCTCCTCGGTGCGGGTGTTCGTGGTGGTGACGGCGGACTCCGAGCCGCCGAGCAGCAGGTAGAGGACGGCCATCCGGATGGAGACGCCGTTGGTGACCTGCTCGACGGCCGTGCAGCGGCGCGAGTCGGCGACCTCGGCGGTGATCTCCATGCCGCGGTTCATCGGGCCGGGGTGCATGACGATCGCGTCCTCGGGCATCCTCGCCATCCGCTGGGCGTCCAGGCCGTAGCGGCGCGCGTACTCGCGCTCGGTGGGGAAGAACGCGGCGTTCATCCGCTCGCGCTGGACGCGCAGCATCATCACGGCGTCGGACTTGGGGAGCACCGCGTCCAGGTCGTAGGAGACCTCGCAGGGCCAGTGCTCGACGCCGATGGGCACAAGGGTGGGCGGCGCGACGAGAGTGACCTCCGCGCCCAGCGTGGTGAGCAGGTGGACGTTGGACCGGGCGACGCGGCTGTGCAGGATGTCGCCGACGACCGTGATCCGGCGGCCGTCCAGGTCCTTGCCGAGCCCGGCGTCGGGGCCGACCAGGCGGCGGCGCAGGGTGAAGGCGTCCAGCAGGGCCTGGGTGGGGTGCTCGTGGGTGCCGTCGCCGGCGTTGACGACCGAGCCGTTGATCCAGCCGGAGGTGGCCAGCCGGTGCGGGGCGCCGGAGTCGTGGTGGCGGATGACGACGGCGTCGGCGCCCATCGCCTCCAGGGTGAGCGCGGTGTCCTTCAGGGACTCGCCCTTGGAGACCGAGGAGCCCTTGGCGGAGAAGTTGATGACGTCGGCGGAGAGCCGCTTGGCGGCGGCCTCGAAGGAGATGCGGGTCCGCGTCGAGTCCTCGAAGAAGAGGTTGACGACGGTCCGGCCGCGCAGGGTCGGCAGCTTCTTGATCGGCCGGTCCGCGACGCGGGCCATCTCCTCGGCGGTGTCGAGGATCAGGACGGCGTCGTCGCGGCTGAGGTCGGCGGCCGAGACGAGGTGGCCGCGGGTACGGGGGCTCCCCCCGGAGAGGTGCAGCATCCGGATGCTCCGTGGTTGAGGGTGTGCGTGAGGACGGCCGGGCGTGCGGCGTCGCGGGTCCGGGGTGCGGACCCGTGCGGGATGGCTGCTAGCGGCCCTCGGCCGGAGCGGTGGCGCCCACGCCGAGGAGCACGCTGTCGCGCCCGTCCTCCTCGGTGAGCTGGACCTTGACCGTCTCGCGCAGCGACGTGGGGAGGTTCTTGCCGACGTAGTCGGCGCGGATCGGCAGCTCGCGGTGGCCGCGGTCGACCAGGACGGCGAGCTGGACCGCGCGGGGTCGCCCGATGTCGTTCAGGGCGTCGAGCGCGGCGCGGATGGTGCGGCCGGAGAAGAGCACGTCGTCGACGAGGACCACCAGGCGGCCGTCGATGCCGTCGCCGGGGATCTCCGTGCGGGCCAGCGCACGGGCCGGGCGGAGCCGCAGGTCGTCGCGGTACATGGTGATGTCGAGGGAGCCCACGGGCATGGTGGCGCCGGTGATCTCGGCCAGTTTCGCGGCCAGGCGGTGGGCGAGGTAGACCCCTCGGGTGGGGATGCCGAGCAGAACGACATCGTCGGCGCCCTTGGCGCGTTCGACGATCTCGTGGGCGATGCGGGTGAGGACCCGGGCGATGTCCGGTGCTTCGAGCACGGGACGCGCGGGACCGGCCGCGAATGCGGTGGTGTCCATGAGAAACGGACCTCCTTCTCCGCCTCACAGGACGGACGTTAAAGGACGTCGGAATTGCGTGGTCCACAGTAGCAGCCGTCCGGGGGTGCTCCGGACCCGGCCCCCGACGGCGGAAGCGGTGGACCATTCGGCTTGACGAAGCCAGATTACGCTGCGTAACCTCACAGTGAGTTACCAGCCACGCGGCAGAGCCGCACATTGATACCGCGTCCGGGGAGCTTTATGTCCAGCGAATACGCCAAACAGCTCGGGGCCAAGCTCCGCGCCATCCGCACCCAGCAGGGCCTCTCACTCCATGGTGTCGAGGAGAAGTCCCAGGGCCGCTGGAAGGCCGTGGTGGTGGGCTCGTACGAGCGCGGCGACCGTGCCGTGACCGTGCAGCGTCTTGCCGAGCTGGCCGACTTCTACGGCGTGCCCGTGCAGGAGCTGCTGCCCGGCACCACGCCGGGGGGCGCCGCCGAGCCGCCGCCGAAGCTGGTCCTGGACCTGGAGCGCCTCGCCCACGTCCCGGCCGAGAAGGCGGGCCCGCTCCAGCGTTACGCGGCGACCATCCAGAGCCAGCGCGGCGACTACAACGGCAAGGTGCTGTCGATCCGCCAGGACGACCTGCGCACCCTCGCCGTGATCTACGACCAGTCGCCCTCGGTGCTCACCGAGCAGCTGATCAGCTGGGGCGTGCTCGACGCGGACGCGCGCCGCGCGGTGCAGCACGAGGACGCCTAGTCCCGTCGGCCCGGTCCGGCCCGTATACCAACCGCCAGGGGGCGGGGAACCTTCCGGTTCCCCGCCCCCTGGCGGTTTGTGTGTCGGTCGTGGTGCGTCAGGCCCGGCGGATGCCCGGCTTGAGCTCCTTGAACCGGCCGAGCAGGCCGTTGATGAAGGCCGGCGACTCGTCGGTGGAGAACTCCTTGGCGAGCTGCACCGCCTCGTCGATCGCCACGGCGTCCGGGGTGCCGTCCTCCCAGATCAGCTCGTAGGCCCCGAGCCGGACGATGTTCCGGTCGGCGGCCGGCATCCGGTCCAGGTCCCAGTCGACCGCGTAGGTCTCGATCAGCTCGTCGATCCGGGCGACGTGCTCGGCGTAGCCCTCGACCAGCTGCATCGTGTACTCGTTGACCGGCGGCTGCCGGTCGTCCGAGCGCGAGTGCCGGATCCAGTCGGCGAGCACGTCCAGGACGGCCGCCCCTCGCTGGTCGGCCTCGAAGAGGATCTGGAAGGCGCGCTTCCGGGAGTTGCTGCGGGCGGCCACGGTTAGCTGTTCACCCGGCCGAGGTAATCGCCGGTACGCGTGTCGACCTTGATCTTCTCGCCCGTGCTGACGAACAGCGGGACCTGGATCTCGTAGCCGGTCTCCAGCTCGGCCGGCTTGGTGCCACCGGTGGAGCGGTCGCCCTGCACACCCGGGTCGGTGTGCTTGATGGTGAGCTCGACGGCGGCCGGCAGCTCGACGTAGAGCACCTCGCCCTCGTGCGTGGCGACCGTGGCCTCGAAGCCCTCGATCAGGAAGTTCGCGGCGTCGCCGACGGCCTTCCGGTCGATCATGAGCTGGTCGTAGTCCTTCATGTCCATGAAGACGAAGTACTCGCCGTCCATGTACGAGAACTGCATGTCGCGGCGGTCGACGGTGGCCGTCTCGACCTTCACGCCGGCGTTGAAGGTCTTGTCGACGACCTTGCCGGACAGCACGTTCTTGAGCTTGGTGCGCACGAAGGCGGGGCCCTTGCCGGGCTTGACGTGCTGGAACTCGACGACGGACCAGAGCTGGCCGCCTTCGAGCTTGAGCACCATGCCGTTCTTGAGGTCGTTCGTGGAAGCCACGGTTGCGGAATCTCCTGGACTGAAGCTGCGACCCCGAAGAGGCACGCGCTACAGCGCGAGCAGCTCCTTGGTCGTGATGGTGAGTAGCTCGGGACCGCCGTCCGCCTCGGGGCGGACGACGAGCGTGTCATCGATCCGGACGCCGCCCCGCCCCGGGAGGTGGACTCCCGGATCTACGGTGACCGGCACGCAAGCGTCCAGTTTACCCATGGCCGTGGGCGCGAGCCGAGGGTCCTCGCCGTTTTCGAGTCCGACCCCGTGGCCGATCCGCGGACCGAGCCGGTCGCCGTGGCCCGCCGCCTCCAGGACGCGCCGTGCCGCGCGGTCCACGTCCCGGTACGGCGTCCCGGGCAACAGCGCCTCCCGCCCGGCCCGCTGGGCCGCGAAGACCTGCTCGTACAGCTCGATCTGCCAGTCCGCCGGGGACGTGCCGATGACGAAGGTGCGGGCGATCTCGCTGTGGTAGCCGCGGTAGTCCGCGCCCAGGCAGACGGAGAGGAAGTCGCCCTCCTCGACCCGCCGGTCCGAGGGTACGTGCCCGGCCAGCCCGGAGTCGGGCCCGGTCCCCACCGACGTGGGGAACGCCGGACCGGACGCGCCGTGGTCCACCAGGCGGCGCTCCAGCTCTAGGGCGAGGTGCCGCTCGGTACGGCCGACCAGGATGGACTCCAGCAGCTCCCCCAGCGCCTGGTCGGCGATCTCGGCGGCGATCCGCAGACAGGAGATCTCCTCCTCGTCCTTGACCAGCCGCTGCTGCTCCACGGCCGGCCCCAGGTCGTCCAGCCGCAGCCCCGGCGCGACGGCTCCCACGGCGCGGTGGCGCCGTACGGTCAGATGGTGCTCCTCCACCGCCAGCGAGCCGGCCCCGGCCGCGGCGGCCCGCTCGGCGCCCGCGACGGCCGGGTCGCCCTCCGTGCCGGGCAGGACGAAGACGCGCAGGTCACCGGCGGGCCGCCCGGCCGACGCGGTGTCGAACGGATCGGACGCGCAGAGCAGCACGTCGTGGACGGGCCCGACCAGCAGGGCGGCGTCGGCCGGGGCGTGCCCGGCGAGGTAGCGGACGTTGGCCGCGCCGGTCACCAGCGCCGCCTCGCTGCCGTTCCCCAGGCACCGCTCCAGCAGCCGTGAACGGCGCGCCGCGTACACGTCGGACATGCCCCGAGCGTACGTACGGCGGCCCGGACCGGCCGCTCCGGCGCGTCCGACCGGGGTGCGGCCCGCGGGCCCGGCTACCAGGCGGGCGGGGTGGCGAAGGAGCGGGCCACGGCCTCGTCGATGAGCCGGGCGGTGGTGGCCACGTCCTGCTGCGAGTTGTCGATGATCGGCAGCCCGGAGCCGTACCAGCCGGCCATCCGCCCGTGGATGCGCGCCACCTCCTCGTCGCCCAGCCGCCGGTTGCCGCGCCGCTCGGCGTTGCGTTCCAGCACCACGTCGAGCCCCGGCAGCAGGACGACGGGCAGCAGGCCGGGGCCGATGTGCCGCTTCCAGCCGCCCAGGCCGACGGCGGGCCGGTCCGGGAAGACCGCGTCGTCGAGGATGCAGGAGATGCCGTTGGCCAGGAAGTTCCGCGCGGCGAAGCCGCAGGTGCGGCGGGCCAGCCGGTACTGGGCCTCGGACCGCTCGTTCCACCCGGCCTGCGGGTCGGCGAAGCCGGCCCGCACCCATTCCCGGACGTCGTCCAGGCTGATGTGCGCCGTGGGCACCCGGCGGGTGTCGGCCCAGTACCGGGCCGCCGTCGTCTTCCCCGCCCCGGCCGGGCCGATCAGCAGCACCGCGACGGGGGCGGTGGTGGGATCGAGGGGCACGGGAGCGGGCAACGGGGGGTGGGCGGGTGGTAGCGGCTGTCCCACTGGGTGCTGCATCCGGTGGCACTCCGTCTCGTGCGGTGGGTCGTGTGGTGGGGGGGTGTGCCCCGGTCCCGCCCTTTCACCGTTTCCTGGGGCTGCACCCCAGACCCCCTTGTCCTCAAACGCCGGACGGGCTGATTTCAGCCCGTCCGGCGTTTGAGGACAGTGCCCGAAGGGCGCTTCGGGGGTGCGGGGGCTTGCCCCCGCAAGAAACTGGGGGCACCTCCCAGCGGTAGCTGGGGGAGAAAGGGCGGGACCGGGGCACCCTACCCCCTCAACCCAGACGCTCCGCTCAGCCCCGGAGTTCCTCCGCGAGCGCCCGCAACGCCAGCCGGTACGACCCGACACCGAACCCGGCGATCGTCCCGGACGCGACGGCGGAGATCACGGACGTGTGCCGGAACTCCTCCCGCGCGTGCGGATTGGAGATGTGCACCTCGATCAACGGAGCCGTCCGCTGCGCCGCGGCATCCCGCATCGCGTACGAGTAATGCGTGAAAGCCCCGGGATTGATGACCACAGGCAGCCGCCCATCCGCCGCCTCGTGCAGCCAACGGACCAGCTCGCCCTCGTCGTTGGTCTCCCGGACGTCGACGTCGAAGCCGAGCTCGGCCCCGAGCTCGGTGCACTCCTCGACGAGCCCGGCGTACGAGGTGGACCCGTACACGTCGGGCTCCCGGGAGCCGAGCCGCCCGAGGTTCGGCCCGTTGAGCACGAGGACCCGCGCGCCGCTCACGCCGCGATCTCAGCGTGCGCGGCGAGCAGCATCGCCGGGTCCGGAGCCTCCAGCACCACCGGCTTCGCCAGCCCGTCGAGCACGATGAAGCGCAGCCGGTCGCCGCGCGTCTTCTTGTCGACCTTCATCGTCTCCAGCAGCTTGGGCCACTGGTCGCCCCGGTAGGTCACCGGAAGTCCCACGGACTCCAGCACCGCGCGGTGCCGGTCGGCCGTCGCGTCGTCCAGCCGGCCGGCGATCCGGCCGAGTTCGGCCGCGAAGACCATGCCGACGGCGACGGCCGCGCCGTGCCGCCAGTTGTACCGCTCGTTCTTCTCGATGGCGTGGGCGAGGGTGTGCCCGTAGTTGAGGATCTCGCGGAGACCGGACTCCTTGAGGTCCTGCGAGACGACGTCGGTCTTGACCCGGATGGCCCGCTCGATCAGCTCGGCGGTGTGCGGTCCGGACGGGGTGCGGGCGCCCTCGGGGTCGCTCTCGATCAGGTCGAGGATGGTCGGGTCGGCGATGAAGCCGGCCTTGATGACCTCGGCGAGCCCGCTGACGTAGTCGTTGACCGGCAGCGACTCCAGCGCGGCCAGGTCGCACAGCACCCCGGCCGGCGGGTGGAAGGCGCCGACGAGGTTCTTGCCCTCGGCGGTGTTGATGCCGGTCTTGCCGCCGACGGCGGCGTCGACCATCGCCAGCACGGTGGTGGGCACCGCGATCCAGCGCACACCGCGAAGCCAGGTGGCGGCGACGAAGCCGGCCAGGTCGGTGGTGGCGCCGCCGCCGACGCCGACGATGACGTCGGTGCGGGTGAAGCCGGACTGGCCGAGCGCCTTCCAGCAGTAGGCGGCGACCTCGGCGGTCTTGGCCTCCTCGGCGTTCGGCACCTGGATGGCGATGGCCTCGTAGCCCTGGTCGGCCAGGTCGGCGCGGAGCACCTCGCCGGTCTCGGCCAGCGCCTCGGGGTGCAGGACGGCCACGCGGCGGGCGTCGGTCCCGATGAGCGCGGGCAGTTCGTCCAGCAGCCGGTGCCCGATCAGGACCTCGTACGGCGCGGTCCCGGCGGTGCCGGCGACCTGGATACGGGTGGGTGCGTCGGTCATGCGTTCCTCACTGCGAGGTGTCGTGGGTACGGGCGCCGGGCGGGCGCAGGCTGTCGAGTACCGCGTCGGTGACCTCGGCCGGGCTCCGGCCTCCGGTGGCGACGACGACCCGGGCGACCTCGGTGTACAGCGGACGGCGGGCCTCCATCAGCTCCCGCCACCGCTTGCGCGGGTTGACGGCCAGCAGCGGGCGCGGGGCGTCCAGCCCCACGCGGCGGACGGCGTCGGCCAGGTCGACGTCGAGGAAGACGACGGGCAGCCCCTTGAGCAGCTCCCGGGTGCCCGGGTCCATGACGGCGCCGCCGCCGAGCGAGAGCACTCCGGGGTGCTCCGCCACGGCGGCGCGCACGGCCTGCCGCTCCAGCTCGCGGAAGTGCGGCTCGCCCTCGTCCAGGAAGATCTCCGGGATGGGCTTGCCGGCGGTCCGCTCGATGTCGGCGTCGGTGTCCCGGTAGCCGGTGCCGAGCCGCTCGGCGAGCAGCGCTCCGACGGTCGACTTCCCGGCTCCGGGCGGGCCGACCAGGACAGCTACCGGCCCGCTCACTTGATGGCCAGGTTGTCGAGGTAGCCCTGGACGTTGCGGCGGGTCTCGGTGACGCTGTCGCCGCCGAACTTCTCCACCACGGCGTCCGCCAGGACGAGCGCCACCATCGCCTCGGCGACGATGCCGGCCGCGGGGACGGCGCACACGTCGGAGCGCTGGTGGTGGGCCTTGGCGGCCTCGCCGGTGGTGACGTCGATGGTGGCGAGCGCCTTCGGCACCGTGGCGATGGGCTTCATCGCGGCGCGGACGCGCAGCAGTTCACCGGTGGTGAGGCCGCCCTCGGTGCCGCCGGAACGGCCCGAGGTGCGGCGCACGCCCTCCTCGGTGGCGACGATCTCGTCGTGCGCCTTGGAGCCGGGCACCCGGGCCAGGTCGAAGCCGTCGCCGAGCTCGACGCCCTTGATCGCCTGAATGCCCATCAGGGCGGCGGCGAGCCGGGCGTCCAGCCGCCGGTCCCAGTGCACGTGCGAACCGAGGCCGACGGGCACGCCGTAGGCGAGGACCTCGACGACGCCGCCGAGAGTGTCGCCGTCCTTGTGCGCCTGGTCGATCTCGGCGACCATCGCCTCGCTGGCGGCGGCGTCGAGGCAGCGCACCGGGTCGGCGTCCAGCCGCTCGACGTCCGACGGCTTCGGGTACACGCCGTACGGCGCCTTGGCGGCGGCCAGTTCGACGACGTGCGAGACGATCTCGATCCCGGCCGCCTCCTTCAGGAAGGAGCGGGCGACGGCGCCGAGCGCGACGCGGGCCGCGGTCTCCCGCGCGGAGGCCCGCTCCAGGACCGGACGGGCCTCGTCGAAGCCGTACTTCTGCATGCCGGCGAGGTCCGCGTGGCCGGGGCGCGGCCGGGTCAGCGGGGCGTTGCGGGCGAGGTCGGCGAGCTCGGCCGGGTCCACCGGGTCGGCCGCCATGACCTTCTCCCACTTGGGCCACTCGGTGTTGCCCACCATGACCGCGACCGGGGAGCCCATGGACCGCCCGTGCCGGACGCCGCCGAGGAAGGTCACCTCGTCCCGTTCGAACTTCATCCGGGCGCCGCGCCCATAGCCGAGGCGCCGCCGGGCCAGGTGGTCCGCCACCATCTCCGTGGTGACCGGGACGCCCGCGGGCAGTCCCTCCAGCGTCGCCACCAGGGCCGGACCGTGCGACTCCCCGGCCGTCAGCCAGCGCAACCTGCTCAACGGATCTCCTCTTGCTCGCGCCTCGGAACGTGGGACGGCGCGACCGACCCGTGGTACGGTCCGCCGTCCCCGATCCTCCCATGGCCGGGGCGGTATCCCGGCGCCGGTCCGCGTTCCGGACGTTTTCCGCTCGTTTCGGGAGCGACCTGGGAATGTTCCGGAGGGGTCCGGGGGCGGTCAGCGGGCCGCGAGGGCCGCTTCCCCGGCGGCCCGCATGGCCGCGAGCGGTGCCGGCGAGACGCCCGTCATCCGTTCGACCTGGAGCACCGCCTGGTGGACGAGCAGGTCGAGGCCGCCCAGGACCGTGCCGCCGCGCGCGGCCCAGGCCGCCGCCAGCGGGGTCGGCCAGGGCTCGTAGAGGACGTCGAAGAGGGTGCCGGGCCGGTCCGGGACGGCGGTCGCGAGCGCGTCCGCGGCCCCGGCCGGGGTGGTGGCGACGACCAGCGGGGCCTCGAACGCCTCGGCGGCGCGGGACCAGTCGGCGGTGCGGACGGCCACCCCGAGCCGTTCGCCCCACCGCCGCATCTCGGCCGCCCGCTCCGCGCTGCGGACGTAGGCGGTGACCTCGCCGGCGCAGATCCCGGCGAGCGCGGCGAGCGCCGAGGACGCGGTGGCGCCCGCGCCCAGCACGGCCGCCGAGGCCACCTTGTCGACGCCGCGCTCGCGCAGGGCGGCGACCAGGCCCGGGATGTCCGTGTTGTCGCCGGTGAGCCGGCCGTCCGGGCCGACGAGGACGGTGTTGACGGCCTCGACGGACCGCGCGGTGTCGCTGATCTCGTCGAGCAGCGGGATGACCGCCCGCTTCAGCGGCATGGTCAGCGAGAGTCCGGCCCAGCTCTCGTCCAGCCGCTCGACGAAGGCCGGCAGCGCGGCCTCGTCGATCTCGTACCGGCCGTACGTCCACTCCCCCAGGCCGAGCGCGGCGTAGGCGGCCCGGTGCAGGACCGGGGAGAGCGAGTGCGCGATGGGCGAGCCGAGGACGGCGGCCCGGCGGCGTGCGGTCACTGTCCGGCCGCCTTCCGGTGCTCCTGCTCGTACCGCTGGCGGTTCTTGTTGTGCTCCGCGTTGGTCACGGCGAAGAGCGTCTCGTTCTCGTTGATCGAGACGAAGTAGTACCAGGGGCCGGACGCGGGTTCGAGCGCGGACTTCAGGGCGTCCATGCCCGGGTTGCTGATCGGCCCGGGCGGCAGGCCCTTGATGCTGTAGGTGTTGTACGGGTCCTTGAACTTGCGCAGGTCGTTGACGGAACCGGTGTCCAGGGTGGACTGGCTCTTGGCGTAGTTGACCGTGGAGTCGAAGTCCAGCAGGCCGTACGTCTCCTTGTTGTCCGGCTTGAGCCGGTTGTAGACGACGCGGGCGATCTTGTCGAAGTCGTGCTTGTACTTGCCCTCGACCTGGACCAGGCTGGCGACGGTGATCACCTGGAGCGGGGACTTCAGGCCCAGCTCCTTGGCCTTGCCCTCCAGGTCCTGCTGCTCGTAGTTGGCCTTCGCCCGCTTGACCATCTGCCGGAGGATCTCCTCCGGCTTGGTGCCCTTGCCCGCGTTGTACTGCGAGGGGAAGAGGAAGCCCTCCAGCGGGTCCTTGACGTCCGGGTCGGCGGTCGCCCAGTCGGGCAGGCCCAGGTTCCTGGCCTGCGCCTTGGCGACGTCCTTGGTGGTGCCCGGCTTGAGCTCCAGCTTCTTGTCGATGGAGCTGTAGACCTCGGCGGCCCGGATGCCCTCGCGGATGGTCAGCAGGTTCTTGGTGTCCGTCATCATCGTGACGGCGGACTCGGCCGACATCTCCTTGTGCAGGGTGTACGTACCGGGCTGGATGAGCTTGGTGCCCGCCGCCTCGGTGAACGCCCGGGCGCTCTTGACCACGCCGTTCTTCTGAAGGAGATCACCCATCTGGGTGAGACCGGCCCCCTTGGGGATCTCCACCTGGACCGAGCCGGTGCCCTCGCCCTCGTAGTCGGGCGCGGGACCGTAGTTGGTCTCCCAGTAGTCGTAGCCGAGGTAGCCGAGGCCGCCCACGGCGCCGACCAGCACCACCGCGACGACCAGGCAGGCCGTGCCGCTGCGGCGCTTGGGCTGCTTCTTGCCCTTGCCGCCGGACCCGCCGCCGCGCCGGCCGCGCCGCGGCTCCTCGGCCGCGTCGGTCTCGTCGTCCTCGTCCGTGACGCCGCCGGGGAGGAGGTCTATGGCCGGCGACGACCGGGGGGCCGGGGCAGCGGCGGACTTGGAGAGCAGGGAGTGCCCGCCGGAGGACTCCTCCAGCCACTCCTCGTGCGGCTCCTTGGCGGTCGCCTGCTGCGGCACCCGCCCCTCGCCGGGCCGCGGGTGCTGGCCGGTGTCGTACGCCTGCTGCGGGTGCTGACCGGTGTCGTAGGACGGGTGCGGGTGCTGACCCGTGTCATAGGACTGCTGCGGATGCTGACCCGTGTCGTACGCCTGCTGCGGATGCTGACCGGTGTCATACGCCGGATGCGGGTGCTGACCCGTGTCATAGGACTGCTGCGGATGCTGACCCGTGTCGTACGCCTGCTGTCCGCCGGGCTGCGGATGCTGCCCGGTGTCGTACGCCTGCTGCTGTACGTGCGGGTGCTGACCCGTGTCGTAGGACTGTCCGTCCTGTCCCGGGTACCCGCCACCGGAGCCGTAGTAGCCCCCGCCCGACTGGCCGGGCTGCCCGTACTGCTGCCCGGACGGGGAGTGGGGGTCACCGTAGTGGCCCCCACCGCCCTGCGCCGACTGCTCCCAGCCGTACTGCTGCTGCTCTGGGAACCGCTGGTCCGGATACTGCTGCTGACCGGGGTACGGCTGCTGCTGCGGCGGATGCTGCCGGCCCTCGTACCCCGGGTCCCCGTGCTGGGGGTCGCCGGGATTCCACGGTTGGGAGCCGGAACCCCGGCCGTACTCAGTCATCTATCCCCTAGAGCCGCACAGCGGCAGCCGGGCGCCCCCGGGGGGCGCGGGTCCGATCGTCTGGTCCTGTAGGGATGGCGTTCGAACTAGCTGCCATGTCGCGCGGAAGGTTACCGTATCGCGATCAGATGACCACTTCGACGGGTTCGCCCGGAGGCCGCCCCGACGTCCTTTCGGTCTCCAGGGCGTTCTGCAGGATGATCACTGCGGCCGCCTGGTCGACGACCGACCGGCCCTTCTTGCTGCTGACCCCGGACGCGCGCAGCCCCTGGGCCGCGGTGACCGTCGTCATCCGCTCGTCCACCAGCCGGACGGGCACCGGCGCGACGCGCCGGGCCATCTCCTTGGCGAACGTGCGCACCTTGGCCGCGGCCGGCCCCTCTCCCCCCTTGAGGGAGCGGGGCAGGCCGACGACGACCTCGATGGGCTCGTACTCCGCGACGAGCGCCGCGAGCCGCTTGTGGGCCTGCGGGATGTCCCGTCCGGGCACGGTCTCGACCGGTGTGGCGAGGATCCCGTCGGGGTCGCACGAGGCGACCCCGATCCGGGCGTCCCCGACGTCGACGGCGATGCGTCTGCCACGTCGCACGGTCAGGCCGCTTCCGCCACGAGGCGCTCCACGGCGGCGATGGCGTCGGCCACGGCCTCCGGGTTCTGGCCGCCGCCCTGGGCGACGTCCGGCTTGCCGCCACCGCCGCCGCCGAGCGTCTTGGCGGCCGTACGGACCAGGTCGCCGGCCTTGAGACCGCGCTCGCGGGCGGCCTCGTTGGTGGCGATGACGGTCAGCGGGCGGCCGTTGGCCACGGTGAACAGGGCGACGACGGCCGGGCGGCCGCCCTGGATCCGGCCGCGGACGTCGAGGACCAGCTTGCGCAGGTCGTCGGCGCCGGTGCCGTCCGGGACGGTGCCGGTGACCAGGGCGACGCCGTGCACGTCCCGGGCGCCCTCGGCCAGCCCGGCGGCGGCCTGGAGCACCTTCTCGGCGCGGTAGCGCTCGATCTCCTTCTCGGCGTCCCGCAGCTTGGCGAGCATGCCCGAGATCTTCTCCGGCAGCTCCTCCGGGCGGCCCTTGACCAGCTCGGTGAGCTGGGCGACGACCGTGTGCTCCTTGGCCAGGAAGTCGTACGCGTCGGCGCCGACCAGGGCCTCGACGCGGCGCACACCGGAACCGATCGAGGACTCGCCGAGCAGCTTCACCAGACCCAGCTGGGCGGTGTTGGCGACGTGCGTACCGCCGCACAGCTCCTTGGAGAAGTCGCCGATGGTCACGACGCGTACCCGCTCGCCGTACTTCTCGCCGAACTCGGCGATCGCACCGGACTTCTTGGCCTCGTCCAGGCTCATGATCTCGGCGTGGACGTCGAGCTCCCGGGAGAGGACCTCGTTGATCCGCTGCTCGACGTCGGTGAGGACGGTGCCGGGCACGGCGGCCGGGGAGCCGAAGTCGAAGCGGAAGCGGCCGGGCGAGTTCTCCGAACCGGCCTGGGCGGCCGTCGGGCCGAGCGCGTCGCGCAGCGCCTGGTGCGTCAGGTGGGTGGCGCTGTGGGCGCGGGCGATGGCCCGGCGGCGCTTGACGTCGATGACGGCGTACGCCGAGGCGCCGACCGTCACCTCACCGACCTGCACGACGCCCTTGTGGACGTTGACGCCCGGAACGGGCTTCTGCACATCGCGGATCTCGACCACGGCACCGTTGTGCAGCTTGATACGCCCCTGGTCGGCCAGCTGGCCACCACCCTCGGCGTAGAACGGCGTACGGTCGAGGACGATCTCGACCTCGTCGCCCTCGGAGGCGGCCGGCGACGGGACGCCGTCGACGAGCAGGCCGACGACGGTGGCCTCGTTCTCGGTGAGGGTGTAGCCGGTGAAGTCGGTGGCGCCCGCGGTGTCGGCGACCTCGCGGTAGGCGGACAGGTCGGCATGGCCGGTCTTCTTGGCCTTGGCGTCGGCCTTGGCCCGCTCCCGCTGCTCCTTCATCAGGCGGCGGAAGCCGTCCTCGTCCACGGCGAGGCCCTGCTCGGCGGCCATCTCCAGGGTGAGGTCGATCGGGAAGCCCCAGGTGTCGTGGAGCAGGAACGCCTTCTCGCCGGCGAGGACCGTGCCGCCCGCGGCCTTGGTCTCGGTGACGGCGGTGTCGAGGATGTTGGTGCCGGCCTTGAGGGTCTTGAGGAAGGCGGCCTCCTCGGCGAGCGCGACAGTCTCGATGCGCTTGCGGTCCTCGATGAGCTCCGGGTACTGCTGCCCCATCGTGTTGATGATCACGTCGAGCAGGTCGGCGACGACCGGGCCGGTGGCGCCCAGCATCCGCATGTTGCGGATGGCGCGGCGCATGATGCGGCGCAGGACGTAGCCGCGGCCCTCGTTGCCGGGCGTGACGCCGTCACCGATGAGCATCACGGAGGTGCGCATGTGGTCGGCGACCACGCGCAGCGAGACGTCGGAGTCGGCGGCCTTGCCGTAGGCGACGCCCGTGAGTTCGGTGGCCTTGTCGATGACGACGCGCAGGGTGTCGGTCTCGTACATGTTCCGGACGCCCTGGAGGATCATCGCGAGGCGTTCGAGGCCGAGGCCGGTGTCGATGTTCTTGGCGGGGAGGTCGCCGAGGATCGGGAAGTCCTCCTTGCCGTCGCCGGCACCCCGCTCGTACTGCATGAAGACCAGGTTCCAGATCTCCACGTACCGCTCGTCGTTGACGGCCGGGCCGCCCTCGGGGCCGAACTCGGGGCCGCGGTCGTAGTTGATCTCGGAGCAGGGGCCACAGGGGCCGGGGACGCCCATGGACCAGAAGTTGTCCTTCTTGCCCAGCCGCTGGATGCGCTCGGCGGGGACGCCGACGGTGTCCCGCCAGATCCGCTCGGCCTCGTCGTCGTCCTGGTAGACGGTGATCCAGAGCTTCTCGGGGTCGAGGCCGTAGCCGCCGTCGGCGACGGGCGTGGTCAGCAGCTCCCAGGAGAGCTTGATCGCGCCCTCCTTGAAGTAGTCGCCGAACGAGAAGTTGCCGCACATCTGGAAGAACGTGCCGTGCCGGGTGGTCTTGCCGACCTCTTCGATGTCCGGCGTGCGGACGCACTTCTGCACGCTGGTGGCGCGGCTGAACGGCGGCTTGACCTCACCCAGGAAGTAGGGCTTGAAGGGCACCATGCCCGCGGGCACGAGGAGCAGCGTCGGGTCGTCCGCGATGAGCGACGCCGACGGCACGACGGTGTGCCCACGCTCTTCGAAGAAGCGCAGCCAGCGGCGGCGGATTTCAGCGGACTCCATCAGTGGTCCTCTTTCCGGGTCAGCGAGTGGTGGGGATGGGTGGGTTCGACGACGACGAGGTGCGGGCGTCCGGCGGGCAGCGCCCGGGCCTCCTCGGGTTCCGGTGCGGCGGTGAGGCCGAGCGCGTCCTTGAGCGCCGCCTCGCGGTGCGCCATGCCGTCGCGGACGTCGAGCGCGAAGTGCTTGACGCGGCGGCCGGCGAGCACGGCCCGGTCGGCCGCCTGGAGCGCAAGGCTCTCGGGGGTGAGCTTGTCCAGGGTGCGGTTCACCTTGGTGGTGGCCCACACTCCGGCGGCCACCCCGGTGGTGAACCAAAAAGCACGGCGGAACATTTCCGGATCAGCCCTTCCCACGGGTACGACGGCCGCCGCGCCGGGCGGACGGCAGTTTCTTACCGACGCTCCGGCCGGTGATCACGGTGCGCTCGGGTTCGGCGGGGGCGCCCTTGCGCCCGATCGCCCGCCGCACGCCGTAGCCGAAGGCGGCGACCTTCACCAGCGGTCCGCCGAAGGCGGAGGAGACGGTGGAGGACAACGCGGAGGCGTTGGCCGTGACCTCCTGGACGTCCGCGGCGATCGAGTCGACGCGGGCGAGCTGGGTGTGGGCGGACCGCACGGTCGCCGAGGCGTCGGCCAGCAGCGGCACAGCCTGCGCGGTGACGTCGGCGACCAGCTTGGTGGCCGCCTTGAGGGTCTGCGCGAGCCGTACCAGGACGAGGGCGATGAAGGACACCAGGATCGCCCAGAAGACGGCCACGAGGATCCCGGCCACCTCTCCACCGGACACTGCACCGCTCCCTGCTGTCGTCGCTGGTCACACGTAAGAAACGTCGGGTACCGACCTTATCGCGCCGCGGGTGGCGGCCCGTACTCCGTTTCGAGGCCCGGAGCGCCCCGGAAAACGCGGTGGCCCGCCACCCCGCCGCCACGAGGGCGGAGGGGCGACGGGCCAGGCGTGAAGGAGAGGTCCTACGGCCGACTTATCGGGCGTAGTACTCGACGACGAGCTGCTCGTCGCAGATGACCGGGATCTCCTTGCGGTTCGGGTCGCGGTCCAGGCGGAAGGCCAGGGCCTGCAGGTTGACCTGCAGGTAGCGCGGGGTCTCGCCCTCACCCGCGTAGCCACCCTCGCGGGCGACCTGGAAGGGGTGCTTGGCGCGGCTGCGCTCGCGGACCATCACGACGTCGTCGGGACGGACGCGGAAGGACGGCTTGTCGACCTTCTTGCCGTTGACCTCGATGTGGCCGTGGACGACCATCTGGCGGGCCTGGTAGATGGTGCGGGCGATGCCGGCACGCAGGACCAGGGCGTCCAGACGACGCTCGAGCTCGATGACCAGCGCCTCGCCGGTCTTGCCCTCGGCCTTCTTGGCGCGGTCGTAGGCGCGCGCCATCTGGCGCTCGCTGATGTCGTACTGCGCGCGCAGACGCTGCTTCTCGAGCAGGCGGACCTTGTAGTCCGAGTTCTGCTTGCGGCCGCGGCCGTGCTCGCCCGGCGGGTAGGGACGGGCCTCGAAGTACTTGACGGCCTTCGGCGTCAGGGCGATGCCGAGCGCACGAGACTTCTTGACCTTGGGACGCGACTGGTTAGGCACGTTCTCCAGACCTCCGAAATAGGTTAGGTTAGGCTCACCTTACTCAAGGAGATCGCATGTCTCGCCCGGGGAACACCAGTCACGTCACGGACAGCACGAAGAAGGCCGACGCAACTGATGGCGTCGGTGCGACGGAGGTCCGATCAGATCGTGGTCAGCCGCGTCCCAGCGGACTTGAAACCGCCCGGATGCCGTCAGCAGCCGAGCGCACACGAACTCTCGTACAGAGTACATGCTCCGCGGTACTGCTCGTTCCCGGGCTGGGGGCCGCCCGCCCCGAACCCCTCACCCCCGAGGTACGGACCGTCGGCCCCGACGGCGACGTCTACCTCGTCCACCCGGCCGACTCCCCCGTCGTCCGCGCGGCCACCCACGCCGAGGCCGACGACCTCCCCGCGGTCCTGGAGCTCACCGACGTCGCCCCCGTCTCCGTCCCCAACCGCATCCGCGGCCGCGCCTGGCTCTCGGGCTGGCTCACCTGCGTCCCCGGCGTCGCGGAGCCGGGCCGCATGATGGTGCGGCTGGAACTCGGCGACCTCTCCGTCGACGACCTCTGGGGCATCGAGACCGTCTCCCCGGAGGACTTCGCGGGTGCCGCGCCCGATCCGCTCGTGGAGTACGAGGTGGAGCTGCTGCAGCATCTGCACGCGGGGCACGGGGATCAGATGCGGTCCCTGTGGGGCCTGCTGGACGAGCACCGGGTGGGCTCGGGCAGCGCGGTGCCGCTGGCGCTGGACCGCTTCGGGTTCCGCGTGCGCTTCACCCGCGAGGGTTCGGGGTCGCCGGCCGACCGCTCGTTCGACGCGCGGTTCGAGTTCCCGGAGCCGGTGCGGGATGTGGCGGGGTTGCGGCGGGAGATGCACCGCCTGTTCGACGCGGCGGGGGAATGAGGGGGGATGCCCCTGTCCCGCCCCTTCCCGTTTCTTGCGGGGGCGAGCCCCCGCACCCCCGAAGCGCGCTGCGCGCGCTGTCCTCAAACGCCGGACGGGCTATAGCCAGCCCGTCCGGCGCTTGAGGACGAGCGGCGGAGCCGCGACAAGCGGGGTCTGGGGCGCAGCCCCAGGAAACGGAGAAAGGGCGGGACCGGGGCTCACTCCCCCCGCAAACGCTCCCGCACCCGCTCCACCACCTCCGCGTACCGCGCCTCCCCTCCATGCCGAGTCGGCGAGTAATACCGCCGACCATGCACCGCGTCAGGCGCGTACTGCTGAGCCGCGATACCACCCGGCAGATCGTGGGGATACTGATACCCCTCCCCATGCCCCAGCTTCGCCGCCCCCTTGTAATGCCCGTCCCGCAGATGCGCGGGCACCGGCCCGGCGAGCCCCGCCCGCACATCGGCCAGCGCCGCGTCGATGGCGAGATAAGCCGCGTTCGACTTGGGCGCCAGGGCGAGCGCGATGGCCACCTGCGAGAGAGTGATCCGCGCCTCGGGGAAGCCGATCATGGCGACGGCCTGCGCCCCGGCGACCGCCGTCTGCAGCGCGGAAGGATCCGCGAGCCCGATGTCCTCGCTGGCGGAGATCATCAGCCGCCGCGCGATGAACCGCGGGTCCTCCCCCGCCTCGATCATTCGCGCGAGGTAGTGCAGCGTGGCGTCCACGTCCGACCCCCGGATGGACTTGATCAGCGCACTCGCGACGTCGTAATGCTGATCGCCGTCGCGGTCGTACTTCACCGCAGCCCGGTCGACCGTCTCCTCCAACGTCGACAGGGTGATCTCGCTCTCGCCCTTGTCGAGCGCAGCCCCCGCCGCCGCCTCCAGGGCGGTCAGCGCCCGCCGCGCGTCGCCGCCGGCGATCCGCAGCAGGTGCTCTTCCGCGTCGTCCGGGAGCGTCACCGCGCCGCCGAGCCCGCGCTCGTCCGCTACAGCGCGGTGCAGCAGCCCGCGCAGGTCGTCGTCGGTGAGCGCCTGGAGGGTGAGCAGCAGGGAGCGGGAGAGCAGCGGGGAGATGATCGAGAAGTAGGGGTTCTCGGTGGTGGCGGCGATGAGGGTGACCCAGCGGTTCTCCACGGCGGGCAGCAGGGAGTCCTGCTGGGCCTTGCTGAAGCGGTGGATCTCGTCGAGGAAGAGGACGGTCTCTTTGCCGTAGCCGCCGGAGGCCCGGCGGGCGCCGTCGATGACGGCCCGGACCTCCTTGACGCCGGCGGTGATCGCGGACAGCTCGACGAAGCGCTTGTTGGTGGCCTGGCTGACGACGTACGCGAGGGTCGTCTTGCCGATGCCGGGCGGCCCCCAGAGGATCACCGACGAGGGCCCGGCCGGACCGCCGCTCGCCTCGCCGACCAGCCGGCGCAGCGGCGATCCCGGCTTCAGCAGATGGCCCTGTCCGACGACCTCGTCGAGGGTGCGGGGGCGCATGCGGACGGCCAGGGGACTGCTCGACGGGTCTTTCTCCCGGCGGTCCTCTTCTGCGGCGGTGAACAGGTCGGGTTCCACGCCCAAAACCCTATGCCACCCCTCCCCCAGCTACCGCTGGGAGGTACCCCCAGACAACGCCGCCGGACGGTCGTCGTCCGGCGGCGTTACGGCAGGTCAGCAGAGAGGCGGGCTCAGGACTGGCCCGTCCAGAACGACCACCAGTTCGTCAGGATCGCCAGCCCGATGAGGCCGATCCACAGCACCGGCACCACCCAGTGGAACTCCAGCACCGCGCTCCGCACCGCGTTCGGCAGCGGGATGAAGCGGTGGCGGATGTTCTGCACGGTGACGTAGCAGAACATCACGATGGTGGCGACCCAGGCGAGGCAGCACCAGAGGCAGAGCGAACCGATGACGTACAGCGACTGGTACTGCAGCCAGGTGCAGAAGCCGACGCCGAAGAGGGTGCCGGCCTGCATGCCCATCCAGTACCAGCGCGGGAAGCGGGCGCCGGACAGCACGGCCAGGCCGATCGCGATGATCGCGCCGTAGCAGACCAGGCCGAGCATCGGGTTGGGGAACCCGAAGACGTGGGCCTGGTCGCTCTCCATGATGTTGCCGCAGGAGACGATCGGGTTGAGGCTGCACCCGGGGGTGAAGGTCTTCCCGACCGCCTTGGCCTCGAGGATCTTGTTCTTGTCGAGGGTGATGACCCAGGCGGCCAGCAGCCCCATGGCACCGGTGATGACGAGCAGCAGCCCGAAGGCACGGCTGCCGCCCACCGCACCGGTGGCGGGCCCGTCCCGCTCCGCGCCGTCGGTGTCGGAGCGGTCCAGAGCCGAGGTCGTCATAGCGCCATAGATCCCATCAGTCGTCCGATGCGCCCATTCTGCACCAGGCGGCGGCCGATCAGCCCTGCCTGTCCCGGAGTTCACTCACGACGGTGCCGATCGGGACAGCGGTCTGCTCGCCGCTGCCCAGGTCCTTGAGCTGGACGACGCCCTCGGCCAGGTCCCGTTCGCCCGCCACCAGGGCGTACCGGGCGCCGGAGCGGTCGGCCGATTTCATGGCGTTCTTGAGGCCCTTCCCGCCGAACGCGAAGTCGGCGGCGATGCCGGCCCGGCGCAGTTCGGTGACGACGCCGAAGAGGACCCGGCGGGCCTCGTCGCCCAGCGGCACCGCGTAGACCTCGGTGGCGGCGGGGAGTTCGAGCTCGATGCCCTCGGCCTCCAGCGCCAGCACCGTGCGGTCCACGCCCAGCGCCCAGCCGACGGACGGCAGGGCCGGGCCGCCGATCATCTCGGACAGGCCGTCGTACCGGCCGCCGCCGCCGACCGCGGACTGCGCGCCGAGGCCGTCGTGGACGAACTCGAAGGTGGTACGCGTGTAGTAGTCCAGGCCGCGCACCAGCTTCTCGTCGTCCTCGAACGCGACGCCCGCCGCGGTCAGCAGCGCGCGCACCTGCTCGTGGTACTCCTTGCACGCCTCGCAGAGGTGGTCGCGGAGCATGGGGGCGCCGACGAGCTGCTTCTGGACGGCCTCGCGCTTGTCGTCGAGGACCCGCAGCGGGTTGATCTCGATCCGGCGGCGGGTGTCGTCGTCCAGGTCGAGACCGCGCAGGAAGTCCTGGAGCGCGGCCCGGTAGGCGGGACGGCACTCCTTGTCGCCCAGCGAGTTGAGCAGCAGGCGGAAGTTCTTCAGGCCGAGGGACTTGTACGCGTCGACGGCCAGGATGATCAACTCGGCGTCGAGCGCCGGGTCCTCGGCTCCGATGGCCTCGGCGCCGACCTGCGAGAAGTGGCGGTAACGGCCCTTCTGCGGGCGCTCGTAGCGGTAGTACGAGCCGGAGTACCAGAGCTTGACCGGAAGGTTGCCGCCCTTGTGGAGGTTGCCCTCCAGCGCGGCGCGCAGTACGGAGGCGGTGCCCTCGGGGCGCAGCGCGAGCTGGTCGCCGCCGCGCGTGGTGAGGGTGTACATCTCCTTGGTCACGATGTCGGTGGACTCGCCGACGCCGCGCGCGAACAGCTCGACGTTCTCGAAGCCGGGGGTCTCCACATAGCCGTAGCCGGCCCGCCGCACCGGGGCGGCGATGGCCTCGCGGACGGCGAGGTAGACCGCCGAGTCCGGCGGGGTCAGGTCGTAGGTGCCCTTGGGGGCCTTGAAAGTGCTCACGAAAGCTTCGTCACATTCCTCGTCGCGGAGCCGGGGTGCCGGTTCCGGGGCCGTGCTGCGCCTGGGCCACTTCCCGCAGGTACGGGTTGGTGGCGCGCTCGCGGCCGATGCTGGTCTGGGGGCCGTGGCCGGAGAGGACCACGGTCGAGTCGTCGAGGGGCAGGCACACGCGGGCCAGGGACTCGAGTATCTCGGCGTGGTCACCGCCGGGCAGGTCGGTGCGTCCGATGGAGCCGGCGAACAGCAGGTCGCCCGAGAAGAACACCGACGGGATGTCGTTGCTCTCGGGCAGCCGGAAGGTCACCGACCCCTTGGTATGGCCGGGCGCGTGCGCGACGGTGAACTCCAGACCGGCGAGGTCCAGGGTGCTGCCGTCGGCGAGCTCCTTGACGTCGTCCGGTTCCCCCACGGTCAGCTCGCCGAGGAGCTGCGCGCCGATGGAGCGGCCGAGGGCCTTCTCCGGGTCGCTCATCATGTAGCGGTCGGCGGGGTGGATCCAGGCGGGGACGTCGTGGGCGCCGCACACCGGGACGACCGAGGCGACGTGGTCGATGTGGCCGTGGGTGAGGACGACCGCGACGGGCTTGAGCCGATGCTTCCTGAGTGCGTCCTCGACTCCCTGGGCGGCCTGGTGGCCCGGGTCGATGATCACGCACTCCTCACCGGCGGCGGGGGCGACCAGATAACAATTGGTCCCCCAGGCCCCGGCGGGGAACCCGGCAATCAGCACATTCGTCCTTAAATGTCGGCCTGCGTTGGCGTGGCAGGGATCCGGCAGGCGTGCCCGGCCGGTGCGCCGGTCACGTTTATGCCGGTTCAGAGCCTACCGGCGGCACCTCCGCCGCCGCGAACCCGTATACGGTACGGGCACGCTCGCAACAGGCGTTCCGACGGATCGATACGGCACGAGGAGACGACCCGGTGGTCACTAACGAGCAGCGGCGGCGGCAGCTCGCACGGGAGAAGTTCGAGCGGCAGCAGCAGCGCCGCGAGGCGCAGCGGCGCAAGGCCCGCAACCGGAACGCGTTGATCGCGGCCGGTCTCGCCGTGCTGATCGCCGCGGGCGGCACGGCGGCGGCCACGGGCGCGCTGGGCGGCGACGACAAGAAGGACGACAAGGCGTCGGCGGACGCGACCCCGAGCGAGCTCCCCACCCCCACAGCGCCTTCACGGGGCCCCGACCCGTGCGCCAAGCCGGCCGCCGGCAGCCCGGCGAAGAAGACGTGGAAGTCGGAACCGGAGATGACGGTCGACACGTCCGCCTCCTACACCATGGCCCTCAAGACCACCTGCGGGAACATCGACCTGAAGCTGGACGCGGCCAAGGCCCCCCACACCGTCAACTCGCTGAATTTCCTGGCGGGTCAGGGGTACTTCGACCACACCAAGTGCCACCGCCTCACCGGTGAGGCCGCGGGCATCTACGTCCTCCAGTGCGGCGACCCGCAGGGCACCGGCGCGGGCGGTCCCGGCTACACGCTCGCCGAGGAGAACCTCAAGAGCGACCTGCTCCAGGAGCCGAAGGACGAGCAGCTCAAGCAGGCGAAGATGAAGATCTACCCGGCCGGGACGATCGCCATGGCCAAGACGCAGCAGCCGCATTCGACGGGCAGCCAGTTCTTCCTCGTCTACAAGGACAGCCCGCTGCAGCCGGACTACACCCCGGTCGGCACGATCGGCGCCGAGGGCCGCAAGACCCTCGACAAGATCGCAGGCGCCGGGATCCAGGGCGGGGCCCCGGACGGACCCCCCAACGCCACCGTCGTGGTGGACAAGGCGACGGTGGTGAAGAGCTGATTCCGCACCCGTGGCCGAACGGCGAAATTCCGGTCGCGGGATACGGACAGCCGGGCCACCGGTCGCCTATGTTGGCGTTGTGTAGGGTGCCTGCTCCGGCGGCTGCGAGGCACCCGAGACAGCACCGATCGGCAGTGAAATGATCAAGCCGCCGGACCGGGCGGGGCGCGGCCCCACCGGGGACAACTGTGGACGATGCGCGCGGGCCGCGAACGGCCCCCGCATCATGTGGAGGAGGCGCTGTGAGCAGCGACCCGTGGGGCCGCGTCGACGAGACGGGGACGGTGTACGTGCGTACCGCCGACGGCGAGAAGGTCGTCGGTTCGTGGCAGGCGGGGAGTCCGGAGGAGGCCCTCGCTTACTTCGAGCGCAAGTACGAGGGCCTGGTCGTCGAGATCGGCCTCCTCGAGCGCCGGGTCAACACCACCGACCTGTCGGCGAAGGACGCGATGACCGCGATCGACCACCTGCGCTCGCAGGTGGACGAGCACCACGCGGTCGGCGATCTGGACGCGCTGCGCGGGCGGTTGGACAAGCTCGTCGAGACGGTCGAGAAGCGCCGCGAGGAGCGCAAGGCGGCCAAGGCCAAGCAGACGGACGAGGCCAGGACGGCCAAGGAGGCGCTGGTCGCCGAGGCCGAGGAGCTGGCCGCGAGCGAGCAGTGGCGCTCCGCCGGCGAGCGGCTGCGGGCCCTGGTGGACACCTGGAAGGGCCTGCCGCGGCTGGACCGCAAGACCGACGACGAGCTGTGGCACCGCTTCTCGCACGCCCGCTCGGCGTTCTCCAAGCGCCGCAAGGCCCACTTCGCCTCGCTGGACGCCCAGCGCGAGGAGGCCCGCAAGGTCAAGGAGAAGCTGGTCGCCGAGGCCGAGGCACTGTCCGGCTCGACGGACTGGGGCGCCACCGCGGCCCGCTACCGCGAGCTGATGGCCGACTGGAAGGCCGCCGGCCGCGCGCAGCGTGAGGCCGAGGACGAGCTGTGGGCCCGGTTCCGGGGCGCGCAGGACGTCTTCTTCCAGGCGCGCGGCGAGGTGTTCGCGGAGCGCGACGCCGAGCAGCAGGCCAACCTGGGGCTCAAGGAGGAGCTGGTCGTCGAGGCGGAGAAGCTGCTGCCGGTGACCGACCTCAAGGCGGCCCGGGCGGCGTTCCGTTCGATCAACGAGCGCTGGGAGGCCATCGGCCATGTGCCGCGGGACGCCCGGCCGAAGATCGAGGGCCGGATGCACGCGGTGGAGCGCGCCATCCAGGAGGCCGAGGAGGCCGAGTGGCGGCGGACCAACCCGGAGGCGCGGGCGCGCGCGGCCGGGCTGACCGGGCAGCTCCAGGACGCGGTCGACAAGCTCCAGGCGCAGATCGACAAGGCGCGCGCGGCGGGCAACGAGGCGAAGGCCGAGAAGCTCGGCAAGGAGCTGGAGGGCCGCAAGGCGCTGCTGGACCAGGCGTTGAAGGGCCTGCAGGAGTTCGGCGGCTGAGCACCCCCGCTTCGTAACGGAAGATGGCTCCGACGATCGTCGGAGCCATCTTCCGTTGTACGGCTACGGCCTGCGCGCCGACGTCACGCGGTACACGTCGTAGACGCCCTCCACGCCGCGCACCGCCTTCAGCACGTGCCCGAGGTGCTTGGGGTCGCCCATCTCGAAGGTGAACCGCGAGGTGGCCACCCGGTCCCGGGACGTCTGCACGGCCGCCGAGAGGATGTTGACGTGCTGGTCCGACAGGACCCGGGTGACGTCCGACAGCAGCCGGGACCGGTCCAGCGCCTCCACCTGGATGGCGACGAGGAAGACGGACGACTGGGTGGGCGCCCACTCGACGTCGATGATCCGCTCCGGCTGCTGCGACAGCGAGTCGACGTTGACGCAGTCCGCGCGGTGGACCGAGATGCCGTTGCCGCGGGTGACGAAGCCGATGATCGGGTCGCCGGGCACGGGCGTACAGCAGCGGGCGAGCTTGACCCACACGTCGTCCACGCCCTTGACGACCACGCCCGGGTCGGCGGACGAACGCCGCTTGGAGCGGCCGCGGATGGGCGCCGACTCCTCGATGTCCTCCGTCGCCGCGTCCTCGCCGCCGAGCGCCTGGACGAGCTTCTGCACCACGCCCTGGGCGGCCACATGGCCCTCGCCGATGGCCGCGTAGAGCGAGGAGATGTCCGGGTAGCGCATCTCGTGCGCGAGGGTGACCAGTGAATCGCCGGTCAGGATGCGCTGGATGGGCAGGTTCTGCTTGCGCATCGCGCGGGCGATGGCGTCCTTGCCCTGCTCGATCGCCTCGTCCCGGCGCTCCTTGGAGAACCAGGCGCGGATCTTGTTGCGCGCGCGGGGGGACTTGACGAAGCCCAGCCAGTCGCGGGAGGGGCCGGCGCCGGGCGCCTTGGAGGTGAAGACCTCGACCAGATCGCCGTTGTCCAGGGTCGATTCGAGCGGCACCAGCCGCCCGTTGACCCGGGCCCCTATGGTGCGGTGGCCGACCTCGGTGTGCACGGCGTAGGCGAAGTCGACCGGCGTGGCCCCGGCGGGCAGCGCTATGACGTCGCCCTTGGGCGTGAAGACGAAGACCTCGTTGCGCGACAGGTCGAAGCGCAGCGACTCCAGGAACTCGCCCGGATCCTCCGTCTCCTTCTGCCAGTCGAGCAACTGCCGGAGCCAGGCCATGTCGTTGACGGTGTCCTGGTTCTTGCCGGCGTTCTTCGGCACGTCCGTACGGATCTTGGAGGCACCGGCGACGGCCTCCTGCTTGTACTTCCAGTGCGCGGCGATGCCGTACTCGGCGCGGCGGTGCATGTCGAACGTCCGGATCTGGAGCTCGACCGGCTTGCCGCTGGGCCCTATGACCGTCGTGTGCAGCGACTGGTACATGTTGAACTTGGGCATCGCGATGTAGTCCTTGAACCGCCCGGGCACCGGGTTCCACCGGGCGTGGACGGTGCCGAGCGCCGCATAGCAGTCGCGGACGGTGTCGACGAGGACGCGGATGCCCACCAGGTCGTAGATCTCGGCGAAGTCCCGGCCCCGCACGATCATCTTCTGGTAGACGCTGTAGTAGTGCTTCGGGCGGCCGGTGACGGTGGCCTTGATGCGGGCGGCGCGCAGGTCGGCCTGGACCTCGTCGGTGACGATCGCCAGGTACTCGTCCCGCTTGGGGGCGCGCTCGGCGACGAGCCGGACGATCTCGTCGTACATCTTGGGGTAGAGGATCGCGAAGGCGAGGTCCTCCAGCTCCCACTTGATGGTGTTCATGCCCAGCCGGTGCGCCAGCGGGGCGTAGATCTCCAGCGTCTCGCGGGCCTTCTTCTCCTGCTTCTCCCGCTTGAGGTAGCGCATGGTGCGCATGTTGTGCAGCCGGTCGGCGAGCTTGATCACCAGGACCCGGGGGTCCTTGGCCATGGCGACGACCATCTTGCGGACGGTCTCGGCCTGGGCGGCCTCGCCGAACTGCACCCGGTCCAGCTTGGTGACGCCGTCGACGAGCAGGGCGACCTGGTCGCCGAAGTCGCGGCGGAGGTCGTCGAGGCCGTACTCGGTGTCCTCGACGGTGTCGTGCAGCAGCCCGGCCATCAGGGTCGCCGGGTCCATGCCCAGCTCGGCCAGGATGGTCGTCACGGCGAGCGGGTGGGTGATGTACGGGTCGCCGCTCTTGCGCTTCTGACCGCGGTGCCAGCGCTCGGCGACCTGGTAGGCGCGCTCGATCTGGCGCAGCGTGGAGGCGTCCGCCTTGGGGTCGTTCCCGCGGACGATGCGGAGCAGCGGCTCCAGCACCGGGTTGTACGGGCTCTGCCGCTGTACGCCCAGCCGGGCGAGGCGGGCGCGGACCCGGCTGGAGGAGGCGGAGCGGGCGCTCGGCGGCGGTGTGGGGCGCGGGCCGGCGCTCTCCTTGACCAGGTCGCCTCCCGGGGCGGCCTGCGGCCGGCCCCGCTTTCCGGGCTCGGGCGCACCCGCGCCCTGCGGGCGGCCCGTGGGCTCGGGCGTGCCCGCGGCAGCCGCGGCGTCCGGTGCGGGCTGGTCGGGCTGTGCCGCTGGGGATGCCCCCGGACGGAGTCTGGGGGAGAGCGGCTGGGCCTTGTCTGGCAAGAGCACTCCTCATGCGGGGTCCGGCCCCCGAGCAGGTCCGGACTGCCATGGTATCGATCCGGACCGTGGAGCCGCCTCCCGCCCGGCGAGGGCGAGGACGCACAGGACGGGCCCCGGGGTTCTCCCCGGGGCCCGATACCTTGTGCGCGTTGCGGCTCAGGGCGGCTCAGACGCGGATCAGCGCGTCCACCGGCGCCTCGCCGAGCACCTTCTCCAGCCGCTCGCGACCGGGGAGGAAGCCCAGCTCCATCAGGACGGCGACGCCCACGGGCTCCGCGCCGGCCCGGCGGATCAGCTGGAGCGACGCCTCGGCGGTGCCACCCGTGGCCAGCACGTCGTCGATGACCAGGACCCGGTCGCCGGGGGCGAACGCCTCGGCATGTATCTCGATCTCCGCCGTGCCGTACTCCAGCTCGTACGCCTGCGACAGGGTCGCGCCGGGCAGCTTGCCGACCTTGCGGACGGGCACGAAGCCGATGCCCGCGCGGACGGCCACGGGGGCCGCCAGGATGAAGCCGCGGGCCTCCAGGCCGACGACCTTGTCGGCCCGGTAGCGGGCGCACAGCTCGGCGAACGCCTCGGTGAGGGCGGTGAACGCCTCGGGGTCGGCGAGCAGCGGGGTGATGTCCTTGAACACCACGCCCGGCTTCGGGTAGTCCGGCACGTCGTGGATGCGGGCGAGCAGCAGCTCGCGCAGGCTTTCCTCGGCGCCTTCGGCGCTCCAGGCGGTCATCGGCGCTTCCCTCCGCGTCCGCCGCGGTTGCGGCTCACCGGCTGCCGGCGCTGCCCGACCACACCGGCCGGGGAGGCGTCCTGCGGCTCGTCGTCGTCCTCGACACCCTGGGAGCCGGCCTCGTCCTGCGCCGAGTCCGCCCTGGCGGCCTGCGCGGCGCGCTTGGCGTGCACGCGCCGGGTGAGGGCCTTCATCTGCGGGTCGCGTTCCTTGAGGTCGGCGACCAGCGGGGTGGCGATGAAGATCGAGGAGTAGGCGCCGGCCGCGAGGCCGACGAACAGGGCGAGCGAGATGTCGTTCAGCATGCCCGCGCCCAGGAAGCCGCCGCCGATGAACAGCAGACCGGCGACCGGCAGCAGGGCGACGACCGTGGTGTTGATGGAGCGCACCAGGGTGCCGTTGAGGCTGCGGTTGGCGATCTCGCTGTACGTCCAGCGGGTCTGCTTGGTGATGTCCTTCGCGCTCTCCTTCAGGCCGTCGAAGACCACGACGGTGTCGTAGAGCGAGTAACCGAGGATGGTCAGCAGACCGATGACCGTACCCGGGGTGACCTCGAAGCCCACGAGGGCGTAGATGCCCACGGTGATGGTCAGGTCGTGGATCAGGGCGACGAGGGCGGCCAGCGCCATGCGCCACTCGAAGGCGATGGCGAGGTAGATCACCACGAGGAGCATGAAGACGGCGAGGCCGGTCCACGCCTTGTTGGCGATCTCCTCACCCCAGCTGGGGCCGACGATATCGGTGTTGATCTTGTCGGTGGGGACACCGAGCTTCTTGGCCAGGGCCGCCTGAGTCGCACGCGACTGCTTCTCGTCCAGCTCGCTGACCTGGACCCGCAGCTTGCCGTCACCGGTCTTCTGGACGATCGCCGTGTGACCCGAGGCGGTCTCCACCGTCTCCTTGGCGGCCTGCACCGACACCGACGTCTTGCCGGTGGTGTTGAAGATCGCGCCGCCGGAGAACTCGATGCCCATGTTCAGGCCGCGCACCGCCAGGCCGACGATGGCCGTGATGGTGATGAGGATCGAGATGCCGTACCAGATCTTCCGCTTGGCGACGAAGTCGTAGCCGACCTCGCCTCGGTAGAGCCGGGCGCCGAGGGTGCCGAGTCGTGACATCTCACGCCTCCTTCGGGTCGACAGGGGCGGAGGGACGACGGCGGGAGGCCCGCAGCGGCGGCTTGGCGCCGAGCCGCTTGGGGTCGAGACCGGACCAGGGGTGACCGCTCGCGAAGAACTTGCGGCGGGCGAGGAGCGTCATCAGCGGCTTGGTGAAGAAGAAGACCACGACGACGTCGAGCAGCGTGGTCAGACCGAGGGTGAACGCGAAGCCCTGGACCTTGCCGACGGTGACGATGAAGAGCACCGCGGCGGCGAGGAAGGACACGAAGTCGGAGACCAGGATCGTCCGGCGGGCGCGCGGCCAGCCGCGCTCCACGGCGGGGCGCAGGCTGCGGCCCTCGCGGATCTCGTCCCGGACCCGCTCGAAGTAGACGATGAACGAGTCGGCGGTGATGCCGATGGCCACGATGGCACCACAGACGGCCGGGAGGTTCAGGGCGAACCCGATGGCCTTGCCCAGCAACACCATGATCGTGTACGTCAGCACCGCGGAGACCGCGAGGCTGGCGAGCGCGACGAGCGCGAGGCCGCGGTAGTAGACCACCAGGTAGATCACGACGAGCGCGAGGCCGATGGCACCCGCGATCAGACCGGCGCGCAGCTGCTCGCCGCCGAGCGCGGCGGAGACGGTGGTCTCCGTGACGATGTCGAACGACAGCGGCAGGGCGCCGTACGACAGGATGTTGGCGAGGTCGTCAGCGCTGGACTGGTCGAAGTTGCCGCTGATCTCGGCGCTGCCGCCGGGGATCGGGCCATTGACCCGGGGGGCGGAGACGGCCTGGCCGTCCAGGACGATCGCGAACCGGTTCTGCGGCTCGGGCTTGGCGGCGAGCTTGCCGGTGACGTCGGCGAACTTCTTGGCGCCGCTGCCGTTGAACTTCAGCTGCACCTGCCAGCCGCTGGCCCGCTGGGTGTCGAGGGCGGCCTTGGCGTCGGTGACGTCCCGGCCCTCGACCGCGACGGGACCGAGGAGCAGCTTCTCCTGGCCGTCCTTGTCGCAGACCACGACGTCGTCCCCGGGCTTGGCCTGGTCGCTGGCCTTCTTCGCCGCCTGGGAGCGGGCTTCCTTGGTGGAGCAGTCCAGGGCCGCGAACTGCTTCTGCAGGTCGTTGGAGGGGCCGCCCGAGGGCTTGGGGGACGGCGTGGGCGGCTTGGGCGCCTGCGGGGCCTTCAGGGCCTCCGTGACGGCCCGGCCCTGGCCGTGGGAGCCGGACGGGGTGGCCGAGGAGCCGGGGGCGGACGCGGTGGGCGTGCCCGAAGGCTTGCCCTTCTTGTCCTTCTCGGCGTCCTTCGCCTTGTCCGTGTCCTTGGGGGCCTTGCTCTTGTCGCCCTTGTCCTTGTCCTTGCCGGCGCCGGCCGACGCGCTCGGCGTGGGCTCGGGCAGCTTGCCGGCGGGCGCGGCGACGAGCACCGGGCGGAAGGCGAGCTGGGCGGTGGTGCCGACCTGCTCACGGGCCTGCTTCGCGTTCGTCCCCTTGGGGATGTTCACGATGATGTGCTTCTTGCCCTGCGTCTGGACCTCGGACTCGGTCACGCCGAGACCGTTGACACGCCGCTCGATGATGCCCGCGGCCGTGTTCATGTTGGTCGTGGTGATCGCGTTGGGCTGACCCGGCTGGTTCTTCGCCTCGAGCGTGAAGCTCGTGCCGCCCGCCAGGTCGATGCCCAGGCGGGGGGTGGTCTGCCCGGAGGCGAACATTCCCCCGACGAGCGCCACCATGGCGATCAGGATGAAGGCCAGGACTCTGCCCGGCCTGCCCTGGCCGCCCGGGGACCTGCGGCCCTTCTTCGGTGCTGCCACCTTGTCGTTTCTCCCTGTCCAACCGCCCGGCGTCGGGTGTTCGCCGGGCGGCCACGAAGTTTGTGGGGACCTGCCCCCCGCCGGAGCCTAGACCGTCAGCGAACCGCGACGCACCGAGCGGTGGGTGCGTCGCGGTTCCAGGTGGGGCTACTTCGCGTCGGAGCCGCCGTCCCGCTTGCCGTCCTTCGGCTCGGCCTTGGGCTCCGCCTTGGCGGCGTCCGCGGGCTTCTCCGCCGTCACGGCCTCGTCCTCGGCGGAGGCGTCGGCCTTCGCGGGGGCGTCGCCGGAGGTGTCCTTGCCGAGGTCGATCTTCTTCTCGCCGGCCTTCTCGGCCGCCCCGTCCTTGTCGGCCCCCTCGGTCAGCGAGGAGAGGTCGTCCGGGACGACCGGGGCGTCGTCGTCGGAGCCCTCGATGCCGTGGATGATGCGGTTGTACTCGTCGTCCGGCAGGACGGCGCCGATGGCGTTCTTCGCGTAGATCGCGTGCACGCCCGGGGCGACCTCCAGGAGGACCGAGTCCTCGCTGACCTCCTTGACGGTGGCGTACATGCCGCCGATCGTCCGCACACCGGTGCCCGGCTGCATCTGGTCGCGCATCTGCGCAGCCTGGCGCTGCTTGTTCTTGGCCGACCGGGTCATCAGGAACATGGCCCCGATGAGCACGATGAACGGCAGGAGAGTCACGATATTCACGGGACGGGATTTCCTTCACACGACCGCTTGGGGATGCGGCCTGGTCTACGGGGGTGGTATGCCGCGCCATACGGACGGCATCGGCGGAGTCTAAGCGAGTCCGCACCAATGGAACAACGCCCAGCATGGCACCCGGGTTCCTGGCCGGACCAGCCCCCGCGCCGTCACTCCGCGAACAGGGAACGCTGCCCGGGCCCGCCCTGTCCGATCCCGCCCGCACCCCCGGCGACCTGCGGCGGCACCATCCCCAGGTGCTCCCAGGCGGCGGGCGTGGCGATCCGGCCCCGGGGGGTGCGGGCCAGCAGCCCCTCCCGGACGAGGAAGGGCTCGGCGACCTCCTCGACGGTCTCCCGCTCCTCGCCGACGGCCACGGCCAGCGTGGACAGGCCGACCGGACCGCCGCCGAACAGCTTGAGGAGCGCGGTGAGCACGGCCCGGTCCAGCCGGTCCAGGCCGCGGGCGTCCACCTCGTACACCTCCAGGGCCTGCGCCGCGGTCTCCCGGGTGATCCGGCCGTCGGCCTTCACCTGGGCGTAGTCGCGGACCCGGCGCAGCAGCCGGTTGGCGATCCGGGGCGTGCCGCGGGAACGCCCGGCGATCTCGGCCGCCCCGTCGTCGTCCACGGCCACGTCGAGCAGGCCGGCGGACCGCCGGACGACGCGCTCCAGCTCGGCGGGCGCGTAGAACTCCATGTGCCCGGTGAAGCCGAAGCGGTCGCGCAGCGGGGGCGGCAGCAGACCGGCGCGGGTGGTGGCGCCGACCAGGGTGAAGGGCGGCAGCTCCAGGGGGATGGCGGTGGCGCCGGGGCCCTTGCCGACGATGACGTCGACGCGGAAGTCCTCCATCGCCATGTACAGCATCTCCTCGGCGGGCCGGGACATCCGGTGGATCTCGTCGAGGAAGAGGACCTCGCCCTCGGTGAGCGAGGAGAGGATCGCCGCGAGGTCGCCCGCGTGCTGGATGGCGGGGCCGGAGGTGATGCGGATGGGGGCGCCCATCTCGGCGGCGATGATCATCGAGAGGGTGGTCTTGCCGAGCCCGGGGGCGCCGGAGAGCAGGATGTGGTCAGCCGTGGCGCCACGCTGCCGGGCCGCCTTGAGCACCAGGTCGAGCTGTTCGCGCACCCGCTCCTGGCCGACGAACTCGCTCAGGTCCTTGGGCCGCAGGGCGGCTTCGACGGCCTGGTCGTCATGGTCGGCGACGGCCCCGACGAGCCGTTCGCCCGGGGGAGGTACGAAGTCCACGGTGACACCTGCTTTCAGCCCGTCCGGCGTTTGAGGACACCGCGCGGAGCGTGGTTCGGGGGTGTGGGGGCCAAGCCCCCGCAAGAAACGGGTAAGGGCGGGGCGGGGAGAAACCCCTGCCTCACCGGGCCCGGTTCAGCGTCTGCAGAGCAGCCCGCAACAACTGCCCGACCTGCGGAGCACCCCCCGCGGCCGCCGCCTGCGGCGCGACGGCCTCGACGGCTTCCTCCGCGTCACGCGGCGCATACCCGAGCCCCACGAGCGCGGCGTGCAGCTGCTCGCGCCAGCCGGCGGGCGCCGAGGAGACGGCGGCGGCGGGCGCGGAACCCACCGGCTCCCCCAGCCGGTCCTTGAGCTCCAGCAGCAGCTTCTGCGCCCCCTTCTTGCCGATGCCGGGCACGGCGGTGAGCGCCTTCTCGTCACCGGCGGCGAACGCCCGCCGCAGCGCGTCCGGAGAGTGCACGGCCAGCATCGCCTGGGCGAGCCGCGGCCCGACCCCGCTCGCGGTCTGCAGCAGCTCGAACGTCTGCCGCTCGTCGTCGTCGGCGAAGCCGTAGAGGGTCAGGGAGTCCTCGCGGACGACGAGGGAGGTGGCCAGCCGCGCCGACTCCCCCACGCGGAGCGTGGCGAGCGTGGTGGGCGTGCACTGGACGGCCATGCCGACGCCGCCGACCTCGACGACGGCGGTGTCCGGGGCGAGGGCGGCGACGGGGCCGGAGACGAAGGCGATCATCGGGTGCCCTTCGGGAGGCGTACGGGAGCGGTGGTGCGGCGGTGGGCGGCGACCGCCTGCTGGAGGCGGCCGGTGGCCGGGGCCCGCCAGATGTGGCAGATGGCCAGCGCGAGGGCGTCGGCGGCGTCGGCCGGCTTGGGGGGCGCGTCGAGCCGCAGCAGCCGGGTGACCATGGAGCCCACCTGGGCCTTGTCGGCCCGGCCCGAGCCGGTGACGGCCGCCTTGACCTCGCTGGGGGTGTGCAGCGCGACGGGCAGCCCGCGGCGGGCGGCGCACAGCATGGCGACGGCGCTGGCCTGGGCGGTGCCCATGACCGTGCGGACGTTGTGCTGGCTGAAGACGCGCTCGACGGCGACGTACTCGGGCCGGTGCTCGTCCAGCCACTCCTCTATGCCGCGCTCCACGAGGACCAGCCGCTCGGCGGTGTCCGCCTCGGCGGGCGTCCGGACGACACCGACGCCCAGCATGCGCAGCGGTCGTCCCGCCGTCCCCTCGACGACGCCGACGCCGCACCGCGTCAGCCCCGGGTCCACCCCCAGCACGCGCACCGCGCCCCTCCTTCGGTCAACTGTTCCGGCAGGCTACCGGGCGGCACTGACAACGCCCCGGACCGACAGCGCGACGGGCCGACGGGAGGTGTCCCGTCGGCCCGTCGGCGGCCGCTCAACTGCCGTGAGCCGGGCGCCCGCTGGAGATCACGCGTCTGCCGGAGACCAGGCGTTCCGCCGGAGACCGGATACCGCCGCAGATCAGGAGATCAGGCGTGCGCTGGGATCAGGCGTGCGCTGGGGATCAGGCGTCGACCTTCGCCATGACGTCGTCGGAGACGTCGAAGTTGGCGAAGACGTTCTGGACGTCGTCGCTGTCCTCCAGGGCGTCGATCAGCTTGAAGATCTTGCGCGCGCCCTCCTCGTCCAGCTGCACCTGCATGGTGGGGACGAAGTTGGCCTCGGCGGAGTCGTAGTCGATGCCCGCCTCCTGGAGCGCGGTGCGGACCGCGACCAGGTCGGTGGCCTCGCTGAGGACCTCGAAGTTCTCGCCGAGGTCGTTGACCTCTTCGGCACCGGCGTCCAGGACCGCGCCGAGGACGTCGTCCTCGGTCAGCTCGCCCTTGGGGACGATCACGACGCCCTTGCGGTTGAAGAGGTAGGAGACCGAGCCCGGGTCGGCCATCGAGCCGCCGTTGCGGGTCATGGCGACGCGGACGTCACCGGCGGCGCGGTTGCGGTTGTCGGTGAGGCACTCGATGAGGACGGCCACGCCGTTGGGGCCGTAGCCCTCGTACATGATCGTCTCGTAGTCGGCGCCACCGGCCTCCAGACCGGCACCACGCTTGATCGCGGAGTCGATGTTCTTGTTCGGAACCGACTGCTTCTTGGCCTTCTGAACGGCGTCGTAAAGGGTCGGGTTACCGTCCAGGTCGGCACCGCCCATACGGGCCGCGACCTCGATGTTCTTGATCAGCTTCGCGAAGAGCTTGCCACGCTTGGCGTCGATCACGGCCTTCTTGTGCTTCGTCGTAGCCCATTTAGAGTGGCCGGACATCAGCCTGTCTCCTTCGCGTTACCCATCCTTGAACGAACGACAGAGATCCTACCGGGATCTCAGCCCCGCGCGGCGCGGACCATGTCCACGAACAGCCCGTGCACCCGGTGGTCGCCGGTCAGCTCCGGGTGGAAGGACGTGGCCAGCACGTTCGCCTGGCGCACGGCGACGGTGTGGCCCTCGTGCACGGCCAGGACCTCGACGTCGGCCCCGGTGGACTCGACCCAGGGGGCGCGGATGAAGACGCCCTCGACCGGGCCGCCCTCGACGCCGGACATCGCGACGGACGCCTCGAACGACTCGTTCTGGCGGCCGAAGGCGTTGCGGCGCACGATCATGTCGATGCCGCCGAGGGTCTCCTGGTCCTCACGGCCGTCCAGGATCTTGTCGGCGAGCATGATCATGCCGGCGCAGGTGCCGTAGACCGGCATCCCGGAGCGCACCCGCTCGCGGAGCGGTTCCAGCATGCCGAAGACCACGGCCAGCTTGGACATGGTGGTGGACTCGCCGCCGGGTATCACCAGGCCGTCGACCTCGGCGAGCTCCTCGGGGCGGCGGACCGGACGGGCCGTCGCGTCGGCGGCCGCCAGGGCCACGAGGTGCTCGCGGACGTCGCCCTGGAGGGCGAGGACACCGATGGTGGGGGTGGACACGATCGTCCTGCCTCTCGGTCGTACGGGCCGGTGGGCGGCCCGCGCCTGTGCCGCGGGCCGCCCACCGGGGACTGCGGGGACTACCAGCCGCGGTTGGCGTACCGCTCGGCCTCGGGGAGGGTGTCGCAGTTGATGCCGACCATGGCCTCGCCCAGGTTGCGGGAGGCGTCCGCGATGACCTTCGGGTCGTCGTAGAAGGTGGTGGCCTTCACGATGGCCGCGGCGCGCTTGGCCGGGTCGCCGGACTTGAAGATGCCGGAGCCGACGAAGACGCCCTCGGCGCCGAGCTGGCGCATCAGCGCGGCGTCGGCCGGGGTGGCGACGCCACCGGCGGAGAACAGCACGACCGGCAGCTTGCCGAGCTCGGCGACCTCCTTGACCAGCTCGTAGGGGGCGCGCAGCTCCTTGGCGGCGGCGAAGAGCTCGTTGTTGTCCAGGGCGCGCAGCTTGCCGATCTCGTTCTTGATCTGGCGCAGGTGGCGGACGGCCTCGACGACGTTGCCGGTGCCGGCCTCGCCCTTGGAACGGATCATGGCCGCGCCCTCGGCGATGCGGCGCAGGGCCTCGCCCAGGTTGGTGGCACCGCAGACGAACGGGGTGGTGAAGGCCCACTTGTCGCTGTGGTTGACCTCGTCGGCCGGGGTCAGGACCTCGGACTCGTCGATGTAGTCGACACCGAGCGACTGGAGCACCTGGGCCTCGACGAAGTGGCCGATGCGCGACTTGGCCATCACGGGGATGGAGACGGCGCCGATGATCTCTTCGATCATGTTCGGGTCGGACATCCGGGCCACGCCGCCGTCCTTGCGGATGTCGGCCGGGACCCGCTCCAGGGCCATGACCGCCACCGCGCCCGCGTCTTCGGCGATCTTCGCCTGCTCGGCGTTGACGACGTCCATGATCACGCCGCCCTTGAGCTGCTCGGCCATGCCGCGCTTCACGCGCGCGGTGCCGGTCTCGGGGTTGGGGGACGTGCTGGTGGTGGACACGATGCGACCTCACTATCCGGGGCGTTGATCCTGCAGCGTCATCAAAGCCGTCCGGGCGGTGGGGCGAAAGGGCCAATTTCGGGTGGGTGGCTTGTGCGGGGTGGAAGGTGGCCTGTTCGGCGGGGACGGGGGCGGGGCGCGCGCCGGTGACCGTCAGCCGCCCGGCCGGTCGACGAGGGCCGCGGGCGGCTCGTCGTCCATCTCGAAGGCCAGCGGGAACGGGGCGTGGCCGGCCAGCCTGAACCAGCGCACCACCCGGTGCCGGCGCACGGCCCGGGCGGCGCGGACCGCGTCGTTGTGAAAACGGCGGGCCATCGGCACCCGGCGGACCGCCTGGTCGAGCTCCACCAGCGACTCCTCCCCGCCCGGCGCCTCGCGGACGGCCGCCGTCTGCGCGGTCTCGGCGAAGACCGCGCGCAGCGCCTGGCTCAGCTCGCTCTCGGCGACCTCCCGCTGCTCCTCCTCCGCCTGCCGGGCCGCGTGCGCGGCCTGGTAGAGGACGATCGACGCGGCCGGGTCGAGGACCCCGGCGGTGGCGAGCTCCTGGGCGACCGAGGCGCGCCGCAGCAGTTGGGCGTCCAGGGCGGCGCGCGCCGCGTCGATGCGGCTGTGCAGCCGGTCCAAGCGGCCGGCGGTCCAGCTGAGGTAGACGCCGACGAGGACCAGGGCGGCCACCGTCCACACGAAGATCCAGAGAGAATCCGTCACGCCGGGTCACAGTACCCGCCCGGACGGCGGCCGACGGCCACCTCCCCGGGCCTCCCGGGCGGTCCCTCCACCCGTGGGTGGACGACGGGTGGAGACGGGCCCTGGAGGAATCGACCCGTGCTCCGATCCGTCTCCACCCGGCCCGCGCCTAGCGTCGTGAGTGGCAGAACTCCCGTCCACCGGGCGGGGTTTCACCGCTCTCGGGAAACCGTCGAGGCAAGGGGGTCGTCCCATGCGACCGCACGTTCCGCGCGCCAGGCGCGCTCTGCTCACCACACCGCTCGTCGTCATCGTCCTCCCGCTGGTGCTGTACTACGTGCTCCGCGCCCAGGGAGCCCCCGCGTGGCAGGCGTTGCTGCTCAGCAGCCTTCCGCCGGTCGCGCACTCCGTGACCGCCGCCCTCCGGGACCACCGGGTCGGGTACGTGGACCTGCTGGTGATCGGCCTGCTGCTGATATCCGCGGGGACCTCGCTGGTCAGCGGGGATCCCCGGGTGCTGCTGCTGAAGGACGCGGCGCTCCCGGCGGCCCTCGGGCTGGGCATGGGGGCGACGCTGTGGGCCGCCCGGCCGTTCGCCTTCCAGTTCGGCCACCAGTTCCGCTCCGGCGCGGCGGCGGAGCAGGCGGAGGGGTACTGGCGGGAGTCCCCCGCCTTCCGGCAGGCCCTGCGGTCGCTCACGCTGCTGTGGGCCGGCGCGGAACTGCTCGACGCGCTGCTGAGCACGACGGAGGCGCTGTTCCTGCCCGTCGACGCGGTACCGCTGCTCGGCCGCGTCCAGTCGCTGGCCGTCGTGGGCGCGGTGGCGGTCCTCAGCATCCGCCGCAGCCGGCGGTTCCGCGACCGGCACGGGATACCGCTGTTCGGCTTCCGGGAGCCGGCGGGGGCCGGGGAGGAGGCGGACATACGGCACCGGGCCCCGGATCCGGTGTGAACCGGGAACCGGCGGACGCTCGGGGCGCGACGTCGGAGGCCGGGTTCGAGGAGTCGGAGGGCCCGAATCGGAAGGCCGGAATCCGGAAGCGGGAATCGGGATCGGGGCCGGCACGGGGGTCCGGCTCCGGTCCTCGGACCCGCCCGAGGTGCTCGCCCCGGCGCCCTGGGCCTGGGAGGAAGCGGGACAGGCCCCGAGCCCGGGCCGACTCCCGCAGCCGCCTCCGGGGTGTTCCCCTCGAGGCCCAGGGCTGGTCGCCGCGGACCCGGACCAGGAAGGAACCGGACCAGGGCGACCGGGGACGCGCCTGGACGGGGTCGGGCCCCTGTACCCCAGTACACGACCCGGCCCCGGGTCAGTCCCGGGCGAGGCCCAATCGGGCGCGCAGGCCGGTGCGTTCGTCCGTGGCCACGGAGGCCGCTCCGGCGGTGACCGTCTCGTAGACGGCGAGGATGTCGGCGCCGACGGTCGACCAGTCGAAGCGCCGGACGTGCCGGCTGCCCCGCTCGCTCAGCTCCGCCCGGCGGGCGGGGTCGGCGAGGAGGCGGACGGCCGCCGCGGCCAGCGCGTCGGCGTCCTCGTTGGCGAACAGCTCCCCGGCGGCGCCCCGGTCGAGGACCTGGGCGAAGGCGTCCAGGTCGCTGGCGAGGACGGGAGCGCCGGCCGACATCGCCTCGACGAGGATGATGCCGAAGGACTCGCCGCCGGTGTTGGGTGCCACGTACAGGTCGACGCTGCGGAGCAGCCGGGCCTTGTCCTCGTCACTGATCATGCCGAGGAACTCGACGGCGTCCCGCGCCTCGGGGGGCAGGGCGGCGACGGCCTCCTCCTCGTCGCCGCGCCCGGCCACCAGCAGCCGCGTGCCGGGGCGCTCGGCGAGGATCTTCGGCAGGGCGCGCATCAGGACGGGCAGGCCCTTGCGGGGCTCGTCGATCCGGCCGATGAAGCCGATCGTCGCCGGGCGGCCGGAACCGGTCATACCGGGCCGGGCGCCGGCCGGCTGCGAGGCACCGGGCTCCGGAGAAGCGGGCTCGGGGGAAACGGGCTCGGCGTCGGCGGGCACCTCCGCGTCGGGAGCCGGGGACGCGTCACCGGCACCCGCGCCCGTCCCGGTGACGGTGCCGGTACCCATGCCCGTCCACTCCGGGCGCGGCTCGGCGCGGGCGAAGAAGCCGACGTCGACGCCGTTGGGGATGACGACCGCGTCCCCGCCCAGGTGCTCGACCAGGGTCCTGCGGGCGTACTCGCTCACGGCGATGCGCGCGCTGATCTTCTCCAGGGCGGGCTGGAGGATCGGATAGGCGGCGATCATCGCCCGGGAACGGGGGTTGGAGGTGTGGAAGGTGGCGACGATGGGCCCCTGGGCGGCCCAGCAGGCCAGCAGTCCCAGCGAGGGGGAGGTGGGTTCGTGGATGTGGATGACGTCGAAGTCACCGTCGTGGAGCCAGCGGCGCACCCGGGCGGCGGAGAGGAAGCCGAAGTTGAGGCGGGCCACCGAGCCGTTGTAGGGGACGGGTACGGCTCGGCCGGCGGAGACCACGAACGGCGGCAGCGGCGTCCCGTCGTCGGCCGGAGCCAGGACGGAGACCTCGTGCCCCCGGCGGATGAGGTGCTCGGCGAGGTCGCGGATGTGGAACTGGACGCCACCGGGCACGTCCCACGAGTAGGGGCAGACGATCCCGATCCTCACGGCGCCTCCGTCCCGGGGCCGACGTCGGAACGGGAGCCGGGGCCGGAGTCCGTCCCGGGGCCGGAGTCCGCTCCGGGGCCGGAGTCCGCTCCGGGGCCGGAGTCCGCTCCGGGGCCGGAGTCCGCTCCGGGGCCGGTGGACGGACCACCGCCAGAGCGCGGGCCACCGTCGGAGCGCGGGCCACCGTCAGAGGACGAGCCACCGTCGGAGCGCGGATCGCCGTCAGAGAGCGAGCCGGCGTCGGAGCGCGTGCCGGCGTCCACGCCCGCCCCGGCGTCAGCCCCCACCCCGCCGTCAGCACGCGAACCGGCCTCCGTAGGCGAGCCGACCTCCGGGCCCGCGCCGCCGTCGGTGCCCGCCGCACCGCCGGGGCGCGGATCGCCTCCGGCGCGCGGGTCACCGCCGGGCCGCAGGTCGCCCCCCGTCGGGGCCAAGTCGGCCAGCCAGAGGCGCTGGAGCATGTGCCAGTCCTGCGGGTGCTCGGCGATGCCGGAGGCGAACGCGTCGGCCAGGGCCTGGGTCATGACGGCGGCCTTCTCCGGCCGGGTGCCGGTCTCCGGGACCTCGACGGGCGGGTGTACCCGCCCCTGGAGCACCGGGGAGCGGTCGTACCAGAGGGTGACCGGCAGCAGGACGGCACCGGTCTGGACGGCCAGCCGGGCCGGGCCGCCGGGCATCTTGGCGGCCTCGCCGAAGAAGGAGACCTCTATGCCGTGGGCGGACAGGTCCCGGTCGGCGACCAGGCAGACCAGCCCGCCGGCCCGCAGCCGGCGGGAGAGGACGCCGAAGGCGGTGCCCCCGGCGTGCGGGAGGACCTCCATGCCCAGGCCCTCGCGGTAGGCCACAAAGCGGTCGTACAGCGACTCCGGCTTCAGCCGCTCGGCGACGGTGGTGAAGGGGACGCCCAGCCGGGTGGTGACCCAGGCGCCGGCCAGGTCGTAGTTGCCCATGTGGGGCAGGGCCAGGATCACCCCGCGCCCGTCGGCCAGCGCCTTCTCCAGGTGGTGCAGGCCCTCGGGCGCGAAGCCGGCGCGGATCCGCTCGCGGCTCCAGGCCGGCAGCCGGAAGGATTCCATCCAGTAGCGCATGTAGGAGCGCATGCCCTCCCGGGACAGCCGGGCGAGGCGGGCGGGCGAGGCGTCGGGGACGACCCGGGCGAGGTTGGCCTCCAGCCGGAGCACCCCCTTGCCCCGCCGCCGCCAGGCGGCATCGGCGATGCCGCGGCCCAGCCGCGTCGCCACCGGTTCCGGGAGCCGCTTGACGGCCCCCCACCCCAGCCCGTACAGGGCGTCCGTCAGCTGGTCCTTCACCCGGTCTCTCCCCCTCCCACCGGCAGCGCGGCGTCCGCCTCGGCCGCCTCGCGGCGGACGGTCACCACGCGCTGGATCAGTGTCACGAGACTGCCCGCGGCCACGATCCACAACGCGATCGGCAGCAGCACCTGGATGCCCGGGACGCCGAACTTGTGCAGCCCCGAGAGCCCGCACGCCACCAGCGAGATGACCAGCCGCTCCGCACGTTCGACCAGACCGTTGACCTTCACCGGGAGGCCGATGCTCTCCCCGCGCGCCTTGGTGTACGACACCACCTGGCCGCTGGCGAGGCAGAAGATCGACACCGCGCACAGCAGGATGTCGTGCCCCTCGTAGCTCGCGTACCACAGGGCGAGGCCGCCGAAGATGGCCGCGTCGGCCACCCGGTCCAGCGTGGAGTCGAGGAACGCCCCCCACCGGCTGGAGCGGCCGAGCTGCCGCGCCATGTTCCCGTCGACCAGGTCGGAGAAGACGAACAGGGTGATGGTGACCGTGCCCCAGAAGAACTCGCCCATGGGGTAGAAGACCAGCGCGCCCGCCACCACACCACCGGTACCGATGAGGGTCACCGCGTCGGGACTGACGCCGAGGCGGATGAGCAGGGCGGCGAACGGCGTGAGAACACGCGTGAAGAACGCACGCGCGTACTTGTTCAGCATGGCCTTCCCGGAGGGTCGTGTGCGGGCCGCGTGGCCGAAGGGCCACCGGCTGGCCCATCGTAGCCAGGCCGCGGGTGCCCGCCGCGCCCGCGTCGGACACCTCGGCCATGGCACGGATCACTCCGCCGCCGCCCACACCCCGCCCCGGCCGCTCCCGGCCCCCGCCGCCGCCCCCGCCGCCCACCGCGACCGGGGCGCGCCACCCGAATGGCCGCGCTCTCCCGGGGAGCGCCGGCGGCCGCGCGCGCCGGGGCGGGCGGTCGCGCCACCGTGTGCGACGTATGGACGCAGCGTGACCACGGTGGAAAGCTCGAAGGATCGCAAGGTGTCAACCGGAAGGCGAGGCACATGGGCGAGAAGACGAACCACACCGGTCACCCCGGGGCCGCCGGCAGAGCAGCGGCGGCCGACCGGCCCGGCGATCTGCGCAACGTGGTGCTGGTCGGCCACAGCGGTTCCGGCAAGACGACCCTCGTGGAGGCATTGGCCCTGGCCACCGGCGCGGTCACCCGCGCGGGCCGGGTCGAGGACGGCGCCGCCCTCTCCGACTACGACGAGATCGAGCACCGCCAGCAGCGCTCGGTGCAGCTGTCGGTGGTCCCGGTGGAGTGGTCGGGCATCAGGATCAACCTGCTGGACACCCCCGGCTACGCCGACTTCGTCGGGGAGCTGCGGGCCGGGCTGCGGGCAGCCGACGCCGCGCTCTTCGTGGTGTCGGCGGCGGAGGGCGGCGAGGGCGTCTCCGGCGCCACCCGCGCCCTGTGGGAGGAGTGCGCGGCCGTGGGCATGCCGCGCGCGATCGTGGTGACGCATCTGGAGGCGGCGCGGGCGGACTTCGACGCCATGACGGAGACCTGCCGCGCCGCCTTCGGCGGCGACTCCCCCGAGAGCGTGCTGCCGCTCTACCTCCCGGTGCACGGCCCCGAGGGCCCCGACGGGCACCGGCCCGTCACCGGCCTGACCGGCCTGCTGTCCCGCCGCGTCTTCGACTACGCGGCCGGGGAGCGCACCGAGGCCGAGCCCGGCCCGGACCTGCTGCCGGTGCTCGAGGAGGCCCGCAACCGGCTCATCGAGGGGATCATCGCGGAGAGCGAGGACGAGACCCTCATGGACCGCTATCTCGGCGGCGAGGACATCGACGTCAAGACCCTGATCGAGGATCTGGAACGGGCGGTGGCGCGCGGCTCCTTCCACCCCGTGCTGCCCGCCGCTCCCGCCGTGGACGGCGCCCGCCAGGGGCTGGGCACGGTGGAGCTGCTGGAGCTGGTCACCGGCGGCTTCCCCACCCCGGCCGAGCGGGAGATCCCGGCGGTCACCGGGCTCGACGGCACCCCGCTGCCCGCGCTGACCTGCGACCCGGCCGGTCCGCTCGCGGCCGAGGTGATCAGGACCGCCTCCGACCCCTATGTCGGCCGGATCTCGCTCGTCCGCGTCTTCTCGGGCACCCTGCGCCCCGACGAGAGCGTGCACGTCTCCGGCCACGGCCTCGCCGACCGGGGGCACGAGGACCACGAGGCGGACGAACGCGTCGGCGCCCTCTCGTCCCCGTTCGGCAAGCAGCAGCGCCCGCTCCCCCAGGCCGTCGCCGGCGACATCGCCTGCGTCGCCAAGCTGGCCCGGGCCGAGACCGGTGACACCCTCTCCTCCCCCGCCCGGCCGCTGCGCATGGAACCCTGGCTGATGCCCGACCCGCTGCTCCCGGTGGCCATCCAGGCGCACAGCAAGGCGGACGAGGACAAGCTGTCCCAGGGCCTGTCCCGGCTGGTCGCCGAGGACCCCACGATGCGGCTGGAGCACAACCGGCACACCCACCAGGTCGTCCTCTGGTGCCTCGGCGAGGCGCACCGGGACGTGGCCCTGGAGCGGCTGCGTTCCCGGTACGGCGTCCAGGTCGACGTGGTGCCGCACCGGGTGGAGCTGCGGGAGACGTTCGGCGGGAAGGCGGCCGGGCGCGGCCGGCACGTCAAGCAGTCGGGCGGGCACGGCCAGTTCGCGATCTGCGAGATCGAGGTGGAGCCGCTGCCGGGCGGTTCCGGCATCGAGTTCGTGGACAAGGTGGTCGGCGGCGCGGTGCCGCGCCAGTTCATCCCCTCCGTGGAGAAGGGGGTGCGGGCGCAGGCGGCGAAGGGCGTCGTGGCCGGCTGCCCGCTGGTGGACGTCCGGGTCACCCTCCTCGACGGCAAGGCGCACTCGGTGGACTCGTCCGACGCGGCGTTCCAGACCGCCGGCGCCCTCGCCCTCCGCGAGGCCGCCGCCACGGCCCGGGTGCATCTGCTGGAGCCGGTCGCCGAGGTACGGGTGCTGGTCGCCGACGAGTTCGTGGGCCCGGTCATGAGCGACCTGTCCGGGCGGCGCGGCCGGGTGGTGGGCACCGAGCAGTCGCCGGGCGGCCGGACGCTGATCCGCGCGGAGGTGCCCGAGCTGGAGATCGGCCGGTACGCGGTGGACCTGCGTTCGCTGTCGCACGGGACGGGGCGGTTCAGCCGCTCGTACGCCCGGCACGAGCCGATGCCGCCGCAGATCGCCGACCGCGTACGCGAACAACAGCAGAACGGCGCATAGTTCACAAGCCGCCCACTCCAACTCGTTCCGGAGCGGGCGGCTTTCCCATGTGCTGCGACAGGTGACGGTCCGCACCGTTACGCTGGGCACGCGGCCCTCCGGCGTCCACCGCACCCGCGACGGGCGCGGACGGACAACCGGTCCGGGCCGTCGCAGCAGCGGCGTGCGCCTTGGGGGGCATCAGTGACAGACGGGTTCGACTTCAGCCCGGGCGCCCAAGTCCCCATCTCGGGCGGGGCGGGGCAGACCGCGGCGACGCAGGCGCTCGCCTCCGCCGCCTACCGCGACGGCCCGATGGAGGAGCTCCTCAAGGCCAACTCCGACTGGGCCACGTCCTCCGTCAAGCCGCCCCGCATCTCCCTCTTCGAGCCCAACCTCGGCGAGGCGTTCGCCCGCGCCGTGCAGCAGCGGATGCTCGGCGGCGGCCGGAAGCCCCTCATCCAGTCCTTCGGCATGGAACCGCAGGTCATCGTCGAACACTGCCTCGCGGCCAGCCGCATCCGCAGACAGCGCGACGCCCGGCTGACCGTCCTCATGGTGGTCTTCGGCGTGCTCTTCCTGCCCGGCGTCCTCATCTGGCTCGGCGTCTTCCAGCTCCGCCGCACCCTCGCCGGCGCGCAGAACAAGCGCGCCGGTGTCCTCGGCACCGCGCTCCTGCTGGTCCTCGCCGTCCTCGGCGCCGTCCTCATGGTCAAGCTGCCTTTCGACGGCTTCCTCGGCGTCTACCTCCGCGCCATGATGGTAGCCCCCATCATCGGCTGGGCCTGGGCCAAGACCATCTGCGAACGCACCGCCAAGGACCTCCGCGGCCGCTGGACCGGCCTGCTGGACGGCGGCGGCATCGGCGCCAAGATCCCCGAGGCCGTCCCGAAGAACCCCGGCGAGAGCGCCGCCGAACAGCTCCGACAGAACCTGGAGCGCCTCTCCGCCGAGCAGAAGAGCAACGTCGTCTTCTACGCCGGACCCAAGGGCATACTCGGCATGGGTACCCGCTGGGGCAGCTGGCAGCTCGCCGAGGAACTGACCCCCGCCGACCCCGACAAGGAGATCAGCCCCTTCCGCAGCTGGGACATCATGCGCGCCGTCCACGACCAGCTGCGCCTGCTCGAACGCACCCCCATCAACACCGGCGGCCTCACCCCGCCCTTCGTCGAGCACTGGGTGGTCTGCCCCATCGGCGAGGGCGCCGGCGCCGTCTCCCGGCCCGCCGACGCGGACGCCTCCTTCCAGATAAGGGGCGCCGCGCTCCAGAAGATCTGCAACGAGCAGCACTTCGGCAGCGGCGACCGCCACTACCTCGGCGTCCAGTTCGTCCTCTGGGACGGCCAGTTGGTCATCACCCTGCTCATCAACGTGACGGTCCTGCACAAGACGCTGCGCATCGAGGTCACCGGTCACGCCCTCGGCCCGATCCACCCCGTCTTCAACGGGAAGCCGAAGAACCGCACCAAGACCTTCCGCAAGGGCGTCAAGTTCTGGGAGACCTGGGAGCGCCGGCTCCCCGTCGTCGAAGCCCGCGAGGTGGTGCGGCTGGCCGCCCGCGCCCCCCTCACCTGGTACCCGCCGCTGCTGGAGTACTGGGGCGGCAAGCTCGTCCTCCCCGAGCCCTTCGGCCTGCGGCACGCCTGGGCCGACAAGCCCTGGCGCCACCGCTTCATGGCCGACGACGCCCTGCGGGCCGCCACCCCCGTGCTCCGCGTGGTGCACGAGACCGCCGTGCGCTTCCTCGCCGAACACGGGGTGAACACCGAGCGCTTCAGCAGCCGCGCGGGCAACCTCAGCGGCGCCGTCCAGGACCTGTCACCCCGTCAGGCCGACGTCTACAACGCGTAGTCCGACGCGGCGGGGCTCACCGGAAGATCCCGGTGTGCCCCAGCGAGTACCGCCCGGGCTGCGGGTAGACGGCGAGCCCGTGCGGCCCCGCGCCCACCGGGATGCGCGCAATCTGGTGCCCGTCCGTGGTGTCGATCGCGTACACCTCGCTGTTGTAACGCCCGGACAGCCAGAGCACCTTGCCGTCCGCCGACACCCCGCCCATGTCCGGGCTGCCGCCGTCGGGCAGCTCCCACTTGTGCACCAGCTTGCGGCTCTTCAGGTCGAGCACCGAGATCGAGCCCTCGCCCCGGTTCGAGATGTACATCGACTTCGAGTCCCGGCTGACGTAGAGGCCGTGCGCCCCCTTCCCGGTGGGCATCAGCCACGGCTCGGTGAACTTGTCCCCGTCCAGCACCCACAGCCCGTCGGCCATCATGTCGGCGATGTACCAGGTCCGCCCGTCGGAGGCGATCTTCACGTCCTGCGGCATCGCCCCGTCGAACGGCAGCTTCTGCTGCCCGATGACCTTCATCTTCTCCGTGTCGACCTTCAGCAGCTCACCCGAGAACTCACAGGAGACGATGAAGTACCGCCCGTCCGGCGAGAAGTCCGCGTGGTTGACACCCAGGCAGCTCACCGGGACCGTCTTCTTCCGCTTCATGGTGTGCGCGTCCCGGAACACCAGCTCCCGGTCCATCGACGCCATCACCACCGCGTACTTGCCGTCCGGCGTGAAGTAGAGGTTGTACGGATCGTGCACCGGCACGGTCTTGCCCGCCCGGCCCGTCGCCGGGTCGATCGGCGTCAGCGTGTGCCCCCGGTCGTTGTTGACCCACAGCGTCTTCAGGTCCCACGACGGCACCACGTGCTGCGGCTGCGACCCCACCGGAATCGTCTCGATCACCTTGTACGTCTTGGGGTCGATGACGCTGACCGTGTCCGACTCCGTGTTCGGCACGTACACCCGGGACGGGAAGTCCTTCACCACCGGGGACAGCGCGTTCGGCCGGTCCGCCGCATACACGTCGTGCGGGTCCAGCAGCGGCGGCATCCCCGGCAGCCCCTGCGGCACCCCCCGCGCCGCGCCCTGCCGCTGCTGCTCGTGGTGCGGACGGCGCCCGGCGGCCTCGTCGCTGCTGCCGCCGCCGCAGCCGGCCGCCGCCAGCAGCACCCCGCCGGCGGCGAACACCGCGATCCTGCGGAGCCCGCGCGGCAGCCGGCGCGGACGGGGACGGTCGCCGGGGCGGAGAAGAGGACGGAGACGGGGACGGACGTGCGAGAACTGGATCATCAGGTCAGCAGCTCCGAAGTCGTCACCGCACGCAGACCGCGGCGGTGCAGGCCGTCGAGGATCGCGGGCAGCGCGGCCACCGTGCCGGCGTGCCCGAAGTGCAGACTCACCACCGACCCCGGACGCACCCCGTCCAGCACGGCGCGCCCGACGGCCGCCGCGCCCGGATCGGTGAAGTCGAGGGAGTCGACGTCGTACGACAGAACGTGCGGGTACCCCGCCTTGCGCGCCAGCGCCACCACCTGCTCCGTGGCGAGCCGCGCCTTCGACGGCCGGAACCAGCGCCCGACCCCGCCGGTCAGCCGGCGCAGCCGCTCCGCGCACTCGGTGATCTCGGCGTACGCGGCCGTGGCGCTCATCGAGCAGATGTCCAGGTGGCGCATGGTGTGGTTGCCGAGTTCGTGGCCGCCGTCCAGCACCCGGCGGGCCAGCTGCGGCTGGGCGTCCAGCCAGTCCCCCACCGCCAGCACGGTCACCCGCGCCCCGGCCCGTTCCGCCTCGGCCAGACAGCCGGTCGCCGTCCCGGCGTCACCCCGGCCGTGGAACGTGAGGGCGACGGCCTGGCGGTCACGCGGCCCGTTCTCGATCTGCGCGGGCAGCCCGGGCGGCAGCGGGGGCAGGGCGGGCGGACGGGCGACGGGCCCCGGCGGCCCGGACGGCGCGGCCCGTTCGGACGCCCGCGCCCCGGCGGCGGGCCGCCGCTCCTCGTCACAGCCGACGAGCGGTGCCCCCGCCAGTCCGGCGAGGACACCGCTCGCGGCTGCGCGCAGCAGGGTACGGCGGTGCGGGAAGGTCACCGCACCATTAGAGCTTTTTTGCCCGGTTTTGTGGTGATTTTCGGCTCATGGGTTCGGCGCGTGTCCCCGGCCCCGCCCCGGCCGACGCCCCGAGCGCTACGCCTCCGGCCAGGCGTCGGCCAGCATCTTCCGCGTGTCCGCGAGGAGTTGGGGCAGCACCTTGGTGTGGCCGATGACCGGCAGGAAATTGGTGTCCCCGCCCCAACGGGGGACGACGTGCTGGTGCAGGTGCGCGGCGATCCCCGCCCCCGCGACGCCTCCCTGGTTCATCCCGATGTTGAACCCGTGCGCCCCGGACGCCTCGCGCAGCGCCCGCATCGCCCGCTTGGTGAAGTCGGCCAGCTCGACCGTCTCCGCCGCGTCGAGCTCCGTATAGTCGGCGACGTGCCGGAACGGGACGACCATCAGGTGCCCGCCGTTGTACGGGTAGAGGTTGAGCACCGCGTAGACGCGCTCGCCCCGGGCGATGATCAGCCCGTCCTCGTCCGACTTCTCCGGAATGGAGCAGAACGGGCAGCCGTCGCCGGCACCGGGCCCGGTGGGCTTGTTCTCCCCCTGGATGTAGGCCATCCGGTGGGGCGTCCACAGGCGCTGGAAGGCGTCCGGGGACCCGACTCCGATCTGCTGCTCCGGCTCACTCGTCATGGTGAGCAGCATATTCCTTGGCGGGGAAGCGGCGAGGGGCGGCCCTGTGGGGGCCGCCCCTCGTCACACGACGGCGCGCGTCACACCTGGACGCGGCGCTCCACGACGTCGACGAGCTTCGCGATCGCCTCGTCGCGGGCGATCCCGTTCTCCTGCGAACCGTCCCGGTACCGGAACGACACCGTGCCCGCGTTCATGTCGTCGTCACCGACGATGATCATGAACGGCACCTTGGCCTTCTGGTGATTGCGGATCTTCTTCTGCATGCGGTCCGAGGACGAGTCCACCTCGACCCGCAGGCCCATCTTCCGGGCCTCGGCCGCGAACTCCTCCAGGTACCCGACGTGCGCGTCGCCGATCGGGATGCCGACCGCCTGCACCGGGGCCAGCCACGCCGGGAACGCGCCCGCGTAGTGCTCCAGCAGGACGCCGAAGAACCTCTCGATGCTTCCGAAGAGCGCCCGGTGGATCATGACCGGCTGCTGGCGCGAGCCGTCCGCCGCCGTGTACTCCAGGCCGAACCGCCGAGGCTGGTTGAAGTCGACCTGGAGCGTCGACATCTGCCACGACCGGCCGATCGCGTCGCGCGCCTGCACCGAGATCTTGGGGCCGTAGAACGCGGCGCCACCCGGGTCGGGCACCAGCGGCAGGCCCTGCTTCTCGGCCGCCAGGCGCAGCGCCTCGGTAGCCTCCTCCCACTCCTCGTCCGTGCCGATGAACTTGTCCGACTCGGGGTCGCGGGTCGAGAGCTCCAGCTCGAAGTCGGTCAGGCCGTAGTCACGGAGCAGGTCGAGCACGAAGGTGAGGAGTGTGTCGAGCTCGTCCGGCATCTGCTCCTTGGTGCAGTAGATGTGCGAGTCGTCCTGGGTGAAGCCGCGGGAGCGGGTCAGACCGTGGACGACGCCGGACTTCTCGTAGCGGTAGACGGTGCCGAACTCGAACAGCCGCAGGGGCAGCTCACGGTACGAGCGCCCGCGCGACTTGAAGATCAAGTTGTGCATCGGGCAGTTCATGGCCTTCAGCCGGTAGTTCTGCCCATCGAACTCGATGGGCGGGAACATGCCCTCCGCGTAGTGCGGCAGGTGGCCCGAGGTCTCGAAGAGGTGTTCCTTCGTGATGTGCGGGGTGTTGACGAACTCGTAGCCGGAGGCCTCGTGCACCTTGCGCGAGTAGGTCTCCATCTCCTTGCGGATGACCCCGCCCTTGGGGTGGAACACCGCGAGGCCGGGGCCCAGCTCGTCGGGGAAGGAGAACAGGTCCAGCTCGGCGCCGAGCTTGCGGTGGTCGCGGCGCTCGGCCTCGGCCAGGAACTCGATGTGCGCCTTCAGCTCGTCCTTCGTCGGCCACGCGGTGCCGTAGATGCGCTGGAGCATGGGGTTCCGCTCGCTGCCGCGCCAGTACGCGGCGGCGTTGCGCATCAGCTTGAACGCCGGGATGACGCGGGTCGTCGGCAGGTGGGGACCGCGGCAGAGGTCCTTCCAGCACAGCTCGCCGGTCTTCGCGTCAAGGTTGTCGTAGATGGTGAGCTCGCCGGCGCCCACCTCGACGTTGGCGCCGTCCTCCTGGGAGGCGGAGCCCTTGAGGCCGATCAGCTCCAGCTTGTACGGCTCGCCGGCCAGCTCCTCACGGGCGGCCTCGTCGGTGACGACGCGGCGGGAGAAGCGCTGGCCCCGCTTCTGGATCTCCTGCATCTTCTTCTCGATGAGCTTGAGATCGTCGGGGGTGAAGGGCTTCTCGACGTCGAAGTCGTAGTAGAAACCGTCCTTGACCGGCGGGCCGATGCCCAGCTTGGCCTCGGGGAAGAGCTCCTGCACGGCCTGGGCCATGACGTGCGCGGTCGAATGGCGGAGGATGTCGAGGCCGTCCGGGGACGAGATCTCGACCGGCTCCACCTCGTCGCCGTCCGCGACCTCGTACGCCAGGTCCTTCAGCTGACCCGCCACCCGCGCCGCGACGATGGTGCGCTCGCCGGCGAAGAGGTCGGCCGCGGTGGTGCCCGTCGTCACCACGCGCTCTTCCCGCTCGGAATCGCGTTGGATGATCACACGGACGTCTGACACCGGACTCTCCTGACTCTGGGACACGGCAGCGGACGCTGCGCGTCTGAATCGTACCGAGCCCGGCGCCCGGGCCGCTAAACGGTCAGACGCCGTCGCCGTCCCGGTCTCCGAAGCCGTCCGGGTCCGTGTGCAGGGCCTTCAGCAGCCGCTCCCGTTCGGCGTCGTCCACGGGCAGGGGCAGCACTCCCCCGGCGTCCGCGAGCCGGCGGAAGCCGCCGCCGCTCTCCAGGCGCCCGTCGAGGCGTACCGGCCGGCCGGCGAGGTGGGCGTGGCCGGCGGCGCGGTAGTCCGTCTCGCCGAGTTCGGCGCGGACTTCCCCGACGTCCGCCCCGGCGAGCACCCGGAGCCGCACGCTGCCGCCTCCGCCCGGGGATTCGCGCCACAGGTGCGCCACGGTGCCGGTGAGGCGGACGGGGACGGCGGGTTCGTCGCACAGGTAGCGGGCGCTCGCGGCGCGCAGGGCCGGCAGGTCCCCGGGGGAGAACTCCACCGGCTCGGGGTGGGCGGCGTGGCCGGGCGGCGGCCCGGCGGCGGGCGCCCAGGCGAGGTGGACGCGGATCCCCTCCGCACCGGCGACGAGACCGACGAGGGCCTCGGTCAGCTCCCGGCAGACTCCGGCCCGCACGGCGGCGGTGAACGCGTCGGTACGTCCGGTGGCGCGCTGGTAGTCGGTGGCGTCGCGGGCGGCGTACAGCGCGGTGAGGAGGACGGCCACGGCCGGGCGGCCGTACGTCGCCCCGGGGCCCAGCGGGGCGAGGACGGTCAGTTCGCGCGCGGAGCCGCCGGGGCCGAGCAGCAGTCCGCCGAGGGCGGCCTCGGCCGTGCCGCGGTGGCGGGCGCCGTGGTGGCCGGCGGTCGCGCGGGCGGCGAGTGCGCCGGCGGTCAGCAGGGCGCGGACGCCGGCGCGCAGCCGGTCCTGGGCGGCCCAGTCGGCGTCGGGTGCGGGGGTCCGGCGTACGCAGCGGATCTCGTCGCCGGGCGTGGTGAGGGCGAGGAGGATGTGGCGGGCGGTGGGGTCGGTGCTGCGTTCCAGGGCGGTGCGGGCCTCGGCGAGGAGGTCGGCGGTGTCGGGGAGGGCGGGGTCCTCGGGGACGAGGAGGCTGGGGCCGCCGGTGCCGTTCGGCGGGGGCGGGGTCCAGCGGCCGTAGCGTCCGGCGGTTCCGCCGCGGCGCCGCCAGCCGTGGCGGGCCAGCAGGGCGCCCAGAACGGCGGGGTCGGCGGGCTCGGCGGGGCGTGGTGCGTCGGCCGGCGGTCGCATCAGGGTCTCCCTCCCGCCCCGACGCGCGTCATGATCTCGCAGAGGGCGTGGTCGTCGAAGACGTGTGCGGTGGGGATCCGCACGGTGGTTCTGTGCCGGCCGGTGACCGGATGGCCGGCGAGGTTGGCCCAGTAGCAGCAGTGCCGGACGGCGAGCCGGTCCGGGCCGGCGTGGACCCAGTCGTCCCTGGCGCGGGGGACGAGCATGACGACGAGGATGCGGTGGACGGCCACGGGGGTGCGGGCGAGCTTGGCGAGGTGCTCGTTGTCGAGCGTGAAGGGGAAGGTGGCGCCGGGCGGCCGGGGCGGCACCTGGTAGGTGGCCTTGAGCTGCACCTTGATGGTGACCTCGTCATCGGTGGTGTGCCCGGGGGCGGTGTGGCTGACGTGCCAGTCGATGCCGTGGTCGGGGAAGGGCTGGGCGAGGCTGCAGCCGGCCGCCGCGGCCACGGCGTGCAGGTGGCCGATCTGGAGCGTCTCCATGCAGGCGGTGGTGGCGAGGGTGCCGCGGCGGGGCGGGGTGGGCCCGTGCGGGGGGCGCCGTCCGTCGGCGCGGGGTGGCCCGCCGGCCGGGACGGCCGGTTCGGGCCGGGTGAGGGCCATGTCCGAAACACCTTCCGGGAGCACGTCCGCCGGTGTCTACACCGCTGTTGTCTCCACCCGAACTCCTTCGCAAACAAGGGCGGTTCGGGCCGCACGGAGACCGGGTATCACTCGACGGAGGGAGGGGATTCACGCCAAATTCCGGTCAAGCGCGAGGAGTTGTGACATGCCGAGCTGGTTCGAGGGGCCGCTCGCCGCCTTCGACACGGAGACCACCGGGGTGGACGTCGAGCACGACCGCATCGTGTCCGCGGCCCTGGTGGTGCAGTCACGGGCGGGGGCCTCGCCGGCGGTCACCCGTTGGCTGGTCAATCCGGGCGTCCCGGTGCCGGAGGGCGCCACGGCGATACACGGGCTGACGGACGTGCACCTCCAGCGGTTCGGGCGGTGGCCCGCGCCGGTGATGGAGGAGGTGGCCCGGGCCCTGGCCGAGCAGGCGGCGGCGGGCGTGCCCCTGGTGGTGATGAACGCGCCGTTCGATCTGACGCTGCTGGACCGGGAGTTGCGGCGGCACCGCGCCGCGTCGCTCGCGGCGTACCTGGGGACGGCGCCGCTCTGCGTCCTCGACCCCTGGGTGCTGGACAAGCACCTGGACCGCTACCGCAAGGGCCGCCGGACACTGTCGGACCTGTGCGCGGAGTACGCGGTGGAGCTGACGGGCGCTCATGACGCGGCGGCGGACGCGACGGCCGCGATGGCGGTGGCGCGGGCGATAGGGCAGCGGTTCGCGGTGCGGCTGGAGCGGCTGAGCGTGGCCGAGCTGCACGCGCGGCAGGCGGTGTGGCACGCGGCGCAGGCGCGCGGGCTCCAGGCGTGGTTCGCGCGGAACGGCTCGGACGAGCAGTGCGATCCGGCGTGGCCGGTGCGGGCGGAGTTGCCGTCGGCAGCGTGACGAAGGCCGGTCCTTCTGGCGAAGGACCGGCCTCATGGTGTGTGGGCGATACTGGGATCGAACCAGTGACCTCTTCGGTGTGAACGAAGCGCTCTCCCGCTGAGCTAATCGCCCGGGAGTTTCTCGGGGTTGCCCCCGGGAACGCACTGAACAATACAGGTCGGAGCGGCCCTCCATCAAATTCCGGCCGGGGGGCCGGAGGGGGCGCCCCGATCCCGCCCTTTCTCCGTTTCTTGCGGGGGCCTGCCCCCGCGCCCCCGAAACCGCGCTCCGCGCGGTTGTCCTCAAGCGCCGGACGGGCTGAATATTCAGCCCGTCCGGCGCTTGAGGACGAGCGGCGAAGCCGCAACGAGGGGGGTCTGGGGGCGCAGCCCCCGGGAAACGGTGAAGGGGCGGGACCGGGGCACGACAAAACACCCGTGGTCCACGAGGGCTTGCCTCGCGGACCACGGGTGGGATGTGGGCGATACTGGGATCGAACCAGTGACCTCTTCGGTGTGAACGAAGCGCTCTCCCGCTGAGCTAATCGCCCGGGCGCACCGCAAACATTACCGCATGTCAGGCGGTGCCCAGAACCGCCGCCGGGACGCCCGGGACGCGATCCGTCGCGGCCCGTCACCCTGGGTGATGACGAGGGCGGGGCGCACCCTTGACGGAACTCACCGGAACGGCCGTACGCGGAGCGCGGCGGGTCGGCCGTACGAGGTATCCGAAGAGCCCCAAAACGGTCAGAGGGGTTTACAACGGCACCGTAGGTGGCATGTCGATTTCGCCGACGTGCGAATCCCCGAGCGCACACTGAGCGAAAGGCCCTGGCGCTTATGAACACCACGGTCAGCTGTGAGCTGCACCTGCGCCTCGTTGTGTCGAGCGAATCGTCACTGCCTGTACCCGCAGGTCTGCGGTACGACACTTCCGATCCGTATGCCGTACACGCCACCTTCCACACCGGAGCCGAGGAAACGGTCGAGTGGGTCTTCGCCCGGGACCTGCTCGCCGAGGGCCTGCACCGGCCCACCGGCACCGGCGACGTCCGCGTCTGGCCGTCCCGCAGCCACGGTCAGGGCGTCGTGTGCATCGCGCTCAGCTCTCCGGAGGGCGAGGCCCTGCTGGAAGCGCCGGCGCGAGCCCTGGAGTCGTTCCTGAAGCGGACCGACGCCGCCGTCCCGCCCGGTACCGAGCACCGGCACTTCGACCTGGACACCGAGCTCTCCCACATCCTGGCGGAGAGCTGAGGGGGTCCACACCAGGAGGTCCGGTCCCTGCGCGCCGCCCACTCGGGGAGGCGGCGCGCGTCCCGTCCCGCTGACACGTCCCTCGCGCAGCAGGCCGCACGGCCGCGCCGCCGCCACGGAAACCACCGTGGCCGACGGCGCGGCCGTGTGGCGTTTCCCCCTGAGCCAGTAAGGTCGGTGCCCACCGTCGAACAAGTTGCCGCCCCACCGGCCGGGCCAGGGAGCGAACCAACCGTGCTGATCAACCACGACACCGGGTGCGCGCTCGACGCCGTCGTCGACCTCCTCAACAGCTCCCCCGCCGGGGCGCCGTCCGCCGTCGGGGACGACGGACTGCCCGACGTGGCCGCGCTGCGGGCCTTCGTGGAGCGGCACGACATCAGCGGGGTGGGAGAGCTGGACGAGGGCGATCTGCGGGCCGTGCGGGAACTCAGGGAGCGTTTCGCACAGGTTTTCGACACCGAGGGCACGGCGGAGGCCGCCGAGCTGCTCAACGCCCTGGTCGCCGAGGCGGGCACCACGCCCCGGCTCACCGATCACGACGGCTACGACTGGCACGTGCACTACTTCGCGCCGGGGGCCTCGCTCGCCGAGCATCTGGCGGCCGACGGCGGGATGGCGCTGGCGTTCCTCCTGGTGGCGGGCGAGCGGGAGCGGCTGCGGCGCTGTGGGGCGCCGGGCTGCGGGCGGGCCTTCGTGGACCTCTCGCGGAACCGGTCCCGTCGCTACTGCGACGGCCGGACCTGCGGGAATCGGCTGCATGTGGCCGCGTACCGGGCCCGGCGGCGCGGCGCGGCCGACTGAGCGGGCTGTCCACCGCTCACCACCGGTAGAGGTCGTGGACCGCGGTCACCAGGATCAGCGTCGCCACGAAGGCGAGGAACAGCATCAGGGGCGGCTGGGAGAGGGCGAAGAGGCAGCCTCGCGGTTCCTTGGCGAGGTCGCTCAGGTCGAGGTCGTTCAGGTCGGACAGGTCTGCGGTCAGTTCCGCGGTCATCTCGGCCGGTTCGTCGTTCATCTCCGGCAGATCATGGCGCAGCGCGTTCCGTCAACGGGCCGATCGTGTGGAGGTGTTCGTCAGATCCCGTGCTTTTTGAGGATTGCCTCGATGTCGTCGAACTCCCCTCCGGTACCCTTCCGCCCCTTCGTCTTGGAGCGCCCCTCCGGGCGGCCGGCGGGCGCGCCTATCGCGGGGGCACCGGGCGTCAGGGTGTCCGGGCGGCCGGCCGGGGGCAGGTCGTGGCCTCCGGAGCCGCGCCGCTCGGCGGCCCGGCTCACCAGGAAGAGCAGGGCGGAGAGGGCGAGGACGCCGAAACCGGCCCAGACGGTCGGCTTGAAGACCAGGTCGGTGACCCAGTCGATGATCCCGGTCATGACGAGGCCGATGGGGATCAGGGCGAAGGCCGCGATGCGGGTCGCGGCGAGGAAGCGCTTGCGGTAGGCCGTCAGCAGGGCGATGCCCAGGCCGCCCGCGGACACCGCGGCGCAAACGGTCGAGGTCAGCATCCGGTCCTCCTGCCGATGGTGGGCTTCTGTGTCCATCCTGCACCGGGCGGCGGCCCGGAGGCCACGACGGGGGCCGGGGATCAGGGAGAACTCCGGGTCGTCCCCTGGGGGCTGCCCCCGTCAATCCTCCTCAGGGCCGGCTCGGGGCAGGGCATTCCCCCGGGCTGGGAGACTGGGGGCATGAGCGAGACCAACAGTCCTTCCGCCCCGTCGCCCGCCGTTCTCGACGTCTGGTGCGACCTCCAGTGCACCGACTGCCACGCCGCCCTGGAGGACCTGCGGGCGCTGCGGGCCCGCTACGGCGACCGGCTGGACATCCGGCTGCGGCACTTCCCGCTGGAGAAGCACCGGCACGCCTACGCGGCCGCGCAGGCCGCCGAGGAGGCCGCCGAGCAGGGCCGGGGCTGGGAGTTCGCGGAGGCCGTGCTGGCGCGCGCCGGGGAGCTGGGCGAGCGCGGCGAGGCCGTGCTGATCGAGGTGGCGGCCGGCCTGGGAGTGGACGCCGAGGAGGTGGACACCGCGCTGATCGACGGCCGGCACCTGCTGATCGTCGACGCCGACCAGGCCGAGGGCAAGGCGATCGGGGTGACGGGCACCCCGACGTACGTCATCGACGGTGAGCGGCTGGACGGCGGGAAGAGCCAGGAGGGGCTGCGGGAGCGGATCGAGGAGATCGCGGACCGCTTGCTGGCCGGCTAGCCGACGCGGGCTGTGAGGCGCGCTCCGCGCCTCACAGCGTCTTGTGGAAGTACAGGTTCGTGGTCGCGTAGCCCAGGGACTCGTAGAGCCGCAGGGCCGAGGTGTTGCCGGCGAAGACGTTGAGGCCGATGCGGTCGTGCCCCAGGGCGAGGGCCTCGCGTTCGGCGACGAGCATCAGGGTGCGGCCGTGTCCCTTGCCGCGGTGTTCCGGTGCCACCTTGACGTCGAAGACGTAGCCCATGCCGTCGTTGGCGCTCAGCCAGAGGGTCCCGACGTCGACGCCCTCGTGGGCGAGGACGCGCAGGGCGACGCCGGGGGTGGCGGTGCCGCGCGGCAGCAGGGCCGCGTGGTCGGCGTCGCACTTGGCCTCCGCCTCGGCCCGGGGCACGCCGCGTTCGGTCAGCGACTCGACGTAGCCCGCCTTCTCCTCGGCGAGCCAGGCCGGGAACCGGTCGTCGTCCATGGGGCGGGCCTCGCTCCCTGCGGGCAGGGCGGGCGGCGCGGTGAGGGGTTTGGCCATGTTCCGGCTGCGCTCGGTGTAGCCGAGGGCGGTCACCAGGCCGAGGGTGGCCGTGTCCCCGGCGGGGACCTCGACGCCCACCCAGTGGCAGCCCCAGCCGCGCAGCACCTCTTCGGCCGCGAGGGCGGCGACCGTTCCGCGGCCCCGGCGGCGTTCGCCCTCCCGGACGAAGAGCCGCTCTATGGAGCCGGCCCGCGGGCCGAAGCGGGGCTGGGTGGCCAGCTCGGCGTCGCCGACGGGCCTGCCGTTGACGCAGATCTCGTAGCCGCGGCGGCGGTGGCCGTCGGCGGCGCGCTGTTCGGGGGCCTTGGGGCGCAGGGTGGTGGTCATGCCGGTGTTCTACCCATGCGCCGGGGCGGATGTCGCCGGGTTTTCCCCGGCCGTGCCCGGGTCAGGGGTCGATGTCCGCGGCCGAGCGCTCGGCGAAGGTCCGCATGACGTCGGTGGTCACCGGGCCCGGGGCGCCCGGGAGTCGGCGGCCGTCGAGGGTGTGGAGCGCCTGGACGTCGCGCAGGCTGGAGGTCAGGAAGATCTCGTCGGCGCGGTCGAGGACGTCCATGGCCAGGTCGGTCTCGTGGGCGCCGGTCCATTCGAGGACGAGGGCGCGGGTGATGCCGGGGAGGCAGCCGGAGGCGAGGGGCGGGGTGTGGAGTTCGCCGTCGAGGACGACGAAGACGTTGGAGGCGGTGCCCTCGCAGAGCGCGCCGGAGGTGTTGGCGAGGAGGGCCTCGGTGGCGCCCTGTTCCTTGGCACGGGCGAGGGCGACGACGTTCTCGGCGTACGAGGTGGACTTGAGGCCGGTGAGCGCGCCGCGTTCGTTGCGGGTCCAGGGGACGGTGACGGCGGCGGTGGCCGTGGGGCGGGGCTCGATGGGCGCGGCGGCGACGAGGAGGGTGGTGTCGGCGGCCGCGCGGTCGGAGCCGAGCGGGGAGAGGCCGCCGGTGAGGGTGACGCGGAGGCGGCCGAGGGCGAGGGGGTGGGCGTCGAGGACGGCCGCGCAGGCGCGCCGGGCCTCGTCGGGGTCGGGTGCGGGGAGGCCCAGGCCGCGGGCGGAGGCGGCGAGCCGGGCGAGGTGGCGGGTGAGGGCGAAGGGACGGCCGTCGACGACCTTGAGGGTCTCGAAGACGCCGTCGCCGACCGTGAGGCCGTGGTCGAACACCGAGACGCGGGCGGCGTCCTCGTCGACGAGCTTCCCGTTGAGCCAGACGGTCACCGTTGCCTCCCGGCGGTCGGACTGTGCGTGCTCGGAGTGTTCGTGCTCGGGCTGTGGGTGCCCGACGCTATCGCGAGCAGCCGGGCCGCCTTGAGTTCGGTCTCGGCCCATTCGCCCTCGGGGTCGGAGCCCCAGGTGATGCCCGCGCCGGTGCCGAAGCGGAGAGCGGGGCCGCCGGGGGCGGTGCGGTCGATCCAGAACGTGCGGATGCCGACGGCCAGCTCGCCGGTGCCCCGGTCGGCGTCGACCCAGCCGATGCCGCCGCAGTAGGGGCCGCGCGGGCCCTGTTCCAGGCGTTCGATGATCTCCAGGGCGCTGGCCTTGGGCGCGCCGGTGACGGAGCCGGGCGGGAAGGTGGCGGCGAGCAGGTCCGTCCAGCCGGCGTCCGCGGCGAGTTCGCCGCGGACGGTGGAGACGAGGTGGACGAGGCCGGGGTGCTGTTCGACGGCGCAGAGCGCGGGGACGGTCACGGATCCGGTGGCGCAGACGCGGCCCAGGTCGTTGCGGACCAGGTCGACGATCATCACGTTCTCGGCGTGGTCCTTGTCGAGCAGGTCGGCGGCGGTGCGGCCGGTGCCCTTGATCGGTCCGGACTCCAGGACCCGGCCGGTGCGGCGCAGATAGAGCTCGGGCGAGGCGGTGACCACCTCGGTGCCGTGCGCGGGGAGGCGGACGGTGCCGGCGTACGGGGCCGGATTGCCGGCCGCGAGGTGGGCGGCGAGGGCGTCGACGTCGGCGTCGTCCGGGTCGGGCAGCGGCGCGCTGAGGACGCGGCAGAGGTTGGCCTGGTAGACCTCGCCCGCGGCTATGTGCTCGCGGATCCGCCGGACGCCCGCGGTGTAGGCGTCCCGGTCCAGGGAGCTGGTCCACGCCTCGGGCGCGGGGCCGCGCCAGCGCCCGGGGGCGGGGAGGGGCGCGGGGCGCACGTCGCCGAAGCGGGCGCACCGCACGCTCCCCTCGAAGCCCGCGACCACGGCCCACCAGCCCCGGGAGTCGAGGGCCTCGGGGTCGCTGGTGACGTCGCGCAGATCGGTGGCGAGGAGGCCGCCGAAGCGGGCCATCGGAGGGAGGTCATGCACGTCATCGAGTCTATGGGCCGGTCCCCGGCGCTGAGCCGGGTGAAGGAAGAGGGCAGCACGCTGCGGAAACGGAATTTGAGCTGGCGCGGGAATCCGCTAGAGTTCAACACGTCGCCGGGACGCGGAAGCGAAACGGCGGGGCAGCTTCCGGATCATGGTCCGGAGGATGTGTGCGGACATAGCTCAGTTGGTAGAGCACCACCTTGCCAAGGTGGATGTCGCGAGTTCGAGTCTCGTTGTCCGCTCGAGTGGGGGATCTTCCCGACCCCCGCACTCCTGGTGGAGTGGCCGAGAGGCGAGGCAACGGCCTGCAAAGCCGTCTACACGGGTTCAAATCCCGTCTCCACCTCCAAGGACGATTAGCTCAGCGGGAGAGCGCTTCCCTGACACGGAAGAGGTCACTGGTTCAATCCCAGTATCGTCCACCAAGGTCCTCGCGGACCTTCCCGCGCGATTAGCTCAGCGGGAGAGCGCTTCCCTGACACGGAAGAGGTCACTGGTTCAATCCCAGTATCGCGCACGCGGCACAACCCTCCCGGACGATTAGCTCAGCGGGAGAGCGCTTCCCTGACACGGAAGAGGTCACTGGTTCAATCCCAGTATCGTCCACCAAGGTCTTCACGGACCTTCCCGCGCGATTAGCTCAGCGGGAGAGCGCTTCCCTGACACGGAAGAGGTCACTGGTTCAATCCCAGTATCGCGCACCATGATCGGCCGGAGGCCGGGGCTTCGAGCTCCGGCCTCCGGCCGTTTTCGCACGTCACAGTGGTGTCGAACAGAGGACGGGCCGGGCACCTCCCCAGGTGCCCGGCCCGTCATGCCGTCCGCCGCACCCCCGTCCCCACGGGGTTATGGCCGACCCGTCCCCGACCCGGACCGCTCTTCCGGGAGCCGGGCGCTCAGCGCCCCAGCATGCCGGCCACGGACGACGCTTGAGTGACGACGGCATCCCAGCCGCCGAAGGCGACGGCCAGGACAGCCGCGCAGGGCAGCACCATGGCCAGTGCGACCAGAGGGTGCCGGTTGTCGGCGGGGCGGCCGCCGGGGAGGTCGGGGAGGCTCCGGTGGACGTCCGCCCGCCCTGACGCGCGGACCGCGCGTCGTACCGCCTGGGCCACGGCGCCCCTCCCTCCCGGTCCCGTCGGACCCGCCCCCGCCCGGCGCGGTCCCGCTGTGCGCGGGTCGCCGGGCGTGCCGAATAGTGACAGCGGCGGGCGTTCCGACCTCGGGGGACGAGTGTTGCGCCCGCCGCTCGAGTTCCACACTAGGCCGCCGGGAGGGGGCCGGGCGTCATGCCCTCGTACCCCTTGCACCGCCTTCGCGAGGAGGAGGGAAGGGCCGGGTCGGTACTCCCCTGGGTGGAGAACACAGGAGCGGTTCGTCGGGGTCGCCCCGGGGTGGTCGTCCGGGTTCTCCCCCGGGGGGATCACGGCGTAGTGATCTGCCACACATGCCGCTCCCCTCGGCCGCGGCGTCCGGAGCGGCCCGGACCGACGGTGTGTCAGGTGTTCGAGCGACGGGCGGCCCAGGGGCTTCCGTCGGCCGGGCGCGGGCCGTCGGCCCGTCAAACCCCGGGTGGTTTCGGGGGCTTGACGGTCGGCGGCCGGCGGACGGGCGCGGGGCGGGCGCCGGGGAGCTGGCGGGCGCGGGTGCCCGACGGAAGCGGGCATCCGATCGCCGACGCATGCGCGGCCTCTCAGCACGGCCGCCCGTCAATCCGTAAGCTGTGGCTCGTCAGACGGACCGGCAGCGGGGATGAAGATGACGATGATGCGGCTCCGGCGCGAGGACCCGCGTGTCGTCGGCTCGTTCCGGCTTCACCGCCGGCTGGGCGCGGGCGGCATGGGCGTGGTGTACCTCGGCTCGGACAAGCGCGGCCAGCGGGTGGCCTTGAAGGTGATCCGGCCGGATCTCGCCGAGGACCAGGAGTTCCGCTCGCGCTTCGCGCGCGAGGTGTCCGCCGCGCGGCGCATCCGCGGCGGCTGTACGGCGCGGCTGGTGGCCGCCGATCTGGACGCCGAGCGGCCGTGGTTCGCGACGCAGTACGTGCCCGGGCCCTCGCTGCACGACAAGGTGACCGAGGAAGGCCCCCTGTCGGCGGCTCAGACGGCGTCCATCGGGGCCGCGTTGGCCGAGGGGCTGCTCGCGGTGCACGACGCCGGGGTGGTCCACCGGGACCTGAAACCGTCGAACATCCTGCTCTCCCCCAAGGGCCCGCGGATCATCGACTTCGGCATCGCCTGGGCGACCGGGGCGAGCACCCTGACGCACGTCGGCACGGCGGTCGGCTCGCCGGGCTTCCTGGCGCCGGAGCAGGTCCGGGGCGCGACGGTGACACCGGCGACGGACGTCTTCGCGCTGGGCGCCACCCTGGCGTACGCCTCGACCGCGGACTCCCCCTTCGGGCAGGGCAGTTCGGAGGTCATGCTGTACCGGGTGGTGCACGAGGAGCCACAGCTGATGGGGGTGCCGGACGCGCTGGCGCCGCTGATCCTCGCCTGCCTGGCGAAGGACCCGGAGGAGCGGCCGAGCACGCTCCAGCTGTCGTTGCGGCTGAAGGAGATCGCCGCGCGCGAGGCGCACGGGCTGCCGGACGGCCGTCGGGTGCCGTCGCGCCGCGAACCCGAGCGGCCCTCGGACCGGCGGGTCGCGGACCACGCGCACCAGTCCACGGAGCCCCGCCCGGCCGCCGCCGCGCAGGGCGGCTCCTCCCCCGCCCGCCCGCCGGCCACCCGGCCGCTGCGGCAGCCCCGCCCCGACCGGCCGGCCGCCCGGCCCGCGGGCCGGCCGCGCGACGGCGCCCGCCCGGGAGCCCGCCCCGGGGCGGGTCGCAGGACCGGCCGGGACCCCCGGCTGCTGCGGCAGCGGCTGATCGTCTTCGTGGTCGTGACGCTGCTGGTGGCGCTGGGCATCGCGGCGGCGCAGGGGTGCGACGGGCCGAAGAAGTCCTCCGGGTCGGGAGCGCGGGAGCGGGCGTGTGCGGTCGCGGTGGCGGCGGATTCCTGCGGTGCGGTTGGTTCGGGGCGCGGGTGGGGCTGAGCGCCCGCTTGGGCGCCCCCGTCTGAGTGCCCTGCCTGAGTGCCCCCGTCCGAGTGCCCTGCCGTCGTCGGCCCGGGCCGTCCGCCGTTGACGGGCAGGGGTCCTTCTCGCGGCCGTGCCGCCGTCACCCCCGGGGCTCCGGAGATCGCCGGGGGACGATCGCGTACCCCTGGCCGGTGAGGCCGAGCAGGTCGTAGTAGTCGGCGCAACGGGTGATCGACCCGTCCGCGGCGAGCGTGAGCACGGTCGCCACGCGGACGCGGAACGGCGGTCCGGGCGCGCCAGCAGCGGGAGTTCCGGTCCAGAGGAGCGTCGCGCAGGCCCTCCCGTCGTCGGTGGCGAAGCCGTCCTCGACCTCGGCCCTGAGGTCCGGGATGGCGACGCGTGTGTCCCGGTGCCATGTCGTGATCGCGGCGCGTCCCCGGTGGGTGCGCCCGGCGGCGACGTCGGTGTAGGCGGCGTCCGGCGCGAACAGCGCCCCGAAAGCGGCGGAGTCGGATACGGACCAGGCCCGGGCCAGGCGGGCGGCGGCCGTACTCGCCTCCCCCGGTGGGGCGCCCGTGCGCCCGGAAGGTGTGGGAGCGGCGGGCCAGGCCCGAGTCGGGCGGGCGGCGGCGGTACGGGCGTTCGTCGTGCTCGCCTCCTCCGGTGAGGCGCCGGGGCGTCCGGCGGGAGCAGGAGCGGCGGGCCAGGCCCGGGCCGAGCGGGCGGCGGCCGTACTCGCCTCCCCCGGTGGGGCGCCCGTGCGCCCGGAGGGTGTGGGAGCGGCGGGCTCCTCAGGGCGCCGCTTCGGTGGCGTGGGGAACGTGGCGTGTTCGGCGAGGGCGGTGCCGTCGGTGGTCGTGGTGGGGCCGTGGGGCGTGGTGAGGGTGAGTGTGGCCGGGGCCGTGAAGCGGTGGTACGGGCGGGGGCCGGGCTCGCGGGGCGGTCCGAGGGTCGTCGGGGTGCCCAGGAGGGCGACGGCCCGGTCCCGCCAGCGGATTACCGCGTGGTCGGGGCGGGGGGGGGTGAAGGTGACCCCCGCCGCCGTGGCGGCGAGGCGTTCGGTGTCCCGGGTGAGGACGAGCAGCGGGGTGCGGCCGCCGCCGTGGCCGGGCCTGGCGCGCAGTTCGGCGCAGGCGAGGGTGAACGGGCCGGCGTGCAGCCGGGCCCAGTGCCATTCGCGGAGCACGGCGCCGAAGTCCAGGGTGCCCCAGTTCTTGTCGTGGTAGCCGGTCCCGCGCACCCGCCAGGTCCGGCCGGGTACCGCGAGCCGGCCCTCCACCTCGTCCCGGGGCACCGCCACCAGCCAGCCGAGGTAGCGGCCCGGGTCGTCGGCCTGGGTGACGGTTCCGGTGCCGACGCGGGAGGGCGGGGCGGTCGAGGTGAGCGTGAGGTCCGCGGCGGCCGACGGCGTTCCGGCGCGTATCCGGTACCGGGCGAGGTCGCCGTGCGCGCGGTACGGGCCGAGGGTGACGTCGCAGTGGTCACGCGCGGCGCGGAAGGAGGCCGGGTCGTGGCGGGTGCGGCCGGCGTGGACGTGCCCGTCGGGGGTGCGGACGGTCAGCGACAGCCGGGGCGCCAGCGGACCGGCGGCGGCGTCGAGGGCCTTGGTCTCGAAGACGACGACGGCCCGGCTGCCGTCGTCGCACTCGGCGTCGAAGTACCACCATTCGAAGGTGCCCGGCCGCGGGGTCTCGCGGAGGCCGTCCTCCCAGGGTTCCGGATCGCGGGTCAGGCCCGCGCGGCGCAGGTCCGCGTCGCTCTCCCGGACGGTCAGGCCGCCGGTGGAGTGCTGGGGTGCCATGGTGGGCCCTCCGCCGGCTTCAGGGTGTGGTGGGCAGCAGCAGGTTCTCCGGGTAGCCCGGGCGGTCCGGGGGGGGGACGACGGTCTCGGGGAAGTGGCGGCGGGTGTCGGCGCCCCACGCCATGTATCCGGAGACGAGGAACTCCAGGTCGCGGGCGTACCGTTCGACGGCGGCGCGCCGTCGGGCGTCCAGGCCCAGGGTGCGGGCGAGGGCGGGGACGCCGCGCCGGAGGGCGTCGAAGCGGCGCAGCCGGTCGTTGACGAGCGCGTAGGCGGTGTCGATCGCGGCGGCGCGCGGGCGGTGGCCGTCCCGCTCCAGGACGAGGACGAGGTTGACGACGTCGCCGCGCGGCTCCTCGCGGTCGAGGGTGTAGACGTCGTTGGCGAGGCAGGGCAGCTCCTCGGTGAGCCGCCGCAGTTCGATCAGCGGCAGGCTGTGGAAGGCGACGGCCGGGACCTCGTAGCCGTCGATCCGTTCGACGAGGTCGCAGACCACGCTCATGGCGCTGACGCCGAGCCGCAGCCGCAGGAACGTGGGGAAGTCGGGGACCGTGCCGGCCAGGCGGGCGGCCGATTCCTGGGCGTAGGAGGCGAAGTAGTACTCCCAGTCGTGGGCGGCGCGGGCCCGCCAGGCCGGCGGCATGCCGTCGGCGGCGCGCCGCCAGATGTCCGCGAAGGCGCGGGCGGCGGCGGAGGGCCGGGGGCCGGTGGTGCCGTGGTGGACGACGGCGATCAGCTCTTCGCAGGCGCGGGCGGTGGCGGCCGGGTCGAGGCCGAGCGGGCTGTCGAACTGGTCGTCGAAGGGGTACCAGAAGCCCATGTGGTCCGTGACGAGCCGCAGGCCGGGGGCGGTGGCGTACGGGTACATGCAGGCGGAGACCCGGGCCAGGTCCCAGGAGTCGTACAGGGCGGTGGCCTCGGGGCCGTCGGCCATCCGGTGGGCCCTGGCCCAGGCGCGGTTGCCTTCCCGCGCTTCCTCCTCGTGCGGGCTGACGGCGAAGCGGAAGCCGGCGGGGAAGCGGATCCTGGCGTCGACGGGCATGAGCCCTCCCGTGGTCGGTGCTGCCGTACGGCCTCTCCGGACGGCACTCTCCGTGCGGGACTCTCCGTGCGGGACTCTCCGTATGGGACCGAGCGGTGTCGCGACGCTCCGCTTCGGGCTGTACCCGGGGGAGGCCGGTGCGGAAACGATTCGCCGCGCCGGCCTCCGGCCGGGGTGCCGGCCGTCCTACGCCGGCGTCCCCGCCGTCACGGCGTAGAAGGCGACGGCCGCCGCCGCACCGACGTTGAGCGAGTCGACGCCGTGCGCCATCGGGATGCGCACCCACTCGTCGGCCGCTCGCAGGGCCTTGGCGGACAGGCCGCTGCCCTCGGCGCCGAGCATGAGGGCGACCCGTTCCAGGCAGTGCGGGGCCGCGGCGTCCATGGCGGTGGCCTGCGCGTCGGGGGTGAGGGCCAGCACCCGGAAGCCCGCCGCCCGGACCGTCTCCAGGTCGCGCGGCCAGTTCTCCAGCCGGGCCCAGGGGACGGAGAAGACCGCGCCCATGGACACCTTGACGGACCGTCGGTACAGCGGGTCCGCGCAGTCCGGGGAGAGCAGGACGGCGTCCATGCCCAGGGCGGCGGCGCTGCGGAAGATGGCGCCGATGTTGGTGTGGTCGTTGACCGCCTCCATGACGGCGACCCGGCGGGCCGTGGCCAGCAGGCCGGCGGCGTCGGGCAGCGGCTTGCGCCGCATGGAGGCGAGGGCGCCGCGGTGCACGTGGTAGCCGGTCACCCGCTCCGCGAGCTCCGGCTCCACGACGTAGACGGGTGCGGGGACGTCCTCCATGACGTCGCGCATGGCGTCCACCCACTTGGCGGAGAGCAGCATGGAACGCATGCCGTAACCCGCGTCCACCGCCCGGCGGATGACCTTCTCCCCCTCCGCGATGAACAGGCCCTCGGCGGGCTCGCGCCGGCGGCGCAGCTCGACGTCGGTCAGGCCGGTGTAGTCGTGGAGCCGGGGGTCGTCGGGGTCGTCGATGGTGATGACCTGGGGGGACTGCGTCATGGGGCTCACGTGTCTCGTGGTGCGTACGGGGGTCCGGGGGCTTGTGCTCGGTCGGCAGTCGCGTCCTCAGCCGGAAGTCGCGCCGGCGGGGAGTCGGCGGTCGCGCCGGCGGTCGCGTCCTCTAGTCGGCCGTCGCGCCGGCGGGGGCGTCGTCCGTCTCCCGGCCGATCGCCACGACCTCGCCGATGACGATCACGGCCGGCGGGCGTATGCCCTCGGCCCGCACCCGCTCCCCCACCGTGCCGAGGACGGCGTCGACGCGCCGCTGGGCGGCGGTCGTGCCCTCCTGGATCACCGCGACCGGGGTGTCGGCGGACCGGCCGTGCCGGATGAGCGTCTCGGCGATGGCACCGCACTGCTCGACGCCCATCAGCACCACGAGGGTGCCGCCGAGGCGGGCGAGCGACGGCCAGTCGACGAGGGACCGCGGGTCGTCGGGGGCGACGTGCCCGCTGATCACGGTGAACTCGTGCGCGACGCCGCGGTGGGTGACCGGGATGCCGACCGTGCCCGGGACGCTGATCGAGCTGGAGATGCCGGGGACGACCGTGCAGGGGATGCCGTGTTCGGCGAGGGCCTGCGCCTCCTCCTTGCCCCGGCCGAAGACGAACGGGTCGCCGCCCTTGAGGCGGACGACGGCCTTCCCCGCCTTCGCGTGCTCGATCAGGGCGGCGTTGATGGCCTCCTGGGCCATCGAGCGACCGTACGGGATCTTCGCGGCGTCGATGACCTCGACGTGCGGCGGGAGTTCGTCGAGGAGGTCGCGCGGGCCGAGCCGGTCGGCGACGACGACGTCGGCCTCGGCGAGGAGGCGCCGGCCGCGCACGGTGATCAGGTCCGGGTCGCCCGGACCGCCGCCGACGAGGGCCACCCGTCCACCGCCCGGGCGGGTACGGCGGTGGGGGGCGGCGATCGAACCGTCGCGCAGCCCCTCGACGATGGCGTCCCGCAGGGCCGCCGTGCGGCGCGGGTCCTGGCCGGTGAGCACGGCCACGGTGACGCCCGCGCTGCGGCCGGTGGCCGGCGTCCAGGCGGTGGCCGCCTCGGCGTCGTCGCTGCGGACGGCCCAGACGCGGCGGGCCTCCGCCTCGGCGGACGCGGCCCGGTTGGCCTCGGGGTCGTCGGTGGTGATCAGCGCGTACCAGGCGCCGTCCAGGTCGCCCTCGCGGTAGCGGCGGCGCTCCCAGCGCAGTTCGCCGGCCTCCGCCATGGCCTCCACGGACGCGGTCGCGGACGGCGATACGAGCAGGACGTCGGCTCCGGCCGCGATGAGGGCGGGGAGCCGGCGCTGGGCGACCTGGCCGCCGCCGAGGACGACGACGCGGCGGCCGTGCAGGCGGAGACCGACGGGGTAGGCGGCGGGTGCTGGGTGCTCGGCCATGGGGGTTGCGGGTCTCCTCGCTGGTCAGGGGCGCTGGGCATACCCTACGTGGGCTTTGTCGGCGGGCGGTTTCGCCCGAACGCCGGACGGGCTGGAACAGCCCGTCCGGCGTTCGAGGGCAAGCGGCGAAGCCGCTTTCAGGGGGTCCGGGGCACCGGTGAAGGGGCGGGGCCGGGGCCCGCAGGGCCGCTACCCCTTCTCCGCCACCCCCGCGCTGTCGAACGTCGCCACCTCGTGCATGGCCCGCGCGGCACTCTGCACGACCGGCAGCGCCAGCAGCGCACCCGTGCCCTCGCCGAGCCGCAGGTCGAGGTCCACCAGCGGGCGCAGGCCCAGCTTGGTGAGGGCCGCGACATGGCCGGGCTCGGCACTGCGGTGACCGGCGATGCAGGCGGCCAGGGCCTCGGGCGCGATGGCCCGGGCCACCAGGGCTGCCGCACCGGCGCTCACGCCGTCGAGGATCACCGGCGTGCGCAGCGAGGCGGCACCGAGGATCAGGCCGACGAGCGCGGCGTGTTCGAGCCCGCCGACGGCGGCGAGGACGCCGATCGGGTCGGCCGGGTCCGGGCGGTGCAGCTCCAGTGCCCGCCGGACGACGTCGATCTTGCGGGCGTGCATCTCGTCGTTGATGCCGGTGCCGCGCCCGGTGACCTCGCCCGGGTCGGAGCCGGTGAAGACGGAGATCAGGGCGGCCGACACGGTGGTGTTGGCGATGCCCATCTCGCCGGTGAGAAGCGCCTTGTTGCCCGCGGTGACGAGGTCGCGGGCGGTCTCGATGCCCACCTCGACGGCGCGCAGCGCCTCCTCGCGGGTCATCGCCGGACCGGCGGTGAAGTCGTCCGTGCCGGGCCGGATCTTGCGCGGCAGCAGGCCGGGGCGGGCCGGCAGGTCGCCGGCGACACCGACGTCCACCACGCAGACCTCCGCGCCGACCTGGTTGGCGAACGCGTTGCACACCGCCCCTCCGCCCAGGAAGTTGGTCACCATCTGCGAGGTGACCTCCTGCGGCCAGGCGGTGACGCCCTGGGCGTGCACGCCGTGGTCACCGGCGAAGACGGCGACGGCGGCCGGTTCCGGGATCGGCGGCGGGCACTTGCGCGACAGGCCGCAGAGCTGCGCCGAGATGATCTCCAGCATGCCGAGCGCGCCCGACGGCTTGGTCATCCGCTTCTGCCGCTCCCACGCCTCGCCGAGCGCCTTGGCGTCCAGCGGGCGGATGCCGCGCAGCGTCTCGGCGAGGAGGTCGTGCGGGTCCTCGCCGGGCAGGGCGCGGCGGCCGTACGTCTCCTCGTGCACCACCCAGGACAGCGGGCGCCGCTTGGACCAGCCGGCCTGCATCAGCTCGGGCTCGCCGGGGAACTCGTCGACGTACCCGACGCACAGGTACGCGACGACCTCCAGGTGCTCGGGCAGGCCGAGTTCGCGGACCATCTCCCGCTCGTCGAAGAAGCTGACCCAGCCGACGCCGAGCCCTTCCGCGCGGGCGGCGAGCCACAGGTTCTCGACGGCGAGGGCCGACGAGTAGGGGGCCATCTGCGGCTGGGTGTGCCGACCGAGGGTGTGCCGGCCGCCCCGGGTGGGGTCGGCGGTCACCACGATGTTGACCGGGGTGTCGAGGATGGCCTCGATCTTCATTTCCTTGAACTGCTTGGCCCGGCCCTTGGGCAGCGACGCGGCGTACGCGTCGCGCTGGCGGGTGGCCAGGTCGTGCATGGTCCGGCGGGTCTCGGCGGACCGGATGACGACGAAGTCCCAGGGCTGGGAGTGCCCGACGCTCGGCGCGGTGTGCGCGGCCTCCAGGACGCGCAGCAGGACGTCGTGCGGGATGGGGTCCGGGCGGAAGCCGTTGCGGATGTCGCGGCGCTCGCGCATCACCCGGTGGACGGCCTCCCGCTCGGCGGCGGCGAAGCCGTCGGCCGGGGGGCCGAGGGGGAGGCGGGGCTCCTCGGCCGGATCCGCGCTGTCGGCCTGCGGCTCCTCGCCCTGCGGCTCGTCGTCGCGGACGAGGGCGAGGTGCACCGGCGCGGGCGCCTCCTCCGGGGCGGGGGCGGGGGCCTGCGCCGCGACGGGCTCGGCGGGCTGCGCCGGTACGGGGGCGGGCTCGCCGTTCGGGTCGGCGGCGGGGGCCTCGGGGGCGGGCGCCTGGTCGGCGGGCGCCGCGGGGGCGGGCGCCTCCGTGGGTGCCTCGGCGGATGCCTCGGCGGGTGCTGCCGGGGTGGCGGGGTTGACGGCCGGGTCGGGGGCGCCGGGCGCCTCTTCGGTCACGGTGGGCACGGCGGCCGTCGCGGGGACCTCCGGCTGTGCGGGAGTCTCGGCGGGCGCGGAAGTCTGAGCAGGCACAACGATCTCGGCAGCCACGGGGTTCTGGAGGGGCGGGACGCCCTGGGCGGACATGGCGTTCTCGGCGGGAACGGTCGTCCCGGCGGTGGCGGGAGCCTCCGCGGGGACGGTTGCCTCCGCAGCGGCGGCTGCCTCTGCGGGGGCGGTCGCCGCTGCGGGGCGCACGGTTTCTGCGGGGTCAACGGCGCCTGCGGGGGCGGGGGTCTCCGCTTGGGCAGGAGCGTCGGCCTGGACGGGAGCGCCGGGCGCGGCGGAGGCGGCGGCGTCAGTTGAAGGGTCAGCCGACGCGGACGCGTCGGTCGGGAGGGGTGCGTCCGCGTGAGCGGACGCACCGGCCGGGGCGGAAGCGGCGGCCGAGGCGGGTGCGTCGGCCGGGGCAGGAGCGTCCGCCGGAGCGGAGGCGTCCGCCTGGGAAGCTGGGCCGTCCGGGGCGGGTGTGTCGGCCGGGACAGATGCGTCCGCTGGGGCGGAAGTGTCCGCCTGAGCAGAGGAATCGGCTTGCTCGGAACCGTCCGCCGGGGCGGGGGTGCCGGTCGAGGCAGGAGCAACGGCCGAGGCAGGGGCATCCGCCGGGACGGAGGCATCCGACTGGGAAGCCGGGCCGGCCGGGGCAGATGCGCCGACCGAGACCGAAGCATCCGCTGAGGCGGAAGTGTCCGCCTCAGCAGACGAACCAGCCTGCTCGGCACCGGCCGCCGAAACCGGGGCGCCGGTCGAGGCAAGGACATCCCCCGAGGTGGGGGCAACCGCCTGGGAAGCCGGATCGGCCGGGGCAGATGCGCCGACCGAGACCGAAGCATCCACTGAGGCGGGAGTATCCGCCTGAGCAGACGAACCAGCCTGCTCGGAACCGACCTCCGGGGCGGGGGTGCCGGTCGAGCCAGGAGCAACAGCCGAGGCAGGGGCATCCGCCGGAGCGGAGGCGTCTGCCTGAGGGGACAAACCGTCCTGCGCGGGTGCACCCACCGGGACAGAGGCGTCCGCCTGGGAGGCCGAACCGGTCGGAACGGAAGCGCTCTCTGGGTCAGGGGTGCCGGCCGAGGCAGAGGCGTCCACAGGGACGGATCCGTCCCCCGGAACAGACCCACCAGCCGAGGCAGGAGCCTCGACCGACGCGGACGCGTCCACCGCGGCAGACGCGTCCACCGAGGAAGGCGAACCGACCTGAACGGAAGCATCCCCCGGAACAGATCCACCGGCCGACGCAGAAGCATCGACCGACGCGGACGCATCCGCCGCAGCGGACGCATCCGCCTGAGGGGGCGAACCGGCCGGGGCAGAAGCGTCTGCTGGAACAGGTGCACCAGCCGCAGCAGGACCGTCAGCCGAAGCGGCCGCATCCGCCGGGGAGGGCGCCCCGGCCTGGGCGGAGTCGTTGCCCGGGACGGGTGCGTCGGCCGAGACAGGGACATCAACGGACTCGCCCGCTGCGGAGGGCGAACCGCCCTGAGCCGAAACGTCGCCCGGAACGGGTGCACCGGCCGCGGCCGGAACGTCAACGGACCCGACCCCTACGGAGGACGAACCACCCTGAGCCGAAAGGTCCCCCGGAACGGGTGCACCGGCCGAAGCAGACGGCGAACCACCCTGAGCCGAAACATCGCCCGGAGCAGGCGCACCGGTCGGGGCCGCAGCGTCGGCCGAGGCGGAAGCGTCCGCCGGAGCGGAGGTGTCCGTCGGGCCGGGTGCGCCCTCCGGGGCGGACGCATCGGTCGCCGCGGGGACGGCGGCGTCCGTCGGGGCGGCGGCGCCGACTTGAGAGAGGGAGCCGGTCTGGACGGGGACGGCAACCGAGGCCGCGCCATCCGCCGGGGCGGGGACGCCTCCGTCGGCGGACGCCCCGGCCTGTGCGGAAGCATCGGCAGGAGCAGAGGGGGCGGCCGGAGCGGAAGCATCGGCCGGAGCGGGTGCGTCGGCCGAGGCAGGAACGGAAGGGGCGGCCGGGGCGGACGCGTCCGTCTGGGAGGGCGGGGTCGCCTGCGCGGGTGCGTCGGCCGGGGCGGGTACGGCCTGCGGCACGGAAGCGTCCGCCTGGGCCGGCGCGTCGGCCTCGACCGGAGCGCCTGACACGGCGGAAGTGCCGGTCGCGGCGGCCGCGTCGGCCTGCGCGGGGCCGCCCGCCGACCCGGTCGTGTCCTCCTGAGCGGGCGCGTCGGGCGCCACCGACGCGCCGGACTGGGCGGGGGCACCGGCGGCCTGGGCAGGTGCCTCCGTCGGCGCCGAGGCGTCGGCGGCCGGAGAGGAAGCGTCAGGCTGAGCCGACGCGCCCGTCGGTGCGGAGGCGTCAGCCTGTGCTGGTGCGTCAGCCGAGGCGGGAACACCAGGCCGAGCCGGTGCGGGCGCGTCCGCCTGAGGCGACGCGTCGGCCTGAACGGGCGCTCCGGACACGGCGGAAGCGTCAGGCTGCACGAGCGCGTCGGCCTGGACATGAGCCCCCGGCGCGGGCGCGGCGGTTTCGGTCGCGGTGGCCTGCTGCGCCTCCGCGTCGGGCGTGGCGGTCGCGGCGTCGGGCAGGGCATGCGCCGCGTCGGTCACCGTGGGCGTCCCGGCGGTCGCGGTCGCGTCCGTGGCGGTCGACGGGGCCCCGGCGTCCAGCGGAGCCGCCGGGGCCGGGACGGTCGCGTCCGCGAGCGGCGCCGCCTGCGGCATCTCGCCCGGTCCCGTCTCCTCCGACCCCATCTCCTCCGCACCCGGGGTACGAGCCGGCGGAACGGTCTCCTGCGGGAGGGCTACGGCCTCGACGGGCCCCGCCGGCCCGGACTCCGCCGGCGTGCCCTGGGCGGGCACGGTCGCCGCGGGCCCGGCCTGGCCTGACGGGGCGTCAGCGAGCGCCGCGTCCGGAGGCGGTACGGTCCCGCCCGTGTTCTGCGGCGGGACGAAGGCCACGGCCGGCTCGGCCGCCGCGTCCGCCGCCTGCTCCGGCCGCTGTTCCTGGCCGTGGTGCTGCGGCTGGGCGTCCCATATGCCCGGCTGGGCCACCGGCCCCGCGTCGGCCTGCGAAGCGTCGAGGTACTCCGGGCCCGGGACCTGGCCCGCGGCCGGGGAGCCCGGGGGGTGCGGGACCGGGGAGCCGACCGGCTGCTGCGGGGCGGCCGGGCCGCGGTCCGCGAGGGAGCGCACGACGCCGCTGGACGACGGGTCGGGCGGGCCCATGTGGAGCGGGCGACGGGGCGCGGCGGGGGCGGCCGGCGGGGTGCGGACCTCTTCGAAGACGGCGGCGCCGGTGTCCCGGCCGCCCGTCTCGTGGGTGCCGCCCTGGATCGGCTGCTCGCTCCAGGCGCCCTGCGCGCCCGGCATCAGGAGCAGGTCGTCCTCGTCGGCGGCGTCCGGGTCGGCGAGGAACGCGTACGTGGACGGACCCGTGGTGGGGCGTCCGCGGGGCGCCTGCGGGACGGCGGGATGTGCCGGGATTCCGGTGTCGGCAGGAGCCGCGGCGTCCGCGGTGAGCGGGTGCCCGGGCGTCGCGCCTGCGTTCTCCGGCTGTCCCTCATCCGGGAACCGGCCGGTGTCGGTCATGCGTACCCCTCGCCCATCGGTAGTGCTCCTTCCAACCGCTCACGCCCATAGCAAGAACGAGCGTCCAACTCTCGCGGCACGTTGCGTACCGCCCCGGTGCCACCCTGCCCTGAGCACCGCCAAAAAGGAGGGGCGTTCCGGACATTGGTGACTGTGGTCTTTGACACCGAGCCGCCGCACAACGATCCGCCAGCCTACCTTCCGTACGGCGTGTCGGGATCACGGGTGCGGACGGTCCGGGGTCACGGATGCGGACGGCGGCCGCTCAGCAGGAAGGTGACGGACCGCTCGGCTTCGGTCCAGTCGGCGGTGTCCAGGCGCACGGCCTGGAGCAGGGTGCATTCGACGGCGTACCCGCCCTCGGCGAGCGCCCGTCCGATGGCCTCGGCCTCGTCGCGGGTGACGGCGTGCGCCACGATGGCCTCGGGGCGGCGGTCGGCGCAGGCGGCGACGACAGGCGCCCCGCCGCCGCCGACGCGGACGACGTCGGGTTCGGGCAGGTCCTCCAGGACGTGCGGCGCGGTGCCGTGCACGGTCTGGAGCTGGACGCCGTAGTGGCGGGCGGCGGCGAGGGTGCGGGCGCAGGCGTCGGCGTCGCGGTCGACGGCGATGACGGCCGCGCCGAACCGGGCGGCCTCGACGGCGGCGGCGCCGCTGCCGGAGCCGATGTCCCAGACGAGGTCGCCGACGCGGGGGGCGAGCCGGGCGAGTTGGGCGGCGCGCAGTTCGGTGCCCTCGCCCTCGCCGAGGACGGTGCCGTAGGCGCCGCCGGGCAGGGCCCAGCCGCGCGGGCCGGGGAGCCGGCCGGGGTCGCGGCCGGCGATCCAGCCGCCGGCGCGCTGGCCGGGGACGGCGGGGGCGGCGGGAGTGTCATCGGGGCCCGTCCCGGTCCCGCCGATGACGATGACGACGTTGGGGTCGCTCCAGGTGTGGTCGGCGACCTTGTCGGAGGTCAGGACGGTGACGCGCTCGCGGGCGGTGCCCAGTTGCTCGCAGATGACGAACGTGCGGTGGACCGGGCCGAGCAGCAGGGCCAGTTCGGCGGGTCCGGCGCCGGGCGAGGTGAGGACGGCGACCTTGGGGTGGGCGCGGCAGACGTTGACGGCCCGTCGCAGGTCGCGGCTGTGGGCGACGACGATCTGGGCGTCGTCCCACGGCATGCCGGCCCGGGCGAAGGCGGCGGCGACGGAGGAGACGGCGGGCACCACCTCGACCTCCAGGCCGTGCTCGGGGGCGCGCAGGGCGCGGACGACCCCGAAGAAGCCCGGGTCTCCGTCGGCGAGGACGACGGCGGTGCCGCGGTGCCGGGCGATGCGGCGGGCGGCGAGGTCGACGCTGCCGAGCCGGACGCGTTCGGCGGTGGGCGGGATCTCGGGCAGCGCCAGGTGGTGCGCGGCTCCGGCGACGAGGGTGGCGGCGCCCACGGCGGAGCGGGCCGCCTCCGTCAGCGGTGAGCCGTCCCATCCGATCACCGTGACCCGGTCGGCCATCGTCGTCTGTCTCCTGGGGGTGTCTCGGGGAGCCCCGTGGCGGGACTTCCAAGGCTGGGATGTCAACGGTGCCAGGGCGAGGGTGCCGAGGCGGGGGTCCCGCTCCTGCGCGGCGGGCATGGTGAGAGTACCCCGGCAGGTCCGGACCACCGTCCGGAACGCGGGGCGGATGGTTGCGCGCGGGGGGCGTCAGCGCCAGCCGGGCGACCAGCCGGGGAACGCGGCGGCGTAGCCGGTGCCGTCCCCGGTGTGCTGTTCACGCACCTCGTCGAGGTCCTCGGGGAGCAGGCTCCAGACGATGAGGTCGGTGCGGATGTCGGTCCAGCCGCCGTCCTCGGTGCGGCTGCGCGCTATCCAGGCGTTGCGGAGGACGCCCTCGCTGATGCAGCCGATCTTCTGGGCGACCTGCTGGGAGGCGGTGTTGTCGGCGGCGGTGCGGAGTTCGAGGCGTTCGAACTTCTGGTCCCGGAAGAGCCACTGGGCGACGGCGAGCACGGATTCGCAGGCGTAGCCCTCGCCGCGGGCCCAGGGGGCGGTGACGTAGGCGATCTCGCTGGAGAGGGTGTGCCAGTCGGTGTGCTGGAGGCGCACGGTGCCGACGAGGCGGTGGGTGAGGAACTCGGTGACCGCAAAGACGATTCCGCGTCCCGAGGCGCGTTCGCCGGGGGCGATCCTCAGGACCCAGTCGCGGGCGTCGGCGGTGGTGTACGGGTGCGGGGCGGACGTCCACGCGGTGATGAGCTCGTCGTTCATCATCTCCGTGAGCGCGGGGACGTCCGTCGCGTCGAACGGGCGCAGCACCAGCCGGTCCGTACTGATGGAGATGTCCGGAAAGGTGGAAGTCATGCGCTGCTCCAACGCCGGAGGGGGTTCCCCGCGCTCCGTGCGGGCGCGGGGAGGGTGGCCGGGTTCCGTCCCGGCGGTCGCGCCGGTCTCGGGTGCACCAGCATGCAGTATGGCCACAGTGGTGCGCCAAGCGCGGCGGCCCCGCGCACGCGTGGCGTGTGCGGGGCCTGCGTCCGCCGAGACGGCTGAGAGTACCGGCGGTTCCTGCGCTGCGCAGGGCGGGCGGCACGATCCGGCGTCCGTTTCGGCCGGGGCCGTCCGTTCGGGCGTCAGCTCTTGGCGGGGCCGAAGGCCGGGATGACGGCCCCGTTGCTGAACTTCTCCTCGATGAACTTCTTGACCTCGTCGGAGTTGAGCAGCTTGGCGAGCTTGACGATGCGCGGGTCCTGCTCGTTGCCCTTCTTCACGGCGAGGAAGTTGGCGTAGGGGTTGCCCTCGGCCTTCTCCAGGGCCAGGGAGTCCTTGGCCGGGTTGAGCTTGGCGCCGATGGCGAAGTTGCCGTTGATGACGGCGGCGTCCACGTCGGCGAGGCGGGGCGGGATCTGGGCCGCCTCGATCTCGGTGAACTTGACGCCCTTGGCGTCCTTGACGTCCTTCAGGGTGGCGGAGGCGCCCACGCCGTCCTTGAGCTCGATGACGTTGTTGTCGGCGAGCAGCTTGAGCGCGCGGCCCTCGTTGGTGGCGTCGTTGGGGACGGCGATGGTGGCGCCCTCGCCGAGGTCGGAGACCTTCTTGACCTTCTTGGAGTAGAGGCCGAGCGGCTCGATCTCGACGTTGACGACCGGGACGATGTCCGTCTTGTTCTTCTTGTTGAAGTCGTCGAGGTATGGCTTGTGCTGGAAGAAGTTGCCGTCGACCTCGCCGTTCTGGACGGTCGTGTTGGGCGCGTTGTAGTCGTTGTACTGCTTCACCTCCAGCTTCAGGCCGGCGTCCTTGGCGAGGTGGTCGCGGACGTACTCGAGGATGACGCTGTGCGGCGTGGGGCTGGCGGCGATGATCAGCTTGGCCGCCGGGTCCGCGTCCTTGCCCTTCTTGGTGGAGGACGAGGAGGTGTCGGAGGGGGCGCTGCAGGCGCTCAGGCCGAGGGTGAGTGCGGCGGCAGCGGCGACGGCGGCGGTGAGCTTGAGGGTGGTACGCACGAAGAGTGCCTCTTTCTTGTTCTCACGAGGTGTTGCCGCCCGGCAAAGGGTCCGGGCTCGTGGTGTCCTCGGGGCCGTCGATGGGCCCCGCGGAGATTCAGGGAGCGTCGACAGCCGCCTTGGGCTGGTCGGCGGCGTCGGCAGTCCGCTGGGGGGGGACAGCCGTGGTGTCCGCGGCCTTCGCGGCCTGCGGGGTGCGGCGCAGGCGCCACAGGCCGACGGGCGCGGACTGACGTCCGGTGCGCCGGGCGAGGCGGCGGACGGTCAGGTCGCCGGCGATCTGGACTACGGTGACGATGATGACGAGCAGCACGATGGTGATGTTCATCAGCTCGTGCTCCTGCCGCTGGTAGCCGTAGTTGATAGCGACCGCGCCGAGCCCGCCGCCGCCGACGGCACCCGCCATGGCGGAGTAGCCGATGAGGGCGATCACGGTGGTGGTCAGGCCGGCCACGAGCGAGGCCAGGGCCTGCGGGAGCAGCACCTTGAAGATGATCGTCCAGGTGCCGCCGCCCATCGCCTGGACAGCCTCGATCAGTCCGCCGTCGACCTCGCGCAGGGAGGTCTCGACCAGCCGGGCGAAGAAGGGGATGGCGCCGATGGTGAGGGCGACGACGGCGGCGCTCGGGCCGATCGACGTGCCGATGACCAGGCGGCTGAAGGGGATCAGCCAGACGATCAGGATGATGAACGGCACCGATCTGGCGATGTTCACCACCACGCCGATGACCCTGTTGACCACGACGTTCCGGATGAGTCCGCCGCGGTCGGTCAGATAGAGCAGGATGCCCAGCGGCAGACCGCCCACGACCGTCCAGACCGCGGACCACCACACCATGAAGAGGGTGTCGAGACAGCCGTCGCGCAGCAGTGGCTGCATCTCGTTCCAGGTCACTTGGCACCTTCCTTAAGGAGGGCGTCGGCCGCGGCCTCCGCACCGGCGGTCACGGGCGCCACCTCGACCTGGAGGCCCTGCTCGCGCAGGAAGCCGATGGGGACCACGTTCTCCTCGAAGCGGCCGGGCAGCTCGATGCGCATCCGGCCGACCTGGCGGCCGGCGACGGTGTCCATCGCGGCGCCGAGGATCGAGATGTCGATGTTGTACGTGCGGGAGAGCTGCGAGATGACCGGCTGGGTGGCCGCGTCGCCGTGGAAGGTGACGTCCACGACCGTGCGGTCGGGGCCGGACGGCTCGCCGCCCACCGGGAACAGCTCGGTCGCCAGCTCGGAGCCGGGCGTGGCCAGCAGCTCGGCGACGGTGCCGGACTCCAGCACCCGGCCCCCCTTCATCAGGGCCGCGGAGTCGCAGATGGACTTGACGACGTCCATCTCGTGGGTGATCAGCAGCACGGTCAGGCCGAGCTGCCGGTTGAGGTCGCGCAGCAGCTGGAGGATCGAGCGGGTGGTCTCCGGGTCGAGCGCGGACGTCGACTCGTCGGAGAGCAGCACCTTGGGGTCGCCGGCCAGGGCGCGGGCGATGCCGACGCGCTGCTTCTGGCCGCCGGAGAGCTGGCCCGGGTACGCCTTGGCCTTGTCGGCGAGGCCGACCAGGTCCAGCAGCTCCAGGGCCTTGCGGGAGCGCTCCTTGCCGGACAGGCCGAGGATCTCCAGCGGGAGCTCCACATTGGCCTGGACGGTCCGCGAGGACAGCAGGTTGAAGTGCTGGAAGACCATGCCGATGCGGCTGCGCGCCTGCCGGAGGGCGGCGCCGGCGCGCGGGCCGCGGCCGGCGAGCGCCGTGAGGTCCTGGCCGGCGACGGTGACCGTGCCGGACGTGGGCCGCTCCAGCAGGTTGACGCAGCGGATGAGCGTGGACTTGCCGGCGCCGCTCTGGCCGATGACGCCGTACACCTCGCCCTCCCGCACGTGCAGGTCGACGCCGTCGAGGGCGGTGACCTCGCGGCCGCGTGAGCGGTAGACCTTTGTCAGGCCCGTAGTGGTGATCACAGGGGTTTCCGTCACTGTCGAGTGCGCGGCTTGTGGGGCGCCGGCGCACGGGAATTCATTGCGGAACGCGGCGTGGGATCCCGTCGGCGGCCGTCGTGTCGGCGGCGGTGGCGGGGATCCGGTGTCGCGGAGGGTGGAGAGCGGGCGGTCCGGCGATGGACGCGGGCTCTACGGGTCTCGCTTCGGGGCGCGAGGCTCGGAACGGGGGCCCTCAGCGGTCACACATTCGACACATGCGACGAGCAGCACCGGGCGTCGTCATCGCCTCGGTCGCAGAGATGCGGGTGCTCGTCGTGGTCATGCGGGCAAGTAAAACAGACGTACGCGCGAACAGGCCAAGGTTGTCCGAATGGCGGACATCCTCGGTCACCCCGTGGACAGTGCGGGCCGGGCGCGGCGGGCGCGCGGGGGCCGTCTAAAGTCGTCCCCATGCCTGTCACGCCCCATCCGCACGCCGGTGCCGCCCGGGGGTCACGGTGATCGACGCGCTGACGCTCGCGGTCGGTGTGACCGCTCTCGCGCTCGCCGTCTGGTGCGGCCACGCCGCGTACCGTGACCAGCCGACCAAGGACTGGCACTTCATCGGCATGGCCGTCGTCTCCGTCCTCGCCCTCGCCCAGCTGGTCGTCGGCGTGGTGCAGCTCGCCCGGGGCGAGCGGCCCGTGAAGGGCACCGCCCTCTTCGTGGCGTACCTGCTGGGCGCCGCCGCGTGCGTGCCGGGCGCCGGATTCATGTCGCTCGCCGAACGCACCCGCTGGGGGTCCGCCACCGTGGCCGCCGGCGCCGTCATCCTCGCCGTGCTCCAGGTACGGCTCTACGACATCTGGGGAGGCTGACCGTGACCGAACCCGCCACCACCGCCGGGGAGGGCGGCCTGGGCAAGGGCCCGGGACGGCTGCTGGTCTGGCTGTACGGGGTGTTCACCGTGGCCGCCGCGTCGCGGTCCATCGTGCAGATGGCCCTGCACTTCGGGGACGCGCCGCTCGCGTACGTGCTCTCGGCCGTCGCGGCCGTGGTGTACGCGTTCATCACGTACTCGCTGGTGCGGGGTGGGGAGGGGGCTCGGCGGGCGGCCTTGGTGTGCTGCGCGCTGGAGCTTCTCGGAGTGCTCACGGTGGGGACGTGGACGCTCGCGGATCCCGGGGCGTTCCCCGATGCGACCGTGTGGTCGGACTACGGGATGGGGTACCTGTTCATTCCGGTGATCCTGCCGGTGACGGCGGTGGTGTGGCTGCGGCGGGCGCCGGTTTCCGCTTCGCGGTGAGGGTGCCCCGGACCCGCCCTTTCACCGTTTCCTGGGGGCGAGCCCCCAGACCCCCCTTTCGCGGCTTCGCCGCTCGTCCTCAAGCGCCGGACGGGCTGAAATCAGCCCGTCCGGCGGCAACCCTCACCCGGCCGCGGCCAACTCCCCCACCTCAGCGGACTTCTCGAGCGTCACCACCGTCAGCGCCTTGCTGACCACTTCCGTCCCCACCGCCTCGTACCCCCGCTTCCGGCACAGCCGCAGCGTCAACTCGCTCCGCCGGCCGACAGCCAGGCGGAAGCGTCGTGCCGAGCCGTCCGCGGCGAGGCGCTCCTCCACGGCGGCGAGGAGCCGGCCGCCGAGGCCGTGGCGGCGGAGGCGGGGGTGGACGATGAGACCATTGAGGGTTGCGGTGCCCTCAGGGTCGACCGTGCCGCGGACCGAGCCGACGACCTCCTCCCCCAGCCGGGCCACCAGCACGCACCCGGCCCCCAGTTCCGCACGCAGCTCGTCCAGGGTCTGGGTCAGCGGCTCGAGGGAGTAGTCCCCGTACAGCTCGGCCTCGCCCTGGTAGCAGAGGTACTGGAGCTTCAGGATCCGTTCGGCGTCGTCCTCGGTCGCCGCCGCGATGGTCACGCTCATACCCATGTGCGCATGCCTCCCCTGGTCAGTCCCGTACGTTCCGTCTGACAGGAGCCGCCGCGGTACACGTCGCCTCCGTGGCGCCTGTTGTCTACCGCTCCCTTCCCCAAGGTCCAGGAGCCGCAATCGCCGCCGTCAGCATTCTGCGCAGGCATCCCAGGCAACGGGAACGGATCGGCCCCAAAGATCCTTGTGAGATACCCAACTCTCCTGCGATTTCTCGGTAGGTCGGGTCTCCGGAGGAGAGGAGGGCACGCATCAGGCCGGGGCAGCGGCCGGGGAGGCGGCGGACCGCGGCGCGGAGTTCGCGGCGGGACTCGGCGGCCAGGACCGCCCGTTCGACGCCGGAGCCGGGCGCGTCCGCGCGGTCGGCCGGTTCGGCGGCGATGGGGTCGTACGGCACCTCGCGGCGGGCCAGGCGGCTCGCGGCGCGGGCCTCGGCGCGGACGGCGGCGCGTAACCGGAGGGCGGGCGGCTCGGCGCGGCGTCGGCCCTTCCGCCGGCCGGCGGGCGCGCCGTCGTGCCGGTCGCTCAGCAGTCGGACCCAGACGGCCTGTTCGAGGTCGGCCGCGTCGATGCCGGCCGCCGGCGCCTCGGCGGCGCATTCGGCGGCCAGCAGCGGCCGGAGCGAGGTGACGAGGTCGTTCGGTGTCATGCCCGGCGGGACGTGGGCCCACGCCCCGCCGGTTGCCGACGCCCTCGGGCGTCACTCGTCCGTGTGGATTCAACCGGAGGAAGACCCGGCGGACGTCAGCCCTTGCGTCCCTTCAGGAACTCCTCCCGCGCCAGGACCGCCGTGTCGCAGTTGTCCGAGAAGATGCCGTCGATCCCCGTCGCGTAGTACGTCTTGAAGGCGCCGATGGCGTCGCCGTACGCGTTGGGGTCGGTGCCGCGCCGGAAGTCGGCGGGCAGGAAGTTGTTCTCGTTGCGCATGGTGTACGGGTGCAGGACGAGGCCGGCCGCGTGGGCGTCACGGACGAGCGTGGTGGGCTTGGTGAGCCGGTCGTTCTTGTCCCGCGGGATGATCAGGTTGAGCCACGGGCCGATGCCCTGCGCGAAGCCGGAGACCCACTTGAGGCCCTTGGGGGTGATGAGGTCCGCGACCGTGCGCGGGTCCTTGGCCTCGACGAAGTCCCAGGGGCGGGTGGGCAGGTCGTCCAGGAGCAGGATCTTCGGGCAGTCGAGGCCGAGCCGGCCCAGCCGCTGGAGGCTGCTCGGCTCGAAGGACTGGAGGAACGTATACGAGTTCCGGCCCGCGCGCCCGTACCGGCGCAGCAGCTTCGCCAGCCGCTCCTCCAGACCGAGGCCCAGCTTGCGGAAGTAGGTGGGGTGCTTGGTCTCGACGTGCAGCCAGATGCGCCGGCCGCGCTTGCGCCCTTCCTCGTCGGCCCACTTGAGGACCTCTTCGAAGGTGGGCACGGTCCAGTGGCCGTCGTAGAGGGTGTTGTGCTGCCGGACCTGGGGCAGGCGTTCCTTCGCACGCAGGGTCTTCAGCTCGGCGAGGGTGAAGTCCTCGGTGAACCAGCCGGTGTGGGACTCGCCGTCGACGGTCTTGGTGGTCTTGCGGGAGGCGAACTCCGGACGGGAGGAGACGTCGGTGGTGCCCGTGATGTCGTTCTCGTGGCGGCAGACCAGGTGGCCGTCCTTGGTGGGGACGACGTCCTGCTCGATGACGTCCGCGCCGTTGTCCAGGGCGAACCGGTAGGAGCCGAGGGTGTGCTCGGGCCGGTATCCGCTGGCGCCGCGGTGTCCGACGACCGTGGGCACCGGCAGGTCCCGCAGGCCACCGCCGCCGTGGCCGTGGCCCGGCCGCCGGTCGCCCGCCGTCGCCGGGATCGCCGAGGGGGCCGCCGCCGCCACGCCGGCGCCGCCGCCGAGGGTGACCGCTCCCGCGCCGAGGGCCGCCGCGGCCCCCAGCACCGAGCGCCGGCCCGGCCGCTGCTCCTGCTGCATGTACATTCGCTCCTTCGTTCCGGGGCCGGTGGTTCCGGCTCCCTTTCGGACGCGCAGATCGTAGGTGCGTCCGTCTTTCGTACAGAAGGCCGTGGTCGAAACGGAGTGAAAACTCACGTCAACACTGCGTATCGAGTCGGTTAACCCGGTGTGCGGAAAGGCCGTACCCGCGAGTATCGTCCTCACCTGCCACCAGGCCCGGCCGTCCACCGACCGAACACGACACAAGACAAGACCGGAGGATCCGTGTCCCGCATCCTGCTCAAGGCGTTCCTCGGACTTCTCATGCGCGTCCTGTACCGCCCCAAGGTCGAGGGCATGGAGCGCATCCCCGCTTCCGGGCCGGTCATTCTCGCGGGGAACCACGTCACGTTCATCGACTCGCTGTTCCTGGCCCTGGTGGTCAAGCGGCAGGTGTTCTTCATCGGCAAGGACGAGTACGTGACGGGCAAGGGGCTCAAGGGCCGGCTGATGGCCTGGTTCTTCGGCGCCTCCGGCATGATCCCGGTGGACCGCGACGGCGGTCACGGCGGGGTCGCCGCGCTGATGACGGGCCGTCGGGTGCTGGAGGAGGGCAAGATCTTCGCGATCTACCCGGAGGGCACCCGCTCCCCCGACGGCCGCCTGTACCGCGGCCGGACCGGTATCGCCCGCCTCGCGCTGATGACCGGCGCGCCCGTGGTGCCGTTCGCGATGATCGGCACCGACAAGGTGCAGCCGAGCGGCAAAGGCCGCCCGCGCATCAGCCCGGTGACCGTCCGCTTCGGTGAGCCGCTGGACTTCGAGCGCTACGAGGGCATGGACCGCGACCGCTACGTCCTGCGGGCCGTCACCGACGAGGTGATGAGCCACGTCATGCGGCTGTCGGGGCAGGAGTACGTGGACATGTACGCCACCAAGGCGCGGGCGGCGAAGGCCGCCTGAGCCGGGCCCCGTTCGGGCAGCCGGTGGCCGTCAGGCCCCGCCGAGGCACCGCGGCTGGAAGCCCGGGTCGGCGGGGCCTTTCCGTGCCAGGGCGTTGAGCACCCACTGGTGGACGACCGGGTCCTTGGTCGCCTGGTCGTGCATGAACGGGTCGAACGGGCACTTGTCCTGGAGGACGACGTTGGTCAGCCGCTCGGCGGGACCGGTCAGCAGGGCGCTGGTGTAGGGGATGACGACCTCGTCGTACCGGGTGGTGACGACGGTGTAGTCGGGCCCGGCGGGCGTCTCGTCGCCCTCGTTGAGCTTCTTCAGCAGGTCGGATCCGGCGCGCTGGTCGAGACAGGACGGGCAGACGGTGTACCCGGCCGGGATGGCCAGCGGGTTCTTGGTGCCGTGGTTGGAGGGGACGATGGCGACGAGGTCGTCCACCTTGTCGGCGCCGCCGAGGAACTTCACGTAGTAGCGCGGCATCATGCCGCCCTGGCTGTGGCCGACGATGTCGACCTTGGCCGCGCCGGTCGCCCCGCGGACGGCCTCGACGAAGTCGCGCAGTTCGGCCGCCGCCTGCGGGATGGGGTCGGTCTCCATGTGCCCGTAGTTGAAGGCGAAGACGCAGTAGCCGTTCTCCTTCAGCTTCGGGGAGAGCTTGGCCCAGTTCTCCGCCATGAGCTTGAACGTGCCGTTGACCAGGACGACGGGCTCCGGATGCGCCGAATCCGGCTTGCAGGACCAGTCGTTGGCACCCTTGGGCGGGATGTCGAGCACCGACGCGGAGGCGGGGGCCGCCGTGGCGGACATTCCGGTGAGGGTGAGGGCCGCGGTGGCCGCCGCGGCGAGCAGGGCTCTCACTTTGGTGCGCAGACGCATGGGGGTTCCTTCCGCACAAGGACGACGTCGACTCAGGGCGTCGGGTTCACTTCGCCGAACCGCGTTCGGCAATACCGACCAGTAGTCGCAGATCGTTCCCGCGCGACAAGAACACGTCAAGGGACGGTACCGCCGGAAAAAGTCACACGGGCCGGGACTTGCCGCCCCGGCCCGTGTGCGATTAGCTCATCTGAGCCTTTTCGCGCTCAGCTCGGCGTCTCGGTCAGGCTCGGCATCCCAGCGCCTCAGTGCCTTGGCGCCTCAGTGCTCGGCGTCCGCGCTGTCCTCCAGGCGCTGGCCGCGCAGCAGGAACCACGCCGCCACCGCCGTCCCCAGCAGCACCAGCGCGCCGACCGCGGACGCGAGCCGCAGCCCGTCGACGAACGCGTGCTGCGCGGAGCTCAGCAGGGCTGACCCGGTGTCGGCCGGCAGCGTCATCGCCGCCTCGACCGCACCGCCCAGCGACTCGTGCGCGTCCGCAGCGGCGCCCGACGGGACCCCGGCCGGGACACCGAAGTCCCGGTAGACACCGGTGACGATCGAGCCGAGCAGCGCGATGCCGAGCGCCGCGCCCAGTTCGTACGCCGTCTCGGAGACGGCCGAGGCGGCGCCGGCCTGCTCCTTGGGGACGCTGGAGAGGATGACGTCGGCGGTGACGGTGAACGAGAAGCCCGCACCGACGCCGACGACCAGCAGCACCGCCCCGAGCAGCGGGTAGGAGGTGTCGGTCCGCAGGGCGGCGAGGGCGGCGAGGGCGATGCCGATGGCGCCGAGTCCACCGCCCACCACCGACCGTACCGACCAGCGGCGGGCCGCCTGCCCGGCCAGCAGGCCGGCCGTCACCGCGCCGACCGCGGCCGGGAGTTCGGCCAGGCCGGCCTCCAGCGGGTCGCGGCCCTGCACCAGCTGGAGGAACTGCGACAGGAAGAACACCATGCCGGACAGGCCGAGCACCGTCAGCAGGTCGGCCAGGACGGCGGCGGAGAAGCCCCGGTTGCGGAAGAGGCGCATGTCCAGCAGCGGCGCGGGCAGCCGGAGCTGCCGGCGGACGAACCAGGTCAGGCTCCCCACGCCGATGACCGCCGCGACGGCGATCTCGGCGCTGAACCCGTGCGTCGCGCCCTCCTTGACCGCGTAGACGACGCCCACGACGCCGGCCATCGACAGCACGACGCTCAGCACGTCCCAGGGGCCGGGCGACGGGTCGCGCGACTCGGGCAGCAGCTTGATGCCCACGAGCACCAGCACCGCCATCACCGGCAGGTTGATCAGGAAGACCGAGCCCCACCAGTAGTTCTCCAGCAGGAACCCGCCGACCACCGGGCCCACGGCCGCGCCGGCCGAGGCCATCGCGCCCCAGATGCCGATGGCGAGGCTGCGTTCGCGCGGGTCGTGGAAGAGGTTGCGGATCAGCGCCAGGGTGGACGGCATCAGGGTCGCGCCGGCGACGCCCAGCAGCGCGCGGGCGGCGATCATCATCTCCGGGCTGGAGGCGTACGCGTTGAGCACCGAGATCGCGCCGAACGCGACGGCACCGCTGAGCAGCAGCTTCTTGCGGCCGATCCGGTCGCCCAGGCTGCCCATGGAGACCAGCAGGCCGGCGATGACAAAGGAGTAGATGTCGCCGATCCACAGCAGCTGGGTGCCCGAGGGCTTGAGGTCCTCGCTGAGGAACGGGGTCGCCAGGCCGAGGACGGTGGCGTCGACGGCGACCAGCAGTACGGCCAGGACGAGGACGGCGAGGGCCAGCCAGCGGCCCCGGTAGGGGGCTTCCCCGGACCCGGAGGCGTCCGCGGGCTGGGTGATCGTGCGCTGGCCGCTCATCGTTCCATCCTCCGTCGCGCGCCGCCGAGCAGCAGCTCGGAGACCATCCGGGTGCGGTCCTTGGCCGCCACCCGGCCGTCCTGCACGGCCCAGGCGCCGATGCCGATCAGCCCGTAGAGCGCCTCGGTCAGCCAGGCGGCCGAGAGGTCGAGGCGGAAGGCGCCCTCCTCCTGGCCGCGGGTGAAGAGCCGCTGGACGCGGGTGTCGAGCCGCTTCCAGCCCTCGTTGCCGCCGTTCTCGTAGAGCTGGTTCTCGGTGAAGAGGAACGCGAGGATGCCGGAGACCGGCTCGGACAGGGCGATCAGCCGAGCGACCGCCTCGGCCGCGTCCCCCTCCTCCGGCCTCGCTTCGTCGAGCGCCCGCTCGAACTGTTCGATCCCCAGGTCCTCCAGCGCCCGGACGAGCGCGTCCCGCCCGGCGAAGTGCCGGTGGAGCGTGGCGCGGCTGATCCCCGCCGCTCTCGCGATCTCGTCCATGGAGGCCGTCGCCTTGCGGGTGAGCAGGGACGCGGCCGCGTTCAGTACGTGCTGTCGGTCGAGCCTCATGAGACGAGGGTAACCCGAATGAGACGGTGATGTCTCATTCGGGGCTGTGGTGTCTCGCACTGCGCGCGGGTGGGGTGCCCCGGTCCCGCCCTTTCACCGTTTCTTGCAGGGGCTGCCGCCCCCGCACCCCCGAAACCGCGCTCCGCGCGGTTGTCCTCAAGCGCCGGACGGGCTATTCAGCCCGTCCGGCGCTTGAGGACGAGCGGCGAAGCCGCGACAAGCGGGGTCTGGGGCGGCAGCCCCAGGAAACTGGGGGCACCTCCCAGCGGTAGCTGGGGGAGAAAGGGCAGGACCGGGGCACCCCCGCCCGAAGGGCTCACCCCCGCTTCGCGCCCGCCCACTCCCGCTGGACCACGAGGTCCGCCTTGACCTCGGCAAGCTGCGCGGCGACCGCGGAAGGCGCCGTCCCTCCCCGCCCACTACGGGAAGCGAGCGCCCCCGGGACGTCCAGAACAGTCCGCACCTCCGGCGTCAGATGCGGCGAGATCGCCGCGAACTGCTCGTCCGTGAGCGCGTCCAGCTCGATCCCCAGCCGCTCGCACTCCTTGACGCACTCCCCCGCCACCTCGTGCGCGACCCGGAACGGCACGCCCTCCCGCACCAGCCACTCGGCGATGTCCGTCGCCAGGGAGAACCCGGCGGGAGCCAGCTCCTCCATCCGCTCCCGGTGGACGGTGAGCGTCGCCATCATCCCGGTGAAGGCGGGCAGCAGGATCTCCAGCTGGTCGCAGGAGTCGAAGACCGGCTCCTTGTCCTCCTGGAGGTCGCGGTTGTAGGCGAGCGGCAGCGCCTTGAGAGTGGCGAGCAGTCCGGTGAGGTTGCCGATCAGCCGCCCGGACTTGCCCCGCGCCAGCTCCGCGATGTCCGGGTTCTTCTTCTGCGGCATGATCGACGAGCCGGTCGAGAACGCGTCGTGGAGGGTCACGAAGGAGAACTCCTTCGTGTTCCAGATGATGACTTCCTCCGCGATCCGCGACAGATCGACGCCGATCATCGCGGTGATGAACGCGAACTCGGCGACGAAGTCCCGGGAGGCCGTGCCGTCGATGGAGTTGCCCACCGAGCCGCGCTCGAAGCCGAGGTCGGCGGCGACCGCCTCCGGGTCCAGGCCCAGGCTGCTGCCGGCCAGGGCACCGGAGCCGTACGGGGAGACGGCCGTCCGCTCGTCCCACTGGCGCAGCCGCTCCGCGTCCCGGCCGAGCGCCTGGACGTGGGCGAGGACGTGGTGGGCGAAGAGGACGGGCTGGGCGTGCTGGAGGTGGGTCCGGCCGGGCATCGCCACGTCCTGGTGCGCCTCGGCCAGGCCGACGAGCGCTTCCTGGAGCTCGGCGAGCAGCCCGCCGATGATCCGCGCGTGGTCGCGCAGGTACATCCGGAAGAGGGTGGCGACCTGGTCGTTGCGGGAGCGGCCGGCGCGCAGCTTGCCGCCGAGGTCGGGGCCGAGCCGTTCGAGGAGGCCGCGCTCCAGCGCGGTGTGGACGTCCTCGTCGGCGACGGTGCCGGTGAAGGCGCCGGTGGCCACGTCGGCCTCCAGCCGGTCGAGGCCGTCCAGCATCGCGGCGAGTTCGTCGGCGGTCAGCAGACCGGCCTTGTGCAGCACGCGGGCGTGGGCGCGGGAACCGGCGATGTCGTAGGGGGCCAGGCGCCAGTCGAAGTGGACGGAGGCGGACAGCTTGGCCAGGGCCTCGGCGGGGCCGTCGGCGAAGCGGCCGCCCCAGAGCCGGACGTCGTCGGTGGTGCCGTTGCTCACGTGCGTGCTCCTCGTGGGTGGTGGGGGGCGGCCGGCCGCCGTGGGGGTGTCAGGCGGAGGGACACGGCGGCCGGCCGGTCGGTCAGACCAGGTCCCGCTTGGCGGCGATCTTCGACGAGAGGCCGAAGATCTCGATGAAGCCCTTGGAGAGCGACTGGTCGAAAGTGTCACCCGTGTCGTAGGTGGCGAGGTTGAAGTCGTAGAGCGACTTGGCCGACTTCCGGCCGGTGACGACGGCCCGGCCGCCGTGCAGGGTCATCCGGATGTCGCCGGTGACGTGCTCGTTGGCCTCGGCGATGAAGCCGTCCAGCGCCCGCTTGAGCGGCGAGAACCACAGCCCGTCGTAGACGAGTTCGCTCCACCGCTGCTCGACCTGCCGCTTGTAGCGGGCGAGTTCGCGCTCGACGGTGACGTTCTCCAGCTCCTGGTGGGCGGTGATCAGCGCGATGGCGCCGGGCGCCTCGTAGATCTCCCGGGACTTGATGCCCACGAGCCGGTCCTCGACCATGTCGATCCGGCCGATGCCCTGGGCGCCGGCCCGCTCGTTGAGCTGCTGGATGGCCTGGAGGACGGTGACGGGCTTGCCGTCGATCGCGACCGGGACGCCGGCCTCGAAGGTGATGACGACCTCGTCGGCGTCGCGCGGGGTGGCCGGGTTGGCCGTGTAGTCGTAGACGTCCTCGATGGGCGCGTTCCAGATGTCCTCCAGGAAGCCGGTCTCGACGGCCCGGCCGAAGACGTTCTGGTCGATCGAGTACGGCGACTTCTTGGTGGTGGCGATCGGCAGGCCCTTGGCCTCGCAGAACGCGATGGCCTTGTCCCGCGTCATCGCGTAGTCCCGCACCGGGGCGATGCACTTCAGGTCCGGCGCGAGCGAGGAGATCCCGGCCTCGAACCGCACCTGGTCGTTGCCCTTGCCGGTGCAGCCGTGGGCGACCGTGGTGGCGCCGTGCTTCTTGGCGGCGGCGACGAGGTGCTTGACGATCGTCGGCCGGGAGAGGGCGGAGACCAGCGGGTAGCGGTCCATGTAGAGGGCATTGGCCTTGATCGCCGGGAGGCAGTACTCCTCGGCGAACTCGTCCTTGGCGTCGGCGACCTCCGCCTCCACCGCACCGCAGGCGAGCGCGCGCTTGCGGATGACGTCCAGGTCCTCGCCGCCCTGGCCGACGTCCACGGCGACGGCGATGACCTCGGCGCCCGTCTCCTCGGCGATCCAGCCGATGGCGACGGAGGTGTCCAGGCCGCCCGAATAGGCGAGTACGACGCGCTCGGTCACGGGGTTCTCCTTACCTTGCATGCGGTGATGGGTATAACTATGCAGTCCCCCGTATGTTTCGTCAACGCCTCGGAAGAGTGAATCGTCTGCAGGCGGGCGGGGGAGGAGCGTTCTACGATGCGACTATCGCGAGACCCGAGCAGGGGAGGCAGACCATGACTGCGCAGATGGAGTCCCCGCACGACGCGCGGATCGAGTCCTCGCGCGACACGCGGACCGAGTCGCTGCGCCACGCGCGGATCGAGTCCATGCACCACGCCATCGAACGCGTCACACCCCTGCTGAAGGGCTTCAAGATCGAGGCAGTAGGGGACCGGATTGTCATGACGCCGCAGAGCAGCGTTCAGAGCCTGACCATTTTCGAAGTTCGGGATGCCACTCTGCAATCGGGCATCGGCAAGGAACGCGTCTTGTCCGACGTGGAGTTCACCTTCCCCGGAGAGCCCAAGCGCTGCCCGGATGTGTCGATCACCGAAGAGGGCGCCACGGAGCCGTTCTCCCACGAAGACCTGCTGATCGCTGTCGAAATCGTCTCGTCGAGGCACGACAGGAACGACTACGCGATCAAGACGCGGCAGTACGCCCACTTCGGCGTTCCCGCCTACCTCATCATCGACCCGTTCCGCGGCGAATGCGACCTGCTCACCAACCCCAGGGACGACGCGTACGCCTCCCGGCAGACGTACAAGTACGGCGACACCATCCCGCTGAGCCTGCAGGACGGCTCGGAGATCGAGATCCCCACCGCCTCCTTCAAGCGCCGGAGCTGAGCCCGACCCCGACCCCGACCCCGACCACTCCCCTCTTTCACGCCGGATCTACGATCATCACTTCCGGACGATCGAACCGACCGAAACAGGGACGCACCCCCGTGAACCGCGAGTACGGACTGGCCTACGCGACCCTCCGGGCCGCCCGCTCCGGGGGCGACGTCCCGTTCGACGCCGCCGATCCGGCGGCGTGGATCGACGTCGACTACGGCGTGCGCGAGCACCTGCTCTGGGAGAACCTGTCCATCGACTGGCTGCGCGCCGGCGAAACCGCGCCCGGCGGCGCGGCGGTGGCGGTCGCACTGTGCCATCCCGACGGGCGGGTGCGCGAGGCGGCGCTGCGGCGGCCGGAAGCGGCCGGGTTTCCGGCGCTGGTGGTACTGCGGTGCGCGGACTGGGCGCGGCCGGTGCGCGAAGAGGCACGGCGGGCGCTGGCCGGATTGCTGCCTGGTGTCTCGCCGGGCACCGTGGCGCTCGTCGCGGTGGTCGCCCTGCGCGCGGCCGTCCGGCAGCGGGGCGACTTCGCCCGCGACCTGGTCATGTCGTTCGTCCGGAGCCCCGACCGGATCGACGCGCTGCTGGCGTGCGCGGACCGGGGAGCCCGCCGGCTGGGGTACCGGGTGGCCGTCGAGGAGGGGCACCTGTCCGCCGCCGAGCTGGCGCGGGCCGCCGCCACGGACCCGGACGTCGTCGTGCAGGACCTGTGCGCGGACGCCGCGCTCGCCCACACCCGGGACGGGGATCACGGGAACGTCCTGCGTCCGCTGCTCGCCTCCCGGCAGCCGCGCGTCCGCGCCGCCGGGGTGACCGCGCTCGGGCGGACCGGGGAGACCGAGGAGGCGGCCGGCTTCCTCGCCGACCGCTCCGGGCTGGTCCGCGCCTGCGCCCGCTGGGTGCTGCGGCGGCACGGCGTCGACCCGTTGCCGCTGCACCGGGCCGCCTGCGCCGGCCCCGACGTCCTCCCCGGCGCGCCCGCCGGGCTCGGCGAGACCGGGACGCGTGCGGACGCGGCGCTGCTGTGGCCGCTGGTCGGCCACCCGCGTCCGGCCGTACGGGCCAAGGCCGTCGCCGCCCTGCGGGTGCTGGACGCGGGCGCGCCCGAGCGGCTGGAACCGCTGCTGGACGACCCGTCGGTCTCCGTCGTCCGCGAGGCGACCACGGCGCTCCTGCCCGTCGCCGACCGGCTGTCCGAGGACTGGTTGTACGACCGGCTGGCGGACGACCGCCCCCGGCATGTCCGCGTCTCCGCCTTCCGGCTGCTGTCCGCGCACGGCCCGACCGCCCAGCTGCGCTGCTTCCTCCGGCTGTCGGACGACGAGGACCCGGTGCTGCGCGAGCGGGCCCTGACCGCCCTCGACGGCTGGGGGCCCGCCGGTGCCGCGACGGCCTACCGGGCCCTGCCCGGGCCCCGCCGCGCCGAACTGGACGCGCTGCTGGAACGGGCCGCGGCCGGGCCGGGCGAGGGGCAGGTCGCCCGGGTCCGCTGGTTCCTGACGGCTTTCCGCTGACCTTGGAGGGACCTCCCTCGGAGTCCCCCGGGGAGCCCGCCCGCCCCCGGATTTGGATCACGGCGCGGAACAGGATATTTTCTTTCTGCACGCCCCACCGGGACGAAAACCGGAGGGAACGGGCAAACGGGACGTGGCGCAGCTTGGTAGCGCACTTGACTGGGGGTCAAGGGGTCGTGGGTTCAAATCCCGCCGTCCCGACACGTAGGGCAACCGCCTGATCCGGAATCTTCCGGGTCGGGCGGTTTCTCGTTGTGCGCCTTCGGCCGGCAGCGCGCTCCCGGCGGTGGCTCTCGTCCGGCCGCTGCTGCCCGGCTCTCGTCCCCCTCCGCCCGGCGACAGCCTCGCCGATCAAGACCCGTGGTAACCCTGACTTTTGGTCAGGTAACACACATTCTTTGCTGCGGCCCCTTACTACCGTCCCCTATGCTGCCCTCACATGTGAGACGCGTGTGATCGGGGAGGGGCGTCGTCGCAGATGGGATCGCGCGATCGGTTCGGGGGAGCGAGCGGGTCGGGAAACGGCGCCGAGGGGGACGGTGGGCGAGGGGCTACGGAGCAGGGCGGCGGCCGTCGTCAGGAGGGGCCGGGGCCGCACAGGGAGGTGCCCGGGCCGCCGACCCCCTGGCTGGCGCGTGTGCTCTTCGCCGGTGTCCTGATCTCGTATCCGAGCATGTGCATGCTCAACCTCGCCGAGGTGGTGGGCCTGGGCAAGCTGTTCTGGGCCGGCGTGCTGATCGCCGTGCTCTGCGCCCTTCAGTGCGCCCACTCCTCGTCGACGGTCAGGGGCCGCCTGGGCCGCTGCGCCTATCTGACCCTGGCCGCGCAAGGGGTCCTCACCTTTCTGCCGCTCACCGTCTTCGGGTTCTACTGGGTGACGATGGCCGGCCTGTTCGTCGGGTCGGTCCTCGTGGTGCTGCCGCCGCGCCTGACCTGGGTGCTGTTCGGCCTGCTGGGTGTCGTGCTGCTGGCCGTCACCGTCCACCACGGCTACGGGTGGGTGGAGTGCGTCTACTGGCCCCTGGGGCTGGAGGGCTGCGGTTTCATCGTCTTCGGCCTGTCGCACCTCTCGAAGCGCATCCGCGATCTCCGCGACGCCCGGACCGAGCTGGCCCAGGCCGCCGTGACCAAGGAACGCCTGGCCTTCGCGCGTGACGTGAACGACCTGCTCGGCAGCAGCCTCTCCGCCATCACCCTCAAGAGCGAACTCGTCCGCCGCCTCATCCCCACCCGCCCGGACCGGGCCGTCGACGAGGTCGCCGGGGTGCTGACCGTCTCCCGGCAGGCGCTCTCCAACGTCCGCGCCGTCACCAAGGGCTACCGCGACATGTCGCTGGAGCGCGAGATCACCTCCGCGCGCGAGGTCCTCGACTCCGCCGACGTCGACGTACGCGTACGGACGCGAGTCACGGTGGGGACCGTGGACCGGCGGGCCGAGACCGTCCTCGCGGCGGTCCTGCGGGAGGCCGTCACCAACGTCCTGCGCCACAGCCGGGCCACCACCTGCGACATCACCGCCGCCCGCACGGATCACGGGATGATCCGCCTGTCGGTGACCAACGACGGCGCCGCTTCCGCCCCGCGCGCTCCCTCCGAGGGCGACGGCACCGGGCTGGGCAGCCTGGCCGCCCGGCTGCGGGCCCTCGGCGGCGGCCTGACGGCGGACCGTACCGCCGACGGCAGGTTCCGCCTGGTCGCCGAGGTCCCGGCCGAACACGCGGAGGCGCCCGCCGCGCACCGCCGCCGGCCGAACGACCGCGCGAGCCTCTTCCCCACACCGGCGTCCCGGACGGCGCTGGGCATCTCCGTCGCCGTGCTGCTGGACTACGTGGCCACCATCGCCATGAACATCCTGCGCCGGGACATGTCCGCCACCGCCACCCTGGCCTGCCTCGCCGCCCTGGCCGTGAGCGCGGCGATCCAGTGCGTCCACTTCTGCCCGCGCGCCCGTCGCCGGCTGGGCCGTCGCGCGTACGTCACGCTGGGCGTCCAAGGCGTGCTGGCCTACCTGCCGATCGTCGTCCTCGGGCAGTGGTGGGGGTCCATGGCCGGATTCTTCTGCGGCTCGCTCCTGCTGCTCCTGCCCGCCCGGCCGGCCTGGGCGCTGTACTGGGTGGTGGGTCTGAGCCTGCCCGTCTCCGCGTACGTCGGCGGCCAGGCCGGATCCTGGTGCTACTACTACGGCCAGTCCACGCTGCTCTGCGGCATCGTCGTCTACGCGATCGCCCACTTCTACGACGTCATCTGGCAGTTGCACCGCACCCGCGACGGACTCGCCCGCGCCGCCGTCGCCCAGGAGCGGCTGCGCTTCGCCCGCGACCTGCACGACCTCCTCGGCTACAGCCTCTCCTCGATCACACTCAAGAGCGAACTCGTCCGCCGTCTCATCCCCGTCCGCCCCGAGCAGGCGATGGCGGAGGCCGACGAGGTGCTGGCCGTCGCACGGCAGTCGCTCGCCGACGTCCGGACCGTCGTGAGCGGCTACCGCGACCTGTGTCTGGAGGACGAGATCTCCTCCGCGCGCTCGGTGTTGTGTGCCGCCGGGATCGCCCTGTACGTCGAGTGCGCGCCCGGTCCCGTCGGGCCGGAGGCAGACACCGTGCTCGCCACCGTGCTGCGCGAAGCCGTCACCAACCTCCTGCGCCACAGCAAGGCACGGCACTGCACGCTCGCCGTGGCCCGGACGTCGGACGACCGGGTCCGTCTGACGGTCCGCAACGACGGTGCCGCACCCGCCCACCGCGACACCTCGCCCGACGGTGGCAGCGGTCTCGGCAACCTCGTCGTGCGGCTGGCGGCGGTCGGCGGCCGGCTGATGTACGAGCATGGGGAGAACGGAACGTTCCGGTTGACCGCCGAGGTCCCCGCACAGCGCTCCGCGTCCCTTCCCGCCCCCATGGACCCGGTGAACGAGCCTGAGCTGGCGGTACGTTGACAGGCCACGGGCGGTAAAGATCACCGAACGACGAGACCGCGGGCGATAAGATCACGTACCTCGCGGGACCGCACAGGACGCCGGCCCCGCGGCACGCTACAGACGAGGGCACCCCGTGATACGGATACTTCTGGCCGAGGACATGCACATGGTCCGCGGCGCACTCGTGGCCCTGCTCGACCTCGAACCGGACATCGAGGTCGTGTGCCAACTGGAGCGCGGCGACGAGATCGTCGAGGCCGCGCTCCGGCACCGGCCCGACGTGGCGGTCATCGACATCGACCTGCCGGGGACCGACGGGCTCACCGCCGCCGCCGAGTTGCGGGAGCGGCTGCCCGAGTGCCGCACCCTCATCCTCACCAACCTCGGCCGCCCCGGCACCCTGCGCCGGGCGCTGGCCGCCCACGTCTCCGGTTACCTGCTCAAGGACGCGCCGCCGGACGAACTGGCCGCCGCCATCCGCCGGGTGGCCGCCGGTCAGCGCGCCATCGACCCCGAACTGGCCCTCGCCGCCTGGGGTGGCGCCGAGAGCCCGCTGACCGCCCGCGAGACCGAGGTGCTGCGCCTGGCGGCGGAGGGCGCCGAGGCCGGGGAGATCGCCGCACGGCTCCACCTCTCCGCCGGAACCGTCCGCAACTACCTGACGACCGTGGTCACCAAGCTCAACGCCCGCAACCGGGTGGACGCCATCCGGATCGCCCGGGACTCGGGCTGGCTCACGTGAACGGGCTCTCGTAGGCGGACGTACGAAGGGGGGCTCGCGCAGGCGGACGCCGACGAATCCGGACGGCGGAGGCCCCGTGCTCACGGCCCGCCCTGAACTCGGGCCGTGAGCACGGGGCGCTCCCCGGTGCCTGTCGCCTGTCGCCTGTCGGCTCTCGCCTGACGCCTGACGCCTGACGGAACGGTCGGCTACTTGAACAGGCGGTCCGCGCCGGTGGCCATCCGGTGCGTCCCGCCGTGGCGGTCCACCCAGTCGCGGATGAGCTTGATGGCGTTGGCGCACTGCCAGCCGTTGTCGTACTCGCGCTCACCGGTGAAGTGGCCGTAGCCCGCGATGATGCCGTCCACCCGCGCGTCGCCCAGCAGCTTGTCGACGTACCACGGGTCGTTGTACGTGGTCGTCCAGGACAGCGTGGCCGCGAGGCGGCCGGCGGCGCGGTCCGCGGCGCCCTTCTTCAGCTCGGCACAGGTGTTGTAGGAGGGTTCCGTGCAGTTGCCGAACCCGTTGGGGATGTTGGTGTCGCCGTAGTCCATCACCCGGCGGCCGTTCGGGAACCCGGCTCCGGACCGGTTGAAGGCGTCGAGGACCTTCTCGCGCGACCCGGTCGTGGTGATGCCCTCCAGCTTGCCGAGCTTTCCCTCCAGGCTCTTCCAGCCCCGGCCGCCGACGTCCGGGTCGCTGCCGCCGTGGTACTCGTAGAAGCCGTAGAGCACCTGGATTCCGGCGGCCGTCAGCCGCTGCGCCTTGTCACGCAGACCGGCGACGCTGCACGTGCGGTTCGGCTGCTCGCCGCAGTAGTTGGGGTCCTTGATGTCCAGCCAGACCAGCGCCGGCCGGCGCCCCGCCTTCGCGTTGGAGAGGATCCGGTCGATCATGCTGTCGAAGCTGGGGCCCCGCCGGTTCTCACCGGCCGAGGAGCAGTCGTGGTAGGCACGCCATTCGTTGGGGTTCCACCAGGCGCAGACGTCGATCTCGATGGCGTTGGCGCCGTGGTTGAGCGCGGCGTCCACGCCGTCCACGGTGTCGACGCGGTGGGCGATGGCGTAGATCGCGTGCCGTTGGTCGGCCGCCGCGGCCGGGGTCGGCCCGAGCACGGTGGCGCCGATGAGCCCGCACAGTGCCGCCACCAGGGCGAGCACCGCCCGCGGGCCGGTGGCGCGGCGGAGGTGAGTGGTCAAGGAAGGCGCTCCTTCACGTGTCACATGAGTCCCGTCCTGAACGTTCGATCACCCGAGCTTGCGGGACGACACCGTCCGGCCGCCATGCGGACCGGCGACTTCGGGACACGGGAACGCGCCCGCGGGCCCGGCCAGGGGCGACGCGGACCGCTTGGAACGCCTGGGTGGGACGCGGGGGCGCGCCGGGCGGTCCATGTGATGTGACGCGGCCTCACCCGCCGCTCTCACCCCACGCGCAGCCCGGCCCGCTCCCCCGCCGGAGCGAGCATCTCCGCCGCGGCCAGGTAGGCCAGGATCTCCCGGGTCATCTCCCGCGGCAACGGCAGCCCGGCGGACGCCGCTTCGGGCGTCACCGGCCAGGCGAGCATGCCGAGCACCCACACGGCCTCCGGCCGGTGCAGCACCACGCGGTACCGGGCGTCCGCGCGTTCCAGCGTGAACCCGGAGCGCCAGGGCGTGAGTACGGCGTCGGCCGGCAGCCGTACGGGGGTCTCCTCCGGTAGCGGGGCCGGTACGAACGAGCCGGTCCTGGCCACTGGGGAGACCGAGAGTAAAGGGCCCCTGAGGTCGTCCACGCCGAGTGTCCGCACGATGAGGTGCGACAGCCGGCCCACCACCCGCATCATGATCAACCGGCCCTGGTCCGGCCCGTCACTCCGCCGTCGCCCACGCCCCTCCCCCGGGCCCTGTCCCGGGCCTTGTTTCTGCCCCGGGCCGGGTTTCCGACCTTGCCCCGTGCCCTGTCCGGCCCGCTCGCGCCCCGGACCGCCGACGCCCCGCTTTCCCGTCTCGACGTTCGCCAGCAGGACCGGCCCCAGCTCCATCCGCCGCAGCGCCTCGCGCACCGCGGGCACCGGCCGGTCGATCCACTCCGCCCCCCAGCGGCCCCTGACCACCATCGCGCCGTTCGCCCGGTGCTCGACCACCACGTCCTCGCTCAGTGACCACAGGTGCAGCACGCGGTGTCCGGTGCCGATCCGCATCGTCCCTGTCCCTCTCCCCCCGGCCCCCCGGCCCCCTGTCGCGCTCAGTATGCGATCAGTCGCCCATCAGGTGACAGCCATTCGGTCATCCCGGTGGTGTGAAGTTTTCACATGCCGCGGCGCCCCACCCCCGGGGCGGAGGACGCGCCCGGCCCCGGCAGGTGCGGGCCGTCGCCCGCCGGATCGGTCGGGTCGGTCGGACCGGCCGGCGGGGACAGCAGGGCGACGGCGTGGGCGACGGACGCGAGCGTCGCGTGCCGGTGCCAGCCGCCGAACGACCGCCCGGTGAAGTCCCGGATGCCCACCCGGTCGGCGATCGACGTGAAGTCGCGGTCCACCCGGTGCAGCAGCCCGCTCAGCCGGACGAGCGCGGCCGGTGCCACGTTCACCAGATCCGTCAGCCACAGTTCGTCCGGCCAGCGGTCCGCGTTCTCTCCCATGCCCACCAGCAGCATCTCCCGCAACCGCCCCCGGCCCGCGCCTCCCTGCGGCACCGGCAGCCCCACCCGTACCCCGGCGGTGAGCGATGTGCCCAACGCGTCCGAGTCCGGGTCGTGCCGCCAGATCACCGGGCGGCGCAACTCCCGCGCGCCCGCCATCACCAGCGACGCCGGCGACATCCGGGTCTCACGCCCCGACAGCGGCGAGTCCGCCACCGCCACCCGCAGCGAACCGCTCACCCGCGCCAGTACGGGCACCCCGCAGGCACGCAGCCGGTGCAGCGCGGACAGCGCGTCCGGTTCCCGCGCGTCCAGCACCAGGGGGCGCACCGGCAGCCCCCAGTCGCGCATCATCCCGGCGTACGCCTCCACCGCGCACTCCCCCGGCGTCTCCGTCCGCACCGCGTCCGGGATCGCCGCCTGCCCGCGCCGCACCGGGTCCCCCAGCCACCCCTCCGACAGCATCAGCCGCCAGTTGACCGGCGCGCTGCGGTACGCGGACGCCGCCCAGACGCCCACCGCCTGCTGGGCGTTGAGGACCTGCCCCGCCTCCCGGAAGAACCGCCGCTCGACCCCCACCGAGTTCTCCCCGGCCTTCGGTATCACCATCGGCCGCACCACCCACGCCTGCGGCGCGAGCGTCCGTACGAGGTGGTGCGCCAGCGCCTGCCGCATCGGCCGCCAGTCCCACGGCGAACTGGAGACGAAGTGGTGCAGGCTCTGCTCCGGCGCCGCCCCGCCCGCCAGCCCCGCGATGTTGCGGATCGACTTCCGCCCCCGCGCCCGCAGCAGTCCGCGCAGGTACGCCTCCCCGTGCCGGCGCTGGTCGCTGCGGGCCAGCGTCGCCAGCGCGACGCGGCACAGTTCCGCCAGCACGTCGTCCTGCGTCTGCGTCTGTGCACGGGCCCGGAATCGGGCCCGCGTCCCGGCGGCCGGCACCGCGACGGACCGCGCCCCGCGCTCCGCACCCGATCTCACGGCAATGGCAGCACCACTCATGGGGATCCCTCACATCCGCTGTACGAACACCCCGCCCGGGTTCCCCCGGTGACGGTGTCGACGGTCCCAGGTAGCGGGTGCGTCCCGGCAGTGAGCCGGGCACGAGTTGAGGGATGAATGCGAGCAGGCCCCGGGTATGTTTTTTTCATACCCGGGGCCCGCGGGGGCCGTGCGCTACGCGTGCGCCAGGCGGAGGTGGACCCCCATGGCCTCCGTCAGCTCCACCGCCGTCTTCAGGTCACCCGCCGCCAGCGCGAGGCTGCGCCTCCGCTTGATGTCCCGGCACTCCACGCACCGCGAGGGCCGGTACACCCGCCACGCGTCCTGGTCGGTCGCCGGCCGCACGTCGCACGGCAGCGCCTCCCACGGATCCCCGCCCGTCGGCGGCCGGAGCCGCACCCTCCCCTCACCGGTGTCGGTGACCTCCCCGACGCGCTCACGCCGCGCGTCGACCACCAACTCGCCGACGGCGGGCGCGCGCTGGTGCTGTGGAGCGGGTGGCTTGTCCATGCTGGTGTTCCTCTCGCGGGATCTTGCGATTCGATTCCCAGCATCTCCGCGCAGCGGTACCGTGACCAGGAGTAACGGCTGTAGGAAGGCCGCTCCCGTTGCAGGGATGCCCGGCTTCAACGGAGGGGCGAACAACTGTGCCCGCACCAAAGCGGATCGAACCCACCAATTTGAACGAGTGGTTCGGCGACAAGATCCGCAGACTGCGCAAGGCGCGCGGCTGGTCCCAGATTCAGCTGGGCGAGGTGGTACGGCTCTCGGGGAGCCGCATCGCCCAGTTCGAACGCGCGGAGGACGTTCCGCCGCAGGACATCACGGAGTTGCTGGACCGGGAGTTGGGGGCGGGGGGCCAGCTGGTCGAGATGCGGCCGTTCCTGGCGCGCAGCTGGGAAAAGAAATGGCCTGAGGAAATCGAGGACATCGAGGCCCAGGCCAGCCGGATCCAGCTCTACACTCACGTGGTTCCCGGTTTTTTCCAGACGAAGGAGTACGCGACGGCTCTGCTCGGGGCCGGCATCCCCTTCTTCGGTGGAGACCTCGACGAGAAAGTCGGCCTTCGCTTGGCCCGGCGTAGTGTCGTCGACGGGCCCCACTATCCGTGGGTCCGATGTGTGTTGGACGAGTCGGCGCTCTACCGGGCCGTCTGCCCCTCCCACGTCATGCGCGACCAGCTCCTGCACCTGCTGAAAGAATGCGAACAACCGCATGTGGTGGTTCAGGTACTGCCCTTCGCAGCCAATCGTGCCGTCATCCCGGGGCTGGCTTGGGCCACCATCTGGACACTCGCGGACGGGCGTACGGTCGTGTACCAGGAGACCATGAACAACGGGTACTTCGTGACGAAGCCCCGCGAGGTCGGTATCTACGTCAGCCTCTACGATCAATTGCACACGGATTCCCTGTCCGCTGAAGCGTCCAAGGCCCTCATCCGCCGAACGCTTGAGGACAGATACTCATGATCTGGCGCAAAAGCAAGCACAGCGCTACTTCCAATGACTGCCTTGAAATAGCCGGTTCCGCCGACGACCTCATACACATACGCGACAGCAAGCGCGCCGCCGACCCCACCCTGATCATCACCACACGCCCCGCCGCCTGGGCCGCGTTCCTCAGTTCCCTGCGAGCGTGTGCGCGCGACTGAATTCCGCGGCCGCCGCCCGCAGGGCAGCCGCTCAGTCGAGGATCGCGGTCGCCTCGATCTCGACCAGGTGATCGGGGGCGGAGAGCGCCGCGACGCCGGTCAGCGTGGCCGGCGGGACCGGGGTGACCCCGAGTTTCGCGCTCGCCCGGGAGATGCCGTCCAAGAGCGAAGGCATCTTGTCGGGGGTCCAGTCGACGACGTGGGCGGTCGGTTTCGCGACGTCGTCGAACGAGCCGCCGGCCCCGCTCAGGGCGGTGCCGACGTTGAGGTAGCACCGCTCGCCCTGGGCGGCGAGGTCACCTTCGCCGATCGTGCGCCCCTCGGCGTCCCAGGCGACCTGTCCGGCGACGAAGACCAGCTTCGATCCGGTGGCGATCGACACCTGCCGGTTGGCACCGAGGCATCAGCCACAAGATGCTCACGCGGAACCTGCGCATGCTGGAGCGCAACGGCCTGGTCGAGCGCACCGCGCACCCGACGGTGCCGCCGCGGGTCGAGTACACCCTCACCGCACCGAGCCGGGGCCTGCTCGCGACCGTCGACGCGATGTGCGAATGGACCCACACCTACCTCGGCCGCATCGAGACCGCCCGCCGCCGCTTCGACGCCTGACGCCCGCAGCGGTAATGAAGGCCCGCGCTGCACGGTTTTATTGGGCGGCAGGCACCGAAGCCCCTTCGCTACAGTGGCCCGATGGCATCGGTCAAGAAATTCCAGGTCACCTTCGATTGCGCGGAACCCGGACGCGTCGCGCGTTTCTGGTCCGACGTGTTGGGCTACGACGTAACGCTGCCGCCGGATGGCGGGACAAGTGGGCCGCGTGCGCCGATCCCACGGGTGCGGGTCCGCGCATGTACTTCCAGCGCGTCCCCGAAGGGAAGGTCGTCAAGAACCGGGTGCACCTCGACGTCCGGGCCGGCACCGGACTCGTCGGAGAAGAACGCCTGGCCGTGCTCAAGGCCGAATGCGAGCGCCTGGTCGCGCTCGGCGCGGTATGCGTGGAGGTGCTGCTCGCCGACGAGGAGAACGAGTCGTGCATCGTGATGCAGGACATCGAGGGCAACGAGTTCTGCCTCGACTGATCTAGAGCTCGATGAGCGCCCGCATCGCGTCGCGTTCGATGCGTGAGAGTTCGTGGAGGAGGGAACCGGCGGCCACGAGGTTCTCCTCGTCGCCGGATTCGCCTGCCGCCGCGACGAGTGCGGCCACCTGCGTCCAGAGGGCGGCGGCCGCCGCGTACAGATTGTGTCCGGTGCGCAGGTGGCGGCTGTCGTTCAACTGGACGCATTCGGCAAGGAAGTCGCGGTAGAGATTACGGAAGAGGGCACCGCCCGTTCCGGCTTTCTCCATGAGGACGGCGGCTCGGGGCAGGTCCTCCTGCGGATTGCCGCTGCGCCGCAGCCACTTCGGCACGAGCCCGGCGGCCTTCTCGATGCCCCGGTGGCCGAGGTTGGCGATGGGCGGGTTCAGGAAGGCGTCGGCACAGGACTTGATCGCGGGGACGATGTGTCCCCACGGTGAGACCGGGTCGCCGGACGCCGTGATGGTGAAGGAGCGGTGCCGGGCGGTCATCGGACCGCGCTCGGCCCGGGCCCTGGCGAGCCCGGCGAGGCCGGTCGTGACGGCTCCGCCCTGAGGGGCGGTGTCCACCAGGTAGGCATCCTGATCGTCGTAGCCGTACATGGCCACGACGTGCCCGCCGAAGTGCACCTTGGTGGTGAAGTAATCCAGGTGGTAGCTGTCGAGTTGCAGGCCGACCGGCCGGCCGCCGTCGATGGGTGCCGCCACGTTCCGCCACGCCTTGCGCGGGGACGTGGTCTCCCGGACGTGCAGGTCGAGCCCGAGGGCGGCGGTGAGGTTCCTGGTGAGCTCGAACGGCTTGACCCGGCCTCCCAGGAAGGGGAAGCCCATGTTCTTGCCGTCCCAGTAGACGAAGGACAGCCCGGAACCGAGGCCGAACAGCATGGGATCGGACAGGTCGAGTCCGTCATGCCGCAGCAGCACGCCCAGCGCCGTCGTCTGGCAGTGCTGCGTCCCGCGGACGTCGATGTCTTCGATCACGGCCATGCCGCACATTCTGCTCACCCCGGCCGGGCGCGCAGGGCGCGGGTGGGAGAATCGGCCGGTGAACGATCACTGCTGCGAGACGATGACGCGCCGGCTCGCATGGCGCTGCGAGACCCACACCGACGTGTACGCCTGCCCGGACGCGCTCGTCGTCTACAGCGCGAGGTTCCGGGAGTACGGGCTGGTCGTCCACGACGGAGGGACCTCGTCCATCGGGATCGACTTCTGTCCTTGGTGCGGGCTGCGGCTGCCGGAGTCGGAGCGGGACCGGTGGTTCGAGGAGCTGGAGGCGCGGGGCATCGACCCGTGGGAGGACGACGTCCCGGCCGAGTTCCAGGACGGCACCTGGCTGCGCTCGCCGTCCGGCGCCGTCGCCGCCGCGCTCCCCGGACCCCCGGCACCGAGCGGCCGGGAGAGAAGGTGAGCCGACCGCTCCTGTTCCTGGACGTGGACGGGCCGCTCAATCCCTACGCGGCCCAGCCGGAGCGGCGCCCCGACGGGTACACCACGCTCCGGGTGCCCCGGGACGGCGATCCGGACGGCTCGCCGTCGCTCCGCCGGCGCCCCCTGCGCGTCTGGCTCGCCCCGGAGCACGGGCCGGCACTGCTCCGGCTCGGCTACGAACTCTGCTGGGCCACCACGTGGATGGCGGAGGCCAACCGCTGGATCGCCCCGGTGCTCGGCCTCCCCGCGCTCCCGTTCGTCGACTTCGGCGAGGCCCTGTTCCGGGAGCGGCCCGACGGGGTCCACTGGAAGACCGCTCCGCTGGTGGAGTACGCGGCGGGCCGCCCGTTCGCCTGGGTCGACGACGAACAGAGCGGCGCGGACGAGGCGTACGTGACCGCCCACCACCCCGGACGCGCCCTCCTGCACCACGTCAACCCCCGACTCGGCCTCCGGAACCCCGACTTCCGCACCCTCGCCGACTTCGCCCGCTCGCCGGCCGCCCCGCGCCCCACGGACTGAGCCGGGCGGCGTTGCGCTCACGTGCCGTCGGCGAGGCGGATGCTGAGCTGCGTCCCCAATTCCCGGAAGCCCAGTGCGAGCGCGACCCGCCTCGACGCGTGCGTCCGCGCTCGCCACTGCGGGAGGAGCCCGGCGTCCAGCGCACGGGCCACCGCCGCGGACGCCACCACTCGCGCGAGCCCCCGGCCACGGGCGTCCGGCGCGACCAGGACGCTGAGGTGGGCGACCGATCGCGGCCAGGCGCGGAAGCCGGCCGCGGCGATCACGTCGTCGCCGTCGCGGAGAACGCACGCGGGAGAGGTGATCTCCGCCAAGCCGCTTTCCTCCACGTCCTCCTCGCCGGCGCGGGCCGGCAGTACCGCCGACCGGTCGCCGTCGCATGGCGTCACCTCCACCGCGGCGCCTTCGTCCCGGCGGCGGAAGGCGGTCCGGTCGAGGTAGTGGAGGGAGGCGGGTCCCCGTACGTCGAGGAGGGGGAGCGTGCCGCGCAGGCGGTCCGGGTCGACGAGTTCGCCGGGCGACAGCTCGTCCGCGGCATCCGCGAGCAGGGCGGCGGTCCGGGTGTTCGGCGCGGTGGCTATCCCGGCCCCGTCGAGCACCACGATCCCCGTCCACGACGGCGGGCAGAGCCGTGAGCGCGGGGAGACCGCCACGTCCACGTCGGGCGTGGTGGGGAACCGGACCGGCGCGGACGCCAGTTCGGTCCACAGTTCCCGGGCCCGGTGCGGCAAGAGGTCGGCGGGCATGGCCCTAGCGTGCCGGAAAGCTCGTCCGTCCACGGTTCGGTGAGCGCCGAACCGTCCGGCCTATAGCGTGCGGAGGCCCGCGCGGGAGACGCCCGCGCCGATGACGCCGGAGGCCCCCGTGCCGGATACGGACCTGAAACAGCGGCTCGCCGAGCGGTTCCGCGAGGTCAACGGTGACCATCCGATGACCGGTGCCGACGACGCCTACGTCAGCGCCCAGTTCGTCACCCTGGAGGAGCTGTGCGCGGCGCACGGCCGTGACGCCGACGCGGTCCGCCGGCTGATGCTCGGGCGGCGGCTGCCGCTGCCGGGGTACCTGCGTTCCGACGGAGCCGAGATGGTGCCGGCCGACCTGTTCGCCCTCGCCGACGAGGCGGGTGGCGTGGAACTGCTCGAAGGGTGGTTCACCGCGCACTGGGCCGACCCGGCCGCCGGGGAGGCGGAGTGGAACGCGTACCTGAGCGGACAGTACGTGTGTCTGCGTTCGGTGACCCCGGTCGCCATCCGGCGGAAGGAGTACCTGACGGCCGCGATCGGCGCGGCGGCGGGCGAGCCGGACGCCGGTTCGGCGCGGTGGTCGGCGCGGCTGCACGCTCTGGTCGACGAACTGGACGCGCTGGAGCCGGCGTTCACCGCCTACGACCGGCTCCGGTTCGGCGGTCCCACGTCCCGGGACATCTGCGTCGACGCGGTGCGGGCGCGCTTTCCCCGGCGGTGATCCCGGGGCGCGGCCGGAAGGGTCGCCGCTCTCTTCGGGCCGAGGGGGCTGCTGACCGAGCGGGAACGGCGGTCTCCCTTTCGCGCGCGGCTTGTGCTGGACTGTACCGACGTAGTCCCTGTCCCCGTCCTTGTCCGCACACGGCACTGGGGTGCATGCGATGCCTCTTGAGGGCGAGTACGAGCCGAGTCCGGCGCAGTGGGTGCGCGAGCAGGTCGAGTTGTACGAGAGGTCGGGTGGCACCGAGGGCACGACGCTCTGGGACACCGGCCTGCCGGTCGTCATCGTCACGATGCGCGGTGCGAAGAGCGGCAGGATCCGCAAGGTTCCGCTGATGCGCGTGGAGCACGAGGGGCGGTACGCGGCGGTAGCCTCGAAGGGCGGCTTCCCGCGCCACCCGGTCTGGTACTTCAACCTCAAGGCCGACCCGCGGGTGGACCTCCAGGACGGCCCCGAACGCCGGTCCATGGTGGCCCGTGAGCTGGCCGGGGAGGAGAGGGCCCAGTGGTGGCGGCGCGCGGTCGCCGCGTATCCGGCGTACGCCGAGTACCAGGAGAAGACCGACCGGGTGATCCCGGTCTTCGTGCTCGAACCCGAGCCGGTGTAGGCCCCGGCGGCGCTGAGGGACCGGATTCCGCGCCGGGCGGGACGGCCGGGCCCCTTTCGCGGGCTCGCCGTCAGCGTCCACGCGCCTGAGCGTGCCGTTGCCGCAGCCCTCGGTTGGGCATGCGTTCCGCCTCGTCCGCGGCGGGCGACGGCCGTCCGACGTCGGCACGCGGTCTCGTGCGGTGCCGCGGCCGAGTGGACCGGCGGGCCGGTCGACCGGGCTGATCCGTCAGCCGCACCGGCCGGTCAGTCGAGCCGGATCGGGCCGGATCGGGCCGGTCAGCCAGGCCGAACCGGTCAGCCGGACCGGGCCGTCAGCCTGCCAGGCCGGTCAGCCGGACCGGGCCGTCAGCCTGCCAGGCCCTCAGCCAGGCCCGGTCGTCAGCCCGTCACCGCTCCTTCTGCGCCAGCCGCAGCAAGTGGTCGGCCAGCGCCTGGCCGCCCGTCGGGTCGCGGCTGATCAGCAGGACCGTGTCGTCGCCGGCGATGGTGCCGATGATCTCGTGGACGCCCGCCTGGTCGATGGCGGAGGCGAAGAACTGGGCGGCGCCCGGCGGGGTGCGGAGGACTACGAGGTTGGCGGACGCCTCGGCGGAGATGAGGAGCTCGGCGGCGAGGCGGCCCATGCGGGCCTCGGTCGCCGACTCGCCGAGGGGCGCGCGGGGGGTGCGGTCGCCGCCCTCGCCCGGGACGGCGTAGATGAGTTCGCCGCCCGTGTTGCGGATCTTGACGGCGCCCAGTTCGTCGAGGTCGCGGGAGAGCGTGGCCTGGGTGACGGAGAGGCCGTCGTCGGCGAGCAGCCGGGCGAGCTGGCTCTGGGAACGGACGGCCTGCCGGCTGAGGATGTCCACGATCCGGCGGTGGCGTGCGGTGCGGGTCTGCGGCACGGCCTGCCCGCCGTGGACCGGCTCGGTCTCCTGCGCCTCGGTCATCGTCTCGTCAGTCTCCGGATCGTGGTTCTCCTGAGCCCCCCGTCAGGGCTGCGGCGGCCGCCCCTCCCCCGGCGGCGCCGGCGGCGGCGTCGAGGACGCCGGGGAGCGCCCGGAGGAACGTCTCCACCTCATCTTCCGTGATGATCAGTGGAGGAGCCAGCCGCACCACGTCGGGCGCGACCGCGTTCACCAGGAGACCGGCTTCCTGAGCCGCCCGCTGCACATCCGGTGCGAAGGGCTTGGAAAGGACAATACCCAGCAGCAGGCCCGCGCCACGGACGTGGTCGACGAGTGGGTGGCCGAGCGCAGCGATCCCGTCACGGAGCAGAGTCCCGGTCCGGCCGGCGCGCGCCGGAATGTCCTCGGCGGCGAGGGTGTCGAGGACGGCGAGGGCGGCGGCGCAGGCGACGGGGTTGCCGCCGAACGTCGAGCCGTGCTGACCGGGGGTCAGCAGGCCGGCCGCCTCGCCGAAGGCGAGGGTCGCGCCGATGGGGAGGCCGCCGCCGAGGCCCTTGGCGAGGGTGACGACGTCGGGTTCGACGCCCTGGGCGAGGTGCTCGAACCAGTGGCCGGTGCGGCCGATACCTGTCTGGATCTCGTCCAGGACGAGCAGGGCCCCGGCCGCCCGGGTGATCTCACGGGCCGCCGCGAGGTAGCCGGGCGGTGGGACGACGACGCCGTTCTCGCCCTGGACGGGTTCGAGGACGACGGCGGCGGTCTGTTCCGTCACGGCGGCGCGCAGGGCGTCGGCGTCGCCGTAGGGGACGTGGGTGACGCCGCCGGGCAGCGGGAGGAAGGGCTGCTGTTTGGCCGGCTGGCCGGTGAGGGCGAGGGCGCCCATCGTGCGGCCGTGGAACCCGCCGTGCGCGGCGACGACGTGCGGCCGCCCGGTCCGCCGGGCGATCTTGAACGCGGCCTCGACCGCCTCCGCCCCGGAGTTGGAGAAGAACACCCTGCCCTCGCGGCCCGCCAGCTCCAGCAGCCGCTCGGCCAGCGCCACCGGCGGCTCGGCCACGTACAGGTTCGACACGTGCCCGAGCGTCGCGATCTGGTCGGAGACCGCGCGGACCACGGCCGGGTGGGCGTGGCCGAGCGCGTTGACGGCGATACCGCCGACGAAGTCGAGGTACGCCTTGCCGTCGGCGTCCCAGACCGTGCTGCCCTCGCCGCGCACGAGCGGGACGCGTGGGGTGCCGTAGTTGTCCATCAGGGCGTGCTGCCAGCGGCGGGTCAGGGTGGCGTTGGTCGGTTTCACGTCGGGCCGCTTCGTGTCGGTGGCGGTCGTCGTCATGAGGTTCCCCCAGGCTGATCGGCGTCCGTGTCCGTACTCTCCGGGCCGTCCGGACTCTCCAGGCCGTCCGGGACGACCATCGTCCCGATCCCCTCGTCCGTGAAGATCTCCAGCAGGATCGAGTGCTGCACCCGCCCGTCGATGACACGGGCGTTGGCGACTCCGTTGCGGACGGCGTGCAGACAGCCCTCCATCTTGGGCACCATGCCGCTCGACAGTTCCGGGAGCAGCGCTTCCAGTTCGCTCGCGGTGAGGCGGCTGATGACGTCGTCGCTGTGCGGCCAGTCCGCGTAGAGCCCCTCGACGTCGGTGAGGACCATCAGGGTCTCGGCGCCGAGGGCGGCGGCGAGCGCGGCGGCGGCGGTGTCGGCGTTGACGTTGTAGACGTGTCCGTCCTCGGCGCTGCGGGCGATCGAGGAGACGACGGGGATCCGGCCGTTGTCGAGGAGGGCCTGGACGGCGCCGGTGTCGATGGCGGTGATCTCGCCGACGCGCCCGAGGTCCACGCGTTCGCCGTCGATGCGGGCGTAGTGCCGGGTGGCGGTCATGGTGTGGGCGTCCTCGCCGGTGAGGCCGACGGCGAGGGGGCCGTGCCGGTTGAGCAGGCCGACGAGTTCGCGCTGCACCTGTCCGGCGAGGACCATCCGGACGACGTCCATCGCCTCCGGCGTGGTGACCCGCAGGCCCGCCTTGAACTCGGACGCGATCCCGAACCGGTCGAGCTGCGCGCTGATCTGCGGCCCGCCCCCGTGCACGACGACCGGACGGAGCCCGGCGTGCCGGAGGAAGACGACGTCCTGGGCGAAGGCGGCCTTCAAGTCGTCGTCCACCATGGCGTTTCCGCCGAACTTGATGACGACCGTCTTGCCGTGGTGCCGCGTCAGCCAGGGCAGCGCCTCGACGAGGGTGCGGGCCTTGGGGAGGGCGGTGTGTTTGCGGGTGCTGCCGCTACCGCTGGTGGTCGTGGTGCTCATGAGGAGTAGGCGCTGTTCTCGTGGACGTAGTCGGCGGTGAGGTCGTTGGCCCAGATGACGGCGGATTCGCCGCCCTCGGCCAGGTCGGCGGTGATGCGGACTTCGCGGTAGCGCATGTCGACGAGGTCGCGGTCGTCACCGACGGAACCGTTGCGGCAGACCCACACGTCGTTGATCGCCACGTTCAGCCTGTCCGGATCGAAGGCCGCGGACGTGGTGCCGATCGCGGACAGCACCCGGCCCCAGTTGGGATCCTCGCCGTGCAACGCGCACTTGAGGAGGTTATTGCGGGCGATGGACCGGCCCACCTCCACCGCGTCCTCCTCCGACGCCGCGTTGATCACCTCGATGCGGATGTCCTTGCTCGCCCCTTCCGCGTCCCCGATCAGCTGCCGGGCCAGGTCGTCGCAGACCTCGCGCACGGCATCGGTGAACGCGGCGGCGTCCGGAGAGATACCCGAGGCGGCCGAGGACAGCAGCAGGACGGTGTCGTTGGTGGACATACAGCCGTCGGAGTCGACCCGGTCGAAGGTGGTACGGACGGCCGCGCGCAGGGCCTCGTCCAGGCCGGGGGCGTCGACGTCCGCGTCGGTGGTGAGGACGACGAGCATGGTGGCCAGGCCCGGCGCGAGCATCCCCGCACCCTTGGCCATACCCCCCACCACCCAGCCGTCCCGCTCCACGACGGCCGTCTTGTGCACCGTGTCCGTCGTCTTGATCGCGATGGCGGCCTTCTCACCGCCGTGCGCCGACAGGCTCGCCGCGGCCTTCTCCACGCCCGGCAGCAGCTTGTCCATGGGCAGCCGGACGCCGATCAGACCGGTGGAGGCCACCGCCACCTCGCCGGCGCCGCAGCCGAGCACCTCTGCCGCCTTCTCCGCCGTCGCGTGGGTGTCCTGGAAACCGGCGGGGCCGGTGCAGGCGTTGGCGCCACCGGAGTTGAGGACGACGGCCGCCACCTCCCCCGACCTCAGCACCCGCTGCGACCACAACACCGGAGCCGCCTTGACCCGGTTGGAAGTGAACACCCCCGCCGCCGCCCGACCCGGACCCCGATTCACCACCAACGCCACATCCGGCGCACCACTGTCCTTCAGCCCGGCAGCCACACCCGCCGCCGTGAACCCCTTCGCCGCCGTCACACTCACGGAGCCACCCCTGTCGTGGAAAGTCCCAGCTCCTCGGCCAGCCCGAGGGCGATGTTCATGCTCTGCACCGCACCACCGGCAGTGCCCTTGGTCAGATTGTCGATCGCACTGACCGCGATCACACGCCGCGCGGACTCGTCCAGGACGACCTGGACCTGCGCGGCGTTGGACCCGGTCACCGCCCCGGTCGACGGCCAGCACCCCTCGGGCAGCAGACGGGCGAACGGCTCGCCGCCGTACGCCTTCTCATACGCCGCGCGCACGGCGCCGGCGGTGACACCGGGCAACGCCCTGGCACTGCACGTGGCCAGGATCCCGCGGGGCATGGGCGCCAGCGTCGGCGTGAACGACACACTCACCGGCCCACCCGCCACAGCGGCGAGATTCTGCGCGATCTCCGGCGTATGCCGATGCCCACCCCCCACCCCGTACGGACTCATCGACCCCATCACCTCACTGCCCAGCAGATGCGGCTTGACCGCCTTGCCCGCCCCGGAGGTACCCGACGCCGCCACGACCACCGCCTCCGGCTCCACCAACCCCGCCCCGAAAGCAGGCCACAACGCCAACGACACCGCCGTCGGATAACACCCCGGCACCGCCACCCGCCGCACCCCCCGCAACGCCTCCCGCCCCCCGGGCAACTCCGGCAACCCATACGGCCACACCCCCGCATACGGCGACCCGTAGAACCGCACCCACTCCCCCGCATCCCGCAACCGGAAATCCGCACCACAATCGATAACCAGGACGTCCGGGCCCAGCCGCTCGGCGACCGCGGCCGACCGCCCGTGCGGCAGGGCCAGGAAGACGACGTCATGCCCGGCGAGCGCCTCGGCGGAGGTCTCCTGGAGGACCCGGTCGGCCAGCGCAGGCAGATGGGGCTGCACCTCACCGAGCGTCCGGCCGGCGCTGCTGTTGCCGGTCAGCGCCCCGATCTCGACACGGGGGTGCCCGAGCAGCAGACGCAGCACTTCGCCGCCCGCGTACCCGCTCGCTCCGGCCACTGCCGCTCGTATCGCCATCGGGGTGCCTCCTTCTCGATGGCATGACTATACGAATGGAAGAAGATTTATGCAATAGCGTGCGGCGACAGGCGGGGGGAGTGCCCCGGTCCCGCCCTTTCGCCGTTTCTCGCAGGGGCTACGCCCCCGCACCCCCCGAGCGCGCCTGCGGCGCGCGTCCTCTAAGGGGCGCGGGGGCTCCCCGCAGAAACGGCGAAAGGGCGGGACCGGGGAAGGACCCGCCAGAAACACCAGAGCGAGGAAATCGGTTTCCCGGGCCCGGGTCCGACCGGGGATACTGCCGCATGGCCGTCACACAGCAACTCGCCCGGGTGAGCGGGGAATATCTGGAGCGCTGCCGCGCCACGGCGGTGGCCCGTCCCGACGCCGATCCGGACTGGTACCCACCGGTCGACGACCTGCTCGACCTCGACTGGGCACCATCGCCCCTCATCGACGTCTTCGGGCTCGCCGGAGTGGCACCGTCCACGCGCGCGGCACTCGTCCGCGCGCTGGACGGTGACCCGGAGGTCGACGTCTCGTACCTCCGCCACCCGGAGGCGACGGGCTGCTTCGGGCCCCCGCCCACGGCTCTGGCTCCGGAATCGGTGGCCGGTGTCGCGGCCGAACTCACCGCGCTGGACGGGGTCGAGGTGCTGGCCGCGATCCCCGCGGACCGCTACGCGGCCCTCGTCGGCGACGGCTTCACAGGCGACCCGTCGGCCTATCTGACCACCCACTTCACGGCGCTCAGGGACTTCTACGAGAACGCGGCGCGGCGGGGCCTGTTCGTCGTGCTGTGGTGGGACTGAGCGCGCCCGCCCACCCGCACCCAGGCACCGGCCGGGCCTCCGGCGCCACCGTCAGGGCCGCGGACGGAGTCGTCGACGGGAGCGTGCGCAGTGTCCGCAGCGGCGAGCAGAGGACCGGGAGGAACGCGCCCGCCATGCACACCGCGCCCGTCCACGCCGCGGCGCGGACGCCCACGTACTCGCCGACAAGGCCGCCGAGCGCGGAGCCGATGGCGAGCGCTCCGGTCAGCAGGAAACGGAAGGTGGCGTTCATGCGGCCGGAGAGGGAGTCCGGGGTGAGGTGCTGGCGGAGGCTGACGCCGAGGACGTTGTCAATCCCTGTCTTCGTCATGGTGATCAGCCAGCCGGCGCCGGCCAGCCAGAGCCACGGACCGCGCCCGACCAGTCCCACGGTCAGGGCGGCGGGGGCGACCCACAGCCCGGCCAGTCCCAGGGTGCGCCCGTGGCCGAGGCGTCCGCCGAGGCGGCGGGCGCAGGCCGCGCCGAGGAGGAGTCCGACGCCGCCGATCGCCCAGTACAGACCGAGCGCCCCGACGGGGAGGTGCAGCCGGCGGGTGAACAGCACCGGCAGCATGGAGTTGATCATCTGCGCGCCGAGGTTGGCGAGCGTCCCGGTGAGCACGAGGGCGCGCAGCTCCGGGCTGCCGAAGACGTGCCGCAGCCCCTCCGCCACCTCGGCCCGCAGCCGACGGCGGGCGGCCGGCGCCGGGGCGGGCGCGCCCTGGCCGATCCGGGTGAGGCCGAGGGCCGAGGCCAGATAGGCGAGGGCGCCGCCCGCTATCGCCAGGGGGGCGGTGAACAGTTGCACAAGGAAGCCGCCGGCGCCGCGTCCCGCGATGGCGGCGCCGGCCATCAGGCTCACGATCACGGAGTTCGCCCGGACCAGGCGTTCGCGGCCGACGAGCGCCGGCAGGATGCTCTGCGAACCGACGTCGAAGAACACGGTGGCGCACCCGTTGAGCAGCACCACGGCGTACAACTGCGACAGTGACAGGGCGTCCAGCCACCAGGCGACGGGGACGGAGGCGAGCAGCGCGGCGCGGGCGGCGTCGGCGGCCACCAGGACGCGTCGTCCCGGCATCCGGTCCAGCCAGGCGCCCGCGGGCAGGCCGATCAGCAGGAAGGCGACGGTGGACAACGCGGCCAGTGCGCCCGCCTGTCCGGGGCTCGCGTCGAGGGTGGTGACGGCGAGCAGCGGAATCGCGACGTAGCCGACGTTGGTGCCGAGGTGGCTGAAGACGTCGGCGGCGAAGAGCGTGCGGAACTCGCGCAGGTGCCACGGGGAATCGGGTGCTGGGGTCATGCGGTGCACAGTGCGGGCCCGCCCGCCACCGCACCCACTGATTTAGCCTGGGCTGAAATGATCGAGTTCGAGTTCGGTACGGAAGACCTGGCCCATACGCGCTTCGCGCTGTCCCCGCTCTGGGAGGTGATGGCGAGCGTGCGCGTGCTGAAGGGCGTGGACGAGCAGGGCCTGCACCGCCCGTGGGTGGAGCGGGTGCGGCCGCGGATCGCCGCGGCGGACGTCGATTTCTCCCCGCTGTTCGACCTGGTTCCCGTACCGACGCGTTCGCCCTGGTCGGGCTGTGTCCCGGGGTTCGTGTGCCCACCGCCCGCGACCCCATTGCCGTCCCTGCGGGTGGAGTTGGCGATGGTCCGGGCCACCCCGCCGGCGATGCTGCGGACCACCGGCCGGGTGCCGGCCGCGCGCCTGGCGGCGCTGCGCGCGGATCCGGCACGGGAGCTCGGCCGGCTGACGGACGTCATCGAGGCGTACTGGGAGCTGGCGCTGGCCCCCTACTGGGCACGCGTCCTCACCCTGCTGGAGGACGACATCCGCTACCGGGCGGTACGTCTGGTGGAGGGCGGCACGCAGCACCTGTTCGCGGACCTGGACCCGCAGATCACCTGGGCGGGGGGCAGTCTGCGCCTGGAGCACCGGTCCGTCCACGGACCGCGCCGGCTCGACGGGCGGGGCCTGCTGCTGATGCCCTCCGCGTTCGTCTGGCCGCGCGTCTTCTCGACGATGACCGACGACGCGCCGCAGCCCGCGCTGCGCTATCCCCCGCGCGGCATCGGCACGTTGTGGCACGCGCGCCCGACGACGGTGTCGGAGGCCCTGGCGGGTGTGGTCGGCCGTTCCCGCGCGACGCTCCTCGCCGAACTGGCGGCCCCCGCCTCGACCACCGATCTCGCCCGCCGCACCGGCCTCACGCCCGGCGGCGTCTCCCAGCACCTGACCGCCCTGCGCACGGCCGGGCTGGTGAGCGCCCACCGCATGGGACGACAGGTGCTGTACGCGCGCACCCGGGCCGGGGAGACGGTGGTGGAGGCGGCCGGCTCGGGGGGCTGAGCGCGCGCCGGGCGCCGGGCGGGACACGGCGCACCGTGGGGAAGTGGCCGTCGGTGGCCCGGACGTCGGCGCAGTGTGAACACGCCGAGCAGCACGGCGGGGTCGGGCGCGGCCTCGGCGAACGCGGCTAGTTGGGGCGCGTGCCGGGTTGCCGAGGCGTGGCTGCGCCGTGCTGCGGGTCGCCTACGCTGCCTGTCATGCACAGCACCCTCACCGAGTACGCCCGCTGCCTCTACGGGGACGAGTACCGGCCCACGCCGGAGTGCGCCGCGCAGCACGCGGAGCACTACTTCGTCGAGGAGCTGACCTTCGCCGGCGCGGACGAGATCGTCGCCATGCTGCGCGAGTTGAGCCCGCACCTGGTCGACGGCCACCTGCCGGTGTGGATCCGGAACCTGGCGTACCGGCTGGCGCTGCTGCAACGGCCGGACGATCCGGTACTGCTGCGGGAGGCGGCGGACAGCCTGTGGCTGCACGGGCCGGACTGGGACGGCATCGCCGCGGAACTGAAGGAGCGGGCCGCCGCGCTGGAGGCGGGCGGGGCGTGAGCGTTCCGGCCTGAGGTGCGGCGGGGTGCCGTCAGCTCGTGGTCCGGTCGGCCCTTCGCAGGCGGTCGGCCTGGGCGCGGGCCAGGGTGAGGAGGACCTGGGCGCTGTCCTTGTTCTTGTCCGCGTCCTGGTAGGTCAGCTTGGCGACGGCATCGCCCACGCGGAACACCATGTCGGTGCTCGGGGTGGCGTGGCGGGCCGCCGGAGTGGAGTAGGCCGTGCTCTCGTCGCCGACCCTCGGCGTGGTGATCTCCCGGGTGCCCTCCGGCGCCTTCCTCCGGTTCGCGAACGCGGTCTCGGCGGTCCTCCGGTCCGGGTACGCCAGCAGCGTCCAGTACACGGAACCGGAGTCACCGGGCGCCCGGTACTGCGCGTCGGCGATGGCGTGGAACATCGAGCAGTCGTTTCCGTGCGCGGTGTCCTCCGCACACCGTCGCGCGCGGGGCACTTCCTTGGCCCTCGGCGGCGTCACGCCCGTCCGCCAGCCGGGCGGCAGGCCGTGCGGGTCCGGCAGGGCCTGCCGCAGGGCCTCGGCGTCGAGCGCTCTCCCCGAAGCGGCGGGCACGGACCCGCCCTTGGGGCCGGCCTCCGCGTCGGAGTCCGTTCCACCGTCACCGCAGCCGGCCGCGCAGAACAGCAGCCCGGCCGCCAGGACCCCCGCGCGCGAGCGCGCTCCCCACCTGGTGCGACGCACCGTTCCTCCCCCTCAGAGTCGATCGTTTCGGAACGGTCGAGCATAAGGCGGCGAACAGGCTGTGCGGTTCCGGCCGGGGCTCGGGGCCGTGCGACGATCACCGCCGTGAACGAGACACGCCTCTACCAGGACGACGCGAGCCGCTTCGGCGGCGGCGGGACGCGCTTCCGCCGGGTCGCCGGTACCGACACCGATCTCGCGGCCCTGGTCCGCCTCCGCGACGAAGCCGCCCGCTGGATGCTCGCCCGGGGCATCACCGGGCAGTGGCGGCCCGGTGAGCTGGACGCGGACCACTTCCGCCGGGTCGCCGAGCACGGCGAGGTGTGGCTGGCGGAGGCGGGCGGGCGGGTGGTCGGCGCCTGGGAGCTGTGGTGGGAGGACGAGGACGCGTGGGGGCCGCAGGCACCCGTGGCCGGGTACGTCCACCGGCTGATGGTGGACCGGGAGGCCGCCGCCCCCGGGACGGGCCGGCTGCTGCTGCGGGCCGCCGAGCGGCGGGTGGCCGAGGCCGGCCGGGACCTCGTCCGGCTCGACTGCCTCGCCGGCAACGCGCGCCTCACCGCGTACTACCTGGACGCCGGCTACCGCGTCGTCGGCCACAAGGCCGGCAAGCCGCAGCCGGGCGGCGCGCCGAAGGCATTCACGCTGCTGGAGAAGGCACTGCCGGGGAAGGCACTGCCCGGGAAGGCACTGCCCGGGATGGGGCCGGCGGAGAAGGAGCCGGCGGAGGAGGGGTTGCCGCGGGGCTGAGCCCGGCCGTCGTCGCGTCCGGCCGGATCGGGCGGCCTGAACAGGCGGTCTGCACAGGCTGCCTGATCCGGCGGCCTGAACAGGCGGTCCGCATCAGGCGAGCGGTCGCGCGGGGTTCACGCCTCCGTCGCCACCCCCGCGTTGCGCAGGATCTCGCGCGCCGGCAGCGCCACGCTCTCGGCGGCGGTCAGGCCGGTGGCCGCCATGTGCGCCTCGACGATGCGCAGGCCGACGCCGTAGCCCGCGAAGTCCGGGAGTCCGACCGGCTCCTGGCCCACCAGGCGGGCGGTGGCGTCGCCGAGGACGTAGGCGAACGCGTTCCCCATCCCGGCCACGTCGATGTCGGCGGTGATCCGCTCGTAGGCGCGGTCCAGGCGGTCGCCGGTCAGCGCCCTGGTCCAAGGGCACAGCCCCCGCTCGCCGGCCAGTTCCCGGGCGAACGCCTCGGCCAGCCCTTCCGCGACGACGTGTTCACCGACCGTCACGGCCGCCGGGTCCCAGGTCACATTGGCGTAGCGCACGTTGTGGTGCAGCTCGTGGGCGGCGGCGTGGCCGATGTTCCGCAGGCTGGTGTCCGTGGGCCACATGACGAGCTGGATGGCGCCGGGGAAGCCGCCGAGGCCGAAGTAGCCGGAGCTGCGGACGGTGAGGTGCTCGTCGTCGGGGTCGCCGAGGACGATGACGACGTGCACGGTCTCGGCGTGCTTGACGCCGGGCACGGCGGCGTCGATCCGCTCCCACGCGGCGTCGAGCGAGTCCGCCACCCGCTGCCACACCCCCGCGTCCCGCATCCGGTGCAGGGCGGCGGGGAGCCGCGGGTCGTCGCCGCCGCCGGCGTCGCCGAGTGGGAAGCCGCTGCCCATGCGGTGGGCCTGGACGGGGTCGAAGTGCCCGGTGACGGACATCGGGCCCGCGAGGGGGGCGTAGAGGTCCCGCAGGGCGTCGGGGCGCTCCGCCGGCGGGCGGCGGAGGAGGTCGAGGGTGGCGGAAGCGGTGTCGTGCACGATGATCTGCATGGGACGGAACCGTAGAAGTTGACGTTACGTCAAGGTCAAGCGTGGCCGGGAGTTCGAGTCGCCTGGGGAAACGTGCGTCCCGTGTTCCCGTCCGCCGTTCCAGGAGTGGGTGTTTACGCAGGTCAGGGCCGGGCGTAGCGTTCCGGCGTCCCGTATCCGGCGGTGGGTCTGGCGGGCCGGCGGGACGCGGGGGCAGGGTGTGCGCCGTCACCACCGCACAGACCGATCACGGGGGACCCCATGCCCGCAAGCACACCCGGGACCACGAGCGCGCTCATGCCCGCAGGCGCGCCCGAGCGCACGTCCACGTCCGCACGCCGCCGGTTCGCCGCCGCCCTCCTGGCCGGTGCCGCCCTCGCCGCCGCCGCGGGCGTCGCGGCGCCGCCGGCCGCCGCCGTGCGCGGCGGGGCGTCGGCCACGGTCGGCGAGGCGCCGTTCGCCGTGCTGATCAAGAACCCGGACGCCGCCGAGGGGCCCGACAGCACGTGGTGCGGCGGCACGCTCGTCGCACCCGACAAGGTGCTGACGGCCGCCCACTGCGTGTCCAACGCCCCCCGCCCCACCGCGCTGACCGTCGTCGGCGGCCGTACCGACCGGCTCTCGTCGGCCGGGCAGGAGCGGCGCGTCACCCGCGCCACGCTGGATCCGAAGTACACCCCGGACCTCGTCCATGACGCGGCCGTGCTCACCCTGGACCGCCCGCTCCCGTACAAGCCGCTGCGCGTCGCGAAGGACGAGGACGCCGCGCTCTACGCGAACGGGCGCACCGCCACGGTCTACGGCTGGGGGCACACCAGCGGGGACACCCAGGGGCGGAAGCTGCGGAAGGCCGCGCTGACCCTCTCCCCGCTCGCCGCCTGCGAGCCGTTCTCCGACACCACGGACACCACCCTGAAGGTGTGCGGCACACCGGCGAAGGGCCGGTCGGACAGCATCTGTTCGGGCGACTCGGGCGGGCCGCTGGTGGCGGACGGCGTGCTCATCGGCATCGTCTCGACGGGCAACAAGTACTGCGACGCGACGTACCCGGTGTCCGTCTTCACCAAGGTGAGCACGGTCGCTCCGGAACTGGGGCTGTGACGACCGGGGTCGCGTCCGGAGCCGCGCCCTGACCCCGTGCGTACTCCTGGGGCCGGTGGCCGCTCGACGCCGTCTACGCGCCGCCCCTCCTCTGGGGTCCGCTACCGGCCACGGCCACCGTCCCTTACTACCGGCGCCGGACGGCCGCGGCGGGCCCGGTGCCGGTGTGAGGCCCGTTCCCGGAAGGGCCGCCGAAGACACTGCGTAGGATCCACGGGAAGCCCGTCCGCCGACCCGCCCCGAACGGCACCGGCGGCATGGTGGGCGGACGCAAGGCCGACGAGACGCGACGGGGGAACGCACGATGTGGACGCAGACGGCGACGGCCGCGGGGGTGCTCGCCCTGCTCACCGTGGTACCGGGCCCCGACATGGCCGTCGTCACCAAACGGGCCGTCGCCGCCGGGCGGGCGGAGGGCCTGCGCACCGCCGCGGGCATCACCGCCGGCCTGCTGGCCTGGGGCGTGTTCACGGTGGTGGGGCTGGCGGCGGTGCTCGCCGCGTCGGCCGAGGCGTACCTCGCCGTCAAGCTGCTCGGCGCCGGCTACCTGGGCTTCCTCGGCCTCCAGGCGCTCTGGCAGAGCCGGCGCGGGGCGCCCGCCCCCACGGCGGAGGCGGCACCGAGGGGTTCCCGGGGCGCGTTCGTCACCGGCCTGGTATCCAACCTCCTCAACCCGAAGATCGCCGTCTTCTACACCGGCGTCCTGCCCACCCTGGCCCCGGACGGCCTCTCCGCGACGGCGGGCATGAGCCTGCTGGTCCTGCTGCACGCGGTGCTGACCCTGTCCTGGCTGGGCACGTACGCGTACGTCGTCTCCCGCGCCCGGTCGGTCTTCGAACGGCCGCGGGTGCGGCGCGCGTTGGACCGCGTGACGGGCGTCGTCCTGCTCGGCTTCGGCGTCCGCATCGCGGCCGAGGCCGGCTGAGCGGCCGGCCCGGGCGGGCGCATGCGCTCGGCACTCGGCACGGTCGAACGGATCCGGCGCTACCCGCTGAAGTCCACCGGCGGCGAACGGCTGGAGCGCGCGGACATCGAGGCGCGGGGGCTCGCGGGCGACCGGCTGTACGCGGTCCGGGACGCCGAGGGCCGGTTCGGCTCGGGGAAGAACACCCGCCGCTTCCACCGGATGCCCGGCCTGCCGCGGCTGCGTTCCCGCTACCCGGACGGCTCGGACGCGCCGCGGCTCCTCGACTCGCCGAGGACGAGGGGGAGTACGACTCCTCACCCGTCGCCCGGACCCTCTTCGCCATCCGGTGGAAGCTCGGGGCGCTGCTGGGCCGGGACCGGCCCGACGCCGGGCCGGCACCCGGGTGCCGACGCTGCCCGACCGGCTGCCGGCCGACCTCCGCGAGGGCCCGAGGCGGCCGGAGGCGCCCGGCGGTCCGTTCCGTCCCCTGTACCGGACCCAGGACGAGTGGGCCTGCGAGATCGCCGACCGGACCGTGCACGCGGTGCGGCACATCGGCTGGGTGCCGGACGGCAAGGGGAGGCTACCGCGGCCGGCCAGCCGTCCTCGTGAAGCCCGACGGCCTGCTCGGCAGGGCGTACATGGCGGCGATCAAGCCGTTCCGGTACACCGCGGTCCCACCCGGCGATGCTCCGGGGCATCGGCCGCGCGCGGCAGAGGGAGCTCGCCCCGCCTCCCGCCCCGCCGCGCACACGTACCACCCGGCACCCATCACCCCGCCCCGGCCGCACTTTTGGCCGCTAGGTCCGCATTGCGGATAATGGGCCGAACGAGGGGGGCGCATTCCGTTCGGTGTCGCGCGCGACGCCGTACGCCGCCCGGCCCGGCACCACCCGGTGCGGAAGTGCCGGTGACGAAAGCAGCACCGTGACGACGACCTCGCCCGATACCGCCCTGTCCCGGCCCGCCCCGCCCGGCGCGTCCGCGGCCGGCCGCGCCCGCTGGACGCGCGTGGCCGGGTGGGCGGCGCCCGTCGTCGCGTTCGTCCTGGGCGTGTGGGGGAACACGCGCCCCTCCGCCTGGACCGACGAGATCGTCACCATCGACGTGGCACGGCGGTCCTGGCCCGAACTGCTCGACCTGCTGGGCCGGGTCGACGCGGTGCACGGCCTGCACTACACCCTGATGTACCTGGTCGGGCGGGCGAACGGCGGCCTCAACGAGTTCACGGCCCGGGTGCCGTCCGCGATGGCGGTGGCCACGGCCGTGGCCGGCCTCGTATGGCTGGGGCGGCTGCTGGGCGGCCCGCGGCTCGGGCTGTGCGCGGGACTGCTGCTCGCCGTCCTGCCGACCGCGTCGCGGTACGCGCAGGAGGCCCGGTCGTTCGCCTTCGTCATGGCGGTGGCGGTCCTGGCCACGGGCGCCCTGGTGAAAGCGCTGGCCGGGCGGCCCGGACAGGCGGACCGGCCCCGGAAGCGGTGGCTCGCCGGTTACGCCCTCCTCATCGCCCTGCTGGGCTGGTTCAACGTGATGGGGCTGCTGCTGGTGGCCGCCCACGCGGTCACCGTGGCCCTCCGGCGCCCCGGCCGCCGCGTCACCGTACGCCTGCTCGGGGCCCAGGCCGCGGGCGTCGCCGCCGTCGTCCCGCTGCTGGTCCTCGGCTCCGCGCAGAGCTCCGCCGTGGGCGAGGCCGCACCGGTCACGGCCGGAACGCCGGTCAACTACTTCACCTGGCTCCTCACCCCCGGCCAGGACACCCTGCCCACCGCGCCGCGGCTCCTGCTCACCCTCACCGCCCTCGCCGCCCTGGCCCTCCTCGCGGCGCGCCGGCACGCGGCCCCGTCGCCGGCCCTCGCCGTCGGCGTGCCCTGGCTGGCCGTCCCTCCGCTGCTCCTGATGGCCGTCTCCTTCGGCCATCCCCTCTTCGCCTACCGCTACCTGCTGTTCTGCCTCCCGGCCCTGGCCCTGCTGATCGCCACGGCCGCCTCCGTCGTCCCCCCGCGCCGACGGCTGGTGCTGCCGCTCCTGGCGGCCGTACCCCTCGCCGCGTCCCACGTCGCCATCCGCCAGGAGGACAGCCGCCAGTGGGACACCCGCGCCGTGATCAGGACCCTGCGCATCCACGACGCCCCCGGTGACGCCGTCCTCTTCAGCGGCGCCCGGTGCGGCCTGCTCGCCACAGCGTTCAAGGAGGCGTTCACGAACCGCCCGGACCTGGGCCGGGCGGAGACCGCCGCCGGACTCGGCGCCCTGGACAACCTGCCCGCCGACCCGGCCCTGCTGCGCGAGCGCCTGGACGGCACGCTCCGGGTCTGGCACATCACCTGCACCCACCTCTCGTCCGGCGCCCGCGAGGCCGCCGCCCGTACCACCGAGGCCCAGGAACGGGTCCTCTCCGAAGCCGGCTTCTCCCCCGCCCTCCACCACAGCGCCCGCGGGGTGGACATCACCCTCGAACAGCGGCCCGGCGGGAGCCCGTCGGTCCGGGCCGTCGGCGCGCGGCGGGCTCCGGCGCCGGGCGACGGCTGGGAGCCGCCTGATCCCCCGCCCGGATCACACCGCTCAGGGGCGAGGGGCCACACGACGACCCTTGTAGGGATCTCACAGGGGAACATCACCGGAATGATTTGATCAAGGTATCCACAGATCGCCACTTCCCTTGGCAGGGTGGGCATATAAGCCGACACCCGCGCCGCTTCCACGACGCGGGATCTCGCTTGCCTGTTCTCGTACCACAAAGCCCGCACTACAGAGGGGACCACCAGTGAGCGCTGGGAACGCCGACGCCGTACTGGTCACCGGCCTGGGGGCCACGACACCGCTGGGCGGGGACACCGCGTCCACCTGGGCGGCGATGCTGGCCGGGGAGTCGGGGATCGGCCCCATCGAGGAGGAGTGGGCGGCCGCGCTGCCCGTCCGGATCGCCGGCCGGCTGAAGGTGGAGCCCACCGAGGTGCTGGACCGGGTGAAGGCCCGCCGCATGGACCGCTGTGAGCAGATCGCCCTGATCGCCGCCCGTGAGGCGTGGGCCGACGCGGGCCGGCCCGAGGTCGACCCCGAACGGCTGGCCGTCGTCATCGGTACGGGCACGGGAGGCGCCCTGACCCTGCTCGGCCAGGACGACGTCCTGGAGACCTCCGGCGTCCGGAAGGTCTCCCCGCACACCGTGCCCATGCTGATGGCCAACGGCCCCGCCGCCTGGGTCAGCATCGAACTGGGCGCCCGGGGCGGCGCCCACACCCCGGTCAGCGCCTGCGCCTCCGGGGCCGAGGCCATCGCCCAGGGCCTGGACCTGATCCGGCTGGGCCGCGCCGACGTGGTCGTGGCGGGCGGCACCGAGGCGTGCGTCTGCGCCCTGCCGATGGCCGGGTTCGCCCAGGCCAAGGCGCACTCGACACGCAACGACGAGCCGGAGCGGGCGTCCCGGCCGTTCGACGTCGACCGCGACGGCTTCGTCATCGGCGAGGGGGCCGCCGTGGTCGTCCTGGAACGCGCCGGATTCGCGGCGGCCCGGGCGGCCCGCGCCCACGCGGCGCTCGCCGGGGCCGGCGTCACCTCCGACGCGCACCACATCACCGCCGCGCACCAGGACGGTCAGGTACGGGCCATGCGCCGGGCGCTCACCGACGCCGGGCTGTCCCCGCGCGACATCGCGCTCGTCCAGGCCCACGCCACGTCCACCCAGCTGGGCGACCTGACCGAGGCCCGTTCGGTCGCGGAGGCCCTCGGCACCCATCCGGTCGTGACGGCCACCAAGTCGATGACCGGCCACCTCTTCGGCGCGGCGGGCGCGCTCGGCGCGATCGCCACGATCCTCGCCCTCCGCGACGGCGCCGTCCCGCCCACCCGGAACCTCGACACCCAGGACCCGGACATCCCCCTCGACATCGTCACCGGCGAGCCGCGCCGCGGCCCGTTGACGGCGGGCCTGGCGAACGCCTTCGGCTTCGGCGGCCACAACGCGTCGCTGGTGTTCACACCGGCGCCGTGAGGGCAGCGGCCGGCTTCGGGGGCCGACTCCCGCCAGGGGGACGGTAGTTCACGTGCCGGCCCGTCACACCGCCGACTCTGTCCGCCTCGTACGCGTCTTCGGTACCGCCGCCGAGGCCGCGATGCAGTGCACGGTCTTCCGCGCCGATCCGCCCGACGGCGGCGCGGTCGACGCCGTACGCCACGATGGCGCGCCGAAGCGGGCTCGGTCATCTCGGCTGGTAGGAGAGGACGGGGTCAGCCCACCCGCCGAGCCGACGGCTGATCCCGAAGCGCGCCGGGAGCCACCGACGCCTTCGGATGTGCCGCTCGCTCACGGCCGACCATCGGGGGCCCGAGAGGTCTCCCACCCCCCACCAGGTCTTCACCGCCTTGCTGCCGTTCAACTTCAGCAACGGCCAACGCGGCAGATGCAGTCCGACGAAGAACATCGACACGTCATGGCCGCACTTTGTCGTGTAGAAGTACTTCTCGGCGTCCGTATAGCTGGCACCCAGCCCGCACTCCAGTCCCATGGTTCCACCGAGCCACGTCAGAGCCAGCCTGCCGCCCACCGGGATCGACGGGACCAGCACAGGGTTGAACCACTGTTCCCCGTTCAGGCCACGCGTGAGCGAGGTCCGTTCGGTCTGGGCGACGACGATGTTGGTGGCGGGGCCGGTTCCGACATTGACCAGCCACCACTTCGGTTCCCCACGGCCTTGCCCGCTCTCCCACATGAACTGAAGGACGGGCATGTGGGACCGGCGGCTGGACGCATAGGAAACGCCCAGTGATCCCAGCGAGACGAGAACAGCCAAGATCGAAACCAAGAGCGCCAGCACGGTTGCTCCCCCTGCGCGACAGCGTTTCCACCGGACATACCCGTCGAGGTGGCCAACCCCTCTGCACCATCCGAAGCCGACGCAGACGCGCGGGCCCACCCCACTCGCGTTGCCATGGTCTCAACTACGGGCGGGTACAGTCCCGTTCGCGCTCGGAATCCCGCGAAAGCGGGGCAGGTCCCTTCCGGGACCCGCGTCCGCGAAAGCGCCGGTCCTGTCGGGCTCCCAGCGGCCTTCCGCTGCCGACCGGTCGGACGCCCCGCCACCGATGCCCGACCGCCCGGCCGCCGGCGCGCGGCCGGCGCCCCCGCTCAGGCGTCGGTCATGTCCGCCCGCACCTCCTCCACCGTCGTGTCCCGCAGCCCGCCGTCGAGCCGGAGCCAGCGGGTGACGCCGATGGACTCCAGGAAGCGGAGGTCGTGGGAGGCCACGATCAGCGCGCCCTCGTAGGACTCCAGGGCGGTGGTCAGCTGTCGGACGCTCGCCATGTCGAGGTTGTTCGTCGGCTCGTCGAGGAGGAGGAGTTGCGGGGCGGGCTCCGCGAGCATGAGGGCCGCCAGGGCGGCGCGGAAGCGTTCGCCGCCGGAGAGGGTGGCGGTCCGCTGCGCGGCCCGGGCGCCCCGGAACAGGAAGCGGGCCAGGCGGGCCCGGATCTCGTTGGGCGTCGCCTCGGGAGCGAACCGCGCCACGTTCTCGACGACGGTCAGCCCGTCGTCGAGGACGTCGAGCCGCTGGGGCAGGAACCGCAGCGGAACATGGGCGGTCGCCGTGCCGGAGACGGCGCCGAGCTCCCCGGCGACGGTCCGCAGGAGCGTCGTCTTGCCGGAACCGTTGCGCCCGACGAGCGCGACCCGCTCGGGCCCGCGCAGCTCCAACTCGCCGTCCACCCGGGCGCCATGGGGCAGCACGAGCTCGCGCAGCGTCAGCACCGAGCGGCCCGGCGGTACGGCCGTGTGCGGCAGGTCGACGCGGATCTCGTCGTCGTCGCGCACCGCCTCCACCGCCTTGTCGAGCCGTTCCCGCGCCTCGGCGACCCGTTCCTCGTGCAGGATGCGGTGCTTGCCCGCGGAGACCTCGGCCTGCCGCTTGCGCATCCCCATGACGATCTTCGGTTCGCGTTTGCTGTCCCGCATCTTCTGGCCGTACCGCTTGCGGCGCGCCAGGACGACGTGGGCGTCGGCCAGTTCGCGCCGCTGCTTGCGCAGGTCGGACTCGGCCACCCGGACCATGCGCTCGGCGGCCTCCTGTTCGGCGGCCACCGCCTCCTCGTACGCGGAGTAGCCGCCGCCGTACCAGGCGACCCCGCCGGCGCGCAGATCGGCGATCCGGTCGACGCGTTCGAGGAGTTCGCGGTCGTGGCTGACGACGATCAGCACACCGGACCACGCCTCGACGGCCGCGTAGAGGCGGCGACGCGCGTACAGGTCGAGGTTGTTGGTGGGTTCGTCGAGGAGCAGGACGTCCGGACGGCGCAGCAGCAGCGCGGCCAGGCGCAGCAGGACCGACTCGCCGCCCGACAGCTCGCCGGTGGTGCGGTCGAGGCCGATGTGGCCCAGGCCGAGTCCGGCGAGCACCGCCGTGGCGCGTTCCTCGACGTCCCAGTCGTCGCCGACCGCGGCGAAGTGCTCCTCGCGGGCGTCGCCCGCCTCGATGGCGTGCAGGGCGGCGCGGGTGGCGGCGATGCCGAGGACGTCCTCGACGCGCGGCGCGGTGTCCAGCGTGACGTTCTGCGGCAGGTAGCCGACCTCGCCGGCCACCCGGACGCTGCCGCCGGACGGCCGGATCTCGCCGGCGATCAGCTTCAACAGGGTCGACTTCCCGGACCCGTTGACGCCGATCAGGCCCGTCCGGCCGGGCCCGAAGGAGACGTCGAGCCCGTCGAAGACGGTGGTGCCGTCCCGCCACTCGTGGGTGAGGGACGAACAGGCCACGGAGACGGAGGAAGCAGGGGAGGGATGTGACATACGGGCCTCGCAAGGTCGTGTGAGGTGGGCACGTGGACGACGGCACACGAGAACACCGCGGGGCGACCTTGCGGAGCGGAGGGAAGCGGGAAGAGGCTCCCCGCACCGGCGGGAGGACGGCTGAAGCGTCGAGGTCGCACACGGAACGCGGGCAGCGGACGCGAGAACGGCGTGGCTGCGCGGCGCGCGGTGTCTCAGGACCTCAGACGAGCAACGTCCTTCTCCGATCGACGGCAACAGGGGCGGTGTACACCGTAGGGAGCGCGGCGGAGGCCCGTCAACGGGTTTTCCCGTCGCCGCGAACCGTACCGCCGCCGAGGGCGTACGGGCCCGGCCCGCCCCGGAACCGCCCGCCCCTGTCAGCGGCTCAGCCGCCGGCCGCTGTCCGGGCCAGGTTCTCCTCCAGGCGTTCCAGCGCCCGGAGGGCGGCGGTCCGCTCCTCGGCGGCGAGGCCGCCGGTGGCCGCTTCCTCCAGTTCGGTCCAGACGCGTTCGACCTCGTGCCGCAGCGCGCGGCCGGCCACGGTGGACTCCACCAGCACCGCCCGCCGGTCGTCCGGGCAGGGGCTGCGGCGGACGAACCCGGCCTGTTCGAGGCGCTGGACGGTGCGGGTCATGGTGGCCGCGTCGGAGTCGAGCAGCCGGACCAGATCGGCCTGCCGCTGCGGGCCCAGCTCCCACAGCTGCATCATCACCAACTCCTGCCCCGGGTGCAGACCGACGCCGCGCAGCAACTGCCCGGCGATCATGCGGTGCAGGCGGGCCACGCGGAAGATCGCGTGGCTGACCGGCCCGGTCCGCGCGGAGGCGGGGACGGGCACGGTGGCCCCGTCCGCCGTCTCCTCCGGACTCCCGGCGTTCCCACTCCTCGACCGGCTCATCCCGGCACCTGTCCTTTCGCTGGTCGCGCGGACCGTGGCCGACGACGGCGATCTCCGCCGCCGACCATGGAACTGTCTGGACAATCATTCTCCCTCATTCGAGGGCCTCACTCCACTCCCCAGCAGGCAAGTCGGCCACCGAAGGGGATTACTTGTTCGAACAGGTAACTCCGTGCATGATGGTCCCCACGAGCCGCTCCCCAAGAGCGCCCCCCGCCACACAGGCGAAAGGAACCGTCATGACCTCCGCATTCGAACCGATCGAGCTGGGCGGCAAGCGGCTGGCCAACCGCATCGCGATGGCCCCGATGACCCGCAGCCGCGCCTTCGGCCCCGGCGCCGCCCCGACGCCCTCGACGGCCACGTACTACGCCCAGCGGGCGAGCGCCGGCCTGATCGTCACGGAGGGCGTCCAGCCGTCCGTCGTGGGCCAGGGCTACCCCGACACCCCGGGCCTGCACTCCGCCGAGCAGGTGGCGGCCTGGCGGACGGTGACCGACGCCGTCCACCGCGAGGGCGGGACGATATTCGCCCAGCTGATGCACACCGGCCGGATCGGCCACCGCAGCCTGCTCCCCGACGGCCTGGCGCCGGTCGCGCCGTCGGCCGTCACCCCGAAGGGCCGGGTCTTCACCCACGAGGGCCCGCGGGACTTCGAGACGCCCGAGGCGCTCGACGAGGCCGGGATCCGCGCGACCATCGCGGACTTCGCCGCCGCCGCCCGCAACGCGATCGCCGCCGGCTTCGACGGGGTGGAGGTGCACGGCGCCAACGGCTACCTCGTCCACCAGTTCCTCGCCCCGAACGCCAACCGGCGCACCGACGGCTGGGGCGGCTCCGTCGAGGGCCGCGTCCGCTTCGCCGTCGAGGTGGTCACGGCCGTGGCCGAGGCGGTCGGCGCCGAGCGGACCGGCCTCCGGATCTCCCCCGGCAACCCGTTCAACGACATCGCGGAGAACGACCGGGACGACCTGGAGGAGACCTACGGCACGCTCCTGGAGCGGCTGGCCCCGCTGGGCCTGGCCTATCTGCACCTGATGGAGGGCCCGGACCGCGACCTGACCCCGCGGCTGCGCAAGGAGTGGCCGGGCACCTTCCTCCTGAACCCGTTCAACGCGCCCGGGTTCACCGGCCCGGAGGCGCTCGCCCTCGTCGAGAACGGCGCGGCCGACATGGTCGTCTTCGGTGCGCTGTTCCTGGCCAACCCCGACCTGCCCCGCCGCCTGCGGGTCGGGGGCCCCTTCAACACCCCGGACCGCGCCACCTTCTACGGCGGCGGCGACCAGGGGTACACCGACTACCCCGCGCTGCCCGCCTGAACGGCTTCCCCGCCCCCGTCCCCGTACCGTTCGCCGTTCCCGTACCGATCGCCGCTCCCGTACCGATCGCCGCTCCCGCTCCCGTTCCCGTCACGGTCCCGGCAGAAGCGGCGGTCCCGGCCGGACAGCCGCTCGCGGGGGCCCGCCGCGCGGAGGACGACGTCCAGCGCCCGGTCCGGGTCGGCCGCGTAACAGTTGCTGAACCAGGCCATGTTGGCCTCCACCACCGCCCACTCCGCGTCCGGCGCCCGCTCGGTGCGCAGCAGCCCGACGTCGACGACGACCGCGCTGGGCAGCGTGTCGCCACAGGCGCCGAGGAGGCGGCGGGCGAAGGAGAGGACGGCGGCGCGGTGCCGGTGCCCGTCGAGCGGAGCGGACTCCAGGCGCCCGTGGACGGCGTACTGACTGCCGGTGCGCACCTCGCCGTCCAGGACGAACAGCCGGAACTCGACCGCCCAGTCCACCACGTCGGCGACCTGCACCGGCGTCCCGTCCGGCAGGTCCGCCGCGGCCGGGAGCCCGCCGCCGTCGGCGTGGACGGCGGCCCGGAAGCTCTTGTCGGACGGCGGTTTCACGAAGGCGGGCCGGTCCAGGCGGCGGGCGGCGCCCAGGGTGGTCAGGACCGTGTTGCGGCGGCGGAAGGCGAACGGCAGCCGGGGCAGCCAGTCGTCGGCCGGCTCCAGGAGGGCCACCCCGAGGCCGGCGCCGAACCGGGCGGCGTAGTGAGGGCCGCCGTAGTAGTGGCCGCCCGGGCCCGTGCCGTCGCCCGTCGGCCGCGCGGGCAGCGTCACGACGTCCATGCCGCGGTGCCGGGCGGCGCGGGCCAGCAGTTCGCGGGTCGAGGTGTACTGCGGGGCGAGGCAGAGGGGGCCCGCGGCGGCCGGCGGCACGTCAGAGCTCCCCGGCGTCGTTCACCAGGAGCGCGATCTGCACCCGGTTGTTCAGGTCGAGCTTGGTGAGGATGCGGGAGACGTGCGCCTTGACCGTGGGCACGCTCAGGTAGAGCAGCGCGGCGATCTCCGCGTTGGACTGACCGCGGCCGACGGCCACGGCCACCTCCCGCTCGCGCTCGCCGAGCAGCGCGAGCCGCCGCCGGGCGAGGGCCGCCCGGTCGCCGGGCCCGGAGCCGTCCGCCACCTGGGCGATGAGCTGCCGGACGACGGCCGGGGAGAGCACCGGCTCCCCCGCGGCCACCTTCCGTACGGCCTCCACGATCTGCGGCGGCGGAGTGTGCTTGAGGACGAAACCGGCGGCGCCGGCCCGCAGGGCGCGCAGGACGTGGTCGTCGGTGTTGAACGTGGTCAGCATGACGACCTCGGGCGGGCGCGGGCGGCGGCGCAGCGCCTCGGTGGCCGTGAGCCCGTCGACGGTCGGCATCCGGATGTCCATCAGGACGACGTCCGGGGCGTGCGCGTCGACCAGCGGCTCCACCTCGGCACCGTCCGCCGCCTCCGCGACGATCTCCAGGCCGGAGGCGCCGCCCAGCATCAGCCGCAGCCCCGACCGGACGAGCGGGTCGTCGTCGACCAGGAGGACGCGGATGCTCGCGGGCTCGGTCACCGGGGTTCCTCGGGCTTCTCGGGCTCCCTCGGGGGTGGGAGGGCGGCTGCGGTCTGGGGACGGCTCGCTCACCTTATCGGCCGACCGGGTCCGGCGCCGGGGAGAGCGGGCCGTCTTCGGGGGCGGGGGGGCCGGGGAAAGCAGCCCGGGGGGGGCGGCCCGGGGAGGGCGGCCCGGGGAGGGCGGCCCGGGGAGGGCGGCCCGGGGAGGGGCGCTCCCCCGCCCAGGGGCGGGGCGTCTTGGTGGGAGCGTCTCGGGGGCGGACGGCCGCCACAGGGATGGCCCGTCTCGCGGGCGGCCGCCCCCGGGACGGCCCGTCTCGCGGACGGCCCGTCCCGGGGACAGCCCGTCCCGGGGACAGCCCGTCCCGGGGACGGTTCACCTCCAGCGAGCGGCGGCAAGCGGCGACAGGCGACAGGCGACAGGCGACAGGCGACAGGCGACAGGCGACAGGCGACATTAAGCAGCAGGGCAGCCTCACGCCACCCGTACGCCGTCCGCACCCCCACCACCCCCGACCGCCTCACGCGCCGGGAACGAGGACGAGCGCCGGCCGTCCCAGGGCAGCCACGCGCGCAGCCGGAACTCCCCGTCCACGCGGCCGTGTTCCAGCCGGCCGTCCGCCAGCCGGGCCCGTTCGGCGAGGCCGGTGAGGCCCTGCCCGGCGCCCGGGACACCGCTGCCCGGGATACCGCCGTCCGAGGCGCCCGCGCCCGGAAGGGCGGCGCCGAGCGTGCCGCCGCCCCGCAGCACGCCGCCCGGCAGCCCGCCACCGTGCAGAGCGCCGGCCGCCACCGCCACCGGAACGGCGTTGCGCACCTCCACCACCAGACCGGTGTCCGGACCGCCCTCGACCGTGACGGTGACGTCCGCACCGGGCGCGTGCTTGCGGGCGTTGGTGAGCCCTTCCTGAACGATCCGGTACGCGGTGCGCCCGGTGACGGCGGTCGGCGGCCCACCGGCGGACGTATCAGCGGAGGCACCGGCGGACGCACCGGCGGCGGCCCGCATGTCGACCTCCACCCGCATCCCGGCCTCCCGGGACTCCTCCACGAGCCGGGGGATGTCGTCGAGGGTCGGCTGCGGCCGGTCCGGGGCGTCCCCGGAGGGCAGCCGCAGGACGCCGATGATCTCGCGCAGGTCCTCCAGGGCCTGGTACGCCGCGTCCCGGATGATCCCGGACGCCCGCCGGACGTCCTCGGCGGGGGCGTCCGGCCGGAACTCCAGCGCCCCCGCGTGCACGCTGAGCAGCGAGAGGCGGTGCGCGAGCACGTCGTGCATCTCGCGCGCTATCTCCTCGCGCACCTGGCGCCGCGCCTCCTCCGCCGCCCGGTCGGCGCGCTCCCGCAGCCCGGCGATGAGCCGGCCCCGGGAACGGACGTACAGGCCCCAGCCGAAGGCGCCCGCGACCAGGGCGAAGTAGGTGAACGCGGAGGCGGTGCCGGGTTCGTCGAGCGCCGGCCGGCCGAGCAGGAAGACGGGCAGCGGCAGGACCGTGAACGCGGCGACCCACCCGGTGACGCGCGGCGGCCGGTGCGCCGCGACGGTGAACAGGGCGACCATGATCGGACCGGCGGCGAAGTGCGACAGCGAACCGGTCACCACGAGCGCCACCGCGACCTGGACGGGCCACCGCCGCCGCAGGAACAGCGCGGCGCACGCCAGGCCGCCGGCCAACTGGTCGGCGAAGAGGACCGTTTCGGACAGCCGGCGGCCGTCCAGCGCGTCCTCGGCGGTGGCCACCGAGAAGGCGGCGGCGAGCAGGAAGCAGCCGAGGTCGGCGAGCCGGTCGCGGGTGGCGGGACGGAGACGGGTCATGACCGGAAGGTACGCGTTCCGGGCGGCGGCCGTACCGCCCGGCGACCGGCCCGATACCTTCGGAGCCGACTCGCATACCTTCGGGGCACGGCCCGCATACCTTCGGACGCGGCCCGGTACCTTCGGACTTCACCGGGCCCGCCGGATGCCTCCCTTCGGCCGGCGCACCGTCTCCCGACGGCCGACGCCGCGCCCGCCCGGCACCTCCTACCTTCGCCGCATGAAGAGTGTGCTGGGTTTTCTGAGTTTCGTCCTGACGGCCGGCGGGATCAGCGGTCTGCTGCACGAATGGCTGGGCTGGTTCCGGCTCTTCGGCTTCCTGCGGTACCTCGCCCCCGACGGCTACGCGGTCTACGCGAACACCGTCTTCGTGGTGCTGGGCATCGCCCTGGGCCTCCTCAGCGGATCCCTGGGCCGGCGCGGCGGCTCCTCCTGAGGGGCGGGAGCGGGTACCCGGCCGCCACCGAAAAGCCCTGGCGCCCCACCCCTCCCCCGTGGAAGATCACGGCCATGCAGATCCGAGAGGCCACCGGGCACGACTGGGCCGCCATCTGGCCGTTCCTCCGCGAGATCACCGCGGCCGGCGAGACGTTCGTCTACCCGCTCGACCTCGACGAGGAGGCGGCCCGCGCGCTGTGGCTGCTCCCGGCCCCGAACCGCACCGTCGTCGCGACCGACGACGCCGGTACGGTCCTGGGCACCGCCAACATGACGGTCAACCGGCCGGGCAACGGCGACCACATCGCCAGCGCCAGCTACATGGTGGACCCGGTGCACGCGGGCCGGGGCGTGGGCCGGGCCCTGTGCGCATACACCCTGGAGTGGGCGCGGGCGGCGGGCTTCCGAGGGATGCAGTTCAACGCGGTCGTGGAGTGCAACGAGCCGGCCGTGCGGCTGTACCAGTCGCTCGGCTTCGAGGTGGTGGGCACCGTGCCGGGCGCGTTCCGGCATCCGCGGGAGGGCTACGTCGGCCTGCACGTGATGTACCGGGAGCTGTGAGCGAAACGAGGCAGGACGGGGGCGGAGCGCGTACGGGCGACGGTCGCCCCGCCCCCGTCCCGTTCCCGTCCGCCCGCGCCCCGCGCCCGTCACCCGCGCGCCGCGCACAGCTCCTTCTCGGCCTCCCTCGTCCCCTTCGCCACAACAGCCGTGCCGCTCCCCCGGCGCCGCAGGTCGGGGACGAGGGTGAGCAGGCCGAGGACGGCCAGGACGGCGCCGAGCCACACCGGTCCGCGCAGGCCGAAGCCGGAGACGGTCAGTCCGCCGACCGAGGACCCGATGATGATCCCGAGGGTGATGAACGAGGAGTGGACCGTGTTGACCAAGGGACGGGCGTTGGCGGTGCGGTGGACGCGAGTGATCATCGCCGGGTTCATGGTCACGCCGACCAGTCCGATGCCCATCATGCAGACCACCGCGGGCACTGCGAGGTGGGCGAGCAGGGCGAGGCCGGTGAGGAACAGGGCGTTGAGGAGAAGACCGGTGAACAGCACCGGGAGGGCGTGGCGGTCGGCGAGCCGGGCGACGACGGAGTTGCCGAGCACGGTGGCGGCGCCGTACGCGATCAGCAGCAGCGGCACGGTGCCGGTGCCGAATCCCGTGACCTCGGTGAGCAGCGGGTTGAAGTAGCTGAAGGCGGCGAAGGTGGCCCCGATGATCAGGGTGCTGGTGGACAGCACCAGCCACAGCCGGGGGTTGCGGAAGGTGTCCAGCTCCCGCCGGAAGCTCTCGCCGCCCTCGGGCCGGCCCGGGCGCGGGACGCCGACGGCGGTGCACAGCGCGGCGACGGCGGTGAGCAGGCTGATCGCCCAGAACGCGGCCCGCCAGCCCAGGTGTTCGCCGACGAGGGTGGCCAGCGGCAGGCCCAGCAGCGTGCCGAGCATCAGCCCGTTCATGACCGTGCCGAGCGCCCGGCCGCGCGTCTCGGGGCTCGCGAGCTGCGCCGCGAGGGAGACGCCGATGCCGAAGAACGCCTGGGAGGCGACGCCGGTGACGATGCGGGCGACCAGCATCACCGGGTAGTCGGTGGCGGTGGCGGCCAGTACGTTGCCGGCCAGGAAGACGGCGAACAGCACGTACAGCGCGCTCTTCTGGCACATCCTCATCAGCGCGACGGTGAGGAAGGGCCCGCCGAGGGCCATGGCGGCGGCGTAGGCCGTGATCAGGTACCCGACCTCGGGCACGGTGGCGTCCAGCCCCTCCGCGAGCTGCGGCATCAGCCCGGCGACCACGAACTCGCTGGTGACCATGGCGAAGATGCCCAGCGCGAGCACGTAGACGGGCCGGGGGACGGTGGTGGCTCGGCTCATACGGCAACACCTTTCCTAACCGATCGTTCCAATAAGGAGGCGAAGGAAAACCCCCTGGAGCACAGGGGGTTTCGGACGCCGGGCGGGCTCAGCGCAGGACGCTCAACGCCCCGTCGACCGCGTCCTCCACCCGTCGGCGCCCGTCGGCGGTCTTGCCGACGACGCGCAGGCCCTGGAGGAAGGTGACGAAGAACCGGGCGAGGGCGCGCGGGTCGGCGCCCTCCGCCAGCTCGCCCTGGTGGCGGGCCCGGACGAGGGCGCCGGCGACGGCCGTCTCCAGTTCGTCCAGGGCCGACGCGACCCGCCGTTCGGCCTGCTCGTCACCGGGCAGCACCTCGACGGCGGTGTTGGTGACCAGGCAGCCCTTGCGGTCCGGGTCGTCCAGGGTCTCGGCGGCGTACCGCAGCAGCAGTTCCCGGACGGCGGGCAGGGCGGGACCCGGCCGGCCGAGCAGCTCCAGACTGGCCTCGCCCTTGAGTTCGCAGTACCGGTCGAGGGCGCGCAGATAGAGGGCGTGCTTGCTGCCGAAGGTCGCGTAGAGACTGCCCCGGTTGACACCGAGGTGGTCCACCAGGTCCTGCATCGACGTGGCCTCGTACCCCTTGCGCCAGAACAGGTCCAGCGCGGACCGCAGCGCGGCGTCGGGATCGAACTCCTTGTTCCTGCCCATAGGGCGGACGCTATACGAATCGAACCGAACGTTCAAGAATGGAGCGGCACGGGCCGCGGCTCCCCGAACCACCGGCGGAGCGCGCCCTCCAGCCCCTTCCGGTCGCCCTCCCCGTCAGCGGCCCAGGCGACGACGCCGTCCGGCCGGACGAGCAGGGCGGCGAGCCCCGCCCGGTCCGGGCAGTCGGCAGCGATCACCTCGACCCGGCCCCCGTAACCGTCGGCGGACGCGCGGAGTTCCGGGTCGCCGAGGAGGTCGACGAACAGGGCGCGGCCGCGGTGCAGACGGTCGCCCAGCCTGCCGCCGTCCGCGAAGGCCAGATCCGGGGCGCTGCGCCCGGTCAGCGGGTGGTCGCCGGGGAGGTCGTACCGCTGCCACACACCGGAGATCCTCTTGACGAGGTGGGTGGTGCCGTCGACGGTCCCGGCCAGGTCGCGGACGACCGCCCGCAAGGCGCGGGCGTGCGGATCGGGCCGCATCATGGCCACTTGGGCCCGCGTCCACTCCAGCACCCAGGCGCCGATGGGGTGCCGCTCGGCGGTGTAGGTGTCGAGCAGGCCGTCGGGCGCCCACCCGTGGACGGTGGCGGCGAGCTTCCAGCCGAGGTTCATGGCGTCGCCGACCCCAAGGTTGAGGCCCTGGCCGCCGAACGGCGAGTGGACGTGGGCGGCGTCGCCGGCGAGCAGAACGCGGCCTTTGCGGTAGGTGGTCGCCTGGCGGGCGTTGTCGGTGAACCGGGTGGCGGTGTGCACGGCGGTGACGGTCACGTCGACGCCGGTGACCCGGCGCAGGCTGTCCTCGATCTCCCGGGCGGTGACCGGGGATTCGCGGTCGGCGGGCGGTCCGTCGAACTCCACTGTGAGGACGCGGCCGGGCATCGGGCCGTGGGCGTAGTGCCCGGTGGCGGTGGTCTGCCAGCCGGCGCCGAGCGCTTCCGCGCCGGTCATCTCGACGAGCGCCTGCCGGCCGGTGATCTCGGGGTCGGTGCCGGGGAAGGCGAAGCCGGCGTGCTTGCGGACGGTGCTCCGGCCGCCGTCGCAGCCGACGAGCCAGCCGGTGCGGACCGGGCCCGCGTCCGTGTGGACGGTCACGCCGGTGTCGTCGGCCTCGAAGCCGGTGAGGGTCACGCCGCGGCGGAACTCCACGCCCAGTCCGGCCGCCCGCTCGGCGAGCAGCCGCTCCAGGGGCTCCTGGGGGACGAGGCCGACGTCCGCCGCCGGTCCGGCGTTCCCGAAGTCGGGGTCGGACGCGTCGAAGAGGTCGGCGCGGAGCGGTATCGCCGCGAAGTGCCCGGCGAACCGGGGCGCCGGCGCGGGTCCGGACGCTCCGGCGGCCTTCGCCGCGGCGACGAAGGAGCTGAAACGGCCCAGCGCCTCCCGCTGGATCCCCGCGAGGGCGGGCAGCATGCCCCGGCGGTAGAACGCCTCCGCGGTCGGGGTGTTGATGGCGCCCGCCTTGATGGTCCGGTCCACCTCGGTGCGGCGTTCGAGGACGAGGACGCGGGTGCCGGCGAGCGCGAGTTCGCAGGCGAGGGTGAGTCCGACGGGGCCGCCGCCCGCCACGACGACGTCGTGTTCCGCGGATTCCGTGAGCTGCGTGGGCTTCATGGAGGTCACTGTAGTCACTAAATCTTTGTATTCGATATAGCCTCTTGCTCATGAGTGGACGGAAGGCACCGGAACCGGCGGAGCTGCCGCTCCGGGAGCGCAAGAAACTGCGGACGCGGCAGCGGATCTCGGACGTGGCCACGCGGCTGTTCTTCGAGCGGGGCTTCGAGGAGGTGACGGTGGCGGAGGTGGCCGCGGCGGCGGAGGTCTCCGCCATGACCGTCTTCAACCACTTCCCGCGCAAGGAGGACCTGTTCCTCGACCGCATCCCCCAGGGCATCGACCTGAGCGTCGCGGCCGTCCGCGACCGCGCCCCCGGGGAGACACCGGTCGCGGCGCTCCGCGGCCTCGCGCTGCGGCTCCTCGACGAGGGGCATCCGCTGTCGGCGGTCGGGCACCTGCCGTTCTGGCGGATCGTGTACGGGTCGCCCGCGCTGCGGGCCCGCCTGCGCGAGGGGATGGACGAGCTGGAGGCCGCGCTCACGGCGGCGATCGCGTCCCACCCCGGCCCGGCCCCCGCCGACCCCCAGCCCCGGATGACCGCGGCCCTCGCCGTCGCCGCTTACCGGGGCGCCTGCGCGACGTCGCTGCGGCGGCTGTTCGCAGGGGAGCCGACGGGCACGGTGCTGCCCGCCCACCGGGCGCTGCTGGAGCGGACTTTCGGGGAACTGGAACGGGTGCTGCCGCTCGGGGGGTAGCGGTCGGGGGCGAACCGCGGGCTGCGGCGTCGGCCGCCGGTGGGCCGGTGGGCCAGTGGGCCGGTGGGCCGGTGGGCTGGCCGAGGGCGTCGCCTTCGGACATCCGCGCCCCGGGACCGCCGGCCTCTGGGGCGGCAGCGCCGCGCGTGCGGGGAAGGCCCGACGCCGCGACGTAATAGTCCGGAACCTCCGGACCACCCCCGCGCGTGCGGGGAAGACGACGTTGATCAGCCCGGCAGCAGTGCGGCCGCGGGACCACCCCCGCGCGTGCGGGGAAGACCCCAACCACATGCTGAAGCAGTTCAGCAGGGAGGGACCGCCCCCGCGCGTGCGGGGAAGACGCGGCGGCGTACTTGTCCTGGGCGGTCGCCGCCGGACCACCCCCGCGCGTGCGGCGAAGACGACCTCCATCGCGGCCGGGATGAGCACGGCAAGGGACCACCCCCGCGCGTGCGGGGAAGACGTGTCGAAGGCGGTCGGCCGCCGCTGCGCGGTCGGACCACCCCCGCGCGTGCGGGGAAGACGAAGTACATGGCTGCATGGGGCATCACCGAGGGGGACCACCCCCGCGCGTGCGGGGAAGACACTTCGTGACCTGCAGCTTCTCACACGCTGCACCCGGTTTTCCTTCACATGCCGTTCCCGGCCCGAGGCCCTCGCATGCCCGGTGCACGCGGACGTCAGTCCCACCGGGGAAGGGCCAGGGCCTCCCCCAACCGCCGCACCCCCTCCACCAGTTCCGCCTCCCCCGCCACAGCCGCCACGCAGACCCGGACGTGCGGTGCCGGCGGCTCGGCCGCGTAGTACAGGCGGCCGGGTGCGACGGCGACCCCCGCGCGCAGTGCCGCCGCGACGAAAGCGGCCTCCTCCGTGCCGTCGGGCAGGCGCAGCCACAGGTGGAAGCCGCCCGGCGGCACGTGGTCGACCGCCACGGAGGGCAGTTCCCGACGTACCGCCGCGAGGAACGCCTGGCGCCGGGTGCGGAGTTCGGCGGCGACGGTCCGCGCGTGCCGCGCCCAGGCGGGCGATCCCACCAGTTCCAGGGCCGCCTCCTGGAGCGGCCGGGGCACGAAGAAGCTGTCGATGAGCTGGACCGCGCGCAACCGCTCGACCACCGGCCCCCGGGCCGCGAGCGCGCCGACCCGCAGGCTGGGCGAGACGAACTTCGTCAGCGACGTCACGTGCACCACGACGCCGTCCGGATCCTCGGACGCCAGGGTGGGCGGCTGCGGGGGCGCGTCCGCGTGGGCGAGGCTCCGGGCGAAGTCGTCCTCGACGACGAACGCCCCGGCGGCCCGGGCGAAGCGCAGGACCTCGCGGCGACGCTCGGCGGAGAGGACGGCGCCGGTCGGGTTCTGGTAGAGCGGCTGGCAGAAGAAGACCCGGGCCCCGGTGGCCCGGAACGCGTCGGCCAGCAGGTCGGTGCGGACCCCGTCGGCGTCCAGCGGGACGGGCACGGGGCGCAGCCCGGAGGCGTACGCGGCGGCGAGTACGCCGGGGTACGTGGGCGACTCGACGAGCACGGGAGCGCCCGGGGGCGCCAGGGCGCGCAGCGCGGTGGTGAGCGCGCTCTGGCCGCCGGCGGTGATCAGGACGTCGGAGGCGGCGACCGTGCCGTCCGGCCCGCCGATCGCCCGCGCGAACCAGGCGCGGAGCGCGTCGACGCCCTCGACCGGGGGCCGGCCCCAGGCGCCGGGGCGGCGGCCCGCCCGGCCGAGGGCCGCGGCGAGGGCGCGTTCGGGTTGCAGCGAGGCGTGCAGATAGCCGCCGGCGAGGTCGATGGTCCCGGACGGCGTGGGGGTGAACGTCGCGCAGACGCGGGCCGCCTCGACGGAACGCGGCACCGTGCGGTCGCCCGGTTCGGCGCTCAGCGCCACCTGCTGCCAGGAGGTGTCCCCCAGCGGCACCCGGTCGGCGGCCGTCCGCGTCTCGGCGCGGAACGCGCCCGCCCCCGGCCGGGTGACCACCAGCCCTTCCGCCGCGAGGACGGCGAGGGCCCGGGAGACGGTGACGGGGCTGACCCGGAACCGGTCGATCAGGGTCCGGCTGGACGGCAGCTTCTCACCCGGCGAGTAGCGGTTGACCTCCTGTCGCAGGAGTCCGGCCAGTTCGGAGACGCTGCTACGCTCGTGCATGACAGCACAAGATAGCGCTACTCGCCCGATGTCGATAGCGGTCAACGGCAGCCCGGCAGCGGGTGGCACGCTCCTCGCCCTGCTCGCCGTGGGCATGTTCTCGCTGACCTTCCCGGCGACGGTCTGGGCCCTGGACGGGCTCGGCCCCTGGTCGGTGGTCACCTGCCGCGCCGTCCTCGCCGCCCTGCTCGCGGGCGGCTTCCTGCTCGCCGGCCGGGTGCCGCCACCGGAGCGCCGGCACTGGGGCGGGCTGTGCGCGGTGGCGGCCGGCTGCGTCGTCGGCTTCCCCCTGCTGACCACGCTGGCCCTGGAGTCGTCGACGACCTCGCACGCGGCGGTGGTCGTGGGCCTGCTGCCGGTGACCACCGCCGTCTACGCCACCCTGCGCACCGGGGCCCGGCACTCCCGCGCCTTCTGGGTCGCGGCCGTGGCCGGGGCCGTGGTGGTCATCGCGTTCGCCCTCCACCAGAGCGGCGGCCGGCCGGGCACCGGCGACCTGTACCTGTTCGCCGCGCTGCTGGTGTGCGCCTCCGGCTACGCCGAGGGCGGCCGGCTGGCCAGGGAACTGCCCGGCTGGCAGGTCATCGCCTGGGCCCTCGTCCTCTGCCTGCCCGCCGGCGCCGCCGGGGCGGCGGCCGCGCTGGCCCTGGAACCCGTCCACGTCACGGCGAAGGCGACGGCCGGCCTCGGCTGGCTGGCGTTCTCCCAGTTCGTGAGCATGTGGCTCTGGTACCGCGCGATGGCGGCGACCGGCGTGGCCCGCGCGGGCCAGCTTCAGCTTTTGCAGCCGCTGCTCACTTTGGTGTGGGCGGTGGCGCTGCTCGGCGAGCGGCTTTCGGCTGCGGCGCCGGTTGCGGCTGTCGCGGTGCTTTTGTGTATCGCGGTGACGCAGCGGTCGTGAGGCGGTGGGGGTTGCCCCGGTCCCGCCCTTTCACCGTTTCTTGCGGGGGCAAGCCCCCGCACCCCCGAAACCGCGCTCCGCGCGGTTGTCCTCAAACGCCGGACGGGCTGATACAGCCCGTCCGGCGTTTGAGGACGAGCGGCGAAGCCGCGAAAAGGGGGTCTGGGGCGCAGCCCCAGGAAACGGTGAGAGGGCGGGACCGGGGCAACCCCCAATCGGGCCGTAGCCCGGGCCGGCGCGCCTCCGCGCCCCTAGACTCGAAGGGACCGCGCGCGTCAGCGCGCACGCGCACAAGCCACGGCCGACCCCGACGAAAGGAGCCGCGTCGATGCATGCGAGCAAGGGCGACCACCTGGTCGTACACGGCAGGGTCGTCGGAAAGCAGGACCACGTCGTGGAGATCGTCGAGGTCCTCGGGCCCAACGGCACACCCCCGTATCGGGTCCGCTCCGAGAACGGCCACGAGACCATCATGTCGCCGGGCCCCGACTCGGTGGTGGACCACCGCAAGGCGACGGGCGAGCGGTAGCCGCACGCCGCGGGATCAGCGCGGCGGGCGCGCGCGGCGGGGGTAGTGGTCCCCGACCACGCGCGCCATCGCCCCGATCGGGTCGTCGCGCACCTGCCGGGCGGAGAAGTAGACGTTCCCGCCCACCTCGCGATGGCGCCGGCAAAGCGTGAGGTGGCGGGAGAGTTCGGCCGGGTCCTGCCAGGGGGCGGGCTGTGACGGGTCGCCCTGCCGGTAGAGCGCCTCGCCGATGTACAGGCCGACGCGGGTGCCGCGCACGGTCCGGGCCCACCACGGTACGAGCGTCGCGTAGTCGGCCGCGGCGTTGCCGATGTGCCAGTAGACCTGGGGGACGATGTAGTCGATCCATCCCTCGCGCACCCACTTCCGGGTGTCCGCGTACAGGTCGTCGTACGTCTGCACGCCGGCCCGGGTGTCCGAACCCCGGGAGTCCGTCGCCTTATTGCGCCACACGGCGAACGGGCTCACCCCGAACCGCACGTGTTTCTTGCGCCGCTTGATGCGCTCGCCCGTCTCGCGCACCAGCCGGTCGATGTTGTCCCGCCGCCAGGCGCCCCGGTCGGAGAACTTCCCGCCGTACCGCCGGTAGGCCGCCGCGTCGTCGAACTCCTGCCCCGCCACCGGGTACGGGTAGAAGTAGTCGTCGAAGTGCACCCCGTCGAGGTCGTAGCGGAACACCGCGTCGAGCATGGCGTCCTGGACGAACCGCCGGACGTCGGGCAGGCCAGGGTTGTAGTAGAGCTTCCCGCCGTAGGGCACCGCCCAGCCCGGGTGCTTCCGCGCCGGGTGGGACGGCACGAGCCGCCCGGGGTCGGTGTGGTTGGCGATGCGGTACGGGTTGAACCAGCCGTGCAGTTGCAGGCTCCGCCGGTGCGCCTCGCGGACGGCGAAGTCCAGCGGGTCCCAGCCCGGGTCCTTCCCCTGCGTGCCGGTCAGGAACTCGGACCACGGTTCGTACCGCGACGGCCAGAACGCGTCGGCGGTCGGCCGGATCTGGAGGAGGACGACGTTGAGCCGCCGCTTCACGGCGGAGTCCAGGAGGGCGAGGAGTTCCTCGCGCTGCCGGTCCCGGCCGAGCCCCGGGCGGGACGGCCAGTCGATGTTGGCGACGGTGGCGGCCCATACGCCCCGGAACTCCGTGGGAGTCCCGGCGTCCGCCGCCCGTCCCGCGCCCGGGAACAGGCCCAGGGCCGTCACCGCCCCCGCCCCGACCGCCGTGAACCGTCTTCGCGTCATACGCACCATATGTTGCTCACTCCTTGTCGGATGTGTCACACCGTGCGCGCTGAGCATGCCCTCCCCGGGCCCCCCGCTACCGGACCGCGCGGAGTAACGTCTGACCGAGGCGGGAGCGACCCCGGCACCCGCCGGTCGACGAAGAGCACCGAAAGGCAACGTCTTGAGCGACATCGAACGCGTGGGAGTGGTCGGCTGCGGCCAGATGGGCGCGGGCATCGCGGAGGTGTGTGCCCGGGCGGGCCTGGACGTCAAGGTCGCCGAGACCACGGGCGAGGCCCTGGAGATCGGCCGCACCCGGCTGACCAACTCCCTCGGCAAGGCCGCCGAACGCGGCAAGATCACCGAGGCGGAGCGGGACGCCGCCCTGGAGCGGCTGAGCTTCACCACCGACCTCGGCGAGTTCGCCGACCGCGACCTGGTCATCGAGGCCGTCGTGGAGAACGAGCAGGTCAAGACCGAGATCTTCCAGGTACTCGACCAGGTCGTCACCCGCCCGGACGCCATCCTCGCGTCCAACACCTCGTCCATCCCGCTGGTCAAGCTCGCGGTCGCCACCTCGCGCCCCGACCAGGTCATCGGCATCCACTTCTTCAACCCGGCCCCGGTGCAGAAGCTGGTCGAGATCATCCCGGCGCTCACCACCTCCGACGAGACCGTCAAGCGCGCCGAGGCGCTGGTGGCCGGCGTCCTGGACAAGCACCCCATCCGCGCGCAGGACCGCTCCGGCTTCATCGTCAACGCGCTGCTCATCCCGTACCTGCTGTCGGCCATCCGGATGTTCGAGTCCGGCATCGCCAGCCGCGAGGACATCGACAACGGCATGGAAATGGGCTGCGCCCACCCCATGGGCCCCCTCAAGCTCTCCGACCTCATCGGCCTGGACACCGTCGCCTCGGTCGCGGACAGCATGTACGCCGAGTACAAGGAGCCGCTGTACGCCGCTCCCCCGCTGCTCCAGCGGATGGTGGACGCGGGCCGGCTCGGCCGGAAGTCCGGCGCGGGCTTCTACACCTACGGCTGATCCCGCCTTTCCCGCAGGGCTGATCCGGCCTCCGCGCACGGACGGTAAGCCGGGGCGCTCCGCACCGAGCGCCCCCTCGGCCGCCCTCAGGGCGCCGGACGCTCCTCCGGCCTCCGCGCGCCCCGCCACAGCGCTCCGGTGCGCCGGGCACCCCGGCCGGTATCCGGGGAAAAGGCCGGCCCGCCACGGCCGGGCCGCGACCCGCGAGGAGCGCCCCCATGCTGACGCGCCGGCCCGTCACCATCTCATCGGTCGAACCCTCCGAAGGCCGCGAGGGAACCCTCGTGACCATCCGGGGCACGGGTTTCGCCCCGCACGTGCGCAACAACTGTGTCGTGATCGGGGGCATGGGCGCCTGCGCCCGGCCCGAACCGGGCTCCACGGACACCGAGTTGAAGGTCAGGATCGGCCCGGTGGCCCGGGCGGCCGAGGGCGACCTGCTCATGTGGCCGGGCACGGGCACCGACGTCCACACCGAGCGCATCGCCTTCGGGGGGACGACACTGACGTTCTCCGAGGTCGCGGTGTTCCGCAACGGCGCTCCGGTCGCCTCGGCGGGCGTCGGCTTCCGGCTGACGGATCCCTCGCCGCGGACCTACGCCGGGTTCGTCGGCCGGTCCCCGACCCGGGTGGACCTCGGCGGCCTGGAGGGCGGGCCGGCGCTGTGCGTCCGTTTCCCGCACGGTTCCGGGGCCGCGTCCGTTCCCGAGTGGTCCTCGGTGGACATCTGCCTGGTGCTGAAGGAACCGACGCTCGCCATCGACTTCTCCGCCGAGTTCTCCGGCGACCGAAACCCGGCGAACTGCCTGGGCGCCGTGGCCAAGGCCGTCACCGCCAACGCCGCGCTGGTCGGGGAGCGGGTGTACGCGGACGTCGTCGACGGCGGGGATGCCGGGGAGTGCGAGCTGTACGTCACCAAGCCGTACCTGACGAACGGGATGCTCGTGCTCCGCTTCGGTGCCGCCGCGAGCTGACACCGCGTCCGACGCGCGCTCGCCGGCCCGACGGCCCCGTCAAGTGCGCCCGGCGGCTCCATCACACGCGCCCGTCGGCCCGGCACTGCCCCCGGCGTCTTCGTCGGCCCGGTGCCGTCGGACCGAGCGGACGGCGGCCCGGGCCAGGACGAGCGCGCCCGCGCCGAAGACCGCGTTGCCGGTCACGGCGACGGCGAACGGGGCGTCGGAGTCCGCCGCCTGGGTGAAGCCCGCCCAGACGTAGGTCAGCAGGGCCCCGACGGCCACGGCGACCCGGCCCCCGCCCGCGTCCCCTCAGGCGGCCACCAGCCGCTCCACCAGCAGGAACGCTCCGATGCCCACCATCGCCACGCCCGACAGCCGGCTCACCGTGCGGGCCACGGACGGCCGGGCCCGCAGTACCCGGCGGGCCAGTGTCCCGACGCCGAAGTAGACCACGCCGCAGGCCGCCACGTGCAGCACGCCGAGCGTTCCGGTCTGGAGCGCCACCGGCCACGTCCCGTGCCGGTCGACGAACTGCGGCAGCAGCGAGACGTAGAGCAGCAGCCCCTTGGGGTTGAGGCCGCTGGTGCCGGCGCCCTGGAGCAGGACGCGGGCCGGCCCGAGCCCGGCCGGTGCCTCCGCCGCCGCGCCGGGCACGGACGGCCGGCGCAGCGTCGCCACCCCCAGCCAGAGGAGGTAGCCCGCGCCGAGCACGGTGAGCGCGGTCAGCAGGCTCGGCGTCCCGGCGACCACCGCGGCGACGCCGGCCACCACGACCACCGTGAGTGCGACGTAGCCGAGCATCAGACCGCCGACCGCCGGTATGACCGAGCGGTCGCGCAGCCCGGCGGCTATCGCGTAGGCCCAGTCGGCGCCGGGGACGAGGAGGAGCAGGACGGAGACGGTGAGAAAGGCGGTCATGGAGCCGACGGCCATGCGCTGCGCACCCCTTCCGGACGGTGTCCGATTCCGATGAATTGCCGTTGCGGTGGGGAAGGTTATGCGTGATCCGGCGGGAAGTGTTGTCGGCTTTTGTCCCGTACCGGCGAGGCGGAGGGAGAATATCGCCCATGGACAGCCTCGATCGGAAAATCCTTGCCGAGCTCCAGCAGGACGGCCGCCTCACCGTCACGGAACTGGCCGCCCGGGTGCGGCTCAGCGTCTCCCCCTGCCACCGCCGGCTGCGCGAGCTGGAGCGCTCGGGGGCGATACGCGGCTACCGGGCCGTGGTGGACCCGCGCGCCCTCGGGCTGGCCTTCGAGGCCCTGGTGTTCATCACCATGCACCAGGAGGACCGCGAGACGGTCAGCGACTTCGAACGGGCCGTCGCCGCCGTTCCGCAGGTGGTGCGGGCGGAGCGGCTGTTCGGCGACCCGGACTACATGCTGCGCGTGGTCACCGCCGACCTCGACGCCTACCAGCGGCTCTACGACGAGCACCTGGCCACGCTGCCGGGTGTGCTGCGGCTGGACTCCACCCTGGTGATGAAACGCGTGGTCGAGGAACGCCCGCTCCCTGAGCGCTAGTTCGCCGCAAGCCCGTTCACACGGGGTGTGCGGAACTGACCCGTACTCACCCTCCGCACACGCTCCCGCCCCGGCCCGCCCCGCGCTTTCCTTGTCGTACAGCGCGTTCACCACGGAAACAGCCGTGGGGCCTTCCGGAAGGAGTACGGACCGTGACCATGCATCCCGAGCACGCCGCGAAGACGGCAGAGCTCGCGGAGCTCCGGCGCAGACTCGACGTGGGCGTCGTCCGCATCGACGGGCGCCTCGCCCTGCTCACCCAGCGCAGCGACCAGGCGCAACGCGAGATCACCGAAGTGGAGGAGCGCGTCAAGGCGCTGGAGAGCGGCCGCTGGCCGGTCTCCTCCCTTGCCGCGCTCACCGGCCTGGCCGGGCTGGGCCTCGCCGTCTGGCAGATGCTCGGCCGGTGAGCGCGGGGGTCCCCCGCCGCCCTCGCCGATCAAGTGATCAGGCGATCAGCCGAGGCGCGTGTGGTGCAGCAGGAGCAGGGCGGCGGCCATGTTGGCGGCCGGCACCTCACCCCGGGCGATCAGGTCCGGCACCAGCTTGAGCGGGACCCACTCGCGGCGGTCCGACTCGAAGCCGTCCTCCGGTTCACCGATGTACTCGGCCTCGTCCGTCCAGTAGACGTGATGCCGGGCGTCGGTGAGGCCGTTGGACGGCTCGACGGTCATCAGGTGCCGCAGCGGGCCGGGACGCCAGCCGGTCTCCTCCTCCATCTCCCGGGCCGCGGCCCGGGCGACATCCTCGCCGTCCTCGACGACCCCGGCGGCCAGCTCCCAGCCCCAGGTGTCGGTGATGAACCGGTGCCGCCAGAGCAGCAGGACCTCGTTGGCCTCGTTGACCACCGTGGCGACGGCCACGGGCCGCATCCGGATGAGGAAGTGGTCGAGGTGCCGGCCGTCGGGGAGTTCGACGTCCGCGAGATTGACCCGGAACCAGCGGTTCTCATAGACGTTCCGCTCCGCGAGATTCTTCCAACGCACGTGTTGCCACCTTCCGCCGAGGTGGCCACCTACCCGGGCGTCGCCCGCACAAGGGTCGTCACAAGGGCACCCGCAGCGCCCCTTCGATCATTTCGGCGGCCTCGGCGGTGGCCGCGCACCCGCTTTCGACCAGGTGCTCGCGCACCGCCCGGAGCCGGTCCCGTAAGCGCTGCGATTCCATGCCCCTCGCCTGCTCGGTCATCTCCTGAGCGGTGGCCACCGCCTTGTCCGCGTCTCCCTGACGCAGTTCGATGTGCGTGAGCATGGCGAGCCGGTGGACACGGCCCCGGTCGTGGGCGGGGGTGTCGACGGCCCGGTCGGCGTGCTCACGGGCGGGTCGGAGATCACCGAGGCTGAGCAGGGCCTCGGCCACCTGGACGTTGACCAGTCCCGGCTGGACGTAGCCGGTCTCGGCGGGCTCCTGGCCCCGGTGGATGCGCTCGGCGGCCGACTCGGCGCGGCGGATGCAGCCCAGCGCCCCGGCGCCGTCGCCGAGCCGCGCGTACGCCTTGGCCTGCATGGCGTAGAGGTCGGCGGTCAGGGCGGGGGTCAGGTGCGGGCCGCCGGAGCGCAGCGCGGACTCGGCGAAGGCGACGGCCTGCCGGTACTCCCCCAGGAACAGCGACTGGTTGACCAGCAGGGCTATGACGTAGGCGCCGAGCCCCCGGTCCCCGCTGGCCTTCGCCAGCCGCAGCGCCTGGTGGAAGTAGCGCTGGGCGAGGCCGTGCGCGTCGGAGTCGTAGGCGCAGATGCCGGCGACGGCGACCAGCCCGCCGGTGGCGCGGTGGAGGTGGCGGCCGGTGGCGTCGGAGTAGCTGCCGCGCAGCAGCGGGGCGGTCTCGGCGTTGAGGAAGCCGACGATCCGGGCGCGGGTCGCGATCCCGCCGGCCTTGCGGTACATCTGCTCGTAGTGCGTGCGGGCGGCGCGCAGCATGGCGATGTCGTCCATGGAGACGCGGGTGAGGCCGCGCCGGGAGACGTCGGCGTCGTCGGGCGGGTTCTCCCACTCCCAGACGGGCATGACGGCGTGGGTGCCGGTGACGGCGGGGGCGGTGACGACGTGCTCGCGCTGCTGTTCGTCGGAGCGCCACAGGGCGGTGGCCCGCTCGACGAAGCCGGACAGCGGGGTGCCGGGGACCCGGGGGGCGCCGGGGGTGCCCAGGCCGATGTCGTCGAGGGTCAGCGGCCGGTGCAGCCGCTCGCCCAGCACCTCGCAGATGAGGTCGGGCACCTGCCCGCGCGGCCGCTGGCCCTTCAACCAGCGGGCCACGGCGGTGTGTTCGTAACGCAACGCCAGACCCCGGGCCCGGCCCGCCGCGTTGACGTGGGCGGCCAGGCCGGCGTGGGACATCCCCGCCTCGTCGAGTATGGCGTCGAGCAGAGTGTTGGGCTCCATGCCGCCCCTCCGTGAGCGCTCGGTCGACCCAGCGTAACGGAAACGGATTCGCACGGGGTGTGAACGGGCCCGGTGGGCACGGGAGTTCAGCCGTGCGGGCAGCTGCCGACCAGCGGTCCGCGCGGGGTGCGGTCCGGGGCGCGGTCGTTGCGCAGGGCGAGCAGGGCGAAGTCGTCGGTGAGGACGCCGCCGGTGTGCCGGAGGACGGCCGCACGGACGCGGTCGACGACGGCGGCGGGGACGACGGGCGCGCTCGCGGCGGCCTCGGCGAGGGCGCGGGTGAGCGGGAAGAAGCGGCCGGCCGCGTCCCGGGCGTCCTCGACGCCGTCGGTGTGCAGCACCAGGGTCTCACCGGGCAGCAGCCGGGTGAGGCGGCGGACGGGCGGCTCGGCGGGGAGCGGGAACATGCCCAGTGGGGGCAGCGGTTCGCCGGCGGAGAGGACCTCGGCGCGGACGCCGGCGGGCGGGCGGTGGTCGCCGCCGGTCAGCCGGTGCGGCCAGGGGTGGCCGCAGTTGAGGGCCGTGACCTCGTTCTCCGGCCCGACCTGGAGGACGAGGACGGTCGCGAAATCCTCGCCGGACGGCGGCGACTGGCCGGACGCGCGGTCGCCGAGGTGGCGGTGGAAGGCGCGCTCCATGCGGCGCAGCACGCCGGGGAGGCCGTCCTCGTCGTGGGCGGCCTCGCGGAAGCTGCCGAGCAGGGCGGCGACCGTGCCGAGGGCGGGCAGGCCGTGGCCGCGGACGTCCCCGATGACCAGCCGGACGCCGTGCCGGGTGGCCAGCGCCTCGTAGAGGTCGCCGCCGAGGAGGGCGCCCTCGCTGGCGGAGCGGTGGCCGCCGGCCAGGGTGAGCCCGTCGAGGCGGGGCGGCAGTGGGCGCAGCACGGCGTGCTGGGCGGTGGCGGCGATCTCCCGGAGCCGTTCGAGCTCGCGGGTCAGCCGCAGTCGGCGGTGGCTGGTGAGCCAGGCCGCGGCGACGACGGCGAGGACGGCGCAGCAGGTGCCCAGCCGCATGGCCGGATCGGCGCGGCCCGCCGATCCCAGCGGGACGAGGGCGAACAGCGCGCAGCCGCCGCCGAGCAGCACGCACTGGCGGCGCCCGCTGCCGGCGCAGGCGATGGCGGGGGCGGCGGCGAGCAGTTGGACGAAGTGCACGCCGAGCGGGCTGAGCAGCTCCCAGACCACCACTCCGGCGACCCAGAGGCCGGGCAGCGCGAGCACCGCACCCCGTCGGCAGCGCGCCGCCGCCTTGGTACGGATCATGCCGTCGGCCCCCCTTGCGCAATGACGCGCTCGATTCTTGCGAGCGCCGGCGCGGAAGTAACGACCTGAACCCCGTTTTCCACCCCATCGGGTGAAGCCCGGTGGGTGCGAGGCTGACGGTGCGCAAGGGGCGCCCCGGAAAACCGGAGCGCCCCTTGGACCTTGGAGAGCAGTACGACCAGCCGTGCCTACGCGCCGCGCAGCACCGCGCCGGTGCGCTCGACGGCCGCCTGGACGGCGGCGTCACGGGCCGCGGACGCCTCGTCGGCGGTCAGCGTGCGGTCGGTGGCGCGGAACCGCAGCGCGTACGCCAGCGACTTCCGGCCCTCGCCCAGCTGCTCGCCGGTGAAGACGTCGAACAGCCGCAGCGACTCCAGCAGTTCGCCGGCGCCGGACCGCAGCGCGGCCTCGACCTCACCGGCCGGCACACCCGCGTCCACCACGAGGGCGACGTCCTGCGTGGCCACCGGGAAGGCGGAGACGCGCGGCGCCTCGACCGGCCCGGCACCGGCCTGCTCCAGCCGGTCCAGCTCGATCTCCATCGCGCAGGTGCGCTCCGGCAGGCCGAACGCCTTGATGACGCGCGGGTGGAGCTCACCGGCGTTGCCGACCAGCACCTCCTGCCCGTCGATCACGGCCAGCAGCGCGGCGCAGCGGCCCGGGTGGAACGGCGCCACCTGGTCCTGCCGGACGATCAGCTCGACACCGGCCTCGCGGGCCACCGTGCGGCCCGCCTCGACGGCGTCCGCCCAGCCCGACGGGCGGGCCTGGCCCCACCAGCCGGCGCGCTCCCGGGCGCCGGCGAGGACCACGGCCGCCCGGCGCGGCTGCCGGGGCAGCGCGGCGTCGAGGGTGGCGATCTCCTCGTCGGTGGGACGGCGGTCCACCGGCAGCCGGCGGGCCGGCAGCTCCTCGCCGGTGGGGCGGAAGACCAGGCCGGTCTCGAACAGGGCCAGGTCGTGCTCGCCCCGGCTGTCGTTGCGGCGCAGCGTGGCGAACAGCCCCGGCAGCAGGGTGGTGCGCAGCGCGGGCTCCGCCTCGGAGAGCGGGTTGACCAGCCGCACGGTCAGCCGGCGGGCGTCGTCGGCCTCCAGGCCCAGGTGGTCCAGGGCCCAGTCGCCGACGAACGGGTAACTGGGCGCCTCGACGTACCCGGCGCCGGCCAGGGCGCGGCCGACGCGCCGGTGCAGGCGCTGCCGTGCGGTCAGACCGCGGCCGGCGGGCGGCTTGGGCAGCGTGGAGGGCAGGCTCTCGTAGCCCTCCAGCCGGATGACCTCCTCGGCGAGGTCGTTGGGGTCGGTGAGGTCGGGCCGCCAGCTCGGGACGGTGACGATCAGCTCGTCCTGCCCGTAGACGTCGCAGCCGACCTCCTGGAGGCGGCGGACGACGGTCTCCCGGCCGTACGCCACACCCGCCACCCGGTCGGGGTGGTCGGCGCGCAGCGCGATGGTGCGGGGGGCGCTGGGGGTGATGAACTCGGTGACCCCGGCCTCCGGGGTGCCGCCGGCGAGCAGCACCAGCAGGTCGACGGTCCGCTGCGCGGCGGCCGAGGCCGCCTGCGGGTCGACGCCGCGCTCGTAGCGCTTGGCCGCCTCGGAGGACAGCTTGTGCCGGCGCGCGGTGCGGGCGATGGAGACGGCGTCGAAGTGCGCGGCCTCGATGACGACCTCGGTGGAGCCGCCCTCGGCCGCCCCGGCGATCTCGGTGCCGGCGCCGCCCATGACACCGGCGAGCCCGATGGGGCCGTTGTCGTCGGTGATGACCAGGTCCTCGGCGTCCAGGACGCGCTTGGTGCCGTCGAGGGTGGTCAGCTTCTCGCCCGGCTCGGCGCGCCGGACGCCGATCGTCCCGGCGATCCGGGAGCGGTCGTAGGCGTGCAGCGGCTGGCCGAGCTCCAGCATCACGTAGTTGGTGATGTCGACGGTCAGCGAGACCGGGCGCATGCCGGCCTTCTGCAGCCGGCGCTGGAGCCAGATCGGCGACCGGGCCTCGGGGTCGATGCCGGTGACCGTGCGGGCGGTGAAGCGGTCGCAGCCGGCCGGGTCGGCGACGCGCACCGGGTGGCCGTACGAGTTGGGCGCGGGCACGTCCAGCAGCGCCGGGTCGCGCAGCGGCAGGCCGTACGCGGTGGCGGTCTCGCGGGCGATGCCGCGCAGGGACAGGCAGTACCCGCGGTCCGGGGTGACGGCGATGTCCAGGACGTCGTCGCGCAGCTCCAGCAGCTCGATGGCGTCGGTGCCGACCTCGTGCTCCGGCGGCAGCACGATGATGCCGTGCGAGCCGTCGTCGCCCATGCCCAGCTCGTCGCCGGAGCAGATCATGCCGCGCGACATCCGGCCGTACGTCTTGCGCTCGGCGATGGCGAAGTCGCCGGGCAGGACGGCACCGGGGAGCGCCACGACGACCTTGTCGCCGACGGTGAAGTTGCGGGCACCGCAGACGATCTCCTGCGGCTCGCCGGTGCCGTTGGCGGCGCCGACGTCCACGGTGCAGAAGCGGATCGGCTTGCGGAAGCCCTCCAGCTCCTCGATGGTGAGGACCTTGCCGACGACCAGCGGGCCGGTGAGGTCGGAGCCGAGGTGCTCGACCCGCTCGACCTCCAGACCGGCGGCGACGAGCTTGGCCTGCACGTCGCGGCCGGTGGTGCCGGCCGGCAGGTCGACGTATTCCCGCAGCCAGGAAAGCGGGGCGCGCATCAGATCTCCATCCCGAACGGCCGGGTGAAGCGCACGTCACCCTCGACCATGTCTCGCATGTCCTCGACGTTGTGGCGGAACATCAGCATCCGCTCGATGCCGAACCCGAAGGCGAATCCGCTGTACTTCTCCGGGTCGATGCCCGCGGCGACGAGCACGCGCGGGTTGACCATGCCGCAGCCGCCCAGCTCGATCCAGCCCTCGCTGGAGCAGGTGCGGCAGGGGCGCTCGGGGTTGCCCACCGAGGCGCCGCGGCAGACGTAGCACTGCATGTCCAGCTCGGCGGACGGCTCGGTGAACGGGAAGTACGCCGGACGCAGCCGCGTCTCCAGGCCCTCGCCGAACAGCGCCCGGGCCATGTGCTCGATGGTGCCCTTGAGGTCCGTCATGGTCAGGCCCTCGTCGATGGCGAGGAGCTCGACCTGGTGGAACACCGGGGTGTGGGTGGCGTCCAGCTCGTCCGTGCGGTAGACGCGGCCGGGGCAGACGACGTAGATGGGGGGCTCACGGTCCAGCATCGAGCGGACCTGCACCGGGGAGGTGTGGGTGCGCAGCACGACGCCGGTCTCGGCGTTCTTGGGGCCGGCCACGAAGAAGGTGTCCTGCATGGCGCGGGCCGGGTGGTCCGGCTCGAAGTTGAGCGCGTCGAAGTTGAACCACTCCGCCTCGACCTCGGGGCCCTCGGCGACCTCGTAGCCCATGGCCACGAAGACGTCCTCGACCCGCTCCATGAACGTGGTCAGCGGGTGGCGGGCGCCGGCCGGCACGCGGTCGTACGGCAGGGTGACGTCCACCGCCTCCTCGACCAGCACACGGGCGTCGCGCTCCGCCTCCAGCTCGGCCTGGCGCGCGGCCAGGGCCTTGTTCACGGCACCGCGGGCCATGCCGACGCGCTTGCCCGCCTCGGCCTTGGCCTGCGGCGGGAGGGCGCCGATCTCGCGGTTGGCGAGGGCGAGCGGGGAGCGGTCGCCCATGTGGGCGGTCTTCGCCTCCCGCAGGGCGTCCAGGTCGGCGGCGGCGGCGAAGGCGGCGAGCGCCTCGTCCCGCATGCGCTCGATCTCTTCCGGTTTCAGTGCCTCGACCTCGACAGGGTCGTACGACTTATTGGGTGCCGACATCTCTTCCCGTACTTCCGAAGTGGCTGGCTCCGCTGGCTGCGCGGCTTCGCCCGACTGTATTGGCCAAAGTGGCCCCAGAAACGTGCCAAAGGTCGAGTCTAAGGGGCGCGGGGGTCCGGAGAGCCCGCGGGCCCGCTGCGTCGGCCCCGGGAGAAGGTGAAGCTCAGCCCTGGGACAGGAACGCCGGCGCGCCCACGGGCAGGGTAAATCGGAACCGGGCGCCGCCGCGGGCCGCCCGCCCGACGGTGATCGTCCCGCCGTGCGCCTCGACGATGCCCTTGACGATGTAGAGGCCCAGGCCCGTGCCGCCGCGCTTGCTGCCCCGCCAGAAGCGGGTGAAGACGCGGGTCATGGCGTCCTCGGGAATGCCGGGTCCCTCATCGCTCACGGTGACCGCCGTTCCCTCCGTACGCGCGTTCGTCAAGGCGGGTGCCACCTCTATGGTGACGGTTCCGCCGCCGTGGCGCACCGCGTTTTCCAGGAGGTTGCCGAGCACCTGGTCGATCTTGTCGGGGTCGGCCCAGAGCGGGGGCAGCGGCTCGACGACCCGGACCACGAAGCGGTCCGCGCGCTGGCCGCGGGTGATCTGCGCGGCGACGTGCCGACGGACGGCGGCGGCCATGTCGACGGGCTGCCGGCGCACCTCCAGCCGGCCGGAGTCGATCCGGGAGATGTCCAGCAGCTCGGCGATGAGCCGGGTGACGCGGTCGGCGTCCGCGTCCACGGTCTCCAGCATCAACCGCTTCTGGTCGTCGGTGAACCGTTCCCACTTCGCCAGCAGCGTCGCCGTGAAGCCCTTCACGGAGGTCAGCGGGGAGCGCAGCTCGTGGGCGACGGTGGCGATCAGCTCGGCGTGGCTGCGCTCGGTGCGCCGCCGGGCCTCGGTGCCGCGCAGCTGGACGACGAGCCGCACCAGCGGCCCGAGCGGGCGCTCACGGACGTAGCGGGCGGAGACCAGCACCTCGCGCCCGCCGGGCAGCAGCAGGTTGCGCTCCGGCTGGCCGGTGCGGGTGGCGAGGCCGCCGTACGGGTCGGACAGCGGCCACCAGCGGCGGCCGTCCAGGTCCTCCAGCGGCAGGGCGCGGTCCAGCGGCCGGCCGAGCGCGTCGGCCGGGCGGAGCGCGGTGATCCGGGCCGCCGCGGCGTTGAACGCGACGACGCGGCCCGCGGCGTCGGCGACGACCAGGCCGTCCGGCAGGTCGTCCGGGTGCAGCACGCATCCGGCCCCGACAACGCCGTCATCGATGACGGCGGCACCGCCCACGGCAGCTTCCCCACTCACACCCGACGCCCCCTCCCGAGCCCCAGGTGCGTCACCCTACTAGCTGGAGGTAACAGAGCGGCACCCTCCGGACGCGCGCTGCGCACGGGCGGACGCGTAGAGGCACACGGCGGCGGCCGTGGCGAGGTTGAGGCTCTCGGCCTTGCCGTGGATCGGCACCCGCACCACGGCGTCCGCCAGCGCGCGCGTCTCCTCCGGCAGGCCCCACGCCTCGTTGCCGAAGACCCAGGCGGTGGGACCGCCCATGGTGCCGCCGTCCAGCTCGGCGTCGAGGTCGCGGTCGCCCGCGCCGTCGGCGGCGAGGATCCGCACCCCCGCGCCGCGCAGGCCGCGCACGGCGTCCTCGACGGGGACGCCCACGGCGACGGGCAGGTGGAAGATGCTGCCCACGGAGGCCCGGACGGACTTGGGGTTGTACAGGTCGACGGAGGCGTCGGTGAGCACGACGGCGTCGGCGCCCGCGGCGTCCGCGCAGCGCAGGACCGTACCGGCGTTGCCGGGGTCGCGGACGTGGGCGAGGACGGCGACCAGCCGCGGCCGGGCGGCGAGGATGTCCTCGAAGGGCGTGTCCAGGAAGCGGCAGAGGCCGACCAGGCCCTGCGGGGTGACCGTCTCGGACATCTCCGCGATCACTTCGTCCGTCGCGGTGAGGACGGGCACTCCGGCGGCGCGCACGGCGGCGACGATGTCGGCGTGGCGCTCGGCCGCGTCCGGGGTCACGTAGAGCTCGACGAGGTGGTCGACGGCCTCGCGGACGGACTGCGGGCCCTCGGCGAGGAAGCGGCGCTCCTTGCCGCGGAAGCTGCGCTTGGCGAGGCGGCGGGCCGCGACGACGCGGGGCGATCGCAGGGAGGTCAGCTCGGGGGCCGCCATGGGCTCACTTTCGGTCGCTCGGTTGGGGTTGCGGAAGGGGCCGGAACGCGACCGGACCCGCAGACCGGGAGGGGCCTGCGGGTCCGGACCGTGCCAGCGGATGCCTCACGGCATCGGTCAGGCGGCAGCCTTCGGCGCGTTGACGTCGGCCGGCAGCGCCTTCTGGGCGACCTCGACGAGCGCGGCGAACGCGTTCATGTCGTTGACCGCGAGCTCGGCCAGGATCTTGCGGTCCACCTCGATGTTGGCGGCCTTCAGGCCCTGGATGAGGCGGTTGTAGGTCATGCCGTTCTGGCGGGCGGCGGCGTTGATGCGCTGGATCCACAGCTGGCGGAAGTCGCCCTTGCGCTTCTTCCGGTCGTTGTAGTTGTAGACCAGGGAGTGGGTGACCTGCTCCTTGGCCTTGCGGTACAGGCGCGAGCGCTGACCGCGGTAGCCGCTGGCCTGCTCCAGGATCGCCCGGCGCTTCTTGTGCGCGTTGACTGCGCGCTTGACGCGTGCCACTTGTTAACTCCTTGTAGCGGGGCCGCGGACGGTTCTCACGCGGCCCGGAAACGATTGGGTCCCGGTCTCGACGTGCGCCCTGCCGTACGGCGGGCGCGGTACGTCACTTGCCGAGAAGCTTCTTGATCTTCTTGGCGTCGCCCGGGGCCATCTCGGCGTTGCCGGTGAGGCGACGCGTCAGACGGGACGACTTGTGCTCGAGCAGGTGGCGCTTGCCGGCACGCTCGCGCAGGACCTTGCCGGAGCCAGTGACCTTGAAGCGCTTGCTGGCACCGCTGTGCGTCTTGTTCTTCGGCATCGCGCCGTATCTCCTCGTCGGTGGCGCTCCCCGCCCGTGGTGCGGGCGCATGGGAGCGTCAGCTCTGTTCGTTTGCTGTCCGGGGCCTGGCGGCACCGGCGGTGAACCGGGGCTGACGGGCATCAGCCCCCGGTGTTCACGCCTCTGCGGGCTCCTCGGCGGCGTCCGCACCCGAACCGCCCTGGCGCTCGGCCTTACGGGCGGCCTGGGCCTCGCGGGCTTCGGCCATCGCCTCGGTCTTCTTCTTGTGCGGACCGAGAACCATGATCATGTTCCGGCCGTCCTGCTTGGGGTTGGACTCGACGAAGCCCAGCTCCTGGACGTCCTCCGCGAGCCGCTGCAGCAGTCGGTAGCCCAGCTCGGGCCGGGACTGCTCGCGACCACGGAACATGATCGTGATCTTGACCTTGTCGCCCTGCTTGAGGAACCGTACGACGTGACCCTTCTTCGTGTCGTAGTCGTGCGGGTCGATCTTCGGCCGGAGCTTCATCTCCTTGATGACCGTGTGCGCCTGGTTCTTGCGCGCCTCACGGGCCTTCATGGCCGACTCGTACTTGAACTTCCCGTAGTCCATGAGCTTGCAGACCGGCGGGCGGGCGTTGGCCGCCACCTCGACCAGGTCGAGGTCGTACTCCTGCGCAAGCTCCAGGGCCTTGGCAAGCGGCACGATGCCGACCTGCTCGCCGCTGGGACCGACAAGTCGCACCTCGGGAACGCGAATCCGGTCGTTGATGCGGGGCTCGGCGCTGATGGATCCTCCTCGGTAGCACCACACGGCCGCCTGGCGGGCTGCCGCGTAACGTCTTTTCGTAAGACCAACCGCGCCGACGCATCAAAAAATGCCCCGGACGGGACACAGGCGGGGCTCCATTGCAACCGGAACACCGCCACGGTGCACCCGTGGGGCTATCGGACGGTTCCATCGTCCGTACGGAACGATGGTGACCGTCTGACCGGAGACCTGCCGACCGTGAGCCGGCGAGGTGGGAGTGCGGAGCCTCCACTTGTGGGTCGGGCACGCAGATGTCCGACCGGTCGATCCACCACTCTACCAGCAGGGGTGCGGGGGTGCTAACCCAGGACAAAACCCGCGGCGAACCCGTGTTCCCCCGGGACGTATCGTGTCCGCCATGAGCGACGCAACCCCCTCCGCCGGCTCCTCCGGCTCCTCCGAGGCCGGCCCCGACTTCGACAGCATGACCCGCGACATCGCCGACGTCCCGGCGGTCGAGGTGATCACCACCGTGGCGGTGCACCTGATGAGCTCGGCGGCCGTCAACCTCGGTCTGGCCGAGGAGGGCGACCAGCACAAGGACCTGGACGAGGCCCGGAAGCTGATCACCGCCCTGGCCGGGCTGGTCACGGCCAGCGCCACCGAGATCAGCAACTTCCACGCGGGACCGCTGCGCGACGGCCTGAAGTCGCTCCAGCTCGCCTTCCGCGAGGCGTCGGTGGTGCCGGACGAGCCGGGGCAGGGGCCGGGCGAGAAGTACACGGGCCCGGTGTTCGGCTGAGCCGTCGCCTAGAGCCCGACCGGCGGGTTGGGGCCGTCCGTGGAACCGCCCCGGCCGCCCTGGCCCGCCGGGGGCTCCGGGGGCCGGCGCCGCCCCGCCTCGACCTCGGCGGTGTCGGGCGGCAGCTCGTAGGCCCGGTGGCCGCCGATGGCCCGCTCGTCCGCGATCAGCACGGGCGCGCCGCGCGGCTGGACGACCTGGTGGACGAAGGCGGCCAGGGCGGCGCCGATCAGCGGCGCGATGAGGAACAGCCACACCTCGGAGAACGCGTCTCCGCCGGCGAAGATGGCCGGCCCCAGGCTCCGCGCCGGATTCACGGAGGCGCCGGTCAGCGGGACGCCGATGAGGTGGACCAGCGCCAGGGTGAAGCCCAGCGCCAGCGGCCCGAAGCCGACCACCGCCACCTTGTGGGTCACCGCGAGCCAGACGAAGACCAGCAGGAACGTCAGGACGACCTCGGCGAGGAACGCGCCCCCGGTGTTGATGTGGACCGCCGACCGGTCGCCGTACCCGTTGCTGCCGAACGTCCCGTCGGTGCTGAGCCCCGGGACCTGCTTGGCCAGCAGGAGCAGCAGCGCGGCGCCGACGATGGCACCGAGGATCTGCGCGATCCAGTACTCGATGGCCGTGCGCAGCGCGATGCGCCCCTCCAGCAGCATGGCGAGGGTGACCGCCGGGTTGAGGTGCGAGCCGGAGACCGGCCCCAGCGCGTAGGCCAGGGCCATCAGGGTGAACCCGAACGCCAGCGCGATGCCCAGGGCACCGATGTAGTCCGCCGCGAGGACGGCGGACCCCACGGCGAAGAAGACCAGCAGCAGGGTGCCGAGGAACTCGGCCGCGACCGTCCGTGTCTCCACGGGGTCCAGCTTCATGGGGTCCAGCTTCGCGTCCATGGCGTCCTCCCGGGGATCTCGTGGACTGTCCTCGCATTGTCGGACGGTCCGCTCCGGGGCGCCTGTCGAAAGATCGCCGCTCAGCGGCTGAACAGCGGCTCCCCGGGCACCTCGGCGCCCACCGGCAGCAGGGCCAGGTCGAGGCCGCGGACCAGCCGGGCGCGCAGCACCTCGTCGGCGGCCAGGGCCCCGGCGATCCGCCGGGCCACGTCGGCGGGCGCGGCCCCGTCGGCGAGCGCCAGCGCCAGCGTCCCGTCCGCGTCGCCGGAGGGGACGAGGTGCGCCCTGAGCACTCCGTCCTCGGCGGCCAGCAGCCCGCGCAGGGCGTCGGCGACGGCGGGGTCGGCGAGCGGGTCGGTGCTGGTCCGGCCCTCGGCGAGGGCGAGCAGTGCCCGGCCGGTCAGCGGGTAGGTGACGGGTCCCGCCATGTCCACGACGATCGTGTCGGCCTTCTCGTGCGCCGCGGCCTGGAGCGCCTGGTGCAGCGGGACGGCGACGGGCCGGGCGTCGGCGCGCCAGCGGTGGAGCGTCTCCATCGACGTGAACGCGGGCAGTGCCCGGCGCCCGTCCGGCGCCTGGAGGGTGGGGACGGCCATGTCGCTGGTCTTCTCCCGCTTCAGCCCGTCCGGCCCGGTCTCCACCTCCCCCAGCACGGCCACCACCGGCACCAGCAGCCGCGCGTCCTTGAGCGCGGCCAGCACCCGCCCCTCCGCCGCCCGATCGGCGGCCCAGGCGGCGAGCGCCTCGGCGAGTACGGGGTCGGCGGAGCCGTCGTCGTCGGAGAAACCGGGGTCCGGGATGTTCTTGAGGGCCACGGGTCGAGGGTATCGGCAGGCGAACGGTGCTCAGGGTGGGGGTTCGGCCTGGGGGTGGGGGCCGGGTGGCTCTTGCGGGGGGCCGGCTTCAGCCCGTCCGGCGCTTGAGGACAACCGCGCGGAGCGCGGTTTTGGGGGTACGGGGGCCTGCCCCCCGTAAGGAACGGCGAAAGGGCGGGTCAGGGGCACCCCACGCGCCCCCGGCGCCACCTCAGCACCCCCGCGGCCAGCAGCAGAACCACCCCCGCGGCCCCGGCACCCAGCACCGGAGCCCCCGGCCCGGGATCCGGCACGGCAGAGCGCCGAGCCCCCGGCCCCGCCCCGAAGTACCGCGGCGCCACCCCCACCGGCCCCGACGTGTCGGGCAGGGGCCGAGCCGCCAGAGCGAGCGCCCCCACCGGATCCACCACCCCGGCCCCGAGCTCGTCACTCCGCCCCCCAGCCGGCACGTTCCGCGCGCTCGCCACGAGAAGCCGCCGCACCTCGGCCGGAGCCAGCCCGGGATGAGCGGAGCGGAGCAGCGCGGCCGTCCCGGAGACGAAGGCCGCGGCGGCGCTCGTCCCCCACCCCTCGTAGTAGCGCCGGTCGGGATCGGCGATGACGACACCGACGCCCGGCGCGCTGAGCGTCGCGTACCACCGGCGGGTGGAGAAGGCGGCCCGGCCGCCGTTCCGGTCGACGGCGGTCACGGCGATGACGCCGGGGTACGCGGCCGGGTAGGAGGCGTGGTCGCCGTCCCGGCCGCCGTTGCCGGCGGAGGCTACGACGACGGCGCCCTTGGCGAGGGCGTAGCGGACGGCGGCGTCCTCGCCGGCGTCCGGGTGGGCGGTGGCGCTGTCGTCGCCGAGGGAGAGGTTGATGACGTCGGCGCCGTGGTCGGCGGCCCAGCGGATGCCGTCGGCGAGCGCGCCGCCGCGCGCGCCGCGCGCCCGGGCGCGGGCCGGGTCGGCTTCCTCCAGGATGACGCGCACGGGCAGGATCCGGGCCTCGGGGGCGACGCCCAGCACCCCGTCGCCGTCGCCGTACCCGTGCCCGCGGCCCGCGACGATCCCGGCCATGGCGGTGCCGTGCCGCGCCCAGGTCCGGTCGCCGCGCCGGGCGCCGAAGCCGACGAGGTCCTTGCCGGGCAGCACCCGGCCGCGCAGGTCGGGGTGGCCGGCGTCGACGCCGGTATCGAGGACGGCGACGGTCACCCCGGCCCCGCGCGTGGTCCGCCACGCCTCCTGGAGGCGCAGCGCGTCCAGGGCCCACTCCTGCACCCGGATCGCGTCGGCGCGCGCGGGGGCGGCGCCCACGATGGTGAGAACGGCCGCGAGAGCGGCTGCCGCGCGGCGCGTGCCACGCCTTGCGGAGGCGGGCCGCCGGGCGCCGAGCCCGCGTCCCGGACCGCGGAGGGCGGCGCGGAGGGACCGCGCGACGTGCGGGACCCCCCTGGGCCGGGGACCGCCCCGGGAGAGCCACCGGCCCGGCCGCGCTCCGACCGCTGCGGCGCGGGCACCGCTCGCGGCCGGACGAAGGGCCACCGCGGCGCGTGCCGCTCCGGACCGCGAGCCCGGACGGCCGGGCTCCCGCCCCGCCCCCGCCGCGCTCATCGCGCGCCCCCGCGCGCCGCCGCCCGGTACGCCCGCTCGACGTGCGCGGCCAGCGCCGTCGCGTCGTGGCCGAGGCCCGCTTCGGCGGGGGCCGTGGTGGCGGTGGGGGCGACGGCGCGGGCGGCCGGTTCGGGGCGGGCCACGGGACGGCCGTCGGCGAAGGCGCTGACCGACCAGACGACGACCGGCAGGTCGGTGAGCACACCGACGCGCCAACTGGCGCGCTGCGCCTCGCCGAACCGCTCGGCGGGGGTGCCGGACGGGGCGTACGGGCGCGGCAGCATGTCCGGCCGCTCGTCGAGCCGTTCGGCGGCGAACCGGTCGTGGAGCGCGCGCATGCCGTCGGCGTCCGCCTCGGTGACGAGCAGCCCGACGGTGGTGACGCTCGACGACGTGGCGTCGGCGTACGTCGCGCGCAGCAGCCGCGTGCAGCCGGCCGGGCGCAGGGCGAGGGCGAGCGCCGGGTCGAAGGCGTCGGCGCAGCCGGTGTCGGGGGCCACGCCCAGCCGGATCCAGTCGCGGGACGCGCCGCCGGGCCCGGCGGTCGCGTCGTGCACGGCGGGCGGGAAGAGGCGGTCGACCGGCACGGTCTCCCAGACGGTGGCCGCGCGGGCGTACGCGGCCTCGGCGACGGTCCGTTCCGGCGGCCGGGCGGTGAGCCAGCCGCCCGCCGCCGCGCCGCCGAGGAGCCCCGCGCCGAGGATCGCGCAGACGGCCGCGGCGGCCCCGCGCCCGGCACGCCCCGATCCGGCAACGGACGGGGGACGAGCGGGACGCGGCGGCAGGGCCACGGGGACGGGGACGGGGGCGGGCATCCGGAGCCGTTCCGCCTCGGTGCCCACCCTGCGCTCCCCCGCCCGGACGACCTGTCGTCCGCCTCTCGACTGCCCTGCGGGGCGGGCCGGTTGCCGCCGGGCCCGGCCTCCCCGCGCTGTACGCGGCCGTGGTGATCCACGGCGCGCGTCACTCTACGGGCACGCCGCGCCGGAGGCCATCCACCGGGGTTCCCGCTCCGCCGCGCACACCCCTACCCAGGGGTAATCCGCTCTGGCAAGCTGCGCGCCATGACGCCCGCCTTCGCCCACGCCACCGGCGCCTTCGCCGACCGGGCCCGCTACGACCGGGCCACCGCGCACCTCGACGCCCCGCTGGCCGTCGTCGACCTGCGGGCGTTCGACGCCAACGCGGCGGATCTGGTGCGCCGGGCGCGGGGCAAGCCGGTCCGGGTGGCCAGCAAGTCGGTGCGCTGCCGGGCCCTGTTGGAGCGGGTGCTGGAGCGGGACGGCTTCGCGGGGGTGATGAGCCACACGCTCGCCGAGTCGCTGTGGCTGGCCCGTTCGGGCGTGGCCGACGTGCTGCTCGCCTACCCGTCCGCGGACCGCGCCGGGTTCGCCGAGCTGACGTCCGACGCGCGGCTCGCCCGCGCGGTCACGGTCACGGTGGACGACCCGGCGCAGCTCACGCTGATCGACGCGGCCCGGACGGGACGCGAGGAGATACGGGTGTGTCTCGAACTGGACACGTCCCTCCGCCTGTTGGCCGGCCGCGTCCGCGTGGGCGCCCTGCGCTCGCCGCTGCACGATCCGGCCCGGCTGGTGGCGCTGGCCCGCGCGGTGGTCCGCCGGCCCGGTTTCCGGCTGGTGGGCCTGATGGCGTACGAGGCGCAGGTGGCGGGGGTGGGGGACGCGGTGGCGGGCCGCCCGCTGCGCTCCCGCGCGGTCCGGCTGCTGCAGGCGGTGTCCCGGCGGGAGTTGGCGGTGCGCCGGGCGGAGGCGGTCCGGGCGGTCCGGGCCGTCGCGGACCTGGAGTTCGTCAACGGTGGCGGGACGGGCAGCGTCCACCACACGGCGGCCGAGGCGGCGGTCACGGAGGTGGCGGCGGGGTCGGGGCTGTACCAGCCGCGCCTGTTCGACCACTACACCGGTTTCACGGGCCGCCCGGCCGCCCTGTTCGCCCTGCCGGTGGTCCGCCGGCCGGGCCTCGGCGTCGTCACCGTCCTGGGCGGCGGCCTGCCCGCCTCCGGCCCGTCCGGCCGCGACCGGCTGCCCGTCCCCCACCTCCCGGCGGGCCTGCGCCTGACCCGCCAGGAGGGCGCCGGCGAGGTGCAGACCCCGCTGCTCGGCGCCCCGGCGGACGACCTGCTCGTCGGCGACAAGGTGTGGTTCCGCCACGCCAAGGCCGGCGAACTCTGCGAGCGCTTCGCCGGCCTGCACCTGATCGACGGGGACCGGGTGGTGGCGACGGTGCCGACGTACCGGGGTGAGGGAAAGACGTTTCTCTGACCCCTGACCCCGGTACACCGGCGGCCTGTCAGAGGGCCGCGGTGTCCGTCTGGTCCGGGATCACCGAGCCGTCCGTGCGGCGGACGGGGGCGAGGGTGCCGTCGGGACGGGTGTAACCGGCCGTGGCGCAGGGGTACGTGCCGGTCTTGCGCGGCATCGGGTCGATGAACATCGGGTTGGCGACCCAGCGGCCGTCCTCGTTGTCGTACGCCCGGCACATCAGCTCGGCCTTGTTGCGGTTGATCGCCAGGTGGGCGCCGGTGGCGTCGCCGACGAAGGTGACGTCCGTGTCGGCGTCACCGGCGCCGAGGGCGATGCGGTGCCGGAAGTCCTGCTGCTGCCACGCCTTGGCGCCCTTGATGCCGAAGATGTGCTCGTTGATCATGCAGCGCTTGCCGTCCATGTACGGCAGGGCCTCGCCCATGCCGTCCTTGACGTCGCCGCAGCCCTTGATGCCCGCGGTGAGGCGGCCGTTCTTGACGATGCTGCGGATGCCGATGGTGTGGGCGCGGTCCAGACCGACGCCGCCGGACCAGGCCTCGGCGATGGGCTCGGAGGAGGCGGAGACGATGTAGACGTCGAAACCGGCCGCCTTGAGCGTCCGGATGAGGTCCTTCTGCTGGTCGTAGTAGCGGACGTAGCCGGCGATGGTGTGGGTGCCGACCGTCTGCTTGCTGCCCACGGGCGCGGCGAGCTGCTCGGCGCGGGCCTTGCGGGCGAAGGAGGAGAGCGCGGCCGGGGTGTGGCCGGAGAACAGCTGCGGGATCCAGGCGTACGCGGGAACGGTACGGCGGTGGTTCCAGTCGCCCGCGAACGCCGCCTCGCCGGCCATCGTCTTCGACTTCTCGCGGATCTCGAATATCTCGTCCGCGCAGCGGGTGTTCTTCGAGGTCGGCAGCGGCTTGCCGGCCGGCACGGAGGTGCCGCAGGCGGCGGTGAGGGCCCGGTCGGCGGCCGGGGTCAGCCACTTGCTGGTGTCCTTCCAGCTCTTCGGCCGGAGGATCTTGTCGTGCTTGAGCGACCAGGCGAGGGTGGCGTCGGTGATGTCGTTCTTGACGACGGTGTTGTCCCAGTCGAACGCGGCGACGGGACGGGGGCCGGTCCGGCCCGAACAGGTGCCGCGCTCGTCGATCATGCGCTGGAGCTTGGCGCGGTTGGTGCCGAACCAGGAGATGTTCTTGTCCAGCTGGGGACAGTGGGCCGCGGTCCGGGCGCCGTGCGCCGCCGGGGCCGCGCCCGCGGTCGGCGCCGAGGTGGCGAGGGTTGCGGTGACCAGGAAGCCGGCGGCGATGGCGTACTTCGTGCGCATGCGTACTCTTCGGTGCTCGGTGCTGAAAGGGCAGGACACACGCCCGGGCCGGACGGGAACGTCCGGCTCCGGCGTCTGATCATGGACCTTACAGGCGGAGCGCCGATGGCTACAGGGGGGTCACATACGCCCCGGAGATCCCCCCGTCCACCAGGAATTCCGCCGCGTTCACGAACGACGCGTCGTCACTCGCCAGGAACGCCACGGCCGCCGCGATCTCCTCCGCCTCCGCGAACCGGCCCACCGGCACGTGCACCAGGCGCCGCGCGGCCCGCTCCGGATCCTTGGCGAACAGCTCCTTGAGGAGCGGCGTGTTGACCGGCCCCGGGCACAGCGCGTTCACCCGGATCCCGTCCCGCGCGAACTGCACCCCCAGCTCCCGGGACATCGCCAGCACACCGCCCTTCGACGCGGTGTAGCTGATCTGCGACGTCGCCGAGCCCAGCACCGCGACGAACGACGCGGTGTTGATGATCGACCCCTTGCCCTGGGCGCGCATGTACGGCAGCGCCGCCTTGCAGCACAGGTAGACGGAGGTGAGGTTCACTTCCTGGACGCGCTTCCAGGCGTCGAGGCCGGTGGTCAGGATCGAGTCGTCGTCGGGCGGGGAGATGCCGGCGTTGTTGAACGCGATGTCGACCGAGCCGTAGGTGTCGTTCGCGGCTTTGAAGAGGGCTTCGACCTGGTCGGCGTCGGTGACGTCGGTGCGGACGAACAGGCCGCCGACTTCTTCGGCGGCCGCCCGGCCCGCCTTCTCGTCGACGTCGGCGCAGACGACGTTGGCGCCCTCGGACGCGAGGCGGCGGGCGGTGGCGAGGCCGATGCCGCCGGCTGCGCCGGTGATGACGGCCGTTCGGCCGGGGAGGCGGCGGCAGGTGGGGGTGTCGGACACGAGGGTTCCCTTTCCGTGGGTGGTGGGTGGTGCCTGCGGCGGGCTGGTGCCCCGGTCCCGCCCTTTCACCGTTTCTTGCAGGGGCTCTGCCCCCGCACCCCCGAAACCGCGCTCCGCGCGGTTGTCCTCAAACGCCGGACGGGCTGATTTTTCAGCCCGTCCGGCGTTTGAGGACGAGCGGCGAAGCCGCGAAAAGGGGGGGTCTGGGGCGCAGCCCCAGGAAACGGAGAAAGGGCGGGTCCGGGGCACCCTCACTCCACAGCAACGAACACGTTCTTCACCTCCGCGAACGCGGCAACCGCATCGGGCCCCAACTCCCGCCCCAGCCCCGACTGCTTGAACCCCCCGAAGGGCGTCCAATACCGCACGGAACTGTGCGAGTTGACGGACAGGTTCCCGGCCGCGACGGCCCGCGACACGCGCAGCGCCCGCGAGACGTCCCGCGTCCAGAGCGACCCGGACAGCCCGTAGTCCGTCGCGTTGGCGATCCGCACGGCCTCGTCCTCGTCCTCGAAGGGGATGACGACGGCGACGGGCCCGAAGACCTCCTCGCGCGCCACCCGGTCCCCGGCGGAGCCCTCCAGCACCGTGGCGGGGTACCAGAACCCCTTCCCCGAGGGGGCGTCGCCGCGGATCGCCGCGGGCGCAGACTCCGGGACGTACGAGCGGACCCGCTCCCGGTGGGCCGCCGAGATCAGCGGGCCCATCCCGGTGGCCGGGTCGGCGGGGTCGCCGACGACGACGGACCGGACGGCCGGTTCCAGCAGCTCCATGAAGCGGTCGTACACCGGGCGCTGGACGAGGATGCGGCTGCGCGCGCAGCAGTCCTGGCCGGTGTTGTCGAGGAACGAGCCGGGGGCGGTCGCGGCGGCGCGCTCGACGTCCGCGTCCGCGAAGACGATGTTGGCGGACTTGCCGCCGAGTTCGAGGGTCACCCGCTTCACGCGCTCGGCGCACTTCGCCATGATCCGCTTGCCGACGCCCGTGGAACCGGTGAAGACGATCTTGGCGACGCCGGGGTGCTCGACGAGCGCGTTCCCGGCCTCCGGGCCGGTCCCCGGGAGGGCTTGGAGCAGTCCCTCCGGCAGTCCGGCCGCCAGGGCCAGCTCCGCCAGCCGCAGCGCGGTGAGCGGCGTGGTCTCGGCCGGTTTGAGGAGGACGGCGTTGCCGGCGGCGAGGGCGGGGGCGAAGCCCCAGGCGGCGACGGGCATGGGGAAGTTCCACGGGACGATGACGCCGACGACGCCGAGCGGCTCGTGGAAGGTCACGTCCAGGCCGCCGGCCACCGGGATCTGCCGGCCGGTGAGCCGTTCGACGCCGCCGGCCGCGTAGTCGAGGAGGTCGCGGACGTTGCCGGCCTCCCAGCGGGCGCTCCCCACCGGGTGCCCGGCCTCGCGGACCTCCAGCAGGGCCAGTTCCTCCAGGTGCGCGTCGACGACGCCGGCGAAGCGGCGGAGCAGCCTGGCACGGTCGCCGGGGGCGAGGGCGGCCCAGCCGCGCTGCGCCTCGGCGGCCCTCCGGACGGCCGCGTCCACGTCCTCCGCCGTGGCGGCGAGGACGGTGGCGACGACCTCCTCGGTCGCGGGGTTGAGAACTTCCAGCAGCACGGTTCCGTCCCTCACATGCGCTCGAAGGAGCGGTAGCGCTCCCAGTCCGTCACGGCGGTGTCGTACGCCTCCTGCTCGACCCGGGCCATGGTCAGGTAGTGCTCGACCACCTCGTCCCCGAACGCGGCCCGGGCCAGGGCGCTGCCCTCCCACAGCTCCGCCGCCTCGCGGAGTGTCGCGGGAACGTGCCGGGCGTCACCGGCGTAGGCGTTGCCGGTGCACACCTCGGGGAGCTCCAGCTCGTTCTCCACCCCGTGCAGTCCGGCCGCGATCATGCCGGCGACGGCGAGGTAGGGGTTGACGTCGCCGCCGGGGAGGCGGTTCTCGAAACGGTGGGAGCGGCCGTGGCCGACGACGCGGAGGGCGCAGGTGCGGTTGTCCGGCCCCCAGGCGACGGCGGTCGGGGCGAAGGAGCCGGGGCGGAACCGCTTGTAGGAGTTGATGTTGGGCGCGTAGAGGAGGGTGAACTCCCGCAGCGCGGCGAGCTGCCCGGCGAGGAAGTGCCGCATGGTGTCCGACATGCCGTACGGGCCGTCGTCGTCGGCGAGCACCGGCCGCCCGGCCGCGTCGCGCAACGAGAGGTGGATGTGGCAGGAGTTGCCCTCGCGCTCGTCGTACTTGGCCATGAAGGTGAGCGCCATGCCCTCCTGGGCGGCTATCTCCTTGGCGCCGGTCTTGTAGACGGAGTGCTGGTCGCAGGTGACGAGGGCCTCGTCGTAGCGGAACGCGATCTCGTGCTGGCCGAGGTTGCACTCGCCCTTCGCGCTCTCGACGACGAGTCCGGCGGCGCCCATCTCGTTGCGGATGCGACGCAGCAGCGGCTCGACCCGGCCGGTACCGAGGACGGAGTAGTCCACGTTGTACTGGTTCACGGGAGTGAGCCCCCGGTAGCCGCCGTTCCACGCCTCCTCGTAGGAGTCCTTGAAGACCATGAACTCCAGTTCCGTGCCCACCTGGGCGGTCCAGCCGCGCTCGGCGAGCCGGTCGAGCTGGCGGCGGAGGATCTGCCGGGGCGAGGCGAGCACCGGGGAACCGTCGTGCCAGGTGAGATCGGCCGTGACCAGGGCGGTGCCCGGGTTCCAGGGGGTGCGGCGCAGGGTGGACAGGTCCGGGCGCATCGCGAAGTCGCCGTAGCCGCGTTCCCAGGAGGCCATGGCGTAGCCGTCGACGGTGTTCATGTCGGCGTCCACGGCCAGCAGGTAGTTGCAGCCCTCGGTGCCGTTCTCCAGCACGTCGTCGAGGAAGAAGCGGGCAGCGAACCGTTTCCCCTGGAGCCGCCCCTGCATGTCGGTGAAGGCGAGGACGACGGTGTCGGTCTCCCCGGCGTCGACGAGCCGGCGGAGCTCGTCGACGCTGAGCGGGGGCGTGCGGTCTGCCACAGGTGAGCCTCCCTGTCGGTGCGGTCCGTGCGGTGCGACCGGAGGTCTTAAGGTATGCCGGTAGACCATTGGTTGGGAAGGGGTCCGATGAACGGGAGCGCGGCCGACCGGCTGTCGTCGGTGCTGCGGCCGGTGCACGCGGGCAACGGCTTCGAAGAGGCCCTGGAGCGGATACTGCGGATCATACGCCTCGGCCTGGTGGCCGACGGCGAACGGCTGCCGTCGGAACGGGAGTTGGCCGAGCGGCTGCGGATCAGCAGGGTGACGCTCCGCGAGGTGCTGCGGGTGCTGCACGAGCAGGGGCTGGTGGAGAGCCGGCGCGGCCGGTACGGCGGAACGTTCGTCCACGCGCGCCCGGCACCGGCCCCGACGGCGGACGCGGCCGAACTGCGCCGCCGGGTCGCGGACGTGGACGTGGAGGACACCCTGCGGTTCCGCGAGGTCCTGGAACTCGGCGCGGCCGAACTGTGCGCCGCCCGGCCGCTCCCGCCCCAGGCGGCGGACCGGCTGCGCGCGGCCCTGACCGCCACCCGCGACGCCGCCCCGGACGACTACCGCCGCCACGACACCCTCTTCCACCTCACCCTGGCCGAGCTGTCCGGCTCGGCGTCGCTGGCCGCGCAGTACTCGGCGGTGCGGGCGACCGTCAACCAACTCCTGGACTGCATCCCGCTGCTGGTCCGGAACCTGGAGCACTCGCAGCGCCAGCACGCGGCCCTCGCCGAGGCCGTCCTCCGGGGCGACCGGGACGCGGCGCGCGCGGCCATGCGCGAGCACTGCGCGGGGACGGCGGCACTGCTGCGGGGCTTCCTCGCCTGAACCGGGCGCGGACGGGAGCGGGGGCGGCGGAGGGCGCGTCCAAGGGGCGCGAGGCGCGCGGGGGTTGCGCCACACGCCGTCCACGGGCAAAGGTACGGGGGGCGACCTTTACCGGCTCCCCACCGACGGGCGACGCCCGGCGGACGACGCCCGACCGGACCCCACCCCGGCCGGTCCCCGCCACCGGAAAGGACGCGAGGACGCGTGACAACCCAGCAGAGCCGGCCCGTGCCCGCCCCTCGGGCGCCCCGGACCCACCAGCCGCTGATCGGGGTCAGCACCTACTCCACCCGGGCCCGCTGGGGCATCGCCTGGGACCAGCACGCGGCGCTGCTGCCGAGCACCTACCCGGAGTACGTCCGGCGGGCGGGCGGCCTGGCCGTCATGCTGCCGCCCGACGCCCCGGACGCCGCCCCCGCGCTCGTCGCACGCCTCGACGGCCTGGTCCTGGCGGGCGGCGAGGACGTGGACCCCGCCCTCTACGGCGAGGAGCCGCACCCGCGCACCGGCCGCCCGGTCCCGGAGCGCGACCTGTGGGAACTGGCCCTGCTGGACGCGGCGTCGCGGCGCGGCATCCCGGTGCTGGGCATCTGCCGGGGCATGCAGCTGATGAACGTCCACGCCGGCGGCACCCTCAACCAGCACCTCCCGGAAACCGTGGGCCACAAGGGCCACAACCCTCGGGTCGGCACCTTCGGCGACCACCTCGTGGAGGTGGTCCCGGGCACCCTGACGGCCCGTCTGATGCCCCTCCCGGTCGACGTCGCCACCCACCACCACCAGGGCGTCGCCCGGCTCGGCCGCGGTCTCGTCGCCTCGGCCCACGCGGAGGACGGCACCATCGAGGCGCTGGAACTCCCGTCCCCCGAGGGCCGCTTCGCCGTCGGCGTGCAGTGGCACCCGGAGGTCCGCGACGACCTGCGCCTCATCCGCGGACTGATCGCGGCTACCACGTCCCCGGCCCTCGCCACCGGGCGCGCTCCCGGCCGCCACCGGGCCCCGTGAAGCCCGTCCCGCGAGAGGCCGCGCCTACCCCCGCGTCAGTCCCAGCAGGTCCCACGCCGGCCCCACCGGCCGCTGGCCCAGGGGCCAGACCGCGCGCAGGTCGCGTCGGAGGCCGAGTCCGGTGACGGGGACCTCGACGAGGCGGCGGGTGGCGAGTTCGTCGACGACGGCCAGTTCGCTGAGGACGGACGGGCCGGCGCCGCTCACGACCGCCGCCTTGACGGCCGTGGTCGAGGCGAGTTCCAGCAGTGGCGGGGCCGGGCCGTCCTCGGCGGCGAGGGCCGCGTCGAGGACCTGCCGGGTGCCGGAGCCGCTCTCGCGGAGGATCAGGGGGGTGGCTGCGAGCTCGGCGCGGGTGAGGGGCGTCCGGCGGCGGGCCCAGGGGTGGGTGGGCGCGGTGACCAGGACGAGCCGGTCGTGGCCGATGACGGCGCCGTCGAGGCCGGGCGGCACCTCCAGGCCCTCGACGAAGCCGAGGTCCGCCCGGCCCGCGAGGAGGCGGGCCGCCACGGCCGCCGAGTTGCCGGCGAACAGGGAGACGGCCGTCCCCGGCCGCTCGGTGCGCAGCGTGATCAGCCAGCCGGGCAGCAGGTACTCGGCGATGGTCATGCTCGCCGCGACCCGCAGCCGCGAGTCGCGGCGGGTGCGCAGCGCCTGGGCCCCGGCGTCCAGGGCCTCGGCCGCCTCGACGATCCGGCGCGCCCAGTCCGTCACCAGGACGCCCGCCGGGGTGAGCCGGGAGCCGCGCGGCGAGCGTTCCACCAGGGCGACGCCCAGCATCCGCTCCATGCCCCGGAGGCGCCCGCTCGCGGCGGGCTGGGTGATGCCCAGTTCGCGGGCCGCGCGGCCGAGGCTGCCCAGCCGGGCCACGGCGAGCAGCAGTTCCAGGGCGGCCAGGTCGGGGACGCGCTCCGCGATCGGCCGCGGCGGGCCGAACGAGTCCGACGGGTAGGTCATAAGTCCAGGTTATGTGGTCATAGGAAGGCGGTCCCTGGTACGGGAGGGCCGGAAGGGCGAGCGTGGAGGCATGAGCACGGTCGGTTCCCTCACCCCAGTCCCCCGCCCGGCGGCCCCGGATCCCGCCGCACCCTCCCCCGGCGTCCGCCGGCTGCGGCACCTCGGTCCGAACTGGTACGCGACGGTCATGGGCACCGCCATCGTGGCGAGCGCCGGCGCGGCGCTCCCGGGGCGGGCCCTGCCGCGCCCGGCACTGGAGGCCGTCTGGGTGCTGGCGACCGCGGCCCTCGTCGCGCTCCTCGCCGCCCGGGCCGCGCACTGGGCGCGTCACCGGGACCAGGCGGTCCGGCACCTCGCCGACCCGGCGGTGGCGCCGTTCTACGGCTGCCTGGCGATGGCCCTGCTGGCGGTCGGCGGCGCGACGCTCTCCGTGGGAGCGGGCGTGATCGGCGAACCGGCGGCGGTGGCGGTGGACGCGGTGCTGTGGTCGGCGGGCACCGTCGCCGGCCTGGTCGCCGCCGCCGGCGTCCCATACCTGATGGTGGCGCGGCACCGGGTCGAGCCCGGCACCGCCTCGCCCGTGTGGCTGCTGCCGGTCGTGGCGCCCATGGTGTCGGCGGCGCTCGGCCCGGCGCTCGTCGCGCACCTGCCGGCCGGGCAGCCGCGGGAGGCCCTGCTGCTCGGCTGCTACGCGCTGTTCGGGCTGAGCCTGCTGATGACGCTGCTGATCCTGCCGGTGCTGTTCTCCCGGCTGGTCCACCACGGCCCGCTGCCGCTCGCCCTCACCCCGACGCTGTTCCTCGTCCTGGGCCCGCTGGGGCAGTCCACCACAGCGGTGAACAACCTCGCCGACGCCGCCCCGGGCGCGGTCGGCGGCCCGTACCCGGCGGCGATGACGGCCTTCGCGGTGCTGTACGGCGTGCCGGTGCTGGGCTTCGCCCTGCTGTGGCTGGCCTTCGCCACGGCCATGGTGGTCCGGGCGGCCCGCTCCGGCATGGGGTTCACGATGACCTGGTGGGCGTTCACCTTCCCGGTCGGCACCTGCGTCACGGGCGCCGCGGGGCTGGCGCGCCACACCGGGCTGCACGCCCTCACCTGGCTCGCGGTCGCCCTGTACGCGGTGCTGGTGGCGGCCTGGGCGGTCGCGGCCGTGCGGACCGCGGGCGGGCTGGTCAGCGGACGGCTGTTCGCAGCGCCCGTCCCAGCACCTCGGGCGCCTGCGTCAACGACGGCCCGTACCAGGTGAGATGACGGCCGCTGACCAGCGCGGCGGGGAGCCCGGGGAACGCCTCGGGCCCGTCGTCGCGCGTGAAGCGGTACGGCTCGTCGGGCAGCACGACCAGGTCCGCGCCGCTCGCCCGCAGCTCCTCCAGCGGGACGCGCGGGTAGCGCTCGGCATGGTCGGCGTGGACATGGCGGACGCCGAGCCGGGCGAGGACGTCGCCGGCGAAGGTGTCCCGCCCGAGCACCATCCACGGCCGGCGCCACACCGGAACCACCGCGCTCAACACGGGAGTCGCGGCGCCCACATCCCGCCAGGCGTCCCGCGCGTCCGCCAGCCACCCGGGCGCGGACAGCCCGCAGCCGGCCACGAGCAGCCGCTCCAGCTCGTCGAACGCCTGCTCCAGCGAACGCACTTCGGTCACCAGCACCGCGAGTCCGGCCGCGCGCAGGGCGGCGAGGTCGGGAGCGCGGTTCTCCTCCTCGTTGGCGACGACGAGGTCCGGCGCGAGCGCGGCGATCCGCGCGACGTCGGGGTTCTTGGTCCCGCCGACCCGGACGACGTCCAGCCCCGGCGGGTGCTCGCACCAGTCCGTGGCCCCGACGAGCACCTCGGGCGCGGTGGCGGCGACGGCCTCGGTGAGCGACGGGACGAGCGAGACGACGCGGCGTACGGTTCGCTTGGGCGACGTGGTCACCGTGCCACGGTACGCCGCCGACGGGGGGATGCCCCGGTCCCGCCCCTTCGCCGTTTCTTGCGGGGGCAAGCCCCCGCACCCCCGAAACCGCGCTCCGCGCGGTTGTCCTCAAGCGCCGGACGGGCTGAATATTCAGCCCGTCCGGCGCTTGAGGACGAGCGGCGAAGCCGCGACAAGCGGGGTCTGGGGCGGCAGCCCCAGGAAACGGTGAAAGGGCGGGACCGGGGCACCGCCCGCCGCAGGCGCTACCTCAGGACGTCTTCACCGGCGCCAGCCGGTCCAGCAACCCCGGGTGGGCATCAAGCCAACGCCCGGCGGACGCCTTCTCCTTGCCCTTGCCGCCCTTCTGGATCTCGGCCTCCAGGGAGGCGAGGTCCTTCTCGGACATCGAGAACCCCTTCACCCACTCCGCGATCCGCGGGAAGTCGGCGGCGAAGTCCTTCTTGCCCACGACGTGCAGCTTCTCGCCCTTGCCCCAGGCCCCCTTGGGGTCCTTGAGCTTCTTGAGGTCGTAGGTGCCGTACGCCCAGTGCGGCGACCACAGGGTGGTGACGACGGGCTCCTTGTTCTTGATGGCCCGGTCGAGCTCGGCGAGCATCGTGGAGGTGGAGGACGAGACGACCTTGTACTCGCCGTCCAGGCCGTAGTCCTTGAGGACGTTGCCGTTGAGCTTGCCCATCATGCCGGCGCTGGCCTCGATGCCGACGATCTTCCCGCCGAACTTCCCGGCCTTGCCCTTGAGGTCCTCCAGCGAGTTCACGTCCTTGACGTAGGACGGGACGGTCAGCTCCAGGGAGGTGGGGCCGTACCAGGTGCCGAGGTCGCTGAGCTTGTCGCCGTAGCGGTCCATGTACTGCTGGTGCGTGGTCGGCAGCCAGGAGTCGAACTGGACGTCCATCTGGCCCTGGGCCAGCGCGGTGTACAGCGGCCCGGGGTCGAGCTGCTTGACCTCGGGCTTGTAGCCGCGGGCCTCCAGGACGTTCTGCCAGAGGTAGGTGGTGGCGACGGCCTCGTCCCAGGGGAAGTAGCCGATCTTCACCTTCTGGCCGCGGCCGACGTCGGCCCCGGCGGCGACGCTCTCCCGCTCGCCGCCGACCAGGTGCATACCGCCCGCGACGAGGGCGAGGACGACGACGCCGACGGTGGCGACGGCGGTGCCGGGCCGGTAGTTCAGCACGGCCGAGGGCCGGGCGGTCGCGGCGGACTTGGCGGACGCGCGGCGGCCGAGCGGGGAGACCCGCTTGCCGAGCGCGCCGGTCATCCGGTCCAGGTACATGGCGAGGACGACGACCGCGAGGCCGCTCTCCACACCGCCGCCGATGTCGACCTGGGTGACGGCCGCGTACACCGTCTCACCGAGGCCGCCCGCGCCCGCCATGCCCGCGATGACGACCATGGACAGCGCCAGCATGATGACCTGGTTGACGCCCGCCATGATGGTGGGCAGCGCCAGCGGGAGCTGGACGCGGGTGAGGGTGTGCCGCGGGGTGGTGCCGAACGCCCGGGCGGCCTCGACGAGTTCGCCGTCCACCTGGCGGATGCCCAGCTCGGTCATCCGGACGCCGGGCGGCATCGAGAAGATGATCGTCGCGAACAGGCCCGGGATCGGGCCGATCGAGAAGAACATCACGCCGGGGATCAGGTAGACGAACGCCGGCATGGTCTGCATCAGGTCCAGCACCGGCCGCAGCGCCCGGCTGACGCGCTGGTCGCGGGCGGCCCAGATGCCCAGCGGCACCGCGAGCAGCAGGGTGATGAAGCTGGCGACGAGGACGAGCGACAGCGTCGCGGTGGCCTCGTCCCACAGCTCGAAGGAGTCGATCAGGGCGAGCCCCGCGAAGGCGAACACCCCGGCGAGCAGCCCGCGCAGCCACCAGGCGACGACGGCCAGGATGCCCGCCATCAGCAGCGCGTCGGGGGCTTCGAGCACCGCGTGCACACCGTCGTAGAGGCCGGTCAGGACGGTGCTGATGGCGTCGAACAGCCAGGAGAGGTGGGTCTGGAGCCAGTCCACGGCGGACTGCGCCCAGGAGCCGAGCTTGATCCTAGGCATGGGCGGTCACCCCCGCCGGCTGCTCGCCGAGCACGGCCAGCAGCCGGTCCCGGGTGACCACCCCCGCCGGGGCGCCGTCGGCGCCGGTCACGGCGACCGGGCCGGTGCCGAGGGCCAGCGGGGCGAACAGGTCGGCCAGCGGCGTGTCCGCGGCCACGGTGGCGACGGCGTCCGCGCCGGAACCGTCCTCCGCGACGGAACCGGCGGTGAGGACCCGCGAGCGGTCGACGTCCTGGATGAAGGAGGCGACGTAGTCGTTGGCGGGCCGGACGAGGATGTCCTCGGCGGTGCCGTTCTGGACGATGCGGCCGTCGCGCATGACGGCGACGCGGTCGCCGAGGCGCATGGCCTCGTTGAGGTCATGGGTGATGAACACGATGGTCTTCTTCAGCCGCTTCTGCAGGTCCAGCAGCTGGTCCTGCATATCGCGGCGGATCAGGGGGTCGAGGGCGCTGAAGGACTCGTCCATCAGCAGCAGGTCGGCGTCGGTGGCCAGGGCGCGGGCGAGGCCCACGCGCTGCTGCATGCCGCCGGACAGCTCGTCGGGCCAGGAGCGCTCCCAGCCGCCGAGCCCGGCGAGTTCCAGGGCCTCGGCGGCCCGCCGGTCGCGCTCGGCGCGCGGGACGCCGCGCACCTCCAGGCCGTAGCCCGCGTTCTCGAGCACGCTGCGGTGCGGGAAGAGGGCGAAGTGCTGGAAGACCATGCTGATGTTGCGCGAGCGGACCTCGCGCAGCTCGGCGGGGGTGAGGGCGGTCAGGTCGCGCCCGTCGTAGGAGACCCGGCCGGAGGTGGGGTCCAGGAGGCCGTTGAGCATCCGGAGCAGGGTGGACTTGCCGGAGCCCGAGAGACCCATCACGACGAAGATCTCGCCGGCCTCGACCTCGAACGAGGCGTCGATCACGGCTGCCGTGGTGCCGTCCGCACGCAGCTCGTCGCGGCTCGCGCCGCCTTCGAGCCGCTTGACGGCGGCTTCGGGTCGTTTGCCGAACACTTTGTACAAGTGCTCGGCCTTCAGCCTGGACACATACACCTCACGGGTCGAACCTGGTGACGCCCGCCTCCCCCCGGCGGGCGGCCGTGGAACGGGACGGGCATCGGGCCCGCGTCCCGTGCGCGCCGTTCCGGCACAGACGGGTCCGCTCCGCGGCCGCGCCTGCCCCGGTTTCCCGGGAGCAAACGGAAGAGTGATCCACTTCACATCCGCTCCACTTGGGGCCGAGGGTGTGTCAGTGACGTACGGCATGATCGGGGTGTGACGCGACGCCTGATGCTCCTCGACACCGCCTCCCTCTACTTCCGCGCGTACTTCGGCGTCCCGGAGTCGGTGCGGGCCCCCGACGGCACGCCCGTGAACGCGGTGCGCGGCCTGCTGGACTTCATCGCCCGCCTCGTCCAGGACCACCGCCCGGACGACCTCGTGGCCTGCATGGACGAGGACTGGCGCCCGCAGTGGCGGGTGGACCTCATCCCGTCCTACAAGGCGCACCGGGTGGCCCGAGAAGGAGGGGCGGTCGCGGGCGGAACGGACGAGGAGGAGGTGCCGGACACCCTCTCCCCCCAGGTCCCGGTGATCGAGCAAGTGCTGGACGCGGTGGGCATCGCCCGCGTCGGCGCGCCGGGATACGAGGCCGACGACGTGATCGGCACGCTCACCGCGCGGGCCGCCGGCCCGGTGGACGTGGTCACCGGCGACCGGGACCTCTACCAGCTGGTCGACGACGCCCGCGGAGTACGCGTGCTCTACCCGGTGAAGGGCGTCGGCACGCTCCAGATGGTGGACGAGGCGGTACTGCGGGAGAAGTACGGGGTGGACGGCCCCGGCTACGCCGACCTGGCGCTGCTGCGCGGCGACCCCAGCGACGGGCTGCCCGGCGTGCCGAGCGTCGGTGAGAAGACGGCGGCGAAGCTGCTGGCCGCGTACGGCGACCTGGCGGGGATCCTCGCGGCCGTGGCCGACCCGGCGTCGAAGCTGACCCCGGCCCAGCGGCGGCGGCTGGACGAGGCGCGCCCGTATCTGGCCGTGGCGCCGAAGGTGGTGCGGGTGGCGTCCGACGTGGCGCTGCCGCCGTTCGACGCGGCCCTGCCCGCCGGCCCGCGCGACGCGCACGCCCTGAACGCGCTGGCCGAGCGGTGGGGGCTGGGCGGATCCTTGCAGCGGCTGCTGTCCGCCCTTCCCGGGGAGGAGTAATGTTAGGTTAGGCAGACCTAACTAAGATCTCGCCGCAAGACCCCGCAACCGCGCGTGCTCAGGGAGACCGTCCAATGGCAGAACGCCCCGCCCCCAGGAAACGACCGGTCCACCGGGCGCACGTGCTGCGCACCGAGCGCCTGACGCCGCACATGACACGGGTGGTCCTGGGCGGCGAGGCCCTGGACGCGTTCCCCGCCGGGGAGTTCACGGACCACTACATCAAGCTCCTCTTCCCGTACGAGGGCGTCGCCTACCCGGAGCCCTTCGACATGGAGGTCATCCGCCGGGACCTGCCGCGCGACCAGTGGCCGCGCACCCGGACGTACACCGTCCGCTCCTTCGACCGGCTCGCCCGCGAACTCGTCGTCGACTTCGTCGTCCACGGCGACGAGGGCCTGGCCGGCCCCTGGGCCGCCCGCGTCGAACCGGGCACCGAGGTGCTGTTCATGGGCCCGGGCGGCGCCTACGCGCCCGACCCGGAGGCCGACTGGCACCTCCTCGCGGGCGACGAGAGCGCCCTCCCCGCCATCGGCGCCGCCCTGGAGCGGCTGTCGGCGACCCGCCCCGACGCCACGGTCCGGGCGTTCGTCGAGATCGCCCACGAGGACGAGGAGCAGAAGCTCGACCTCGCCCCGGGCATCGAGGTGACCTGGCTGCACCGCGGCGCCGCCACCGTCGGCGAGGCCCTGGTCACCGCCGTCCGCTCCCTCGATTTCCCGCCCGGCGACGTGCACGCCTTCGTCCACGGCGAGGCCGGCTTCGTCAAGGAACTCCGCCGCCACCTCCGCCTGGAACGCGAGATTCCCCGCGAACGCCTCTCGATCTCCGGCTACTGGCGCCGGGGCCACGACGAGGACGGCTGGCAGGCATCCAAGCGAGAGTGGAACCAGCAGGTGGAGGCGGAACAGGAGAAGGCGGCGAGCCCGTCCGGCGTCTGAGGGCGGAACGCGAACGCTGCCCACGCCCATCCCTCCAGCGTTTGAGGACGGCGCGCGAACGCTGCCCCCGCCCGACCCTCCAGCCCGTCCGGCGTTTGAGGACGCGCGCCGCAGGCGCGCCGGGGGGGGTGCGGGGGCGCAGCCCCCGCAAGAAACGGAGAAAGGGCGGGACCGGGGCACTCCACAACAGCCACGGCCCGCAGCCGCCGCCCGCCCCCGGGGATAGGCTCAGCGCCATGCGCCCCGCACGGATATCCCTCGCGAGCACGGCCGCCGCGGTCCTCGCCCTGGCGACGGCCGGACCCGTCCTCGCCACGCCCGCCCCGGCCACGCCGCACACGGAGATCACCAGCGCCGCCCCGGCCCCGCGCGGCGGCGACGCCGAGTTCGTCGTGACCGTCGAGGGCCCCGCCCCCGAGGGCGTCGACTCCATAGTCGTGGAGTCGCCCGTCTTCGACGCGAAGATCACCGTCCCCAAGAAGGACTTCGGCCACAACAAGGCCGACGACACCACCGTGCCGGTCCGCGCCCGGGTCCGCTGCGACGCCCGGCCCGGCGACCACCCGGTCCAGGTGCTGCTGAACGGCGCGGACGAGCCCGCCGCCGCCACGCGGCTGACGGTGACCGGCGGGCGCGCCGGCGCCTGCGCCGGCGGCTCGCCCCGGCCCACCGCGTCCACCGCGTCCACCGGCCCGGCCGGCGCGCCCACGCTGGGCCTCCGCCCCGGCGGCCGGGAGCCGCAGCGCGGCGGCGAGGCCGTGTTCACCATCACCACCGACCGTGCCACCCTCGACGCGCACGACGCCCTCACCCTCCGCTCCCCCGCCTTCGTCACCCCCGTCAAGCGCCTGTCCAGGAACTTCAAGGAGGGCAAGGCCGACGGCTGGTGGACCGACCTCGCCGGCATGGTGCGCTGCGACGTCCAGCCCGGCACCTACGCGGTGGACCTCGTGGCCGGCGGGGGCGACGAGGAGGAGGACTCGCCCCTGGCGTCCGTGAAGCTCACCGTGCCCCAGGCCATGGACCCGGCCAACCGCGACTTCTGCGCCGGCCCCCACGCGTACAAGGAGATCGTCGACCGGACCAGCGAGACCGCGCCCGACGAGGACGGTTCCGGTGACGGCGATCACGCGGCCGGTGGCGGCGAGGGCGGCCCGGGCACCGGCGCGATCGTCGGCATCGCGTCCGCCGCGGCCCTGGTGGCGGCATCGACCACGTACGTCCTCGTCGGCCGCCGCCGCAAGCGGGCACGGAAGCGGCCTGACGAGTCCTGGTAGGCCCAGCCCGCTTCCCGGCGTTCAGGGGACAAGCGGCGAAAGGAGGGGGCAAGGCCGAGCCGGAACCCCGCCCCCACCCGGCCTACACGGACCGCTGGTAGGCCCGGAACGTCCGTCCCGAAACCCACACCGCGACCGCCCCGGCCGCCATCAGCAGCCCGCCCCGGCCCAGCACCAGGCCCCAGTCCGGGTCACCCGCCAGCGCGGACCGGCTCATGACCAGCGCCCAGTCGACGGGGTTGTAGTCGACGGCGTGCCGCATCCACCCCGGCATCAACTCGGGCTTCATGAAGGCGGACGAGACGAACGTCAGCGGCAGCAGCAGAAACGTGTTGAGCGCGATGATCGACTCCCGCTGCCGGGCCAGCACCCCGATCGTGTTGGACACCGCCCCCGTCACCACGGCCAGCAGCACGGAGGCGAGCACCAGCACGGCCAGGCCACCGGCCCCACCCGGATAGTCCGCGCCACCGGCCAGCCCCAGCAGCAGGATGACGACCGACTGGACGGCCGTGCTGACGGCCTGCTGCACGACGTTGGCGTTGAGCAGCGCGCCCCGGCTCACCGGCGTGGTGAGGAAGCGGTTGAGCGTGCCGCGCTCTATCTCGTCCAGCGTGCTCATCCCCGCCCACATGGCGCTGGAGAGGGCACTCATGACGACGACCCCCGGCACCAGGTAGTCGAGGTAGCTGCCGCCGAAGCCGGGCAGTTCGACCACCCGGCGGAAGAGGGCGCCGAAGAGGAACAGCCAGATCACCGGCTGGATCAGGGTGATCACCATGAAGGCGGGCTGCCGCACCACGGCGGTCAGTTGACGCTGCGTCATGTACCAGGTGTGCCGGAGGGCGACGCTCATCGGACACCCCCCGCCGGAACGGCCCGCGCGTCGACGTCGGCGTCCGCGAAGCGCCGCCCCGCGTGCCGCAGGTACACGTCGTCGAGGGAGGGCCGGGCCACGGTGACGGCCGCGACCGGGACCCCGGCCCCGGCGAGCACGGCCAGGACGGCGGGGACGGCCGCGGCGCCGTCGTCCGCCCGGGCGCTCAGCCGGCGCCCGTCGAGGACGGTCTCCCGGACGCCCGCGGACGCGCCGAGCGCCGCCGCGAGGGACGGTCCGGCCGCCGGGTCCACGGGATCACGCAGCTCGACGTGCACGGCGTCGCCGCGCAGTTCGCCCTTGAGCCCGTCGGGCGTGCCGGTCGTGACGACGCGCCCCCGGTCGACGATGGCGATCCGCTCGGCGAGCCGGTCGGCCTCGTCCAGGTAGTGGGTGGTGAGCAGGATGCTCAGCCCCTCCTCCCCGGCGAGCCGGTCGATCTCCTCCCACATGGCCGTCCGCGCCTCGGGGTCGAGCCCGGTCGTCGGCTCGTCGAGGAACAGCACCTCGGGCCGGTGGACCAGCCCGATCGCGACGTCGAGCCGGCGCAGCATGCCGCCGGAGTACGTCCGGGCGGGCCGGCCGGCCGCGTCGGCGAGGGCGAAGCGGGCCAGCAGTTCGTCGGCACGGGCGGCCAGGGCGGGCCCCCGGAGTCCGTACAGCCGGCCTTGCAGCAGCAGGTTCTCCCGGCCGGTGGCCGTGGGGTCGGCTCCGGAGCGCTGGGCGACGACGCCGATGGCGCGGCGTACGCGCTCGGGCCGGCGGAGGACGTCGTGGCCGGCGACGGACGCGGTGCCGGCGTCCGGCCGGGCCAGGGTGGTGAGGATCTTGACGGTGGTGGACTTGCCGGCGCCGTTGGGGCCGAGGAGCCCGAAGACGGTACCGGCCCGGACGGTCAGGTCGAGCCCGTCCAGGGCGGCGACCCCGCCGGGGTAGGTCTTGGTCAGCCCGCGCGCCTCGATGGCGGGCGCGGCGGTGCCGACGGGCATGGCTGTGCTCATGGCTGAGCGGCCTCCGTGTGTCGGTGGGTTCGGTGCAACCGAATCCGGTGCCGCCGGATTCGGGTGTATGACGAACCGGTCCACGGGGGTGCCGGGCTATCCTGGGTGTGCCGCACCTCGACAGCCGGCCTGCCCCGCAGGCCCGTTCGGGGTTCCGGGGTCCCGGTGGGGGCTGTTGCAGCAGCACCCGCCGGGACCTCGTCATCTCGCTCTCTTCGGGCGGTCTCGGGGAGACCGTCCCTCACTCCGCGTTCTCGCTCGCGGCCTCCTCCAGTTTCCGCAGGGTCTCCGGTATCCGGCCGGTCTCGCTCAGCTCCCGCCATTCGGCGGTGCCGCCGACCGCGTCCCGGTCGAGGTCGGCGCGGAAGCCGTGCAGCCAGTCCAGTTCGGCCTCCAGCATGTGCAGCCGGAACTCCGCCTCGACGAGCAGCAGCCGGGGCAAGGTGCCGTCGAGCTCCCGGAGCGCCTCGCGGTGCCCGGCGGCCTCGTCCTCGCGGGCGGCGATCCGCTCGTCGAACAGGGCGCGGGCGTCGTCGTACGGCAACGCCATGAGCAGCGACAGGGCCGTCTCGAACAAGGGGTACTCCCGCACCGGGACGGCCACCAGGTCGGCGAGCCAGTCGCGCGCCTCCCGCCGCCCGGCGGAGGTGAGCCCGTAGAGCGTGCGCTCCGGGCGGTTGCCCCGGCGGTCGGTACCGGCCTCCTCGACGAAGCCGTGCTTCTCCAGGTTGCGCACCACGGTGTAGAGCGAACCGTAGTTGATCTTGATGCTCTGATCCTTGCCCCGCAGTCGCAGCACCCTGGCGATCTCGTACGGGTGCAGCGGCCGCTCGAACAGCGTGACCATGACGGCCAGCGCCAGGGGATTGCTCAGCTTGCGACGGACTGTGCGGACTGCCCTCGACACGTCGACTCCTCGTCGTCGTATATCCGTTCGCAAGCATATCGCGTTACCCGAAAAAGACAAGCCCGCGATGTATCGCGTTTCGAGGATCCTCCGGAACGCGAGAGAGCCCGCCCCCGGAGGACTTCCGGGGGCGGGCTCTCACCGAGGAACCGATACGGCGACCGGCGCGGCTCACCCCACCGAGGAGTACGCCACCACCCCGCGCAGCAGACCGTCGACCGCCTTGCGGGCGTTGCGCGCGACCGGGCTGCCGTGCGGCGCGGCCGCCGCGATCTGGCCCAGGACGTCGATCAGCTGCTTGGTCCAGCGGACGAAATCGCCGGCCGGCATCTCGATCTCGCGCAGCACCTCGTCCAGCCCGTGCCCGGAGGCCCAGCGGTAGGCGGCCCAGGCGAACCCGAGGTCGGGCTCGCGCTGTCCCACGCCCTCCGCCTGGTTGATCCGGTGCGCCTCCTCCAGGGCGTCCAGCCGGCCCCAGATGCGGACCATCTCGCCCAGGGCCGCCTTGGCGGCACCGGACGGCAGCTTGGGTGCCACCGCGTCGTCGCTCATCCGCGCCTCGTAGACCAGCGCGGACGCGCAGGCCGCCAGCTCGGCCGGGGCCAGCCCGTCCCAGACGCCCTCGCGCAGGCACTCGGAGGCGAGCAGGTCCAGCTCGCCGTAGAGCCGGGCGAGCCGCCGGCCGTGCTCGGTCACCTCGTCGTTCCGCAGGTAGTCGAGGTCGGTCAGCAGCGCGCAGATCCGGTCGAAGGTACGGGCGATGGTGTTCGTCCGGCCCTCGATCCGCCGCTCCAGCTGCCGGGTGTCCCGCAGCAGCCGGTGGTAGCGCTCCGCCCAGCGGGCGTGGTCCTCGCGCTCGTCGCAGCCGTGGCAGGGGTGCGCCCGGATCGCCGTCCGCAGCCGGGAGATCTCGGCGTCGTCGACGGCCGCCGACCGGCCCTTGCGGTGCCGCTCGGGGACGATGTGCCCGGCCTTGGTGCGCAGCGCCGACGCGAGGTCGCGGCGGGACTGCGGGCTGCGCGGGTTGAAGGTGCGCGGGATGCGCATCCGCTCCAACGGCTCGACGGGCACCGGGAAGTCGAGCGCGGCCAGCCGCTTGACCTGCCGTTCGGCGGTGAGCACCAGCGGGCGCGGCCCGTCGTACGCGTCCCAGCCGCGGTGCCGGTCGGTACGGCCGGGCAGCCCGGGGTCGAGCACCAGGGCGAGCCCGGCGAACTTGCCGGTCGGCACATGGATCACGTCGCCCGGCTTGAGCTTCTCCAGGGCGGCGGCCGCGGCGGCGCGGCGCTGGGCGGCGCCCTGCTTGGCCAGCTCGGTCTCCCGCTCCTTCAGCTCGCGGCGCAGCCGCGCGTACTCGTCGAAGTCGCCGAGGTGGCAGGTGATCGCCTCGCGGTAGCCCGCCAGGCCCTCCTCGTTCTTCTGCACCTGACGCGAGATGCCGACGACCGAACGGTCCGCCTGGAACTGGGCGAACGAGGTCTCCAGCAGCTCCCGCGACCGGTGCCGGCCGAACTGGGAGACGAGGTTGACCGCCATGTTGTACGACGGCTTGAAGCTGGACCGGAGCGGGTACGTCCGGGTGCCGGCCAGACCCGCGAGGGCGCCCGGGTCCATGCCCCGCTGCCAGAGCACGACCGCGTGCCCCTCGACGTCGATGCCCCGCCGCCCGGCCCGGCCGGTCAGCTGGGTGTACTCGCCGGGGGTGATGTCCGCGTGCTGCTCGCCGTTCCACTTGACGAGCTTCTCCAACACCACCGACCGGGCGGGCATGTTGATGCCCAGGGCCAGCGTCTCGGTGGCGAAGACCGCCTTCACCAGCCCCTTGACGAACAGCTCCTCCACGACCTCCTTGAAGGTCGGCAGCATGCCCGCGTGGTGCGCGGCGATGCCCCGCTCCAGCCCCTCCAGCCACTCGAAGTAGCCCAGGACGTGCAGGTCCTCGTCGGGGATCGACGCCGTGCGCTCCTCGACGATCTCGCGCACCCGGCGCCGGGCGTCGTCGTCGTTCAGCCGCAGCCCTGCGTAGAGGCACTGCTGGACGGCGGACTCGCAGCCCGCGCGGCTGAAGATGAAGGTGATGGCGGGCAACAGGCCCTCGGCGTCGAGCCGTTCGATGACCTCGACCCGGCTGGGGGTCCAGATCCGGCTGCGCTGCCGCCGCTCCCGCTCGCGGTCGGCCTCCCGGCCGCGGCGACGGTCCCGGCCGCCCATCGGCCGGCTGTTCTCCATCCGGGCCAGCCGGACGAGGTCCGGGTTGACCTCCCGGCGCCCGGTGACGGGCGTGCCGTCCGGACCCGTCTTCTCCTCGAACAGGTCGTACATCCGCCGCCCGGCCAGCACGTGCTGCCACAGCGGCACCGGCCGGTGCTCGGAGACGATCACCTCGGTGTCGCCCCGGACGGTGTCCAGCCAGTCGCCGAACTCCTCGGCGTTGGAGACCGTCGCCGACAGGGACACCAGCGTCACCGACTCGGGCAGGTGGATGATCACCTCTTCCCAGACGGCGCCGCGGAAGCGGTCGGAGAGGTAGTGCACCTCGTCCATGACCACGTGGCCCAGCCCGTTGAGGGCCTGGGACCCGGCGTACAGCATGTTCCGCAGCACCTCGGTGGTCATCACGAGCACCGGGGCGTCGGAGTTGACGCTGTTGTCACCGGTCAGCAGCCCGACCTTGGCGGCGCCGTAGCGCTTGACCAGGTCGTTGTACTTCTGGTTGGACAGCGCCTTGATGGGGGTGGTGTAGAAGCACTTGCGGCCCTCGCGGAGGGCCAGGTGGACGGCGAACTCGCCCACGATGGTCTTGCCGGAGCCGGTCGGCGCCGCGACCAGCACCCCCTTTCCGGCCTCCAGGGCCTTGCAGGCGTCGATCTGGAACGGATCCAGCTCGAAGTCGTACATCTCACGGAAGGAGGCCAGCGCGGTGGCCTGCTCCGCGGCGCGCCGCTTCGCCAGGGCATAGCGCTCAGCAGGGGACATGTCGTCGGTCATCTTGTCTACGAGCCTACCGGGCGGGTCGGACAGGCACGCGATCTTTACCAAGGGGCGCCCTGCGGGCGGCTGTGCCCCGGTCCCTCCCCCTAAGGGGCACCCCCACTTCGCCGTTTCCCGGGGCCAAGCCCCCGGACCCCTGAAACCGCGCTCCGCGTGGTTGAGGACGAGCGGCGAAGCCGCGACAAGCGGGGTCTGGGGCGGCAGCCCCGGGAAACGGCGAAGTGGGGGTGCCCCCTTTGGGGGAGGGACCGGGGCTCACCCCCCTCGAACCCCCAGCACCCGCACCGCCCCCGGCACCATCTCCGCGACCAACGGCAGCGCCCCCACCCGCTCCCCATCCGCGTACGCCGTCACATCCGCCGCAGCCAACGAAACCCGCGCCGCCCGAAACACCCGCACCTTCGGATGCGAAAGATGCGTCCCCCGATATACCCGGGGAAACACCCGCAACAGCTCCCCCCGCCCACAGGCCCCCACCACCGTCACGTCGAACAGCCCGTCGTCCATCCGCGCGTCCCCGCAGATCCGCATGCCGCCCCCGTACGACCCGCCGTTCCCGACGGCGACGAGCGTCGCCTCGATCCGCCGCTCGGGCCCGTCGTCGAACCGCAGCCGGTAGGGGATCGGCCGCAGCGCGGCGAGCTCCGCGAGCAGCGCGAGGTCGTACCGGAGCCGCCCGGAGGGGAACCGCATCCGGTTGCCGCGGTCGTTGACGCGCGAGTCGAAGCCGGAGGCGAGCACGGTCCCGAAGTAGGGACCGCCGGCCACCCTCCCCAGATCGCGCGGGGCACCCCCGTCCCCCTTCAGCGAACCGGCGATCAGCCGCGCCGCCGCCTCCGGATCCCGGACGGGCAGCCCGTTGGCGCGGGCGAAGTCGTTGCCGGTCCCGACGGCGACGACGCCGAGCGGGGTCGGCGTCTCGGCGACGGCCTGGAGGGCGAGCGAGACCATCCCGTCCCCGCCCACGGCGATCAGCGCGCCGGTGCCGCCGGCGACCGCCTCCCGGGCCCGCCGCAGCGCGTCGGCCTCGTCCGCGCCCACGACGGTACGGACGGAGTGCCCGGCCGCGCGCAGCACCCGGGCGGCGGGCAGCGCGGCGCGGGCCCCACGGCCCCGGCCGGACGCCGGATTGACGAAGAGGGTGATGTCGCTGGTCACGCGCGGACCCTACGCGACGGGGCGGCAGTCGTATACCGACTGCCGCCCCGGGGGTACCGATGAGGATCAGGTGAAGTCGTCGTACCCGTTCCGCCGCACGGGCTGCCCGTTGTGGCCCTCACGACCGGACTCACGCCCGGACCGGTCCAGAGCGGGCAGCGGCTCCACATCGCCGACCGGCTCCGGCGTCAGGTCCAGGGGCGCCGCCTCGTCGTCGTCGAGGAGACGGTCCGGGTTGGCCCTGCCCCTGCGCTTGTCGTTGAGCAGGGCGATGCCGACGGCGATGAAGTACAGCGCGACGATCGGCCCGGCCAGCATGAACATCGAGTACGGGTCGACGGTCGGCGTCGCCACGGCCGCGAAGATCGTGACGCCCATGATCATGCCGCGCCACCAGCCCAGCATCCGGCGGCCGGTGAGAATCCCGCCGAAGTTGAGCAGCATGAGCAGCAGCGGCAGCTCGAAGGAGAGGCCGAAGACGATGATCAACCGCATGATCAGGTCGAGGAGGTCGTCCAGCGGCACGAGGTTGGTGACCCCGTCCGGTGTGAACTCGATCAGCACCTTGGCGGCCGTGGGCATGATCGTGTACGCGAACCAGGCACCCGCGGCGAAGAGCGGAACACCCGCCGAGACGAAGCTGAGCGCGTACTTCTTCTCGTGCCGGTGCAGGCCCGGCGCGAGAAAGGCCCAGAGCTGGTAGAGCCAGACCGGGCTGGACAGCACCAGACCGGAGACCATGGCCACCTTCATCGACAGGGCGAAGGGCCCGGTCAGCCCCGACATCGTGAGGGTGCCGCACTTGGTCTTGGTGCCGGACTTGGTGTCCAGCAGCTCCTTGATGGTGAGGTCACAGCCGATGGACTGCTGGATCGGGTGCTGGAACACCTCGATGATCTCGCGGTAGTAAATGAACGAGACGATCGAGACGATCACGATCGCGATGACCGACTTCGCCAACCGGTTGCGCAGCTCACGAAGGTGCTCCGCGAGCGGCATCCGCCCCTCGGGATCCTTCTCCTTCTTGCGGGCAGGCTTGAGCAACCCACGTCCCTATCTCGTGCGGCGGACGGTCGCCGACGGGCGGCCGCCCCAGTCGTCCTCGGTCGTCAGCGCTGCGTCGTACGGTCGGCCGGCTCCTGCACCGGGCGCGAGGTCACGTCGCCGGGGGCCGCCTTGATCGTACGCGGGGCCGCCGCCTGCTGGTCCGCGGGCTCGGCGGGCGCCGCGGCGTCCTTGCCCTCGGACTTCATCGCCTTGGCCTCGCTCTTGAGGATGCGGGCGGACTTGCCGAGGGCACGCGCCATGTCGGGGAGCTTCTTGGCGCCGAACAGGAGCACGACAACGACGAGAATGAGGATGATCTCGGGGGCCCCGATCCGTCCGAACAACATAAGCGTTTACCTTCTCACCGAAGCGGTTTAGGGGTGTGGAGCTGTGGACCGATAAGACGTTTTGTCCAGCAGTCGTACGGCAGCGATCGTAACGCGCAAGGATGAACGCCGGGCAATCCCCGCGCGTACTTCCCCGCCGTTCCCCCGCTGTTCCCGCGGGCGACCCTCCGCTTCGTCGGCCGGGTCACCCGCACCAGCGTACCGCCAGCGGTTCCGGCGCAGGAGACGGCCGTCGGCCGCTTCCGGTGCGGCCGTGCGCGCCCGGTGTCACTCCGGGCGCACGCCGTGCGCCACCCGCGCGGCCTCCGCCGCGAGCGGCGCGGCGGCCCGCTCCAGGTCCTCGGTCGCCCGGGCGATCCGCCGGGAGCTCTCCTCGACCTGCCGGGCCAGCCGGCGCACCTGCGCCAGGACGAGCGCGGCGAGCACGCCGAGCACGGCGATGCCGCAGAAGGAGAGGGCGACGGCCAGCATGGGGAAGAGCATGGGGACGAACCTACCGAAGCCGGAACGGAGCCCGGGCACAGGGCCGCCCCCCGGCGGACCCGCCCCCGCCCTGGGCCGGCAGACCTGGCGGGCCCGCCCGTCCCGTCGAACCCAGCGGAGACCCCGCCCGTCCCGCCGGACCCAGCGGAAACCCGCCCATCCCGTCACTTCCGACGGCCCCCACCCACCCCGTCACACCCGCGAGTGCAGCCGCAGCGTCCGCACGCCCCCGCCGGTCAGCAGTTGCACGATCCGCTCCCCCGCCGGCTTGCGAACCGACGCGCCGCAGTCGGGGCAGGTGAAGGAGTAGAAGGTGGTGCGCCGGCTGCCGCCGATCGCCAGCCGGAACGCGCCGGCGGCCAGTTCGAAGCTCCCCCGGCAGTCAGGGCAGGCGGCCTTGAAGACCGCGTCCGACAGCTCCCGCGCGTACCCGCTCACCGTGCCCACCTCACCCGCCGTACGCCGCGAGGGCCTCGCGCGCCGCGTCCCGGGCGCTCGCCGCCAGCTCCGGGGGCGAGACGATCCGGCCGTCCCGGCCCAGCCGCAGCGCCAGCCGGCGCAGCGAGGCGGGGTCGGGGGTGCGCAGGGTGATCCGCAGACCGCCGCCGGGCAGCTCGTCGGCGCTGTCATGGGGGTAGTACTCGGCCACCCAGCGTCCGCCGGGGCCCACCTCGACGACGACCTCGGGATCCTCGGCCGCGGGCTGCACCAGCCCGGCCGACAGGTCGCGGGGCTCGACCGGCGGCGGGTCGGAGACCTCGTCCAGCAGCCGGATCTCGGCCACCCGGTCCAGCCGGAAGGTGCGCCGGGCCTCGGAGAGCCGGCACCACGCCTCCATATAGGTGTGCCCGACGGCGAACAGCCGGATCGGGTCGACCTCGCGCTCGGTCAGCTCGTCGCGGGCCGGCGAGTAGTAGCGGACCCAGAGCCGGCGGCGCTCGGCGATGGCCCGGTCGACGTCGGCGAAGACGCCGCCCTCGGACTCGAAGGTGACCGAGAGCCGGGAGCTGGCGCCCGCCGTCTCCCCGGCCGCCGCCTCGATCTTGGCGGTGGCGCGCACCAGCGCCTGCCGGTCGCTCTCCCGCAGTCCGGGCAGGTTGGCCACCGCGCGGGCGGCCACCAGCAGGGCGGTGGCCTCGTCGGCGGCGAGCCGCAGCGGCTCGCCCGTGCTGGTGCCGGACGCGTCCGGGTTGTGCCACCAGATGCGGTCGCCGTCGGTGTCGATGTCCAGCAGGTCGCCGCCGCGGAAGCTGGTGCCGCACATCGGCAGCACGTCGAGGTCGCCGATCAGCTCGTCCTCGGTGATGCCGAAGGCCCGCGCGACGTCGGCGACGCGGGCGCCGGGGCGCTCGCGCAGGTAGGTGACCAGCGACAGCATCCGCCGGGTCTGGTCGATGGCGTTTCCGGCCATGGGGGGTCGGTCCGTACCTTTCCGTTCACAGTCCGATCGGACCCGTTCCCGGTCCGCTCGAACCTGCTCGAAGTCCGCTGGGTGTTCGACGGGGTCCGCTCGCCGGAACGCGCCGGCGGCGAGCCGTCAGCCCTCGGCCACGGCCCGCAGCCGGTCGAGGACGTCGGCCCGCAGGTCGTCCGGTTCCAGCACCACCACGTCCGGGCCGAACTCGACGAGCCAGGCGTCCAGCCCGTGCCCGTACGGGATCTCCAGCTCGTCCCAGCCGTCGCCCAGGTCGCGGCGGGACAGGGCCTTGGCCCGCAGCGGGTAGCCGTGCCCGGCCCGGACCCTGATCAGCGCGGTGCCGGTGGCCGTCTCGCCCGCCCAGCTCTCCACCGTCTCCCGGACGGTGACGTGGTCGGGGACCGGCGCGGTGAAGGGCAGGGCACGCGAACGGACGCGGCCGGTGATGCGCGAGAGGCGGAAGACGCGCTCCGCCTCGCGGTCGCGGTCCCAGCCCGCCAGGTACCAGTGGCCGCGCCAGCACTCCAGCGTCCACGGCTCGACGTGCCGCTGCTCGGGCCGGGCCGCGTTGGCCTTGCGGTAGTCGAAGACGACGGTCCTGCGGTCGCGCGCCGCCAGCATCAGCGGCTCGAACGCCGCCTCGTGCACGGGGATCCGCGTCTCCAGGGCGCCGCCCTCGTACGCGTCCTCCGCCAGCGGCATGCCGGCCGCGCGCAGCTTCTGCAGCGCGCCGCTGGCGGCCGACGCCAGCCGCGCCTGCTGCCAGACCTTCGCGGCGAGACCGAGCGCCGCGGACTCCTCGACGTCGAGGGTGATCGGGGGGAGGCGGTTGCTGTCCCGGCGGGCGAGGTAGCCGGTCTCCCCGTCGACGCCCTCGACCGTCTCGATGATCAGACCGAGCTCGCGGAGGTCCTCCTTGTCCCGCTCGAACATGCGGTTGAAGGCGTCGTCGCTGCCGGTGCCGGCGGCACGGTGGGCCGGGGCGGCGTCCGGGTCGCGATCGGCCGCGACGTCCGCGGAGGCCGCCTCACTCCCCGGCCCGAACGCCACCGCACTCCCCGGCCCGAAGGCCACCGCACTCCCCGGCCCGAAGGCCACCGCACTCCCCGGCCCGAAGGCCTCGATGTACGCCTCGATCGAGCCCCGAAGCTCCCGCTTGCTGAGCGGACGACGCGTCCCCAGCAGGCACAGCGCCAGATTCATCAGCCGCTCGGCCTTGGCAATCGCCATCGACGCCCTCTCGCCCTCTTCTCATGTTCTTTCAACCGATGACCGTACCGCTCACGGGTCACCCGGCAAAAGCCGAGGGCCCGCGCGGATCGCGCGGGCCCTCGGTCACGACCGGTCGGTACCCGGTCAGACGCCCATCAGGTCGCAGACGAAGATCAGCGTCTCGCCCGGGGCGATCACGCCACCGCCGGCGCCGCGGTCGCCGTAGGCGAGGTGGGCGGGGATGGTCAGCCGGCGGCGGCCGCCGACCTTCATGCCCTGGATGCCCTTGTCCCAGCCCTCGATGACCTGGCCGGCACCCAGCTGGAACTCCAGCGGCTTGCCGCGGTTCCAGCTCGCGTCGAACTCCTCGCCGGTGGAGTAGGCGACGCCCACGTAGTGGACCTTGACGAAGTCGCCGGCCTTGGCCACCGCGCCGTCGCCCTCCCAGATCTCGACGATCTCCAGGTCGGACGGGGCCGGGCCCTCGGGGAAGTCGATCTCCGGCTTGTCGATGTTCACGTAAGTGCTCCTACGAACGGATTCTGCGGACAACCGTGCAAGTTTCGCAGACGAGCGGTCCGGGCTCGTCCCCGAGAGGCGGTCAGACCTTGCCCACGATGTCCACGACGAAGACCAGCGGCGCGTCGGCGGGGATGCCGCTGCCCGGCGGCGGGCTGCTGCCGTACGCCTGCTCGGCCGGGAGCACCAGCAGCACCCTGTCCCCCACGTGCTTGCCGACCAGGCCCTTGTCCCAGCCGGAGACGACCGAACCGGTGCCGATCTGGAAGCCGGTGGCGCCGCCGTGGTCCCAGGACGAGTCGAACTTCTTCCCGCCGTCCCACAGCACGCCGGTGTACTGGGCGACCAGGCCGTCGCCGGCCTTGACCTCGGGGCCGTCGCCCTTGATCAGTACCTGTTCCTTGAGCTCCTTGGGCGCCTTCTCCCCCTTGGGCATGGTGATCTCGGCCGGCTTCCCCGACTCGGCCTTCACCTCCGGCATCCCCGGCTCGGGCTTCGCCTGCTCGCCCTTGGCCTCCGCCTTGGCGTCCACCGTGCCGGTGCCCACCACGTCGAGGACCCACACGAGCGTCTGGTCCGCGTTCTGCTGGACCTTGTCGCCGTACATCGACTTCAGCGTGCCCTCGGCCCACACCCGGGTGCCGACCTTGCGGCCCACCAGGGCGTCGGCGACCGCGTCCGGCACCTGGCCGCCGCCCTCTCCGCCGCCCACCCGCTGCACCAGCTCGCGGCGCGGCCCCTTGGTGTCCTGGCCCGGCTCGGGGTTCCAGGTGCCCTTCGGGGTGGCGCCCTCCTGGGCCGACTGCACCGCGAAGGCGAGCCGGGTGAACGCGCCCTTCTCCACCGTGGCGCCCTTGCCCTCGGTGATCGTGGTGATCCGCACCTTGTCCGGACCCCTGGCGTCCTTGGGAACGGAGATCTTCGGCTGCTCGCCGAAGGCGCCCGTCACCGTGATCTTCGAGCCGCCCTGCGCGGACCCGGAGCTCTCCGACGCCTTGGAGCTGCTCTCGGAGGACTTCTTCGAGCCGTCGTCCGAGCCGCAGCCCGCGGCGGTCAGCAGCAGGACGGGCACGGCCAGGGCGGCGGCCAGACGGCGGGACGGGCGGGTGCCGCTCGCGGTCCTCGCGAGGCGACGGGATTGCGGGAAACGTCCCGCGGTGAATCGCAGCATCGGTCCAACTCGGGCTAGGGGGTGGTGGCTGAACAGTGCCCGCCACTCTACGGCCTGAGTCCCGTCCGGCACCCCCGTCCGACACGGCGGTGCGCCGGACCGAGGGGTCCGGCGCACCGATGTCCCATTCGCTGCCCCGAATTCACGAATTCAGGCCGTGCGTCCGCTCACATTCCGGCAATCAGCTTTTCCACCCGGTCGTCCACCGACCGGAAAGGGTCCTTGCACAACACGGTGCGCTGCGCCTGGTCGTTGAGCTTGAGGTGGACCCAGTCGACGGTGAAGTCCCGGCGCTGTTCCTGCGCGCGGCGGATGAAATCGCCGCGCAGCCGTGCCCGGGTGGTCTGCGGGGGCACCGACTTGCCCTCGAAGATCTTGAGGTCGTTGCACACCCGCGCGGCCTGGCCGCGCCGCTCCAGCAGGTAGTACAGGCCCCGGCGACGGTGGATGTCGTGGTAGGCGAGGTCTATCTGCGCGACCCTCGGGTGCGACATGCTGATGGCGTTCTTCGCCCGGTAGCGCTCGATGAGCTGGTACTTCATCACCCAGTCGATCTCGGTGGAGATGCGGTCCAGGTCCTCGTCCCGGATCGCCTCCAGGGAGCGGCCCCACAGCTCCAGCACCCGCTCGACGACGCCCGTGCGGATGCCGCGCCGCTCGCAGAAGTCGACCGCCTTCTCGTAGTACTCCTGCTGGATCTCCAGGGCGGACGCCTCCCGCCCGCTGGCCAGGCGCACCTTGCGGCGGCCGGTGATGTCGTGGCTGACCTCGCGGATGGCCCGGATGGGGTTCTCCAGGGTGAGGTCGCGCATCACCGTGCCCGCCTCGATCATGCGGAGCACCAGGTCGGTGGCGCCGACCTTGAGCAGCATCGTGGTCTCCGACATGTTGGAGTCGCCCACGATGACGTGCAGCCTGCGGTACCGCTCGGCGTCGGCGTGCGGCTCGTCCCGGGTGTTGATGATCGGGCGGGAGCGGGTGGTGGCGGAGCTGACGCCCTCCCAGATGTGCTCCGCGCGCTGGCTGACGCAGTAGACGGCGCCGCGCGGCGTCTGCAGGACCTTCCCGGCGCCGCAGATCAGCTGACGGGTCACCAGGAAGGGGATGAGGATGTCCGCGAGGCGGGAGAACTCCCCGTGTCTGGCCACGAGGTAGTTCTCGTGGCAGCCGTAGGAGTTCCCCGCGGAGTCGGTGTTGTTCTTGAAGAGGTAGACGTCGCCCGCGATCCCCTCCTCGTGCAGGCGGCGTTCGGCGTCGACGAGCAGTCCTTCGAGAATGCGCTCGCCCGCCTTGTCGTGGGTGACCAGTTCGATCACGTTGTCGCACTCTGGTGTCGCGTATTCCGGGTGCGAGCCCACATCGAGGTAAAGACGGGCGCCGTTGCGCAGGAAGACATTGCTGCTGCGGCCCCAGGAAACGACACGGCGGAAGAGGTACCGCGCCACTTCGTCAGGCGACAGTCGGCGCTGTCCCCTGAACGTGCACGTGACGCCGTACTCGTTCTCCAGCCCGAAAATGCGGCGGTCCATGCCTGAACACTACGCCTGATGCCCTGCGCTGAAACCGGGTTCGACGGCACCGTTCCGATCGGATTCCGAACGCGCGACGACGGCCGACGCCTTCTCGGGGGCGGTCAGCGCCTTGCGCGCCGCCAGCAGGACGAGCGCCGCGGCGATCCCGCCGCCCGCCGCGACCGCGAACCCGGCCCGGGCGCCGCCCGACTGCACCGCCGGGCCGACGAACGCCGTGCCGATGGACGCGCCGACGCCGAACGAGGTGACCAGCCAGGAGAACGCCTCGGTGGCCGTGCCCGTCGGCGCGTGCCGGTCGACGACGACGAAGGCGCAGGCGAGCGCGGGCGCCAGGAACACACCGGCGACACCCGCCAGGACGGTCATCGGGACGACACCGGGGACCGTCAGCAGCGGCAGGTAGCAGACGGCCAGCGCGGCGATGATCACCCGCAGCCGGCCCTCCGGCGCGCCGGCCCACTGCCGGCCGCCGTAGACGACACCGCCGACCAGGGCGCCGGCGCTGAGCGCGGACAGCAGATAGCTGGAGATCATCTGGTCGCCGTGCGCGTCGGCGTAGGCGACGGAGGCCACGGCTATGGAACCCAGCGCCGAGCCGACGAAGAAGAAGGTGCCCAGGACGACCAGCAGCCCCCGGGAGCGCAGGGCGCCCAGCCAGTGCGCCTCGCGCGGCTCGCTGCGCCACTTCCGCGAGGGCGGCGAGCTGACCACCGCGAGCGCGCCGAGCACGCCCAGGACGTTGATGACCAGCAGCGCGGCGGCCTCGGACCACTCGCGGACGAACAGCATCACGATGAGCGGGCCGACCGCGTACATGACCTCCTGGGCCACGGCGTCCAGGGCGTAGGCCGCGTGGATGCGGTCCTCGCGCTCCAGGACGGACGGCCACAGCGCCCGCAGGCCGCCCTCCAGCGGCGGGGTGAAGAAGCCGGCGACGATCATGGCCGCGTAGGCGACGGGCAGCGGTTCCAGGCCGACGGCGGCGAAGAGGACCATGCCCAGCGCGGACAGCACGGCCGAGGGCAGCATCACGCGCGGCTGGCCGTACAGATCGACGGCCCGGCCGAGCAGCGGCTGGCCGAACGCGTTGGCGACGCCGTAGGTGGCGGAGAGGGCGCCGGCGAGGGTGTAGCTGCCGCCCTCGGCGCGGGCGAAGAGGACGACCGCCAGCGCGGCGGTGGCGGTGGGCAGCCGGCCCACCAGGGTGCCCACCAGCAACCGTGCGGCGTACCGCGTCCTGAGCATCTCGCCGTAGCCCGCCGCCATCATCTGCCTCTCTCGACCGGCATCCGAGCCGGTTTTACGTATAACGTTGACGCGTTATACGTACCATGTCGGCAGCTCACGGGTCCAGCCGTGGGCGAGGCGGCGGAGAGGGGCGTCACCGGTGGTGACGGACGGCGAACAGAGGTCGGACGGAGTGCGCGGCGGGGGCCGCTGGCCGACGGTCCGCGGGACGCACGCGGCGCCCGCCCGGGCGACCAGCAGGGACGTGGCCCGCGCGGCCGGCGTCTCCCAGGCGACCGTCTCCCTCGTCATGGGCGACAAATGGCGCGGCCGGGTCTCCGAGGCCCGCGCCGAGGCGGTCCGCTCGGCCGCCCGCGAACTCGGCTACCGGCGCAACCTCGCCGCCCGCGACCTGCGGCTGGGCCGCACGCGGACCGTCCTGCTCGTCGTCCCCGCGCTCACCAACGAGTTCTTCGCCCGCGTCTACGCCGGGGCCGCCCGGGTGGCCGGGGAACAGGGCGTCGGCGTCCTCCTCTACCCCTCCCCCGAGGGCATCGGCCCGGCCCGGGACCCCTTCGCCTCCGCCCGCGCCGCCCTCGACGGCGTGATCGCCTCCTCGATGGCGGTCGACTCCCTGGCCGCCCTGCGGGACGGCGGGCTGCCGGTGGTCATGCTCGACAGCGACCCCGACAGCGCGGAGGCCGCCGCCACCGTCAACCCGGACATCGCCGACGGCATGCGGCAGGTCGCCGCACACCTGCTGGCCCTCGGCCACCGGCGCTTCGCCCACCTGTCCGCCGACGTCGACTCCTGGACCTTCCGGGTCCGGGCGCGCGCCCTGGCCGACGCGCTGCGCGGCGTCCCCGACGCGCGCGTGGTGCGCACGGAGCCGGCCGCTCTGCACGTCGACGCGGGGCGGGCGGCGGCCGAACGCGTCCTCTCCGGACCCGGCCCGCGGCCGACCGCCCTGGTCTGCGACGACGACATGCTGGCCGCGGGGGCGTGCAAGGCGGCTCGGCGGCTGGGCTTGCGGGTCCCGGACGACCTCTCCGTCACCGGGTTCGCCGACCTGTCCCTCGCGACGGCCGTCGACCCGGAGCTGACGACGGTCCGGCTGCCCGCGGAGGCCGTCGGGGAGGCGGGGATGCGGGCGCTCGCGGCCGTGCTCGACGGGAGGCCCGATGGCGCGGCGGAATTGCCGGTGTCCTTGGTCGCCCGCGACTCCAGCGGCCCGGCGGCGGGTGGCGCCTGACGGCGGGGGTTGCCCCGATCCCGCCCTTTCACCGTTTCCTGCGGGGGCAAGCCCCCGCACCCCCGCAACCGCGCTCCGCGCGGTTGTCCTCAAGCGCCGGACAGGCTGAAATCAGCCCGTCCGGCGCTTGAGGACGAGCGGCGAAGCCGCGAAAAGGGGGGTCTGGGGGCGCAGCCCCCAGGAAACGGCGAAAGGGCGGGACCGGGGCAACCTCCCCTCAGGACGCCCCCGCGTCCCCGCCCTCGTCCTCGGAGGACGCGGACGTCTCCGCCCCTTCCTCCATCAACCGCGTCAGCTGACTCCCAAGCAACCGCTTGAACTTCCGCTGCTGCGGCCGCGTCCGATCCAGCACCGCCACCTCGAGCTGCTCCGCCGTCAACGTGCGCTCCGAGCCGTTCGCGTCCCGGGTGAGCGACTCGACGGCGAGCTTGAGCGCCTCGGCGAGGGTCATCCCGTCCCGGTGCCGCTGCCCGAGATAGCTGCTGATCTGATCGGCGTTGCCGCCGACCGCGACCGAGCCGTGCTCGTCGACGATCGAGCCGTCGTGCGGCAGCCGGTAGATCTGGTCGTCCTCCGGGCCGGCCCCGACCTCGGCGACGATCAGCTCGACCTCGTACGGCTTCTCGCCCGCGCTGGAGAAGATGGTGCCGAGGGTCTGGGCGTAGACGTTGGCGAGGCCCCGGGCAGTGACGTCCTCGCGGTCGTAGGTGTAGCCCCGCAGGTCGGCGTAGCGGACGCCGCCGATGCGCAGGGTCTCGAACTCGTTGTACTTCCCGACGGCCGCGAACGCGATGCGGTCGTAGATCTCGCTGACCTTGTGCAGCGCGCGGGACGGGTTCTCGGCAACGAAGATCACGCCATCGTTGTACTGGAGGACCACGACGCTGCGGCCGCGCGCGATGCCCTTGCGGGCGTACTCGGCGCGGTCGGCCATGGCCTGCTGGGGAGAGACGTAGAACGGCGTCGACACCGGTTATCCGTCCCTTTCTGGTCTGTGGGGAGTGCGTACGGAGGACTCGGACCCGGCGGGCCTCAGAGCAGCGCGGCCCGGGGCCCGTCGGGCTCCTGGAGCCGCCGCTCGTGGATGGCCCGGACGGTCTCGGCCAGGTCGGCGTCGGTGAGCCTCCGGTACCCCTCGTCGGAGATGACGGTGACGATCGGGTAGATGCGGCGGGCGAGGTCGGGACCGCCGGTCGCCGAGTCGTCGTCGGCCGCGTCGTACAGGGCCTGTACCACCAGTGTGGCGGCCTGTTCGGCGGAGAGGTCGTCCCGGTACAGCTTCTTCAGCGAGCCCCGGGCGAAGAGCGAGCCGGAGCCGGTGGCCGCGTAGCCGTACTCCTCGGAGCGCCCGCCGGTCACGTCGTAGGAGAAGATCCGGCCCTTGCCGCGGTCCACGTCCCAGCCGGCGAACAGCGGCACCACGGCGAGGCCCTGCATGGCCATGCCGAGGTTGCTGCGGATCATGGTGGAGAGCCGGTTGGCCTTGCCCTCCAGGGAGAGCTGGGTGCCCTCGACCTTCTCGAAGTGCTCCAGCTCCAGCTGGAAGAGCTTGACCATCTCCACGGCGAGGCCGGCCGTGCCCGCGATGCCGACGGCCGAGTACTCGTCCGCCGGGAAGACCTTCTCGATGTCGCGCTGCGCGATGACGTTGCCCATGGTGGCCCGGCGGTCGCCGGCCAGCACCACCCCGCCGGGGAAGGTCGCCGCGACGATGGTCGTGCCGTGCGGCGCCTCGACGGCGCCCATCACGGGCGGCAGCTGCCGGTTGCCGGGCAGCAGCTCGGGGGCGTGGTTCCCGAGGAAGTCCACGAACGAGGACGAGCCGGGAGTCAGGAAGGCAGCTGGTAGACGCCCAGTGCTACGAGGGTTGGCTTCCACACGTTTCCTTCCACGTATTCGGCGGCACGCCTGTCGGCGTCCGGCCGATCCTTGAACTGTCCTGGGGCGGCGTGGCGGCCGAAGCACAGCGCTCCGCGCACGGCGCCCGTTTTGTGATCATGATCCACGTGCTCCGCCGGAGCGGCAAGGCCGTTCGAACAGAGGGCTTGCCGGCCCTCCGGCGATCCGTCGCCCGCGGCGGCCGCCCGCGGTCCGTTTTCCCCGCACCGCGAGCGGCACTTCGCTACAGGCTTGGCGAAGATCCGACTCCCCGCGGGATTCGACCTACGATCCGTAGGCCAAATCACTGACCACCCTTCTGAACGAAGCTTCGAACGAAATCCTCGGCGTTCTCTTCCAGGACGTCATCGATCTCGTCCAGGACGGAGTCCACATCGTCCGACAGCTTCTCGTGCCGCTCCTTGAGGTCCTCGGACGCCTGCGCCTCCTGCGCCTGCTCCTCGGTCTCCTCGGTGGAACGCGTCGCCTTCTGCTGTCCGCCGCCGGTGTCCTTGGTCGCCATACCCCTCACCCCGCTCGGTTTCGACGTACACGTACTCAAGTCCTACAGATCAGACCCTACAAGCACGGTCCGACATCGGCCCCGTACTCCCGGGAACGTCCGGGAACCACCGTGATGATTCCCGTTCCGCCTCCTCCCCAGACCCCGCTCAGCCCCCCGACAGCACCCGCACCAGCTCCTCCGCCGTGCGGCAGCGGTCCAGCAGCTCCTTGACGTGGTTGCGGGTGCCGCGCAGCGGCTCCAGGGTGGGGACCCGCTGGAGCGAGTCCCGCCCGGGAAGGTCGAAGATCACCGAGTCCCAGGAGGCGGCGGCCACGTCGTCCGCGTACTGGTCGAGGCAGCGGCCCCGGAAGTACGCCCGGGTGTCCTCCGGCGGCGCCGTACGGGCCCGCTCGACCTCGGTCTCGTCCAGCAGCCGCTTGATCCTGCCGCGCGCCGCCAGCCGGTTGTACAGCCCCTTGTCGGGCCGGACGTCCGCGTACTGCAGGTCCACCAGGTGCAGCCGGGCCGCGTCCCAGTCCAGGCCGTCCCGGCGGCGGTAGCCCTCCAGCAGCTCCCGCTTGGCCACCCAGTCCAGCTCGCCGGCGAGGCTCATGGGGTCGCCCTCCAGCCGGCCCAGCACGTCCTCCCAGCGGGCCAGGACGTCCTTGGTCTGCTCGTCCGCGTCCGACCCGTACCGGTCCTCGACGTGTTTCCTGGCCAGCTCGCAGTACTCCATCTGGAGCTGGACGGCGGTCAGCGTCCGGCCGCTGCGCAGGGTGATCAGGCGGCGCAGCGAGGGGTCGTGGCTGACCCGGTGCAGGGTGCGGACGGGCTGGTCGACGGCGAAGTCGCCGGAGATGAAGCCGTCCTCGATCATGGACAGCACCAGCGAGGTGGTGCCCAGCTTGAGGTAGGTGGAGATCTCCGAGAGGTTGGCGTCGCCGATGATCACGTGCAGCCGGCGGTACTTCTCGGCGTCGGCGTGGGGCTCGTCGCGGGTGTTGATGATGGGCCGTTTGAGGGTGGTCTCCAGCCCGACCTCGACCTCGAAGTAGTCCGCGCGCTGGCTGATCTGGAAGCCGTGCTCGCGGCCGTCCTGGCCGATGCCGACCCGGCCGGCGCCGGTGACGACCTGGCGGGAGACGAAGAAGGGGGTCAGGTGGCGCACGATGTCCGAGAAGGGGGTCTCCCGCTTCATCAGGTAGTTCTCGTGGGTGCCGTAGGACGCGCCCTTGTTGTCCGTGTTGTTCTTGTAGAGGTGGATCGGCTGCGCCCCGGGCAGCCGGCCCGCCCGCTCGGCGGCCTCCGCCATGATCCGTTCGCCGGCCTTGTCCCAGAGGACCGCGTCCCGCGGGTTGGTGATCTCCGGGGAGCTGTACTCGGGGTGGGCGTGGTCCACGTACAGCCGGGCGCCGTTGGTGAGGATGACGTTGGCGAGGCCGATGTCCTCGTCGGTGAGCTGGCTGGCGTCGGCGGCCTCCCGGGCGAGGTCGAAGCCCCGGGCGTCCCGCAGCGGATTCTCCTCCTCGAAGTCCCAGCGGGCACGGCGTGCCCGGTGCATCGCCGCCGCGTACGCGTTGACGACCTGGGACGAGGTGAGCATGGCATTGGCGTTCGGGTGACCGGGGACGGAGATCCCGTACTCCGTCTCGATGCCCATTACTCGCCGTACGGTCATGCGGCCCTCCTTGCCCGGCGGCGCCCCCTGGTGGGGTCGCCGCTCAAGTACCGCTGCGCATCCGGTCCGTGTGCGTCCCCCACGCGCGTCGCGGTGGTACCGCAGAGCCTAGAACGGCTTTGCGGCCCTGGGGAGATCATTCCAGTCATTGCCCGGGTTCGTGCCGTACCGGACCCGTCCCTCGTGCCGTACCGGACCCGTCGCGCCCGCGGGCGTCGTCCCCCGGGGTCCGTGAACGCGTCCGGCCGCGGACGGACCGTTCCGGCCCGGTCCCGCGCCGTGGGGGCGGGAGCCGGGGATCCGGGGACGGTCGGCCGCGGCCGGACGGCGGTGTTACAGGTACTGACCGGTGTTGGCCACCGTGTCGATGGAGCGGCCGGTGTCCGCGCCCTGCTTGCCGGTGACGAGGGTGCGGATGAAGACGATCCGCTCGCCCTTCTTGCCGGAGATGCGGGCCCAGTCGTCCGGGTTGGTGGTGTTGGGCAGGTCCTCGTTCTCCTTGAACTCGTCGACGCAGGCGGCGAGCAGGTGGGAGACGCGGAGGCCCTTCTGGTTGTGGTCGAGGAACGCCTTGATCGCCATCTTCTTGGCGCGGTCCACGATGTTCTGGATCATCGCTCCGGAGTTGAAGTCCTTGAAGTAGAGGACTTCCTTGTCACCGTTGGCGTAGGTGACCTCCAGGAAGCGGTTCTCCTCGGATTCGGCGTACATCTGCTCCACGACCGACTGGATCATGCCGTCGACCGTCGCCCGGGGGTCCCCGCCGTGCTCGGCGAGGTCGTCCGCGTGCAGCGGCAGCGACTCGGTCAGGTACTTGGAGAAGATGTCCTTGGCCGCCTCGGCGTCCGGCCGCTCGATCTTGATCTTCACATCGAGCCGGCCGGGGCGGAGGATCGCCGGGTCGATCATGTCCTCGCGGTTGGAGGCGCCGATGACGATGACGTTCTCCAGGCCCTCCACGCCGTCGATCTCGGAGAGCAGCTGCGGGACGATGGTGTTCTCCACGTCCGAGCTGACGCCGGAGCCGCGGGTGCGGAACAGCGAGTCCATCTCGTCGAAGAAGACGATCACGGGCGTGCCCTCGCTGGCCTTCTCGCGGGCGCGCTGGAAGATCAGGCGGATGTGCCGCTCGGTCTCGCCGACGTACTTGTTGAGCAGCTCGGGGCCCTTGATGTTGAGGAAGAAGCTCTTCCCCGCGGGCTTCCCGGTGACCTCCGCGACCTTCTTGGCAAGGGAGTTGGCCACCGCCTTGGCGATGAGCGTCTTGCCGCAGCCGGGCGGGCCGTACAGCAGGACGCCCTTGGGGGGCCGGAGTTCGTGCTCCTTGAAGAGGTCGGGGTAGAGATAGGGGAGCTCGACCGCGTCGCGGATGAGCTCGATCTGGTTCCCCAGGCCGCCGATCTTCGTGTAGTCGATGTCGGGGACCTCTTCGAGGACGAGCTCCTCGACCTCGCTCTTCGGGATGACCTCGTAGACGTAGCCGGAACGGGACTCGAGCAACAGGGCGTCGCCGGGGCGGATGGTGACGTCCAGCAGCGGCTCGGCGAGCCTCACCACCCGCTCCTCGTCGGTGTGCCCGATGACCAGGGCCCGTTCGCCGTCCTCCAGGATCTCCTTGAGGGTGACGATGTCCCCGGCCCGCTCGAACGCCATGGCCTCGACCACGTTGAGGGCCTCGTTGAGCATGACCTCCTGGCCGGGCCGGAGCTCCTCGGGGTCGACGCCCGGGCTGACGTTGACCCGGAGCTTGCGGCCGCCGGTGAAGATGTCCACCGTGCCGTCGTCGTTGGCCTGCAGGAAGACGCCGAAGCCGGCCGGCGGCTGGGCGAGCCGGTCGACCTCCTCCTTGAGGGCCACGATCTGGTCGCGGGCCTCGCGGAGGGTGTTGGCGAGCCGCTCGTTCTGGGCGGACACCCCGGCCAGGTTGGTCTGGAGCTCGACGATCCGCTCTTCGAGAATCCTCGTGTGACGCGGAGAGTCGGCGAGCTTGCGGCGCAGGACGGCGATCTCCTGCTCAAGGTAGGCAACCTGGCCGGCGGGGTCGTCTGAGCCCCGTCCCGGCCGGATGCCGCGGTTCATGTCGTCGTCGTGGGCTGCCACGGTCCTCACCTCCTCCAAGGGGAGCTGGACGCTTCCAGACCCTACCTGGGCCGGTGCAGGTTGAAACCCCTAGATCACAAACCCGGTCGGAGTGTGTCCGATCTTCACCCTTGCGCACGTCCTCACGACTGGGGAATACCCACCCATCAACATCGGAAAGCGAGCGGTTGTATCGTCGAGTCGGTCAACACCCGTCAGTGCTGGCTCCAATTGATTCACGTAAGCAGGAAACGGCAGGCGAGATGACCGTCCGGAACGAAGACCGCGCGACCGTCACCGAGGACCCGGCGGCCGAGGGCCCCGACGGCGCCCTCGAGGTCTGGATCGACCAGGAGCTGTGTACGGGGGACGGCATCTGCGTGCAGTACGCCCCCGAGGTCTTCGAGCTCGACATCGACGGACTGGCGTATGTGAAGAGCGCCGACGACGAGCTGCTCCAGGAGCCCGGCGCCACCACGCCCGTTCCGCTGCCGCTGCTGGCCGACGTCCGCGACTCGGCCAAGGAGTGCCCGGGCGACTGCATCCATGTGCGGCGCGTCTCGGACAAGGTCGAGGTGTACGGCCCGGACGCCGAGTGACGGATCAGGCGCGGCCCGTGACGGGTCGTGCCGTCGGCTCGAACTGGCCGTCGCGCCACCGCCATTCGACCGGCCGGCGCAGGTCGGGGCAGCAGCGCGGCACGTTCCGCGCGGAGTAGCCGAGCAGAGTGGCCGAAATCGTGTCCCCCGTCACCCTGAACCGGCCGACGTTCATCCGCCGGGCGGGGTCGACGAGGGTGGCGACCACCCGCGGCGGTGCGCCCGCTCCCTTGCCCGCCGCCAGGACGTAGACGCCGTCGGGCGGGGTGCCCCCGCCGGCGCGGCAGTGGACCACGGCCACCGTCCCGGGCCGCCCGTCCCCGTCCGGGTCCACGACGGCCTTGTCCCGCACCTCGACGCCCACCGGGCCGCAGTCGAGCGGGTAGCGGGCGGCAGTCGGATCGGGTGCGGCGGCGGCCGGCGTGCGGGGCGCGTCCCCGGCGGTGGCGTCGGCCGGCCCGAGGAGTGCCGCGCCGGTCAGCACCACGGCCAGGCCAAGAGCGGTCAGCAGCCAGTGGACGGGCCTCGGGTGGGTGTGCGGAAGTCCGGCGGGGGGCTGCACGCGCGCCGCTCCTTCGAAGAGACTGTGACGAGAGCCGCATCGTCGCACACCGGTCCGGCGAACGGAACGGCGCCCCGGCCCCAACGCGCGGAAGCCGTCCCCGAGTTCGCCGGGGACGGCTTCCGCGCTGGTGGGAGAAAGGCTCAGCCTTCGGCAGTCTGACCGCCGGGACCCGTGTAGTCCTCGCCGTACGCGCCCTTCGCCGGGCGGCGGCGGCGCATCGGCGGCTCCACGCCGTCCGCGAGACGGCGGGCCGTGAGGAGGAAGCCGGTGTGCCCGATCATGCGGTGGTCGGGACGGACGGCCAGGCCCTCGACGTGCCAGGTGCGGACCATGGTCTCCCAGGCCGACGGCTCGGCGAAGCAGCCGATCTCGCGGATGGACTCGACGGTCCGCGCGAGCTGGGTGGTGGTCGCCACGTAGCAGCAGAGGATGCCGCCGGGGACGAGCGCCTTGCGGACGGCCTCCAGGCACTCCCAGGGGGCGAGCATGTCCAGGATGACGCGGTCGACGTCGGTGTCGGACAGGTTGTCCTGGAGGTCGCCGACGGTGAGCTGCCAGGCCGGGTGCGGACCGCCGAAGTAGCGCTCCACGTTCTTCGTGGCGATCTCGGCGAAGTCGGCGCGGCGCTCGTAGGAGTGCAGCATGCCCTGGTCGCCGATGGCGCGCAGCAGGAAGCTGCTCAGCGAGCCGGAGCCGACGCCGGCCTCCACGACGCGGGCGCCGGGGAAGATGTCGGCCATCGCCAGGATCTGCCCCGCGTCCTTGGGGTAGACCACGGCGGCTCCGCGCGGCATGGACAGGACGTAGTCGGGGAGCAGGGGGCGCAGCGCGAGGTAGGCGACGTTTCCCGTGGTACGGACAACACTGCCCTCGGGAGCACCGATCAGCTCGTCGTGCGGGAAGGCACCCTTGTGGGTGTGGAACTGCTTCCCGGCTTCGAGCGTGAAGGTGTAGTGGCGTCCCTTGGGGTCGGTGAGCTGGACCTGGTCCCCGACCTGGAAGGGCCCGCGACGGCGGGCGGCACCGGTCGGTTCGGACATGTGACCAGCCTACCGGGCGCGGAGCGGGACCGGGACCACGGGCCGGGGCCCTCTCCTGGGCCGGGCCTCGGGGGGCCGGGGTCTCAGGGGGCCGGGGTGCGGGCCATGGCGGCGACGAAGGCCCGTTCGACGTCCGCGGTGGAGAGGACGCCGTAGACCTCGCCGGTCTCCTCGACGACCAGGTACTCGGTGGCGGGCGTCTGCCGCAGGGCCTCCAGCAGGTCCTCGCCGGAGAGCTCGGCCGAGATCCGCATGCCGTCCTGGATGTCCTGGGCGAGGGTGTCCACCGTGACCCAGGGCCGGCGGTGGACGGGGATGCCGACGATGGCGGACTCGCGGACCAGCGCGGTGGGGGCGCCGGCCGCGTCGACGACGACCAGGGCGCGGGCGCCCTCCTCGTTGGCCCTGCGCAGCGCCTCGGAGAGCGGCGTGGTGGGGGCGACGGGCACGGCGCGCCGGGTGAGGGTGCGGGCGCGCAGGCCGGGGAGGCGCTCGCGGAGGCGGGCCATGCGGAGGCTGTTCCCGGCGCCCGTCCAGATGATCGCGGCGAGGATGGCGGCGAGCAGGGCGTCGGTGAGGGAGTCGACGCCGCCGAAGTCGTCGGCGCGGTACGCCTGGGTGAGCAGCGGGAGGCCGACGAGGACGCTGACGGCGAGCGCGCGGCCGACCCAGGCGGCGGCGACGGTGCCGGCCATGGGCCGGCCGGTGATCTTCCAGACGACGGCGCGGAGCATCCGTCCGCCGTCCAGGGGGAGACCGGGCAGCAGGTTGAAGACGGCCACCAGGAGGTTGGAGACCATGAGCCCGGCGAGCAGCACGCCGGGGACGGTGTCGGGCTCCACGGCCTGCATGCCGACCCAGAAGACACCGGCCAGCACCAGGGAGAGCAGCGGGCCGACGAAGGCGAGGACGAACTCCCGGCCGGGGGTCTCGCTCTCCTTCTCGATCTCGGAGACGCCGCCGAAGAACTGCAGCTGGATGCGCCGGACGGGGAGGCGGAAGCGGAGGGCGGCGACCGTGTGGGCCAGTTCGTGGACCAGGACGGAGGCGTAGAAGGCGACGGCGAAGAAGAGGGAGACCAGGTAGCGGGCCCGGCCGAGTTCGGGCAGGACGCGGTCGAGCTGGCCGCCGAAGACCCAGGTGATGAGGGCGGCGACCAGGAACCAGCTGGGGGCGACGTAGACCGGGACGCCGAACGGGCGGCCCATGAGGATCCCGCCGCCGCTCTCGCGCGGACGCCGCGGTCCGGGGCCGTGCTCTCCCGGGCCTCCCGGGCCTCCGGGTTCCCTGGGGTCTCCGGGCTGTCCGGCCTGGTGGTCGGCGCCCCCGCTGCCGGACCCGCCCTGCCCGCTGTTCTCCACGGTTTCCCCTCGTCGGTGCTGCTCCCGCACCCGCCCGGTGCGCGCGCCCTGCCACGATCATGCACGCGCGGAAGCTCTGCCGTCGATGGTATGCCGCGGAATGTCCGTGGGGGGCCGTAGGGTCTCTGCCATGGACACCGCTCTCGACGACACCGCCCGGGGCCCGGCCGGAGGGGCCGCCGGCCCGGCGGTCCCGCTCCCCGAGCCCGTACGGCAGGCTCCGGAGACCTCCGGTCCACCGGCGGCCGCCGCCCGGCCGGCCTCGCTGTCGCCCTCGCGTGCGGCCGATTTCATGCGGTGCCCGCTGCTGTACCGGTTCCGGGTGATCGACCGGCTGCCGGAGAAGCCCAGCCCGGCGGCGACCCGCGGCACGGTGGTGCACGCCGTGCTGGAGCGCCTCTTCGACGCCCCGGCGGCGGAGCGCACCCCGGACCGGGCCCGGGCGCTGCTGCCCGGCGAGTGGGAGAGGCTGCTGGCGGCGCGGCCGGAGCTGGCGGAGCTGTTCGCCGGCGAGGACGGTACGCACGAGCCGGAGCGGCTGGCCCGCTGGCTGGCGGAGGCGGAGCGGCTGGTCGAGCGGTGGTTCTCGCTGGAGGATCCGACGCGGCTGGAGCCGGCCGAGCGCGAGCTGTTCGTGGAGACGGCGCTGGACTCGGGGCTGGTGCTGCGCGGCATCGTCGACCGGGTGGACGTGGCGCCGACGGGCGAGGTGCGGATCGTCGACTACAAGACCGGGAAGGCGCCGGCCCCGCAGTACCGGGGGGACGCCCTGTTCCAGATGACGTTCTACGCGCTGGTGATCCGGCGGCTGCGCGGCGTCATGCCGCGCCGCCTCCAGCTCGTCTACCTGGGCAGCGGGGACGTGCTGACGTACGACCCGACGGAGGCCGAGCTGGCGGCCGTGGAGCGGAAGCTGCGCGCGCTGTGGGAGGCGATCGCGCTGGCCACCGAGACGGGCGACTGGCGGCCCCGGCCGACGAAGCTCTGCGGCTGGTGCGACCACCAGGCGCTGTGCCCGGAGTTCGGGGGCACTCCCCCGCCGTATCCCCTGCCGGTGCTGCCCGTACCGCGCGTTCCCGAGGCGGACGCGGGGCCTGCCGGGGTCTGACGGGCGCGCCCGGGATGGACTCAGGCAAAATGGCCCCGGTCTACCGAAGGAGTTCCCTGTGGCGATCCGTGTCCTGCTCGTCGACGACCAGCCCCTGCTGCGCACGGGCTTCCGCATGATCCTCGAAGCCGAGCAGGACATCGCGGTGGTCGGGGAGGCCGGTGACGGCCTGCAGGCGCTGGAGCAGGTCCGGGCGCTCCAGCCGGACGTGGTGCTGATGGACATCCGGATGCCCCGGATGGACGGGGTCGAGGCGACCCGGCAGATCACCGGCCCGGACCGGAACGGTCCGGCGAAGGTGCTGGTGCTCACCACGTTCGACCTGGACGAGTACGTGGTGGAGGCGCTGCGCGCGGGGGCCAGCGGCTTCCTGCTGAAGGACGCCCCGGCCCATGAGCTGGTGCAGGCGATCCGGGTGGTGGCGGGCGGCGAGGCGATGCTGGCGCCGAGCATCACCCGCCGGCTGCTGGACAAGTACGCCGGGCACCTGCCGTCGGGCGAGGAGCCGCTGCCGGACACGCTGAGCACGCTGACCGACCGTGAGGTGGAGGTGCTCAAGCTGGTGGCCCGCGGTCTGTCGAACGCGGAGATCGCGGCGGACCTGTTCGTCAGCGAGACGACGGTCAAGACGCATGTCGGCCATGTGCTCACCAAGCTGGGGCTGCGCGACCGGGTGCAGGCGGCGGTCTACGCGTACGAGAGCGGGCTGGTGCGGCCGGGCGCGCAGTAGCCGCGGCGCGAGACGAGGAGGAGCAACGCCGAAGGGCCCGCCGGATCGTTCCGGCGGGCCCTTGGTGTCTCGCCCGGTGTCAGCCCTTGTCGGACTTGGCGATCTCCCAGAAGCGGAAGACGGTGGAGGCGTCCAGGGTCCACTGGAGGCCGGTGATCCGGTCGTTGGCGACGGCGTACTGCTTGCCCTGCCAGAGCGGCAGCACCGGGACGTCCTGGGCGACGGTCGACTGGAGCTTGGCGAAGTCGCCGACGGTCGCGGTGCGGCTGCCCTGGGCGGCGGTGGCCGGGAGGATCCGGTCGGCTATCTCCTTGGACTCGTAGTGGTTGGCGAGTTCGTTGTCCTCGCCGAAGAAGGGCGCGGTGAAGTTGTCCGGGTCCGGGTAGTCGGGCACCCAGCCCTTCACGTAGACCGCGTACTTGCCGGCCTCGATGCCCTTCTCGTACTCGGGGAAGGGCGCGGTGCGCACGTCCGCGTCGAACAGGCCGCTGGCGTTGAGCTGCTTGGCGATGGCGTTGAGCTCCGGGACGGTGCCGGGGCCGTAGCGGATCGGCGTGCCCCAGAGGGTCAGCTTGACCTTGCCCTTGATGCCGGCGGAGACCAGCGCCTCCTTGGCCTTCTCGGGCTGCGGACGGTCGCCGTAGAGGTCGAAGAACGGCGTCCGGTGGCCGGTGATGCCGCTCGGGACGACGGAGTACAGCGGTTCGGCGGTGCGCTTGTAGACGTCGCGGACGAGGGCGCTGCGGTCGACGAGGTAGGCGACGGCGCGGCGGACGGCGAGCTTGCCGGTCACCGTGTCCTTGGTGTTGAACACCAGGTGCTGGACCTCGGCGCTGGTGCCCTGGACGACCTTGAGGCCCTTGCCGGCGGTGGCGGCGGCCTCCAGGGACGAGATGTCCTCGGTGGCCAGGCCACGGTAGGCGAGGTCGACGTCGCCCTTCTGCAGGGCGGTCTTCAGGGCGTCCTGCTCGCCGTGGAAGAACTTGAGGGTCATGCCCTTGTTCTGGACGGTCGCGGGGCCCTTGTAGTCGCCGTTGACCTTGAAGACGGCCTTGTCCTTGCCGTAGGAGTCCAGCGTGTAGACGCCCGAGCCGACGGCCTTGCCGTCGGTCCTGAGCTTGTCCATCGCGTACTCCTGGTGGTCCACGATGGAACCGGCGCCGGAGGCGATCTTCAGCGGGAAGGTGGCGTCCGGCCGCTTCAGCTTGAAGACGACGGTCTTCTTGTCCGGCGTCTTGATGTCCTTGATCGTGGACAGCATGGCCGACGCGGGACCGGACTTGTCGTTGATCTTCAGGGTGCGCCGGAAGGAGTAGGCGACGTCCTCGGAGGTGAGGTCGTGCCCGTTGCTGAACTTCAGGCCGCTGTTGAGCGTGCACTCGTAGACGGTGCTCGCCTGGTCCTTGAAGCCGCACTTGCGGGCGGCGTCGGGCTGCGGCACGTTGCTGCCCTTGGGGAAGCTCAGCAGCGACTGGAAGACGTTGTTGAACAGGATCCAGGAACCGGGGTCGTAACCCGCGGCCGGGTCCACCGAGACGACCTCGTCGGACATCCCCATGACCACCGACTCACCGGTGCCCGCCGCCTTGCCGTCCTCCGAACCGCACCCGCTCAGCAGGGCGGCGGCGAGCCCCGCACCGAGCGGGGCGGCAAGCCACTGGTCACGTTTCCTCACGTGCACGTTCCTCACAGTTCCAAGTGGAGGGGGCGGGCACGGGCCCGCCCCTCAAGGCCGTTCTGTGGAGCTTGTTGTACAGGTGGAGCGTTGTGTTGCAAAAGGGGTGTTCTCATCACGGCCGGGTGTCATCGCCGTGTTGTGCGTCACTTGCCGCGGGCGAGTTCCCAGGGCTGCAGCTCGGAGGCGGCGTTGAGCGCCCACTCCGCGCCGGTGAGGCCGTTCCGGATCGCCACGTACTGCTTGCCCTGCCACAGGGGCAGCACCGGCACCTCGTCCGCGACGATGTCCTGGGCCTGCTGGAAGAGCTTGGCCGCCGAGTCGCGCTGGGCGGTCTGCCGGGTCCGCGGGATCAGGTCGTTGATCTTGGCGTTCTGGTAGCGGGACCGGAGGAAGTTGTCCTTGCCGAAGAACGGGGCGATGAAGTTGTCCGGGTCCGGGAAGTCGGGGAACCAGCCCATGCCGTAGACCGCGTACTGGCCCTTGGCCGCGTTGGGGCGGAACTCCGACCACTTCACGTCCTGGAGCTTGACGTCGAACAGGCCGCTGCCGTTGAGCTGCTTCTGGAACGTCTTGTACGCCCGCGCGCTGGCCTCGCCGTAGTGGTCGGAGGAGTAGGCGAGGGTGAACCGCACCGGGGTGCTGATGCCGGCGCCCTTCAGCAGGGCGCGGGCCTTGTCGGCGCTGGGGTTGCCGTACTCGTTGGAGAACGAGTTCTGGTGGCCCGGGATACCGCTGGGCACCAGCGAGTACAGGGCGTCGCTGGTCCGGTCGTAGCCCTCGCGGGCCAGCGCCTGACGGTCCACCAGCTGGGCCATGGCCTGCCGGACGGCCTTGGGCTTCACGGCCGGGTCGTCGGTGTTGAAGGCCAGGTAGCCGATCTCCGAGCCGGCCGACTCCAGCAGCCGGACGTCCTGGCCGGTGGTGTCGCGCAGCCGGCCGATCTGCTCGGGCGACAGGGTGCGGTTCGCCAGGTCGACGTCGCCGCCCTTGAGGGCGTTCTCCAGCGTCTTGGCGTCGTCGTAGAAGCGCATCTCGACCTTGTCGTTCTGCACGTTGACCGAACCCTGGTAGTCCGGGTTCTTGGAGAGCACGACCTTGACCGCGCGGCCGTCCTTCTCCTCGGTGTCCAGGGTGTACGGACCCGAGCCGACGACCTTGAAGCCGTCGCCCATCAGCTTGTTCTTGGGGTACGACCGGCTGTCGACGATGGCCGCGGCCGGGGTGGCGAGCTTCTGCGGGAACGTCGCGTCGGGCGTCTTCAGCTGGAAGACGACCTCGCGGTCGTTCGGGGTCTCGACCCGGTCGATGTTGCTCAGCAGCGAGACCGGACCGTTCTCGAAGTTGATCGTGCGGGCGCGCTCGATGGAGAACTTGACGTCCTTGACGGTCATCTCGTGACCGTTGCTGAACTTGAGCCCGCTGCGCAGGGTGCAGCGGTACTGCTCGTTGCGGCGGTCGCTGAACGTGCACTTGGAGGCGGCGTCCGGCACCGGGTCCGAGCCGGAGCGGGGCAGCCGGAGCAGCGTCTGGAAGGCGCTGTGCAGCACGTTCCAGACGCCGACGTCGTACGCGGCGGCGGGGTCGAAGGGGGCCGGAGCGTCGGTCGTCTGCTCGAACCGGTCGGTGGTGCCGACGACGATGGCGCCCTTGCCCTTGCCCGCTCCGTCGCCCCCACCACAGGCGACGAGCACGGGGGCCAGCAGGCCCACCACGGTCGGCAGCACCAACGTCTTGCGGTTCATTGTCCGGTGTTCTCCCTGTGGTGCGAACGGCGCCCGGGACTCCGTACGGATGCGTTGCTGCACGGGCCCCACGGGGTGCCGTGAAGTACTCGCCAAGAGATTAGTGGCGGCGCCGAGGGGACCGGAACGCGGTCTCTCTGATGCGATATCACGCGGCGATAACGGCGGCGGGTTGACGGATATCCCGGCAGGGGAACGATTCGCGCACCAGCGAACCAATCGGGACACAAGGGTGCACCCAGCCCGTCGACAAAGCGTCAGAACGGCGCAGAATCGACGTCGCGATAGCCCCGGGCCGGTGACGAAGGTCACTCCTTAAATGACCTTGCACCTCTTGGCTTTTACCGTCGCTTTGATCACGGAAAACGACGGGACCGGCGCTCAGAGTTTCTTGAGCATTCCACCGTCAACGCTCGGTGTACGCGCCAAACACCTGTCGTGACCGGCCGTTCCCTCAAGATCCGACCAGGCTCCGCAGAAAACGGAGATCGACTTCTTCGAGGGAGCGGACGACCGTCCGGCCGGCCGCGGACGGGATCGCCCCCACCGAGGGCACCGCCACCACCCGGCAGCCCGCCGCCTCGGCCGCCGTCACCCCCGTCATGGTGTCCTCGACCACCGCGCAGCGCTCCGGGGCGACCCCGAGTCTCGCGGCGGCCGTCAGGTACGGGTCGGGGTGCGGCTTGGTGCGCTCCAGCTCGTCCCCCGCGACGGTCAGCGTGAAGTGCTCCGGACCCAGGGTGCGCAGCACCCGGTCGATGATGTGCCGGTGCGACGCGGAGACCAGCGCGGTCGGCACGTCGTGCGCCGCCAGCTCGGTCAGCAGGCGCTTGGCGCCCGGCATGAGGGGGACGCCGGAGCCGATCATCTCCGCGAAGCGGGAGTTCAGGAGGGCGGTCAGCTCGGCGAGGGCGATCTTGGCGCCCGTCGCCTTGATCAGGAACGCGGCGCTGCGGGTCATCGGGCCGCCGACGACGATCTCGCGGTACTCCTCCAGGAGCTGGTGGCCCAGCTCGGCGAAGACCGCGACTTCCACCTCCCACCAGAAGCCCTCGGTGTCGACCAGGGTGCCGTCCATGTCGAGGAGGACGGCTTGCAGGGCGTTGCCGCCGCCCTTGGCGGTCCTGGTCGCGACCGTGGGAATGCCGCTCGTCATCCGCGCACCTCCAGAGGGGACGAGAAGGCCGGCCCGCCTTGCCCTCGCGGGCGGCGGACCGGCCTTCTTCTACCGGACGACAAGTCTACGGCCGGGCGCGCCGGAGCGCTCCTTCGTTTTCGGGCGGGGGGGTGCCCCGGTCCCGCCCTTTCACCGCTTCTTGCGGGGGCGAGCCCCCGCACCCCCTGAAACCGCGCTCCGCGCGGTTGTCCTCAAACGCCGGACGGGCTGGATGTCGCGCCCGGGCGCACGATTCAGCCCGTCCGGCGTTTGAGGACGAGCGGCGAAGCCGCGAAAAGGGGGTCTGGGGCGCAGCCCCAGGAAACGGCGAAGGGGCGGGACCGGGGCACCCCAACCCCCACAGAGCCCCGCGCTACCGCGCGTTGAAGTACTTCGCCTCCGGATGGTGGATCACGATCGCGTCCGTCGACTGCTCGGGGTGCAGCTGGAACTCCTCCGACAGCCGCACCCCGATCCGCTCGGGCTCCAGCAGTTCCGCGATCTTCGCCCGGTCCTCGAGGTCGGGGCAGGCGCCGTACCCGAGGGAGAACCGCGCGCCGCGGTACTTGAGCGCGAACATGTCCTCCACGTCGGAGGGGTCCTCGCCGCCGAAGCCCAGCTCCGAGCGGACCCGTGCGTGCCAGTACTCGGCGAGGGCCTCGGCCAGCTGCACGGAGAGGCCGTGCAGTTCCAGGTAGTCGCGGTACGCGTCGGAGGCGAAGAGTTCGGCCGTGGCCTCGCCGATGCGCGAGCCGACGGTGACGACCTGGAGGCCGACGACGTCGCGCTCCCCCGACTCCTCCGGGCGGAAGAAGTCGGCCAGGCAGAGCCGCCGGCCGCGGCGCTGGCGGGGGAAGGTGAAGCGGGTGCGCTCGGTGCCGTCCTCGTGGAGGAGGATGAGGTCGTCGCCCTTGGAGTAGCAGGGGAAGTAGCCGTAGACGACGGCCGCTTCCAGCAGGTTCTCCGTGTGCAGCTTGTCGAGCCAGCCGCGCAGCCGCGGCCGGCCCTCGGTCTCGACGAGCTCCTCGTAGCTGGGGCCGCCCGCGCGGGCCTGCTTCAGGCCCCACTGGCCCTTGAAGAGGGCGCCCTCGTCCAGCCACGACGCGTAGTCCTTCAAGGGGATGCCCTTGACGACGCGGGTGCCCCAGAAGGGCGGCGCGGGGACGGGGTTGTCGGTGGCGACGTCGGAGCGGACCGCGCCCTTGGGCTCCTCGTCCACGACCACCGGGGTGTCCCGCTTGGGCACCCGCCGCTGCTTGAGTTCGGGGAGCGTGGCGCCGGGGACGCCGCGCTTGACGGCGATGAGGGCGTCCATCAGCCGGAGCCCCTCGAAGGCGTCGCGGGCGTAGCGGACCTCGCCCTCGTAGATCTCGTGCAGGTCCTGTTCGACGTAGGCGCGGGTGAGGGCGGCACCGCCGAGGATCACCGGATAGGTGGCGGCCAGCTTGCGCTGGTTCAGCTCCTCCAGGTTCTCCTTCATGATCACGGTGGACTTCACCAGGAGACCCGACATGCCGATCACGTCCGCGCGGTGTTCCTCCGCGGCTTCCAGGATGGCCGAGACGGGCTGCTTGATGCCCAGGTTGACGACGTTGTAGCCGTTGTTGGAGAGGATGATGTCGACGAGGTTCTTGCCGATGTCGTGGACGTCGCCGCGCACGGTGGCCAGCACGATGGTGCCCTTGCCCTCCGCGTCGCTCTTCTCCATGTGCGGTTCGAGGTAGGCGACGGCGGTCTTCATCACCTCGGCGGACTGGAGGACGAACGGCAGCTGCATCTGGCCGGAGCCGAACAGCTCGCCGACGACCTTCATGCCCTCCAGCAGGGTGTCGTTGACGATGTCGAGGGCCGGGCGCTCGGTCAGCGCCTCGTCGAGGTCGGCCTCCAGGCCGTTCTTCTCGCCGTCGATGATGCGCCGCCGCAGCCGCTCCTCCAGCGGCAGGGCGAGCAGTTCCTCGGCCTTGCCCGCCTTCAGCGACTTCGCCGTGGCGCCCTCGAAGAGCTGCATGAGCTTCTGCAGCGGGTCGTAGCCCTCGGAGCGGCGGTCGTAGATGAGGTCGAGGGCGGTGGCGACCTCCTCCTCGTCGAAGCGCGCGATGGGGAGGATCTTGGAGGCGTGCACGATGGCCGAGTCCAGGCCCGCCTTGACGCACTCGTCGAGGAAGACGGAGTTGAGCAGGATCCGCGCGGCCGGGTTGAGGCCGAAGGAGATGTTGGACAGGCCGAGGGTGGTCTGGACGTCCGGGTGGCGGCGCTTGAGCTCGCGGATCGCCTCGATGGTGGCGATGCCGTCCTTGCGGGACTCCTCCTGGCCGGTGCAGATGGTGAAGGTGAGGGTGTCGACGAGGATGTCCTCCTCCCGGATGCCCCAATTGCCGGTGAGGTCGGCGATCAGCCGCTCGGCGATCTCCACCTTCTTCTCCGGCGTGCGGGCCTGGCCCTCCTCGTCGATGGTCAGCGCGATCAGTGCCGCGCCGTGCTCCTTGGCGAGGCGGGTGACCTGGGCGAACCGCGACTCGGGCCCGTCGCCGTCCTCGTAGTTGACGGAGTTGATGACGGCCCGGCCGCCGAGCTTCTCCAGGCCGGCCCGGATGACGTCCACCTCGGTGGAGTCGAGCACGATGGGCAGGGTGGAGGCGGTGGCGAAGCGGCCGGCCAGTTCCTCCATGTCGGCGACGCCGTCCCGGCCGACGTAGTCCACGCAGAGGTCGAGCATGTGGGCGCCCTCGCGGATCTGCTCGCGGGCCATCTCCACGCAGTCGTCCCAGCGGCCGTCCAGCATGGCCGTGCGGAACTTCTTCGAGCCGTTGGCGTTCGTCCGCTCGCCGATGGCCAGGTACGAGGTGTCCTGGCGGAAGGGGACGGTCTGGTAGAGGGAGGCGGCGCCCGGCTCGGGGCGCGGCGTGCGCTCGGTCGGGGTCAGGCCGCGGACGCGCTCCACGACCTGCCGCAGGTGCTCGGGGGTGGTGCCGCAGCAGCCGCCGACCAGCGACAGGCCGTACTCGCGGACGAACGTCTCCTGCGCGTCGGCCAGTTCGGCCGGGGACAGCGGGTAGTGCGCGCCGTCCTTGCCGAGCACCGGCAGACCGGCGTTGGGCATGCAGGAGAGGGCGACGCGGGAGTGCCGGGCGAGGTAGCGCAGGTGCTCGCTCATCTCGGCGGGGCCGGTGGCGCAGTTGAGGCCGATCATGTCGATGCCCAGCGGCTCCAGCGCGGTGAGCGCCGCGCCGATCTCCGAGCCGAGGAGCATGGTGCCGGTGGTCTCCACGGTCACCGAGACGATCACCGGCAGGTCGGCACCGGTGGCCTCCAGGGCGCGGCGGGCGCCGAGGACGGACGCCTTGGTCTGGAGGAGGTCCTGGGTGGTCTCGACGAGCAGCGCGTCGGCGCCGCCGGAGATCAGCCCCTCGGCGTTGGCCTGGTAGGCGTCGCGGAGGACGGTGTAGGGGGCGTGGCCCAGGGTGGGGAGCTTGGTGCCGGGGCCGATGGAGCCCAGCACCCAGCGGGGGCGGCCGTCGGCGGCGAAGGCGTCGGCGGTCTCGCGGGCGACGCGGGCGCCGGCCTCGGAGAGTTCGAAGACGCGGTCGGCGATGTCGTACTCGCCGAGGGCGGCGTGGTTGGCACCGAAGGTGTTGGTCTCGACGCAGTCGACACCGGCGGCGAAGTACGCCTCGTGGACCGAGCGGACGATGTCGGGCCGGGTGACGTTCAGGATCTCGTTGCAGCCTTCGAGCTGCTGGAAGTCGTCAAGGCTGGGGTCCTGTGCCTGGAGCATGGTTCCCATGGCCCCGTCGGCGACCACGACCCGGGTGGCGAGTGCCTCCCGGAGCAGGTCGGAGCGGGATGAACGGACGGTCGATGGCTGCAGGGCCATGGAGGTGCTCCCGTGGTTGCGACGGCTGTCGGCTTTACGCCCTCCCGGAGAGGGCGCACGCCGCAAGCGTAGCCGCAGCGCCCGTGGAAAGCAGGGGGTGTCCCATGGCGCGGACATCGGGTATGGGGCCGGCTACGGCGTCCGGCGGGCCGTGCGGTACGCGCCCGGGCGGAGCCTCAGCGATCATGATCACGCCAGCGTCGGCTACCCCGTGGTCGGCATCGGCCGATAGTGTTCAGCAATGCCGAACGGCATTTTGGAGGAGGTTGCTCGATGGCACGGACCATCCAGTCGCTCGAACGGGCGGCGGCGATGCTGCGGCTGCTCGCGGGCGGCGAGCGGAGGCTGGGGCTGTCGGACGTCGCCTCCGCGCTGGGGCTCGCCAAGGGCACCGCGCACGGCATCCTGCGCACGCTCCAGCAGGAGGGGTTCGTGGAGCAGGACCCGGCCTCCGGGCGCTACCAGCTGGGCGCCGAACTCCTCCGGCTGGGCAACAGCTACCTGGACGTCCACGAGCTGCGCGCCCGCGCGCTGGTCTGGGCGGACGACCTGGCCCGGGCCAGCGGCGAGAGCGTCTACCTCGGCGTCCTCCACCAGCAGGGCGTCCTGATCATCCACCACGTCTTCCGGCCGGACGACAGCCGCCAGGTGCTGGAGGTCGGCGCGATGCACCCGCTGCACAGCACCGCCCTCGGCAAGGTGCTGTGCGCCTACGACCCGGTGGCCCACAGCCAGCTCACCGAGACCGGCCCCGAGGCGTTCACCGACCGCACCGTGACCGACCTCGCGGGCCTGGAGGGGATGCTGGACCTCACCCGCGCCCGGGGCTGGGCCGCGGACGTCGAGGAGACCTGGGCGGGCGTCGCGTCCGTCGCCGCCCCGATCCACGACCGGCGTCGGATGCCGGTCGGCGCGGTGGGCGTCACGGGCGCCGTCGAGCGCGTCTGCGAGGGCGGCGAGCTGCGGCCGCAGCTGATCGCGGCGGTACGGGACTGCGCCCGCGCGGTCTCCCGCGACCTCGGCGCCGGCCGGTTCTGACCCCTCTTCCGGCCCACCGCCCTCCGCCCTTTTCCGGCCCCTTCCGGGTCACCGCTCTCCCCCGGGCCCGCCCCTCCGGCGGGCCCATGAAGATCCACTTCGCCGCCCGTTCCGGGCCCCGCGAGACCCCTTCGTTACCGGTCGGTATCCAAACGTACATTTCAGGCCAGTTGGCCTGGAGTTTCCGGTCACAGAACCCTTGACGCGCCCCTTACGGTGCAGAAAACTGCCGTGCATCGGTCGGCATTGTCGAACACCTGACGACAATATTCGCTATGGTGTGCAGTGCGTGCAGTGCTGCAGGGCTGCAATGCCATGGGGCCGATCACCGCCCTCACGGAGGGCGCGGACCTCCGGAGGGACCCGGGGTTCGCCTTCCCCTGGACGAAGGACAAAGGAGTCGCGGGTGTCCAGCTCCGACATCTTCATCGGCGAGACCATCGGTACCGCCGTCTTGATTCTGCTCGGCGGTGGCGTCTGCGCCGCCGTCACCCTGAAGCGCTCGAAGGCGCTGAACGCGGGCTGGCTCGCCATCACCTTCGGGTGGGGCTTCGCCGTGCTGACGGGCGCGTACATCGCGAAGCCCTCCGGCGCCCACCTCAACCCGGCCGTCACCATCGGCCTGGCCATAGACGGCGGCACCAAGTGGAGTGACGTTCCGCTCTACATCGGCTCCCAGATGCTCGGCGCGATGATCGGCGCCACCCTGGTCTGGATCACCTACTACGGGCAGTTCCAGGCCCACCTGACCGACCCCGAGCTGGTGGCCACGCTCAACCCCAAGGAGGGGATGGTCGACCAGACCGCCACTCCGCAGGCCGGCCCGGTGCTCGGCATCTTCTCCACCGGTCCGGAGATCCGGAACGTCGTGCAGAACCTCGCGACCGAGATCATCGGCACCGCCGTGCTCGTGCTCGCCATCCTCACCCAGGGCCTGACGGAGGGTCTGGCCGTCAGCGGCACCGGCGTCCTGATGACCGCGTTCGTGGTCGTCGGCATCGGCCTCTCGCTGGGCGGCCCCACCGGTTACGCGATCAACCCCGCGCGCGACCTCGGCCCGCGTATCGTGCATGCGCTGCTTCCGCTGCCCAACAAGGGCGGATCCGACTGGTCCTACGCCTGGATCCCGGTGGTCGGCCCGCTGGCCGGCGCCGCCCTGGCGGCAGGCATCCACAAGCTCGCGTTCTGACGCACGACAGCCGAGACCCTCAGACTTCAGGAGCAAGAGACCACATGACCAGCACCCACGGGCACGGCCCGTTCATCGCGGCCATCGACCAGGGCACGACGTCCTCCCGCTGCATCGTCTTCGACCGCGACGGCCGCATCGTCTCCGTCGACCAGAAGGAGCACGAGCAGATCTTCCCCAAGCCGGGCTGGGTCGAGCACGACGCCAAGGAGATCTGGGAGAACGTCCAGCAGGTCGTCGCCGGTGCCGTCGAGAAGGCCGGCATCACGGCCGCCGACGTCAAGGCGATCGGCATCACCAACCAGCGTGAGACCACGCTGATGTGGGACAAGAACACCGGTGAGCCCGTCCACAACGCCATCGTCTGGCAGGACACCCGCACCGACGCCCTCTGCCGCGAGCTCGGCCGCAACGTGGGCCAGGACCGCTTCCGCCGCGAGACCGGCCTCCCGCTGGCCTCCTACTTCTCCGGCCCCAAGGTCCGCTGGCTGCTGGACAACGTCGAGGGCCTGCGCGAGCGCGCCGAGCGCGGCGACATCCTCTTCGGCACCATGGACTCCTGGGTCATCTGGAACCTCACCGGTGGTGTGGACGGCGGTGTGCACGTCACGGACGTCACCAACGCCTCCCGCACCATGCTGATGAACCTCCGCACCCTGGAGTGGGAGGAGCGCATCCTCTCCTCCATGGGCATCCCGGCCGCCGTGCTGCCGGAGATCCGCTCCTCCGCCGAGGTCTACGGCAACGCCAAGGGCGGCGCCCTGGACGGCGTCCCCGTCGCCTCCGCGCTCGGCGACCAGCAGGCCGCCCTCTTCGGCCAGACCTGCTACGACCAGGGCGAGGCCAAGTCCACCTACGGCACCGGCACGTTCATGCTGATGAACACCGGCACCGAGCCCGTCCAGTCGTACAACGGCCTGCTGACGACCGTCGGTTACCGCATCGGCGACCAGAAGCCCGTCTACGCCCTGGAAGGCTCCATCGCCGTCACCGGTTCGCTGGTGCAGTGGATGCGCGACCAGATGGGCCTCATCAAGTCCGCCGCGGAGATCGAGACCCTCGCCTCCAGCGTCGAGGACAACGGCGGCGCCTACTTCGTCCCGGCCTTCTCCGGCCTGTTCGCCCCCTACTGGCGCTCCGACGCGCGCGGTGTCATCGCGGGCCTGACCCGCTACGTCACCAAGGCGCACATCGCCCGCGCCGTCCTCGAGGCGACCGCCTGGCAGACCCGCGAGATCACCGACGCCATGACCAAGGACTCCGGCGTCGAGCTGACCGCGCTCAAGGTCGACGGCGGCATGACCTCCAACAACTTGCTGATGCAGACCCTCTCGGACTTCCTGGACGCGCCCGTGGTGCGCCCGATGGTCGCCGAGACGACCTGCCTCGGCGCCGCCTACGCCGCCGGCCTGGCCGTCGGCTTCTGGCCCGACACCGACGCCCTCCGCGCCAACTGGCGCCGGGCCGCCGAGTGGACCCCCCGCATGGACGCTGACAAGCGTGACAGCGAGTACAAGAACTGGCTCAAGGCCGTCGAGCGGACCATGGGCTGGATCGACGACGAGAGCTGACTGAGGAGCAACTCATGACTACCCCGCAGAGCGTGCCCACCCTGGGAACGCACCCGGCCGCCGGTGCCAACCCGGGCCGCGCCGAGACCCGGGAGCGCCTGTCCAACGCGACGTACGACCTCCTGGTCATCGGTGGCGGCATCCTGGGCACCTCGGTCGCCTGGCACGCCGCGCAGTCGGGACTGCGGGTCGCGATGGTGGACGCCGGCGACTTCGCCGGCGCCACCTCCTCCGCGTCCTCCAAGCTCGTCCACGGCGGTCTGCGCTACCTGCAGACCGGCGCGGTCAAGCTGGTCGCGGAGAACCACCACGAGCGCCGGGTGCTGGCCAAGGACGTGGCCCCGCACCTGGTCAACCCGCTCACCTTCTACCTGCCCGTCTACAAGGGCGGACCGGTCGGCGCCGCCAAGCTCGGCGCCGGTGTCTTCGCCTACTCGGCGCTGTCCGCCTTCGGCGACGGCGTCGGCAAGGTGATCTCGCCGTCCCGCGCCAAGGCCGACAACCCCGGTCTGCGCACGGACAACCTCAAGGCCGTCGCGGTCTACTACGACCACCAGATGAACGACTCCCGCGTGGCGGTCATGACCGTCCGCGCGGCCGTCGAGTCCGGCGCGGTCGTCCTCAACCACGCCGAGGTCACCGGCCTGCGCTTCACGCACGGCAAGGTCTCCGGCGCGGAGCTCAAGGACCGTATCGACGGCGCCGAGTTCGGCATCGACGCCCGTGTGGTGCTCAACGCCACCGGCCCGTGGGTCGACCACCTGCGCAAGATGGAGGACAAGGGCGCGGCCCCCTCCATCCGCCTCTCCAAGGGCGCGCACATCGTGATGAAGCGCAAGTCGCCGTGGAAGGCCGCCATGGCCACCCCGATCGACAAGTACCGCATCACCTTCGCCCTCCCCTGGGAGGACCAGCTCCTCCTCGGCACCACCGACACCCAGTACGAGGGCGACCCGGCCGACGTGCGCGCCACCGAGGAGGACATCCAGCAGATCCTGGACGAGGCCGCCTACTCCATCGTCGACGAGGACCTCGACCGCTCCCTGATGACCTACGCGTTCGCCGGCCTGCGGGTGCTGCCCGGCGGCCCCGGCGACGTGGCCCAGGCCAAGCGCGAGACCGTGGTCACCGAGGGCAAGGGCGGCATGCTGTCCGTCGCCGGCGGCAAGTGGACCACGTACCGCCACATCGGCCGTACGGTCATGAACAAGCTGGCCAAGGTACCCGGCAGCCCGCTGACCGAGGAGATGGAGCCCGTCTCCAACCTGGTCCGCCGCACCCCGCTGCCCGGCGTCGCCAACCCCAACGCCGTCGCCCACCGCCTGCTCGTGGACCGCGAGCCCGGCACCCGGATGGACCCGCTGACGGCCCGTCACCTCGCCACGCACTACGGCTCGCTGTCCTTCGACATCGCGCGCATGGTCAACGAGAACCCGGAGCTCGGCGAGCGCATCCACCCCGACGGCCCGGAGATCTGGGCCCAGGTCGCCTACGCCCGCGACCACGAGTGGGCGGAGACGGTCGACGACGTGCTGCGCCGCCGCACCACGCTGACCATCCGCGGCCTGGACGACGAGAACGTCCGCACCCGGGTCAAGGACATGCTGGAGCGCAAGGGCTGATCCGCACCGCGACCGGCATCGAAGGGGAGGGACGTGTGACGTCCCTCCCCTTCCCCGTCGTTCCCGGGCCCGCGAGGCAACCGGTGGCGCCCCTCCCCCGTCCCTGGAGGAGAAAGGGGGGCCATCATGACCTGGCCGCAGATCCGGGCCCGGCTGCGCCGGCTCCGGCGCCTGCCGCGCCGGCGGACCGTCAAGCGCGTCGCACTCGCCCTGCTCCTCGTCGTCGTGGTGCCGGTGGTGGCCGCCGCCGGGGCGCTGCGCGCCTCGTACGCGGGCGCGCCCGCCGACGACGCCGTCACCCGCGGCCGGGACGCCGTCTGGCTCGGGCACGCCTGGGTCGACGGCCGCCGCTCGGAGAAGGACCTGGCCGGGCTCAAGCAGCGCGTCGCCGGCACCGGCATCCGGGACCTGTACGTCCACGCGGGCCCGCTGGAGCACGACGGCACCCTGCCCGCCTCCGCCTACCGCGGCGCGCGCCGGCTGATCGACGCCGTCCACCGCGAGCTGCCCGGGGTCCGGGTGCAGGCGTGGCTCGGCGACGTGGTCGCGCACGGCAGTACGGACGGGCTGAAGCTGGGGTCCGCCGCCACCCGGGACGCGGTGGTGGCGAGCGCCCGACAGGTGCTGACGGCCGGTTTCGAGGGCGTCCACCTCGACGTCGAGCCGGTGTCCGACGGCGACGGCGGCTTCCTGGCGCTGCTGGACTCCCTGCGGCCGGCGGTCCGTTCGGGCGGCGGGGTGCTGTCGGTGGCCGCGCAGCAGATCGACCCGCTGCCGTCGATGCACGCGGCGTCGCGCGCGTTCGGCGGGCGGAAGTGGTGGTCGCAGGGGTACTTCGCGAAGGTGGCCCGGCGCACCGACCAGATAGCCGTCATGTCGTACGACACGGCGCTGCCCTGGGAGAGCCTGTACGGCGGCTACGTCGCCCAGCAGACACGGCTGGCCCTGGAGGTCACCCCGACCGGCACGGACCTGCTGATGGGCCTGCCGTTCTTCCACACCGACGACATGGGCCACCACGGTTCGGCGGAGACCGCCGCCGCGGCGCTGCGCGGCGCCCGGCTCGGACTGACGCGCGAGGACCGGCACCGCGAGCGGTTCGGCGTCGCCCTGTACGTGGACTTCGCCGCGACGGAGGGCGACTGGCGTGCGTATCGCGAGGCGTGGGGTAAGCGGGGGCAATGACGGAGGGGCCGGCGCGAGGGTGATGAGCATCCCTTGCGCGCACTGCGGACAGCGGTCCCGGAAGTCGTAGGCTTGGGGGCGCACGCACGAGACCTGCAATCAACTGCATTGAACGGCAACCGGCGGTGGAAGGGACCCCTCCGCGCCGGTCGGAAGGAGGCGCTGGGTGATCGAGCTTGAGGGAGTTCCCGAGCTGATCGACCCGGTCATGATCTGTGCCTTCGAGGGCTGGAACGACGCGGGAGACGCCGCCTCCAGTGCGGTCGCGCACCTGGACCGGGAGTGGAAGGGCGAGGTCTTCGCCGCGCTGGACGCGGAGGACTACTACGACTTCCAGGTCAACCGGCCCACCGTCTGGCTGGACGGCGGGGTCCGTAAGATCACCTGGCCGACGACCCGGCTGTCCGTGGTGCGCACCGGCGGCGCGGGCGGTTCGCGGGGCACGGGTGAGGCCGGGGACGCCGGGGGCACGGGTGGCATCGGGGACTCGGGTGGCATCGGGGGACCATTGGGCATCGGGGGCTCGAAGGGCCCGCGTGACCTGGTGCTCGTCCGGGGCATCGAGCCGAGCATGCGCTGGCGTTCGTTCTGCAACGAGATCCTGGGCTTCGCCCACGAACTGGGCGTGGAGATGGTGGTGATCCTGGGCTCGCTGCTCGGCGACACCCCACACACCCGGCCGGTGCCGGTCAGCGGGGTCACGTCCGACCCCGACCTGGCGCGCACCATGGATCTCGAGGAGTCCCGCTACGAGGGCCCGACCGGCATCGTCGGCATCCTCCAGGAGGCGTGCACGCACGCGGGCGTGCCCACCGTGAGCCTGTGGGCGGCGGTGCCGCACTACGTGTCGCAGCCGCCGAACCCCAAGGCCACGCTGGCCCTCCTCAACCGCCTCGAGGACCTGATCGACCTGCGCATCCCGCAGGGCGACCTGCCCGAGGACGCGCGCGCCTGGCAGCTCGGCGTGGACCAGCTGGCGGCGGAGGACAGCGAGGTGGCCGAGTACGTCCAGTCGCTGGAGCAGGCACGGGACACGGCGGACCTGCCGGAGGCGTCGGGCGAGGCCATCGCCCGCGAGTTCGAGCGCTACCTGCGGCGGCGGGACGGGCAGTCGGGGCCGGGGGCCGGTCCCGGGCCGGCCGGCGGTCCCGGCGGTCCTGCCGGTCCCGGCGCGGTTCCGGGGCCGGGGCAGCCGGGCGGCCTGGCGGCCGAACCGGGGTTCGGCGAGCCGGGCGGCCGGGACGCCTCGTACCTGCGTGACACGACGAGCGGACGGACGCGTCCGCCGCGCCGGGCGCCCAAGGAGCAGGCGGAGGGGGCCGAGGGCGGCGAAGGCGCTTCGGGCTCGGCTTCCGGTTCGGGCTCGGCTTCCGGTTCGGGCTCGGCTTCCGGTTCGGGCTCGGCTTCCGGTTCGGGCTCGGCTTCGGCTTCCGGCTCCGGCTCCGGCTCCGGCGAGGAGGGCCGTACCGGCGGCGAGCGCGGCGGCGGTGAGGACGAGAACGGTCCGCCGCGACAGGGCGAGTAGGCCCGACGCTTGAACGGAAGGGGCGCCACCCGACGGTGGCGCCCCTTCCGCTGTCCGCCCGGACCCGCTGTCCGCTCGGACTCGGGCGACGCGTACGCTTCTCTTTCACCCTATACGTCACATCGCTTGTCATATCGCTCAACAAAAGGACAGAACGGCCGTGAAGGCGCTCAGGAACTACGTCATGGCGGCCACCGGAACCGCCCTCGCGCTCTCGCTCACCGCGTGCGGCGGCGGTGAGAAGGAAGACACCCGCGACCCGCAGGCCGTACTGAAGGCCGCGGCGGAGAAGACGGCGGGGGCGAACTCCTACCGCACGAAGCGGCAGGTCACCAACGCCGAGGGCACGGAGCGCGGCGAGTACGCCTTCTCGCGCAAGCCCGACCTGGCGGAACGCAAGACCTGGCGGACCCGGGCGAAGGACGGCAAGAAGGAGCCGGAGCGCTTCACGCACACGATGAGCGAGGACCAGACCCTCTACACGCGCGACGCGAAGATCGCCGACGGCCGCTGGGTCAGCAGCAGCCTGCTGGCCAGGGGCGAGGAGCCGCCGAAGCCGGAGGACGTCCAGAAGACCGCCGAGGGCTCGCTGCCCAAGCTGCTGAGCGTCCTGCGCACGTCGAAGGACGTGCGGAAGGTAGGCCGCGAGACGGTGAACGGCCGCAAGGCCACGCACTTCGCCGGCACGGTCGTCCTCGCCGACCTGGCGGCGTACAAGGGCGACGTGATGCGGGACTGGCTCCGCGAGTTGTACGTCAAGAACCACCGGGAGGACGGCCTGGAGAAGGTCGACATCGACCTGTGGATCGGCAAGGACGACATCCCGGTCAAGGGCGCGGAGCACGGCAAGGGCTCCAAGGGGAGCACGGGCGTGACCGAGGAGTACGCGGACTTCGGCGCCGACCCCGGGATCCGCATCCCGAAGGGCAAGGACGTCGTCACGGAGGACGCCTGGCTCCAGGAGGTCCGCGACAAGGCGTACCGGGGCATCACTCCCGTGAGCTGATCCGCTCGCCGTTCAGCCGCGCAGTTCGCCGAGCCGGGCGAGGTCGTCGCGGAAGGACTCCCGCTCCTCGGCGGTGAGTTCGACGGCGGCGGCCCCGGCCAACGCCTCCTCCCGGGCCGCCTCGTCCCCGAGCCGTCCGGCGACGTCCGCCCGCAGCACCAGCAGCCGCAACAGCTGCACGGCCGTGGGGCGTTCGCCCTCCGTGCGCAGCGCCCGGTCGATGACACGGGCGGCGCCGGCCGCGTCACCCTTGGAGTCCGCGAACAGCGACGCGTAGTGCAGCGCCCGGGCGAACGTCTCCTTCGGCGCGGGCCGGTGGCTCTGATCGTCGCTCGTCACGGTCCCGATCCGGACGCAGTTGCCGCCCGGGTCCGTCATCAGGAACTGCCGCACCCCGTGCGAGGTGTCCCGCACCGCCCCGAACCGCGGCAACCCACGCGTCGGCACCTTCCCGTACGCCTCCTTCAACCCCCTGCGGAACGCCTCGTGCAGCCCGTCGACGTCGTCCGTGCGGACGTAGCAGGTGCTGTACGAGGTGGCGGGATCATGCTGCTTCACACCGAAGAAGTGCAACTCGATCCCGCCGTACCGGACCACGGCGTAGGGGTTGGGACTCGTCTGATGGTGCGTCACCTCGAACCCGAGGGCGGTGTAGAAGTCGAGCACGGGGCGAAGGTCCGGGCAGGGAAGGATGGGAATCGTCGTCTCGGCCATGCCCGGCACTGTAGTCAAACTTGACTAGCGAACGCACCGGCTTTCCCGAACGACGGTCGGCGAGACCGCTCAGAGCTCGTCGTGGTTCCAGTTGCCGTTGGCCATGTTGGTGCTGCCCAGGGCCAGGCGAAGGTAGCGGCGCACCTGGTCGAGGCCGTTCACCGTGCCGATCGACGGGATGAAGGGGGCCGTGGCGTTCTGGCCCGCCGAGACGCGCTGGTAGTACTCGGAGAGGGAGTCCCAGGAGTTCTCCAGCTCCTGCTGCTGGTGCGGCAGGCCGTACTGGAACTCCCACGTCCCCATGGCGGTGCGGAAGGTGCCCTCGACGTCGTTGAAACGGGCGGCCTCGGAGAGCATCTGGACCACCAGGCTGAGCGAACGCGCCGTGTTCTGGCGCTCGTTGCCGCTGTTCGGGTTGTTGACCGTGGCCAGCTGCACGAGGGAGGCCCGGATGTCGTTGTAGCTGATCGTCATGGCCTCCCGGCCGCGGCCGGCCGTGCCGCTGAGGGAGTTGTAGTTGGAACCGAAGTTCAGCGTCTGGACGTTGGTGTTGACGTCCGGACGCGGGGTGGTGGTCTCCGCCAGCCGGCTGCCCAGGGCGCCGTTGATGTCGTTGAACTGGTAGGTGGTGCCGCTCTCCGTGGAGAAACCCCAGACGTAGAGGTTGGAGGGGTTGATCCAGATGCGCACCTGGTGCCGGTTGCCGCGGTCGTCGGGCGCGGTCAGCGACGCCTGGATGATGCCGACGTTCTCGAGCTGCGTCTCCTGGGTGTTGTACCCGGCTGCGGCGTTGCGCAGGCTCTGGACGAACGCCGAGTAGGCGTCGCGCTGGTGGTCACTGGCACCCTCATCCGCCAGGTCGACGTACACGTGCGACATGTGGCGCCACTCGGTGCGCGCCTCGGCGGTGCCGGCGGTGGTGAGCGTGCCCGTGACGGCCATCGCCAGGCCGACACCGGACAGGAGGAGGGAGCGGGTGAGCCGGGACTTGCGCATGAGGTTGTGCTCTTTCTGCGGGGCTGGATCGGGTCTCTGAGGACCGTCCGCTTCCGCGCGGCCCCGCGCACGGGGGAGGCGCGCGGCCGACGGAAGCGGACGACCGGCTTCACCGTAGGCCCGGCCCCACGGCCCGAACTGTGCGCTGCGCGCACACTCGTACTCCGCGAGCGCACACCGGCCGGCGACCGGCGAGCGCGTTCGCCCGCGCTACCCACCCTCGCCCCCGAGCCCCCTACCGCCCGGCCCCGGCTCCCTCCCTCGGATCCGTCACCAGGCGGAACCGCTGCAGCACCACCAGGGTGGAGTCGTCCACCGTGAACTCCGGGTCGTCCAGGGCCTCCCGCATCTCGTCGCTGTGCCAGAACGCCTCGTGGTTGGCCCGCCATTCGGCGACGGAGGCGTCGCCCTCGCCCTCGTCGACGACGTGCGCGAAGTCCACCTCGGACAGCGGCACGACGCGTACGTCCGTCACCTCGATGACCGCCACCGGACGGTCGTCGGAGTCGACGACCACGCTCCGCTCCCCGACCCGGGGCAGCGCCTCGCCCTCGTGTTCGTAGTCGACGACCAGTCCGGTGGTGGAAATCTTCGAGCCGTCGAGAACGGCGGCGACGAGACGGTCCCGGAGAGGCCCGGGAAAGGCGAACTCGACGCGGGGCAGGCCGGCGGTGGGTTCCATGGCCGCACTCTAGTGCGGTGATCACCGTCGCGCCTGGGCGGTGGTTACGCCCGCGTCAGTCGAGCGCGCTCGCGCCCGGCAGGTTGAGGGTGAATGGGTGGTCGGTGGAGCGGCTGGGGGTGGTGAGGTGGATGGTGCCGCCGTGGTCGGTGGGGGCGTACCACCAGCCGGGGGTGGAGGAGTCGGATGTGACGCGGGGCAGGGGGCGGCCGTCCAGGAGGACCGTCCGGGGGGCCGTGCGGGAGTGGACGGTGAAGGTGTACGGGCGGGACGTCTGCTTGCCCGCGTAGGAGCCGTGGGAGGCGCCTACCCGGACCGTGACGTCCCCCCGGCCGGTGCGGGGTGCGTGGACGGTCACCGTCTGGCGGGCGGAGGCGCCGGTGCGGTGGGCGCGGGTGGCGCCGTCGTCCTCGTAGAGGGTGAAGGACGAGGTGCCCTTGGGGTAGAGGTCCCAGCCGAGCGGGGAGCCGGCGGTGCGGTCGCGGTGCGAGCGGATGCCGGGCCACATGGGGATGTTCGCCCCGGCCTTCACGAAGAGGGGGAGGGTGTCGAGGGGGGCGCGGTAGCCGTCGACGGTGATCGGACCGTGGTACGTACGGCCGGTCCAGTAGTCGGTCCAGGTGCCGCGCGGCAGGTAGATTCCGTCGCGCGTCTCCTTGTCCTCGTACACCGGGGCGACGAGGAAGTACTCACCGCTCAGGAACTCGTACTTCGCCGCGTCCGTGGCCGCCTTGGGGTCGTCCGGGTACTCCAGGGCCAGCGGGCGGACCGGGCCGACGCCCGTGCGGGTCGCCTCGGCCGCGTACGTGTACATGTACGGGAGCAGGGATTCCTTGAGCTTCAGGTACCTGCGGTTGATCGAGGTGTACGGCTCGCCGTACCGCCAGGGCTGCTTGTCGCTCGGCGCCCAGCCGTCCATGGTCATGACGGCGGGCAGGAACGCCTTCCACTGGAGGTCGCGGACGTACGTCTTGGGGCTGCCGCCGAAGATGCCGTCGATGTCGCCGGTGGTGTAGGCGAGGCCGGACATCGTCGCGCCCGCGTAGGTGGGGATCTGCCAGCGGATGTAGTCCCAGGAGCCCTTCTGGTCGCCGGACCACTGGACGCCGCAGCGCTGGGCGCCGGACCAGCTCTCGGGGGCCCAGGTGAAGCCGCGGGCGTCGCTGTTGTCCTCGATGCCCCGGTAGGCGTCCTTGCAGCCGTCGAGGGCGAACTTGTAGCCGTCGCCGACCCAGGCGACGTCCAGTTTGGCGACGCGCTGGCCGGCCCTCACCTGATCGGCGAGTTTGCCGAGGCCGTCCTCGGTCCACAGGCCCATGGTCATCTTGCGGTCGGCGAGGCCCTTGTTCACCTCGGGGAGGTTCTCGTAACCGCAGCCGTAGCCGTCGTTGACGAGCATCCAGCCGAGCGGCATGTCGTGCTCCACGTAGCCGTCGGCGACCTTGAGCGCGTCGAGGGTGCGGCGCTCGCCGCGGTTCTTGTTGTGCAGGTAGCAGTCGGAGTCGCCGACCTCCAGGCCGTACAGCGGCGGCAGGAAGGGGCGGCCGGTCAGCCGGGTGTAGCCGCCGATGACGTCCTTGGGCGTCCGGCCCGCGAAGTAGTAGGCGTCGAAGCGCTGTTCGCGGGCCGTGGCCCGCACCGGGTCGGCGAAGTCGTAGGTGTTGTGCGCGTACGTGTTGCGGTAGACGCCGTAGCCGGCCGAGGAGAGGTAGAAGGGTACGGAGTTGGGGTGGCCGCCGTCGTTCCAGTCGTAGTCGACGCCGACCTCGACCTTCTTGCCGCGGTGCGAGGTGTTGCCGCGGCCGTTCTGCATGCCCGCGCCGTAGAACCGCTCGTCGGCGCCGCGGGCGAGCGTCTGTGTCGTGCCGTCCTTGTCCCAGGTCAGGCCCTTGGTCTCGGACCAGAGGCGGGTGCCGTCGGCGCGGTGGAGGGCGAAGCGGAGCGGCGCCTTGTAGGCGCTCAGGGTGAGGCGGGAGGTGCTCAGCTCGTAGCGGTCGCCGCGGTCGCGCCAGCGGGTGGGCGGGGGCGCGCCCTGCGGCAGGACGATGTCCTTGCCCGTGGGATCGGTGAACTCGCCGTCGGGGGCGAGTTCGAGGCGGAAGGTGTCAGGGGTGACGAAGTGGATACGGGCCTCGGTCCGGCCCGCTGTTAAGCGGTAGTCGGGGCCTTGGCGGGTGAAGGAGGTGACGTCGCCGACGGTCCGCGGCTCGGGCGGGCCGTCGGCGCGGGCCACTGCCTGCGGGACCATGGCCGCGAGGAGGGCGAGGGGGCCGAGGAGGGCGAGAGGGCGGAGGGCCTTGGGGGTTCTGAGTCGGGTGCGGATGGTCATGCGGCATGCTTAGCGCACTGTCGTGCGCATGACTATGGGGCGTTCCTCGGCCCCCCAAAGGGGGCGCCCCCGTGCATGATCCTGAGTATGCGGGAGACCGCCACGGCGGCCCGTACGCCCACCTCCGTTCCGCGCGACATCGCCGACTGTTCGGCATCCTCGCCTGCCGTGCAGGTCAGGGTTGGTTTCGCGGCCCGCGGCCGCACGGGCCGGGATCGGCACCGGCCGGCCGCCGGCCCGGGCCTCCGGCGGCGCCGGCGCGAGCGACGGGTACTCCCCCGAGGCCCGGTCCCCTGCGACCAGGGGTGTGCCGGCCCGTCCGGAACGCGGCGGACTCGTGGTCAAGGTCGTTCTTCTGATCCCGCCCCTACCGTCCGCCCCTACCGCCTACGCGGCACAAGTCCGGTTTCGAAGGCGGTGATCGCCAGGTGGACGCGGTCCCGAGCCCCGAGCTTGGCGAACAGGCGTGCCACATGGGTCTTCGCGGTCGCCGCGCTGATCACCAGCCGCTCGGCTATCTCGGTGTTCGACAATCCCTGTCCGACCAGTGCCAGCACCTCGCGCTCCCGGTCGGTGATCCCCGCGATGGGACTCGAGTCCGCGGCGGGCTCGGCGTCCGGTTCGGGGGCCGGGGGGCCGGGCGTTCCGGCGAAGTCCGCGATCAGCCGTCGGGTCACGCTCGGCGCGATCAACGCGTCGCCCGCGGCCACCACGCGGATCGCGTCCAGGATCGCGTCCAGGGCCATGCTCTTGAGCAGGAATCCGCTTGCCCCGGCGCGCAGGGCACCGTAGACGTACTCGTCGTCGTCGAAGGTCGTCAGCACCAGGACCTTGGGCGGGTCCGGCTCGGCGGTCGCCTGCCGGGTCGCCTCGATCCCGTTCACGCCCGGCATCCGGATGTCCATCACCACGACGTCCGGCCGCAGTTCACGCACCAGGCGCACCGCCTCGCGGCCGTCGCCGGCCTCGCCGACCACCTCCAGGTCGTCGGTGTCGCCGATCAGGATCGCGAGCCCGACCAGCATCAGCGGCTGGTCGTCGACCAGCAGCACCCGCACGCTCATGCCGGGAGCCTCGCAGCCACCCGGAATCCGCCCTCCGGACGCCGGCCCGCGCTGAACTGGCCGGACAGCAACGTCACCCGCTCGCGCATGCCGAGCAGGCCGAAGCCGCTCCCGCCGGCCGCTGCCGGGAGCCTCGGACGGCCGGGCCCGCCGAGACCGTCGTCCCCGTCGCCCCCGTCGTCCACCACCTCGATCGTCACTCCTGTCGGCTCGTAGCCGACCGCGACCCGGCACGTCCGCGCACCGGAATGCCGCACCACGTTCGTCACCGACTCCTGGACGATCCGGAACGCCGACAGCTCGATCTCCGGCGGCAGCGGACGCCGCTCGCCCCGCCAGGTCACATGAACCCGCACCCCGGCGCCGGCCGTGCGTTCGGCGAGCTGCGGGACGTCGGCCAGGCTGCCGGCCGGCGCCAGTGGAGCGGCCTGCGGCATGGCGTCGTCCGGCTTGGCGCGGCGGAGCGCCCCGAGCATGCGCTGCAGCTCGAGCAGAGTCTCCCGGCTGGTGGTCTCGATGCCGGTCAGCGCCTGCCGCGTCTGCTCGGGCTTGGTCTCCACGACCCGCGCCGCCGCTCCCGACAGCACCGTGATGATCCCGATGCTGTGCGCGACGCTGTCGTGCAGCTCGCGGGCGATCCGCAGCCGCTCGGCCATGACGACGCGGGCCGCGGTCTGCTCCCGCAGGGCTTCGAGGTATTCACGGCGTTTGCGGTACACCCCGCCGAAAACCCACGCGACCGCGAACCACAACGCGAACTGCCCGGCCCACTGGGCCGCGTCGCCGACGTTCTGCTCGCGTTCGTGGAGGTCGTTGAGGAACGCGGCCGCGACGGCCGCGACCGAGCCGACGGCGGCGGCCCTGGGCCGCCGGACGGCGAGGTACCAGTCCAGGCCGACGAGCAGGACGAACACGATCAAGGGCCGCGCGCCGAAGGCGTCGCCGAGGACCGCTTCGCCCAGGACCACCGCGAAGACGACCGTCGGCAGCCGGCGCACCAGCAGAACCGGCAGGGCGAGCACGACGCAGAGACCGAGCATCTGGAAGGGCTCGAGGTCGGGGAACCGGAACAGCCCGTCGTAGTGCGCCCAGTCAGTGGGCAGCATCGTCAAGGCGAGGATCAGCGCGTACAAGCAGGTGGTGGTCAGCACCACGGCCTGTGACATCAGCCAGGTCACGCGCTTGGATGTCGACAGACGCTGGAGAAGCTGTTCCATGCGGTGATCGTATTCAGTGACGTCGGCTCGGCGCGTCGCCCCGGGGATGTACGCCGGATACACCCCCGGGCCGATGACCTGGGAAGAAGTGACATCCGCCGGCCGACGCGGTGGATCCGGTCGGTACCTAGCGTCGATCCCATGAAACGCGATCACCGTCTCAGCGCTGTCGCGGCGTTGGCACTCGCCGCCCTCGTCACCGGAACCGGCGCCGGGTCCGCCGCCACGACCACACCGTCGGCCACATCAGTGACCACGCACGCCTTCGACTCCGCACCGGCCACGGCCACCGCGCCCACGCACTCCTTCCGGGGCGTGCTCCCCGTGCCGACCGGCCCCCACGCCGCCGGCGAGGAGGTCATCCACCTCACCGACGCGAGCCGCCTCGACCCGTGGGTGCCGTCGTCCGGCCCTCGCCGACTGACCGTCACGATGGTCTACCCGGCCGTCCCCGGGACCGGAACCCCGGCCCCCTACATGACCCTCGGCGAGGCAGCCGGAATCATCCAGCGCCAGAAGTTCCCCGCGAGCTCCGGCATCACCCCGCAGACCCTCTCCGGCGTCACCACTCACGCCTTCGAGGGCGCACGGCCGGAGCACGGCAAGTATCCGCTGGTGGTCCTCTCGGCCGCGGCCGAGAACCCGCGCATGACGCTCACCTCGCTCGCGACCGAACTGGCCGGTCACGGTTACGTCGTCGCGCTCGTCGGCCACACCTACGAGGACTCCGGGGAGACGCTGGCGAACGGCGAGACGCCGTCGTGCGCGATCTGCGATCACCCGGAAACGAACGACCTCGACGTCCAGACCGCCGGCCGCGCGCGGGACGAGTCCTTCGTGATCGACCAGTTGACGCACGGCAACACCGCGTGGCGGCTGGCCCACCTCATCGACAAGCACGCGATCGGCGCGGCCGGACACTCCCTCGGCGGAGCGGCGGCCGCCGCCACGATGCTCGCCGACCCGCGGGTACGGGCCGGGGTGGACATGGACGGCTCCTTCCACCCGGCCCCGAAGCCCGGCCGGCTCAACCGGCCGTTCCTCATGCTGGGCAGGGCCGACAACCACTCGCCCGGTGGCACCGGCACCACCTGGGACCAGACCTGGGCCGCCCTCGGCGGCTACAAGAAGTGGCTGACGGTCTCCGGCGCCGACCACTTCAGCTTCGCCGACCAGAAGGTGCTCCAGGAGCAGGCCGGGTTCCCGACACCGCCCCTCTCCCCGGAACGCGGGGTGGCGATCACCCGCGCGTACGTGAGGGCGTTCTTCGACCAGACGCTGAAGGGGATTCACCGTCCGCTGCTGGACGGCCCCTCGCCGAACAATCCGGAAGTACTCTTCCAGCCCTAGCGCAGCGCCGCGTTGGTCCTTCGGGGGTTCATGCGGCTGTGAGTGGGCTGCCGTCGCAGGTCCCGCGGCAGGGCGTGGTGCCGTGTTCGTCGCAGGCCGAGCCGAAGGTGTCGTTGGCCGCGGCCGGTTCGTCGCGGGAGCCGTGCCCCCGCACCCCCCAGCACGCCGTCCGCCGTCTTCGAACACCGGACGGTCCGGATCATCCCTCCCCCCGCGTCGCCCCCAGATCGAAGTAGTCCCGCCACGCCGCGATCAGCCCGTCCCGGATCTCGAAGACGCCCGCCACCCGCACCCGCACCACCGCCCCCGACCGCAGCCGCATCTCGTCCGTCCGTTCGTTGAACACCACTCCCCCGCCCTCCGTCGCGGACGAAGCCTGGTGGTGGACGGTGAAGTCGGCGGCGGTGAAGCGGGCGAGGAAGTCGGTGAAGTAGGCGTGGATGCGGTCACGTCCGACCACGGGCGGCAGGGGCATGCTGTGGTAGGTCCCGTCCTCCGCGAAGAAGGACGCCAGCCGGGCGGGGTCCAGCCCGTCCCACGCCGCGAAGAAGCGTGCGACGACGTCCTCCGGCCCGGTCCCCGTCTCCGTCATGGACGTCACGGGCGTCACGGGCGTCAGGGGCTTCACGGACGTCATGGAAAGGCACCTCTTTCCGGCTCGGCTCGACGTGTCCGAAGCCTACGAGGACCCCGCGCGGCGGAACGGACGAGGGTGCCCGCCCGCCTTCCCGGCGGTGGGCACCCTCGTCGTACTCCCGAACGCGTCGCGACGCCTAGAGCGCCACGCCCAGCAGCGCGTCCACCGTGCGCGACACCAGGCCGGGCGCGCCCTCGTCCGTACCGCCCCCGGCGGCCTGGGCGGCGGCCCAGCGGTCGACGGCGGCCAGGGCGGCCGGGGCGTCGAGGTCGTCGGCGAGGGCCTCGCGTACCTCGTCGAGCAGGGCGTCGGCGGACGGGCCGTCCGGGCGGGAGACGGCGGCACGCCAGCGGCCGAGGCGCTCGACGGCCTCGGCGAGGACGTCGTCCGTCCACTCCCAGTCGGCCCGGTAGTGGTGGGACAGCAGCGCGAGGCGGATCGCGGCCGGGTCCACGCCCTCGCGGCGCAGGGCGGAGACGAAGACGAGGTTGCCCTTGGACTTGGACATCTTCTCGCCGTGCAGGGCGACCATGCCCGCGTGCACGTACGACTTGGCGAACGGGTGCTCGCCGGTCAGCGCCTGCGCGTGCGAGGCGCCCATCTCGTGGTGCGGGAAGATCAGGTCGGAGCCGCCGCCCTGGACGTCGAAGCCCATGCCGAAGTGCTCCAGGGCGATGGCGACGCACTCGATGTGCCAGCCGGGTCGCCCGGGGCCGAGGGAGGCGCCGTCCCAGCTGGGCTCGCCCGGGCGGGCGGCCATCCACAGCATCGGGTCGACGGGGTTCTTCTTGCCCGGGCGGTCCGGGTCGCCGCCGCGCTCGGCGGACAGCAGCCGCATGGCCTCGGCGTCCAGGCCGGAGACCTCGCCGAAGTGGGCGTCGGAGGCGACGGAGAAGTAGATGTCGCCGTCGAGCTCGTAGGCGGCGCCCGCGTCGCGCAGGCGCTCCACCAGCGGGACGATCTTGGGTATCGACTCCACGGCGCCCACGTAGTGGCGCGGCGGCAGCAGCCGCAGGGCGGTCATGTCCTCGCGGAACAGGGCGGTCTCGCGCTCGGCGAGGGCCTCCCACTCGTCGCCGTTGGCGGCGGCCCGCTCCAGCAGCGGGTCGTCGATGTCCGTCACGTTCTGGACGTAGTGGACCTGCCGCTTGGTGTCGAGCCACACGCGCTGCACGAGGTCGAACGCGTTGTAGGTCGCCGCGTGCCCCATGTGGGTGGCGTCGTAGGGCGTGATGCCGCAGACGTAGAGGCGGGCGACGGGGCCGGGGACGAGGGTCACTCGTCCACCGGTCGCGGTGTCGTGGATCCGGAGGTCGCGGCCCTTGCCGGGCAGGGCGGGAACCTCAGAAGCGGGCCAGGCATGCATGTCCTGAGCGTAACCGGATGCGGGTTCCGGATACGAACCGGAGGGGGCGGTTGGCTGAGAAGGGGGTCTTGCGCGGGGGGCTTGGGTGTGCGTCGGTGGGCTGCGCCCTTCGGCCCGTCCGGCGTTTGAGGACGAGCGGCGAAGCCGCGACAAGGGGGGGCCGGGAGCGCAGCCCCCAGGACACGGCGAAAGAGCAGGGCCGGCGCACCCCCCGCCGCAGGCGCCTACACCGGCGGCCAGGGAATCGCGGGCCACTGCCCGCTCGGCTCCCGGTGCCGCCCGGTCCGCAGCAGCTCCCCCACCCGCCCCCGCAGAGCGTCGATCTCCGCGGGAGTGATCAGCTCGGCCAGGCGGGCCGCCAGGGGGCGCCCCTCGGCCAGATCGGCCGAAAGTCGCCGTAGCGCCTCCAGCGCCTCCTCCGTCAGCGGCTCCCCCGCCCACCCCCACAGCAACGTCCGCAACTTGTCCTCGGCGTTGAAGGTGACACCGTGGTCGATGCCGTAGAGCCGGCCGTCGGCGGCGGGCAGCAGGTGGCCGCCCTTGCGGTCGCCGTTGTTGATCACGGCGTCGAGGACGGCCAGCCGGCGCAGCCGCTCGTCGTCGGCGTGCACGAGCAGGGCCGGGCGGCCCTCCCCCACCTCCGCGTAGCCGACGGCCTTCCAGCCGGGACCGGGTTCGTCGCCCTCGACCAGGGCGAGCAGCCGCCGGGTCTCCTCGGCGGCGCCGTCGTCGGCCGGGCCGTCGATCCACAGCTGGCACATGCCCGGCCCGTAGGGGCCGTCCCGGAGGACGGTCGGGGGGACCAGGCCCCAGCCCATCGCCTCGGAGAGTTCGTAGGCGGCCACCTCGCGCTGGGCGAGGGTGCCGTCCGGGAAGTCCCAGAGCGGGCGCTCCCCGGCGACCGGCTTGTAGACGCAGGCGGCGGTCACGCCCTCGTACGCGACCGTGCAGTACAGGACGGCGTTGGACGCCTCGCGGATCCGTCCGCGCACCGTGAGCTCGCCGCGGGCCAGCAGTTCCTGCGGGGTCACGCCCGGCCCGGCGGGCTCGTGCCCGTCCTTACGGGCGGGCTCACCCGACCCGGCAGGCCCGTCCGACCCGGCAGGCCCGTCCGACCCGGCAGGCCCGTCCGACCCGGTAGACCGGTCCAGCCCGGCAGACCCATCCAGCCCACCCGTCCCGGCGCGCTCGCGCGGGGTCACGCTCCCCGACGGTATCCGTTCTGGCGCGGACATACGTGTCCCTCCGGGTCGAGCGGCAGGCTGCACAGCGGGCAGGGCGGCCGGCCGGCGTTGACGATGTCCAGGGCGCGCTTGGCGAAGGCACGGGCCATGGTGCCGGTGATGCGCACCCGCAGCATGGGCGGCCCGTTGGTCTCGTCCTGGAGGAGGCGCTCCTCGGCGGCGGCCAGGTCCTCGTCGGTGTCGGCCTCCAGCTCGACCAGGGCCTGTGCCTCGACGACCATCCGCTGCCCCTCGGCGTCCCAGGCCAGGGCCATGGTGCCGACGCGGAACTCCTCCTCGACGGGGGTGTCCAGCGGAGCGGTGTCGGCGTACTCGACGGGCGCCACGGCCGGGACCGGGGCACTGCCGCCGGTGCGCCGGACGACCTCGTCCAGCAGTTCGTCGATGCGCTCGGCGAGCGCCTCCACCTGCGCCTTCTCCAGGGCGACGCTGGTGGTCCGGCCGGCCGCGCTGGCCTGGAGGAAGAAAGTGCGGCGGCCCGGCAGCCCGACCGTACCGGCGACGAAGCGGTCCGGCGGATCGTAAAGGAACACCTGACGGGACAACGTCCTGCTCCATTGGGTCGGTGGGGTCGGTGGGAAGTCAGCGATCGGAGGGGAGTCTGGGGAACCACGGGAAGCCCGGCGGGCTCAGGCGCCGCAGCGGTGCCCCCGCGCCCCCACCCTACTGCGCATGTGGATCACGGTGCTCCCGCACCGCCTCCCACCACGGCCTCTCCGGGGTCGTCCGCCGCTCCGCCCTGCGGCGTCGCGCGCGGGGCGAGCGACGCGGTCTCGCCGGTGTCCCCCAGCCGCAGCAGGTACGGCCGCAGAGGGGTGTAGCGGATCACCGTGAGCGAGCAGGGGTCGACGGCGATGCGCTGGAACTGGTCGAGGTGCAGCCCGAGCGCGTCGGCCACGACCGCCTTGATCGGGTCGCCGTGCGAGCACATGACGTAGACGGCGTCGGAGCCGTGCTCGCGCTCGATCCGGTCGTTCCAGTCGCGGACCGCGTCCACGGCGCGGGCCTGCATCGCGCGTAGGGACTCGCCACCGGGGAAGGAGGCGGCGGAAGGGTGCCGCTGGACGACGGTCATCAGCGGCTCGTCGTGGAGTTCGGCGAGCTTGCGGCCGGACCAGTCGCCGTAGTGGCACTCGCCGATCCGCTCGTCCGTGTGCGACGGCAGCTCCGGGCGGGCGGCGAGCAGGGGGGCCACGGTCTCCTGACAACGCTGGAGGGGACTGGTGACGAGAGCGGCGAGCGGGATCTCCCGCAGGCGGTCCGGGAGGGCCGCGGCCTGGGCGGCGCCCCGCTCGTCCAGGGCGACACCGGGGGTCCATCCCGCCAGCACGCCGCCGGTGTTGGCGGTGGACCGGCCGTGCCGGACCAGGATCAGGGTGGGCATGCCCGCCAGCCTACGACGGCCCCCGGACGGACACCGAGGGCGGTGGGCGACGGACACCGGCGGCGGGGCGGTACGCGCCTCCGGCTGGGCGACGGGCGCCTCCGGCAGTGCGGTGCGCGCCTCCGGCGGTGCGGCGGACATCTCCGACGGTACGACGGACGTCTCCGGTGCCGCGGACGACGAACGGCCCCGGGATCGGGGCCGGGAAGGGAGAATGCCCGCGTGATCGTGGACTTCGCCATCTACCGGAACGGACGCCGCACGGACGGCCCGGCCGACTTCTCCGACGCGCTCGACCAGGCGCGCGCCGACGGGGACGCCTTCCTCTGGGTCGGTCTGCACGAACCGACGGAGAGCGAGTTCGCGCTGGTCACCAGCGAGTTCGGGCTGCACCCGCTGGCCGTCGAGGACGCCCTCAAGGCGCACCAGCGGCCCAAGCTGGAGGTGTACGCCGACTCGCTGTTCGTCGTCCTCAAGCCCGTCGTCTACGACGACCACGCGGACACCGTGAGCACCGGCGAGCTGATGATGTTCCTCGGCGACTCCTTCGTGGTGACGGTCCGGCACGGCGTCGGCAACCCGCTGACCGAGCTGCGGGCCCGTCTTGAAGACCAGCCCGACCTGCTGCGCTGCGGGCCTACGGCCGTGCTGTACGCGGTGAGCGACGCGGTCGTGGACCACTACACGGAGGTGTCCGGGCTGCTCCAGGCCGACCTGGACGAGCTGGAGACCGAGGTGTTCGCCCCGCTGGGCATCGACAACAAGAACATCGCGTCGCGGATCTACGCGTTCAAACGGCAGGTGGTGGAGTTCCGGCGGGCCACCGTGCCGCTCGCCGACCCGGTGGCCCGGCTGGCGGGCGCCGGGCTGCCGTTCGTCAACGAGGAGGCGCGGCCGTTCTTCCGCGACGTGGGCGACCATCTGGCGCGGGCCAACGAGGCGGTGGAACAGCTCGACCGGCTGCTGTCCGACATCCTCTCCGCCCATCTGGCCCAGATGGGCGTGCAGCAGAACGACGACATGCGGAAGATCTCCGCCTGGGCGGCGATGGCGGCGGCCCCGACGATGATCGCCGGGGTGTTCGGGATGAACTTCACGCATATGCCGGAGTTGCGGCAGGTGTGGGGGTATCCGGCGGCGCTGATGCTGATGGTGGGTGTGGTGGCGCTGCTGTACCGGCTGTTCAAGCGGCGGGGGTGGCTGTAGGGGCGGTCCGTGGCGCGTCCAGGCGCGTCCGTGGGACGTTAGCGGGACGCCCATGGGACGTCCGCGGCGCGCCCGACAGCAGGCCCCTCCCACAGGACAGCCGGCCCGTCCTCAGGCGAGTTCCGGCGCCACCGCCACCGCACCGCCGCCCAGCGCGTCCCGCCGCTCCGGCATCCGCAGGGAGACCATCCGCCGCCAGCCGCCGAGCCGTTCGGCCGCGTACACGGCGTGGACGCCCCCGGCGAGGGCGGCCGACTTGGCGCGGGGCCAGCCCAGCAGGCGTCCCATGCGGCCCATGACGGCGAGGCCGACGTCCCGATGGATGCCGATCTCGGCGAGGGCGCACTCCCGCAGCAGGGTGTGGATCGTCCGGCCGTGCCCGGCGGCGGCGAGCCGCAGCAGTTCCTCGTGGCAGTACGCGAGGTGGTTGTCCTCGTCGTGGCAGATCATCCGGAGGGCGCGGCCGACCTCGGGGTGGTCGCCGAAGTGGTGGGTGAGCATCCGCATCTGGTCGGCGGAGCGCTGCTCGGTGACCCGGCTGTGCGCCAGGTACGCGATGACGTCCCGGACGGTCAGCGGCTCGTCCGCCCGCAGTTTGGCGTGCGGCAGCCCGATGCCACGGCGTTCGAGGAGCATCGTGTAGTCGGCCTCCGGGGGCACCTCGACCGGTTCCAGGCCGCGTCGGCGCAGCAGGGCCAGGAAGATCCGGCCGTGTTTGTCCTCGTCCGCGCCGTGCCGGGCGATCTTGGGGGCGAGGGCGCGGAGACTCTCGGGCACCAGGGCGGAGATCCGGCCGTTCTCCCAGCCGCCCTGCGCCTCGCCGCTCGCGGCGATGGAGCAGAACAGGCGGTACGCCTGGTCGTCGTCGAGGATCTCCTGGAACAGACTTCTGACCGTGAGCATGGCCCTCACCTCCGTGGGAACCAGTCAAGGTCCCCACGGAGGGGGGCGCCAGCCAGGAGGCGGCGGGCGCTCGGCCGAACGGACGACGACGGGCGCGCGCCCCACGCGCCCCCGGCCGCGTAACCCGCCGGACGTACGGGCGTTGAGCCCGGTGCCGGCCGTGGCGGGGAAGACCCCCGAGCCCCCACCACGGCCGCGGGGTCCCTCGGGGCTCGGGGCCACGCGGCCCCGGGGAGCGTCAGGCGAGCCCGGCCCGCTCCAGCGCCTCGACACCGGCGCGCAGCCCGGCGATCCGCTCCTCCAGCGTGAAGCCCGCGGGGTTGAGGGACAGCGTGGTGACGCCCGCGTCGGCGTAGGCGCGCATCCGGTCGGAGATCCGCTCCACCGGGCCGAGCAGCGACGTCGAGTCGATGAGCTGCTGCGGGACGGCCGCGGCGGCGCCCTTCTTGTCCCCGGAGAGGTACTTCTCCTGGATCTCGGCGGCCTCCTTCTCGTAGCCCATGCGCACCGCGAGCCGGTTGTAGAAGTTCTGCTTGGCGCTGCCCATGCCGCCGACGTACAGCGCGGTGTAGGGGCGGAACGTGTCGGCGAGGGCGGCGACGTCGTCGCCGAGGGCGAGCGGGACGGTCGGGACGAGGTCGAAGCCGTCCATGTCCTTGCCGGCCTTGGCGCGGCCCGCGCGGAGCGAACCGAGGGTCGTCTCCTCGGCGAGTTCGGGGGCGAAGAAGAGGACGAGGGCGCCGTCGGCGATCTCGCCGGTCTGCTCCAGGTTCTTGGGGCCGATGGCCGCGATGTACAGCGGGATGTGCTCGCGCACCGGGTGCACGGTCAGCTTGATCGGCTTGCCGGGGCCGCCGGGCAGCGGCAGCGTCCAGTGCTCGCCCTCGTGCGTCAGGCGCTCGCGGGCCATGGCCTTGCGGACGATCTCGACGTACTCGCGGGTGCGGGCGAGCGGCTTGTCGAACTTCACGCCGTACCAGCCCTCGGAGACCTGCGGCCCGGAGACGCCGAGGCCGAGCCGGAACCGGCCGCCGGAGAGCGAGTCGAGGGTGGCGGCGGTCATGGCCGTCATGGCGGGGGTGCGGGCGGGGATCTGGAAGATGGCCGAACCGACGTCGATGCGCTCGGTCTGCGCGGCGACCCAGGAGAGGACGGTGGGCGCGTCGGAGCCGTACGCCTCGGCGGCCCAGCAGACCGCGTAGCCGAGCCGGTCGGCCTCCTTGGCGACCGCGAGATTGTCCGCGTCCATCCCGGCGCCCCAGTAGCCGAGGTTGATTCCGAGCCGCATCCCGCTCTCCCTACCCATCAGTAACGTCGTCGTCGCGGGGACTCTAGCGCGCGGAGCGGTGGTACGTCACCGGGTGCTTCGGCGCGCGGGGGCGCCGGGGGTGCTGGGGACGGGGGTCGGGCCGGACCGTCCGGCGCCGGGGACGGGGGCCGGGCCGGGAACGCCCGGACACCAGAGACGGCGGCCGGGCCGGGAACATCGAACACCAAGGACGACGGCCGGTCCGGGAGCGTCCGGGCGCCAGGGACGGCGGCCGGCCAGGAACGCCCGAACACCAAGGACGACGGCCGGGCCAGGAACGTCTGACGTCGGCGGGGCGGGGAACCGGCCGTCGAGGTGCCGGAGGCCGGGTGCGCCGGGCCGGGTGCCGAGCCCGCGTGCCGGGCGCGAGTGCCGGGGCGCCTGCGGCTGATCGTCCGGGGCCGAACGGCCCCCGTCCGGCCGATACGCTCACCCGTCATGGAGCAAAGGCATGTCGGCCGTACGGGCCTGCGCGTCTCCCGGATCGGACTCGGCACGCTCACCTGGGGACGGGACACCGACGAGCAGGAGGCCGGCGAGCAGCTCAGGGTCTTCCACGAGGCGGGAGGGACGCTCGTGGACACGGCGGACGTGTACGCGGGCGGGGCCGCCGAGTACCTCCTCGGCCGGCTCCTCGACACGGTCGTCCCGCGCCGCGACCTCGTCCTGGCGACGAAGGCCGGCAGCGTCCTCGACCCCGCCCACCGCGCCGACACCTCGCGCGGCCATCTGCTGGCCGCCCTCGACGCCTCCCTCGCCCGCCTCGGCACGGACCACGTCGACCTGTGGCAACTGCACGCCTTCGACGCGGGTACGCCGTTGGAGGAGACCCTCCAGGCCGTCGACACGGCCGTCGCCAGCGGCCGCGTCCGGTACGCCGGCGTCTCGAACTTCTGCGGCTGGCAGCTCGCCAAGGCCGCGACCTGGCAACTGGCCGCGCCCGGCGCGCGCACCCGGCTGGCGAGCACACAGATGGAGTACTCCCTGCTCCAGCGCGGCATCGAACGGGAGGTACTGCCCGCCGCCCTGGACCTGGGCATCGGCGTCCTGCCCTCCTCCCCGCTGGGCCGGGGCGTGCTCACCGGCAAGTACCGGCGCTCGACCCCCGCCGACTCCCGGGGCGCCTCCGCGCACCTCGCGCCCTTCGTCGCCCCCTACCTGGAGGAGCCCGCGCGCCGGGTCGTCGACGCCGTCGCCACGGCCGCCGACGGCCTCGCCACCACGCCCCTCCGGATCGCCCTCGCCTGGGTCCGCGACCGCCCCGGCGTCACCGCCCCGATCGTCGGCGCCCGCACAGCGCGGCAGCTCAGAGCGGCGTTGTCAGTGGAAGCCCTTACGCTTCCGGACGAGATCTGCCAAGCGCTCGACGACGTGTCGGCGCCGGTGCACCGCTACCCCGACCAGGACTGGAGCGAGCTGTGAACACGGACCGCCTCGACGGCGAGGCCGCCCCCGCGGCCACGGACGGGACGACGTCCGCGACACCGAACCCGACCCCGGCCCGGGCGGACGGCCCCGACACGGCGGCCGGGGGCACCGAGCCCGGCGCGGACGCGGCCGGCACGGAACCCGCCCGCGCGGAGCGAGCCGACGCCCCGACGACAGGGGACGCGGGCGCGTCAGGTGCACCGGCGGTCGGCGCATCGGCGGCCGAAGGCATCGAGCCCGGCCCGCCGGAGGGTGGGGACGGGAACGGCCTGCGGACGACGGCCGACGACGCTCGGGACGCCGCTGGCGCGGAACCCGCCGGCGCTCCGGAACCTGCCGGTACGGAACGTGCCGGTACGCGGACAGCCGCCGTGCCGGCAGGCGGCGAGGCGCCCGCCGCTCCGTACGCCTCCGGCGCGTCGGCGGCTCGGACCGCCGAGCCGGCCCCGGGCGGGTCGGCCGCGGCCGAGGGCGCGGGAGGGCCCGGTACCGCACCGGGCCACGGGCCCGGCGCACCGGACGACGTACCGACCGGTCGGCACGCGGCTGACGTGCCCGACGCGGCGGCGGACGGCGAGCCGGTCGGGGGCCCGGAGGCGCCGAGCCCTCGTCGGAGCGCCGACACGCCCCCCGAGGACGCGGCGAGCGTCCCGGCCGGCCGGGAGACCGCCGACGAGGCGGACCCGCGGGCCGCCGCGCGGGCGAGCGGCGCGGCGCAGGATGGCCCGGCCGCTTCCGACGGCACCGGCACCGACGGCGGGGCACCCGTCGCTCCCGAGAGCGAAGAGGCGGCGGCCGCCCCTGCCGCTTCCGACGGTCAACGGGACCGTGCGTCCGCCCAGGACGCGGCCCCGGCCGCCGGCCGGGACGCCGGCACGCCCGTCGCCCCCGAAGGCGGCGGCACGCCGCCCAAGCGTTCCGCCGTCGCGGAGGCGCTGGCCGCGGCCGTGCGGGCCGTGGAGAGCGGGGAGCGGTCGGCCGCGTCGTTCTTCACGGAGCCGGCCCGGCCGGCGGCGCGGGCGCAGCGGCGGGTGAGCCGGCCCGCGGCCGCCGTGGAAGGACCGGTCGCCGAGGCGCCGGTGGACGAGGAGGTGCTCGCGGAGGTACGGCGGGTGCTGGCCGCGGGCGGGGCGCCCGAGGGGCTGGCCGGCGCGGTGGTGACCGCGCTCGGGGAGCCGGCCGCCGAGGCGCTGCGCGAGGACCCGTGGCTGCTGCTGGGCGTCGCGGGCGTGCGCCCCGAGCAGGCGGACGGCTTCGCCCGCGCACTGCTCGGCGACGCGTGCGGGCCGGACGACGCACGGCGGGCCCGGGCCCTCACGTCCTGGCTGCTGGAGCGGGCCGCGCTCGCCGGGCACACCGTCCTGGAGGCGCCCGCCCTGCGCGAGGAGCTCGCCCGCCGGGCCGTCCCGGATCCGGACGAGGCGCTGCGCGAGGTGATCGCGGACGGCACGGTGCTGGTCTTCCAGGAACCGCTGCGGGCCCCGCAGACCCCCGAGGAGGAGGCCGGCGAGGCCGAGGTGCCGGTCCGGACCCTGTTCGGCCTGGACCGGTACGCCATGGCCGAGGAGAGCCTGGCCGACGGGCTCGCCCGGCTGCTCGGCACGCTCGCCGCCGCCCCGGCCCGCGACTGGGAGGGCGCCGCCGCCGCTGCTCCCTCGCCGTCGGCGGCGGAGCTGATCCGCGCCGTGGCCGCCTCGGGCCTGGTGGCGCACAGCGGCGGCGAGGCGGCGCGCGCCGAGCCGGCGGCGGTCGTCGCGGCGGCTCGCGCGCTCGGCCTCCGCGCGGTGGCCGCCGCCTTCACCGAGGACGGCCGGCGGCGCCTGGCCGCCGCCGGGGACGCCGAGGCGGTCACGGTCGCCGGCCTGCTCGCCGGCCGGGAGGGACCGGAGCGCGACGCCGAGGGGACGCTCCCCGTCGACGTCCTGGCGGTGCTCGACGCGCCCCGGCTGGACGTCGAGACCGCCGCCGCGCTGGTGGAGTCGCTGCCCGACGGCGCCCGGCTGATCCTCTCCGGTGACCCCGCCGAGCTGTGGTCGGCCGGTCCCGGGCGGGTGTTCGCCGACGTCCTGGCGGCCCGCGCCTGCCCGGTCGTCGTCTCCCGCACCCCTGACCCCGGCCCCCTCGGCGAACTGCTCTCCGGCATCGGGGCGGGCGAGTTGCTGCGGGTGGACGCCCCCGGCAAGGAGGTCGTCATCGTCCCGGTGCGGGACGCGGGCGAGGCCGTGCACCGCACGGTGCAGCTCGTCGCCGACTCCGTGCCCCGCGCGATCGGCATCGCGCCCGAGGCCACGCAGGTCGTCACGGTCGGCCACGGCGGCCCGGCCGGCACCCGCGCGCTCAACGCCGCCCTGAAGGAGCGGCTCAACCCCGGGCCGGGCCGCTTCGGCGGCTTCGACCCGGGCGACCGGATCGCGTACGTCCCCGCCCCCGGCCGGATGGTCCCGGGGACCGTGGTCTCCGGCGACGCGGCCGGGCTGCGGCTCGACTGCTCGGGCACCCAGGTCGTCGTCCCGCCCGGCCGGGTCGCCGAGGCGGTACGGCACGGCTGGGCCGTCACCGCCCACCAGGCGGCCGGCACCCGCTGGCCGGCCGCGGTGGTGGTCCTGCCCGGCGACGCGGGTCCGGGCCTGACCAGGTCCTGGGTCTACACGGCGTTCGGCCGCGGCGAGCGCCACCTGTCCGTCGTCCACGGCGCGGGCCAGGACCTGCCCCGGGCCGTGGCGGAGTCCCCGGCGAAGGAACGGAGCACGCGCCTGCGGACACTCCTGAAGCCGCAGCCGGCACCCGCCGGCTGACTCCACGACAGTGCCCTCCTCCGGGCTCGGCTGCGGACGCCCGCAGCCGAGCCCGGAGAACCGGCGCCCAAGCCCCGGGGCCGAGGTCCGAAGCCCGAGGCCCAGGAAGCCGGGCCCGAAGCGGAACGCAAAGCCCAAGGCCCAGGGCCCGAGGCCCGGGCCAAAGGCCGGGAGGCCAGGAGTTCGGGAGGCCAGGAGTTCGGGAGGCCAGGAGTTCGGGAGGCCAGGAGTCCGGGGCCGGGGCCCACCCACCCGGGGTCCAGAACCCAGGACACCACCCCCGGGCGTCGGCGCCCGACCCACGGTCCGAGCCGCCCCGGGCCCCAGTGCCCGAGACACGCCCCGAAACCGGAGCCCCAGGTCCGCGCCCCGAAACCCGCCCGGAGGTCAGAGACCGCCCGGCACCGACCCAGGGCCTGCGGGCGGTGTCCGGGCACCGCGCCCGTCAGCGGGCGGTACCCGGGCCGCCCTTCCTGCCGCCGCCCGGCGTCCTCGCGCCGTCCCTTCCCGTCGTCGCCGCGCCACCGGCGTCGTCGGTCTCGCCCGTGCCGCCCTCGCTCTCGTCGTCGAGGTCCTCGACCACCTCGATGTCGTCGTCATCGGACACGACACCCAGCATCCCGTCGTCCTCCGCGACCAGCATCGCGTCGTCCAGCCCGTCGTCGTCGAGATCGTCCAGCTCCTCGTCGAACACGGCGCTGACGTCGAACCGGCAGACCACCCGCTGCGGATCGGCCTGGTCGAAGGGGGCCGACAGCCACTCCCCCGGTTCGGCCAGGTCGTCGAGCGCGGCCACCCAGAGCGTGGAGTCACCCTCCTCCAGGCCGAACTCCTTGTGCCGCGAGGCGATTTCGTCCGGTTCGTACTCGCCGAAGAGGACGCCGAGGGCCGCGTGCACACTGCCGCCCGCGATCCCCGCGCCGCCTCCGGGCCGGTGGGAGCCGGGCGCCAGGTCGGGGACGTCGGGGTCCAGGTCGGCGACCCGCTGGGCCTGGGCGAGCAGCCGTTGCGGCTCGGCCACCGCGTAGTCCCGGCGGATCAGCACGCTCAGCGCGCTGGGCTCGTCGGGGCCGGCGTAGGCGGGCAGCGAGTCGTCACCCGGGATCTCGAAGGGGGTGACCTCGTCGTAGGCGTCGTACAGCAGCTCGTCGTACGCCTCGGCTGCCGCGGCCAGCTCGTTGAACGCGGCGTAGACGGCCGGGTCGTCCTCCCCCGACCGGCGTTCGACGGCGTCGAGGTGGCGGTCCAGAGCGGCTTTGACCGCCTCGGCGGCGGCCCGTACCTCGGCAGCGGTTGGCTGCGCAGCATCAGACATAGTGCAGACGCTATCCGTACCGGGGCCGTTCCCGCACAATAGATGCGATGCCGGAATACGAATTCTGTGATGTGTATGTGCCGCGAGGGGTCTCCCGAGGTGCTGCCACGCGACTGCTGACCGACCACGCCGAGTACGGACACTGGGAGTTGGACCGACTGCGCCTCTTCCCCGACGGCAGCCGAAGAGTCCGGCTGCGCCGCCGGATCATCCGCCAGCTGCGCGCCACCTGGTAGGGCCGCGCCCGGACCGTGGAGCGGCGCCGAGAGCGCCTTCCGGCGCCGGGCGGCGGCAGCCGGGGCCCGGAGCCGAACGACGGGCCGCCGCGCGGCCGGACACGGCGGCCGGACACGACGGCGGCCCGGACGGCGACGGTGGCCCGGACCGCGACGGCGGCCCAGACGGCGACGGGCCGGACGACAAAGAACCGGACGCCGCCGAGCCCGGCGGAAACGACGGGAGCGGGCCCCGGTGTCCGGGACCCGCTCCCGCGCTTCGGTGCGCCCACTCGGCCGCGCCAACCGGCCCGGCCGGAAACCCAGCCGGACAGGCCGACAGCCCGACAGCCGAACAGCTCCGCCGGATCGACCCAGCGCGATCTCCCCAGCCGCGATCGGCTCCGCCGGCTCAACCCGACCGGATCACCCCGGCCGCCGAGCCGGCCTCACCGCCTCGGCCCACCGCCTCGGCGGACTCAGCCCTGCTGACCGGCGCGCGACCGGCGGTAGAGGACGGCGCCGCCGAGCAGCAGGGCCGCGCTCGCGGCACCGGCCATGCCCAGCTCACCCGCGCCGGTGTGCGCGAGCTGGTCGTCCTTCTCCTCCACCGCGGCCTGCTGGGCCGGCCGGTGCGCGTCCTTCACCACGGCCACCGGGACGATCGGGCCCGAGGCGAGCGGACCCGGGGTGACGTGACCGGGCTTGTGCGCCGAGTGCTCGGCGGGCGGGTTGTGGTGCCCGGCCGGCCGGTGCTCGTCGCACGGCTTGTCCTTGTCCCCGTGAGTCCCGTGGTCCTCGTGGGTCCCGTGGTCCCCGTGCGGCTTGTCGGCCGGCGGGTGGTGGTGCGAGGGCTCGCCCGGGTGGTGCGGCCGGGTGTGGTCCGGGCCCCTCCCGTGGTCGTGGCCCCCGTTGATGCAGGCGTTGCCGAAGGTGGGGTTGGCGACGGCGGCCACGTCCACGGTGTTGCCGCAGGCGTTGACCGGGACGTCCACCGGAGCCTGGACGACGTTGCCGGAGGCGATGCCGGGCGAGCCGACGGCCGCGCCCTCCGCCCCGGCGCCACCGCCGTGGTGACCGCCGCCGTGCCCGTGGCCCTGGCCGTGGGATGCGTGGCCGCCGTGGCTGCCGTGACCCCCGTGACCACCGTTGACACAGGTGTTGCCGGAGGCGGGGTTGAGCGCTCCGACGACGTTCACGGTGTTGCCGCAGACGTTGACCGGCACGTGGACCGGCACCTGGACGGTGTTCCCGGACGCGACGCCCGGGGAGTGCGCGGCGGCGCCCTGGGCACCCGAGTCCGCGTACGCGTAGCCACCGGTCACGGCGAGCACGCTGCCCGCTGCCGCGACGGTGAGCAGGCCCTTTTTGGCGACCTGTCGCATTGCTTTGCCCCTCTGCTACTACTGCTTGCCATGCGGAACGCGCGCGGGCGTGCCGCCCGCGCACGGTTGTCCGGGTCGAAAGCCCGGCGGCTCCGGGGCGCATGGCGCGCGCTCCGGAGCCGCCCGGTTCTCCATCCCTCACCCGGTGAGGGGCAACGTCACTTGTTGACGCAGATGTTGCCGTGCGTGGGGTTGAGCACCCCGACGACGTTGACCGTGTTGCTGCACAGGTTGACCGGAACCGAGACCGGCACCTGGACGACGTTGCCCGAGGCGACGCCGGGGCTGTTCACCGCCGCGCCCTGCGCCCCGCCGGCCGCTGCTGCCAGACCCGCGCCCGCGAGCACGAGACCACCGGTGGCAGCCGCGGTGGCGGCGACCTTCTTGAGCATTGGATTCCTCCTTGTTGGGATGCGGTCCCAGCCGCGGACCGCACCCCCTGTAACGACACGGAGGGAATCGGGCTACGTAACCTTGAGCGCGTTCACTCTTTCCGGCTAAAAAAGCGCCAACTCCGCACAACCTGACGCTCTTTCAGAAAACGTGTCAGCACTCATCCAGGAACCGGTCGAGCACGCGCGCACCGAATGTCAGACCATCGACGGGGACGCGCTCGTCCACTCCGTGGAACATCCCGGCGAAGTCCAGCTCGGGCGGCAGCTTCAGGGGGGCGAACCCGAAGCCGCGGATCCCGAGGTCGTCGAAGGACTTGGCGTCGGTGCCGCCGGAGAGCATGTACGGCACGGCGCGGGCGATCGGGTCCTCGGCCCGCAGCGCCGTCTGCATCGCCTGGACGAGGTCGCCGTCGAACCCGGTCTCCAGCGCCTTGTCGGCGTGCACGTCCTCGCGCTTGACCCGCGGCCCGAGGATCCGGTCCAGGTCGGCGAGGAACTCCTCCTCGTACCCGGGCAGGAACCGGCCGTCGACGTGCGCGGTGGCCTGCCCGGGAATGACGTTCACCTTGTAGCCGGCGCCCAGCATCGTCGGCGCGGCCGTGTTCCGCAGCGTCGCTCCGATGATCTTGGCGATGCCGCCCAGCTTGGCGAGGGTGGCCTCCATGTCCTCGGGGTCCAGCGGGGTGCCCAGCGCGTCCGACAGCTCGTCGAGGAAGGACCGCACCGTCTTGGTGACCCGCACCGGGAACTGGTGCCGCCCGAGCCGGCCGACCGCCTCGCACAGCTCGGTGATCGCGTTGTCGGTGTTGGTCATGGAACCGTGGCCGGCGGTGCCCTCCACGGTCAGCCGCATCCAGTGCATGCCCTTCTGGGCCGTCTCGACCAGATACAGCCGCAGGTTCTCGTTCACGGTGAACGAGAAGCCGCCGACCTCGCTGATCGCCTCCGTGACCCCCTCGAAGAGGCCGGGGTGCTTGTCCACCAGGTAGCGGGCGCCGTACGTGCCGCCCGCCTCCTCGTCCGCGAGGAAGGCCAGCACCACGTCGCGCGGGGGCTTGCGCCCGGTCCGCATCCGGTCGCGGACGACCGCGAGGGTCATCGCGTCCATGTCCTTCATGTCGACCGCGCCACGCCCCCACAGGCACCCGTCGGCGATCTCGCCCGCGAACGGATGATGGGTCCAGTCCGCGGCGTCGGCCGGGACGACGTCCGTGTGCCCGTGGATCAGCAGCGCCGGCCGCGAGGGGTCCTCACCCTCGATCCGCGCCACGGTCGAGGCCCGCCCGGGGTGCGACTCGAAGATCCGCGGCTCCAGCCCCACCTCGGCGAGCTTCTCGGCCACGTACTCGGCGGCGGCGCGCTCGCCGGGCCCGGAGTGGTCGCCGTAGTTGCTGGTGTCGATCCGGATCAGGTCGCGGCAGATGTCCACGACCTCGTTCTCGGCGCCCGTTGTGTGTTCCGCGCTCACGCTGCCTCCTCGTGGTTCGCCACCGGGAGCCGTCGCGCACGGGCCCCGGCGTGGGTCCACCGCCATCCTCCACCCGCCGCCGCCCCAGCCCAAGGCCGCAATCCTGCCGACACACTCCCGCAAGAACCCGCTGGTCGCAGCCCTGCGACGGCCCCCCGCCCAGGTGATCGAGCACCGCTCGAAACCTGGTATTGTTTTCCATGTCGCCGCGGGGAACACCCCGAGGAAACGACACCTGGTCCGGGTGGCGGAATGGCAGACGCGCTAGCTTGAGGTGCTAGTGCCCTTTATCGGGCGTGGGGGTTCAAGTCCCCCCTCGGACACACCGAAGAACCCCAGCTGAGCTGGGGTTCTTTTGTTTCTCTGACCATGGCGTGGCCATCCGAGTACGGCGCGGCCTAAGGGGGCAGTCAGGCGCTCACCTCGGAGTGCACCGGGACAGGTGGGCGCACTCCGGTAAGCGCCTCTGCACGGGCTACGAGGTGGGGCGTAAGGTCGGGATACCAGCCACGGGCCACGGCTTGCAGCATCTCGGCCAGGGCCGCGAGTTCCCCGGTTCGGCCGGCGGGAGTGGCGAGGATCGGTGCGAACTCCTTGCGGATGCGGGCGGCTACGTCGGGAACGAGGAGGCTGTTGGCGTGGAGGAGTCCCGCGTCATAGCCGAAGGGCACCCGTCCCCACCGCTCCCAGTCCAGCAGGCACAGGGGCGTGGCGGTGAGGTTGCCCCAGTGCAGGTCACCGTGACCGGTCACCCGCTCCACCGTGGCGGGGGCGGGGATGCCGAGGAACTGGGGGAAGGCTCGTTCGATCCAGCCGTCCCGGACCGTCGTCTTCACTCCCTCCGCTTCGGCGAGGAGGGCAAGGGCGTGGCGGAGGTCCGCCCACCACTCGTCAGGCAGCCCCGGGTCGTGGTCGATGTCGGCCCGGTCGGGGGACACGATGGGTTGCGTGAGGTAGTCCAGGACTTCCGATTCGAAGGCCCACTCGCCGTCAGTCCAGTCATGCACCGCGTACAGGTGGGGGCGGGGCACGCCGTCGGGCACCAGCTCCGAGGCGCCGACGATGCCTTCCCCCGCCTTCCTGCCCGCGTTCCTCCTCGCCGTCCGGCTCACCCGTAGCCACCGGTCCCCCGCTCGGCGCCCGAGGGTGACACCGAGGAAGCCCCACGCCGGCGGCCCCGTGCAGGTGAGGCCCAGTGCCTTGGCCGCCCGGTCGTGGGCGGCCTCCATCAGGGCCCGCACCTCCTCATTCACCGGCGAGTTCACCCGTCACCCTCCTGAGTTCCCGGACCGTCAGCGGCGCAGTCAGAGCCTTGGCCACATCGTCCCAGTGGTCGCGGGTGCTCGCGGAGGTGAGGACGGCATCGAGGCCGGGGCACGAGCCGGCGGCCAGCAGGGCAGCGGCTGCGGCCGACAGGCCGGGGCGGATGAGGTTCACCAGTTCGGATGTCATGGCGTCGAGGAGTTCGCCCCCGTGCAGGGGAGCGGAGCCGAACGTGATCAGCCCCGCATCCTTCGCCTGTACCAGTGGTCCGCCGCCGTTCAGGGCCTGTGCGATCGGGGCATCCATGATCAGGCTGACGGGCATCTGCAAGCCCGTGAAGTGATGCTCGGCGGAACCGGCCGCCTGCCGGGCGAGCGTGAGCAACTCGGGCACGCTGAACGCTCCGGAGGTCAGGCCCGACCAGGTGGCGACGCCGTACCCGCCGATCCGGCCCGCTTGGGCGAACTCCTCCAGCGCCGTGAAGGCTTCCCGTACACGCCCGTGCAGAGCGGAACGGTCAAGGCCGTGCCCGTGGTGCTCGGGGTTGTGCACGAACACCAGGTCCACGCGCCCGAGCGCGGCCAACGACCGCTCCGTCTGCCAGCGGACGAAGCCCCGCTCAAGGCTGTGCCTACCAGCCGCCTCTCCCCGGGTGAGCACGCCCTCAGCCAGGGCGGTGCGGCCTTGTTCCTCCGTGAAGAACCCTATCTTCGTGGCTACCCGCACGGTCGGGTACTCCCCGAGAACCGGGCGCAGTTCCTCCTGCGCCCGACCGTGGGCGTAGTTGGGTGCCGTGTCCACCCAGGGGCTACCGGCGGCCAGGGCGGTGCGTGCCGCCTGACTGACGGCACGCACGCGGTATGTCCCCAGGCAGAGCGCGGCGGTCACAGCGCCGTCCCCACGACTGCAACGGCGTGGCCGTCGATGAGGACGGAGACCAGTTCGGCCACCTCCTTGACCTCCAGCCCGGCGGAGTCGGCGAGTTCGCCCAGCGTGGTCGGCTGGTTGGTCAGCAGCGTGCCCAGCGCGGGAGCGGCGGACTCGGCGAAGTCCCACGCGGTACCGGCCGCCGAGAAGGTGACTGTGCCCTGTTCGCGGTTGGCCGTCAGGCGGCCCCTCGGAGTGGTGAGCTTGACCGTGATGTCCCGCTGGGCGGGGAGTCCGCCCACGTAGGGCAGGGACGGGATCGCGTGGCCCAGGTCCGTCGTGTCGATCGACTCTGCCCACCGCTCCACGAGGCGCGGGTCCGCCATCATGTCGGCCACCTCACGGCGCAGCGCGTCGGTGAAGTCCGCCTGTTCCGTCAGCGAGCCGAAGCGCGGGATGTCCCTGCGGAGCGCGAGGGACGCCCGAAGCTGGTCGACGACCCAGAGCATCAGGTCAGCGCCCGTGTGCGGGACCATCCCGAACGTGAGGTGAAGGGATTCTGTCCCCTGGTCAGCGGTGACCGAGTGCCACCAGCCGCGCGGCAGGTAGAGCACGTCACCCGGGGACATAACGAGGTCCGCCAATGGGTCGCTCTCCGGCTCCTCCGGCGACTCCACGTCCCGGAAGGTGGGCCCTTCACGGGTCATCCCCCACAGGCGCCACCGCTTCGAGCCGTGCAGTTGGACTACGACCACATCGTGGTCGTCCCAGTGCCGGCCGAAACCCTCCCGCTCGGTCCACGAGGCGTACACGTTGGCCTGCACGGAAGTCCCGAGGAAGCGTTCCAATCCCTCCGCAGCCGCTCCCACGGAGGGGTGGATCTTCTCCACCGCGTCCAGGACCAGCGACGCCCCGTCCCTGAGCTGGGCGTGGAAGTCGGACGGCTGGATGCGGGACCAGGTGACCGCTCGGCGGTTCGTGGTCGGGATCGCGTAGCGGTACAGCGGGACCGTCTCGCCGTCGACCGACAGGCGCAGCCGGGGCGGCTCCAGCCGCTGCGTGGCGATGATCCGGTTCAGGTCATCCCAGGAGAACATCCCTGCCGTGTCGGCGACCCCGGGGAAGTGCGCGTAGGAGCGGTGGTACGTCTGGGCGAGGAACTTGTCCCCGCCCAGACGCCCCGCCCACGAGGCTGCGTCAAGCAACGTGGGCGCTCCCGTCAGTCGTTGCCGTCGGAACGGCCACTGCTGACGTCGGATTCCTGCTCGGCACGGGTGCGCGCGGCCGCGATCTTCCGCTTCGCGACGAGCAGGCCACCCCCCTCGGGGGTCACCGAAGTGGTGTTCTCTTCCACCATCGGACTACCTCTCTTCTCGGGAACTCCCACCGGGAATCCGGCGGGAGGCATCAGAGACAGCGGCCAATGCGGTTACCAAAGAGCCACGGCGAGAACCAGGGCACAGCCGCCGAGGATCGCGGCCAGGTAGAGCGGCCCCGCGTACCGGCCAAAGTGGCGCAGCACCCACAGGCCCAAGCCACCCATCACGTCGCCTTCGGCTCCACCGCCACGGGGCGGAGAGCACTGGCAGGCAACGAGCTGCGGCCCGTGCACCGAGGGCACCCGCACGGCGGGTACTTGGTCGGCGAACCCAGGATCACCGCATTGCGCGGCTCCACCTGCACCTCACGCACCGGGCCGTACGTCCGGCCGCCGTCGTACGACACCCGCAGAGTCATACGCCCGGTCACGAGCGCACACCACCATCAGGGCCGAACGCCCGCCGGTACTCCAGCCCCCGACCTACGCCGTAGCGCACCCGCTCTTCGTTTCGCTCGGCCGCTGTCATGGGGGAAATCATTGGCCCAGAAATCGGCGGCTGTGTAGTTCTTTCCCGTCATGGACTAAAGATCATGAACGGCAGGCGGCAGCCCACTCCGTCAACAAGGCTCGCGCTTCGGCCCCGAACAGCGCGTACCCCTCCAGTGTCGAGAACAGTGCCAAATGCATTTCGATGTCGCGTGGATCTCTCAGGATCACGACACCGGTGGTGTTCTCCACAGTGGCCAGGGTGTTGTCGTAGACAGTGAAGGTGTCCATCGGAGCCATGGGCTTGTACCCCGCGATTGGGATGACACCGAGCTTCACATTCGGCAGGTGGGTCAGTGAGGCCAGCCGGTCAATCTGCATCGCCATCGCGGCCGGGGGCAGGAGCGGCCACCTCACGGCCTGTTCGGTGAGGATGAAGGTGAACCGCTTCTTCGTGTCGTAAAGAACCTCCTGCCGCTCCAACTTCCTCGCGATCGTCTTAGTGACATCAGCTGGGGAATGGGCGAGACTGGCGCGGATGTACTCAGGGGTGGACAGCAGTCCCGTAATCATCGAGAGCAGGAAGAAACGGAACTCGGTAGAGGAGGATTCGAGCGCGGCAAGTTCGGTCTGCTTCCTCTCCAGCCCCCTTCGCCGCAGCGAGCGCAGATCTTGCCACTCGGTGTTGGCCAGCCTCGCGAGGGCAATGACCTCCTCGATGACCTCGGGCGGAGCAACGACAGCCCGGAGGATTCTCTCCAGGTCGAGCAGGCTCGGTTGCGCTTTCCCGTTCTCGATCCGACTGATCTTCGATTGGGACATGTTGCAACGCCGAGCGAGCCGGTCCCCAGTGAGGCCGGCTCGCTTGCGTAGTTCTTTCAGCAGGGCGGCCAATTCTTGCTTCGGCTGCCCCGGCTGTAACGGGTCGAACGTCACCCGCTCACGTACTCCAGGAATGGAACCGATTCGGCAACGGCAATCCGCTTCCACTGCCGGTACGGCTCAGGATCACCCTCGTACAGTTCCCGGTTGATCTGCGTCCCGTCCGCCCGGTAGTTCATCAGGACCACCTTGGACTCATCGAACATCCAGAAGTCCTGATCCGGAAGCCCGGGGTTCTCTCGGTCGGTGAGGTCGAGAATGCGGATACCCTCGCCCGCCTTCACATGGTGCCGGTAGTAATACTCGAACTCGAACCGGAGGTAATCGGAGAGCGGGCGAGTCACGACGTGCACCCTGCCGACGCTCTTCCCTTCCGAGGCCCATTGCCGAATCTCGTCCATCCAGGCCGACATATAATCGTCCGGGGATTTCTCCCCGGCGAGGAAGCGCTTCAGCCTCTCTGCTTCCTGCGGCACGGTGTAGACGGGCAGCGTTTCCAGCCGCCACGCCTCACGCTCCATGGAATCGAAGCAGCCATTCCACGCGTCACCATCCAAGTGCACGGAACGCCTCCCTGAGAACCGCCTCCGGGATTTCCACGAGCCCTTCCCCGGAGGGCGTGGTGAAGGCGTTGGACACGTCACCCTGCACGACGAACGACCCCGTGGCCGTGCGGTACACGTTCGGGCAGTCCTTCTCTCCGCACGCGCCGTTGCCGTTGCCCGTGAGCCGGGTGAGTGCCGAACGTTCTGACATGCCAAACCCCTTGGCTCCGACCCCGTTCGGGCCGCCTGCCCACGGACAATAGAGGGGGCGGCGCCACGCGTCCATGCGTGAACGCGACTATGCGCGTACTTGCATAAACAGGTCCCGCTCGTGGCCAATATCCCTGTGCGACAACCGCGTGACCGGCGCCCGGCCGTCTCGCGTGACGGCCGGGGCCGTTCCCCCGTGCTCAGTTCAAGGGCACCCGCGCCACCGGTGCGAAGGTGGTGTCCGTGAGGAGGGCGCGGCAGCGGAAGCGTTGGATTTTGCCGCTGGGGGTCTTGGGGAGGACGCCTCGGGGGAGGAAGAGGCATTCGGAGAGGGCCACGCCGGCCTTTTCCAGGGCCAGGGTGGCGGCCTCTTCGGCGATGGGGCGGAAGTCCTTGGGGTTGCCCTGGGGTTCGACCATGAGGACGAGGCGGGTGGCGCCCGTGTCGCCGGCGTCCACCAGTGCCGCGCAGCCCTTGCGGATGTTGCGCATGGAGTCGACGGCCGACTCGATCTCCGTGGCATAGACCTTGCGGCCGCCGACCGAGAGCATGTCGTCGGCCCGGCCGAGGACGTACAGCTCGCCGTCGTGGAGGAAGCCGAGGTCGCCGGTGCGCAGCCGGCCGTCGGGGAAGCGTTCGGCGGTGCGGGCCGGGTCGGCGTAGTAGCCCTGGGCGAGGCTGGGCGAGGCCACCTCGATCTCGGCCACGCCGCCGGAGGCGCCGGCCCGGATCTCCACGCCCGGGAGGGGGACGCCGTTGGAGACGAGGCGGGTGGCGTGGGGGTCGTCCGGGGCGGTTTCCACCGCCTTGCCCTCCACCAGGGACGGGCCGTGGAAGGTGAGGGCCCGGGGCGCCTGGGCCCAGGGTTTGCCCGCCACGGCCAGCGTGGCCTCGGCCATGCCGTAGGCGGGCTGGAACGCCGTGTCGGTGAGGCCGAAGGGGCGGAACGCGGCCGTGGCGGTGGCCAGGGTGTCCCAGTCGACGCGTTCGGCGCCGATCACCGCCGCTCGGAGGCGCAGTGGTTTGGGGAGGGTGCCCCTCCCCTGGGCCCGGGCCGCCAGGTAGACGGCCGTGCTGGTGCCCGCCGTCATGGTGGCCTCGTACTCCGACATGTCGCGGAACCAGGACCGGGGCGCGAGGCCGAACCGGTCCGGCGTGGACAGGACGAAGTGGAAGTCGTACGCCCAGGAGTAGAGCAGGCAGCCGAACATGCCCATGTCGTGGGAGAGCGGCAGCCAGGACGCGACGGTGTCGGCGCCGGGGCGGCCGCCCGTCAGGTGCAGGATGATCTCCAACTGGCGTTCGATGGCACGGGTGGTGAGGGCGCAGCCCTTGGGGGTGCTGGTGCTGCCCGAGGAGTACTGGATGAAGGCCAGGTCGTCCCGGCCCGGTGGGGTCGGTTCGAAGGAAGCGGGGCCTCCGGCTCGTAGCGTCGTCCAGCCCGTGACGGGGAGGGACGCGGTCAGCTCGGCCGGGAGCGTCGCCGCTATCCAGTCGTCGGCCAGCAGGAGGACGGGGTCCAGCCGGGCGGTGAGGGCGACGAGTTGGTCCCCGTACGCCTGCCGGCTCTGGCCGCGGGTGGGCAGCGGGAGGGAGGCGACGGCGCCGCCCGCCAGCCAGGTGGCGAGCAGGCCGCGGACGGTGTCGGGGGTGTTGGTGAGGATGCAGGCGACGCGGGTGCCGGGGCGTACGCCGAGGGCGCGCAGCCGGGCGGCCATGCCGTGGGCGTCCCGGACGACGTCGCGCCAGGGGGTGTGGTCGAAGGCGTCGCCCGACCAGGCGTGCAGGACGCCGCGCGAGGACCCGTTCGTCAGGGCGGAGAAGAAATCCATGGTGTGGCCGTACTCCCCGTTGGTGGTGGATCCGACGGACCCGTGGTGGTGGTCCCGACGGGTCGGTGCGTCCGGGCCGGTGCGGTGTGCGCGCACCGGCGCCGGACGGCGTCATTCGACGTCGACGAGGGTGGGGTCGGTGGGCTGGTCGCTCTTCCTGCGCTCCGCGAGGGGCGCGAGGTGCTGCTGGGACTTGAGGAGCTGGGCCTGGTCGGCGGTGGAGCCGCCGCTCACCCGGCTGATGCCGGCCTCGCGCATCTCCATGCGCTCCGGGTCGATCCGGATGACCTTCCAGGCCAGGCCGGTCTTCTCCAGGCCCCAGATGAGGATGGCGGAGAGGTCGACCTCGTACCACTTCATGCCGTGCCGGGCGGACCGGGGGAAGGCGTGGTGGTTGTTGTGCCAGGCCTCACCGAACGACGGCAGGCTCAGCCAGGCGACGTTGCGGGACTCGTCCGTGGTCTCGAAGCGGCGCCGGCCGAAGTAGTGGCCGACGGAGTTCACCGCGTACGTCATGTGGTTGATGAGGAAGATACGCACGAGGCCGCCCCAGAGCATGCCGGTCAGGCCCGCGGTGACGCTGCCGCCGGTGATCGCGAAGGCGAGCAGGCCGGGCAGCACGCAGCCCGCGGCGGTGACCAGCACCAGGTGCTCGCTCAGCCAGCGCAGCGGCTTCTCGCGGACCAGGTCCGGGCAGTAGCGCATCGGGTCGGACGTCAGCTTCTCGTCGAACAGCCAGCCGAGGTGGGCGTGCCACAGGCCGGTCATGGTGCCCTTGAAGCCGGGCGGGAAGTCCAGGTGCGGCGAGTGGGGGTCGCCCTCCTTGTCGGCGACGCGGTGGTGCTTGCGGTGGTGGGCGGCCCAGATCAGCGGCGGCCCCTGCCCGGCCATGACGCCGGCGGTGGCCAGGGCGACCCGGATCGGCTTGTAGGTCTCGAACGAGCGGTGCGTGAGCATGCGGTGGTAGCCGGTGGAGATCCCGAACCCGGAGATCGCGTACATGATCACGAGGACCACGGCGTCGGACCAGGTGAAGATCTTGTTCCACAGCAGTGCCATGGAGGCCAGGACCCCCAGCAGCGGGATGACGGACGCGCCGAGGATGAACCAGCGGTGCTCCCTGCCGTCCATTTCCTCAACCCCTTCCAGCGGGAACGAACAACGGACAGGACACGGACAGGACGTAAAGGCGGCGCTCAGGGCGCCGGGTGGAACTGCTCCTCCTCGGTGGAGCCGGTCAGGGCGGTGGTGGAGGAGTCCGGGTTGAGCACGGTGGTGACGAGGTCGAAGTAGCCGGTGCCGACCTCGCGCTGGTGGCGGACGGCGGTGAAGCCGTGCTCCTGCGCGGCGAACTCCCGCTCCTGCAACTCCACGTACGCCGTCATGCCGTGCTCCGCGTAGCCGCGGGCCAGGTCGAACATCGCGTGGTTGAGGGAGTGGAACCCCGCCAGGGTGATGAACTGGAACCGGTAGCCCATCGCGCCCAGTTCGCGCTGGAACTTGGCGATCCGGTCGTCGTCCAGGGCGGCCTTCCAGTTGAAGGAGGGCGAGCAGTTGTAGGCCAGCATCGTGTCGGGGTACCGGGCGTGGATCGCCTCGGCGAAGGCGCGGGCCTCGTCGAGGTCGGGGGTGCCGGTCTCCATCCACAGCAGGTCGGCGTAGGGGGCGTAGGCGAGGCCGCGGGCGATGACGGGGGCCATGCCCGGTTCGACGCGGTAGAAGCCCTCGGCGGTGCGCTCGCCGGTGCAGAAGCGGGCGTCGCGTTCGTCGACGTCGCTGGTGAGGAGGTTGGCCGCCAGGGCGTCGGTGCGGGCGACGATCAGGGTGGGCACGTCGGCGATGTCGGCCGCCAGGCGGGCGGCGTTGAGGGTGCGGATGTGCTGGGCGGTGGGGACGAGGACCTTGCCGCCCAGGTGCCCGCACTTCTTCTCCGACGCCAGCTGGTCCTCGTAGTGGATGCCCGCCGCACCGGCCGCGATCATCGCCTTGGTCAGCTCGAACGCGTTCAGCGGCCCACCGAACCCCGCCTCCGCGTCCGCCACGATCGGCACCAGCCAGTCCACCGAGGCGTCCCCCTCGGCCGTGGCGATCTGATCCGCCCGCAGCAGCGCGTTGTTGATCCGCCGCACCACCTGCGGCACCGAATTCGCCGGATACAGACTCTGATCCGGATAAGTCTGCCCGGCCACATTGGCATCAGCCGCCACCTGCCACCCCGACAGGTAGATCGCCCGCAGCCCCGCCCGCACCTGCTGCACCGCCTGACCACCGGTCAACGCACCCAGCGCATGCACGTAATCCCGCTCGTGCAACTCCCGCCACAACCGCTCCGCACCCCGCCGCGCCAGAGAATGCTCCTCACGCACACTCCCCGACAACCGCACCACATCCTCCGCCGAGTACGTCCGCTCCACCCCCTTCCAGCGGGGGTCGGTCGTCCAGCGGTCGGCGAGCTCCGCGGCGGTGGTGGGCTGCGCCGGCGGGGGGTTGTGGGACATCGGTGACTCCTCGTTGCATCGGTGGTGGGGCCGTCAGGCCCGGCGTGGCGAGTCGGTGCGGACCCGGTCGAACCAGGCGCCGAGGACGCGGGCGGTGGTGGGGGCCCGGTCCTCCAGGATCGAGAAGTGGTCGGCCGGGACCGGTTCGGCCGCGTCGGCGGCCTTCCAGGTGGGGTCGACGGGGGCGCCGTGGGACGCCTCGGGGGCCACGGCCCGGACGGCGAGGGTCGGGACGTCGACCTCCACCGGCTCCCACTCGGCGTAGAGGCGCACATAGGCGCCCATGGCCATGAGGTTCTCGTCGTTGACGACGACGCCCGTGGGGTCCCGGTCGAGGATCTCGCTCATCGCCCAGACGAACAGGGCCTCCCGCTCCTCCGCGTCGTCGATGTCGTAGGTGTCGATCATCGCGACGCCCCGCGCCCGGGTGCCGGAGCGCAGCAGGCGCTCGGCGACCGCGCGGGCCATCAGCCCGCCCACGGAGTGGCCGACGAGGAAGAACGGCGCGCCCCCGGCGGCCTCGGCGGTGGCCTCGGCCATGGCGTCGACGGCGGCCGACCACGACTTCGGGAGCGGCGCGGACCGGCCGAAGCCCGGCAGCACCAGGGCGGACGTCCGCAGCCTGGGCCGCAGTTCGGCGGCGAGGCGGGCGAACTGGTGGGGGCCGGAGCCCGCGAGGAACGACGGGACGCAGACCACCACCGGGTCCGGGGCGCCGTCCGCGACCAGGACCGAGCGCGCGGAGCCGGCCAGTTCCGCGGTCGAGGCGAAGGACGGCTGGAAGCGGGACGCCGCCGCCAGCAGCGGTACGGCCTCGGAGATGGCGTGTTCGACGTGAGCGCGGCGGAGCAGCTGGGTGTACGTACCGCCGCGCCGGGTCTCCCCCTCGGCGGGCCCGGCGGGGACGGCGGGCCGGTCGGGAGTGCGCTCGGGAGCGCGCTCGGTGAGCCAGTAGCGCTGCCGCTGGAACGGGTAGGTGGGCAGCGGGACGGCGCGTGCGCCGCGCCCGTCGAACAGCGGTCGCCAGTCGACGCGTACGCCGCCGACGTGTGCCTGGGCGAGGGAGCGGAGGAACGCGGTGTGTCCGGGGGTCGCGTCCCCGCCCGTCGGCCGGGTGATCAGGAAGTCGTCCGGGTCGCCGCCCGCGGCGGAGACGGCGGCGGTGAGCGCGTCGGTGAGCGTCGGCCGGAGGCCGATGTCCAGGAACGCCTGGAAGCCCTCGGCCAGCCTCGCGCGCACGCTCTCGGCCAGCGGTTCCGCGTCGGCGGGCGCTTCCGTCAGGGCCCGCGCCGCCTCGGTGAGCGTGCGCCGTCCCGCGATCACCTCGGCGGCGGCCTCCCCGCCCGGCGCGGCCAGTACGGCGTCCGGCTCCACGCCGTACGCGCGCCACAGCGCCGCCAGCGACACCGTCACGGCGAAGGAGACGGCCCGTTCGAGCGCGGGGGTGCCGGGGGCTTCCCCGACGGCGTCGAGCACGTTCCCGTCGGTGTACGGGGCGAGCGCCTCCGCGCACTCCTCCATGCGGCGGGCGAACGCCGGTTCCGCGGCGAGGAGTTCGCGTACCCCGTCCGGGTGCCGCCCGTCGGGTCCCGGTACGACGAAGGCGACGCTGCCGGGGCGGGCCCGGGTGGGCAGCAGGACGCCGGGGGCCGCCTGGCCGGCGGCGACGCGGTCGAGGCCGGCCCAGAGGTCGTCGCGGGTACGGCCGACCACCGCCGCGCGGTGGGAGAGCGTCGCGCGCGTCGTCGCCAGCGAGAACGCCACGTCCAGCGGATCGGCGTCCGGGTGCGCCCGCACCCACTCCCCCAACCGCCTTGCCTGCGCCGCCAGTCCGGACGGCATCCGGCCGGACACCGGCCACACCAGCGGGCCGCCGGTGGACGGGCGGGAGGCCGGCCGCTCCGAAGGCGGCGGCTCTTCGACGATGACGTGGGCGTTGGTCCCGGAGGCGCCGAAGCTCGACACCCCCGCGCGGCGGACCCGTTCGTCCGTACGCGGCCACGCCCGCTCCTCCGTCAGCAGCCGCACCCGGCCGCGCGACCAGTCCACCTTCCCCGTCGGACGATCGACGTGCAGGGTCGCCGGCAGCCGCTCCGCCCGCAGCGCGCAGATCATCTTGATGATCCCGCCCACACCGGCCGCCGCCTGCGTGTGCCCGATGTTCGACTTCAACGAGCCGAGCCACAACGGGCGTTCGCCGGGGTCCCCGTAGGCGGCCTGGAGTGCCTGGACCTCGATCGGGTCCCCCAGCGTCGTCGCCGTCCCGTGTCCCTCGACCGCGTCCACGTCCGCCGCCGACAGCCCCGCGTCCGCCAGCGCCGCCCGGATCACCCGCTCCTGCGCCGGACCGTTGGGCGCCGTCATGCCGTTGCTCGCGCCGTCCTGGTTGATCGCCGAGCCGCGCAGCACCGCGTGCACCCGGTGCCCGTTCCGCCGCGCGTCCGACAGCCGTTCGAGGACGAGGACGCCCATGCCCTCGGCCCAGCCGGTGCCGTCGGCGGCGTCGGCGAAGGCGCGGCAGCGGCCGTCGGGGGACAGCGCGCGCTGCCGGGAGAACTCCACGAACACGCTGGGCGTGGCGAGGACGGTGACACCGCCGACGACGGCCAGCGAGGACTCGCCACGGCGCAGCGACTGCATCGCCAGATGAGTCGCGACGAGCGACGACGAGCAGGCCGTGTCGACGGTCAGAGCCGGGCCCTCGAAGCCGAACGTGTAGGCCACCCGGCCGGACACAAAGCTGCCGAGGGTGCCGGTGCCCCAGCGGCCGGCGACCTGGTCGGCGCGCGAGCGCGCGACCCAGGCGTAGTCCTGGAACATCGCGCCGGCGAACACGCCGGTGGCGCTGCCGCGCAGGGTGTCCGGGTCGATCCCGGCCTCCTCCAGCGCCTCCCAGGTGCCTTCGAGGAGCAGCCGCTGCTGCGGGTCCATCGCCAGCGCGTCACGGCGGCCGACGTTGAAGAAGCGGGGGTCGAACTCCGTCGCGGTGGACAGGAATCCGCCGGTGCGGACGTAGCTCGTCCCGGGGTGGGCGGGGTCCGGGTGGTAGACGGCGTCCATGTCCCAGCCGCGGTCCTCGGGGAAGCCGGTGATCGCGTCGCGGCCCTCGGCGACCAGCCGCCACAGGGCGGCGGGCGAGTCGGCGTCGCCCGGGTAGCGGCAGGCCATGCCGACGACGGCGACGGGGTCGTCGGCGGTCGCGTTCCGCCGCTTGAGGCGGGCGTTCTCCTTCATGGCCGCCCGGAGGGCCGCCACGAGGTCGTGGTTGTCGACGGTCATCTCTCGTTCCCTCATTCGTCGCCGCCGCGCAGTGCCAGGCGGACCAGGGTCTCGGTGTCCATGGCGTCGAGCGCCGCTTCCTCGTCGTCCGGGCTCTCCCGACCGGGCTCCTCCGCGTCCGGGAACAGCCCCGTCTGGAGGAGCGCGGCGACGGCCCGTGGGGTGGGGTGGTCGAACACCGCCGTCACGGGCAGCCGCAGGCCGGTGACGACGCCGAGGCGGTTGCGGAGCTGGACGGCGCCGAGCGAGTCGAAGCCGAGCTCGCCGAACGGCCGGTCGGGGCCCACGGCGTCCGGTCCCGGGTACCGCAGCACGGTGGCGATCTCGCTCCGGACGAGGCGCAGGAGCGCCCGTGCGCGCTCCTTGCCGGTACGGGCGGCGAGGTCGGCGAGGAGCGCGGCGGGCCCGGCGGTGGATCCGGCGGGCCGGGCCGCGGCCGGGGCCAGCGGGCTCAGCACGGCCGGCAGCGTCCCCGCCTCGGCCTGGGCGCGCAGGGCGGCCGTGTCCAGCCGGGCGGCCAGCGGCGCGGGGTCGGCGGAGCCGAGGGTGGCGTCGAAGAGGGCCAGGCCCTCGTCGGCGGTCAGGGCGCGGACGCCGTCCCGGGCGAGCCGTGCGGTGTCGGCGCCGCTGAGGTGGCCGGTCATGTCGCTGCGCTCCGCCCACAGGCCCCAGGCGACGGAGACCGCGGGCAGCCCCTGGGCGCGGCGCTGCCGGGCGAGGGTGTCGAGGAAGGTGTTGGCGGCGGCGTAGTTGGCCTGGCCGGGGCCGCCGAGGGCGCCGGCGAGGGAGGAGAAGAGGACGAACGCCGTCAGGTCGAGGCCGCGCGTCAGCTCGTGCAGGTGCCAGGCGGAGTCCGCCTTGGCGCGCAGCACGCGTTCCAGCTGCTCGTCGGTCAGGGAGGTGACGAGCGCGTCGTCCAGGACGCCGGCGGCGTGCAGGACGGCGCGCACCGGGCGGTCGGCGGGTACGGAGTCGAGCAGCCGGGCCAGGGCGTCGCGGTCGGAGACGTCGCAGGCGGCGATCCGGACGTCGGCGCCCTGGGCGGTGAGGTCGGCCGCGAGGTCGCGGGCGCCCGGGGCGTCGGGGCCACGGCGGCCGGCGAGCAGCAGGTGCCGGACGCCGTGCCGGGCGACGAGGTGCCGGGCGACCAGGGCGCCCAGGCCGCCGGTGCCGCCGGTGACCAGGACGGTCGCCTCCGGGTCGAAGGGGGTGCCGGCCGCCGCCCGGCCCCGGGCGGCCCGGGGGACGAGCGGTGTCCCTTCGCGGACGGCGAGTTGGGGCTCGTCCAGGCCCAGGGCGCGGGTCAGTTCGGCGGGCCCTGCGGCCTCGTCGAGGTCGACGAGGGCGAACCGGTCCGGGTGCTCGGCCTGGGCGCTGCGCACCAGGCCCCACACGGCGGCCGTGTCCGGCGCGAGGCGGGCCTCGTCCCCGGGCCGGGCGGCCACGGCCGTGCGGGTGACGAACGCCAGGCGCGGCCCGTCGGTGCGCTCCGCGCCCGGCCGCCCGTCCGCCTGCCACTCGCGCAGCAGGGCCAGGACGCGGCCGGTCAGCGCGCGGGCGGCGGCGGGCGGCGCGGCGCCCTCGGGCGGGGTGACGGGGACGACGAGCCAGCGGAGGCCGGGGTCGGGGTCGGCCGGGTCGTAGGCGGGGAACGGCCAGTCGCCGGTGGCGTCGAGCACCGCCACGGACCCGGGCGGCGGCGGGACGGGCGTCCCGGCCGCGGGCGTCCACGCGATGGTGAACAGGCAGTCGGCGGCCACCGGCCGGGCGGCGGCGAGCCGGTCGGCCGTCACCGGCCGGGCGAGCACCGACTCCACGGAGGCGACGAGGCGCCCCTCCGCGTCGTGCGCGGTCATCCGCACGGCGTCCCCGCCGGTGGGCGCGAGCCGCACCCGGAGTTCCCGGGGCGCGTTCCCGCCGTCCGGCAGCCGCACCCCCGACCAGGCGAACGGCAGCAGCGCCGCGCCGGACGCGCCGTCCGTGCGGTCGGCGAGGGCGGCGTGGAAGGCGGCGTCGAGGAGGGCGGGGTGCAGCAGGTGGCGGACGTCGGGGGCGTCGCCGCCCGCGTCGAGGACGACGTCGGCGGCGATCCCGTCCGCGTACCGCCAGGCGGCGCGGACGCCCCGGAACCAGGGCCCGTACGCGACACCGCACTCGGCGAGGCGGGTGTAGAGGCCGTCGAGGGCGAGGGGGGTGGCGTCCACGGGGGGCCAGGCGGTGGGGGGCGGGGTGGCGCCGATCGCCGCCCCGGCCGACGGACTCGGCCGGGTACCGGCCCCGTCCGCTCCCGGCGTGCCGTCCGCCGACTCGCCGGGCCGGAGCGCGGGGTTCCCCGGCGCCGACCGGAAGCCCGCCCGTTCCGCCGCCCCTGGCGCGGTGTTCGCGGCCGCCCCCACCGGCGCCCCCGCCGCCAGCACCCCCGACGCCGTCCGCGTCCAGCCGTCCGCGCCGTCCTCCGCGTGCAGGGTGAACGCGGCGCGCCCGGCGGCGTCGGGTTCCGCGACGTGGAGTTGGAGCGCGCAGCCGCCGTCGCGGACGAGGAGGGGTGCCTCCAGGGTCAGTTCCTCGACGACGGGAGTGCCCAGGCGGGTGCCCGCGGTCGCGGCGAGTTCCAGCAGCGCCGTTCCGGGGACGACGATTTCGCCGTGGACGGTGTGGTCGGCGAGCCAGGGGTGGCGTTCCGGGGAGACGTGGCCGGTGAACAGGTGGCCTCCGCCGGCCGCCAGGGGGACGCCGCCCGCGAGGATCGGGTGGCGGGCCGGGGTGAGGCCGGTCGTGCGGAGGTCCCCCGCCTCGGTCCGGTCTCCGGCGGTGGGCCAGAAGCGCTGCCGGGTGAAGGCGTAGCCGGGGAGGTCGACGCGGCGCGGGCCGGCGTGCGCGTAGGTCGGGGACCAGTCCACGTCGACGCCGCCCGCGTACGCCTCGGCGAGGGAGCGCAGGAAGTCGTCCGGTTCCCCGTGGCCGCGCTGGAGGGTGCCGACGACCAGGCCGGAGCCGGCCGGGTCGGTGTCGTCGAGGATCTGGCCGACCGGAGCGGTGAGCACGGGGTGCGGGCTGATCTCGACGAAGACCCGGTAGCCGGCACCGGCCATGTGCCGCAGGGTCTCCTCGAAGAGGACCGGCCGGCGCAGGTTGGTGTACCAGTAGTCCGCGTCGAGCCCGGCCGTGTCGGCGGGCCGCGCGGTGACGGTGGAGTGGAAGGGGACGCCGGCCGTCCGGGGACGTACCGGGGCGAGGGCGGCGGCCAGTTCCTCGCGGACGCCCTCGACCTGCGGCGAGTGGGAGGCGTAGTCGACGGGGATCCGCCGCACCCACACGCCGTCGGCGTCGCACTCCTCGTACAGCTCGTCCAGCGCCTCCGCCGGGCCCGAGACCAGCACCGAGGAGCGGCTGTTGACCGCCGCGACGGAGAGTCCGCCGTCGAGCGCGGCGAGCCGGGCCCGTACGTCCTCCACCGGTTCGGCGACGGAGAGCATGCCGCCGCCGGTGCCGAGGCCGCGGATCGCCTTGCTGCGCAGGGCGACGATCCGGGCCGCGTCGTCGAGGGTCAGCGCCCCCGCGACGTACGCGGCGGCGATCTCGCCCTGCGAGTGCCCGACGACCCCGTCGGGCTCGACGCCGTGGGCGCGCCAGAGGGCGGCCAGCGACACCATGACGGCGAACAGCACGGGCTGGACCACGTCGACGCGGTCGAGCGGGGGCGTGCCGGGGACGCCCTTGACGACGTCGAGCAGGTTCCAGTCGGTGTGGGGGGCGAGCGCCTCCGCGCAGCGCTCCATCTCCGCCGCGAACTCCGGTGCGGAGGCGAGCAGTCCGGTGGCCATGCCCTCCCATTGGGAGCCCTGGCCGGGGAAGACGAAGGCGATCCGGCCGGCGGGCCCGCCCCCGCGCGCGGCCGGGCCGTCGGCGGCGACGCGGTCGAGGCCGGCGAGGAGGTCGTCGCGGGTACGGCCGACCACCGCCGCGCGGTGGGAGAGCGTCGCGCGCGTCGTCGCCAGCGAGAACGCCACGTCCAGCGGATCGGCGTCCGGGTGCGCCCGCACCCACTCCCCCAACTTCCGTGCCTGCGCGGCCAGTCCGGTCGGGGTGCGGCCCGAGACCGGCCACGCCAGCGGGCCGTCGGTGGACGGGCGGGAGGCCGGCCGCTCGGAGGGCGGCGGCTCTTCGACGATGACGTGGGCGTTGGTCCCGGAGGCGCCGAAGCTCGACACTCCCGCGCGGCGGACCCTTCCGTCCGTACGCGGCCACGCCCGCTCCTCCGTCAGCAGCCGCACCGGCCCCTTCGACCAGTCGACCTTCCCCGTCGGACGATCGACGTGCAGGGTCGCCGGCAGCCGCTCCGCCCGCAGCGCGCAGATCATCTTGATGATCCCGCCCACCCCGGCCGCCGCCTGCGTGTGCCCGATGTTCGACTTCAGCGACCCCAGCCACAGGTCCGAGGACCGCTCCCCGTACGCGGCCTGGAGCGCCTGGACCTCGATCGGGTCCCCCAGCGTCGTCGCCGTCCCGTGTCCCTCGACCGCGTCCACGTCCGCCGCCGACAGCCCCGCGTCCGCCAGCGCCGCCCGGATCACCCGCTCCTGCGCCGGGCCGTTGGGGGCGGTGAGGCCGTTGCTGGCGCCGTCCTGGTTGATCGCCGAGCCGCGCAGCACCGCGTGCACCCGGTGGCCGTTCCGCCGCGCGTCCGAGAGGCGTTCCAGCAGCAGGACCCCGAGGCCGTCGGAGAAGCCGGTGCCGTCGGCCGCGTCGGCGAAGGCGCGGCAGCGGCCGTCCGGGGAGACGGCACGCTGCCGGGAGAACTCCCGGTAGACGGTGGGGGTGGCGGCGATGGTGACGCCCGCGACGATGGCCAGCGAGGACTCGCCACGGCGCAGCGACTGCATCGCCAGGTGGGCCGCGACGAGCGACGAGGAGCAGGCCGTGTCGACGGTCAGCGCCGGGCCTTCGAGGCCGAAGGTGTAGGCCACCCGGCCTGAGGCGACGGCGGGGAGGGTGCCGATGCCCCAGTAGCCCTGGAGGTTCCGGCCGTCGGCGTGAGCGACGTAGCTGTAGTCGACGCCGGAGACGCCGGCGAACACGCCGGTTCGGGAGCCGCGCAGCGCGGCGGGGTCGAGGCCGGCGTCCTCGAACGCCTCCCAGGTGCCTTCGAGGAGCAGCCGCTGCTGCGGGTCCATGGCCAGGGCCTCGCGCGGGCTGATGCCGAAGAAGTCGGCGTCGAAGTCGGCGGCGCCGCGGACGAAACCGCCGTGCCGGGTGGTGCTGGTGCCGGGGTGATCGGGGTCGGGGTGGTGGAGTTCGCCGAGGGGCCAGCCGCGGTCCTCGGGGAAGCCGGTGATCGCGTCGCGGCCGTCGGCGACCAGCCGCCACAGGGCGGCGGGCGAGTCGGCGTCGCCCGGGTAGCGGCAGGCCATGCCGATGACGACGACGGGGTCGTCGTCGGTCTCCGGGGCGGGTTCGTCGGCGGCGGCGTCCTCGGCGGGTGCCGTGTCCAGCCCGAGCCGGCCGAGCAGTTCGCCCGCCACGGCCCGTGGGTTGGGGTGGTCGAACAGCAGGGTCAGCGGCAGGTCGAGGCCGAAGGCGCGGCTCAGCCGGCCGGTGAGTTCCAGCGCGGCGAGGGAGTTGTAGCCGTAGTCGAGGTAGGCGCGGTGCGGATCGATGGTGTCGGGCGTCCGGCCGAGGAGGTCCGCCGTCTCGGCGAGCACGGCGTCCAGGACCCTGCGCAGACGGTCGCCGGGCGCGGCCTCGGCCACCTGCCCGGCGAGGGAGCCGGCGGTGCGGTTGCCGGCGGATTCCGCAGTACTCACGTGCATCCCCTCGCTGACGTGCTCTCGGGTCGGAACTCTCGGTGGTGCGGGTCGGTCGGCGGTCGCCGCGTCGCGTCCGGCCGGGCCCCTCAGGGGCAGCGGACGACCTGTGCGGCGTAACTGAGGCCCGCCCCGAAGCCCATGAGGAGCACGGGGTCCCCGGACCTGACCTCACCGAGGTCGATGAGGCGGGACAGGGCGAGGGGGACGGACGCGGCGGAGGTGTTGCCGGTGTGGACGATGTCGCGGCCTACGGCGGCCCGGTCGGCGCCCAGGCGTTCGGCCAGCCGCTCGATCATGCGCAGGTTGGCCTGGTGGGTGACGAAGCCTCGCAGGTCGGCGGGGGCCAGGCCGGCGCGGGCGCAGGCTTCCTCGGCGACGGCCACGAGTTCGGTGGTCACCCAGCGGTAGACGGCCTGGCCGCGCATGGTCACGCTGCCGTGCCGGCCGGGGATGGCGACCAGGCCCGCCTGGTCGCCGTCGCCGCCCCAGACGACCGGGTGGATGCCGGGGCGTTCGTCGGCGACGACGACCGCGGCGCCGGCGCCGTCGGCGAAGACGGTGGCGGTGTCCACGTCGGTGGGGTCCACCCAGTCGGTCATCCGCTCGGCGCCGACGACCAGGGCCCGCCGGCTGGTGCCGGAGCGCACCAGGCCGTCGGCGACGCCGAGCGCGTAACAGAAGCCCGCGCAGGCGGCGTTGACATCGAAGGCGGCGATGCGGGGGACGCCGAGCAGGGCGGCCACCGAGGCGGCTCCGTTGGGCATGGGCGAGGGCAGCGAGCAGGTGGCGAGGACCAGCAGGTCGACGTCGGCGGGGGTGAGGCCGGCGGCGGAGAGGGCCTTGCCCGCCGCGGTGGCGGCCATGGACTGCACCGAGTCGTCGGCGCCCGCGAAGCGGCGTTCGCGGATGCCGACGCGGCGCTCGATCCACTCGGCGGTGACGCCGAGGGGCGCGCCGAGCGTCTCGTTGTCGACGATCCGCTCGGGGCGGACGCCGGCGACGGCCGCGATGCGGGAACCGGGGGAACGGGTCTGTGGGGGCGGCGTGATCAAGGTGGCTCACCTCGTCGGGTCGGCGGCGGGGGACGGCGGGACGGGCGGGTGGCCCGGCACCTCCGTGCCGGCTGGTGGGTGCGGTCGCGACCGCCGGTGGGCGGGGTGCCGCCGCGTCGTGTCGCGCCCGTGGCGCCCGTCGGACCCAGCGGGCGGGGCCGTGGTTCGGCCGGGCCGGCGGGAACGGCCGGGTGGCCGCGGCGGGCGCACGCCCCCGGCTTCCGGGTGCGCGGCGCACGGCGGCGCACCGTCCGGCGGGGCGTCCGGCCGGCCGGGGACCCCTGGGCGCCGCCCCTCGGGCCCCGGACGCCCCAACGGGTTACCGCTGGGCACACGGCGTGCCGGACCGGCCCGCCCGGCGTCCCGCCGCGGCCCGGCCGGCCGGACGTCCGGGCATGATCCGAAAGCTTGTATCGGACCCCTCATCGTCCTAGGCTTCGCGAGCGGGGCGAATCGCCCGTAGCCACCGAGAGGTTCAGGCCGAGCACATTTCAAACATGAACCACCGACCGGGAGTTGTCCTGACTTCCCGGCCCCTCCGGTGACCTCGGAGAACGGTTGACGAGGGGGTGGGCCACCACTGGCAAGAGCGGCCGTCGAGGCCGCGCCGAACGACATCAGGCCGAAGGGGGAATGGCCGATCGTGTCCGTGTTTCCGCGACTCCGCAGAACGGCGCCGGCACATCCGTGCGCCGTGAGGCTCGACCGCCTCTTACAGACCTCCTGCCCTCTCTCCTTCGGCGGACATTCCCTCAGGGAGTTGGGAAGCACATGAACGGGGAACACGGGGTGAATCCTTCGCCGAATCGTCTCGTCGGGACGACTGCCGAGCAGAACGCCGCCGCAGGACCACCGGCGGTCCCGGTGCCCGGACGGGGAGCCTCCCCGGTGCCGGGCGGCGGCCTGGGCACGGGCGTACCGCGATCGGCCCTGCGGACGCTCACCCCGCGGGAACGCGAGGTGCTGAGCGTCCTGCCGAGCGGTGAGGGCAACGTTGCCATCGCCCGCCGCCTGGGCATCGCCGAGCGGACCGTCAAGGCACATCTGACCAGCATCACCAGGAAGTTGGGACTGCGCTCCCGGGTGGAGGCGGCGCTGCTGTCGGCCGAGTGGGCCGACGAGCTGCGGGCCGACCGGGCGGACGCGGACCGGACGTAGCGGAACGGGCGGGAGCACCGGGGAGACGGGGGCGGCGGACACGGGCGGCACCTCCTCCATGGGGACTGTCCTTTCCTGGACGGCGGATGGGTTGTCGGATGCGTTGTCGGGGGCCGGAGCGGCCCTCGTGACACGGATCCCGCGTGCCGCGGGCGGCCGTTCACGGGTCACGGGCGCCGGCTCCGGTGAACGGGCCACCCGCACCTGCCCGGACTTCCCGCCGACGGGCGGGCCACCGGCACCGGCCGGAGCCGGTGGCCCGCCCGGGCCCGCTATCCGCGGCCCGCGCCGTCGACCGCCTTGGTCAGCCGGTGCATGCGCGTGGCCAGGCTCATCCGGCCCTCCAGCCGGAACGCCGGCGGGCGCCGCCCGTCCACGTCCGCGAAGCCGTACTCGACCGCCAGGTCGCCGGTGCTGAGCACCTGCCCGGACTTCTCGCCGACCGCCGGGTCGGCGAGCAGCGCGGCGACGGCCCGGCCCACGTACTCCGGGGAGTGCACCACCGCCGCCGGGCCGCTGCCCATCAGCTCCCAGGCGGCGGCCACCCGCTCGGTGCGGACGAAGCCGGGGTGCAGCGACAGCGCGGCGACCCCGCGTTTGCGCAGGTCGGCGGCCATACCGCGGCACATCCGGTCGGCGGCGGACTTGAACACGTCGTAGCCGACCTGGCCGAGGTAGATGTCGCCGTCGGTGAAGCTGATGCCCACGACCAGGCCGCGGTCCTGCTCGAACATCAGCGGGACGAGCCGCCGGGTGACGTCGTACTGCCCGCGCAGCGACGCCTCGAACAGCTCGTAGCGCCACATCGGCTGGTCCCAGAAGGGGGCGTCGAAGCGGACGTCGGCGGAGCGTTCGTAGCCGCCCCAGGCGTTGTTGACGAGCAGGTCGAGGCGGCCGTGGTCGGCGCGGATCCGGTCGGCGAGCGCCTCGTTGTCGGCGGCGGTGCCGTGGTCGCAGCGGAGCGCCACGCCCTTGCCGCCGCGCGCGGTGACCTCGTCGGCGGTGTCGTCGACCGTGCCGGGCAGGCCCTCGGTGCGCGCGCCGCCGCGGGTGCTGCGGCCCGTCACGTACACGGTGGCGCCCGCGTCGCCCAGGGCGAGGGCGATGCCGCGGCCCACGCCGCGGCTGGCGCCCGTCACGACGGCCACCTTCCCCGACAGGTCCGGCGGGGTCCAGTCCTCGGTCGTCCCGGACGCGCCGGTCGCTTCGGTCATCGCTGTGTCCTCCGTTGTCGTTCGTGGTCCGGTCCGGCGTCCCGCGCGCGGGGGTTCAGCGGACGGTCAGGCGAGGTGCCGGGCCGCGTAGGCGAGGGTGGTGGCGTACGCCGCGGTGTCGTCGACCGCCGGCAGGCCGTAGCGGTCCCGGAGTTCGGGCATCGAGGTGGGCAGGACGCCGCCGCTGCACCGGGTGACCTCGCTGACGTCGCGCAGCACGGACAGGTACGAGCGGGTCATCGGCGGCTGCTCGGCGATGGTCTCGGGGGCGAGCCCGTCGGCGTCCAGCAGGGGCGGGACGGTGAGGTGGCGCCCGCGTTCGGCCGCCTGCTTCACCACGATCCCGACACAGGTCTCGACGTCCATGGCCTCGGGGCCCAGGGTGACCCACCACTCGCCCTCGTCGTCGCCGCGTTCGATCGCCCGCAGCACCGCCTTGGACAGCAGGTCCTGGGGGACGAAGTCCATCCGGATGCCCGGGTGGACGGGCAGGAAGGGGGCCCGGCCGCGGCCCAGCCAGTCCGACATCTGCTGGACGATCTGCGGGTGCGAGGTCCAGCCGGTGACCGAGTCGCCGATGAGGTTGGTGGGGCGGTAGATGGCGTGCGGGATGCCGGAGGAGCGCAGCAGCTCCTCGGCGGCGTACTTGGAGGTGATGTAGTTCCGGCACACGTTCTCCGCGCGCAGCGGTACGGGGGCGGTGTCCGCGAGGGCCGCGACGAAGGCCGTGCTCATGAAGTGCACGGGCGCGCCCGCCTCCCGGGCGAACTCGATCACCCGGCGGGTGCCCTCGACGTTGACGGGCGCGTAGCGCTCGGCGGGCAGCCCCCACTCCGTCAGTCCGGCGGAGTGGATCACGACGTCGACGCGGGCGGCGAGTTCGGCGTACGCGTCGGCGTCGAGGCCGAACCGCTCGCGGGTGACGTCGCAGCGCACCACGGGCTCGCCGGCGTCGGGCACGGTGGCCGCGCGGGCGGCCGGCAGCAGGCGGACGGCGCCGGGCTCGCGGAGCAGGGAGCGGCCGACGACACCGGTGGCGCCGGTGAGGAGGACGGTGCGGCGGGCGCTCACGGCCGCGACTCCTTCCAGTTCATGAGCCGCGTCGCGGCGCGCGCCCCGATGTAGAGGGCGGGTTCGGGCGGGAAGGAGGCGGGCGGGCGGCGCCGTCCGTCGTCCACGAAGAGGAGCCGCGAATGCGGGGTGTCCTTGCCGAGCGTCAGGTCGCGGAGGACCTTGCCGCCGGTGTGGGTAGCGGCGATACCGTTGCCGCAGTAGCCGTACCCGTAGAGCACCCGGCCGCCGGCGAGCGTGCCGAAGTGCGGCGCGTAGTCGCGGACGACGTCGGCGGTACCGCCGTAGGCGTAGCTGAACTCGACGTCGGCCCACATCGGGAAGAACCGCAGGAACTCGCGGTGGATCTCGCGGTAGACCTCGGGCCGGTTCATGTTCCGCTGCCGCTTGTCCCGGCCCCAGTAGTAGGGGGCGGGGCCGCCGGCGAACATGATCCGGTTGTCGTGGGTGAACCGGGCGCAGGTGAGCAGGGACTTGGCCTCGACCAGGCCCTCACGGCCCGCCCACGGGACGCGGGCGAGCTGGGCGTCGGTGAGCGGCTCGCTCACCATGGCGTACGTCCAGATCGGCACGACCTTGCGGCGGAACGGCGGGAAGGCGTCCATGTGCACGTTGGTGGCGAGGACCACCTTGTCGGCCTTCACCCGGCCGCCGGCGGTGACGACGACGGGCCGGACGCCCGGCTCGACGCGCAGGCAGGGGGTGCGGTCGTAGAGCGTGACGCCCTTCTCGCGGACCACCCGGGCCAGGCCGCGGGCCAGTTTGAACGGGTTGACCAGCGCGCCGCCGGTGCGCATGCCGGCCGCGATGGCGGGCGAGCCGACGACGGACATCGCCTCGTCGCGGGACATGATCTCGGGGGGCGCGGCGCCCATCCGGACGGCGAGGTCGCGGTCCTCCTCCAGCCGCCGGAGCTGGGCGGCGTCGGTGGCCACCATCAGGTAGTCGGTCGCCTCGTACTCGGCGTCGACCTTGTTCTTGCGGGTGAAGCGGCCGATCTCCAGGATCGACCGGCCGACCGCCTGGGACGCCTCCAGGGCGCGTTCCTCGCCGAATTCCTTGACGAGCGCCTGGATGTCCTTGCCGATGGTGGGAGTGACGAATCCGTCGGCGCGGCCCGAGGCGCCGTAACCGGAATGGTGGGCCTCGACGATACGGATGTCGAGGGCCGGCTCGGCCTCTTTCAGGAAATAGGCCGTCCACAGTCCGGTGAATCCACCGCCCACGATGCAGACGTCGCAGTCGACGGTTTCCCGCAAGGGGGGACCGGGCGTGACCGGTTCGGTGTCGTGCCAGTACACGACATGCTTGTACGCGTTCAATGAGTGCTCCTCAACGGCCCGCCGGGCGGTTTTTTCGGGCGGTTGCTCAGACGGCCTCGAAGACGATGCGCGCGAGGCCCAGGTGCCGGTTGGTGAAATGGCCGACCGTCGCGCCCAGGTACCGCTCGTAGTCGGCGACGTTCTTCTCGCCGGCGATGGCGACCGCGCTTTCCCGCCGCGCCGTCAGCCGGTTGAGCCATTCCCCGCAGGTCCGGGCGTAGTGGTCCGGGTCGTTGCGCAGCCGTACCACGTCGAACCGTTTCTCCGCGGCCTCCAGCACCTCGGCGAGCGCTGGGATCTCGGATTCCGGGAAGATGTGGTCGATGATGAACATCAGATCGCGGACGGTCTGTTTGTCCATCCGGACGTTGTTGCCCTTGACGTTGGTCTGGAGGGCGATCCGGCCCCCGGCGGGCAGCCAGGAGCGGCAGCGCTCGAAGAACTCCCGGTAGGCCGCGACGCGCTCGGCGCGGCTCAGCCCGGTGCGGGCGAAGTGCTCGAACGCGCCGATGGAGACGATCGCGTCGTAGGGCTCGGCCGGCTCGTGGTCGAGCCAGTTCTCGACCCGCACCTCGGTCCGCGGCAGGGCGCGCCCGCGCAGCAGCTCCGCCTGGCTGTCGCTGAGCGTGAGGCCCACCGCGTGCCCCACGCCGTGCACGCTCACCAGGCGTTCCAGCAGGCTTCCCCAGCCGCAGCCGACATCGAGCACGCGCCCGGCGCCGGCCGCCCGCGCGCCCTCGACCAGGTGGTCCAGCTTGCGCCGCTGGGCCGCCTCCAGGGTGTCGGACGCCGCGTCGGGGCCGTCGTCCCAGAGAGCGCAGGTGTACGTCATCGACTCGTCCAGCCACAGGGCGAAGAAGTCGTTCGACAGGTCGTAGTGGTGGCGGATGGCCTCGGCGGTGGCGCCCGCGTAGCCGGGTTGGACGGCCGCGGTCACGCCGCGCTGCCCGACTTGGTCTCCTCGGCGAGCCGCACCAGGTCGCCCACGGTCTTCACGCTCGCGGCCTTGGACGGGTCGAACTCGATGTCCAGGTCGTCCTCGATGGAGTAGACGATGTCGGCTATCTGCAGGCTGGAAAGACCGACCGAGTCGAAGGCGGTGTCGGCGTTCAGCACATGCGCGTCCGCCTTGCCGCCGAGCTTCTTGGCGATACGGGCGCAGACCTCTTCAGCAGTGATCACGAGACAGCCTTTCCGATCAATTCCGATGTCTCCGGTGCGCGGTGACCGAATGCCCGGGACGAGTGCGTGCGATGGGGGAGGGTGTTCCGGCGGTCGCGAGACGGACGCCGCGTGGAACGGTGGTGCGGATGCTCGGGAGGACGTCCACGAGGTGCGCACCCGGAAGGAATTCCAGCGGTTTTCCGGACGCCGCTGTACGCGATTCCGAACCTTTCCGTACGCGTTTTCGCGCACGGTCCCGTGCGGACTCGGCCCGCCCCGGCCGCGGACCGCCACCGGCCCCTTCCGGCCGCTCGCGTCCCGGCCGGGTGCGGTAACCGCCACGGTCCTCGTGACCAGTGGCTCCGGCATGGGTGTCACCGACCTTACCCAGCCATCCGGCGGCCCTCCATTGCCCTTTAGGGCAATGATCAACAGCCTCGGCGGATTGCTGGCGAAAAAGGACTCGAGGTGTTTTCCTTGCTCGGTACGAGCGGCCGGGGACCGAGCCCGTGACCGTCCTGGACCCGGCATGCCCGCCTCCGCGCCGGCCGGCGACGGACGGGCGGCGCACCGGCCGTGAGCAGGCGTCGAAAGGACCCGCCATGCAGCCCGACGGCACCGTCGGCATCGTTGATTTCGGCAGCTACCTCCCCGAGAACGTCGTCGGCCCCGAGTTCTTCCGGGACCCGGACGCGCCCGTCGACCCCCTCGCCGAGATACCGCTGTTCAAGGTGCCCGCGACCCGCCACCACGTGGCACGGGACGAGCGGGCGGCCGACATGATCGCCAAGGCGGCCCGGCCGGTCTTCGAGCGGCTCGGCGTGGACCCGGCCGGCCGGGTGGACGTCCTGCTCACCAACGTCCTGTTACCGGACGAGGCGTTCATGGGCGTCGGCGCGCAGGCCGCGCACCGGCTCGGCATCAGTCCCGAGTGGATCGTCGACCTGCACAACGCGGGCTGCGGCTCGTTCATGTACATGATGGCGCTGGCGCAGAAGATCATGGCGGGCGGCGGGGCGCGCACCGCGCTCGTCGCCAACGTGCAGAACACCGCCGGGCAGGTCTTCGCCCAGTCCGAGGTGCGCCGGCAGCCGCACGCGGCCGTGCCCGGGGACGGCTGCGGGGTCGCCTACCTGGAGGCGGGCGGCGGTTCGCCGATCCTGGGGGTACGGACCCTGAACGTCCCCGAGCACTCCTTCGACCTGGGACTGCGGACGCCCGACGGGCGCAAGTACTGGGAACCGGGCGGCGGCCAGATGGACATCGCCTTCGACCCGGCCCGGCAGACCGAGATCCTGGAGCGCGGCAACCGCCTGGTGCCCGAGCTGGTCGGGAAGCTCTGCGCGGACCTCGGGGTGGCGACCGACGCCGTCGACGTGCTGGTCACCAACCAGCCCAACCGGATCTTCCTGAAGAACTGGCGCGGGGCCCTGGGCATATCGGAGGAGCGCCACCTCGACACCTTCGACCGGTACGGCAACCTCTACGGCGCGGCCGTGCCCATCACGCTCGACCGGGCAGCCCGGGAGGGCCGGCTGCGCGACGGCGACCTGGTGGTGATGTCCGGCTTCGCGCACGCGGGCGACTTCGCCTCGGCGGCGGCCGTCCGGTGGCGCGGCGGCGCGGGTGACGCTGACGGCGCGGGTCGCGCTGGCGGCGCGTCCTCCTCGGCCGGCTCCCCCGCCGACTCCCCCGACTCCCCCGGCGCCGCATGAGCCGGCGGACCCGGCGGTGCTCCCGCCGCACGCCCGTCCGACACCGACCCTCGGCCGGAATCGGGCGCGTTACGGCGGGAATTGACCGTGGCGTGACCGGAAATGACCGCTGTCCGGCCGGGAATGGCAGTGCCCCGGCCGGGATCCGGCCGGGGCACTTCGGGGCGGGACACGCGGCGCCCCTGGAGGCGGGACGCGCGGGGCGGCTCCGGGCGGGACGCGCGGAAGGCCGCCGGACGGTGCTACCCCGCCGCCCGGCCGGCGGCGCGCTGCCGCGCCTTGCAGGAGCGGCGCAGCAGATAGGGCACGGCGATCTGGTGCACCGGCCGGGCCAGCCCCCACAGCAGGCCGGCCCCGCGCCCCTTGAAGTGCTGGGCCGTGGCCCACACCAGCGTCGAGTCCTCGGTGAGCACCACGTTGTAGGCGGAGAACAGGCCCGAATGCCCGTCCATGGTCAGCGCGTTCGGGCCGGAGTCGGTGATGCGCCATCCGAGGACGTGCTCGGCGGAGCCGGACTTGGGCCCCATGCGCAGCCCCAGCACCTTCGTCCACCCGAAGCGAAGGAAGAACCGCAGCGCGGCCGGGGCCTCCTCGATCGCGGCCCGCGCCCACTGCTCCGGCGTCCGGGAGTGGGCGTCGTCGACCGCTATGGCGTAGGCCGAGGCGTAGTGGGGGTCGGTGAATTCCTCGGTTTTCCGGAGGGATTGCGGAACTTCGACGCGACGCGCACGGGGGACGGTCATGACGCGAACTCCTTCGGCTGACGGGCGCGGACGGCACAGCAGCGTATCGGACGGCACAGCAGAGCGAACAGAGTAACGGATCGCTCACAAACTCCCCAGGAGGAAAGGCAGTTGAAACCTCTCGGTTCCCCTGAAAGGGTCCGCTCGGGTGAGCGGAAACCGGTTATCGACAATGTCTCGGATACCGCGCGCTGGGTCGCCGAGTACCGGGCCAGGGAATCCGCCCGGCGGGACCGGCTGTTCAGCGATCCGTACGCCGCCGCGCTGGCCGGGGAGCGCGGCCGGGTGATCGCCGAGGAGGCCCGGCGGGGGTTCGGCAACGGCTGGTTCTTCATCGCCCGGACCAAGCTCATCGACCTGCTGGTCGAGGAGTGCGTGGCGGAGGGCTGCACCCGGGTGATCAACCTGGCGGCGGGCTTCGACACCCGGCCGTACCGCCTTGACCTGCCCTCTTCCCTGGAGTGGGTGGAGGCCGACCTCCCCGGGATCATCGAGGAGAAGGAGCGGGCGCTGGCCGCCGAGAAGCCGCGCTGCGTCCTCTCCCGCACCGCCGTGGACCTCACCGACGCCGATGCCCGGCGCGCCTTCCTGGCCTCGGCGACGGCCGGCGGCGGCCGGACGCTCGTCATCACGGAAGGGCTTCTGCTATATCTGGACGCGTCCGAGGTCCACGCCCTCTCGGCGGATCTGAAATCCTGCCGGGTGACGTGGTGGACGGCCGACGTGATCGGCCCGCTCATCCGCAGGCTTTCGGCCCGCGCGAGCCGGGAGAACAACGCGCCCGTCGTATTCGCACCGGACGACGGAGTCGCATTCTTCGAACGCGCGGGCTGGGCCGTGGAACGCGTCGGCACGCAGTTGTCCGCGGCGGCGAAATGGCGTCGGCTTTCCCCGCTGATGCGGCTCGTCTCCCGGCTCCCCCAGGCGGATCCGCGGCACCCGGGGAACTCCCTCTGGTCCGCCGTCGTCCGACTGCGCGACCCGGATTCGGCGGGCCGTTCCGATCGGCGTCCCGCCTGACGATCCGACCGACGTCCGGCGCGACCAGCCGACCGGCGTCCGCCCGGCGCCCCAGCCGACGCGCGCACAACACCCCGCGACGTCCCGCCCGACGTCCCGCCCGACCCCGCCGCCTCCGGCAATCCGTTGAAACACCACTACCGTTGGGATGTGCCCGATGCCCGAAACCCCTCACTCCGGCGGCCTCCGGCGGCTGGTGGCCGTCGTCTCCGACCGTGACGTCGCAGGCCCCGCGGCGGCCCGCGCGCTGCGGGACCTGGCCGGCGCGCGCGACGTCGTCACGCCGGTGGAGCCGGCCGGTCACGACGCCACCGACGCCTACCGGGAAGTCGTCGAGCGCGGCCTGCGCTTCCTCGACCTGGTCGGCCCCGAGGACCGGTTCACGCTGGTCACGGCCGACTCCCTGGCCGGCGTGGAGAGCGCCGTCACCGAGGCGGCCGCCGGCGGGAAGGCCGTGCTCAGCCTGCTGGTCGTCGACCACCAGGAGCTCCGCTACCGGATGACCTCGCCCGACGACCTCAACACCCGGCTGGCCAAGCTGGCCGCGGCCCTCGGCGACGCCGTCGAGTTCGAGCCGAGCCCGTACACCGTGCACGTCTACACGGACCCGGACGTCGAGAGCTTCTACTCGGTCGAGCTGTTCACCCCGCGCTGGGCGCCCGACGAGGAGTGGGTGGTCACCGCCGACCTCGCCTGCGCGTTCGTCGACTCCGTGCAGCTGCACTCCAACCGGCGGCTGCGGCCCGCCCTGAAGACCAGCACCATGGCCGACGCCCTCGCCGACTTCCTCACCGCCGAGGCGGGGACGTCCTGGGGCCTGCACTACTACACCGGCTCGGGCGTCGCCACGTTCATCGACGACATCGAGCGGCGGGCCGTCGGCAACGGCAACCCGATCGTGCGCGGTCCGAGCGAGCACAGCCTGGCCTGCTCGGCGCTGGCCCGCTGGACCCTGGACGGCGCGCCGTTCGCGATCGTGGCGACCAGCGGCATGCACGAGGAGTTCCGCGGCACGCTCGCCAACCACATCTCCGTCGGCACCCGCGGCTTCATCGTCTGCTGCGACTCCAAGCTGGACGCCTGGCACCCCTTCCAGGGCACCATGCACCTCACCGAGGACAGCCGCCCCTCGCTGCTCGCCCGTGGCTTCCCGGTGGTGCACATCCCGCGCTCCGCGGACATCGCCCGCGGCCTCGCCGAGGCGTTCGAGGCGTACTCGGCCGGCAAGGGCCCGGTCATGATCATCGCGCCGCGCGACGTCCTCCAGACCACGCTCCCCGACGATCAGCGCCCCGAGATCCCCCGGGTCACCCCGCGCCCGGCCGTCGAGGCGGTCCGCTCCCCCGAGGTCGACCGGCTGGTCACCCTGCTCAACACCGAGCGCCGCCGGCTGCTCTGCCAGGTCGGCCCGTTGAGCGGCCCCGCCCTGGAGCTGATGTACGAGCTGGCGCGGGAGGCGGGCATCGGCCTCGCCGACTCGGTGGCCCAGCCCGGCACCGTCAACCGCTACCGGGACGGCCGGACCGTCGACGAGTACATCGGCACGCTGAGCATGTACGGCTACTCGCCGCGCGTCTTCGAGTACCTGTACAAGGACGGCGCGCTGCGGCCCTCCGGCGAGCAGGCCGTGATGTTCGTCGGCACCCCCATCCCGCAGATCGACACGCCCTTCTCGGAGATCTCGCTGCGGCAGCTCGCCCCCGTCCAGATCGTCGAACGGGAGGTGGACCGGGCGCCGTTCACCGGCCTGGGCGTGGTGGCCGACATCGAGGGCGTGCTCCGCGCGCTGCGCGAGCGGCTGGACGTCGACCCGGAGGTGCTGGCGTACCGCCGCGCGGCCATCGCCTCGTCCCGTGACTCCGACGGCGACGTCATCGGCCTGCTGCCGGTGCTGCCCATGACCACCAACCACTTCTTCCGGCGGCTGCGCGGCGTCCTGGACGGGCTGATCCGCGAGCAGGACTACCGCTACGTGGGCGTCTACGACATCGGCCGGGCCGGCCTGTCGGCGGTCAACAGCCTGCCGCGCACCAGCAAGTCGTTCTCCGGCTGGTACGGGCGCGGGCTGATGGGCGACGGGCTGATGGCGCTGCCGGGCATCGTGACCCGCCGGGACGAGAACGTCATCTCGTTCACCGGCGACGGCACGGCGGCGATGGTGCCGGACATCGTGCCGACGCTGGTCCAGCAGATCGCCGTGGACCACTCGGCGTTCCGGCGCAACCTGACGATTTTCCGGTTCGTCAACGGCAGCCACTCCGTGATCCGCACCTACCGGGAGAGCGTCGACCCGGGCGCGGTCGACGGCCAGTGCGGCGTGCTGACGTTCACGCCGGAGGACTACGACCGCCGGTACGGCTCGCTGCTGGTGCGGCACCGCCGGGTGACCCGGTTCGAGGACGTGCCGTTCGCGGAGCAGCTCCAGGAGCCGGAGACGGTCAACCTGTACTCGGTGCTGCTGGGCCACAACAACGAGGGCGACGGCCTGAGCCGGTTCTCGTCGCTCGGCTGGCAGCGCGACGAACTGTCGCCGAAGGCCCTGGCGGTGGCCGGCGTGCCGCTGCCCGAGCGCCCGGCGAAGCCGTGACGCCGGCGGGAACCGACACCCCTACAGACGAGGAGGCGGCCATGGACCGGGCCGAGATAGAGGAGCGGGTGATCAACCTGCTCGCGGAAGCCGTGGTGGTGCCGAGGGAGGACGTCGAGGACCTCCGCACCGATCTGCGGGAGGACCTCGGGGTCGACTCGATGGACTACGTCGAGCTGATCACCGTCCTGGAGCGGGACCTGGGGCAGCAGGTGGAGCGCGAGGAACTGGCGTACGTCCGCACGGTGGGCGACGTGGTGGACCTGGTGCAGCGGCTGGTCTCCCGACGGGACGCGGCGGCGGGCGCGGCCGCGGGGACGAACGCCGCGGCGGACGCCCCGGCCACGGCCGCCGGCTGACCGGCCGGGCGGCGCGGGCCGGACGCCCGCGCCGCCCGGGCCACGCCCGCCCGCGCCTGCGGGGGCTGTCCCGCCTGCGCCGCCAGGGGGCTCGCGCCGGCGCCACCGCCGGGGGGGCGCTCACGACTGCGCCCGGCGGCTACGCTCACCCCCGCCCGCCGACCTGGATCAAGCCCGCCCGGCGGCCACGCTCACCCCCGCCCGCCTACCTGGATCAAGCCCGCCCGCCGGTCTCGCCCGCAGCCGCCTTCTCCAGCTGGAACGCCTCGTTCCCGAGCCCGATCCGCGCGTGCACCTCCGGCCGTACGGACTTCAGGACGGCCCCCAGCACCAGCCCGGCGACCAGCGCGACCAGCACGATCCCCGGGAGCAGCCAGCGCAGCGGCGAGTCGGGCCCGGAGCCCACCAGCGCGTCGAAGTCCCGGACGGTGATCACGGCGATCACGGTCAGCGCCACACCGGCGACGCCCGAGGCGACGAGCCGCCACGCCTGGGCGCGGGCGGCGCCGCGCCGTACGAAGAAGACGATCACACCGGCGGACGCGGCGATCATCAGCACGGTGACGCCGAGCGCGCAGACGTTGCCCAGCCAGTTGGACAGCCGCAGGACCGGCGCCGTCGGGTCGCCGGTCGGCTTGTCGTCGGTGACGGCGAAGACGATGACGACGAGCAGCGCCACGGTGCTCTGGAGCAGCGAGCCGTGGGCGGGCGCGCCGCTGGTGCGGGAGGTGCGGCCGACGGCGGCGGGCAGCAGCCCCTCGCGGCCCATGGCGAAGGCGTACCGCGCGACGACGTTGTGGAAGCTGAGCATCGCGGCGAACATGCCGGTGACGTAGAAGAGGTGCATCACGTCGGTGAACCCGGAGCCGAGCCGGTCCTCGGTGAGCCCGAAGAGGAGGTTCGGGCCTTCGGAGAGCGAGAGTTCGTGGATCTTCGACGGTCCGGCGGCGACGGTCAGCGCCCAGGCGCTGATCGCGAAGAAGACGGCGATGAACCCGACGGCGAGGTAGGTGACCCGGGCGACGACGACCTGGGGGCGGCTGGTCTCCTCGGAGTAGACGGCGGCCTGTTCGAACCCGACGAAGGAGGCGATGGTGCCGCAGAAGGCGGTGCCGAGGCCGGGGCCGGAGAGCGTGTCGGGGTGGAAGGCGCGCAGCGAGACGCCCTCGGGACCGGGCGAGCCCAGGCCGGCGACGTCGAAGACGAGGACCATCACGACCTCGATCAGCAGCAGGACGCCGAGCACCTTCACATTCAGGTCGATCTTCAGCCAGCCGAGGACGCCGACCACCACGACGGCGATCAGGGCGGGTATCCACCAGGCGACGGTCAGGTCGAGGTGCCGCTGGAGCAGGTTGGACAGCTCGAAGCCGAAGAGGCCGTAGATGCAGCACTGCATGGCGCTGTACGAGACCAGGGCCACGATGGACGAGCCGGCGCCGGCCGTGCCGCCGAGGCCGCGGGCGATGTACGCGGTGAAGGCGCCCGCGTTGTGCACATGGCGGCTCATCTCGGCGTAGCCGAAGCTGAACAGCAGCAGGATCAGCCCGAGGATGACGTACAGCAGGGGCGAGCCGACGACGCCCAGCACGCCGAACGTGACGGGCATGCCGCCGGTGGTCACCATCAGCGGCGCGCTGGCGGCGACGACGGACATCAGGAGGCCGGTCAGGCCGATGCGGTCGGCGCGGAGGCTCCTCTCCTGTCCCTTGAAGGTGCTGATCTCGCCTGGTGCCGTGGAGCCCGGTGTCGTCCTGCCTGGTGGTGTCGTCCTGCCGGTTGGCATGCGGGGCCGTCCTCATCGGGGGTGGGTGTGCGGGGGGATGTTCCGCTTCTGCTGCTGCGGATTTCCGCTTCTGCGGGATGTTCCGCGGGCGCGCTGCGGACGTTCGCGGTCACCGGGAGCCGAGGGCCGTGCGCCGGGCGGCGCGGTAGGCGGCCTTGGGGTCCCGGTCGGGGTAGGCCCAGGGCTCCCGGGTGACGTGCGGGCCGATCCGGATGAGCAGCGCCGCGGCCTCGGCCAGCCGGCCCTCGTGGAGCTTGGCGTGGGCGAGGAAGTTCAGGTCGACCTTGTGCCGGGGGTGCGGCGGGGCGGCGGGTCGCCGGGCGGTGCGCGGAGCCCCTGGGACCCCACCCGCCTCGGGCGCGTCGTCCGTGTCGTTGACGTCCCACTCCAGCCACCAGTCGAAGGCCGTCTTGAGCACCTGGCGGGCCCGGCGGCCGGCCCAGTGCCCGGAGGCGGCCGGGTCGCGCGGCAGGGTGCCGGCGCGGGCCAGGGCGCGGAAGCGCTCCGCGTGGGCGACGACGGGGAGCAGGGCCAGCGGCGAGTCGGCGGGGGCCTGCTCGGCGGCCCAGGCGGCGAAGTCGTAGACCTCGTGCAACGGGTCGTCGTGGTCGGCCTTGTGCCCGGCCAGGCAGGCGGCCATCAGATGGTGGGCGTGGTGGTGCTCGGGGTGCCGGGCGCGGACCTGGCCGAAGCAGCGGGCGGGCTCGTCGTCGGTGACGCCGGCGTGGGCGAGCAGGAGCAGGCCCAGCCAGGGGGTGGGGTCGCGGGGCGCCATCCGGGCGGCGGCCCGGCACAGGCCCCTGGCGCTCTCGGCGTCGCTCTTACGGCGTACGGCGCGGTGGACGGCGGCGCAGGCCAGCAGGGCGGAGGCGTCGGCGCTGTCGGGCTCGGCCAGCAGCCACTCGCGCCCCCAGGCGGTGCTGGTGGAGACGGCGGCGAGGGTGGTGAGGCGGTGGCCGCGCAGGTCCCAGTCGTCGCCGGTCTCCGCCAGCAGCCGGCGGGCCTCGGCCCACCGCCCCCGGGCCAGCTCGTCACGGACGGTGACCAGCTCGGTGTCGTCGAGTGCGGAGTCGAAGGTCGGCCCGCCCCCCAGCCGAGAGCGGCCCAAGGGGGGTGGAGGGGTCATCGTCGGGCGTCCTCCGCGGCGTGCGTCCCTGCGGGGGCCCGGACCCGGGTGCCCGCTGACCGGCATTCTTGATCACGCACAGCAAAGCGTTAGTCACAGCTTCCCGTCAAGGGCGATACGGCCCCCTCCGCCCCGGTCTGGATGAACGTCCGAAAGCGGGGTACTCGGAGGTCGTACCGTCCGTGCGGCGACTATCGTCTCCCTGGTCAATTCGCTGATGACCGGCAGGTCTTGAGGTGCGCGACGTATGGTCTTCGCCTTCGCCCTGAGCGCGGCTTTCTGCCTCGGTGTCGGGTTCGTGCTCCAGCAGAACGCGGCACAGCGGGCCCCCATGAGCGATTTCCTCTCCTTCCGGCTGCTGCTGGACCTGGTCAGGATGCCGCGCTGGCTGGCGGGGATCGGCCTGATGGTGTGCGGCATGGCGCTCGGCGCGGTGGCCCTGGGCGGCGGCGAGGTCTCGCTGGTCGAACCGCTGCTCGCGACGAACCTGCTGTTCGCCATGACCCTCTCCCGCTGGCAGACCAAGCAGCCGCTCGGCTGGACGGGCTGGGGCGGCCTGTGGCTGCTGGCCGGCGGCGTGACCGCCTTCATCGTCGCGGGCCGCCCGCACGGCGGCGAGTCGGTGTCCGACCCGCTGCGGCACTGGCTGATCGTCGGCCTGGTGGTCGGCGGCGCGCTGGTCCTCGCGGCCGTCTCCAAGCGCCTCCGGATGAGCGCCGAGGCCGCGACCCTCGCCGTGGCGGCGGGCCTGCTGTACGGCCTCCAGGACGCCCTCACCCGGGTCAGCGGCCAGCGCTTCCGCGACGGCGGCTGGGCGTCCCTGGTGATCAGCTGGCAGCCGTACGTGGTGCTGGCCCTGGGCGTCACCGGCCTCGTCCTGGTCCAGAGCGCCTTCGAGACGGCTCCCCTGCGCATGTCCCTGCCGGCCCTCACCGCCGCCCAGCCCCTGGCGGGCATCGCCTGCGGCGTCGGCTTCCTGGGCGACCAGCTGCGGACGACTCCGGCGGCGCTCGCCTGGCAGGCGGCCGGCCTGGCCGCGATCGTCGTCGGCATCGTCCTGATCGGCCGCCACCCGGCGATGCCGCCGGGGACGACGGCACCGGAACTCCGCGACCTCCAGCCGCGCTGAGCCCGCTTGAATGTCCCCATGACCGACCGAACCGATCACCCCCAGCCCCTGTCGGCGGACGAGATCCTGGACGTGGTGGACGAACGGGACCGCGTCGTGGGCCAGGCCCCGCGCGCCGAGATCTACGCCCGCCGCCTCCTCCACCGCTGCACCTTCATCCAGGTACGCGACCCGGCCGGCCGCCTCTTCGTCCACCGCCGCACCGCCCGGAAACTGGTCTTCCCCTCGCGCTACGACCTCTTCGTCGGCGGCGTGGTCGGCACCGGCGAGACGTACGACGCGGCGGCGCTGCGCGAGGCGGAAGAGGAACTGGGCGTCACCGGCCTCCCCGCCCCCACGCCGCTCTTCCGCTTCCTGTACCGCTCGGAGGAGTACGGGGGCTGGTGGTCGGCCGTCTACGAGGTCCGCTGCGACCTGCCGGTCCGGCCCCAGGCGGAGGAGGTGGACTGGTACGGCTTCCTGCCGGAGGACGAGGTCGCGCGGCGGCTGCCGGAGTGGCGGTGGGTGCCGGACGGCCTGGAGGCGTGGCGACGGCTGCGGGAGTGGCGGGCGGGGTGAGGGCGCCCGACGCCGCCGGAGCGCCCGAGACGTTCCCGGGCGCCGATCGGCGCGGGTCGCGCCCGAGTCGCTCCGGTCAGCCTGCGGGCTGGCCGATCCCGTCGCGTTCGAGCACGGAGCGGAGCGCCGAGAGGACCCGTGCGACGGCCGGTCCCGAGGGGCCGCCGAGGGCTCCCGCGGTCAGTTCGGCCAGCGTTTCGGTGAAGGTCGCCTCCGCCGCCTCGACGAGCCGCAGGCCGTCATCGGTCAGGTCCAGCAGCGATGAGCGACGATCCGACGGATTGGTGCGCCGTACGACCCACGCCTGCTTCTCCAGACGGTCGACGCCCTTGCTGGTCGCACCGATCCCGATGGCGAACTCGGCGGCGAGGTCCGCCACCCGGGACCCGGGGCGGTCGCGCAGGAAGCGCAGGGATTCGAACTGCGAGGTGACGATCCCGTGCCGCTCGCGAAGACGGTCGTTCAGCGCGTTGTAGAGGCGCGTCTCACAGCGAACGAGGTCGGCGAAGAAGCCCGGGAGGTCGACCCGGCCACCACTTGACTTGGATGCCATGGCATATATCTTAACTCCCATATAGATGCCTAGGCATATGGTTCCTCGGCATGCTCTGGTGATGGAGGCGGCAATGAGCAGGCGACAGCGCGCGGAGATCGACGCGATGGTCCGGCGGCCCCGGCCCGAGACCCCCCGATCAATGGAGGAACTCCGCGCCGGATTCAGGGCGATGATGGCCGAGATGATCGTCCCGGCCGGGATCCGGACCCGGACCACGACGCTCGGCGACCGGCCCGCGCTGCTCGTCGAGCCGGCCGGCACTCCGGAGGCCGGGACGATCCTCTACTTCCACGGCGGCTCCTACGTGGCCGGTTCACCGGAGACGGCGATGTCGCTGACGGGGAACCTGGTGACCGGAACGGGGTTCAGGGCGCTCTCGCCGGACTACCGGCTCGCCCCTGAACACCCCTTCCCGGCCGCGATCGAGGACGGACTGAGCGCCTACCGCGCGCTCCTCGACAGCGGCGAGGCCCCTTCGGCGATCGCGTTCGCCGGGGACTCCGCCGGCGGCGGCCTCACCGTCACCACCTGCCTCGCCGCTCGCGACGCGGGCCTGCCCCTGCCCGCCGCGATCGTGGCGTTCTCCCCCGGACTCGACATGACCCGGACCGGCGCGAGCATGGACGGCAAGGCGGGCGTCGATCCGTTCTTCACGCGTGAGGGCATGGAACGCACCGGGGCCATGTACCTCGCGGGACAGGACCCGCACCAGCCCCTGCTCAGCCCCGCCGTCCACGCCGACCTGACCGGTTTCCCGCCGATGCTCCTGCAGGCGGGCACCAACGAAATGCTCCTGGACGACTCCACGCGCATGGCCGCGCGCGCGAGGGAAGCCGGAGTGGACGTCATCCTGGACGTCACCGCCGACGTCCCCCACGTCTTCCAGGCGTTCGCCGGCGTCCTGGACGAAGCCGACGAGGCACTGGAGCGCGCCGCCCTCTTCCTCCGCCGGCGCGTCCGCGCCAAGGGCCTCACCGCGGGGTGAGGGCGCGAGACTGCGTGAGCATGTCCATCATGACAGGTCAGAGGCGTATTTCGTAGGACGGAACGCACAGTTCGCGAGCCTTGTCCGGTCCGCTCCCCGACTCCCAGAATCTCCCTCGTGAACCGCCAGGAGACAGGGGGAACATGGGGAAGATCGATCACGACGCGGTATTGCGGGCCCGCGTGCTGCTGCTGGGTTCCGGCCGGCTGAGCCTGCCCGAACAGGTGGGCGCGTACCGGGTACTGGCGGAGGTGAACGCGAAGGCGTACGCCCCGAAGCTGGTCGACGCGCTCCTCTGGATGAGTTACGAGAGCCGGGACCCGGCAGCGATCCTGGCGCTGACCGCCGAGGCAGTCGAGGCGGGCCGGAGGATGGAGGCGGGGACGCCGAACCGGGCGGAACGGCTGTGCAGGGCGCTGGACGCCTACCAGTCGGCCCTGTTCGCCGTCGGGCGCCGAGCGGAGGGGCGCGCGGTCTGCGAGGAGATGGCCGAGGCCGGAAGGACCGGGGAGTTGGCGATCATCCTGGCCGAGGAGGGCCGCTTCGCGGAGGCCGCGGAGCTCAACGAGCGGGCAGCCCGGAACGGTGAACCGCACCACCGCTTCCGGAACTTGGTCGAGTGGGCGGCGAACCTGGAGGGCGCCGGCCGGCACGACGCGGCATCGGCCGTCTTCCGCGAGCTGCTCGACGAGTCCCGGCGCGAGGCCGCCGATCAGCGCGAGGCGCTGACCGTACTCACCTGGGAACTGGTGCACTTCTCCCGGATGCGGGAGGCCGCCGGGCACGAGGCGGACGCCGCGGACGTCCGGCGGGAGGCCCTGGCCGTTCTGGAGGAGCTGGCGACGACGGGCGAGTCACGAAGCTGGAGTTGCGTCCTCTCGTGGTGGGTCACCCTGTTCGCCCTGTCGGGGCGGGCCGACGAACCGCTCGCGAGTGCCGAGTCCCCGATGCCGGTGTTCGGCACCGGCCTTCACAGGTCGCGCAGCACGTGGAACGCCTTTCTCGGCACCCTGCCGGAACTCGAAGCGGAGGCGGCGGACTTCCGCGAGGCCGGCCGGCTGCCCGAACTGGTCGACGTCCAGCGCAGGATCACCCTCCGCGCGGCCCTCCGCGACGGCGATCGCCACTGCCGGTTCGAGGAGCGCTTCAAGCCGTACTTCGCCAAGGGCGTGGCCCTAGCCCGCCGCCTGCCCGACGACCCCGCACGTCTCGCCCGGGCCCTGACGGACCGCTCGATGTTCCTCGTCGCGGCGCGGTCCTTCGAGAACGCGTACGCCGACTTCGCCGAGGCCGTCACCCTCCTCGACCTCCGGTAGTCCCGTCCCGGGCCACCGGAAGGCTCTGTCCGCCGAGCGATGTGTGCGGCGCCGTTGCACGGGCATTACGACGACGGCGACAATCGAACACAACGTCAACCATTACGGTGCCACGCATCCGGTTCCGCCGACCGGCACCCGCTCCCGCCCTTATGCTCTGGCCCGCCCAGGCCCTGGGGAACCGGCTCTTTGACGTAGGGGACGCGACCATGCCCGAGAACAGGCCGTTTGACTCGTTCCAGAGGCGTGCCAACGAACTCGGTGACGCCATCAGGTCTCACCGGCTCGCCAAGGGCTGGTTGCAGAAGCAGCTGGGCAAGGCGGTCGCACTCGACAACACGGCCATCTCGCACTTCGAGAGGGGCACTCACGTGCCCCGCCGCGACGTCACCCTCCGGATCGACCACGCGCTGGGAGCGGGTGGGGCCATCTTCAAGCTTCGTGACGAGATGGATGACAATCCCGACTCCCCGCGCTGGCAGAAGTTCCTGAGTTCGCAGTCGGGCGCACGCACGATCTACCACGTCAGCAACATCATGCCGGCGGTTCTGGAGACGCCGGAGCACACCCGGGCGGCACTTGAGCGCGGCTTGGAGTTCTACGGCGGTTCGCTGGAAGACAAACTCGCCTACCGCGCCGAGCTGCGAAGCACTCTTCTGACACCCGACCCGCCACGCTTCGGGTGTGTCCTCTGGGAGTCCGCCCTGCACATCGTCACCGGCGGTCCCCAGGTGATGCGGGCACAGCTCCTGCACGTGATCGAGCGTTCTCACGAGGCGCATATCGATGTGAGGATTCTGCGCTTCGCGGACAGCGCCGGGCTGCCGGACACCGGAACGGCAGTGGTCTGGACGCGACCGAACGGTTCCATGCGCGCATGGCGCGACGAATCAGGCAGCCCTGGCGTGTTCATCAGCGACAAGAAGCGAGTCTCGAACCTTGCCCTCTTCTGTGATCAACTGCGTTCCCGCGCGCTTGATCAGGAAGAGTCAACGGCCCTTACCCGAAAGACTGTTGAGGATCTATACCCGTGTCGACTCCATACTCTGCCTTGTCCAAAGCCGCCTGGCGGTCCAGCACCCACAGCGGCAACGGCGGCCAATGCCTCCAGGTCCCCGTCGAAAAGGTCTCCGGCCTCATGCCGGTCCGCGACTCGAAGCGCCCGGACCGGGCCACCTTGACGTTCCCCGACGCGGCCTGGACCCGCTTCGTAGCCGCCATGACCGAACCGAACGGGGCCCTGGCACGCTGAGCGTCACCGCCCGCCGCCGAGGCCGTCGCACTCCCCGTACGCCGTGAGGCCGATGCTAACTGCGGCCCAGCATCTCGGCGTTGAGGACGGTCCCGCCCAGGCTCCAGCCGCCGTCGGCGACCTCCTCGAGGATCACGAGCGTGGTGGCGCGGGCCCGTTCCCCGTACACGTCGGCGAACGCGTCGGTGACGGCGTCCCGCAGCTTCTTCTTGGACTCGTCCGTGAGCGTGTCGGCGGGAACCTTGAGGTTGGCGAAGGGCATGGCGAAGTGTTCCTTCCAGGGGTGAGGTGAATCGTTCGGGTGTGTGGGGGGGGGGACGTCGTCTCAGGCCATGCCGCCGTTCGCCCGCAGGATCTGGCCGTTGACCCAGTGCCCCTCGGGGCTGGTGAGGAAGGCGACCACGTGGGCGATGTCGTCCGGCGTCCCCAGGCGCTCCAGCGCGGGGGCCTTCGCCAGCGTCTCGATCTGCTCCTCCGTCTTGCCGTCCAGGAACATGTCGGTCGCCGTGGCACCGGGCGCGACGGTGTTGACGGTGACGTCCCGGCCGCGCAGCTCGCGCGCGAGGATCAGGGTCATCGCCTCGACGGCGCCCTTGCTGGCGGCGTAGGCGCCGTAGGCCGGGAACTGGGTGGCGACCACGGAGGTCGAGAAGGCGACGAAGGAGCCGCCCGCGCGCAGCCGGCGGGCGGCCTGCTGCGCCACGACGAAGGTGCCGCGGATGTTGGTGCGGTGCATGGCGTCGAGCACGCTCAGGTCGAGGTCGGCGATCGGGGACAGGGCCAGCCGCCCGGCGCAGTGCACGACGACGTCCACGCCGCCGAACTCCTCGTGCACCCGGTCGAACGCGGCGTTGACGGCGTGTTCGTCGGCGACGTCGGCCTGGATCGCGATCGCCCGGCCGCCCGCCTCGGTGATCGTCCGCACGGTTTCCCGTGCGGAGGCGGAGTCCCGTGCGTAGTTGACGGCCACGGTCAGGCCCTCGCGGGCCAGGCGCTCGGCGACGGCGCGTCCGATGCCGCGTGAGCCGCCGGTGACGACGGCGACCCGGCGGGGCGCGTCGGTGTCGGGTCCGGTTCCGGTTTCGGTGGCGGTGTCGGTGGGGTTCATGTCTTCCACGATGCGGCGCGCGGCGCGGGCGTGCCAGGGGATGCCATCCCCTGCCTCGGCGGCGCGCCGGCCGGACGCCATCGCGCAGACTGGGTGGGTGGTTTCCCTGAAGTACACCGAGCTCGGCGCTTTCCTCCGCTCGCGGCGTGAGCGCATCCGCCCCGAGGACGTCGGCCTGGTCGCGGGCCCGCGGCGGCGGGTGCCGGGGCTGCGCCGCGAGGAGGTCGCCCAGCTCGCGGGCGCCTCGGCCGACTACTACAACGAGCTCGAACGAGGCGCGGGGTCACAGCCGTCGGAGCAGATGCTCGCCGCTCTGGCCCGGGCGCTGCGGCTGACGTCGGACGAGCGCGACTACCTCTACCGCCTCGCCGGGCGTCCCCTGCCGGCGCCCGGCGGGCCGCGGTCGCACGTGCACCCCGGGATGACGGACCTGCTCACCCGGCTGACCTCGACTCCGGCGCAGGTGATCACCGATCTGCACGTCACGCTGGTGCAGAATCCGCTCGCCGTCGCCCTGCTCGGCGATCAGTCGGGGTTCCGGGGCAGGGAGGCGAGTTTCGTCTACCGGTGGTTCACGGATCCCGGGGCGCGCCGGCTCTATCCCGCGGCCGATCACGATGCGCAGTCGCGGTCGTTCGTGGCCGATCTGCGGGCCGCTTCGGCGCGGCGTGACGCGAAGGATCCGGAGGCCCGGGCCCTGATCGACGATCTGGTGGGCCGCTCGGCCGAGTTCGCCGCGCTGTGGGCGCGGCACGAGGTCGGGGTTCGGCGGGGGGATCGGAAGCGGATCGATCACCCCGCGCTGGGGGTGGTGGAGGTGAACTGTCTCAATCTGTGCAGTGAGGATGGGCGGCAGAGGTTGTTGTGGTTCACGCCGGCGGTGGGGACGGACAGTGCGGGCAAGTTGGAGTTGCTCGGTGTCATAGGCCCCGGTCCCGCCCTTTCTCCGTTTCCCGGGGCTGCGCCCCAGACCCCCTGATCGCGGCTTCGCCGCTCGTCCTCAAACGCCGGACGGGCTGATCAGGGCGCCCACTCCAGCCCGTCCGGCGTTTGAGGACAACCGCGCGGAGCGCGGTTTCGGGGGTGCGGGGGCTTGCCCCCAGGAATCGGCGAAGTGGGGGTGCCCCCTCTGGGGGAGGGACCGGGGCACCGCCCGCCGCAGGCCCCTACGGCACGATCACCAGCTTTCCCCGCGTGTGCCCCTCCGCGCTCCGCCGCTGCGCCTCCGCGGCCCGCTCCAGCGGGAACACCTCCGCCACCTCCACGCACAGCCGTCCCCGCTCCGCCAGGTGCCCCAGGGCCGCCAGGTCCGCCGCGTCGGGGCGGACCCAGAGGAGCCGGCCGCCCATTTCCGTCACGGCGGGGTCGGCGATCGAGACCAGGCGGGCGCCGGGGACGGTGATGCGGGAGGACGTCTTGATGACGCCGCCTCCGACGAAGTCGAGGACGACAGAGGCACCCTCCGGGGCGAGTGCGCGGAAGCGGTCGACGAGGCCGTCCCCGTAGGCGACGGGCTCGGCGCCGAGCGAGCTCAGGTAGGCGTGGTTGCGCTCGCTCGCGGTGCCGATCACGCGGGCGCCGGTGTTCCGGGCGAGCTGGACGGCGAGGGAGCCGACGCCACCCGCGGCCGCGTGGATGAGGACGGTGTCGTCGGGGCCGACGCGGGCGGCGCGCAGCGCCTGGTAGGCGGTGAGGCCGGCCAGCGGCAGCCCCGCCGCCTGCTCGAACGAGACGTTGGCCGGTTTGCGGGCCAGGGTGCGCACCGGTGCGGCGACGAACTCGGCGTAGGTGCCGCGCGAGAGGAAGTCCTCCCGGACGTAGCCCATGACCTCGTCGCCGACCTGGAACTCGGGGGTGTCCGCGCCGAGCCGGACGACGATCCCGGACACGTCCCAGCCGGGGACGACCGGGAAGACCGCGTCGAGCTGCCCGTCCAGGTAGCCGGCCTGGGCCTTCCAGTCGACCGGGTTGACCGCCGCCGCCCTGACCCCGATGAGCACGGAGTCCGGGCCGATCTTGGGTTCGGGGACCTCGCCGTACTCCAGGACCTCGGGTCCGCCGTAGGCGCGGTAGCTGACAGCCTTCATGGTGATGCTCCTCGGGTCCTTGCGTCCTCGGGTCCTGGGTCCTGGGTCCTCGGGTCGGCGAGCGGGTCTCAGCGCGTGGCGTCTGCCGTTCCAGCGCCTGCCGTTTCAGCGTCCGCCGCCGGAGCGGAGCCCGCCACCGCAGTGGACCGCAGGGTGTGAATCGTCCGCAGTCCGAGCGCGGCCACCAGGGAGACCAGCGCGAACGCCGCGGCGGCGATCACGAAGGTCAGGGTGAACTGACTCTCGGCCGGCAGCTTGGGCAGGCCGGGCGGCAGGTGCTCGACGCTCTTGGAGGCCAGCACGGTGGTGACCATGGCACTGCCGATGGCGCTGCCGGTGGAACGGGAGATGGAGTTGATGCCGTTGGCGATGCCGGTCTGGTGGGGCGGCACGCTGCCGACGATCACGGCGGGCATGGCCGCGTAGCCGAAGCTGATGCCGGCGCCGACCAGCATCCCGCCGGCGATCACCGAGAACGCGTGGTCGTGGTCGACGACGAGCCAGGCGAAGCCCAGGGCGCCGGCGAGCGAGGCCAGGTAGAGCACCGGCCGGGGGCCGTGCTGCCGGACCAGCTTGCCGCCGACGGGCGCGGCGAGCAGCGAGACGAGCGTGCCGGGGAGCAGGAACTCGACGGAGGCCCGCAGGATGCTGGCGTCGAAACCGTACCCGGTGAGCTTGGACGGCATCTGGACGAGGTACGAGACGCCGATGAACAGGGCGAACGAGCCGAAGCCGACGAGCAGCCCGGCGAGGTTGGCGAAGAGGACCGGCCGGTGGGCGAACATCCGCATGTCGACCAGCGGCTCCTTGACCTTCCGCTCGACGAGCGTCCACACGACGGCCATGATCACCGCACCGGCGAAGCAGCCGAGGGTGCGGCCCGAGGACCAGCCCCACTCGTGGCCCTGGGAGACGGGCAGCAGGAGCAGGACGAGGGTGGCGGCCAGGGTGAGGGCGCCGAGGACGTCCGTCCGGCCGCCGGTGGTCTCACGGGTGGCGGGGACGAGCGTGGCGACGGCGATCAGGGCCAGCGCGGCGAGGCCGGTGGCCAGCCAGAAGGCGCTGCGGTAGTCGGGGTGGTCGCCCGAGGTGAGCAGGCCGACGGCGACCAGGGCGAGGCCGCTGCCGAACGCCAGGGTGCCGCTGACCAGGGCCATCGCACCGGGCAGCCGGGCCGGGCGGATCTCCTCGCGGAGCACGGACAGGGCCAGCGGGAAGATCGCGGTGGCGGCGCCCTGGAGTACCCGGCCGACGATCAGCCAGAGCAACGAGTGGGTGGTGGCGGCCAGCACGGATCCGGCCACCATGACGACGAGGACGCCGACGAGCGTCTGCTTCTTGCCGTGCTGGTCGCCGAAGCGGCCGAGCAGCGGGGTGAAGACGGCGGCGGAGAGCAGGGTCGCGGTGGTGACCCAGCTGACGTTGGCCGGGGTCGTCTCCAGATCGCTCTGGATCAGGCCGAGGATCGGCACCACCAGGGTCTGCATCATCGAGACCACCATGGCGGCCAGGCTCAGGGCGAAGACGACGACCGTCTCGCTCCGCTGCCGGGCCGGGGTGGCGGGCGCTGGTGTGGTCATGGCCGGTTCGTTCCTCCGTCTGTTTCATGCCATTGATGCTTCACGACATTGATGCTTGAGGTCGTCAAGCAACTGGGCAACGGTAGGCCCGATACTTGAGGTCGTCAAGTTAATGGTTTAAGCCATCAAGCTCTTCAGTAGACTGCCGTCATGACCGCCACGCCCTCCCCCAGCAAGTCCGAGCTCCTGGAACTCGTGGCGGCACTCGGCACCGCCCAGTGGCAGGACTTCTCCGCCTCCGCCGCCCGGCACGGCCTCACCGGCGTCCAGGCCAAGCTGCTCGCCCAGCTCAAGGGGCCGGTCCCGATGCGCGGGCTGGCCGCCCTGCTGGTCTGCGACGCGTCCAACGTCACCGGCATCGTCGACCGGCTGGAGGCCCGCGGCCTGGTCCGCCGGGAGCCCGACCCCTCCGACCGCCGGGTGAAGAACGTGGTCGCCACGGACGAGGGCCGGGAGACCATCCGCCGGGTCAGGGAGGAGATGCGGGCCACCCACGACGCCCTCGACTCCCTCGACGAGGAGGAGCGGGCCGTCCTGCACGGGCTGCTGGAGCGGCTGCGCACGGGCCTGGAGCGCCGGGGCTGAGCGAGCGCCGCAGCCCAGCGGACACCCGGGCCGAGCGAGCGCCGCAGCCGAACCGGCACCGGGATCGAGCAAGCACCGGAGCCGAGCGGAGCCCGCTCTCCCATATCCGCGCGTCCGTCCGTATTCTGACGGCCGGTCCGGTTCCGCGCACTCGGCGCGGCCCGGGCGCACCCCGAGGAGAGGCGCGCACGATGTCGAGCACCAGCACCCCCCTGTCCGGCTCCCACGGGGCCGACGGACCGAGCGCGGGAACGGAGAAGACCGCTCCCACCGGCCCGGACGCCGTCCCCGCCCCCTACACCGTGCCGCTGGCGCCCGGGGTGAGCGCCTACGTCCAGCCCGACGGCGGCTGGTGCCTGAACAACGCGGGCTTCGTCACCGACGGCGGCCGCACCCTGCTGATCGACACCGCCCCGACCGTCCGCCGCGCGGAGCTGCTGCGCGACGCCGTCGCGGCGAGCGGTGCCCCGGCGCCCTCCCTCGTCGTCAACACCCACCACCACGGCGACCACACCTACGGCAACTGCGTCTTCGCCCCCGAGGCGACGATCGTCGGGCACGCCGGCTGCCGTGAGCAGACCCTCGCCGTCGGCCCGCAGCTGCACGCCATCTGGCCGTGGGTCGAGTACGGCGACGTCCGGATCACCCCGGCCACCCTCACGTACACCGACGAACTCACCGTGCACATCGGTGACACCGAGGTCCGGCTGATCCACCCGGGCCCGGCGCACACGGTCGGCGACACCGTCGTCTGGCTGCCGGAGCGGCGGATCGTGTTCACCGGCGACCTGGTCTTCAACGGCGGGACGCCGTTCATCCCGTTCGGCTCGCTCAGCGGCTCGCTGGCCGCGCTGGACGTGCTGCGCGGCCTGGACGCCGAGACCGTCGTCCCCGGCCACGGACCGGTGACCGACCCCGGTGTGTACGACACCGTGGAGCGCTACTTCCACTACGTCGCGGAGCTGGCGCGGGCCGGGCACGCGGCGGGGCGCACCCCGCTGGAGGTGGCGCGGGAAGCCGACCTCGGCGAGTTCGCGGCGCTCCAGGAGAGCGAGCGGCTGGTCGGCAACCTGCACCGGGCCTACGCCGAGCTGGACGGGCTGCCGCTGGGCGCGCCGCTCGACCTGCCCCTGGTGCTGCGGGACATGGCCGAGATGAACGGCGGCAGGCCGCTGGCCTGCCACGCGTGACACCCCGGCCGGTCCGGCGGCGCGTTACGGCCGGAGCGCCCGCAGCAGGAGGTCGGCCAGGTGGTCGCCGACCTCCCGGGGCGTCATCGGCCCGTCCGGGCGGTACCAGCTGCCGAGGTGGTGCAGTGAGCCGAAGTGGTAGTCCACCACCAGGTCGGCGGGGGTCGCCCGGCTGAAGACGCCCGTCCGCTGCCCCTCCTCGATGAGCGCCCGGAACCGCTCGTGGTAGCGCCGGCGTTCGGCCCGGACCCGCCGGTACTGCTCGGGGCCGAGCTGGTGCATGGACCGGAAGAAGATCTTCGTGTCGTCCAGGTTCTCGATGGTCGTCACCGCCACGTCCGCCGCCGCGTCGCGCAGCCGCTGCTCGACCGGCGCGTCCCGGCCCGCGACGGCGTCGAGCCGTTCCTGCTGCTGGCGCAGGACCCGGGCGTAGATCTCGTGCAGCAGGTCGTCCTTGGACCCGAAGTAGTGGTACAGCGCGCCCTTGGTGACCCCGGCCGCCTCGACGATCTCCTGCACGGAGGTCCGGTCGTAGCCCTGGTCCGCGAACAGCCGGGTGGCGGCGGCCAGCAGCCGCTGCGGTACCGGCCGCCCGGCGCAGGCCGACGCCCCGTACGGTCCCGTCCTCCCGTTGCGCTCCACTCTCTTCATCGTTCCCACCCCTTTGTCGCCTGTGTCGCTGATGTGCCGCGCCGGCCGGCGCGGCTCCCCCGGGGGGATCTTGCCACTCACGCGTTCGATCGTTCCGGGCAGGACCCCCGCCTGGGCCGGGAGTTGGGGCGGCGGGCGGGAGTGACGAGGGGTGGCGAACCGCCGGACGAACGCAGGAACGGACGCAAGAAGGCTGGACAGCCCCTCTTGACAGCAGGACCATGCGCGCACACCGGACCGGCACAGGGGGCGCCATGGCGGACATGAGTGTGCATCCGTACTGGGAACTGACCTTCGGCAAGGACGGAAGCGTCGACACCGGCGAGCGGGACGCCCTGCTCCGGGACGTCGTCCAGGAAGTCACCGATCGAAACCTCACCGACTTGGTCATCTTCGCGCACGGCTGGAACAACACCCGCGCCACGGCCACCGCCCTCTACACCCGCTTCTTCGCCCCCTTCCCCACCCTCCTCAACGGCCTCACCGCCCCCGGAGACCGGCCGCGCGTCGGCTACGTCGGCGTCATCTGGCCCTCGCTCCGCTTCGCCGACGAGGCGCCGCCCTTCCTGGCCGGCCTGTTCACCGCCGCCGACGGGCCCGGCCTGCCGCCCGGCACCCGGGAGGCACTGGCCCTGGCCTTCCCCGGCCGGGAGGCGGTGATCGGCAGGCTGGCGGAGCTGGCCGAGCGGCAGCCCGAGGACCGGGCCCGGCTGGAGGAGTTCACCGGTCTCGTCCGCACCCTGGTCAGCCCCCGGCCCCGGGAGGGCGGACGGGACGGGAGCGCCGACGACGCGTGGGCGCGGGACACGGCGTCCGAACCGACCGTCCCGGCCATGTTCACCGACAGCGCGGTGGAGGTCTGCGGCCGGTTCGCGGACGCGCTGGAGGCCACCGGCTCCGCGCCGGCCCCCGGCCTCTTCGGCGGCGCCCTCGGCCGGGTCTGGCGCGGCGCGCTCGAACTGCTGCGGCAGGGCACCTACTGGGAGATGAAGCGGCGGGCCGGTGTCGTCGGGCGGCAGGGTCTCGGCCCGGCGGCGGGCGAACTCGCCGGGCGCGGCCCGCGGGTGCACCTGGTCGGGCACAGCTTCGGCGCCCGGCTGGTCGCGTTCGCGGTCGGCGGCCTGCCCGACGGCGTCCGGGTCCGGTCGCTGACCCTGCTCCAGGGCGCGTTCTCGCACTACGCCTTCTCGCCCCAGCTGCCGTTCGCGCCCCGCCGGGGCGGCGTCCTGGAGGGGACGGCCGACCGGATCGACGGCCCGCTCGTCTGCTGCCACTCCTCGCACGACAGCGCCCTCGGGACCCTCTACCCCCTCGCGTCCCGGCTCGCCGGCGACGCCGACTCGCTGCTGGGCCTCGACCTGACCCGCTGGGGCGCCCTCGGCTACCAGGGGATGCGGGACATGCCGGGCTGCCCGGCCGTCCCCCTGGCCGAGGCACTGGGGGACGGGATGCCCACGGACGGCTGTGTGAACGTCGACGCCTCGGAGGTCGTCCGGAGCGGCGGTCCGCCCGCCGGCGCCCACAGCGACATCTGCCACGAAGAGCTCGCACGTGTCGTCCTCCGCGCCGGACTGGGCATGCGCTAGCGGACGGGACCGACCCGCGCCGCGCCGGAGGGATCCGAATCGCGCCGCGATACGTCCCTACCGTGTCGGCCCTCAGCGGCCGGCGGCGCCAACAGAGGACGTCCGAGTCCGCTCGCCGGAGGTGGGAAGCAGTGGCAGGTTTCAGAGCTCTCGCACGAGAGGTGCGCAACCCGGGGAACACCATCGCTCTGCGACGGACGTCGCTCCGCAAGTGCCTCGAACGCTTCGCCCCGTACGGACACCGGGCCACCTGGCACCACCTGTGCGCCGGGGCCGGCCTGGCCCCCGACGACCGCGCGCCCGACCCCGTGCGGCTGATCCGGGCCCTGGAGGAACTGGAGGAGGCGCGGGAGGTGTGGCTGGCCTACGAGGTGGAGTTCGCCGGCCGCCGCCGCCGCGAGAAGCACGACGGCATCCGCCAGCCCTCCGCCCTCGACGACTGGCACCGCAACACGTGGGGCGGGTGTGACATCGTCCCCTGCGCCTCCCCCGACCTCCAGCCGCACGCCCGGCTGGCGGACGTGCTGCGGCGGGTGATCGACGCCATGGAGTCGGCGCCCGGGGACTGCTGCCCGGTCTGCGCACAGGAGCGCATCGAGTGGCGGACGGGACTGGAGCGGCATCCATGGGAGGGGCCGGTGTGCACGGACTGCGGGATCGTGGTGCCGGTCGCCGTCCTCACCCCGGCGGCGCTGGCCGCGGCCCGGCGGTACGCGTTCGCCCCCCGGTACGCGGACGCGGTGGCGTGAGGACGTGAGGAGGGGACGGCGGGTGCGCGGGCGTCCCCGGTGGGCGGCGCCCGCGGCACCCCCGCCGCCCGTCCCCGTCAGCACCCGTCAACGCCCGCCAGCACCGGTCAACTCGGCAGCGCCCGTCAGCTCAGCAGCGAACCACAGCCGCGCCCGCCGAAGCGGTCGTCCGGATTGGACAGCGCGCACGTCTCCAGCGAGAGGCACCCGCAGCCGATGCACCCGTCGAGCCGGTCCCGCAGCCGCTCCAGCCGTTTGATCCGCTCGTCGAGTTCGCCGCGCCACGCCTCGGACAGCTCCGCCCAGTCCTCGGCGGTGGGCGTGCGCTCCTCCGGCAGCCGGGCCAGCGCCTCGCGGATCGTCGCCAGCGGGATGCCCACCCGCTGCGCGGCCCGGATGAATGCCACCCGGCGCAGGGTGTCGCGCTCGAACCGGCGTTGGTTGCCGGCCGTGCGGCGGCTGCTGATCAGCCCCTTCGCCTCGTAGAAGTGCAGGGCCGAGACGGCGGCGCCGCTGCGGGCCGCCAGTTGCCCGACGGTCAGTTCGTGCAGGGTGGTCGGTATCTGTGGCACGCTCCCGACCCTACGTCAGCGTGCCGGCGTCCGGCGCGGGCCGATGGCCGACCATGCGCAGGGCCAGCCCCGCGTAGAGGTCGCCGACCTCCTCCGGGGTGCGCTCGCCGCCGTCGCGGAACCAGCGGGCGACGTCGACGCAGAGGGAGAGCAGCGCCAGGCTGGTGCCGCGCACATCGGGGACGTCGAACTCCCCGGTCCGCACGCCGTCTTCGACGATGGAGCGGAGTACGGCGTCGGTCTCCCGGCGCAGCGCGGTGATCTCGGCCCGGTGCTCCCCGGCGAGCGCCCCCAGTTCGTACTGGACCACCCGGGCGGTGGTGTGGTGCTCGGCGTGCCAGCGCACGAACGTCCGTACCGCGTCGGCCAGCCGCTCCGCCGGACCGCCGGACCCGTCGCGGGCGCGGGTGAGGAGGGAGAGCGCGAGCCGGTGGCCCACTCCGCTGATGCGGTGGAGGAGGTCCTCCTTGGTGCGGAAGTGGATGTAGAGGGCGGCGGGGCTCATACCGGCCCGGCCGGCGATGTCCCGGGTGGTGGTGGCGTGGTAGCCGCGCTCGGCGAACGCCTGGACGGCCGCGGTGAGCAGCCGCCGGGCGGCGTCGGGCGTGACGTCGGCCCACTCCTCGGTCCGTGCGCCCCCGGCGTCCATACGGCCCCCCTCTGCTCGGCTCTCCCCGGCCCCTCCCCCTCCGGAGGGAACGACACCTTATCCCGCCCCTGAGCAGCCGCTCCGTCCGCGTACGGGCGGGCGGGCGCGGGCATGCTGCCCTCAGGCGGCGGACGGTTCGAGCGCGGGATCGAGCCCGGACGAGCCCGACGGGCACGGACAAGGGGGATGGCATGGCGGGAGGACGGTTCAGGACGGCGGTACGGGGCCGGGCGGCCGGGGCGCGGCGGGACGGGCTGCCCCTGGCGGCGGCCGTGCTGACGGGCACGGTGGCGCTCCTCATGCTGCTCGTGGTCTTCGGCAACGTCACGGACTTCGACACCAACCGGCAGTTCGTCCGGCACGTCCTCGCGATGGACACGACGTCCGGCGACGACCACCTGACCTGGCGGGCCGTCACCTCGCACCCCCTCCAGGACGCCGCCTACCTGCTGATCATCGCCTGGGAGGCGCTGACGGCGGCGGTCCTGACGGTGGCGACGGCGCGGTGGCTGCGCGGGACACGGCACGGTCCGCTCGGACCGGCCCGGCGCGCCACGACGCTGGGGCTGGTGCTGTACCTGCTGCTGTTCGGGGTGGGCTTCCTGGCCGTCGGCGGCGAGTGGTTCGCGATGTGGCAGTCGTCGCGGTGGAACGGGGTGCCGGCGGCGGAGCGCCACGTGGTGCTGGGCGGGCTGACGCTGCTGGTCGTCCACCTGCCGGGGCTGCGGGACGACGTCGCGGGCTGAGCGTGCGGGCCTCCCCGGCGGCCGGGACGTCAGAAGACCACCAGGGAGCGCCCGCCGCGCCCGGCGAGCATGGCGTCGAACGCGTCGGGGATGTCGTCGAGCCCGATCCGCCGGGTGATCAGTGCCGACAGGTCGAACCGTCCCTCCCGGACGTGCTCGGCGAGGACGGGCAGGTCGCGGGCGGGGTCGGTGTTGCCGTAGACGCAGCCGGCCAGGGTGCGGCCGGAGTGGAAGAGTTCCAGGGGGGAGAAGGCGACCCGCTGGTCCCGGCCGCCGACGCCCACGACGGTGGTGCGTCCGCCGCGCCGGGTGGCGGTCCAGGCGGTCCGGATGGTCTCGGGCCGGCCCACGCACTCGATCGCCACGTCCGCGCCGTGCCCGCCGGTCAGTTCGCGGACCCGCGCGACCGCGTCGTCGCCGGCGGGGACGAAGTCGGTGGCGCCGCAGGACCGGGCCAGTTCCTCCTTCTCGGGGGAGACGTCCACGGCGATCACCTGTCCCGCGCCCGCGAGGCGCGCGGAGCGCACGGTGGCGAGCCCGACCCCGCCGACGCCGACGACCACCACCGACTCCCCCGCCCGCACCCGGGCGCTGTGGTGGACCGCGCCGTAGCCGGTGAGCACGGCGCAGCCCAGCAGCGCCGCGTCGGTCAGCGGCACGCCGGCGGGCAGCGGCAGCACGGCTGCCGCCCGGACCACGGTCTCCTCGGCGAACACGGCGGTCCCCAGGGCCGGGTGGAGCGGCGTGCCGTCGCCGCCGAGCGTGGCGTAGGGCTCGGTGGGGGTGAGGGACTCGGCGCACAGCCACGGCTCGCCGATCCGGCAGAAGTGGCAATCCCGGCAGGCGGGCGCCCAGTTGAGCACCACCTCGTCCCCCGGCGCCACATGCGTCACGCCCTCCCCGACGGCGGTGACCGTCCCCGACCCCTCGTGTCCGAGCACGGCCGGGACAGGCTGCCGCAGTGTCCCGTTGGCGAGGGACAGGTCCGAGTGGCACACCCCGGCGGCGGCGATCCGCACCCTCACCTGCCCCGGCCCCGGGTCCGGCAGTTCGATCCCGGTCACGCGGAGCGGGGCACCTATGGCGGTCAGGACGGCGGCGCGGGTCACGGGCGGTCACCTCTCGGTCGGGGGCCCGCCCGGCGCGCCGGGCGCACCGGGGACGGGCCGGCGGGACGTGCGCGGACGGGGGGTGCCCCGACCGGGCCACGGGCCTCGGGCGCCCCCCACAAACCGTGGCTCAGCCTAGGCCCCCGGCCCTCGGCCGTCACGACCGCCCGTGGCCCCTCCCTGGGAGCGCGCCCCGGTCCCGCCCTTTCACCGTTTCGTGCGGGGGCAACCCCCCGCACCCCCGCAACCGCGCTCCGCGCGGTTGTCCTCAATCGCCGGACGGGCTGAAATCAGCCCGTCCGGCGATTGGGACCGGGGCACCCTCAACCCCCCGGCTCCACCACATCCCGCTCCCCCACGTTCTCCACCTGATCCTGCTGAGCGATGTCCGGATGATGCAGATCGAACGCCGGCGACTCCGACCGAATCCGCGGCAGCGTGCAGAAATTGTGCCTCGGCGGCGGACAAGCGGTCGCCCACTCCAGCGACCGCCCGTACCCCCACGGATCGTCCACGTCGACCCGCTTCCCGTACCGCCCGGTCTTCCAGACGTTGTAGAGGAACGGCAGCGTGGAGAGCCCCAGCAGGAACGAACCGATCGACGAGACGGTGTTCAACGCCGTGAAGCCGTCCGCGTCGAGGTAGTCCGCGTACCGGCGCGGCATCCCGGAGGCGCCCAGCCAGTGCTGGACCAGGAAGGTCATGTGGAACCCGGCGAAAAGCGTCCAGAAATGCATCTTCCCCAACCGCTCGTCCAGCATCTTGCCGGTGAACTTCGGCCACCAGAAGTGGAATCCGGCGAACATGGCGAAGACGACGGTCCCGAACACCACGTAATGGAAGTGCGCGACCACGAAGTACGAGTCCGTCACGTGGAAGTCCATCGGCGGGGAGGCCAGGATGACGCCGGTCAGGCCGCCGAAGAGGAAGGTGACCAGGAAGCCGGTCACCCAGAGCATCGGCGTCTCGAAGGAGAGCGAGCCCCGCCACATGGTGCCGATCCAGTTGAAGAACTTCACCCCGGTGGGGATGGCGATCAGGAACGACATGAAGGAGAAGAAGGGGAGCAGTACCGCGCCCGTGGGGAACATGTGGTGCGCCCACACCGTCACGGACAGCCCGGTGATGGAGACCGTCGCGCCGATCAGCCCGGCGTAGCCGAAGATCGGTTTACGGGCGAAGACCGGGATGATCTCGGTGACGATGCCGAAGAACGGCAACGCGATGATGTAGACCTCGGGATGGCCGAAGAACCAGAACAGGTGCTGCCAGAGGATCGCCCCGCCGTTGGCCGGATTGTAGATCTGCGCGCCGAATTTCCGGTCGGCCTCCAGGGCCAGCAGGGCGGCGGCCAGGACCGGGAAGGCGAGCAGCACCAGGACGCCGGTGAGCAGCACGTTCCAGGTGAAGATCGGCAGGCGGAACATGGTCATGCCGGGTGCCCGCATGCAGATGACGGTGGTGATGAAGTTGACCGAGCCGAGGATCGTGCCGAAGCCGGAGAAGACCAGTCCCATGATCCACAGATCGGCGCCGACGTTCGGCGAGTGCGCCCCGTCCGACAGTGGCGTGTAGGCGAACCACCCGAAGTCGGGCGCGCCGTCCGGGGTGAGGAACGAGGCGACGGCGATCAGCGAACCGAGCAGGTACAGCCAGTAGGCGAACATGTTCAGACGGGGGAACGCCACGTCGGGCGCGCCGATCTGCAGCGGCATGATCCAGTTCGCGAACCCGGCGAACAGCGGGGTGGCGAACATCAGCAGCATGATGGCGCCGTGCATCGTGAACGCCTGGTTGAACTGCTCGTTGGAGACGATCTGGAGGCCGGGGCGGGCCAGTTCCGCGCGCATCACCAGGGCGAGGATCCCGCCGATGCCGAAGAAGGCGAACGACGTCGCCAGGTAGAGGGTGCCGATCTTCTTGTGGTCCGTCGTGCCGAGCCAGTCGATCGCCGCCGCGCCCACGCCCCGCGCGGGGTCCCGTTCGGGTGCCTCGTGCCGCGTCGTCGTACTCGCCATGCGCGTCCTTCCGCCTGTCTCCGAAGGCGGAAGGGCACGCCGCCCCCACCACCCGCCGGGCCGCCCGCGTGAGCGGGACCCGTCACCGTGATAGGGCACGGCCGTGAAGGCGGCCGTTGATTGCGCCGGGCGTGGGCGCGGCCGTGCGCCGCGCCCGCACCGCGGCTCAGAGCTGGAGCGACTTCGTCTTCAGGTACTCCAGGAGCCCGTGGACGCCCAGCTCGCGCCCCACGCCCGACTGCTTCCAGCCGCCGAAGGGCGCCAGGATGTTGAAGTCGCCGCCGTTGACGTCGACCCGGCCGCACTCCATCCGGCGGGCGAAGGCCACGGCCTCGTCGCGGTCGGCCGCCCAGACGGCGCCGGACAGGCCGTACTCACTGTCGTTGGCGAGGCGCAGGGCCTCCTCGGTGTCGCGGTAGCGGAGGAAGGACAGGACCGGGCCGAAGATCTCCTCGCGGACGACGGTCATGTCCGGGGTGACGTCGGCGAGGACGGTGGGGCGCACGTAGTAGCCCTTGTCCAGGCCCTCGGGTGGCTCGGCGCCGCCGGCGGCCACGCGGGCGCCCTCCTCGGCGCCCTTGCGGAGCAGTTCCCGCACCCGGTCCCGCTGCCGGGCGCTGACGACCGGGCCCAGCCGGCGGTCGGGGTCGGTGGGGTCGCCGGGCACGTACGCGGCGACGGCCTCGACGGCGAGGGCCACCGCCTCGTCGTAGTGGTCGGTGTGCACCAGGGTGCGGGTGAGGGCGTTGCAGGACTGGCCGGCGTTGCGGACGACGTCGGCGACGTTGGCGCGGACGGCCGTGGCGAGGTCGGCGCCGGGGAGGATGACGTTGGCCGATTTGCCGCCGAGTTCGAGGGCGACGCGTTTGACGGCGCCCCCGGCGAGGGCGCCGATCCGGCGGCCGACGGCGGTGGAGCCGGTGAAGGAGACCAGGTCGACGTCCGGGTGCTCGGCCAGCGGCTGCCCGGCCTCCGGGCCGTACCCGGTGACCAGGTTGAACACCCCGGCGGGCAGGCCCGCGGCGGCCACGCACTCGGCGAAGAGGCGGGCGGTGAGCGGGGTGTACTCGGCGGGCTTGAGGACGACCGTGCAGCCCGCGGCGAGGGCGGGCGCGACCTTGGCGACGATCTGGTGGAGCGGGTAGTTCCAGGGGGTGATCGCGCCGACGACGCCGGCCGGCTCGTGGAGGACGGTCGAGGTGCCGATCCGCTCCTCGAAGGCGAAGCCCGCGGCCAGCTCGGCGTAGGAGCGGGCGACGGCGACCGGCAGTCCGGCGTGGACGCGCCGGGCGAAGCCGATGGGCGAGCCGAGTTCGGTGGTGACGGTGGCGGCGATCTCCTCCTGGCGGGCGGCGAGGGCGTCGGCCAGGGCGGTGAGGTGGGCGCCGCGCCGGGCGGGCGCGGTGCCGGCCCAGCCGGGCAGGGCGGCGCGGGCGGCCCGGACGGCGTCGTCGACGTCCTCGGCCGTGCCGGCCGGCACGCTCGCGACGACCTCCTCGGTCGCGGGGTTCTCCACCTCGATCCGGCCGGTCCCCCGGGCGGGCCGCCAGGCTCCGTCGACGAACATCCCGTCATACGCGGTCACAGGGCGTCTCCTCGCGTTCGCGGTGGGCGTGGGTGCCGGGGGCGCGGGGTGCCGGGCCCACGGCGGGACTGCCAACCTAACCGGCCCCCCGGTCGGCACCAAGAGGCGGACCGGCTTCATCCGTTCCGCGCGGAACACGGCGCTCAAGGTCCATTGACGCACCGGGCCCCGCAATCCTACGGTCTTGCAGAGGATTCCTCCGGCAGTGGGAGCACACGATGACCGGCACGGACAGAGAGCGGGCGCGCAAGACGGCCGAAGGGCTGGTCTACGCCTCGGGGTTCGGCAACGAGCACAGCGGCGAGGCCGTCCCCGGCGCGCTGCCGCACGGGCGCAACTCGCCCCAGCGGGCGCCCCTCGGGCTCTACGCGGAGCAGCTCAGCGGCTCCGCCTTCACCGAGCCCCGGCGGCACAACCGCCGGTCCTGGCTCTACCGGATCCGCCCGTCGGCCGCCCACCCCCCGTTCACCCGGACCGACAACGGCGGCCTGCGCGGCGCCCCCTTCACCGAGACCGTCCCCGACCCCAACCGGCTGCGCTGGAACCCGCTGCCGGAGCCCGCCGAGGGCACCGACTTCCTCGCCGGGCTGTGGACGCTGGGCGGCAACGGCGACGTCACCCAGCGCACCGGCATGGCCATCCACCTCTACGCGGCCAACGCCTCGATGACGGACCGGGTGTTCAGCGACGCCGACGGCGAGCTGCTGATCGTCCCCGAGCGCGGCGGGCTGCTGCTGCGCACCGAGTTCGGGCTGCTGCGCGCCGAGCCGGGGCATGTGGCGCTGATCCCGCGCGGGGTGCGCTTCCGGGTCGAGCTGCTCGACGAGACCGCGCGCGGCTACGTCTGCGAGAACTACGGGCAGCCGTTCACCCTGCCCGACCTGGGCCCGATCGGCGCCAACGGCCTGGCCAACGCACGGGACTTCCTCGCCCCGGTGGCCGCCTACGAGGACACCGAGGGGCCGGTCCGGGTGGTGAACAAGTTCTGCGGCAACCTCTGGGAGGCGGTCTACGACCACTCGCCGCTCGACGTCGTCGCCTGGCACGGCAACCTCGTCCCGTACGTCTACGACCTCCGCCGGTTCAACGTCATCGGGTCGATCAGCTACGACCACCCGGACCCGTCGATCTTCACCGTGCTCACCTCGCCGTCGGACACCCCGGGGCTGGCGGGCGTGGACTTCGTGGTGTTCGCGCCGCGCTGGCTGGTGGGCGAGGACACCTTCCGGCCGCCGTACTTCCACCGCAATGTGATGAGCGAGTACATGGGCCTGATCGAGGGCGCCTACGACGCGAAAGCGGAGGGCTTCGTGCCCGGCGGCGGCTCGCTGCACAACATGATGTCGGCGCACGGGCCGGACCGGGAGACCTTCGACAGGGCCAGCGCCGCCGAGCTCACGCCGCACAAGGTGGACGACGGGCTGGCCTTCATGTTCGAGACCCGGTGGCCGGTCACGCTCACCGCCCAGGCGGCGGGCGCCGGACATCTCCAGTCGGGGTACGACGACGTGTGGCAGGGTCTGGAGCGGCACTACCGCCCCTGAGACCCCCTGGGCCACCCATGAACCGCCCATGGGTCCCCCTGAACCACCGCAGAGCCGGAGCCCCCGTGACCACCTTCGCCCCCGACTCCCTGGCACTCAACCGCAAACTGCCGCTCTGGTACCAGGTGTCACAGTCGTTGCGCGCCTCCATACTCGGGCGCCGCCCGGACGACCCGCTGCGCCTGCCCACCGAGGACGCGCTCGCCGGGCACTACGGCGTGAGCGTGCTGACCATGCGGCAGGCCCTGAAGGAGCTGGAGGAGGAGGGGCTGATCAGCCGGCACCGGCGGCGCGGCACCTTCATCGAGCCGAGCGCCCGCCGGGGCTCCCCGGTGCGGCTGCTCGGCTCGGTGGACGCGATCGTGGCCCAGCAGTCGGGCGAACGGACCACCGTACTCGGCCACGGCCCGGCGCCGGTCCCCGGCGAGCTGGCCGAGCACTTCCCCGGGCTGGCGGAGGCGGTGGCGTTCCGGCGGTTGCGCCGGGACGGCGAGACGGACGAACCGGTCAACTGGGCGGAGAACTGGGTGCACCCCGAACTCGCCGGCCGGATCGACCTGGCGGACCTGGCCCGCTGGCCCATGACGAAGGTGCTGCGCGACGCCCTGGGGGTGCGGATCAGCCGGATCACGGACACCGTGGAGGCGCGGCTGGCCGACCCGGAGACCGCGCGGCTGCTCCAGGTGCCGCTGCTCAGCCCGATCCTGCACTACACGGGGATCACGTACGACGGGGACGGCCGGGTGGTGGACGTGGCCCGGATCCACTACCGCGGCGACCGCTTCTCGTTCACGGTGACGGTCGAGGCGCACTGAAACGCCCCCACGCGGGCGCGTAGGCGTGCGGACACGGTGGGTACGCGCACGGGTGCGCGCGAGCTCATGCCCGTACGAGCACGGGCGCACACGAGCACAGCCGCGTACGAGCACGGGGAACGCCGAGGAGCGTAGTCGGAACGCCTGGACCGCTGGACCGCCGAGCGCCGGGTGGGACGGTCAGGGGCGGCTGCCGAACAGCGACCGGCGGAGCCGGCGCAGGGGCGCGAAGAGGGCGACCCGCGCCGTGCGGCCGGAAGCGTCCGCCCGCGCGTGGTCGCGCGAGGTCAGCTCGCGCATCAGCAGAGTCGCGCCCTCGGTCTCGCGCTGCGGCACGGCAGGGCCGGCGAGCACCGCGAGATGGCGTTCGAGACGGGCGCCTGAGGCGCCGCTCCCGTACTCGATGGCAGGCACACGCGGCCTGCTGCGCATTGTTATCTGGTCCATGAGACTCCCCACCCGTACGAGGCACCCGGCCAAGGCAGGGTAACCCTATCGCCCCATCGCGTCACCCGCGCATTCGCGAACGGATTCACCACCCCGTCAAGGGGGTTGACGACACTGGCCTGAACCTGTCGGACGGTGGCGGCTGACGGCCCGTCGGCAGCGGGGCTCGGCGGGCGGAAGTCACCCTCCGTCGCGGCGCGTTCACGCGGGCCGGAGGGACCGGCCACCCCGGTCCCCCGCGACGGCGGTCGCGGGGAACGGGGCGGCCGGGGCGGGACTCGGGCTGCCTCATACCACCTCAAGCAACCCCAGGCCGCCACAGGCCACCTCAGACAGCCTCAGGCGACCTCAGGCGACCTCAGGCGACCTCAGGCGACAGAGGAGAACACCGGCAGGTATCCGCCGGACTGCCCGGCGGCCGTCGGGTGGTAGGACTCGTCGACCGGCAGGGTCACGCTGCGCAGCCACGGGCTGCCCGAGCACAGCTCGTGGCCGGCGAAGGTGGTGTTGACGTCGCCGAAGGCGAAGCCGTGGTCGGCGGCCCGCTTGGCGGTGACGGAGTCGAGCAGGTCGGCGGCGTTGTTGATGGCCTTCCGCTTGGCCTCGCTCAGACCGACGCAGACCGCGTCGAGCTTGTAGAAGCGGGGGTAACCGAGGACGACGACGCGGGCCTTGGGCGAGCGGGCGCTGATGGCGGAGTAGACGGCGTCGAGCTTGGCGGGCAGTTCGTCGCGGATGAAGGCGCTCGCGGTGGCGATCCGGTCCAGGCAGACGCTGTCGCTGTTGAGGACGCAGGTGCTCATGGCGTCCGCGAAGCCGGCGTCGTTGCCGCCGACGCTGATGCTGACGAGGCCCGTCGTGGGGGTGAGGGGGGCCAGTTGCTTGCTGAGGACGTCCCCGGTGCGGGCGCCCGAACAGGCGGTGAAGGCGAACGACGCGGGTCTGTGCGCCGCCGACCACAGGGCCGGGTACGCCTTGTCACTGCGTTTGCAGTCGCCGCTGGACGACTGGTAGGAGCCGGCGCCGACGCCGGACGAGTACGAGTCGCCGAGGGCGACATAAGAAGGGGCCGCCCCGGGGGACGCGCCCTCCGGTGCGGCCTGGGCGGCGCCGGCGCCGCCGAGGGCGAGGGTCAGGGCGAGGGCCACGGCCGATGCGGCACCCGTGATGCGGTGCGATTTCATGGATCCTCCCTAGCAGGGGTCTCTGCCACCCCTGTGGTAGCAGCGACACGGAGCTGCCGGAAGTGTCCATGACAAAACTTGCGGCACACCCCCACTCCGGTGGCCGTCCGGTGAAGGAAGAAGGACGTGGCAGCCGCCCAGGACCGCGCGCCACCACCCGTCGAGGGTCAACGAGCGAACCGCACGATCACCCGAACAGCCGTCGCCCGAAAGCGCGTTGACGATCGCGCGGACGCGCCGGGCGTTCACCGGGAGGCAAGGCTCCGTTTGTGGCCGGGCACCGCGTCCAGAAGCCTGTTCGCCCGTCCTTCACGTCTTGACGGCCTTCGCCCGTTGCGCGACATTGAAGCCCGGCATCCGGCGCTTCGGGGGGCTAAGTCGCCAATGCAGAGCTTCAGCGATCCCATCGGTCTCGATGACAGCGATCTCCGTACCGCGGGCCGGGAACAGCCCGACGGGCCGCCCGGTGGACCGTCCGGCGCGAAACCGCCCGACGGACCGCCCGGTTCGGGACCACCGGGGCGTCCCGGAGCGGGCAGAGGCGGCGGCCCCCTCTCCCGTCCGGCCGCGGACTCCCTGCCCGTCGTCGCCGGGGCCGCCGCCGCGATGGCCGGGGCCGGCGCGGCGCTGGCGCTGCTGGACATCGGCTCGCCGCTGCGCGCGCCCTTCACCCTCTTCTTCCTGATCGTGGCGCCCGCCTGCGGCGTGGCCGCCGCGCTGCGCGGGCTCGACCCGCTCAGCCGCGCCGTGGTGGCCGCCGGCGGGGCCGTCGCGGTCGACCTGCTGACCGCCCAGACCATGCTCGCGCTGCACAGCTGGACGGTGCGCGGCGGGGTGGCCGCGGTCGCGGCGGTCAGCCTGCTCCTCTTCCTGCTGGCGCACGCCTGGCGCCACCGGGGGCGCGGCACGAGCGACCGGACGACCTGAGGTGGAGGTCAGTGTCCACCGCCCGGGTGAACTCACCGCGGCCGACCGGGCGGCGTGGTCGGCCATGCAGGCGCGGGCGGTGGAGGATGGTGCGCCGCAGCTCGGAAACCCTTTTCTGGCACCGGAGTTCGCGCTGGCGGTGGGCCGCTGCCGGCGCGGCGTCCGGATCGCCGTCGTCCGGGAGGAGGGTGCTCCGGCCGCCTTCTTCCCTTTTCAGCGTTCGGCGTTCGGGATCGGGCGGGCGATCGGGCTCGGCGTCTCGGACGCGCAGGGGCTGGTGCACCGGCCCGGGTTCCAGTGGGACGCCAAGGAGTTGCTGACGGCCTGCGGGCTGTCGCTGTGGGAGTTCGACCACCTGGTGGAGGGGCAGAAGCCCTTCGAGGAGGGGGCGGTCGGCGCCTTCCCCTCCCCCGTCATCGACGTCGAGCAGGGCTTCGACTCCTATCTGGCGGCGCTGCGCAAGCAGTCGCCCAAGTTCACCCGCACCACGCTGGCGAAGGAGCGCCGGCTCGGCCGGGACGCGGGCGGGGTGCGGTACGTGCACGACGAGCGGGACCCGGCCGTGCTGCGCACGCTGATCGGCTGGAAGTCGGCGCAGTACCGAAGAACGGGGCGCAGCGACCGCTTCGCGCGCCCGTGGATCTCCCGGCTGGTCGAGCAGCTCTTCCACACCCGCGCGGAGGCGTGCGGCGGCCTGCTGTCCGTGCTCTACGCGGGTGGCCGGCCGGTCGCGGCGCACTTCGGGCTGCGGTCGCGGACGGTGCTGGCGTGCTGGTTCCCGGCGTACGACCCGGTGTTCGCGAAGTACTCGCCCGGTCTGGTGCTGCATGTGCGGATGGCGGAGGGGGCCGCCGCCGCAGGGCTGGCCTATCTGGACCTCGGGCGGGGCGGCAAGGCGTACAAGGACTCCCTCAAGACACGCGAACTCGCCGTGACGGAAGGATGGGTGATGCGACGTCACCCCGTCGCGCTGGGGCACAAGGCCCGGCGTGCGCCGGTGCGCGCGCTGCGCAACACCGTCGTCGCACGCCCCCAACTCTTCGAACCCGCCGACCGGCTGCTCAAGCAGGTGGGACGGTTGCGGCGGAGCATCTGAGCCACGGCGGACGTCACGCGCCGGTGCGCTCCGGGTGTGCGTTCGCACAGCGGACGGCGCGTCAGGAACAAAGGACACCAAAGGAGGAGGCTCCGACTCACCTCTTGCCATACAGTCTCAAGCTTCAATACCGTCGTACATCTACCCGCATCGGTCCATCAGTTCATGCGGCTCCGGGGAGGGGCTCCAGTCGCCGCGATGGATCCGGGGCGGGGCGCGGCAGGGGGTGCCGCGCTCGGCCGGGGAGATCCGTGTCGAGTCGCGTGCCGCGCGGCCTGTGCTATTCGCCAACTCACCCTGTGCGCGCGGTGGTTGCCCGCCGCACCGGACAGGGCGAGACCCCCTTTTCGAACCGGACACACCATGGGACCGCTCGGGGGCGGGCGGTCCACCGGACGAGAGGGAAACCGAGACTCATGAGTTCGTTCCTGCGCCCGGCGGCCGGTCAGGACCACGACCGGGACCCCGGGACCGACGCCGGCGGCGAGACCGCCCGGCCCCTCGAACCACCCGCCCAGTACCGCCCGGTGTCACCGCAGTTCGCGATAGCACCGCCGGTCAGCGTGGTGATCCCCGCGATGAACGAGGCGGAGAACCTGCCGTACGTCTTCAAGACCCTGCCGTCCTGGATCCACGAGGTGGTCCTCGTCGACGGCAACTCCACCGACGACACCGTCAAGGTGGCCCGGGAGCTCTGGCCCGGCGTCAAGGTCGTCGAGCAGCAGGGCAAGGGCAAGGGCGACGCCCTGATCACCGGGTTCGCCGCCTGCTCGGGCGAGATCATCGTGATGGTGGACGCCGACGGCTCGGCCGACGGCAACGAGATCGTCAGCTACGTCTCGGCCCTGGTGGGCGGCGCGGACTTCGCCAAGGGGTCCCGGTTCGCCAACGGGGGCGGCACGGACGACATGACGCCCATCCGCAAGCTGGGCAACCGCGTCCTGTGCTCGATCGTCAACCACAAGTTCGGCGCCCGCTACACGGACCTGTGCTACGGCTACAACGCCTTCTGGAAGCGCGTCCTGGACGACATCAACCTGGACTGCGCCGGCTTCGAGGTGGAGACCCTGATGAACATCAGAGTCGTCAAGGCCGGCCTGCGGGTCCAGGAGATCCCCAGCCACGAGTTCGTCCGCATCCACGGCGCCAGCAACCTGCGGGCCGTGCGCGACGGGCTGCGGGTCCTCAAGGTCATCCTGCACGAGCGCGGCTCCCGGCGGCGCAAGCGCCCGGCCCGCCGGCCGCTGGCCATCGCGCCGGCCGCGAGCCGCGGGGAGGTGTCTTGAGCACAGCGCCGGCGGAGCGGACCGCGGCGCCGGACGTCTCGGTGGTCGTCTGCGTGTACACCGAGGACCGCTGGGACGACATCCTCGCCGCGGTGGCCTCGGTGGCCGCGCAGTCCTACCCGGCGCGCGAGACCCTGCTCGTCGTGGACCACAACCCGGCGCTGCTGCGCCGGCTGGCCAAGGTGTACGGCGACGACGGGCTCGGCGCGCCGGGCCGCGTCCGGGTGCTGGCCAACGCCGGCCCGCGCGGCCTGTCCGCCGGCCGCAACACCGGCGTCGCGGCCTCGTCCGGGGAGGTGGTCGCCTTCCTGGACGACGACGCGGTGGCCGAGCGCGACTGGCTGCTGCACTTCGCCCGGGCGTACGCCGATCCGCGCGTGATGGCGGTCGGCGGGCGAACCCAGCCGGTGTGGGCCTCGCGGGCCCGGCCCGCGTGGTTCCCCGAGGAGATGGACTGGGCGGTCGGCTGCACCTACCGCGGCCTGCCGCCCGGCCGGGTGCGGGTGCGGAACGTCCTCGGCGGCAACGCCTCGTTCCGCAGATCGGCGCTGGCGGCCGTCGGCGGGTTCGCCTCCGGCATCGGCCGGGACGGCCACCGGCTGCCGCTGGGCTGCGAGGAGACGGAGCTGTGCATCCGGCTGGCCCGGGCGGTGCCCGGGGCGGTGCTGCTGATCGACGACCGGGCGGTGATCCACCACCGGGTCCCGGCCGAGCGGGAACGGTTCGGCTATCTGCGGACCCGGGCGTACGCCGAGGGCCTGTCGAAGGCGCTGGTGGCGCACAGCGTCGGCGCGCGCGACGGGCTCGCCTCCGAGCGCCGCTACACCACCCGGGTGCTCCCGGCGGGCGTGGCGCGCGGTCTGCGCGACGCCCTGCTGGGCCGGCCCGGCGGTGCCGGGCGGGCCGCGGCGATCCTCACCGGGGTGGCCGCCGCGGCGGCAGGCTACGCGCTCGGCAGCGTCCGGGCGCGCCGGGGCGGCGGGCGGTTCACGGTGGCGGCGACCCCGGTGGACGGGCCGTCCGACGCCGGGGAGGGGGGCGTATGACGACGCCACCCGCCGAGGTGCCGGTCCTCATGTACCACTCGGTGGCGTACTCCCCCTCCCGGGCGGCGCACGCCTTGTCCGTCGCGCCGGAGGCGTTCGCCGAGCAGATGCGGCTGCTGGACACGGCCGGGTTCGTCCCGCTGACGGCCCGGGAACTGGCCGGGGCCTGGCGGGACGGCCGTCCGCTGCCGCCGAGACCGGTGCTCATCACGTTCGACGACGGCTACGAGGGCGTGCACCGGCACGCCCTCCCCGTCCTCGCCGAACACGGTTTCGCGTCCACGGTGTTCGTCTCCACGGGCTGGCTGCGCGGGCCGTACGACACCGGGGGCGCGCTCGACCTCATGCTCACCTGGGAGCAGGTGCGCGAGCTGGCCGAGGCCGGCGCCGAGATCGGCGGGCACAGCCACACCCACCCGCAGCTCGATCAACTGCCCGACGCGGGGCTGGCGTTCGAGCTCGGCCAGTGCCGGGAGATCCTCACCGGCGAACTGGGCCGGCCGCCGGTTTCGTTCGCCTACCCCTACGGGTACTCCACCCGCCGGGTGCGCCAGGCGGTGCGCTCGGCCGGCTTCGGGATCTCCCTGGCGGTGGGCAACGGCCTGGCCGCCCGCCGGCAGGGGCCGTACGCGGTGCGCCGGGTGACCGTGCGCCGGACGACGGGGATCACCGACTTCGAGCGCATGGTCCACGGCCGGGCGCTCGGCCGGCTGTTCGCCGCCGACCGGGCCCTGACCAAGGGGTACGCCGTCGTCCGCAGGGGCCGGCAGGCGATGAGAAAGGCAAGAGGGGCGCGTGGCTGACACGTCCACCCAGGACCCGTCCGCCCGGGACGTGTCCGCACGGACCGAGGAGCGGGCGGTGGCACCGGCGGGCCGCGGATTCCGGCTGCCGGGACGGGGCGGGGGCGGCGGGCGCAGCGGGCCCGGCGGGCACGACGGAGGGGGCCGCGGCGGCGGTGGCCGGGGCGGGCGCGGCGGGAGCCCGCTGTTCCGCAACGCGTTCGCCCTGATGCTCAACACCGGCATCAGCGCCGTGCTCGGCGTCGGCTTCTGGCTGGTCGCCGCCCGCTACTACAGCGAGGACGCGGTCGGCCGCGGCTCGGCCGCCATCGCCGCCATGAAGCTGCTCGCCGGCCTCACCGCGGTCACCCTGACCGGCGCGCTGGCCCGCTTCATACCGCTCGCGGGCCGGACGACGGGCCGGCTGGTGGTCCGTACGTACACGGCGAGTTCCCTGGTCGTCGCCGTCGCCGCGGGCGTCTTCCTGCTCACCCTCGACCTCTGGGGCCCGTCCTACGAGGCGCTGCGCGGGCCGACGCACGGCCTGGTGTTCGTCGCCGCCGTCGTCGCCTGGTCGCTGCTCACCCTCCAGGACGGCGTGCTGACCGGGCTGCGCCAGGCGGTGTGGGTGCCGGTGGGGAACACCGCGTTCTCCGCCGCCAAGCTCGCCCTGCTGATCGCCCTGGCGGCGGCACTGCCGGGGACCGGGGTGTTCGCCTCCTGGGTGGTGTCGATCGCCGTCTCGGTGCTGCCGCTGGGCTGGCTGGTGTTCCGCCGGCTGGTCCCCGAGCACGTCCGGGCGACCGAGGCGTCCGCGCGGCCGGCGTCCGCCCGCGAGATCGGCCGGTTCCTGGCCGGGGACTACACCGGGTCGCTGTTCTCGCTGGCCGTCGTCTACCTGGTGCCGGTGCTCGTCGCCTCGCAGATCAGCTCCGCCCAGAACGCGTACTTCTACATCGCGTCCACCATAGGAGGGACGGTCAACCTGCTCGCCATCAACATGGGCGCCTCGCTGACCGTCGAGGGCTCGCACGACCCGGAGCGGCTGGCGGAGAACTGCCGGGCCGCGCTGCGCCGGATGGCCAAGATCATGCTGCCGGTGTGCGGGCTGCTGTTCGTCCTGGCGCCCTGGATCCTGGGCGTCTTCGGCCCCGCCTACACGGAGGCGACGCCGCTGCTGCGCTGGTTCGCGGTGGGCGCGGTGCTGCGGGTGGTCATGGAGACGTACTTCGCCGTGCTCCGGGCTCAGAGCCGGACGGCGGGACTGGCGTGGCTCCAGGGGCTGTTGTGTGTGCTGGTACTGGGATTGACGCTTCTGCTCCTCCCCCGCATGGGGCTGACGGGGGCCGGGGTGGCGGAGATCTCCAGCCTCACGGTGATCGCCTCGGTGGCGGCGGCGAAGCTGTGGGGCGTGCTCCGGGCTCCCTCCCGGCGGCGCGCGGTACCGGCGGAACGCGCCGCCGAGGCCGCCCCCGACGGCGACCTGGCCGACCTCGCGTCCCGCCGCCACCGCGCCCGGACCGCGGAGCCCGGCTACGGCACCCGCTGGGCCCTGCGCGCCGCCCTGGACGCGGACACCCTCCCCTTGGGCGTCCGCCTGGACTTCGACCACCTGGAACGCCGCCCGGACGTCCGCCTCTCCCCGGAGCCGCTCGCCTTACGTACGGAGGGGGCGGGCCGGGGGGCGGCGGCGGGCCGGGGGGCAGCTCCGGCGCGGGGGGTTTCTGCGGCCGGGGGGACGTCTCCGGCCCAAGGCGCGTCCACAGTCGGCGAGACGGCTCCGCCCCAGGGCACCTTCGCGGCCCGAGGGGACGGTACGCCCCCCGCGACACCGGGCGCCGCGCCTCGGGCCGGTGGCGGACACCCGGCGGAGACGCATGACCGGACGGCGGCAGACGGGCACGGGGGCCAGGAAGGCATGGACACACCGAACGACACCGACGACCACCGGCCCGCACCCGCACCCGCGCGCGGGGGCGTACGCCTCCGCAAGGAGCGGACGAGCGCGGCGGAGAGCGGGGACCAGACCGTCAGAGCGCGCGGACGCGTCCGGGCGGACGGGGACGCGGGTACGGGCCCCGGCGGCCGCCCCGCGGCACCCGCCGCCCCGCCGGGCCCGGCCGGAGACGCCGCGGGGGACGCGGCGGCGGAGGCGGAGGCGGAGGCGGAGGCCCGTCCCGCCGAAGCCGCCGGCCAGGCCGCCGCGCCCGCGCCGCGCGGCCCGTCCGGGCCGGACGCGCCGGAGGCCACCGTGACGCTCTCGGGCACGCCGTGGCGCGCCGCGCGGACGGTGGACGCCCAGCCGGCCGAATCGGTGGCGGAGGAGGCGCCCACCGGCCGGGCTACGCGGTGGGCCGACCGGTGGGCAGGTCGGCGGTGGCCCGAAGTCTGGATCCGGCTCCTGCCGGCCGCCGCGCTCGCCCTCTACTGGCTCCCCCTGCGCGCCCTCGGCGAGGTGAACCTCGAAGGGATGGGCGGCCTCGGCCTGGTCTCGGTGCTGCCGGTGACGACGCTGGTGGGGGCGGCACTGCTGGTCGTCTCCTTCGCCGCCGCGCTGGTCCCGGCCCGGCCGCGCACCTGGTTGCTCACGGCCGTCCTGCTGGCGACGGTCGTGTCCCTGCACGCCGTACCGGCGGTCCTCGAGGACCGCCCCCGCTTCGCGACGGCCTGGCAGCACCTCGGCTTCCTCGACTACATCGACAGAACGGGCACCGCCGCGCCCGACCTGGACGCGCGCTGGAGCTGGCCGGGCTTCTTCGCGCTCGCCGCGTTCGCCGCGCGGGCGTGCGGCGTGGACGACCTCACCGAGGTACTGCGCTGGTGGCCGCTCGCCGTCCAGTTGCTCACCCTCGCCCCGCTGGCGCTGCTCCTGCGGGCCGTGCGGGCGCACTGGCGGGCCAAGTGGACGGCGCTGTGGCTGTTCGCGCTCTGCGGCTGGGTCGGGCAGGACTACTTCTCCCCGCAGTCCCTCAACTACGTCTTCTACCTCCTCTTCGTGGCCGTGCTGCTCGTCTGGTTCCGCTGGCCGGGCGAGCTCCCGGGCAGGCGGCTGCCCGGCGAGCGCCGGGTGGAGGAGACGGACCGCCGGACCCGGACCCTCCTGCTGGGCGTACTGATCGCCCTGTTCGCGGCGTCGGTCGCCAGTCACCAGCTCACGCCGTTCGTCATGCTGGGCGTGCTGACGGCTCTGGTCCTGGTGCGCCGCTGCACCCTGCGCGGCCTGCCGCTCCTCTGCGGGGTGATGCTGGCGGTGTGGGTGGGCTTCCTCGCGGAGCCGTACTGGTCGGGGCACTTCGACGAACTGTTCGGCGGGCTGGGCTCGTTGGGCGGCAACGTCTCGTCGTCCGTCTCCGGCCGCATCGAGGGCGGCAACCCGGTGCACAAGCTGGTGCTGTACACCCGGGTGGCGCTCGCCGGAGGGGTCTTCGCGCTCGCCGCCCTCGGCTGGTGGCGCCGCCGCCGCGCCGGGGTGGGCGACACGGCCCTGCTGGTCCTGACGTGCGTACCGTTCCTGGCGTTCGGCATGCAGTCGTACGGCGGCGAAGTGGCCCTGCGGGTCTTCCTGTTCGCGGTGCCGGGCGCCTGCGTCCTGGGCGCCCTGGCCCTCTTCCCGGCGGCGGGCCGCACACCCCGCCCCCTCGCCGCGCCCTTGTGCGCGCTGACGGCCGGCCTGGTCCTGCTGTTCGGCTTCCTGGTGGCCCGCTGGGGCAACGAGGACTTCGAGCGCGTCCGGCCGGGCGAGGTCGCGGCCATGGACTACGTCTACGCGCACGACCGCCCGACGGTCCGGCTGCTGTGGATGAGCAGCGACACGGTCAACAACGTGACCCCTGCCATGCCCTGGGGCACCCGTGACATGGAACGCGTCCTGTACGAGCCGACGCTCGCGCCCCGCGACCCGTCCGGCGGCGCGCCGGACCTGGTCACGGCCCTCCGGGCGGCGGGCCCGAACGCGTACCTGGTCCTCGACCACGGCCAGTCCACCTACCTGGAGCTGAGCGCCGGCTACACCGCGGACTGGGACCACCGCATGCGCCGGGCCCTGGACGGCCGCCCGGAACTCCGCCGCGTCCTGACCAACACCGACGCGGCCCTCTACGAACTCCGCGACAAGCCCCCCGGCACCCCGGACCCCCCTCGCCCCGGCCCCACCGGTCCCCACATCACCTGGACCCCCGTCTCCCTCATCGGCGGCTTCATGGCCCTCGCCCTGCTGCTCCTGCTGACGGCCCGGGAACTCACCCGGGTGGGGATGCGGCCGGGAGTCCGGCAGGTGCGCTGGATGCAGGGGTCCTTCTGGTTCGCGATGCCACTGCTGGCGGTACTGGTGGCGGTCCTGGTACAGCGACTGGCGACGATGTCGTGAGCACGCCCGGGTCCCGGCCTCAGCCCTCCGCCAGCAGGCGGGGAATCTCGCCCCGCGCCCACCGGGAGACGCCACCGAGGTGACCGACGGCCGCTTCGGGTGGAACAGGTTGCCCAGTGGGATCGAGTAGACCTGACACGGGGCAGTACCTCCTGCTCCGCGAGCGGATGACCCGGCGCCTCGGTCATCTGCCGGGGCCCGCCGTCTGATCGGGCGACGTCCTGGGAGCGCGGGGGCCGGGGGCGCAGCCCCCGCGGAAACGGAGAAAGGGCGGGCCGGTGGCGACGTCCCTCACCCCAGCCACCGCACCTCGTACCCCTTCAGCTCCACCGCCCGCCCGTCCACCCGCACCTGGACGTCCGTGTCCCGCGTGTTGACGACCACCGTCGCGTCCCGCGACGCGAGCGCCTGGGCGCCGTCGCCCTTCACGTCCGGCCGACGGACCTCCTTCCCCGGGGGGAACTCCCGGGCGAAGCGGGAGAGGAGGTCCATCATGGGCAGGCGGGTGCCGCCGCCGGGGACGGCGGTGCTGCTCCAGAGGCAGCCGGGGCAGGTGCCGTTCTCGGTCTCGGGGTTCCAGTAGAAGGCGGCGGAGACGCCGGATTCGGCCATGTTCATCATGGCGGCGGCCTGGACGGCGACGCGGTGTTCCTCGGTCCACCCGGCCCGGTTGTCCTGGGCGTCGGGGGGTTCGACGTACCACTCGGCCCACCAGACGGGCAGGCCGGTGGTCTTCCGCAGCCAGGCGGTGACGTCGGCGAACTTGCGGGTGGCGCGGAACTCGTCGGGCAGCAGCCGGTTGCCGTCCCGGGTGTAGCTGGAGCCGTCGACGACGACGAAGTCGGCGCCCGCCTTGTGGCGGTTCCAGTACTCCAGGGCGTCGACGGCGCGCTGGTCGACGATGCCCCACGGCCCTTGCAGGGACGAGATGTTGGAGGCCGTGTCGGGCGGGTTGCTGTCCATGACGACGTACGGGCCGCCGATGAGGACGTCGTCCCGCTGTTTTCTGATCTCCTCGTAGACGAGGTTGTAGAGCTCGGTGTACCCCTCGTAGTCCCAGCGCTTACGGGATTCGTCGTAGAAGCCCTTGAGTTCGTTCCAGACGATGAAGTGGTGGACGTCCGGGTAGCGCTTGGCGACGACTCCGGCCAGCCGGGCGAAGTCCCGGTAGTGGCCGCGGTCCGGGGCCTTCTCCAGGGACTTCTGGGACCAGTCGGTCCGCGCCCCGCCGCCCTTCATCCAGTCGGGGGCGCAGCAGAGGGTGAGCACGGGCGACCCGCCCGAGCGGCGCATCAGCGCGACACGGCGGTCGAGGTCGGCGAAGTTGTAACTCCCGGGCCGCGGCTCGGGGTTGTCCGCGCCCCAGCCCATGATGTGCTGGTTCTGCGGCAGCGACTCGGCCGTGAGCAGCCTGGCGGCGGTACGGCGGGCGGTGTCCTCGCCGCGGTCGGCGCTGTACTGGGTGTGGGTGAAGCCCCACCCGACCTCGGCCCGCTCGTCGTGCGGCGTGCCGTCGCGGGAGTGCCAGTCGGCGAGGATCGCGGCGAGCAGCAGGGCCAGGGCGCAGGCCACGACCGCGAGCAGGGCGGCCGGCCGCCACCGCCCCCGTTTCGGCAACGCCGGTCCCCCGGAAGCCGGTCCCCCGGCATGACGTCCCATCACCGGCAAGGGTATCGGCCGGAGGGCCCGGTCCGGGGGCTTCCGCCGGAACGGTGACGGTGAGCGGGCGGAGGACGGCGGCCCACCCGTGGCCTGGGTACCCGTACTCAGTCCCGGTTGAGTAACCCACCTCTGCCGGCGGGTGGGGCAGGTGGCGTGGAATCATCGCGTGGAGAAACACCCGCCCCAAGAGTCGAACAGCGCCTCAATGGACGCATCGGCCAAAGAACCGATCACAGAACCGCCCACGGACGGCCCGGCCGCGTTCGACCAGACCGCGGAGCCCCCGGCCGCGGAGACCCCGGCCGGCAAGGCCGACCGCCTCGCGGCGACGTGGCGGTGGCTCGCCGCCCTGGCCGCGGTCGCCCTGATCTGCTGGGGGTTCACCGCGGTGATCGGCTTCTTCGAGGGCCTCGGAGGCGGCCCCGTGCGCCCCGCCGCGGACTACCGCACACAGGACATCAGGACCCGGGCGGCCGGGAAGGCGGTCATCGGCCGGCTCCGCCCGGGTGCCGGCGGCCCCGACCGGATGCACGCGGAGGGCAGCACCTCGTGCGTCGACGACCTGGGGTTCGACGGCGACGGAGTGACCCGGGACCAGCCCCACTACATCTGGAACCTGGAGTACGCCCGCGAGGCCGACTACCTGGCCGACCTGGACAAGGTCCGCGCGGCGTGGCGGGAGCACGGCTGGAAGGTCCGGGACACGCCGGAGGAGTCCGCGTCCCCGGACGCCGGCCGGCGGAAGCCCGCGCGCCGGCCCGGCATCACCACCGTCGCCGACCACGGCATCACCCTCTTCATGGGCCCCGACTGGTTCACGGGCAAGCCCATCCTGTCCGCCGACGGCGGCTGCGTCCGCTACCGGGCCGACCAGGGAGTCGCCGCCCGCGAGAGTTCGGGCGCGGCCCGCGACGGGTCCCCCGCCCGGGAGGGCGTGATCACCTACGACGACGGGGTCCGCGTCTCCATCGGCCCCGTCCGCCCCACCACCCTCTCCCCGAACGAGCGGGGCCCCGACGCACCGTCCGCCCACGCCTACCGCGTGACCGTCACCGTGACGAACGACAGCGGCGCTCCGGTGGAGCTGAGCAGTTCGGACATCGGGAGCTACGCGAACGCGAACCCCGGCGTCAAGTTGCTCGGCTACGAGCCGCCGCAGGTGGTGTCGGAGGGCCGGTCGACGCGTCTGGAGCTGGTGTACGCGGCGGCGGAGCGGCCGTCACACCTGGACATCGTCTACGGCCCGGGCAAGTTCCACAGGCACTACTCCTGGAACCTGTCCGTCCCCTAGCCGGGCGCTCTTCCCGCCCGGAACCCCTCCCGGGCGGGAAGCCCCCCGGCCCCGCGCCCCCGCCCGTCAGTCCCCGTACACCGCCCGCAGCGCCTCCTCCGCCGCCGCCAGCGCCGCCTCCCGGCCCAGGCCGAGCCGGTGGGCCCGTTCGGCGTAGGCGCGGGCGGCGGTCGCGGCCTCGCGGTCGGCGGTGTCGCCGGGGGCGGCGACGAAGGTGCCGTTGCGGCCGTGGGTCTCGATCACGCCGTCCGCCTCCAGGGCCCGGTAGGCCTTGGCGACGGTGTTGGCGGCGAGGCCCAGTTCCTCGGCGAGGCCGCGGACCGTGGGCAGCCGGTGGCCGACGGGCAGCGCGCCGGAGCGGGCCCGGTCGGCGATGTGGGCGCGGATCTGCTCGTAGGGCGGTTGGGGCGCTTCCGGATCGACGGTCAGGTGCAAGGCCACGTGGGTCTCCTGGCTGGCTGGGCGGTGTGCGTCACCCATTGTGCGCCGTCCGCCGTCGGCGTCCGGCGTCCGTCGCCCGCGTCCGGCGTCCGAACCCCCGCCCCCTACACCCGCAGGTCGATCCCGCCCGTCCGCAGCCACGCGTCCAGCCCGAGGACGAGTTCGACGGCTCCCCGGTAGTGGTCGCCGGACTCCTCCGACAGGGCGTCCCGGAGCGCGTCCTCGCGGAGCAGCGGCCGGACGGGGGCGTCCCGGTCGGCGGCCAGTTCGCGGAGTTCGGCGCGGAGGGCGGCGCCGTAGCGCGGGTCCTGCGTGGCGGGGTACGGGCTCTTGACGCGGTCGGCGACGACGTCGGGCAGGACGTCGCGGACGGCGGCGCGCAGCAGCGACTTCTCGCGCCCGTCGAACGTCTTCATCGACCAGGGGGTGTTGAACACGTACTCGACCAGCCGGTGGTCGCAGAACGGCACCCGCACCTCCAGCCCGGTGGCCATGCTGGCCCGGTCCTTGCGGTCGAGGAGGATCTGGACGAACCGGGTGAGGTGGAGGTAGCAGACCTCGCGCATCCGGCGTTCGAGTCCGGTCTCGCCGGGCAGCCGGGGCACCTCGTCGAGGGCCTCGCGGTACCGGGCGTCGACGTATCCGGGCAGGTCGACGGCGTCGAGGACGTCCTTGGCGAGGAGCGAGCCGAGGGCGCTGTCGCCGCCGGCGAAGGTGTGGGCGACGCCGGCCGCGACCCAGGGGAAGGTGTCGGCGTGCACGGCCGCCGGCTCGTGGAACCACTTGTAGCCGCCGAACACCTCGTCGGCGGACTCCCCCGAGAGGGCGACCGTGGACTGCTCGCGTATCGCCTTGAACAGGAGGTAGAGCGAGGTGTCGCCGTCGCCGAAGCCGGTGGGCAGGTCGCGGGCGGTGAGCACGGCCCGCCGGTGGCCGCGGTCCATCAGGGCGGCGGTGTCGAGGACGATGTCGCGGTGGTCGGAGCCGACGTGCGCGGCGAGGGCGTGCGCGTACGGCCCGTCGGGGGTGCCGCGCAGGTTGTCGGGGACGAAGTGGTCGGTCTGGCCGACGAAGTCGACGGAGAAGGAGCGGACCGGCCCGTGGCCCGCCGCCGCGAGGCCCTTGGCGGCGAGGGCGGTGACGGCGGAGGAGTCGAGTCCGCCGGAGAGCAGGGTGCACAGCGGGACGTCGGCGATCAGCTGGCGTTCGACGATGTCGTCGAGGAGGCCGCGGACGCGCGCGACGGTGGTGGGGATGTCGTCGGGGTGCTCGCGTGCCTCCAGCGCCCAGTAGCGGCGGACGGTCGTCCCGTCCCGCCGGACCCGTACGGTGTGCCCGGGCCGCACCTCGTGCAGCCCGTCGTAGACGCCGTGGCCCGGCGTCTTGACGAAGGCCAGCACCTCCGCCAGCCCCTCCGCGCCGACGGACGCGCGGACGGCGGGGTGGGCGAGGACGGCCTTCTGCTCGGAGCCGAAGAGGACGCCGTCGGGCGTGGGGTGGTAGAAGAGCGGCTTGATGCCCATCCCGTCGCGGACGAGCAGCAGTTCCTCCGTCCGCGGGTCCCAGAGGGCGAACGCGAACATGCCGTTGAGCCGCTCGGTGAACGCCTCGCCCCATTCGAGGTAGGCGTGGAGGACGACCTCGGTGTCGCTGCTGGTGCGGAACGTGTGCCCGCGCCCGGCGAGTTCGGCGCGCAGCTCGCGGTAGTTGTAGACCTCGCCGCTGTAGGTGAGGGCGAGCCGGGTGCGGCCGTCGTGTTCGACGAGCATCGGCTGCCGGCCGCCCTCGATGTCGATGACGGCCAGCCTGCGGTGGCCGAACCCGGCGTGGGTGTCCTGCCAGATCCCCGAGGCGTCCGGGCCCCGGCACTCCATCGTCCGCGTCATCGCCTCCAGCGCGGCGCGCGCCCCGGCGGTGGTGAGGTCCTGGTCGTAAGCGATCCATCCGGCGATTCCGCACATGGTCGCGGTGTCCCCTTTCGGCAGTCGCCCAGGGCGCTTTCGAGCGCTCCAGGGCATGGCTCGACCCCCGTCCGACGCGGACCGCCGCGTTCCGCGAGGGTCCGCGGCGGTTCGCGTGGGTGACGCTACGCCTTATAGATGCATGTACCAACCATGCGTACGGAAAAATTTGGGGAATCGCGGCGGCGAACGATCCGGCTGAGGCGTGCGATCCGGCCGAGGCAGTCGCTCCGGTCGAGGCGGGCGGCCCGGTCGAGGCGAGCGGCCCCCAACGGGCCGCCGCGCGGCGTCCAGTACGAGCGGTCGCATCACCGGAGAAGGAGCCGACGAGCTGAGCACCTGGAGGGGGCCGTGAAATCCGATGGGCATCTGTTCGACCCGGACCTACCATCGCGCGCATGACGACCCACCACGACCTGCTCGAAGCCGCGCTGGCCCGGATCACCACCGGCTACGTGTTCCCCGAAAAGACGGCCGCCATCGACGCGGCGATCCGGCGCCGGCTGGACGAAGGCGCATACGAGGATCTGGACGTGCGGGAGCTGTGCGACCGGGTCACGGAGGACCTCCAGAGCGTCTGCCCGGACAAACATTTGCGGTTGCTGTGGGTCGAGGAGCCGCAGTCGATGGACGAGGAGCCGGAGGACGTCGCCCGCGCCCGCTTCGCGCGGTATGCGAAGAGGAACAACTACGGCGTCCGGCGGGTGGAGCAGCTCGACGACAACATCGGCTACCTCGACCTGCGCATGATCGCCCCCGCCGACGTGGGCGGCCCCGCGATCGCCGCAGCCATGCAACTGCTCGCTCCCACCGCGGCGTTGGTCATCGACCTGCGGCAGTGCCGGGGCGGCGCCCCGGAAGGCGTGCAGTTGTGGTGCAGCTACTTCTTCCCCGACGACCGGGTACACCTGAACGACATCTACGAACGGGCCACCGACTCGACCCGCCAGTACTGGACCCTCGGGCACCTCGCCGCACCGCGCTACCTCGACCGTCCGGTCACCGTGCTGACCAGCGACACCACCTTCTCCGGCGGAGAGGAACTGGCGTACAACCTGAAGGCGCTGGGCCGCGCCACCTTGATCGGCGAGACCACCCGCGGCGGCGCCCACCCCACGGACCGCATCCCGGTCGCTCCGCACGTCACCGTGACCGTTCCCGCCGCCCGCTCGATCAACCCGGTCACCGGTGCGAACTGGGAAGGCGTCGGCGTCGAGCCCGACCTGGCCGTCCCGGCCGGGGACGCACTGAAGGCGGGGCTGGAGCACCTGCGCACGCGGCTCGGCTGAGCGGGGTCTCGCGCTTTGCGGGAGGGAGCGGGGGCGGGTACGGGTACGGGCGCGATGACGGGACGGGGAACCCGCGCACCGCAGCGCACATCCCCTCACCGCCGGCGACCTCAACCCATCGGCGCCGTCAGATAGTTGGGCACGTTCACGTACGGCGGCGCCCCCGGCCGCAGGAGCGGGGTGAGAACGGCGCGGACCGGCAGCCGGCCCGCGTCCAGCAGGCGGGTGCGGAGGACGGCCGCGGCACCGGACGGGATCCGGTGCAGCGCGTCGTCGAGGCGGTCGCGCAGCAGCCGGAGGCCGTCCGCGCGGTCCGCGCCGTCCGTTCCGGTGAGCGCGGCCAGGGGTTCCACCGCGCACCGCCGCAGGGCGCCCGCGGCGAGGAGGTCGGCGACGGGACCGTCGTGCCCGGCGAGGACCGCCCGGTCGGCGAAACCGAGGAGGTCCGCGACCTCCCCGCCGAGACGGGAGGCGAGCCGCACCCCGTTCACGCGGAGGCCGGCGTGGTCCCGGTAGACCAGTCGCAGCCGGGTGCGGCCACTGTGTTCGTCCAGTACCAGCGCGAGGTCCCGGGGGTGGGTGTCGAGCGCGACGCCGTAGGAGAAGAGGGTGGCGCACCAGTCCAGGAGCAGCGTCAGGTAGGCGTCGGCGAAGGCGTGCGCCGAACCCCCGTAGTAGCGCCGGGCGAGCGCGCCGGCGACCGGTTCGCCGTCCGGCGCCCGGGCGGCCAGCGCGGCGACGGGTACGACGTGGGCGTCGGCGGGCTCGTACGGGTCGCGGCGCACGCGGGTGGTGAGCAGCGGGTGCCCGGCATGCAGGTAGGTGTCCGCGTCGGCGGGGAGGACGGATCCGACGAAGCCCGGCTCGCACAACAGCACTTCTTCCAGCAGCCGTTGGGTCACCACGCCGTCGGCGAGCGCCGCGGGGGTGGGCGGCATGCCGTCGGGGAGCGGCAGTTCGAGCCGGTTCTCCGGCGCGTCGACGAGGGCGACGACACCCGCCCCCGCGGCGCTCGCCGACCGCGTCGGCACCACGTCCGCCCAGGGCTTCTCGGCGAGCCGCGCCACGTCGTCCAGGCCGGCGGCGCGCAGCGCCCGGGCGAGCGGCGGGCCGGCGGTCAGCGGGTGGACGGGCAGCATCGTGTGGGTGGCGGCCAGTTCGGGCAGCCCGAGGGCGTCGGGACCCGGCCACCACTCCGGCACCTCCCCCGGCCCACGACGGACGGCCGCGCCGGGCAGGGCCACCCAGCGGAGAGCGAAGCAGGGGTGGAACTCGGGTGCGTGATCGAGCACTTCGACGGAACCGGGACGGCCCGTAGGGGGTTCGGGACGGCTTATCGGGGATCCGGGGCGGGCCGTCGGGGGGTCGGGGTGGCTCGTCGGGGGGTCGGGACGATCCGCCGGGGGTTCAGGACGACCCGCCGAGGATCCGGGACGGCTCGTCGGGGGCCCGGGACGACCGGCCGGGAATCCGGAACGACCCGCCGGAAGCTCGGGATCGGGCCGGCGGGCGGCGAGGACGTCGTACGCGAGGGCGCCGCGCGGCCCGGTCCACGCCGTGGCGCTGCGCCCGTACGCGGCGGCCAAGCGTTCGGTGGCCTCCTCGTGGGTCCGCTCGCGGAGCCGCAGGGCGGCGAGTTCGGCCGTGCACGCGGCGGCGAAGGCGTCGAATCCGGCGCGCTCCCGGGGGTCCGTCGCGGGGCGCAGCCGTGCCAGTACGGCGTGCAGGCCGGTGACCGGGCCGTCCGCGGTCTCCAGCAGGGGCGCGCGGACCCGCGCCACGCCTCCCGGACCGTCGTACGCCACCGGCAGCAGGATCGTTTCCCCGGCGACGGTCAGCGCCAGCCGCTCCCCGTCCGGCCGGCTCACGGCCCGCGCCGTACCGCGCAGTCGGCAGACGTCCTCGCGCAGCAGGGCGTCGAGGACGCGGACGACGAGCCCGTCCTCCGGGCCGCCGCCCGGGAGCCGCCCGCTCATACGCCCCCCTCCCACGCGCGGCGCACCGTGAATCGGGCCGACAGGTCGGAAGTACGGAAAGGGAAGGGGAAGAGAAAGGAGACGGGGAAACGATCGGTCAGCCGCACGGGAACGCCTTTCGGGCCGAGGGCGAGGTCGGGTGCCGCGGGGGACGCCGCGGATACGCCGAGGAGACCCACGGCGGGCCGGGGTCGTTTCGGAAGCTCTACGGAAGTGCCGGGTGCCGGGCGCCGGATGCCGCTAGACGGGGATCACGACGCCGACGGCGATCGCGTGCAGCGGCGCGGGGCGCCTGCGGAGGCGGCGGAGGCGGTTCTCACTCACGAGACCGACCTTAGGTTAGGCAACCCTAATCCTGTCAACGAGGTTGAGCGATATACCCACTTACACCCTATATATCCCGACGAAGCGAGACGAAGCGAAAGTCGCTTGCCCTCACCACCCCACCCCTGGAACGGTCGTCCCCATGCCGCAGACCACCGTCCGCCCCCTGCACCCCGACGAATGGCGGCTCTACCGCTCCGTCCGCCTGGCCGCACTCGCCGACGCGCCCGAGGCATTCGGCTCCACCTGGGCCGCCGAACACGCCTTCACGGAGCGGAAGTGGCGCGAGCGCCTCGCCCGGCGCAACACGTTCCTCGCGGAACGCGACGACGCGGGGTCCCGCCGGTAATGCTGTTGGATTGAACGCTAAGGAACGATCATGGTTCGGGGGTATCGGTTCGATCACTGCCGGGACTACTGTCATACCTGTTGCCTAGCGTCACGAGCTGTGAATGTTGAGTATCTTTCAGGGGATCAGATAGCTCGCTACGGGCGCTTCGCCGGGGAACCGTCGGCGCAGGAGTTAGAGGAGTTCTTCCGGCTGGACACGGTGGCGCTGGAGCAGGCGGCGTCCAAGCGTCGGCCTCGCAACCGGCTAGGCTGGGCGGTTCAGTGGGGCACAGTGCGGATGATGGGAACCTTCTTGTCGGCGCCGGCCGAAGTGCCGCCTGGCGTGGCCGAGTTCGTCGCGGAGCAGTTGGGTGTCGATGATCCGTCGTGTCTGAAGCTGTATCCGGAGCGGCTGCCGACCCAGCATGAGCACGCCCGGGAGATCCGGAAGCTGCTGAAGATCCGGGATTTCGACGACGGCGACCTGGCGCTGCGGGAGTACATCGCGGGGCGGGTGTGGGTGTCGAACGAAGGGCCGCGTGCGCTGTTCGACCGGGCGGTGACGTGGCTGCTGCGTAACCGGGTGCTGATGCCGGGGCTCACTCTGCTGGCCCGGCTGGTGGGTGAGGTCCGTACCGGCGAGCAGGCGCTGATCTACGCGGTGGTGGACGCGCCGGTGGATCCGGGGTTCCGGCGGGGGCTGCTGGAGCTCCTCGACGTCCCGGAAGGGGCGGCACGGTCGGTGCTGGAGGGGTGGCGCAAGGGCCCGCGGGATGTGTCGGGGCGGGGGCAGAAGGCCGCGTTGGAGCGGGCGCGGGACATCCGCGGGGTGGAATCGGGCGAGTTGGACTTGTGGCGGGTGCCGCCGGTGAAGCTGGCGGAGCTGGCCCGGTACGGGATGAGCACGCACGCGCCGACGCTGCGCAGGCTGGCGGAGCCGCGGCGTACGGCGACGGTACTGGCCACGATGCGGCATCTGGAGGACCTCGGTCGATGACGCGCTGACGCTGTTCGACACGTTGATGGCCACGAAGCTGCTGGCCCGTGCGGAGCGCGAGGAGGACAAGGCGAAGCTGAAGGGGCTGCCACGCCTGCGGAAGGCCGCGGCGAAGGTGAGGGACGCGGTCTCCGTGTTCCTCGATGTCCCCATCGAGAGTGACGGCGGCGAGGGCGGCGGGGAGCCGGTGCCGCTGAGTGTGGCCCAGGCGTGGGAGCGGATCGAGCAGCTCGTCAGCCGCGAGGAGCTGGCCAAGGCGATCGTGGAGCTCGGCGAGTTGCTGCCCGAGGGCACGGGGGAGGACGCGGATACCGCGTGGCGCAAGCAGTTGCTGGAGCGGTACGCGACGGTGCGGCCGTTCACCTCGCTGCTGGCCGAGGTGATCCCGTGGGGTGCGACGCAGGCCGGTACGCCGCTGGTTCAGGCATTGCGGGAGCTGCCGAAGGTGCAGGCGAGGCGCAAGCCCGGCCCCGAGCACATCGACGTGTCGCTGCTGGACGGCACGTGGCGGCGCTTGGTGCTGGGCAACCCGCTGCTGGCGGTGAAGGGGTACATCGACAAGCACGCGTGGACGTTCTGCGTGCTGGAGGGGCTGCACACGGCGCTGAAGCGCCGGGATGTGTTCGCCAGGGGTGCGGACAACTGGGGTGACCCGCGCGCGCGGCTACTGTCCGGGCCCGACTGGCAGGTCAACAAGCCGAGGGTGCTGACAGCGCTGGAGCTCTCGGGCAGCGCGGAGGAGCACCTGGGCGAGCTGGAGGTGCTGCTGGACGAGATGTACGCGCATGTCGCCGAGGGTCTGCCCCGCAACGCGGCGGTGGACGTCGTGGACGGGAAGATCCGGCTGGACCGTCTGGAGGCGGAGCCCGAGCCCGCAGGGTTCAAGCCGGTGCACGACGCGGTGCAGGCGATGATGCCGAGGATCGACTACCCGGAGCTGCTGCTGGAAGTCCACGCCCGTACCGGCATGTTCGACCCCTTCGAGCACATCGGCGGGAAGGTCGCCCGGCCACAGGATCTTGACCTCACGCTCACCGCGCTCCTGGTCAGCAAGTCCACGAACATCGGGATGGAACCGGTCATCAAGCCCGGCGAGAAGGCGCTGACCCGCTCGCGCCTGGCCGCCGTTGAGTGGGGCTACTGGAACCTGCCCGGGATGAGTGCCGCCTCCGCTCTGCTGGTCGCCCGCCAGGGTGACATCGACCTCGCCTCCGACTGGGGTGGCGGGCACGTCGCCTCCGCCGACGGGATGCGCTTCACCGTCCCCCTCAGATCCATACATACCAGGCCGAACCGGAAGTACTTTTCGACGGGACGCGGGGCGACCTGGCTCAACGTCGTCTCGGACCGGGTGATGGGCCTGGGCGGCATCGTGATGCCCGGCACGCTGCGGGATTCGCTCGGCATCCTGGACGCGATGTTCAATCTCGACGGCCCGGTCCGCCCGGAGATCGTCATCACCGATACCGGTTCGTACAGCGACCTGGTCTTCGGGATCTTCGCGATCTGCGGATACCAGTTCTCCCCCAGGATCGCCGACATCTCCGACGCCCGGCTGTGGCGGCTGGACATGTCCAGGGACTACGGGCCGCTCCAGCCGGTCTCCCGCCAGCGCGTACAGGTCGAGCGGATCCGGCAGAACTGGGAGGACATGCTCCGCGTCGCCGGGTCGCTCACGACCGGCAAGGTGCGGGCGTACGACCTGCTGCGGATGATGACCAGCGGCGACCGCATGACAGGTCTGGGCGACGCGTTCGCGCACTACGGCCGGATCTTCAAGACCCTCCACCTGCTCCAGTTCATCGACTCCGAGGCGTACCGGCGCATGATCGGCGTCCAGCTGAACATCGGCGAGGGCCGCCATGCGCTGGCCCGGAGCATCTTCTTCGGGCGGCTCGGCGAACTCCGGCACGCCTACCGGGAGGGGATGGAGGATCAGTTGGGGGCGCTGGGCATGGCGCTGAACGCGGTCCTCTGGTGGAACACCCTCTACATGGACGCCGCCGTCAAGGAGCTGGAGGCCGGCGGGCTGGCTATCTCACCGGAGATCCGCTCCCGGCTCTCTCCGCTGGTCCATGAACACATTAATTTCCATGGCCGCTACCCGATCGTCCGCTCCCACGGTGACGGCTCCCTGCGCCCGCTGCGCGACCCGGCCGCCTCCGAGGAATAGCCCCGGGCGGCAGTCGGCCCCGGCGCCGCGTCCCACGGGGGAGGATGCCGGGGCCGACTGCGAACACCCCGACGTGGCGGCCGGCCAGCCGACGGGGATGACGCACGCGCGGGCGGAGTGTATGCCGGGTCGCCCGAAGGACCCGGGGCCTGCTGGCACATCGCCTCCTGCGTACCGACGGGCGTTCATGATCCAGGCAGTCGGGCGGCGGAGCCTGCGGTTGTTCTTGGACGCCACCGAGGCGGCCCGCCGACGGGCGGTGTGACGGGCCGCTCGTGTGGCTGATTATGCACTGTCGATGAGGTCGAAGGCGGATTCGCTGGGGTGCGGTTGAGCAACGATGTGGCGTGCTTCGTTCGGGTGGGCGGTGGGGTGTGGGGCGACGGGCCGGTGATGAACCGGCAGAACTCGTTCAGCTCTGCGAGACGACGGCGTGTGAAGCCTCTGGGTCCGTCAGTCTCGGTAGCGGCAGCCCGGGCATCTGCGGTGGGGCAAGATCGATCGGGCCGCTCGGCTACCGGCTCGGCTGCTCTCCGGGCTGGGGATGTCAGCTCTCCAGGCGGTAGCCGTGTCCTCTGAGCGTGGTGATACGGGGCAGGCGGGCCGGACGGGAGGCCGTTTGGGTGGCTTCGGTGAGGCGGCGGCGCAGGCTGGCCATGGTGACGTCGAGGGTTTTGGTGGAGCCGAACCAGTTCTCGTCCCAGACCTGGGCCATGAGGGTCTCACGTGAGACGGCTTGTCCTGCGTGGCGCCCGAGGAGGGCGAGCAGTTCGAACTCCTTCGGGCGCAGGGGGAGGTCGGCGCCGTGCAGGGTGCAGCGGCGGGCTGCGGTGTCGACGACGAGGTCGCCGAGCCGGAGCGGCATCGCAGAGGTGGCGTGGGTGCGGCGGCGCAGGTGGGCGCGGAGGCGGGCGAGCAGGACGGTCAGGCTGAAGGGTTTGACGAGGTAGTCATCGGCTCCGGCGTCCAGTCCGGCGATGATGTCGATGTCGTCGGTGCGTGCGGTGAGGATGATGATCAACAGGCCGGGGAGGCGGGCCCGCAGGGTGCGGGCGATGTCGATGCCGTCCGCGTCGGGCAGGCCGAGGTCCAGGAGGAGGGCGTCGTACGGGGTGCGGGCGGTTTCGGCCAGGGCGCCCTCGCCGGTGGTCGTCCAGTGGGCGGTGTAGCCGTTGCTGCGCAGGCCGGTTTCCAGGTGGCAGCCGATGGTGTCGTCGTCCTCGACGACGAGGACGCGGGGGCGGTCGTGGTCTGGCATGGCGGGGGTGCGCATGCCCGACAGCGTAGGAGCAGGTCTCGTGGCCAGCGTGGTCGGCGGCCGTGGTGCGGTCACAGGTCTCGCAGCTCCTCCACCGCGGGGCGCTTGGCCCGCCGGATGCCGTTCAGGGCCGCGGCCAGTACGGCCAGCAGCGCGGCGAGCGCGGTGAGCGCCAGGTAGGAGCCGGGGACGGCAAGGCTCGCGGGTGGCGGGTCGAAGACGCCGGTCAGTACCTTGACCAGCATTTCGGACAGGGCCCAGCCGATGAGCGCGCCCCCGGCCAGCCCGCCGGTGATCAGCAGGAGGGCTTCGGTGAGGACCATGCCGCGCAGCTGGTGGTTCTTCGCGCCGAGGACGGTGGCGATGGCGAAGGTACGGCGGCGTTCGGCCAGTCCGAGGGCGAGGACCAGTCCTCCGGCTCCGGCGGCCAGCAGGACGGCGAAGGCGAGTTCGATGCGGGTCAGGCCGGCCAGGTCCACCGAGGTGAGGCTGGTGCCGACGGTGCCGCGGGTCTGGGTGAGGTCGGTGACGGTGGCGCTGGTGCCGAGCTGGTGGCGCAGCTGTGCGGCGATCTGCTTCTGGTGGGTGCCGCCGGTGTTGAGCAGGAACGCTCCGACGCTCTCGCTGCCGGTGGTCTTGGCGATGTAGGAGGCGTTGGCGACGAAGAAGCTGTCCTTGGGGGCGGTGGGGAACTCCTTGACGATGCCCGCGTAGTGGAACGGGACGGTGCGCAGAGCCTTGGTGCGGGCGTCCTGGATGCGCAGGTTGACCGTGTCGCCCGGGGAGAGCTGGAAGTCCTTGACGGTCTCGGCGCTGACCAGCAGGTTGTCGGGCCGCTGGGCGAGCTGCTGCATCAGCTGGGCTTCGGTGCCTCCGGAGAAGTAGGCGTCCTGCAGGGAGGTGGCCTGCGCGATGGTGTCGGGGCGGACGCCGTAGAGGTCCTGCAGGTCGGAGCCGACGTAGGCGAAGCGGTGCTGGAGCGGCTCGACGTGCCGCACACCGGCGACCTTCAGTGTGCTTGCGGCGCTGGGCGGGATGGGCGCGCCAGGGGGTTGGGTGACGGTGACGTCGGCCCCATTGGTCAGCCGGGCGTCGACCTCGGCCTGCTGCTTGTAGGTGGAGTTGAAGACGGCGGTCGACACGGCGAAGGACACGGCCAGGGCGAGGAGGACCACCGAGCGCGCGAGCGGGCGCCGGCGCCGGGAGAGAACAGCGGCCGTGGTCCCGGCGAGCGTCGCGGTCAGAGGGCGGGCCAGCCGCGCCAGGACCGGGCGGCCGTGGGTGAGGGCGAGGAGGGTGAGCCGCCACAGCAGCAGGGCGGCGCCGATCCACAGCAGGGCGGGGCCGAGGAAGGCCCAGTACGACACCGAGATGCTGGGGACGCCTTCGGGGGCCAGGACGAGGGCGTACTGGTTCCCGGACGAGGCTCGGAAGACGAGCCAGGAGCCGATCAGTAGCAGGAAGTCCAGGCCGTACCGCATCCACCACGGGTTGCGGGTGCTGCGGGCGCCCGCCTCCTTGCGGGTGTCGGACACGGTGAGCGTGCGCAGATCACGCAGGGCGGGCACGAGGACGGCGCCGGCGGCGACGGCAGCACCGAGAACGAAGGCCAGGGCGTACCAGAGGGCCCAGGTGCCTGCGCCCGCTCCGAACGATGTGGCGCCGAAGGCGAGGCGACCGGCCAGCGCGGCTTCCTCCACCAACTCGACCGACGCGGTTTGCGCGCGGTGACCAGCAGGGAGCTGCTGAGCTGATGCATCCCACGACCATCGCCCGCCTGCTGATCACCGGCGCCGTCCTCGTCGCGCTCGCCAGCTGCAGCAGCGCAATCTCCCACAAGGACGAGGCCCTCGCTTCCAAGGCCCCCCTCGCCCCCGCCCAGCAGCAGAAGATCCGGGGCCTGAGGGGCATGCCGCCCGTGCTCGACCCGAACGACCTCTACGCTGCCGACCGCCCGAACCAGCTCTCACCGGCGGTCAGGGACTTCCCGTCCCGCGTGTACGTCCCCAACACCAACTCCGATACCGTGTCGGTCATCGACCCGAAGACGTACCAGGTCATCGAGACGATCCCGGTCGGCAGGCAGCCGCAGCACGTCGTGCCGTCCTGGGACCTGAAGACGCTGTGGGTCAACAACGACCTGGGCAACTCACTCACCCCCATCGACCCGAGGACCGGCGAGGCGGGAAAGCCGGTCGCCGTGCATGACCCGTACAACCTGTACTTCACCCCGGACGGCAAGTACGCGGTCGTGATGGCATCCAACGACCGGCAGCTGGTCTTCCGCGACGCCCACACCATGAAGACGGTCAAGGCTGTCCCGGTCAGCTGCCACGGCGTCAACCATGCCGACTTCTCCATGGACGGCCGCTACTTCATCGTCTCCTGCGAGTTCAGCGGCGAGCTGCTCAAGGTCGACACCGAGAAGATGGCGGTGACCGGCCGGCAGAAGCTCCCCTTTCACGGTGCCATGCCGCAGGACGTGAAGATCTCTCCGGACGGCAAGAAGTTCTACATTGCCGACATGATGGCCGACGGCCTGTGGGTCCTGGACGGCGACACCTTCGCCAAGCCGTCCCTCCTGCCCACCGGAAAGGGCGCGCACGGCCTCTACGTCAGCCGTGACTCCCGCGAGATGTACATCTCCAACCGGGGCGAGGGCACCATCTCTGTCTTCGACTTCAAGGAGGGCCGGCTGACCAAGAAGTGGCGCCTGCCGAACGGCGGCAGTCCCGACATGGGCGGCGTCTCAGCGGACGGCAAGGTCCTGTGGCTGTCCGGCCGCTACAACTCCGACGTGTACGCCATCGACACCGCCAGCGGTCAACTGCTCGCCCGCATCAGGGTGGGCAGCGGCCCGCACGGCCTGGCGGTCTATCCGCAGCCGGGCCGCTACTCGCTGGGCCACACGGGCATCTTCCGCTGACGTAAGGGCGCTGCTCTGGGACGACCACCAGATGCATCACGAGCCGCGGCCGCGCCCGGCGAGGATCGGCGCCGCGCTTCCCGCGCGGCGAGGTCTGGCAGAATTCACTGGCGCGATACTCGTCATGCTCCTGCCGAGCAAGGTCCTTCAGCGCACCGGCCATTGCCGCCCGGCCCGGTGGGTCTCACCGCAGGCGTCGCCACCGCCACACTCGGAAACACGCAGAAGGACCCCCGATCTCCTTCGACCGATCTCAGGGGGTCCTTGCGCGGAAATCCACCAGAGCGTCAGGAGTGACTTCCGCATACTCAGCGTACGAGTGGGCCCGCTGCCGCGGCACGTCCCGCGCCCGCGTGTGAGGAGCCGCTGGCACACGGCTGCCGTTCGGCGCCTCGCCCCTGGACACCGCGCGGTGCCTGGAGCCGGACCCGGCCCTGCCGGAGATCACGCGGAGCAACGGGGTCTTCGGTGGCGCACCGCCCGGAGAAGGCGTCCGAGGTCCGCTGTGCCCGCCCGGAGTCCCCCTGCCTGCTGCACCTCAGCCGGCATCGGTGCGGAAGGGGGTGCAGGGGGCGGGCGTGCGTCCTGCGTGTGTGTTGAGGAAGGCGAGGAGGTCGCAGATGGACTGGCCGAGGACTTGGTCGTGACCCGCGCCGGGATACGTGCGGGCGATGGTCGCGGGCGAGCCGAGGCGGCGCAGGTTCTGGACCACGGCAGCGGTCCACGCGGGCGGCACGTCGTGGTCGTCCTGGCCTTGGATGACCAGGACCGGGGTGGAGATGGCGGCTCGGTCGGGGTCCCCGTAGGCGCCCATCTGTTCTCCGATCCTGGAAAGTTGGCCGGTGCTCAGCGGCAGGGCCTGCTCGGTGTCGAGGCGACCGAGCGCCTGATAGCCGTCCGCCTGGCACTGGGCAAGGAGTCGGAGGGCGACGTCCGCCGCCGGGGCCCCGAGCAGCGACCGCAGTGTGCGGGAGGTGTCAGTGGCACTCAGACCGGCCAGTGCGTAGAAGGCGAAGGACAGCTCGCTGGGCACGTGCGAGGCCTTGACGCCGGGCAGCATCGCTTCCAGGTGGCTGGCCGGGGCGATGGCGACCGTACCGGCCAGGCGGGTAGCACCCGTTCGGCGGGGAGCCTGGGCGGCGAACAGCGCGGCCTGCCCGCCCTGGGAGTGCCCGACCGCGAACCAGAGGTTTCCCAGGCCGGGCAGGAGCTGGTGGGCGGCGGTGACGATGTCCACGACCGCGTTGCCTTCGTCCGCGCCCACCAGGTAGGTGTGCATGCCGGGGGTGCCCAGCCCCGGATAGTCCGAAGCGGTCACCGCGTAGCCGGCCCGCAGCAGCGCGCGCACTTCCTCGGTATAGGCGTCGGACCCCAGGTTCGCCCTCTGCGAGGGTGCACAGGAGTCGGCGACGCCCGTGGTGCCGTGCGCCCAGGACACCACCGGCCACCCGCCGCGAGGCGATGCGCCCGGCGGGAGAAGGACCGTGCCGCTGACGGGGACGTCGGCTCTGCGGGCGTTCACCGAGTGGTAAAGCACGGTCCAGCGCCGGGCGCCACCGAACCGGGTGTCACTTCCGTGGTCGGTTGCGGCGATCAGCGTGCCCGGGGGGCGATCGGGCAGCGGCTGCGGCACCCGGTAGGTGTGGTCGACCACTGAGACCTGTGGCAGGGCTGGGCTGTCGGACGCCGCACTGGCAGCCGCGTTCGCGACGGGTCCGGACGGCTCGCCGGCACAGCCGCCTGCCGCCATGACGAGCACGACCGTGACTGCCGCCGTGAGAAGCTTCCCGGCGAGGTGCACCGCCCGCGCAGCAGGGCAGCGCACCCAGGAGTGGAGGCTGCTCGGCGTCCTCACGTGACCGTCCCTCCACAGCCGCTGACTGTGATCACCCTGGCATCCACAACATCGGGGCGCACCCGGGACGCCGCTATCGGGGTGCGTTGGCGCGCAGTTGGTGGGAAGGGATCTGTACCGGCGTCGCTCCGTGTGGGAATGGCGCCGACGGTCTCCGCGTCGTGCAGGTCGCGCCGGAGAACTCGGCGGTGGCTGACCGCCTAGGAGAGCAGGCCGTCGTCCATGCACAGTGACCACGACCACCGCCAGCACGTTGAACGCTGTCCACGTGTGTCCACGCTCCGAGGCCCGCGCTGCCCGCCAGGCCGGCAGCGTCCCTTTGGCCGTTCATGAGGCGAGCAGCAGCGGCCGCAACCGCAGGGCTGTGAGCCACCGGGCCGAGTATTCCGATCGCTGCCGCAGCACCTTCGTCGGGCTTCCGGCGACGGCGTCGCCGACGAGGATCCAGGCGACGATGTCGTGCCAGGAGTGCCCAGCAAGGTCCACCGCTGCGGCGGGGGCCGAGCCGTCGAGGACAAGGAACATTTGCGGGCCTCCTTCGCCCTGGCGCTGCGGCGGGCGCGGCACTCCTCCGAGGCGAGCAGCAGCCGCGACACGACGACGATGAGCGCGACCACGGGCAGCAGACAGTGGCCGACGTTCGGGATGGATGAGCCCAGGGCGTATCCGACGAGTGTCAGTCCCAGGCTCCAGACGAGTCAGGTACGCGCCCGGACGGCCTCGGTGGCGGATGTGCTGCGCGCCGTGCCACCGGGTTCCACTCCTGCCGGTACCGTTCTCAGCACGGTGGACTATGACACGGCAATTCGGAGTCCGGTGCGGTGAAGCGGCATCGTCGGCCCGGCAGCTCCTGCGGGCCGCTGACAGCAGTGATCGCGGTCATGGCAGTCCTGGCAGTCGGTGGTTGTGCAGGACACGACGGGGCCGCCCCGTCGGCCAGCACCCCCGCGGAGCCCTCCCCCAGCGATGCCTCCGTCGCCGCGCCGAGCGTCGCTGCCTGGCACAGGTGGGGGCTCACCCCGATGCGCGTGGCGCCGAAACCTCCGGCGGACAAGCCCATCGCGCTCTCCGCCACTGGTGAGGTCCCGGTGTTCGCACAGGTATCGACGTCGCAGCGGGTCGTTTTCATCACCATCGACGACGGAATGGAAAAGGACCCCGCGTTCGTCGGCATGATGCGTGACTTGAAGACCCCCATCACGATGTTCTTGATGAACGACGCCATCAAGTCGGACTACGCGTACTTCAAACCGCTGCAGGCGTTGGGCAACCACATTCAGAACCACACCCTGCATCACCCCGCGATGACTCACCTCTCGCTGGCCCGCCAGGAGAACGAAGTGTGCGGAGACCAGAAGGCCCTCACCGAGCACTACGGCACCGCGCCTCTGCTGTTCCGCCCGCCCTACGGGGTGTACGACAAGAACACCGAGATTGCGGTGCGCGAGTGCGGGCCCCGGGCGATCGTCTGGTGGCGAGAGACCGTTCGGATCACCAGCCTCCAGTACCAACGGCCGGACAAGAAGTTGCACGCGGGCGACATCATTCTCGTCCATTTCCGCGGGCCCGAGCAGCTCCAAGGCGCCACCATGACACAAATGTTCGCCAATGTGCTCAGGCAGATCGAGAAACAGGGATTCGCCGTGGCACGCCTGGAGGACTACATCCGTGCACCGAGCAGGTGAGGGTCCCTGCCCGGGTGTGACCTGGAGAATCATCGGGTTGGCCGGGCAGTGACGCGGTGGCGGTGCGCCCGCAGCCGTGTGAGCAACTGCGGAGAGGTTCGTGTGCCGGACTGAGGCATCCGGCTGCCTCCACGGCGGTGGACCGGCGGATCTGTGGAGCCGGCCGGGCCGGACGCCATGCGGCCTGTGTCGCCGCCGGGTCACGGCCGCCAGAGCCAGGTGTTCTCCGGTCCCACAGGCAGGCACAATCCGAGGTGGAGGCGGGGGACGCGCCGTGCTGTGTCGTCCTGGATCAGACATTCGTCGCCCGAGACCAGCTGCCCACTGGGATCCATCCGCCACCGCTGGTCAGGGGCCTTGCTGCTGCATGGCGAGACACGCGGGGACGGCGCGGCGGTCAGGCAGCTTCCGTGAGCCGTTCTGGACTGCCACTGGCCTGTGGGGAGATGACGCCAGGACTGTTTGGAACTGCCGTTGCAGCGGGCGGTCCGCACGGCACCTTCTGCTGTCCCCGGCACCTTGTTCGCAGCCTCGAGGCAGAACTCCGCGCCGCCCGTCCGGGAGAGGATCGCGCCGGGGCGGGCATGCTGCTGGGGGCGGGGGTACTGCCGATGCATCCAGTTCTGGTATGCGGGGGTAATCAAGGAAGACGCGTTGCAGCTTAGCGGATCACAGTACACCGCGTGCAGGTACGTCTCGAAGATCCGCTGCTTGGCCCGGGCCTGTGCCGGTGCGAGGTTGTCCGGCAGGAGCGCCATAGGATATCCGCGGTAGGCGATGATGCCGCCTCGCAGGTGCAGAGGGAAGCCCGCCATCCGGAAGTACCGCGCTGTCACTCCGTGGTCGCTGTGGTCCGCGCCTCGTGTGTGCGTGTGCCCGAAGAAAGCATTGTCGAAGTCCAGAGTACGAATGCGCTCGGTCTTCCATCGTCTGGCCAGACCGGTGATTGTTGCGATGAGAGATCGCTCCGTGTATCGCGCCGGGGAGTCGACAGTGCTGATGCTGGAGATTTCGCCACGGAAAAGCCTCAGGAGACTCTCGTGCCGGTAGGCAGAGCTTCCTTTCCCTGTTGGAAGCCCGTCGGGCAGCCGGAAGAAGGAAAGCCGAATTTCGGGTCGTTCACGGAAGGAGAAGGAGGTGATGTTGTGGTTGTTGACTGTGATGGACTCGGCGACGGTGTGCTGCCCGGAACCCGCCATGGCCGCATAGGCGGCGATCATGCCGTATTCGCGGCTCTTCGGGTAGGGACTGCGGCTGTAAGATTTCCCGGCGTCCCCTGCGGTCAGGTAGACCACGTCCAGGTGGCATCCGGCGGTGATGAGCTCCTGGATCTGGGGGTTGAGGAAGAGGAGGTCATCGTCCTCGTGGGCCACGCCAATCATTTCCCGCAGGCAGGAGCCCGATGGATTTCTGTACGCATCGCGTCGGGCGGCGTCTCCGGAGTGACCGGTTTGTCGGGGCGGCTGGAGGGACGGCACGCCGAGAAGAGCCGGCACTGTGACGAGAAAGAGGCACAGGACGGCAGCGGAAAATGCTGTCGGAGCGGAGATTGCGCTTTTCCTTCCGGGGCTTTTGCTCACGTGCTCAACCTTTCCTGGGCGCAGTCGCCACCGCCGTCTCCAGGCGCCCGCCAAGGATGCTCGGGCGTGGGACCTCCTACTCACGCGCTCCCCGCCCGCTCAAGGCTTGCCGGTCGCGTTGGTGATGTCCTGGACCCTGTAGTAGCGGGCGATGCATTGCGCCGGCCACGTCTTTCGACCGTCCTGGCCGAACGGCTCGGTCATCTTTCTGATGGGGAGCCGCCTGTACGCAAGAACCGGGACCCCCGCTGCGGCCTGGGACCGCATCCGCGTGTCTTGCTGGTCCCATGCTCGGGCGCGTGCGGCCATATCGGAGTCCAGGACCGCGAGCGATGCCGCCAGGCCGAGACAGACGACGGCGTACACAGCCGTTCCCGCGGCGAGGGCGGTGGCGACCTTTCGGCCTCGCCGGTGCCATGCGCAGGCGGCGAGCGCACCCGCGTAGACGAGGAACAAGACGTACAGAAGCAGGTAGTCGTTCCACAGGCGCGTCGATGTCATCACGCCGGTACGGAAGGCGGGGTAGGCGATGACGGTGCAGGCGTAGCCGGCGACCAGGAGAACCACGACGCATGATCGGATCAGCAACGCCTCGTTCTTCGCGCGGGTGACACGCTCCGGAGAGGCACGTACGAGAAGACAGCCCAGGATGAGGCCGCCGGCGAATGCTGCCAGGTACGGCCAGGCCGTGAGACACCGCAAAGTGATGTAGGTGAATGCGTACCCGGACTCCCACAGGGACGCAGGGGCGAGCATGATTGATGCGTTCTTCGTCTGGCGCCGGTGCAGTGCACCGGGCGACGTGTAGAGGATCAGCATTCCAATCACGAGGCCGGTGATTGCGACTGCGCACCACAAGCGGACGAAGCTTCGCCGTGTGGCGTGGATGGCACGGCCGCTGATCACCACCGTGCACCCGAGGGCGACCAGTGCCACCACGGTGGTTTCCTCCGACAGCATCCCCAGTGCTGCTCCCGTCGTGCCGGCAGTGCACAAGGCTAGGGCGCGGCCCCGCAGTGAGGTGGCCCTCAGGAGCGGGACGATGGCTGCGCAGGCGAATACCGGGGGCAGCGTGTGCGAGACGGATGCCGCCGGCCAGTAGAACGTCTTATAGGTATTCAGGGAGCCGAAGAGGAAGACGGCGGTCACCGTGGCCGCCACAAACAGCGCTGTTCCGCGGGGCAGCCTTCTTTCCGTGGCAGGCAGCGCGGCGGCACAGAACGCCCACAGCAGCAGAAGAGTCAGCACCCCGCTGGCCGGCGCGAACCACTGCTGTCCAGCGACGCCGAAGCGCGCGTAAGCCCATACGAGCACGGCGTTAACGACGCGCCCGTTGTCCTTGAAATAGAACTTGTCCACCATGGCGGACAGCCCGCCGTCACGGACCACCGGCAGGAAACACCAGTCGTCCCCGCCGGGCCGCACCCAACGGGCGGCCCAAGCCGCGTAGGCGAGCAGAACCAGTGGAATGACACAGAGCAATACCGGCCACCAGCGTCCCCGTTTCACCAGCATGTCCGTATTCAGGGCGTCTTTGGCCCGCTGACCCCAGCCAGTTCTTCCCGGTAGGCGTTCCACGCCCACGCCCGTTCTCCCTTCCGGCGGGTATCGCAAGTGACGCCCGTTCATCGGCATTCCGGAGCGTTGCAGGAACAGGAGGAGGAGCGCGGCACGGAAACGCCTGGTACGTCCAGCTTGCCAGTCAGCGCCGGGGAGCGCAGCCCACCGTGGCACACGGGTGAAATGGTCAGGCAATTCACCCGCTCGGCCCCAATGGGTCGCTGGGCAGTCCGGCGGAGTGCATGGTCGTTTACGGCAGTGTGACATTTACGAGGCAGGTCTTCGCTCGAGACGCGTCGGACGGGGCGTAGGAAACGGTCTTGAGGCTGCCCCGACTCGCCGGGAATCCGTATGCCAGAATGCAACATCTCCATCGTCGTCCCGTGCTACAACGAAGACGAGGTGATCGACACTTTCCACGCCACACTGCTGTCCGTCCTGGAGGCGACACAGCAGGCCTTTGAGATCTGTTATATCGACGACGGCAGCAGCGATGACACCCTTCGATGCCTTTGCGCCCTCGCTGCCGGGGACCGTCGCATCCGCTACACCTCCTTCAGCCGCAACTTCGGCAAGGAAGCGGCGATCCTCGCCGGACTGCGCATGTCCCGCGGCGAGGCTGTTGTCCTCATGGATGCCGACCTTCAACACCCGCCCAGTCTCGTCCCGTACATGCTGCAACTGCGCCAGCACGGTTACGATCAGGTCGTGGCCCGCCGCGACCGTGCGGGAGAGGGCGTGCTACGCAGCCTGATCAGTTCCGCCTATTACCGGGCGATGGGTCACGGCATGGACGTCGACATCATCGATGGAGAGGGAGACTTCAGGCTGCTGTCGCGATCGGCTGTCGAGGCCGTACTTTCCATGCCGGAGACGAACCGGTTCTCCAAAGGAATCTTCGCCTGGATCGGCTTCGAGACCGTCAGTTTCACGTACCACAACGTCGGTCGCGCAGCTGGCCGGTCGAAATGGGGCGGCAGGCGGCTGCTCAACTACGGGATCGACGGTCTCATTTCGTTCAACAACCGTCCGCTGCGGCTGGCTTTCTACTCCGGTCTAGCGTTGTCTTTCACTGCGGCCGTCTATGCGCTGTGGACGATCGTGAACGTTGCCTTGCACGGTGTAGAGGTGCCTGGTTACACCACCCTTCTGACAGTGGTCATCGCGCTCGGCGGAATCCAGCTCGTCACGGCCGGCATCGTCGGGGAATACGTGGGACGCATCTACTACGAGGCGAAACGCCGCCCACCCTATGTAGTGCGGGCGACGTCCGACGCTCCGCCGCCCGCACAGCCCGCCGACGCTGTTGCCGTGTCACGCTCGGGGGCGCACCGGCCGGGGCCCGGATCTTCACCGGTCGGGCCAAGGACGAGGAGCAGAGCGCGCACGATGCGCCAGTTCCTCACCTTCGCAGCGATTGGGATCGTCAACACCTCCGTCTACCTGACCGTGTACGTCGCTCTCAACAGCTGGCTGCCGTACCTCGCCGCCCATGCAATCGGTTTCGCGGTAAGCGTGGTCGGATCATTCTTCCTCAACACGCATATCACCCTCCACGCGAAACCGACCTGGCGCGCGTTCGTTCGCTATCCCCTATCGAGTATCGTCAATATGCTGGCCAGCGGAATCCTGCTCTTCCTCGGTGTGGACACGCTGGGATTGAACAAAAACTCCGCCGCCGTGATCGCCGGAATCCTAGCCACCCCGCTTTCCTTCCTTCTGGCCCGCTGGGCGATCGTCTCCGGTGCCCGGGGCCGCCGACCCTCGGCCGCACCGTATAACGCGGCGGCCGACACGGAGCACGAACAGACGGTTGATGCGCGGCGCGAGTGCAGGCGCGCGGGCGGCAGATGGTGAAGCGGTCGGGGTCGTCACCGAACAGGCCGCCTTCGGGTTTGGTGAGGATGCCGCGGTTGACCAGGCGTTTCAGCTTGGCGCGCATGCCTTCGGTGTGCCGCGGCTCGGTGCCGGTGCCGAGGGTGCGACAGACGTCCCTGGCGCGCAGCCCGTTCCCGTTCTGCTCGAAGAGGGCCAGGATCTCGCGATAGCCAGGAGGCAGCGGCTCGGGCGGTGGGGTGCCGTCCTCGGTAGCCAGTTCCAGCACGGTCTCGCGGGTGGTCTCCAGCCGTTCCAGGGCGCGCTCGGCGGCGGCAAGTTGCCCGGTGAGCTCGGCGATCTGCTCCCGCAGCCGTTCGATGGTCCCGCGCACCAGCCGCTGCCGGGCCTCGATCTTGTTCAGAAGCTGTCTCACTGCCCGCTCCCGCTCGCCTGGGATACATCGCGCCAGGTCGGGCTGGCGGTGCGGGTGAGGCGACGGAGCATGACGTCGGGCATGGGGTGGAATCCGGAATAAGAGCGAAACGTGCCACACGCCAGCGGGCTGTACGTCACAGGCACGAACCGGTGTCATAGGCGGCGGGGACGTCCGCCGACTCGAAGAGACGACAACGCGGACACTGAGGTTGTTTCATAGGTGGTCCCCGTTTCAACAGCGGGCGCCATCGAGGTCACCGCAGGTCGATTTGTTTCACGGTCCGTTTCCTTCCTCTTGACCCGTGAAACGTACTCCTGAAACGATCCCGGCATGATCACCGATCCGCACCGGCTCGTCGAGTCGCACGCCTGCCCGATGTCGACCTGCCAGGCCCCGGTGGGCTCGCCCTGCCGCACCACTTCAGGCAAGGTCGCACTCAAATACCACACCGCCCGCTTCCAACTCGTCCCCGCACTCCGCTCCGAACTGCACGTCGCCACCCCTGCCGTACGGCACCCCGGTTCCGTCTGGACGGCCCTGCCGGTGCAGAAGCTCGCGGTGCCTGCCGTGCCGATGGAGGTCCGGCTCGCGTACGCCCGCGTCTCCAGCCGCACCCAGGAGATCCAGTCCCAGATCGACGCCCTCGAAGCATCCGGCGCGCACCGGCTGTTCCAAGAACAGATCAGCACCCGGGTCAGGGAACGCCCCGAGATGAAGGCCGCCCTGGCGGCAGCCCGCGAGTACCGCTCGCTGGGCGCGAAGGTCACCCTCGTGGTGCACGAGATGAAGCGCCTGGGCCGCGGCGCCCTAGAACTGCTGAAGGTCGCCGAGGAACTGCGGGACGCGGAGATCGAGCTGGAGTTCCTCACCGGCCCCCTGGCCGGGAAGCACGACCCGGCTGGCCCCGGGGCAGCCCTGTTCGCCTTCTTCGCCGCCATGGCGGAGTCCGAACGCGACTACATCCGCGACAAGACTCTCGAAGGCCAGGAGACCGCCCGTACGAAGGGCAAGGCGATCGGCGGCGTCAAGGTCTCCGACGAGGACATGCTCGCCACCGCCCTCCGGCTGCGCGACCAGGAACATCTGTCCCTGCGCGAGATCGCCTCACGGCTCGTGATCCGCACCGGCAAGAAGCGCGGCCAGCACCCCTCACCGGCCACCGTCATGCGCATGCTGCGCGAACACGACGAGCAGACGGCCGCTGATGGAGCCAGCTCGCGGTGAACCGCGGCTCCAAGACGTGCTGCTGTCCCTTCCGGCTGTTTACCTCGGCCCGGCCCTCATCAAGCGACGTCGGAGCATGATCATTCCTTACCGTTCAATCCAGCAGCATTACCGGCGGGACCCCGATCCCGCGCGACGATCCAGCGGTGCGCGGGGCGGTCCCCTCCGTGGAAGCCCGTGGCCCAGCCGTACCCGGACATGACGAACGTCCCGGGACGCCCGGGCGCGTAGCGCATCACCGCCGTACCGGAAACGTCCCGGTCGACGGACTTGCCCGTCCGCAGATTGGTGGCCCGCAGCACCAGGGCGCCGGATTCGACCGCGTAGCGCGGTCTGCCCTCGGCGTCGTTCCAGGTCCTCAGGGTCAGGTCACTCACCGGGAACTCGGCGCGGGCGGGGAACGCGCAGACGTCCCCGGCCGCGTACTCGAACGGCACCGACCCCGGATGCGTCACCACCGGCCCCCGCTCCCCACCGGAAGCGGCCTGCCCGACACCCCCGAAGCCCGCCAGCACCCCGAGCACAACGCCCCCGACAACCGCCGCGCACCCGCCTTTACGTCTCGCCCCTCGCACGGCCCCTCCCCGAAACGGCGACACCGGCAGATTAAATCCGCCTCCGATGCCCGAACCACCGTTCCACGCAAGGCACACAAGCGGCCGCGCTCACTCCCGCACGGGAACCCCGCGCTCCCACAACTCCTCGGCATGCTCCGCGAACCGGTCGAACAGCCCGCCGTCACCTTGCCTCCGCAGGTGCAGCAGGGGCGAGTCGTGTCCGACGAGGCTGGCCAGATGCGGGGTCACGAGCGCACTGTCGTCGAACCGGAAGACCGACAGGCTCACGTGGTTGACCGCGTCGGCGGACGCGCTGAACCGCGCCTCCACGACGCCCGCCAGCTCGCCCAGCTGCCGCAACGTCATCCTGATGCGCGCCGAGACCGTCAGCGCCGCGTCCTCGACGACCTCCCGGTTGCGCGTCACCTCGCCGTCCGGATCGCCGACCAGAAACCGCACCCGGCACCCGGCGGCGGCCTTGCGGCGCAGTACATCGGAAAAGACAGGCACCTGGGTCCACAAGAAGTAGTCGGTGTACCCGGCGAAGAAGAGCTCGTCCCTTGCCTCGGCGACCAGTTCGCCCCACAGGGTGGACGGGCAGGCCGAACGATAGGGATAACTGCGCACCAACTCGCGGTCGTGGCCGGACTTGATGCGGTCCTTGACGAGGTGCGGCCCGATCATCTCTTCGTCCACTCCCAACGCCCGACAGGCGTCCTCTCGGTTGCGTGCATGAGGTGTCAACGCAGCGTCCGCCAGCCACCGCTCGACGGTCTTGCTCGTCACGCCTACCCGGACGGCAAGCTGTCGCGGCGAAAGACGAGCGTCCGCCACAGCCGAACGTAGAGCGGAGTTCAAGCTGTCTCCTGGGGACGTTTGGGCCTTTTCCTGGACCGTACTGCCCCAGCGCCCAATTGTCCGCCGTATGACGGTGATACCTCCCCGAGCGGACCGCACGATGCGGTCATGACGGAACGACAGTCTCTCCTCACCGCGACAGACCCACCTCGGCGCTGCGCCGAGTGTTCAAGGATCAAGGAGGAGTACGCGAAGGCAACGGGAGTCCGTGACCTGAGCCGTGCCACGGATCTGACCGTTCTCATGGGGCGCCACCTACGGGCGTCACACCCCTGAGCCGCATACGGCAGGGGCGTCCGCACCGGCCGTCATGCCGGTGCGGACGCCCGCGGAGCTGAGCAAACGTTTCTCCAGCAGTGAAGCGCAGCGCCTCAGCTCACCATGTCCGCGCACGTCGCCGGGGTGGCGTGGGCCGGGTCGAGGGCGTTGGCGACCTCCTTGAAAGCGACGCGGTCGATCATGCCGGTCGCGACGTGTTCGGAGAGGTCGATGGAGCACCGCTCCTGGAGGAGGATGTTGCGGACGTTCGGGCCGGAGAGGTACGAGGTCTGGTACGGGGTGACGACCTCGTCGTACTTGGTGGCGACGACCGTGTAGCGGACGCCGGGGGCCGTGTCCGGGCGGGAGTTGAGCCGCTTGAGGAACTCCGAGCCGACGGCCTGGTCGGTGAGGCCGGGGGTGAGGCCGTGGATCGCGTCGCGGGCGCCCGGGATCTTGTCCATGAGCTTGGTGAGGCCCGAGAGGGTCGTGCCGTGGTTGGACGGGGCGAGCGCGGTCAGGGAGTTCACCTTGCCCGCGCCGTCCAGGAAGTTGAGGTAGTAGCGCGGCATCACGCCGCCGCCCTGGGAGTGCCCGACGAGGTCCACCTTCGCGGCGCCGGTGGCCGTGCGGACCTTGTCCACGTAGGTCGAGAGCTGGGCCGACGACTTCTCGACCGGGCCGAGGCCGTTGAACAGCGGGACCCCGGGAAGCTGGCCGTAGTCCAGCGAGAAGACGCAGTAGCCGCGGTTGACCAGGTAGGGCGCGAGGAAGAGCCAGTTGTCCACCGAGTTGCCGAGGGTGCCGTGGATCAGGACGACAGGTCGGGGGTGGGCGGACGACGGCTTGCAGGAGAAGTCGTTCCAGCCACGGCTGACCGTCCGTTCGCCGCCGGCGGTGGCGGCCGGCGCCGCCGCGCCCGCGGCCAGGACCAGGCCCAGGGCGGGCAGCAGGGTGGCGAGGCCCTGAAAGAGACGGCGGAGGCGGCGGGCGCGGGGCAGTCTTCGGATTCCGGTCACGGGGGGAACCTCGCAGGTGGGAGAGGGCGCACGGCGGCGACGCGACGGCCAGTGGGGAGCCTCGCGCTGAAAAGGCATCAACTTACGTGCGAGTAGGTTGCGGGAAGGTCATGACTTCGTCAATAAGTTCGTCATCTCTTCGTTCGCACGAATTCGGCCAGTTACGTGGCGGTAACAGTGAGGTGGTACAGGCGAGATGGTGCAGCACTCTCGCCACCGGCCCCTCTCAGGCGACGTGCAGCGCCGCCGCCGGGACCACCGCCGACGGGCCGAAGCGGGCCCGCGCCCGGTCCACGGCCGCCTCCACGCGGCGCGCCTTGTCGTCGGCCGCGTCGAACGTGAGCTGCAGCGGCGCCCCTTCGGCGGCGGTGAGCCCCTCGGCGCGCAGCGCCACCGCCCGGACCCGGGCCCGCTGCAGGCCGAGCGCGCCGTGCAGTTCGTACGCCACGGCGGTCAACGCCGGGGTGTGGGCGGTCGGTTCGGCGAAGGTACGGGTACGGGTGGTGGCGGAGCCGTCGGCGTACCGGACGGTGAGGGTGAGGCCGCGGGCCACCTGGCCGTCGCCGCGCAGCCGGGCCCCGAGCCCGTCGGCGAGCGCGAGCAGGGCGCGGCGGCGCCGCTCCGGGTCCAGTTCGTCGGTGCGGAACCGGTGTTCCGCGCCCATCGAGCGGGCCCGCGCCTCCGGGGTCACCGGCGTGGGGTCGATGCCGTGCGCCCTCTCGTACAGCGTCCGCCCGGCCGCGGCGCCCAGGATGCGCTGGAGCGCGGGCAGCGGCGCCGCGGCGATCCGGCCGACGCTGTCGAGGCCGTACGCGCAGAGGGTACGGGCGGTGGCGGGGCCGACGCCGTGCAGGGCCGCGGCCGGCCTGCGGGCCAGGAAAGCGGCCACCCCGGCGTCGTCCGCCGGCAGCACGCGGACCGCGCCGGGCGGCGCGTCCTGGGCGGCCATCCGCGCCAGCATCGGGTTCGCCGCGACGCCGACCGCGCAGTCGACGCCGTACCGGGCGAGGCTCCGGACCCGCAGCAGGGCCGCCAGCCCGGCGGGGGCGCGGCCGAAATACCGGGTCGCGCCCCGGACGTCGGCGAGCGCGGCGGCGGGCGGCAGCGCCTGGACGACGGGGGTGACCTCCGTGAGCAGGGCGAGGAGACCGTCGTAGACCTCCTCGTCGAGGGGGGCGCCCTCGGCCGCCGGCTGGAAGCGGACGTACAGGACGGGGGTGGCGGGGGTGGCGGGGGTGGCGGGGGTGGCGGGGGTGGTCGAAGTGACCGGGGCGGCGGGGGCGTTCCCGGCGCCCGCGCCCCACCCACCCGCGCTCTCGCCCGCCACCCGCAGCCGACGAGCCGGCCGCGCCACGGGCGGGCCGGAAGCGAGGCCGGGGGCGGGGGCCGGAACCGGCCCAAGGTCCGAGCCCGGCCCTGACCCCAGAACCGGCCCCGAAACCGCCGCCAGTCTCCGCCTCACATCGTTCACCTCGCTCGCCTCGCTCACCTCGCTCACCGCCCCGCGCTCCCTTGACTCGCGTGCCACAACTTCCGTCCCGTGGCCGCCCCCTCGCCCGCCGGCCGGAGGTCGGCCCACGGGTGCATCGCGTAGCCGGTCGGCATCTCGACACGCCGTCGCGGAGCGGTCCCGTCGGGCTCCTCCGCCGGGCGGGCCAGCACCTCCGCCACCGCCTCCAGGCCGCCCTCCGCCCGGAGCGCGGCCAGTTCCGCCAGGTTCCAGGCCCGGACGCCGACGACGCTCAGGCTGCGCGGGCCGCGCCGTTGGACCGTGCCGCGGACCAGCAGCAGCCAGGAGTGGAAGACCGTATGGGCGCAGGCCGCGTGGGAGTCGTCGAAGAAGGCGCAGTCGACCAGACCGGTGCCGTCGTCCAGGGTCGCGAAGACCACCCGCCGGCCGGAGCGGATCGGCGGGGTCTGGGTGGCCGCCTTGGCGCCCGCGACCAGGACGGTCTCACCGTGCCGCGCGTCACGCAGCCGGTTCGCCGGAAGCGCGCCCAACTCCCGCAGAAACGCGCGGTGATCGGTCATCAGGTGGCGCGAGGTGTCCATCCCGAGCACGTTCAGCTCGGCGCCCAGCCGCTCCTTCGCGTCGAGGTCGGGCAGGCCGATCGGCTCGGTCCGCGCGTCGTCGACCAGGGTCGGCTGGGCGGCGGCGGGCCCCCGCCGGTGGGGCCCGCGCTGGTGGCGGTGGAGCTCGGCGAGGTGCAGGAGCAGGTCGCGCCGGTTGGCGCCGAACGCGTCCAACGCGCCGACGCGCGCCAGCCGTTCGGCGACGGGCAGGCCGGGCCGGGCCCGCTGCCACAGGTCCGGGAGGGAGGTGTACGGGCGGCCGGCGACGATCCGTTCGGTCTCGGCCTCGCTGATGCCGTGCACGTCGGAGAGGGCGAGCCGGATCCCGAACCGTCTTTCAGACACCAGTTCGATCCGATAGGCGGCGTCCGACCGGTTCACGTCCAGCGGCAGCACCGGCACCCCGTGCCGTCGCGCGTCCGCCAGCAGCAGCCGCTTGGGGTACATCCCCGGGTCGTGGGTGAGCAGTCCGGCGTAGAAGGCGGCCGGGTGGTGGGCCTTCAGCCAGGCCGACTGGTACGTGGGCACCGCGAAGGCGACCGCGTGCGCCTTGCAGAAGCCGTACGAGCCGAACGCCTCGACGATCTCCCAGGTGCGGCGGACGACCTCGGCCGAGTAGCCGCGCTCCGCCGCCCGGGCCGCGAACCAGGCGCGCACCCGGCCGAGCACCTCGGGCCTGGAGAGCGCGCGCCGGGTCTCGTCCGCGTAACCCCGGTCGCAACCGGTCATGATCCGAAGGATCTCGATCACCTGTTCATGGAAGACGACCACGCCATGGGTCTCGCGCAGCACCTCCGCCAGGTCCGGATGCGGGTAGCGGGCGGGCGCGCGGCCGTGCCGGGCCTCGATGAAGGGGCGCACCATGTCGGCGGCGACCGGGCCCGGCCGGAACAGCGAGATGTCGACGACGAGGTCGTGGAAGGTCTCCGGCTGGAGCCGTCCGATCAGATCGCGCTGGCCGGGCGACTCGATCTGGAAGCAGCCGAGCGTCTCGGCGGAGCGGATCAGCGCGTAGGTGCGCGGGTCCCCGGGCCGTACCTGCGCCGGGTCGTCGAGGTCGATACGGCGGCCGGTGGCCCGTTCGACCTCGTCCACCGCGTGCGCCATCGCGGACTGCATCCGCACGCCCAGCACGTCGAGTTTGAGCAGGCCCAGCTCCTCCACGTCGTCCTTGTCGAACTGGGACATCGGGAAGCCCTCGCCGCTGGTCGGCACGACGGGGGTGCGGGCGCGCAGGGTCGCGTCGGACAGCAGGACGCCGCAGGGGTGCATGGCGACGCCGCGCGGCAGCGCGTCCAGCGCCTCGGTCAGCTCCCACAGCCGCCCGTACCGCTCCGGCCGGATGCCGCGCAGCTCGGGCAGCTCGGCGAGGGCGGCCCGCGCGTCGCGCGCCCGGATGTGCGGGAACGCCTTGGCGAGCCGGTCCACCTCGGCGGGGTCCATGCCGAGCGCCGCGCCCACGTCGCGCAGGGCGTGCCGGACCCGGTAGGTCTCGGGCATGGCGACGGTCGCGACCCGCTCCGGGCCGAACCGGTCGAAGATCGCGCGGTAGACGTCCAGCCGGCGCGCGGACTCGACGTCGATGTCGATGTCGGGCAGCGCGGCGCGGCGGGTGGAGAGGAACCGCTCCATCAGCAGGCCGTGTTCGACCGGGTCGGCGCCGGCGATGCCCAGCAGGTGGTTGACCAGCGAGCCGGCGCCGGAGCCGCGGGCGGCGACGCGGACGCCGAGCTCGCGGGCGTCGTCCACGACCCGGGCGACGGTGAGGAAGTACGAGGCGAAGCCGCGCCGCGCGATGACGTCCAGCTCGTCGTCCAGCCGGTCCCGGTAGACGCGGCCGCGGGCGCCCCGGTCGTAGCCCCGCAGCACCAGGCCGGCGGTGCAGCGGGAGCGCAGCACGCGGTCGGCGGTGCGTCGGTCCGCGCCGACCAGGCGCGGCTCGGGGAAGTGGACGGAGCCCAGGCCGATGTCGTCCTCGGGATCGACGCGGCAGGCGGCGGCGGTCTCGGCGGTGGCGGCGAGCAGTCGGTGGGCGGCGTCGCGCCGCAGCCCGGCGGCCTCCGCGATGCGCTCGGCGGCGGCGGACATGGCGCCGGGGTCCTTGAGCCAGCGCTCGCCGCCGTCCAGCGCCTCGGGCCGGCGGAAGTCGACGGGCACCAGCCGGCGGGCCGCGTCGAGGACGTCGGCGACGGGTCCCTGGCCGGGGTCGGCGTAGCGCACGGCGTTGGTGAGGACGGCCGGGACGCCCTGCTCGACGGCGAGGCCGAGGGTGCGGGCGGCGAGCCGCAGCGAGCCGGGGCCGGTGCCGGTGCGGCCGTGCCAGACGACTTCCAGGCGGAGCGCGCGACCGAACGTTTCACGCCACGGCGCGAGCAGCCGGGCGGCCCGGTCGGGGCGGCCGGCGGCGAGCGCGCGGCCGACCTCGGAGTCCGGGCCGAGCAGCACGAACACCGGCGGGCGCGGCCCGGCCGCGGCGGCCGCGGCCTCCGCCCAGGGCAGCTCGGGCCGCTCGGCGGGGCCGGTGTGGCCGGCGGACCCGGTGGGCCCGGCGTGCCCGCCATGGGCGGTGTGCCCGCCGTGGGCGGCGGTGACCAGGCCGCACAGCGCGGCCCAGCCGAGCGCGCCGTCGCGGGCGAGGAAGACGGCGCGGGGCGCGGACTCGTCGACGAACGCCCCGCCGCGTACGGGCGTGCGGCGGCGGACGGTCTCGCCGGGCGCGGGCTCCGGGCCGCGGACGGCCAGGTCCACGCCGAACAGCGGGCGCACCCCGGCGGCGGCCGTGGCCCGGGCGAACCGGACGGCGCCGGCGAGGGTGTCGCGGTCGGTGAGGGCGAGCGCGTCCATGCCCCGCTCGGCGGCCCGCTCGGCCAGCCGCTCGGGGTGCGAGGCGCCGTACCGCGCCGAGAAGCCGGAGGCGGTGTGCAGGTGGGTGAACGAGGGAACGGCCCTCCGGGCGCGCGGGGTCCCGCTCCGGACGGCCGGACGACGGGCGGAGGTGGCGGGAGCGGTCGACACGGCCGGGGAGGAAGCCGGGGAGGAAGCCGGGAAGGAAGGGGCGGCGGCAGCCGTGGAGGGCCCGGGGAAGGCCGGGAACGGCTGCGACGACCCCGGACGCGTCGGTTCCGACGGGAACGCCGAACGAGCACCCATCGCACCTCCCGCCGTTCCAAGCCCGTCATGACCCCCTGGCCGATTTCCGCCCCTCACCTCCACCATAAACCACGCATCGAACATTCGTACGAACATGCGAACGAACACCCCGCACGCCCCTCACTCCCCTCACGCTCCCCACTCCCCGATCCCCCGATCGGCCCGCCCCGCCTGCGTCGCCCCTTCCCACCCCCCACGCTCAGGGCATGAGCTCTTTCGTCCGGGAGGTGCGCGACGCGGTCACCGGCCGGGCCGCCCTCCTGGTGACCGGCGTCCTCGTCCTCCAGCTCGCGTTCATCGCCTCCTACGTGGGGGCCTTCCACCACCCGAAGCCGCAGGACATCCGGCTGGGCGTGGTGGCGCCCCGGCAGGTGGCCGGTTCGCTGGCCGAACGGCTGGGAGGGCTGCCGGGCGATCCGCTGGAGCCGGAGGTCAAGGCCGGCCGGGCGGCGGCCGAACGGGGGCTGCGAGAGCGCGATCTGGACGCGGCCCTGGTGGTCGACCCGCGCGGCACCGAGGACACCCTGCTCGTGGCGAGCGGCGCGGGCGCCTCGCTCGCGCAGGCCGCCGAGGCGGTCGTCACCCGGGCGGAGGCGGCCGAGCACCGGTCGGTGAGGACCGTCGACGTCGCTCCCGCCGCGGCCGGCGACTCCCGCGGGCTGACCTCGTTCTACCTGGTGGTGGGCTGGTGCGTGGGCGGCTACCTGTGTGCCGCGATCCTCGCGATCAGCGCGGGCGCCCGTCCCGCCAACCGCCACCGCGCCGTCATCCGGCTGGGCGCGCTCGCGGCCTACGCGGCCGTCTCCGGCCTGCTCGGCGCGGTCGTCACCGGGCCGGTCCTGGACGCGCTGCCGGCCGGCGTCGCCCCGCTGTGGGGGCTGGGGGCGCTGGTGGTGTTCGCCGTGGGCGCCCTCACCCTGGCCCTGCAGAGCCTGGCGGGCGTCGTCGGCATCGGGCTGGCGATCGCGATCGTCGTCGTCCTCGGCAACCCGAGCGCGGGCGGCGCCTACCCCTATCCCCTGCTGCCGCCCTTCTGGCGGGCGATCGGCCCGGCGCTGCCGCCCGGCGCCGGCACCTGGTCGGCCCGCTCCCTCGCCTACTTCGACGGCAACGCCCTGACCTGCCCCCTTCTGGTGCTCTCCGCTTGGGCGGTGGCCGGTGCCGCGGTCACCTGGGTGGGCGCGATCATCCGTGAACGGAAGAAGACCATCGCCGAACGGAACGAGGGCTTCGGCGAACGGAAATCGACCGCCGGGTGACCTGAACAGCCATACCAGACGGTCGGGATGGCACCTCTTCGGTCATTACCGAGCCCACCGCAAGGCGTCCGGAATCCCTCCCCCACCCCGGCCGGCCCTCTTTTCAGCCGGACCCTCCCCGGAGCCAAACCCTCCGCCCTGGACTCTGGAATCATTGAACCGACACCCTGTCAATCCTTAGTTTCCAAGGGGCAGTTAAAGTCCGATCAACGATGGCAAGGGATTACCGCAGGTCAATACTCCTGAAACATTAAATCCACCCATTACCGGCAGACCAGACAGTCCGCGATGCCCCGGTCGCATACGACGCCTCTCCCACCCCTCGGCGAACAGCGAAAACACGCCACTACTCAACGCTTTCAACCAGCGACCGAAAGCGATCGATCCATGTGCGTTCACTCAGCGCATGGGCCAAACTTCCGAGCGTTATCAGAACCCACGAACAAGGGAGTGTTCGGAATGCGGTACATCACTGGGGGGATCGCCCTGGGGTCAGCGTTGATCCTGGGCAGCCTGGTGGGGGCCGGGGCCACCGCTAGCGCGACGCCCGCGCCCGCACCCGCCGCCCAGCAGAGCCTGTACGCACCCTCGGCACTGGTGCTCACCGTCGGCCAGGGCGACAAGGCGGCCTCCGCCGGCGTCCAGCGCGCGGTGACCCTCAACTGCATGCCCAAGCCGAGCGGCACCCACCCGGACGCCCGTGGGGCCTGCGACCAACTGCGCGCCGCGAGCGGCAACTTCGCCGAGATCACCAAGATCAAGTCCGGCACGGCCTGCACCAAGGAGTGGAACCCGTTCGTCGTGACGGCGGAGGGCGTCTGGGAAGGCCAGCGCGTCAAGTACGAGCACACCTTCGCCAACCCGTGCGAGATGAAGGCGGGCAAGGGCACCGTCTTCGAGTTCTGACGCCCTTCGCGCTCCGCCGCCGGAGGGCACCGAGCCCGGCGGACCCCGAGCCCGCAGGCACCGCAAGCCCGTAGGCCCCGCGCGTGAGGCGGCCCCCGGACACCGTGGAGGTGTGTCCGGGGGCCGCCGCTCGTAGCCGGGCGGAACGGGTAACGCCCGCTTCCGTCCCGGGAGTTCGGCAGAAGCGCCCACCCGGAACCCACGTCGTCGGGGGTACCGGGGGCATCGGCCGGCGGTGGGTCGCCCCGTCCGAAGGGGCAGGGGTCGCGTCCGTGTCAAGACTCACGCCAAGTCGTCCTTGGCAAGTACGTGCGTCCGAGTGTCCCCACCCGGGGCGGGGGTGCACAAGGGCTACTTCCGGTCGCGCGCATGACCATGCACGCGCCCTCCGTACCGACGGCCGAGGGGGCGGCCAGAAGAGCCGGGAACTCAGACTTCACCGGATCCGCCGGCCCCCCGCCTCGCCCCGGGCCCGCCGTCGTCCAACTCCGCTGAATCCAAGCCGGGTTCACCGGTGGCCGATTCCCCGGTGTTCTCCGGGACGGCGCTCTCCGGAACGGCGTTCTCCGAGACGACGTTCTCCTGAGGCCGATCCCGGTCGGCATTCTCCGGGGGCCGATCCCGGTCGGCATTCTCCGGGGGCCGATCCCGCTCGACCCGTTCCCCGGCAGCCCGTCCCTTCGGCTCCCAGTCCTCGACCGTCCACTTCTCCGGCGCCCGCCCCTCGACGGCCCGCTCGCCGAGCGCCCGTTCCCCGGGAGTCCCGGCTCCAAGGGCCTGCTCCCCGAGAGCCCGCTCCACGGCGGCCCGTTCCTCCGCCGTCCGCTCTTCCACCGCCGGCTCCCCGGCACCCCGCACGCCCTCCCGCCGGACCCCCTCATCCGGCCCGCCCGGCTCTTCCGGCCCGCGCACCCCGGCCGCCCGGTCACCCGTCGGCACCCCGGCCCCCGCGCGTTCCAGGAACCGCAGCAGCTCCACGGGGAACGGCAGCACCAGCGTCGAGTTCTTCTCCGCCGCCACCGCCACGATGGTCTGGAGCAGGCGCAGTTGGAGGGCCGACGGCTGTTCGGACATCGTCGCGGCGGCCTCCGCCAGCTTCTTCGACGCCAGCAGCTCCGCGTCCGCGTTGATCACCCGCGCCCGGCGCTCCCGTTCCGCCTCCGCCTGCCGCGACATCGAGCGCTTCATCGTCTCGGGCAGCGAGACATCCTTGATCTCCACCCGGTCGATCTGCACGCCCCACCCGATGGCCGGACTGTCGAGCATCAGCTCAAGGCCCTGGTTGAGCTTCTCGCGGTTGGACAGCAGATCGTCCAGATCGCTCTTGCCTATGATCGAACGCAGCGAGGTCTGGGCCATCTGCGAGACCGCGAAGCGGTAGTCCTCGACCTGGATGACGGCCTCGGCCGCGTTGACGACCTTGAAGTAGACGACCGCGTCGACCCGCACCGTGACGTTGTCGCGGGTGATGCCCTCCTGGGCGGGTACGGGCATGGTCACGATCTGCATGTTCACCTTGCGGAGCCGGTCCACGCCCGGAATGATCATGGTGAAGCCCGGTGGCCGGACCTCACTGCGCAGCCGGCCCAGGCGCAGCACCACGCCGCGTTCGTACTGCTTGACCACCCGGGCCGCCGCCATCAGGTATACCGCTCCGGCGGACGCCGCGGCCACGACCGCCACCACGAGGTCTTCGACCATCACGGCCCCCTGTGTCCCACGACAGGTGATATGTCCACGGTATTCCTCGCCGGTCCCGGGGTCGAGCCCTGCGGAGGGGCGGGACGGCCGCCCCCGCCGCCTCCGTCGTGGCGCCGCTCCTCCGAGGACCGGAGCGACGCGGACCGGCCGGGCCCCCTCAGCCCTGGGGCGGCAGTTACGAAACGTGTTTGTACATCGTGCAACCACTGTCGCGGCGCGCGAGGTTGCCCTAGATTCCGTCGCGTGCGACGTAACTACCGTTTTTGACAGGAAAGTTGATGGGGAGGATTTCGTGAACGGAAGACTTGCGACGGCCGGGCTCGCCGCGGCCGCGGCGACCCTGCTGGCCGGGGCGGCGCTGACCACCCCGGCGTCGGCCGCCCCCGCCGCACCGGGCCGGGGAGCGGTGACGGCGGACTTGTCCACCTACTACGTCTATGTCACCGGAGTCGCCGGCTCGCTGGACGGCGCCCGGGCGAACGCGAACCACAAGCTCCCGGAGAACTGCTACCCCTGGGGCATCGTGGCCAGTGGTACCACCCCCGACAACAACATATGGGTGACCGTCCAGGGCAACTGCACCGGGCCGCAGTGACGCCGCAGTGACCAGGGGGCGGCACTCGCGTCACGGTGAACCGAGGGACGCCGGCCCGACCGGCGCCCCTCGGGGCTTGGCCGGAGGGACCCCAGCGCCCCGCGGCCCTTCCGTCCGGCGTTTCGGCTGTCCGCCCGGGCCACGCTCACGAGGAGGGCCCGGAGCGGGCGCCCGGGCTCAGAAGAGGCGGACGCCGTAGGCGTCGAGCGCCGCGACGACGGGCTGGTAGAAGGTCGTCCCACCCTTGCGGCAGTCGCCGCTGCCGCCGGAGGCCAGGCCCAGCGCGGTGGAACCGGAGAAGAGGGCGCCCCCGCTGTCGCCGGGCTCCGCGCAGACGTCCGTCTTGATCAGGCCGCGGACAACCTGCCCGTTGCCGTAGTTGACCGTGGCGTTCAGCCCGGTGACCCGGCCGTCGCGCACCCCGGTGGTGGAGCCGCTGCGGCGGACGCTCTGCCCGACGCGGGGCGTGCCGGCGGAGGTGATGCGCTGGGACCGGCCGTCGTAGAGGTCGACGGCGGACGGGTGGGGCAGCGAGCCGTTGGCGTAGCGCACGAGGCCGTGGTCGGCGCCGGGGAACGTGCTGCCGGCGGTGGGACCGACGGACATGCGGTGCCCGGGGTCCACGAAGTACGCGGGTTTGCCCTGGGTGCAGTGACCGGCGGTGAGGAAGTAGTAGGTGGTGCCCTTGCGGACGTTGAAGCCGGCCGAGCAGCGCCAGTCGCCGGCGTGCACCGCGTCTCCGCCGGCGATCAACGGCCGGAAGGCGCCGGGGGCGCGTTCGACGCGTATCGCGTCGGTGTCGGGCCCGGCCGCCCGTCTGATCCGGGCGACGCCCTCGGCCGGGACGGTCGCGTCGGCAGTGACGACGACCTCGTGGGACCGCTCGTCGACCGCCCAGGCGGTGCCCGGGACGTCGGCTTCCCCGACCGCGGTGCTCAGTGCGGCGAGCCGGGCGGCGGAGGGCACTTCCGGGGCGCCGGGGGCCGCCCCGGCGGGGGTGGAGGTGAGGGCGGAAACGGCGAGCAGCGCGACGGCGAGGGCGGCGGCTCTCCTGACGGACGGGGTGACGAGGGCGGCGGGGACGGTGGTGCGGGCGATGCGCTTGTTCCTCACGCTGCTGTCCTCACGCTGGTGACTTCAGGTCTTCGCGCTGGTCACTTCAGGTCTTCGCGTGGTGTCCTCACGCTGGTGTCTTCAGGTCTGCACGCCGATGTCTTCACGCCGACGTCTTCACTCCGATGTCTTCACTCCGACGTCCGCACATCGGCTGTCCACACATCGACGCCTTGGCGCTGACGCGTTCCGCCGGAGCCGACACGTTCTCCCGGAACGGATCGGGGCCGCACACGGCACGGCGCGGCACGGCGCGCTCCGTTCCGCGCCGCGCCCCTGACAAGCACTGAAGAAGTACTGATGAAGCACTGATGAGGGAGTATTCGACCGAAGCGGCCCCGGGCGCAAGGGTCGAACCGGTCGTTCCGGGCACTTCCCCGCCCGGCGGGCACCCCACCCGCCCCCGCCGCCCCGTACACCCCTCGCAGAACGGACAACGCCCCAGGCGGACCCCAACCCACCGCCGGGGCGCCGCCCTCATCCCCTCAGCAGTCGCACCCGCACCCGTCACACCCACAACCGTCCCCGCAAGAACAGCAGTTGCCGCAGCAGTCGCAACAGTCGCAGCAATCACCGCAGTCGCTACAGTCATCGCAGTCGCACTTGTGGCACCACCCCTCGCGCGGCTGTCCGCTCCACGGGTCGTGGTACGGATCCCGGCAGCACACCTGGCAGGTGCAGAAGAGCCCGGCCCACACCGCGCATCCGGCCAGCAGCCCGCGCTGCCGGCCGCGTCGCGGGGGCTCCGGCGGCGCGGGCGGCGGCGGCATGACGGGCGGCGGCCCGAACGCGGCCCGGACGCCCGCCTCCTCGCTCCCGCCGTGCTCCCCTGCCCGCCCCTGTCCCTGCTCATGCCCCCGCGCATGCCCGGGGTGTCCGCACCCCTCCGTGGCGAACGCCCGGTCGACGGCGCGCGGGAGTTCATGGACGAGCAGCAGGTGCGCGAGCCGCCCCTGGGCCTTGCTCGCGAACGCGACGTCGGCGAGCGCGAGCCGCACGCCGTGCACCGCGTCGTCGCACAGCCGCCGGACGTCCGCGAGGTCGGCGCCGGTGGCGGCGATCGGGTTCCAGGCGCCCGACTCCGCGTCGGCCTCCAGGTCCTCGACCGCGTCCAGCAGGTGCGCGAGCCGTCCGAAGAGGCGGCCCGCCTCCTCCAGCGGCTCCCGGTTCTCCGGACGGCCGGCCAGTACGGCGGTATGCCCGAAGGCGGCGGCGGTGGCGGTCTCGGTCGGTTCGGTGAGCGAGACCAGCGGGGTGCCGGGTCCGGCCAGGGCCTCCAGGCCGGTCTGCCGCTCGACCGCGTCGACCAGCAGCGCGGTGTCGAAGCCCAGGTCGGAGCCGGTGCGGGCGCCCGCGCGGTCCCAGGAGGCGGCGACCCGGCGGGCCGCCGCGGCCACCGGGCGGCGGGCCATCGCCCCGTCCCCGTCGGCGGCGTGGTCCCGCAGCTTCGCGGAGGCGAGGACGAGGGAGACGGACGCGGCCAGCCGCGCGCCCTCCCCGGTGGCGACCGACGCCGTACGCATCCCGCGCAACGGGCAGGGCCCCGCCTTCCGCCGCCACCCCGTCGTCTCCCCGGCCTGCCGCGGGGATTGCGCCTCGACCAGGACGGATATCACCAATCCGTCATAGTTCGTCGCTATTCGGGCGAACTGCCCGTGATCTCCCCTCAAAGCCAGGCAGAGACCGCACAGATGAGCCATCCACTCCGTCCGCATGGCCTCCGAGAGCCGATGCCGACACGGTCTGATGATTCCGAACAATGACGCCCCCGTGTTGGTGCCGAGCAACTGGCGCATCCTAGCCATAGGCTCGGTACAGGCCGGTCACGGCCGAGCGGGGGGCTCGCATCGGGGGCTTCGGGGTTTCTGACGCACCGCCACCTGCTTTGCACCAGATGCGTCACGAAATCCTCGCTTGGCCCCTATCCACTTGGCACACCATCCGCATCATGGACGACCATAGAGGGGCGGGCGGAACACACCGCGTGTGAGAGGAGGCGTCCATGGGTTCGGTGCGTAAGGCGAGTGCCTGGCTTGGCCTCGTCGACGACAGCGATGACGAGCGCTACTACGACGACGAGTACGCCGAGGGGCCCGAGCCCGGTGACTCCTGGGTGACGAGCCCGAGAGTCCGTGTCGCCGACGAGGCGGCCCAGGAACAGGGCACCCGGATCGCCACGGTGACCCCCGACGGCTTCCGCGACGCCCGCGGCATCGGCGAGCTCTTCCGCGAGGGCGTCCCGGTGATCGTCAACCTCACCGCGATGGAACCGAGCGACGCCAAGCGGGTGGTGGACTTCGCGGCCGGTCTGACCTTCGGCCTCCGCGGCTCCATCGAGCGGGTCGCCAACCGGGTCTTCCTGCTCACCCCGGCCGACTACAAGGTGGTCAACGGGGAGCCGGTGGGCCGGGTGAACGGGGGCTTCTTCAACCAGAGCTGACCCCCGGCTCCCACCGGAGCCGGCCTCGGCTCCCACTGGAGCCGATCCACCCGGCCGGCCCCCGCGGACACCGGGACCGGTCGACGCGGCGCGCGGGCCGCGTGTCCTCACGCGTCGGACCGGCACACCTCCGGCGCCTGAGGACGAGCCCGGGGCCCGGAAGCCCCCGGCGCCACCCTCACCGGAACGCGTCGATCCCCGTCAACGCCTTCCCCAGCACCAGCTGGTGCATCTCCACCGTCCCCTCGTAGGTGAGCACCGACTCCAGGTTCGTCGCGTGCCGCATCACCGGGTACTCCAGCGAGATCCCGTTGGCCCCGAGGATCGTCCGGGCGGTACGGCAGATCTCGATCGCCTCCCGCACGTTGTTCAGCTTCCCGAAGCTCACCTGCTCCGGCCGCAGCCGCCCCGCGTCCATCCGCAGCCCCAGGTGATGGGCGAGCAGGACGCCCTTGTGCAGCTCCACCGCCATGTCGGCCAGCTTGGCCTGGGTGAGCTGGAAGCCGCCGATCGGCCGGCCGAACTGCTCCCGGGTCCGCGCGTAGTCCAGCGCCGCCTCGAAGCTCGCGCGCGCCGCGCCCATCGCGCCCCAGACGATGCCGTACCGGGCGTGGCTCAGACAGCTCAGCGGCCCGCGCAGGCCGACGGCCTCCGGGAGGACGGCGTCGGCGGGCAGCCGCACCCCGTCCAGGACGAGCTCGCTGGTGACCGAGGCGCGCAGCGACCACTTGTGCTTGATCTCGGGGGCCGAGAAGCCGGGGCGGTCGGTGGGGACGACGAAGCCCCGGATGCCCTCGTCGGTCCGCGCCCAGACGACGGCGACGCCGGCCACCGAGCCGTTGGTGATCCACATCTTGCGGCCGGTGAGCACCCAGTCGCCGCCGGCCTCGCGCTTGGCATGGGTGCGCATGCCGGCGGGGTCGGAACCGTGGTCGGGCTCGGTGAGCGCGAAGCAGCCGATCGTCTCCCCGGCGGCCATCGGCGGCAGCCAGCGGCGTTTCTGCTCCTCGGAGCCGAAGCGGTGGATGGCGTACATCGCCAGCGAGCCCTGCACGGAGACCAGGGAGCGCACGCCGGAGTCGGCCGCCTCCAGCTCCAGGCAGGCCAGCCCGTACTGCACGGCGCTCGCGCCGGCGCAGCCGTAGCCGGTGAGCGACATCCCGAGCGCGCCCAGCGAGCCCAGCTCGCGGGCGAGCTCCCGGATGCCGGGCAGTTCGCCGCGCTCGTACCACTCGGCGATGTGCGGCAGGACGCGGTCGGCCGCCCACTGCCGCATGGTGGCGCGGACGGCGCGGTCCTCGTCGGTCAGCAGGTCGTCGATGCCGAGCGGGTCGTACGGGTCGAACGCGGCGGGCTTCGCCGGCTTGACGGGCTTCACGGGCCCGGCGGGCGTCACGGGCCGGTCGGCCCCGGCGGCCTGGTCGGCCTCGACGGGCTGGTCGGGCATGGCGGGCATGGCCCCCTCCACCTGGGTGCGGTCCTGCGGCTCGCTCCGACGCTACGGGCCGGTAACCGCCCCGTCCAGAGCGAACCCCTGTGACCTCGCCGGACTACCGCCCGGACCCGGCGCCCGGGCCCGCCGTCGTCCACCCAGCGCCGTCCCCCCGACCCCCACCTACCCCCCGCCCTGCTCCCCCTCCGCGGTCCGCGGCAGGCGGAGTGCCGCCGCCGCGCCCGCCAGCAGGATCACCGCGCTGACGCCGAGCGTCATGTGCAGTCCGCGCACGTACGCGTCCCGCGCCGCCGTCCGCAGGGCGGCGCCCGGGGGGCCGCCGAGCCGGTCGGCGACCCGGTACGCCTCGCCGAGGGAGTGGCCCGCCGCGGCGCCCGCCGCGCTGGGCACGCCGGGGACGCCGGTCACTCCAGGCGCGTAGACCGCGTTCATGACACTGCCGAGCAGGGCGATGCCCATGCCCGCGCCGAGCTGGTACGAGGTCTCGCCGATCGCCGCCGCGCCGCCGGCCGCGCCGGCCGGGGCCTCGCCGAGCATCGACTCGTACGCCCCGAACAGCGTGGTCTCCAGGCCCAGGCCGAGGACGACGAAGCAGCAGACGAGGAAGGCAGGCCGGTCCTCGCGGCCCATCGCGGTGAGGGCGAGGACCGCGGCCGCCGTGAGCAGGAAGCCGCCGGCCACCATGGCGCGCGGCCCGAAGCGGTGCAGCACCCGGGAGCCGGCCAGGCCGGCGGCCATCGCGGCGAGGGTCAGCGGCAGCAGCCGCAGCCCGGTCTCCAGCGGGGTGAGGCCGAGGACGAGCTGGAGGTACTGGGCGGCGACCAGCTCCAGACCGACCAGCGCCAGCATGGCCAGCACGATGCAGCCCACCGACATCCCGAAGGCGGGCCGGGCGAACAGGTCCAGGTCCACCAGGGGGTGCTCGCGCCGCCGCTGCCGCCGGACGAAGAGGACCAGCAGCGCCACGCCGACGGCGGCGGGCACCAGGGTGAGCAGGGACAGCGGCTCGGCGCCGCCGATCCGCTTCACCCCGAGGACCACGCCGAACAGCCCGAACGCGGCCATCAGCGCGCCGAGCACGTCCCACGGCCCGTCCCCGTCGCCCGTCGACTCGGGCAGCAGCCGACGGCCGACCGGGAGGCTGACCGCCATCAGCGGCAGGTTGATGAGGAAGACCGAGCCCCACCAGAAGTGTTCGAGCAGGAACCCGCCCAGCAGCGGACCGACGGCCGCGCCGACGGCGGCCACCCCGGTCCAGACGCCGATGGCCAGCGCCCGCTCCCGCCGGTCGGGGAAGACCTGCCGCAGGATGGACAGCGTCGCCGGCATGATCATCGCACCGCCGACGCCGAGCAGCGCCCGGGCGGCGATCAGCACCTCCGGCCGTCCGGCGCACGCGGCCAGCAGCGAGGCACAGCCGAACAGGCCGTAGCCGAGCAGCAGCACCCGCCGCCGGCCGACCCGGTCGCCGAGCGTGCCGAAGAGGATCAGCAGCGAGGCGCAGACGAGCGGATAGACGTCGACGATCCAGAGCAGCTGGATCGGTCCGGGGCGCAGGTCCTCCGAGACGGCCGGGACGGCGACGTGCAGCACGGTGGCGTCCACGGCGACCAGCAGCAGGCTGGCGCAGAGGACGACGAGCACGGCCCAGCGGTTGGTACCGGCCCCGGGGCCGGGCCCTCCGGTGCGCTGCCGCTGCCGGGGAACACCGGCGGTCCACCGGGGGCGGGCCGTCGCCGTTCCGGACATTCACCCACCTCCGTATCGGGCCCCGGCGGTCGTGCGCGGACCCGAGGGGGGACGGTGGGCCGCGGTGCCGGGGGACGAGTGAGACGACAGCGTACGCGAGTCCCGGCAGGTCACCGGCGGCAGCACCGGCCCGGCGGCGCGGTCGGTCACCGTCCCGGATGCTGGACAATTGGCCGGTGACCGAACCCGCTCCCCCTTCCGCCCCCTCCGGCATACGCACCGCGCCCTCCGTACGGCCCGCACCGGCGGCCGGCCCCGGCCCGGCCGTCGCCGGCGCGCTCCGGCGGGCGGCGCCGGCCCTGTGGGCGTACGCGGCGGTCCGGGTGCTGGGGGTGGCGGTCCTCGCGCTGTGGGGGACGGCGACGGGCAAGGACGCGCACCATCTGCTCTCGGGGCGCTGGGACGCGGTCTGGTACTCCCGGATAGCGGAGGACGGCTACGGCTACACGCTGGCCCTGGCCGGCGGGAAGGTCCACTCCGACCTGGCGTTCTTCCCGCTGCTGCCGTGGCTGGAGCGGGCTCTGTCGGCGGTGCTGCCGCTGTCGGCGGCGGACGCGGGGCTGCTGGTGAGCGCGGTCGCCTCGCTGGCCGCCGCCGCGGGGATCTTCGCGATCGGCGAGCGGCTGCACGGCCGCCGGGCCGGGGTCGCGCTGGTGGTGCTGTGGGCGGTGCTGCCGGTGGGGGTGGTGCAGTCGATGGCGTACTCGGAGTCCCTGTTCACGGCGCTGGCCGCGTGGAGCCTGTACGCGGTGCTGACCGGCCGCTGGCCGGCGGCCGGGGTGTGCGCGGCGCTGGCCGGGCTGACCCGGCCGGTGGGCGCGGCGGTGGTGGCGGCCGTGTGGGTGACGGCGGCGGTCGCGCTGCTGCGGCGGGACCGGCGCCCGGGGCCTCCGGACGTTCCCGAGCCCCGGCGGGACCGGCATCCGGAGTCCCCGGACCGCCCCGGGCCGCGGCGGATGCTGCTCGGGGTGGCGCTCGCCCCGCTGGGCTGGCTCGGGTACGTCGTCTGGGTCGGCGTGCGGACCGGCGACCCGGTCGGCTACCTGGACGTCCAGGGCGGCTGGGGCAACGGCTTCGACGGCGGTGTGGCGTTCGGTTCCTTCATCGCGGGCCGGTTCGCCGGCGCGGCCTGGCCGGCCGGGCTCGGACTGCTGGTGGGCGTGGTGCTGGTGGTGTGGCTGTATGTGGCCGGGGCGCGGCGGGGGCAGCCGCTGCCGCTGCTGGTCTACTCGGGGACGGTGCTGCTGCTGGCGCTGACCGCGAAGGGCTACTTCGGCTCCAAGCCGCGGCTGATGCTGCCGGCCTTCCCGCTGCTGCTGCCGCTCGCGACGGCCCTGGCCCGGCTGCGGACGGCACGGGCGGCGGCGACGGCGGGAGCGCTGGCGCTGGCGGCGGCCTGCTACGGAGCGTTCTGGCTGAACGGCTCGGGACCGCCCTGATCATTTCCATGATCATTTACGGGTCCGGCCACCACCCCGTACGGATCATCCGACCGGACGGGCGGACCCTCCGGAAAAGCAGGCACGGAACTCCCACCACGCGCCGATAAACATCCGCACACACTTAATTAAAGGATGTCCCGCCCTCCCGGCGACCTCTCGGAGGGGCCTTCTTTAGGTGTTTCTTATTTCTCGGCAAGCGGTTCCGGATCCGCCGTATCAAACGTGCCGAAAGTCGTGTTTGAGACGCATTCCACATCACATCGTCATCACAAAGCGGCGAGATCGGCCGGAGCCTCCCATCACGCAATGTAACGTCGATTGAGTGCGTACCAACGACGAGCTCGTCCCCGCGGAGGAGCGCCCGACCGAGCCCCCGCGCCCGCGGATGACCAGAACCCGCCTGGGCATCTTCGTGGCGACCTCCGTGGTCTACGCGGCGATCGTGGTCGGTGTGCTCACCACGTCCTGGCCGGTGCGTTTCGACTGGCAGGTCATGCTCTTCCGGCCGTACAAGCAGTGGCCCGAGATCCACACCTTCCTCGACTACTTCGTGGTCCTGGGCCAGCGCGGCCCGACCGCCGTCGCCGTGGCCGCCTGGCTGGGCTGGTGCTGCCACCGCCGCGGGACGCTGCGCCCGCTGCTGGTGCTGGGCACGTCGCTGCTGCTGCTCAACGCGACCGTCGGCGCCGCGAAGATAGGGATGGGGCGGCTCGGACCGCACTACGCCACCGCCATCGGCTCGAACGAGATGTTCGCCGGCGGCGACATATTCCCCTCCGGCCACACCGCCAACGCGGTGGTCACCTGGGGCGTCCTCGCCTACCTGGCCACCACGCCGCGGGCCCGCAGGATCGCCTCCGTCTGCGCCGCCCTGCTGGCGCTCGGCGTCGGCATGACCACGGTCTACCTCGGTACGCACTGGATGAGCGACGTGACGCTCGGCTGGACCGCCGGACTGCTGGTCCTGCTGGCCCTGCCCTGGTTCGAGCCGCTGATGGAGCGCGCCGAGACCTGGCTGCTGGCCACCTGGGCGCGGCTGCGCGAGCACGGCGCGGCCCTCGCCCCGGCCGCCGCGGCGACGCCGGTCGGACTGTGGGCGCCCCGCCCGCCCGTCGACGACACCCTCCCGGTCCGCGAACCGGCGGGCGCCGGGCGCGCCGGACGCGCGGCGGAGCCCCGGCCGCGCGCCGCGGCCCGGCCGCACACCACCCGCTCGGAGCGGACGCCGGTCACCCCGGCGGGCAGCCGCCGTCCCCCGCACGCCGACCGGACGCCGCGCACCCCGCCGCTGCCGGCCACCGGCCGCGGCCGGACCGTCGGCTGAGCGGAAGCCGCGTACGCACACGAAGGGCCGCCCCGGAACTCCGGGCGGCCCTTCCACGTACCCAGGGGGCCGCTCAGCCCTTCCAGCCGCGCAGCACGGTCCCGTCCGCCACTTCGAGGTTGAGCCGGCCCACCACGTACTCCAGCGTGATCACCGCGCCGGGCGGCAGCGTGCGGACGGTCGTCCAGCCCCGCTCCCGCGCGCGGGCCGCGGCCCGTTCGGCGTCGAGGCCGGCGTAGGCGTCGGGGTCGTCGTCGGGGTCCTGGGGGAGGTTCGGCAGCGGCACCATGCGGCCCACCGTAGCCCGCCCACGGCTCGCGAACACCGGGCGGCGGCCGGTACCGGCCGCCGCCCGGGCCCCACGGGTCACACTTCTGTCACAGAAATCCGGGACCGCGTTTAGCGCGTCCCCCATCACTCCCGCGGGTTCTTTCCCGGTCCCCGGGACACCGCCGGAGGACGCCCACGGGAAACGGTCCCGGAATTCACCGCTCCCGCACCACGACTTCCGCATTCCTCCGGGAAACCCACACCCCTACCCCCGGTAAGGGAATTCCCGCCGTCTTGTGGACGCAACGCCACCGGCGCCGCCGCGTTCCGCCGAATTCTGCGGAATATTAAATTCCGGTCGGCCCCACCCCTCTCCCCCGGCCTCCGAGGCACCCTCGCGCGGCCCCCGTCCCCGCGAGCATCATGACGGTGCCCCGGGGCAGGAGGGGGACGGGGTACGAGCCGTACGGACCGGAGCGGCCGGGCACGCGCCGAGAGCGAGGGGGCACGGATGGAGAGCGACACCGCACGGGAAGCCGCCGTCCCGGCACGGGAGCGGCGGCCCGGAGCGACCGTGGTCGACTGGCTGACCACCACCGATCACAAAAAGATCGGCAGTCTCTACCTCATCACCTCGTTCGGCTTCTTCCTCGCCGCCGGCCTGCTGGCCCTGGTGATGCGCGCCGAACTGGCCCGCCCCGGCCTCCAGATCCTCAGCAACGAGCAGTACAACGAGGCGTTCACCGCCCATGGCACGATCATGCTGCTGCTGTTCGCCACCCCGGCCTTCGCCGGCTTCGCCAACGCGATCATGCCGCTCCAGATCGGCTCGCCGGACGTGGCCTTCCCCCGGCTCAACATGCTCGCCTACTGGCTCTACCTCTTCGGCGGCCTGATCGTGGTGAGCAGTCTGCTGACGCCCGAGGGCGGCGCCTCCTTCGGCTGGACCGCCTACGCGCCGCTGAGCGGCGGCGAGCACTCCCCCGGCGTCGGCGCCGACCTGTGGATCATGGGACTCGCCCTCTCCGGCTTCGGCACGATCCTCGGCGCGGTGAACTTCCTGACGACGGTCATCTGCATGCGCGCCCCCGGGATGACCATGTTCCGGATGCCGGTCTTCACCTGGAACGTGCTGTTCACCTCGATCCTGATCCTGCTGGCCTTCCCGGTGCTGGCCGCCGCGCTGCTCTGCCTGGAGGCCGACCGGCGGTTCGGCGCGGTGGTCTTCGACGCGGCCGACGGCGGCTCGCTGCTGTGGCAGCACCTCTTCTGGTTCTTCGGCCACCCCGAGGTCTACATCATCGCCCTGCCGTTCTTCGGCATCATCACCGAGATCATCCCGGTCTTCTCCCGGAAGCCGATCTTCGGCTACACCATGCTGATCGGCGCCACCATGGCGATCACGGCCCTGTCGGTGGTGGTCTGGGCGCACCACATGTTCGCCACCGGCGCGGTGCTGCTGCCCTTCTTCTCCCTGCTGTCGTTCCTGATCGCGGTGCCGACGGGGGTGAAGTTCTTCAACTGGATCGGCACGATGTGGCAGGGCTCGCTGTCCTTCGAGTCACCGATGCTGTGGTCGGTGGGCTTCCTGGTCAGCTTCCTCTTCGGCGGCCTCACCGGCGTCATCCTCGCCTCGCCGCCGCTGGACTTCCACGTCACCGACACCTACTTCGTCGTGGCGCACTTCCACTACGTGGTGTTCGGCACGGTGGTGTTCGCGATGTTCGCCGGCTTCTACTTCTGGTGGCCGAAGTTCACCGGCAAGATGCTCGACGAACGGCTGGCGAAGGTCCACTTCTGGACCCTCTTCACCGGCTTCCACGGCACCTTCCTGGTCCAGCACTGGCTGGGCGCCGAGGGAATGCCGCGCCGCTACTCCGACTACCTGGCGGCGGACGGCTGGACCGTGCTCAACACCGTCTCCACCATCGGCTCGTTCCTGCTCGGCCTGTCGACGCTGCCGTTCCTCTACAACCTCTGGAAAACGGCACGGTACGGCCGGCGGGTCGAGGTGGAGGACCCCTGGGGCTATGGCCGTTCGCTGGAGTGGGCGACCTCCTGCCCGCCGCCCCGCCACAACTTCGTCACGCTGCCCCGGATCCGCTCCGAGTCCCCGGCGTTCGACCTGCACCACCCGGAGACGGCCGCCCGGAAGGAGCCGCAGGTGGCGCGGGACCCGGCCGGCTGACGGAACCGGCCGGGCACGGGTTCAGGAGACCGGCGGCCGCTCGTCGACGCGGATCGCGAGGTCGTTGTCGGCCGTGTAGTACGGGCCCGCCTGGGCAGGCGCGTAGGGGGCGTCGACCGGCTGGGCCGGGTAGACGAAGATCTGCTTCTTCTCCGCGACGTCGTCCAGCAGCCGGGCGACCCGGGCCTCCCCGGACCCGTCGGTGCGCCGCAGCCACAGGTCCCAGGCGTCGGGGCCGCCCTCCCAGCGCTCGCACAGCTCCTGGTGGGCGATGGTGAACGAGAATCCGTGGCCCTCCGTCTCCAGCGGCACGGCGCACACCAGTTCCGGATCCCGGCGGCAGCGGGCCTCGGCCACCGCCCCGGCCAGCCACTCCGCGGGGTCCTCGACGCGGTGCAGGGTGCCGTGGACGGTGACGCCCTTGGCGTCCAGCCCGAGGTCGCCCGCCTCCGCGTGCGGGGCGCGCTGCCAGCTGCGCAGCGAGAGGTTGCCGTGCTTCGTCGCGTAGGGGATGCGCACGGCCAGCGGCGAGGTGCTCGGGCCCGGCCGGCGGTCGACCAGCGAGCGCAGGTCGGCGAGGCCGGGCAGCAGCCGCCGGGGGTCCGCCTCGCCCGCGTCCACGTACGCGTCCCAGCGGCCCTCGGGCAGCGGCACGGTGCTCGGCAGCACGGCGCGCAGCCGGCCGTCGCCGTTGGGGGTGAGCGGCAGGCGGACCTCATCGTCGGCGTTCTCGACGGCGTCGCCGCCCCGGCGGAGCAGCACCAGCGCCGCCGACCAGTGGCCGGAGGCGTCGGCCCCCTCGGGGGCGTCGAGGTCGAAGGTGAGTCCGCCCGCGGAATCCGCGATGCAGTCGGCGCGCGGCGCGGCAGACACGATGGTGAACTCCTCGGGGACGGGCGAGCCCGCGTTCGCGGGCCCGGCGGGGGTCGGGACGGGTGTCATGCGGCACGCACCCGGCGCAGCGCGGGGCGGACGGCGTCCTTGGTCCGCAGGGCCCCGCTGAGCAGGGCGCCGCGGGTCCGGTGCAGGGAGCCGCGCAGCGCGCCGCGGCCGGTGAGCTCGGCGAAGAGGCGCTCGTAGCGGCCGGCGATCTCGGCGGGGTCGAAGCGGGCCGAGTTCTCCAGGGCGGCCCGGCCCATCCGGCGGCGCAGTTCGTCGTCGTTGATGAGCTTCAGCAGCCCGGCGGCGATGGCGTCCGTCTTGCCGACCGGCACCAGCAGGCCGTCGACACCGTTGTCGATGATCTCGCCGGGGCCGTGCGGACAGTCCGTGGAGACCACGGGCAGGCCACAGCGCATCGCCTCGACGATGGTCATCCCGAAGGACTCCAGGCTGGAGGTGACGGCACCGATGGAGCCCTTGACCCACTCCGGGTCCAGGGGGTTGGCGGGGCCCATGAGGAAGACGTGGTTGTAGAGGCCGAGCTTGTCGATCAGGGCGCGCAGCTTGGCCTTCTCGGCGCCGCCGCCGTAGATCCGCAGCCGCCAGTCGGGACGCTCGGCGACGACCTTGCCGAAAGCCTTGATCAGCACGTCGTACCGCTTGGCGGGGGCCAGCCGGCCGGCCGCGACGACCCACTTGCCCGTGGAGTCGGCGGGGGCGACGACGGGGGCGGGGATGCTGTTGGGCACGGCCTCGACCCGTACGCCGGGGAGCCGCATCAGCTTGCGGTAGGTCGCCGCGTCCGCCTCGGTGACCGTGGTGACCGCGTCCAGCCGCGGGTAGTGGGTGCGCAGCGTCAGCTTCAGCGGCGCCGAGTGGGTGCTCAGGGTCAGGTGCTCCTGGCCGACCCGGGCGATGCCGCGCCGGGCCTGCTGGGCGATGTGCACGTTCAGGCCCGGGCGGGTGCCCACCACGACGTCGCAGTCCAGCGAGCGCAGGTGGTCGGCGATGCGCCGGTCGGTGAGGGCGCTGTACTGCTTGTAGCGGCCCTCGGTGGACGGGAAGACGGTCGCCGGACGCTCGTACTCCGGATCGTTCCCCTCGTACCCGGGGCTGTCCTTCCGCAGATCCACGAGGTGGCGCAGCCGCACGCTGCCGGACGGCGTGAAGACGGGCTCGTCCCGGTGGCGGAACACCGAGACGATCTCCACGTCGTGGTGCTCGGCGAGCGTCCCCGCCAGGTTGAACGTGGTGCGGATCGTGCCGCCGATGCCGTAGGCATTGTGAATCAGGAATGAGATGTGCATTCGTCCCCGCAGCCGGTGTGCGCGCCTGATGGCCCGCCTCCTGAAGATTAGACCGTACTGACGATCAGGAGGTTGGCCCCGATCATCAACTCGATCTCGGAAAGATGAGCATTCCATGACGGGACCGGGTGTTTTCGGCCACCGTCCCCGATGCCGTGAAGCGCCCCCGCACAGGGCGTGACCCCGGCCGCGCGTCGTCCGTTGTCTTCGTGACGCGCCGGGAACCGCCCGGCGCGCGCGCAACCGCACCGGAAGTCCGAGGAGCCCCCCGTGCCTCGCATGCTCGACGTCAGCGACGAAGTACGCGCCGAGATCGGCGACGAAGAAGCGGACCGACTGCTCGGGGGCGACAACGCCCCGGGCACGTACGACTGCACCTCCTGCCGCACGCCCGGCGACAGCGAGCGGGAGCGCACCAGCACGGTGCTCTTCGTCGGGGAGGAGACGGCCGTCCTGGCCTTCGCGCACGCCTCCTGCATCCCCTCGCAAGTGGTGCCGGTCTCCGAGGAGCAGCTCCAGGGCGCCGTACGGTCCATCACCGGCGGCGACGCCGGACAGCAGGGGCAGCCGGGGCAGCAGGGCGGCGAGCAGACCGTGGACGGCCTGCCGCTCCAGGCCGAGCTGGGCGTCACCAGCGGACTGCTGCTGATCAACGGCGAGGTGCAGCCGGCGCTCGTCGTGGAGCCGCTGGTGCCGATCGCCCGGCCGGGCACCACCGGCCCGGTGGACGTCTTCCTGGAGCTCCTCAACGAGCAGGGCTTCGCCCCGGTCACCGCCATCGACCAGCTGCCCGACCCCATCTCCGGCTGGTCGGTGCTGCTGGTCATGGGCAAGCTGCACGCGGTCCTCCAGCCGAACGCCAACGGAGGGCAGCCGGTCGCCTGGTGGCAGGCGCACCAGCCGATGCAGGTGGCCGAGGAGTGGCGGTCGGCGGTCAACAAGTCCGGGCGGGTCCTGGTGTACGCGGCACCCGTCGGCACGATCGGCCAGCAGCCGCGCGAGGACCTGCTCCGCGAGGCGATGGACCGCGCGGCGGCCTCGGGGCGGCTGGTCGGCGCGGCGATGCCGCTCGCGGGCACCTGACGGTCGTACGTACCGGCGGTGGTCGCGCGGGGTCGGTGGTCGCACGAACGGCGGGCACATGACCGGTGGCGTGCGCCCCGCCGTGCACCCGGCGCACCCCCGGTTCCCGCGTAACCCGGCGCGGTCCGCCCCGCATCCGAAGCGGCCCGGGGTCGTTGGCAGGGATGTGTACTCTTACGAACCCGCTTCCCGGACCTCGTACCAGAACTACATCCCCGGCATGCGCCCACCCCGCGAAGCCGATCGCGGCCGTACGGAGTCGGTGACCCCGATCTACGACGCCCTCTGCTCCGAGTACCGCCGGGCCTTCCGGACGCTCCCCGGCGACCGGGCGGGCGAGGAGGAGCTGGCGTTCAAGGGCTTCGGACCCCAGCCGCAGCCGTACGGCGGCGGCACCGGCCAGGGCTACTACGGCCGGCTCACCGGGCACTCCCCCTACCCCGGCCAGTCCGGCTGGACGGATGGCTGGGACGGCGGCTACCCCGCCCAGGGCCGGGGCCGCACCGGCCTCCAGGCCCTCCCGCCGGGCAACCAGGACGGGCGCCGACGGGGATACTGAGCGCCCCGTCGGGCAACGGGCCCCCGTCCTCAGGAGCGGGCGGGGCGACGGCCCGCAGCTCGCTCCCGAGCCGCGCGGCCGCCCACTTCTCGCGGCTCCGCTTCTCCCGCACCGGCCGCCTTCTCCCGGGAGCAACCCCCGGACCCCCGGCCGGACACCCCCTCGCCCAGCCGCCGTCTGCTACTTCTTCCGGCCGCGCTTCTCCCGCACCCGCACCGAGATGTGGATCGGCGTCCCCTCGAAGCCGAACTCCTCCCGGAGCCGCCGCTCGACGAAGCGGCGGTAGCCCGCCTCCAGGAAGCCGGAGGCGAAGAGGACGAACCGCGGCGGGCGGGTGCCCGCCTGGGTGCCGAAGAGGATGCGGGGCTGCTTGCCACCGCGGATCGGGTGCGGGTGGGCCGCGACGAGCTCGCCGAGGAAGGCGTTGAGGCGCCCGGTGGGCACCCGGGTCTCCCAGCCGGCGAGGGCGGTCTCCATGGCCGGGACCAGCTTCTCCATGTGCCGGCCGGTCTTCGCGGAGACGTTCACCCGCGGCGCCCAGCCGATCTGGCCCAGCTCCGTCTCGATCTCCCGCTCCAGGTAGAAGCGGCGCTCCTCGTCGAGGGTGTCCCACTTGTTGATCGCGAGCACCAGCGCACGCCCGGCCTCGACCGCCATGGTGACGATCCGCTGGTCCTGGACGCTGATCGACTCGCTCGCGTCGATGAGGACGACGGCCAGCTCGGCCTTCTCCACGGCGGCGGCGGTGCGCAGCGAGGCGTAGTAGTCGGCGCCCTCCTGGAGGTGGACGCGGCGGCGGATACCGGCGGTGTCCACGAACTTCCAGGTCTTGCCGCCCAGCTCGACGAGCTCGTCGACCGGGTCGCGGGTGGTGCCGGCCAGCTCGTTGACGACCACCCGCTCCTCGCCGGCGACCCGGTTCAGGAGGGACGACTTGCCGACGTTCGGGCGGCCGACGAGGGCGATCCGGCGGGGGCCGCCGACGGCGGTGCCGAAGGTCTGCGCCGGGGCCTCGGGCAGCGCCTCCAGCACGGCGTCGAGCATGTCGCCGGTGCCGCGGCCGTGCAGCGCCGAGACGGGGTGCGGCTCGCCGAGGCCCAGCGACCACAGAGCGGTGGCGTCGGCCTCGCCGGACGGGCCGTCGACCTTGTTGGCGCAGAGCACGACGGGCTTGCCGGCCCGGCGGAGCAGCTTGACGACGGCCTCGTCGGTGTCGGTGGCGCCGACGGAGGAGTCGACGACGAAGACGACCGCGTCGGCGGCCTCGATGGCGAACTCGGCCTGGGCGGCGACGGACGCGTCGATGCCGAGGACGTCCTGCTCCCAGCCGCCGGTGTCGACGACCTTGAAGCGGCGGCCCGCCCACTCGGCCTCGTAGGTGACGCGGTCGCGGGTGACGCCCGGGCGGTCCTCGACGACGGCCTCGCGGCGGCCGATGATGCGGTTCACCAGCGTCGACTTGCCGACGTTGGGGCGGCCGACGACGGCGAGGACGGGCAGCGGGCCGTGGCCGGCGGCGGCCAGCTCGCTCTCGATCTCGTCGGCCTCGAAGCCCTCCTGAGCGGCGAGCTCCATGAACTCCGCGTACTCGGCGTCGCCAAGCTCACCGTGCTCGTCGCCGGTGTGGATCTGGTCGTTCATGGAGTCCGTTCCTCGTTCTTCTTCGTCGTCGGCGGCCCTTGGGGGGTCCGCTACTCAGTGTGGGTCAGCGGCCGGTGAAGCGCTTGGCGTCCGCCAGGTGCGCGCTCAGCCGCCGCTGGATGCGTACGGTCGCCTCGTCCAGCGCCGTGCGCGTGCGCCGCCCGCTGCCGTCGCCGGCCTGGAAGGCGTCGCCGAAGACCACGTCGACGCGGGTGCGCAGCGGCGGCAGCCCCGGGACGAGGCGGCTCTTCCGCTCGGCGCTGCCGAGGACGGCGACCGGGACGACGGGCGCCCCGGAGCGCACCGCGAAGTACGCCAGGCCGGCCCGCAGCGAGGCGAAGTCGCCTTCGCCGCGGGTGCCCTCGGGGAAGATCCCGAGCACTCCGCCGGCCGCCAGGACGTCCAGCGCGCCGGTGATCGCGGCCCGGTCGGCGCCGGAGCGGTCGACCTTCAGCTGGCCGATGCCGCGCAGGAAGGGGTCCAGCGGACCGACGAACGCTTCCTTCTTGATCAGGAAGTGCACCGGCCGGGGGGCGGTCCCCATCAGCATCGGGCCGTCGAGGTTGTGGGAGTGGTTGACGGCCATGATGACCGGCCCCGCGGCGGGCACCCGCCAGGCGCCCAGCACACGGGGCTTCCACAGCCCGTTCATCAGGCCGATGCCGATCCGTCTCCCGACGGCCGCACCGGCGGCGGAGGCGGTCACGCGGAACGCGCCTCCGTGGACCGCTTCTCCTCTACCAGGGTCACCACGCACTCGATCACCTGGTCGAGCGTGAGCTCGGTGGTGTCGACCTCGACCGCGTCCCCGGCCTTGGCGAGCGGGGAGGTCTTGCGGCCGGAGTCGGCGGCGTCCCGCTTGATCAGGGCGGCCTGGGTGGTGGCGAGGTCGGCGGCGTCCTTGCCCTTGAGCTCACCGGCGCGGCGGGCGGCGCGGGCCTCCGGCGAGGCGGTGAGGAAGATCTTGAGGTCGGCGTCGGGGAGCACGGTGGTGCCGATGTCCCGGCCCTCGACGACGATGCCGAGCGGCGCCTCGGCGGCCATGGACCGCTGGAGCTCGGTGAGCCGCGTCCGCACCTCGGGCACCGCGCTGACGGCGCTGACCGCCGCGGTGACCTCCTGGGTGCGGATGGGCTGGGCGGCGTCCAGGCCGTCGACCGTGATGGTCGGCGCGGACGGGTCGGTGCCGGAGACGAGGTCGGGCTTGCCCGCGGCGGCGGCCACGGCCGCGGCGTCGTTCACGTCGACGCCGTTGCTCAGCATCCACCAGGTGATCGCCCGGTACTGGGCGCCGGTGTCCAGGTAGCGGAGGCCGAGCTTGGCGGCGACGGCCTTCGAAGTGCTGGACTTGCCCGTGCCGGAGGGGCCGTCGATGGCGACGATGACTGCTGCCGGTGCGGTCCGGGCGGCGGTTTCCACGGTGTCTGACACCTTCCTCGTGCACGGCGGCGGGTCGTCGCTGCCTGGCTGGGCCCGTTGGGGGCTCACCCAAGGTTACTGGCTCGCCGGACCGGCCCGTACAGCCGCGCTCCCCGGCCCCCGCCCGCCGGCCCCCGCCGGTTACTGGCGGAGCGACCAGCCGCGCTCCCGGAGGGTGTCCGCGAGACCGTCGGCGGCCTTCGGCTCGACCATCAGCTGGATCAGGCCGCTCTGCCGCCCGGTGGCGTGCTCGATGCGGACGTCCTCGATGTTGACGCCGGCCCGGCCCGCGTCGGCGAAGATCCGGGCCAGCTCGCCCGGCTGGTCGCCGATGAGGACGGTCACCGTCTCGTACGTCGCCGGGGCCGAGCCGTGCTTGCCGGGGACGCGGGCCCGGCCGGTGTTGCCGCGGCGCAGCACGTCCTCCAGGCCCGCCGCCGCCTCGTCCGCGGCGCCGTCCGCCGCGTCCAGGGCGCGCAGGGCCCGTACCGTCCCCTCCAGGTCGGCGGCGACCGCCGCGAGGACGTCCGCGACCGGGCCCGGGTTGGCGGCGAGGATCTCCAGCCACATGCGGGGGTCGGAGGCAGCGATCCGGGTCACGTCCCGGATGCCCTGGCCGCACAGCCGGACGGCCGTCTCGTCGGCCTCCGCCAGCCGGGCGGCGACCATGCTGGAGACGAGCTGCGGGGTGTGCGAGACGAGGGCGACGGCCCGGTCGTGGGCGTCGGCGTCCATCACGACGGGGACGGCCCGGCAGTGGGAGACCAGTTCGAGCGCGATGTTGAGGACCTCGGTGTCGGTCCCCCGGGTGGGGGTCAGCACCCAGGGGCGGCCCTCGAACAGGTCGGCGGAGGCGGCCATCGGGCCCGAACGCTCCCGGCCGGCCATGGGGTGGGTGCCCAGGTAGCCGGAGAGGTCGCAGCCGAGCGCCTCCAGCTCCCGGCGCGGGCCGCCCTTGACGCTGGCGACGTCGAGGTAGGCGCGGCCCCGGCCGGCCCCGATCGCGTCCGCGAGGGTGGCGGCGATGTGCGCGGGCGGCACGGCGACGACGACGAGGTCGCAGCGGCCCTCCGGCTCCGCCTCGGTGCCGGCGCCCCGGGCGGCGGCCATCCGGGCCCGGTCGGGGTCGTGGTCGCTGAGGTGCACCTGGACCCCGCGGCCCGCCAGGGCGAGCGCGGCGGAGGTGCCGATCAGTCCGGTGCCGATGACGAGAGCGGTTCTCACGGGCGGGTCCTTGCGCAGGGCCGCGGCGGGGCCCGGGGCACGGGCCGGTCGCGGGACGGGCGGTCACGACGGGCGCGGGAGGGCCGGTCCTCCGGGGCGCGGCCCCGGCGGCGTCCCGGAGAGCCCCCGCGGGCCCAGCCTAGGACGTCCCGGGCCGGGCCGGGCGCGGGGCCGCTTCCGTCCCGCCGGACGCGGGCCCGCGCGGGGCGGGCCGCCGGGACTGCGGCGGCCCCTTCGGGTAGAAGGGGGGCATGATCTTTCACGTGGTGCCCCTGGACGACTGGCTCGCCGTCCCCGACCGCCCCTTCGCCCCCGCCTCCCTCGACGAGGAGGGCTTCGTGCACTGCTCCCCCGACGAGGAGACGACGCTCGCCGTGGCCTCCGCGTTCTACCGGGACGTCAAGGGGCCGCTGATGGCGCTGCTGATCGACGAGCACAAGCTGGGCGTCCTGGTCCGCTGGGAGGCGGCCGACCCGGCACCGCCGCCCGGCACCGCGCCGGGGACGCTGTTCCCGCACGTCTACGGGCGCATCAACCGGGACGCGGTCGAGGGGATGATGGAGATCCGGCGGGACGAGGACGGGCGGGCGGTGGAACTGGCCGTGTGGTCGTGAGGCGCGGAACGCCGGCGAAACCCGTGTGACGCGCCGTGCCGCCGGCGGCCACAATGCGGATCATGCACGCGCTGGTGACCGACCACACGATCTACTCCTGCGTCATGGGCTCGCGCGCCTTCGGGCTGGACACGGAGGCGAGCGACACCGACCGGCGCGGGGTGTACGTGGCGCCCACCGCGCTGTTCTGGGGCTTCGACAAGCCGCCGACGCACGTCGAGGGACCCGCACCGGAACAGTTCTCCTGGGAGCTGGAACGCTTCTGCGAACTGGCCCTGCGGGCCAACCCCACCGTCCTCGAATGCCTGCACTCCCCGCTCGTCGAGCACACCGACGAGCGGGGCCGCGAACTGCTCGCGCTGCGCGGGGCGTTCCTGTCCCGGCTGGCGCACCGGACGTTCACGGGCTACGCGGACGCCCAGCGGGCGAAGTCCGACGCCGCCGTGGCGCGGACCGGCACCCCGAACTGGAAGCAGGTCATGCACCTGATGCGCATCCTGGAGAGCGCCCGCGACCTGCTGCGCACCGGCGTCCTCACCCTCGCCGTCGGCGACCGGCGCGGGGAACTGCTGGCCGTCCGGCGGGGCGAGCTGCCCTGGCCGGAGGCGGAACGCCGGCTGAACGGCCTGCGGGACGAGCTGGAGGCGGCCGCGGCCCGCACCGCGCTGCCGGCCGAGCCGGACCGGGCGCGGGTCGAGGACTTCCTGATCCGGGTGCGCCGGGCGTCGGCGGCGGCGACGGGCTGAGGGCCCGGACGACGGGCCGGGAGCGACGCAGGCGGGGGCCGCGCCACGGCCCGGTCCCGCCGCGAGCCGGGGCGACCGCCCCGGGTCGGTCCCGGCCGGCCGACGTCACCCGTACCCGACCGGAAGCGTCGCTTTCGCGGGCCCGGGCCACCCCGGCCCGTCCCGCCCCCGCCCGGCGGCCCGCTAGCCGACGACCCCGCCCCGCGCCCGTACGACGAGGTCGTGCAGCGCGTCGTACGCCGCCGGGGCCACGGTCTCCGGCAGCCGGGACGCGGCCTGCGCCGCGTCCAGCCCGGCGTGCAGCGCCTCGACGTCCGCCGCGAGCCGCGCGGCGTCCACCAGGCCGCCGGTCGCGCCGTGCTCGGCCTCCGCCTTCGCCGCGACGAGGTCGGGCAGGTAGCCCGGGGCGTCCGGCACCAGGCCGAGGAGGGTCGGCAGGTGGGCCACGACCTCGCCGGCGCGCATCAGATGGATGCCGGTGAGCAGCACCCGGAAGGTGTAGAGCAGCGGCTTCAGCTCGCCCGTCCGCTCGAAGAACCGCCACTGCGTGCCGGCGAAGCCCCGGTAGTGGTGGGCGTGGTGGCTGGTGAGCACGGCGGGCGCGAGGGCCGTCAGCTCGGCGTGGACGGCGGAGGTGCGGACGACCAGGGGCGACAGCAGCTGCTCCAGCACATAGCCGTTGCGGCGGAGCAGCAGCCGGGCGAACTTGCGCAGGTCGTGGGTGACGAGGTCCATCTCGACGCCGTCCCGGACGCCCATGCGCGTGACGGTCTCCTCGCCCTCGCGCAGCCCTATGAGGTCGGCGACGGGCAGCAGGTGGACGCCGCGCAGGTCGACGTCGGAGTCGCGGGACGGGAAGCCGTAGAGGTGGGCGCCGGAGACCGTGGCGAAGACCAGCGGGTGGCCGGGCTCGGCCAGGACGGGTGAGAGGTCGGCTGTCGGAAGGCCGGCGGCGCGCAGCACGGCCGTGTCGGAGTCACGCATCGGCCCAGGATGGCAGCGGCCCCGGTACGGCGGTCCGGCGGGTGCCGGGGCCGTCGTACCGGGGCCGTCGTATCGGGGCCGGGGACGGGCCTAGAGCTCGACCTCGCGCATCAGCATGCCCACCTCGGTGTTGGTGAGCCGCCGCAGCCAGCCGGACTTCTGGTCGCCCAGGGCGATCGGCCCGAACGAGGTGCGGACGAGCTTCTCGACCGGGAAGCCGGCCTCGGCGAGCATCCGGCGCACGATGTGCTTGCGGCCCTCGTGGAGGGTGACCTCGACCAGGTAGTTCTTGCCGGTCTGCTGGATGACCCGGAAGTCGTCGGCGCGTGCCCAGCCGTCCTCCAGCTCGATGCCGCTCTTGAGCCGCTTGCCGATGTCGCGCGGCAGCGGCCCGGTGATGGCGGCCAGGTAGGTCTTCTGGACGCCGTAGCGGGGGTGGGTGAGGCGGTGGGCCAGCTCGCCGTGGTTGGTGAGCAGGATGATGCCCTCGGTCTCCGTGTCGAGGCGGCCGACGTGGAACAGCCGGGTCTCGCGGTTGGTGACGTAGTCGCCGAGGCACTGGCGGCCGTCCGGGTCCTCCATGGTGGAGACGACGCCGGCCGGCTTGTTGAGCGCGAAGAACAGGTACGACTGGGTGGCGACGGTCAGGCCGTCCACCTTGATCTCGTCCTTCTCGGGGTCGACGCGCAGCCCCTGCTCGGTGACGATCCGCCCGTTGACCTCGACGCGGGCCTGCTCGATCAGCTCCTCGCAGGCGCGGCGGGAGCCCATGCCGGCCCGGGCCAGCACCTTCTGCAGCCGCTCGCCCTCCTGCTCGCCGAACGTCTTGGGCAGCTTGACCTGCGGCTTGTTGTGCCGCTCCCGGTTGCGCTCCTCGATCTTGGCGTCGAGCTCGCGCGGGCGCGCCGGGGCGGTGCGCCGGTCGGCGCCGGCCGACGGGCTCCGGCGCGGGCCGCCCTTGGCGCCGCCGCGGGCCGAGGGGCCCCGGCCGGAGGACGGACCGCGGCCTCCGCTGCGCTCGCCCTCGGGGCCGACGTCGTAACGGCGCTCCTCGGGGCGCGGACGGCGCGGACGCTGCTCCTGCCGGTCGTCACGCCGGCCGTCGGAGCGGGGGCCGTCGTAGCGCCCGCCCTCGGAGCGGCCGGCGTCGTAGCGCCCGCCGCCGGAGCGGCCGCCGCCCGCACGCCCGCCGCCGGAGGACGGGCGGGGGGAACCGCCGCTCCGGCCGCCACCGCTCCGGCCGCCGCCCCGGTTGTCCCGGTTGCCGCTTCCGCTGTTCCTGCCGCTGCTTCGCATCAAAGTTCCGTCTTGTCGTCCGCTTCGGTGTCCGGGGCGTCCGGATCGAACGACGGGACCCCCTCCTGGGAGTCGCCCTCGACCGCGTCCGCCTCCGGGAGGAACGGTGCGAGCTCGGGAAGCTCGTCCAGACCGCGCAGGCCCATCCGCTCCAGGAAATAGTTCGTCGTCCTGTACAGGATCGCACCTGTTTCGGGTTCCGTCCCCGTCTCCTCCACGAGACCGCGCTGGAGGAGGGTGCGCATGACGCCGTCGCAGTTCACCCCGCGCACCGCGGAGACCCGCGAACGGCTGACCGGCTGACGGTACGCGACGACGGCCAGGGTCTCCAACGCGGCCTGCGTCAGCCGGGCCTGCTGCCCGTCCAGGACGAACGCCTCGACCGCGTCCGCGTAGGCGGGCCGGCTGAAGAACCGCCACCCGCCGCCGACCTCCCGCAGCTCGAAGCCGCGGCCCTGCGCGGTGTACTCGTCGGCCAGCGCGCGCAGCGCGGCGCCGATGTCGCGGCGCGGGCGTTCCAGGATCCGGGCGAGGTGCTCCTCGGTGACGGGCTCGTCGACGACCATGAGGACGGCTTCGAGGGCGGGCCCGAGCGGAAGCGCGCCCACCGTCCCGGTCTCGTCCTCCGTACCGCTGCCAGCGCTCACTCCGCCGCCTCCGTTTTCTTGGGTTCCTCGGGTTCCTCGGGTTCCCTGTCGAACTCGTCCGTGACCACAGGCGTGCCGCCCTCCGCTCCCGTCCAGCGGACGGTCAGCGTCCCCAGCGCCTCCTCCTGGTCCAGGGCGACCGCCCGCTCCCGGTAGAGCTCCAGGAGGGCGAGGAAGCGGGCGACGACGGTGAGGCTGTCGGCCGCGTCGGCGGCCAGCTCCCCGAAGGTGACCTCGCCCGCCTCCCGCAGCCGGGCGATGACGACCCCCGCCTGCTCGCGGACGCTCACCAGCGGCGCGTGGATGTGGTCCACGTACACCTGCGGCGCCGGTTTCGGCTGCATCGCCTTCACCGCGAGCGCGGCGAACCGCTCCGGCCCGATCCCGAGCACGACCTCCGGCAGCAGCTCCGCGAACCGCGGCTCCAGGCCGACGGTACGCGGGTGACGGCGGCCCTCGGTGGCCATCCGCTCCTCAAGGATCGCCGCGATCCTCTTGTACGCGCGGTACTGCAGCAACCGGGCGAAGAGCAGGTCCCGTGCTTCCAGGAGGGCGAGATCGGCCTCGTCCTCCACCTCGGCGGCGGGCAGCAGCCGGGCCGCCTTGAGGTCCAGCAGCGTGGACGCGACGACGAGGAACTCGGTCGTCTGATCGAGGTCGAAGTCCGGGCCCATGGCACGGAGGTGGGCCATGAACTCGTCGGTGACCTGGGAGAGGGCCACTTCGGTGACGTCGAGCTTGTGCTTGGCGATGAGCTGGAGGAGGAGGTCGAAGGGGCCTTCGAAGTTGTCGAGGTGCAGCGTGAAGCGGCTGCTGTCGGGGGTGGGTTCTTCCCCACCCCCGCCCTCCCCCGAAACCGCGGGCTCCGCCCCCGTCCCCCCGGCCCCTCCGCCGGCGGCAGCACCCGCGCCAGCGGCAGCACCCGCGCCAGCGGCAGCACCCGCGCCAGCGGCAGCACCCGCGCCAGCGGCAGCACCCCCCTCGCGGCGGAGCCGCTCGGGGGGTCGGGGGGCTTGCCCCCCGGAAACGGGAAGGGGCGGGGTTGGGGAGAGCTCCTCCTCGGGCGCCGTAGGCGCCCCGAGGGGCGCGGCGGCGGCCGGGCCGCCAGCCGCGGCCTCCGCCGCGGTGAAACCTTCCGCCTCCGCCGGAGCGGGCCGCGCGCCCGGCCCCCGCCCCAGAGGGCGGCGGGCAGACGGAGGAGGGGGCGGCGGCACGGGGGTGGGCATGCGGGAGTGGTCCAGGGGAGCGAGATGATCCGGCGCGGCCCGTCGGGGCCGGTGCGGCGCGGGCGGGGGCCCGCCCGTGGCAGGTTAGCGGCGAAGGCGGTCAGCGACCGCGCAGGCGCCGCACGAGGATGCTCGCGTCGCCACGCGCCTCGAGGTCGGCGAGGACGACGGCGACGGCCTCGCGCACGATCCGGCCGCGGTCCACCGCGAGCCCGTGCTCGCCGCGCAGCACCAGCCGCGCGTGCTCGAGGTCCATCAGTTCCTCGGCGGAGACGTAGACGGTGATCTTCTCGTCGTGGCGCTCCCGCCCGCTGGGGCGGCGGTTGGCGGCCCGCCCGCGGCGCCGGGGCGCGACCGGCTCGGCGGCCCGGGAGGCGCCGGCAGCGGCGGCGGCACCCCGCTGCACCGGGCGCTCGCGCCCGTCCGCGGCCGGCCGGCGCTCGGCGGCGTCCTGGTCGGCGGTCCCTTCGGAGGCGGGCGAGGGAGCGGACGCGGTGTCGGGCTCCGCGGCGGCCGGCCCGGGCACCCGCGCGGCGGCGGGGGCGGGGGCGGGGGCGGAAGCGCCGTCGGCGGGCGTCTTGGCCTGTCTGCGGGGGGCCGAGGACTGGAGCCCCACCCCTCCGGTGGTGCGGAACAGCTCGTCGGCGCCGGGCAGACTCACTCGGCGTGACACCGGGCGAGCACCTCCCTGGCGAGCTGGCGGTAGGCGGCGGCGCCCACGGAGTTGGACGCGTACGTGGTGATGGGCTCGCCGGCGACGGTGGTCTCCGGGAAGCGCACGGTCCGGCCGATGACCGTGTGGTAGACGTGGTCGTCGAACGCCTCGACCACCCGCGCGAGCACCTCGCGGCTGTGCACGGTCCGCGAGTCGTACATCGTCGCGAGGATCCCGTCGAGCTCCAGCTCGGGGTTGAGCCGCTCCTGCACCTTCTCGATGGTCTCGGTGAGCAGGGCGACCCCGCGCAGCGCGAAGAACTCGCACTCCAGCGGGACGATGACCTTGTGAGCGGCCGTCAGGGCGTTCACCGTCAGCAGGCCCAGCGACGGCTGACAGTCGATCACGATGTAGTCGTAGTCGGCCATCAGCGGCTTGAGCGCGCGCTGGAGCGTGGACTCCCGGGCGACCTCGCTGACGAGCTGGACCTCGGCGGCGGACAGGTCGATGTTGCTGGGGAGCAGGTCCATGTTGGGCACCGCGGTCTTCAGCAGCACCTCGTCGGCCGACATCCCGCGCTCCATCAGCAGGTTGTAGACCGTCAGATCGAGCTCCATCGGGTTGACGCCCAGTCCGACGGAGAGCGCGCCCTGCGGGTCGAAGTCGACGAGCAGCACCCGGCGGCCGTACTCGGCGAGCGCGGCGCCCAGGTTGATGGTCGAGGTGGTCTTGCCGACCCCGCCCTTCTGGTTGCACATCGCGATGATCTTCGCCGGACCGTGGTCGGTCAGCGGGCCCGGGATGGGGAAGTACGGCAGCGGGCGGCCGGTGGGGCCGATGCGCTCGCGGCGCTGGCGGGCCGCGTCGGGGGCCAGGGTGGCCGCGTACTCCGGGTCGGGCTCGTACTCCGCGTCGGGGTCGTAGAAGTGCCCGTCGGGCACTTCCTCGTAGTCGGCGAGACGGGCGGGATCACCGCCGCGGTCGCCGGCCATGGCGTTCACGTGTAGACCGTCCATGCTCGGGTGGGCTGTCGTCATGCTCTGGATGTCCTGCTGTGCTGCGAAGGTCTGGACAGCGACGGAGCCGACAGCGTGGAGCCCCACGGGACTCCGGCCCTGCGCAGGCATTCCTGGGTGACCACCCCCGGGAGCAAATGTCGACTCATTCACAAGTCGTCCTACCTCCTTGGTGACCAGGAAACATCTAGATAGGTCAGCGTGGCACCATGCCGACGGTCTGCGACTCTATGGCGTGTCGGCGGTCCGCAGCAACACAATCCGCCGGAGACGGCACGATGTGTCGGCAATCGAACACCCTTCTGTCAAGGGTGTTCGGGGTATCACCCGCAAGTTTTCCGAACGGCGGTCACCTCGGGAAAACCGGTCCGAATCCGGCACCAAACACGGCCGGCAGGGCCTTGCGGACAAGGCCCTGCCGGTGGTGATTCCCCTCAGGGGCGGTTTGACGCCTCAGCCGAGCAGCGCGCTCAGTTCGACGTGCGCAAGGCCGTGCGCCTCGGCGACCGGGCCGTAAACGACCTGTCCCTCATGGACGTTGAGGCCCTTGGCGAGCGCGGCGTCCCGGCTCAGCGCCTCCTGCCAGCCGCGGTTGGCCAGCTCCACGATGTAGGGCAGCGTGGCGTTGGTCAGCGCGTAGGTGGAGGTGTTCGGCACCGCGCCCGGCATGTTGGCGACGCAGTAGAAGACGGAGTCGTGGACGGTGAAGGTCGGCTCCGCGTGGGTGGTCGGCTTCGAGTCCTCGAAGCAGCCGCCCTGGTCGATCGCAATGTCGACAAGTACACTTCCGGGCTTCATCTTGGCGACGAGCTCGTTGGTGACCAGCTTCGGGGCCTTGGCGCCCGGGATCAGGACCGCGCCGATGACGAGGTCGGCCTCGACGACGGCCTTCTCCAGCTCGTAGGCGTTGGAGACGATCGTCTGCACCTTGGTGCCGAAGACCTTGTCCGCCTCGCGCAGCTTGTTGATGTCCTTGTCGAGCAGGGTCACGTGGAAGCCCATGCCGACGGCGATCTGCGCGGCGTTCCAGCCGGAGACGCCACCGCCGATGACGACGGCCTTGCCGGCCGCCGTGCCCGGGACACCGCCCGGCAGCACGCCGCGGCCGCCGGCCGAGCGCATCAGGTGGTAGGCGCCGACCTGCGGGGCCAGCCGGCCCGCGACCTCGGACATCGGGGCGAGCAGCGGCAGGGCGCGGTTGGCGAGCTCGACGGTCTCGTAGGCGATGGCCGTGGTGCCCGACTCCAGCAGCGCGTCCGTGCACTCACGGGAGGCGGCCAGGTGCAGGTAGGTGAAGAGGGTCTGGCCCTTGCGGAGGCGGTGGTACTCCTCGGCGATCGGCTCCTTGACCTTCAGGAGCAGGTCGGCGGTGGCCCAGACCTCGTCGGCGGAGTCCAGGATGGCCGCGCCGGCGCCGGTGTACTCGGCGTCCGTGATGGAGGAGCCCAGACCGGCCCCCTTCTCCACGAAGACCTGGTGGCCGTTGCGCACCAGCTCGTGCACACCGGCGGGGGTGATGGCCACGCGGAACTCGTTGTTCTTGACCTCGCGGGGGATACCGACCTTCACGTCGATCACGGTCCTTGAATCAGGGGTTTTCAGGCTAATCCGGAAATGCCACGGCATACCAGAGCAGACCGCGTCGATCGCGGCGCAACCAGTCTAATGAAGGATGTCGAGCTGTCTAGCCTTGCAAAGCAACAAACTTTTCCGGAACCGCCATCGCTTTCGCAGGTTACCCGGCGTCTACCCGTCAGGCGTTCGGCTCAAGCCCGCCCGAGCGCCCGATCACGCCTGGACCGCTCCCCCGGCACCGTCCGCCTCGACCGTCTCAGCCGTCCCCATCGGCCCCGCCGTCTCCACTGCCCCCACCGGCCCCGCCGGCTCCCTGAGCAGCCCTTCCGCCGTCCGCCGCTGCGCCTCCGCGCCGGCCGGGTCGGCCAGCCGGTCCAGGGTGTCCGCCAGCCGCAGCCGGACGGCGGCCTCCAGCCGCCCGTCGCCGGCCCGCCGGGCGCCCTCCGCCGCCTCCAGGCCGGTCCGCACCGCGTCCTGCGGCCGGCCGAGGTGCTCCAGCGCCACGGCGGCCTCGCTCAGCGCCCGGGCGTGCCCCGGCAGGTCGCGCAGCCGGCGGCAGGCGGCGGACGCGGCCCGCCAGGTGCGCAGCGCCTCGCCCCACTCCCCCGCCAGCGCGTGCACCGCGCCGAGCCGCCCGTACAGCCGTGCCTCGTCGGCGAGTTCACCGCGGGTGAGCCGCAGCTCCAGGGCCCGCCGGTACCAGTCGGTGGCCCGGGCCCAGTCCGCGAGCTCCTGGTAGGAGGCGGCGATCGACTCCATGGAACGGCTCGTCGCGTACGGGTCGCCGCACGCCCGCGCGGCCTGCAGCGCCTCGCGGTAGCGGTCGAGGGCCATCCGGACGCGTCCGGCCCCGGTGTCCAGGTCGCCCAGGTTGAGCAGGGCGGCGGACTTCTCCAGGGCCATCTCGCGGCGGTCGGCCACGTCCAGGACGAGCCGGTGCAGCCCGTACTGCTCGGGCCCGGCCTCCTCGGGGGGCAGGTGGGCGGAGAGCGCCCTGGTCAGCGCGGAGACCAGGCGGCGCGCGAGGGTGTCCAGGCCGCCGTCCTCGACCGCCAGCCGGGCGGCGGCCAGCAGCGCGGGCAGCCGCGAGCGCAGCCACTCCTCCGCGACCCGCGCCGAGGGGAAGCGCAGCGGCCGGGGCAGCTCGGCCACCCGGCGGCGGACGGAGGGGTCGGTCAGCTCGGCGGCGGCCCGGCAGGAGTGCAGCTGGCGGACGACCCGTTCGAGCATCCGGGCCCGGGCCAGCTCCACCTCGGCGGGCCGGTCCTGGGTCTCCAGCAGCGCCCGCAGCAGCGGGGCCAGGCAGCCGGGCACCTGGTACTGCGGGGGCAGCGCCCCGGGCGCCCCCGGTACGCCGTCGACGGGCACCGGCCGCAGCAGGCCGCGGGCGACGAAGTCGTCCAGCGCGGCCTGGGCGGCGGAGACCGAGCACCCGGCCAGCGCGGAGGCGGTGTGCGCGTCGGCGGGACCGGCGGGGGCCAGCGCGAGCAGCCGCAGTATGCGGGCGTTCAGCGCGGGCAGCGCCTCGTAGGCGAGCCAGAGGGCGCGGGCGAGGGGACGGCCCGTGGTGCCGTCGTGCCCTGCGGGCACAGGGAGTTCGCGCAGCCGCCGGGCCGCGTCGGCGACGGACATCTTGGGGTGGGCGGCCAGCCAGCCGCCGACCAGCACCAGCGCGGCGGGCTGCCCGGCGCACTCCTCGACGACGGCGCTGGCGGCCATCGGGTCGCAGGTGATGCGGGTGGGGCCGGCGAACCACTCCAGGAGGTCCACGGCGGCGGCGGTCTCCAGCCCGCCGAGGGTGCACGGCCGGACGTCGGTGACGCCGGTCAGCGGCCCCCGGGCGACGGCGACGACCAGGCAGCCCGGTTCGTCGGGCAGCAGCGGCTCGACGGAGGCGGCGCCCGAGGCGTCGTCCAGGAGCAGCAGCACCCGGCGGCCGGCCAGGGCGGCGCGCAGGGCGGCGGTGAGTTCGTCCTCCTCGGCCCCGGCGGGCGCGGTGGCGGTGGCGCCCAGGTCGGCGAGGAGGGCGCGGGCCGTGCGGTCGGTGGGGACGGAGGTGCCGTCGGCGTCGGTGAGGCGCGCGCGGAGTACTCCGTCCGGGTAGTCCCGCTCCAGCCGCCGGGCCAGTTCCTCGGCGAGCGCGGTGCGCCCGGAACCGGGGCGTCCGGCGATCAGCAGGACGCGGCTGCGGGGCGGTTTGCGGCCGGAGAGGGTGTCCAGGCCGGTACGGGCGATGTCCGCCCGAAGCTCTTTCAGTTCCCGGTCACGGCCGGTGAACAGGCCCGCGCCGGTGAGCGCGACGCCCGTCACGGGCGCGTCCGGCCGGCGCGGGCGCACGCCGGGGCCCACCCGCTCCGGGTGGACCGCCGCGAGGTTGTCGGTCTCCACGAGCCGAGGGTAGTTGAAACGCAGCCGGGGCCGCGGAAGCCGGGCCCCGACTCGTACGACAATCAGCCCGTCCGGCGTTCGAGGACAGCGCGGCGCTTCGGCGCGCGGGCTCCTCTACGCCTCGAACGGCCGCGCGGGCCACGGCGCGTCGGCCGGCCGCAACGCCTCGATCCCGTCCCCGGCCCGAGCGGCACTCAACGCGAGAACGCCCACGGCGAGACACGTGTTGTGCAGCTCACCCGAGAGCACCCCGCGGACCAGGTCCGCGAGCGGCACCCGCGCCACCTCCATGTCCGCCTCCTCCTCGGCGACCTCGAACCGCTCCCCCTCCACGTCGGACAGGTCCCGGGCGAGGTAGATCCGCAGGGCCTCGTCGCAGCCGCCGGGCGAGGTGAAGACGTCGGTGAGCACCCGCCAGTCCTCGGCCTTGACGTGCGCCTCCTCGTAGAGCTCCCGGTGGGCGGCGGTCAGCGGGTTCTCCCCGGGGACGTCCAGCAGCCCGGCCGGGAGCTCCCAGAGCCGGTGCCGGACCGGGTGCCGGTACTGGTTGATCACCAGTACGCGGTCCTGCTCGTCGAGCGCGAGGACGGCGACGGAGCCGGGGTGCACCTGGTAGTCGCGGTTGACGCTGGTGCCGTCCGGCATCACGACGACGTCCGTGCGCGCGCTGGTCTTGTTGCCGACGAACGGCGTCTCCGTGGCGGTGATCCGCCACTCCTCGGCGGTGTCCTTGATGCGCATCTGCGTCCTCCAGCTCCAGAAACACGAAAACCGGGGTGAGACCCTCCGGAACGGAGGGGCTCACCCCGGTCAACCGTACAGATCAGCCCTGCTGGCGCCGAACCGCGGCCTTCACCAGGCCGGCGAACAGCGGGTGCGGCCGGGTCGGCCGGGAGCGCAGCTCGGGGTGGGCCTGGGTGGCGACGAGGTACGGGTGCACCTCGCGCGGGTACTCGACGTACTCGACGAGCTTGTTGTCCGGGGAGGTGCCGGAGAAGACGATGCCCGCCTTCTTCTCCAGCTCCGCGCGGTACGCGTTGTTGACCTCGTACCGGTGACGGTGGCGCTCCTCGACGTACGGCTGGTCGCCGTAGACCTCGCGGACGATGGAGCCCTCGGCCAGCTTGGCCGGGTACATGCCCAGGCGCATCGTTCCGCCCAGGTCGCCCTCGCCGGCGACGATGTCCATCTGCTCGGCCATGGTGGAGATCACCGGGTGGGCGGTGGCCGGGTCGAACTCGGTGGAGTTGGCGTCCGTGATGCCGGCCAGGTTGCGCGCGGCCTCGACGACCACGCACTGCAGACCGAGGCAGAGGCCCAGCAGCGGGACCTTGTTCTCACGGGCGTAGGTGATGGCGCCGACCTTGCCGTTGACGCCGCGCTCGCCGAAGCCGCCCGGGATGCAGATCGCGTCCACGTCGGAGAGCTGCTTCTTGGCACCGGCGGGGGTGACGCAGTCGTCCGACGTCACCCATTTGATCTTCACCCGCGCACGGTTGGCGAAGCCACCCGCTCGGATGGCTTCCGTGACCGAGAGGTAGGCGTCCGGCAGGTCGATGTACTTGCCGACGAGCGCGACGGTGACCTCGTGGTCCGGCTGGTGGACGCGGTCCAGCAGGTCGTCCCACTGCGCCCAGTCCACGTCGCGGAACGGCAGGTCGAGCTTGCGGACGACGTAGGCGTCCAGGCCCTCGGCGTGCAGCACCTTGGGGATGTCGTAGATCGACTTGGCGTCGATGGCGGCGACCACCGCGTCCTCGTCGACGTCGCACATCAGCGAGATCTTGCGCTTGATGGCGGTCGGCACCTCGCGGTCGGCGCGCAGCACGATCGCGTCGGGCTGGATGCCGATGTTGCGGAGCGCGGCCACCGAGTGCTGGGTGGGCTTGGTCTTCAGCTCGCCGGAGGGGCCGATGTAGGGCAGCAGCGAGATGTGCACGACGAAGACGTTGTCGCGGCCGACCTCGTGGCGGACCTGGCGGACGGTCTCCAGGAACGGCAGCGACTCGATGTCGCCGACCGTGCCGCCGACCTCGGTGATCACGACGTCGACGTCCTCGGTCGCCATCCGCCGGATGCGGTGCTTGATCTCGTTGGTGATGTGCGGGATGACCTGCACGGTGTCGCCCAGGTACTCGCCGCGCCGCTCCTTGGCGATCACGGAGGAGTACACCTGGCCGGTGGTGACGTTGGCCGAGCCGTCCAGGTCGACGTCGAGGAAGCGCTCGTAGTGGCCGATGTCCAGGTCGGTCTCGGCACCGTCGTTGGTGACGAAGACCTCGCCGTGCTGGAACGGGTTCATCGTGCCCGGGTCGACGTTCAGGTACGGGTCGAGCTTCTGCATCGTCACGCGCAGACCCCGGGCCTTGAGCAGCGCACCCAGGCTGGAGGCGGTCAGCCCCTTGCCGAGCGAGGAGGCGACACCCCCGGTGACGAAGAGGTGCTTGGTCGTCGTGGGCTTAGCGGCAATGGCCAAAGGGGGTCTCCCGTGGTCGCGAGGTGGAGGTGCGTACCGGCGCTCACCCGGCGTCTTTGCGGGGGTGCCGTCGCTGCGGTCGAGGGGTCTTGCGCCCACCGGTCCACGGGGTACCAGGGTATCAGCGCCCCGGGGCGGGCGCCGCCGGTGACGCGGCGCGACGGGCTCGCGGACCGTGCGTCACGGGCGCGCGGCACCTGTGTCCCGGGCCACCCATTCGGCACAGATTCCCCGGCCAACCGTCGCGCGTCGCCCAACTCGGCGTCGTATCCTGCACGGACACACGGAGCGAGCCGGCCGGCACGGCACCCCTGAGCCCCAGCCACCGCTGGGAGGTGTGCACCCACCCCTTCCGGAACATGAGCTCGTCGAAGATCGCTTGACCGCCAGAGGCCCCCTTGGGGGTCACGATGCCGTTCGACTGGAGATGACGTGGCCGGGCGTATCGAGGATTACGCACTCATCGGCGACATGCAGACCGCCGCCCTGGTCTGCAGGGACGGCACGGCCGACTGGCTGTGCCTCCCACGGTTCGATTCCCACGCGGCGTTCGCCGGGCTGCTGGGTACAGAGGAGCACGGCTACTGGCGGATCGGCCCGGCGCACCCCTCGGGTGCCGCGCCGCCGCGCGCCGACCGCCGCCGCTACCGGGGCGACTCCCTGGTCCTGGAGTCCGAGTGGGACACCGCCCGCGGGACCGTCCGGATCATCGACTTCATGCCCCCGCGCGACGGGGCGCCGCAGCTCATCAGGATCGTCGAGGGCGTCAGCGGCCGGGTGCCGATGCGCTCCGCGCTGCGGATGCGGTTCTCCTACGGGCGGGTGGTGCCCTGGGTGCACAAGGTCGGCGACCGCACGGTGGCCGTCGCCGGGCCGGACTCCGTCTGGCTGGACACCACCGCCGAGACCTTCGGCAAGGACCTCACCACCTACTCCGACTTCACCGTCTCGCCCGGCGAGCGGGTCGCGTTCACCATCAGCTGGCAGCCCTCGCACGGCGGCCCGCCGGCCCTGCCCGACCCGGACGGCTCGCTGGAGGCCACCGAGGAGTTCTGGCGCGAGTGGGTCGAGCACTGTACGTACCACGGCCCCTACCGGGACGCCGTCGTCCGCTCGCTGATCACCCTCAAGGCGCTGACCTACGCGCCCACCGGCGGCATCGTCGCCGCCCCCACCACGTCCCTGCCGGAGGAGATCGGCGGCGTCCGCAACTGGGACTACCGCTTCACCTGGCTGCGGGACGCCGCGATCACCCTGTCGTCGCTGCTGCGCACCGGCTACCGCGAGGAGGCCCGCGCCTGGCGCGAGTGGCTGCTGCGGGCCGTCGCCGGCGACCCCGAGAACCTCCAGATCATGTACGGCATCGCGGGCGAGCGGGAGCTGAGCGAGGCGGAGCTGTCCTGGCTGCCGGGGTACGAGAACTCGCGGCCGGTCCGGGTGGGCAACGGCGCGGCCGGCCAGCTCCAGCTGGACGTCTACGGCGAGGTCACCGAGGCGCTGCACCTGGCGCACATGACGGGCCTGGCCCGCAACGACTACGCCTCCCTCCTCCAGTTGCGGCTGATCGGCTACCTGGAGGACCACTGGAACGAGCCCGACGAGGGCATCTGGGAGGTCCGCGGCCCGCGCCGGCACTTCGTCCACTCCAAGGTGATGGCCTGGGTGGCGGTGGACCGCACCATCAAGCTGATCGAGTCCGGTGACGTGGACGGCCCGCTGGAGCGCTGGCGCGAGCTGCGCGACGACATCCACCGGGACGTCTGCGAGAAGGGCTACGACAAGGAACGCAACACGTTCACGCAGTCCTACGGCTCCAAGGAGCTGGACGCCTCGCTGCTGCTCATCCCGCAGATGGGCTTCCTGCCGCCGGACGACAAGCGCGTCATCGGCACCATCGAGGCGATCCAGCGCGAGCTGTCCACCCCCGACGGCTTCGTGCTGCGCTACCCGACGGCGGGCCAGGACGCGGGCGTGGACGGGCTCGAGGGCGACGAAGGGGCCTTCCTGGCCTGCTCGTTCTGGCTCGCCGACGACCTGGCGATGATCGGCCGGGTGGACGAGGCGCGGCAGCTCTTCGAGAAGCTGCTGGCCCTCCGCAACGACCTGGGGCTGCTCGCGGAGGAGTGGGATCCGCATCTGAAGCGGCAGGTCGGCAACTTCCCGCAGGCGTTCAGCCACGTCCCGCTGATCGACACCGCGCTGCGGCTGACGGCGTCGAGCGCCTTCGGCGGCTGACGCCGGACGGACGGGCGGGCCCGACGGCCCGCCCGGGCCTCCCGAGCCCCGGGGCTCAGTACTTCTTCACCCCCACGTGGTCCACGATCAGCCGCCGCTTGTCGTGGTCGAACGCGAAGTGGATCCGGCCGACCTCGTTGTGGGACGTGGCGTCGCGCACCTTCACGTGCGGCAGTCCGTCGCGCCGGTCGTCGCCGTCGAAGGAGAAGTAGCGCAGCTTCCGGTCCTTCTTGATGGTCAGGTCGCTGGTGGCCACCGTCAGCCCGTGCTGCTCCTTGAACCACTGGGTGATGCGGGGCATCTTCTCGGGCCGCCCGTTCGGCTGGTCGTAGAGGTCGACGGCGGCCTTGGCGAGGGTGACCAACTGGGCGGTCATCTCGTCCGGATGCGGATAGCCGGACGCCCGCCAGGACCGTTCCGCCCCGGCCGTGAACACGATCCGGTGGTCGGCCGCCTCCTCCAGGGCCCGGTAGGTGGCCTCCGGGTCGGCGCGGTCCAGTTCGGGCACCTCCTCCCAGGGGTCCGCGGGCTCCCCGGCCTTGAAGTCGTCGCGTTTCACCTCCCGCACGTAGAGGTCCCTCCAGTACTCGGCCTCCCGGCGGGCGGCGTCGGCGTCCCCGGCGGCCTCCAGCCGGGTGGTGAGCGTCTGCGCCTCGGCCTCCCAGAAGGCGACGTCCGCCTCCAGCCGGGCCACCCGTTCCTCGTAGACGTCCAGTTGGCGGGCGACGTCGCCGGTGGCGCGGGCCGCCGCGAGGCGTTCGGCGGCCCGCCGGGCGGCGCTGCCCCGGGCGGCCCGGCGCGCGGCCTCCCAGCCGCGGTCCGATCCCCGGGCCACGACGGCGAGTTCACCGAGGGTGCGCATCCAGCGGAAGCGGGTGGCGGGGTCGGCGACCTCGGCGCGCGCGTACGCGGGGTGGGCCGGCGCCGGCAGCGGCCACACCAGCCGGGCGCCGCCGTCCGGGACGGCGGCCTCGGGCAGCAGCCGGCGCAGCTCCCGGGCCGTGCCGTAGTTGAGGGTCACGACCTGGGCCAGCCCGATCAGCTCGCCGGCCGCCTGCCGGGCGGCCGTCCAGGCGGCGTCCTCCCGAGGGTGCACCAGCAGGATGGGCAGCCGGGTGCGGCCGGCCAGCGACTCGGCGAGCACGGCGGTCTGCGCCGTCTCCCGGATCGGCTCGTACCGCCCGGTCACCCGCTGCCCGAGGACGTGCAGCCGGAGCCCCTCGTCGGCGGCGACCGTCCGCAGCAGCCCGGGCCGGCGCAGCAGCGGATCCTGCACCGGCGCGATCCACCCCCCGTCGACCTCCCGGCCCATCACCACCCGCAGCCCCACCCGTCCCGCGACGGACGACACGGTGATCCGGGTGACGAACCGGCCGACGTCCCCGTCCAGCGGCTGCGTGACGGTGACCCGCACGGCCGTCGCGTCCGGTGGCCCCTCGACGGCCCACTCGACCGTCCGGCCGCCGTGCAGCGGCCGCGGCCCGCCGGCGACCGCCAGCTCGACCGCGCCGGGCCCGTCCCCCGCGGGCCCGCACAGCCAGGCGCCCACGTGCTCGCGCACCAGCGGGAAGGGGTCCGCGCCGGGCAGGGCGCTGACTTCGGCGTCGAAAACGTAGAGCGGCTGCATCGTCGTCCCCCGAGGTCCTGGCTCGACCGGCCGTCGCCGGATCCGGGTCACACTGCCTATCACGCGACCGCCGCGATGACGCCGACTATGCGGCAACTCCCACGAGGGCGGGGGCTTTTCTGCTACGGGCGCCGGAGGCACGGGGGCGCCCGTAGCAGAAAAGCCCCCGTCGCCCGCCGCGGCGGGCCCCTCGCCGCCTCCCGGCCACCGGTACCCGTCCCGTAAATTCACGTCATGCACGCCCCGCCGCCGATACCCGCGATCCCCCCGAGCACCGTGACCGTCGCCCGCGCCCTGGAGCTGCCCGCCCTGCGCCGGGGCCTGCCCGAGGTGCTGGCCGGTGCCGACCGCCTCGACCGTCCGGTGCGCTGGGTGCACGCCGGCGAGGCACCGCACATCGCGGCGCTCCTCAAGGGCGGCGAACTGCTGCTGACCACCGGCCTGGGCCTGGGCGCCCGCCCGGCCGAGCAGCGCGCCTTCGTCCGCGCCCTGGCGGAACGGGACATCGCGGCCCTGGTGGTGGAGCTCGGCACGCGGCTGCCCGCGCTGCCCGCCGCCGTCGTGGACGCGGCCCGCGCGGCCGGGCTCCCGCTCGTCCAGCTGCACCGGGAGGTCCCGTTCGTCGCGGTCACCGAGGAGGTCCACACCGAGCTGGTCAACGCCCACTACGCGCTGCTCCGGCGCGCGGACGGCGTCCACCGCCGGTGCACCGAGGCACTGCTGGACGGCGGCGGGGCACCCGAAGTGCTGCGGCTGCTGGCCGACTTCACCGCCAACCCGGTCTTCCTGGAGGCCGCCGACGGACGGCTCCTCTACGCGGCCGGGCCCGACCCCGCGCCACCGGGCGCGGCCGAACCGCTCCAGGTGTGGGACGGGCTGCGCCGCACCGACCTGGCCGGACGCGTCACCGTGGACGTCCCCGGGCAGGCCCCCGGCGGCCCGCGGGCCCGGCTGACCGTCCTGCCCGTGCACGCCCCGCTCGCGCCGGTGCACCGCGCCGCCGCCGACCGGACGGCGGGCCTGCTGGCCGTCGTCCTGCTCCAGGCCCGCCAGGAGGAGGAGCTGGCGGCCCGGGGACGCGGCGACTTCCTCACCGACCTCGCCGAGGGCCGGCTCGACCCGGCCGACGCCCCCGCCCTGGCCCGCGTCCTCGGCTTCCGCCCCGGCCCGGGGCCCCTGCTGCCGGTCGTCCTCGGCGCCCCGGCGGGCCCCGGCCGGGACGCCGGCCCGGCGGCCCTGACCCACGCGGTCCAGGAGGAACTGGCCGCGGTCGGGGTGCCCGTCCTGCTGGGCGTCCGGCTGCCCGAGGGCCGGATCCCGCTGCTCGCCGGCCTCCGGGACGCGGCCGACCGCCCTGCGGTCGCCGACCGGCTGGCCGCCGCCCTGCGCGCCGGGGCGCGGCGGGTCCGCTCCCGGCCGCCGGTGGTCGTGGTGGGTTCACCGGCCGACTGGACCACCGCGGGCGGCGCCCTGCGGCACGCCGCCGAGGCGGCGACGGCCGCGGCCGGCCTGCCCGACCGCCCCTGGTACGACGCCCGTGCCCTCGACGTCGACCTGCTGCTGTCCCGCCTGCGCGCCCCCGACGACCTCGCGTCCTTCGTCGACCGCGTCCTGGGCCCCCTCCTCACCCACGACACCACCGCCCGCACCCCCCTCCTCCCCACCCTGGACACCTACCTCCGCCACGCGGGCCGCAAGGCGGAGACGGCACGCGAACTGCACGTCAACCGACAGACCCTGTACGACCGGCTGGCGCGGATCGCCTCATTGCTCGGCACGGACCCGGACGAGCCGGAGGCGCGGCTGGCGCTGGGGGTGGCGCTGCGGGGGCGGCGGCTGGTGGGGTGAGGTGCCCCGGTCCCGCCCTTTCGCCGTTTCCTGGGGGCTGCGCCCCCAGACCCCCCTTGTCGCGGCTCCGCCGCTCGTCCTCAAACGCCGGACGGGCTGCATCCAGCCCGTCCGGCGTTTGAGGACAACCGCGCGCAGCGCGGTTGCGGGGGCGCGGGGGCCCGCCCCCGCAAGAAACGGCGAATGGGGGTGCCCCCTCTGGGGGAGGGACCGGGGCACCTCACCCCCACAACTCGTCGTACACACTCAGCACATGAGCAACCGCATCATCCTCCGAAGGCCACCCCGCCCCCATCCGCCGCCCCGCGGCCACCAACTCCCCCCGCCGCCGCGAATCGACAAGCACACGCGACACCGCGCAGGCCAACGCCGAGGCATCCCCATAAGGCACAAGCTCCGCCGCGTCGCCGACAAGGTCGGGAACACCCCCCACCGCCGTGGCCACCAACGGCACCCCCACCCGAAAAGCCTCCTGCGCCAGCACCGCCCGCCCCTCCCACCGACTCGGCAGGATCACCACATCCGCCGCCGCCACCAGTTGCGGCACATCATCCCGCCGCCCGACGAGCCGCACGGGCAGCCCCTCCTCCTCGATCCGCCGTTGCAGCGACGGCCGCTCGGGCCCCTCGCCGGCGACGACGAGCAGGGGTTCGGGGTCGAGCCGCCGCCAGGAACGGGCGGCGTCGAGCAGCGGACCGTACCCCTGGTCGGGTTCGAGCCGTCCGACGGCGAGGAGCAACGGCCGCCCCAGAACGCCGAGTTCCGCGAGCACCTTGTCCCGGGGGACGTCGCCGTCCGGCTCCGCGCCGACGGGAGCCGCGCCTTCCGCCCCGGGCAGCCCCACCGGCGTCAGCCGGGCGTCCCGCGCCCCCCGCGCCCGCGCCTGGTCCACCAGATCCGGCGTGGCGCCGAGCACGACCGCGGCGGTCCGCACGGCCCGTCGTTCCATCAGCCGTACGACGTGGGCCCGGGCGCCCGCCGCGCGGACCCGCCGGTGCCAGGTGAGCACCAGCGGCGTGGAGCGCCCGCGCAGGGCGAGCGCGGCGAGGAGGCCCCAGCGCAGGCCGTGCGCGTGGACGACGTCCGCGTCGGCGGTGGCCGCCCGGATCGCGGCGACGAGGAGCGCGTCCGTCCCGCCCGGCAGCGGTGTGAACGAGGCGCCCGCCTCGGTGAATCCGTACCGCTCCTCGGTCCCTCCGGCCGCGCACACCGTCACCCGCAGCCCCCGCGCGACGAGGCCGGCGGCCAGCGACCGCACATGGGCGCCGCTGCCCACGCTGCCGCCGCCCAGCACCTGGACGGCGTGCAGGGGCGGCCGGCCGTGGGACGTGCCGGATGAACTGCTCACGCGGGAGAGACTCCTGGATCGGCGGGACCGGCGGGATCGGCGGATCGGCGTCGGACGGAAGGAGACGGGCGGAGACGGGTGAGGGCGGCGACGGCGCGGTGCCGCTGCCCAGGATGCCAGCCGCCACCGCCGTCCGGGCACCACCGCTCCGCGCCCGGCCCGCCCTGTCTCGCCCGGGCGACTCCGGATTCACCCGGTTTGGGGATTAGGAGCCGTTGGCCCGGAGGTCGCCCGACACCACCGAAAGCACCGGCCTGTTACCCGGTGACCGTTTTCGCCCGCACACCGCCCAGCGCCCGCACACCGCCCAGCGCCCGCACACCGCCCTGCACCCGCACACCGTCCGGCGCCCGCTCACCGTCCGGCCCGCGCCGCCTCCAGCAACTCCTCGGCGTGCGCGCGAGCGAGCCGCGAGTCCTCCTGCCCGGCGAGCATCCGGGAGAGTTCGCGGATCCGGTCCTCGCCCTCCATGGCCTGCACACCGCTGCGGGTCACGGACCCGTCGTGGGTCTTCTCGACCACCAGGTGCCGGTCGGCGAACGCGGCCACCTGCGGGAGGTGGGTGACGACGACGACCTGCGCGGTCCGCGCGAGCCGGGCCAGCCGGCGGCCGACCTCGACGGCGGCCCGGCCGCCGATGCCCGCGTCGACCTCGTCGAAGAGGTAGGTGGGCACCGGGTCGGAGCCCGCGAACACCACCTCCACCGCGAGCATCACCCGGGACAGCTCACCGCCCGAGGCCCCCTTGGCGATGGGCCGCGGATGGGCGCCGGGGTGCGGGGCGAGCAGCAGCTCGACGTCGTCGGCGCCGTGCGGGCCGTAGGCGACGGCGCGTCCGCCGACCTCGATGCCGGACGCCGGGTCGGCGACCTCGTTCTGCCGGACGGCGAACGAGACGCGCGCGTGCGGCATCGCGAGTTGCGCCAGCTCCTCCGTCACGGCCTCCGCGAATCGTTCCGCCGCCTCGGTGCGCGCGTCGGTCAGCTGCCGGGCCAGGGCGCCCAGTTCGTCGCGCAGGGCGTCGCGTTCGGCGGTGAGTTCCGTGATGCGGTCGTCGTCGCCCTCCAGCTCGCCCAGGCGCGCGGCGCTCCGCTCGGCCCAGGCGAGGACGGCAGCGGCGTCCTCGCCGTACTTGCGCGTCAGGTGGGCGAGGGCGGCCCGCCGCTCCTCGACGGCGGCCAGCCGCCGCGGGTCGGCGTCGAGGTCGGAGGCGTAGCCGGCGAGCTCCCCGGCCACGTCGCGCAGCAGGATGCCGAGCTCACCCGCCCGGTCGGCGAGGGCGGCCAGCGCCGGATCGTGGGAGCGGACGGCCTCCAGCGCCCGGTGGGCGCCGGCGACGAGCGAGGCGGCGTCCACGCCCTCCGGGTCCTCGGGGTCCCCGGCCAGCGCGGCGTGCGCGGCGGTGGCGGCGGAGGCGAGGGACTCGGCGTGGCCCAGCCGCTCGGCCTCGGCGGCGAGTTCGGCGTCCTCGCCGGCCACCGGCGCGACGGCGGCGATCTCGTCGAGCCCGAAGCGCAGCAGGTCCGCCTCCTGGGCGCGCTCGCGGGCCCGGGTGGTCAGCTCGTCGAGCTCGGCGGCGACGGCGCGCAGCCGCCGGTAGGCGTCGGTGTACTTGGCGAGCGGCGCGGCCACCGCGTCCCCCGCGTACCGGTCGAGCGCGGCGCGCTGCCGGGCCGGGCGGAGCAGCCCCTGCTGGTCGGTCTGGCCGTGCACGGCGACGAGGTCGTCGGCGAGCTCGCCGAGCAGTCCGACGGGCACGCCGCGCCCGCCGACGTGGGCCCGGGAGCGCCCCTCGGCGGACAGCGTCCGGCTGACGAGCAGCGTCCCGTCGTCGAGCTCGGCGCCCGCCTCCTCGGCCCGCACGGCGGCGGGCGACGCCCGGTCGACGGCGATCCGCCCCTCGACCACCGCCGCCTTGGCCCCGACCCGCACCAGCGCCGGGTCGGCCCGGCCGCCGAGCAGCAGCCCGAGGCTGGTCACGACCATGGTCTTGCCGGCACCGGTCTCACCGGTCACCGCCGTGAAACCTGGTGACAGCTCGACCACCGCGTCGTCAATGACGCCCAAGGACCGGATCCGCATCTCCTCCAACACGGATACGACCATACGAGGTTCCGGGGCCCCCTCGCGACGGCCGCCCCCGCGGGCCGTGTCGGAAGGGCCGCGGAAGCCCCTGGGGAAGGCCGCGAGGCCCCCGCGGAGAACTCCGGAGAAACCCCCGGCCCGCCCCTGGGGGCAACCCCACCCCGTCCGGGGTGCCCACCGCATGGCCCGGCGGCCCCGCCCCCGCCAGGCTGGAGGCATGACCGAACACCGCCGCGGCCGGCGCCGCCGCCCCTCCGTCACCGCCCTCCTCCTCGGCACGACCGTCGTCCTCGCCACCGGGGTGTACGGCAGCGGGACGGTGGCCGGCGCGTCCCCCGCCGGCAGCCGGCCGCCGACCGCGCCGACCCGTGTGCCGGACGGCGTGTGGCGGACGGACGGCTACGGCATGCTGGTCTCCGTCGAGGGCGGGGGCCGCCGCCTGCGGACCTACGACACCACGGCGGTGAGCTGCCTGCCCGGCCTGCTGGAGGCGAAGGGGAACGGATCCGGTCGCTTCACCGACGCCCGGGACGAGGGCCTGACGATCGCCCCCACCGGCCCCGGCCGGGCGCGGCTGAGCTACGACGGGAGCGTCGGCCACGTCACCCTGCGCCGCGCCGGAGCGCTGCCCGCCGACTGCACGGCCGGCCCGAAGCCGGGCGAGGGCGGGCGGCCCGACCCGCGCCGCGTCTTCGACGTCTTCTGGCGGACGTACGCCGAGAACTACCCGTTCTTCAAGGCCCACGGGGTCGACTGGACGGCGGTGGGCGACCGCTTCCGGCCCCGGGTCACGGCGCACACCACCGACGACGAGCTGTTCGAAGTCTTCCGGCGGATGATCGAGCCGCTGCACGACGGGCACACCTACCTCGCCGCGGGCAAGGACAAGCGCTTCGGCGGCCACCGGGCGGACACGACGATGCCGACGCCGGAGTCCATGGCCCGGATGGACAAGGCCGTCGCCGAGGCCGTCGGCGTGCCGCTGCGCACCTGGGCGCAGGGCGCCCTCTCGTACGCCGACCTCCCCGACGGCACGGGGTATCTGCGGATCACCCGCTTCACCCGGTTCGCCGCGAAGGGCGGCCCGAAAGCGGACGAGGCCGAGCTGGACCGGGCCCTGGACCACGTCCTCGCCCGCTCCCCGCGCGGTCTGATCCTCGACGTCCGCTTCAACGGGGGCGGCTCGGACCGCCTCGGTATCCGCATCGCGGAGCGCCTCACCGACCGCCCGTACACGGCCTACCTGAAGCACGCCCGGAACGACCCGGATGATCCCCGGAAGTTCACCCCGGCCGTCCCCGTGAAGGTCACCCCCTCCGGCTCCCCCCGCTACACCGGCCCCGTGGCCGTCCTCACCGGCCGCCTCACCATCAGCGCGGGCGAGACCTTCACCCAGGCCCTGATGGGCCGGTCGCCCGCCCCCGCCCGCATCGGCGAGAACACCCAGGGCGCCTTCTCGGACATCCTGGAGCGCAGGCTCCCGAACGGCTGGACGTTCGGGCTCCCCAACGAGGAGTTCATGCGTCCGGGTGACCGGCGGACCTACGACGTGACGGGCATCCCGCCGGTGGTCCGGACGCCGGTCTTCACGGAGGAGGAGTTCGCGGCACACCGGGACTCGGCACTGAAGCAGGCGCGGCAGCTGCTGGCCCACCCCAGCCCGTCCGGCACTTGAGGACGAACGGCGAAGCCGCGAAAAAGGGGGGTCTGGGGGCGCAGCCCCCAGGAAACGGAGAAAGGGAGGGCCAGGGGCACAGCCCGCCGCAGGCGCCCCCTAGTGCGGAGCCCCCCGCCACCCCGCCACCGGCAGCGCGAACTTCGCGACCAACCGGTCGGTGAACGAGGCGTGATGCAACCGCGCCAAGCGGACGGGCACAGCCCCCCGCCGCACCTCCACCCGGGCCCCCGCCGGCAGCTCCACGCTCCGCCGCCCGTCACACCACAGCACCCCATGGGGCGTCTGCGGCTGCACCTCCACGGCCAGCACCGAGTCCGGCGCGGTCACCAGCGGCTTGGCGAACAGCGCATGCGCGCTGATCGGCACCATCAGCAACGCCTCCACCTCAGGCCAGACGACCGGCCCGCCGGCGGAGAAGGCGTAAGCGGTGGACCCGGTGGGCGTGGCGCACACCACCCCGTCCCCTCCGAACCGCGAGACGGGCCGCCCGTCCACCTCGGTGACGACTTCGAGCAGCCGCTCCCGCGCCGCCTTCTCCACGGACGCCTCGTTGAGCGCCCAGTCGGTGTGCACGACGTGCCCGTCCGTCCGGACGAGCACGTCGAGGGTCATCCGCTCCTCGACCTCGTACTCCCGCGTCACGACCCGGTCCACGACCTTGTCGAGGTCGTCCCGCTCGGCCTCGGCGAGGAAGCCGACCCGGCCGAGGTTGACGCCCAGCATGGGCACCCCGGAGCTGCGCGCGAACTCGGCGCCGCGCAGCAGTGTGCCGTCCCCGCCGAGCACGACGATCAGCTCGCACCCGTCCAGCACGTCCGGCCGCTCGGGCCCGGTCTCGACGCGTTCGACGGACGGGGGCAGCGGCAGGTCGGCGGCCTCCTCGGCGAGCACCCGCACCCCGATGCCGCACCGCAGCAGCCCCTGGACGACGAGTTCGGCACTGCGGACGGCCGCCGGCCGCCCGGTGTGCGCGAGCAGGAAGACCGTCCGGCCGTCGCTCCGCGATGTCTCCGATGTCGCTTCTGTAGTGGTCACCGAGGCCCCTCCGCCACTGCACGGTCAACGTCCGCCGGGTCCAGTTCGGGCGCACCGGCGCGCAGCCACAGAAAGTACTCGACGTTGCCGGACGGCCCGGGCAGCGGGCTGGCGGTGACGCCGAGGACGCCGAGTCCCAGTTCGGCGGCGCGGCGGGCGACTTCGCGCACCGCCTCGGCGCGCAGCTCGGGGCTGCGGACGACCCCGCCGCTGCCGAGCCGCTCCTTGCCGACCTCGAACTGCGGCTTGACCATCATCACCAGGTCGGCGCCGGGCGCGGTGCAGCTCACCAGGGCGGGCAGCACCAGGCCGAGCGGGATGAACGACAGGTCCCCGACGACGAGGTCGACGAGCTCGCCGTCGAGGTGCTCGGGCGTCAGCTCCCGCACATTGGTCCGGTCCTTCACCGTGACCCGCTCGTCGCTCTGCAGCGACCAGGCGAGCTGCCCGTACCCGACGTCGACGGCGACGACGTGTGCGGCGCCCGCGCGCAGCAGGACGTCGGTGAAACCGCCGGTCGAGGCCCCGGCGTCGAGCGCGCGCCGCCCCTCGACCTTCAGCCCGAGCGGGACGAACGCGGCGAGCGCGCCCGCGAGCTTGTGCCCGCCGCGCGAGACGTAGTCGGGGTCGCTGTCGTCCTGGGTGACGACGATCGCGGCGGCGGTCTCCACCTGGGTGGCGGGTTTGGTCGCCGTCGCGCCGCCGACGGTCACCCGGCCCGCGGCGATCAGCTGGCTCGCGTGCTCGCGGGAACGGGCCAGCTTGCGGCGCACCAGCTCGGCGTCGAGGCGGCGGCGGGTCACTCCCACGGGCGGTTCAGCTCCTGTTGTCGTACGGACGCGTGGGGACCGGCGGTCGGTCGGGGCGCTCGTCGAGGGCGGCGAGCGCGGACCGCAGGCCCTGGTGTACATCCTCGTACACGGCCAGGTGTCCGTCGGCGGCGAGGTGGTCGGCGTCCGCGAGCCGGGCCAGGTGGGCGTCCACGCCGGGGTGCCCGGTGGGGGTGCGGTCGACGCCGAGGGGCCGCGGCCCGGCGGGCCCGGCGGCCTCCGCCGCCCCCGCTGCCTCACCCTCGTCGGCCGGGAGCACCCCGGCCCCGGCCTCCCCGGCCCCCGCTTCCCCGGCCCCCGCTTCCCCGGCCCCCGCTTCCCCGGACATGGCCTCTTCGCTCACGGCCTCTTCGCTCATGCCCCCGACGCTACCCCGGTCCGCCCGCTTCTCCGGTGTTCGCCTCCGCGCGGTGTACCGTCCAGGGCAATGGCGACCATCGAGGAGTGCCGCAGCGCGCTCGACAGACTGGCCCGGAACCTCGCGGGCGCGGACGAGAGGCTCCGCGGCGCCGCGATGCTCGACCGCTCCCTGAGCTGCCACGTGACCGACCTGGACATCACCTTCGTGGGGCACCTGCGCGAAGGCCGGCTCATGGAGGTGCGGGCGGTCCCGGGCGTCCCCGAACGGCGGGCCGAGATCGGGCTGGAGATGTCCGGCGACGACCTCGTCGGCCTGGTCGACGGCCGGCTGAACTTCGCCCGGGCCTGGGCGAGCGGCCGCGTGAAGATCAGGGCCGGCCTGGTGGACGTCCTCAGGCTGCGCTCGATCCTGTGACCCCGGCCCCGGCGGCCACCACGGCTTCCGGCGCGGCCGCCTCCTTCCGACCCCGCCGCGCCTGCCGCGCGGCCGGTACGACGAGCGGCGTCCCGGTCTGCGGATCGTCGATGATCTGGCAGCTCAGCCCGAACACCTCGGCCACCAGCTCGGACGTGACGATGTCGTTGGGCGCGCCCTCCGCGACGACCTTCCCGCCGCGCATGGCGATCAGGTGGGTCGCGTAGCGGGCGGCGTGGTTGAGGTCGTGCAGGACGGCGACGAGCGTCCGGCCCTGCTCCTCGTGCAGCTCGGCGCAGAGGTCGAGGACCTCGATCTGGTGCTGGATGTCGAGGTAGGTGGTGGGCTCGTCGAGCAGCAGCAGCGGGGTCCGCTGGGCGAGGGCCATGGCGATCCAGACGCGCTGCCGCTGCCCGCCGGAGAGCTCGTCGACGTGCCGGTCGGCGAGTTCGGCGACCCGGGTGGCCTCCATCGACTCCTGGACGATCAGCTCGTCCTCGGGCGACCACTGCCGCAGCAGCCCCTGGTGCGGGTACCGGCCGCGGGCGACGAGGTCGGCGACGGTGATGCCGTCCGGCGCCACGGACGACTGCGGCAGCAGGCCGAGCGTCCGGGCCACCTTCTTGGCCGGGTACGAGCCGATGGCCTGCCCGTCCAGGAGCACGGACCCGGTCGTCGGCTTGAGCATCCGGGAGAGGGCGCGCAGCAGCGTGGACTTGCCGCAGGCGTTGGGGCCGACGATGACGGTGAAGGAGTTGTCGGGGATCGCGACGGAGAGGTCTTCCGCGATGACCCGCCGGTCGTAGGCGAGGGTGACGGATTCGGCCTGCAGTCGGCTCATGGTGTGGTCTCCTTGTCCGTACGTGATCGTGTGCGCCGTTTCGCGTGCCCGAGAGCCCGTCCCGGGAGCGCCGTTTGCGCGTCCCCGAGCGCCATAAGCCCGCCCGCGCGCGTCCCCTCGTGCCCACAGGACCCGGCGCCCCGGCGGTCCCGCCCCCGCGGGCCGGCCGCCGTCATCCCCGCCCCGCCCGGCGTTCCGTGTGGAGCAGCCACAGCAGGTAGCAGCCGCCGAGCATGCCGGTGAGGACGCCGACAGGCAGCCGGTCGGCGCCGAAGAGGTGCTGCGAGGCCCAGTCGGCGGTGACGAGCAGGGTCGCGCCGGTGCAGGCGGCGGCGGTGAGGCAGGGGCCCGGGGAGCCGGTGAGGCGGCGGGCGACCTGCGGGGCGGAGAGGGCGACGAAGGCGATGGGCCCGGCGGCGGCCGTGGCGGCGGCGGTCAGCAGCACGGCCGCGGTCAGCGACACCAGCCGCGTCCGCTCGACCCGCACCCCGAGCGCGTACGCCGTGTCGTCGCCCATCTCCAGCATGCGCAGGTCGCGGCCCTGGCTCAGGACGACGGGGACGAGGACGGCGCAGACCGTGAGCAGCGGCCACACCTGGTTCCAGTCGCGCCCGTTGAGGGAGCCGACCATCCAGGTGGTGGCCCGCGTCGCGTCGTTGAGGTCCGCCTGTGTCAGCAGGTACCCGATGACGGACGTGAGAATGGCGGTCATGGCGATGCCGATGAGCACGAACCGCTGCCCGTGCACGCCCTTTTGCCACGCGAGCAGGTAGATGGCCGCACCGGCGAGCAGCCCGCCGGCCAGCGCGCCGCCGGAGACGGCGGTGGGCGTGCCCTGGAACAGCACGATGACCGACAGCGCCCCGACGGTCGCCCCCTGCGCGATGCCGAGCACGTCCGGGCTGCCCAGCGGGTTGCGGGAGACGGACTGGAAGACCGCGCCGGCCAGCGCCAGCGCCGCGCCGACGAGCAGGGCGACCAGGACGCGGGGCAGCCGCAGGTCGTGGACGATGAACTCCTGCGCGGGCGTGCCGCCGCCGGTCAGCGTGCGGACGACCTCGCCGGGCGCCAGCGGGTAGTCGCCCGTGCCGATGAGGGCGACGGACGCGGCCAGCGCGGCGGCGGCCAGGAGCAGCACGGCGAGCACCGCGCGGGGCGCGACCCGCACGGACAGCCCGCCGGGGGTGCGGACGACGTTCATGGCCCTTCTCGCTTCTCCGGGGACGTCCCGGCGGCGGGCGCTCACAGCCCGGCCGTCCGTCGGCGCCGGATGAGGCGGATGAACAGCGGGCCGCCGACGAGCGCGGTGACGATGCCGACCTGGAGCTCGGAGGGGCGGGCGACGACGCGGCCCAGGATGTCCGTGCCGAGCAGCAGGGCGGGCGCGAGGAGCGCCGCGTAGGGCAGCACCCAGCGCAGGTCGGGCCCGGTGAACGAGCGGACCATGTGGGGCACCATCAGCCCGACGAAGACGATGGGTCCGCAGGCGGCCGTCGCCGCGCCGCACAGCAGGGTGACGGCGGCGAGACCGAGGACCCGGGTGACGGCGGGCCGGGTGCCGAGCGCCCGGGCCTGGTCGTCGCCGAGGGCCATGGCGTTGAGCGGCCGGGCCAGCGCGAGGGCGAGCGCGACGCCCGCGGTGATGAACGGCGCGACCTGCCCGACCAGCGTCGCGTTGGCGGACGCCAGCGAGCCGACGGTCCAGAACCGCATCCGGTCGAGCGCGGCCGAGTCGGTCAGTTCCACCGCGTACACATAGCCGTTGAGGACGGCGGTGACGGCGGTGCCCGCGAGCGCCAGCCGGACCGGCGTGGCGCTCCGGCTGCCGCCCAGCACATGGACGACGACGGAGACGACGGCCGCGCCGAGGAACGCGAACCACACATAGCCGGTGAGCGAGGTGACGCCGAGGAAGCTGATGCCGGACACGACGGCCGCGGCGGCCCCCGAGCTGATGCCGAACAGCCCCGGATCGGCGAGGGGGTTGCGGGTCAGCGCCTGCATGACGGCCCCCGCGAGACCGAGCGCGGCCCCGGTGAGGATGCCGAGGAGGGTGCGCGGGACCCGCAGGTCCCGGACGACGACGTCGGTCTCGCTCCCCGTGTAGTGGAAGAGTCCGTGCCAGACCTGGTCCAGGGGAACCTGTTTGGCGCCGACGGCGACCGACGCCATGGCGACGGCGAGCAGGAGGCCCGCGGCGACCGGCAGCCCGAGGGCGCGTACGGCGTTGCGGCGGGGCACTGCCTCGGGGGAGGTGCCCGGTGGTACGTGGGGTGAGACGACGTCCAACACGCGGTTAGGTTAGCCTACCCTCAACATCGCCATCGTCCCTGACCGAGAGAAGCACCAACCCCATGAGCACCACCCGCACCACCGTACTGTCCCGACGCGGCCTCCTCGCGGCCGGTGGCGCCCTCGGCCTGGGCGCCCTGCTCACGGCGTGCGGCAGCGGCGGCTCCTCCGGTTCCGGCTCGGACGACGGCGCGGGCAAGAGCGGCCCCTGGACCTTCAAGGACGACCGCGGCACCACGGTGAAGACGGGCAGCACCCCCAAGCGCATCGTCGCCTTCACCGGCACGGCCGCCGCCCTCCACGACTTCGGCGTCGAGTGCGTCGGCGTCTTCGGCCCGACCACCCTCAAGAACGGCAAGCCCGACCCGCAGGCCGGCGACCTCGACGTCGCCAAGCTGAAGGTCCTCGGCAACACCTGGGGCGAGTTCAGCGTGGAGAAGTACGCGAGCCTCAACCCCGACCTGCTGGTCACCAACATGTTCGAGCCCGGCGCCCTCTGGTACGTGCCCGACGACAGCAAGGACAAGATCCTCGGCCTGGCCCCCAGCGTCGGCCTCACCTCCGCCCGGGTCTCGATGCTCAAGCCCATCGAGCGCTACGCCGAACTCGCCGCCTCCCTCGGCGCCGACCTCAAGGCGAAGAAGGTCACCGACGCCAAGGCCCGCTTCGAGAAGGCCGCCGAAACCCTGCGCCGGACCGCCAAGTCCCACCGGATCAAGGTCATGGCCGCCTCCGGCAGCGCCGACCTCTTCTACGTCTCCAACCCGGCCGTCAACGCCGACCTGATGTACTTCCGCGAGCTCGGCGTGGACCTCGTCGTCCCCCAGAAGCTCGACAAGGGCGGCTACTTCGAGAGCCTCAGCTGGGAGAACGCCGACAAGTACGAGGCCGACCTGATCCTCCTGGACAGCCGCACCTCGGCCCTCCAGCCCAAGGACCTCTCCGCCAAGCCCACTTGGGCCAAGCTCCCCGCCGTCGAGGCCGGCCAGGTCAGCCCCTGGCTCAGCGAGCCCCGCTTCTCCTACGCGGGCTGCGCGCCGCTCCTGGAGAACCTCGCCGCCGCCATCGAGAAGGCCAAGAAGCTGTGACCGCCCCCGCCGTCCTCCCCTACCGCTTCTTCGACGTCCACGTCGTGCGCACCGAACGCATCGGCACCGCCCTCATCCGCGTGACGCTCGTCGGCGACCGCCTCGGCGAGGTGGTCACCGACGGCCGGGACCAACGCTTCAAGCTCTTCCTCCCCCACCCGGACCAGGACGCACCGGTCCTCCCGGAGCCCCTGGACGAGAACTGGTACGCCCACTGGCGAGCCCAGGACCCGTCCACCCGAGCGGTCATGCGCACCTACACCGTCCGCGCCCTCCGCCGGCTCCCGGACGGCACGACGGAACTGGACGTCGACTTCGTCCAGCACGGCGACGCGGCCCACAGCGGCCCGGCCTCCCTCTGGTCCCGCACGGCCCGCCCGGGCGACCGGGCGGCGATCCTCGCCCCCGTCGTCCACGACAACGGCGGCGCCGACTACCGACCGCCGCCCGGCACCGACTGGACCCTCATCACGGCCGACGAGTCCGCCCTCCCGGCGGTGGCGGGCATCCTCGCCTGGCTGCCCCCGGGCATGCCGGCCCGCGTCTGGATCGAGATCCCGCACCCGGACGACATCCAGCCCCTCCCGACGGCCGCGAACGCCGACATCACCTGGCTGATCCGCGACCAGGACCCCATGCTCACCGACGCCGTCCGGACGGCCGCCTTCCCCGAGGGCACCCCCTACACCTGGCTGGCCGGCGAAGCGGGCACCATCCGCACCCTCCGCCGCCACCTGGTCAACGACCGCGGCCTCGACCGCAAGACGATCACGTTCACGGGCTACTGGCGCAAGGGCAAGACGGAGGAACAACTCCTGGAAGAGCTGAGCTGACCCCACACCCCCTCCAGCCCGGCGCTTGAGGACAGCGCGCGGAGCACTCCCCACCCACCCCCGCCCCCTCCAGCCCGTCCGGCGCTTGAGGACAGCGCGCGCAGCGTGCTGCGGGGGTGCGGGGGCGTAGCCCCGGCAAGAAACGGAGAAAGGGCGGGTCTGGGGCACCCCCTACCAGCCCAAGCGCCCGAGCGCCTCCCCCGCATCCGCACCACATACCCCATCGCCGGCAGCACTCCACGCCACCCCGCACAACGCCCGCAACCCGTCAATCCGCTCCCCGTCCCCCTCGAGGACAAGAAGCCCATCCCGCAGGGAAGCGGTCCACCCGCCGCACCGGAAACCACCGTCTCCCTCGGAGACGGGAGGCTGCGCCTCCAACAACCCCCGCAAATCCTCGGCGACATAAGTCGCCCGATGCTCCGGCCGAGCAGCCAGCACCTCAGCCGCCGTGGTCACCCCGGTAAGCACCAGCAACGAGTCGACACCCCCCGCGAACGCCCCCTCGATATCCGTATCGAGCCGGTCCCCCACGACGAGCGGCCGCTCAGCCCCCGTCCGCAGCACGGTCTCCCGATGCATAGGAGGCAGCGGCTTCCCCGCAACCTGCGGCGCCCGCCCAGTAGCGATCTTCACGACCTCCACGGCGGCACCGTTCCCCGGCGCGATCCCCCGCCCGCTCGGAATCGTCAGATCCGTATTGGACGCGAACCACGGCAACCCGCGCGCCACCGCATACGAAGCCTCCATCAGCCGGGACCAGGGCATATCCGGCCCCCCGTACCCCTGAGCGACGGCGGCCGGATCGTCATCCACGGAATCCACGGGCACCAGCCCGCGCTCCCGCAACGCCACCCGCAACCCCTCCGCACCGATCACGAGCACCCGCGACCCGGCCGGCAGCTGCTCCGCTATCAGCCGGGACACCGCCTGCGCGGAGTTGATGACGTCTCCTGGTTCGGCCGGGATCCCCAGCTCGGTCAGGTGCGCCGCCACCACGTCGGGCGTCCGGGCCGCATTGTTCGTCACGTACGCCAGGTGCATCCCCTCCTTCCGCGCCGTCTCCAGCGACGCGACGGCGTGCGGGATGGCCTCTCCCCCGGCGTACACCACGCCGTCGAGATCCAGCAGGGCGGTGTCGTAAGCCTCGCTCAGCCGGCGCTCGCTGCCGCCGGGCCGGGTCCGGACGCTCTCGTTCATACGGAGTTCGCTCCTTGTGCTGTTCGTCTCTGTCTCGATCATTGCTCATCCGGCCAGGGGACATAACATTTACTGATGAGCAATCCGGATCCTGCCGGGCACGGCCTCCGACTCGCCCCCTTCCGAGGTCTGCGCTATGTCCCGGAACGGGTGGGCAGCCTCGCGGCCGTGACCTCGCCACCGTACGACGTCGTCGTCCGGCCCGACGGGCTGCGCCACCTGGAGACCGCCGATCCGCACAACATCGTCCGGTTGATCCTCCCGCAGGCCGCCACCGCCGCCGACCGGCACCGCCGGGCCGCCGACACCCTGCGCCGCTGGCAGGAGGAACGCATCCTGGCCCCGGACCCGGAACCCGCGCTCTACGTGTACGAGCAACAGGGCGACGGCATACTCCAGCGCGGCCTCATCGGCGCCCTGCGCCTCACGCCCCGCGAGGAGAAGATCGTCCTCCCCCACGAGGACGTCATGCCGCACATCGTCGAGGACCGCGCCGCCCTGATGCGCGACACGGGCGCCAACCTGGAGCCGCTGCTCTTCGCCTACCGGGGCGACGGCACGGCGACCGGCGCGGCGGCCGTCATCGAACGCGTCACGGGCACCACCCCCCTCCTCTCCACCACCACCGACGACGGTTTCGCCCACCGCCTCTGGTCCGTCACGGACCCCGACGACCTGACCCGCATCGGCGACGACCTCTCCCGCCGCCAGGCCCTGATCGCCGACGGCCACCACCGCTGGGCCACCTACCTGCGGCTCCGCGCCGAACAGCCGGCGCCGGGCCCCTGGGACTTCGGCCTCGTCCTCCTCGTGGACACCGCCCGCTACCCGCTGCGTGTCAGGGCCATCCACCGCCTCCTGCACCGCCTGCCGCTCGCGGACGCGCTGACCGCCGTTTCCGGCGCCTTCCGCGTCCGCACCCTGGACACCCCGCTGCCGGCGGCCCTGGAGGCCCTGGCGGAGGCGTCGGCAGCCGACGAGCACGGCAACGCCTTCCTGCTGGCCGGCGACGGCCGCTTCCACCTCCTGGACCGCCCGGACCCGGACCTGCTGGCCCGTACGGTCCCGTCCGGCCGCCCCCGGGCCTGGCGCGAGCTCGACGCCACGGTCCTGCACTCGGTGCTGCTGGAACACGTGTGGCGGGTGAGCGACGACCCGGAGCACATCGGCTACATCCACGACACGGCGGCGGCCGTCGCCCAGGCAGAGCGGCACGGCGGCACGGCCGTGCTGATGCACCCGGTCCGCGAGGAGGTGGTCCGCGAACTCGCGGCCCAGGGCGTGACGATGCCGCGCAAGTCGACCTCCTTCGGCCCGAAGCCGGCCACGGGCCTGGTCCTGCGCAGCCTCACCCTGGACTGACCGGACCGGCGCCGAACGGAGAACGGCGGTGGGGCGGGACCCTCACGGATCCCGCCCCACCGCCGTTCAGTCAGGGAACTCAGCGCCTCAGCGCGCGTCGCCGCCCTCGACGGGCTTCTCGCCGTCCTTCTCGTCGGCGGCCTCGGCCGCCTCTTCCTTCGCCTCGTCCTCCTTCGCCTCGTCGGCGTCCTCGATCACCGCGTCCTCGGCGTCCTTGACGTCCTCCGCCTCCTCGACGTCCGCCAGGACGTCGGTGAACTCGACACCGTCGAGCTCGGCGAGCCGGTCGGAGGCGTTGGTGGTACCGCCCTGGTCGGCCTCCAGGGCCTTGGCGAACCACTCGCGGGCCTCGGCCTCCCGCCCGACGTCGAGCAGCGCGTCGGCGTAGGCGTACCGCAGCCGGGCCGTCCAGGGCTGGACGGAGTTCGACGCCAGCTCGGGGCTCTGCAGCGTGACGACGGCGGCCTCGGCCTGCCCCATGTCCTTACGCGCACCGGCGGCCACCAGGCGCATCTCCACCTGGCCGGCCTTGTCGAGCTTCTGCACCTCGGGCTCGCCGGCCATGGCCAGCGCCCGCTCCGGACGGCCCATGCCGCGCTCGCAGTCCGCCATGACGGGCCACAGCTCGACGGAACCGGTCATCCGGCGGGCGGCACGGAACTCGGCCAGCGCCTCGGAGTACCGGGCGGTCGCGTACGACGCGAAACCGGCGGCCTCACGGACGGCGGCGACGCGCGAGGCGAGCCGCAGGGCCACCCGCGAGTAGCCGTACGCCTGCTCCGCGTCCTCGTCCAGCAGCTTGGCGACCATGACGAGGTTGCGGGCGACGTCCTCGGCGAGCGTCTTCGGCAGGCTCATGAGCTCCTGCCGCACGTCCGCGTCGATCTCCTCGCCGGTCACGTCGTCCGGGATGGGCAGCCGCTTCACCGGCTCCCTCTCGACGCGGTCCCGGTCCCGGTCGTCCCGGCGGCCGTAGCCACCGCGCGAGCGGTCGTCCCGGCCGCGGTAGCCACCACCCTGCCGGTCCCGGTCCCGGTCGTCCCGACGCCCGTAGCCGCCACCGGAAGGCCGGCCGCCACGGTCGTCACGCCGGAACCCGCCACGGTCGCGGTCGTCACGGCGGTCATCGCGCCGGAAGCCACCCCGGTCGTCGTCCCGACGCGGGCCACGCTCGTCACGCCGCTCGTCACGACGGAAGGAGGGCCGGTCGTCCCGCCGGAAGCCACCGCGGTCGTCGTCCCGACGCGGGCCACGGTCATCACGCCGCTCGTCACGACGGAACGGGGGACGCTCGTCGCGACGGAACCCACCGCGGTCGTCGTCGCGCCGCGGGCCACGGTCGTCACGGCGGTCATCACGCCGGAAGGACGGCCGGTCATCACGCCGGAACGAGGAACGCTCGTCATCCCGACGCGGACCGCGGTCGTCACGACGGTAGGACGGCCGATCGGCGTCACGGCGCTCGTCACGCCGGAACCCACCGCGCTCGTCGTCGCGCCGCGGGCCACGGTCGTCACGGCGGTCATCACGCCGGAAGGACGGCCGGTCATCACGCCGGAACGAGGAACGCTCGTCATCCCGACGCGGACCGCGGTCATCGCGACGGTCGTCACGGCGGTACGACGGCCGGTCAGCGTCACGACGCTCGTCACGCCGGAACCCACCGCGCTCGTCATCGCGACGCCCGTAACCGCCGCCACCAAAGGACCGGCCACCCCGGTCATCACGGCGGTCGTCACGGCGGTCATCGCGTCGGAAGCCACCACGGTCGTCATCGCGACGGGGGCCACGGTCGTCCCGCCGGTCATCACGCCGGAACGGGGGACGCTCGTCGCGACGGAACCCACCACGGTCGTCGTCCCGACGCGGACCACGCTCATCACGCCGGTCATCACGACGGTAACCGCCGCGGTCGTCATCGCGACGGCCGTAGCCGCCACCGGAAGGCCGGCCGCCACGGTCGTCGCGGCCACCGCGGTAGCCGCCGCGGTCGTCGTCACGTCGGCCGTAGCCGCCGCCGGAGGGACGACCGCCACGGTCGTCACGGCGGAAGCCGCCCCGCGGCCCGCCGTGGCGGTCGCCGCCCGAACGGTCGTCGGGAGAGTTGGTGGACATCGACGTGACTCCTGTCTTGAGGTACCGCAGTCATTCTCGCGCAGCCGGCGTGCGGACGCGCTTCGACAAAAACGCTGCACTTGAATAAAAAGCAAAAGGACCCTTGGTCCCAGCGTGAACGCTGGGACCAAGGGTCCTTGAAATATTGTTCGGCGGCGTCCTACTCTCCCACACGGTCCCCCATGCAGTACCATCGGCGCTGAAAGGCTTAGCTTCCGGGTTCGGAATGTAACCGGGCGTTTCCCTAACGCTATGACCACCGAAACCCTATCGGTTTCGAGCGAACAAGCACACTTTTCAATTAAGTGGTTCTGCTCTTACCGGCAACTGTTCGTTGCCTCAGAACTTACACAGTGGACGCGAGCAACTGAGGACAAGCCCTCGGCCTATTAGTACCAGTCAGCTCCAACCGTTACCGGTCTTCCACACCTGGCCTATCAACCCAGTCGTCTACTGGGAGCCTTACCCCATCAAGTGGGTGGGAGTCCTCATCTCGAAGCAGGCTTCCCGCTTAGATGCTTTCAGCGGTTATCCCTCCCGAACGTAGCCAACCAGCCATGCCCTTGGCAGAACAACTGGCACACCAGAGGTTCGTCCGTCCCGGTCCTCTCGTACTAGGGACAGCCCTTCTCAAGACTCCTACGCGCACAGCGGATAGGGACCGAACTGTCTCACGACGTTCTAAACCCAGCTCGCGTACCGCTTTAATGGGCGAACAGCCCAACCCTTGGGACCGACTCCAGCCCCAGGATGCGACGAGCCGACATCGAGGTGCCAAACCATCCCGTCGATATGGACTCTTGGGGAAGATCAGCCTGTTATCCCCGGGGTACCTTTTATCCGTTGAGCGACGGCGCTTCCACAAGCCACCGCCGGATCACTAGTCCCGACTTTCGTCCCTGCTCGACCCGTCGGTCTCACAGTCAAGCTCCCTTGTGCACTTACACTCAACACCTGATTGCCAACCAGGCTGAGGGAACCTTTGGGCGCCTCCGTTACCCTTTAGGAGGCAACCGCCCCAGTTAAACTACCCACCAGACACTGTCCCTGATCCGGATCACGGACCCAGGTTAGACATCCAGCACGACCAGAGTGGTATTTCAACGACGACTCCACACACACTGGCGTGCATGCTTCACAGTCTCCCACCTATCCTACACAAGCCGAACCGAACACCAATATCAAGCTATAGTAAAGGTCCCGGGGTCTTTCCGTCCTGCTGCGCGAAACGAGCATCTTTACTCGTAGTGCAATTTCACCGGGCCTATGGTTGAGACAGTCGAGAAGTCGTTACGCCATTCGTGCAGGTCGGAACTTACCCGACAAGGAATTTCGCTACCTTAGGATGGTTATAGTTACCACCGCCGTTTACTGGCGCTTAAGTTCTCAGCTTCGCCTGGACGAATCCAAGCTAACCGGTCCCCTTAACGTTCCAGCACCGGGCAGGCGTCAGTCCGTATACATCGCCTTACGGCTTCGCACGGACCTGTGTTTTTAGTAAACAGTCGCTTCTCGCTGGTCTCTGCGGCCACACCCAGCTCAAGGAGTAAATCCCATCACCGGACATGGCCCCCCTTCTCCCGAAGTTACGGGGGCATTTTGCCGAGTTCCTTAACCATAGTTCACCCGAACGCCTCGGTATTCTCTACCTGACCACCTGAGTCGGTTTAGGGTACGGGCCGCCATGAAACTCGCTAGAGGCTTTTCTCGACAGCATAGGATCATCCACTTCACCACAATCGGCTCGGCATCAGGTCTCAGCCTTAACGTGTGACGGATTTGCCTACCACACGGCCTACACCCTTACCCCGGGACAACCACCGCCCGGGCTGGACTACCTTCCTGCGTCACCCCATCGCTTACCTACTACAAGTCTGGATCGTCGGCTCCACCACTTTCCATTCCCCGAAGGGTCCGGAACGGCTTCACGGACTTAGCATCGCCTGATTCGATATTGGGCGTTTCAAAGCGGGTACCGGAATATCAACCGGTTGTCCATCGACTACGCCTGTCGGCCTCGCCTTAGGTCCCGACTTACCCTGGGCAGATCAGCTTGACCCAGGAACCCTTAGTCAATCGGCGCACACGTTTCCCACGTGTGTATCGCTACTCATGCCTGCATTCTCACTCGTGAACCGTCCACAACTCGCTTCCGCGGCTGCTTCACCCGGCACACGACGCTCCCCTACCCATCACAACAGGCGTTAGCCCTCATGCTGCAATGACACGACTTCGGCGGTACGCTTGAGCCCCGCTACATTGTCGGCGCGGAATCACTTGACCAGTGAGCTATTACGCACTCTTTCAAGGGTGGCTGCTTCTAAGCCAACCTCCTGGTTGTCTCTGCGACTCCACATCCTTTCCCACTTAGCGTACGCTTAGGGGCCTTAGTCGATGCTCTGGGCTGTTTCCCTCTCGACCATGGAGCTTATCCCCCACAGTCTCACTGCCGCGCTCTCACTTACCGGCATTCGGAGTTTGGCTAAGGTCAGTAACCCGGTAGGGCCCATCGCCTATCCAGTGCTCTACCTCCGGCAAGAAACACACGACGCTGCACCTAAATGCATTTCGGGGAGAACCAGCTATCACGGAGTTTGATTGGCCTTTCACCCCTAACCACAGGTCATCCCCCAGGTTTTCAACCCTGGTGGGTTCGGTCCTCCACGAAGTCTTACCTCCGCTTCAACCTGCCCATGGCTAGATCACTCCGCTTCGGGTCTTGGGCGCGCTACTAAAATCGCCCTATTCGGACTCGCTTTCGCTACGGCTTCCCCACACGGGTTAACCTCGCAACACACCGCAAACTCGCAGGCTCATTCTTCAAAAGGCACGCAGTCACGACATGACAGGCAAGCCTGCCATGCGACGCTCCCACGGCTTGTAGGCACACGGTTTCAGGTACTATTTCACTCCGCTCCCGCGGTACTTTTCACCATTCCCTCACGGTACTATCCGCTATCGGTCACCAGGGAATATTTAGGCTTAGCGGGTGGTCCCGCCAGATTCACACGGGATTTCTCGGGCCCCGTGCTACTTGGGTGTCTCTCAAACGAGCCGCAATGATTTCAGCTACGGGGGTCTTACCCTCTACGCCGGACCTTTCGCATGTCCTTCGCCTATCACTACGGTTTCTGACTCGTCCCGTCGCCGGCAGACGACAGAAGAGAGATCCCACAACCCCGCATGCGCAACCCCTGCCGGGTATCACACGCAAACGGTTTGGCCTCATCCGGTTTCGCTCGCCACTACTCCCGGAATCACGGTTGTTTTCTCTTCCTGCGGGTACTGAGATGTTTCACTTCCCCGCGTTCCCTCCACACTGCCTATGTGTTCAGCAGCGGGTGACAGCCCATGACGACTGCCGGGTTTCCCCATTCGGACACCCCCGGATCACAGCTCGGTTGACAGCTCCCCGGGGCCTATCGCGGCCTCCCACGTCCTTCATCGGTTCCTGGTGCCAAGGCATCCACCGTGCGCCCTTAAAAACTTGGCCACAGATGCTCGCGTCCACTGTGCAGTTCTCAAACAACGACCAGCCACCCGTCACAACCCACCAACAGGCGGACCTTTACCGGGGCCGGCAGAAGGCAACAAGCTCACGCTCGCACCCTCAGACACCCAACAGCGTGCCCGACCCGACCAGCTCACGATCACGTTCCACGCCGAAGCAGTACTAGCGATCCCTCACCGATCGTGCCGAATAGTCAACGTTCCACCCATGAGCAACCGTGCAGAACGTTTGTCTGCAGTCGGCTATGTGCTCCTTAGAAAGGAGGTGATCCAGCCGCACCTTCCGGTACGGCTACCTTGTTACGACTTCGTCCCAATCGCCAGTCCCACCTTCGACGGCTCCCTCCACAAGGGTTGGGCCACCGGCTTCGGGTGTTACCGACTTTCGTGACGTGACGGGCGGTGTGTACAAGGCCCGGGAACGTATTCACCGCAGCAATGCTGATCTGCGATTACTAGCAACTCCAACTTCATGGGGTCGAGTTGCAGACCCCAATCCGAACTGAGACCGGCTTTTTGAGATTCGCTCCACCTCGCGGTATCGCAGCTCATTGTACCGGCCATTGTAGCACGTGTGCAGCCCAAGACATAAGGGGCATGATGACTTGACGTCGTCCCCACCTTCCTCCGAGTTGACCCCGGCAGTCTCCTGTGAGTCCCCATCACCCCGAAAGGCATGCTGGCAACACAGAACAAGGGTTGCGCTCGTTGCGGGACTTAACCCAACATCTCACGACACGAGCTGACGACAGCCATGCACCACCTGTACACCGACCACAAGGGGGCACCCATCTCTGGATGTTTCCGGTGTATGTCAAGCCTTGGTAAGGTTCTTCGCGTTGCGTCGAATTAAGCCACATGCTCCGCTGCTTGTGCGGGCCCCCGTCAATTCCTTTGAGTTTTAGCCTTGCGGCCGTACTCCCCAGGCGGGGAACTTAATGCGTTAGCTGCGGCACGGACGACGTGGAATGTCGCCCACACCTAGTTCCCAACGTTTACGGCGTGGACTACCAGGGTATCTAATCCTGTTCGCTCCCCACGCTTTCGCTCCTCAGCGTCAGTATCGGCCCAGAGATCCGCCTTCGCCACCGGTGTTCCTCCTGATATCTGCGCATTTCACCGCTACACCAGGAATTCCGATCTCCCCTACCGAACTCTAGCCTGCCCGTATCGAATGCAGACCCGGGGTTAAGCCCCGGGCTTTCACATCCGACGCGACAAGCCGCCTACGAGCTCTTTACGCCCAATAATTCCGGACAACGCTTGCGCCCTACGTATTACCGCGGCTGCTGGCACGTAGTTAGCCGGCGCTTCTTCTGCAGGTACCGTCACTTTCGCTTCTTCCCTGCTGAAAGAGGTTTACAACCCGAAGGCCGTCATCCCTCACGCGGCGTCGCTGCATCAGGCTTTCGCCCATTGTGCAATATTCCCCACTGCTGCCTCCCGTAGGAGTCTGGGCCGTGTCTCAGTCCCAGTGTGGCCGGTCGCCCTCTCAGGCCGGCTACCCGTCGTCGCCTTGGTAGGCCATCACCCCACCAACAAGCTGATAGGCCGCGGGCTCATCCTGCACCGCCGGAGCTTTCCACCACCGAGCATGCGCTCAGCAGTCGTATCCGGTATTAGACCCCGTTTCCAGGGCTTGTCCCAGAGTGCAGGGCAGATTGCCCACGTGTTACTCACCCGTTCGCCACTAATCCCCTCCCGAAGGAGGTTCATCGTTCGACTTGCATGTGTTAAGCACGCCGCCAGCGTTCGTCCTGAGCCAGGATCAAACTCTCCGTGAATGTTTCCCCGTAATCGGGGCGACACCACGAGAGCGGAACGACCAGGCGGAATAGGCCCGGTCGTTCACAGCGTCCTCGCTGTGTTTTTCAAAGGAACCTCATCCAGGACCACAAGGATCCGTGGACGGGGTTGTTTTATAGTCTGGCGTTGACTTTTGGCACGCTGTTGAGTTCTCAAGGAACGGACGCTTCCTTTGTACTCACCCGAGAGACTCTCTCAGGCTTTCCTCCGGGCGCTTCCCTTCGGTGTTTCCAACCTTACCAGATCCTTTTCCGTTCCGTTTCCGGCCCGGATTCGAAATCCGATCCCCTGTTGGCGGGGTGTCCACTACTTTAGCGGAATTTCCCGCCGGCTCTCAAATCGAGCCGCGAAGCCGGAATCCGGTACGCAAAAGCGCAACAGAAACCGGACCCCTTCGGGGATCCCTCGTCAGTAGTGGTGGTGCCGCCTACCGGTGCAGACGCTCACGGCGCTGCCCCCGTCTCCAGCGGCTCGGGCTACGTTAGGCGCTCGGGCGCCCGGAGTCAAGCACCGGTTCTCGGCTCGTCAGACGTCGCTGGTGGCGCGGTTCTTGCCGCGGTTGCGGGGGACGTGGGCCCGGTAGGGGCTCACCGTCGGGTCGCCGTCGATCCAGAAGCGCCAGGGGTGGACGGCTCCCTCACCGCCGACGCCCGTGCGGGGGCCGTTGCGGATGCGGTCGGTGAGGGCGGGGGTGCCCTGGAGGACGGAGAGAGGGGCCGTGGGGCCGGCGCAGATGTCGGTGCCGTTCAGGGTGCGGTCGACGTCGAGGGCGGTCGCGAGGCGGGCCGGGCCCTGGGCGAGGTCGCGGTCGTCGCGCGACTTCGGACGGCGGGCGCGGGCCAGGTCGTGGCCGGTGAGGATCTCGCCGGCGCGGAGCAGGACACCACTGGCCGTGCCCTCGGGGCCGCAGACCAGGTTGAGGCTGAACCACATGCCGTAGATGAAGTACACGTACGCGTGGCCCGGCGGGCCGAACATGGACGCGTTGCGCTCCGTCCGCCCCCGGTAGGCGTGCGAGCCGGGGTCCAGCTCGCCCGCGTATGCCTCCACCTCGGTGATGCGGAGCTCGATCGGCCCGTCGGGGCTGGTACGGACGAGGGTGCGCCCGAGCAGTTCGGGTGCGACCTCCAGTACGGGGCGGTCGAAGAAGGCGCGGTCGAGCGGGGTGCGGTGGTCGGAGGACGACATGCGGGCCGAGGGTACTGGACCGGACGGGCATGTGCCGGTCGGAGCGACGCCGTCCGGCCAGGTGGGGGCGGCGGCCGGGGCCGCCCTCCCCTCCTTCCGGCCCTGGCGGTCACGTCCGCAGGACGGCCATCGGGGTGTCCCGGTCGCGCCAGAAGGCGACCGCGTCGTCGAGGATCTCCGCCGCCGTCGCCGCCGTGTCCGGGGCGGCCGCGCGGAAGGCGTCCCAGTCCTCCGCGAGGAGCAGGTAGCCGCGGGGGTCGCCGTCCTTGCGCCACCAGGAGAGGTCCGTGAGGCAGTCGGCGAGGGCGTCCCAGTTGTGGCCGAACCAGCCGGGGAAGCCCAGGTCGGCGGCGCAGCGGTCGAGGAAGGCCGCCTTGCCGTCGATGTCGCGGAGGCCCAGGTGGGCGGCGTGCCAGCCGGCCTCGGCGGCGAGCTTCGCCGCGTGGGAGGGGGATTCGGTGGCGGGGAGCCGGTAGGTGCCCGGTGGGATCGTGCCGTCGAGGAGGCCGGGAACGCCGGGGGCGGGGAGTTCGCCGGTCGTGCCGGTCGTCATGGTTGCACCACCGCTTCGAATGTCTTGTAGTGATCGCCGGTGTAGTAGCGCTCGGAGTGGCTGCCGGTGACGATGCGGCGGGCGCCGCGGTTGCGGGCGTCCGGGGTCGGGACGGTGTACTCGTGGTAGTACCCGCGCTGTTGCTTGGGCAGCCGGTTCTCGTAGTTGCCGAAGACGGTCCCGTCCTTGGGGTACGGGAAGGGGCCTCCCTTCGCGATGAGTTCGAGGGTGCGCCGGGCCTCGGGGGGAAGCCTGTCCGGGGTGACGGTCTTCATGCCCTTGGCCCAGGCGGGCGTCGGGCCGGCGCCCCGGGTGCCGTCGCCGGCGGACCCGTGGGGCGATGTGGTCGCCTTCGAGGTTTTGCCGTGACTGCCGGACGAGCAGGCGGGGAGGAGGAACAGGGGCAGGGCGGCGAGGAGGGCCGTCAGGGCGCGCAGGGCACGGCCAGACGGTCGTCGTCCGCATCGTTGTGACACGTGGCGGGCCACATGTCGGAACACACGTCGAAGCACGCGCCTTATGGTCTCAGTCCGGACCGTCCCCGCCTCGCTAGGCTGGCGATTTCACGTATCCGCGCGTTTCCGGAGGTGTCACCGTGTCAGACGTGTCGTCCGCGTCGTCCGCGTCCCCTGCGCAGGACCGTCCGCCGCTCCCCCATGACTTCCTGCCGCCCGTGCCCTCGTTCACCGTGGTGAGCGACGACGTCCGGGCGGGGGCCCGGCTCGCCGACGCGCAGACGTTCGGCGGCGCCAACCGCTCGCCGCACCTGCGGTGGGAGGGGTTCCCGGAGGGGACCAAGAGCTTCGCCGTCACCTGCTTCGATCCTGACGCGCCGACGGGCAGCGGTTTCTGGCACTGGGTGCTGTTCGACATCCCGGCGGACGTCACCGAGCTGCCCGCCGGGGCGGGTGGCGGGGAGATGAAGGGGCTGCCCGCGGGCGCCGTGCACGTCCGGAACGACTACGGGACGCGTGACTTCGGCGGTGCCGCGCCGCCGCCCGGGGACGGTCCGCACCGCTACGTCTTCACCGTGTACGCCGTGGACCAGGAGAAGCTGGGTCCCGACGCGGACGCGTCCCCCGCCGTCGTCGGCTTCAACCTGCGCTTCCACACGCTGGCCCGGGCGCAGCTGATCGGTGAGCACGAGACGCCGGCGAACGGCTGACCCCGCGTCGTCGGTCCCGGTGGCGGTCGCCCTGCCCGGGCGGCCGGAAATTCCGTTGCGCGGTGTCCGCCGCGGCCCGCACAGTGGTGGGGGCCGACGGCTTCGCATGCGGCCGTCGGGCAGTGGGCACCGCAGTGGCGGGGAGGGTTCGAGCGCGTTCCGCGCCGGCCGTCTGCCGGAGTTCCGGGCGTGGGCCCGGAGCGGCCGCGTCCGCTGCCGTACGCTCCGGGCCCGGTTTCGACACGGGGGAAGGGCCCGGAGCGTCCCCGCCTGCCTTCCTTCTCCTCTTCTCCCCAACTGCCTTGTGACCTGCGGGAATTGCGTTGTCGCGGTCCTTCCCTCCCGGCACAGTTGAGCCATCTCCGCCACCGGGGCGGGGTGACGGCCGGGAGGTGGAACGGAATGCGGGAGACGCTGGTCCTGAACGCGAGCTTCGAGCCGCTGGCGACGGTGTCGCTGCGGCGCGCGGTGGTGCTCGTCCTGCAGGACAAGGCCGTTGTGGAACTGGCCCGCCCCGGTCTGCGCCTCCATTCGTCCGCGATGGAGCTGCCGGCGCCCCAAGTGATCAGGTTGCGCCGGTACGTACGGGTGCCGTTCCGAAGACGTGCGCCGTGGTCCCGCCGGGGGGTGCTGGCGCGCGACCGGCACCGGTGCGCGTACTGCGGGCGGCGGGCCACGACCGTGGACCATGTGCTGCCGCGGTCCCGTGGCGGCGGGGACACCTGGCTGAACACCGTCGCCGCCTGCGCCGAGGACAACCACCGCAAGGCGGACCGGACGCCGGAGCAGGCAGGGATGCGGCTGCTGCGGCGTCCCTTCGAACCGACGCCGTCCGACGCGCTGTTGCTGTCGGTGGGGGTGTACGACGGGGAGCGGCTGCCCGAGTGGCCGGCGGTCCCCGCCGCGTAGGCGATACCGAGGGGGCCCGCCGTGCGGCGGGCCCCCTCGGCGTCGCCGCCGCTGCTACTTCCGCAGCAGCAGTTGGGCGATGGCGACGACGCCCACCACGACGATGACGCCGCGCAGCATCTGCGGCCGCAGGCGGCGGGCGACGCGGGCGCCCAGTTGGCCGCCCAGGGTGGAGCCGGCGGCGATCAGCAGGACGGCAGTCCAGTCGATGTGGGCGACGAAGAGGAAGAAGAGGGCGGCGACGCCGTTGACGACGACGCCGAGGACGTTCTTGAGCGCGTTGACGCGCTGGAGGTCGTCGTCGAGGAGCAGGCCCATCAGGGAGAGGTAGAGGACGCCCTGGGCCGCGCCGAAGTAGCCGCCGTAGGCGCTGGCCAGGAGCAGGCCGAGGAGGAGGGCCACGCCGCCGTCGGCGTGCGGCCGGGTGCCGGCGCGTTCGCGGCGCCGGGCGAGGGCGCGGGCGAGGCGGGGCTGGAGGACGACGAGGACCAGCGCCAGGGCGATGAGGATGGGGACGATCGCGTCGAACGCCTTGGACGGCAGGGTGAGCAGCAGGGCCGCGCCGGTGAGGCCGCCGGCGAGGGCGACGAGGCCGAAGCGGATGATCCGGCCGCACTGGCCGCGGAGTTCGCGGCGGTAGCCGACGGCGCCGCTGATGTTGCCGGTGACGAGGCCGAGGGTGTTGGAGACGTTGGCGGTGACCGGCGGCAGTCCGGTGGCGAGGAGCACCGGGAAGGTGAACAGGGTTCCGGAGCCGACGATGGCGTTGATGGTGCCGGCCCCTATGCCGGCCGCGAAGACCGCGAGTGCTTCCCAGATGGACAAGGCCATCTCCTTAGATCGGTTGACGCCTCCCCGCCGTCAGAGGTCGGGGGGCCGCACCGATCATGCACGAGAACGGCCGGTGAAGCGATGATCGCGGAGGCCGTTCCGTGCGGGAGGCGGGATGTGCGCGGGGCGCGTCGCGTCAGTCGATCGGGGGCTGTTCGCGGCGCGGGCTCTCCTTGGCGCCGGCGGACTTGCCGCCACCGCCGCCGCCCATGGGGCCGAAGTTGCCGACGGCTCCGCTGAGGCCCTTGAGGGCGTCGCCGATCTCGCTGGGCACGATCCAGAGCTTGTTGGCGTCGCCTTCGGCGATCTTCGGGAGCATCTGGAGGTACTGGTAGGAGAGCAGCTTCTCGTCGGGGTCGCCGGCGTGGATGGACTCGAAGACCGTACGGATGGCCTGGGCCTCGCCCTCGGCGCGGAGCGCGGCGGCCTTGGCCTCGCCCTCGGCGCGGAGGATCGCGGACTGCTTCTCGCCCTCGGCGGTGAGGATCTGGGACTGGCGGATGCCCTCGGCGGTGAGGATGGCGGCGCGCTTGTCCCGGTCGGCGCGCATCTGCTTCTCCATCGAGTCCTGGATGGAGGTGGGCGGTTCGATCGCCTTGAGCTCGACGCGGTTGACGCGGATGCCCCACTTGCCGGTCGCCTCGTCGAGGACGCCGCGCAGCGCCGCGTTGATCTCCTCGCGGGAGGTGAGGGTGCGTTCCAGGTCCATGCCGCCGATGATGTTGCGGAGGGTGGTGACGGTGAGCTGCTCGATGGCCTGGATGAAGCTGGACACCTCGTAGGTCGCGGCGCGCGCGTCGGTCACCTGGTAGTAGATGACGGTGTCGATGTTGACGACGAGGTTGTCCTGGGTGATGACCGGCTGCGGCGGGAAGGGCACGACCTGTTCGCGGAGGTCGATGCGGTTGCGGATGGAGTCGATGAACGGGACGACGATGTTGAGGCCGGCGTTGAGCGTGCGGGTGTAGCGGCCGAAGCGCTCGACGATGGCGGCGCTGGCCTGTGGGATCACCTGCACCGTCTTCATGAGGGCGATGAAGACGAGCACCACCAGGATGATCAGGACGATGATGATCGCCATGTCGTGGCTCCTCGTGCCTTTCTCGTGGGTCGGCCGGCCGTCGCTCGGACGGGTCCGCGTGTTGGGGGAGTCTGTCAGAACCGGCGGTGCGGCGCAGGCGCCGGACCGGGATCGATCACATCGCCGTTCCCCCTCCGCCGCGGACGGCCGCCGGCCGCCGTACGGCCGCTGCCCGTACGGTCGTTGCCGGAGCGGTGCCCGCACCGGGCCCACCGGGCGGCCGTCTCACATGACCACCGCCGTCGCGCCGTCGATGTCGACGACGTCCACCTGCTCGCCCACCTCGAAGGTCCGCTCGCCGTCGAGGGAGCGGGCCGACCAGATCTCGCCCGCCAACTTGATGCGTCCGCCCCGGCCGTCCACCCGTTCCAGGACGACGGCCTGGCGCCCCTTCAGGGCGTCGATGCCCGAGGCGTGCGTGGGGCGGCCGGCGCGCTGCCGGTTGGCGATCGGCCGGACCACGGCGATCAGGGCGACGGAGACCACGGCGAAGACGATGAACTGCAGCACCGTGCCGCCCCCCAGGGCGTCGGTGACGGAGGCGGCGACGGCCCCGATCGCCAGCATGCCGAACTCCGGCATCGCGGTGACGACCAGGGGGATACCCAGTCCGACGGCGGCCACGAGCCACCACGCCCATGTGTTCACATGGTCATGGTAGGCGCGTGGGCGGGGTCACCGACAGGGCTCCTCGGTCCCCCGGGAGGGGGGACCGGGGGCGCGGGCGGGGTCAGGAGAGCGGCAGGCCATGGGCAGTCCAGCGGTCGCCGCGGCTCTCGACGACCAGCGGGAGGCCGAAGCACTTCGACAGGTTGCGGGAGGTGAGTTCGAGCTCGATGGGGCCGGCGGCGAGCACCTTGCCCTGACGGAGCATCAGGACGTGGGTGAAGCCGGGGGCGATCTCCTCGACGTGGTGGGTGACCATGATCATGGAGGGTGCGAGCGGGTCGCGGGCGAGCCGGCCGAGGCGGCGCACCAGGTCCTCGCGGCCGCCGAGGTCGAGGCCCGCGGCGGGCTCGTCCAGCATCAGCAGCTCGGGGTCGATCATCATCGCGCGGGCGATGAGGGTGCGCTTGCGCTCGCCCTCGGAGAGGGTGCCGAACTTGCGGTCCAGGTACTCGGTCATGCCGAGCACGTCGAGGAAGGCGCGGGCGCGCTGCTCGTCGACGGACTCGTAGTCCTCGTGCCAGGTGGCCGTCATGCCGTAGGCGGCGGTGAGCACCGTCTGCAGGACGGTCTGGCTGCGCGGCAGCTTGTCGGCCAGGCCGATGCCGGCGATGCCGATGCGCGGGCGCAGTTCGAAGACGTCCACGGCGCCGAGCTTCTCGCCGAGGATGCGGGCGGTGCCCTTGGTCGGGAACAGGTAGCTGGAGGCGACATTCAGGAGGGTGGTCTTGCCCGCGCCGTTGGGGCCGAGGATGACCCAGCGCTCCCCCTCCTTGACCGACCAGGAGACCTGGTCCACCAGAGCCCGGCCCTCGCGGACCACGGATACGTCCACCAGTTCCAGCACATCGCTCATGAGCGCGTTGTCTCCCATTGCAGTTCGTCGTCGCTGGCGCCTGTCGGCGCAGCCCCCAGGGAAAACCTACGCCACCGGCCGTCATCGCCGGTCCCTAGGCTGGGGCCCATGCTCGACGAACATCGATCGGGGCGGTTCACCGCCTGGGGAAATGCCCTTCTTGCCGGTTATGCCGCACCTGATGACGCTGCGCACCACATCACGGGGAGTGACGCGATCCACCGGGTGACCGGTCTGCCGGGCGAGTCCGGCCCGGTGGGGCTGACGCTGGCGCTGGGCCGGCTGCGCGCGCTGGGAGCCACCGGGCTGCGGCTGGCGCTGCCGGTGCCGGGGCATCCGCTGGGGCTGAGCGGGCCGCCGGAGTTCAACGCGCTCGCCCTGGAGGCGGAGGAGGCCGTGCTGGCCCCCGAGGCGGGGGTGGGGCTGGTGCCCGAGGTGCGGGCGGCGGGGTCCGGGCCGGACGCCGCCGACCTGCACGTGGAGGTCGTCTGGCGGTGCTCGCCGGTACGGGACGCGCCGCCCGCCGACGTGCCGTCGCTCGGCGAGGCGGAGCGGGAGCTGGCCGAGGCGCTGCGCGAGGCGACCGAGGCGCTGACGCGGCTCGACGTGGCGGGAGCGGGCCCGGCGGCCCGGGCCGCGCTGGAGGCCTACCGGGCGCGGGCCGAACGGGACCGCGCGATCCTGGCCCCCGGGTATCCGCAGCGCGCGGCCCGGGTGCTGGAGCTCGCGCAGCGGGTGGCCGCGCTGGTCTCCCTGGCGTCCGGGACGGGGGACGGCGGGAGCCATGAGCACGGCGGCGCGATGAGCGCGTCGGGGATCGCGGCCCGGGCGGCGGCGCTGCGGCCGGTGGAGTGGACGGCCCGGCGGGCGCTGGTGGCGGCGTACAACGCGCCGGTGGAGCGGCGGGAGCGCGGCCGGCCGTAGCGGGGGCGGGACGGGCCGGAGGACGGGCGGGGCCGGTCGCGGCCGGGAGGGGACCGGCCGTGGCCCGGACAGCGGGAGGCCCCGCGAACCGTGCTTGGGTTCTAGTGGTCGTCGCAACACCCCAGCTCAGGGGATGCGATGGACTTCAAGATCCGTGAGAGCCGCAGGGAACAGGGCCCACGGAAGCTGCACCGGGAACGGGAGGAATACTTCCGGCTCATGCAGCTGGGATTCGGTAACGCGGAGGCGAGCCGACGCGTAGGTGTCAACCCTCGGACCGGCCGTGAGTGGCGCAACGGCCGGCCCGAGGGCCGCAGGAAGCCGCCGAGGCTGCCCGCACACGCTGTGCGGGCGCCCTCGCTATCGTCCCGGTACCTGACCGAGACCGACCGGATCCACATCGCCGACCGGCTGCGGGAGAAGGCATCGGTGCGGGCGATCGCGGCCGAGCTGGGCCGCAGCCCCTCCACGGTCAGCCGCGAGATCCGCCGCAACCGCCACCCCGTGGGCGGGCAGTACCGTCCCCACGCTGCCCAGGCCCGCGCCGATGCCCGCCGGCCCCGCCCCAAGCAGGGGAAGATCGCCCGCAACCCGGCACTCCGGGACTTCATCCAGCGCCACCTGAGACGGCGGTGGAGCCCGGAACAGATCTGCAACGCTCTGCGGGCACAGTTCCCGAACCGGCCGGAGATGCACGTGGTCCACGAAACCGTCTACCAGGCCCTCTACATCCAAGGACGCGGCGAACTGCGCCGCGAAGTGGCCCGCTCCCTGCGAAGCGGCCGGGCCATGCGCAGGCCACAGCGCCAGGCCGCCTCGCGCCAGCCGCGCTTCACCCACCCCATGGTCATGATCAGCGAACGCCCCGCCGAGGCCGAGGACCGGGCGGTGCCCGGCCACTGGGAAGGCGACCTGATCATCGGCAAGGACAGCGGTTCCGCGATCGGCACCCTGGTCGAGCGCGCCACCCGCTACGTGATGCTGGTCCATCTGCCGGACGGCCGCGGTGCCGAGCAGGTCCGCGACGCGCTCCAGGAGACCGTGCAGCGGCTTCCCACCCACCTGAAACGGTCCCTGACCTGGGACCAGGGCAGCGAGATGGCCGCCCACCACGCTTTCACCATCGCCACTGATGTCCCGGTCTACTTCTGCGATCCCGCCAGCCCCTGGCAGCGCGGCTCGAACGAGAACACCAACGGCCTCCTGCGGCAGTACTTCCCCAAGGGCACCGACCTGTCCGCCCACAGCCGTGAAGACCTCGACGCCGTCGCAGCCGAACTCAACGGCCGCCCACGCAAAACGCTCGGCTGGGAAACCCCAGCCGAGCGCCTGCATAAACTGCTTGCGGCCTGATCAACACGACCACGTGTTGCAACGACCCCTAGAAACCGCCCGTGTGGTCCGCGGGGCCTTCCGGAGCGTCACTTGACGACGCAGACGTTCCCGAACGTCGGGTTCAGGATCCCGAGCAGGATGTCGACCGTGTTGCCGCAGGCGTTGATCGGGACGTCCAGGGGGATCTGGATGACGTTGCCCGAGATGACGCCGGGCGAGCCCTTGGCGATGCCGTGGGCGGTGGCGCCGTCGCTGTCGTGCGCGGCTGCGGTGCCGACAGAAGCGCCGACGGTAACGCCTGCCGCGGCCAGAACGAGGGCGGCCTTTTTGGCACTGTTCATGGGTGGCTTCCTTTGCTGGTGACCTCGCGACCCCGGTGACGGAGTCGCGCCCTGATGAACGTCACCACTCCGCCGACGGCACGCCGATCGTGGAGTTTGCCCTCATTCGGACGATTGATCACCCTTGACGGCCGGTCCCGCCGCGGCGGGACCGGCCGTCCGGAAGCGCCGGGAACGGCGCCGTCCGTCACCCGTCGGTTACTCGTTGACGCAGACGTTGCCGTGGGTGGGGTTCATCGAGCCGATCACGCTGATCGTGTTGCCGCAGAGGTTCACCGGGATGCTGACCGGCACCTGGACGACGTTGCCGGAGGCGACGCCGGGGCTGTTCTTGGCGATGCCCGCGGCGGCCGGGGCTCCCCCGTGGGCCGACGCGATGCCGGCACCGGCGAGGGCGAGACCGCCGGCCGCGATCGTGACGGCAGCGGCCTTCTTCATGTTCTTCACTCTTCGTCTGACCTTCCTGGAACGCTGCCACGGCCAGCCGCCGTGGCTACGTCATGGAAAACGGGCCGCCACCGAACGGGTTTCTGGGGTCTCCCGACAATCACACGACCGCATGAATCGATGGTCGGAATGAGACGTTCCGGTGGACGGCGCCCCCGCGGCGCGGTCAGTCGCCGATGCCGTGCCGGACCGCCCAGAGGGCCGCCTGCGTGCGGTCGGCGAGGTCGAGCTTCATCAGGATGTTCGAGACGTGCGTCTTGACCGTCTTCTCCGACAGCACCAGTGCCCGCGCGATCTCCCGGTTGGACCGGCCGTCGGCGATCAGGGCGAGGACCTCCCGCTCCCGCTCGGTCAGCGCGTTGCCCCGGCCCTGGGAGCCGCCCGTGTCCTCCTGCGCCAGCAGCGCGCCCGCCACCTCGGACTGCAGGAGGACGTGCCCGGCGTGCACGGACCGGATGGCGCCGGCGAGCGCGTCCGGATCCACGTCCTTGTACACGTAGCCCGCCGCGCCCGCCTTCAGCGCCGGGATCACCGTGCGCTGCTCGGTGAAGCTGGTGACGACCAGCACCCGGGCCGGGCTGTCCAGGGCGCGCAGCCTGCGCAGCGCCTCGATGCCGTCCGTGCCGGGCATCTTCACGTCCATGAGGATGACGTCGGGGCGCAGTTCCTCGGCGCGCGCCACGCCCTCCGCGCCGTCGCCGGCCTCCCCGACGACCTCGATGTCGTCCTGGATCTCCAGGAAGGTGCGCAGCCCCTTGCGCACCACCTGGTGGTCGTCGACCAGCAGCACCCGGATCGTCCGGCCGCTCGCGGTCCCCTGTTTCCCGTGCGGGTTCTCCTCAGCCACCGGGCACCTCCATCTCGATCGCGGTGCCCTCGCCGGGCTCCGAGTCCACGTTCAGCCTGCCGCCGACCCCGTTGGCCCGGTCGCGCATGGAGACCAGACCGAGATGCCGGCCGGCCCGCCGGACCGCGGAGGGGTCGAATCCGCTTCCGTCGTCGGCCACCCGCAGCACGGCGCCCTGACCGCGCCGGGCGAGGGTGACGTCGACGTGCTCGGCGCCGGAGTGGCGCAGGGCGTTGTGCAGCGCCTCCTGGGCGACCCGCAGCAGCGCCTCCTCCTGGGCGGCCGGCAGGGCCCGCATGCCGTGCGAGGTGAAGGAGACGTGCGCGGCGTGCGCCCGGTCGAGCACCTTGACCTGGGTGCGCAGGGTGGCGACGAGCCCGTCCTCGTCCAGTCCGGCCGGGCGCAGCTCGACGACGGCGGCGCGCAGCTCGTCGGTGGCCTCGGCGGCGAGCCGGGCGACCTGCTGGAGCTCGTCCTTGGCGCGGACCGGGTCGCGGTCCACCAGGGCGGTGACGGCCTGGGCGGTCAGGCGCAGGGAGAACAGCTTCTGCGCCACGGCGTCGTGCAGTTCGTGGGCGAGGCGGGCGCGCTCCCCGGCGATGGTCAGCTCGCGGCTTCGCTCGTAGAGCCGGGCGTTGGTCAGGGCGATGGCGGCGTGCTGGGCGAGGACCGAGAGCAGCTCCTCGTCCTCGTCGGTGAAGGCGCAGCCGCCCGGGGGGCACTTCCGCCCCTCCTTGTCGGCGAGGAAGAGGACGCCGAGGTTCTCGTCGCCGTCGGCGATCGGCATGCCGATGAAGTCCGACATGTCCGGGTGGGCGTCGGGCCAGCCGCCGAAGCGCGGGTCCTGGCGGACGTCGGGCAGCCGCTGCGGGGCCTTCTCCTGGAGCATCGCGGCGAGGATGCCGTGCTGGCGGGGCAGCGGGCCGATGGCCTTCCACTCCTCCTCGCTGACGCCGTCGACGACGAACTGGGCGAAGCCGCCGTGGTCGTCCGGCACCCCGAGGGCGGCGTACCGGGCGCCGAGCAGTTCACGGGCGGAGACGACGATGGTCTGGAGGACGTCGCGGACCTCCAGGTGTCTGCTCATCGCGAGGATCGCGGTGCTCACGGCGGGCAGGCCGGAGCGGGGGCCTTGGCTCATGCGGTCACCGTAACCGGCGGCGTCCGCGGGCGGATCGGACCGCCGGTGGCCGCGGGGTGGGCCCCGGGGCCTAGGCCGGAGGGCCCTGTCCCCGCCAGACTCGGTCCATGTCGACCTCAGTGCAGTGGACACCCACCCATGGCGAGCCCTACCGGCCGGTCCCCTACCGGCCCGCGCGGATGCCCGCCGAGGAGTCGCTCGCGCGCGCCGCGGAGCTGCGGGAGCGGATGGCGGACCGCAGGACCGTACGCCGGTTCTCGGCCGATCCGGTGCCGGAGCGCGTGGTGCGGGACGCGATCGCCTGCGCGGCCACGGCGCCGTCCGGGGCGCACCAGCAGCCGTGGACGTTCGTCCTGGTGAAGGACCCCGAGGTACGGGCGCGGATCCGGGCGGCGGCCGAGGAGGAGGAGCGCGTCTCGTACGCCGGGCGGCTCGGCGAGGAGTGGCTGGCGGCGCTGCGTCCGCTGGGCACGGACGAGGTGAAGCCGCATCTGACGGACGCGCCGGCGCTGATCGTGGTCTTCCAGCAGCGGTACTGGCTGGGGCCGGACGGGGAGCGGCGCAAGCACTACTACGTGGACGAGTCGGTGGGCATCGCGGTCGGGATGCTGCTGTCGGCGCTGCACCTGTCGGGGCTGGCGGCGCTGGTGCACACGCCGAGTCCGATGCGCTTCCTGGGGGAGGTGCTGGGGCGGCCGGTGAACGAGAAGGCGTTCGCGGTGATCCCGGTGGGGTATCCGGCGGACGACTGCCAGGTGCCGGACCTGGTGCGGAAGAGCCTTGACCAGGTGCTGGTGGAGGTCTGACCGGCCGGCCGGGAACCCCGCCCGACGGGTGCCTGAAAACCTCGTACACACCGTGCGGAGGCGGTCACACCGAGTGTGAGGGGGCGCTGCTCGGTGTGACGCCGCGCATAGGACGCACATCACCTACGACATCCGGTAGTGGAGACCTAAAAGCGCCGTAAGAGGGGGGCTGAGCGGGTGCGGGGCGCTTTCCGGCGGACCGCGCCCGGAGTACCGACAACGAAGTCGGATAGTACGTCACACCTTTGCCAGCGCATTTTGCAGCCGCTAACAATTGCCCCGTCGCAGGGCGCCGTAGATCGAGAAACGGCGCTTCATCCGCGCCGATCCGGGCCACTGCGACTCACGCGATTGGAAGAGGTTCAGCACAGTCATGCGCTCCACCATCTCCGGCTATAGCCGTCTCACCAAGGTCCACAAGTTCTCCGCCGCGGGCATCGCCGCGGCCGGCCTGGCGGCGGTGGCGCTCGCCGTCGTCCCGAGCGGCTCCACCGAGGGTGAGCAGCAGGCCGCGATCGGCGTGAAGCCCGTCGCGTGGAACGCCAAGGCGTTCGGCACCGAGGCCCAGCGCGACGAGCTGGTGAAGCAGTCCGACACCGCCGCCGGCAAGGCCCGCGCGGAGGCGGAGGCCAAGAAGAAGGCCGCCGCCGAGGCGAAGGCCAAGGCGGAGAAGGAGCGCGCCGAGAAGGAGGCCGCGAGCCGGTCCGCCGCGCGCCAGCCGGTCAAGGCCGCGCCCGCCGCGCCGGCCAAGACCGCCGCCCCGGCGCCGAAGACCTACGCGAACAACCTCGACGGCTGGATCCGCGAGGCCCTGGACATCATGAAGGCCAAGGGCATCCCGGGCACCTACGACGGCATCTACCGCAACATCATGCGGGAGTCGACGGGCAACCCGCAGGCCATCAACAACTGGGACTCGAACGCCGCCGCGGGCATCCCCTCCAAGGGCCTGCTCCAGGTGATCGACCCGACCTTCAAGGCGTACCACGTCGACGGCACCTCCTGGGACATCTACGACCCGGTCGCCAACATCACCGCCGCCTGCAACTACGCGGCCGCGGTCTACGGCTCGATGGACAACGTCAACTCGGCTTACTGAGCCGGTCGCTGACGGCACAGCGGTCGCCGGTACGGGATAAACAGAAGGGCGGCGACATCCGGGATTCCGGATGTCGCCGCCCTTTTTGCCGTCGCAATTCACAAGACGGCGCTCTCTGATTCCCGGCCGATTTCCCGGGCCGATTCCGGGTTACTTCCGCATGACCTCGGGCTCGTGCCGGCGCAGCAGTCGCGCGACCGCGAAGCCGCAGGCGACGCCGAGCGCGAGGAGGACGAACAGGTCGATGCCCCACTGGCTGACCGTGTGCGCCCAGAGCGGGTCGAGGTTGGACGGGTTGTTCTTGTCGAAGGGGGCCATGAGGTGGGCGAGGTCCAGGGTGGCGCCCGCGGCGCCGATGGCCCAGCGGGAGGGCATCAGCCAGGCCACCTGCTCGACGCCCGGGGCGTCGTAGACCTTGAACATGATGCCGGTGAAGACGACCTGGACGATCGCGAACATCACCAGCAGCGGCATGGTCTTCTCCGCGGTCTTCACCAGGGAGGAGATCACCAGGCCGATCATCATGGACGTGAAGCCCAGCGCGATGATCACCAGGCAGAGCTCGGCGGCCGGGAGCGCCTTGAGGATCAGGCCCTCCGTGGGCAGCTTCCGGACGGAGAAGCCGATGGCGCAGATGATCACGCCCTGCAGCGCGGTGATCGCGCCCAGCACGATGACCTTGGACATCAGATAGGCGGACCGGGAGAGGCCGACCGCCCGTTCCCGCTCGTAGATCACCCGTTCCTTGATGAGCTCACGGACGGAGTTGGCGGCCCCGGAGAAGCACATGCCGACCGCGAGGATCAGCATGATCGTGCCGGCGTCCTGGTTGTGGCCCTTGGGCGGCGCCGAGAGTCCGAAGTCGGACGGGATCACACAGCTCACGCCGCCGAGGACGGCAGGCAGGATCAGCATCAGGCCCATGAAGCCGCGGTCGGAGGCGATGACCGAGACGTAGCGGCGCATCAGCGTCCACAGCTGGGAGCCCCAGCTCTGGGCCTTGGGCGGCCGGACCATCTGCGGCTGGACGTGCACCGACTGCGGGGCGACGGCGTCGATGTCCGCGGCGTACATCTGGTAGTGCTGCGAGCCCTTCCAGCGGCCCGCCCAGTCGTAGTCGCGGTAGTTCTCGAACGCCGAGAAGACGTCCGCCCAGGTCTCGTAGCCGAAGAAGTTGAGCGCCTCCTCGGGCGGGCCGAAGTAGGCGACGGAGCCGCCGGGGGCCATGACCAGCAGCTTGTCGCAGAGGGCCAGCTCGGCGACGGAGTGGGTGACCACCAGGACCGTACGGCCGTCGTCGGCGAGGCCGCGCAGCAGCTGCATCACGTCGCGGTCCATGCCCGGGTCGAGGCCCGAGGTGGGCTCGTCCAGGAAGATCAGTGACGGCTTGGTCAGCAGCTCCAGGGCGACGGAGACGCGCTTGCGCTGGCCGCCGGAGAGGGAGGTGACCTTCTTGTCCTTGTGGACGTCGAGCTTGAGCTCGCGGAGCACCTCGTCGATGCGGGCCTCGCGCTCGGCGGGCGCGGTGTCGCCGGGGAAGCGGAGCTTGGCGGCGTAGCGGAGCGCCTTCCGGACGGTGAGCTCCTTGTGCAGGATGTCGTCCTGCGGGACCAGACCGATGCGCTGCCGCAGCTCGGCGAACTGCTTGTACAGGTTCCGGTTGTCGTAGAGGACGTCGCCCTGGTTGGCGGGCCGGTAGCCGGTCAGCGCCTTGAGCAGGGTGGACTTGCCGGAGCCGGACGGGCCGATGACGGCGATCAGCGACTTCTCGGGGACGCCGAAGGAGACGTCCTTGAGGATCTGCTTGCCGCCGTCCACGGTGACGGTCAGGTGGCGGGCCGAGAAGGAGACGTCGCCGGTGTCGACGAACTCCTCCAGGCGGTCGCCGACCAGCCGGAACGTGGAGTGACCGACGCCGACGATGTCCTGGGGGCCGATGATCTGCTGCCGGACCGGCTGGCCGTTGACGTAGGTGCCGTTGTGGCTGCCCAGGTCGACGATCTCGAAGCGGCCGTCGGGCGTGGCCCGGAACTCGGCGTGGTACCGGGAGACCTGGAGGTCGGCGACGACCAGCTCGTTCTCCAGGGCACGACCGATGCGCATCACCCGGCCCTGGGCGAGCTGGTGGAACGTCGTCGGGCTGCGGTCGCCGTAGACGGGCGGGGCGCCGGCCCCCGCGCCCTGGGGCGGCCGGCCCTGCTCCGGCGAGGACGCCTGGTGCGGGATGTGCGGCTGAGCCTGCTGCGCGTGCGGGGCTTGGGCCTGCTGCTGGTGCTGCCCTTGCTGTGCCTGCTGTGCCTGCTGTGCCTGCTGCGCTTGTTGCCAGGGCGCCTGGGCGGCGGCCTGCGGCTGCTGCCAGCCGCCGTGGGGCTGCTGGTACTGCGGGTGCTGCTGGTACTGCTGGGGTCCGCCGTGCTGGGGCTGCTGCCACATGCCGGGGGCCTGCTGCTGCGCCGGGGCCGCGTGTCCGGGCTGGGCCGCCAGCGCGGTCTGCGCGCTGTACAGGTCACCGGCGGGCGGCGCGGCGGCGCCGGCGGCGCTCAGCCGCGGGCCGTCGGTCGCGTTGCCCAGGTGGACGACCGAGCCGGGGCCGATCTCCACCTGGTGGACCCGCTGCCCCTGCGCGTAGGTGCCGTTGGTGCTGCCCTGGTCCTCGAGCACCCAACTGCGGCCGTCCCAGCGGACGATGGCATGGCGCCACGAGACCCTGGCGTCCTCCAGCACCATGTCGCCCTGCGGATCGCGTCCGAGGGTGTACGACCGGGACGGGTCGAGCGTCCAGGTCTGTCCATTCAATTCCAGTACGAGTTCAGGCACTCCATGCCCCACTACTTGTCCCCCGATGTACCCCCTGCACAGGGAGTCTAGGGATGGCGAACATCGGGAGGAACTATTTCAGGCACAGTCCCCCGATCGAAAGTCGGGGATTGGCGCCCCCCGCTTTCCGAGCGCCGTTGACGGGCCGGAAACACCACCGGAGAGTGGTAATCACCCACGGCCGCCCGGGAGTCACTCACCCCCGGGGCCGGGGGCCGGGGCGGGGACGGACCGGGGGGCCGTGATGACCATCACCAGCGGACGGCGCCCGGCGCGGGGCGTCCACATGATCGTCTTCGCGGTGGCGGGGGTGGGCTGGGCGTTCCTCGCCATGGCGGGGGTGGCGGCGCTGGGGCTGCACCTGCTGGGCGCGGACGCGGCCGGTGAGCTGGGGCCGATGACGGCCGCGGTGACCGTTCTCGCGGTGGGCGGGTCCGTCGAGCCGTCGGGGGCGCTGGAGGCGTTCGGGATCCGGGGCGCCGACGCGCACACCGCCATCGAGCTGACGCCGTTGGGTGTGAGCCTGGTGGGGGCGCTGGTGCTGGGCTGGTCGTTCGCCCGGTCGCTGCGGGCGGCGGGGCCGGTGGTCGGCGGCCGTGAACTCGCCTTGCGCGCCGGGGCGGTGGCCTCGGTGTTCCTGCTGCTGCTCGGCGGACTGGCCTGGGCCGGCTCGTCCACCCTCACCTTCCAGGGGGAAGGGCTCGGCCTCGGCGACGCGGCGAAGAACGGGCCGAAGCTGGAGATTCCCGGTGTCGGCGACATCGGGGACATCGGAGGAATAGGGGGCGGCCTCGCCGACCGGCTGGCCGACCTCGCCCGGGCCAAGGCGGACGTCGGATTCTCCGTACGCACCGGGCCCTCCCTGCTGGGCGGCGCGCTCTGGGTGGCGGCCGTGCTGCTGGTCGCCGTACTCGCCGCGCGCCGGTCACCGCTGCCGCGCGGCGCCGGCGCCCTCCACCGGACGGTACGGCCGGCGGCCTCGGCGCTGGTCACCGTCCTCGTCCTGGCCGTCGCCGCCGGGTGGGCCGCGGCGCTGGTCGCCGCGGTCGGCGACGACCACCCCCGGCGGGTGGCCGGCGGCGCGCTGCTCGGGGCGCCGAACGGGGTGTGGCTCGGGCTGCCCCTCGGCCTCTTCGTCCCCTGGCACGGCCGGGCCGCGGGAACGCTGACCAAGGTCCTCCCCTCCCCGTTCGACGAGCTGCTGGCCGGGGGCACCGACCGGCAGATCACCGTGGGCCGGCTGGCGGAGTACGACGGGCGGGTGTGGCTGCTGGCGGTCGGGTGCGCGGTGGCCCTGCTCCTGGCCGGGGTGCTCACGGCGGTGCGGACGCCTCGGGGGGCTTCGCACGGGGCTTCTCCGGGGGTTTTCCCGGGGGCTTCTCCGGGAGCGCGGGGCGCGGTGGCGTACGCGGTGCGGTGCGGGCTCGCGCTGGGCGCGGTGACGGCCGCGGCGCTGCCGCTGCTCGTCCTGGCGACGCGGGTGAAGGCGGACGCCGGGCTTTCGGTGCTGGGCGTCGACGCGGTGGGCGCCGGGCTCGACCTGCGGGGGAACGGGCTCCTCGCGGCAGTCCTCGGAGCGGCGTGGGGCCTGGCGGCCGGGACGGTGGGCGGGCTGCTCGCGTGCGCCACGGGGGCGGCGGGGCGGGGGGCCGTGGCGTACGCGCGGGAAGGGCGAGGAGAACGCGTAGGACGAGGAGGCCGAGAAGAAGGGGACGGGTGGGGGCAGGGAGGGGCAGCACCGGTATCGGGAGGGGCGGGGAGGCCGGGCGCGGGATACGACGGCTCGGGGTATGGCGGCTCGGGGTATGGCGGCTCGGGGTATGGGCACCCGGCCGGTGGGACGGCGGGTGGAGGCGCGGGCGGTTCGGGCGGCGGAGCGGACGGCGGAGCGGACGGCGGGGGCGGAGGCGGCGGGGGCGCGGGAGGTTCCGCCGGTGGGGGTGGGGACGACGTGCCCGGGCCGCACCGGCCGTCGCCCGGCTACCGTCCGGCGCGGGACGACACCAATCCCTATCTGCGCCCGGAGCCCCGGCCCCGGCCGGGTACTCCGCCGGGCCCCCGGGTCGACCCCTCGGCCACCACCTCGACCGGGCCCGCGGCCGACCCGTCCCCCGGTGCCCGGCGCGGGCCGCGGCCCGCGCCGCCGCAGGAGCGTCCCCGCCGTCCGTACGGGAGCCCGCCGCCGCCTCCGCCGCCGCCACCGCCCGCACCCCGGGGGTGGCCGGGACCGGACGGCCGGCCGCCGCGCGGGTAGCGGTGCGGTGAACAGTCGTCCCGCGGTCCGCCTCCCCCTGCGACCGCCTCACGGGCACCGGATACGGTAGAAGGACCATGAGCGCACCGTTGCCCCCGCCCGTCACCCCCGCCGCCGGTGACGACGTGCCCACCCTCCTCGTCAAGATCTTCGGGAAGGACCGGCCGGGCATCACCGCCGGTCTCTTCGACACGCTCGCCGCCTACGCGGTCGACGTCGTCGACATCGAACAGGTCGTCACCCGAGGCCGGATCACCCTCTGCGCGCTGGTCACCGCGCCCGCCGGAGGTGCCGCGGCCGAGGGCGGCCTGCGGTCGACCGTGCACAGCTGGGCCGAGTCCATGCACCTCCAGACGGAGATCATCTCGGGTCGCGGCGACAACAGGCCGCGTGGCACGGGCCGTTCCCACGTCACGGTGCTGGGACACCCGCTCACCGCCGAGTCCACGGCCGCCATCGCCGCCCGTATCACCGGCACCGGCGGCAATATCGACCGTATCTTCCGTCTCGCCAAGTACCCCGTGACGGCCGTGGAGTTCGCGGTCTCCGGCGCCGAGACGGAGGCGTTGCGCACCGCGCTGGCGATAGAGGCGGCGAAGCTCGGGGTGGACGTCGCCGTCGTGGCCGCCGGGTTGCAGCGGCGGGCGCAGCGCCTGGTGGTGATGGACGTCGACTCGACGCTGATCCAGGACGAGGTCATCGAGCTGTTCGCGGCCCACGCGGGCTGTGAGGCCGAGGTGGCCGAGGTGACCGCGCGGGCGATGCGCGGCGAGCTGGACTTCGAACAGTCGTTGCACGCGCGGGTGGCGCTCCTGGAGGGCCTGCCCGAGTCGGTGGTGGACAAGGTACGCGCGGAGGTGCGGCTGACGCCCGGCGCCCGGACCCTGATCCGCACCCTGAAGCGGCTGGGGTTCCAGGTGGGCGTGGTGTCCGGGGGGTTCACCCAGGTCACCGACGACCTGCGGGAGCGGCTGGGGCTGGACTTCGCCTCGGCCAACACCCTGGAGATCGTGGACGGCAGGCTGACCGGCCGGGTCACCGGCGAGATCGTGGACCGGGCGGGCAAGGCGCGACTGCTGCGCCGGTTCGCCGCCGAGGCCGGAGTGCCGCTCTCCCAGACGGTCGCGATCGGTGACGGCGCCAACGACCTCGACATGCTCAACGCGGCCGGCCTGGGCGTCGCGTTCAACGCCAAGCCGGTGGTCCGGGAGGCGGCGCACACGGCGGTGAACGTGCCGTTCCTGGACACGGTGCTGTACCTGCTGGGCGTCACCCGTGAAGAGGTCGAGGCGGCGAACACGCACGAGTGACGCCGGGACGGCGACGGGTGACGCGTCGGCTGACACGTCGGCGCCACCCGCCCGCTCGTCGGGGACCTCTTTCCGGCTCGTCAGGCGTGCGGCGCCCTCGTCAGGCGTGCGGCGCCCAGAAGGCGACCAGTCGGCCGACCCCGTGCTCGACGCTCTTCCACGAACCGGTGAAGCTGATCACCGCGATGGCCGAAGTGGGGTACCCCGAGCGGTTCATCCGGGCCAGCAGGTCGCCGTCGGCCTCGCCCGACAGGGCGTCCGCCAGGGCGTGCATGCCCGGGTTGTGTCCCACCACGACGAGGTCGCCCACCTCGTCGGACACCTCGTTGAGCAGGGCGATCAGCTCGCCGAGGGATGCCTCGTAGAGCCGCTCCTCGTACACCGTCCGGGGGCGCTGGGGCAGCTCGGAGACGGCGAGCTTCCAGGTCTCGCGGGTGCGGGCCGCTGTCGAGCACAGGGCCAGGTCGGGGACGACACCCGAACCGGCGAGCCAGCGGCCCGCGGCGGGAGCGTCCTTGCGCCCGCGGTCGGCGAGCGGTCGCTCGTGGTCGTCGACGTCGGACCATTCGGCCTTGGCGTGGCGGAAGAGGACGATCCTGCGGGTCATGTCGGCGCTCATGCCGTCCAGCTTCGCATGAAACCAGCCGTGAGGCGCGGGGTGTTGGGAGGCTTGCCCTCCTCGGGGTAACGCTTCACGATATCCAGCCGTCCAGGGTGTGCCGGACGACGCGGACGACCTGCGCGACGGCGCTCTGCGACGCCGTCCCGTCGCCCTCCGCCGCCGGGGCCGCGGACGCCTCCGGAACGGGCAGGGCCAGCAGGGCGAAGAGCGCGGTGAAGGCCAGGGCGGGCAGGACCGCGGCCCACCACGGCAGGCGGGTCTGCGCGGCGCCTCGGGTGCGGGTGTGCCTGCCGGCGGGCATGGTCTCCTCCGTGGATGTCTCGGCGCACCGCCGCGTCGCGGTGCACTACGAATCTACGGAGCGGGACCCCTGAGATCCCATCCGGGAAACCACCCACTCTTCCCGGAGGCAGACCCCCTAGGGGACGGGGGTTAACCCCACCCTCCAGGGTGGGGCGGAGGAGAGAAGAGCGCGTCGGCCGAGCCCGGCCGGCCGGCGGTCGGGCGCCGGCCGGGCCTTGGCCGAGCGGGTCGGGCGGCGATCAGCCGGCGGCGATCGTCGCGATGATGCCGATGACGACGGTGATGCCGAGCATCGCGCCGAGGATGGCCAGGAGCGTCTTCTGGCCGTTCTGGGGGTTGGGTTCGAGGACGGGCATGGCACCAGTGTCGCAGCCGCCGCGCCCGGCCGGGCACCGGGGTGGGGCGTGGCGCACCACCGCCCGGCCGGGGGCCGGCCGGGCCGGACGTACCGGGTCCGCGGCGGATCAGCGGATCCGGAACTCGTCCTCGACGCTCCGGTTCCGGCCGGCCAGCACCCCGGCGACGGCCTGCGGGACCATCAGCGCGGCCAGCAGGGCGATCGGCAGGCCCCAGCCGCCGGTCTGCTGGTAGAGCCGGCCCACCAGCAGCGGCCCGGGAATGGAGATCAGGTATCCGACGCTCTGGGCGAAGGCGGACAGCCGGACGACCCCGGCGCCGGTCCGCGCACGCATCCCGATCATCGTCAGGGCCAGCGGGAAGGAGCTGTTGGCGATGCCGAGCAGCACCGCCCAGGCCCAGGAGCCGCCCACCGGGGCGAGCCACAGCCCGGTGTACCCCGCCAGACCGCAGGCGACCAGCGCGACGACGAGGGGGCCCTGGTTCCGCAGCCGGGCCGCGAGGCGCGGCAGCAGGAAGGAGAACGGGACGCCCATCAGCATCGTCACCGCCGCCAGCAGTCCGGCGGTCGAGGCCGAGACGCCCGCGTCGCGGAAGATCTGGGGCATCCAGCCCATGGTGATGTACGCGCCGGTGGCCTGGAGGCCGAAGAAGACCGCCAGGGCCCAGGCGGTGGGGCTGCTGGTGATGCGCGGGGCGCGCGCGTCGTCGGCGTCGGCGCTTCGGGGGGCGTGCGCGCCGTGCGGGGCGGCGTTCGGGGTGGTCGCTTCGGCGCGTTCCGCACCCTTTGGCGCGGTCCCGGTGACCGGGCGCTCGGACGTGGTTCCGGTGGCCGCGCCCTCTGACGCGATCCCGCCGGACGGACGATCCGGCACGGTTCCAGCGACCGCCGCCTCCCGCGCGGCGCGTTCCGGCCGTTCGCCCGGACGGCGGGAGATGACCGCCCAGGGCAGCGCGGCGGCCAGGGCGAGCAGCGCCCACACGGCGAGGCCCGGCCGCCAGCCGCCGCCCATCGCGTCCGCCAGCGGCACCGTGCCGGCCGCGGTGATGGCCGCGCCGCCGGTGAGGGCCATGGAGTACAGGCCCGTCATCGGGCCGACGCGGTCCGGGAACCAGCGCTTCACCACGACCGGCATCAGCACGTTGCCCACCGCGATACCGGCCAGCGCCAGCGCGCTGAGCAGCAGGAACCCCGCGACGCCACCCGCGAACGGGCGGAGCGCCAGCCCGGTGGCGACGGCCGCGAGACCGGCGCAGACGACGGCCGCCGGGCCCCAGCGGCGGGCCAGCCGGGGGGCGGCGGGGCCGAGGACCGCGAAGCAGAGGGAGGGGATGGAGGTGAGCAGTCCGGCGACGGTGCCGTTCATGCCGAGCCCGTCCCGCACCTCCTCCATGAGGGCGCCGAGGCTGGTGACGGCCGGCCGGAGGTTGAGGGCCGCCAGCACCAGGCCGAGGGCGAGGAACCGCCGCGGCCAGGGCGAAGCGGCCGCCCGCGCGGTCCCTGTCACGATGCGGTGGGGCGTCCCCTCGGAAAGGGGCTTCTCTTCGAGGAGGGGCGTCTCCTCGGAGGCCGTGGCCGTCGTGGGCTCCTTGCCTGCTGCTGAACCTGTCATACAGGCAATCATAGAATCATGGGATGAATTGAACGGAGGGCTATGCCACTGACCTCGCCCCACAAGGCCCCCTTGGTCGATCAGGTCATCACACAACTGCGGACCCAGATCACGTCCGGTGAATGGCCGGTCGGCTCCCGCATCCCCACCGAGCCGGAACTCGTCGAACGGCTCGGCGTCGCCCGCAACACCGTCCGGGAGGCGGTGCGCGCCCTCGCGCACAACGGGCTGCTCGCGATCCGGCAGGGCTCCGGCACCTACGTCGTCGCCACCAGCGAACTCGCCGGCGTGATGAGCCGGCGCTTCGCCCGGGCCGATCCGCGGCACGTCGCCGAGCTGCGCAGCGCCCTGGAGACGAAGGCCGCCGCGCTGGCCGCGGAGCGGCGGACCGACGCGGACCTGCGCCAACTCGAGCTCCTGCTGGAGCGCCGGGCGACCGCCTGGCGCTCGGGGGATCTGGAACGGTTCGTCGAGGCCGACGCCACGTTCCACACCACCGTCGTCGCCGCCGCGCACAACGAGGTGCTGGCCGCCCTCTACGCCGATCTCGGTTTCGTCGTACGGGAGTTCCTGCGCGCGGACGTCGGTACCGAGCCGCGGCCTCGGGCGCTGACCGATCACGGGCGGCTCGTCGAGGCGATCCGGGCCGGGGACGCGGTGGCCGCGGCGGCGGAGGCGAGCGAGCATCCGTACGTGTCGCGGGAGGAGCGTGGCGGTCAGCCCGGCGCGTGACTCACCCACGCCTCACGTATGCGCAGCCAGCAGCGCTGGGAGAGGGTGACGTGGCGGAGGGGGTCCACGGTCGCGGGGGCCGTGTCCATGGCCGGGTCCCACCAATGGGCGCAGCGGAGGTGCAGCTGGACGCGGTCGGGGGTGGCGTTGCCGTTGTAGCAGTCCGCTGTGGCGTGGGAGTTGCGGACGCGGGTGTGACACTCGGCTGGTGCGGGCGGGGTGGGGGCGGCGGACGCCGGCTCGGGGGTGGCCAGGGTCGTCGCCATCAGGAGTAGGGCTGCGGCTCTTGCCGCGGTGCGTATCACTGCCGTACCTCCTCCCACGTGGTGGTGCGGTTCTCTTCAGTGTGGGGGTGGACGGCCTGGTTCTCGACTCGGGGCTGCGCCCCGGGGGGTGCCCCGGCCCCTCCCCCAGAGGGGGCACTCCCAACGGGCTGGCAAAAAGGGCCGCGGTCCGGTTTCCCGGACCGCGGCCCTCTCCACGCGCGGAGCTACGCCGAAGCGTCAGGCACCCATCATGTGCACGCCGCCGTCGACGTGCACGATCTCGCCCGTCGTGCGCGGGAAGAAGTCCGACAGCATGCCGACGACGCCGCGGCCGGCCGGCTCCGGGTCGGCCAGGTCCCAGCCGATGGGGGCGCGGTGGTTCCAGACGTCCGCGAGCTCCTCGAAGCCCGGGATGGACTTGGCGGCCATCGACTTGATCGGGCCGGCCGAGACCAGGTTGCAGCGGATGCCCTTGGGGCCCAGGTCACGGGCGAGGTAGCGGTTGGTGCCCTCCAGGGCCGCCTTGGCCACGCCCATCCAGTCGTACTTCGGCCAGGCGATCTGCGCGTCGAAGGTGAGGCCGACGATGGAGGCGCCCTCGCGCATCAGCGGCAGCAGGGCCATGGCCAGCGACTTGTAGGAGTACGCCGAGACCTGGACGGCCGTGGAGACGTCCTCCCAGGTGGCCTCGAGGAAGTTGAAGGCGCCCTGGGGGCCGAAGGCGATGGAGTGCACGATGCCGTCGAGGGGCACGTCGTCGCCGATGTGCTCGCGCACCTTGGCGGCGAGGCCGTCGAGGTGCTCCTGGTTGGTGACGTCCAGCTCGATCACCGGCGCGGGCTTCGGGAGCCGCTTGGCGATGCGCTCGACCAGGGAGAGCCGGCCGAAGCCGGTCAGGATGACCTCGGCGCCCTCGTTCTGGGCCACCTTGGCGGCCTGGAAGGCGATCGACTGCTCGGTGAGGACACCCGTGACCAGGATGCGCTTGCCTGCGAGGATTCCACTCATGGCGATCAGTGACCCATGCCCAATCCGCCGTCGACAGGAATGACGGCTCCGGTGATGTATGCGGCCTCTTCGGAGGCGAGGAAGCGGACCGAGGCGGCGATCTCCTCGGGCTGCGCGTAGCGGCCCAGCGGAACGTTGGCCACGATCCCCGCGCGCTGCTCGTCGCTGAGCACGCGCGTCATGTCGGTGTCCACGAAACCGGGGGCGACGACGTTGACGGTGATGTTCCGGGAACCCAGCTCGCGGGCGACGGAGCGGGCGAAGCCGATGAGGCCGGCCTTGGACGCCGCGTAGTTCGCCTGCCCGGCCGAGCCCAGCATGCCCACCACGGAGGAGATCAGCACCACGCGGCCCTTGCGGGCGCGGAGCATGGGCCGGGAGGCGCGCTTGACGACGCGGAACGTCCCGGTGAGGTTGGTCTCCACGACCGAGGCGAAGTCCTCCTCGGACATGCGGAGCAGCAGCTGGTCGCGGGTGACGCCGGCGTTGGCCACCAGCACCTCGACCGCGCCCTGCTTCTCCTCGATCTCCTTGAACGCCTGCTCGACCTGCTCCGGGTCCGTGATGTCGCACTTGACGGCCAGGCACCCCTGATCCAAGAGCGCGGCCGGGGGTTCGCCCGAGCGGTAGGTGACGGCGACCTTGTCGCCCGCGTCGGCGAACGCGCGCGCGATGGCGAGGCCGATGCCCCGGTTTCCTCCGGTGACGAGAACCGAGCGGCTCAAAGGATCACCCTTCCGTTGACGAATCCGTACAGGGACGGAGCTGGACTACATGAACGTATCGGTAGAGGTCGCCGGGGCGACAATCGGGCACTGACAGGCGGCGTGGCCGGTCGCTGTCGGATCTCTACAGAATCTCCCGGATCTCCCGCTGAAGGCCACCGGGAGCTGGGCATGATGCTCGGCGACGACCCCGGGAGGTTCCGTGCCGCACGCCATCGACGCGTCATTCCTCGCACTGCCCCTGCGCCCGCTCGCCGACGCCGCCCTCGCCCGCGCCCGCGCGCTGGGCGCCGACCACGCCGACTTCCGTCTGGAACGGGTGCGCAACGCCTCCTGGCGGCTGCGGGACGCCCGGCTCGCGGGGTCCGCGGACACCACGGACCTGGGGTACGCGGTGCGCGTGGTGCACGGCGGGGCCTGGGGTTTCGCCGCCGGGACGGAGCTGACGATGGACGCCGCCGCCCGGGTGGCCGGCCAGGCCGTGGCCATGGCCCGGCTGGCGGGGAAGGTGACCGCCGCGGCCGGTTCCGGCGACCGCGTGGAGCTGGCGGACGAGCCGGTGTACGCCGACCGGACCTGGGTGTCGCCGTACGAACGGGACCCCTTCGCCGTACCGGCCGCCGAGCGGACCGCCCTGCTGGCCGACTACAGCGCCCGGCTGCTGGCCGCCGACGGGGTCGCGCACGCCGACGCGTCGCTGGTGGCCATCCACGAGAACAAGTTCTACGCGGACACGGCGGGCACGGTCACCACCCAGCAGCGCGTCCGCGTGCACCCCCAGCTGACGGCGGTGGCCGTGGACCCGGCCGGCGGCGTGGAGACGATGCGCACCCTCGCCCCGCCGACCGCCCGCGGCTGGGAGTACCTGACGGGCACCGGCTGGGACTGGGACGCCGAGCTGGCCGAGCTGCCGGAGCTGCTGGCGGCGAAGGTCCGCGCGCCCAGCGTCAGGCCGGGCGCGTACGACCTGGTCATCGACCCGTCGAACCTCTGGCTGACCATCCACGAGTCGATCGGGCACGCCACCGAGCTGGACCGCGCGCTCGGCTACGAGGCGGCGTACGCGGGCACCTCGTTCGCCGCCCCGGACCGGCTGGGGACGCTGGTCTACGGCTCGCCGCTGATGAACGTCACCGGCGACCGGACGGCCGAGCACGGGCTGGCGAGCGTCGGCTACGACGACGAGGGGGTGGCCGCACAGGAGTGGGACATCGTCAGGGACGGGATCCTGGTCGGCTGGCAGCTCGACCGCCGGATCGCCCGGCTGCACGGCCTCGGCCGGTCCAACGGCTGCTCGTACGCGGACTCGCCGTCGCACATGCCGGTGCAGCGGATGGCCAACGTCTCGCTGCGGCCCGCGCCGGACGGCCCGTCGACCGAGGAGCTGATCGCGGGCGTGGACCGGGGGATCTACGTCGTCGGCAACCGGTCCTGGTCGATCGACCAGCAGCGGTACAACTTCCAGTTCACCGGCCAGCGCTTCTACCGGATCGAGCGTGGGCGGCTCGCGGGGCAGCTGCGGGACGTGGCGTACCAGGCGACCACCACCGACTTCTGGGGCTCGATGACCGCGGTGGGCGGCCCGGAGACCTACGTCCTGGGCGGGGCGTTCAACTGCGGCAAGGCCCAGCCGGGGCAGATCGCGGCGGTGTCGCACGGCTGCCCGTCGGCGCTGTTCCGCGGGGTGAACGTGCTCAATACCGTGCGGGAGGCGGGCCGGTGAGGCGCGGCGGGGCACGGTACGGGATGAGGACGACGAGGGGAGCCCGCTCATGACAGCACGTCGGAACAGGCCGCAGGAGATCGTGGAGCGGACCCTCGCGCTGTCCCGCGCGGACGGTTGCGCGGTGGTCGTCGCCGAGCGCTCGTCGGCCGATCTGCGCTGGGCGCGCAACGCGCTGACCACCAATGGCACCGCGCGCGGGCGCGCGGTGACCGTGATCGCGACCGTGGGCGGCGGGCAGGGGACGGCCGCCGGGGTGGTGTCGGGTTCGGCGGTGACGGCCGACGACGTGGAGCCGCTGGTGCGGGCCGCCGAGGAGGCCGCGCGCGGGGCGGGGCCCGCCGACGACGCGCAGCCCCTGGTGGCGGACGTCCCGCACTCCCCCGCGTACGCGGAGCCGCCGGCCGGGGCGTCCGCCGCGGTGTTCGACGCGTTCGCCCCGGCGCTCGGCGAGTCCTTCGCCCGGGCCCGGGCCGAGGGCCGCGAGCTGTACGGCTACGCCCGGCACCAGACGGTCACCTCCTACCTGGGCACCTCGACCGGGCTGCGGCTGCGGCACGACCAGCCCATGGGCCGGGTGGAGCTGAACGCCAAGGACGTACGCGGTACCGGCTCGGCGTGGCTGTCGCGGGCCACGGATGCGTTCGCGGACGTCGATCCGCGCGAGCTGGACGCCGAGCTGGCCCGGCGGCTGGTCTGGGCGGCCCGGGGCCGGAGCGAGCTGCCCGCCGGGCGGTATCCGACGCTGCTGCCGCCGGCGGCCGTGGCGGATCTGGTGTGCTACCAGCAGCTGCGGGCGGACGCGCGGGACGCGGCGGAGGGCCGGACGGTGTTCGCGCGGCCGGGCGGCGGCGCAGGGCCGGGCGGCCGTACGCAAGAGGGCGGCGGTACGCGACAGGGCGGCCGTACGCGCGTGGGCGAGAAGCTGTCCGGCCTGCCGCTGACCCTGCGCAGCGATCCGTACGCCCCCGGCCTGGAGTGCGCGCCGTTCGTGCTGACGGACGGCTCGGACACCCGGTTGTCGGTCTTCGACAGCGGTCTGCCGCTGGCGGCGACGGACTGGATCCGCGACGGGGTGCTGGAGCGGCTGACCGCCGGGCGGCACACCGCCGCGCTGACGGGCCTGCCCGTCGCCCCGTACACGGACAACCTGATCCTGGAGGCGGGCGGGGCCCGGTCGCTGGACGAGATGGTCGCCGCGAGCGGGCACGAGGGTCCCGAGCTGCTGCTCACCTCGCTCTGGTACATCCGTGAGGTGGACCCGGCGACGCTGCTGGTCACCGGGCTGACCCGGGATGGCGTCCTGCTGGTGCGGGACGGTGAGGTCGTCGGGGAGGTGAACAACTTCCGGTTCAACGAGTCGCCGGTGGACCTGCTGTCCCGGGCGGTGGAGGCGGGCCGCACCGAGCGCACGGTGCCGCGTGACCTGGCCAAGATCTGCCCGCGCGCGGCGATGCCGGCGCTGCGGGTGCCCGACTTCCACATGAGCTCGGTCAGCAAGGGGGTGTGAGGGGCGGGGCCCGGGGGGCGGTACGGGCGGGGGCGCCGCGCGCACGGCCGAATAGACTGGCGCACGACCGACCTGTTCCGCCCCCGCGCCCCCTGGGCCGCCGGGGACCAACCGTCCGCTACAGATCTCAGGAACGCCATGACACGCCTCGGCGAATCCGTCGCCCGCGCCAGTGAGCTCCTCGCGCAGGACCTCTCCCTCGACTCGACCGTGGAGCAGCTGCTCACCGAGACCAAGGCGCGGCGTTATCTGGACCTGTCGGACCTCTCGGCGCGGGAGCAGGCGGAGCTGATCGCCGGTCGCGCGGTGGAGGTGCTGCCCGGCACGGACAAGCTGGCCGAGCGGATCGACGAGCGCCGGGCCGCCGGTGAGAACCTGCACATCAAGCTGGGCATCGACCCGACGGCGGCCGACGTGCACCTCGGGCACACCGTGCCGATGATCGTCCTCAACCGCTTCCAGCGGATGGGGCACGACGTCACGCTGCTGATCGGCGACTTCACCGCCAAGATCGGCGACCCGACGGGCCGGACGGCCGAGCGCCCGCCGCTGACCGACGAGGACATCGAGAAGAACCTCGCGGGCTACCGCGAGCAGGTGCGGCCCTTCTTCGACTTCGAGAAGGTCAGCTTCCGGCAGAACAGCGAGTGGCTGGCGCCGTTCACCTTCCCCGAGCTGCTGGGCCTGCTCAACCAGGTGCCGGTCTCGCAGCTGCTCCAGCGCGAGGACTTCCGCAACCGCCTCGCCGCGGGCTCGGGCCTGACCATGTCCGAGCTGATGTACCCGATCGCGCAGGGCCTGGACTCGGTGGCGCTGGACTGCGACGTCGAGCTCGGCGGCGCCGACCAGCTGCTCAACCTGCAGATGGGCCGCAAGCTGATGGAGCTGCGCGGGCAGCGTCCGCAGCTGGTGGTGACCATGCCGCTGATCGAGGGCACCGACGGCACCGGCGCGAAGATGTCCAAGTCCAAGGGCAACTACGTGGGGCTGACCGCGACCGCCGACGACGTCTTCGGCAAGATCATGTCGGTCCCGGACCGGCTGATGGAGCCGTACCTGAAGGCGTGGACCGAGTGGACGGACGCGGAGATCGCGCTCGCGCTCGGCCGGGTCGGGGAGCGTTCGCTGCACCCGATGGACCTGAAGAAGGTCCTCGCGGGCGAGGTCGTGGCCGCGCTCTACGGGGTCGAGGCCGCGATGGCCGCCCGGGCCGGGTTCGTCGCCCAGTTCTCGAAGAAGAGCTTCACCGACGTCGGCGACCTGCCGGTGGTGGAGGTGGCCGAGCACGGCGCCGAGCCGGTCACGGCCGTCCTCAGCAAGGTGCTGGGCTTCCAGCCGAGCGCCTCGGCCGCGCGCCGGGTCGCCAAGCAGAACGGCCTGCGGCTGGTCGTGGAGACCGACGGCGGGCAGCAGGCGATCGTGCTGGCCGAGGCGGACGCGATCCGTCCGCTGGCCGAGGTGGTGCCGGAGCTGCTGTCGGGCGCCGGGCTTTCGGCGGCGGGCGCCGTCTACCTCAAGACGGGCCGGCGGATCGCGGAGCTCCGCGGGCTGTAGCCACCCCTCACGCGGACGGGCGGGCCGGGTCTTCCGGTCCGCCCGTCCGCGTTCCCGGGGGCGGCGGCGTGCCGCCGGGCTAGGCCCGCGCTCCCCTCCTGCCCCGGGTCCCGACCCAGAGCCGGTCTCCGATGGCGACGACGATGACGGCGCCGGCCAGCTGGAGCAGGTGCCGGATCCAGTCGATGCCGCTGGTGTGCCGGACCCCCAGCGCACTGGCGGCCCAGTTGCCCAGGAGGGAGCCGACCATGCCGCAGATGATCGTCAGCCAGATGGGGATCGCTTGCTTGCCCGGCAGGATCGCCTTGGCGATCAGGCCCAGAATCAGACCGACGATGATGGCCCACAACCAGTTCATGCCGCCTCCTCGTGCGACGCTGCGGAGCGTGCTCACGCCAGTGTCGGCCCGCCACCCGTCCGGCGCACGTCGAACCCTTCCGCACGCCGTCCCGTGCACGTCGAGCGCCGTCCCGGCGGCGAAAACGGAGGTGCCCCGGCCTCGTCCCGGCGGGGGCCGCGGCGTAACGTTGAGTACACACCGGTGCGAGGAACGGACCGAGCCGGAGGCAGTGAGGCGAATCGGGTGGTGGATGTGATGCGGAAGCGCGGCCAGACGGAGACCTTCCGGATCACCGGAGCCCGCCAGGGACTGGCCGAGGACGTACGCGGCCGGCAGCGCCGCTATGTGATCTCGATGGGGATCCGCACGGTGTCCGTGATCCTGACCGTGGTGCTCTGGAACGTGGAGCGTTACGTGGCGATCGGCACGCTGGTGCTCGGCGCACTGCTGCCGTACATCGCGGTCGTCATCGCCAACGCGGGCCGGGAGAACGCCCCTTCGCTGCCCGGGACGTTCATACCCGCGCCGACGCGGCCCGCCCTGCCGCAGGGGCCCGGTGGAGCCGAAGAGTCCGCTGATGAGAGCGGCCGTGTGGGTCAACAGGGCGGCCAGGGCTGAGGCTTGGCCCCGGTGCCCGATAAGGGCAAGCTCAGGAAAAGCTCAAATCAATCATGTCTTTCGGTGCCCTTCAGGGGGCTCTCCGTGACATACTTCGTAGGCGCTCCGCATCCCCCGTCGGAGCGAATGATCGACGCCGGGCGGCTTCCCCCGTGGCTGCCCGGCGTCGTCGTGTCCGCGGGACGGTGGAATGAGGTGCCGCGGGACGGTGGAATGAGGTGCCGCGGGCCGGTGAGTGAGCTGCCGGGACGCCAGGGTGGCGTGGTTACGTAGAGTTGACGTGTGAACTTCCCCGAGACCGCCCCGAACTCCCCTGAGGCCGCCCCGATCTGCTCCGCCAAGGGCTGCCGCGCCCCCGCCGTGTGGGTGCTGGCGTGGAACAACCCCAAGCTGCACACCCCCGAGCGCCGCAAGACCTGGCTGGCCTGCGACGAGCACCGCGAGCACCTGTCGGACTTCCTGGGCCTGCGCGGCTTCCTCAAGGACGTGGTGCGGTTCGAGGAGTGGGAGGGCTGAGCCCCCCTCGACGCCGGCGGCGGTCAGCCGCCGATCGCCGACATCGGGCGGCGCGGCTGGAGGAACGCCGGGTCGTCGAGGCCCGAGCCCGCCTTCTTGCCGCGCATGGCCCGCCGCCACAGCTCGGCGATCTCGTCGTCGCCGGCCCCCGCGCGCAGGGCGCCCCGCAGGTCCGTCTCCTCGGTGGCGAACAGGCAGGTGCGCACCTGCCCGTCGGCGGTGAGCCGGGTGCGGTCGCAGGCCGCGCAGAACGGACGGGTGACGGAGCCGATGACGCCGACCCGGGCCGGTCCGCCGTCGACCAGCCAGCGCTCGGCGGGCGCGGAGCCGCGCTCGGGGCCGGGCTCGGGGGTGAGGACGAAGCGGGTGCGCAGGCTCGTCAGGATGTCCCCTGCGGTGATCATCCGCTCGCGGCGCCAGCCGTGCTGGGCGTCCAGCGGCATCTGCTCGATGAAGCGCAGTTCGTAGCCGTGCTCGACGGCCCAGGCGAGCAGGTCGGGTGCCTCGTCCTCGTTGAGCCCGGGCATCAGCACGGTGTTGACCTTGACGGGTTCGAGGCCGGCGGCGCGGGCCGCGGCGAGGCCGTCGAGGACGTCCTGGTGGCGGCGGCGCCGGGTGAGCGCGGCGAAGACGTCGGGGCGCAGGGTGTCGAGGGAGACGTTGACCCGGTCGAGGCCGGCGGCCTTGAGGGCGTCGGCGGTGCGGGCGAGGCCGATGCCGTTGCTGGTGAGCGACAGCCGGGGGCGGACCCCGCCGTCGGCGCGGAGGGCGGAGCAGCGCGCCACGATGTCCACCAGGCCCGGCCGGAGCAGCGGTTCACCGCCGGTGAAGCGGACCTCGGTGACGCCGAGCAGGGTGACGGCGATCCGCACCAGGCGGACGGTCTCGTCGTCGGTGAGCAGCTCGGGCTTGGCGAGCCAGCTCAGGCCCTCCTCGGGCATGCAGTAGGTGCAGCGCAGGTTGCACCGGTCGGTCAGGGAGACCCGCAGGTCGGTGGCGACGCGGCCGTAGGTGTCGATGAGCACGGCGCTGCCCCTCCCTCTGCATCCCGCTGATCGCCGATGTGCCGATGCCCGCAGCGTACGCGATGCCCCCTGAGCACCGACAGTTCCCGGGACCGCCGGTGCTCAGGGGGCGTACGGGTCAGTGCGCGCCGTAACCGGTGAGCGAACGGACCTCCAGTTCGGCGTACTTCTTGGGGTCGGCGGCCTCGCGGGAGAGCAGCGAGCCCAGCCAGCCGAGCAGGAAGCCGAGCGGGATGGAGACCAGGCCGGGGTTGCCGAGCGGGAACCAGTCGAAGCTCATGCCGGGGAAGAGGGCCTTCTCGTTGCCGGAGACGACCGGCGAGAAGATCACCAGGGTGACGGAGCTGACGAGTCCGCCGTAGATCGACCACAGGGCGCCCTGGGTGGTGAAGCGCTTCCAGAACAGGCTGTAGAGGATCGTCGGCAGGTTGGCCGAGGCCGCGACGGCGAAGGCGAGCGCGACCAGGGCGGCGGCGTTGAGCCGGTGGGCGAAGATGCCCAGCGCGATGGAGATCCCGCCGATCACCACGGCCGCCACCTTGGCGGTGAGCAGTTCCTCCTTCTCGCTCGTCCGCCCCTTGCGGATCACGTTGGCCCACAGGTCGTGGGCGAACGAGGCGGAGGAGGCGAGGGTGAGTCCGGCGACCACCGCGAGGATGGTGGCGAAGGCGACGGCCGAGATCACCGCGAGCAGGATGGCGCCGCCGGTGGAACCGGCGCCTCCGCCGACCTCCTCGGCGAGCAGCGGCGCGGCGGTGTTGCCGGACTCGTTCGAGGCGATGATCGTCTTGGAGCCGACCAGGGCGGCGGCGCCGAAGCCCAGCGCGATGGTCATCAGGTAGAACGCGCCGATGATGCCGATGGCCCAGTTCACCGACTTCCGGGCGGCCTTGGCGGTGGGCACGGTGTAGAAGCGGATCAGGATGTGCGGCAGGCCGGCCGTGCCCAGGACGAGCGCGATGCCCAGCGAGACGAAGTTGAGCTTGGACGTGCCGTCCTTGCCGTACTGGAGTCCGGGCTCCAGGAACGCCTTGCCCTTGCCGCTCTTGTCGGCCGCGGCGCCGAGCAGCTCGGAGAGGTTCCAGTGGAACTTGTTGAGCACCAGGATGGTGATCAGCAGGGTGCCCGCGATGAGCAGGACCGCCTTGACGATCTGCACCCAGGTGGTGCCCTTCATCCCGCCGATCGTCACGTACAGCACCATCACCAGACCGACCAGGGCGATGATCCAGCGCCGCGACCCCTCGCCGCTCGCGCCCAGCAGCAGGGCCACGAGGGCGCCCGCGCCGACCATCTGGGCCAGCAGGTAGAAGATCGAGACGACGATGGTGGAGGTGCCGGCGGCGGTGCGCACCGGCCGCTGGTTCAGCCGGTGGGCGAGGACGTCGGCCATGGTGAAGCGGCCGGAGTTGCGCAGCGGCTCGGCGACGAGCAGCAGGGCGACCAGCCAGGCGACGAGGAAGCCGATGGAGTACAGGAACCCGTCGTAGCCGAAGAGGGCGATGGCGCCGGCGATACCGAGGAACGACGCGGCGGACATGTAGTCGCCGGAGATGGCGAGGCCGTTCTGGAAGCCGGTGAAGGAGCGGCCGCCGGCGTAGAAGTCGTCGGTGCCCTTGGTCTGCCGGCCGGCCCAGACGGTGATGCCCAGGGTGATGGCGACGAAGACGGAGAACAGCGTGATGATCAGAGTGCGGTGCTCCCCGGCGCCGCCGGTGGCGGCGAGCACCTCGGCGGCGGTCGGGACGGCGGTCGGTGCGCCGGTCATTCGGCGGCCTCCATACGGGCCTTGAGGGCTTCCGCCTTGGGGTCGATACGGGCCGCGGCGTGCCGCGCGTACCACCAGGCGATGAGGAAGGTGGTGAGGAACTGGGCGAGTCCGAGGACGAGGGCGACGTTGATGTGCCCGGCCACGGTGGTGCCCATGAAGTCGCCTGCGTAGTTCGACAGCAGGACGTAGAGCAGGTACCAGCCGATGAAGGCGACGGTCAGCGGGAAGGCGAAGGACCGGTGCGCGCGGCGCAGTTCGCCGAACTCGGCGCTGCCCTGGACGGCGGCGAACCGGTCGGGCTGACCGGGGATCCCGGGACGGGCGGACGTGCTCTCCGGGGGTGCTGTGGTGGGTGGGGTCTCCGCGACCTCTTCTGAGTCCACGGCCTCTCCTGACGGTGGGGTTGCGGGGTGCGAGTGGTGTCCGATGCACGAGGGACTGTGATTCGGATCACGCATCGTAGAGGGACACCGCAGTATGCGACAGGGGGAGGACGGTGCATGACGCAGCGCGGCCGGTCGGTACAAAACCCGCCGCGCGCCGCCTCGTTGACCTGGCGTGAGCACCGAGTCGCCGCCTCAGCCGCAGTCCCCCGGTCGACGCCCGTTCGGAGTCATCAGGTTGACGTCCCCCATCGCCGCCGTCCCCGCGCCCCGGCCCGCCGCCGTCCCCACTGCGGGGCGCTGGTACGGGCCGAGGGTGCCGCTGCCGCTGTTGAGCATCGAAGCCCTGCGCGGGGGCGGCGGCTGAGCGGTCGCCGCCCGTACGTCCGTGGCGGGGACCGGGCGGTTCCCGTCCCTCCGGCGAAGGCCGAGCCGCTTCCGCCCCAAGCCCCTCGTGGGAGCCGGCGAAGTGTCCGCGCCCGGGGCAGACCGGACGGACTGTCCTGTTCCCCTGGCTTGTGGCGGGCATGCGCCGGTTTTTTCTTGGGGAATTCATTGCTCATCGCCCATGATCGGCGCTAGCTTCACTCGTCATGTACCCGTCCGGCACGCCTGGTGCCCGACGGCTCCCCGGATGATGTGGAGTTCCCATGGCTCATCTGCGCCCCAGACGGCGGCACGCCGCCCTCGCGTTCCCCGTCGGTCTGGCCCTGACCGCCTCGATCGGTTTCCTGCCGGGCACCGCCTCGGCCGCCGGGCCGGCCGCGAAGGCCCCGCAGGCCAAGGTGCGGGCGGACGGGCCGCTGCTGTCGTACGTGGTGAACACCGGGACCGCGCGGGCCACGCTCGACCAGGTGAAGAAGGCCGTCGGCAGCAACGGCGGCAGCATCGTGGAGTCGTACGACAAGATCGGCGTCATCGTCGTCCACTCCAAGAACCCCGACTTCGCCAAGGCGCTGCGCGCGGTGCCGGGCGTCGAGTCGGCCGGAGCCACCCGGACCGCCCCCATCACCCCGGCGGCCACCACGGACGTCGGCAAGCCCGAGAAGCTGAAGCTGTCGAAGGCCAACGCGCTGGCCGCCGCGAAGACCGCCAAGCCGGGCAAGGAGCCGCTGGAGAGCCTCCAGTGGGACATGGCCGCCATCAAGGCGGACAAGGCCGCGAAGATCAACCCGGGCAGCCGCAAGGTCACCGTCGGCGTCATCGACACGGGCGTCGACGACACCCACCCCGACCTCGCCCCGAACTTCTCCCGCGCCCAGTCGGCCAGCTGCGTCACCGGCAAGGCCGACACGAGCGCCGGCGCCTGGCGTCCGTACAACCCCAAGACGGACTACCACGGCACGCACGTCGCCGGCACCATAGCCGCGGCCCGCAACGGGATAGGCGTCACGGGCGTCGCCCCGAACACCAAGGTCTCCGCCATCAAGGTGAGCACCAAGACCGGCAGCTTCTTCTACGCGGAGAGCGTGGTCTGTGCCTTCGTCTTCGCCGCCGACCACGGCATAGCGGTGACGAACAACAGCTACTACGTCGACCCGTGGATGTTCAACTGCGCGAACGACGCGGACCAGAAGGCGATAGCCGACGCGGTCGGCCGCGCCACCGCGTACGCCGACCGCAAGGGCGTCGTCAACGTGGCCTCCGCGGGCAACTCCAACTTCGACCTGGCCTCGAAGAAGATCACGGACAAGTCGAGCCCCAACGACACCAAGCCGGGCTCGCGTGACATCGACCCGTCCACCTGCCTGGACGTCCCGGCCCAGCTGCCCGGCGTGGTCACCGTGTCGGCGACCGGCGTCAACTCGCTGAAGTCGTACTACTCCAACTACGGCCAGGGCGTCATCGACGTCGCGGCCCCCGGCGGCGACGTCCTCCAGGTCCCGGACGCGCCCGCCAAGGACGGCCGCATCCTGTCCACCATGCCGGGAGGCGACTACGCCTACCTGCAGGGCACCTCGATGGCCGGTCCGCACGTGGCCGGTGTGGCGGCGCTGCTGAAGGCGACGCACCCGAAGTCGAACGCGGCCGAGATCCAGTGGATCCTCAAGGCCCAGGCGAAGAACCCGGGCTGCCCGGTCAAGGCCCCCGCGGACGCTCCCTGCGTCGGCACCAAGAACATCAACAGCCACTACGGCTACGGCATCGTCGACGCCCTGGCGGCCGTGAAGAACTGACGCACGACGTCTGACACGCGGAGGGGGTCCGGCCGGTGCCGGGCCCCCTCGGTGCTGTCGGCGGCTTCGAGCACGCCCTCCGCCAGCAGGTACTGGGCGCCCAGATAGGTCAGCATGATCCAGAACTGGGGTGCGGGCGGCTGCGGGCGGCCGGCGAGGCCGCTCGCGATGAGGCCGTCCGAGAGCAGGAAGAGCGCGCCGCCCGCCGCCGCCCGCCGCCCGGTCCGGAGGGCGCCGAACGCCGTGGCCGTCAGCAGCAGTCCGTAGAGCGCGACGGGCGGCCGGAGGCCGGCCGGCAGGCCCGGCCACAGCAGGGCGGTGGTGCCGGCCCAGGCGGCGGCGTAGCCGGCCGCGATGCGGCGGCTCGCGGCCCGGTCTCGACTCCCGTCTCCGCGCCGGTCCCCGCCCCCGTCCCCGCGCCGGTCCCCGCCTCCGTCTCCGCCCCGGCCTCCGTGCCTGGCGAACAGGGCGAGGTAGCAGCCGTGTCCGGCCGCGAAGGCCGCCATGCCCAGCAGGAACGGGAGTTCGCCGGCGACCTGGAGCAGGGTGTCGCCGGCGCAGCCGAGGAGCAGGGCGAGGGCCAGCGTCGGGGGTCCGCCTCGGCGGAGGACGTACTCGGCGAGCAGCGGCATCAGGACCGGTTTGGTGGCGCGGGCGACGGGCGCGGCGCCGCCGGCGAGCGCGCCCAGGTGAACGCCCGCGGCGGCGGCGAAGGCGAGCGGCGGTCTGCGCGACGTCCGGGAGCTCCCGTGGAAGGCCCGGAAGGTCCGGGAGGCCCGGTGGACGGTCCGGCGGAGGGCCCTCATCCGACGCTCTCCGGCGCCGCGGCCTTCTCGGCCCGGGGGCGGAGCGCCGGTGCCGCCGGCGGGCGCGGCTGCCAGCCGGGGCCGCGGAAGATCCGCCCGGCCCGTTCCCGCCAGCCGCGGGCCGCGCGCAGGTCGCGGGCGATGGCGGCGTACTCGTGGGTGGCGACGCGGAGCGGGTTGTACGTGCTGATGTTCTTCGTCAGCCCGTAGACCGGCCGTTCGGCCTCGGCGACGAAGGAGCCGAAGAGGCGGTCCCAGACGATGAGGATCCCGCCGAAGTTGCGGTCCAGGTAACCCCCTTGCGAGGCGTGGTGGACGCGGTGGTGGGACGGGGTGTTCAGGACGTACTCGAACGGCCGGGGCAGCTTGCCGATCCGCTCGGTGTGCACCCAGAACTGGTAGACGAGGTTGACCCCGGAGCAGAACGCGACCGCGGCCGGGTGCACGCCGACGGCGACCATCGGCACGTAGAACGGCCAGACCGTCCAGGTCGTCCACGGCTGGCGGAGCGCGGTGGTGAGGTTGAACTTGCGGCTGGAGTGGTGCACCACGTGGCAGGCCCAGAGGATCCTGACGACGTGGTGCCCGCGGTGCGACCAGTAGTAGAAGAAGTCCTGGGCGAGCAGCATCAGGGGCAGCGTCCACCAGAGGACGGGGACGCGCAGGGGCGTGAGCGCGTAGATCGCGCTGTAGATCGCCACGATCGGGATCTTCCAGAGCGCGTCGAAGGCGACGCTGCCCACGCCCATGCCGATGCTGGTCGCCGCGTCCTTGGCCTCGTACCCCTCGGCCTCCTCGTCCGGATGGATCCGGTAGCTCACCACTTCGATCGCGGTGAGCACGGCGAAGGCGGGGACCGACCACAACACGACATCCGGAAGGTGCGGCATGACGGCACCATAGGCACCCCTACGGGCCTGCCGCTAGGGGTTGTTACCGTCGGGTACCGATCGCGGGTTACCCGGGGTTCGGCAAGGCGGGGGCGGGTGCGCGGCCCGGAGGCGGGCGCGGGCCGCCGGGGCGGCCGGGACGGGGGCCGGGATCCGTTGTCAGTGGGGGCCCGTAAGCTCTGGGACCATGCTCGAAGACCGCACCGCAGCCGCATCGCCCGCCTCGTGGCCGGCCGCGTATCCCGACGGATACGCGGTCGTCGACGTGGAGACCACCGGTCTCGCCCGGGACGACCGCATAGTGTCGGCCGCCGTGTACCAACTGGACGCCAGAGGCCGGGTGGAGGACACCTGGTACACGATGGTGAACCCGCGGCGCGATCCCGGTCCCGTCTGGATCCACGGGCTCACCTCCGAAGTCCTCGCGGACGCACCGCTGTTCGAGGACGTCGCGGAGGAGTTCGCGCGGCGGCTGGACGGACGGGTGCTGGTCGCGCACAACGCGGCCTTCGACTGGTCCATGATCGCCAGGGAGTACGCCAGGGCCCGGGCCGAGGCGCCGGTGCGCCAGCGGCTGTGCACGATCGCGCTCTCCAAGGAGCTGCGGCTGCCGCTGCCCAACCACAAGCTGGAGTCGCTGGCCGCGCACTACGGGGTGGTCCAGCGGCAGGCGCACCACGCGCTCGACGACGCGCGGGTGCTGGCCGAGGCGTTCCGGCCGAGCCTGCACCTGGCGGCGGAGGCGGGGCTGCGGCTGCCGCTGCTGGCCTGCCAGCCGCTGACGGAGTGGTCGGACGGGCCCGCGGCCGTCCGCTCGGCGACGGTCGGCTACCAGCCGGACCGGCGGCACGGCGGTCCGGCCAACTGGCGGCCCAGCCGACGGCGGCCGGCCTGCCCGTACCCCAACCCCGGGCGGTACGAACCGGGCAAACAGCTCATCCAGGGCATGCGGGTGGCGTTCTCCGGCGACACCTCCATCGACCGCGAACTGCTGGAGGACCGCGCGACGGAGGCCGGGCTGCACGTGGCGACGAGCCTGTCGCGACTCACCAGCCTGCTGGTCACCAACGATCCGGACTCCTACACCTCCAAGACGGTCAAGGCCCGTCAGTTCGGGACGCCGGTGGTGGACGAGGCCGTCTTCATCCAGTTGCTGTCACACGTCGTCCCGGCGGACGCGACGCGCTGACGGGCGCGGCGGACGCGGCAGAGGCGGTGAGCGCGGCGGACGTGACGGACGTAACGGACACGCCCGCCGGCGCCCGGCGGCCCGGCACCCCGTGACCGGGCGGCCGGAGCCACCAGGTACCGTCACAGGGGTGTACCGCTTCCTGCTGACCCGGCAGTGGGTGATCCTCACGCTCGTGGGGCTCGTCCTCATCCCGGTGATGATCGAATTGGGCTTCTGGCAGCTCCATCGCCATGAGCAACGGGTGGCGCGCAACAACCGCATCGAACACAGCCTCACCCACCCGCCCGTGCCCGTCACCGAACTCACCGCGCCCGGGCGCGAGGTGCCGGGCGACAACGTCTGGCGCCGGGGCACCGCCCGGGGCCGGTACGACGTCAAGGGCGAGGTGGTGGCGCGACTCCGCACCGACAACTCCGGCAAGTCCGGATATATGGTCATCACGCCCTTCGTACTGGAGGACGGCAAGGCCATCCTGGTCAACCGCGGCTGGGTGCCGGCCGACGCGGGCCAGCGCGAGTTCCCCCAGGTACCCGCGCCGCCGTCCGGCACGATCGACCTGGTCGGCCGTCTGCGCGCGGACGAGGACCCGGGCAGCGGCATCCGTGACACGAAGGGGCTGCCGCCCCGGATGATCATGATCATCAACAGCCGTCGGCAGGGCGAGCAGTTGCACCGCCCGATGCTGGGCGGCTACCTGGAGCTCATCTCCCCCGCGCCCGCCGGCCAGCCGCAGACGATCGACGACCCCGATCACAGCAGCATCGGCAACCACATGGCGTACACCGTGCAGTGGTGGCTGTTCTCGGCGTTCGTACCGGTCGGCTGGGTGATCCTGGTCCGGCGGGAGCGCCGCGACCAGGTGGCCGCCGCGGCGGCGGCCGCGGCCGCGCCGAAGGACGCCGGGGACCCGGCCGGCCCGGCGGACCCGACCACCGCCGCGAAGCCCGAACCCGAGCCGAAGGCCGAGGCGCAGCCCGACCCCGGGCCGAAGCCCGAGCCCCAGCCCAAGGCCGGTGCCACCGCGGCCCCTCCCGCCTCGGACTGACCACCTCGCCCCGCTGACAAGCCATCCCCCGCCCGGCACACTGGCCGCATGGATCTTGGACTCAAGGACCGGGTGTACGTGCTCACCGGCGCGACCCGCGGGCTGGGCCTCGCCACCGCCCGCCGACTGGTGGCCGACGGGGCCCGTGTGGTGCTCTCCGGCCGGGACGCGGCGACGGCGGAGGCCGTCGCCGCGGACCTCGGCCCCGGCGCGGTCGGCGTGGCCGCCGACAACGCGGACCCGGCCGCGGCCGGGCGGCTGATCGCCACCGCGCGCGAGCGCTTCGGCCGCTTCGACGGCGTCCTCGTCAGCGTCGGCGGCCCGCCGGCGGGCCGGTTCGCCGACAACGACGACGACCAGTGGCGGGCGGCCTTCGAGTCCGTCTTCCTCGGCGCCGTACGGCTCGCCCGGACCGCCGCCGGCGAGCTGTCCGAGGGCGGGGTGATCGGCTTCGTCCTCTCCTCGTCCGTCCACGAGCCCATCACCGGCCTCACCGTCTCCAACGGCCTCCGGCCCGGCCTGGCCGGCTTCGCCAAGTCCCTCGCGACGGAACTCGGCCCGCGCGGCATCCGCGTCGTCGGCCTGCTGCCCGGCCGCATCGACACCGACCGGGTCCGCGAACTCGACGGCCTCACCGAGGACCCGGAGGCGACCAGGGCCGCCCGCGCGGCGGAGATCCCGCTCCGCCGCTACGGCACCCCGGAGGAGTTCGGCACGGTGGCGGCCTTCGCCCTGTCCCCCGCCGCCTCCTACCTCACGGGCGTCATGATCCCCGTCGACGGCGGAGCACGCCACGGCTTCTGACCCGCCGACGCGCCTCCGGCCCCGGCGACGGGGCGCGCACCCCGCCGCACAACCCCGCGCGCCCCGACCGGAGGCCGGTTGGGCTCCCCGTGGGGCCGCCCCTCGAACGCGGGCGTCAGCCCACCCGTTCCGCTCGGTGCCGTACCGCGCGCAGGCGGACCTTCGCCCGTAGGCGGGGCAGGCCCGCCGATGTGCGGGCGTGGTGGAGGGCCTCCGTGTTCAGGCGGCGCAGGGCCGTCGCCGGGGCCGCGTGGGGGGCCAGGGTGAGGGTGATCCGGGCCTCCGGGCCGCCGCGGCGGCGGGTGAGGACGACGCGGGCGTGGTCGACGCCGTCCAGCGCCCCCGCCTCCGCGGTCAGCGCCTCCTCCAACGCGCGCCCCCGCAGCCGGGCCACCTCGCCGTCGCCGCAGTCGACGGCGATCTCGCGCAGCCGGCGCCGCCGCAGTTGGGCGAGCAGCCACCACAGGGCCAGCAGCACCAGGACGGCGAGGACCCCGAACACCACGGCCCACCACCCGTCGCGCCCGCGCCACCGGCGCCGCTCGGCGTCGGTGAGCAGCACGTCGTCGGGGTCGGAGAACGGCCAGGCGGACGGCAGCGAGAAGTCCCAGTGCACGGGCAGGTCGAGGGCGCCGACGAGCACGGCGGCGCCGAGGGCCACGAGCAGGATCCCGGTCAGGCCCAGCAGCACCCGGTTGACGGTCCTCAGCACCGTACGCTCACCGCCTCGCCGGGCGGCGCACCCTGACCGAGAGGACGGGACGCCGGGCGAGGCCCAACTCCCTTACCCCGTCGGCGAGGACGCCGTCCACGTCGGTACGGACCTCGTCGAGGTCCCGGAAGTGCGCCTGGGCGCGGGCCCGTACGGCGATCCGGCCGACCTCGACGCGGACGGACTGCACGCCCGGCACCTCCATCACCCGGTCCCGGAGCACCAGCGCCGCCGCCCTCCGGTCGAGCCCCGCGCGGAGGTCGGGGGTCTCGCGGCGCATCGGCAGCACCGCCCGCCGCCCGGGCGTGACCGCCAGGACGAGCAGCCAGATCCCGGCCAGGACGGCGAGCACGGCGCCGGTCACGATCCAGCCGTCGCCGAGCGGCCGGTGGGCGAGTTCACGGGCGAGCCGGCGGCGCCAGCCCATCGCCGGGTGGCCCGCGCGGACGGCGGCCACGTCGTAGAGGAACAGCCCGGTCAGGCCGAGGACGACGAGGGCGATCAGGGCGGCGGGCAGCCGGCGGGCGGACCAGAAGCGGCCGGCGCGCCCGACGTCCAGCCGCTCCGTCCCCTCGGGGGGGTCGGGCGGTTCCGCGGGGTCCGGTGCCGGAGGCGCCGTGGGCTCGCTCATCGGACCCGCTCCATCGCGCCGCGCTCCATGTGCGGCGAGTGCAGCCGCTCCACCGTCACCACGACCTCCGGCACCTCCATGCCCGCCAGCGTCCGTACCCGCTCGACGATCCGCCGCCGGACCGCGCGGCAGTGCGCCCCGATGTCCGCCGGATACCCGAGCTCGACCGAGACGCGGACCCGGGCCGTCTCCTCATGGACGGTCACGGACGCGTGCGGGGGCGGGCGCCGGGCGTCCGCGCCGCCGCCCGCTCCCGTACCGCCGCCGGGCCCGCCCGGTTCCCCGTCGAGCGCCTCCCGCGCGGCCTGTGAAGCGATCTTCGCGACGACGCGGTCGGCGATCCGGGTCGCCCCGCGTGCGGCCGGTTCCACGGCCCGCCCTCCCGGCACCGCCTACCTCCGCCGGCCGTCGTGTTCACGGTCGCGGGCGCGCGGCCGGAAGAAGTCGCCGGGCTCCAGGTCTCCCTCCAGGAACCGGCCCACGACGAACCCGACGGCGCCCAGCGCCGCCACCAGCAGAAAAGCGCCGAACCCGCCGAAGTACCCGGCGAATCCCAGCGCCATGCCGACGATCAAGCCGACCACGGCCATGCTCATCGTGCGCTCCTCAACGAGTCGGACGGGCGGGCCGGCCCGGGGGGCCGGCCGGTGTGCCTCACTGGATCCTGGGCGGCGCCGGCTCCTCCTCTTCCTCGTCCGGCAGCTTCACATCGCTCACGGCGATGTTCACCTCGACGACCTCCAGACCGGTCATCCGCTCGACCGCGGAGATCACGTTCTCCCGCACGGCGCGGGCCACATCGGCGATGGCGACGCCGTAGTCGACGACGATCTCCAGGTCGAGCGCGGTCTGCACCTCGCCGACCTCGGCTTTCACACCCCGTGTGACGGATTTGCCGCCACCGGGCACCCGGTCGCGGACCGCGCCGAACGTCCTGGCCAGCCCGCCGCCCATCGCGTGCACGCCGACCACGTCACGGGCGGCCATTCCGGCGATCTTCTCGACGACGCCGTCGGCGATGGTGGTACGGCCCCGGTCGGCGGGGGCCACGAACTCCTTGGCGCCGCCCTCGCGGCCTTCCGCGGTGTCGGTCATGGTCGTTCGCCTCGCTTCCGAAGGAGTGTTCCTGGGACGGGAAAGGGAGGGGAAAGCGTTACCGATCCTGTTGCCACCATAGGCCCTGCTGGGGGGAGTTTCGCGGCGTGTGCGGCATCCCGGGCGTCCGCCGCCGTCTCCTCCCCGCCTCTCGCGCCGTCCGGCGCGCCGGACGGCGCGGAATGCGGCAGTCTGGTGCCTCCGGGACGGACGACCGACAGCGGTGGGACGACAGCGGTGGGACGACAGGGATGACCGTGGACACGCAGACCGGACCGGACCGGCCGGACGACGGGCACACCGACGGCGGGCACTCCACCGGCGAACGCGCCGACGGGCCCGACGCGCTCGCCCGCGCCGTCCGCCGGCAGCTCGGGCTCGGCTCGCTGCTGCCCCTGGGGGACCCGGCCGACGGCGCCTGGATCACCGAGGAGGCGGTGGCCGGGGTGCTGCGCCGCGCGGCGCGCGGGGTGGCGGGCGTCCGGCTCGGCGCCCTCCGCGTCACGACGGCCGGAAGCGCGTCCGGTGCCGTACCGCCATCCGGGTTCCCCGCCCCGCCCGGCGCCCTCCCGCCGGGCCCGCTGCGCTGCGCCGCGGACCTGACGGCGGCGCTCGTCCCCGGCGCCGTTCCCCACGAGTTCGCGCACGGCGTCCCCCACGAGCCGCTGTACGAGACGGCCGACCGGTTGCGCACCGCGCTGTGGGCGGTCTCCGAGGAACGGCTGGGGCTGGAGTGGGCGGCGATCGACCTGAGGGTGACGGACGTCCTCGCCGACCTGCCGCCGGAAGGGAACGGGACAGCCGAACCGGATCAGGGAACTCCGGCCCCTCCGGCCCCTCCAGCCCCTTCATCCGCCGGCTCCGGACCCGCCGCCCCCGTGCGGGCCGCCGCGCTCGCCGTCCCCGGCGTGGCCCGCGAGCACGCGGTGCTCGGCGCGGGCCGCGACCCCGCCGCCCGGGTGCAGATCGCCGTCGCCGGCGGGCACCGGGCGGCCGACGTGGCCCGGGCGGTGCGCGGCGCGCTGGGCCCGGCGCCGGTCGCCGTGGTCGTCACGGCCGTCGACCCGACGGAGGCGGGTGCCGAGGGCCACCGGGCACACCGGCGCACGGTGGACCCGGGGGCGGTACGGCCGGGGTCACCGGGCGGGCCGGGGCGCGGGGGCGCGCCCTAGAATCCCGGACGTCGACTTCGAGGGGGGCGAAGCACGTCATGACGCACACGGGTCCACGCCGTCCGGGACCGCACTGGCCACCGCCCCACGTGCCGCCGCCCGGGCCGTGGCCGCCGCGACCGCCGCACCGGGCGCGTAGGGGCGGCTGCGTCGTGGGGGTGTTCGGCTCCGCCCGCCGCAGAGCGCGGGCCGTCTTCGCCGCTCCCGGTCCCGGCCGGGTCGAGGACCCGCTGGTCACCCGGGTGCAGTCGGTGCGCGCCCTGCTGGGCGCGCTGGCGACGTTCGGGCTGATCTCGGTCTACGGGGTGGACGGCGGCTGGTCGGCGGTGGTCGACGACGGGCTGAGCAAGCTGTTCCTGGCCCCCGTGGTGCTCATCGTGCTCGGCCCGGTCGTCGTCGCCTGCTTCATCTGGTACGCGCCGCGGCGCCACCGCCCGCTGCTGCGGTCGCGGCTGCGGCACCCGCTGAAGGCGGTCGGCTGGTACCTGGGCGCGGTCCTCGCACTGGTCGGCTGCGTGACCGGGTACTCCTACCTCAACGGCACCAGGGCGCTGGGCTCGGCGACCGGCCTGCTGGCGCTGGTCACGGGGCCGTTGGCGCTGTGGCTGATCCTGTTCCTCGTGTTCGCCTCCGGCTCGGCCGCCCGGTACGCGTTCAACACCGCCGATGTGCACGCGGCTCTGCCGGCGGTGCTCACGGTGGTGCTGGTGTGGGCGCTCGCCCTGCTCTCCCTGGGCGACGGGCTGCCGAACGGGCCGACGGCGATCCGGGCCGCCGCGTTCCTCGGCGGCCCGGTCTCGGTGACGGCCGTGGCCTTGTGGGAGCTGTGGTTCCTCAGGAAGCGGTACGGCGTACGGATACGCGGCTGACCGCCGGGCGGTGCCCCCCGGCGGTCACCTGCCGCCGGCCCCTACTCCCCCAGCCCCGCCAGATCCCGCAGCCGTCGCCCCTGGGCGGCGCGTTCGGCGGCGCGCTGGTCGTCGTAGGTGCGGCCGGCCGCGTCGCGGAGCAGGGCCTTGGTCTCGACGACCGCGTCGCGCGGGGCCGCCAGCAGGGCCGCGGTGAGGTCGGCCACCGCCGCGTCGAGTTCCGCGGCCGGGACGACGAGGTTGGCCAGGCCGGTGCGCTCGGCCTCCTCGGCGTGGACGAAGCGGCCCGTGGCGCAGATCTCCAGCGCGCGGGCGTAGCCGACCAGCGCGACGAGCGGCCGGGTGCCGGCCAGGTCGGGCACCAGGCCGAGGCTGGTCTCGCGCATGGCGAACTGCGCGTCCTCCGCGCAGACGCGCAGGTCGCAGGCGAGGGCGAGTTGGAAGCCCGCGCCGATGGCGTGGCCCTGGACGGCGGCTATGGAGACGATGTCGTTCCGGCGCCACCAGGTGAACGCCTCCTGGTAGCGGGAGATCTCCGCGTCCAGGTCGGCGTCCGTGCCGCGTGCCAGGTCGAGGAACGACGGCTCGCCGTCGAAGCCCTCGGGGGTGAACGCCTGCCGGTCGAGGCCCGCGGAGAAGGACTTGCCCTCGCCCCGGAGCACCACGACCCGCACACTGCCCGGCAGCAGCCGCCCGGCCTCGGTGAGGGCCCGCCACAGGGCGGGCGACTGGGCGTTGCGCTTGGCGGGATTGGTCAGGGTGACGGTGGCCACCGCGTCGTCCACGGTGAGCCGGACGCCATCCTGGTCGAGCAGGGCCTGCGGGGCGGTCATGGGAGCCTCCGGTATCGGCATGCAGTCGGCAGTAAGTGACTGCACAGTAACCACCCGGCCGGTCGAACGGCCGACCGGGTGGCACTGCCCATGCTTTCGGTACCCGACAGGTGCGCGGTGTCAGACCGAGGCGGCCTTCTTGCCGCGCGTCGCACCGCCGCGACCCCGCAGGATCACGCCGGATTCGCTGAGCATCCGGTGGACAAAGCCGTAGGAGCGGCCGGTCTCTTCGGCCAGCGCCCTGATGCTCGCACCGGAGTCGTACTTCTTCTTCAGGTCTGCCGCGAGCTTTTCGCGCGCGGCGCCGGTCACCCGGCTGCCCTTCTTCAGAGTCTCGGCCACCCGTGCCTCCTCATGGGAGATGCGCCTCTTGTCTCTCATGATCACCCCTTGCCGGGATCCTGGCCACCCATTCGGCAAGGTCGATGACAGAAGGTTTCCGCGATTCGGGCTGCCGAAGCCGGGCGGAACAGGCGATTCCGTCTCGCCGGGCCCGTACACCCGTCCGGGTGGCGGGAGAAAGCGGCAGGTCAGGACGGGGCAGGGGAGCACGGGAGCACATGGCACCCGGTGCCGCTTCCGGTGCGTGCGCCGGAGCGTTCCACCACACCGGAGGATGAGCCGCCCTCACTCAGATGAAGGATCACGCATCGGCCGAATGATCGGGACGGCACCGATCGCCGGTGATCGCCGGCCGCGATCGGCCAGGAGGCGGGGCGGCTCCGCGCGGACCGCCGGACCGCGGACGGGCCCGGGTGGGGGCCCGGGTCCGCGGACCGGATCAGGCCAGGGCCACCAGATCCGCGTAGTCCGGGCCCCACAGGTCCTCGACGCCGTCCGGCAGCAGGATGATGCGCTCCGGTTCGAGCGCGTCCACGGCGCCCTCGTCGTGCGTCACCAGGACCACCGCGCCCTTGTAGGTGCGCAGCGCGCCCAGGATCTCCTCGCGGCTGGCGGGGTCGAGGTTGTTGGTGGGCTCGTCCAGGAGGAGGACGTTGGCGGAGGAGACGACCAGGGTGGCCAGGGCCAGCCGGGTCTTCTCGCCGCCGGAGAGGACGCCGGCGGGCTTGTCGACGTCGTCGCCGGAGAACAGGAACGAGCCGAGCACCTTGCGGACCTCGACCAGGTCGAGGTCGGGCGCGGAGGAGCGCATGTTCTCCAGGACCGTGCGGTCCGGGTCCAGCGTCTCGTGCTCCTGGGCGTAGTAGCCGAGCTTGAGGCCGTGGCCGGGGGTGACCTTGCCGGTGTCGGGCTGCTCGGTGCCCGCCAGCAGGCGCAGCAGCGTGGTCTTGCCGGCGCCGTTGAGGCCGAGGATGACGACGCGGGAGCCGCGGTCGATGGCCAGGTCGACGTCGGTGAAGATCTCCAGCGAGCCGTAGGACTTGGACAGTCCCTCCGCCATCAGCGGGGTCTTGCCGCACGGCGCCGGGTCGGGGAAGCGCAGCTTGGCGACCTTGTCGGAGACGCGCTCGGCCTCCAGGCCGGCGAGCAGCTTCTCGGCGCGGCGGGCCATGTTCTGCGCGGCGACGGTCTTGGTGGCCTTGGCGCGCATCTTGTCGGCCTGGGAGTTGAGGGCGGCGGCCTTCTTCTCGGCGTTCTGCCGCTCGCGCTTGCGGCGCTTCTCGTCGGCCTCGCGCTGCTGCTGGTAGAGCTTCCACCCCATGTTGTAGACGTCGATCTGGGAGCGGTTGGCGTCCAGGTAGAAGACCTTGTTGACGACCGTCTCGACGAGGTCGACGTCGTGGGAGATCACCACGAAGCCGCCGCGGTAGGTCTTGAGGTAGTCGCGCAGCCAGGCGATGGAGTCGGCGTCGAGGTGGTTGGTCGGCTCGTCGAGGAGCAGGGTGTCGGCGTCCGAGAAGAGGATCCGGGCCAGCTCGACGCGGCGGCGCTGACCGCCGGAGAGGGTGTGCAGCGGCTGGCCGAGAATGCGGTCCGGCAGGCCGAGGCTGGCGGCGATGGTCGCGGCCTCCGCCTCGGCGGCGTACCCGCCCTTGGTCAGGAACTCCGTCTCCAGGCGCTCGTACTTCTTCATGGCCTTCTCGCGGGTCGCGCCCTTGCCGTTGGCCATGCGGTCCTCGTTCTCGCGCATCTTGCGGAGGACGCTGTCCAGGCCGCGCGCGGAGAGGATGCGGTCGCGCGCCAGGTCGTCGAGGTCGCCGGTGCGCGGGTCCTGCGGGAGGTAGCCGACCTCGCCGGAGCGGCTGATGGTGCCGGCGGCGGGGATGCCCTCGCCGGCCAGGCACTTGGTGAGCGTGGTCTTGCCCGCGCCGTTGCGGCCCACCAGGCCGATGCGGTCGCCCTTGGCGATGCGGAAGCTGGCGGACTCGATGAGGACGCGTGCGCCGGCGCGCAGCTCGATGCCGGAGGCGGTGATCACGGGACTACTCCTGGGCGGGTGGGACGGCGGTCGAGGGGAACACCTCCCGGTGCCGCGCGGGCCGGGGAGGGGGCGAACACTGCCGCGCGGGCGGCCGCGCCGTCTAATGCACGAGGAGAGAAGCCATGGGGAAGATTCTAACGGGGGCGGGCAAGCGGGTTTCCCGGGCGGACGGCGGGCCTCCCCGTTCCCGCGGGGCCGCCGCCCCGTTCCTCACTGTTTCGTCCGTCACACTCCGGGCAGCCCCTCCTGCGGAGGACGGCGGGGCCTACAGGCTCCCGAAAGGGCACAGAACGGGTGATTAACGGATACTCGGGGTGATGTCCCCGGGTGGAGAGGCGGTCGTGCATGCAGTTCGACGACGACGCGGATCTCGACACCTCGCAGGTGCAGGACGAGCGGGGCAGCCGGATCCCCGGCGGCGGGCTGACCGTCGGCGGCGGGGTGGTCGGGCTGCTCGCCCTCCTCGCCGGCCTCTTCTTCGGCATCGGCCCGCAGGAGCTGGGCCTGTCCTCGGGCGAGCCGGGCGGCACACCGTCCGCGAGCACGGACGCGCAGGTGGCGCGGGACTGCCGCAAGGGCCGGGACGCCAACACCCGCGAGGACTGCCGGATCGTCGGCGTCGTCAACAGCGCCCAGTCGTTCTGGAGCCAGGAGTTCGCCCGCCGCTCCACCGCCTACAGCCAGGCGCAGACGAAGCTGTTCACCGGCCGGACGAACACCGCCTGCGGGGCCGCGACCTCCGCCGTCGGCCCGTTCTACTGCCCCGGCGACCACAAGGTCTATCTGGACCTGGACTTCTTCAAGGAGCTCACGAGCAAGTTCGGCGCCCGCGGCGGACCGTTCGCCGAAGCGTACGTCGTCGCCCACGAGTACGGGCACCACATCCAGAACCTCACCGGCACGCTCGCCCGCTCCCAGGACCGCCGGACCGGCGCCGGCAGCGACGCGGTCAAGGTCGAGCTCCAGGCCGACTGCTACGCCGGCGTCTGGGCCCACCACGCGGCCACCACGCCCGAGCGGTCGACCGGCAAGCCGCTGCTCAAGCCGCTGACGCAGACGGACATCGAGGACGGCCTGTCGGCCGCGGCGGCGGTCGGCGACGACCGCATCCAGGAGAAGTTCCAGGGCCGGGTCACTCCGGAGAGCTGGACGCACGGCTCGGCGGCGCAGCGGCAGCAGTGGTTCACCACCGGGTACCGGACGGGGAACGTGGCCGCCTGCGACACGTTCCGCTAGCCGGGGACCCGCACACGCGAGGAGTGGAGTCAGCGCCATGTCCGACCTCAGCCACACCATCCGACCCACCGTCACCCCGGCCCTCCTCTACCGCGACGCCAAGGCGGCCCTCGCCCAACTGACCACCGCCTTCGGCTTCGTCCGGTCCGCGCTCTACGAGAGCGAGGACGGCACCGTGCTGCACGCGGAGCTCGTCCACGGCAACGGCATGGTGATGATCGGCTCCGCCGGGCGGGGCGGACCCTTCGCCGACGCGATGGCCGACGCGGGGCCCGCCGGGATCTACGTCGTGGTCGACGACGTGGACGCCCACTGCGAGCGGGCTCGGCGGCAGGGGGCGGAGATCCTGGTGCCGCCGGCCGATCAGGTGTACGGCGCGCGGGATTACCTGGCGCGGGATCTGGAGGGCAACCTCTGGACGTTCGGGACGTACGCGCCGTCGGGGCCGGAGGTTGCCGGGTAACGCCTGCGGCGGGCTGGTGCCCCGGTCCCGCCCCTTCGCCGATTCCTGGGGCGAGCCCCCAGACCCCCTGAAACCGCGCTCCGCGCGGTTGTCCTCAAACGCCGGACGGGCTGGATTTCCAGCCCGTCCGGCGTTTGAGGACGCGCGCCGCAGGCGCGCTCGGGGGTGCGAGGGCCTGCCCCCGCAAGAAACGGTGAATGGGGGTGCCCCCTCTGGGGGAGGGACCGGGGCACAGCCCGCCGCAGGCGCCCGCTCAGCTCCCCCCGCGGTGCACCTGGAACGCCGCCCGGCGAACCGCCTTCGCCAGCGCCGGATCGGGATGCGCGGCCGCCAGGGCGACGAGCACCTGCACCGTCCGCGGATGCCCCACCGCCCGTACCTCCGCCAGCAACGCCGGCACAGTCCCCTGCACCGCCGACTCCAGATGCCGCACGAGCAGCCGACTCTCCCCGTGGTCGGCGACGGCCGCCGCCGTGTCCACCCACAGCCAGGTCGCCTCCTCCCGGGTGAGGACCTCCGCGGCCTCCTCCGCGTCGTGCCCCTCCTGTTCGGCGAGCCACAGCAGGGCGTAGGGGCGCAGCATGGTCTCGTCGACGACGGCCCGGACGGCGGGTTCGGCGGGGGCGCCGACGGCCCGCAGCGCCTCGAAGGCGAGGCCGCGGACCAGGGCGTCGTCGCCCCGGGCCGCCTCCAGGAGTTCGGCGACGGCGCTGCGCACCGGCCGGGCGGCGAGCCAGGCGCGGTACTCGGCGCGGGCCGGGCCGGGGCTGAGGTCGGCGCAGCCGCGGAGCATGGCCTCGGCGGAGAGTTCGATGTTCCCGGCGGGGCTCTGGGCGGCGACGCAGATCTGTTCGAGCTTGACCCACACCGCCCAGTTGCCGAGCGGGGTGAGCACGGCCTCGGCGTCCGGTCCGGTGCCGCCGCGCACCACGAGCGCGCCGACCGAGGCCAGCCCGTCGAGCGCCCAGGCGAGCAGATCGGGCAGCGGTCCGGTGGACTCGGCGGCCCCGTCGCGGGGCGCCGGGACGGACCCGCGGGCCGGAACCGGCTCGGGGCCGTCGTAAGGGATCTCGCAGCGCTCGGCGCGGATCTCCGCGACGCGCTGCCGGAGCAGGTTGAGCAGCATGGCGACGGAGACCGGCCCGGCCGACAGGTGCATGACGGACAGCAGTTGCGGGGCCGCCTCGACGACCTCGGCGGCCACGGTCGGGTCGGTGCCGGCCGGTTCCGGGTGGGCGAGCGACCACGCGTCGAACAGGGCGACCCAGCCGCGCAGTACGGCGCTGTCGTCGCGGTCCCAGGCGGTCAGCCGCCAGCCGGCGCGGGCGCTGCCGCCGTGCAGTTCGAGCAGTCCGGCGAGCCGGGCGCGGTCCCAGTCGGCCTGTACCTGGCGGGGTGTCAGGTCGAGGGCGGCGGCGGCCCGCTCGGCGGTCGCCGTCCCGAGCACGCCGGCCTCGCCGGTCCCGTCGGCGCCCGTGCCGGGGCCTGGACCGGCCCCCCGGGCGTACTCGGCCGCCGCCCAGCGGGCCAGGCGGACGGCGCCGGTGAGTCCGGCTCTCGCCTGCCGGGCGAGTTCCGGACGGCCCGGGATGCCGGCGGGTGGCCGGGGTGCCGGACGGGAGCCTCGGTCGGCCACCGCCTTGCGGGCGGCGGCGATCGGCTGCCGGGGTACGAGTCTGAGCCGGGAGTCGCGCGGAGTACGGGACGTCACAGGAGCAGTCTTGCCGTTCACGCTCCGAAAACCCAATCGGAATCAACCATGCAGTCACCCATGCCCCCTGGTGGCGACCGGTGACCGCCTACACAAGGGGCGTCAGGAACCGCCTCAGGGACTCCTCGTAGCCCTTACGGTCCGCGTTCCACAGGGCCGCGTGGCCGGCGTCGCGGACGGTGCGCAAAGTGACCAGATCCGGACGGTGCGCGGCCAGGTCCCGGGAGCGCGTCCAGGGCGCGAAGGTGTCGTCCGGGCTGTGCAGGAGGAGGACGGGCACGGTCAGCCGGGCGGGGTCGGCGGCGGCCCGGAGCCTGCCCTGGTCCAGTCCGGCGCGCACGCGGGCGGCGTGCACCGCGAGCGGGCGCAGGGCGGCGGGGAGCCGGCGCGCGGCGAGGGCGTGCAGCGCGGCGTCCCAGTCGAGCACCGGCGAGTCCAGGACGAGCCCGCCGATGTGCGGCCGGACCTTCGGGTCGGCGGCGGCCAGGAGGGCCGCGGTGGCGCCGGTGGACCAGCCGTGCAGCACCACGTGCCGGGCCCCGCGCCGGACGGCCTCCTCGACGGCGGTGACGACGTCGCGCCACTCGGCGGCGCCGAGCCGGTCGAGGCCGTCGGCGGGCCGGGGGGCTCCGGGGTCGCCGCGGTGGGCGGCGACGAGCGCGGGAACCCGCGACCGGCGCCAGAACGGCAGCAGGGCCGCGGGGTGTTCGCGGGTGGCACCGAGCCCGTGCGCGGTGACGACGTGGGTGTCGCGGGCGCCGGGCAGGAACCAGGCGGGCAGCGGGCCGGTCTCCCCGGTCAGCTCGGCGTCCTCCAGGCCCTTGAGGTCCTCGGGATCCTTGAGGCCCTCGGGGAGGAACGCCTCGCGCGGGTCGCCGTGGAGGACCTGCGGGGTGAGCCGGACCCCGAGGCCGGGCCGGAGGACCCCCTGGGTGATCCGTTCGAGCCGGCGGACGACCCGGTCGGGCGGGTGCGAGACGTCGGCGACCGGCGGTCCGACGACGGCCCGCACGCCCCGGCCGGTGAGCCCGTAGGTGCCGGGACGGCAGGAGGCGGGGGTGCGGTCCAGGGTGACGGTGGCGTCGTCGACGTCCCGCACGGTGAGCCGGGGCTCGCCCGGAAGGGGCCGGTCCGGGCCGCCTCTCAGCAGGCCGTCGCCCGCGTACCGCCCCACGGCCAGGGCCGCCGCCCCGGCACCGATCATGGTCGCCGCTGTCATCGCCGTCGTCCGGACCAGATGCATCCCTCCAGTGTCCGCACGTGGGTGCGACGAGGCCAGTCGGCATGGACGGGCGGTCGGGTGATCGCGGAGTCCGTCGGGCGGCTGATCGCGGCGCCTCAGTCGCTCCGCCCCTGCCCGTACCCGCGCAGCTTCTCCCCCGCCTCCGCGAGCTGCCCGGCGTCGAGCAGCGTCGGGGTCCGCCCCGGCACCCCCGAGGCCGCGAGCCAGACGCGGCACATCCACTCCAGCTGGGCGGTGCGGTCGTACGCCTGCTCCAGGGTCGTCCCGTAGGTGAGGGTGCCGTGGTTGCGCAGCAGGCAGCCGGTGCGGCCGTTGAGGGCGGTGAGCGTGTGGCGGGCGAGTTCGTCGCTGCCGTAGAGGGCGTAGGGGGCGACCCGTACGGGTCCGCCGAGGGCCGCGGTCATGTAGTGGACCGGCGGCAGCTCCGTCACCAGGGTGGAGACGGCGGTGGCGTGGACGGCGTGCGTATGGACGATGGCCGTGGCGTCGGTGGAGCGGTAGACGGCGAGGTGGAGGGGGAGTTCGCTGGTGGGGGTGAGGCCGCCGGGCGCGAGAAGGCGGCCGTCGAGGCCGACGGCGACGACGTCCTCCGGCCGGAGCCGGTCGTACGGCACCCCGCTGGGTGTGACGAGGACCACGTCGCCGACCCGGGCGGACACGTTCCCCGAGGTGCCCACCACCAGGCCGTCCGCGACCGTCCTCCGGGCCGTGGCCAGCACCTCCGCCCGCTTCCGGGAGATCGTCCCGTCGTCCTTCGGATCCCTCATCGATGGCCCCCTCCGGTTCGCGTCACCATGGATCCCGTCCCAGTTCACCTTCCGTTCACCCGGAGTCCCTACGGTCGCCGCGTACTGACCACCGGACTGATTGCCTGGGTGAATGGAACACATCACGCTTCTCATCGGGATCGTGATCGTCACGGCCTTGGTGTTCGACTTTACGAACGGCTTCCACGACACGGCCAACGCGATGGCCACCACCATTTCCACCGGGGCACTCAAGCCCAAGGCAGCGGTGGCGATGTCGGCGGTGCTCAACCTCGTCGGCGCGTTCCTCTCCGTGGAGGTCGCCAAGACGATCTCCGGAGGCATCATCGACGAGACCGCCGGAATCCGACCAGAGGTGATCTTCGCCGGACTGGTCGGCGCCATCGTCTGGAACCTGCTGACCTGGCTGGCCGGCCTGCCCTCCAGCTCCTCGCACGCCCTCTTCGGCGGCCTGATCGGCGCGACCGTCGCCTCCGTCGGCTTCGACGCGGTCAACGGCGACAAGGTCGTCATGAAGGTCCTGATCCCGGCGGTGGCCGCCCCGATCGTGGCCGGCGTCTCCGCCTGGGCCGCGACCAGGCTCACCTACCGCCTGGCGCGCGACCGCGACGAGGCCGACACCGCCAAGGGCTACCGCGCGGGCCAGATCGCCTCCGCCGCCCTCGTCTCGCTGGCGCACGGCACCAACGACGCGCAGAAGACCATGGGTGTGATCACGCTCGCGCTGGTCACCGGCGGCGTCGTCGCCCCGCACTCCGACCCGCCGCTGTGGGTCGTCGTCTCCGCGGGCCTGGCCATCGCGCTCGGCACCTACCTCGGCGGCTGGCGCATCATCCAGACGCTCGGCAAGGGCCTCACCGACATCCGCCCGGCGCAGGGCTTCGCCGCCCAGACCGGCGCCGCGACGGTGATCCTCGCCTCCTCGCACATCGGCTTCGCGCTCTCCACCACGCAGGTCTGCTCCGGCTCGATCATGGGCGCGGGCCTGGGCCGCAAGGGCGGCGTCGTCCGCTGGTCGACCGCCGGCCGCATGGTCGTCGCCTGGTGCCTCACGCTGCCGGCGGCCGGTCTGGTCGCGGCGGGCGCGGCGCTCCTCGCCGACCAGGGCACCTGGGGCGTGACGGCGGTGGCCGTGCTCGGCCTGGCCGTCAGCGGCGCGATCTGGCTGGTGTCGCGGCGCGAGCCGGTGACGCCCGACAGCGTCCAGGAGCCGGAGTCCGCCGTTCCGGCCGAGCCGGTCGGTGTCGTCACCGCCGCCCTCCAGGCCGTCGCCCCGCCGCCGGCGGGTCCGGTGGCCCCCTCGACCGTCACCCCCGAGCCCGCCCCGGCGCCCGCCGTGGCCGCGACCAGCTGAGGAATCCGCCATGCACATCGACTGGGCAGCTCTGGGCCAGGTCTTCGGCGTCAGTCTCGCGATGACCGTGGGGCTGGTGGGGGCCTTCACTCTCGGGATCGTGGGGACGTCGCCGGCGCGGGACGGGAAGTCCGCGTCCGCGGTGGTGCGGACCGGCGCTTACGCGGCGTTCGCGCTGTGTGCGGCGGCTGTGGGGTACGGGATCTATCTGATCGTCGCGTGAGGTTGCCCCTGACCCGCCCTTTCTCCCCCAGCTACCGCTGGGGGAGAAAGGGCGGGTCAGGGGCCCACCCACCGCGAGTTGACGCCCGCTCGCGGGCCGTGGTGGACTGCCGAGGCCAAACGGCGACACACAGAGGAAGCCGGTGAGAATCCGGCGCGGTCCCGCCACTGTCACCGGACGCCCGCCACCCGCGGGGCCCGTCCGGAAGCCAGGAGACTCTGGGTCGCCGGTCACGTCGAACCAGGGCGCGGACCCTGAGTGAGGACACCAGAAGACATGCGCGGCCGCCGCCGATCACCCGACGCCCTCCCGACCCGATCCCCCCGAGGCGCGACGGCGGTCTGAGCCGATGCGTACGGGTACGTCACGTCCCGTCGGTTTCGCGTGCGGCGCCGCGCTCGGCTTCCTCGCCGACCTCGTGGCCGCCGACCCCCGCCGGGGCCACCCCGTGGCCGCCTTCGGCCGGGCCGCGCAGGCCGTCGAACGCCGCTTGTGGGCCGATCACCGCGGCCGCGGCGCCCTGCACACGGCCGTCTGCGCGGGCGGCGCCGTGGCCGCCGCCACCCTGCTGGCCCGCGCCGTGCACCGATCGCGCAAGACCGACATCGCGCTGACCGCCGCCGCCACCTGGGCCGTCCTCGGCGGCACCTCGCTCGGCCGGGAGGCCCGGGCCATCGGCGGCGCGCTCGCCGCCGGCGACCTGGAGGTCGCCCGGGAGCGGCTGCCACACCTGTGCGGGCGCGACCCGCGGTCCCTCGACGCGCAGCAGATCGCCCGCGCCGTCGTCGAGTCCGTCGCCGAGAACACCTCCGACGCGGTCGTCGGCGCCCTCGTCTGGGGCGCGTTCGCCGGGGTGCCGGGCCTGGTCGGCTTCCGCGCCGTCAACACGCTGGACGCCATGGTGGGCCACAAGTCGCCCCGCTACCGCCGCTTCGGCTGGGCCTCCGCCCGGCTCGACGACGTCGTCGGCTGGCCCGGCGCCCGGCTCACCGCCGCCCTCGCGATCGTCGCCGGCCCGGACCCGCGCCGCGCCTCGCGCGTGGCCCGCCGCGACGCCGCCCGGCACCCGAGCCCCAACGCCGGCCCGGTGGAGGCCGCGTTCGCCGGCGCCCTGGGCGTCCGCCTCGGCGGCACCCTCGCCTACGGGGGCCGCGTCGAGCACCGTCCCGTCCTGGGCGCGGAGTTCCGCCCGGTGGCGACGGCGGACATCGAACGGGCCGTGCGGCTGTCGCGGCGGGTGTCGCTGCTCGCCCTCGGCGTCGCGGTCGCCGGCCGGTGGGCGGTCTCCCGAGCGTGCCGCGTGGGCAGATTCGAAGCGGGATCCATGACGGGGAGGAAGCGTGGCTGAGTCGGGCGGGGGCGGTCTGCTGGTCGCGGGGACGACCTCCGACGCGGGCAAGAGCGTGGTCACGGCGGGCATCTGCCGCTGGCTGGTCCGCCGGGGCGTCAGAGTGGCGCCCTTCAAGGCGCAGAACATGTCGCTGAACTCGTTCGTCACCCGCGAGGGCGCCGAGATCGGCCGCGCCCAGGCCATGCAGGCCGCGGCGGCCCGCGTCGAGCCGACCGCGCTGATGAACCCGGTGCTCCTCAAGCCCGGCGGCGACCGCAGCAGCCAGGTCGTGCTGATGGGCAAGCCGGTCGGCGAACTGAGCGCCCGCGGCTACCATTCCGGCCGCCAGGAGCAGCTGTTCGGCACGGTCACCGACTGCCTGGCGGAGCTGCGCCGCACCCACGACGCGGTCATCTGCGAGGGCGCCGGCAGCCCCGCCGAGATCAACCTGCGCCGCACCGACATCGTCAACATGGGCATCGCCCGGGCCGCCCGGCTGCCCGTCGTGGTGGTCGGCGACATCGACCGCGGCGGCGTCTTCGCGTCGTTCTTCGGCACGACCGCGCTCCTCTCCCCCGAGGACCAGGAGCTGATCGCCGGTTACGTCGTCAACAAGTTCCGCGGCGACGTCTCGCTCCTGGAGCCGGGCCTGGAGATGCTGCGGGGCCTCACCGGCCGCCGGACGTTCGGCGTGCTGCCGTTCGCGCACGGCCTCGGCATCGACGAGGAGGACGGCCTGCGGGTGTCGCTGCGCGGCGCGGTCCGCGAGTCGGTCGTCGCGCCGCCGTACGGCGAGGACGTCCTGCGGGTCGCCGTCTGCGCGATCCCGCTGATGTCCAACTTCACGGACGTCGACGCGCTGGCCGCCGAACCCGGCGTCGTCGTCCGCTTCGTGGACCGGCCGGAGGAGCTGGCCGACGCGGACCTCGTCGTCGTCCCCGGCACCCGCGGCACCGTCCGCGCCCTCGCCTGGCTCCGCGAACGCGGCCTCGCCGACGCGCTCGCCCGGCGCGCCGCCGAGGGCCGCCCGGTGCTCGGCGTCTGCGGCGGCTTCCAGCTCCTCGGGGAGCGGATCGAGGACGAGGTGGAGTCCCGGGCCGGTGTCGTCACCGGCCTCGGACTGCTCCCGGTCCGCGTCCGCTTCGCGCCGGAGAAGACGCTGGCCCGGCCGGTGGGCAAGGCGCTGGGCGAGCACGTCGAGGGGTACGAGATCCACCACGGCGTCGCCGAGGTGACCGGCGGCGACGAGGAGTTCCTCGACGGCTGCCGCGTGGGCGCGGTCTGGGGCACCCACTGGCACGGCTCCCTGGAGAGCGACGGCTTCCGCCGCGCCTTCCTCCGCCGGGTGGCCCGGCAAGCGGGCCGCCGCTTCGTCCCCGCCCCGGACACGTCCTTCGCCGCGCTCCGCGAGGAGCAGCTCGACCGTCTCGGCGACCTCATCGAGGAACACGCCGACACGGAGGCGCTGTTGCGCCTGATCGAGGACGGGGTCCCGGCGGGGCTGCCGTTCATCCCGCCGGGGGCGCCGGCGGCGGCGGGGGCACCGGCGCACGAGCGCCGCGCATCCACGGCCGAGGCCGACGGCCACACCCGGGAACCCGCCGCGGGGGCCGGAGGCTCCCCGCACGACGCCGACGCGGGAGCCGGGGGCTCCGCCCGCCACCCCGATGCGGAAGCCGGACGTGCAGCCCGCCACCCCTCCCGGGGGCCCGGGGGCTCCGCCCCCGAAGAATCGGTGAATGAGGAGTCCCCCCTTCGGGGGAGGGACCGGGGCACCCCCCTCCCCTCGCCCCGTCCAGCGACACCCTCCGAAGGAGCGATCACCGCATGAGCACTCCGTACCCCTTCGCCGCCATCGTCGGCATGGACAGCCTGCGGCTGGCGCTGCTCCTCAACGCCGTCTCGCCGTCCGTCGGCGGTGTGCTCGTGCGCGGTGAGAAAGGCACGGCCAAGACGACGACCGTCCGCGCCCTCGCCACCCTGCTCCCCGAGGTCGGGACCCACACCGACTGCCGTTTCGCCTGCGATCCGGCCGCCCCGGACGCCACGTGCCCCGACGGCCCGCACGAGGACGGGACCCGGTTCGTGCGCCCCGCGCGGATGGTCGAACTGCCGGTCGGCGCCTCGGAGGACCGCCTCGTCGGGTCGCTCGACATCGAGCGCGCCCTCTCCGACGGCGTGAAGGCGTTCGAGCCCGGCCTGCTGGCCGCCGCGCACCGGGGCGTGCTGTACGTCGACGAGGTCAACCTCCTGGGCGACCACCTCGTCGACTCGCTGCTCGACGCGGCGGCGACCGGCGCCGCCCACATCGAGCGCGAAGGCGTCTCCGTCCGCCACGCCAGCCGCTTCCTCCTCGTCGGCACCATGAACCCCGAGGAAGGCGAGCTCCGCCCCCAACTCCTCGACCGCTTCGGCCTGACCGTCGAGGTCGCCGCCTCCCGCGAGACCGACGAGCGCGTCGAGGTCGTCCGCCGGCGGCTCGCCTTCGACGAGGATCCGGCCGCGTTCGCCGCCAAGTGGGCGGCGGAGGAGGACGCGCTGCGGGAGCGCATCGCCGCCGCCCGCGCCCTGCTGCCGAGCGTGCGGCTCGGGGACGGCGCCCTGCGCCGGATCGCCGCCGTGTGCGCCGGCTTCGAGGTGGACGGCATGCGCGCCGACATCGTGACGGCCCGCACCGCGACCGCGCTCGCCGCCTGGGCCGGCCGTACGGACGTCGTCACCGACGACGTCCGGCAGGCGGCCCTGCTGGCCCTCCCCCACCGCCGCCGCCGCAACCCCTTCGACGCGCCGGGCCTCGACGAGGACAAACTCGACGAGATCCTCCGGCAGTTCGAGGAAGAGGACGAGGAGAACCAGGGCGAGGACGGCGATCCGCAGGGTCCGGACGACGACGGCCCGGGCGGCCCGGACGGTCCGGGCGACGGCGGCCCCGGCGACGGCGTACCGCCGCAGGAGACCACTCAGGAGGCGACCGACGCCGGGAGCGACACCGGCTCCGCCGCCGACCTGCCGCCCCAGCGCGAGCAGCCCGCCGCCGACTCCCCTTCCGCGCAGGAGGGTTCGGCCCCCGGAGCCGCACCCGAGGCCGCTCCCGTCGCCGCCGCCGACCCCTTCCGCACCCGCAAGTTCGACGTGCCCGGTCTCGGCGAGGGCGCGGCCGGCCGCCGCTCCCGGGCCCGTACCGCGCACGGCCGGACGACCGGAGCCCGCCGCCCGCGCGGCACGCTGACCCGGCTGCACCTGGCCGCGACGCTCCAGGCCGCCGCCCCGCACCAGCGGGCGCGCGGCCGGGCGGGCCGCGGCCTCGTCGTCCGCCGGGACGACCTGCGCGAGGCGGTGCGCGAGGGGCGCGAGGGCAACCTCGTCCTCTTCGTCGTCGACGCCTCGGGCTCGATGGCGGCCCGCAAGCGGATGAGCGCGGTCAAGGGCGCCGTCCTGTCCCTCCTCCTGGACGCCTACCAGCGCCGCGACAAGATCGGGATGATCACCTTCCGGGGTTCCGGCGCGGATGTGGCGCTGCCGCCCACCTCGTCGGTGGACGCGGGCGCCGCCCGGCTGGAGAAGCTGCCGACGGGCGGCCGGACGCCGGTGGCCGACGGGCTGCTGCGGGCGCGCGAGGTCCTGCGGGTGGAGCGGCTGCGCGATCCGTCGCGGCGCCCGCTCCTGGTCGTGGTGACCGACGGCCGGGCGACGGGCGGCCCCGAGCCGCTGGTCCGGGCGTCCCGCGCGGCGGGGCTGCTGGCGGCCGAGGGTACGGCGTCGGTGGTCGTCGACTGCGAGGCCGGGCCGGTCCGTCTGGGCCTGGCGGCCGAGTTGGGGCAGTCTTTGCGGGCGCCGGTCGTCACGCTCGACGAACTCCGGGCGGACACCGTCACCGCACTCGTCCGTACCGTCCGCACCACCACCGCCACGACCAGGGGAGCCGCGTAATGCCCAAGGGACAGCCGACCGTCGTTCCGGACGACGGTCTCACCACGCGCCAGCGCCGCAACCGGCCGCTCGTCTTCGTGCACACCGGCATCGGCAAGGGCAAGTCGACGGCCGCGTTCGGGCTCGCGCTGCGGGCCTGGAACCAGGGCTGGCCGATCGGGGTGTTCCAGTTCGTGAAGTCGGCGAAGTGGAAGGTCGGCGAGGAGAACGCGCTGCGCGTGCTGGGCGCCTCCGGCGAGGGCGGGTCCGTCGACTGGCACAAGATGGGCGAGGGGTGGAGCTGGATCCAGCGCGACCCCAAGGACGGGGAGCTCAGCAACGAGGAGAAGGCGCGCGAGGGCTGGGAGCAGGTCAAGCGCGACCTGGCCGACGAGCGCTACAAGCTGTACGTGCTCGACGAGTTCGCGTACCCGCTGCACTGGGGCTGGATCGACACGGCCGAGGTGATCTCGGTCCTCGGGGACCGTCCCGGGACGCAGCACGTGGTGATCACCGGCCGCAACGCGCCGCAGGAGCTGGTGGACTTCGCGGACCTGGTCACCGACATGTCGAAGGTCAAGCACCCCATGGACACCGGCCAGAAGGGCCAGCGGGGCATCGAGTGGTGACGTCCGCGCACTCCGTTCCACGACTGGTCATCGCGGCCCCCGCGTCCGGCACCGGGAAGACGACGGTGGCCACCGGTCTGATGCGGGCGTTCGCCGACGCGGGGCTGGCCGTGTCGCCGCACAAGGTCGGCCCGGACTACATCGACCCGGGCTACCACGCGCTGGCGGCCGGCCGCCCGGGCCGCAACCTCGACGCGTTCCTGTGCGGCCCGGAGCGGATCGCCCCGCTGTTCCTGCACGGCGCGGCGGGGGCCGAACTCGCCGTCATCGAGGGCGTGATGGGCCTGTTCGACGGCGCGAGCGGCCGAGGCGAGCTGGCGTCGACCGCGCACGTGGCGAAGCTGCTGCGGGCGCCGGTGGTGCTGGTGGTGGACGCGTCGTCGCAGTCCCGCTCGGTGGCGGCGCTGGTGCACGGCTTCGCCTCCTGGGACCCGGAGGTGCGGGTCGCGGGCGTCATCCTCAACAAGGTCGGCTCCGACCGGCACGAGGCGCTGCTGCGCGAGGCGCTCGGCGGCGCCGGCGTGCCGGTGCTGGGCGCGCTGCGCCGCGCGGCCGACGTGGACACGCCCAGCCGGCACCTGGGTCTCGTCCCGGTGGCCGAGCGGCGCGCGGAGGCGCTGGACGCGGTGGCCGCGCAGGCGGCGCGGGTACGGGAGGGCTGCGACCTGGACGCGCTGCTGGCGCTGGCGCGGAGCGCGCCGCCGGTGCCGGGGCCGGTCTGGTCGCCCGAGGCCGCTCCGGCAGCGGGTCCCCGCCCGGTGATCGCGGTCGCCGGTGGCCCGGCGTTCACCTTCTCGTACGCCGAGCACACGGAACTGCTGACGGCGGCGGGCGCGGACGTCGTCCCGTTCGACCCGCTGCGCGACGAGAAGCTGCCGGCGGGCACGGCCGGTCTGGTCGTCGGCGGCGGCTTCCCGGAGATGTACGCGCCCGAGCTGTCCGCCAACGAGCCGCTGCGCGCGGCGGTCTCGGCCCTCGCGGCGACGGGGGCGCCGGTGGCGGCGGAGTGCGCGGGCCTGCTGTACCTGTCCCGCTCCCTGGACGGCCGGCCCATGTGCGGCGTCCTGCCCGGGGAGGCCCGGATGACGTCCCGGCTCACCCTGGGCTACCGCGAGGCCGTCGCCCTCGCGGACTCGCCCCTCGCGGCGGCGGGGACGCGGGTGCGCGGCCACGAGTTCCACCGCACGATCGTGGAACCGGGCGCGGGCCCGGCGCCCGCCTGGGGCTTCACCACCCCCGAACGGCGGGTCGAGGGGTACGCGGCCGGGGGTGTCCACGCGTCGTACCTGCACGTGCACTGGGCGGGGGCGCCCGGGACGGCGGGCCGGTTGGTGGCGGCGGCGCGTTCCGGTGCCTGAACCGGTGTACGTGGGGCTGGGCGCGCGGCCTGGGGTGTCGGCGGACGAGGTGGTGTCCCTGGTCCGTCAGTGCGTGCCGGCCGGGTGCCGGGCCGTCGTCCTTGCGACGCTCGCTGCCAGGGCGGCGGAACCGGGGGTCGCGGGGGCGGCGGCTCGGCTCGGCGTACCGGTGCGGTCGTACGAGGCCGCCGAGCTTGCCGGAGTCGCCGTTCCGCACCCGTCCGCGGTCGCCGGCGCGGCGGTCGGCACGCCCTCTGTCGCCGAGGCGGCGGCTCTGCTGGCGGCGGGCGCGGGGACGGTTCTACTGGTGCCGAAGGTGGTGTCGGGGCGAGTGACGTGTGCGGTGGCAGGGTGAGGTGTGCCCCGGTCCCGCCCTTTCACCGTTTCCTGGGGCTGCCGCCCCAGACCCCGCTTTTCGCGGCTTCGCCGCTCGTCCTCAAACGCCGGACGGGCTGGATATCACGCCCGGGCGCACCATTCAGCCCGTCCGGCGTTTGAGGACAACCGCGCGGAGCGCGGTTTCGGGGGTGCGGGGGCCCGCCCCCGCAAGAAACGGCGAAAGGGCGGGACCGGGGCGCCTCACAGCACATCCTCGATCCTGATCGGCAACCGCCGAACCCGCACCCCCGTCGCATGAAACACCGCATTGGCAATAGCCGCGGCCGTCCCCGGAATGCCGAGTTCACCACACCCCTTGGTGCCATTGGGATTCGTGGGATCGGGACGCCCGACGAAGCGGACGTCGAGGCGCGGAATGTCGGCGTTCACGGCGACGAGGTAGTCGCCGAGCGTGGGATTGGCGATGCGCCCGGTGTGCGGTTCGGTGACGGTCTCCTCCAGGAGGGCCATGCCGATGCCGCCGACCGTGCCGCCGACGAGCTGGCTGCGGGCGGTCTTCTCGTTGAGGACGCGCCCGCAGTGCGCGGCGGTCACCAGGCGGGCGACCCGGATGACGCCGAGGTCCCGGTCGACGTGGACCTCCGCGAACTTGGCGGCGTACGGGCCGGTGGGGACCACCGCGCCGTCCTGGCCGGGCGATTCGGCCGAGCCCTCGGCGGACAGCGCGTCCCGCCCGTGCCGGGCGAGGATCGCCGTGTACGCCTCGCCCCGGCCGTCGTCGGTGCGCACGATCCGGCCGTCCTCGGCGCGGACGGCGTCCGACGCGACGCCCCGCAGGGGCGATTCGGCGTCGTCGCGGACGAGGTCGAGGAAGGACCGCAGCAGGTGCCGGGAAGCGGTGTGGACGGCGGTGCCCATGGCGCCGGTGAGGCCGGAGCCGCCGGCGGAGGGCGCCGCGGGGAGGGAGCTGTCGCCCATCACCATGCGCACCCCGTCCACCGGCAACCCCAGCAGTTCCGCCGCGAGTTGGGTCATCACCGTGTACGTGCCGGTGCCGAGGTCCATGCCCGCGCTCTCCACCACCGCTCCGCCGTCCGCCCTGACGGTGACACGGGCGGCGCAGTCGGCCTGGTAGAAGAAGAAGGACGTGCCGGCCATGCCGTAGCCGATCAGCGTCCGGCCCCGGCGCATGGAGCGCGGCTCGGGGTCGCGGCGCGCCCAGCCGAACATCTCGGCGCCGGTCTCGTAGCAGGCGCGCAGGTCGTTGCTCGACCACTGCTGTCCGGTGATCGGGTGCTCGTCGGCGTAGTTGCGCCGCCGGAGTTCGAGCGGGTCCATGCCCAGTTCGTGGGCGAGTTCGTCCAGCGCGCACTCCAGCGCGTAGTTGCCCTGGGCGTCGCCCGGGGCGCGCATGGAGCCGGGGGCCGGGACGTTGAGGCGGACCTGGACGTCACGGGTAGTGATGTTGGGGCTGGCGTAGGAGGACTGGGAGGTGTGCGAGACGGGCTCGTAGTTGCCGTCCGCCATCGAGAGGGACTGCCACGCGCGGTGTTCGAGGGCGGTGATCCGGCCGTCCCGGGTGGCGCCGATCCGTACGGTCTGCTTGGTGTCGGGCCGGTGCCCCACGGAGGTGAACATCTGCTTGCGCGTCAGCGCCAGTTTCACCGGCCGCCCCACCTGCCGCGCCGCGACGGCGGCGAGCACGGTGTGTCCCCAGGTGCGCAGCCCCGCGCCGAAGCCGCCCCCGAGGTAGGGCGCGAGGACGCGGACGGCCTCCGGTGGCACGCCGAGCGTCGCCGCGAGGTCGGCGCGGGTGCGGGAGGGGCCCTGGGTGCAGTCGTGCACGGTGAGGTGGTCGCCCTCCCAGCAGGCGACCGTCGCGAACGGGCCCATGGGGTTGTTGGTGTTCGCCGCCGTGCGGTACGTGCGCTCGACGCGGACGGGCGCGGCCTCCAGGGCCTTGTCGACGTCGCCGGTTTCGCCGTCGGTCCCGAACGGGTCCTGGTCGTGCTCGGCGTCCGGGTGGTCGAGGTCGGCGACGGGCGCGTCCGCCGCGTACTCGACCCGCACCAGCCGGGCCGCCTCGGTGGCCTGCTCGAAGGTGTCGGCCACCACGACCGCGACGGTCTGGCCGTGGTGGCGGATCCGGTCGTCCCGCAGCGGGGGCGGCGGCAGCGACGAGGACCGGTCGGGCGCTTCGTGCAGGACGGGGACGTTCTGGTGGCTGATCACCGTGAGCACACCGGGGGCGGCCTCGGCCGCCGCCGTGTCGAGGGCGGTGATCCGGCCGGCGGCGATCGTGCTCTGGACGAGGACGGCGTGGGCGAGGCCGGGGTACGCGGCGTCGGTGGCGTACTCGGCCCGGCCGCCGGTCTTCACCCGGGCGTCGACGCGGTCGATGCCCTCGCCGAGGCGTGCCGGTGTGGTCGTGCTCATGATCGCTCCTCCGGCGCCGGTGTGGTCGTGGTCACTGCCGTTCCTCCCGCGCCGGTGTCGTCATGCTCACGGCTGCTCCTCCCGTACCAGCGTGCTCAGTGCCCGGACGACCGCCCGCCGCCCCAGCTCCACCTTGAAGCCGTTGTCGGGCCGGCCCTCGGCGCCGTCCAGCGCGGCCTCCGCCGCGGCGCGCAGCACGTCGTCGTCCGGCCGGGCGCCGCGCAGCAGTTCCTCCGCCCGGGGCACGCGCCAGGGGACGGTGCCGACGCCGCCGAGGGCGAGCCGGGCGGAGCCGATCCGTCCCCCGTCGAGGACCAGGACGGCGGCGACGGAGGCGAGCGCGAACTCGTAACTGGCCCGGTCCCGGACCTTCAGATAGCCCGAGCGGGCCTCCGGCGGCGGCAGCGGGATCTCCAGGTGGGTGATCAGCTCCCCGTGCGCGAGGACGTTCTCGAGGTGCGGGGTGGTGCCGGGGACCCGGTAGAACTCGGCCAGCCGCACCGCGCGTTCGCCGTCCGGCCCGTGGACGCGCACCGAGGCGTCCAGCGCGAGCAGGGCGACGGCCAGGTCGGAGGGGTGGGTGGCGATGCAGTGCTGGCTGGTGCCGAGGACCGCGTGCATGCGGTGGTGGCCGTCGAGCGCGGCGCAGCCGGCGCCCGGCTCGCGCTTGTTGCAGGCCGTGCTCGGGTCGCGGTAGTAGCGGCAGCGGGTGCGCTGGAGGAGGTTGCCGCCGAGGGTGGCCATGTGCCGGAGCTGCGGCGAGGCGCCGAGCAGCAGCGCCTCGCGCACCAGCGGCAGCCGGGTGGTCACGTCCTCGTGGGCGGCGAGTTCCTCCATGGTGGTCAGCGCGCCGGCGGTCAGCACCTCGCCGTCCCGCCGGATCCCCCGCAGCGGCAGCCGGGTGATGTCCACCAGCCGGGCGGGCCGGAACACCTCGTCCCGCATCAGGTCCACCTGGGTCGTCCCGCCGGCGAGGAAGGCGGCCTCGGGGTCGGCGGCGACCTCCGCGACCGCCTCCTCGACGGTCCCGGCCCGGACGTACGCGAAGCTACGCACGCCGGCCTCCGGTGGCCACGTCGCGGATCGCGGCGACGATGTGCGGGTAGGCGCCGCAGCGGCAGAGGTTGCCGCTCATGAACTCGCGGACGTCGTCGTCCGAGCCGGCCCGGCCCTCCTCGATCAGGGCGACGGCCGACATGATCTGGCCGGGGGTGCAGTAGCCGCACTGGAGGGCGTCGTGCCGGGCGAACGCCTCCTGCATCGGGTGCGGCACGCCGTCCCGCGCCAGCCCCTCGATCGTCCGGACCTCGCGCCCGTCGGCGCTCGCGGCGAGGGTGAGGCAGGAGAGCACCCGCTTGCCGTCGAGGTGCACCGTGCAGGCGCCGCACTGGCCCTGGTCGCAGCCCTTCTTCGTGCCGGTCAGGGCCAGGGCGTCGCGGAGGGCGTCCAGCAGTGAGGTGCGGGTGTCCACCTCGATCCGCCGTTCGGTGCCGTTGACCCGGAGGCTCACCGGCACCCGGACGACGGGCCCGGCCGTCCCGTCGGCCGCCGCAGCGGAACCGTTCACCACCATCACCCTCCACGCTGGACAGATAGCCGCATAATCCGACATTCACGGCGAAGCAGGGCGATCCTATGGCCCGGGCGGCACGAAGGGGTGGCGACACGACGGCCGGACCGCGGCCGGACGACGGAGCCCGGGAGAGATCCACACCCCCCGAACCCGGTAACGTCTCCCCCACCGGAACATCACCGGGAACATGCGCCGGAGCGCCGCCGGACCACCGCACAGCGAGAAGGTATCCCCGCCCATGCACATATCCCCCGAGCCCGACCTGCGCCACCACGGGGACGCCGAAGTACGCGGCATGGGCGACGAGTTGACGGACCTGGCGGTCAACGTCCGGGCGGGTACGCCGCCGCGCTGGCTGCGCGAGCGCATCGCCGCCTCCGTCGAGACCCTCGCCGCCTACCCGGACGGCCGGGCGGCCCGCCGGGCGGTCGCGGCCCGGCACGGGCTGCCGGAGGAGCGGGTGCTGCTGACGGCCGGCGCGGCGGAGGCGTTCGTGCTGATCGCCCGGGCGCTGCCGGCGCGCCGCCCGGTGGTGGTGCACCCGCAGTTCACCGAGCCGGAGGCGGCCCTGCGGGACGCGGGGCACAGCGTGGAGCGGGTGGTGCTGGACGCGGCGGACGGGTTCCGGCTGGACCCGCGCGCGGTCCCGTCCGACGCGGACCTGGTCGTCGTCGGCAACCCGACCAACCCCACGTCCGTCCTGCACCCGGCCACGGCCCTCGCCCGGCTCGCCCGCCCGGGGCGGACGCTGGTGGTGGACGAGGCGTTCATGGACGCGGTGCCGGGCGAGGGCGAGTCCCTGGCGTCCCGTACGGACCTGCCGGGCCTGGTCGTCCTCCGCAGCCTCACCAAGACGTGGGGCCTGGCCGGCCTGCGGGTCGGGTACGTCCTCGCGTCGCCGGGCACGATCGCCCGCCTCGAACGCGCCCAGCCGCTCTGGCCGGTGTCGTCCCCGGCGCTGGTGGCAGCCGAGGCGTGCAGCGCGCCCCCGGCCCTCGCGGAGGCCGCGCACGCGGCCCACCGCATCGCCTCGGACCGGGCGCACCTGGAGTACCGGCTCTCCATGTTCCCGTCGGTGACGGTCTGTTCCCCGGCGGCCGGCCCCTTCGTCCTGATCCGCCTCCCGCACGCCACCGCGGTCCGCAGCCGCCTCCGCGGCCTGGGCTTCGCCGTCCGCCGCGGCGACACGTTCCCCGGCCTGGGCCCCGACTACCTCCGCCTCGCGGTCCGCGACCGCACAACGACGGACCGCTTCGCGGAGGCCCTGGGGAAGGCCCTGACGGAGGGCTGAGGGGGGCGGCCCTCCGGTGGGCCGCCCGCCCTCTCTCCCTTTCCCCTTTCAGCCGCGGCCCCGCGCCGCCGCCCGGCGGCGGGCGGCGATCACGGCGCCGCCGCCTCCCGCGACGAGGAGGCCGGCCGCTCCGGCGATCCACGGTGTGGCGGAGGAGCCGCCGGTTTCGGCGAGGTCGCGTTTGTCGGCGACGGTCTGCGGCTTGATCCCGTCTCCGGAGGTGCGGGTGGCCTCCTTGGCGGGGGCCTGCCGCGCGGGGGCCGGGGGCTGCTCGGCCGGTTTCCCGGCGCCCGCCGGGGTCTCGCAGCCGGCCCGGACGAGGGTGACCCGGCCGTGCACCTCGGCGACGCCGAGCTTCAACGGGTTGACGTCCACGGCCAGTTCGAGGGCGGTCGCGGCCCCGGTGTGCGAGGTGGTGGCGGTCTTCGACAGGTCGAGGCGGACCCGGCCGACGCCCGGGACGTCGACGTCGGTCGTGCCGCCGGTGCTCAGGGTGATCTTCTTGCCGAGCACGGTCACCGGGCCCAGCAGGTTGGACGTGGCCGTGGGCCGCTGCCCGGCCCGGCAGACCGCCTCCGAGGTGACCTGCCGCACCTCGATCAGGGACAGCAGTGGCAGGCCGGGCACGTGCACCTTGGCGCGGACGAGTTCGGCGCGGCCCGTCGCCGTACCCTCGTCGGCCGTGGCGCGGGCGGTGGCCGCGTCGGCGCGCAGCAGCTCCACGGGCCGGCCCTGCTCGGCACCTCCCACCCGCACGGAGAGCGCGGTCCGCGCCGCGTTCCCGGGGGCGTGGACGTCGTTGAGGGACGCGTTGACCGGCACCCGGACGGTCTTGTCGAGCAGCGAGACGTCGAGCCCGGCGCGGAGGACGACGGCGTCGGCCGCGCCCGTGCGGTGGTCGCCGGTGGCGGGGGCGGCGCTCGCCGGGGAGGCCGAGAGCGCGGTGAGAGCCGCGGCCAGGGCGGCCGCGGACGGCACGACGGCCCGCCGGGAAACGGGCATGCCGAAGGAGGATCTGGTGGTGCTGGACACGGGTGTGGAACTCCCCACGAGAGAAGGAGCCGACGGCGCGCCATGGGGGACATCACGCGCCGTCGGCATCGACCACGTCATGGTCGTTCTCGGGAGGGTGAACGACGAGCATTCTTGAGGGAGTTCACCCCAACGGGTGGTTTCCGCCTGCCAGTTCGAGACATGCGCAGCAGGGGAACCAGGAACGAACTCCCGCCCGCCCCGCCACGGTTACTTCGGCACGCTCCAGAGCTGCCGCTTCCCCGTGTTCGCCTTGTACAGCTGGACCTTCGTGCCGTTGGCCGTGCTCCCGCCCGTCACATCGAGGACCTTGCCCGACGCGACGTGCACGATCTGCCCCTTCGCGTTGACGGACCAGCGCTGCGAGGCACCGCCGTTGCAGTCGAACAGCTGGATCTTGTTGCCGTCGGTCGAGGCGTTGCGCGCGTCGTCCAGGCACTTGCCCATCACCCGGAACGTGCCGTCCTTGGCCAGGATCCAGGACTGCCCCACCGAGCCGTTGCAGGAGTACAGCTGGATCTGCGTGCCGTTGTCCGGCTTGCCGCCCTTGACGTCGAGGCACTTGCCGCCGAGGCCCGTGACCTTGCCCTGCGGCGGGACCGCCACCCCCGCGCCGGCCGCGAGCCGGCGCAGGCCCTGCGCGTCGAACTGCTGGACGTACGTGCCCGCGCGCTTGTCGTGGTAGCCGCTGTTCGTCTCGGTGCACATCACCGGCTTCTCGCCGGAGTCCTTGCCCACGACGCAGTCGCCGCGCTTCGCGCTGCGGTCCGCGTGCGTCAGCCCCATGGTGTGGCCGAGCTCGTGGCTGATGTGGTTCCGCATGAACGTCTCGCCCCAGGAAGGCAGGGGCTTGCCGTCCTTGGAGAAGAAGGAGCTGTCGATGTAGGCGTGTCCGCTGGTCACCGTGGACGGCATCGACGACGAGATGAAGCCGCAGCTCAGGTTGAGCGTGCCCGAGCCGTCGCGGACGACCTTCCAGCCCGTCTGGCCGCCGTTCGCCGGGGGCACGCACGGGCGCTTGAGCACCCCGACGACGATCTCGCCCTTGGGCCGGGAGTAGTTCCAGCCCACGGGCTTGGTGTCGACGGAGATGGGCAGGTTCGTGATGCGCTTGAGGTCGGCGGCGGACGCCTTCACGTACCGGCCCAGCCAGTCGACGGCCTGCTGGTCGTAGAACTTGATCGTGTAGCCGGTCGGCAGGGACTTGGTCACGCCGTCGGCCAGCTTCCACCCGTCGCCCTGCGGCGCCTTGGCCGCCGCCACGCCGGGCCGCACGGGCGCCGCGCCCAGCGACATGACGCCGTCGTGGAAGACCGTTCCGTCGGTCGCGGAGACACCCGAGTCCGCGCGGTCGGCCGGGCCGCCCGCCGGGCCGCCCGCCGATGCCGTGGTGGCCGGGGCCACGGCGGCCTCGGCGCCGAACGCACCGGAGGAGAAGTGCGTGGCCGCCGCGAGCGTCGCCGCCGCGCCCGCGGCGGTGACGGCTATGCGGCGCTTGCCGGTAAGTCGCATATTTTGGTGGGCCTTTCCCCGTTGTCTCACTGAACGCCGATTCACTCGACGCCGATTCGGTGACCGTCCACGCACCGACCGTCAGCAGATCGGCCGTTGGTCACCGACCGCCCCCGGCGTCCGTCTTCCGGGCGCCCGGGGCGGTGTGATCCTAGGCCGTCGGCCGGACGACCGATCACGCCGGGGCGGGACGGGTGCCCCTACGGTCCACGGGTCTCATCACCCCGTAGGGGCACCCCCTCCCCCGCAGAAGGCCCCTTCACCCACCGGCCCGGCCCCTCACCCCACCACCCGCCCCCGCAGGATCACCCGCCGCGGCGCGGCCAGCGCCCGGACGTCCTCCCGGGGGTCCGACCCGTACACCACCACATCGGCCGGCGCGCCCTCCTCCAGTCCCGGGCGCCCCAGCCACTCCCGCGCTCCCCAGGTCGCCGCGGCGAGCGCGGCGGAGGCCGGGAGCCCGGCCCTGACCAGTTCGCCGACCTCCTGGGCCACCAGGCCGTGCGCGAGCGAGCCGCCCGCGTCCGTCCCGACGTAGACGGGGATGCCGGCGTCGTACGCGGCGCCCACCGTCCGGTAGCGCCGCTCGTGCAGCCGCCGCATGTGGTCCGCCCAGCGCGGGAACTTCTTCTCCCCGCCCTCGGCGAGCCGCGGGAACGTGGCGATGTTGACCAGCGTCGGCACGATCGCGACGCCGCGCTCCGCGAACAGCGGGATCGTCTCCTCGGTCAGCCCGGTCGCGTGCTCGACGCAGTCGATCCCGGCCTCCACCAGCGGTGCCAGCGACTCCTCGGCGAAGCAGTGCGCCGTCACCCGGGCGCCCAGCCGGTGCGCCTCGGCGATGGCGGCCTCGACCTCGCCGCGCGGCCAGCAGGCGGCCAGATCGCCGGTCTCCCGGTCGATCCAGTCGCCCACCAGCTTGACCCACCCGTCACCGCGCCGCGCCTCCCGCGCCACGTACGCCACCAGGTCCTCGGGCTCGATCTCGTGGGCGTAGTTGCGGATGTAGCGGCGGGTCCGGGCGATGTGGCGGCCGGCGCGGATGATGCGCGGCAGGTCGTCCCGGTCGTCGATCCAGCGGGTGTCGGACGGGGAACCGGCGTCGCGCAACAGCAGGGCGCCGGCCTCCCGTTCGGTCAGCGCCTGCTTCTCGGCGGTCGCGGCGTCCACTGCGCCGTGCGCGTCCAGGCCGACGTGGCAGTGGGCGTCCACCAGGCCCGGCAGCGCCCAGCCCTCGACGGTCGTGACGTCCCGCGCGCCCACCGGGCGTTCGAAGGTGATCCGGCCGCCGGTCACCCACATCTCGTCGTGCACCCCGCCGTCGGGGTCCGGCCCGGTGAGCACCCGTCCCTTGATGTGCAGCACCGTGCTGTCGTGCGTCATGTCCTCTCCCGTCCGGCAGGCGTCCCCGCGCCACCGGTGGAACGGAGGTGTCCGGTCCGCGGGTGGCGATCGATCCTCGCCAGTCTCCCGCCCGGATCCGCCACCGCAAGTGTCACCCGTGTCACTACGGCCCTCGCCTTCGCGGGCGCGGTCACTTGCGGCCGGCGACCATCGTCTCCGCGCCCGCCAGGTGCCGCGACCAGGTCTCCCGGAACCCGGCCTCCGCGAGCCAGCCCCGGCAGTCGGCGGCGGTGCAGTCGAAGCCGCCCGGGGTCTCGATGAGCATGTTGAGGCTGCCGAGCAGCCCGACCAGGTTCTCCCGCCGGTCGTCGTCGATGAAGCTCTCGTGGATGACGACGAGGCCGCCCTCCGGCAGCGCCTCGTACGCCTTGCGCAGCAGCGTCCGCTTCGCGGCCAGGTCCCAGTCGTGCAGGATGTGGCCGAAGAGGAGGACGTCGGCGCAGGGCAGCGGGTCGGCGAAGAAGTCCCCGGCCGTGAACGTGAGCCGGTCGGCGGGGCCGCAACGCTCGCGGTGCCGCTCGAAGTTGCCGCGCACGGCCTCCAGGTCGAGGCCGGTGCCGCGCAGGTGCGGGTGGCGGTGGAGGAGGTGGCTGAGCATGGCGCCCTCGGCGCACCCGATATCGGCGACGGTGCGGTGCGCGGACCAGTCCACGGCCTCGGCGAGGGCGTCCGCGGAGCGCATGGTGAGCCCGGTCATCGCCTGCTGGAAGCAGGCCAGCCGCTCGGGGTCCTTGTAGAGGGTGCCGAACAGCTCGCCGCCGTCCTTGGTCTCGTTCTGCGGCTCGCCGGTGCGCAGCCCGTCGGCGAGGCTGCCCCAGAAGCCGTAGAGCCGGTTGTCGTACATCTCCAGGGCGCAGCCCACATAGCTGGGGCTGCCGCGGTCCAGATAGCGGGCCGTGACGGGGGTGTTGGCGTACCGGCCGTCGGGTCCCGGGCCGCGGTCGAGCAGTCCGAGGGCCACCAGCGCGTCGAAGAAGTCGCGGGCGGCGCGCGGGTGCAGGCCGAGCCGGGCGCGCAGCTCCCCGGCGGTGAGCGGCGCTTCGGCCAGTTCCGTGAAGACGCCGAAGCGGACGGCGGTGAACAGCACCTTCGACGCCTGGAAGCCGAAGGCGATGCGCAATATCGAGTTCAGTGCGCCGGAGCCGCCCCGCGGGGCGGATTCGAGATCGTTCACATGCACTCCTCGGGTGATCGGACGGTCGCGTGTGGTGTCGAAAGTGGACCATGCCGTACCGCTCCGTCCAGTCCCTGCTCCTCATCGGATGGATGCTGTGGCCGTTCTGACACCGAGTGGAGAGGCGGGCGGTGGTGGGGAGCGAACGCGCTCCCGTGAGGCGTATGCCCGTCGCCTACGCTGTGCCCGTGATCGACAGACCGCCGACCGGCGCACGGACGCCCGCGCACGCGCGCTCGTACGCCCGCACCGCGCCGTGACGGCCGGCTCGCGCCCGGAACCGCGCGCCCCCGAACCAAGCGGCGCGCCCGGCCCAAGCGCCTCCGCGGACAGCCCACGGATATCCGGCCTCCCCATCCGCGACCTGCTGGGCCGACGCGCACGCCTCCGCTGGGTGCACCTGCTGATCGGCGGCGCCCTGGTGATGCCGTACTTCCTCCTGGCGAACGTGCTGCTGTCGCTCGTCCGGGGCGGCCAGGGCGCCAACGTGTTCCTCTCCCCGCTCCTCCAGTTCACGACCTTCGCCGCGGCGCTGCCGCTCGCCGCCCTGTCCGCGCTGCTCTTCCCGCTGGTCCGCCCGCTGGAGAGCGCCATCGCCCGCGCCCTGTGCGGCGTCGGGGAGGCCGAACTCGCCACCGGACCGGCCCGTACCTGGGCCGAACGCGCGCGCCCCGCCCTCTACTTCACCCTGCACCTCGCCGTGGGCGGGATCGTCAGCGGCATGTCCCTGGCCGCGCCGCCCGCGGCCATCGCCCTGGGCACGATGCCGCTGCTGGACCCGGACGCGCCCGGCCGCCTGCCCTGGTTCCGCGTCCTCGGCGGCCCGATGCTGCCCCTGCTGGCGCCGCTCTGCGGGGTGGGGCTGCTGGCGCTGCTCGCGCTCACGTCCCGGGCGGCCGGCGCCCTGCTGGCGCGCTGCGCGCCCGTCCTCCTCGGCCCGACGGCGGCGGACCGGCTGGCGGCGGCCGAACGGCGGGCCCACGAACTCGCCCTCCGCAACCGGCTCGCCCGCGAACTGCACGACTCCGTCGGACACGCCCTGAGCGCGGTCCTCCTCCAGGCCAGTGCCGCCCGCCGGGTCCTCGACCGCGACCCCGACTTCGCCCGCCGGGCCCTCGCCTCGATCGAGGAGACCACGCGCGAGGCGGTCGGCGAACTCGACACCGTCCTCGGCCTGCTGCGCGAGGACGGCCCGGCCGCCGTCGCGCCCGCCCCCACCCTGGCGGACCTGGACGCGCTCGTGGAACGCACCCGCGCGGCCGGCGGCGAGATCGACCTGACCGCGCCCGAGGGGCTCGGCTCCCTGCCGCCCGTCGTCTCCCGCGAGGCGTACCGGATCGTGCAGGAGGGCCTCACCAACGCCCTGCGCCACGCGGGCCCGGTGCCCGTGCGGCTGAGCGTCACCACCGACACCGAGACCCTGGAGGTCACCGTGGAGAACCCCGTCGGGCGCGCCCCCGCCCCCCGCACCCGCCGCGGCGGCGGTCGCGGGCTGACCGGCATCGCCGAACGCGCCCGGCTGCTGCGCGGCACCAGCACCGTGGGCGCGCGGGACGGCGTCTGGCGCCTGTCCGTCCGCCTGCCGCTGAACGGCGGCCTCCGGTGACCCCCGCCGAGAGCGTCCTGCGCATCGTCGTGGCCGACGACGAACGCATGGTCCGCACCGCCCTGTGCGCCATCCTGAACGCCGAACCGGGCATGGAGGTCGTCGGCGAGGCCACGACGGGCGTCGAGGCCCTGTCCGTCGCCCGCGCCCTGCGCCCCGACATCGTGCTGATGGACGTCCGGATGCCCGAGGCGGACGGCATCCGGGCCACCGAACGCATCCTGGCCACCATGGACGACCCGCCGCGCGTCATCGTCGTCACGACCTTCGAGAACGACAGCTACGTGTACGACGCCCTGCGCGCCGGCGCGTCCGGCTTCCTCCTCAAGCGGGCCGGCGCCGACGAACTCGTCGACGCCGTACGCCTGGTGGCGCGCAGCGACTCCCTCCTCTTCCCGTCCGCGGTCCGCGCCCTGGCCGCGGCCCACGCCACCGAACGCACCACCCGCGCCGAGGCCGACCGCCTCCGCGCCCGCCTCTCCGACCGGGAGGCGGAGGTGCTGCGCCTCATGGCCGAGGGCCTCTCCAACGCGGAGATCGCGGAACGGCTGTTCCTGGGCGCGGCGACGGTGAAGACGTACGTGGCCGGGGTCCTGGCGAAGCTGGGCGTCCGGGACCGGACGCAGGCGGTGGTGCGGGCGTACGAGACGGGGTTCGTCTCCCCGCGGTGAGACAGCGCTCCGCGCGGTTGTCCCCAAGCTCCCCCGGAGGGGGCACCCTCACCCCACCGCGCACTCCCGGATCACCTTCGCGAGAGCGGACGTCTCGGGCGCCGCCCCGCCCGGGAACGCGAACCGCCGCCGGTTGTACCCGAAGGCCAGCCCGGCCCCCGGGTCGGCGAACCCCAGCGCCCCGGCCGCGCCGCTGTGCCCGAAGGACCGCGCCCCCAGGAAGGGGTACCGCTCGGACACCACCACGAACCCGAGCCCGTACGCCTTGTACTCGCGGTCGACCAGGTCGTGCCCGGCGGAGTGGATCTCGGCGACCCGCGCCGCCGTGTCGGGCGTGAGCAGCGCCCCCCGCCCGTCCACCCCGCTCACGGCGGCGGCGTACATCCGGGCCAGCCCCCGCGCCGAACCGACCCCGCCGATCGACGCGGGCCCGGCGGCCCGGAACTCCCGTGTGTTGGGCAGCTCCGCGAGCACCGTCGGCGCCTTCGCGTGGTTCCGGTTGCAGGCGATGCCCGGCAGACCGTCCGGCCCGTGGCCCGCCGCGGCCAACTGCCGCTTCTGGTCGGGCGTCGGGTCCATCGGCTGAGTGCTGAGCCAACGGCCCTCGTGCTCCTCGGGCAGCCCCATGAACAGGTCGATGCCGTACGGGGAGCGGATCCGCGTCTCGTAGACCTCCCGCAGGGTCAGCCCGGTGACGCGCCGGACGACCTCGCCGATCAGCGCGCCGATGACGAACGCGTGGTAGCCGAAGGCGGCGCCCGGCCGCCAGTACGGCCGCTGGGCGGCCAGCCGCTCGGCTATCGCCCGGTCGTCGCGCAGCTCCTCGGGCGTGAACCCGCCGTCCGCGCCGACCAGGCCCGCCTGGTGGGCGACGAGCTGCCGCAGGGTGACGTGCTCCTTGCCGGCCGCCGCGAACTCGGGCCAGTAGTGCCGCACTTCGCGGTCGAGGTCCAGCGTCCCGTCCTGGAGGAGCAGCGCGAAGACGAGGTAGGCGGCGCCCTTGGTGGCCGAGAAGACGCCGGTGAGCGAGTCCCCGTCGATCCCCGGCCCGCCCCACAGGTCGACCACCCGCCGCCCGTGCACATACGCGGCGAGCTGGGCGGCGTGCCCGGCCCGCTCCTCGGCGAGCGTCGCCGCGAACGCCTCGCGCACCGGCTCGTACCCCTCGGCTACCGTCCCGTGGACGATGGCGTCGGCCATCGCGTCCCCCCGTTCCCGCGTTCCCGCGCGCTCGCGTTCCCGCGTCGTCCTGAGCGTGATCGAAAATAAGGAAAGGCACGGTGCACAGCCGCGAAGATCCCCGCGGTATTCCGCCGGGTCATGGAACCGCAAAGCCCGATCACGCGTTGAACGGATCATGACCGCTATGACCCCCGGCTCGAACATTCCGCTCTCCGTCACCCGTGTGACGGTGGACGTCGCCGCGCCCGTGCGGCTCGACGTCTCGGGCCTGCTGCTCACCGCCGACGGCAAGGTGCGCTCCGACGACGACTTCGTCTTCTACAACCAGCCCACGGGCCCCGGCGTGACCCACCGCGCCGGAGCGGCCGGCGCGCCCGACTCGATCACCGTCGACACGGCCGCCGTGCCCGCCGGCATCGAGAAGATCGTCGTCACCGCGAGCCTGGACGCGCCCGGCACCACCTTCGCCGGCACCGAACCGACCGCGACCGTCCGGGACGCCGCCTCCGGTGCCCCACTGGCCACGTTCACCCCGCCGAGGCTCGGCACCGAGACGGCGCTGGTCGTCGTCGAGGTCTACCGGCGCAACGGCGCCTGGAAGGTACGGGCGGTGGGGCAGGGGTACGCGAACGGTCTGGCCGGCATCGCCACGGACTTCGGCGTGAGCGTGGAGGAGCCGCCGCAGGCCCCCACGGCCCCGCAGGCCCCGCCGACCCCGCAGGCCCCTCCCGCCGCCCCGCCGGCTCCCCCCATGCCTCCCACGGCCGCCCCCGCCCCGCAGCCCCCGGCCGGCGCGTTCGGCGCTCCCGTCCCGCCCGCTCCCCCGGTCCCGCCGGCGGCTCCGGCCCCCGTGCCGGGCACGGGCAAGGTCAACCTGGACAAGGGCCGGGTGAGCCTCCAGAAGAACCAGACCGTCTCCCTCGTCAAGGGCGGCCGCCCGCTGACGCAGTCGGTGCGGATGGGCCTCGGCTGGGAGCCCGCGTACGGCGGCCGGGCCATCGACCTCGACGCCTCCGTCATCGCCTACGGCCCCCAGCGGAACATGATCGACGCCTGCTACTTCGGCAAGCTGATGATCCTCGGCGGCGCGGTCCAGCACTCCGGCGACAACCTGACGGGCGACGGCTCGGGCGACGACGAGAGCATCACCGTCCACCTCGGCGGCCTGCCGCCGGAGGTCACCGGCCTGGTCTTCACGGTCAGCTCCTACAGTGGCCAGAAGTTCACCCACGTCGCCAAGGCGTACTGCCGCCTGCTCGACGCCCAGACCGGCGAGGAACTCGTCCGCTTCGACCTCACCGGCTCGGAGCCCAAGACGGGCGTCCTGATGTGCAAGTTCATCCGCCAGTACTCGGGCGAGTGGGAGATGACGGCCATCGGCGAGTACGTGAAGTCGAAGACCGTCCGCGACCTGGTCAACCCGGCGGCCCAGGCCCTCTGACGAACGCCCCGGGCGCCCTCGCCGCCGGAGGGCGCCCGGCGGGCGGGGGCGGGTGCGCTACTCGCCCGCGTGCACCTGGGTGTTCTGGCAGGCGTGCAGCAGCCAACGCCCGTCGCCCTGCTTGGTCAGGACGTACAGCGGAGCCCCCTCGGAGTCGCCCTCCGCCGAGTGGTAGACCTGCCGCACCTTGACGGCCGCCACGCCGGGCCGCAGGAACTGCACGTGTACGGGCTCGTAGGTGACGTCGCCGTCCCAGCTCGCCGCGGGCAGGACGGCGCGCGTGAACTCGGCGATCGCGTCGAAGCCGATCAGGACCTTGCCGTGGGCGGTCGTCCAGATCGCCTCGGGGTGGAACAGCGCGAGGAATCCCTCGGCGTCCTTGGCCCGTTGGGTCCGCTCGACCTCGGCCACTGTCCGGTGGATCGCTGTGATGTCCGCGGCTTCGGCGGTGTCGGTGTTCATGTGGATCACTCTGGTGCCTCAAGCGCACTTGAGGTCAAGATCGGTTCCACGCGTCCACAGCCGCCCCTGCGGTCATCCGTTCGGGTGGCAAGGGCCGCCGCCCCTTCAGGGAGCGGCCGGACCGTACGACCCTGGTGACGACCGGGGGCGCACGCCCCAGCGGACGTCCGGGGGGATCTGTCATGTGGCCACGAGGGAACGACATCGTCCGGACGGCCGTCGCCATCGGCGCCGCCGCCGCGCTGTTCTGCGGAATGTCCGCCAACGCCCAGGCGGCCACCGGGGACTTCACCTACGTGAACGTGAACGGAGACGACTTCACGCTGCACAGCCCTGTCGACGGCGAGTGCTTCCTGCTGGTCTCCGGCGCCAGGAGCGCGGCCAACCGCACGAACGCAACGGCGACGGTCTTCGCCGAGCAGGGGTGCGAGGGGTCGCGCGTGACGATGCCGCCGCACACGTCGACGGACTTCGGCGGCTCCGCTCCGCACAGCGTGATGTTCGGCTGAGGACGAGGCATCGGCGGGGATGAAGGCGGCGGAGGAGGAGGCGGCCAAGCCCGGTCAGGCGCCGCCCGCCAGGCCCGCCAGCCGCCGGTACGAGTCGAGCAGCGCCACACGGTCGTAGCCGCTGGTCGTGACCAGCACCTCGTCCGCGCCCGTCCGCTCCACCAGGGCGGACAGCCGGCGGACGACCTGCTCCTCCGTCCCGTACACCGGCCCGCGCAGCGCGGTCTCGAAGTGGCCGCGCTCGCGGTCGGTCATCGCACGCCCCTCGATCTCCTCGGCCGGCTCCAGGGGCGGGAAGACGCCGTGCGTGCGGGAGTAGGCGAGCGCCCACGCCTCCGGGACGAGCAGCCGGCGGGCCTCCTCCTCCGTCGCCGCGACGGCGATGTCGCCCGCGAGCACGACGTAGGGCTCGGCACGCCCGGCGGCCGACGGGCGGAACGCCTTGCGGTACCGCTCGACGGCCTCGACGAGCCGGCCCTCCTTGCGCAGCCCGCCGATCACCAGGGCGGCGCCCGCGCGGGCCGCGATGTCCGCCCCCGCGTCGTTGGCCAGGACGAAGAGCGGCGGCCGCAGCCTCTCGGCGGGCCACGCGTGCACCTGGGGGTAGGCGGCGGCACCGCCGTCGAACCACTCGACCAGTTCCCCGAGCCGCCCCTCGAACTCCTCCACCGCCTCCTTCCCGACCCCGAGCGCCCTCCGGACGCCGTCCGTGAACCCGACGGACCGCCCGACGCCCAGGTCGATCCGCCCGGGGAACAGCGACTCCAGCACCCCGAACTGCTCGGCGACGACCATCGGCCGGTGGTTGGGCAGCATGACCCCGCCGGTGCCGACGCGGATCCGCGACGTGGCGGCGGCGACGGCGCCCGCGAGCACGGTGGGGGCGGACCCGGCCACGCCGGGCACGCTGTGGTGCTCCGCGACCCAGAACCGCCGGTACCCGAGCGCCTCCGCCTCCCGCGCGAACCGGACGGTGTCCCGCAGCGCCTCCCCGGGCGGCCGTCCCCGCCGGGTACGGGAGCGGTCGAGAACGGACAGGGGGATACGCGTACGGGTCACGTTCCCTGACAACGTCAGGGCCGGGGGCCGGGATTCCCCCGCTCGGGGCCGAGCTTCCTCCGCTCGGGACGGGGACTCCTCCGCTCAGGACGGGGACTCCTCCACCCGGGCCGGGAAGGGAGCGCACCCGGTCGGCGAAGGATGAGGAACCCGCTCAGGAACCGCCGGTCCGCTCCCGGGACGGCGGGAGCGACGTGAGCAGCTCCCACAAGGGCCGGGAGCCGGACGCCCACACCCCGAGCGCGGGACGGTCGACGACGTGCAGCCGCTGCTGCCGGGCGAAGGCCACGGCCGGGCCGGTGACCCGCCCGTTCGTCACGATCACCGCGACGTCGGCGCCGTGCACGGGACGGGCCGTCCCGTTGAGCACCTGGAGGTCGGGCGTGCCCACCGCGGAACCGGCCGCCCCGTCGCGCCGGTGCTTGCACTGCACCACCCACCGCCTCCCGTAGGGGTCGGTGGCCGTCACATCGGCGCCCAGATCACCACGGCCGCCGACCCGTACCGCGTCCCGACAACCGTCCCGGAGCAGCAGATCCCGCACGGCCTCCTCGAACCGGGCATGGTGCAGGGCGTCCAACTGGGGCAGCGCGTACCGCAGCCCTCGCGCGCGGACGGCCTCCCACCGCGCCCGCTGCCGCTTGAGGTGGACAACGACGGCACCCGCGCCCGCCGCGAGCACCGCGACGACGGCCATGACCCACCAGTGGTCCAGCAGCCAGTCGACGACGGCCGCCACCAGCGCGACGGCCAGGACCGCGGCCACGAGCAGACCGGCCGCCCGGTCGCCGACGCGCTGCCGCCGCCGGCCCGGCCGCCGCCCGCGCCGCCGTACAGGCGACCGCCGGGACGCCGACGACCGCCCGGACGGTGACGACCGCCCGGACGGTGACGACCGCCCGGACGCCCCGGCCCGCCGCTCGCGCGCCCGGGGGCTCACCGGCCGGCCTGCGTGATGCTGTTGGCGAGCTGCCCCAGGATGTCGTGGATCGCCCGGCCCGCCGACGTGGGTGCGATCAGAACGCCCAGCGCCAGCACGATGACGACGGTCAGCTTCTCGTCGTTGCGACTTCGGGACTGCGTGCGCCGGCCCAGCCTCACCACCACGATGACGGCGAGCAGCACCGCCACGTCGATCGTCACCAACCGCCTCGACCTCCCCCAACCGCCGGCCGTCACCACCCCGGATCTCCTGTGTAGCCCCGCCCGCGCACAACCGGAGCCCGGTTGCCGGCGGATGGCACAAAGCGATCGGACCTGTGTCCGAATACGCGTGGCCGAAGGCCGACGTGCCCTCAACCGCGGGCGCCCCACAGGCCCGCTGACCGGCCGGCCGGTTGCCAGGGTGCGGAACCACCCGTCCCGCCTGGCCTGTTCGAGCCCCCTCGGGTCCCGGCCATCCTGGGGCGCTCCGCACTGCGGGTGCCCTGGTCAACAGTGGAACCAGGCTGCTCCATGGGGTCCATGTGAGGAGGCCAGTGAGAACCGGCGGCGCGGGAAGGGCGGTTGATGCCGGTGGGTTCAGGGGCGTAGGCGGGCAAATGTGTCAGGGACGGTTCTTTCCACGGTCTCCACCCCTTTCGCCGACGTCCGACCCGCGTCAGCCTGGTTCGACACGGCGAAGGCTCCCGTCAATCCGTGTCCCGTGTCCCTCCGCACGACGCAACAGGGCAGCCCTGCCCCGCGCGCGGCGCGCCGGACCCGCGGCATCGCAGACGAGGGCCTGGACCCGGGGGGAGGGCGACGCCGCATCGCACGCCGGCGTTCACGGCGCCTTTCCTCCGGGATCCCGCACGCGGCGCCGCGCCGCGCCGTCCGCAGGGGGCGGCGCGGCACGAGCACGGCACCCGGACCCTTCCGGGCCAACTCCCCGCGGTCCGGGGCGCGTCCGGGGTGCCGTCGCGCCATGCCGCCGTGCCGCCGTGATGGCCGCCCCAGCGTGCGCACGGAAAGAGCCGCGTCGTACACGAAGAGTCGTACACGAAGAGGAGAAGGGAAACGCCGTGCCCGAAACCGTGCCCGAAGACATGCCCGCACCCCCCGTCGAAACGCAATCCCCGCCCCCCACCGCGCCGTTCACCCTTACCCCGGGCGGCCCGCCCGACGTCGTGACGGCGGTCGGCGGCGAGACCGGCTATCCGGGTATACGGATAACGGCGACCGGCGACGAGCCGGTCCCGCCCCTCGACGCCTACGTGGCCCTCCCCCGGGGAATGGGCCTGGAATTCCACCCGGAAGGCGGCGCCAACTGCCTGCTGACCGTGCGGGACGCCCACGGGAAAACGACCGCCTACCCCGGGAATCCCTCACCGGACGGCCGCTCCCTCACCTTCCGGGGAGTCGATCCGGCACTGCCCGGAAAGGGATCGGCGTCCACGGCGTGGGTCGCGGTCAGGGCGAGCTGCGGCGCGCGCCCGGGAAACACCGCGCTCGTCTTCTGCCTGGGCGACGCGGCATCCCCGTCCACCACCGTCCGGATCGCCGACGACATCCCCTTCTCGGTGTTCCCCGGCGGCCCCCCGGACATCGTCCTCGACCACGACCACCCGGTCGGATATCCGGGCGTGCGGGTCCGGGCGGACGACGACGGGACGGTCTCCCCGCAGGACGTCTACGTCGCGCTCCCCCGGGAAAAGCGGCTGCGCTTCCACGCCGAGAGCGGCCCGAATCACGGGCTCACCGTGCAGGACGGACACGGCACACAGCACCTCTTCCCCGGCCACGCGGCACCGGACGGGCGGGCGGTCCTCTTCCCCGGAGTCGATTTGTTCCTCTCCGGAAAGGGCGCGGAATCGACGGTGTGGGTCGCGGTGACGGCGGAACCCGCCGGCGCCCCGGCCGGTTCCGCCCCACCCGACGCTCCCGCCGCACTCAAGGACCCCACCGCCCTCGCCTTCTGCGTCGGCGTCCGCACCGCCCGCTCCACACCCGTCGTCGTGGACGTACGGGCCCGGTGAACGCGAGCGCGAGCGTGAACCGGAACGTGAACGTACGGAAGGAGCACCAGCCCGTGGACCCGGTGACGGCCACCCGCCCGCCCAGGCCCGTCCTCCCCAAGCCCACCCCGTCGAAGAAGTCGCGCGGCATGTCCGTCACGGCCCGGGTGTACGGATACCCCCCGGCCCACAACGCGGGATCCGAATGGATGCTGCACTCGATGCTCCGGCCCCTGGCCGAACGCGGTCACCGTGTGACGGTCTGGCTCTCGCACCCCGGAACCATCGAGGAGAGTTACGAGATCGACGGAGTACGGGTCGTCCCATTCCAGGAAGGCTCCGACTTCGCCACCGAGGCGCAGAGCGCGGACGTCCTCCTCTCCCATTTCGAGAACGTCCCGCTCGTCTCCGGACTCGCCCGCGCCCGGCAGATACCCGTGGTCGTGATCTGCCACGACAATTTCGCCACCAGTTACCACAACGCGGCCGGGGCCGACCTCGTCGTCTACAACAGCGAGTGGATCCGGCGGGACGGCGAGATCCACTACGCCCGCTATCCCGCCGAATTCCTGCCCGGCCGCACGATCGTCGTCCGCCCGCCGGTCATCGCGGAGGACTACCGCACCGAACCCGGCGACCACGTCACCCTCGTCAACCTCAATCCCGACAAAGGCGGCGACATCTTCTGGCAGATCGCCGCCTGGACGCCCGAATGGCGGTTCCTCGGCGTCAAGGGCTCCTACGGGCCGCAGATCCTGCCGCCGACCCGCCTCCCCAACTGCGAGGTCGCCGACGGCGTTCCCGGAAACGACATGCGGGAACACGTATACAGCCGTTCCCGCGTCGTGCTGATGCCGAGCCTCTACGAATCCTGGGGACGCGTCGCCGTCGAGGCGATGGCCTCAGGCATTCCGGTGATCGCCCATCCGACGCCCGGCCTCGTCGAATCCCTCGGCGACGCGGGGATCTTCGCCTACCGCGACGACCTCACCGCATGGCTGCACGCGCTGGGTTCACTCAAGGACCCGGCGAACGCCGACCACCCCCTGTCCGCCCCGAAGGACACCCCCTTCGGCGCCTTCCGCGTCCGCTTCCTCGACGAGACCAACCAGCCCCTCTCCGTCCAGGACGTCACCCTCCGCCTGGAACCGCACTCCACCGGCTCCCACTTCTCCTACGGCGGCCAGGCCCCGCTGACGTACTCCGCCAAGACGGACGCGGGCGGCTGGCTCACCGTCCCCGCCGGCACGCTCCAGGCCGGGCCCCAGGAAGGTCCCATGCAGATCACCGCACTGCTGCGCGGTACGGACCTGAGCGGCCGGATCGACCTGAGCGTCGGCGCCGCCGCCTCACGCTTCTCCCTGTCCCCCGGCGGCACACCGGTCACCCTGACCCGCGCGGGCGAGACCCGCTACCCGGGCGTCGAGGTACGCGCCGACTCCGACCAGGCCATCCCGTCGCAGAAGGTCCGGGTGACCCTCCCGTCCTGCCCGGGCCTCGCCTTCGTTCCCGAAGGCGGCTACCAACTCACCATCATGGACGCCCGCCTCGCCACCACGGCCTATACGGGCACCCTGCAGGCCGACGGGCAGACCCTCACCTTCGAGGGCGTCTACCTCGCCCTCCACGGCAAGGGCGCGGTGTCCGCCGCCTGGGTCGCGGTCAAGGCCCTACCGAACGCACCCGTTCCGGAGGACACGGCCCTCACCTTCCAGGTGGGCGACCAGACGTCTCCGTCGACGCTCATCCACGTACGGGCGTGAGGGGCGCCTCCGTTCCGGGGCGCGGGAGCGCTCCGGAACGGAGGGCCTGGGTGAAGGCGCGCCAAGTGGGAATGGGGAAATGGAGGCGGGCGGCGTACGGGGACTTGCTGTCTCTTATCAAGACGAGGTCACGTATGACACACGATATTTCGATGCATTCGCCCTCTCCAGCGCTGTACGTGGACTTTCGCCACTCGATGACACTCATCGTGCGCATGCGTCGTATTCCTCCACCACTTGCTCGATCAAAGCAATCGATGCGCTGGGAGCCAATGCCGCGGCGTGCACCAGGTCGTAACGGTGGGAGTGACGCGCCACAGACACCCTGTCCCTCACCATCCGCCCGAAGAAATCACCTTCGAAGTAGACCATGTCCGGCATGGCACTGAACGACAGCACGGTCACCGAACCGCCCATGATGGAGTAGCACCCGGAGGTGAAGGGGAGAACCTGGACCTCGACGTTCGGGGCCTTCGCCGCCTCCAGTACGTGCAGCAACTGATCACGCATGGCGGCCGGGCCGCCCACAGGGCGCCTCAGGACCGACTCGTCGAGCACCGACCACAGAAGTGGCGGATCGGGTCTGGCGAGGAGTTTCTGCCGGTCGAGCCGTCCTTGTACCTTCACCTTCAGCTCGTCCTCGGACAGCCAGGGCTGGGCCTGCCCCATCACCTGGCGCGCGTACGTCTCCGTCTGCAACAGCCCGGGGATGTGGTGCGCCAGGTACTTGTGCATGGCGGTGGCTTTCGCCTCGTACTCGAAGTACTTCTGCAGCCAGTCGGGAAACGGCGTGTTCTCGATGGCCTCCCACATATCGATGAGCTCGCCATCGGCTCCCAGAATCTCGTCGAGCCGAGCGTTCACCTTTTGACTCGGAGATTCCTTGCCCAGTTCGTACTGGGCGATTCGACTGTGGGAAATGGGAACCTTGGCCGCCAGCTTCGGCTGCGTCAGCCCTGCCCGACGTCGCAGTCTGCGCAGCTTCGAGCCGTACAAGGCCGCGAGGGAAGCCGAGGGGTCAAGTTGCTTGGGTGGGGGCACAGTTGCCATCCATGTACGCATAGCGATCCCGAAAACGTCACCGCTGGTGAGCGTAGCGCCACTCCGGGATGCTGAGAACGGAATCGGAACAACCCCACCCCACGGAGTGCGCCCCCATGCCCAGAGACCACCGCTGCCCCGACACCCCCGGCTTCACCCCCGACCTCCCCGCTCTCCGGGAGACCGCCGCCCGCGTGGCGGCCGAGCTGCACGACGCGCTCGCGTCGTACGGGCTGGACGTGCGCGTCACGCCGGAACCGCCCCTGAACGGGCGGGTGTTCGTGTCGATCCTCGACCCGCTGGGCGGGGAGGAGGCGCGGACGCTGGCCGCCGCGCTGCGCGCGTACAAGGCGACGCGGCCGGAGACGCTGAGCCCGCGCGTCGCGGCGGCGAACGCGCGGAGCCGTCGCCGGGACGGCCTGCGGTGAGCGACCGGCCGGCCGGCTACCGGCCGGAAGCAGGGTGCGCGGAGTGCAGGCGGATCAAGGAGCTGTACTACCGCGCCTGGCGGGCGGGCGACCGTGAGACGGCGGTGGAGCTGACGGCGGAGATGGGCCGCCACCTCCGCCGGTCCCACTGAGGGGGCCCGCTCGGAGACGGACCCCCGACCGAGCGAATGCCGTCACTCACACGAGGGTGGCCCGTCAACGGCTATGGACGGAAAACCCTCAGAGTGGGACAACGGCTTCACGAGTCGCCGGGAGCCGCGTTCGCCTCGCTCCCCGGCCGGAAGGAGTCGACATGCGCCGTATCACCGCCACCGTTTTCGCGGCTCTGCTCACCGCCTCCCTTGCGGGACTCACGGGTACGGTCGCAGCCGTCGCCGCCCCCACGTCCGTCACGGCCAACCAGTGCATGCTCGGGGGCGGGGAGGTCCGCGTGATCTCGCCGAGTCTGAAAGTCTGCGTCGGCGGCATTTTCGACGGACAGAGGGTCGTCGGCTGACGGATCCCGCCCCTGACGCACGGACTCGCGTCGGTAGGCTCGTCGTCCGTGCCTCGCATCCACCGGAAGCCCGACCTCGACCATCCGGCCCCGGACAAGCGCGGGCTGCTCGCCCACGGAGACGGTGTGGCGCCCCACCGCCACACCGAAGGGCAGTTGCTGTACCCCTCGACGGGCGTTCTCGCCACCACGACGGACCGCGGCACCTGGGTCACTCCGCCCAACCGCGTCACCTGGACACCACCGGGGTTCGAGCACTACCACCGCGCGTACGGGCGGACGGACGTCCGGGTGGTGGAGGTCCCCGGCGCGCTGTGCGCCTCGCTGCCGGACCGGCCGATGGTGTTCACCACGTCACCGCTGCTGCGTGAGGCCCTGCTGGTCCTCACCGGTGGCCGCGAACTGCGGCCGGACGCGCGGGCGCGGCTCCGGGAGGTGGTCGTGGACGAGCTCGTCGACGTTCCCGACGAGGCCCTGCACCTCCCGGAGCCGGACGACGACCGGCTCCGCGCGGTCACGGACCTCCTCCACGCCGATCCCGCGACGCCTTCGACGCTGGCGGAGCTGGGACGGAGGGTCGGGGCGAGCGAACGGACCCTGAGCCGCCTGTTCGCGACCGAGCTGGGGATGAGCTTCCAGCGGTGGCGGAGCCTGCTGCGGGTGCAGCACGCGCTGGTCGGGCTGGCCGAAGGGGACGCGGTCATCGACACGGCCACCCGGCTGGGCTGGGCCAACCCCACGAGTTTCATCGAGGCGTTCACGGCGATCGTCGGCCAGACGCCGGGGCAGTACCGGAGGGAACTCCGGCGCCGGGACGGATGACTGGCGGGTTTCCGGAATACCCTGTCCGTATGCCGGTGCCACGCAGATGCCCCGTCTCGTGAGCATGGAGGCATGCCAACCGACACGAACACAGAGACCACCACCGTGGTCGTCGTAGGAGCGGGCGTCGCCGGTCTCACCCTCGGAAACCTGCTGCTGAGCAAGGGAATCGACTGCGTCGTCCTGGAGAAGCGCGACCGCGCGTACGTCGAGCAGCGGCAGCGCGCCGGCGCCCTCGACGCCAGGGCGTCCCGCATGTTCCGGGAGTGGGGACTCGCGGACCGGGTGATCGGCGGGGTCCCCCTGGAACCCGTGCTGAACTTCCGGATCGACGGCGAGACGCGTCCGCTCGCCCTCGTACCGGACGACGAGGGCGGCGGGCGCTTCTGCCCGCAGCAGGTCCTCGTCCGGAACCTCATCGACGTCTTCGTGGCCGACGGCGGAGACCTCCGCTTCGGCGCCGACGACGTCTCGTTCGAGAACATCGCCGACGGGCCGTCCCCCCTCGTCCGCTACCGCGACGGCACCGGTTCGACGAGGGAGATCCGCTGCGAGTTCGTCGCCGGGTGCGACGGTGACCGCGGCGTGAGCAGGACGGCCGTCCCCGACGGGATCCTCACCCGCCACGCCCACGCGTACGGCTACTCGTGGCTGACCGTCCTCGCGGAGGTTCCCGCCCGGCACCAGACCATGATGGCGCTGCACCCGCGCGGGTTCGCCGGGCAGTTCGGCCGCGGCCCGCACGCCAGCCGGTTCTACCTCCAGTGTCCGCCCGACAGCACGCTGCCGGACTGGCCGGAGGAGCGGATCTGGGACGAGCTGGAAACCCGCTTCGGTGAACCGATGGCCTCCCGGGGCCCGATCAGCAGCGCACAACTGGTGCCGCTGCGCAGCGTGGTGCACAGCCCGATGAGCCATGGCCGGCTGTACCTGCTCGGGGACGCCGCCCACATCGTCCCCCCGATGAGCGCGAAGGGCATGAACCTGGCCCTGTACGACGCCGAGGTCTTCGCCAGGGCGGTCGTGCACCACCAGACCCACGACGGAGACACGTCCCTGCTCGACACCTACTCCCCGACGTGCCTCCGCAACGTGTGGAACTACCAGGCGTTCGCGGCCTGGTGGACCGACCTCGTCCACAACGCGGGCGACGCCTCGTACCAGGGCGAGTTCCGGCACCGCATCGCCCGGGCGGAGTTCGCCCGCCTGTACGAGTCCGGCACGGCGAACCGCCTGCTGAGCGAGTTCATGTCCGGGCTGAACTAGGGCCCGGGCGTCCGTGTCCCGCGCCGGTTCCCGGCCGCTTTGTCGGTTTCCGGGGGAAAGCCCCACCCGCCGCCGGGTGGGCAGCCGGATCGTCGATGGGTGGCTTGTGCGGAAATGCTGGGACCGGCAGGCGGGGAAACGTTCCCGCCGAAGTGGTCCGGTTTTCCGAGTTCATGGGAGTCACCGCATGCGTGAGTGGAATGAGCGGCAGGTCCGGTCCCGTCGTCCCCTGAGGCGGCGCGGAGTGGTGGCGGGGGCGGTCGCGGTGGCCGCGGGCGTACTGGCGACGGGGGCTTCGGTGCCGTCCGCCGCGGCGGCGCCCACCGCCGCGCGGCACGACGCCGTACAGGGGGGTCTCGACGCGCTCGTGCGCGCCGACGGCATGCCCGCCGCCCTCGCGAGCGTCACGGACGGCGAGGGGCGCACCCGTACGTACACCGCGGGCGTCGGCGACCTCGCCACCGGCGCCCCGGTGCCGCGCGACGGGCAGGTCCGCATCGGCAGCAACACCAAGGCGTTCACGTCCGTGGTGGTGATGCAGCTCGTCGGCGAGGGCAAGGTGAGACTCGGCGACCACATCGACAAGTACCTGCCGGGTCTCGTCCACGGCGACGGGATCGACGGCGGCAGCATCACCGTCCGCCAGCTCCTCCAGCACAGGAGCGGACTGCCGAACTACACCAACCGGCTGAGCGACGAGATCCGCTCCTACGAGCCGCGCGAACTCCTCGCCCTAGCCCTCCGCGACAAAGCCGACTTCAAACCCGGCAGGGGCTGGAAGTACAGCAACACCAACTACGTGGTCGCCGGGCTCCTGGTGGAGAAGGTCACCGGACACTCCCTCGCCGCGGAGATCGAGCAGCGCGTCATCCGGCGCGCCGGGCTGCGCCACACCTACTTCCCCGCCCCCGGCGAGCTGCGGATCCGCGAACCCCACCCCAAGGGCTACTACCAGGCGTCCCCGGGCGCGCCGTTCGTCGACGCCACCGAGTGGGACCCCTCCTGGGCCTGGGCGGCCGGGCAGCTCGTCTCCACCAACTCCGACCTCAACCGCTTCTACGCGGAGCTCCTGCGCGGCCACCTCGTGGATGACCCGCAGCTCAGGCAGATGCGCAGGACGGTCCCCGCCGCCGACCCCTTCGCCGTCGGCGCCCGCTACGGCCTGGGGCTGGTCAGCACACCGCTCTCCTGCGGCGGCGTCTACTGGGGGCACGGCGGCAGCATGACGGGGTACGAGACGCGGGGCGGCGTCACGGAGGACGGCCGCGCCGTCAACGTGGCCGTCACCACGCAGCCGGGGCAGGCGGTGCGGAAGCGCATGGAGGACATCGTGGACAAGGCGCTCTGCTCGGCCGCGCGCGGGGGCGAGGGCTAGGGGGTGTCCGGCGGATCGCGTGACGGGGTCTTCCTGGGGACGGGGTGACACGACCGGACGACGGGACGGGCCGACCCCCGCACCATCCCCTGGAGGGACGAGAGCCCGCGCTCCGGGGGGCCGGTCCTTACCGGATGTACTTGAGGGTCCACTTCTGGTTCGGGAGCCCCTGGTTGTCGTTGGTCACCACTGGTGACTGGTTCGCGCCGCCCCAACCGCGGTCCGGCTCGAGGACACGGCCATAGAGGTTCGCGATGCGTGCCGGGCCGGACTGGGTGGCCGGGTCCACGTACCAGAGCTGGTCGACGTCGCTGAAGTCGGCGTCGCAGGTGGACAGCCAGGTCGCCCAGCCACTCGGCCCCTGTGCGTAACCCGCGAGGCACCGGCCGTCCCTGCGGTTCACCATGTGGTAGCGGCCCCGGCCGTCGGCGGCCAAGTCCCAGAGCTGGTAAGCCTCCGTGGTGCAATCCCACACTCGCACACGGTCGTTACCGCTCGGGAAGCCCATGCAGCGGCCAGTGCCCTGGTTTCTGACCTGGAACGGTCCGACCGCGCTGGGGGCGGAGGTCGCTGCGGCCTTCTCCGCGCGGGTCTGTGATTCGGCCGCCCCGACACCCGGCGCCGCCGTCAGGAAGACGGCGACCAACGCCGCGGCGAGCATGGCGCGTCGATTCCATGGCTTCACGAGTCTCCCCTGTCCGACTGTCCACGAGGCCGTCAGCGCAGGCTCTTCCCCCCGCTCTCCAGTTGAAAAGGGCTCCACCGTGAAACCCTCCTTATGGGTGGTGAGGGAGCCGCCGTCGCCGTGGCGCTGCGGCGCTTGCCGCATGACGTCGGCGTACGAGTACCGCACCGGGGCGAAGGCGTCACGCGACTCGTCGGACGGGCTCTGGGCGGCTTTCCACGGACGGGGCCGGCCACCTCGGGCCTCCACGTCGGCTCACCGACCCTGGACTTGCCGGCCCACCGCCTCCCTCCTCAGGCCGTCGCGCCGCCCTTGCGGTAGCCGAGGACGGCGAAGGCGGTGAGGGCGGCGCTCCACGCGAGCAGGACGGCCAGGGCGGTCATGGTCGGGGTATGGCCCAGGGCGAGGTCGGTGGCGATCTCCTTGTAGCGGTTGACGGGGGTCGCGCCCGAGATCCGGGACAGCCGGCGCGGCAGGTCCCGGGTGTCGACGAGCAGGCCGCCCGCCACGGCGAGCAGCAGGTAGGAGGCCAGGCCCACGGAGTGCGCCTTGGCGCCCTCGATCAGATAGCCACAGCCCAGGGCCAGCATGGCGACGGGCACGATGCCCAGCCACAGCACTCCGAGCAGGCCCGCCCACTCGGCGGCGCTCAGGGAGACGCCGTTGACGACGGCGGCAAGCAGACCGACCGCCAGCACCGGGGGCAGTGCCAGGAACATCGCGCTCACCCCGCGCCCGACGACCACCGTGACGGCGGGCAGCGGGGTCAGCCGCAACTGCCGCAGCCAGCCTGCCTTCTTGTCCTCGGCGATGCCGCCCGCCGCGGTCATCACCGCGCCGAGGGCACCGAAACCCGCCATCCCGGCGAGGGTGCGCACCTGCTCCGCGTGCGTGGGGTGTCCGCTGCCCATGTGGCTGAAGAGCAGGTACATCATCACCGGGGCGGCGAGGGACATGATCAGGAAGCCGCCGTCGCGCGCCGTCCGGCGCAGTTCCAGGCGCAGATAACCCAGCAGCGGCATCATCAGTGAGCACTCCCCGTGTGGAGGTCGCCGCGGGTGAGGGCGTCGCCGGTAAGGGCGACGAACGCCTCGTCGAGGCCGCCGCCGGTGACCTCGACGTGGCGCAGCGCGCCGCCCCGGGCCAGGGCCGTGACGGTCAGGTCGGCGTCGTCGGTGGTGAGGTGGACGCGTGCGCCCCGGACCTCCACGCGGGTGACGCCGGGCACCCGCGCGAAGGCGTCCGGCTCCCGGCCGCCGAGATCGACGCTGACCCGCCGGCCGCCGGCCCGCTTCTTCAGCTCGGCGCCGCTGCCGTCGGCCACGACCGCGCCCTGGGAGACGACGACGATCCGTTCGGCGTACTCGTCGGCCTCCTCCAGGTAATGAGTGGAGAAGAGGAGGGTGTTGCCGCGGGCGGCGTAGGCGGCCATGGCCTGCCACAGTTCCCGGCGCGCGGTGACGTCCAGGGCGGCGGTCGGCTCGTCCAGCACGATCAGTTCGGGGTCGCCGCACAACGCCAGGGCGAACCGGACCCGTTGGGCCTGCCCGCCGGACAGCCTGTCGACGCGGCGGTCGGCCAGCGCGGTGAGCCGGGCGACGTCCAGGACCTCGCCGAGCGGCATCGGGGCCGGGTAGGTGCCGCGGACGAACGACAGGAGCTCCCTGACGGTGACGCGCGGGATCAGCCCGCCTTCCTGCGGCATCGCGCCCACCTGCCCGGCGCGCACCGCCTCTTCCGGAGCGCGGCCCAGCAGTCTGACGTCCCCGTCGTCCGGGGGCAGCAACCCGAGCATCAAGGCGATGGCGGTGGACTTACCGGCACCGTTGGGGCCGAGCAGGGCGACCGTCTCGCCGCGGTCGACGGCCAGGTCGAGACCCCGTACGGCGTGGACGTCGCCGTAACTCTTCTTCACCGCAGCGAAGTCGACGGCGGTCCCGGCCCGCCGCGGGGCCCTGGGAGGGAGAACCGATGATGTCATGCGGACGACCCTAGGGATCACCCCACCAGCCCCGGCAGATGTGAACCGCCCCTCCTCATCAGGACATTCGTCATCACGGGAGGGTGATATCCGTCGGCGGGCAGTGGTTGTGCGCGTGGGTGGTGGAAAGCCGCTGCCGGTATCGCCGGGTTTCCCTATGCTCATGCGTATGCGGTGGCTGGAGGGTGCGCTGTGGGGCGCGTTCGGTGGCTTCGCCATGGAGGCGCTCGACTACATCATCGCGGTGCGCCGGTGGCGCAGACTGCCGTGGAACGTCGACGCGAGCACCCTCCGGGACGAGCGCCGGCCCCTCCCCGCTCCCTTCGAGCGGCCGGACGGCGAACTCCCCGCCCCGGGGTTCCTCGCGTACGCCATCGCGGGTCTGCTGCGGGCGGCGGTCGGCTGCGGGGTGGCCGCGGCGGTCACCCGGACGTCCCCGATGGCCATGTCCGCCTGGCTGGCGGTCGTGATCGGGGCGACCGCGCCCGTCGTCCTGGAGAAGATCACGATGTTCGTGCCGCTCGTCGTGCACGTCGGCAAGGAGGGCATCGCGGCGACGGTCCAGCAGGCGCAGCAGTCCGGCACCGGCCCGCCGCCCGTGAACGGGGTGCCCTCCTCCACGGCTGCGACGGGCCGGGCCGTTCCCCTCGCGGACGGCTCGGGCGCCGACCCGCACGGCCCGCAGGCCCCGCACGCTCCTTACGAGGGAGGGGTGTGACGTGCGGGCCGAGACCCTCGCGGGCCGCGTCGTCGCGGTCCTGTCGCGCCGCGCGCCCGCGTTCCGGGACGCGCCGGGAACGGGCGTGTCCCGGAACTGGGCGCAGGCCGTGGAACGCGGGCTGGCGCGGGCGCGGGCGGCCCACCGTGAACAAGCCGTCCGCGAGCAGCGCCGGTTCGTCGACGACGAGGCGAGGGCGGCGTCGCTCCGCCGCGCCCTCGCCGCCCGCGATCTCCGGCTCAGCCCTGCCGGGGAACCCGCGCTGCACGGATCGGCGAACGGGGCGGCGGACGGATCGACGGCCGGAGCGGCGGTCGGATCGGTGGACGGATCGGCGAGTGGCCCCAACCACGCCGCGGCCGACGCCACTTCGGTCGCCACCGGACCGTCGGCGGATCGGCGCACCGGGTTCGCCGACGCCACGTCGGCCGCGCGTCCGCTGACCATCTCCGCCCGCGGCGTCCGCGTCACGGTGATCATGCGGCAGAGGGGGACGGACGGATCCGCCGCCCGCCGACTGCTGCCGCACCTGACGGGTTTCCTCTGCGGCCTCCTCGTCGTCGTCCTGCTCACGCTCCCCTTCGGCATCGCGGGCCTCGCCGGTCTGCTCGCGTGGCTGGCGGCCGGTCCGCTCCTCCGGCTGGAGGCCGCCGAACGCGGCGCCGCCCGGTGGATCGGGCGCCTCCGCCGCCCGACGCCGCAGGAGGTCCACCGCCTGCAACCGGTGTGGCGGGAAGTGCGTGCGCGGGCCGGCCTGCCCCCGGACCCGTACGGCGTCTGGGTCGAGGACACGGACCGGCTGTTCGGCAGGATCCCGCCGGGCCGCGTCGTCGGCGTCACCCGCGGCGCGCTGTCGCGGCTGACCGACGGCGAACTGGCCGCGGTGCTGGCGCGGGAACCGGGCCGCCGTCGGCCGCGGTCCCCTCTCCCCTGGTACTGGTACGCGCTGCCCGGACGCGCCGTCTGGTGGCTCACCCGTGTGATCGTCCAGGGGGCGCGGCGGGTGGCACGGCCGCTCGCCTACCCGGCCGCCGCGCTGGCGGCGCTGTGCGTCGTCCAACTCGCCCTGATGACACGGCCGTCGCTGTACGGACTGCCGCTGCTGGTGCTGGGCGTGCCCCCGGCCGTGGAGGCCGTGGTCCGGTGGACGGAGCTGCGCGCGGACCGGGACGCGGCCGAGCTCGGGTTCGCGCCGCCGCTCGCCCGCGCCCTGGCGAGGGCCGAGGACGACCGCCCCGCCACGACCCGGCGCGCCCGCCTCACCGCGTCGCTGTCCCCGCTTCCCGCCCCGGCCGTCCGGCTGGCGCGCCTCCGGCCGTACCTGAGCCCGCCCACGCCGCACCCGCCAGGAGCGTGAACGGGCCGCGTTCAGGGCGTCTGGGTCGCGTTCAAGGCGTCTGGAGCGCCACGCTCCGGAAGCCGCCGGCCGTCGTTAGGGTCGGAGGCATGACGCTGACGACGCGAGAACGCGAACTGTTCCTGGCGGAGCCTCACATCGGTGCGCTGTCGGTGGCCGAACGGCCGGACCGCGCGCCGCTGACCGTCCCCATCTGGTACCAGTACTCGCCGGGCGGCGAGCTCTGGGTGCGGACCGGGCCCGACTCCCGGAAGGCGCGGGCGATCCGGGCGGCGGGCCGGTTCGCCCTGATGGCGCAGCGGACCGATCCGACGGTGCGCTACGTGTCCGTCGAGGGGCCGGTGACCAGGATCGAGGAGGACAGCCCCGAGCGCTCCCGGGAGATGGCCGCGCGCTACCTCCCGGCGGACAAGGTCGACGGCTTCGTCGAGTACGACCGGACGCGGCTCGGCGGGCACGTCCTGATCTTCATGCGGCCCGAGCACTGGATCTCCGCCGATCTCGGCGGTTTCTGACGGGCGGGCGGCCGCGCGGTATGGGGATCGCTCTCAAGAAGCGACGGAGAGAACGATCTTCCCCGTGGTCCGTCCGGTCTCCCCCAGCCGGTGCGCGGCGGCGGCCTCCGCGAGGGGGAAGACGCGGTCCAGGACCACCCGCCGCACCAGGACCTCGCCCCGGCCGGGCCGGGGACGGGGCGCCTCGACGATCTTGAGGACGTCGGGGCCACCGGGGCCGTCGACGGAGACGGCACGCATGGTGGTGGGGGCGGGGGTGGGGGCAGGTGGCGTCAGGGGCATTTTTCGGGATCCATTCGTGGGTGTTCTTCAGGGGCCCGGGGGGCTGTTCGAGGTTCGGGGCTACGGGTTGAGGGTTCCGGGTTCGGGGTTCGGAGTTCGGGGTTCCGGGGGGCGTCGCGGAACCCCGGGGGACCAACCCACCGCGTTCCGGGATTCGACGCGAGGCGTCCGCGCCCCCCGGCACCCCACCAGGCTGCCGGGGAGCCCGGCCCCCCAGTAGTGGCCCGATGGCCACGCCCTGAAAGGATCCGGCCATGCACCACGTAGGAGTCCTGGCCCTGGACGGGGTCGTCCCCTTCGAGCTCGGCATACCCGGCCGTGTCCTCGGCGCCGCCCGCGGCGCGGCCGGGGAGCCGCTCTACTCCGTCGCCACGTGCAGCGTCGACGGCGGCCCGGTGCGGACGGAGGCCGACTACGGGCTCACCGTCGCGCACGACGCCTCGCTGCTGGCCCGCGTGGACACCGTCGTCATCCCGCCCTCGCACGACCTGGGCCCGGTCCGGGAGGAGGGCCGGCTGCCGGACCCGCTGCGCGCCGCGCTCGCCGCGATCCGGCCCGGCACCCGGGTCGTGGGCATCTGCACGGCCGCGTACGTCCTGGCCGCCGCCGGGCTGCTCGACCACCGTCCGGCCACCACCCACTGGCGCGAGGCGGACCGGCTGCGGCGGATGTTCACCACCGTCAGGGTGGAGCCCGACGTGCTGTTCGTCGACGACGGCGACGTCCTGACGTCCGCCGGGGTGGCCGCCGGCATCGACCTGTGCCTGCACCTCGTCCGGCGCGACCACGGCAGCCGGATCGCCAACGAGGTCGCGCGGTCCTGCGTGGTACCGCCCTGGCGGGAGGGCGGCCAGGCCCAGTACATCCGCCGGCCCGTCCCCGAACCGGCGGCCACCGGCACCGCCCCGGCCCGGGCGTGGGCCGTGGAACACCTCGCCGAACCGCTCACCCTCGCCGACCTCGCCACCCGCGCCAACATGAGCGTCCGCACGTTCACCCGCCGCTTCCGCGACGAGACCGGCGCCACGCCCGGACAGTGGCTCACCCTCCAACGCGTGGAGTTGGCACGGCACTTGCTGGAGACGACGGACTGGCCGGTCGACGTCGTCGCGCACCGCGCGGGCTTCGGCACCGGCGTCTCGCTGCGGCGGCACCTGCACGCGGCCGTGGGGGTCACCCCGCAGGCGTACCGCCGCACGTTCCGGCCGCCGGGTGCGGGGACGGCGGCGTCCGCTTGGGCGTCCGTAGCGGAACGGCCCCGTCGAGGGCGCGTCCCGGCAACGGCGCCCGGAACCCCTACCGGGTGACGGAGACGTTCCCGCCCTGGGTGTGCACCTTGATCCGGTGCGGGGCGCCGGCGGTCGAGGGAACGGTGACCTTCCGGTTGCCGCCCGCCGTACTCGCGTCGACCGTGTAGTCCCCCTTCGGCACCCGGACGGTGATGTCACCGCCCTGCGTCCGCCCGTCGACCGCGTCGGGCACGGCCGTGAAGGCGGCCGTCACGTCCCCGCCCCGGGTGACCGCGCGGACCGAACGGGACGCGGAGTCCTCGACCCGGATGTCCCCGCCGCTGGTCTCGGCGTCGACACTGCCGGACGTCCTCTCGACGACGATGTCGCCGCCGGCGGTCTTGAGCTCGACGGCGACGGAGGGCGGCGCCAGCACGGTGAGGTGCACCGTGCACCGGTGGGAGGAGCCGCAGTCCGCCTTCTTCACCACGAACTTCCCGTCCCGCAGGCTGTGTTCGGGGCTCGGCTTCGGCCCGCTGTACTCGTACCGCTCGGTCACCTGCACCTTGTCCGCCCCCTCGGCGAGCGGACGCACTCTGATGTCACCGCCGAGCGTCTGGGCGTCGATCACCGTCACCTTCCCCCGCACGGTGTACGTACGCTCCGCCTTCTTCGTCGGACCGTCGCTCAGCGAACACCCCGTCACCAACAGGGCGGCACTCAGGGCGGCCCCGGAGAGAGCGAGGAGGGAGGTGCGGTTGCGGGACATGGGCTACGGGCTCCAGGTACGGACGAACGGACGGACCAGGCCGTGAAGACACGGCGACGGACAACACACGCCCCGAACACGAAAGGCCCCCTCCCGCCCCCGGCGCGCCCCACCACTCTCCCCCACCACAGACGACGAGTCGTCGGCACAGCGGATGATCCCCCACCACCCGATTCCCTAGGGGACACCCCCTCGGGGGGCGGGGGCCTTTGAGCCGCGAGAGCCGCGAAAGCCGTGAGAGTCCCGAGAGCGCTCAGGCCCGGCGCGCGTCGTACCGCTCCTGCGCGGCCGCGACCTCCTCGACATGCCCCTCGACCCAGCGGGCCAGCGACCACACCTGCCGGGCCGCCCGCTCCCCGAGCGGGGTCAGGGTGTAGTCGACGCGCGGCGGGATGACGGGGTGGGCGTGCCGGTGGACGAAGCCGTCGCGTTCCAGGGTCTGGAGGGTCTGGGCGAGCATCTTCTCGCTGACGCCGCCGATGCGGCGGCGCAGTTCGCCGAAGCGGTGGCTGCCGTCCAGGAGGGCGGCGAGCGCCAGGATGCCCCAGCGGCTGGTGATGTGTTCGAGGAGTTGCCGCGACGGGCAGTTCGCCGCGTTGACGTCGGGGGCCACGGCCCCCGGGTGCCGGCGGTCCGGGCACCTCTCTTCCCTTACGTCCATGCCAGAAGCTTACTTCAAAGTGGGTACTCACCATAAGTAAGTACAGCTCCTAGGGTGAGTGTCAGCGGACCGCCGCCTCATCAGGACCCGTCCGCGCGCGTTGCGGCCTGGCATGGCGTCAGCAGCCGCCCACCACACCCCAGGAGTACGTATGAGCATCGTCATCACCGCTGCTACCGGCCATCTCGGCCGGCTCGTCGTCGAAGAACTGCTGCGCAAGGGACCGGCCGACCGGGTCGTCGCCGCCGTCCGGAACCCCGCCAAGGCCGCGGACCTCGCGGAACGCGGCGTCACGGTCCGCGCCGCCGACTACGACGACCCCGCGGCGCTCAAGGAAGCCTTCCGGGCCGGCGACCGCGTCCTGCTGATCTCCGGCAACGAGATGGGGAAGCGGGTGGCCCAGCACACGGCCGTCGTCCGGGCCGCCGCGGCGGCCGGCGTCGCCCAGCTCGCCTACACCGGCATACTCGGCGGCCCGGACGCCGGGTTCGCGCTCGCCGACGACCACACGACCACCGAACGGGCCATCCTGGACGCCGGCGTCCCCTACACCTTTCTGCGCAACGGCTGGTACTCCGAGAACTACACGGAGGCCCTGGGTCCCGTCCTGGAGCACGGCGTGGTCCTCTCGAACACGGGCACCGGACGGATCGCGTCGGCGGCCCGCGCGGACTTCGCGGCGGCGGCAGCGGCCGTGCTGACCGGGGACGGGCACGTGGGGCGGGCGTACGAGCTGAGCGGCGACGTGGCCTGGAGCCTCGACGAGTACGCGGCGGAGGTGGGACGGCAGGTGGGACGGCCGATCGTGCACCGGAGCCTTCCGCCCGCGGAGCACCGGGCCGTGCTGCTCGGGGCGGGCGTGCCCGGACCCGTCGTCACCGCCATCGTCGGCGGGGAGGAGGCGGCGGCCCGTGGCGCCCTGGCCGCCGTGTCCGGCGACCTCCGCCGGCTGATCGGGCGCCCGACGACGCCGGTCGCGGACTCGATCGCGGAGGCGCTGCGGGGGGTTTGAGGGGGCCCGGGCGCCCATCAGTGCACGTCCTCAATCGCCGGACAGGCTGAAATCAGCCTGTCCGGCGTTTGAGGACAATCGCGCGGAGCGCGATTTCGGGTCTGGGGCGTCAGCCCCGGGAAACGGCGAAGGGGAGGGACCGGGGCACAACCCCTCGCTACCCCCGCGACCGCGCCTTGAACGCCGCCTTCCGCGCCGCCTTGGCGACCCGCTTCTCCGGGTGCAGCCGCCCCATCGCCTCCAGCACGTCCGCCGTGGCGGGGTGCTCGACCCGCCAGGCCGAGTCGAAGAACCCGCCGTGCTGTCCCACCAGCCCGATCACGAGCTCCCGCAGCTCCTCGGTGTCCCCCTCCGAGGCGAGCTGCGCGGCGATCGTGTCGATGGTGAGCCAGAAGACCATCGCCTCGCCGGGGTCGGGAATGTCCGTCGCGCCGCGTTCGGCGAGCCAGACGCGGGCGAGGCCGCCGAGCCAGGGATCGTCGAGGACCTCGCGGAACGCGGGCTCGGCGTCGAGGGGCACCAGGGTCAGGGCCTGCTGGCAGGCGAGCCGGCGCAGCGGGGCGTCCTCGTCGTCGCCGCGGGCGGCGGCGAGGAGTTCGCGGGCGGCGGTCAGCGGGTCGCGGCGGGCGAGCCAGAGTTCGGTCTCGGCACGGGCCGCGGGCCGGGGGTGGTGCGGGAGGGCGGCGAGGAGCGCGGCGGCGTCCTTCTCGGCGAGGTCGCCGACGGCCGGGGCGTCGACGCCCGCCTCCAGCATCCGGGTGCGGACGGCGAAGACCCCGAGCGGGGTGAGGGAGACCATGCCGTACCGGGTGACGTCCTCCTCCTCGGGCGCTTCGGAGTCGACGCCGTCGACGGACTCGCGGATGTGGCCCTCGCCGTCGACCTCCTCGATCAGCGCCTCGTCGACTGGCTGGTACGCGATGAGGCCGGTCGGGGCGAGCATCCGGAACTGGTCGTCCAGGCGCATCATCGCGTCGGAGACCTCTTCGAGGACGGCGTCGGTGGGCTCGTCCATGTCGTCCGGGACGATCAGGGAGGCGGCGAGCGCGGGGAGCGGGACGGGCCGCCGGCCGGCGGCATCGTCGTCGGAGTCGAGCGCGGTCAGCAGGTAGAGGTTGCCGAGCACGCCGTCGAGGAAGTCGGCCTCCTCCTCGGGGTTCCAGTCGATGGCGTCGAGGTCCAGGTCACCGCCGTCCGCGAGCTGGTCGACGATGTCGCCGAGGTCGGGGGCCGCCGCGTCGGCCAGGACGGTCTCCAGGCCGCCGAGCCACAGGTCGAGGACGTCCTGCGGGCTGCCGGAGGTGAGCGTGGCCAGCTCCTCGCCGGCGACGGCGGTGCCGCTGGGCTCGTCGGACGACGACTCGCCCGCCGCCCCGTCCTCCTCCGCGTGCTCGGTGAACTCGACCAGCCCCGTGTCCAGCGCGAGCTGCCACGCCTCGGCCGTGTGGGCCGGGCCGTCCTCGTCGCCGTCGAGTCCCAGCAGTCCGGTGGCGGTGCGCAGCTGGTCCGCGAGGAGTTCGCCGCCCGCGCCGACCGGGGTGCCCTCACCGGCCCAGCGGGCCAGTCGGGCGGCGCGGGCGAACAGCGGCGCGGAGAGCGCGTCGCGCGCGAGCTCCGCGTCGGGGAGGAGCCGCACCGGCGGCATGGTCGGGCGGTCTGCGGGCATCAGGGGGGTCATCTCCTCGGGGTGACGGCACGGGGGCGTGCCGGGGTGCGGGCGTGACGGAGGTCATGACCGGAGACCATGACCGGGAACAGCGTGGCCTCGGCCACCCGCCCGCGGCGGCGAGCGCGCGGGGATCGCCGACGGCGCACGTACCGCCCAGCGTAGACGGCTTTCCGGGCGCGCCGCCCGGTTCATCCGCCCGCCGGTGTGCGTACACCCACATGTCCTTGACAACTGACGTGCTCACGCCCGAAATTGACGCGCGTAGAAGTCGGTGCGGCGGGGGAACGGGCGGAATACCCGCTTCCGCCCGCGGCCACCGGCTCCTCTTCCCCTTCTCCACCCCTCACACAAGCCTCCGGAGGCTTCTCGTGCCCAGCAGTCGGCACCTCTCCAGCCGCGCCCGGCGTACCGGCCCTACCGGCCGCACCGGCCGTATCAGCAGCGCGTACGTCACCACCGGCACCCTCGTCGCCGCCGCCCTCGCGGCCGGCCTGCTCACCGCGCCCACCGCGGGCGCGGCGGGCACGACCGGTGCCACCGGCGCCGACGCGGGGGTTCGGATCCACGACATCCAGGGCACCACGCGCGTCTCCCCGCTGGCCGGGAAGCAGGTGACCGAGGTGCCCGGCGTGGTCACCGCGGTCCGCGCCTTCGGCTCCGCCCGCGGCTTCTGGTTCCAGGACCCGCACCCGGACCGGGACGCGGCCACCAGCGAGGCCGTATTCGTCTTCACGGGTGCGACGACCCCGTCCGTCACGGTCGGCGACGCCGTGCTCGTCTCGGCCACGGTGAGCGAGTACTACCCGGGCGGCGAGGCCGCCGGGCTGCAGTCGGTCACCCAGCTCACCAAGGCGACCTGGACCGTCACCTCCTCGGGCAACGCCCTGCCCGCCGCCGTCGAGCTCAACGCCCGTACGCTGCCCACCCGTTACGCGCCGACGTCCCGTGACGGCCACGACGGCTCGATCGAGAAGCTGCGGCTGAACCCGAACCGCTACGCGCTCGACCGCTTCGAGTCGCTGGAGGGCATGCGGGTCTCCGTCAAGGACGCGCCGGTCACCGGCGCCACCAGCAGCCACAAGGACCTCTGGGTCACCGCCGACCCCCGCCACCACCGCACCGCGCGCGGCGGCGTCCTCTACAGCTCGTACGCGGACCCCAACGCGGCCCGGGTGAAGATCTCCTCGCTGATCCCGTTCGCGCAGCGCCCGTTCCCGGTCGCGAACGTGGGCGACGAGCTGACCGGCACCACCGCCGGCCCGCTGGACTACGACAACTACGGCGGCTACACCCTCCAGGCCACCGAGCTCGGCACGCTCACCGACCGGGGGCTGAAGCGCGAGACCACGCGCCGGCAGCGGGACGGCGAGCTCGCCGTCGCCACGTACAACGTCGAGAACCTCTCCCCCAAGAACCCGCAGGAGAAGTTCGACCGGCTCGCCTCCGCCCTGGTGACCAACCTCGCCGCGCCCGACATCGTCGCCCTGGAGGAGGTCCAGGACGACAACGGCACCACCAACGACGGGACCGTCGACGCCAGCGCGACGCTGAAGAAGCTGACCGACGCCGTCGCGAAGGCGGGCGGGCCGCGGTACGAGTGGCGGCAGATCGACCCCGTGGACGGCAAGGACGGCGGACAGCCCGGCGGCAACATACGCACCGCCTTCCTCTTCAACCCCGCCCGGGTGAGCTTCACGGACATCGCGGGCGGCGGCTCCACGACCCCGGTGGACGTCGTCCGCGACCACGGCCGGGCCGCCCTCACCGCCTCCCCCGGCCGCGTCGACCCGGCGAACGCCGCGTGGGAGAACAGCCGCAAGCCGCTGGCCGGCCAGTTCACCTTCCGTGGCGAGCGGGTCTTCGTGATCGCCAACCACTTCAACTCCAAGGGCGGCGACCAGGGCGTCGACAGCCGCTTCCAGCCGCCCGCCCGCACCTCCGAGGTGCAGCGCGGCAAGCAGGCCGCGGTCGTCAACGCCTTCGTCAAGCGGATCCTCGCCGCGGACCGCAAGGCCAACGTGATCGTGGCGGGCGACCTCAACGACTACCAGTTCTCCCCCGCGCTGCGCGCCCTCACCTCCGGCGAGGTGCTGACCGACCAGGTGGGCCTGCTGCCCGCGAAGGAACGGTACGGCTATGTCTACCAGGGCAATTCGCAGGTGCTGGACCACATCCTGACCAGCCCGGCCATGAACGGGAAGGTGAGCGGGAAGGCCGGCGGGAAGGCTTCGCGCACCGGCCGGACGGACTACGACATCGTCCACATCAACGCCGAGTTCGCCGACCAGGCGAGCGACCACGACCCGCAGGTGCTGCGCTGGGCGCCGCGCGGCTAGCCGTTCCTTAAGCGCCGCTGAAACGTCGCGGTAGCGACTGTCCATGGACCGTACGGCAGAAGAGGCCCAGAATCGGGGCGAGTTCCCCGATTCCGGAGTGTGACGCGATGCCGCCCACCAGCCCCTTCGGCCGTACGGTCTGCGCGATGGTGACCCCCTTCACCCCCGACGGCCGGCTCGACCTCGACGGCGCCCAGCGCCTGGCCGACCACCTCGTCGGCGCGGGCCGCTGCGACGGGCTGGTCCTCAGCGGCACCACCGGCGAAGCGCCGACCACCACCGACGAGGAGAAGTCCGCCCTCATCCGCGCCGTCACCGAGGCGGTCGCCGGCCGCGCCCGGATCACGGCGGGCGTCGGCACCAACGACACCCGCCACACCGTCACCCTCGCCCGCGCGGCGGAGGCGGCCGGGGCCGACGCCGTACTCGTCGTCACCCCGTACTACAGCCGGCCCCCGCAGGACGCCGTCGAAGAACACTTCCGGACCGTGGCCGACGCCGTCGGCGTCCCCGTCATGCTCTACGACATCCCCGGCCGCACCGGCACCCGCATCGAGGTGGACACCATGCTGCGGCTGGCCGAGCACCCGCGCGTCGAGGGCGTCAAGGACTGCGCCTACGACCTCCTCGGCAGCGCCAAGGTCATCGCCGCCACCGGGCTCGCGTACTACTCGGGCAGCGAGGAACTCAACCTGCCGCTGCGCTCGGTGGGGGCGGTGGGGTACGTCAGCACGGTGGCGAACGTCGCGGGGCCGCTGCTGGCGGCTTCCCTCGACGCGTTCGAGGCGGGGTCCGTGGAGGAGGCGACGAGGCTGAACGCGGCCGCGCTGCCGCTGATCGAGGCGATGATGGCGGGCGGGCTGCCGGGCACGGTGACGGCGAAGGCCCTGCTCGGCGCACTGGGCCTGCCGGGCGGGCCGGTTCGGGCGCCCTTGCGAGCGGCTTCGGAGGAGTGGGTGGAGCGGCTGCTGAAGGTGCACGGGGAGGCGGTGGGGCGCTGACGCGCTGTCCCTCAAGCGCCGGACGGGCTGAATTCAGCCCGTCCGGCGCTTGAGGACAACCGCGCGGAGCGCGGTTTCGGGGGTGCGGGGGCGCAGCCCCCTGCAAGAAACGGAGAAAGGGCGGGACCGGGGCACCGCCCGCCGCAGGCGCCCGTCTCAGTTGTGGCTGTGCAGCGCCTCGTTGAGCCCACCCCAGGTACTCTTGTAAGGACGAGCCTCCACGGCCCCAGTGGTCGAGTTCCGCCGGAACAGGATGTTGCTGGCGCCGGAAAGCTCCAGCGCCTTCACGATCTCCCCGTCCGGCAGAGTGACCCGAGTACCGGCGGTCACGTACAGCCCGGCCTCGACGACGCACTCGTCACCGAGCGCGATCCCGATACCCGACTCCGCGCCGAGCAGGCAGTTCGCCCCCACGGAGATGATCTGCTTGCCGCCGCCGGACAGCGTCCCCATCGTGGACGCGCCGCCCCCGATGTCACTGCCGTCACCGACGACCACACCCGCGCTGATGCGTCCCTCCACCATGGAGGTGCCCAGCGTGCCGGCGTTGAAGTTGACGAAGCCCTCGTGCATGACGGTGGTGCCCTTGCCCAGGTGGGCGCCGAGGCGGACGCGGTCGGCGTCGCCGATGCGGACGCCGGACGGGACGACGTAGTCGGTCATGCGCGGGAACTTGTCGACGCTGGTGACCTGGAGGTGCAGGCCCTCGGCACGGGCGTTGAGGCGCACGGTCTCGATCTGGTCGACGGCGACCGGGCCGAGCGAGGTCCAGGCGACGTTGGCCAGCAGGCCGAACATGCCGTCCAGGTTCGCGCCGTGCGGCCGGATCAGCCGGGACGACAGCAGGTGCAGCCGCAGGTAGACGTCGTGCGCGTCGAGCGGCTTGTCGTCGAGCGAGGCGATGACCGTGCGGACCGCGACGACGGTGACGCCACGGCGGGGGTCCGGGCCGACGGCCTTCAGGGCGGCCTCGCCCAGCAGCTCGGCGGCGCGCTCGGCGGTCAGCTCCTCGGTGCCGGCCTGGCCGGGCGCGTCGGCCAGCGCGGGGGCGGGGAACCAGGTGTCGAGGACGGTGCCGTCGGCGGCGATCGTGGCGAGGCCGGCGGCGGCGGCACCGGTGGTGAGGGGGACAGCAGCATCGGTCATGTCCGAAAACCTAACCGGAGGGGCACGCTCAAGGCGAACCGGACTCCCGCACCCCGGTGGCGGGCGCGGCTCACCCCACCAGCCGCGCCACCGCCTCCCGCACCTCCGCCCGGTCGAAGGGCCGCCCGGTCACCAGGCACTGGAGCAGCAGCCCGTCGAGCAGCGCGGCGAGGGCGCGGGCCGTGGCGGCGTCGGGCGTGCGGCGGCCGAGGACGGCGGCCATCTCCTCGACGCTCTCGGCGGCGACCGGACGGACGGCCGGACGGCGCAGGGCGGCGGCGTACAGCTCGTACTCCAGCTCCAGCCGCGAGCGGTCCCCGGCCGGCGCGTCCACGACGAGGTCGGCGACGGCGTCCGCGAGCGGCGCGTCCGGGGACAGGTCGCGCTCCCAGGCGGCGAAGTCGTCCAGCCACTTCCGGGCGGTCCGGCGCACGGCCTCGACGAGCAGGTCGTCGAGGGTGGCGAAGTGGTACGTCGTGGAGCCCAGCGGGACGTCCGCCTCGGCGGCGACCGCCCGGTGGCTGAGCGCGCCGAGGCCGCGGGCGGCGACGACGCGGACGGCGGCCTCGACGATGCGGTCGCGGCGGTCGGGGTCGTAGCGGCGGGGCATCAGTGGGAGGCCCCGCCGAGGTTGAGGACGACGACGCCCGCGATCACCAGCAGGATCCCGCCGATCCGCGCCGCGTTGACCGCCTCGCCCAGGAAGAACATGCCGATCGCTGCCACGACCGCCGTCCCCGCGCCGGACCAGATGGCGTAGGCCGTGCCGACGTCCATGGTCTTGAGCGTGCGAGCGAGGAGGAGGAAGGCGAGGAGGTAGCCGACCGCCGTCCCGAGCGAGGGCCAGAGCTTGCTGAAGCCGTCACTGAACTTCATGCAGGTGGTGGCGGCGATCTCGGACGCGATGGCACCCGCGAGGGTCAGGTACACCATGTGTACGAGGGTACACAACGGTGTGTACGGGCGTACGCAACGTGGGGTGGGGGGCGGTGAGGTGGCCCCGGTCCCGCCCCTTCCCGTTTCTTGCAGGGGCTGCGCCCCCGCACCCCCGAAACCGCGCTCCGCGCGGTTGTCCTCAAACGCCGGACGGGCTGAATCGTGCGCCCGGACGCGAAATCAAGCCCGTCCGGCGTTTGAGGACGAGCGGCGAAGCCGCGACAAGGGGGCGCGGGGGCCGGCCCCCGCAAGAAACGGTGAAAGGGCGGGACAGGGGCAGGCCAAACGGCCCACGCCCGATCGCCCCCCGCCACCCCTCCCCCTATCCAGGGGACATGAGACCCCCTCACCACCTCCGCCGCCTCCTCCCCCTCACCCTGCTGGCACCCCTCACCCTGGCCCCGACCGACCCCACCCCCGCCCCCGCGGCGCCCCGCGCCGCACTGCACCGCACCGACGGACGCGCCGTCCCCGGCCACTACATCGTCACCCTCCGCCAAGGCACCAGCCCGCGCGCGCTGACCACCCGGCTGGGCGTCACGCCGGACACCGTCTACCAGCACGCCCTCCTCGGCTTCGCCGCCCCGCTCACCCCCGGGCAGTTGGACGCCGTCCGCCGCTCCCCGGACGTGCGGTCCGTCGAGGAGGACGCGGTGCTCCGCCAGTCCTCGGTCCCCGTCCGGCCCTCGACACCCGTCCGCGACTCCGCCGGCCCGGCCGCCTCCTGGGGCCTGGACCGCGTCGACCAGCGGCGGCTCCCCCTCGACGGCCGCTTCGCGGTCACCGGCACCGGCGCGGGCGTGACCGCGTACGTCGTCGACACGGGCATCGACTACCGGCACCCCGAGTTCGGCGGGCGCGCCCGCGAGGGCGTCGACCTGGTCGACCCGAACGGCCACGGCTCCGACTGCCTGACCGGCTCCGGGCACGGCACCCACGTGGCCGGGATCATCGGCGGCGGGGAGCACGGCATCGCCCGGAAGGTGACGCTGGTCAGCGTGCGGGTGCTGGACTGCGAGGGCACGACCTCGGCCTCCCGTTTCGTGGCCGGCCTGGACTGGGTCGCCCAGCACGCCGGGCCGGCCTCCGTACTGAACGCCTCGCTCAACGGCCCGTACTCGGCGGCGACGAACGCCTCGGTGGCCGCGGTCGCCGACCGCGGCGTGCCGCCCGTCGTCTCGGCGGGCAACGCGCAGCCCTCGACCGCGGCCACCGACGCCTGCGCCAACTCGCCGGGCAGCGCGCCGGGAGCGGTGGTCGTCGGGGCGACGGACCGCGACGACCGGATGACGTCGTTCAGCGACTGGGGATCCTGCCTGCGGCTCCTCGCCCCGGGCCTGGACATCGTCTCGGCCCGCGCCGGCGGCGGCACCGCGACGAAGAGCGGCACCTCGCAGGCGGCGCCGCACGTCACCGGGGTGGCCGCGCTGTACAAGGCGGCGCACCCGGACGCGTCGGTGCGGACGGTGACCGAGTGGCTGGAGAAACAGGCCACCCAGGGGGTCCTGAGCGGACTCCGCGAGCGGACGCCGGACCGGCTGCTGAACACGGGCGGTCTCTGACGAAGGCGCCGCGCCACCAGCCCCTGCTTGACCAAACCAATACTTGCTCACCCAAGCAAACCCTCGCTACCTTTTGCTCATGCGAGCAAAGAACAGCGGAAGCAAGCAAGGTGCCGCCCCGGCCGCCGACCGGACGTTCACGGAGGCCGCCAGAAGGGCGCAGATCGTCGACGCTGCGATCGAGGTCATCGCCGAAGTGGGCTACGCCAAGGCGTCGTTCTCCCGGATCGCCCGGCAGGCCGGGCTGAGCAGCACCGGAATGATCTCGTACCACTTCGCCGGCAAGGACGACCTGATGCGCGAGGTCGTGGCCGAGGTGATGCGGGTCGCGGACGCATACATGCGACCCAGGATCGAGGCGCACGCGACCGCCCCCGAGCGACTCCGGGCGCACATCGAGTCCAACCTCGCGCTGCTGGACGTCTACCCGAAGCACCTGCACGCGATGGTGGAGGTGCTCACCGGCGTCCGGGGCGAGAGCCCGTCGGCGCGGGAGTTCACCGCCGCCACGGACGCGATGCTGGACACCCTGATCAACGCCGTCCGCACGGCCCAGGAAGCCGGGGAGTTCGGCGAGTTCGACCCGGCGACCATGGTGTACGCGCTCCGCGGCGCGATCGACGCGCTCGTGATGCGCGCCGCCCACGACCCGGACTTCGACGCCGCGGCCCACGGCCGCCGACTCGCCGACCTCTTCGACCGCGCGACCAGGAGGACCCCGTGACCGCCGAACCCATGACCGTCCCCGCCCCGCCGCCCACCGAGCGGCAGAAGACCGCCGCCCTGCGCAGGCTCATCGTCCTCCAGCTCCTCTTCGAACTCGCCCTCCCCCTCGGCGCGTTCTACGGCCTCCAGGCGGCGGGCGCGAGCCAGTGGACCGCGCTGGCGGCGGGCAGCCTGCTCGCCGTGCCCTGGCTCGTCCACGGGATGGTCCGGCGCCGACGGGTGGACGCCATGGGGCTGTTCGCCCTCTGCCTGATGCTGCTGGGTGCCCTGATGTCCATGGTGACCGGCAACCCGCGCGTCCTGCTGGTGCGCGACAGCTGGATCTTCGGCCTCATCGGCCTGTGGATCCTGGGCACTCTGGCGACCCGCCGCCCGTTCGTCATGTACCTGGGCCAGACGGTCGTCACCGCCAAGCTGGGCGAGGCGGGTTGGCGCGCCTGGGCCTCCCGCTGGGACACCGAGCCGGTGTTCCGCCGCGACGTACGGGTGCTCACCGCCGTCTGGGGCGCGGTGTTCACGCTGGACGCCGTGGTCCGGGTGGTCCTGGCCCTGACGCTGCCGGTGGGTTCCGTCCCCCTGGTGAGCACGGTGCAGTGGCTGGTCGTCCTGGCCGGTCTGCTCCTCTTCCACAACGTCTACGTCACCCGGCGCGGACTGAAGGCCTGAGACCGGAGGTACCGTCGTGGACCCTGATGTGATCGATGTGATCGTCGTCGGAGCCGGCCCCACCGGCCTGACGCTCGCCAACGAACTCGGCCTGGCAGGCGTCAGGACCGTCGTCCTGGAACGCACCCTCGAACGCGGCGGCCAGTCCCGCGCGCTCAACCTCCAACCCCGCACCGCCGAAGTCCTGGATCTGCGCGGCTGGTTGGAGCCCATCGCCGAACAGGCCCTCACCACCCTGCCGCGCGGCCACTTCGCGGGCATCCCCCTGGACTACTCGGTCTTCGACACCCGCTTCCCCTACCAGGTGGGCATCCCGCAGGCCCGCGTCGAACGGTTCCTGGAGGACCACCTCGCCTCGTACGGCATCCCCGTGCTCCGCGGCCACGAACTCACCGGCTTCGTCCAGGACGCGGACGGCGTGACCGCCACCGTCGCCGGCCCGGACGGCACCACCACCCTGCGCGCCGCCTACCTCGTGGGGGCGGACGGCGGACGCAGCCGGGTGCGCCGCGAACTCGGCGTCGGCTTCCCCGGGCGCGACGGACGGATCTCCATGGTCGTCGCGGACATCGTGCCGGAGCCCCACGAGGCCCTGCCGACCGAGTGGCGCCTGCCCGTGTTCGACGTACGGGAAGGCCCCTTCCTGATGCCGCTCGGCGACGGCGTCCACCGCTTCCTCTTCGGCGCCCCGGACCAGACCGTCGCCCGCGACGCCCCGGTCACCGCCGACGAGATCCGCACCGCCCTCACCACCGGCCCCGCACCGCACTTCACCCTCCGCGAGGTCCGCTGGGCCTCCCGCTTCACCGACGCCACCCGGCAGGCGGAACGGTACGCGGCCGGCCGGGTGCTGCTGGCCGGCGACGCGGCCCACATCCACTTCCCGGCGGGCGGCCAGGGCCTCAACCTCGGCGTGCAGGACGCCTTCAACCTGGGCTGGAAGCTCGCCGCCACCGTCCACGGCCACGCCCCACGCGGCCTCCTGGACACGTACCACACCGAACGCCACCCGGTCGGGGCGGCGGTCCTGGAGAACACCCGGGCCCAGGTCGTCCTCCTGCACCCCGACGACGACGTACGCGTCCTGCGCTCGCTGGTCTCCGACCTCCTGACGGAACCGGCCGCCAACCGCCGCATCGCCGGCATGATCTCCGGCCTGGACATCCGCTACCCCATGCCCCCCGACACCCCCACCCACCCCCTCCTGGGCACCCGCCACCCCGTCCCCCACCTCCACGACGCCCGCGGCCTCCTCCTCACCCCCTCCTCGGACCTGACCACCCTCCTCACCCCCTGGTCCGACCGAGTCGACCACACCATCACCCCGCCCACCTCCGGCACCGACGCCCTCCTCCTCCGCCCGGACGGCCACGTCTGCTGGGCGGGCACATCGACGGGGGACGGCCTGGAAGCGGCCCTGGAACACTGGTTCGGCCCCGCCTCCTGACGGGCCCCGATCAGCCTCCGGCGCGCCGCAGCACCGTGGACGGACAGTTGTCCGGGTCCGTGCTCTTGAACAGCACCCGCTCGTCCCCGTCCCGGCCGACGACGAGCGTCCTCAGCGGCCGACGATGCAACGGAGCATCCTCAAAGGACAGTTGGACCCGCATCTCCTGGACACCGGAGTCTTGGGAGAGGCTCCACGTCCCCGCAGCGTCGAACGTCTTCTCCTTCCGGTAGGCCGGGGACCACTCGTACGGCCAACGGTCCACGGAGAACGTCCCCCGGCCCGTGCCCGCCTCGTACCGAAGACGCACACTCATCCCGTCCGGCCCCTCGTACTTTCCCGCCACATCCGCCTCCGAAGCCCTGGCAACCGCTTCCGGACACCCCCGCCCGTCCCAGCTCAACCAGGCGAACCCGAGAAGCCCGACGAAGGTCAGGACAGCCACCACCAACCCGGTGACCGGGAACCGGCCCACCGGCAGGATCGGCGACTTCGGCAGTCCGCTCCGCCACCGATCATCCTTCGCCCTCATACCTCCCCTTCAACTCCAAGATCGCCGAATGTCCGCCGAGGCTACATCGCACCCCAGTTCGCCTATAGAGAGCCCCTGGCGAGTCGGTCAGCGTGACGGAAAAGCGTCGTTGCGGCCGGTGAGGCGAGCTAACATCAGCTCGCGATCGAACACGCGTTCGCATCTTCCAAGGGGGGAAGGAATTTCCATGAAGAACACGTCCCGCACCACCGTCCGCCGTCTCGCCGGAGCCGGGGCCGCCGTGCTGCTGCTGGGGGGCGGTGCGCTGGCGACCGCGCCGAGCGCCGCGGCCAAGAACTACTCGCTGTCCTTCGACAAGGTGGCGCTGGCGGCCCCCGGCGTCACGGTGGACGTCACCTACTCCTGCGACGAGGGTTCGCAGCAGTGGATCGTCGCCAACGCCGACGAGCTGCCCAAGCCGGGGCACAACGAGGTGAGCGCCGCCGGCATCCTCAAGACCGACAAGCTGGTCTGCGACTACAACACCCACACGGCGCGGATGCAGCTGACCACGGGCGGCGTCGGCGCGTTCGCCAAGGGCAGCAAGGTGAAGGTCTCCCTCCACTACTTTGACCCGAACGACGGCTTCAGCGGCTTCCGCACCGAGCGGACCGTGACCCTGTAGGCACCCGCGTACGGCGGAAACGGCGAGCGGCCCGCCCCCGGACGGTACCGGGGGCGGGCCGCTCGCGTCGGCGTGTGCCGCGCTCAGACGTTGAAGCCGAGCGCCCGGAGCTGTTCCCGGCCCTCGTCGGTGATCTTGTCGGGGCCCCACGGCGGCATCCAGACCCAGTTGATCCGGAGCTCGTTGACGATGCCCTCGGTCGCGGACTTCGCCTGGTCCTCGATGACGTCGGTCAGCGGGCAGGCCGCGGACGTCAGCGTCATGTCGAGGGTGGCGATGTTGGCGTCGTCGATGTGGATGCCGTAGATCAGGCCGAGGTTGACGACGTCGATGCCCAGCTCGGGGTCGACCACGTCGTACAGGGCCTCGCGGACCTCTTCCTCGGTGGCCGGCTTGGTGGTCACTTCGTCGCTCATGCGGTCTTCCTCGCAGTGCTCTCGGTGCTCGCGGTGGTCTCGCCCAGTGCCTGGGCGGTCGCGTCCTTCCACGCCATCCAGCTCAGGAGAGCGCATTTCACCCGCGCGGGGTACTTGGAGACGCCGGCGAACGCGACCGCGTCCTCCAGCACCTCCTCCATCGCGTCGTCCGGCTCGACCTTGCCCTTGGACTGCATCAGCTCCAGGAAGGTCTCCTGGATCCGACGGGCGTCGGCGAGCTCCTTGCCGACCAGCAGCTCGTTGAGGACCGAGGCGCTGGCCTGGCTGATCGAGCAGCCCTGGCCCTCGTACGAGACGTCTTCGATCGTCTCACCGGAGAGCCGGACGCGCAGGGTGATCTCGTCGCCGCACGTCGGGTTGACGTGGTGCACCTCGGCGTCGCCGTCCCGCAAGCCCCTGCCGTGCGGGTGCTTGTAGTGGTCCAGGATGACGTCCTGGTACATCGAATCAAGCTTCACAGTCCGCTGCCCATCAGCCGAAGAAGTTCCGGACGTGCTCCAGACCCTCGACCAGCGCGTCGACCTCGCCGGGGGTGGAGTACAGGTAGAACGACGCCCGGGTGGTCGCCGGAATTCCGTACCGCAGGCAGACGGGCCGCGCGCAGTGGTGGCCGACGCGGACGGCGATGCCCTGCTCGTCGAGGACCTGGCCCACGTCGTGCGGGTGGATGTCGCCGAGCGTGAACGAGATCGCCGCGCCGCGGTCCTCGGCCGTGGTGGGGCCGATCAGCCGGAGGTCGGGGACCTCCTGGAGCCGCTGGATCGCGTACTGCGTGATCGCGTGCTCATGCCGCGCGATCTTGTCCATGCCGATCGACGTCAGGTAGTCCACAGCCGCGCCGAGGCCGATGGCCTGGGCGATCGGGGGCGTACCGGCCTCGAACTTGTGCGGCGCCGGGGCGTAGGTGGACGAGTGCATCGAGACGGTCTCGATCATCTCGCCGCCGCCGAGGAACGGCGGCAGGTCCTCCAGGAGCTCCTGGCGTCCCCACAGCACGCCGATGCCGTCCGGGCCGCACATCTTGTGGCCGGTGAAGGCCACGAAGTCGGCCTGGAGCGCCTGGACGTCCAGCGGCATGTGCGGCGCGGCCTGCGAGGCGTCGACGACGACCAGCGCGCCGACCTCCTGGGCGCGCCGGACGATCGCCTCGACCGGGTTGACCGTGCCCAGGATGTTGGAGACCAGCACGAACGAGACGACCTTGGTCTTCTCGGTGATGACCTGCTCGATGTTCGACAGGTCGAGCCGGCCGTCGTCCGTGAGCCCGAACCACTTCAGCTTCGCGCCGGTGCGCTGCGCGAGCAGCTGCCACGGGACGATGTTGGAGTGGTGCTCCATCTCCGTGATGACGATCTCGGTGTCGTGGTCCACCCGGTAGGGCTCGTCGGCCCAGCCGAGCATGTTCGCCACCAGGTTGAGCGACTCCGAGGCGTTCTTGGTGAATATGACCTCGTCGCGGCTGGGCGCGTTGACGAACGCGGCGATCTTGTCGCGCGCGCCCTCGTACAGCGCGGTGGCCTCCTCGGCGAGGACGTGGACGCCGCGGTGCACATTGGCGTTGTGCTGCTCGTAGTACTCGTTGATGACGTCGAGCACCTGGCGCGGCTTCTGGGACGTCGCCGCGTTGTCCAGGTAGACGAGCTTCTTCCCGTCGTGCAGGACGCGGTCGAGGATGGGGAAGTCCTTGCGGATCGCCTCGGTGTCGAGGAGCCCCGGAATCTGTGTCACGCGGTGACGCCTCCCGTCGTGTACGCCTCGTAGCCCTCTTCCTCCAGCTTGTCCGCGAGCTCGGCGCCGCCGGACTCGGCGATGCGGCCGTTCGCGAAGACGTGCACGAAGTCCGGCTTGATGTAGCGCAGGATGCGGGTGTAGTGCGTGATCAGCAGGGTGCCCACCTCACCGGTGTCACGGACCCGGTTGACGCCCTCGGAGACGATGCGCAGGGCGTCGACGTCCAGGCCCGAGTCGGTCTCGTCCAGAATCGCGATCTTCGGCTTGAGGAGCTCCAGCTGGAGGATCTCGTGCCGCTTCTTCTCACCGCCGGAGAAGCCCTCGTTGACGTTGCGCTCGGCGAAGGCGGGGTCCATGTGCAGGCGCGCCATGGACTCCTTGACCTCCTTGACCCAGGTGCGCAGCTTGGGGGCCTCGCCGCGGATCGCGGTGGCGGAGGTGCGGAGGAAGTTGGAGACCGAGACGCCGGGCACCTCGACCGGGTACTGCATGGCGAGGAAGACGCCGGCGCGGGCGCGCTCGTCGACGGACATCTCCAGGACGTCCTCGCCGTCGAGGGTGACGGTGCCGCCGGTGATCGTGTACTTGGGGTGACCGGCCAGCGAGTAGGCCAGGGTGGACTTGCCGGAGCCGTTGGGGCCCATGATGGCGTGGGTCTCGCCCTGCTTCACGGTCAGGTCGACGCCACGCAGGATCTCCCGGGGGCCGCCTTCGGCGTCGACGGAGACGTGCAGGTCGTGGATCTCAAGCGTTGCCATGGGGAACTCAGGACTCCTGGGTGATGGAAACGAGCACAGACGCGTCTGGGCCGTCTCCTTCGATCTTGACGGGGTAAACGGGGACCGGTCGGGTGGCCGGGAGACCCGAGGGCTTTCCGGTGCGCAGGTCGAAGGTGGAGCCGTGCAGCCAGCATTCGATGGCGCAGTCCTCCACCTCGCCCTCGGAGAGCGAGACGTTGGCGTGCGAGCAGATGTCGTGGATGGCGAAGACCTCGCCCTCGGTGCGGACGATCGACACGGGGGTGCCGTCGACCTCCACCCGCTTGGGCGTGTCCTCCTCCAGTTCGCCGAGCGCGGCCACGCGTACGTAGGTCATGCGACGGACGCCTCCAGCTCGGCCTCGATCTTGGCGATCAGGCGCTCCTCCAGCTCGGGGACGCCGATCTGCTGGACGAGCTCGGCGAAGAAGCCGCGGACGACCAGCCGGCGGGCCTCGTCGGCGGGGATGCCGCGGGCCATCAGGTAGAACAGCTGCTCGTCGTCGAAGCGGCCGGTCGCCGAGGCGTGGCCGGCGCCGACGATCTCACCGGTCTCGATCTCCAGGTTGGGGACCGAGTCGACGCGCGCGCCGTCGGTGAGGACGAGGTTGCGGTTGAGCTCGTAGGTGTCGGTGCCCTCGGCCGCGGCGCGGATGAGGACGTCGCCGATCCAGACGGCGTGCGCGTCCTTGCCCTGGAGGGCGCCCTTGAAGACCACGTTGCTGCGGCAGTGCGGCGTGTCGTGGTCGACGAAGAGGCGGTGCTCCTGGTGCTGGCCGTTGTCGGTGAAGTACAGGCCGTAGAGCTCGGCCTCGCCGCCGGGGGCGCCGTAGACGACGCGCGGGTGCAGCCGGACCAGGTCGCCGCCGAAGGTGACGATCACGGACTTGAAGCGGGCGTCGCGGCCGACGAGCGCGGTGTGCTGCGCGGCGTGGACGGCCGTGTCGTCCCAGTCCTGGACGGAGACGACGGTGAGCTTGGCGCCGTCGCCGAGCAGGTACTCGACGTTGGCGGCCAGGGTGGCGTCACCGGTGTGGTCGATGACGACGATGGCCTCGGAGAAGGCGCCGATCTCGACGACCTGGTGGCCGAAGGCCACCCCGCCCTCGCCGTGCACGGCGATCCGCACGGGCTCGGTGAGCACGGTGTCCTTGGGGATCGAGACGACGGACGCCTTCTCGAAGGAGCTGTACGCCTGGGCGGCCACCCGGTCGACGGGCTTGCCGGCCTTGCCGAGCCGGGCGTCGTCCCGGCCGACGGTCTCCACGATGACGCCCTCGGGGGCGGTCACCTCGACCTTGACGCCGGCGCCGTCCGTCCCCTTCTCCAGGGCCGTGCCGTCGTGCAGACCGCGGAGGCGCTCCAGCGGGGTGAACCGCCACTCCTCCTCGCGGCCGTGCGGCACGGGGAAGTCGGCGACGTCGTACGAGGCGGGGGCGCTGACCCGCGCGTCGATGGGCTGCTTGGCCCCGCCCACCTGGATGGCGCCGTCGGTGGTGCTGCCGGCGGGAGTGTTGTCAGCCATGGCTGTCGTGGTGCTCTCTTCCTGTCAAAAAGGGTCGCTGCGGTCGAAGGCGGCGGGCGTCAGCCGACCGCGCCTTCCATCTGCAGCTCGATCAGCCGGTTGAGCTCCAGCGCGTACTCCATCGGCAGCTCGCGGGCGATCGGCTCGACGAAGCCGCGCACGATCATCGCCATCGCCTCGTCCTCCGACAGACCGCGGCTCATCAGGTAGAAGAGCTGGTCGTCGCTGACCTTGGAGACGGTCGCCTCGTGGCCCATGGACACGTCGTCCTCGCGGACGTCCACGTAGGGGTAGGTGTCCGAGCGGGAGATGGTGTCCACCAGCAGCGCGTCGCACAGCACGTTGGACTTGGAGCCGTGGGCGCCCTCGCCGATCTCGATCAGACCGCGGTACGAGGTGCGGCCGCCGCCCCGCGCCACCGACTTGGAGACGATGTTGGAGGAGGTGTTGGGCGCCATGTGGACCATCTTGGCGCCGGCGTCCTGGTGCTGGCCCTCGCCGGAGAAGGCGATGGACAGCGTCTCGCCCTTGGCGTGCTCGCCCATCAGGTAGACGGCGGGGTACTTCATCGTCACCTTGGAGCCGATGTTGCCGTCGATCCACTCCATGGTCGCGCCCTCGTACGCCACGGCGCGCTTGGTGACCAGGTTGTAGACGTTGTTCGACCAGTTCTGGATGGTCGTGTAGCGGCAGCGGCCGCCCTTCTTGACGATGATCTCCACGACGGCGCTGTGCAGCGAGTCGGAGGAGTAGATCGGGGCGGTGCAGCCCTCGACGTAGTGCACGTAGGCGTTCTCGTCGACGATGATCAGCGTCCGCTCGAACTGGCCCATGTTCTCCGTGTTGATCCGGAAGTAGGCCTGGAGCGGGATGTCGACGTGGACGCCCGGCGGGACGTAGATGAAGGAGCCGCCGGACCACACGGCCGTGTTCAGCGAGGCGAACTTGTTGTCGCCCGCCGGGATGACGGTGCCGAAGTACTCCTGGAAGAGCTCGGGGTGCTCCTTCAGGGCGGTGTCGGTGTCCAGGAAGATGACGCCCTGCTCCTCCAGGTCCTCACGGATCTGGTGGTAGACGACCTCGGACTCGTACTGGGCGGCGACACCGGCGACGAGGCGCTGCTTCTCCGCCTCGGGGATGCCCAGCTTGTCGTAGGTGTTCTTGATGTCCTCGGGCAGGTCCTCCCAGGAGGCGGCCTGCTTCTCGGTGGAGCGGACGAAGTACTTGATGTTGTCGAAGTCGATGCCCGTGAGGTCCGAGCCCCAGGTCGGCATGGGCTTCTTGTCGAAGAGCCGCAGGCCCTTCAGACGCAGCTTGAGCATCCACTCCGGCTCGGACTTCTTGGCCGAGATGTCGCGGACGACCTCCTCGGAGAGGCCGCGCTTGGCCGCGGCGCCGGCCGCGTCGGAGTCGGCCCAGCCGTATTCGTACGTGCCCAGGCCCTCGAGCTCAGGGTGGGCAGTCTCCGTGGGGAGAGTCATGCGGGGTTCCTCCCGGCCGTGCTGGTGGATGCGGTGGTCGTCTTGGTGGACGCTGTCTTGGGGATGAACGTCGTGCACACGCCGTCGCCGTGGGCGATGGTGGCAAGACGTTGCACATGCGTCCCGAGCAGGCGGGAGAAGACCTCGGTCTCCGCCTCGCACAGCTGCGGGAACTGCTCGGCGACATGGGCGACCGGGCAGTGGTGCTGGCAGAGCTGTTCGCCGACCGGCGCTGTGCGCGCCGTAGCAGCGTACCCGTCCTCGGTCAATGCCCTGGCCAGCATGCGGGCCCGCTCCTCGGGGGGCGCGGCCTCCAGGGCGGCCCGGTAGCCCTCGGCCTGGGCGGCCATCCGGGCCCGGGCGAACGCGGCGACGGCGGCCTCGCCCATCTCGCCGCCGCCCGCGGCCTGGGCGATCCAGCGCAGGGCGTCGGTGGCGAGCTTGTCGTATGCCTGGTCGAAGGCGTCCCGGCCGCAGTCCGTCAGGACGAAGACCTTGGCGGGCCGGCCGCGGGTACGGGCGCCGTACACCCGCTTCTCACGGGGCTCGACCATGCCCTCGGCGGCCAGCACGTCCAGGTGGCGGCGGACCGCGGCCTGGGTGAGCTCCAGGCGCAGGGCCAGCTCGGCGGCGGTGGACGGGCCGTGATCGAGGATGGAGCGGGCCACGCGGGCGCGGGTGCCGCGCTGCTCGTCGTGGGCGCGCTGCTCCTCGCGGGCCGCGGGTACGGCGGAACCGGGTCCGGCGGCCGTCGTGGCCGCGGGCCCTTCCGGTGCCTCGCCCGCGTATTTCACAACACCATTGTTGCGTAATTGGCTGAGCCGGGACAAGCCTCGACGCCCCGCCCGGCGGTGGTCTCGGTCACTAAGGGTCACCTAACCGGCACATTGATCTCGCACCCCGGCGGGATCCGGAGGCCCGCGGGGTTCGTAGACTTCCTTGCCATGCGCAGTGCCACCCCGGGCGAGCCCCGGACCCCCGGCCGCGTGCCGGCCGTCGAGGTCCACGGCCTCGTCAAGCGGTACGGGCGGAAGACCGCGGTGGACGGTCTCGACCTGTCCGTCGCGGCCGGCACCCTCACCGCCGTCCTCGGCCCCAACGGGGCCGGCAAGACCACCACCATCGAAACCTGCGAGGGCTACCGCCGCCCCGACGCCGGCACCGTCCGCGTGCTCGGCCTCGACCCGGTGGCCGACGCCGCCGCCCTGCGCCCGCGCGTCGGCGTGATGCTCCAGAGCGGCGGGATCTACTCCGGCGCCCGTGCCGACGAGATGCTGCGGCACATGGCCGCGCTGCACGCCCACCCGCTGGACGTCGGCATGCTGATCGAACGCCTCGGCCTGGACACCTGCGGACGCACCACGTACCGGCGGCTCTCCGGCGGCCAGCAGCAGCGGCTCTCCCTGGCCATGGCCGTGGTCGGCCGCCCCGAACTGGTCTTCCTGGACGAGCCCACGGCCGGCCTCGACCCCCAGGCGCGCCGCGCGACCTGGGACCTGGTCCGGGAGCTGCGGGAGGACGGCGTCACCGTCGTGCTCACCACCCACCACATGGAGGAGGCCGAGGAGCTGGCCGACGACGTCGCGATCATCGACGCCGGCCGGGTCATCGCCCAGGGCAGCCCCGAGGAGCTGTGCAAGGGCGGCGCGGAGAACACCCTCCGCTTCACCGGCCGGGCCGGCCTGGACGTCGCCTCCCTCCTGAAGGCCCTCCCCGCCGACTGCGCGGCCGTCGAGCTGACCCCCGGCTCGTACCGGGTCACCGGCTCCGTCGACCCGCAGCTGCTCGCCACCGTCACCACCTGGTGCGCGCAGCACGGCGTGATGCCGGACCGGATAGCCGTGGAGCGGCACACGCTGGAGGACGTCTTCCTGGAGCTCACGGGCAAGGAGCTGCGCGCATGACCACACCGGGCACCTTCACACCGCGCCCCGGCGCCGCCCCGCTCTCCCGGATGATCCGCGCGCAGGCCGCCCTGGAGACCCGGATGCTGCTGCGCAACGGCGAGCAGCTGCTGCTGACGGTCGTCATCCCGACGCTGCTGTTGGTCCTCTTCAGCACCGTGGACGTGGTGGATACGGGGGACGGCAAGGCCGTCGACTTCCTCGCCCCCGGCATCCTCGCCCTGGCCGTCCTCTCCACCGCCTTCACCGGGCAGGCCATCGCCACCGGTTTCGACCGGCGGTACGGCGTCCTCAAGCGGCTCGGCGCGTCCCCGCTGCCGCGCTGGGCGCTGATGACCGCCAAGACGGCGTCGGTGCTGGTCACCGAGGTGCTCCAGGTCGCCCTGCTGACGGTGATCGCGTTCGCGCTCGGCTGGTCGCCGCACGGCAACCCGTTCGCCGTACTGCTGCTGCTCGTCCTCGGCACGGCCGCGTTCTCGGGTCTCGGCCTGCTGATGGCGGGCACGCTGAAGGCGGAGGCGACACTCGCGGCGGCGAACCTGGTGTTCCTCCTGCTGCTGGTCGGCGGTGGCGTGATCGTGCCGCTGGACCGGTTCCCCGACGCCGCGCGGGCGGTGTTGGAGCTGCTGCCGATCTCGGCGCTGTCCGACGGCCTCCGGGACGTGCTGCGGGACGGCGCCGGGATGCCCTGGCGGGACCTCGGCATCCTCGCGGTGTGGGCGGTGCTGGGCCTGGGCGCGGCGGCCCGCCTCTTCCGCTGGGAGTGACCCCCCAAGCCGGGGTGAGCGCCCCCGACACAGGCGCTCACCTCGGCTTTCACGCCCCGCCGCACCCCTCGTGAATCCATGCACAAGCGGGCCCTTACGATGGCTCCGTGCCGAATTCGCTGAATCCCCTGCAGGCCGTCGCCGACCGCTGGCAGCCGTCCGCGCGCTTCGTCCGGCGGGCCTCGTTCGCCTGCGTCGTCATGGCCGTGATCATCGTGGTGACGGGTGGCGCGGTCCGGCTCACGCAGTCCGGCCTGGGCTGCCCGACCTGGCCGACCTGCACCGAGGACAGCCTGACGCCCACCCCCGCGATGGGCGTCAACGGCATCATCGAGTTCACCAACCGCATGCTGACCTACGTGCTCTGCGTGGTCGTCGGCATCGCGATCATCGCGGCCCGCGCCCGGAGCCCGCGCCGCCGCGACCTGACGCGGCTCGGCTGGGCCCAGTTCTGGATCGTCGCGAGCAACGGCATCATCGGCGGCATCACGGTCCTCACCGGCCTCAACCCGTATATCGTCGCCGCCCACTTCCTCGCCGCGACGGCCCTGCTCACCGTGGCCGTGATCATGTGGCAGCGGTCCGGTGAGGGCGACGACGCGCCGCGCGACCTGGTGGCCCGGCCGGTCCGCCAGCTGAGCTGGGTGCTGGTCGTCTCGACCGTCCTGCTGATCGTGGCGGGCACCGTGGTCACCGGCTCCGGGCAGCACGCGGGCGACGCCTCCAAGGACGTCCACCGCATCCCGCTGGACTTCCGGGAGATCACCCAGCTCCATGTGGACCTGGTGTTCATCGTGCTCGGCCTGACGGTGGCGCTGTGGTTCGCGCTGCGGGCCGTGAAGGCGCCGGGCGGACCGCGCCGCCGGGTGGTGGAGCTGTTCGCCGTGCTGATGCTCCAGGGCGTCGTCGGCTATGTGCAGTACTTCAACGACTCGCCCGAGATCGTCGTCGGGGCGCACATGTTCGGCTCGTGCCTGGTCTGGATCGCCGTCCTGCGGGCCTTCCTCTCGCTGCGGGACCGCGGCGAGCCCGTGACGCTGCCGTCCCCGGCCGCGGAGCCCGAGCCGGCGGCCCTGGCCGCGGCGGAGCGCTGACCGGGCCGTACGACGAACGCCGGAGGGGCGGACACGAAACCCGTGTCCGCCCCTCCGGCGTTCGGTCATGCGGCCTCAGCCGTTGGACGGCCCGCCCACCTGGATCCCGGCCATCCGCGACCACTCGTACGGGCCGGTCCGCACCTTCGCGGCCATCTCCCCGTCGAAGTCCTCGTGGACGGTCAGCCCGGCCGGCGCGGCCAGTTCGAGGGCCTTCTCTGCCGTCGCGTAGGAGGGGGCCACCAGGTTCCCCCACTCCCCGTTCGCGCCCACCAGGGCGATCCGGGTCCTGCCCCGCCCTATGTGGGCGAGCTGACCTTCCGCGCTCCCGCCGTGGGTCCGTGCGAAGTCGCCGATCCGCTTGGCCAGCCGGGCCGCCCGCCGCTGCGCCCTGGCGTCCAGCGGGGCGTTCCCGGCCTCCGTGTCGCCGGCCTGCTTGGTGTCTGCCATGACCAGGATGCTACCGACGGGTAGCCGGAATGGCGACGGGCGGCGCGGGTGGCTTTGACCACCCGCGCCGCCCGTGTGCGACGACGTCGGGACTACCGCAGGAAGGGGTCGATCGCGACCGCCGTGAAGAGCAGCGAGACGTAGGTGATGGACCAGTGGAAGAGGCGCATCTCCTTGAGCTTCGCCCCGGTGATCCCGGCCTTGGCGCGGGCCTGGAGGGCGTGCGCCTCCTTGAGCCAGAAGCCGCCGCAGGCCACGGCCACGACCGTGTAGAACCAGCCGGTGTACCCGAGCGGCGTCAGCAGCAGGGAGACGCCCACCATCACCCAGCTGTAGAGGACGATCTGCCGCGCGACGGCCTTGTTGCCCGCGACGACCGGCAGCATGGGCACGCCGGCCCGCTCGTAGTCGTCCTTCACCTTCATCGACAGCGGCCAGTAGTGCGGCGGCGTCCAGAAGAAGATGACGAGGAAGAGGATCAGGGAGGCCCAGGAGACCTCGTTCTTCACCGCGGACCAGCCGATGATGACCGGCAGGCAGCCCGCGATGCCGCCCCAGACGATGTTCTGCGCGGTGCGGCGCTTGAGGATCATCGTGTAGACGACGGTGTAGAAGAGCGAGGCGCCGAGCGAGAGCATCGCCGACAGGGGGTTGACCAGGAACCAGAACCAGACCGTCGAACCGACGGTGAGCGCCGCGGCGAAGACCAGGCACTCGCGCGGCGAGACCATGCCGGTGACCAGCGGGCGCTGGGACGTCCGGTCCATCATGGCGTCGATGTCGCGGTCGTAGTACATGTTGAACGCGCCCGCGCCGCCGGCGGAGAGGTAACCGCCGAGGCAGGTGGCCAGCACCAGCCACATGTCGGGGACGCCCTCGGCGGCGAGGAACATCACCGGGACCGTCGTCATCAGCAGCAGCTCGATGACGCGCGGCTTCGTCAGCGCCACGAAAGCCTTGACACGGGCCCCGAACGGCCGGTGATGACCGGGGCTCTCGACGAGTACCCCCGCAGGACGGGATTCGACGGCCGTCACGCACACCCCTGACAGAGATAAGGCCAGCAAGCACATCCGGCCCGTTCTGCCGGGTAAGGCTTGCGCGTACCAAGCCACTCTAGACGCAGGGCATGGCACGGCCTCCGCCGGGGTGGGTCGTGTTGGTCCCCGGGGAATCCGGGCGAAAGCGGGTTCCGGCGGCCCCCGGCGCACTCCGGGCGGGCACCCCGTGAGCACCCTCCGAGAGGCGCGCTCCGGCGCCGCACCGCACGCTGGACACATGACGGACACCCGCCGGACGGGAATCTTTACCCCCTCGGTCCGGTTGCCCGGGTCGTGTGGCGGGCAGCCGGAGAGCTGCCGACCGTCCACCGGAAGCACGCGGAAAGGACGCCGGTCCCCACGGGGGTAGGCTCGGGACCGCCGCGTCGTGGCGGAACATACCGCCCCCGGCAAGTGAAACCATGTGGAGAGGAGCCCTGACCTAGGGTGAGCACCAAGCCGACCACCACAGACCTCGAGTGGACCGAACTGGACCAGCGGGCCGTCGACACAGCCCGCGTCCTGGCCATGGATTCCGTGCAGAAGGTCGGCAACGGCCATCCCGGTACGGCCATGAGCCTGGCCCCCGCCGCGTACCTGCTCTTCCAGAAGCTGATGCGGCACGACCCCAGCGACGCCGACTGGACGGGCCGCGACCGTTTCGTCCTCTCGCCCGGTCACACCAGCCTGACCCTCTACGTCCAGCTCTTCATGGCCGGCTACGGCCTGGAGCTGTCGGACCTCAAGGCGTTCCGCACCTGGGGCAGCAAGACCCCGGGCCACCCGGAGCACGGCCACACCCGCGGTGTGGAGACCACCACCGGCCCCCTGGGCCAGGGCATCGCCAACGCGGTGGGCATGGCGATGGCCGCCCGCTACGAGCGCGGTCTGTTCGACCCGGAGGCCCCGAAGGGCGAGTCCCCCTTCGACCACACGATCTGGGCGATCGTCTCCGACGGCGACCTGGAGGAGGGCATCTCCGCGGAGGCGTCCTCGCTGGCCGGCCACCAGAAGCTCGGCAACATCGTCGCCCTGTACGACGACAACCACATCTCGATCGAGGGCGACACCGCGACGGCCCTGTCCGAGGACGTCCTCAAGCGCTACGAGGCGTACGGCTGGCACGTCCAGCGCATCGAGCAGGCGCCCAACGGCGACTTCGACATCCAGGCGCTGTACGCGGCGCTGAAGGCGGCGCAGGAGGAGACCGAGCGTCCCTCCCTGATCGCGGCCCGCACGATCATCGCCTGGCCGGCCCCGAACGCGCAGAACACCGAGGCCGCGCACGGCTCGGCGCTCGGCGACGCCGAGGTGGCCGCGACCAAGGAGGTGCTCGGCTTCGACCCGAAGCAGACCTTCCAGGTCGACGACGACGTCTTCGCGCACGTCCGCAAGGTCGTCGACCGCGGCCGCGAGGCCCACGCCACCTGGGAGAAGAAGCTCGCCAAGTGGCGCGAGGCCAACCCGGAGCGGGCGGCCGAGTTCGACCGGATCAACGCGGGCGAGCTGCCCGACGGCTGGGAGAAGGTCCTCCCGGTCTTCCCGGCCGGCAAGTCCGTCGCCACCCGCAAGGCGTCCGGCGAGGTCCTCAAGGCCCTCGGCGGCGTCGTTCCGGAGCTGTGGGGCGGTTCCGCCGACCTCGCCGGCTCGAACAACACCACGATCGACGCGTCGTCGTCGTTCCTCCCGGAGGGCAACCCGCTCCCCGAGGCGAACCCCTACGGCCGCACGATCCACTTCGGCATCCGCGAGCACGCCATGGGCTCGACCATGAACGGCATCGCGCTGCACGGCAACACCCGTGTCTACGGCGGCACCTTCCTGGTGTTCTCCGACTACATGCGCCCCGCCGTCCGGCTGGCCGCGCTGATGAAGCTGCCGGTCACCTACGTGTGGACGCACGACTCCATCGGCCTCGGCGAGGACGGCCCGACGCACCAGCCGGTCGAGCACATGGCCGCGCTGCGCGCCATCCCGGGCCTGAACATGGTGCGCCCGGCCGACGCCAACGAGACGGCCATCGCCTGGCGCGAGATCATGAAGCGCCACGCCACCAAGCCCGCCCCGCACGGTCTGGCCCTCACCCGCCAGAACGTCCCGACCTACGAGGCCAACGAGGGCGCGGCCAAGGGCGGCTACGTGCTGTTCGAGGCCGAGGGCGGCCGTCCCCAGGTGATCCTGATCGCCACCGGCTCCGAGGTCCAGATGGCCGTCGAGGCCCGCGAGACCCTGCAGGCCGAGGGCGTCCCGACCCGCGTGGTCTCGATGCCGTCCGTCGAGTGGTTCGAGGAGCAGGACCAGGCGTACCGCGACGGCGTGCTGCTGCCGGACGTCAAGGCCCGGGTGGCCGTCGAGGCGGGCATCGGCCTGACCTGGCACCGCTACGTCGGCGAGGCCGGCCGGATCGTCTCGCTGGAGCACTTCGGCGCCTCCGCCGACTACCAGGTGCTGTTCCAGGAGTTCGGCCTGACCTCGGAAGCCGTCGTCGAGGCCGCCCGCGAGTCGCTGGCCGACGCCGGCCGCCGCTGACGCGCAAGCACACGATCCAGTAGGAGATGTAGAACCCATGACAGACGCACTCAAGCGCCTCTCCGAGGAAGGCGTCGCGATCTGGCTGGACGACCTGTCCCGCAAGCGCATCACGTCCGGCAACCTGCGCGAGCTGATCGACGACAGCCACGTGGTCGGTGTCACCACCAACCCGTCGATCTTCCAGAAGGCGATCTCCAGCGGCGACGGCTACGAGCAGCAGCTGTCCGACCTCGCGGTCCGCAAGGTCACCGTCGAGGAGGCCATCCGCATGATCACGACGGCGGACGTGCGTGACGCCGCCGACATCCTGCGGCCGGTCTTCGACGCCACGGACGGCCAGGACGGCCGGGTGTCCATCGAGGTGGACCCGCGGCTGGCGCACGACACCCACGCCACCGTGGCCGAGGCCAAGCAGCTCGCCTGGCTGGTCGACCGCCCCAACACCCTGATCAAGATCCCGGCCACCAAGGCGGGCCTGCCGGCCATCTCCGAGACCATCGGCCTGGGCATCAGCGTCAACGTCACGCTGATCTTCTCGCTGGAGCGCTACCGCGCGGTCATGGACGCCTACCTGACCGGTCTGGAGAAGGCCAAGGCGGCCGGCCTGGACCTGTCGCTGATCCACTCGGTGGCGTCCTTCTTCGTGTCCCGCGTGGACACCGAGATCGACAAGCGCCTGGACGCGCTGGGCACCGAGGAGGCCAAGGCGCTCCGCGGCAAGGCCGCGCTGGCCAACGCCCGCCTCGCCTACCAGGCGTACGAGGAGGTCTTCTCCTCCGACCGCTGGCTGGCCCTGGAGAAGGCCGGCGCCAACAAGCAGCGTCCGCTGTGGGCGTCGACCGGCGTCAAGGACCCGGCCTACAAGGACACCTTGTACGTGGACGACCTGGTCGCCCCGAACACGGTGAACACCATGCCGGAGGCCACCCTGGAGGCCGCCGCCGACCACGGCGACGTCAAGGGCGACACCGTCCGCGGCACGTACGAGCAGGCCAAGGCCGAGCTCGACGCGCTCGCGAAGCTGGGCGTCTCGTACGACGAGGTCGTCCAGCTGCTGGAGGACGAGGGCGTCGAGAAGTTCGAGGCGTCCTGGAACGACCTGCTCAAGTCGACGGAGGCGGAGCTCAAGCGCCTCGCACCGGAGGCGTGAATTGACTCGCAGCAACCCGCTGCGTGACGCACAGGACCGGCGGCTCCCGCGTATCGCGGGGCCGTCCGGCCTGGTCATCTTTGGCGTCACGGGCGATTTGTCCCGTAAAAAGCTGATGCCGGCCGTCTACGACCTCGCCAACCGCGGCCTGCTGCCGCCGGGCTTCTCCCTCATCGGCTTCGCCCGCCGCGACTGGGAGAACGAGGACTTCGCGCAGATCGTGCACGACGCCGTCAAGGAGCACGCGCGCACGCCGTTCCGCGAGGAGGTGTGGCAGCAGCTGGTGCAGGGCTGCCGCTTCGTCCAGGGCGACTTCGACGACGACAACGCCTTCGAGACCCTCAAGCACACCATCGAGGAGCTCGACAAGGCGCAGGGCACGGGCGGCAACTTCGCCTTCTACCTGTCCGTCCCGCCGAAGTTCTTCCCCACCGTCGTCCAGCAGCTCAAGAAGCACGGCCTGGCCGAGCAGACGGAGAAGTCCTGGCGGCGCGCGGTCATCGAGAAGCCGTTCGGCCACGACCTGAAGAGCGCGCAGGAGCTCAACAGCATCGTCCACGATGTCTTCCCGCCCAACGAGGTCTTCCGGATCGACCACTACCTGGGCAAGGAGACCGTCCAGAACATCCTGGCGCTGCGCTTCGCCAACACCCTCTTCGAGCCGATCTGGAACCGGTCCTACGTGGACCACGTGCAGATCACCATGGCCGAGGACATCGGCATCGGCGGCCGGGCCGGCTACTACGACGGCATCGGCGCCGCGCGCGACGTCATCCAGAACCACCTGCTCCAGCTGCTGGCGCTGACCGCCATGGAGGAGCCCGCCTCCTTCGACGCGGACGCCCTGGTCGCCGAGAAGACCAAGGTGCTGGGCGCCGTCCGGCTCCCCAAGGAGCTGGGCAAGGAGACCGTCTTCGGCCAGTACGCGGCCGGCTGGCAGGGCGGCGAGAAGGTCGTCGGGTACTGCGAGGAAGAGGGCATCGACCCGCACTCGAAGACCGACACCTACGCCGCCATCAAGCTGGAGATCGACAACCGCCGCTGGGCGGGCGTCCCCTTCTACCTGCGCACCGGCAAGCGGCTCGGCCGCCGCGTCACCGAGATCGCGGTCGTCTTCCAGCGCGCCCCGCACTCCCCCTTCGACGACACCGCCACCGAGGAGCTGGGGCAGAACGCCCTGGTCATCCGGGTGCAGCCGGACGAGGGCGTCACCCTGCGGTTCGGCTCCAAGGTGCCGGGCACCTCGATGGAGGTCCGGGACGTCTCGATGGACTTCGCCTACGGCGAGTCGTTCACCGAGTCCAGCCCGGAGGCGTACGAGCGGCTCATCCTCGACGTGCTGCTCGGCGACGCCAACCTGTTCCCGCGCCTGAAGGAGGTCGAGCTCTCCTGGCAGATCCTCGACCCGATCGAGGAGTACTGGGACAAGCACGGCACGCCCGCCCGCTACCCGGCCGGCACCTGGGGCCCGGTCGAGGCGGACGAGATGCTCGCACGAGACGGACGGAGCTGGCGTCGGCCATGAAGATCGATCTCACGGACACCACGGCCAGCAAGATCAACAACGCTCTGGTCCAGGGGCGCCGCGCCATCGGCACCCCCGCCATCGGCATGGTCCTCACGCTGGTCATCGTCACCGACGAGGAGCACGCCTACGACGCGCTCAAGGCCGCCAACGAGGCGTCCCGCGAGCACCCGTCCCGCAAGCTCGTCGTCATCAAGCGCGTCAGCCGCTCCCCGCGCGACCGCGCGCAGGCCCGGCTGGACGCCGAGGTCCGGGTCGGCACCAGCGCCGGCACCGGCGAGACGGTCGTCCTCCGGCTCTACGGCGAGGTCATAGACCACGCCCAGTCGGTCGTGCTGCCGCTGCTGCTGCCGGACGCCCCCGTGGTCGTGTGGTGGCCGGTCAACTCGCCGCTGCACCCGGCCAAGGACCCGCTGGGCGTCCTCGCCCAGCGCCGCGTCACCGACACCTACGCGGCCGAGGACCCGGTCTCGGAGCTCGCGGCCCGCGCCGCGAACTACGCGCCCGGCGACACCGACCTGGCCTGGACCCGGATCACCCCGTGGCGCTCGATGCTCGCGGCGGCCCTGGACCAGCAGGCCGTCGAGGTCACCGCCGCCGAGGTCGAGGGCGAGGGCTACAACCCCAGCGGCGAACTGCTGGCCATGTGGCTCGCGGACCGCCTCGGCGTCCCGGCCCGGCGCACCGTCTCCGACGGCCCCGGCCTCACGGCCGTCCGCCTGGAGACCAAGGACGGCACCATCACCCTGGACCGCCCGGACGGCTCGCTGGCCAAGCTCAGCATGAAGGGCCAGCCGGACCGCGCCGTGGCGCTCAAGCGGCGGGAGACCGCCGAACTGCTCGCCGAGGAGCTGCGCCGGCTCGACCCGGACACCATCTACGAGTCCGCGCTGAAGTACGGCGTGGAACGGCTGGCGGAGGCGGGCGGCCCGGCGGTGGCACCGGCGGCGGGCGCGCCGCCGAAGTCCCCGGAGGCGGCGAAGACCTCGGAAGCCGCTTCCGAGCCCTCGGAGCCTTCGGAGCCCTCGGAGTCCTCGGAGAGCAAGCCCGCCCCGAAGAAGTCCGCGTCCAAGAAGGCGGCGGACAAGTGAGCACCGCGCCGCAGATCGTCGTCCACCGGGACAAGGACCTGATGGCGCGGGCCGCCGCGGCCCGGCTGATCACGAAGATCGTGGACGCCCAGGCCGCGCGCGGCACGGCCTCCGTCGTCCTCACGGGCGGGCGCAACGGCAACGGGCTGCTCGCGGCCCTCGCCGCCGCGCCCGCCCGGGACGCGGTCGACTGGTCGCGCCTCGACCTGTGGTGGGGCGACGAGCGGTACCTGCCGGACGGCGACCCCGAGCGCAACGTCACCCAGGCCCGCGACGCCCTGCTGGACGCCGTGGACCTGGACCCGGCCCGGGTGCACGCCATGCCCGCGGCCGACGGCCGGTACGACGACGCCGACGTGGCCGCCGAGGCGTACGCGGCCGAACTGGCCGCGGCCGCCCGCCCGGAGGACCACGGCCCGGTGCCCTCCTTCGACGTCCTCCTGCTGGGCGTCGGCCCGGACACCCACGTCGCGTCGCTCTTCCCCGAGCTGCCCGGCGTCCGGGAGACCGACCGCACGGTCATCGGCGTCCACGGCGCCCCCAAGCCCCCGCCGACCCGCATCTCCCTGACCCTGCCGGCGATCCGCGCGGCGCGGGAGGTATGGCTGCTGGCGGCGGGCGAGGACAAGGCCAACGCGGTGGCGCTCGCGCTGAGCGGGGCGGGCGAGATCCAGGCCCCGGCCGCCGGGGCGTACGGCCGCAGCCGCACGCTGTGGCTGCTCGACCAGCCGGCGGCGTCGCAGCTGCCGCGGGGGCTGTATCCGCCGGCTTCGCCCTGACGGGCGGGGGGGTGCCCCGGTCCCACCCTTTCACCGTTTCTTGCGGGGGCGAGCCCCCGCACCCCCTGAAGCGCCCTGCGGGCGCTGTCCTCAAACGCCGGACGGGCTCAATATCAGCCCGTCCGGCGTTTGAGGACGAGCGGCGAAGCCGCGAAAAGGGGGGTCTGGGGGCACAGCCCCCAGGAAACGGCGAAGGGGCGGGACCGGGGCACCCCCAGCGCGTCAGCGCACCCTCAGCGCCCCCGAACCGCCCGGTACCGGGCGACGAGCGCGGCAGTGGACGCGTCCAGCCCCTCCACCTGCGCACCCTCGGAGAGCGCAGGCTCAACCCGCTTGGCAAGCACCTTCCCCAACTCGACTCCCCACTGATCAAAGGAGTCGATGTTCCACACAGCCCCCTGCACGAACACCTTGTGTTCATACAGAGCGATCAACTGCCCCAGCACGGACGGCGTCAGAGCGTCGGCGAGAATCGTCGTCGTAGGCCGGTTCCCCCGGAACGTCTTGTGCGGCACGAGCTCCGCCGGAACCCCCTCCGCCGCCACCTCCTCCGCCGTCTTCCCGAAGGCGAGCGCCTGCCCCTGGGCGAACAGGTTGGCCATCAGCAGATCGTGCTGCGCCGCGAGTGAGGGCGACAGCTCGTCCACGGGACGGGCGAAGCCGATCAGATCGGCGGGGATGAGCTTCGTCCCCTGGTGGATCAACTGGTAGTACGCGTGCTGCCCGTTGGTACCAGGAGTCCCCCACACCACGGGCCCGGTCTGCCACTCGACACGCCGCCCCTCCCGGTCCACGGACTTGCCGTTGGACTCCATGTCCAACTGCTGGAGGTAGGCCGTGAACTTGGACAGGTAGTGGCTGTAGGGCAGCACCGCGTGCGACTGCGCGTCGTGGAAGTTGCCGTACCAGATCCCCAGCAGACCGAGCAGCAGCGGCACGTTCTCCTCGGGAGCCGCGGTGCGGAAGTGCTCGTCGACGAGGTGGAAGCCGTCCAGCATCTCCTGGAAGCGGTCCGGGCCGATGGCGATCATCAAGGAGAGCCCGATGGCCGAGTCGTACGAGTACCGGCCGCCGACCCAGTCCCAGAACTCGAACATGTTGGCGGTGTCGATGCCGAAGTCGGCGACCTTCTCGGCGTTGGTGGACAGCGCCACGAAGTGCTTGGCCACGGCGTCCTCACCCGCCCCGAGACCCGCCAGCAGCCACTTCCGCGCGGAGGTGGCGTTGGTGACGGTCTCGATGGTGGTGAAGGTCTTCGACGCGACGATGAACAGCGTCTCGGCGGGGTCCAGGTCGCGCACGGCCTCGTGCAGGTCCGCGCCGTCCACGTTGGAGACGAAACGGAGCGTCAGGTCGCGGTCGGCGTAGGGCCGCAGCACCTCGTAGGCCATCGCCGGTCCGAGGTCGGACCCGCCGATACCGATGTTGACGACGTTGCGGATGCGCTTGCCGGTGTGGCCCTTCCACTCCCCGGAGCGGATCCGCCCGGCGAAGTCCCGCATCTTCCGCAGCACCGCGTGCACGGCGGGGACGACGTTCTCCCCGTCCACCTCGATCACCGCCGACTCCGGTGCCCGCAGGGCGGTGTGCAGCACCGCGCGGCCCTCGGTCGTGTTGATCTTCTCGCCCCGGAACATCGCGTCCCGCAGCTCCGCCACGCCCGTCGCCTTCGCGAGCTCGCGCAGCAGCCGCAGGGTGTCGTCGGTGACCAGGTGCTTCGAGTAGTCGACGTAGAGGTCGCCGACGGTCAGCGCGTACCTCTCCGCCCGTCGCGGGTCGTCCGCGAACAGCTCGCGCAGGTGCACTTCCCCGATCTCGTCGCGGTGCTTGGCCAGCGCGTTCCACTCGGGCATGCGGTCGAGCCTGTGACGGGCTTCAGCGTTCATTCCGGACATCAGTCCACTTCTTCTTCTCGTAGCTCTCTCGCCTCCCACCAACCTAGTTGATGGAACATCCATTCCGATGCGCGGCATCACCCGCCGGTGGGACGAAACGGTTCGCCCCGAGAACGCGACCGGCCCGGCCGGAAGGCGGATGCCTCCCGACCGGGCCGGTCGTCTTCTTCGTACGGCTCATGCGCCGCGGGCGATCGTCAGATCTCCCCGCGCAGCTTCGCCAGCGCCTCGGCGAGGATGGCCTCGCCGTCCGCGTCGCTGCGCCGCTCCCGGACGTACGCGAGGTGCGTCTTGTAGGGCTCGGTGCGCGGCGGGTCCGGGGGGTTGTCCCGGTCCTGGCCGGCCGGGAAGCCGCAGCGCGGGCAGTCCCAGGTGTCCGGCACCTGCGCGTCGCTGGCGAAGCTGGGCTGCGTCTCGTGCCCGTTGGAGCACCAGAAGGAGATGCGCAGCCGCGGTGCCGATTCGCCGCGCTCCGCCTCCCCCATCGGCCCCGCCCCGACCCGGCTTCCTCGGATCGCGTTGCCACTTGCCACGGTCGTAACTCCCTGCGTGATGGTGCCGCGGAGCGTGACAGTCCGCTCCGCCGCGGGCGCCCCAGTCTACGTAAGGCCCAACGCGCGTCCAGCGGCTGGAGTTACCGACCGGCCGTGAAGACGCGGTCACCATCATAGGCCGAGGGTGCGACGGAGCGTCAGCTGTCGAACTTCATCAGCAGCCCGAGCACCACGATGCAGGCGAACCACAGCAGGCCCACGACGATGGTGATCCGGTCGAGGTTGCGCTCGGCGACCGAGGACCCGCCGACGGAGGACTGCATGCCGCCGCCGAACATGTCGGACAGGCCGCCGCCCTTCCCCTTGTGCATGAGCACCAGCATCATCATCAGCAGGCTGAAGACGATGAGGGCGATCGAGAACCCCATGACCACGGCTGGACCAACTCTCTCGGACTGTCACGGACGGACACTGGACGATGACGCTGCGGGGCCGGGCGGCGCGTTTGCGCCGGTCCCGGCCCCGACAGGGTACGACGGGCGGGGCCCGTCGGGATACCGCTACTGGTCGCGGAAGCGAACGATCTTGACGAACTCGTCGGCGTCCAGCGCGGCACCGCCGACCAGGGCGCCGTCCACGTCGGGCTGCGCCATGATCGCGGCGACGTTGCCGGACTTCACCGAGCCGCCGTACTGGATCCGGACCTTGTCCGCCAGCTCCTGGGAGTAGAGCTCGGCGAGCCGGCCGCGGATCGCCCCGCAGACCTCCTGCGCGTCCTCGGGCGTGGCGACCTCGCCGGTGCCGATGGCCCAGACGGGCTCGTAGGCGATGACGACGTTCTCCGCCTGCTCGGCCGGGACGTCCTTCAGGCCGCCGTCGAGCTGCGCGAGGGTGTACGCGACCTGGTTGCCCGCCTTGCGGACGTCCAGGCCCTCGCCGACGCAGAGGATCGGGGTGATCCCGTGCTTGAACGCGGCCTTGACCTTGGCGTTGCAGAGCTCGTCCGTCTCGCCGTGGTACTGGCGGCGCTCGGAGTGGCCGACGGCCACGTAGGAGCACTTCAGCTTGGCGAGCATCGGGCCGGAGATCTCCCCGGTGTACGCGCCGGAGTCGTGCGCGGAGATGTCCTGCGCGCCGTACTTGATCTTGAGCTTGTCGCCGTCGACCAGCGTCTGCACGGAGCGCAGATCGGTGAACGGCGGCAGGACGGCGACCTCGACGGACTCGAAGTCCTTGTCCGCGAGGGCGAAGGCGAGCTTCTGGACGTGGGCGATGGCCTCGAGGTGGTTGAGGTTCATCTTCCAGTTGCCCGCCATCAGCGGGGTACGTGCACTCACGTGGTTCAGTCCTCCAGTGCGGCGAGGCCGGGGAGCGTCTTGCCCTCGAGGTACTCGAGGCTGGCGCCGCCGCCGGTCGAGATGTGGCCGAAAGCGTTCTCGTCGAAGCCCAGGATGCGCACGGCCGCGGCCGAGTCACCACCACCGACGACGGTGAAGCCCGGCGAGTCCAGCAGGCCCTGCGCGACGGCCTTGGTGCCGTTCGCGTAGTCGGGGTGCTCGAAGACGCCCATCGGGCCGTTCCAGAAGACGGTGCCGGCGTCGGCGAGCTTCGAGGCGTACAGCTCCCGGGTCTTCGGGCCGATGTCGAGGCCCTCCTTGTCCGCCGGGATGGCGTCGGAGGCGACGAGGTCCGGGTTGGCCGGGGTCTTGCCCTTGAGGTCCGGGAAGTCGGCGGAGACCAGGACGTCCACCGGGAGGACGAACTCCACGCCGCGCTTCTCGGCCCGGGCCAGGTACTCCAGGCAGGCCGGGATCTGGTCCTCCTGGAGCAGCGAGATGCCGACCTCGTGGCCCTTGGCCTTGAGGAAGGTGTACGCCATGCCGCCGCCCACGAGGATGCGGTCGGCCTTCTCCAGCAGGTGGTCGATGACGCCCAGCTTGTCGGAGACCTTGGCGCCGCCGAGGACCACGACGTACGGCCGCTTGACGTCCTCGGTCAGCTTCCTGAGGACGCCGACCTCGGTGGCGATCAGGTCGCCCGCGGCGTGCGGCAGGCGCGCCGGGAGGTCGAAGACCGAGGCGTGCTTGCGGTGCACGGCGCCGAAGCCGTCGCCCACGTAGAGGTCGGCGAGCGACGCGAGGGCGTCGGCGAACGCGCCGCGCTCGGCGTCGTCCTTGCTGGTCTCGCCCGCGTTGAAACGGAGGTTCTCCAGCAGCGTGACCTCGCCGTCGCCGAGAGCGGCGACGGTGGCCTTCGCGCTGTCCCCGACCGTGTCGGTGGCGAACGAGACGTTCTTGCCCAGGATCTCACCGAGCCGCACGGCGACGGGGGCCAGCGAGAACGCGGGGTCCGGGGCGCCCTTCGGACGTCCCAGGTGGGAGGCGACGATCACCTTGGCGCCCGCCGCGGCGAGCTTGGCGATCGTCGGGGCGACGGCGCGGATGCGGCCGTCGTCCGTGATGGTGGTGCCCTCCAGGGGCACGTTGAGGTCGGCGCGGACGAAGATCCGCTTGCCCTCGACGCCGCTCTGAACGAGTTCGTCGATCGTCTTCATGCCGTGACTCCGGTGACGTCCGTAAGGGTCATGGGACGGGGCCCGGACGGCGCGCCGTCGCGCCGTTCGAGCCCCGTCCGCTGCATCGCTGTGCCGGTGGGCGTAGCCGTCAGGCCGGGATCAGAGCTGACCGCCGACGAAGACGGTGAGGTCCACCAGACGGTTGGAGTAGCCCCACTCGTTGTCGTACCAGCCGACGACCTTGACCTGCTTGCCCTGGACCATGGTGAGCTGCGAGTCGAAGGTGCAGGAGGCCGGCCAGTTGACGATGTCCGAGGAGACGATCGGGTCCTCGGTGTACTCGAGGATGCCCTTCAGCTGGCCCTCGGCGGCCTTCTGGAAGGCGGCGTTGATCTCTTCCTTGGTGGTCTCGCGGTCGAGCTCAAGGACGAGGTCGGTGACCGAGCCGGTGGGGACCGGGACGCGCATGGCGATGCCGTCCAGCTTGCCCTTCAGCTGCGGGAGGACCAGGGCGGTGGCCTTGGCGGCGCCCGTCGAGGTCGGGATGATGTTCTCCGCGGCGGCGCGGGCGCGGCGCAGGTCGGAGTGCGGGAAGTCCAGGATGCGCTGGTCGTTGGTGTACGCGTGGACCGTCGTCATCATGCCCTTGACGATGCCGAAGCTCTCGTCGAGGACCTTGGCCATCGGCGCCACGCAGTTGGTGGTGCAGGAGGCGTTGGAGATGACGTGGTGGTTGGCCGCGTCGTACTTGTCCTGGTTGACGCCCATCACGATGGTGATGTCCTCGTTCTTGGCCGGAGCCGAGATGAGGACCTTCTTCGCGCCGGCGGCGAGGTGCTTGGCGGCGTCCTCGCGCTTGGTGAAGATGCCGGTGGACTCGATGACGATGTCGGCGCCCAGCTCGCCCCAGGGCAGGTTGGCGGGGTCGCGCTCGGCCATCGTCTTGAACGTCTGGTTACCGACGGTGATCGAGTCGTCGGTGTGGCTGACGTCCTGCTGCAGACGACCGAGGATGCTGTCGTACTTCAGCAGGTGGACCAGGGTGGCATTGTCGGTCAGGTCGTTGACACCGACGACCTCGATGTCCGCACCCTGCTCCAGGAGCGCACGGAAGTAGTTTCGACCGATACGGCCAAAGCCGTTGATGCCTACGCGGATCGTCACGAACCGATCTCCTCGTTGGTGTGCCGGTCTGTCCCGGCGACTGTATGGGATGTCCCCGACCACCACCGACCCTACCCCCAACCCGGGACGTACGTGACATTGGCGGGCCTGGTGGGACAGGGGTCCACGCCCCTCGGAGAAGGGGCGCGGACCACTACCACAAGGGGCTGCCTCCCGTGGGGGCGCCCCCCTGGTCAGCCGTGCACGGCGCGTAGTGCGGCGCGCAGCAGGGTCACGCGCTGTTTACCGTCCCGCACGTGCTCCAGGCCGAAGCCCAGCAGCGCGGTGTCGGGGGTGACGACGGCGGCGGAGGAGTGGGCGAGTGCCCGGGAGGCCGCCCAGTCGCCGACGTTCCTGGCGCTCCCGGCCGGTGCCCCGGGAGCCTTCCAGGTGCCCAGGGATCCGCTCTCGAAACCCTCGGCGGCCCGGTCGACGCCGGTGACCGCGGCCTCGTCCACGAGCGCGCCCCGACCGCCGGTGCCGGAGTCGGTGACGTAGGAGACGGCCAGCTCGACCTTCCGGCCCGCGTAGCCGCTCAGGTCGAACGAGGCGGCGTGCCAGCCCTGGGTGGAGCCGGTGAAGCGGTGCCAGACGCCGCTGGTGCCGCGGGCGGCGCAGTCGTCGCCGGCGACGGTGAGGTAGTGCTTGAGGAAGGGGTGGAGCGCGACCAGTGCCGGGCAGCCCTGCGGGACCTCGTCGGTCGTACCGCCGTTCGTGTCGCGCAGGGTGGTCCAGTCCTCCCGGCCGACGGTGTGCGCCTCGACGATCACCTGGTCGTACTCCGGCTCGGTGTCGACGCTGAGGCGGAGGCCGAGCGCCGGCTTGGCCGCGGCGCGGACGCCGGTCAGATCGACGGTTCGGGCGAGCCGCATCCAGGCCCGGTCCTTGTGCGCGGCGTTGGCCATCCAGCGGCCGGCCCAGGGTTCGTACGCGCCCCGGACGCCGGGGTAGTCGCCGGCCGGCGCGCTGCGGAACTGCGGGAAGGAGCCGGAGCGCAGCGCGTCGGAGGTGACGACGTAGGTGCCGGCGGCGTCGAGCGGGTTGCCCGGCGCGTCGGCGAGGTCGGCGCGGACGCCGGCCAGGGGGCCGGTGCCGGCGAAGCGCTTGGGGTGCTGTGCCGGGGTACGGGCGTAGGCGCCCAGGTAGTACTGGGCGAAGTCGTCCGTGTCGGCCCGGCCGACGCGGGACTCGCCGCCGGCCCGCTCACCCATCGTGACGAGTTTGCCGCCCTCGTTGACGTAGTCGCGGACGGCGAGCAGGGTGCCGCCGCTCGGCTTGTTGTCGCCCGTGTACCAGAGGACCGTCGTGAAGTGGGAGAGGACGCCGAGCGGGTCGGGGGTGCCGTCCCGGGCGACGTCCCAGATCAGCCCCTGGTGCCCGGCCTTGGACAGGGCCTCGGTGTACGTCACGGCGTGCCGGGCCGGGGCGGTGCCGCCCTCGTCGGCGATGACCAGGGTGTCGGCCGGCGGGCGGTGCCAGACGGTGTAGGTGAAGGACGTGCTGCGGGTGGCCTTGCCCTCGGCCGTGCGCCCGGTGAACCAGACCTCCACCCTGGCTCCCTCGCGGGCCCTCGGGACCGTGCCCCGGTACTCGTCGAAGCGGATGTTGTCGTGCCCGCCGTAGCGCTTGCCGCCCTTCCAGGGCTTGACGGCCGCGGTGCGCGTCTTCCCGCCGTCGACGCGGTAGTTGAGCTTCTTGTCGCGCACGCTCTTGCGGGCGGTGACGGCGACGGTCTGCCCCGTGCCGCGCGCGAAGGAGGCCCTGAACGCGTGCGGGGTGAAGTCCGGTGCGTCCAGGCCGGTGACGGAGGCCGGGCGGTCGCCGCGGGCGGCGGTCTCGGCGACGGAGAGGGCGAAGGGCAGGTTCTTGGCGAACTCCGCCTGGATCAGCTTCTTGTCGTCGGGGAACGCGAACTCGGACGGGCAGTCCGCCGGGTCCCAGCGTCCCGAGGTGTCCGCGCGCGAGGCGGTGCGGCACGTCGACATCTCCGGGGTGAACATCAGCGTCCCGTTGACGTTCGCCGCGTGACCGTCCGCCTCGCCGTTGGTGGTGTACAGCTCGGAGGAGAGCTGCGGCCGGTAGCCGGGGATCGCGGACTTCTCGGGCGTCCCGGCCAGGGACTTGAGGAGGACGTCGTCGGGCGTGGGCGTGGCGACCTGCCAGCCGACGCCGTAGAGCAGCATCTCCCCGGCGGAGTGGTAGTTGACGGCGTAGGAGAAGCGGATCCGCTTCTCGAACGCGTCCAGCGCCCTGGTCTCGGGCTCGGAGGCGGGGGCCGGGCCGCGGTAGGTCTCGGAGGCCGGATCGGGGGACGAGCCCTCGTTGTCGTAGCCCCACTTGTAGGGGAAGTTGCGGTTGAGGTCGACACCGTCGCCCGCGGTGATCTTCCCGTCGCCGTTGTTGTCGCGGAGGTTCTTCCGCCAGAAGCGGGTGTCGGGGCTCTTGAAGGTGTGGTCGTAGCCGTCGGGATTGGCGGAGAGCACGAACCACAGTTCGGTGCGGTCCACGAGCCGGGTGATCCGCGGGTCCTTGCCGTAGTGGTCGAGGTAGTGGTGCATCAGCCGCCGGGTGGTCTCCGGAGTGATCCATTCCCGCGCGTGCTGGTTGGACATGTAGAGCACGGCGGGCTTGGAGCCGTCCTTGCTCCCGGCCGCGTCCTTGCTGAGTTTGAGGGCGAGGATGTCCTGCCCGCGGACGGTCTTGCCGATGCTCACGACCTTGGTCAGCCCCGGGTGGGCCCGGCCGGTGTCGATGATCTCCCGCTGGAGCCCCTTGGGGCCGCTGTACGGGCGGAAGACGCCGTCGCCTCCCGGCTTGAGGCGCTCGCGGGCGCGGGGCGACATCCGTTTCTCGGTGAGCTTCACGCCCTGCCCGCGCAGTTCGTCGGCCTGCGCGCGGGTGAGGTAGAGCTCCACCGGGACGGCCCGGTCCCCGGCGGGCCGGCCCAGCTCGTGCCCGTCGACGCCCGCCTTGAGCAGCAGCGGCACCTGGGCCTGGGTGATCTCACCGGTCCATACGGTCGGTGCCTCGGCGGCGTCGGCGGCGCCGGTGTCCGGTCGTGCGGGTGCGAAGGGTGCGGCTTGTGCGAAGGGTGCCGCGGTGACTCCGCCGAGGATCAGCGATGCCGCCGCGAGGGTCGCTCGTGTCCTGCGTCTCATGAACCCCCCTTGCCGTTGTCTGTCCCGTCTATGCCGGACGACAGGCTTCCGAGGGCCCATGGGCATGTCAATAGGGCCTGGACGGGGGTGGGGGCGTCCTGCCCGGCGGGGCGGCCGGCCCGCCGGGGCGCCGACGGCGAAGTCGGCCGGAACCGACCGGCACGGCCGGATCGAGGAGGCCGGCAGGACCGGTGGGACCGGCCGGAGCGGTGGCACCGGCCGGAGCGGCAGGGCGGGCCGGAGCGACTGGACGGGCCGGACCGGCGGGACAGACCGCCCCGGCAGCATGGGCCGGTACGACTGGACGGGCCGGACCGGCAGGGCGAACCGGAGCGACTGGACGGGCCCGACCGGCAGGACGGGCCCGACTGGCAGGGTCCGCAGGACCGGCAAGGTCCGCAGGACCGGCCGGGGCGCCCGGCGTCGGGGCGCGGTGGCCCGAGACGCACCGTCACGACCGGCGTCAGCCGGCCATGCCCTTGACCATGCCGTCCACCAGATCCTCCGGCAGATCGGCCAGTTCGGTCAGGTTGGACTCGGTGCCGGGGATGCCGAGGTCCTGGGCGCGCTTGTCGGCCATCGCGAGCAGCCGGCGGATCCGGCCGGCCACGGCGTCCTTGGTGAGCGGCGGGTCGGCGAGGGCGCCCAGCTCCTCCAGGGACGCCTGCTTGTGCTCCATGCGCAGCCGGCCGGCGGCGGCGAGGTGCTCGGGGACCTCCTCGCCGAGGATCTCCAGGGCCCGCTGGACCCGGGCTCCGGCGGCGACGGCGGCCCGGGCGGAGCGCCGCAGGTTGGCGTCGTCGAAGTTGGCCAGCCGGTTGGCGGTGGCCCGCACCTCGCGGCGCATCCGGCGCTCCTCCCAGGCGAGCACCGACTCATGGGCGCCGAGCCGGGTGAGCAGCGCGCCGATGGCGTCGCCGTCGCGGACGACGACCCGGTCCACGTTGCGCACCTCGCGGGCCTTGGCCGCGATCTGGAGCCGGCGGGCGGCGCCGACCAGGGCGAGCGCCGCCTCGGGACCGGGGCAGGTGACCTCCAGGGACGAGGAGCGGCCGGGCTCGGTCAGCGAGCCGTGCGCCAGGAAGGCGCCGCGCCAGGCGGCCTCCGCGTCGCAGGTGGCACCGGAGACGACCTGCGGGGGCAGGCCGCGGATCGGGCGGCCGCGGCCGTCGACCAGGCCGGTCTGGCGCGCCAGCTGGTCACCGCCCGCCACCACCCGCACCACGTACCGGCTGCCGCGGCGCAGTCCGCCGGGGGCCATGACGACCAGGTCGGAGGCGTGGCCGAAGATCTCCAGGATGTCCTTGCGCAGCCGCCGGGCCGCGATGCCCGTGTCCAGCTCCGCCTCGATCACGATGCGCCCGCTGACCAGGTGCAGGCCGCCGGCGAAGCGGAGGATCGCCGACACCTCCGCCTTCCGGCAGCAGGTCCGGGTGACGGGGAGCCGGGAGATCTCGTCCTTCACCGCTGCCGTCATCGCCATGGGCCGATCCTTCCATGCATCCGAAAAATACGGTCGTACGCGGCGGCCAGCAGTTCCGGATCGTGCGTTGCGGAACTTCCCTGGGCGGCGACCGGCGCCAGCTCGACCGTGCCGCCGAGCCGCTTGGCGGCGTCCCGGAGGCTGTCCCGGTCGGGCACGGCGGCCTCGTCGGCCAGCACCACGTCCAGGGCGAGTTTAGGGGCGTGTCGGGCCAAAACCTCCAAATGACGCTGCGGGGAGAAGCCCTCGGTTTCGCCGGGCTGGGGGGCGAGGTTCAGCGAGAGCACCCGGCGGGCCTTGGTCTCCTGCAGGGCGGTCAGCAGCTCGGGGACCAGCAGGTGCGGGATCACCGAGGAGAACCAGGAGCCGGGGCCGAGGACCACCCAGTCGGCGTCCAGGACCGCCTCGACGGCCTCGGGCACGGCCGGCGGGTCCTCCGGGACCACGTGCACGGAGTGCACCTCGCCGGGGGTGAGGGCGACGGTGGCCTGGCCGCGGACGGTGGTGACGGCGTCCGGCTCGCGGGGGTCGTGCCCGCGGACCAGCGCCTGGAGCTCCAGCGGAACGGCGGACATGGGCAGCACCCGGCCGTGCGCGCCGAGCAGCTTGCCGACCAGGTCCAGCGCCTTGACGTGGTCGCCGAGCTGTTCCCAGAGGGCGACGATCAGCAGGTTGCCGACGGCGTGGCCGTGCAGGTCGCCCTCGCTGGCGAAGCGGTGCTGGACGACGCGCGACCAGGTGCGCCCCCAGTCGTCGTCGCCGCAGAGCGCGGCGAGGGCCTTGCGCAGGTCGCCCGGGGGGAGCACGCCGAGCTCGTCGCGCAGCCGGCCGCTGGAGCCGCCGTCGTCGGCGACGGTGACCACGGCCGTCAGGTCGCCGGTGATCCGGCGCAGCGCGGCGAGCGAGGCGGACAGCCCGCGGCCGCCGCCGAGGGCGACGACCTTGGGCTGGGTGCGGCGCTGGAGGCGCCGCTCGGCGCCGCGGGGCCCGCCGGGGACGACCCGGCGGGCGCGGCGCATCCGGAAACCGCGGCCGGTCACTCGCGCCCCATGTCCCGGTGGACGACGACGGTCTCGACACCCTCCGAGACGAGGCGGTGGGCGAGCTTCTCGGACATGGCGACCGAGCGGTGCTTGCCGCCCGTGCAGCCCACGGCGATCGTCACGTAGCGCTTGCCCTCGCGGCGGTAGCCGGCCGCGATGAGCTGGAGCAGCTCGGTGTAGCGGTCGAGGAACTCCTTGGCGCCGGGCTGGTTGAAGACGTAGCCCGAGACCTCCTCGTTGAGGCCGGTGAAGGGGCGCAGCTCGGGGACCCAGTGCGGGTTGGGCAGGAAGCGGCAGTCCACCACCAGGTCGGCGTCGACGGGCAGGCCGTACTTGTAGCCGAAGGACATGACGGTGGCGCGGAGCTCCGGCTCCTCCTCGCCGGCGAACTGGGCGTCCATCTTGGCGCGCAGCTCGTGGACGTTGAGGCTGGAGGTGTCGATGACGAGGTCGGCGTCGCCGCGCAGCTCGCGGAGCAGGTCGCGCTCGGCGGCGATGCCGTCGACGATGCGGCCGGAGCCCTGGAGGGGGTGCGGGCGGCGGACCGACTCGAAGCGGCGCACGAGGGCGTCGTCGGACGCCTCCAGGAAGATCACTCGGCGCTTGACCTTCTTGGCGGCGAGGTCCGCGAGGGACTCGCGGAGGTTGTCGAAGAACCGCCGGCCGCGGACGTCGACGACCACCGCGATCCGGGCCACGTTGCCCTGGGAGCGGGCGCCGAGGTCGACCATGGTGGGGATGAGCGCGGGCGGCAGGTTGTCGACGACGAACCAGCCGAGGTCCTCCAGGCACTTGGCGGCGGTGCTGCGGCCCGCCCCCGACATGCCGGAGATGATGACCAGCTCGGGGATGCCCGCCGCCTCGCCGGTCGTGTCCGCCGTCGTACCCGTACTCACCGTTGCTCCGTCCCGATCGTGTGCGTTCATGCCGTCCTGCATGTGGTGTCCCCCGTTCTGCCGGCGGGGCCGTGGTCGCGGCCCCGTCCGTCCGGCTCTCCCTGTGCTCTTTCCCTGATCCTCGCAGGGTGCGGCGGCCGGACCGGGGTCACGCGCCCGCCGGCCGCTCCCGCGCTTCTCGCCGTCGTCTCCATCATCCCTCGGACTCGTCCAGGATCTCGCCCGTCGCCATGTTGACGGCCGGGGCGGGCGGGGCGCTTTCGGCCAGGGCGGCGGCGACGGCCAGGGCGGTCTTCCGGCCGACGCCCGGCACCTCGCAGATCTGCTCGACCGTGGCCGCCCGCAGCTTCTTCACCGACCCGAAATGCTTGAGCAGCGCCTGCTTGCGGCTGTCGCCCAGGCCCGGGACGGCGTCCAGCGGGGACGCCTTCATCGTCCTGGTCCGCTTCCCGCGCTGATAGGCGATGGCGAAGCGGTGCGCCTCGTCGCGGACGCGCTGGAGCAGGTAGAGGCCCTCGCTGGTGCGCGGCAGGACGACCGGATCCTCCTCGTCCGGCAGCCAGACCTCCTCCAGGCGCTTGGCGAGGCCGCAGACGGCGACGTCGGCGATGCCCAGCTCGTCCAGGGCCCGGCGGGCGGCCTGCACCTGGGGCCGGCCGCCGTCGACCACGACGAGCTGCGGCGGGTAGGCGAAGCGCTTGGGGCGTCCGTTGTCGTCGCGGGGACCGGCGGTGTCCTCCTCGGGCTCTCCCGTCTCCGCCGCCTCTTCAACGGTCCACTCCCCCGTCTTCTGGCTCTCCCGCAGGTAGCGGCGGAAGCGGCGGGAGACGACCTCGTGCATGGACCGGACGTCGTCCTGACCCTCGCCGTGCCAGATTTGCGTGTCTCCGACACGACCCTTGATCTGGAAGCGGCGGTACTCGCTCTTCCGCGCGAGCCCGTCCTCGAAGACGACCATGGACGCCACCACGTCCTGGCCCTGGAGGTGGGAGATGTCGAAGCACTCGACGCGCAGCGGCGCCGAGTCCAGGCCGAGGGCTTCGGCGATCTCCTCCAGGGCGCGGGAGCGGGTGGTCAGGTCGGAGGCGCGCTTGGTCTTGTGCAGGGCCAGCGCCTGCTGGGCGTTCCGCTGGACCGTCGCCATCAGGTCCTTCTTGTCGCCGCGCTGCGGGATGCGCAGGTCGACGCGGGAGCCGCGGCGGGCGGTCAGCCACTCGGCGACCGGCTCCACGGGGTCCGGCAGGGCGGGGACGAGCACCTCCTTGGGCACCGCGTCGCCCTGCTCCTCGCCGTAGAGCTGCTGGAGGGCGTGCTCGACCAGGCCCGCGGTGTCCACCGCCTCGACCTTGTCGGTGACCCAGCCGCGCTGGCCGCGCACCCGGCCGCCGCGGACGTGGAAGATCTGCACGGCCGCCTCCAGCTCGTCCTCGGCCACGGCGATCAGGTCGGCGTCGGTGGCGTCGGCGAGGACGACGGCGTTCTTCTCCATGGCGCGGCGGAGCGCCCCTATGTCGTCGCGGAGGCGGGCGGCCTTCTCGTACTCCATCTCCTCGGCCGCCTCCTGCATCCGCCGCTCCAGCCGGCGGAGGTAGGCGCCGGTGCGGCCGGCCATGAAGTCGCAGAACTCCTCGGCCAGTTCGCGGTGCTCCTCGGGGGTGACGCGGCCGACGCAGGGGGCGGAGCACTTGCCGATGTAGCCGAGCAGGCAAGGGCGGCCGATCTGGGCGGAGCGCTTGAACACCCCGGCGGAGCAGGTGCGGACGGGGAAGACGCGGAGCATCAGGTCGACGGTCTCGCGGATCGCCCAGGCGTGCGCGTAGGGCCCGAAGTAGCGGACGCCCTTCTTCTTGGCGCCGCGCATGACCTGGACGCGCGGGAACTCCTCGTTCAGGGTGACGGCCAGGTACGGATAGCTCTTGTCGTCCCGGTACTTCACGTTGAAGCGCGGGTCGTACTCCTTGATCCAGGAGTACTCCAGCTGCAGCGCCTCGACCTCGGTGGCGACCACGGTCCACTCGACGGAGGCGGCGGTGGTCACCATCGTGCGGGTGCGCGGGTGCAGACCGGCGAGGTCCTGGAAGTACGAGGAGAGCCGCTGGCGCAGGCTCTTCGCCTTCCCGACGTAGATCACCCGGCCGTGCTCGTCACGGAACCGGTACACCCCGGGCGAGTCGGGGATCTGTCCCGGCTTGGGTCGGTAGCTGCTGGGGTCGGCCATGTCTCACACCCTACTTGCGGGCACTGACAAGGCCGGTGTCGCGGCGGCCGGGAGGCTCGGCGGACGGTGCTCCGGCCCCGGCGCGTGGAGGGCGCCGGGGCCGGAGCGTGTGGGGGGTTCCCGGCGTCGCGTCAGCGGCGCCGGAGCCTGCGGACGGCGACGGTGCCCAGGCCGAGGGCCAGGGCCGCGCCGCCGGCCGAGGCGGCCAGGGTGGTGGTGCCGGAACCGGAGTCCGACGCCGAGCCGGCGGGTTCGGCGGCGAGCGGCGCCGGGGCGTCGGCCGCCTGGGCCTCGGCTCCGGCTTCGTAGCCGCCCGCCAGGCCCTTCTTCGCGTAGGCCGAGCCGGGCAGCTTGTCGCCGTACGCCTTGTGGACGCGGTCCCGGTAGGCGTCCACGGTGGTGCCCCCGGCGCCGACGGCCCGGACGGCCTCGGGGTTCAGGGGCAGGATCCGGTCGGCGCGCTGCACGTACCAGGCGTTGACCTGGGGCTCGCGGAAGACGGTGCCGCCGCTGAGCTTCTTCGCCCCCTCGGCCGCGTAGCGCGTCTCGTCGTCACCGGTGGCGATGTTGACGACCTTCCAGTCGGTGCCGCCGCCCGCGGTCCACACCGACGCCTTCTGGCCGTCGGCCGAGACGGCCTTGCTGGCGAGGTACTCCAGCGTGGCGACGGGCGCGTTCCGCTTGCCGGCCACGAAGTCGGGCGAGAGCGCGTAGACGGGCACGGCCGCGCCCTCGATCCGCGGCTTGGCGGCCGTCCTGGCGATGGCGCCGTCCCGGGCGAAGAACCGGGACAGGGTGTCCAGTGTCGCGGGGGACGCCGCCGTGTCGCGGGCCGCCGCCAGCCCGGCGGCGGGCGGGGCGGGGGCCGCGGGCGGCGGTGCGGCGTGGGCGAGCGGGGTGAGGGCGAGGACGCCGGCGGTCAGGGCGCCGGTGGCCGCGACACGGGCGAACGTCCGGCCGGGACGGTGGGTTTCACGCGTGGTCATGACCTCACCCGCCGATCCGGTAGAGCGAATGCGTCCAGGCGAACTGGTTGTTGTTGACGTACCAGCTGTGCGACGCCCAGTTGTAGCGGTTGCTGCTCGGCCACGGGTCGCCCCAGTAGACCATGCTGTTGGAGTCGTCGTAGCCGTAGACGACGTGCATGTGGCCGCCGCCGGACTTCCAGCCGATGCGCGTCTCGATGGGCCGGTTGGCGTTGATCTCGCTCTGCACGGTCGAGTAGCGCAGCCAGCCGTCCACGTACGAGCCGCTGTTGATGCCGGCCCAGCGCAGGGCGTTCTGGACGTTGCCCAGGTTGGCCTGGTTGTTGGGGCAGTCGGTGCCCTGCTGCCGGTTGAAGGCGGCGTTGCAGAACTGGTTCTGGCTGTACTTGCGGCCGAACCAGGTGGCGATGGTGTTGCCGGAGGCGGCCCAGCACCAGTTGTTCTTCTGCTGGGCCTGCATGGAGATGTTCAGCTTGTCGGCGCCGCGCAGTTCGTGGCCGGTGGGGGCGGCCGTGGCGGTGGCGGCGGGCAGCGCGATCAGCGCGGCGGCGGTGAGGGCGGCGACGGACAGTCGTCTGCCGCGTGGGCGGGGGGTGGGGGATATTCGGGGTCTGCGGTGGGCGGGGGGTATGGAGGTTCTTTCGAGCTGTGCCGAGGCACGGGACATGGACGTTCCTCCCGTGGTGGGGTGGTTCGGTGGAGGAGCGCGTCCGGACGCTGGTGAGGAGCATCGGATGTTGTCGGGTGTCGGTCAACCGGCTTGAATGCGGAAGGGAACACCCAAGTGAACGGATCACGACGGTTGTGAACGCCCTGTGCCCGTCAGGAGGAACGCTGTCCTCCACGCGGCCGTGACCCCGGTCACCCCGAGTGAATATTCACAGGAGGCAGCGAGCAGATGGTACGGACCAGCACCCGGGACGCCGAGGCCGAACTGGCCCAGGCACTGCGCACCGGACCCTTCCACCTGGCACTGCGCACCGCGCTGACGGCGCGCGGCCTGGCCCTGCACCGGGTGCAGCGCAGGCTCGCCCAACGCGGCGTCACGGTCGGTGTCACCAGCCTCAGTTACTGGCAGCAGGGGGCCCGAAGACCGCGTCGCCCCGAGTCGCTGCGCGCGGTGCGCCTGCTGGAGGAGATCCTGGAGTTGCCGGCGCAGGCCCTCACCCGGTTACTCGAGCCGGTGGCCCGGCCCGCGTCCGAGCGCCCCGCCGCGCGCTCGCTGCGCGCCCTCATGGACGAGGCCCGCGCGGTGGAACGGCTCCTCGCCGAGCTGGAGACCCCCGCCGACGGCGGGCTGCACACGGTCTGCCACCTGGAGCACGTCCGCATCGGGGCGCGGCGCGAACTCCGCGGCCGCGAGTCCCACCACGTCGTCCGGGCGCACCGGGACGGTGTGGACCGCTATGTCGCCATCCACTACGGGGACGCCGGCTGCGACCCGGCCCGAATCGGCGTCCGCGCCACCGAGAACTGCCGCGTGGGACGCGTCCGGTGGCACGCTGGGGCGGGCGTCCTGGTCGCGGAGCTGCTGTTCGACACCCGGCTGCGGTGCGGTGAAACGTATCTGCTCGGCTACGCGTTCGACGACGGGACGGGCGGCCAGAGCAGCGAGTACGTGCGCGGTTTCAGCTTCGCGGGCGGGCAGTACGTCCTCCAGGTCCGCTTCGACGCCACCGCGCTGCCCGTGCGCTGCCTCCGCTTCAGCCAGGCCACGGCGAACGCGCCGCGCGGCGGCCAGGAGGAACTGACGCTGGCGGGGCGGCATCCGGGGGTGCACCTGGTGGAATCGGCGGTGCGGCCGGGGATCGTGGGGATCGGGTGGGACTGGTCGTGAACGGCGGGCCTACGGCTCGTGCGGCAGGGGCGGGCCCCGGGGCGGAGGAGTCCCGACGCGGGCGGGCGGCGTTGCGGCGGGTCCATGGGCCGTGCGGCAGGGGCGGGCCCCGGGGCGGAGGACGAGCCCCGACGCGCGCCGTGGGCGGCCTGGCGGATCCGGCCTGAGGGATCGCCTCCCCCGAGGGCCGGATGCCGGTCAGCCCTTCGGGCCCGCCACCAGCCGGTCGCCGGTCACCCGCACCGGCACCTCGGGCAGCGGCACCGAGGCCGGGCCGTGCAGCACCTTGCCGGTGTTCGCGTCGAACTTGCTGCCGTGGCAGTGGCAGACGGCCACACTGTCCTCGATCTTCGAGACGACGCAGCCGGCGTGCGTGCAGACGGCGCTGAACGCCCGGTACTCGTCCTTCTTCGGCCGGGTGACCAGGACCCGCTCCTCCCGGTAGAGCCGCGCCCCGCCGACCGGGACCTCGCCCGCCGCGCCCAGCTCGACGGGGGCGGTGGGCGTCGCGGAGGCCGCGTCGCCCTCCTTGCCGCCGCAGGCGGTGACGCCCAGCCCGGCCGCGCCCGCGAGCGCGGCCCCGCGCAGGACGGTACGGCGGGAGGCGCAGCAGGGCGCCGGCTGCGGGCTGGTCATGGTGGCTCCCACGGGGGTACGCCGACGGGCGGTGCCGCCGGGGCTGCTGTGACGATCGGTCCCGACGATACCGGCCACCGGCCGGGCGCCTCCGCGCGGTGCCGTACGAGCGCGGCGGCCCGTACGGCAGTACGCCACCGGGTACGGCGTGCCCGAGCGGCGGCGGAAGGCCCCCGGGTACGCGTTCGGGTCCGTGCCCCCGCGGGGGTACGGACCCGAACGTCGGCCCGGCTGTCAGGCCCGGCGCCCAGCCGCCTTCTTGGCCGGCGCCTTCTTGGCGGCCGTCTTCTTCGCCGCCGTCTTCTTCACCGCCGCCGGCTTGCCGGCCGCCGCCTTCGCGGCGGTCTTCTTCGCGGGCGCCTTCCGGCCCCCGGCACCCCGCTTGGGAGCGTCCTCCGGGTCAGGGTCGCCCACCCGCTCGCCGAGCATCTCCCGCAGGAACCGGCCGGTGTGGCTGTCCTCGACGGCCGCGACCTCCTCCGGCGTGCCCTCGGCGATGACCAGTCCGCCGTTCTTGCCGCCCTCCGGGCCCATGTCGACGATCCAGTCGGCCGTCTTGATCACATCGAGGTTGTGCTCGATGACGATCACACTGTTGCCCTTGTCGACCAGACCCGACAGCACCGAGATCAGCTTGTTGATGTCCTCGAAGTGCAGACCGGTCGTCGGCTCGTCGAGGACGTACACCGTGCGGCCCGTCGAGCGCTTCTGCAGCTCGCTCGCGAGCTTCACGCGCTGCGCCTCGCCGCCGGACAGCGTCGGGGCGGGCTGCCCGAGGCGCACGTACCCGAGGCCGACCTCGTGGAGGGTCCGCAGGTGGCGCGCGATCGTCGGGACCGCCTCGAAGAAGTCGAGCGCCTCCTCGATCGGCATGTCCAGCACCTCGGCGATGGACTTGCCCTTGTAGTGCACCTCCAGCGTCTCGCGGTTGTACCGCGCCCCGTGGCAGACCTCGCACGGCACGTAGACGTCCGGCAGGAAGTTCATCTCGATCTTGATGGTGCCGTCGCCGGAGCAGTTCTCGCAGCGGCCGCCCTTGACGTTGAAGGAGAAGCGGCCGGGCAGGTAGCCGCGGACCTTCGCCTCCATCGTCTCCGCGAAGAGCTTGCGGATGTTGTCGAACACACCCGTGTACGTGGCCGGGTTGGAGCGCGGCGTCCGGCCGATCGGCGACTGGTCGACGTGGACGACCTTGTCGACCAGGTCGTCGCCGTCCACCCGGGTGTGCCGGCCGGGGACCGTGCGGGCGCCGTGCAGCTCACGGGCCAGGTGCGTGTACAGGATGTCGTTGACCAGCGTCGACTTGCCGGAACCGGAGACACCGGTGACGGCCGTGAGCACCCCGAGGGGGAACGCCACGTCGATGTCGCGCAGGTTGTTCTCCCGGGCGCCGCGCACGGTGAGCATGCGCTTCCGGTCGATCGGGCGCCGCAGCTCCGGAGTGGTGATGGCGCGCCGCCCGGAGAGGTACTGCCCGGTCATCGAGGCGTCGTTGGCCAGCAGCTCGGCCAGCGGGCCGCTGTGCACGACCTTGCCGCCGTGCTCGCCGGCCCCCGGGCCGATGTCCACCACCCAGTCGGCGACCTTGATGGTGTCCTCGTCGTGCTCGACGACGATCAGGGTGTTGCCCATGTCCCGTAGCCGCACCAGCGTCTCGATGAGCCGGTGGTTGTCGCGCTGGTGAAGACCGATGGACGGCTCGTCCAGCACGTACAGCACGCCGACCAGGCCGGAGCCGATCTGCGTGGCGAGCCGGATGCGCTGCGCCTCGCCGCCGGAGAGGGTGCCCGCCGCGCGGTTGAGCGAGAGGTAGTCCAGGCCGACGTCGACGAGGAAGCGGAGCCGCTCGTTGACCTCCTTGAGGACGCGCTCGGCGATCTTCTTCTCGCGGCCGGTGAGCGTCATGTCCCGCAGGAAGTCGGCGCACTCGCTGATGGACATCGCGGAGACCTCCGCGATGGAGCGGCCCTGGATGGTGACCGCCAGCACGACCGGCTTGAGGCGGGTGCCCTCACAGGTCGGGCACGGCACCTCGCGCATATAGCCCTCGAAGCGCTCGCGGCTGGAGTCGCTCTCCGCCTCGGAGTGCCGCCGCTTGACGAACGGGATGACGCCCTCGAACGAGGTGGTGTACGCGCGCTCGCGGCCGTACCGGTTGCGGTAGCGCACCTCGACCTGCGTGCGGTGGCCGTTCAGCAGGGCCTTCTTGGCACGCTGCGGCAGTCCCGCCCAGGGGATGTCGGTGCGGAAGCCCAGCTCGTCGGCGAGGGCGGAGACCAGGCGGTGGAAGTAGTCCTTGCTCTGGCCGTGCGCCCAGGGGCTGATCGCCCCCTCGTCCAGGCTCTTGTCCTCGTCCGGGACGATCAGCTCCGGGTCGACCTCCATGCGGGTGCCGATGCCGGTGCAGTCCGGGCAGGCGCCGAAGGGCGAGTTGAAGGAGAAGGAGCGCGGCTCCATCTCCTCGAAGGAGAGGTCGTCGTACGGGCAGTAGAGGTGCTCGGAGTACATCCGCTCACGCTCGGGGTCGTCCTCGGGGAGGTCGACGAAGTCCAGGATGACCATGCCGCCGGACAGGCCCAGCGCGGTCTCGACCGAGTCGGTCAGCCGGCGCTTCGCGCTGCTCTTGACGGTGAGGCGGTCGACGACCACCTCGATGGTGTGCTTCTCCTGCTTCTTCAGCTTGGGCGGCTCGGACAGCTGGATGGTCTGGCCGTCCACCCGGGCGCGGCTGTAGCCCTTGGTCTGAAGGTCGGAGAAGAGGTCGACGTACTCGCCCTTGCGCTCGCGCACCAGCGGCGACAGCACCTGGAAGCGGCTGCCCTCGGGCAGCTCCAGCACCCGGTCGACGATGGCCTGCGGCGACTGCCGGGAGATCGGCCGCCGGCACTCGGGGCAGTGCGGCTTGCCGATCCGGGCGAACAGCAGGCGGAGGTAGTCGTAGACCTCCGTGATCGTGCCGACCGTGGAGCGCGGGTTGCGCGAGGTCGACTTCTGGTCGATGGACACGGCCGGGGACAGGCCCTCGATGAAGTCCACGTCGGGCTTGTCCATCTGGCCCAGGAACTGCCGTGCGTACGAGGAGAGCGACTCGACGTAGCGGCGCTGCCCCTCGGCGAAGATCGTGTCGAAGGCGAGGGACGACTTGCCCGACCCGGAAAGACCCGTGAAGACGATGAGGGAGTCACGGGGGAGGTCGAGCGAGACGTTCTTGAGGTTGTGCTCGCGCGCGCCACGGACGATGAGACGGTCTGCCACGCCGGTCGGCACCTTTCTTGAGAAGACGAGGGGGTGCGCCGGCCCCGCCGCCACGCGACGCCGGCCCGTGATGCGGGCCCGTCGCGGCGGCAGGGGTCAGTGCGGAGCGATGCTCCCGACCCAGCCAGGGTACGAGAGCGCTGCGGCCATCTCTCCAGGATGCCGCACATCGAGCGTATAGCACGCGCGTTCGATTCACGGCCGGAGTCCGACTCCTTCACCCGAAAGAGTGGCGGCGCTATCGTCGGGCCATGGCTGATCACGAGCACGACCTCGCCCTGGTCGGCGAGGCCACCGACCGGCTGCTGACCGCCGTGGCCAAGCTCCCGGAGCCCGCCCTCGCCGAAGCCTCCCGGCTCCCCGGCTGGACCCGCGGCCACGTCCTGGCCCATCTCTCGCGCAACGCCGACGCCCTGGTCAACGTGCTCGCCGGACGGCCGATGTACGCCGACGCGGCGGTCCGGGACGCCGACATCGAACGGGACGCCCCGCGCCCCCTCGCCGTCCACCTCGCCGACCTGCGGGACAGCTCACGGCGCTTCCTGGAGGCGGCCGCCGCCCCCGGCGACCTCTCCCGCACGGTCACCCTCCGCAACGGCGTCACGGACCGCGCCTCCCGGGTCCCCTTCCGGCGGCTGATCGAGGTCGAGCTGCACCACGTGGACCTCGGCATCGGCTACGGGCTCGCGGACCTGCCCGCCGAGTTCACCGACCGGGAGATCGGCTTCCTGGCCCGGCGGTTCTCGGGCCACCCCGGGGTGCCGCCCCTGCTGCTCGCCGCGGAGGACGGGCGGGAGTGGCGGACGGGCGGGACGGACGGCCCCCGGCTGCGCGTCTCCGGCCCCGCGCCCGCGCTGCTGGGCTGGCTCGCGGGCCGGAACGACGCCGCCGCCCTGGACACCGGCGGGAGCCCCGTCCCGGCCCTGCCTCCGCTGTGACGCCGGGTACGGCCGCGGGGCCGGCCGCCCACGGCCCGTTGCCGTACCGAGGAACTAGGCTGATCCCATGGCATACACGGGAGCGGTGAAGGTCGGCGGGCCCGCCGACGTACACGAGCTGACCGATCTGATCATCTCCAAGGTCGCGGTCGGTCCGATGCACAACAACGCCTATCTGCTGCGCTGTCGCGCGACGGACGAGCAGCTGCTGATCGACGCCGCCGCCGAGCCGCACACGCTGCTCGGCCTGATCGGCGACGGCGGGATCGCCTCGGTCGTCACCACCCACCGGCACGGCGACCACTGGGGCGCGCTGCGCGAGGTCGTGGACGCCACCGGTGCCCGCACCTACGCGGGGCGGTACGACGCCGAGGGCATCCCGGTGCCCACGGACATGCCCGTCGAAGACGGCGACGAGATCCGGGTGGGCCGGGTGCCCCTCACCGCCGTCCACCTGGTCGGCCACACGCCGGGCAGCATCGCGCTGGTCTACGACGACCCGCACGGCCACCCGCACGTCTTCACCGGCGACTGCCTGTTCCCGGGCGGCGTCGGCAACACGCACGACGACCCCACCGCGTTCGCCAGCCTGATCGGCGATGTGGAGACCAAGCTCTTCGGGCGGCTTCCGGACGAGACCTGGGTCTATCCCGGACACGGCGCGGACACCACCCTCGGCGCCGAGCGGCCGCACCTCGCGGAGTGGCGCGAGCGCGGCTGGTGAGACGGATGTGACGGCGGCGCCGGGCTCTCCGGCGTTCCGCCGGGGGGGCGCACGTCCGCCGTGAGGCGCCGGGGGGCGCGCGTCCATCGCAGGACAACCGGAAGCGGAGGTTCCTTCGCGCCCCCGGAAACGCGTCCGCGCGCCCCGTGTCCCGTACCGGCACGGGAAGTTGGACGGTACATGCACCGTGACGGCTCCCCCACCGGTTCTGCCGGCCCCACCGGTCCTGCCGGCCCCACCGGTCTCCCCGCCATGCTCCGCCTGGCAACGGCCTCCCTCGTCGGGACGGCCATCGAGTTCTACGACTTCTTCGCCTACGGCACCGCGGCCGCGCTGGTGCTCGGGCCGCTCTTCTTCCCCACCGCCTCGCCCCTGATGGGCACCCTGGCGGCGTTCGGCACCTTCGGAGTGGGCTTCATCGCCCGCCCGCTGGGGTCCGTGCTCTTCGGGCACGTGGGCGACCGGTACGGCAGGCGTCCCGTCCTCGTCGTCTCCCTGCTGCTGACCGGCGTCGCCACCGTCGCCGTCGGGCTGGTGCCCCCGTACGCCGCGATCGGCGCCGCCGCCCCGCTGCTCCTCCTCGTCCTGCGCTTCCTCCAGGGGCTGGGCCTCGGCGGCGAGTGGGGCGGTGCCGTACTGCTCACCACCGAACACGCCCCCGCGCACCGCCGCGCGCTGTGGTCGTGCTTCCCCCAACTCGGCCCTCCCCTGGGCTTCCTGCTCGCCAACGGCATCACCCTCGGCCTCTCCGTCGGCCTCACCGACGCGCAGTTCCGCTCCTGGGGCTGGCGGGTGCCGTTCTGGGTGGCGGGCGTGCTCGCGGTCGGCGGCATGCTGCTCCGCAACCGGATCAGCGAGTCCCCCGAGTTCCACGCGCTCGCTCCCGGGCAGCGGGCCCCACTGCCGATCGCCGAGGTGGCACGCGACCACTGGCGGCTCGTCCTGCTCTCCGCCGGCGGGCTGGCCATGGGCTACGCGGTCTACTACACGGTCACCACCTGGGCCCTCGCCTACGGCACCGAACAGCTCGGCGTCGACCGCACCGTCATGCTGGTCTGCGTCATGGTGGCGGTCGTCGCCTCGGGCGTCGTCACCCCGCCGCTCGCCCTCCTCGGCGACCGCGTCGGACGCCGCCCGCTGTGCCTGGCCGGCTGCGTGGCCGTCGTCCTGTGGATGTTCCCGATGGTCGCCCTGCTGCACACCGGGAACCCCGTGCTGATGACGGTGGGCTTCGTGGTGGCGATGCTGGCCTTCATGATCGCGTTCGCCGTGGTCGGCGCGTACCTGCTGGAACTCTACGCGCCCCGGGTGCGCTGCACGGGCGCCACCGTCGGCTACAACCTCGCGGGCATCCTGGGCGGCGCCGTCACCCCGCTGGTCGCCACGGCGGTCACCCGGGGGGACCGGCCGCCCTGGGGAGTGGCCGTCTACCTGGTCGCCGTCGCGCTGCTCAGCCTGGTCTGCTTCGCCCTGCTGCCGGAGACCCGGCCCGCGTCCACGGAGGAGACCCGGCCCGCGGCCCCGGAGGTGCCGGACGCCCCGCCGGGGGTCACGCCGAGCGCCGCGCCCGAGGCGACACCGGTCACCGCCCCGCGGATCGGGCTCCCGGGCCCGCGGAACGGCGCGAGCACCTGGGAACGCGTCGGCTCAGACGTCCGCGTGGACGTCAGCGCCCTCCCGGCTCCCCTCGGCGCCGGCCCGCTCGGCCTTGGCCGAGGCACGCAGGCTGGTGACCGTGGTGACGGCGAGCACCGCGCAGATGACGCCCAGCGAGACCGGAATGCTGATCTCCGGCACCGGCACCCCACTCTCGTGGAGGGCGTGCAGCACCAGCTTGACGCCGATGAAGCCGAGGATCACCGACAGCCCGTACGAGAGGTGGACCAGCTTCCGCAGCAGGCCGCCTATCAGGAAGTACAGCTGGCGCAGACCCATGAGGGCGAAGGCGTTGGCCGTGAAGACGATGTACGCGTCCTGGGTGAGGCCGAAGATCGCCGGGATTGAGTCCAGGGCGAAGAGGACGTCGGTGGTGCCGATCGCCAGCATGACGATCAGCATCGGCGTCATCAGGCGCCGTCCCCCCTCCACGACGAAGAGCTTGGTGCCGTGGTACCGGTCCGTGGAGGGGAAGCGGCGTTCGACCGCCTTCAGGAAGCGGTTCTCCTCGAACTCTTCCTCCTCCTCGTCCCCGCGGGCCTCCTGGATGAGCTTCCAGGCGGTCCAGACGAGGAACGCCCCGAAGATGTAGAAGACCCAGGAGAAGTTGGCGATGATCGCCGCGCCGGCGCCGATGAACACGGCCCGCAGGACGAGGGCTATGAGCACGCCCACCATCAGCACCCGTTGCTGGTAGGCGGCGGGCACCGCGAACTTGCCCATGATCAGGACGAAGACGAAGAGGTTGTCGACGCTCAGCGACTTCTCGGTGATGTAGCCGGCGAAGAACTCGCCCGCCGGCTGTCCGCCGCCGAGGAACAGCAGGCCCAGACCGAACAGTCCCGCGAGGACCACCCAGACGACCGTCCAGGTACCGGCCTCTCTGAGGGTGACCTCGTGCGGCTTCCGGCCGCCGATGAAGAAGTCGGCGGCGATCAGGGCGCAGAGACCGGCGACGGTCACCAGCCACAGCGTCAGGGAGACGTCCACGGGACCTCCGGCATCTCGTACGGCAACTTCCAGCGTCGTCGCTGCCGGAGGCTCCTTCCACTCGCCGGTTCACCCGGCACCCCGGGTGCCGGCCGACGCCCGGGGTCGCCTCCGCATCACCAACGGTACAGGAAGCACCAAGAAAGAGTAAAGAGAATCCCAAGTGGCCGCCAAGGCGGGACCGGTCAGAGTCCGTAGGCCCGCCTCGCCTGCCCCACCTGCCACAGCACTTGCCGCACCACATCACTGCCGGCCGGAGCCAGCGACGGCTCGTACGTCCAGGCGTGCCGCACCCACGGATCGGCCAGGTGGTCGTCGGGCACCGGGGTGATCCGCAGCAGCGAGCGCCACAGCGGATCGAGGACGGGGCCGAAGCCGCGGGAGTCCTCCCGGTCGGCCACCATCATCAGGTGCACGCCCACGGCGGGACCCTCGTCCGCGAGGTAGCGGAGCTGGGTGACCGCGCGGTCGTCGAAGCCGTGCGGGAAGTCGTTGACGATCAGCAGCTGCTCGGCGGTGTCCAGGTCGGGCGGCAGCGCGTCGGCGGCTCCGCTGCGGACCGCCATCTGCACCAGGTCGACGCGCCGGGTGAGCTCGGTCAGGACGGCGGCGACCCCTTGGGCCCCGGCCACCGGGGGCCGCACCAGCACCCCGTGCTCGACGAGCGGCGCCAGGGCGGCCGAGGCCGATCCGGCCGGGTCGAGGACGTGCACGGCGAACTCGCCGACGGGATGCACCGCCAGCAGCCGCGCGGCGTGCGCCACGGCGCAGTCCATGGCCAGTCGGCGCAGCTCGGCGGGGTCGGCCATGTCCGTGCCGGAGCCGGTGGCGCGGCCGCAGTCGACCCACAGGCCGCGCTGGAGCGGCAGCCGGACCAGCATGGGGATGCGCAGGCCCCGCCGCTCCGGCAGGTGCAGATCGCCCAGTCGCAGCGCCATCGGCGTCTCCAGGGGCGCCTGGTAGGCGTGCCAGACGGGGCTGTCCCAGCGGGCGAGGGCGGGCGGCAGCGCGTGCTCGACGACCTCGGCCTCGGCGGTGAGCTGGGCGAGATCGCGGTCGAGCACGGCACGGGCCTGCTCGACGAGCCCGCCGTGCTTGGCGCGTGCCGCCTCACGGGCCGCGTCGGCGGCCGGACCGACCCGGGTGGCCGGGTCGGAGAGCACCCGGTCGAGCTCCTTCTCCAGCCGTGACTCGGCGAAGCCGACCGCGCTGCGGTACGCGGCGGTGCTCCGGGCCAGATCCTCGAACATCCCCCACACCTGGTTGTACAGGCGCTCCTCCATCGTCCAGCCGGCGGCGTCCCCGGCCACGGGCTCCGGTGGCGTCCCCGGCCGGGCGGCCGGGGTGGCGGGGGCGGGCTGCGGGGGCTCGGTGGCCCGGCGGCGCGGGTGCCGGTAGTCGACCGGACCGGCCGGGGACGGGGTCTCGGGCGCGGGGACGGCCTGCGGGGCGGCGGCCGGCGCCGCCTCCGGGACGGCCGGCTGGGCGGGCCAGTCCACCGCCGTCCCGGCGTGCCGGCAGCCGCTCCCGGCGTGCCGCGCCGAGGGCTGCGACGCGGAGAGCACCGTGGCGCTCCCGGCCGCCTCCGCCTCGACGCCCGCGGCGAGTTCGGCGGCACGGTCCACCCCGAGGTCGCGGAAGAGCTCGGCGAGACCGCCCGCGTAGCCCTGGCCGACGGCCCGGACGCGCCAGGCACCCTGCCGGCGGTAGAGCTCCAGGGCCACCAGGGCGGTCTCGGCGTCCAGTTCGGTGACGGTGAAGCTGGCGATGTCGTCGCCGCCGGCTTCGGCCAGGGCGACGAACGGCGCGGCCGTCGCCCCGAACCGTGCCGGGCCCCGGCCGCCGGGCGGCAGGGCGAGGAGTACGTGCACGCGGTGCACCGAGTCGGGCAGGGCGTCCAGTTCGACGGAGAGCCGCTGCGCCGCGGCGACACCGGCCGGCACCTCCACACCCGGCAGCCGCGGGGAGCCGGGTGTGGAGGTGCCGACCCGTCCGGCGTCCGGAACCCTGCCGTCCGCGCCGCCGAGCGCGGCCCCCACCACCACCGGATCCCCCGCCGAGACCCGGATCTCCAACCGGCTCCCGGTCAGCGGGTGGTTCTGCCCCCGTACCAGCTCGGCCGTCATCGCCCTGCTCCCCCTCCTCTGGTGTGCTGTGCGCCGCCGCGGCCCGGTGGCACCACGCCACCGGGCCGTTCCGTACTGTCCGTGCTCCGTGTCCGCCCCGTCGGACCCGCCCCCGGCGGGGGCTACAGGATGGTCGCGATCACCGGGTAGAGGTCGTGGATCGTGCGGCCGTTGGACGGGGTGCCGATGGCCGTCATCTGCCAGCCGCCGCCCACGCGGTGGACCTTCGCCATGATCTGCGCGGTGTACGGGCCGCCGCCGTCGAGCGTGTAGCGGGCCAGCTCCTGGCCGGTGTTGTCGTCGACCAGCCGGCAGTGGGCGCTGGTGATCTCGGAGAAGGTCTGCCCGCTGAAGGAGTTCACCGCGAAGACGATCTGGTCGACGTGGACGGGCACCCGGTCGAGGTCGACCAGGATCGTCTCGTCGTCGCCGCCGGTGCCGGCGCCGCCGACCAGGTTGTCACCGGTGTGCCGCACCGAACCGTCGTGGCTCACCAGGTGGTTGAACCAGACGTCGTCGATGTGCTGGCCGTCGGCGAACATGCTCGCGGAGGCGTCGAGGTCGATCTCCTTGGTGCGCGACCTGAACAGTCCCCGGCGCGGGGCCGACTTCCAGCCCAGCCCCATCCGCACCGCGGTCAGGCTTCCCCCGCCGGCCTTCTGCAGGCTGATGCCCTGACCCTTGGACAAGTTGACTGTCACGCGCGGTCCCTTCTCATTCGTCGTTCGGTCACCGTCGTACGGCGTCGTACGGTGTTTCCCCCCGGAACGCCGCGCGCGTGCGCGGCGCATGGGAACGACCCTATGCACTCCCGCTCTCGCCTGCTTCACCCAGGGCGGTTTGTGGCGGTCTTGCAACATCTCCGCCGGGCCCATTCCGGAACAAAGGGATAAAGGGCCGGACAGCGGAACCATGGCTTCCGCCCGACGGCCCGGCGGTGCGCTCCGCCGGGCCGTCGGGCGGACGCGCCGTCAGGCGACCCCCGCCTCCTTCATCTGCCGCAGCTCCTTCTTCAGCTCGCCCACCTCGTCGCGCAGCCGCGCGGCGACCTCGAACTGGAGCTCCGCCGCGGCGGCCCGCATGCGGTCCGTCATGTCCTCGATCAGCTGGGCGAGTTCCGCCGCCGGCCGATCGGTCGCGACGGCCGCCTTCGCCTTGCCCTTCTTGCCGCCGCCCGCGGCCGTCGGGACGGGAGCCTTCCCCTTCTTCTCGCCGCCCTTGCCCTCCGCCGGCTTCCGGTAGCCCGTGCCCAGCAGCTCCTGGGTGTCGATCTCCTCGCGGACGATGGTGGCGACGATGTCACCGATCTTCTTCCGCAGCGGCTGCGGGTCGATGCCCCGCTCCTTGTTGTACGCGATCTGCTTGGCGCGGCGCCGGTTGGTCTCCTCGATGGCCTTCTCCATCGCCGGCGTGATCTTGTCGGCGTACATATGGACCTGGCCGGAGACGTTGCGCGCCGCGCGGCCGATGGTCTGGATCAGCGAGGTGCCGGAGCGCAGGAAGCCCTCCTTGTCGGCGTCGAGGATCGCCACCAGCGACACCTCGGGCAGGTCGAGGCCCTCGCGCAGCAGGTTGATGCCCACCAGGACGTCGTACTCGCCGGCCCGCAACTCGCGCAGCAGCTCGACACGGCGCAGGGTGTCGACGTCGCTGTGCAGGTAGCGCACCTGGATACCGAGCTCCAGGAAGTAGTCCGTCAGGTCCTCGGCCATCTTCTTGGTGAGCGTCGTGACCAGGACCCGCTCGTCCTTCTCGGTGCGCTTGCGGATCTCGTGCACCAAGTCGTCGATCTGGCCCTCGGTCGGCTTGACGACGACCTCCGGGTCGACCAGGCCCGTGGGCCGGATGATCTGCTCGACGTAGCCGTCGGATTTCGCCAGCTCGTACTTCCCCGGCGTCGCCGACAGATAGACGGTCTGCCCGATGCGCTCGGTGAACTCCTCCCACTTCAGCGGGCGGTTGTCCATGGCGGACGGCAGCCGGAAGCCGTGCTCGACCAGGGTGCGCTTGCGGGAGGCGTCACCCTCGTACATGGCGCCGATCTGCGGCACGGTGACGTGCGACTCGTCGATGACGAGGAGGAAGTCGTCCGGGAAGAAGTCCAGCAGGGTGTTGGGCGGGGAGCCGGGCTCGCGGTCGTCCATGTGCAGCGAGTAGTTCTCGATGCCGGAGCAGGAGCCGATCTGCCGCATCATCTCGATGTCGTACGTGGTGCGCATGCGCAGCCGCTGGGCCTCCAGCAGCTTGCCCTGCTTCTCCATGCGCGCCAGGGTCTCCTCCAGCTCCGCCTCGATCCCGGCGATGGCCTTCTCCATCCGCTCGGGGCCGGCGACGTAGTGGCTGGCGGGGAAGACGTACAGCTCCTGATCGTCCGAGATGACCTCGCCGGTCAGCGGGTGCAGCGTGGACAGCGCCTCGATCTCGTCGCCGAACATCTCGATGCGGACGGCCAGTTCCTCGTAGACCGGGAAGATCTCGATGGTGTCCCCGCGCACCCGGAAGGTGCCCCGGGTGAAGGCCAGGTCGTTCCGCGTGTACTGGATCTCCACGAAACGGCGGAGCAGCTCGTCCCGGTCGATCTCCTCGCCCACCTTGAGCGGAACCATGCGGTCCACGTACTCCTGGGGCGTGCCCAGGCCGTAGATGCAGGACACGGAGGCCACCACGACCACGTCCCGCCGGGTCAGCAGCGAGTTGGTCGCCGAGTGGCGCAGCCGCTCCACCTCCTCGTTGATCGAGGAGTCCTTCTCGATGTAGGTGTCCGACTGCGGGACGTACGCCTCGGGCTGGTAGTAGTCGTAGTACGAGACGAAGTACTCGACCGCGTTGTTGGGCAGGAGCTCGCGGAACTCGTTGGCGAGCTGGGCCGCGAGCGTCTTGTTGGGCGCCATGACGAGCGTCGGCCGCTGAAGCTTCTCGATCATCCACGCCGTGGTCGCCGACTTGCCGGTACCGGTCGCGCCGAGCAGGACGACGTCCTTCTCACCCGCGCGGATGCGCTTCTCCAGCTCGGCGATGGCAGCCGGCTGGTCACCGCTGGGCTGGTAGGGGCTGACGACCTCGAAAGGCGCCACTTTGCGTTCGATCTGGGAAACGGGCCGCATGGAACCACCGTACGACCTGCCACTGACAACGGCCGGTGCGACGGCCCTCACCTGCGGTTTTCCCAGATGGACCGGAGGTGAGGATCCGGTGGACGATCCACTGCCCGGCCGCCCTTCCTGCTGCGCGGGGGCCGGGGTTTCCGGTACGACTGTCTTCGTACGCCCGTCTCCGTACGCCATGGACCGGTCGCCGGCGCGCCCGGCACCCCGGACGCCTCGAGGAGTCCCGATGCGCATCCGCCCCGCCTCCCCCGTGACCCGCACCCTCCTGGGCCTGGCCGTGACCGCCCCGGTCGCGCTGGGCCTCGTCGCACCGGCCGCCGAGGCCGCGCCGGACACCGCTGCCACGGCACGCGCCCGGGTTCCGCTCACGATCGGGCACCGCGGGGTGCCGGTCCAGGCCCCCGAGAACACCCTGGCCTCCATCGACAGAGCCGCCCGGCTGGGCGTCCGCTGGGTCGAGAACGACGTCCAGCGCACCAAGGACGGCAAGCTGGTCGTCATCCACGACACCACCCTCACCCGGACCACCGACGTCAAGAAGCGCTTCCCGGACCGGGCGCCCTGGAAGGTCGGCGACTTCACCCTGGCCGAGATCCGCAAGCTGGACGCGGGCAGCTGGTTCGACCGCCGCTTCGCCGGCGAGCGCGTCCCCACCCTGGACAGCTACCTCCGGCGCGTCGACCACAACCGCCAGAAGCTGCTCCTGGAGGTCAAGGCGCCCGAGCTGTACCCCGGCATCGAGCGCCAGCTCGTGGCGGAGCTCCGCAGGACCGGCTGGCTCGACCGGCGGCACGTCGGCGGCCGACTGGTCGTCCAGAGCTTCAACGCCGCCTCGCTCCGCGCCTTCCACGGCCTCCGCCCCGAAGTGAAGACCGGCTTCCTCGGCGCGCCGAAGCCCGCCGAACTCCGCGACTACGCCAAGTTCGCCGACCAGATCAACCCCGACCACACCAAGGTCGACGCGGCCTGGGTGCGGTCGGTGCACGGCGTCAAGGGTCCGCACGGCCGGCGGCTGGAGATCTCCGCCTGGACCGTGGACGACCCGGACCGCGCGGTCGCCCTGGCCCGCCTCGGCGTGGACGCGATCATCACCAACGCCCCGCACGTCATCGCGGACGCGCTGGAGGAGGCCGACGAGGACACGGCCGGCCGCCCGCTCACCCTCGCCGACCTTCCCGACGCGGCCTGACCGTTCGCTCCGCACCCCCGCCGACCTGCGGAAACGGCCCGTTGTCAGTGGCACCCCCTAACGTGCCGGGCAGTGAAGGGCGGCCTGCCGAGGCCGCCGGGGAAGGGGGCCTGCCATGTCCGTCACACCGTCCGCGTCCGCCGCGTCCGAGCGCACCTACCTGGAGCTGTCGCAAGAGGGCGCCGGCGCGCACAAGTTCTACGGGGTGACGGTGGACGGCACGACCGTCACCGTCCGCTACGGCCGGATCGGAGCGGCGGGCCAGGTGCAGACCTCGTCCTTCGCCACCGAGGACAAGGCCCGGGCCGCCGCCGCGAAGAAGGTCGGGGAGAAGGTCCGCAAGGGCTACGCGCCGGCCGTCCCGGGCGGCCGGGCCGCCCGCCCGGTGACGCGCCGCCAGGTGTCGTCGGCGCCCTCGACCGCCCGCGCGGTCGCCCCGGTGCTGTGGCGCTTCCGCACGGGCGCCGCGGCCTTCGGCATCCACGTCGACGAGGAGCGCTGCTGGGTCGGCAACCAGGCCGGCGACGTCTTCACCCTCGGTCACGGCGGCGAGGTCCTCGCCCGCTACAAGCTGCCGGACGGCGTCAAGTGCCTGGTGGCGGACGACTTCTGGATCTACGCCGGGTGCGACGACGGCACCGTCTACGACCTGTCGTCCAAGCTGCCCTTCGCGGCCTACGAGGTCACCCCCTCCGTCGACATCTTCTGGCTGGACATCCACGAGGGCGTGCTCAACGTGGCCGACCGGGACGGCGGTCTGACCGTCATCGACCACGAGGACGAGCACCAGTGGTCGCGCCGCAGCGACGGCACCTACGCGTGGATGGTCCGCCGGGACGCGCACGCCGTCTACCACGGCCACTCCGCGGGCGTGACCGCCTACGCCCCCGACGGCGGCGGCCGGCTCTGGCACAGCCCGACCGACGGCCCGGTCCTCTTCGGCTGGCAGGAGGACCGCTCCGTCTACGCGGGCACCGCCCGGCGCAGCGTGCAGCGGCTGTCGAAGGCGACGGGCCGCGTGGAGGCGACCTACCGGTGCGACGCGGTCGTCTACTCCTGCGCCACCGCCCCCGGCGGCCGCTACGTCTTCGCGGGCGACAACTCCTCGTCCGTCTACTGCTTCGACGCCGACGGCACCCGGCTGTGGAAGCTCGGCACCGGCAGCGGCTCGGCGCTGTCCATGCAGTACCTGGACGAGCGGCTGTACATGGTCACCACCGACGGCTCCCTGGTGTGCGTGGACGCCTCGGACACCGCGGTCGCCGCGGCCCGCTCCGGCACCGTCCCGGTGCCGCGCGACATCAAGTCGGCCGCCGCCCTGCCCACCTACACCCCGGCGACCACGGTGGCCACGGTCGACGCCGTCCCCGCGTCGGGCGTCGTGGTCGAGTGCGTCCAGGAGGGCGGACGGCTCCGCGTGCACGTGGTCTCCGAGGGCTACGAGCCGGCCTGGAACGTCCAGTTCCCGCGCCACATCCGCCGGGCGGGCGCCCGCTACGTCGTCGACGCGCTGGCACCGGCCTCCGGAGGCTTCTACCGCGTCCGCGGCGAGATACGGCAGCTCGTCTGACCCGGGAGCGGTCGCGCGACGCGGCCACCGGTCCGGGTTCTCCCCGTCCCGGTGGCGGGTGGATGCTGGGAGGAGGAGGTGGCGCCCATGCGTACGGGAAACGAGCCCCTCACGGCCCGCAGCCCGCTGCGGCTGCGCTGCGGGCTGGCCGTTCTCGGCCTGGTGTTCTCCGGCGCGGGAGCCGCGCTGTTCGCCCTCACCCGGCATCCCGGCTGGGCGGCTGCCTTCGCGGCCCTGGCGCTGGTGACCATCGCCGACCTGTCGGTGGTGATCCACCACATCCGCCAGGGCGCGCACTACCAGCCCGGCCGCGACGTGCCGCCCTACGAGCCGCTCGAGGACGACAGACCGCCGCCGGGTCCACGACCCTGACCGCGCCGGGCGGCCTCAGCCCTTCTCGTCGAAGCGGGCCGCCGCCACGAAGTCCGGCCGGGGGTCGAGCGCCGCGGCGAGCCGGAAGTGCCGTACGGCTTCCTCGGGCCGCCCCGAGCGTACGAGCGTCCGCCCGAGGGCGAAGTGGGCGAAGGCGTTGTCCGGTTCGCGCTCCAGCACGTGCTGGAACTCGCGCTCGGCCGGCCGGAGCCGGGCGGCGGCGAAGTAGGCGCGGGCCCGCAGCAGGCGGGCCGCGGTGTTCTCCGGATGGGAGGCGATGACCGAGTCCAGCAGCTTGACCGCGCCGCGCGGATCGCGGGCGTCCAGCAGCCGCTCGGCGGAGCGGAAGTCGATGACGTGGGTCTCGGGTGTCGGCTCGGCCACGGGCACGGTCCCTTCCCTCTCGATAACCCCGAAGGATGCGGCCCGCACAACACCGGGGCGTCAAGCCCTATTCCCGGCCGCGCCCCGCAGGGCGCCCTCAGGTCTCCCGCCGCCCCTCCGCCGCACGCGCGCACAGCCCCGCCCACACCTCGTCCACCCGGGCCTCCAGCTCGGCCACCGGACCGTCGTTGGGGATCACGATGTCGGCCGCCGCGAGCCGCTGTTCCCGGGTGGCCTGGGCGGCCATCCGGGCGCGCGCCTCCTCCGGCGCCATGCCCCGCAGCCGCACCAGCCGGTCCAGCCGTGTCTCCTCCCGGGCGTCGACCACGACGACCAGGTCGTACAGCGGGGCCAGGCCGTTCTCGACCAGGAGCGGCACATCGTGCACGACGACCGCGTCCGGCGCCGCCGCGGCCTCCAGCTCGGCCGACCGGGCCCGGACCAGCGGATGGACGATGGCGTTCAGCGCGGCCAGCCGCCCGGCGTCGGCGAAGACGACGGAGCCGAGGCGGGGGCGGTCCAGGGAGCCGTCCGGAGCCAGCACCTCCGGCCCGAACTCCGCGACGACCGCGGCCAGTCCGGCCGTCCCCGGCTCCACCACCTCCCGCGCGATCCGGTCCGAGTCGACGATCACCGCTCCGTGCGCGGCCAGCCGCCGCGACACCTCGCTCTTGCCCGCGCCGATACCGCCCGTGAGACCCACCTTCAGCATGGGCCCCACGCTATCGGCCGCCGGTTCACCGGCCGCCCTCGCCCTCCCGGTCGGCGAGGAACCGCTCGAACTCCGCCCCGAGTTCGTCCGCGGAGGGCAGTTCCAGCGGCTCGGCGACGAGGTTCCCGCGGGTCTCGGCACCCGCCATCGCGTCGTACTGGTGCTCCAGCCCGCGGACGAGCGCCACCAGCTCCTCGTCCCCCTCGGCCACCTGCCGCTCGATCTCCTCCTGGGTGCGCAGCGCCTGACTGCGCAGCGCGTGCGCGGCGTTGGGCAGCACCAGGCCGGTGGCCGAGGTGATCGCCTCCAGCGTGACCAGCGCGGCGTCCGGGTAGGGCGAGCGGGCGACGTAGTGCGGGACGTGCGCGGCGATGCCCAGGACGTCGTGGCCCGCCTCCGTCAGCCGGTACTCGATCAGCGCCTCGGCGCTGCCGGGCACCTGTGCCTCGTCGAAGTGGCCGCGGTGGCCCGGGACCAGCTCCGCGCGGTTGCCGTGCGGGGTGATGCCGACGGGGCGGGTGTGCGGCACGCCCATCGGGATGCCGTGGAAGTTGACCGAAAGGCGTACGTTCAGCCGCTCGACCAACTGCCGTACGGCGGCGGCGAACCGCTCCCACTCGACGTCCGGCTCCGGCCCGGACAGCAGGAGGAACGGCGCGCCGGTGGCGTCCTGGACCAGCCGCAGCTCGATCTTCGGCGTCTCGTAGGCGCTCCAGCGGTCCCGCTGGAAGGTCAGCAGTGGCCGGCGCGCCCGGTAGTCGACGAGCCTGTCGTGGTCGAAGCGGGCCACGACCTGGTTCGGCAGTTGGTCGAGCAGCCGCTCGACGATCTGCTCACCGGTCGCTCCGGCGTCGATGTAGCCCTCGAAGTGGTAGAGCATGACCAGGCCGGCGGTTTCCTGAGCCAGGGCCAGGTCGGCCACGGCGAGCCCCTTGGGCTCCCATTCGTACAAACCCTGCGGATCCAACACGGTGACCGTTCCTCCTCATGTTCCTTGGGAGGGAACGCCCTTGACCGCCGCCGCCATTCCCGGGGGCGGCGCGCACGCCCCGGAACGCGCGTGAGGCCCGCTCCCCCGAAGGGGGACGGGCCTCACGTCAGCCTGCGGTCACCCGCGGCCGGTCAGAGCCTCAGCTCTGGCCGCCGGCGAGCTTCTCGCGGAGGGCGGCCAGCGCCTCGTCCGACGCCAGGGCGCCGGAGCTGTCGGCCGACTCCGAGGAGTACGAACCGCCGGAGACGTTGCCGGCACCGGAGGCGGCGGCCGGAGCGGCAGCACCCTCGGCAGCGGCCTGCTCGTCGGCCTCGCGGGACTTGATGACCTGCGCCTGGTGCTGCTCGAAGCGCTGCTGCGCCTCGGCGTACTGGCGCTCCCACTCCTCGCGCTGCTTCTCGTAGCCCGGCAGCCAGTCGTTGGCCTCGGGGTCGAAGCCCTCGGGGTAGATGTAGTTGCCCTGGTCGTCGTAGGACGCGGCCATGCCGTACAGGGTCGGGTCGAACTCGACCACGGACGGGTCGGCACCGAAGGACTCGTTCGCCTGCTTCAGCGAGAGGCTGATGCGGCGGCGCTCGAGGTCGATGTCGATGACCTTGACGAAGATCTCGTCGTTGACCTGGACGACCTGCTCCGGGATCTCCACGTGGCGCTCGGCCAGCTCGGAGATGTGGACCAGGCCCTCGATGCCCTCGTCGACGCGGACGAACGCACCGAACGGAACGAGCTTGGTGACCTTACCCGGGACGACCTGACCGATCTGGTGGGTCCGGGCGAACTGCTGCCACGGGTCTTCCTGGGTGGCCTTGAGCGACAGGGAGACGCGCTCGCGGTCCATGTCGACGTCCAGGACCTCGACCGTGACCTCCTGGCCGACCTCGACGACCTCGGACGGGTGGTCGATGTGCTTCCAGGACAGCTCGGAGACGTGGACGAGACCGTCGACGCCGCCCAGGTCCACGAAGGCACCGAAGTTGACGATGGAGGAGACGACGCCGGAGCGCACCTGACCCTTCTGGAGGGTGGTGAGGAAGGTCTGGCGGACCTCGCTCTGGGTCTGCTCCAGCCAGGCGCGGCGGGACAGGACCACGTTGTTGCGGTTCTTGTCCAGCTCGATGATCTTCGCCTCGAGCTCCTTGCCCACGTAGGGCTGGAGGTCGCGGACGCGACGCATCTCGACCAGGGAGGCCGGGAGGAAGCCGCGGAGGCCGATGTCGAGGATGAGACCACCCTTGACGACCTCGATGACGGTACCGGTGACGATCCCGTCCTCTTCCTTGATCTTCTCGATGGTGCCCCAGGCACGCTCGTACTGGGCGCGCTTCTTCGAGAGGATCAGGCGGCCTTCCTTGTCCTCCTTCTGGAGAACGAGGGCCTCGACCTGGTCACCGACGCTGACGACCTCATTGGGGTCGACGTCGTGCTTGATCGAGAGCTCGCGGGAAGGGATGACGCCTTCGGTCTTGTAACCGATGTCGAGCAGGACCTCGTCCCGGTCGACCTTCACGATGACGCCGTCGACGATGTCGCCGTCGTTGAAGTACTTGATCGTCTCGTCGATCGCGGCGAGGAAGGCTTCCTCGTTACCGATGTCGTTGACCGCAACCTGCGGGGTGGTGGCGGTGGTCTCGGTGCTGCTCGTCATGTGGGAAAGGGCTCCGGTACGGACATTGAGTCGTAGGTACTGCTACGCCATGAGCCCGTGTATCGCACCGCCGAAGCCGGACAGCTTAGAAGCGCACTATCCGGATGACTCCGGAAGCGCCTCGACAACCGAGGGGACATACAACAAGTACGAAAGCGGCCTGCTCGGTCCGAGGCGCGCAGGCTCGCAGCGCAACTTGTAGCATACGGGGGCAGCCGGACACGGTCAATGCGCGAAGGCGCACACCAGGGACAAAATGCCCCGAATCCGGCACAACTCACCTTGCGGGAGCCGTTCGAGACCTCCCGGCGGCCGAATACCTTACCCGCAAGCTTCCCTCACCCCCATCACCCCGGGATCGCGACCACCCAGATGACGCCAGACACGTACGAGCCGCGGCAGGACCTCCAGGACGACCGGCAACCCGAGGCGGGCGAACCGGAGGCGACCAGGCGAAACGCCGGCGAGACCGAGAGCAGCCGGGCCAGCCGTGGCTGGTGGGACGGCAACGCGGACGAGTACCAGCGGGAGCACGGGGAATTCCTCGGCGACGACCGTTTCGTCTGGGGCCCGGAAGGGCTCGACGAGGCGGACGCCGGCCTGCTCGGCCCGGCCGCCGCTCTGGCCGGACGGGACGTCCTGGAGATCGGCGCCGGGGCCGCCCAGTGCTCGCGCTGGCTCGCCGCCCAGGGGGCCCGGCCGGTGGCGCTGGACCTCTCGCACCGGCAGCTCCAGCACGCGCTGCGGATCGGCGGAGGCGTCCCGCTGGTGGAGGCGGACGCCGGCGCGCTGCCGTTCGCGGACGGCTCCTTCGACCTGGCGTGCTCGGCCTACGGCGCGGTGCCGTTCGTGGCCGACCCGGTGCGGGTGATGCGTGAGGTGCGCCGGGTGCTGCGGCCCGGCGGCCGGTGGGTCTTCTCCGTCACCCACCCGATCCGCTGGGCCTTCCCGGACGAGCCGGGCCCCGAGGGCCTGTCCGTCGCCGCCTCCTACTTCGACCGCACCCCTTATGTGGAGCAGGACGAGACGGGACGTGCCGTCTACGTTGAGCACCACCGGACCCTCGGCGACCGGGTGCGGGACGTGGTGACGGCCGGGTTCCGGCTGGTCGACCTCGTCGAGCCGGAGTGGCCGGAATGGAACACCCAGGAGTGGGGCGGCTGGTCCCCGCTGCGCGGACATCTGATCCCTGGGACGGCGATCTTCGTCTGCGAACGGGACTGAGCCCGGGAACGCGCGCCGGGCCGCACCGCCGCACGCGGGTCCGTGCGGCGGCTCAGCCCCACAGGACGCCGATCACCCCGGTCGTCAGGAACACCAGCGCGTGCACGCCCAGGACCGTGCGCAGCACCCAGCGGGTGTCCACCGGTGTGTCGGCGGGCGCCTGCACGACCGCCGGGGCCGCGGTCAGCTCCCGTGTGGCGGTCCCGCCGGCCCCCGGCGCGCCCGCCGGAACGGGCTCGGCCCCGGGGCGTACGGAAGCGGGACCCGGCGCGTTCTCCGCCAGCTGCGCCGCCAGGGCGACGCGCGCCGCGGCGGCGCCGGAGGCCAGCGCGGCGCTGACGTTCTGCACCGCGACGAGGTGTGCCGCGGAGTGGCCGAGCGCCCGGGCGGTCTCGGCCTGGCCGGCGGCGAACATCGCGTTCGCCCCGGTGTTGGAGCCGGCCAGGAACCCGCCGACCGCGCCGATCCAGGGCGCGAGGAAGAGGTACGAGGAGCCGAGCGAGGCGCAGGCCCCGGCGATCTCCCGGCTCATGCCGGTCACGGTCAGCAGGGTGCCCAGGGCGAGGAAGACGACGGTCGTCAGGGCCACCTGCCACCAGCGGCCGAACGCGGCGCGGGCGGCCCCCGCCAGTACCGGCTCGCCGGCGCCCAGCAGGCGCGGGGCCAGGACGGCGGTCAGCGGCAGCCAGCCGGCGGGACCGGCGGCGACCGTCCACCAGCCCTCGGTGATCCCGGCCGCCGCCGGCGCCGCACGGCTCAGCAGCAGGCCGGCGACCAGGAACCCGTAGGGCGACAGGGCGCGGCCGACGGGCTCGCCGCCCCCGCCGCTCCGCTCCCGCAGCCGGGAGACGAGCAGCAGGACGGCCATCGTGACGAGCCCGCCCAGCACCCCGGCCGGCGGCACGCCGACGTAGGCGTCGACGGCCCAGACGGTGGCCCAGAGCGCGGTCACGGCGATGGCGAGGTCGCCCGCGGCGGCCAGGGCGCGGCGGACGCCGAGGCCGACGGCCAGGGCGGCGGCGCCGCAGATGAGGAAGACGGGCGCGGACAGCAGGGCGGAGTCGACGCCGAGCCGCCGGAAGCCGACGTCGCCCAGTTCGGCCGCGACCAGGCTGCCCGGCGCCAGCGAACCCCAGGGCACCGTCACCAGCCCGAGCAGGCCCGCCGCCGCGGCGCGCGCCGGGGGCAGGCCCAGCCGGCGCAGCAGCGGGATGGCGACGATCACGCCGATGCCGAAGCCGGTCAGCGACTCGGCGAACGGAGTGACTCCCAGCGTCACCAGGAGCACCGCGCGCCCCGGTGAGCTGCAAGCGCCGCCGAGCCACTCCCCCATGCGCGCCTGGGCGCCGGTGCGGGCCATCAGTTCGCTGAGCAGGATGCCGCCGAAGAGGATCGCCGCGAGTTCCACGACGGTGGGCAGCATGCGCAGGTGGGCGTCGCCGAGTTCCCCCAGCGGGGTGCGGAAGGCCGTGGCGGTGAGGACCGCGGCGGTCGTCAGGGCCGCCAGGGCGGCGTACAGCGCGCGCACGCCCAGGGCGAGGAGCACCAGGGTGACGAGGACGGGCAGGGTGGCGAGAGCGGCGTTCACACGTGACCTCTGCGGTCCGGTTGCCACCGGACCGGTACTGAGCTGCGGAGACGCGGTGGCGGCCGGCCGTCCTCGCTGTTCCGCGCGGGCAGGGGTGAGCAGCATGCGCCGCACCCGGCGGAACGCTCAACGGCGGTCCGGATAGTCGGTCACCTCGTGGCCGGAACGGCGCGGCCGGGGTGCGGAACCGTCCGTTTCCGCGGGTCGGCGACACTGGTGCGCGTGATCCGTACCGACGTCCTCGACCGGCTTCCCGTCCGCGGTGCGCTGCCCGCGCTCGTCTCCGCCCTCGACGGGCACGGCACCGCCGTGCTCTGCGCGCCGCCCGGCACGGGCAAGACGACGCTGGTGCCGCTGGTCCTGGCCGGTCTGGTGGGGGCGCCGGGTCCGGTCCGGCGGGTCCTGGTGGCCGAGCCGCGGCGGATCGCCGCCCGCGCGGCGGCGCGGCGCATGGCGTGGCTGCTGGGCGAGGAGACCGGGGGCCGGGTGGGTTTCACGGTGCGCGGCGAGCGCAGGGTGGGGCCCGGGACCGTCGTCGAGGTGGTGACGACGGGTGTGCTGCTGCAGCGGCTCCAGCGCGACCAGGAGCTCTCCGGGGTCGACGTGGTGGTGCTCGACGAGTGCCACGAGCGGCATCTGGACGCCGACACGGCGGCGGCGTTCCTGCTGGACGTGCGGGCCGCGCTGCGGCCGGAGCTGCGGCTGGTCGCCGCGTCGGCGACGACCGACGCCGAGGGGTGGGCGCGGCTGCTCGGCGACGCGCCGGTGGTCGCCGCCGAGGGCGTGTCGCACCCGGTGGAGACGGTGTGGGCGCCGCCGGAGCGGCCGGTGCGCCCGCCGCACGGGACGCGCGTGGACCCGGTGCTGCTGGAGCACGTGGCCGGCGTGGTGCGGCGGGCGCTGCGGGAGCGGGCGGGGGACGTGCTGTGCTTCCTGCCCGGTGTCGGCGAGATCGCCCGGGTCGCGGGGCTGCTGGGCGGCCCCGCCGAACTGGGGGCGGAGGTCCTCCAGGTGCACGGCCGGGCTCCGGCGGCCGTGCAGGAGGCGGTGCTGGCGGGCGGGTCGGGGACGCGGCGGGTGGTGCTGGCCACGGCGGTGGCCGAGTCGAGCCTGACCGTGCCGGGCGTCCGCGTGGTGGTGGATTCCGGGCTGGCCCGGGAGCCGCGTACGGACCACGCGCGCGGGCTGAGCGCGCTGGCCACCGTCCGGGCGTCGCGGGCCGCCGGCCGGCAGCGGGCGGGCCGCGCGGGGCGTGAGGCGCCGGGGACCGTCTACCGCTGCTGGGCGGAGGCCGACGAGGCGCGGCTGCCCGCCTTCCCCGCGCCGGAGATCCTGGTCGCCGATCTGGCGGGGTTCGCACTGCAAGCGGCCTGCTGGGGCGATCCGGACGCGAGCGGGCTGGCGCTGCTGGACCCGCCGCCGGCCGGCGCGCTGGCCGCCGCGCGCGCCGTGCTGACGGCCACGGGCGCCGTGGACGCGGACGGGCGCCCCACCGCGCGCGGCCACCGGATGGCCCGGCTGGGCGTGCATCCGCGGCTGGCCCGGGCCCTGCTCGACGGCGCCGCCGAGGTGGGGGCGCGGCGCACGGCGGAGATCGTGGCGCTGCTGAGCGAGGAACCGCCGCGCGAGTACGGCGACGATCTGGCCGCCGCCTGGCGGGCCGCGCGCCGGGGTGGTGACGCGTATGCCGCGCGCTGGCGGGCGGAGGCCCGGCGGCTGGAGTCGGCGCTGCGCGGCGTCTCCGAGAGAACGTCCGGGGACGCGCTCACCGATGACGCCGCCGCGGGCCTGGTCGCCGCGCTGGCGTTCCCCGAGCGGGTGGCGCGGGCGCGCGGTGAGGGCGCGTTCCTGATGGTGTCGGGGACGGGTGCCGTCCTGGGCGACGGTTCACGGCTGCGCAGCGCGCCGTGGCTGGCGGTGGCCGTGGCGGACCGTCCTGTCGCCTCGGCGTCGGCCCGGGTGCGGCTGGGCGCGGTGATCGACGAGGACACGGCCCGGGCGACCGCCGGGGCGCTGTTCGCCGAGGCGGAGGAGGTGTGCTGGTCGGCGGAGCGCGGTGACGTGGTGGCCCGGCGCGTGGCCCGCCTGGGCGCCGTCGAGCTGTCCTCGCGGCCGCTCGCCTCCCCCGACCGCGTCCTGCTCCGCGCGGCCCTGGTGGAGGGGTTGCGGGCCGAGGGGCCGGGGCTGCTGCGCTGGACTCCGGAGGCGACCGGGCTGCGGGAGCGGCTCGCGTTCCTGCACCGGGAGCTGGGCGCGCCCTGGCCGGACGTCTCCGACGAGGCACTGCTGGCGGACCCCGAGGCGTGGCTCGGTCCGGAACTGGACGCGGCGCGGCGCCGCGCCGATCTGGAGCGGGTGGACGCCCGGGCCGCCCTGGAGCGGCTGCTGCCGTGGGCGGGCGGGGAGGCGGCCCGGCTGGCCGAGCTGGCCCCGGAGCGGATCGAGGTGCCCAGCGGGTCGCGGATCCGGGTGGACTACGGGAGCGGACGGCCGGTACTGGCCGTCAAGTTGCAGGAGTTGTTCGGTCTGGAGCGGACCCCGACCGTGGCCGGCGGGCGGGTGCCCGTCCTCGTCCACCTGCTGTCACCGGCCGGGCGGCCGGCGGCGGTGACGGCGGACCTGGCCTCGTTCTGGCGCGACGGCTACCGGGCGGTCCGGGCCGAGCTGCGGGGCCGCTATCCGCGGCACCCCTGGCCGGAGGACCCGTCGACGGCGGAGCCCACGCGGCGGGCGAACGCCCGGCGCCGGTGAGGGCGCCGGGCGGGGCCGGTCAGGGCAGATAGCGTTCCAGCGCCGCCGCGCCCTTCTCCTCGATGTGCCGCCGGGCGGCCTCCACCCGTTCCGGAGTGACGTCGTGCCCCGAGGCCATGACCAGGTCCTCGGGGTCGAAGGGTCGCTCACTCCCGGTGTAGAGCCGCTGCGGCGCTGATGCCGTGGACGCGTCCTCGGGACTCTCCTTCACGGCGAGCCTCCTCTGCTCCGCGGTCCCCCTCCCCGGGGGACCGGCCGTTCGGGTTTCCCTCCATCGTGTGACACGGATCGGGCGTGCGCACACCGATCTCCCCGGAAAAACTTCCGTCTCCCCCGAAACACCGGCCCGGTGCGCCTCCGGAAACGCGCGCACCCGCCGACGGCCGGTACGTGGTCGGTACCGGGTCGGCGGGTGCGGCTCGGGCGGCCTCAGTGGGCTCAGTGAGCGGCGGACTCCCAGTCGCCGCCGACGCCGACCGACACGTCGAGCGGGGCCCGCAGGCTCACGGCCCCGGCCATCTCCCGGCGCACCAGCTCCTCGACCTTCTCCCGCTCGCCGGGGGCCACCTCCAGCACGATTTCGTCGTGCACCTGGAGCAGCATCCGGGTGGCCAGCTTCTCCTTCTCCAGCGCCTCGGCCACCCGCAGCATGGCGACCTTGACGATGTCGGCGGCGGTGCCCTGGATGGGCGCGTTGAGCGCCATGCGCTCCGCCATCTCCCGCCGCTGGCGGTTGTCGCTGTTGAGGTCGGGCAGGTAGCGGCGGCGGCCGAGCATCGTCTCGGTGTAGCCGGTGGCGCGGGCCTCCTCGACCACCCGGCGCAGGTAGTCGCGCACTCCGCCGAACCGCTCGAAGTAGGTGTCCATCAGGCCGCCCGCCTCGCCCGGGGAGATCCCGAGCTGCTGCGAGAGACCGAACGCGGACAGCCCGTAGGCGAGCCCGTACGACATGGCCTTGATCTTGCGCCGCATCTCCGGGTCGACCTCGGTCTTGGCCACGCCGAAGACCTGGGAGGCGACCGTGGTGTGCAGGTCCTCGCCGGAGGTGAACGCCTCGATGAGGCCCTCGTCCTCCGACAGGTGGGCCATGACGCGCAGTTCGATCTGGCTGTAGTCGGCCGTCATCAGCGACTCGAAGCCCTCGCCGACCACGAAGCAGCGGCGGATGCGGCTGCCGTCGCCGGTGCGCACCGGAATGTTCTGCAGGTTGGGGTCGGTGGAGGACAGCCGGCCGGTGGCGGCCACCATCTGGTTGAAGGTGGTGTGGATCCGGCCGTCCGCCGCCAGGTTGTTGATCAGGCCGTCGACGGTCGTCTTGAGCTTGGCGCGGTCGCGGTGGCGCAGCAGGACGACCGGCAGCTCGTTCTCCGTCTGGGCGGCGAGCCAGGCCAGCGCGTCGGCGTCGGTGGTGTAACCGGTCTTGATCTTCTTGGTCTTGGGCAGGCCGAGCTCCTCGAAGAGGATCTCCTGGAGCTGCTTGGGCGAGGAGAGGTTGAACTCGCGGCCGGCGGCGCGGTGCGCCTCGGCGACGGCCTGCTCGATCTCGCCCAGGTACTCCTCGGACAGCCGCTCCAGGCGGGCCCGGTCGACGGCGATGCCCTCGCGCTCCATGGCGACGAGCAGGTCGCCGACCGGGAGCTCCAGGTCGCGCATCAGCTCCAGCGCGCCCGTGCCGGCGAGCTTCCGCTCGTAGAAGACGCCCAGGTCGAGGACCGCGCGGGCCTCGATCATCAGCTTCTCGGCGGCTTCCTTGTCGGCCGTGCCGTCGAAGTCGAACGCCTGCTGGCCGGCCTCGGCCTTGTCGGGGTCGACGCGCGGGAGGGACCGGCCGAGCTTGTCCTCGACCAGCACCTCCAGCTCGGTGAGCTGGCGCTTGCCCTTGTTGATACGGACCTTGCCGGCCCGCTTCTGCCGGTGGCGGTTGAGCGGGTCCGTCTCGAACGGCCGGGAGCCCGGCTCGTCCAGGTAGGCGGCGACGGCGGTGTCCATGGTGACGCCCTCGACCCGCCAGCCGCGCTCGGCGAAGACGCGGACCACGCGCTTGCCCATGTGCAGCACCTTGGGGCGGTCCGCGTCGGCCAGCCAGGCGGCGAACGCCCGGTCGTCGTCCTCGGACAGCTCCTGCGGGACGAACCAGCAGGCCCGGTCGTCCGGCAGGGCCAGCGCCACCTCGTGGACGTCGCCCGAGCCGAGCTTCCAGTCGTAACCGGCGACCACGGCGGCCGGCACGTCCGCCGGGATGTCGGCCAGCCAGCCGGCCAGCTCGCCCTGGCCCAGCATCCGGCCGTCCAGTTCGATCTCCAGCTCCTCGGCCGCCTCCTCGACGACCGCGGCCGGGTCCGTGCCCCACAGCCGGTCGCGCAGGCTCCGGTTGCGGATCTCCAGGCGGTCCAGCAGCCCGCCGAGCGCGGTGAGGTCGTACGCCTCCCGGACCAGCCCCTCCGGGCCCGTCGACAGCTCGACGTCCCGCACCATCTCGGTGAGGCGGCGGTTGAGCTTGACCGCCTCCAAGTGCTCCCGCAGGTTCTGCCCGGCCTTGCCCTTGACCTCGTCGGCCCGCTCCACCAGCTCCGCGAACGAACCGAACTGGTTGATCCACTTCGCGGCGGTCTTCTCGCCGACGCCCGGGATGCCCGGCAGGTTGTCCGACGGGTCGCCGCGCAGCGCCGCGAAGTCCGGGTACTGGGCGGGCGAGAGGCCGTACTTCTCCTGGACCTTCTCCGGCGTGAAGCGGGTCAGCTCCGAGACGCCCTTCGTCGGGTAGAGCACCGTGACTGCGTCGCTGACGAGCTGGAACGAATCCCGGTCGCCGGTGACGATCGACACCTCGAAGCCCTGGGCCTCGGCCTGGACCGCCAGGGTGGCGATCACGTCGTCCGCCTCGTACCCGTCGACGGCGAAGCGCGGCACCCGCATGTGGTCCAGCAGCTCGCCGATCAGCTCCACCTGCCCCTTGAACTCGTCGGGGGTCTTGGACCGGGTCGCCTTGTACTCCGCGTACTCCTCGGAACGCCACGTCTTGCGCGACACGTCGAACGCCACCGCGAAGTGCGTGGGGCTCTCGTCACGCAGGGTGTTCGCGAGCATCGACGCGAAGCCGTACACCGCGTTCGTCGGCTGGCCGCCGGAGGTCGTGAAGTTCTCCGCGGGCAGCGCGAAGAAGGCCCGGTAGGCCATGGAATGCCCGTCCATCAGGAGCAGGCGGGGACGGCCTCCCGTACCTCCCCCCGCGGCCTCGGGGCCGGTCGGCTCGGTCGCGTCGGACGGTGATTTCGATGCCTTTGCTGCCACGCCCCCGATCCTGCCACGACCCACTGACAATCCCCGCCACACCGCCGCCGCCCCGACTGTCCGACCCCCGTGACAGGATCGTCACCGGCAGCACTTCCACGCGACCGCCTCACCGGCCAGGGGGAACGACATGGCAGGCAAACCACCGACCGGCGACCCCGTCCAGGACGCCCCCGAGGTCACCGCGCCGCAGCACGCCGCGGCGGGCCTCACCGCCATCGGGCACTCGTTGCGCGCCGCCCAGCGGCAGATGGGCGTCCGGCGCACCGCGCTCACCCTGCTCAGGGTCAACCAGAAGGACGGCTTCGACTGCCCGGGCTGCGCCTGGCCCGAGCCGGACAAGCGGCACACCGCGGAGTTCTGCGAGAACGGCGCCAAGGCCGTCGCCGAGGAGGCGACGCTCCGCCGGATCACCCCCGCCTTCTTCGCCGTCCACTCGGTCGCGGATCTCGCCGGCCGCAGCGGCTACTGGCTCGGCCAGCAGGGCCGCCTCACCCGCCCCATGTACCTCGCGGAGGGCGCGGACCACTACAAGCCGGTGAGCTGGGAGCGGGCCTTCGGCATCATCGCCGACGAGCTGCGCGCCCTGGAGTCGCCCGACGAGGCCGTCTTCTACACCTCGGGGCGCACCAGCAACGAGGCAGCGTTCCTGTACCAGTTGTTCGCCCGCGAGTTCGGCACCAACAACCTGCCCGACTGCTCGAACATGTGCCACGAGTCCTCGGGCTCGGCCCTCACCGACACCCTCGGCGTCGGCAAGGGCAGCGTCCTGCTGGAGGACCTCTACAAGGCCGACCTGATCATCGTCGCCGGGCAGAACCCGGGCACCAACCACCCCCGGATGCTCTCCGCCCTGGAGAAGGCCAAGCGCGGTGGCACGAGGATCATGACCGTCAACCCGCTGCCCGAGGCGGGCCTCGAACGGTTCAAGAACCCGCAGAACGCGCGCGGCCTCGCCGGCTCCGGCACCCCCCTCACCGACCTCTTCCTCAAGATCCGGCTCGGCGGCGACCAGGCCCTCTTCCGCCTCCTCAACCGGCTGGTCCTGGAGACCGAGGGCGCCGTCGACGAGGGATTCGTCCGCGAGCACACCCACGGCTACGAGGAGTTCGCCGCCCTCGCCCGCGGCGCCGACTGGGACGAGACCCTGCGCGCCACCGGCCTGGCCCGGGAGGAGATCCTGGCCGCCCTGCGCATGATCCTCGACTCCGAACGCACCGTCGTCTGCTGGGCCATGGGCCTCACCCAGCACAAGCACGCCGTCGTCACCATCAAGGAGATCGTCAACCTCCTGCTGCTGCGCGGCGCGATCGGCCGCCCCGGCGCCGGCGTCTGCCCCGTCCGCGGCCACAGCAACGTCCAGGGCGACCGCACCATGGGCATCTTCGAACGCCCCGCCCCCGCCTTCCTCGACGCCCTGGAGAAGGAGTTCGGCTTCGCCCCGCCCCGCGAGCACGGCCTCGACGTGGTCCGCGCCATCCGGGCGCTCCGCGACGGACAGGCCAAGGTCTTCCTCGCCATGGGCGGCAACTTCGTCTCCGCCACCCCCGACACCGACGTCACGGAAGCGGCCGTCCGGCGCGCACGTCTCACGGTCCACGTCTCCACCAAGCTCAACCGCTCGCACGTGATCACCGGAGCGCGGGCGCTCATCCTGCCCACCCTCGGCCGCACCGAACGCGACCGGCAGCGCGGCGGCGACCAGTTCGTCACCGTCGAGGACTCCATGGGCATGGTCCACGCCTCCCGCGGCCGGCTCGACCCCGCGAGCCCCCACCTGCTCTCCGAGCCCGCCATCGTCTGCCGTCTGGCCCGCGCCGTCCTCGGCACCGCCTCCACCACCCCCTGGGAGCGCTTCGAGGAGGACTACGGCACCATCCGCGACCGCATCGCCCGCGTGATCCCCGGCTTCGAGGACTTCAACGCCCGCGTCTCCCGCCCCGGCGGCTTCACCCTGCCCCACGCGCCCCGCGACAGCCGCACTTTCCCCACCACCACGGGGAAGGCCAACTTCACCGCGGCGCCCATGGAGTACCCGCACGTCCCGGAAGGCCGCCTGCTCCTCCAGACCATCCGCTCCCACGACCAGTACAACACCACCATCTACGGCCTCGACGACCGCTACCGCGGCATCAAGAACGGCCGCCGCGTCGTCCTCCTCCACCCCGACGACGCCCGCGACCACGGCCTCGCCGACGGCGCGTACGCCGACCTCGTCAGCGAGTGGACGGACGGCACCGAACGGCGCGCCCCCGGCTTCCGCGTCGTCCACTACCCGACGGCACGCGGCTGCGCCGCCGCGTACTACCCGGAGACCAACGTCCTGGTGCCGCTGGACCACACCGCGGATCAGAGCAACACCCCCGCGAGCAAGTCCGTCATCATCCGACTCGAACCCACCGAGCGTCCCGCGAGCACCACCTGATAACAAACGTCTACGCATTGACTTCGGATGCTTCGCGCACCTGAAGTAACGCGCACCTCACGTACGCCACGAGCACCAGGGGAGCCGAGAAGCATGGGCGAACAGAGCCGGACCGTCTTTCCGCAGGAGATCCTCGACGCCTGGGCCGGCAGCGGCCTGGACCTGCCCGCCCTCTTCTCCGCGGGCCACCTCGGCGAGCGCATGGGCGTCCGCGTCGTCGAGGCGTCCCCCGACCGCGTCGTCGGCACCATGCCGGTCGAGGGCAACACCCAGCCGTACGGGCTGCTCCACGGCGGCGCCTCCGCCGTGCTCGCCGAGACGCTCGGATCCGTCGGCGCCATGCTGCACGGCGGACCCACGCGGATCGCCGTCGGCGTCGACCTCAACTGCACCCACCACCGCGGGCTCCGCTCCGGCCTCGTCACCGGCGTCGCCACCCCCGTGCACCGCGGGCGCACCAGCGCCACGTACGAGATCGCCGTCACCGACGAGCAGGGCAAGCGCGTCTGCTCCGCCCGCCTCACCTGCGTCATCCGCGACAACCCGCAGGCATCCGCCTGACAACTCCCCGGCCGTGGAGGGCGGTTGCCACATCCACGGCCACCGGGTGAATCTCCCGGCGGCGGGGCGGGATCCACCGATGCGGAATGTGATCTGCGTCATAACAAGACAGTCACATCCTGGACGGCACCTCTGCCCCGCGCCGTCACCCTGCCCTTACAGTCACGGCCATCCGCCACCCCGCCGGGCGGCCCCGCACCCGTTCCCTCCTCCGTCCTTGCCCCCGGCGAGCGACACGGCACCCGCACCACAGCGAAGCCGCCGCGCCAGGGAAAGGACTCACCGTGCGACACCGTCCCTTGCTCCTGCTCACCACCGCACTCACCGCCGGGGCCCTCACCCTGAGCGCCTGCGGCTCCCGCGACGACGACAAAGGGGGCGACAACGGCGACAAGGGTGGCAGGAAGACCACCGTGGTGATCGGCCTCGACGCCCCCTTGACCGGCGACCTCTCCGCCCTGGGCCAGGGCATCAAGAACTCCGCCCACCTCGCCGTCACCAACGCCAACAAGAGCAACGAAGTCCCCGGCGTCACCTTCGAACTGTCCGCGCTGGACGACCAGGCCCAGCCCACCTCCGGACAGCAGAACGCCACCAAACTCGCCGGCGACAAGAAGGTCGTCGGCATCGTCGGCCCGCTGAACTCCAGCGTCGCCCAGTCCATGCAACAGGTGGCCCAGTCCAACACGGTCGCCCTCATCTCCCCGGCCAACACCACCCCCGACCTCACCCAGGGCAAGGACTGGAAACAGGACCGGCGGAAGCGGCAGTTCAGCACCTATTTCCGTACCGCCACCACCGACGAGGTCCAGGGCGCCTTCGGCGGAAAATACGCCCACGATCAGATCAAGGCCAAGACCGCCTACGTCATCGACGATCAGAAGACCTACGGCGTCGGCCTCGCGGCCGCCTTCTCCACCCAGTTCACCGCACTCGGCGGAAAGATCGCCGGTACCGAGCACGTCAACCCCGAGGACCGCGACTTCAAGGCCATCGTCTCCAAGGCCAAGAGCTCCGGAGCCGACCTCGTCTTCTACGGCGGCGAATACCCGGCCGCCGCACCCCTGAGCCAGCAGCTCAAGGAGAGCGGCGTCAAGGCTCCCCTCATGGGCGGCGACGGCATGTACAGCGCCGACTACATCAAACTCAACAAGAAATCCGCCGGCGACTACGCCACCTCCGTCGGCAAACCCGTCGAACAACTCGACTCCGCCAAGAAGTTCATCGAGGACTACAAGGCCGCGGGCTACAAGGACCGCTACGAGGCGTACGGCGGCTCCACCTACGACGCCACCTGGGCCATCATCCAGGCCGTCAAAGCCGTCGTCGCCGACAACGGCGGCAAACTGCCCGACGGCGCCCGCGCCAAGGTCGTCGAGGCCCTCAACAAGGTCAAGTTCGACGGGGTCACCGGAACCGTCTCCTTCGACAAGTACGGCGACACCACCAACACCATGATCACCGCTTACCAGGTCGAGGGGGACACCTGGAAGGCCCGCCACAGCGCCGAGTTCAAACGCTGACCCGGCCCGGCCGGCCGAACGGACAGCGGCGGCCCCGGGCACGCCGAAACGATTCCTCCCACTCCACTCCCGCCGTGCGCCAACCACCCGGCGCGGACCCGCCCGGCCCGCGCCGACCGCCGCGGCCTTGTCCCACGACGTCTCATCCCACGGAGGCCCGGCGGTGCACGAACTGCCGCAACAGCTGGCCAACGGACTCATCCTCGGCGCGATGTACGGCCTCATCGCGATCGGCTACACGATGGTCTACGGCATCGTCCAGCTCATCAACTTCGCCCACGGCGAGATCTTCATGGTCGGCGGCTTCGGCGCCCTCACCGTCCACCTCGCCCTCCCCGACGGCACCGCGCTGCTCCTAGCCCTCCCCCTCATGATCCTCGGCGGCATCGCCGCCGCCGTCGCCATCGCCGTAGCCGCCGAACGCTTCGCCTACCGGCCGCTGCGCAACGCCCCACGACTCGCGCCGCTCATCACCGCCATCGGCCTCTCCATCGCCCTCCAGCAGGCCGTCTGGAAGTGGTACCCCGACGCCAAGAAGGCGCGGGTCTTCCCTCAGTTCAAAGGCGAGTCGTTCCACGTCCTCGGCGCCACGGTCCAGCGCGGCGAGGTCTTCCTGCTGATCGCCGCACCGCTGTGCATGCTCGCCCTCGGCCTCTTCGTCGCCAGGACCCGCACCGGCCGCGGCATGCAGGCCACCGCCCAGGACCCCGACACCGCCAAGCTCATGGGCATCAACACCGACCGCATCATCGTCATCGCCTTCGCCATCGGCGCCACCTTCGCCGCCGTCGCCGCCGTCGCCCACGGCCTCAAATACGGACAGGTGGACTTCCGCATGGGCTTCATCACCGGCCTCAAAGCCTTCACCGCGGCCGTCCTCGGCGGCATCGGCAACATCTACGGCGCCATGCTGGGCGGCGTCGTCCTCGGCGTCGCCGAAGCCCTCGCCACCGGCTACATCGAGGAGATCCCCGGCATGTCCCAGTTCGGCGGCGGCTCCTGGAAGGACGTCTGGGCCTTCGTCCTCCTCATCCTCGTCCTGCTGCTCAGGCCGCAGGGCCTGCTCGGCGAACGCGTCGCGGATCGGGCGTGATGACCATGCCCGCAGAACGCCACCCCGCCGGAGGACGACCGTCCGCCGCCCCTTCGGCCGTCACGACGCCGGTACCCGCCACGATCCCGCTGCGCCCGGCGGCCGCCCGCCTGCTCACGGGCGCGGGAGCGCTCCTCGCGATCGTCTCCACCTTCCTCGCCTGGACCTGGACCACCTCGTTCCCCGGCAACCTCACCGTCACCGGCTATCCCGGCGGGCTCCAGAACATCACCCTCGCCGGCGCCGCCCTCACCCTGCTGTACGTCCTGTCCGGCCACGGCGTCCGCGGACTCCGCTGGCTCGCTCCCGCGGGCGCCACGGCCCCCACCCTGCTGCTGGCCCTCGGCACCTTCGCCGCCACCTGGTACACGCTCGGCGCGATCACGACCGACCTCGGCGGCCTCGTCAACCTCGAACCCGGCGGCTTCCTCGCCGGCGGCGCGACCCTCGCCACCGTCCTCGGAGCTCTGGCCTTGCCGCCGGCGCTGCCTTATCCGAACGATGCGGGGGACCAGGGGGACGCAGAAGGTACAGCAGGCGCGGCAGGCGCGGCAGGCGCGGCAGGCGCGGCAGGCGCGGACGGTACTGGAGGCACGGACGGTACGAGGGGCACGGACGGTAGGGAGGTCGCAGACGGCGCGAGGGTCGCAGGCGGTACGGGGGCCACGGCCAGCACTGGGGTCACAGTTGCCAAGGACAACGCGGACAACAAAGCCGCCACGCACCACCGAAAGCCCCCTGCCCCCGCCAACCCCTGGCGCCGCTTCCGCCACACCCTCACCCCCGGCCGCACCCCAGCCCCCACCCCGCTCCCCGCCTGGGCGGAAATCCTCCTCATCGCCGCCGCGTTCGCCCTCGGCCTCGCCCTCTTCACCTACGGCATCGAAGCCGAGTACGGCGAACTCTTCGTCGGCTACCTCCTGCTCGCCGGCGCCGGGCTCGCCGCCCTCGGCCGCTCCGGCCTCACCACCCGCCTCAGCACCCTCACCGCCCGGCACCGCACCATCACCCTCACCGCCGCCTTCGTCGCCGCCGCGGCGTTCCCCCTCACTCTCACCAGCGACACCTACACCAACCTGGCCACCAGCATCCTCATCTTCGCCACCGTCGCCCTGGGCCTCAACGTCGTCGTCGGCCTCGCCGGCCTCCTCGACCTCGGATACGTCGCCTTCCTCGGCGTCGGCGCCTACACCGCGGCCCTCGTCTCCGGTTCCCCGGAATCCGCCGCCGGCGTCCACTTCCCGTTCTGGGCGGCCGTCCTCACCGGCATCGGCACCTCCCTCGTCTTCGGCGTCCTCATCGGCGCCCCCACCCTCCGCCTCCGCGGCGACTACCTCGCCATCGTCACCCTCGGCTTCGGCGAAATCTTCCGCATCACCATGCTCAACCTCAACGGAAAGACCGGCCCCGACGTCACCAACGGCGCCATGGGCATCCCCAACATCCCCGATCTCGCCATCGGCGGCTTCGACTTCGGCGACACGCACGACCTCCTGGGCACCCCCATCGGCCGCTTCGGCAACTACTACCTCCTGATGCTCCTCGCCACCATCGCCGTAGTCCTCGTCTTCCGCCGCGCCGCCGCCTCACGCATCGGCCGCGCCTGGATCGCCATCCGCGAGGACGAGACCGCCGCCACCGCCATGGGCATCAACGCCTTCCGCCTCAAGCTCCTCGCCTTCGCCCTCGGCGCCGCGCTCGCCGGTCTCGCCGGCACCGTCCAGGCCCACGTCATCACCACCGCCACGCCGGACCAGTACCAGTTCGCCGGCACCGTCCCGCCCAACTCCGCGTTCCTCCTCGCCGCCGTCATCCTCGGCGGCATGGGCACCATCACCGGCCCCCTCGTCGGCGCCGCCCTGCTCTACCTCATCCCGAACAAAATGGACTTCATGCAGGACTACCAACTCCTGCTCTTCGGCGTAGCCCTCATCCTCCTGATGCGCTTCCGCCCCGAGGGCCTCGTCGCCGACCGCCGGAAGCAGCTCGAATTCCACGACGACGCCGCTCCCGACACCGCGACCCTCACCCGAGCGGAGGCGTGACCACCGTGACCGCCATGGCCCCCGACGCCACCGCTGCCGCCGGCACCACCCCCGTCCTCACCGCCACCGGTGTCACCATGCGCTTCGGCGGCCTCACCGCCGTACGCTCCGTCGACCTCACCGTGCACGACCGGCAGATCGTCGGACTCATCGGCCCCAACGGCGCGGGAAAAACCACCTTTTTCAACTGCCTCACGGGTCTCTACACCCCAACCGAAGGCACCGTCATCTACCGCGACATTCTCCTCCCCGCCAAACCCCACCTCGTCACCCAGGCGGGCATCGCCCGCACCTTCCAGAACATCCGCCTCTTTCCCAGCATGACCGTCCTGGAGAACGTCCTCGTCGGCCGCCACACCCGCACCCACGAGGGCCTCCTCTCCGCACTCCTCCGCAGCCCCGGCTTCCACCGCGCCGAACGGGCCTCCCATCAACGCGCCCGCGAACTCCTCGAATTCACCGGCCTCGCCGACAAAGCGGACCACCTCGCCCGCAACCTCCCCTACGGCGAACAACGCAGGCTCGAAATCGCCCGCGCCCTCGCCAGCGACCCCGGTCTGCTCCTCCTCGACGAACCCACCGCCGGCATGAACCCCCAGGAGACCCGCGCCGCCGAACACCTCGTCCTCGCCATCCGCGACCAGGGCATCGCCGTCCTCGTCATCGAGCACGACATGCGCTTCATCTTCAACCTCTGCGACCACGTCGCCGTCCTCGTCCAGGGCCGGAAACTCGTCGAGGGCACCCCGCGCACGGTCCAGGGCGACGAACGCGTCATCGCCGCCTACCTCGGCACCCCCTTCGAAGGCGCACCCGGACAGGACGAGGCCGCCGAGGTCGAGGCGGCGGAAGCGGCCCGAGCGGCGGAAGCGGCGACCACCTCGGCGGCCCTGGCGGCACGCGCTCAGGCGGAGGCGGCCACCCGGGCGGAAGCGGTCACCAGGGCGGAAGCGGACCCACCGACAGCCACGGACGGCACCCCACCCCGCCCCCACCACGAGGAGAACGACCCCCGATGACGGCCCTCCTCGAAGTCCGCGACCTCCGCGTCGCCTACGGCAAGATCGAAGCCGTCAAGGGCATCTCCTTCACCGTCCACGCCGGAGAGATCGTCACCCTCATCGGCACCAACGGCGCGGGAAAGACCACCACACTCCGGACCCTCTCCGGCCTCCTCCGCCCCACGGGCGGCGGCATCCGCTTCGACGGGAAACCCCTCACCCGAGTCCCCGCCCACCGCATCGTCGCCCTCGGCCTCGCCCACTCCCCCGAAGGCCGCCACATCTTCCCCCGCCTCACCATCGCCGAGAACCTCCAGCTCGGCGCCTTCCTCCGCAAGGACACCGCCGCCATCGCCCAGGACGTCGACCGTGCCTACAGCCTCTTCCCCATCCTCGGCGAACGCGCCCGCCAGCCCGCCGGCACCCTCTCCGGCGGCGAACAGCAGATGCTCGCCATGGCCCGCGCCCTGATGTCCCGCCCCAAACTCCTCATGCTCGACGAACCCTCCATGGGCCTCTCGCCGATCATGATGCAGAAGATCATGACCACCATCGCCGAGCTCAAGGCCGACGGCACGACGATCCTGCTCGTCGAACAGAACGCCCAGGCGGCCCTCACCCTCGCCGACCACGGCCACGTCATGGAAACCGGCCGCATCGTCCTCTCCGGCACCGGCGCGGACCTCCTCGTCGACACGTCCGTACGCAAGGCCTACCTCGGCGAGGACTGACAGTGAGGATGTGACGTGGCTTCTCCGACGGGTCTGACTCACGGACTGACCGACGTCTCGACTGTCTTGTTTGGGATTTGTCGATCCGCTCGGAGGAGCCGCCTCGCACGCGACCGGACGGGCGACCGTGACCTTATAGGAGCTTGGTCAAGAAGCCCCGCCACTGTCTTGTCCGCCCGCCCGGCCGGCGCGTGCCGCCCTACCGGGATCAGCGAGAGGACGGCAGTGACCAGCATGACGGACCAGGCCCTGGAAGTCACAGGCGGCATCGACACCCACGGCGAGACCCACCACGCCGCCGTGGTCGACCGCCTCGGCCGCCACCTGGCCGACCAGGAGTTCGAGGCCACCGGCCCCGGATATCGCAAGCTCCTGGCCTGGCTGCTCGCCCAGGGCACCGTGACGGCCGTCGGCGTGGAAGGCACCGGCGCCTACGGCGCCGAACTCGCCCGCGTTCTGCGCGAAGCGGGACTGAAGGTCGTCGAGGTCGACCGGCCGGACCGCAAAACCCGCAGGCTGAAGGGCAAGTCCGACCCGATCGACGCCTACGCCGCCGCCGTGGCGGTGGCCTCCGGCAGGGCGAGCGGGACCCCCAAGACCCGCACCGGTGTCGTGGAAGCCGTGCGGGCTCTGCGGGTGCCGCGCCGTTCGGCGGTCAAGTCCCGTACCCAGGCAGTCAACCAGGCACGGCAACTGCTGGTCACCGCGCCCGAGAGCCTGCGCGCCCCGCTGCGCGGGCTGACCGCCGCCCGGCTGGCGAAGGCGTGCGCGCGGCTGCGGCCGGGTGACGATCTCGCCGACCCGCTGCACGCGGCCAAGGCGGCCCTGCGCCGGCTGGGCCGGCGGATCCTGGCCCTGACCGAGGAGATCGACGAGCTGGAGGCGGAGCTGAAGACGCTCACCGCCCAGGCCGCCCCCGAGCTCCTGGCCCTGCAAGGAGTCGGCGCGGACGTGGCCGGGCAGCTGCTGGCCACCGCCGGTGACAACCCCGACCGGCTGCACTCCGAAGCAGCCTTCGCCCACCTGTGCGGCGTCGCTCCCATACCGGCCTCCTCGGGCCGCCGGGACCGCCACCGGCTCAACCGCGGCGGAGACCGGGCCGCCAACCACGCCCTGCACACCATCGTGCTCTGCCGCCTGCGCTGGGACGAACGCACCCGCATCTACATGGAACGGCGCACCCAGCAGGGCCTGTCGAAGAAGGACATCATGCGCTGCCTCAAACGCCACGTCGCACGCGAGGTCTACCGCGTCCTCATGCGATCCCTCGACCACCGATCCACCAGCCGACAAACGACTCAAGGCGACCTCACTGAAGCCGCTTGACATCCATAGGAGCATCCGGAAGCCCGAGCCCCCGAGCAGCACGAAGGGCCCGCACCCACCCCGGACACGGGCCCCACGACCGACTCGCCGGCCACTACTGCGACTGCTGCTGCTCCTTCGCCGCCTTCTTCTCCCGGGCGTCCTCGATCACGGCCTCCGCCACCTGCTGCATCGACATCCGGCGGTCCATCGACGTCTTCTGGATCCACCGGAACGCCGCCGGCTCCGTCAGCCCGTACTGCGTCTGCAGCACGCTCTTCGCGCGGTCCACCAGCTTGCGCGTCTCCAGCCGCTGGGCGAGGTCCGCGACCTCCTTCTCCAGCGCCTTCAGCTCCGTGAACCGCGACACGGCCATCTCGATCGCCGGCACGACGTCGCTCTTGCTGAACGGCTTCACCAGGTACGCCATGGCCCCGGCGTCCCGGGCCCGCTCCACGAGCTCGCGCTGCGAGAACGCGGTGAGCATCAGGACGGGCGCGATCGACTCGGCCGCGATCCGCTCGGCCGCGGAGATCCCGTCGAGCACCGGCATCTTCACGTCCAGGATCACCAGATCCGGCCGATGCTCCCGCGCCAGCGCGACCGCCGTCTCCCCGTCACCCGCCTCACCCACGACGGAGTAGCCCTCTTCCTCGAGCATCTCCTTGAGATCGAGGCGGATGAGGGCCTCGTCCTCGGCGATCACGACACGGGTGATGTGCGGAGGGGTGTGCTGCGGCTCGTCGTCGACGGGCGGCTGGGGCTCGGCGGCGCTCACGGGTCTCCTCAGTCCAGGACAGGCGGTGCTCCACGAGCGTACCGAGTGCTGTAGTTTTGAGTACCGGAGGGGTATACACTCTCCTTGCATTACAAGGCCCCGGTAGCCCAACTGGCAGCAGGCAATGGATTCAAAACCCATACAGTGTCGGTTCGAATCCGACCCGGGGCACTTTACCTTCATTTCGAAGGTCGCACTTTGAGTGCCGACGTTGGGGATCTTCACTCCTCACGGTGAACGTCACCGCAAATCCCGGCACAGCGACGCTTCTCACGTCACGCTCGCTCTCGTGTACGACCTCGCCACCCGCCGCCGGACCGTCGCCCTCGTCGATCAAGGTCTCAGCCTCAACACGGTCAGCAAGCGGACCGGAATATCCCGGCACGCGATCCGTCAATGGCTCACTCGGCTCGAACCCGGCCATTCCAGCCGCTCACAGTGCTCCCTGTGCCGCGCTGACCCCGAGCCACCCTCCGACTCCCGCGCCTACGCCTACCTCCTCGGGCTCTACCTCGGCGACGGCTGCGTCAGCGGCCATCCGAGCGGCGGTTACACCCTCCGCATCGCCTGTGCGGACGCGTGGCCGGGCCTCATCGACGCCTGCCGGTCCGCGATGGAACGGGTGCGCCCCGAGAACAAGGTCTGCGTCGTCCAGCGGCAGGGCTGCGTCGCGGTGACCAGTTGCAGCAAGCACTGGCCATGCCTCTTCCCCCAGCACGGCCCCGGCAAGAAGCACGAGCGGACCATCGCGTTGACGCCATGGCAGCAGCGGATCGTCGATACGCACCCTTGGGGCTTCCTCCGCGGCCTCGTCCACTCCGACGGTTGCCGGATGACGAACTGGACCACGCGCCTCATCGGCGGTGAACGCAAGCGGTACGAATACCCCCGCTACTTCTTCACCAACGGGTCCGATGACATCCGGCGGCTGTACTGCGACACCCTCGGCAAGGTCGGCGTCGAGTGGACGATCACCCACCGCGACGGCACGCCGTACAACGTCTCGGTCGCCCGCCGCGCCTCCGTCGCCCTCATGGACGCCCACATCGGCCCGAAGTGCTGACCCCCGGGCCCCGCCTACCGCCTCGGCCCGTCGTCCTCCCCGATGTGGTGCACCCGTACGAGGTTGGTCGTGCCGGGAGTGCCGGGCGGGGAGCCGGCCGTGATGATGACCATGTCGCCCTTGCGGCAGCGGCCGATGCGGAGCAGGTATTCGTCGACCTGGCTGACCATTTCGTCGGTGGTCTGCACCATCGGCCCGAGGAAGGTCTCGACGCCCCAGGTGAGGTTGAGTTGGGAGCGGGTGGCGGGTTCGGGGGTGAAGGCGAGGAGGGGGATGGGTGAGCGGTAGCGGGAGAGGCGGCGGACGGTGTCGCCGGACTGGGTGAAGGCGACGAGGAACTTGGCGCCGAGGAAGTCGCCCATCTCGGCGGCGGCGCGGGCGACGGCGCCGCCCTGGGTGCGGGGCTTGCTGCGTTCGGTGAGCGGGGGGAGGCCCTGGGCGAGGATGTCCTCTTCGGCCGCCTGAAGGATGCGGCTCATGGTGCGGACGGTTTCGATGGGGTATTTGCCGACGCTGGTCTCGCCGGAGAGCATCACGGCGTCGGTGCCGTCGATGACGGCGTTGGCGACATCGGACGCCTCGGCGCGGGTGGGGCGGGACGCGTCGATCATGGAGTCGAGCATCTGGGTGGCGACGATGACGGGTTTGGCATTGCGCTTGGCCAGTTTGATGGCGCGCTTCTGAACGATCGGGACCGTTTCGAGCGGCATTTCGACGCCGAGGTCGCCGCGCGCGACCATGATGCCGTCGAAGGCGGCCACGATGCCGTCGAGGTTCTCGACCGCCTGCGGCTTCTCGATCTTGGCGAGGACGGGGAGGCGGCGGCCCTCCTCGTCCATGACGCGGTGGACGTCGTCGATGTCCCGCGCGCTGCGGACGAAGGAGAGGGCGACGATGTCGGCGCCGGTGGTGATGGCCCAGCGGAGGTCTTCGACGTCCTTCTCGGAGAGGGCGGGGACGGAGACGGCGACGCCGGGGAGGTTGAGGCCCTTGTGGTCGGAGACCATGCCGCCCTCAAGGACGACGGTGTGGACGCGCGGCCCGTTGACTTCGGTGACCTCAAGGGTGACGCGGCCGTCGTCGACGAGGATGCGTTCACCGCGGGTGACGTCGGCGGCGAGGCCGTCGTAGGTGGTGCCGCAGCGGTGGCGGTCGCCGGGGACGTCCTCGACGGTGATGGTGAAGGTGTCGCCGCGTTCAAGGAGTACGGGGCCTTCGAGGAACCGGCCGAGGCGGATCTTCGGGCCTTGAAGGTCGGCGAGGACGCCGACATTGCGGCCGGTCTCCTCGGCGGCCTTGCGCACCCGTTCGTACCGCGCCTCGTGGTCGGCGTGGGTGCCATGGCTCAGGTTGAAGCGGGCGACGTCCATGCCGGCTTCGACGAGGGCCTTGATCTGCTCGTACGAGTCGGTGGCGGGCCCCAGGGTGCAGACGATTTTCGCTCGGCGCATGGCACGACCTTATGACCTACCGGCGGGTAGAGAATCCGCCGGACACGACCGCCCAACGTCCGTTGGGTAAAGGTCTGTTGACAACTTGTGAAACGTGCGCGGGGGTGCTCCGATGAGCGGCGAGAGACCTTGTCGGCACCCCCACGCGCACGGGTTCACAGGATCGGCGGGGTCATGGTCAACCGTGCGTTGACATGGGCGTAGACGCTCTGGCGCTGGGGTTCGAGGTCGAGGGCGGGCGGGGCGGAGCCCGCGTAGCCGGCGCTGCGGAGTATGGCGGGGCGGGCGGGCGGTGTGGCGGGAGCGGGGTGTTCGGTTCCGGTGTCGGCGAGTTCGACGAGGGCGACGAGGTGGGAGCCGAGTGCTTCGGCGTATTCGCGGGCGCGTTGGACGGCGTCGTGGACGGCTTGGCGGCGGGCTTCGCGGTGGGCGGGCGAGTTGGCGCGGAGGGCCCACCAGGGGCCGTCGATGCGGGTGAGTTCGAGGTCGGAGAGGCGGGTGGTGAGTTCACCGAGGATGGTGAAGTCACTGAGGGTGGCGGTGAGGTGAATGTGGCCACGGTAGGCGCGGATGCGTTCGTGGCGGCCTTTGTCGTTGAGTTGGGGGGTGATGGTGACGGCGCCGGTTTCGATTTTCTCCACGGCGTCGCCGTGGGTTTTGAGGAGTTCGATGATGTGGTTGTTGCGGCGGGTGAGGTCGTCGAGGGCTTTGTGACGGTCGGTACCGCGGGCGCTGATGGTGATTCCGAGACGGGCGATTTCGGGATCGACCTCAAGGTGGGCCTCGCCGCGGACGGCGACGCGCGGGGTGTCGGGGGTTCCGTAGGGCAACGGCTCGGTTGCGGTCATGGGGCTAGCGTCCCAGTCCGTGTTCGTCGGCGGGACTGTCCGGAGTCATCGGATCGCAACCTTGCAAGGGTGTTGCCACGGTGGCTGTGGGGGCCAGAATCTACGCGCGTTGTACCGGGGGGTTCGTGGTGTTGCGGCCGCCCGGTGCCGCTGTCGGACGCGGCCGGCTCTCGGCCGGCCGCGGTGAGATCGTCAGGTGACGGGTAAAGGGATGGGGAATTCGATGCCGCTCAACCGCAGGCGCTTCCTGGGGCGTACGGCCGCTACGGGGGCGGGGGTGGCCCTGACCGGGGCGGTGGGCGCCGCGTCGGCGACGGCCGCCGAGCAGCCGCTCGTGGGGCAGGGGGCGCACGGGGACCACGGGCACGGCAGGACGAAGCGGTACGCGTTCACCGTCATGGGCACCACGGACCTGCACGGGAACGTCTTCAACTGGGACTATTTCACCGATGCCGAGTTCGACGACAAGGCGCACAACGATGTGGGCCTGGCGAAGATCTCGACGCTGGTTAAGCAGGTCCGCAAGGAGAAGGGGCGGCGGAACACGCTGCTCATCGACGCGGGTGACACGATCCAGGGGACGCAGCTCGCGTACTACTACGCGCGGGTGGAGCCGATCACCGGGGCGCGCGGGCCGGTGCATCCGATGGCGCTGGCGATGAACTCCATGGGGTACGACGCGGCGGCGCTGGGGAACCACGAGTTCAATTACGGCATTCCGGTGCTGCGGAAGTTCGAGCAGCAGTGCCATTTCCCCCTGTTGGGCGCGAACGCGTTGGACGCGAAGACGATGCGGCCGGCGTTCCGGCCGTATGTCATCAAGCGGATGCGGACGCCGCACGGGCGCGATGTGCGGGTGGCGATCCTGGGTCTGACGAATCCGGGGATCGCGATCTGGGACAAGGCGAATGTGCAGGGGAAGATGGTGTTCCCCGGTCTGGAGGAGCAGGCGGCGAAGTGGGTGCCGCGGCTGCGGTCGATGGGTGCGGACGTGGTGATCGTGTCGGCGCATTCGGGGATGAGCGGTACGTCGTCCTACGGTGACGCGTTGCCTTATGTGGAGAACGCGGCGGCGCTGGTGGCGGAGCGGGTGCCGGGGATCGACGCGATTCTGGTGGGGCACGCGCATGTGGAGGTGCCGGAGTACCGGGTGGTGAACAAGGAGACGGGTCGGTCGGTGGTGCTGTCCGAGCCGTTGAAGTGGGGGCAGCGGTTGACGCTGTTCGACTTCGAGCTGGCGTGGGAGCGGGGCCGCTGGCAGGTCGCGTCGGTGTCGTCGAAGGTGCTGAACTCGAACACGGCCGAGGAGGACGCCACGATCACCGGTCTGGTGCGGGGGCAGCACCGGAAGGTGGTGGCCTATGTGAACCAGCGGATCGGCACGTCGACGGCGGCGATGGACGCGGCGGAGGCGCCGTACCGGGACACGCCGATCATCGATTTCATCAATCATGTGCAGGCGGAGACGGTGCGTGCGGCGTTGCGGGGCACGGCGTACTCGCCGTTGCCGGTGCTGTCGCAGGCGTCGTGTTTCTCGCGGACGGCGGCGGTTCCGGCGGGGCCGGTGTCGGTCCGCCAGGTGGCGGGACTGTATCCGTTCGAGAACACGCTGGAGGCGCGGGTGCTGACCGGCGCGCAGCTGCGGGAGTACCTGGAGTTCTCGGCGCGGTATTACGTGCGGACGCCTGCGGGGGCGCCGGTGGATCCGGCGAAGCTCACGAACGCCGAGAGCATTCCGGACTACAACTACGACGTGGTGAGTGGCCTCTCCTACGAGATCGACATCGCGAAGGCGCCGGGTGCGCGGATCGGGAAGCTGCTGTTCGACGGGAAGCCGCTGGACGATTCCGCGCAGTTCGTGCTGGCGGTGAACAACTACCGGGCGAGTGGTGGCGGGAATTTCCCGCATGTGGCGCGGGCGAAGCAGGTGTGGGCGAATTCGGAGGAGATCCGTAACACGATCATCGGTTGGGTGAAGGCCCGGCAGGTGATCGATGTGGCGAAGTTCGCGTCAGTGGACTGGAAGCTGACGCGGGATGGTGTGCCGCTTTTCTGAGGTGGACGCGGTGTGGGGCCGTGGCGTGGGTCGCGGCTCCAGGCCGAAGGTGGTGAAGGCGGTGCGGTGGGGCAGCGGGTAGTGGGTGGTACCGGTGATGGCGTTGAGGATGGTGGCGCTGCGCCAGGCGGCGAGTCCGAGGTCGGAGCTGCCGATGCCGTGGGTGTGGGTCTCGGCGTTCTGGACGTGGACGGCGCCCTTGACCAGGGGGTCGAGGACGAGGCGGTGCTGGGCGTCGATGCGGGGCCGGCCGCCGGAGTCGCGGCGGATGTAGGGGTCGAGGGCGGCGAGGAGGCGGTCGACGCGGCGTTCGCGGTAGCCGGTGGCGAGGACGACGGCGTCGGTGGTGAGGCGTGAGCGGGTGCCTTGCTGGTGGTGCTCGAGGTGGAGTTCGACGCGGGTGGTGCCGACGCGTCCGGCGGTGCGGACGAAGACGCCCGGGGTGAGGGTGGTGTCGGGCCAGCCGCCGTGGAGGCTGCGGCGGTAGAGCTCGTCGTGGATGGCCGTGATGGTGGCGGGGTCGATGCCCTGCTGGAGCTGCCACTGCTGGGGCAGGGCCTGGTCGCGGACGGGTTCGGGCAGGGCGTGGAAGTACTGGCCGTAGTCGGGGGTGAAGTGTTCGCGGCCGAGCCGGCTGGTCTCGGTGGGGGCGAAGGCGGGGGTGCGGGCGAGCCAGTGGAGCTTCTCGCGGCCGACGGGGCGGTGGCGGAGCAGGTCGAGGAAGATCTCGGCGCCCGACTGCCCGGAGCCGATGACGGTGACGTGGTCGGCGGCGAGGAGGTCGGCGCGGTGGTCGAGGTAGTCGGCGGAGTGGTGGACGGGGACGCCGTGGGCCTCGACGAGGGGGCGGAGGGGTTCGGGGATGTCGGGGGTGGTGCCGATGCCGAGGACGACGTTGCGGGCGTAGGTGCGGCCGAGGGCCTCGGCCTCGCCGTCGCGGTCGAGCTGGGTGTAGTCGATCTCGAAGAGGACGCGTTCGGGGTTCCAGCGGACGGCGTCGATGTGGTGGCCGAAGTGGAGGCCGGTGAGGTTCTCGCTGACCCAGCGGCAGTAGGCGTCGTATTCGGCGCGCGTGATGTGGAAGCGCTCGGCGAAGTAGAAGGGGTAGAGGCGTTCGCGCGTCTTGAGGTAGTTGAGGAACGTCCAGGGGCTGGCGGGGTCGGCGAGCGTCACGAGGTCGGCGAGGAAGGGGACCTGGATGCGGGTGCCGTCGATGAGCAGCCCGGGGTGCCAGCGGAAGGTGTGATTCTCGTCATAGAAGGCCGCGTGGAGGTCGGAGAGCGGGTGGGCGAGGGCGGCCAGGGAGAGGTTGAAGGGGCCGATGCCGATGCCCGCGAAGTCGAGAGGTGTGTCGGGAGTGTGGTCGGAGTTCGGGGGGTTGCTCATGCGCGGGTGCGGCCTTCCCGTGGGCAGCGGCGAACACAGCCGGACAAGTCGTTTATGCCCTTTTTGTTCGATACATCAGGACCGCTTCAAGCTACCGGCTGTACCTGCGGCGTGACGCCCTTGTGGGGGATGTTTCCCCCGATGGTGGTACCGGCCGCGCGCGAGCGGGGAGTTGGGGGTCGCGCGCGACAAAGGGGCGCGGGACGGGGTGCGGGGCGCGCCCCGGGGGCGGCTTCGACTACCCTGCACCTCATGGCCATGATGAACCTCGCTCTCGACATCGGACCGCTGAAGCCGGACGTTGCCCCGCTCGTCCTCGGTCTGGTGCTGTTTTTCCTCGTCTTCGCGGTGATCGCGAAGGGGATCCTGCCCCGGATCAACAAGGTCCTCACCGAGCGTGAGAAGGCCACGGAGGGGCGTTTCGGCGAGGCGGAGGAGACGCGCGCCGAGGCGGAGCGGGTCCACGCCGAGTACCAGGCGCTGCTGGCCGAGGCCCGGCACGAGGCCGCGCGGCTGCGCCAGGAGTCGGTCGAGCAGGGCAACGCGATCATCGCCGAGCTGCGGGCCGAGGGCCAGCGTCAGCGCGACGAGATCATCTCCGCCGGTCACGCGATGATCGACGCGGAGCGCACGATGGCCGAGGCGCAGCTGCGCGAGCAGGTCGGCGCGCTGGCCACCGAGCTGGCGGGCCGCATCGTCGGCGAGTCGGTCGAGACGTACGCGCGGGAGAGCGGCATCGTGGACCGCTTCCTGGAGGAGCTCCGCACGGCCGAGCCGGCGGACGCGATCGAGGACAAGCGCGGCTGACGTAGGCAGCGTTTTTCGGGCCTGGCGCCCGCACCCCCGACCGGGGTGCGGGCGCCTTTGTCATGCGGTGACGGGTCCGGCGAGGGTCATTGTCAGTGGGGTGGTGTTCACTGTGTGTAGCGAACGGCGAGGGCTCGGCGGAGGTCGTCGAGCCGGTCGCGGAGCTGCCGCCTGAACGCGGGGGTCGGTTCCGTGCCGCTCAGGCATTCCTCGCCGAGGCGCAGCGTGTCGTGGTCGATGTGGGGACGGGGGAATCCATGGTTGCCGGCGGCTTTGGCGAGGGCGGTGCCGCGGCGGGCGGCGAGCGCCGTCGCGTCGGGGTGGTAGCGGTCGCGGTAGGGGCGGGTGAGGTCGAGCTGTTCGGCCTGCCAGAAGCCCTGGGCGGTGGCGGTCCACAGGTAGGCGGAGAGGCTGTCGTCCGCGTAGAGGGAGTGCCAGGCCGCTTGTTTGGCGGCGGGGTCGGGGAGGGCGGCTCGGCAGCGGGCGGCGCCTTCCCGGCCGGTGGCGCTGGGGTCGGCGGCGAGTTCGGCGGCGATGGCGTCGGGGGTGACGGCGCCGAGGACGGCGAGTCGGGTGAGGACGCGCCAGCGGAGCTCGGGGTCGAGGGCGGGCCCGCCGGGGACGGTGCCGGCGCGGAGCCAGTCGTGGAGCGCGGCGTCCGTGGTGGCGCTGTCGATGAGGGTGCGGACGGCGGCGAGGCGGGGGCCGGGGGCGGTGCCCTGCCCGGTGCGGCGCAGGAGGTCGTGGCAGGTGTCGCGGAGGATGGCGAGGGCGTCGTCGCGGTGGTCGGCGGGGAGGTAGACGTCGGCGATCTGGTCGCGGGCGAAGGTGAGGACGCCCTCGACGACGGCGTTGTCGGTCTCGTGCGGCAGGTGGTCGCGGGTGGCCCGCAGGTAGGCGTCAGAGGGCAGCAGGCCGTCGCGGACCTGGTCGCGGAGGGAGTTCCAGAGGACCGCGCGGGTGAGGGGGTCGGGCAGGCCGGAGAGGGCGCCGAGGGCGGTGTCGTGGGAGTCGGGGTCGAGGCGGATCTTGGCGTAGGCGAGGTCGCCGTCGTTGAGGAGGACGAGGGCGGGCCGGGGGCCGGTGCCGGTGAGGGCGGGGCCGGTGGGACCGGGCAGGTCGATCTCCTCGCGGGTGCGGGCGGTGAGGCGCCCGGGGTCGTCGGGGTCGTGGTCGTAGAGGCCGACGGCGATGCGGTGGGGGCGGGTGCCCTCGTGGTCGACGGTGAGTTCCCAGCCGCTGTCGGTGGTGGTGATCCGGGGCGTGAGGGTGTCGACGCCGGTGGTGCGGAGCCAGCGGTCGGCCCAGGCGTGGACGTCGCGTTCGGTGGCGCCGGCGAGGGAGTCGAGGAAGTCGGCGAGGGTGGCGTTGCCGAAGCGGTGCCGGGCGAAGTGGGTGTTGATGCCGGCGAGAAAGTCCTTCTCGCCGAGCCAGGCGACGAGTTGGCGGAGCGCGGAGGCGCCCTTGGCGTAGGAGATGCCGTCGAAGTTGAGGAGGGCGGCGGCGGTGTCGTGGACGGCGCCGGGTTCGGGGGCGACGGGATGGGTGGTCTCGCGCTGGTCGGCGGCGTAGCCCCATGCCTTGCGGCTGACGCCGAACTCGGTCCAGGGGCCCGTGACGTGGGTGGCGTCGGTGAGCACCTGGTAGCCCATGTACTCGGCGAAGGACTCGTTGAGCCAGATGTCGTCCCACCACCGCAGGGTGACGAGGTCGCCGAACCACATGTGGGCCATCTCGTGGGCGATGGTGACGGCGCGGGTCTGCCGCTCGGTGTCGGTGGCGGCGGAGCGGAAGACGTATTCGTCGCGGAGGACGACGAGACCGGGGTTCTCCATGGCGCCGAAGTTGTACTCGGGGACGAACGCCTGGTCGTAGGAGTCGAAGGGGTAGGGCTCGTCGAAGATCTGGTGGAAGCGGTCGAAGCAGCGGCGGGTGAGGCCGAGGAGTTCGTCGGCGTCGGCGTCCAGGTGCGGGGCGAGGGACCGGCGGCAGTGCAGGGCGAAGGGGAGCCCGGCGTGTTCGGTGCGGACGGTGTGCCAGGGGCCGGCGGCGAAGGCGACGAAGTACGTGCTGAGGGGGCGGCCGGGGGGCAGCTTCCAGCGGCCTTCGGCGGGCGGTCCGACGCGGGTGGCGACGGTGTTGCCGAGGACCGTCCAGGCCGGTGGCGCGGTGACGGTGGCGGAGAAGACGGCCTTGAGGTCGGGCTGGTCGAAGGCGGCGAAGACGCGCTGGACGTCGTCGAGGAACAGCTGGGTGTAGAGGTAGGTCTCGCCGTCGACGGGGTCGGTGAAGCGGTGCATGCCCTCGCCGGTGCGGGAGTAGCGCATGTCCGCCTCGACGCGGAGTTCGTGGTCGCCGGGGGTGAGCGCGGCGAGGGGGAGCCGGTTGTCGTCGAGGCTGGTGATGTCGAGGGGGCGGCCGTCGAGGGTGGCACTCAGCAGGGCGGCGGGGCGGACTTCGACGAAGGTGTCACCTGGGGTGCGGGCGTGGAAGCGGATGACCGTGGTGGAGCGGAACTGCTCTTCGCCGCGGGTGAGATCGAGGTCGATGTCATAGCTGTGGACGTCCAGGAGCCGGGCCCTGGCCTGCGCTTCGTCGCGTGTCAGTACGGTCATGGGGGCCATGCTGCCGCAGCGCCCCGGCGGCGGACGAGGCGGTTTCGCCCGCGGTCTTCCGCCGCTCGGTGGAGGGGGGCGTGCGGCTGCCCGTCGGCTGCGTGGTCCCGCTCGGCCCGCCGTCCGAGGCGTTCGCGCCGCTGTGCTCGCGGGACGGGCGCGGCTGGGCTCGGCTCAGTTTCTGTGGTCGATCCTCTTCTCCCGCATCAGGTCCTCCAACTCCGTGTCCGACAGGGGGTGCAGCGTGTCCAGGAGGCGGCGCAGCCCGGGTTCGTCGAGAGTCTGGCTGGTGACGACGGCCTCCGCGCTCCGGTGGCGGCGGGTCAGGGTGATGGCGTGAGTGCCGCCGGGGAATGCGCGGACCGTGCGCACCAGCCCGTGCGCGTCCACGGTGCAGGTCTCGCCCGTCCCCAGGAGCTCGGGGCAGCGGAGCGTCGGGGTGAGCGCCGGGCGCATCGTGAGGGACACGTACCCGGACCAGTCCTGGTCCTGCCGGATGGGGTGGTAGTCCACGCCGAAGTAGGCGGGGCCGACCTCGGCGTGGGACACCCGCATGCCCGGCGGCGCGGCACTCAGGTACAGCAGTTCCGGATGCTCGCGGTACCGCGCGACCTTCGCCTCGTGCTCGCGCTCCCGCGCCTGCGCCGGGCCGACGAAGCCTCCATAGGCCACTCCGGTCCCCAGGACGGCGAGCGCCCCCAGCCGCACCCACCGGTTCGGCACGAAGAACGCGGCAACCACGGCGTACGGCGCCCCCGTCAGCGCGATCCGGGTACCGGCGCTCCCCAGGTCGACGTGCCCGCCGTAGGCGGCCAGACCGGCCAGGACACCGAGTGTGCCGAGGGCGAAGACCAGGACCGCCCAGCCCAGGCGTCGCGGCACGGAGCCGCACAGCGGCACTACGGTCCGCACCGGTGTACCCGCCATGGCCAGGAGGCCCACCATCAGCACCGCGCCCAGTGCGAAGACCGGCACCGCCGCACCGACCCCGCCGCTCCAGGCCGTTGCCACCAGCCCGAAGCCGAGTGTCGGCAGCAGGGCCGCCGCCGTCGCCCAGACCAGGAGGAGGTGCAGGGCTGTGAGCGCCCCTCTGCCTTTTTGCATACCGCGGAGCCTGTCAGCCGGCGGTCCCCGCGCACATGAGTACGCGTACTCAGCGCGGAACCCCGGCGCGGCCGCGGGCGTGCCTACGTGCGGGCGATGGTCTCGTGGTGCCGGATGACCTCCGCGACGATGAAGTTGAGGAACTTCTCGGCGAAGGCCGGATCGAGCTTCGCGTTCTCGGCGAGGAGGCGGAGCCGGGCGATCTGGCGGGCCTCGCGGGCCGGGTCGGCGGGCGGCATCTTGTGCGCGGCCTTGAGGTGGCCGACCTGCTGGGTGCACTTGAAGCGCTCGGCGAGCATATGGATCACCGCGGCGTCGATGTTGTCGATGCTGTCCCGCAGCCGGGACAGCTCGGCCCGCACGGCGTCGTCGGGCGCGCCCGCTCCGGCCGCGGCGGCGGGGGCGGCCGGGCCCGCATCACCGGACGGGACGGGGCCGGGGCGGTCGGCGCCGGGGCGGTCGGAATTGGTGCTGTCGTTCATATCGACCGACCTTATGCGGAACGGGCGGGCCGTGCCGAGTCAATGATCCGGCCGGGGCCGGTTCGACGGCCGCGGGAGCGGAGGGGGCGGTGGTGGCCGGCGGGGCGGGCGGTGGGTGGCACGAAGGGCGGCCGGTGTCGCGGCCCGTGCTCCGGCGGGCCGGCGGTACGCCCCCGGCGCGCCCCTCGCCCCGGTGACGGCGGCCCCCGACGTGGGCCAGGATGGGCGCGGCCCGGGCCGCTCGGGCGGGCCGACAGGGCTGGGGGGCTGCTGTGCCGGACTTCACCGTGGCGGAGGACGGGTTCCGGATCGACGGGCGCGAGGTGCGGCTGCTGTCGGGGGCGCTGCACTACTTCCGGGTGCACGAGGGGCACTGGCCGCACCGGCTGGCGATGCTGCGGGCGATGGGCCTCAACTGCGTGGAGACCTACGTCCCGTGGAACCGGCACGAGCCCGTCGAGGGGCGGCTCCACGACGTGGGCGAGCTGGGCCGGTTCCTGGACGCGGCGGGTGCGGCGGGCCTGTACGCGATCGTGCGCCCCGGGCCGTATGTCTGTGCGGAGTGGGAGAACGGGGGGTTGCCGCACTGGCTCACGGGGAGGCTGGGGCGCCGGGTGCGGACGAGCGATCCGGAGTTCCTGCGCGCGGTGGACGGCTGGCTGGAGGCGGTGGGCGCCGAGCTCACCGGGCGGCAGTTCGGCCGGGGCGGGCCGGTCGTGCTGGTGCAGGTGGAGAACGAGTACGGCTCGTACGGCAGCGATCAGCCCTACCTCGAACACCTCGTGGGCCGACTGCGGGACTCGGGTGTGGTGGTGCCGCTGGTGACGTCGGACGGGCCGGAGGACCACATGCTCACCGGCGGGACGGTCCCCGGCGCCACGGCGACGGTGAACTTCGGCTCGGGAGCGCGGGAGGCGTTCCGCGTACTGCGCCGGCACCGGCCGGCCGGGCCGTTGATGTGCATGGAGTTCTGGTGCGGCTGGTTCGCCCACTGGGGCGGCGCGCCGGCCGCCCGGGACGCCGGGGAGGCGGCGGAGGCACTGCGGGAGGTCCTGGAGTGCGGGGCGTCCGTGAACGTCTACATGGCGCACGGCGGCACGAACTTCGGCGGCTGGGCGGGGGCGAACCGGGCCGGGGCGGAGCACCGGGGCGCGCTCCGCCCGACGACGACGTCGTACGACTACGACGCGCCCGTCGACGAGTACGGCCGGCCGACGGCCAAGTTCCACGCCTTCCGCGAGGTGCTGGCCGCCTACGGGGACGGCCCGCCGCCGGAGCCGCCGCCCGCTCCCCCGGCGCTGCGGGAGCCGGTGCGCGCGGAGCTCACACGGTGGGCGCCGCCCGCCGAGGTGATGGACGCGCTCGGCGGGGCCGCGCGGGAGGCCGTCCTGCCGCCGTCGTTCGAGGAGCTGGGGGTGGATCGGGGGATCGTCCGCTACCGGTTCACCGTCCCGGGGCCGCGCCGGGCGCTGCCCCTCCGGGTGGCCGGGCTCCGGGACCTGGCGGTCGTGTCGGTGGACGGCGTGCGGACGGCTGTGCTGCGCGACGAGGACGGGCTGATCGGGGACGTGCCGGGGCCGGCCTCGGTCGAGTTGTGGGTGGAGTCGCTGGGGAGGGTCAACTACGGTCCGCGGCTGGGCGAACGGAAGGGGCTGACGGGTGGGCTGCTGCACGGGGGACAGTACGTCCACGGGGTGCGGGCGCGGGGGCTCCGGCTCGCGGCGTTCGAGGAGGAGGGTGCGCTCGCGGTGGTGCGGTGGCGGTCGGCCGGCGGGCGGGAGCCGGGGCTCTACCGAGGAGCCTTCCGGGTGCCGGAGGCCGGTGACGCGGTCCTCCGACTTCCGGGCTGGGAACGGGGGTTCGTCTGGGTGAACGGATTCTGCCTGGGCCGGTACTGGTCCGCCGGACCACAGCAGGCTCTCTGGGTGCCAGGACCCGTGTTACGGGCGGGACGGAATGAGCTGCTGGTGCTGGAGATGGAGCGCGCGGGCACGATGCGGCCGTTGCTGGGGCCGGTTCCGGGGTAGGCGGGACGCCGCCGGGTGGTCGCCGACCTGGCCGCCGGGCCGACCGCCGCGTCGGCCGGCCGGGCGGGCGGGCGGGCGGGCGACCAAGTGGGCGGCCGGCCGTGCGGGCTTGCGGCCGCGCGCCCGGTGGGTCGGATCCGTACATACCTCCGTCCCGCTGATCACCGGCCGATGACGGTGACCAGCGGGACGGGCCCTGTGGAGGTGTTGTTCCCAGATGGTGCGGCGTGAAGCCGTCCGGACCGAACCAACTGGTCGGATGTTCGCCTCAACATTTCCCTCACGCCACAGGAGTAACCCCCACCCCACAGCACACGGTCTGTTCTTGCCCGGTGGACAACCCACTGGAGGTGAAGGAGCATCGCAACATGATCGCGAAACTGGACTGCACCGTCATCGACTGTCCGGACCCCGCGGCACTCGCGGCCTTCTACGGGGCGATCCTGGGCTGGAAGGTCGACGCGAGCGACCCGTCCTGGGTGTGGCTGAACGACCCCGAGAGCAGCACCCGGATCGCCTTCCAGAAGGCGGAGGACCACCGTCCGCCGCGCTGGCCGGATCCGCGGCACCCGCAGCAGTTCCACCTGGACTTCTCCGTCGGCACCCGGGACGACCTGGAGCGCGCCCAGCGGGAGGTGACCGGCCTCGGCGCCCGGTTCCTGCACGACAGCGGCGGGACGACGTCGGGGTTCCGGGTCTTCGCGGACCCGGCGGGGCACCCGTTCTGCCTCTGCTACGGATAACCCGCCGTCACGGCCGACCGCCCCCGGGGACCGCCTCCCCGGAGGCCGCGCTCCCGGGCACCGCGCCCTCAGCGGCCGTACCCCCGTACGCCGCCAACCCGGCCCGGTCCGGTTCCGGCAACCAGACCGTGTCCGAACGGACCTCGCCGCCGGCCGCCGCCGTCGAACCGGACCACCCCCCGCCGGGCCCCTCCGGGTGCGGCAGAGCGCGCAGCAAGGCGGCCAGCTGGGCGTCGTGGTTGGAGCGGTGCCAGGTGACGGACCACAGGTGCAGGGGCACCGGGTCCACGATCGGGACGCGGCGCAGACGCCCGTCGTACGGCAGGTCCATCCCCGCCTCCCCCACCGTCACCGCACGCCCCTCGCGCAGCATGTGCTCGCTGTAGTCGCGGGCGCCCACCGCCGGGGCGGTGAAGCGCAGCGGAATGCCGAACTCCGTGCAGAACCGCGTCAGATAGCCGCGCCACTCCTCCGCCCCGCCGGGGTCGGGCATGGCGATCCCGGCCTCCCGCAGGTCGGCCGGGCGGAGGACCGTCCGGTCGGCGAGGGGGTGCCCGGCGAACACGTAGGCGTGCAGCGGTTCGAGGTGGACGGGCCGGTGGCGGAGGTCGGCGGGCCAGGGCCGGCCGAGGTCGTGGACGCGGCCGAACGCGGCGTCCAGCTCCCGGCCCAGCACGGCCGGCAGGGCGAGCGCCAACCCCTGCCGCATGCTGGGATCGACCCGGACCCCGGGCGTCCGGGCGACCGTCTCGCGCAGCACCCGCACCGGCGTGAACCGCTCGGCGAACACCTCGACGCGCAGCGCCCGCACCGTGCCGCGGGCGGCGTGGACGGCCTGGACCGCCGTGTCGAAGGCGGCGATGGCGTCCACGGCGAGCGGCAGCAACCGCCGTCCGGCGGCGGTGAGTTCCACGCTGCGGGTGGTGCGTTCGAGGAGCGGCGCGCCGAGGGCGTCCTCCAGGCGGCGTACGCGCTTGGACAGCGCCTGCTGGGTGAGGAAGAGGCGGGCGGCGGCCCGGCCGAAGTGCAGTTCCTCGGCGACGGCGACGAAGGCGCGCATGCCCGGGAGATCGGGTTCCATGGCGTCAGCCTCAACTGACAACCCGAGGTTGTCAAAGCGCCCGCAGAAGTTGTTGGACACCATCCCTGAGCTGCGGTTTTCCTGACATCATGAGCGCATATCCGCCGTCAGCCGGCCTCTCCCCCGTCACGTCCCTCACCTCCCTCACCTCCCCCGGCTCCGCCGCCTCCCTCGGGTCCGTCACCTCCCTCGCCTCCCCCGTCTCCGCCACCTCCCTCGGGTCCATCACCTCCCTCACCTCGCCTTCCCCCACCCCGGCCACCACCCCCGCCGCGGAGCCCGTCTTCCAGCGGCTGCTCCGGAACCGGATCATCGTCCTCGGGCAGCAGGTCGACGACGAGATCGCCAACCGGATCTGCGCCGAGATGCTGCTCCTCTCCGCCGAGGACCGGCACCGCGACATCCACCTCTACATCAACTCCCCCGGCGGCTCGATCACGGCCGGACTCGCCATCTACGACATCATGCAGTTCATCCCGAACGACGTCGCCACCCTCTCCCTGGGCTTCACGGCGTCCATGGGGCAGTTCCTCCTCTGCGCGGGGGCGCCCGGGAAGCGGTACGCGCTGCCGCACGCGAGCATCCTCATGCACCAGCCGTCGGCGGGACTCGCGGGTTCCGCGTCCGACATAAAGATCCAGATCGACCAGATGCGGGCGGTCAAGCGGCTGGTGCAGGAACGGATCGCCCACCACACGGGCCGGCCGGTGGAGCGGATCGAGCGGGACTCCGACCGGGACCACTACTTCACGGCCCAGGAGGCGCTGGAGTACGGCTTCGTCGACCGCGTGATCGCTTCGGCGGACGAACTCACCGGTTTCCGAGCCGCCGCCTGACCGGCCGCCCGACCAGCCGCCACCGGACCAGCCACCGCCCGACCAGCCGCCACCGGACCAGCCACCGCCCGACCAGCCGCCACCGGACCAGCCACCGCCGGACCGGCCACCCACCCAACCGCCCAGCCGCCGACCGTCCAGCCACCCAACCGTCCAACCGTCCAACCGTCCACCCATCCGCCCAACCACCCCCACACACACAAGCCAGCCCCTCACCTCCGCCGCTCCACCGGGAACACCGCCGTGATCAGCCACCCGCCCTCCGGCGCCGGCCCCGCGGTGAGCCGCCCGCCCATCGCCTTGGCGCGTTCCGCCAGCCCGACGAGACCGAAGCCGCCCCCGCGCGCCGCGTCGGTGAGCTGGGCGGGGCGGCGGCCGTCGTCGGCGATGCGGAGTTCGACGCCCTCGGGCACGCCTCGGACGCCGATGCGGACGGCGGTGGCGTCGGCGGCGTGCTTGCGGACGTTGGTCAGGGCCTCGCGGACGACGCGGTGGACGGCGGCGGCGACGTCGCCCGGGAGCCAGTCCTCCATGCCCTGTTCGATGTAGAGGGCGACGGGCGGGCCGGTGCGGGTGAACCGCTCCGTGAGCGTCCGCACCTCGGGGAGGCCCGCGACGGGCTCGGTCTCGGGCTCGGCGCCCTCGCGCAGGATGCCCACGAGGCGGCGCATGGCGCCGAGCGCCTCCCCGGCCGAGCCCTCGATGCGCTCGAACGCGCGGGCCGCGGCCTCCCCCTCGACGGAGGTGAAGCGGGCCGCCTGGGCCTGGACGGCGATGCCGGTGACGTGGTGGGCGACGAGGTCGTGGAGTTCGCGGGCGAGTTCCAGGCGTTCGGCGGTGCGGACCGCCGCCATGTCGCGGACACGCTGGGCCGACTGGGCGCGCAGCAGCAGCGAGTACGCGCCGACGACCATCGTCAGGAGGGTGAACACGGCCGTGAACCGGCCCGGGTCGAGGTCGCGCACCGGCGCGGCGAGCGCGGCCAGGGCGAGCGCCGGGCCGAGAACGACCGCGCGCCGGGCCGGGGAACGCTGGACGACGTTGGTGAGCAGCACCAGCAGGGCCACGTCCTCACCCATCCCCCAGACCGCGCCGGGGTGCGGCCCGGCCATCAGCACGGCCGAGGTCGTCCACGACACGCCGACCGCGACGGCCGCGCGCAGGTCGAGGGGGATCCACGCGTACGGCACGGCGCACAGGCAGACGGCGACGCCCGACGCCAGGACCACGGCGTGCGGCGGACTGGGCTGCCGGGCGAGCACGAACCCCTCGAAGCCGACCAGGCCGAGCAGGAAGAGGGCGAGCACGGCCTTGCCGACGGTGGCCCGGTGCGGGTGCCGGGCGGCGAACCCGGCGCGCCCGGTCACGTACCGCCCGTGGCCAGCCCGCTCTCCCAGGCCCAGGCGGCGATCTCGACGCGGTTCCGGGCGTCGAGCTTGAGCTGCACGTTGGCCAGGTGGGTCTTGACCGTGGACAGGGAGATGAACAGCTCGGCGGCGATCTCGGCGTTGGTGGCGCCCCGCGCGAGGCAGCGGACGACGTCCTCCTCGCGCTCGGTCAGCGGCTCGGAGGGGGTCTTCATGAGGCGTTCCGCACCACCGGTCCCGGCCGGGGCGAGGTCGCGGAGCAGCCGGACGGTGATGGCGGGCGAGATGAGGGAGTCGCCGACGGCGGCGGCGTGCACCGCCTCGACGAGCATGGCCGGGCTGGCGTCCTTCAGCAGGAATCCGGAGGCACCGTCGCGGAGCGCGGAGTGGACGTACTCGTCGAGGTCGAAGGTGGTGACGATGACGATGCGGGGCCGCCCGCCGCGCTCCGGCTCGGCGGCGGTGAGCGCGGAGAGCCGGCGGGTGACCTCCAGCCCGTCCAGCTTGGGCATGCGGATGTCGAGGAGCAGCACGTCGGGCCGGTGCTCCTCGACGGCGGCCAGCGCGGCCTCGCCGTCCACGACGTCGGCGACGACGTCGATGTCCGGCTGGCTCTCCAGGATCATCCGGAAGCCGGTGCGGACCATCTCCTGGTCGTCCGCGATGACGACGGTGATCGCCATGTCGTCCCCTAGGTGCTCGTCCCGCCCGGGCGGTCGCCGGGTCGTCCTCGGGCCGTCGTCAGGCCGTCCGTCCCCGGCCGGTCGCCCTGGCCGGTTCCGGCCGTCCGCCGCGCGTCCCTCCATGTCACCGGGGGCGGCGTGGAGCCGCAACAGCAGGCGGGCGGCGGACGAACAGGGGAAACGAGTGGAACAGGTGATCTACGCGTCGGCGCGCGCCGCGCGGCGGCGGCTCGCGAGGCGCAGCCCGTACGCGCCCCCGCCGACAGCCAGGAGGGCAGCGCCGCCCACGGCGAGCGGCTTGCCGACGTCACGCCGGCCCCCGACCGTCTGGCCGGCCTGCACCATGCGGCGGACGGGGTTGCTGGCGGCCTCGTGGCGCTTCACCGGCTTGCCGGGCTTGGCCCCCGCCGGTTTGCCCTTCGCCGCGTGCCGGACCTGCCGGTCCTGCCGGATCCGCATGGTCCGCTCGGTCTGCAGGGACGGCTGGTCCACCTGCCCAGCCTGCCGCACCCCGTGCAGCCGCCCGACCGGCCGGAGCCCCGCCGCGGGACGCGGCACGCCGGAGTGCTCCCGGTGGGTGACGCGGGGGTCGCGCTGACGGAGGTTCACCCCGTGCCCGTCGGTTCCCGCGGCCGGGTGAACGGCGGTCCCCTCCCGGGGCGCGGCGGTGGCGGCCGACGGCTCGCGGGGCCCGTCGTCGCGGACGACCGCCCGGTCCGCGCCGGTGCGGTCGCGCTGCCCGGCATCCGCAGCCCGCGCGCCGGTCACCGGCAGGAGCGCCGCGCTCGCGGCGGCGAGGAGGGCGACGGCGGCGATACGGGTCCTGGCGGGCACGGAGGTGCTCTTTCTGTCGTGGTCCTGCGGGGCGGCTCGGGCGCCGCGGATCCACGGTACGGGCCTTCTCGCCCGGTACACCTCAGCCGGCGGGCCATTCCGGGGGTGTTCCGGCTCGGCCGAAAGGATGACGGTGCGGGGCCGGGCGTCATACCGGGGTCTGGTGGCGAGGGTGCCCCGGTCCCGCCCCTTCCCGTTTCTCGCGGGGGCGAGCCCCCATGCCCCGCAGCGCCCCGTCCTCACCCGCCGGACGGGCTGGACCGGCCCGTCCGGCGTTTCCCCCCGTTCAGCCGCCCAATCCGGCCGCCCCCTCCGCGATGTCCTTCGCGAACGTGCTCACCTGCGTGTAGACGCCGGGGTACCCCGGCCGCGCGCACCCCGTCCCCCAGCTCACGATCCCCACCTGCACCCAGGCCCCCGTGTCGTCCTTGCGGAACATGGGACCGCCGGAGTCCCCCTGGCAGGTGTCCACGCCGCCCTGTTCGACATATCCGGCGCAGATCTCCTCGCCCGGTATCAGGCTGCTGCCGTACGCCTTGCCGCAGGTGGCGTCGTCGACGTACGGCACCTGCGCCTTGCGCAGCTTCGTCTGCTGACCGCCGCCCTCGCGGGTGGCGCCCCAGCCGGCGACGGTGAAGGTGCCGGAGTCGTACGCGGTGGTGTCGGCGGTCTTCAGGGTGGGGAGGTCGAGCGGGCGGGCGAGTTTGATCAGGGCCCAGTCCTTGCCGCTGCCGTTGTAGCCGGGGGCCTGGAGGACCTGGGTGGACTTGACCTTGATCGCCTGCGAGGAGTTGAGGTCGACGGCGCCCGCGGTGACGGTGATCGACGTGTCGGCGCCGCTGCCGTCGACGCAGTGCGCTGCGGTGAGGACGATCTGCCGGGTGTAGAGGGCGCCGCCGCAGCCCATGGAGAGGCGGACCATCCAGGGGAACTCGCCCTGCTGCGCGAGGACGCCGCCGACGACGGGCCGGGGCGCGGGGTCGTCGGCCTGTGCCCAGCCGGCCGGGAGGCCGAGCGCGGCGACGGCCGCCGCGCCGACGGCGAGGGTTCTCTTCAGGGCCATGAGGTGAGTGCTCAAGGGGGTTCCCTTCGTGGGGGGTTGGGGCGCCCACCGAGACCGCTCGGAGGATCATGCTCATGACAAGCTGCCGATGCTTGCGCCGAAGCGGAACCTGGTGAACGCGGTGTGCCGAGTATCGGAGCGCGCGCCAGTGGCGGCAAGGACGCTTCAGGCCAGTCGGGGCCTGCGTGCACGGGTGTGCGCGTAAAGTGGGAGGACGGGGGCCGGCGGAGCCACGGGGGTGGTGCGGGTGGGCACGGGCGTCGAGATCGTCCACGGGTTCCCGCACCTGGACACGGTGCACTCCGCGATCACCGCCCTCTACCGGCGGCTCTCCCCCGACACCCTGCGCACCTTCGCGCTCAGCGTCCCCCCGTTCGACGTCGCGTTCTCCGACGACGAGGACCCCTACCTCGGCGTCCAGCGGATCGCCGGCGTCATGGTGCGGCACCTGCGGCTCCCGGACGCCCGGATGATCGTCTCCTTCCGCGACATGCGGCACGCCGGGAACGTCGAACTCGCCGCCGGACCCGAGTACTTCATCGAGCTGAACGCCCGCTTCAAGAAGCACCGCAAGGACATCGGCGCCGCCCTCGCCCACGAGGTGACCCACGTCTACCTCCACCGGCTGGGCCTCGCCTTCCCCGGCACCCGGGACAACGAGATCCTCACCGACACCGCCGCCGCCTACCTCGGCGCCGGCTGGCTGCTGCTCGACGCGTACCGCGAGGACGCGGTCAGCACGCAGAAGCTCGGCTACCTCACCCCGGAGGAGTTCGGCTACGTCCTCGCCCAGCGCGCCGAGGTCTTCGCCGAGGACCCGCGGACGTGGTTCACCAGCCCGCGCGCCCACGACGCGTACGTCCGGGGCGCGGCGCGGGCCCGACAGGAGGCGCGGCGCCCGCCGCTGGCCGCGGCGGGCCGGCTCGGGCGGCACCGCTACGCGCGCGACCGCCGGGCGGCCGAGCGCGGCACGGGCCAGGCGCCGCCCGCCGCCGGCTACGCGTTCGAGGGCCGCGGCCCGCAGCGCGTCAGCTTCCCCTGCCCCACCTGCCACCAGCGCATCCGCGTCCCGGTCCAGGGGCGGCTACGGGCCCGGTGCGGCCTGTGCGGAAGCGTGCACGACTGCGAGACGTGAGGCGCGGCCCCGAACGGAGCGGGACCACCCGTCCCCGGGACTACCCGTTCCCCCACCACTTCCGCAGCACCTTCTCCGCCGGCTTGCCGTGCGGCGTGTACGCGAGCTTCTTCGGCGTCTCCCCCGTGTCCGGCCAGTCGTCCCACATCCACCAGCACACCCCGGCCCACCACTTCTGCCCCTCGAAGGAGGCCAGCAACGCCTCGTATCCGGCGGCCTGTTCGGCGTCGCCCGCGGACTTGCTGACGGTCCAGGAGTACGGGGCGGTGGTGCTGCCCTTCTGGCTGACGTAGCCGGCCTCGGTGAAGAGGATCTTCCGCCCCTGGGCGGCGGAGAAGGCGGCCAGTTCCTTCACCACCGGCTGCCACGCCTCGCGCAGCCGTCCCACGTCGGCGGTGGGCTTGTCGCCGAGCGGCCAGTAGGCGTCGATACCGATCAGGTCGAGGCTCTTCCAGAACGCGACGTCGCGGTACTCGTCGTAGTTGGCCGCGTAGGTGAGCGGGCCCTTGTAGTGGGCGCGGACGGCGGCGACGGTCTTCGTCCAGTGGTCGCCGTCCCGCGAGACGCCGGTGAGTTCGGTGCCGACGGAGAACTGCTCGGCGCCGGTCTCGCGGGCGAGGTCCGCGTAGTGGGTGATGAAGCGTTCGTACGCCGCGAACCAGGCGTCCGGGTCGGCGGGCCGGATGCCGGAGCGGTCCTCGCCGCCCTTCAGGTCCACATGCGGCTTGATCATGGTCTTGAGGCCGGCGTCGTGGGCGAGGCGGACGATGTGGCGCAGGCTGTCGTCGTCGGCGGTCTCGTCGGTGGGGCGCATACCGGAGTCGGTGAGCTTGTCCTGGTACCAGGTGGGAGTGAAGGTCACCCAGCGGGCGCCGGTGGCGGCGATCTGCCGCAGATACGTTTTGGCCTCGGGTTTCTCGTAGTCCTTGCGGTTCCAGGCGGGGAGCGTGATCCCTTTCAGCGGGGCCTCCTTGCGGCCGTCGGGGCGCTTGCTCGTCCCGCCGCTCGCGGTGCCGGCGGGCGGGGTCGCGGGCGCGTCCGAGGAGTCGTCGGAGGAGCAGCCCGCGAGGAAGAGGGCGGCCGCGGCCGCCAGCGCGACGACCGCCCTCTTCTTCGCGCTCACTGGTTCAGGTCCGTGGGGCCGACGAAGGTGTACCCGAGGGCGCGGATGCCGTCCACCGTCTGCTGGAGCGGCGCCGTCCCGTAGTACGGGTGGTAGAAGAAGCTGGCCACGCCGTCGCGGACGGCCAGGTTGGCCTTGGCGGAGGCGACCAGGTCGGCGGGGAGCCGGGCCGGGTGGTTGTTGTACGGCTGGGGCTCGTAGTTGCCGAGGTTCTCCGGCAGGACCGTGGTGCCGTAGACGTCCTTCACGGCGTACGGGAAGAACTGGCCGATGTACCGGCCGGCGTTCACGGTGGTGCCGGGCAGGGTTCCTGCGAAGTACAAAGTTCTCTCCAGACGCGCGGAGAAGTTCTGACCGAGGACACGGTAGTCGGTCGCGGAGGCCGCGTAGTGTGGCGTTGTCCACAGCGTCGGCTTCGGCAGCCCGGCCGCCGCGAAGCCCGCCAGAGCGGACGTAACTCGCGTTTGCGCCCAGAGGGTTGAGTCCTCGGCGGGCGGCCCGTCGTAGACCACGTTGTCGGACGCGTCGACGTGCGCGCGGAAGAACTCGAAGTCGTCGCCGGTGACTCCGCTGTACGGGTTGTTCACGTTGCTGTACTGGTGGGTGTAGCCGTGGTCCATCAGCACCGCGCCGTGCGACAGCATGTACTTGAGGGCGGAGACGACCTGGGGGCTCTGGGCGAGCGTGACGGTCTCGGCCTTCCCGCCGTTGTAGACGCCCTTGGGGTCCGTGTAGACGGGGATGACGTTGATCCCGTAGGGGATCTTCTGGCCGTAGAGGTAGTCCGCCGCCTGGCGCAGCTCGTTGGGGTCGGACTTCGGACTGATGTCCTCCAGCCGGACGAACGCCCGGTGCCGTTCGGCGGTGGCGGGGGCCAGCCCGTCGAAGAGCAGGTCCTCGAAGACGATCACCCGGTCGCTCTCGGAGACGTAGGTGAACGGGATCTCGCCGACGTAGGTGAGGTTGCCCGAACGGATCGCCCAGGGGCTGGTGTCACCGGAGTTGGTGTCGGTGGCCTGGGCCAGCTGGGTGACCTGGGGGTAGCCCGGCCCGGTCAGCAGCGCCGGGTGCAGCACTCCGCCGTCGTACCCGGCGGGGATCTTCCGGGTGAGCTGCTGGCCCTTGTAGGTGACCTGGGTGATGTTTCCGACCGTGCCGCCGCTCTCGTAGAACGAGTTGGTGGGGTCCCAGCCGTAGTGCTGCTTGAAGGCGTCGACGCCGACGGCGTTCGCCATGCCCCAGATGTTGTCCCCGACCCAGGTGACCGGGCGGGTGGTGGCCAGCGCGTCCTGGTAGAACGCGGCGGGGACGGCGTCCGGGACGGTCCCGCCGTAGTACGTCGAGCCCATGTACACCGTGGCCGTGTACTGGTTGACCATGCCCGCGGTGTACGCCGAGACGGGCTTGGCGGTGACGGTGCCGAAGTGGCCGGCGAGGTTGGCGGCGGCCATGGCGTAGAGCTCGCCCAGGTAACCGTAGGGGCCGGTGGTGTCGTAGAGGACCAGCGCCGAGGTCCCGGCCGCGGCGGCCGGCCGAACGACGGTGGGGCCCTGGACCGATGCGGTGGCCGGGGCGACGGCGGGGACGGCCGTCGTGGGCGCGGTGGCGCTTTGCGGGGCGGTGGCGGTTAGGGGCGTGGTGGGGCTTTGCTGCACTATGGCGCTTTGCGGCGTGGTGGGGACGACGGCCTGCCGGGCGCTCGCCCCGCCCGTCCCGCTCGCCCCGCCCGAACCGCCGGTACCCGTGGTGCCGCCCGCCGCCTCCGCCCGCCGTACGACGAGCTTGCCCGACCGCCGCAGCCGGTCGTTGGAAAGCCGTGCGGCCTCCCAGGGCTTGAGGTCCTTGACGCCGAGCCCCGAGAGCGCGGCCGGCCCGGTGCCCTGCAACGCGTGGGACGCCCGGGACCGACCGTCCACCGGCGCGCCGGCGGCTCCGGAGCCTTCCGATATCGCGAATCCGCCCACGAGGGCGGCGACTATCGAAAGCGTTAGCGAAATTCTGGTCTTTCCCGGGCTTCTGCGGGAAATTCTCATCCTCATTCCCCCCTGACTGCCGTGGATGGCACGGCCGGCATCACGCCGACAGTTGGCAGATTCTGGTGGGGCCCCCGATGCCTGTCAACGCGCTTCCGGATATCAGTGACGCCCTTATTACACTTCCGGAAACACGGACCCTCCCCTTCCGATCCCATCCGGCTCTTTCCCTCTCGAGTGGATGGTTCAGACCGCAGGTCACACCAGCACCACTCCCGGCGCGAGCTGCCAGAACTACCGACCGGTCACAAGAATTTACACCCTTGAATTCCACGACTTCCTTGATGTAGGACCGGTCCGACCGAAGGTCTGGTACGTTCCCAGCGCACGCCTCGCAAGGGGCGGAAAATGGGGGGGAACCCATGTACGGAAAACCTGCACTGGGCACCGTCGTGCCCTTGGCCGGTCTGACGGCGGCACCGAAAGTGATGCCGGGCCTGCCCTACGCGAAAGGGCTCCAGGAGGCGGCGGGGGCCGGCTTCCTGCTCTACTGTTCGATAGCCGCCGTCCTGCTTTCGCTGAAATTCTGGTACGCGATACGGAATTCCGGTGGCCGCTCATGACCGACGCGCCCACGACCACCGCACGCGCGGCCGACACGCTGACCACCGACGACACCCTGATCGGCGGCCTCCCGCTCGACGAGCTCCTGCTCTGGTCGAGCATCGCCATCATCGTGATGGCCGGCATCTACAACACGTCGCTGTTCCTCATCTCCCGGCGCCGCTTCCGCCGTTCGCGCGGCCCCCGGGAACAGCGCTGCTACGTCTTCCTCCTCGCCTGCCTCAACGAGGAGAAGGTGCTGGCCGAGAGCCTGGCGCGGATCACCGCGCTGCCGGCCCGCAACACCCTGGCCCTGGTCATCGACGACGCCTCCGACGACCGCACGGCCGACATCGCCCGCGCGGCCTGCGCGGCCCACCCGGGCACGGTGCACCTCCTGCGGAGACAGCTGCCGAACGCCCGCAAGGGCAAGGGCGCCGCCCTCAACGCCGGTATCGCGCACCTGCGTTCGTCCGGCCTGCTGGACGGCCGCGATCCCCGCGACGTGATCGTCTGCGTCGTGGACGCCGACGGCCGGCTCGACCCGCACGTGGTCCAGGCGGTCGACCCGTACTTCGACAACCCGCGCACCGGCGGCACCCAGATCGGTGTGCGGATGTACAACCGACACAAGGGCCTGCTCGCCCGGCTCCAGGACATGGAGTTCGTCATCTACGGCGACATCTTCCAGAGCGCCCGCCGGTACATCGGCAGCGTCGGGATGGGCGGGAACGGGCAGTTCATGCGGCTGGCCGCGCTGGACACCCTGCTGGGCCCGGACGGCTCGGGACCGTGGAGCGACTCCCTCACCGAGGATCTCGACCTCGGCGTCCGGCTGATCGCCCGCGGCTGGACCAACCAGCACTGCACCTCCGCCGCCGTCTCCCAGCAGGCCGTCCTCGACGTCCGGCGGCTGGTGCGGCAGCGGTCGCGCTGGTTCCAGGGGCACCTCCAGTCGGCCGGGCTCGTCCCGCTGATCGTCAAGGAGGTGCCCACCCGGGCCGCCGTGGACCTGCTCTACCACCTCTCCAGCCCGGTGCTGATCCTGCTGACCTCGCTGCTGCCGGTGTCCTTCCTGGTCGCCGTCGCCGGCACGGCCGTCGGATCGATCGAGGCCGGCCGGCCGCTGATCTCCCCGATGTGGGTGATCGGGCCCTACGTCCTCTCCTTCACCGCGGCCTATGTGTACGGCTGGGTCTACTCGCGGCGGGAGCAGGGCCTCGGCCTCGTCCGGGCGGTCCTGCTGTCCCACGTGTTCATCTTCTACGGCTACATCTGGTTCGCCGCCGGGTGGTGGGGCCTGTGGCGGATGATCACGGGCAAACGCACCTGGCTGAAGACGGCGCGCACGTGAGGGCGGCGCGCGCCTGAGGGCGATGTGCGCCGAGGGCGATGTGCGACTGAGGTGACGTGCGGCGAGGCCGACGCACGCCTGGAGGCGACGCCGCGGCCGACGGTGCGGGTCCGATGGCGCGGGCGTGAAGGCGCGAGCGCGGGGCGCGCACGCCTGCCACGCCCCGCGCCACCCGACCCGCCCGTCCGCCCAACGCGCCCGTCCCACAAGCCCGTTCGCAACGCACCCCCGGCGCGTACACCCACCACGCACGCCCGGCGCGCACACCCACCAAGCCCGACACCCGACGCCGTACCCGCCCCACGCAACCCGACCCGTACGGCCGGCTCGTCCACCCCACCCACCAAGCACCACCCACACCAAGGGAGACCCATGTCCCCGAACATGATCAACGCCCCGGTGCGCGCCATGCTCGTCCTCGGCACCCGCCCGGAAGCCATCAAACTCGCCCCCGTGGCCCGCGCCATGGCGGCCTCCCCGCTGTTCGAACCGCTCGTCGTGACCACCGGGCAGCACCGCGAGATGCTCCACCAGATGCTGGACCTGCTCCAGGTCCCCGGCCGCACCGAACTCGACGTCATGCGGGACCGGCAGGAGCTGTCCACCCTCACCGCCCGCCTCGTGGACGGCCTCGGCGAGGTGGTCCGCGACCTGCGGCCGGACGTCGTCCTCGTCCAGGGGGACACCACCACCGCCCTCACCGGCGCGCTCGCCGCCTTCTACGAGCACGTGCCGGTCGCCCACGTCGAGGCGGGGCTACGCACCGGCGTCCTCGACAACCCGTTCCCCGAGGAGCTGAACCGGCGGCTCATCGGCCGCGTGGCGCGCTGGCACTTCGCCCCGACGCCACGCGCCGCCGGGCACCTCAGGGCCGAGGGAGTACCCGACTCGGAGGTCTTCACCACCGGCAACACGGTCATCGACAACCTCCTCTGGGTACTCGAACGGGGCACGGGGCAGAGCCAGTTCACCGACGGAACCGCCACGGCCGGCCTCCGTCGCGTCCTCCTCACCCTCCATCGCCGGGAGAACCAGGGCGACACCATGCGCGGCATGGGCCGGGCGATACGGCGTCTCGCCGACCGCGGTGACGTCGAGATCCTGCTCCCGCTGCACAAGAGCCCGGCCGTGCGCGACGCGCTGCTGCCCGAGCTGACCGGTCACCCGCGCGTCCGCGTCGTCGAACCCCTCGGCTACCTCGACTTCTCGGCCACCCTGGCCGCCTGCGACCTCGTCCTCACCGACTCCGGCGGCATCCAGGAGGAGGCGCCCTCCCTCGGCAAGCCGGCCCTCGTCCTGCGGACCACCACCGAACGCCCGGAGGCCGTCGAGACGGGGGCGGCGCGGCTCGTCGGCACCGTGCCCGACGCGATCCTGGCGGCGACCGAACGGCTCCTGGACGACCCCGCCGAGTACGCCCGCATGGCGGAAGCCGGAAATCCGTTCGGCGACGGCCACGCGACCGAACGCATCATCGCCCAGCTCGCGGAGGACTTCGGCGCGGACGCGGACGTTCCGTCCACGGACGCGGGCGTTCTGTCCACCGATCAGGTGATCGCCCGCCTTCCCGAGGGCCCGGGGTCATACTCGACGGCATGAGCAGAGTTCACCGGCAGCTCGCCCTCGCCGCCCTCGCCGTCGCCGTGCTCGTCGGCCTCGGCTTCGCGGCGGACGCCTTGTGGGGCGGCGGGGGCACGCCGGAACGGCCGTGGGCCGAGGGCACGGTCCACGGCCCGTGGCGTGCGGTCTTCGACGGGCACGGCACCACCGTCGGCCGCCACGACGGCCTGGCCCTCTCCCCCAAGCCGGCCCGGCGCGCCGACGAGACCCACGCCGGCCTCGTCGTCTCCACGGCGACGTACGAGAACGTGGACTACGAGGCCCGCATGCGCACCGTCGCCCAACTCCGCACCCCGAAGCCGAACCCCTGGGAAGTGCCCTGGCTGGTCTGGGCCTACACCGACCCCGAGCACTTCTACTACATCACCCTCAAGCCCAACGGCTGGGAGCTCGGCAAACGCGACCCCGCCTACCCCGGCGGCCAGCGCTTCCTCGCCACCGGCGGGGAATCCTTCCCCATCGGCCGCACCTCCGACGTCCGCGTCGCCCAGCGCGGCGCCCGCATGGAGGTCAGCGTCGACGGCCGCGGCCTCGTCGCGTACGAGGACCGCGAACGCCCTTATCTGAAAGGGAGCGTGGGGGTGTACACGGAGGACGCGCGGGTGGTGTTCAGCGAGGTGGTGGCGCGGTCGGCGGGGACGTGAGGCCGTGGCCGGGGACGCGGCTCACTCCGCGGGCCCGCCGAGGTCCCGGACGACCTCCGCCACCGCCGCCCGCGCCGCGGACAGCTTGCGCACCCGCAGCGGCGCCAGCCGTCCGACCGCCTCCGCCATCCACCGGGGATCACCGAGCCGCCGGGCCGGTCCCGCCTCGAAGGCCAGCGAGACGAGGAACTGCGCGAGGACGAGTTCGCTGGTGCCGTAGCGCCGCGCGTGGTGGCCGTAGGGGGCGACCCACGGCTCGTAGGGATGCCGCAGCGTCCCGTGCAGGGAGCAGGTGCGCCGGCCCAGGTATTTCCCGCCGGACAGCACGGCCAGCGTCGTCGAGGACTCCAGCCTGGTGTACGTGGCCGCCAGGTGCAGGTCCATGAACCTGCCCCACGGGACCGGCTCGGGCCCGTCCTTCCCCGGCTCGTGCCGCAGGACCCCACCCGCCCCGAACTCCAGGTGGGGCCGCTTCTCCCACTCCGTGTCCCCGACGACCCACCGGCCGTCGACCCGCTCGATCGGCCCCAGGCGCTCGCTCACGTCTCTCCCCCGTCGTTCCAGGTCTTTCCCCGCCGGCTCTCCCCCGTCCGGATGGCGAGAACGATAACCGCGCGGTCCGTCGGCCGCTCAGCGGCCACCCGCGCCCGCCCGGTCCGGCGATGTCAGTGGCGGGTGACAGGATGACGACCATGAGCCGGATCATCTCGTACAGCACCGCGGACCAAGCCCACGTCGTGGCCTTCCTCGGCGCCGGGGACAGCCTCTCCGCCGACCAGCGCGACCACCTCGCCGCCATGCGCGAAAGCGCGCAGGCCCACCAACTCCGGCTCGAACGCCAGGACATCGACTGGGGCCTGACCGTCCCCGACGCCCTCGACCACCTCATAGCCGGCCACGCCGACTCGACGGCCGAGTACGCGGCCAACGCCTACTACACCGCGCTCCAGCACATCATCGACGCCAACGCCTCCGACCCCGCCGACCTGGGCTCGTACTCCAAGCCCTCCACCTTCTTCGGCCTGCTGGACGACGAGCTCCGCCGTCTGGGCGTGGACGCCGACCTGCTGCCCCACGGGTACCTCTTCGCCGGACCGCCCGACGGCATCCCCTTCCGCCTCCCCTACCCCATGGACGGCTCCCCGGACTTCGGCCGACTCCCGCTGGCCAAGGCCAAGCCCGCCGCCGACGCCTACCGCCGCGTCCTGGACCGGATCGACCCCGATCTCACCTATGACGTCCGGGTTCTGATCGACATGCTGGACGAAGAACACGACAACTGGATATGGGCCCGTGAGCGGCTCGACTGGTACACCCAGGACACCCTCTTCTTCTCCATCAAGGGCTGATCCAGGGTGCGTTCGACCGGGGGCGTGCCGTCGCTGCTGACGAGCAGGGCGTCGTAGGGGTACCGGCGGGGCTTGGGGTACGACGGCCCGTACGGTTTCCGTACAGTTTCCGCGTCCGGGCAGAGCAGCCACAGGGCGTTGCCCCGGGCGTCGACGGTGGTCGCCAGGACGGTCCCGGCGTCGTACGGGCCGGGCAGCGTCGCGTGCGGGCGGAGGGCGGTGTTCCGCAAGAACTCACCTCGGGGGCGGCGGGCGGCAGGGGCTGCCGTGATCCCAGCCGCCCGCGCCCCCCCTTCAGGCGAGGTGCGCCTCCAGCGCCGCCCGGACGCCGGATTCGACGGCGCCCTCGATCCAGGACGGTTTGACGGATGTGTGGTCCCCCGCGAAGTGCAGCGGGCCCTCGGGTTCCCGAATGGCGCCGAGCAGTTCCGTGTGCTGGCCGGGCAGGAGGACGGACGCCTCGCCGTACGCGTACGGGTCGCGCAGCCAGCTCTGGGTGCGGCCGGCGCCGGTGTAGAAGACCTCGACGCGCTGTCCGTAGACCTGTTGCAGCCCGCAGAGGGCGTGCGGGTAGCGGGCCTCGTCGTCGAGGGAGTCCCAGCGCGAGGCGTCGTCGGCCCAGCAGTAGACGGCGAGGACGACGCCGCCCTCGCTGCCGGGTACGGGATGGGAGGGGTTGAACATGAACCGGTTGGGGTTGTCGGAGACCGACCCGCCGCCCACGATGTGCGCCGCCTCGGGCTGGTCGCGCCCCTCCCAGTAGTTGGCGGCGTAGTGGGCGCGCTGGGCCTGGCTGATGTGGCCGTGCGGGACGGAGGGGTGGGTGCCGAGGAGACTGCCGTCGGCGGGCGCCTTGCCGTCCCGGTACGCGGCGTACAGCCCCGGCCGCACGTCCTCCAGCTCCCGCTTCCAGTCCTCCTCGGTGAACTCCCACCAGCGCCGGCTGAATTCGAGCAGCACCTTGGTGGCGCTGTCGTAGTGCAGCTCGGTGACGGCGCGCCGTTTGCCGTACGACATCAGCGGGCTGACCTGCACGTGGCGCAGCCCCGTGAACGGCACGGTGACGATCGCGAGGTCGCCGGTGAACTGCTCGCGGACGACCTTGCCGTCCCGGCCCTCCGACACGGTGTCGATCCACACGTGCGGGCCGCCCTCGCGGACGTGTGTCGCCCGGTCGGCTCCCGTCCGGTCCGGCGACCAGTACTCGATGCGCGTCGCCCGCCGGTCGAGCCGCAGCACGTCGTCGACCTTCTTCAACAGCGCGTCGGGCAGCGACGCGGTGCCGCCGACCAGCTCCCAGAACGCCGTGTCCGGGCTGATCAGCGACTGGCTGATGAAGCTGTGCACGAACGACAGCGGCAGCCGGGACGTGAGATTCTCCAGCGTCCCGACGAGATCGAGGGTGCGCTCGTCGAACCCGGCCTCCTCCGTGAGGAACCGGTACATCGACCAGTCACCGTACTTCTGGATGACCCGGGCCCACCCCTTCACCCGCTCGGGCATCGGCTTGTCGACCCGCTTACCGTCGGCCCCGGCAGTGCTGAACTCGTCGCGGACGGGGTCGAGCACGCGCCGCAGGATGACGGACGACGGCGTGTCCCACAGCTCCCGGGGAACGCCGAACGACCGGTTGACCTTCCGAGGATCCTTGACGTAGTCGGCACGCCGTACCCGCACCCCGTTGACGTGCAGCCAGGCATGATTGACGGGCTTGCCCTGCCCGTCCACGTCCACGAGGTAGAAGGGCCGGCGCTTCACCCCGAGCCCGTCGATCAGGCTCATCACGAGCGGGTGACTGCCCGGGATGCGCATGGCCCCGGCCTCGGCGTACTGCCGGGGGTCCGCGAACGGCTGCACCGCGTGCTCGTGCCCACCCTTACGGAACGTCTTGATCCGCCCGCCGACCCGGTTCCCGTTGGCCTCCAGCAGCGTCACGTGGTGCCCGGCCCGCTTCAGCAGCCAAGCCGCCACCAGCCCGGCCGGCCCGGCGCCCACGACGAGCACCTTCCGCCCCGCCTTCTTCCCGGTGCGCGGCAGCCCGTCGTCAAGGATCTTCTTGTACTCGGGGACCAGCGGCCGGTCGTGCTCGTCGACCACGAGCAGGGCTCTTGCCACTTCCAAGCACGTGTCCCAGTCGGCGGTGGACTTGGCGGGCACGGCGGCTTCCGCCGGTACGGCGGCGGGCACACCGAGCGCGGCGACGGCAGCGGTGGCCGCACCGGCGGCGACGGCGAACTGTCGTCGCGAGACGGCCGGTTGGCCGTCGGGGGCGTCAAGGGCGGGGAGTTCATCCATGCGTCCTGCATAGGGCTCGCCGCAAGGGATATGACCGTCTGATCAACACCCCTCACCTGAACGTGCGAGCGCACAGGCGCCCGCCACCCTCCCGCGCGCCCCGCGAGTGCAACTTGTCTTTGCCATAGGGGGTTTGCGGGCCTCGGCCGCGACCTTGCGCGGCACGCGGCACCCCCTACGCTGACGCTGGGAAGGATGGTGAGCCCATGTCCTCAGGTCTGGCCGACAACGTGAGGAAGTACCGGCGTGCTGCCGGTCTGAGCCAGGAGGGCTTGGCCGAGTCGGCCGACCTCTCGCTGAGCACGGTGCGCAAGGTGGAACAGGGCGGGGACGCCCGCGTCGAGACGCTGCACGCCATGGCCCGCGCGCTGGGCGTGACCACGTCCGCCCTCTTCGCGACGGAGGCGCCGAAACCCGTGCTCGGCCCGTCGGACGAGGCGAACCGGCGCTACCTGCTGGAGTTGCGCAAGGCGCTGATGCCCGCCGTCGGCCTGACGGTCCGGGCACCCGGACCGGCCGAAGCCGGCGAGCTCTCGGCACTGCGCCGAGGCGTCCAGGAAGGACACGCGCTGTACTGGGCGGACCAGTACGGAGCGGTGGCGAAGCGCCTCCCGAAGCTGCTGCGGAGCTCCGAGGCGGCGGTCGCCTGCCTGGAGGGCGAGGAGCAGCGCCAGGCCGTGGAGGTGCGGTGCCATACGCTCCTGCTCACCGGCAAGTACCTCACGCAGGTGCGGCAGTACGACATGGCCTACCACGCTCTCGTGGAAGCGATTCGCATCGCCCGCGAGGACGACAGGACGCAGCTCGCGGCGACGGGCGTCGTGGGGCTGTGCTGGCTCCTGCTGCGGCAGGACCGCTTCGACGAGTGCGAGGAGCTCGCGGCGCTCACGGCGCAGGAAATCGAGCCGCGCATGTCGGAGGCGTCTCCGGCCCGCCTCGCCGTGTGGGGCGAACTCTGGCTCCGCGTGGCATCGGCGTCCATCCGCAACAACCGGCCCGACGTGGCCCGGGAGGCCCGCCGGATGGCCGGCACGGCCTCCAGCGCGCTGGGCTCCGAGAGGATGTCGTTCCCCGATCACTGGGCCGGATTCGGTCCCGTGACCACGGAGGTGAAGGCAGTGGAGGACCTCTCCCTGATGGGTGACGCGCGCGGCGTCCTCCGCCGGACCGACGAGGGCGTCCTCAGCTCCCGGGCCGCCGCCCACCTCGGCAGGCCCGACCCCGCCAACTGGGGCCGCCACCGCCTGGACGTGGCCCGCGCCCACGTCCTGCTCAAGTCCCACCAGGACGCGATGAACGAGTTGACGCAGCTCCGCCGCGCGTCGGGCGCCTGGCTGACCCACCAGCCCATGGCCCGCTACATCATGAGCGACATCCTCAAGACCCGTAAGCGCACGCTCACCCAGGACATGCGCGACATGGCCGCCCACCTGGGGGTCGCCGGGTAACCACCACGGAACGGAGTACATCCCGCGGCTCCTTCCGCGAAGTGCCCCGCCAGACCCATGGTGCCGGGGACGAGCCGCCCATACGGTCCCCTCGTCGATCCGGACGCGACGAGAAAGGACCGCAGGTGACACACAGGACCGACGAGGAACGGCAACGACGCCATGCCCTCGCCGACGCCGCATACGGGCACACGACCGCCCGGGTCCTGCCCTGGACGACGGAGGACGCGAAACCGTGCCTCCTGCTCACGGACACCCGGTCGGGGCACGTGTCCCGACTGGCCGACGGCGTGGAGTCGCTCCGCCTCGCCGCAGCCGCGGACCTTCTGGCACACGCCCAGGAGATCCTGGACGACCCGTCGGCCCCGGAGGCCGAACTCCGCTGCGCAGCAGCCCTCTTGTGTGAATGTCTGCGCGACGCCCTGGAGGTAGCGGAAAGCCGCGGCTCCCGCTTGCGGCCCCCGCCCACCACATCGACCCCCGAGCCCGCACGAGAGCACACCGACTCGGGGAGCCCCGCATGCTGATGCCCCGCCCCCACGTCCCCCTCCGCCCCTTGATCCCCCTCCCCCACTCCTCCGGCCCACGAGCGATGCCCGCCCCGGTCCCGGGCTGCCAGGTCTGCGCCCACCTGGACACCAAACGCCGCCCGGAAGCGAACCCGGATGACCCGGGCCGGGCCGTACGCCTGTCGGGGGCGTATTTGGCCCACCACCAGCTGCGGCACCCGTGAAAGTTCACCATCGGGCCACCTCGCGTGCGCGGAATCGTGACGGTATCCCGCCCCCGCTTGCGCGGTAGCACCGCACCTCAACCGGCACCACCGGGTCCGCCCACGGGCCACCCCCGCGTGCGCGGGGAACACGTCGCCGCGGACGTCCTGATGCTGAGGCTCATCGGGCCACCCCCGCGTGCGCGGGGAGCACACGGACACCGACGCGGATTTCGTCCGGGAGTCCGGGCCATCCCCCGCGTGCGCGGGGAGCACCACGTTGTCCTCCACGAACATGGTCGTGGTCTCGGGCCACCCCCGCGTGCGCGGGGAGCACCGACGCTATCAGCGGGCCGACCACCACCGGCGGGGGCCACCCCCGCGTGCGCGGGGAGCACACCGAATCGTCCGAGGTCGACGGCTCGGCGTGGGGGCCACCCCCGCGTGCGCGGGGAGCACGAGGCCCGCTCGCCGATCCACTCCAGGTGACCGGGGCCACCCCCGCGTGCGCGGGGAGCACGGCCGCTCACCGCTGAAAACAATGTCGCTGACCGGGCCACCCCCGCGTGCGCGGGGAGCACACCGACATCGCGGTCGTCGGCATGGCGGGGCGCGGGCCACCCCCGCGTGCGCGGGGAGCACACTTCGCCACCTGCGGTTTTACCCGGGCTGACCCGGATTTTCATTCACTTCCCGAGAGTCCGGCGAAGCCGCCACAGCACCCACCCCGTCGCGCCCACCACACCCCACCTCACCAGCTATGCGCCACATCCACCACCAACTTGTCCCCCACCTGCTCCACCTTGAACGGCAGCCGGGCCCGTACCCCCACAGCCACCTGAGTCTGCCCCTCAAAACTCGCGCCGAACTTCGTGTCCTGGAAGGTGCGGTAGCCGGTGAGGTCGACGCCCGGCAGCGGCTGGCGGCCGCGGCCAGGGTAAGTGCGCTGCCCCGTGCTCGCGTCGTAGCTCGGGGCGTTGACGTACACCTGAAGGATCGCGCCGCCCTTGACCGGTATCAGGTCGCCCGAGCCGTCCTGGCGGAACTCGTTCACGTACCCGACCCGGTACCCCAGCCCGGACGCCGCGCTTCCCAGGTCGAAGACGATGCGGTCGTAACACTCGTGGCTGCCGGTGCGGATGTTCTTCAGCGCACGGTACTCGTGCCCCTCCGACGACTTGTCCGCGCTGCCCCAGCCCGTCGGGCACGCAGGCCCGGCGGTGGTCCCGGCAGGCGCCGCGTTCGCCATTCCCGCCGTGCCGGTCAGGCCGATGCCCGCCGCCAGCACCAGGACCGTGGCCGCTGTCGTCAGCCGTCGCATGTCGTGCCTCCCATGAGAGCCGTTGTCGATCAGACACATGCGATACGACCACCGCACAACGCACCGACGCCAGCACCGGCACCCCTTTCGGCCACGGCCCACCGCCAACTCGGCGTAAACGCGACGTCCGTGCCCCCGGCCGACATCGGGAGCACGGACGTCACGATCAGCAACAAGCGCCTCAGACCGCCAGCGCCCGGTCCGTAGGCCGGATCGGCGCCGGCAGCGTGCTCGCCCCCGTCAGGTAGCGGTCGACGGCGCGTGCCGCCGAGCGGCCCTCCGCGATCGCCCAGACGATCAGCGACTGGCCACGCCCCGCGTCGCCGGCCACGAAGACGCCCGGCACGTTCGTCGCGTACGAGCCGTCACGGGCGATGTTCCCGCGCTCGTCCAAGGCCAGGCCGAGCTGGTCCACGAGACCATTCGCGCGGTCCGTCCCCGTGAAGCCCATCGCCAGCGTCACCAGCTGCGCCGGGATACGACGCTCGGTCCCCGGCTTCTGCTCCAGCCTGCCGTCCTTGAACTCCACCTCCACCAGGTGCAGCCACTGGACGTGACCGTCCTCGTCGCCCTCGAAGTGGGTCGTGGACACGGAGTAGACCCGCTCCCCGCCCTCCTCGTGCGCCGAGGTGACCTTGTACAGCATCGGGAACGTCGGCCACGGCTGCCCCGCCGACCGCTCCTCCCCCGGCCGCGGCATGATCTCCAGCTGCGTCACCGACAGGGCGCCCTGCCGGTGGGCGGTCCCGACACAGTCCGCACCCGTGTCACCCCCGCCGATCACCACCACGTGCTTGCCCTCCGCCGTGATGGTGGGCGCCACGTAGTCGCCCTCCTGCACCTTGTTGGCGACCGGCAGGTACTCCATCGCGAAGTGGATCCCGCGCAACTCCCGCCCGGGAACCGGCAGATCGCGCGACGTCGTCGCTCCCGCCGCCACGACGACCGCGTCGTACCTCCCGCGCAGCTTCGCCGCGTCGACGTCGCGCCCGATCTCGACCTCCGTGCGGAACTTCGTCCCCTCGGCCCGCATCTGCTCGATGCGCCGGTTGATGTGCCGCTTCTCCATCTTGAACTCGGGGATGCCATACCGCAGCAGTCCGCCGATCCGGTCCGCGCGCTCGTACACCGCGACCGTGTGACCCGCCCGGGTCAACTGCTGGGCTGCCGCGAGCCCGGCCGGGCCGGAGCCGATGACGGCGACCGTCTTGCCCGACAACCGCTCCGGCGGCTGCGGGGTGACGTCACCGGCCTCCCACGCCTTGTCGACGATCGTCACCTCGACGTTCTTGATGGTGACGGGCTGCTGGTTGATGCCCAGTACACACGCCGACTCGCACGGCGCCGGGCACAACCGCCCCGTGAACTCGGGGAAGTTGTTCGTCGCATGCAGCCGCTCGCTCGCCGCCCGCCAGTCGCCGCGCCACGCGTAGTCGTTCCACTCGGGGATGAGGTTCCCCAGCGGACAGCCGTTGTGGCAGAACGGAATGCCGCAGTCCATGCACCGGCCGGCCTGCTTGCTGATGATCGGCAGCAGCGCCCCGGGGACGTACACCTCGTTCCAGTCGCGGACGCGCTCCTCGACGGGACGGGTGCGGGCGACCTCGCGCCCGGTGGTCAGGAAGCCCTTCGGATCAGCCATGGGTCGCCGCCTCCATCATCTTCTCGTGGGTCTCGGTCTCGGAGAGACCGGCTCGCTCGGCGGCGTCCTTGGCGGCGAGCACTGCCTGGTACGTGGGCGGGACGACCTTGCGGAAGCGCGCCACCGCCGCGTCCCAGTCGGCGAGGAGGCCGGCCGCGACAGTGGATCCCGTCTCCTCCTGGTGGCGGCGCACCACGCCGTGCAGCCACCGCGCGTCGGCGGCGTCCAAAGCCCCGACCGCACCGGCCAGTTCCTTGTTGACGTTGCGCGGGTCGAGGTCGACGACGTAGGCGACACCACCCGACATGCCGGCCGCGAAGTTCCGTCCCGTCGGCCCGAGGACGACGGCCCGTCCGCCCGTCATGTACTCGCAGCCGTGGTCGCCGACGCCCTCCGACACGACGACCGCACCCGAGTTGCGGACGCAGAACCGCTCCCCGACCGCGCCCCGCAGGAACATCTCCCCGCCCGTGGCGCCATAGGCGAGCGTGTTGCCGGCGATGGTGGAGTACTCGGCGAGGTGGTCGGCGGCCCGGTCCGGCCGGACGACGATCCGGCCGCCGGACAGCCCCTTGCCGACGTAGTCGTTGGCGTCGCCCTCCAGCCGCAGGGTGACGCCGCGCGGCAGGAAGGCGCCGAACGACTGCCCGGCGGAACCGGTGAACGTGATGTCGATGGTGTCGTCGGGCAGCCCGGCGCCGCCGTACCGCTTGGTCACCTCGTGGCCGAGCATGGTGCCGACGGTCCGGTTGATGTTGCGGACGGGCACCTGGGCGCGCACCGGCTGCGCCTCCTCGGCGCCCACCGTGTCCAGCGCGTCGGCGGCCAGCTTGATCAGCTGGTTGTCGAGCGCCTTGGCCAGGCCGTGGTCCTGCGGGACGGCGTGGTGCCGGACGGCGCCCGCGGGCAGTTCGGGGACGTGGAACAGCGGGGCGAGGTCCAGCCCCTGCGCCTTCCAGTGGTCCACGGCCCGCCCGGTGTCGAGGAGTTCGGCGTGCCCGACGGCCTCCTCCAGCGTCCGGAAGCCCAGCTCGGCGAGCAGCTCCCGCACCTCCTCCGCGATGAACTCGAAGAAGTTGACGACGAACTCGGCCTTGCCCGCGAACCGTTCGCGCAGCACCGGGTTCTGCGTGGCGATGCCGACCGGGCAGGTGTCCAGGTGGCAGACGCGCATCATGACGCACCCGGAGACGACGAGCGGCGCGGTCGCGAAGCCGAACTCCTCCGCCCCGAGCAGCGCCGCGATGACGACGTCCCGCCCGGTCTTCAGCTGCCCGTCGGCCTGGACGACGATCCGGTCGCGCAACCCGTTGAGCAGCAGCGTCTGCTGGGCTTCGGCGAGGCCGAGTTCCCAGGGGCCGCCCGCGTGCTTGAGCGACGTCAGTGGCGAGGCGCCCGTCCCCCCGTCGTGTCCGGAGATCAGGACGACATCGGCGTGCGCCTTGGACACGCCCGCCGCGACCGTCCCGACGCCCACTTCCGACACCAGCTTCACATGGATGCGGGCGGCCGGGTTGGCGTTCTTCAGGTCGTGGATGAGCTGGGCGAGGTCCTCGATGGAGTAGATGTCGTGGTGCGGCGGCGGGGAGATGAGGCCGACGCCCGGCGTCGAGTGCCGCGTCTTCGCGACCCACGGGTACACCTTGTGGCCGGGCAGCTGGCCGCCCTCGCCGGGCTTGGCGCCCTGCGCCATCTTGATCTGGATGTCGTCGGCGTTGACCAGGTACTCGCTGGTCACCCCGAACCGCCCGGACGCGACCTGCTTGATGGCGCTGCGCCGCGCCGGGTCGTACAGCCGCTCCGGGTCCTCGCCGCCCTCGCCGGTGTTGGACTTGCCGCCCAGCCGGTTCATGGCGATAGCCAGCGTCTCGTGGGCCTCCTGGGAGATGGACCCGTACGACATCGCGCCGGTCGAGAACCGCTTGACGATCTCGCTCACCGGCTCGACCTCGTCCAGCGGCACGGGCTTCCGGTCGCTCGCGAACGCGAACAGCCCGCGGAGCGTCATCAGCCGCTCCGACTGCTCGTTCACCCGGTCGGTGTACTGCTTGAAGATGTCGTAGCGCCGGGTGCGGGTGGCGTGCTGGAGCCGGAAGACGGTGTCCGGGTCGAACAGGTGCGGCTCGCCCTCCCGCCGCCACTGGTACTCGCCGCCGATCTCCAGCCGCCGGTGGGTGGCGGGGACGCCGGTGGCGGGGTACGCCTTGGCGTGCCGGGCGGCGACCTCGCGGGCGATCACGTCCAGGCCGACCCCACCGATCTTGGTGGGGGTGCCGTGGAAGTAGGTGTCGACGAACGCCTCGTCGAGCCCGACGGCCTCGAAGACCTGGGCGCCGCGGTAGGAGGCGACGGTGGAGATGCCCATCTTGGACATCACCTTGAGCACGCCCTTGCCCAGTGCCTTGATGAGGTTGCGGATGGCGTCCTCGGGCGCGATGCCGCTGAGGAACGTGCCGGCGCGGACCAGGTCCTCGACGGACTCCATGGCGAGGTACGGGTTGACGGCCGCCGCGCCGTAACCGATGAGCAGCGCGACGTGGTGCACCTCGCGGACGTCCCCGGCCTCGACCAGCAGGCCCACGTGGGTGCGCTGCTTGGTGCGGATGAGGTGGTGGTGGATGGCCGAGGTGAGCAGCAGTGACGGGATGGGGGCGTGTTCGGCGTCGGAGTGCCGGTCGGAGAGGACGATCAGCCGGGCGCCGCCGGCGATGGCCGCGTCGGCCTCCGCGCACATCGCCTCCAGCCGCGCGGCCAGCGCCTCGCCGCCGCCGGAGACCCGGTACAGACCGGACAGGGTGGCGGCCTTGAGGCCGGGCAGGTCGCCGTCGGCGTTGATGTGGATGAGCTTGGCCAGCTCGTCGTTGTCGATGACGGGGAACGGCAGGGTGACGCTGCGACAGGACGCGGCCGTCGGCTCCAGCAGGTTGCCCTGCGGGCCGAGCGAGGAGACCAGCGAGGTGACCAGCTCTTCCCGGATGGCGTCCAGCGGCGGGTTGGTGACCTGGGCGAACAGCTGGGTGAAGTAGTCGAAGAGCAGCCGCGGGCGCGCGGAGAGCGCGGCGATCGGCGAGTCCGTGCCCATCGAACCGATCGGCTCCGCACCGGAGCCGGCCATCGGCGCGAGGATGACGCGCAGTTCCTCCTCCGTGTAGCCGAAGGTCTGCTGGCGGCGGGTGACGGAGGCGTGGGTGTGCACGATGTGCTCGCGCTCGGGGAGGTCCTTGAGCTCGATCAGCCCGGCCTCCAGCCACTCCTGGTACGGCTGCTCGGCGGCGAGGCCGGCCTTGATCTCGTCGTCCTCGATGATGCGGTGGCCGGCCGTGTCGACCAGGAACATCTTCCCCGGCTGGAGGCGGCCCTTGCGGACGACCCGGGCGGGGTCGATGTCCAGGACGCCGACCTCGGAGGAGAGGACGACCAGCCCGTCGTCGGTGACCCAGTACCGGCCGGGACGCAGCCCGTTGCGGTCGAGAACGGCGCCGACGAGGGTGCCGTCGGTGAAGGTGACGCAGGCCGGTCCGTCCCAGGGCTCCATCAGCGTGGAGTGGTACTGGTAGAAGGCGCGCCGGGCCGGGTCCATGGAGGCGTGGTGCTCCCATGCCTCGGGGATCATCATCAGCACGCTGTGCGGCAGCGAACGCCCGCCCAGGTGCAGCAGTTCCAGCACCTCGTCGAAGGAGGCGGAGTCGGACGCGTCCGGGGTGCAGACCGGGAACGTCCGCTCCAGGCTGCCTTCCGTCCCGAACAGCCCGGACGCCAGCTGCGATTCGCGGGCGCGCATCCAGTTGCGGTTGCCGTTGACGGTGTTGATCTCACCGTTGTGGGCGACGAACCGGTACGGGTGGGCGAGCGGCCAGCTGGGGAACGTGTTGGTGGAGAAGCGGGAGTGGACCAGCGCGATGGCCGTGGCGAACCGGCGGTCGGACAGGTCCGGGAAGAAGGGCTCCAACTGGCCGGTGGTCAGCATGCCCTTGTAGACGATCGTGCGGGCGGAGAGCGACGGGAAGTAGACGCCGGCCTCGCGCTCGGCGCGCTTGCGCAGTACGAACGCCTTGCGGTCGAGGGCGATCCCGCTGCTCTCTCCGTCGGCCACGAACAGCTGCCGGAACTCCGGCATGGTGGCGCGGGCCGCGCTGCCGAGCAGCTCGGGGGCGACGGGGACGGTACGCCAGCCGAGGACGGTCAGTCCTTCCTCGGCGGCGATCGTCTCGATGCGCGAGACGCCCTCGCCCCCGGTGGGCAGGAACGCGATGCCGACGGCGTACGCGCCCGGCTCCGGGAGGGCGAAGTCCACGGCCTCGCGGAGGAAGGCGTCCGGGACCTGGAGCAGGATGCCGGCGCCGTCGCCCGAGTCCGGCTCGGAGCCGGTGGCGCCGCGGTGCTCCAGGTTGCGCAGGACGGTGAGCGCCTGTTCCACCAGGGCGTGGCTCGCCTCGCCGGTCAGTGTCGCGACAAAGCCGACGCCGCAGGCGTCGTGCTCATGGCGGGGGTCGTACATCCCCTGCTGAGCGGGGTGGGATGCAGAACGCATCGGCGCTCCCGTCGTCTTGGCAGTCATGGCGGTGCATGTGCCGAGGGACGACGCTGGCCCTCCGCGAAATTTGGTGCAGGTTACATGATGACCCGCTTCTCGCACAGTGGAAGATGGATTCCACTATGTGGACAACACGGCAGGTTTGACGAGATCCACGAGGGTGGAGCGCACACTGCGCGGGCCGCACTGCCCACGGGCGCTTGTGAAGATGTGCCCTGTTGCCGAAGGGTTGAAACCGCGCGGAAACCCGCTCGTGACGCGTGTTCGTTATGCGGTGACCCGCATAGAGCATCACCCGACAGCGGTCCCGAAGGCAATACCCAGGAGATACGTCACACCGGCCGCCGCCCCGCCCAGCAGCAGCTGCCGCAGCCCGCTGAACCACCAGCTGCGCGCCGTCACCCGGGCGACGACCGCACCGCACGCGAACAGCCCCAGCAGCGCCAGCAGCACCGCGGGCCACAGCTGCGTGGCGCCCAGCAGATACGGGAGGACGGGCAGCAGCGCGCCCAGCGCGAACGAGCCGAACGAGGCGAGGGCCGCCGTCATCGGCGAGGGCAGGTCGGAGGGGTCGATGCCCAGCTCCTCCCGGGCGTGGATCTCCAGCGCCTGCTCCGGGTCCTTCGACAGCTGCCGCGCCACCTCCCGCGCGAGCGCCGGCTCCACTCCGCGCGACTCGTAGAGCGCGGCCAGCTCCTCCAGCTCGTCGGTCGGGTGTTTCCGCAGCTCACGCCGCTCGATGTCCAGCTCCGCGAGGACCAGCTCACGCTGCGACGCGACGGAGGTGTACTCCCCCACCGCCATCGAGAACGCGCCCGCCGCGAGCCCGGCGAGCCCCGTGATCACCAGCGTCTTCGAGGACGCCTCCCCGCCCGCGACGCCCGTCAGCAGCGCGAGGTTCGACACGAGCCCGTCCATGGCCCCGAACACGGCCGGGCGCAGCCAGCCGCCGTTCACATCGCGGTGCGTGTGGTTGTCGCGGTGGGCTATGTGCGTCGCCGCGGCGGTGTCGAGGACGGCCATGGTGAGTTGCTCCTTCGCCGGGGGGGCGGGCCTTGCGCCCTGATCCCTACCGGTTCGAAGGTACGCGCGAGTGGCATGTCCGCGCTAGCAAGGAAGGCCGAACTTACCTCGCTGACCTGCGGGTTTGTGCCTGGCCCCGGTCCCGCCCTTTCGCCGTTTCCTGGGGCTGCCGCCCCAGACCCCCTTTTCGCGGCTCCGCCGCTCGTCCTCAAACGCCGGACGGGCTGAAGTGTGCGCCCGGGCGCGAAATCCAGCCCGTCCGGCGTTTGAGGACAACCGCGCGGAGCGCGGTTTCAGGGGGTGCGGGGGCCGGCCCCCGCAAGAAACGGGAAGGGGCGGGACAGGGGCAACCCCCATCCCGCCCCAGCCCACCGCTCAGAGCTTCTTGGCCGTCTCAGGCCCACCCGCAGACTTCGGAGCATCCGCCGGCTTCGCCGGAGAAGCGTCCTTCACGTCCGAACCGGACTCGTCCGGCGCCGCGTCGGAGACGCCCGGCTCCACCACGGCCTCCCGCCCGGGAACCTTCCGAGCGGAGACGACCATGTACACCACCGCCGCGATGAACACCAGGATCGACGTCCACCCGTTGAGCCGCAGCCCCAGCACATGATGCGCGTCGTCCACCCGCAGGTACTCCGTCCAGAAGCGCCCCACCGTGTAAGCCGCGACGTACAGCGCGAACGCCCGCCCGTGCCCCAGCTTGAAGCGCCGGTCGGCCCAGATCACCAGGGCTGCGACGCCGAGGCACCACAGCGACTCGTACAGGAACGTCGGGTGGTACGTACCCGCGACCCGCCCGATCCCGGGGTCCGCGTCGATCTTCAGCGCCCACGGCAGATCCGTCGGCTTCCCGTAGAGCTCCTGGTTGAACCAGTTGCCCCACCGGCCGATCGCCTGGGCCACCGCGATGCCGGGGGCGACGGCGTCCGCCCAGGCGGGCAGCGGGATGCCGCGCCGGCGGCAGCCGATCCAGGCGCCGACCGCACCCAGCGCCACCGCGCCCCAGATGCCGAGCCCGCCCTCCCAGATCTTGAAGGAGTCGACCCAGTTCCGGCCCTCGCCGAAGTACAGCTCGTAGTCGGTGATCACGTGGTAGAGCCGGCCGCCGACGAGGCCGAAGGGCACGGCCCAGACGGCGATGTCGGCGACGGTCCCGGCCCGGCCGCCGCGCGCGACCCAGCGTCGGTTGCCGAGCCAGACGGCGGCGAAGACGCCGATGATGATGCAGAAGGCATAGCCGCGCAGCGGGACCGGCCCCAGGTGGAGGACGCCGGTCGACGGGCTGGGAATGTATGCGAGATTCATGGCACCACCGACGCTACCCTGCCGGGGCGCGCGACCGGCAACCCACCCGGGACAACAGCTGCGTAACGGGCCCCGTGCCCCGCACGCAGCGCGAGCCCCCGAACCGCCTCAGTGCTTCTTCTTGGCGGCGGCCACCACCATCTCCCGCAGCTTCGCCGGGGTCAGCGGATGCGCGGGGTCCCCGTAGACGCTCTTCCCGTCGAGCAGCACCGTCGGGGTCGCCTTGTAGGCGCCCTTCCGGAACGCCTCGTGCGCCTGCTTCACCCAGCTGTCGTGCGTGCCGTCGTCCACGCACTTCTGGAAACCGGGGGTGTTCAGCCCGGGCACCTGCCCGGCCAGCTCGTACAGCCGGGAGGTCTCGGCGAAGGCGTCCTTCGTCTCGGGCGGCTGGTTCTTGTAGAGGACGTCGTGGAACGCGGCGAACTTGCCGACGTCCTGCGCGCACGCCGCCGCGTTGGCGGCCCGGAGCGAGCCCGTGCCGCCCAGGTTCCGGTCGATGAGGGTGACGATGTGGTACTCGGTCTTGAGCTTGCCCTCCTGTTCCAGGTCACGCACGGTCTCCCGGTACGCGTTCTCGAACAGGCCGCAGGCCGGGCAGCGGAAGTCCTCGTAGACGGTGAGGGTGGCCTTGGCGGCCTTCTTGCCGACCGGGATGGTGGAGCCGTCCTTGCCGAGGGCCCCCTGCGGCGGCAGCGGCGGGCCGGCCGCCTCGTCCTTCTTCTCCCCGCCCGTGTTCGCGACCACGGCCGCGACCCCGGCGCCGGTCCCCAGCACCCCCACCACCGCCAGCCCCGCGATCAACGCCCGTTTGCGCTTGGCGCGGGCGGCGTCCTTCTCGCGCTGTTCCTGCAGCCGCTCGCGGGCGCTGCGCTTTCCCTCGCTGTGCTTCTCGTTCACGTCCCCGTACAACGAACCGGGGGTGCGCCCCAGCGCACCCCCGGTCCCAGGTTCCTTCGAACGGATTACCCGGCCTGGTCCGTCCCGGGATCACGCCCCAGGACCACGCCCAGGGCCGCGCCCGGGGTCAGCCCCGCTTGCGGACGCCGTCCGCCAGCTCCCCGGCCAGTTCCCGCACCGCCGCCAGCCCGGCCGCCTCGTCCGGGGCGTCCAGCAGCCGCTTGACGAACGCCGAGCCGACGATCACCCCGTCCGCGAACCCGGCGACCTCGGCGGCCTGCGCCGCGTCGGAGACGCCGAGCCCGACGCAGACGGGCAGCGCGGTGCCGGTGGCGCGGGTGCGCTCGACCAGTTCCTTGGCCTGGGCGCCGACGGACGCGCGGGTTCCGGTGACGCCCATCAGCGAGGCCGCGTAGACGAAGCCGCTGCCCGCCGCGGTGATCGTGGCGAGCCGCTCGTCCTTGCTGCTCGGCGCGACGACGAAGACCGTCGCCAGCCCGTGCTTGCCCGCGTGCTCGCGCCACAGGTCCGACTCCTGCACGGGCAGGTCGGGCAGGATGCAGCCGGCGCCGCCCGCCTCGGCCAGCTCGGCGGTGAAGCGCTCCACGCCGTAGCGGTCGATGGGGTTCCAGTACGTCATGACGAGCACGGGCTTGCCGGTGGCCGCGTGGGCCTCCCGGACCGTCCGCATGACGTCCGCGATCCGGACGCCGCCCTTCAGGGCGATGTCGTCGGCGGTCTGGATGACGGGGCCGTCGAGGACGGGGTCGCTGTGCGGCAGCCCCACCTCCACCACGTCCGCGCCGCCGTCGAAGACGGCCTTGATCGCCGCGATGCCGCCGTCCACGGTCGGGAAGCCGGCCGGGAGGTAGGCGATGAGCGCGGCGCGGTCCTCGGCCTTCGCGGCGGCGAGGGTGTCGGCCAACAGCTGTACGTTCCCGCTCACTTGGCGTCCCCCTCGATCTCTGCGGTGTCGGTGCGGTCGGCGGCCACCTCGGCGTCGGTGTCGTAGAGGCCGAAGTAGCGGGCGGCGGTGTCCATGTCCTTGTCGCCGCGGCCGGACAGGTTGACGACGATCAGGCCGTCCTCGCCCAGTTCCCGGCCGACCTCCAGGGCCCCGGCGAGCGCGTGGGCGCTCTCGATGGCCGGGATGATGCCCTCGGTGCGGGACAGCAGGCGCAGCGCCCGCATCGCGGCGTCGTCGGTGACCGCGCGGTACTCGCCGCGGCCGGAGTCCTTGAGGTAGGCGTGCTCCGGTCCGACGCCGGGGTAGTCCAGGCCGGCCGAGATGGAGTACGGCTCGGTGATCTGCCCCTCGTCGTCCTGGAGGACGTAGGACCGGGAGCCGTGCAGGATGCCCGGTTCGCCCGCGGTCAGGGTGGCCGCGTGCTCGCCGGTCTCGACGCCGTGCCCGGCCGGCTCGCAGCCGATGAGCCGGACGCCCGCGTCGGGGATGAACGCGTGGAACAGGCCGATGGCGTTGGAGCCGCCGCCGACGCAGGCGACGGCCGCGTCGGGCAGCCGCCCGGCGCGCTCCAGGATCTGCCGGCGGGCCTCGACGCCGATGACCCGGTGGAAGTCGCGGACCATGGCGGGGAAGGGGTGCGGCCCGGCGACCGTACCGAAGAGGTAGTGCGTGTGGTCGACGTTGGCGACCCAGTCGCGGAACGCCTCGTTGATGGCGTCCTTCAGGGTGCGGCTGCCGGACTTGACGGCGATGACCTCGGCGCCGAGCATCCGCATCCGGGCGACGTTGAGGGCCTGCCGCTCGGTGTCGACCTCGCCCATGTAGATGGTGCAGTCGAGGCCGAAGAGGGCGCAGGCGGTGGCCGTGGCGACGCCGTGCTGGCCGGCGCCGGTCTCCGCGATGACGCGCGTCTTGCCCATCCGCTGGGTGAGCAGGGCCTGGCCCAGCACGTTGTTGATCTTGTGGGAACCGGTGTGGTTGAGGTCCTCGCGCTTGAGAAACACCCGGGCGCCGCCCGCGTGTTCGGCGAACCGCGGCACCTCGGTGAGGGAGCTGGGCCGCCCGGTGTAATTGACCATCAGGTCGTCGAGCTCGGCGGCGAACGACGGGTCGGACTTGGCCTTCTCGTAGGCGACGGCGACCTCGTCCACGGCGGCGACCAACGCCTCGGGGATGAAGGTGCCGCCGAAGGCGCCGAAGTAGCCCGCCGCGCTGGGCACCTGGCCCGCGGGGTCGGGAACGAAGAACTCAGAGGACACGGAGGTACTCCTGTGACAGATGAGGCGGCGGGCAGGGGGAAGGCACCCCGCGCTCGCCGAAGGGACCGACTGCTACGGAGCGGTCCCGCGCCATCGGCGCCCGTTGATCTGTCCGGGCTCGCACCCGATGTGGTAGCGGACGCGGCGTCCGCGCACCCGCCGCGCGGGCGCGCGGCAGCCCCGGGGGCGGCACCCCCGGGCCAGGCGCGCGTACGCGGTCATGCCGTCCTCAGCTCCTGCCGTGCCGCAGGGCCGGGTGGGCGCCGGCGGCGACCAGGTCGGCGACGGCCGCCTTGGGGTCGCGGCCGGTCACCAGGGACTCGCCGACGAGCACCGCGTCGGCGCCGTCGTTGGCGTAGGCGATGAGGTCGTGCGGGCCGCGCACACCGGACTCGGCGATCTTGACGATGCCGTCCGGGATCTCGGGGGCGACCCGGGCGAAGGTGCCGCGGTCGACCTCCAGCGTCCTCAGGTCGCGCGCGTTGACGCCGATGACGCGGGCGCCGGCGGCCACCGCCCGCTCGACCTCCTCCTCGTCGTGCACCTCGACCAGCGGGGTGAGCCCGATGGACTCGGCCCGCTCGATCAGGGAGACCAGGGCCTCCTGCTCCAGGGCGGCGACGATCAGCAGCGCGAGGTCGGCGCCGTAGGCGCGAGCCTCCCACAGCTGGTAGGCGGTGACGATGAAGTCCTTGCGCAGGACCGGGATGTCGACCTTGGCGCGGACGGCCTCCAGGTCGGCGAGCGAGCCGCCGAAGCGGCGCTGCTCGGTCAGCACACTGATGACGGAGGCACCACCGGCCTCGTAGTCGGCGGCCAGCCCGGCGGGGTCGGCGATGGCGGCCAGCGCGCCCTTGGACGGGCTGGAGCGCTTGACCTCGCAGATCACGGCGACGTTCTCACCGCGGAGGGCGGCGGCGCCGTCCCTGGCCTGCGGGGCCTTCGCGGCCCGCTCCTTGAGCTCGTCGAGGCTGACGCGCGCCTGCCGCTCCGCGAGGTCGGCACGGACTCCGTCGATGATCTCGTCGAGCACACTCACGCGAGCGGCCCCCTTCCGGGCTCGGATGATCTGGGCTGATGCGGTTCGTACTCGTCCCACCAGCACACTGTGATGGTACTTGCCGCCGGCCGCGGGTCGCGCATCCGGTTGACGGCGGCGTCGCGGGCGCCGGGTGTCACGGCGTGAGGAAGTCCCCGCAGGGCAGGTTCCGCACCACGGTGAACGCCAGCACCAGCAGGCCGACCCCCCACCAGTGCGCCGGCCGCAGGGCCAGCGGCATCCCGCCGTCGCGGCGCACCGCGCGGACGCACCAGACCGCCCAGAGGACGGCGAAGACGGCGTAGCCCGGGACGGCGAGGGCGTTGGCGCGCAGGGCGGCGGCGAGGTCGCCGTGCAGCAGGGCGTGCAGCCCGCGCAGGCCGCCGCAGGCGGGGCAGAGCAGGCCGGTGTGGCGCAGCAGCGGGCAGACGGGGTAGTGGCCGGGCTCGTTCGGGTCCACCGCCGCGACCAGGGCCGCCGCCGCGCCGAGCCCGGCGGCGACGCCCAGCGGCGCGCCCAGCCGGCGGAGAGACGGGCGGCGGGGGGACGGACGGCGGACGGGCGGCGCGGCGTCCCGGCCGGGGGCGAAGCCGGGCCGCCGGCCTGGTCCCGGGCCTGATCCCGGACGCGGCCCCGGACCGGAAGCGGGCTCCCTCACGCCGCCAGTGTCCGCCGGAACGCGCGAAGGCGCGGCTCGGGACGCCCGTACGGATGATCAGGACGATCGGTACGGGTTCCGGGCCGCGCCTTCGCGCGAGGGCGGTACGGGTACGGGGACCGCCGGTCAGCCGTTCTGCGGCTGCGCCTCGGCCTTGGGCCGCGAGCCCATCTTGGGGGCCTGGCCGAGGCCCATGAGGCGCATGATGCCGCCGACGACCGCGCCGAGCAGGATGACGCCGACACCGGCCCAGAAACCGACCGGCTTGGCCATCACGATGAACGCGCTGGCGACGCAGAAGCCGATGAAGGAAATGATGACACCGGTCCAGGCGGCCGGGGTCTGTCCGTGGTGTACCTGACCCGACATGACTTGACTCCTCGTTGCTGGGGGTCGCCGAATCGCGCCTGCGGGCGGCGCATGACCCTCGCGGTCATTGTCCCTGACGGCCCGTGACCGTCTCGACGTGGGGTGGGCGTGGGCGAGCGGGCTCCGGGACCGCCCGGCGGCGGCTACCGGGGCGCGGTGTCGCCGGTGGGGTCCTCCCCCCGGTCGAGGGCCTTCCAGATCTCCTCGGGCCGCTCGGGGTCCGGCGCGCGGCGCGGCCGACGGGGGCGCGGGCTGCCGTCGCGCTCGTACCGGCCGCCCATGGCGGGCCAGTGCCGGCCGTAGCGCAGCGCGAGCAGCCCGGCGAGCAGCAGCAGGACGCCGCCGGCCAGGGCCACCCACGGCCAGGGGGTGTGGCTGACGTGCTCGACGGCGGCGCTGGACAGGCCGGTGGTCCTGGCGGCCTTCTCCTCCAGGGCCCCCGTGTCGGAGGCGCCGGTGACGGAGCCCACGACGACGCCCGCGCCGCAGAGCGCCAGCACCGCGGCGACCAGCGTCCGGCCGGCCCGGCGCACGGCGAAGACGGCGACGAGCGCGGCCAGGCCGACGATGGCGAGGGCACCGGGCAGGCCGGTGACGTCCTGGCCGGTGGCCTGCTCGCGGGCCGCGTCGCGGACGCCCGCCGCCGTGCCCTCGACCCAGGTCCGGCCGCCGGCGAGCAGCACGAGCGCGGCGCCGGCCGCCGTGAGGAACAGGGCGGCGCCGACGCTGCGCCGGGCGCTCCGGCCGGGGGCGGGCTCGGTGCGGGTGCGGGGGTGGGGTACGGCTGCGCTCACGCTTCCACTATCCCCTGCGCCGGTGCGGGCCGCGCAGCCGGGGTCACGCCGGTGCCCCCGGGCGGGTGAGCCGGGCGGCGCCGTGCACGGCCCGCAGTACGGCGGCGGCCTTGTTGCGGCACTCGGTGTCCTCGGCGACCGGGTCGGAGTCGGCGACGACGCCCGCGCCCGCCTGGACGTAGGCGGTGCCGTCCCGCAGGACGGCGGTGCGGATGGCGATGGCGGTGTCGGAGTCCCCGGCGAAGTCCAGGTAGCCGACGCAGCCGCCGTACAGGCCGCGGCGGGACGGTTCGAGCTCCTCGATGATCTGCATGGCCCGGGGCTTGGGCGCGCCGGAGAGGGTGCCGGCCGGGAAGCAGGCGGTGAGCACGTCGAACGCCGTCCGGCCGGGCGCGAGACGGCCGGTGACGGTGGAGACGATGTGCATGACGTGGCTGTAGCGCTCGATCGACATGAAGTCGACGACCTCGACGCTGCCCGGCTCGCAGACCCGGCCCAGGTCGTTGCGGCCGAGGTCGACGAGCATCAGGTGCTCGGCGCGCTCCTTGGGGTCGGCGAGGAGTTCCTCGGCGAGGGCGGCGTCGGCCTGCGGGGTGGCGCCGCGCGGGCGGGTGCCCGCGATGGGGTGGACCATGGCCCGCCCGTCCTCGACCTTCACCAGCGCCTCGGGGCTGGAGCCGACGACCTGGAAGCCGTCGAACTGGAAGAGGTACATGTACGGGCTGGGGTTGGTCGCCCGCAGCACCCGGTAGACGTCCAGCGCGGACGCCTCGCACGGCGTCTCGAACCGCTGCGAGGGCACCACCTGGAACGCCTCGCCCGCCCGGATGCGCTCCTTGATGTCCTCGACGGCCGCCTGGTAGTCGGCGCCGCCCCAGCGGGCGGTGAACTCCGGCAGTTCGGCGGAGGGCAGCACGGTGGGGTGCGTGGGGACGGGCCGGTGCAGATCGGCGGTCATCGCGTCGAGGCGGGCGACGGCGTCCGCGTACGCCTCGTCGACGCCCGTCTCCAGGTCGTTGTGGTTGATCGCGTTGGCGATCAGCAGGACCGTGCCGTTCCAGTGGTCGAGGACGGCGAGGTCCGAGGTGAGCAGCATGGTGAGCTCGGGCAGCCCGAGGCCGTCGCCCTCCCCGTGCCGGTCGCCGATCTTCTCCAGGCGGCGGACGACGTCGTAGCCCAGGTAGCCGACCATGCCGCCGGTGAAGGGCGGCAGCCCGGCGCCCTCGATGAGGTCGCGCGGGGTGTGCAGCGCCTCGACGGTCGCCCGCAGGGTGCGCAGCGGGTCGCCGTCGGTGGGGACGCCGACGGGCGGGGTGCCCAGCCAGTGGGTCTCGCCGTCCCGCGCCGTGAGGGTGGCGGCGCTGCGCACGCCGATGAACGAGTAGCGCGACCAGCTCCGGCCCTGTTCCGCGGACTCCAGCAGGAACGTGCCCGGCCGCTCGGCGGCGAGCTTGCGGTAGAGGGCGACGGGGGTGTCGCCGTCGGCCAGGAAGCGCCGGGTGACCGGGATGACCCGGCGGTCCTTGGCCAGCGCGCGGAAGGTGTCGGCGTCGGGGATCTGAGCGGGCCCCGGAGCGATGGAGGTGGCAGCCATGGCAGCGGAGCCTACTGGCCCAGCGGCAGGTCTCCGGCGTCGAAACAGGTGCGCGTCCCGGTGTGGCACGCCGGACCGGTCTGGTCGACCTTGACGAGGAGGGTGTCGCCGTCGCAGTCCAGGGCCACGGACTTGACGTGCTGGACGTGGCCGGAGGTGTCGCCCTTGACCCAGTACTCGCTCCGGCTGCGGCTCCAGTAGGTGCACCGGCCGGTGGTGAGGGTGCGGTGCAGCGCCTCGTCGTCCATCCAGCCGAGCATCAGCACCTCGCCGGTGTCGTACTGCTGGGCGACGGCCGGCACCAGGCCCTCGGCGGTGCGCTTGAGGCGCGCGGCGACGGCGGGATCGAGCGCGGTGCTGCCGGGGACGGCGGGGCGGGAGGAGCGAGAGGAGCCGGTGGGGCCGGACTCGGAACTGGAAAGGGGCTTGCCGGTCATGGAGCCATTGTGCCGCTCTTGGACCGGTCGCATGGATGTCCGAGGGATACGGCATGCTTCCGTCATGACATCACCGCCTCCTCCCCCTCCCTCCAACCCGCCGCAGCCGCCCGGGGGCGGCGGCGGCTTCGGACCGCCGTCGGGCTTCGGGCCGCCGCCCGAGCAGCCCCCGCCCTACGGCGACGGACAGCAGGGCCCCGGCGGGCAGCCCCCGTACGGCGGGCAGCCGCCCTACGGCGGGCAGCCGCCCTACGGCGGCCAGTCCCCGTACGGGCAGGGCCCGCAGCCGTACGGCCAGAACCAGCCGCCCGGATACGGCCCTTACGGAGCGCAGCCCGGCATGAATCCGCCGCCCTCGGGGGGCGGCGGAGCGAAGGTCGCCGGCATCGTGGTGTGCGCGGTGCTGGTGCTCGGCCTGATCGTGGGCGGCGTCATCTTCGCCACCAAGGACTCGGGTGGCGACGACAAACCGTCCGCGAAGGGCTCGTCCTCCCCCAGCACCTCGTCGAGCGAGGCCCCGACGTACAGACCGTCGCCGCTGCCGACGCTCCCGCACATACCCCTGCCCCCGACGAGTTCCGCCGAGCCGTCGCCCTCCGGCTCGTCGTCGATCGTGGTCCCCATGGTCGTCGTCAAGCCCGGCGAGTGCTTCGACCACCCGGCGATGACCCCGTCCGTCACCCGCGTCGAGAAGAAGTCCTGCGACGGCAGCCACGACGGCGAGGCGATCACCAACCGGACGCTGAGCAACGGCCTGCTGACCGAGTCGGAGATCCAGGAGAAGGCCCGCGGCCTGTGCAAGCCGGACGCCGAGCGGCGGCTGCGCGCCGTGAACGACGGCCGCCTGTACTACTACTTCGCCCTCTACCCCAACGAGCGGACGTACCTGCTGACCGGTGAGCGCCGGGTCACCTGCTGGATCGCCCGCAGCGACAAGCCGGGCGGCGCCAAGCTGACCGCCCCCCTGCCCGAGTAGCCGGCGGGCGCGGCGCCATGGCACGGCGGCGGCGCCGACCGTAGGCTGCCGCCATGTCGACCCACGCACAGCGCGAACGCCTGCTTCTCGCGGATCTGTTGGAGACCGCGGGTCCGAACGCCCCGACGCTCTGCCAGGGGTGGAGCGCCCGCGATCTCGCGGCCCACGTCGTGGTGCGCGAACGCCGCTCGGACGCCGCGGCGGGCGCCCTGTTCAAACCACTGGCCGCCCGCCTGGAACGGGTCCAGGCCGAGTTCGCCGCCAAGCCCTACGAGGAGCTGATCCAGCTCATCCGGACCGGGCCGCCGCGCACCTCGCCGTTCGCCCTCAAGCAGATCGACGAGGCGGCGAACACGGTCGAGTTCTACGTCCACACCGAGGACGTGCGCCGCGCCCAGCCCGACTGGACGCCGCGCGAACTCGATCCCGTCTTCGCCGACGCGCTCTGGGCCCGCCTGGAGAAGATGGCCCGCGTCCTGGGCCGCAAGGCGCCCGTCGGCGTCGTCCTCCGCCGCCCGGACGGCCGCACGGCGGTGGGGAACCGGGGCGTTCCCGTGGTGACGGTCACCGGTGAGCCCGGTGAGCTGACCCTCTTCGCCTTCGGACGGCAGTCCGCCGCGCGGGTGGAGCTGGAGGGCGACGAGGTCGCCAAGGCGAAGCTGCTGGCGGCGCGTCTGGGGTTGTGAGAGTGCCCCAGTCCCGCCCTTTCACCGTTTCTTGCGGGGGCAAGCCCCCGCACCCCCTGAAACCGCGCTCCGCGCGGTTGTCCTCAAACGCCGGACGGGCTGAATATCAGCCCGTCCGGCGCTTGAGGACGAGCGGCGAAGCCGCGAAAGGGGGGTCTGGGGGCGCAGCCCCCAGGAAACGGCGAAAGGGCGGGACCGGGGCAAACCTCACCGCACGGGATGCCCCGCATCCCGCAACGCCCCCTTGACCTCCCCGATCCGCAGATCACCGAAGTGGAAGACGGAAGCCGCGAGCACCGCGTCAGCGCCCGCGGCCACCGCAGGAGCGAAATCGGCAAGCTTGCCCGCGCCCCCACTGGCGATGACCGGCACGGACACATGCCGCCGCACAGCGGCGATCATCTCCGTGTCGTACCCGTCCTTCGTCCCGTCGGCGTCCATCGAGTTGAGCAGGATCTCCCCCGCCCCCAGCTCCGCCGCCCGATGCGCCCACTCGACCGCGTCGAGCCCGGTCCCCCGCCGCCCACCATGGGTGGTGACCTCGAAGGACCCGGACGGAGTCCGCCGCGCGTCGACGGACAGCACGAGGACCTGCCGCCCGAAGCGCTCGGCGATCTCCCGTACGAGGTCCGGCCGCTCGATGGCGGCGGTGTTCACACCCACCTTGTCGGCCCCGGCCCGCAGCAGCTTGTCGACGTCGTCGGCGGTCCGCACGCCGCCGCCCACGGTCAGCGGGATGAAGACCTGCTCGGCGGTCCGCCGGACCACGTCGTACGTGGTCTCGCGGTTGCCGGAAGAGGCGGTGATGTCGAGGAAGGTGAGCTCGTCGGCGCCCTCCCGCCCGTACACGCGGGCCATCTCGACGGGGTCGCCCGCGTCGCGCAGGTTCTGGAAGTTGACCCCCTTGACGACGCGGCCGTTGTCCACGTCCAGGCAGGGGATGACTCGGACCGCGAGGGTCACGCCGATGCTCCTCTGAATGCTTCTACTTCTACTTCGACCAGGACGCGCGAGTCGACGAAGCCGGACACCACGACCATGGTCGCGGCGGGCCGGATCCCGTCGAAGAGCTCCTTGTGGGCGCGGCCGACCGCGTCCACGTCCCGCGCGTGGGTCAGGTACATCCGGGTGCGGACGACGGACTCGGGGCCGAGGCCGAACTCCTCCAGCGCGGCGAGGGCGTTGGAGAAGGCCGCCCGGGCCTGCTCGTACGGGTCGCCCTCGCCGACCAGGACGCCGTCCACCAGCGGCATGGTCCCGGCGACGTGCACCCGGTCCCCGGCCGCCACGGCGCGCGCGAAGCCGATCGTCGCTTCCCAGGGACTGTCTGTCTGTACGCGTCGCGGGGCCGGGGTCTCACTCATACGGACACTGCCTCCAGGGCCTCTTCCAAGGTGAACGCCTTCGCGTAGAGGGCCTTGCCCACGATCGCGCCTTCGACACCCTCCGGTACCAGACTGGCGATGGCCCGCAGGTCGTCAAGGGAGGAGACGCCGCCGGAGGCGACGACGGGCTTGTCGGTGGCGGCGCAGACGTTCTTCAGCAGTTCCAGGTTGGGGCCCTGGAGGGTGCCGTCCTTGGCGATGTCGGTGACGACGTAGCGGGCGCAGCCCTCGGAGTCGAGGCGGGCCAGCGTCTCGTAGAGGTCGCCGCCGTCGCGCGTCCAGCCGCGTCCGCGCAGCGTGGTGCCGCGCACGTCGAGGCCGACGGCGATCTTGTCGCCGTGCTCGGCGATGACGCGGGCCACCCACTCGGGGGTCTCCAGCGCGGCGGTGCCCAGGTTGACGCGGGTGCAGCCGGTGGCGAGGGCGGCGGCCAGCGAGGCGTCGTCGCGGATGCCGCCGGAGAGCTCGACCTTGATGTCCATGGCCCGGACGACCTCGGCGATCTGTGCCCGGTTGTCACCGGTGCCGAACGCCGCGTCCAGGTCGACGAGGTGGAGCCACTCGGCACCGGCCTGCTGCCAGGCCCGCGCGGCGGCCAGCGGGTCGCCGTACGAGGTCTCGGAGCCCGACTCGCCATGGACGAGGCGCACGGCCTGGCCGTCGCGGACGTCGACGGCGGGGAGGAGTTCGAGCGTGGTCACAGGGTTCCGATCCAGTTGGTGAGGAGCTGGGATCCGGCGTCGCCGGACTTCTCGGGGTGGAACTGGGTGGCCCACAGGGGCCCGTTCTCGACGGCCGCGACGAACGGCTCGCCGTGCTCGGCCCAGGTCACCAGGGGCGGCTTGATGGCCTCGTTGGTGACTTCGAGGCTCCAGTCGCGGACGGCGTAGGAGTGCACGAAGTAGTAGCGGGTGTCCGCGTCGAGGCCGGCGAAGAGGGCGGAGCCCTCGGCGGGGGTGACGGTGTTCCACCCCATGTGCGGCACGACCGGGGCCTTGAGCGGCTCGACCGTGCCGGGCCACTCGTCCAGGCCGTCGGTCTCGACGCCGTGCTCGACGCCCCGGGCGAAGAGGACCTGCATGCCGACGCAGATGCCCATCACGGGCCGGCCGCCGGACAGCCGCCGGTCGACGATCCAGTCGCCGCGCGCCGCGCGCAGCCCGCTCATGCAGGCGGCGAACGCGCCGACGCCGGGGACGAGGAGGCCGTCGGCGTTCATGGCCCGGTCGAAGTCCCGGGTGATCTCGACGTCGGCGCCGACGTGCGCGAGGGCCCGCTCGGCCGACCGGACGTTGCCGAACCCGTAGTCGAAGACGACGACTTTCTTGGCGCTCATGACCACAGGCTTTCGATCCGCATCACACCGGCGGTCAGCGCCATCGCGGCACCGATGCCGAGCAGCACGATGACGCCCTTGGGCATCCCCTGCTTGGCGAAGGAGATGATCCCGCCGACCAGGAAGAGCCCGACCAGGATCAGGGCGGTGGACATGCCGTTCACAGCGCCCCCTTGGTGGACGGGAGGATCCCGGCCGCGCGCGGGTCGCGCTCGCACGCGTACCGCAGCGCCCGCGCCAGCGCCTTGAACTGGCACTCCACGATGTGGTGCGCGTTGCGCCCGTACGGCACGTGGACGTGCAGCGCGATCTGCGCCTGGGCGACGAAGGACTCCAGTATGTGCCGGGTCATCGTCGTGTCGTAGGTGCCGATCATCGGCGCGATGTTCTCGGGCTCGGTGTGCACCAGGTACGGGCGGCCGGAGAGGTCGACGGTCACCTGGGCCAGCGACTCGTCCAGCGGGACCGTGCAGTTGCCGAACCGGTAGATGCCCACCTTGTCGCCGAGCGCCTGCCGGAAGGCGGCGCCCAGCGCGAGGGCGGTGTCCTCGATGGTGTGGTGGGTGTCGATGTGCAGGTCGCCGTCGGTCTTGACGGTGAGGTCGAACAGCCCGTGCCGGCCGAGCTGGTCGAGCATGTGGTCGTAGAAGCCGACGCCCGTCGACACGTCGACCTGCCCGGTCCCGTCGAGGTCTATCTCGACCAGGACGGACGTCTCCTTGGTGGTCCGCTCGACGCGACCCACGCGGTGGTTCATCGGTTCTCCTTCATGACGGCGCGCACCGCGTCCAGGAACGCGTCGTTCTCCTCGGGGGTGCCCGCGGTGACCCGCAGCCGGCCGGGCACGCCGTTGTCCCGGACCAGGACGCCCCGGTCGAGAATGGCCTGCCAGGCGGCGTGGGCGTCCTCGAACACCCCGAACTGGACGAAGTTCGCGTCGGACGCGGTGACCTCGCAGCCCATCGCCCGCAGCTCGGTGACCAGGCGGTCGCGTTCGGACTTCAGCCGCTCGACGTAGCCGAGCAGGGTGTCGGTGTGCTCCAGCGCCGCGAGGGCGGTCGCCTGGGTGACGGACGAGAGGTGGTACGGCAGCCGGACGAGCTGCACGGCGTCCACCACCGCCGGGTCGGCGGCGAGGTAGCCCAGCCGCAGCCCGGCCGCGCCGAACGCCTTGGACATCGTCCGCGAGACGACCAGGTGCGGCCGGCCCGCGAGCAGCGGCAGCAGCGACGGGTGGTGGCTGAACTCGCCGTACGCCTCGTCGACGACGACCATCGACGGCTTGGCCGCCTGCGCGGCGTCGTACAGCCGCAGCACGGTCTCCGCGTCGACGGCGGTGCCGGTGGGGTTGTTGGGCGAGCAGACGAAGACCACGTCGGGGCGGTGCTCGGCGATGGCCTCGACCGCCGCGTCCACGTCGATGGTGAAGTCGTCCCGGCGCGGCCCGGCGAGCCAGCCGGTGCCGGTGCCCCGGGAGATCAGCGCGTGCATCGAGTACGAGGGCTCGAAGCCCATCGCCGTGCGGCCGGGCCCGCCGAAGGTCTGCAGCAGCTGCTGGAGCACCTCGTTGGAGCCGTTGGCCGCCCACACGTTGGCGCACGCGACCTCGTGCCCGCCGGTGCGGCTGAGGTACGCGGCCAGGGCGGTGCGCAGCTCGACCGCGTCCCGGTCGGGGTAGCGGTTGAGGTCCCGGGCGGCCTCGGCGACGCGCTCGGCGATCCGGGCGACCAGGGCCTCGGGCAGCGGGTAGGGGTTCTCGTTGGTGTTCAGCCGGACGGGGACGTCGAGCTGCGGCGCGCCGTACGGGGACTTGCCGCGCAGTTCGTCCCGGATGGGGAGTTCGTCGATGCCGGTCACGCGCTCTTACCGGGAACCTTCCAGTCGAACCTCGCCTTGAGCGCCGCGCCGTGCGCCGGCAGGTCCTCCGCCTCCGCCAGCGTCACCACGTGGTGGGTGACGTCGGCGAGCGCGTCGCGGCTGTAGTCGACGACGTGGATGCCGCGCAGGAAGGACTGCACGGACAGGCCGGAGGAGTGGCAGGCGCAGCCGCCGGTGGGCAGGACGTGGTTGGAGCCGGCGCAGTAGTCGCCGAGCGAGACGGGCGCGTACGGGCCGACGAAGACCGCGCCGGCGTTGCGGACCCGGGCGGCGACGGCGGAGGCGTCGGCGGTCTGGATCTCCAGGTGCTCGGCGGCGTAGGCGTCGACGACCTTGAGGCCCGCCTCGATGTCGTCGACGAGGACGATGCCGGACTGCCGGCCGGCCAGCGCCTCGGTGATCCGCTCCGCGTGCTTGGTCGCCGCGACCTGGGTCTTCAGCTCGGCCTCGACGGCCTCGGCGAGCGCCTCGGAGGGCGTGACGAGGACGGCGGCGGCCAGCGTGTCGTGCTCGGCCTGGCTGATCAGGTCGGCGGCGACGTGCGCCGCGTCGGCGGTGTCGTCGGCCAGGATCGCGATCTCGGTCGGGCCGGCCTCGGCGTCGATGCCGATCCGGCCCTTGAGCAGCCGCTTGGCGGCGGCGACCCAGATGTTGCCGGGGCCGGTGACGAGCTGGGCGGGCCGGCACTCGTCGGTGCCGTAGGCGAACATGGCGATCGCCTGCGCGCCGCCGGCCGCGTACACCTCGTCCACGCCGAGCAGGGCGCAGGCGGCGAGGATGGTCGGGTGCGGCAGGCCGTCGAACGCGGCCTGCGGCGGCGAGGAGACGGCGAGCGAGGAGACGCCGGCCTCCTGCGCGGGCACGACGTTCATCACGACGGACGAGGGGTAGACGGCGTTGCCGCCCGGCACGTACAGGCCGACGCGCTCGACGGGCACCCAGCGCTCGGTGACCGTGCCGCCGGGGACGACGGTGACGGTCTTGTCGGTGCGGCGCTGCTCGCGGTGGACGAGGCGGGCGCGGCGGATGGACTCCTCCAGGGCGGCGCGGACCGCCGGGTCCAGCTCCGCCAGGGCGCGCTCGATCGCCTCGGGCGCGACGCGCACCCGGTCGATGGTGACGCCGTCGAACTTCTCCGCGTAGTCGATCAGTGCCGCCGTCCCGCGATGATGCACGTCCTCGCAGATGGGCCGCACCTTCTCCAGGGCGGCCTCGACGTCGAGTTCGGCTCGGGGCAGCAGGTCGCGGTCGATGACGCCGTCGGTGACGGCTCCGCCGCGCAGATCGATTCGGGAGATCACATGGCCAATTGTCTCAGACCCGTCCCGCCGCACGGCTCTCCGTACCACCCAGTGATACGCCGGCCGGGAATGGATCTTCACTCCACGGCACCCGCCGCCCGGGCCCGGCCGGGGTGCTTGACGGACGCCCGTCAAAGTCGTCGCACGCTGCGTGTTCAAGGGGTCACCCACCGGGAATCGAGCCAGTACGCGGGGCCGACGCCACGGGGGTGACAGGCGCCGGGCGCCGCCCGAGCGTGAGAAGGGAGGGGACCGTGACCGCGTCACCCGACGGAGATCCGCCCCTTGGCCTGGAGCTCACCCCCGCCGAACTGGGCATGTGGCGGGCGTTCCGCTCCGGCACCACCCATGACCTGCGCACCCCGCACCCGGAGCGGAACGACCCCGAGGGCCCGTACACCTGGGGCCCCGAACGCAGCGTGCGGGCCCAGGTGATCGCGCTGCTGCTGCTCGACGGCCCGCCCGCGTTACCCGGCCGGGTGCCGGCCCTCAAGCTCAACGGTGTGCAGATCACCGGGCTGCTGGACCTGTCCGGCGGCACGGTCGTCCCCTACGTGGAGTTGCAGAACTGCCGCTTCGAGCAGCAGGTGCTGCTGCCCGAGTGCCGGTTCACCACCCTGCGGCTGGTCGGCTGCACCCTGCCCCGGCTGGAGGCCGCCCGGCTGCACACCGAGGGCGACCTGCACCTGCCGCGCTGCGTCGTCCGGCGCGGGATCCGGCTCAGCGACGCCCGGGTCGGCACCGACCTGCTGCTCAACCAGGCCGTGGTCCGCCGCGACCGGCGCGGGGTGTGCATCGCCGCCGACGGCCTCACCGTCGGCCAGGACCTCCAGGCGGAGCTGGCCCGGGCGTACGGGGAGCTGAGCCTGCGCGGCGCGAAGATAGGCGCCTCGCTCAGCCTGCGCGGCACCACCCTCAGCAACCCCTTCGGGCGGCGGGCGCTCAACGCCCCGCAGCTCACCGTCGAACGCACCGTCTACCTCACCCCCGCCGCCGAGGACGGCCCGGTGGTGTCCGGTGCCACGCCCCCGTACGGGATCTCCCCGACCGGTCCCGTGTACGGGACGCGGCTGCGGAACTTCAGCTGCGAGGGCGGGCTGCGGCTGGACGACGGGCGGTTCGGGGACGCGCTCGACCTCAGCGGGGCGCGGCTGGCGCTCTCCGACGGCCAGGAGGTCTCGCTGCGCCGCATCCAGACGCCGGAGCTGCGCTTCCTCGGGCAGCGCCCCGAACACGGGCGGGTGGTGCTGTCGGGCGCCCGGGTCGTCAACCTCGTCGACCGGTGGGAGAGCTGGCCGGGGCCGGGCGGGCTGGTGATGGCCGGGTTCTCGTACGAGACGCTGATACCGCACGGCTCGTTCCCGCTGCCCCGGCGGCTGGAGTGGGTGTCCGCCGCGACGCCGGAGTACGCGCCCGAGCCCTACGAGTGCCTGGCCGCCTCGCTGCGGGACAGTGGCGAGGACACCGACGCCCGGGCGGTGCTGCTCGCCAAGCAGCGGCGGCGCCGCGAGACGCTGCCGCTCGCCGGGAAGGCGTGGGGGTACCTCCAGGACTGGACGGTGGCCTACGGCTACCGCCCCGGGCGGGCGGCGCTCTGGATGGCCGTGCTGTGGGCCCTGGGCACCCTGTGGTTCGCCCGGCATCCGCTGCCGCCGGTCAAGCCCGAGGAGTCGCCCACCTGGAACGCCGCGCTCTACACCCTCGACCTGCTGCTGCCCGTCGTCGACCTCGGCCAGGGCCAGGCGTGGAAGACCGAGGGGGCCGGGCAGTGGCTGGCCACGGCGCTGGTGCTGATCGGCTGGGTGCTGGCGACGACGGTCGCGGCGGGTGCGTCGCGGCTGCTGCGGCGGCAGTGACGGAGGCCGGGGGCCGGGCGGCGGGAAGCCGGGAGAAGCGCCGCCACCCCCGCAGGGCCTAGGCTTACCGGCTGTGACCACCGCGCGCCTCCCGATCTTCCCCCTCAACTCGGTGCTGTTCCCGGGCCTCGTCCTGCCTCTGAACGTCTTCGAGCAGCGGTACCGCGCGATGATGCGCCACCTCGCGGAACTGCCCGACGACGCCCCGCGCCGGTTCGGCGTCGTGGCCATCCGCGACGGCTTCGAGGTGGCGCACAGCGCCCCCGGCCTGCCGGACGGGACCCGTCCGGAACCGGGCCCGGCGACGGGCTTCGGCCCGGACCCGCTGGCCGCGTTCCACACCGTCGGCTGCGTGGCGGACGCCGCGACGTTGCGAGAGCGCCCGGACGGCACGTACGAGGTGCTGGCCACCGGGACGACCCGGTTCCGGCTGCTGTCGGTCGACGCCTCCGGCCCGTTCCTCACCGGGGAGACGGAGGAGCTGGAGGAACGTCCCGGCGAGGGGGCCGGAGCGCTGGCCTCCGGGGTGCTGCGGGCCTTCCGCGCCTACCAGAAGCGGCTGGCGGGGGCCAGCGAACGGACCCTGGCCGGCCGGCAGGACATCCCCGAGGAGCCGTCCGTGCTCTCGTACCTGGTCGCCTCGGCCGCCATGCTCGACGTCCCCGCCAAGCAACGGCTCCTCCAGGCCCCCGACACCGCGTCCCGGCTGGCGGACGAACTGCGGCTGCTGCGCACCGAGACGGCCTTGATCGGTAAGCTCCCCTCGCTGCCCGCGGTGGACTTCACCCGGCGGCCGACGAGTCCCAACTGACCCCCAACCGAGCGGAGGCGACGGGCTGTGGCGAAGAAGGCCGCGGGGAAGGCCGCGGGCAAGTCGGGTGGCACCCCCGCCATAGTCGCCCTGGAAAAGGCCGGCGCCCGGTTCTCCCTGCACGCCTACACCCACGACCCCGCGTCGGCGTCCTACGGCGAGGAGGCCGCCGACGCCCTGGGCGTGGACCCCGCCCGCGTCTTCAAGACCCTGGTCGCGGAGGTGGACGGCGCTTTGACGGTCGCCGTCGTCCCCGTCAGCGGTTCCCTCGACCTCAAGGCCCTCGCCGCGGCGCTCGGCGGCAAGCGCGCCGCGATGGCCGACCCGGCGGCGGCGGAACGCGCCACGGGGTACGTCCGCGGCGGCATCTCACCGCTGGGCCAACGGAAGCGGCTGCCTACGGCGGTCGACGCGTCCGCTCTCGCGCATCCCACGATTCATGTGTCGGCGGGCCGGCGGGGGCTGGAGGTGGAGCTGGAGCCGGGGGTGTTGGTGGAGTTGACCGGGGCGAAGGTGGCGGAGATCGCGCGGGGGTGAGGGTGGGTGGGGGGTGCCCCGGTCCCGCCCTTTCACCGTTTCCTGGGAGCTACGCCCCCAGACCCCCTTATCGCGGCTCCGCCGCTCGTCCTCAAACTCCCCCAGAGGGGGCACCCCCAACGGGCTGAGTTCAGCCCGTCCGGCGTTTGAGGACAACCGCGCGGAGCGCGGTTTCGGGGGTGCGGGGGCTCGCCCCCGCAAGAAACGGTGAAAGGGCGGGACCGGGGCAACTCCCCCTAGACGCCGACGCCCCACCGCGCTACGACAGAAGCGCGACGCGTCACCGACCCGCTCCCGAAAGGGCCCGCATGTCCAAGCGCACCCGCAAGCGCAAGTGGCGTCTCAAGAAGAACCGAGCGAACCACGGCCGCCGGCCGGCCTGAAGCTCAGCGAGAGGACCCCCCGGACCGGGCACCCGCCTCCCACGGCGGGCCCGGCTCCGGATCCCGCGGCCCGAACGCCGCGGTAAGCAGCAGGTGGACGGCCATCGCCGCGATCGGAAACGCCAGCAGCATCCCCTTCGCCCCCAACCGCAACGGCGCGTCGAAGACGATCCCCTTGCCGACGGACCGCGCGTGGGCCGCCACATCCGAGGCCGGCCCCATATAGACCCCCAGCCGCCAGGCGAGCACCGACGCCAGCAGGGAGCCCACCGCCAGGGCGGCGACGAGGCCGATCCCGCCGGTCCGCCGGAAGAGGAACACCAGGCCCCCGGCCACCGCACCGAACCCCAGGCCCAGCAGGGCGAACGTGCCGTCGGCGCCGATCGCCTGCTCGCCCTCCGAGTTCTTCAGGAACACCGCGTGGCCGTCGGAGATCAGCGGCACGTGCGGCGCCAGCCACACCCACAGCAGCCCGAACAGCGCCCCGGAGAGGGTCACGGCCGCGGCCACGACGCCCGCGGCGGGCAGTTCGGCGCGCACCGCGTCGAGGAGGGCGGCCCGGCCGCCGCGGCTCTCGTAGGAGGTGCGGGGCGTCGGCTGGTCGTCGGGGGTCAGTGGTGCGGTCACCCCGACATCGTGCCAGGTCGAGGCGGCGCCGTCGGCGGCAGGACGGGCAGCGCGGCGCGTCCTCCGGTCGCGGCCCGTCACCGTACGGCCGCCCGGCGGTACGCCCAGGTGGCGACGGCCAGCGAGACCACGCCGACGGCCGCGCAGACGCCGAGGTCGGCGGCGACCCGCAGCCAGTCGGGGTGCGCGTCGAAACTGCGGGCGAACGCCTCCACGCCGTAGGTGGACGGCAGCAGGTCGCGGGCGAGGGCGATCGGCGCGGGCATGTGCGAGGCGGGCAGCACGCCGAGCAGCAGCGCCGCCGACATCCCGAGCTGCCCCAGGAGCGTCGCGAGTTCCTGCCGGGGCGCGAGCAGCCCGAGGGCGGCGCCCAGCCCGGCCAGCGCGGCCCCGGACAGCGGGATGACGCCCGCCAGCACCCACAGATGGGCCAGCGGCAGCTTGAACAGCACGCTCCCGACGACGGCGGTGACGGCCGTCCCGGGCACGGTGAACGAGGCGTAGGCGCCCGCCGCCCCCAGCACGACCGCGGCGGGCGGCACCGGCAGCGTCGCGTAGTGGTCGAGCCCGCCGCTGGCGCGCAACTGCCCGAAGTACTGGGCCAGCAGGTTCAGCGCGACGAACGCGACCACCAGCACGCTGGAGCCGGCCACGACGGCCCGCGCCTCGTCGCCGCCGTCCACGACCCCGCGCATCAGGATCATGATGCCGACGGACTGGAACGTCGCCACGAACAGCAGCGGGATCCGCGCCACCCGGGCGCGGGAGAGCTGCGCCCGGTAGACGGCCGACAGCGCGGGCAGCAGCCGCGCGCGCGGCGCCAGCGGCGCGGGCTCCCCGCCCACGGGCCGGGGCCGGACCGCACCCCGCTCCCGTACCTTCCCGGACACCGCTTCTGCGGACACAGCACTCACGCGGAACGACTCCTGTTCGGTACGGGCGGTACGGGCCGCACGGCGGCGGACGTTCTGCGGGCCCTCGTCACCCCTTCACCAGACCTTCCGCACGGCCGCCCAGCGCGAGGTACACATCCTCCAGGCTGGGCGTGGCGAGCGTGAAATCGTCGAGCGCGGCGAACGCGGGGCCGCCGGTGACGGCGGCGACGGCCGCCCGCGCCTCGGCGTGGCCGAGCCGCAGCGACCAGCGGCGGCCGGTCTCGGTGGCGATGTCGCGGAGCGCCGCGACCTCGGGGACGTCGAGCGGCGGCACGTCGCGCCAGACGAGGTCGAGCCGCACCTCGTCCGCGACGAGTTCCTTGAGCCCGGCCGGGGTGTCGCAGGCGATGATCCGCCCGCGCTCCAGCACGGCGACCCGGTCCAGGACGGTCTCGGCCTCGATGACGTTGTGGGTGACGAGCAGGACGGTCGCGCCGCGCTCGGCGCGCCGCCGGTCGACGGCGGCCCAGACGGCGCGCCGGGCGACCGGGTCCATGCCCGTGGTCGGCTCGTCCAGGACCAGCAGCGGGCGGTCGCCGACCAGGGTGGCGGCGAAGCAGGCGAGGCGGCGCTGGCCGCCGGAGAGCTTCTTCAGCGGCCGCGCGGCGAGCGGCCCCAGCCCGAGCTCGTCGAGCACCGCGTCCCGCTCGGCCCGCGCCGCCCTCAGCCCCAGCCCGCGCAGCCGCCCGGTCGTCTCGGCGGCCAGCGCCACCGTCAGCTCGTCGAGCGCGCTCGACTGCTGCCCGAGGTAGCCGACGAGCCGCGCCGCGCGGTCCGGATACCGCACGAGGTCGTGCCCCAGCATCTCGACGCTGCCCCGGTCGGGGCGGAGGAGGCCGGTGAGCTGACGGACGAGGGTGGTCTTGCCGGCGCCGTTGGGCCCGAGCAGCCCGAAGATCTCGCCGCGGTGGACGTCGAGGTCGATGCCGTCGCTGGCGCGGACCTCCTGTTCGGCCGGCCTTCCGCGACGACCGCGAGCGGCGGCGTACGTCTTCACCAGACCGCGCACGGAGCACACCACCGGCTCTCCGGCGTGCCCTGCCGCCTGCTTCACGCCCATCCTCACGAGCTATGAGGGTACGCGTACGGCGGGCGACGGCTGCGACGGGGGTGCAGGGGGTGTTGCCCCGGTCCCGCCCTTTCACCGTTTCCTGGGGGCTGCGCCCCCAGACCCCCCTTTCGCGGCTTCGCCGCTCGTCCTCAAACGCCGGACGGGCTGATATAGCCCGTCCGGCGTTTGAGGACAGCGCCCGCAGGGCGCTTCGGGGGTGCGGGGGCGGAGCCCCTGCAAGAAACGGCGAAAGGGCGGGACCGGGGCACCCCCTAATCACCCGCAGGCGCATGCTCCGCCGCCGTCCGCGCATCGATCTCGCGCCAGAACCCGGCGCGAATCGCATACCGATCCCGCTCATCGATCTGATCGTCCTTGTGCGCCAGCAGCCCGAACCGCGCCGCGTACCGCAGCAACTCCCCATCGATCCGATGCGGAATCCGCGGGTACTCCGTCGACAGATGCTGGAGGTGCACGGAGTCGGTGATCCGCTCGGTCCACCGCCGGGCGAACACCTGACCGACCTCGAAGGGGTCGCCCCCCACCGTGGTGATGTCCTCCTCCCGGTCGGCCCACCGCTGCTCCGCACTGGTGAGCTGGGCGAGCGTCGGCAGCGCGGCGATCTCGGGAGGCTCCCCGGAGCCGCCGCCGGACCCCCGGTCGACCAGCCCCCGGTCGGAGGACCAGCGCAGGGTCGCGTTGGGGTGCCCGAGGGCGGGCGGCGCCGACACGGCCGCCCCGGCGGCGGGCCCCTTGCCGAGGACGGCGAGGTCCTTGGGCGTGGGCACGGTCCGGGTGCCGGCGGCCTCCCCCCGCTCGCCGGCGGCTGCGGCGGCGGGCACGGGCGCGGGCCGCACCCCGTTCCGTACGGGCTCCCGCCCCTCGGCGGCCGTGGCCGGGGCCCCCACCCGCTCCCCCGCCGAACCGCTCTCGGGCAGCGGCGCGGAGAGGATCGCCGCGATCTCCGGCTCGGCGGTGGGCGCGGGCGCGCAGGGCCCGGTGAGCTCGCGGGCGCGGACGGCGCGGGTGATCCACGTACGGTCGAGGACGCGGCGCTCGTCGGCCTCGGCGACGAGGTCCTCGGACTGGTTGTAGTCGCCGTCGGCGGCCTGGACGGCCCAGAGGTGGACGGCGACGCCGTGTTCCTTGGCGGACATCAGGCCGGGCAGCAGATCGCCGTCGCCGGTGACCAGGACGATGTCGGAGCAGGCCCGGTTGCGGGCGAGTTCGGTGAGTTCGGCGTGCATGGCCGCGTCGACGCCCTTCTGGGCCCAGCGGCCGTCGGTGCGGGTGAGGGCGCCGAGCCGGACAGTGACCCGGGGCATCACGCGCAGCCGCCGGTGCTCGGGCTGGGGCACCCGGTCGGGTGCGCCGTCGAACCAGTAGATCCGCAGCAGGGGGCGTTGGGTGTCGTCCTCGGCGCGTTCGCGCAGGCCCTGGATGAGGGTGGTGTGGTCGACGGTGATGCGGGACCGGGCGGGCTCCCCGGCCAGCAGGCTGGCGGCGGCGCCCAGCAGGTACCCGGCGTCCACCAGGACGACGCAGCGGTCCACGGTGCACCTTCTCTCCGTATGTCCAGCATGTCCGGCATGTCGAGTGATGCGGTCGCCCCCGGCACGGCAGTGCCCCGGTTGTCACACGGCTTTCCCAGGAGTCTGCCCGACCGCACGGGGGTTATCAGTCCGAACTGGATCATCGGCGTGGCGGATACGGGGTGCGGCCGAGAAGTACCCCTGTCACACATGGTTATGGACCGAAATGCGGGTTTCGTCCGCGCGTGCCAGGGTGTTGTGCGGAGACACCGGGGGGCATCCGGAGTGGAGGCGAACAACGGCCATGGCCAAGAACAAGAAGCAGGACCGGAGTCAGCAGAAGGCGGCGCAGGCCGAGCGCGGCCAGCAGCAGGCGCAGAAATCGTCCATGGAGGCCCAGTCGACGCGGGTGACGCCGGCGGACGTCGCCCACAAGAGCCGCCAGAAGCGTTTCGGCCACAACTGACCGGCGCCCCGACGCACGTGAGGGCGCGCCCGCGGGAAGCGGGCGCGCCCTCCGTCGCGTACGACCGTCAGCCGTCGTGTACGACCCTCAGCCCTTCGCGTACGACCCTCAGCCCGCCAGGCAGGACGGCCCGAGGAGCTGCTTCAGGTCGCCGAACAGGGCGGGGTCGGGATTGACCCGGTGCCGGTCCAGCCGCAGCACGGTGGTCTTCCGCGCGCCCTGGAGCTTGATGCGCACCTCGGTGGAGCCGCGGTGGTGGGTGAGCACCTGGCCGAGCCGTTCGACCAGCGGCGGGGTGACCTTCACCGTCGGGATGGAGATGATCACGGGGGCGTTCGTCCCCGCGTTGGACAGGTCGGGGACCATCAGCTCCATGGCGACCAGCCGCGGGATGTCCTCCCGCTTGTCCAGCCGGCCCTTGACGAAGACGACGGCGTCCTCGACGAGCTGGGTGGAGACCAGCTGGTAGGTGGCGGGGAAGAACATGCAGTCGATGGAACCGGCCAGGTCCTCGACGGTGGCGATGGCCCAGGCGTTGCCCTGCTTGGTCATCTTCCGCTGGAGGCCGGAGATGATGCCGCCGATGGTGACGATCGCGCCGTCGGAGTAGTCGCCGCCGGTGAGCTGGCTGATCCCGGCGTCGGCCTTGTCGTTGAGGACGTGCTCGATGCCGAAGAGCGGGTGGTCGGAGACGTAGAGGCCGAGCATCTCGCGCTCCTGCGCGAGGAGGTACGACTTCTCCCACTCGACGTCGGAGAACTCCACGTCCAGCCCGAAGCCGGGCTCGCCGCTCTCCTCCTCGCCCATGCCGCCGAAGAGGTCGAACTGCCCCTCGGCCTCCTTGCGCTTGACCTGCACCACGTTGTCGATCATCGGCTCGTAGTGCGCGGTGAGGCCCTTGCGGGTGTGCCCCATCTCGTCGAACGCACCGGCCTTGATCAGCGATTCGACGGTGCGCTTGTTGCAGACGACCGCCTCGACCTTGTCCAGGAAGTCGGGGAACGAGGTGTACTTCCCCTTGGACTTGCGGCAGCGGATGATCGAGTCGACGACGTTGGCACCGACGTTCCGGACGGCGGTGAGGCCGAAGAGGATCACGTCGTCACCCTGGGCGGCGAAGTTGGCCTCGGACTCGTTGACGTTCGGCGGGAGCACCTTGATGCCCATGCGGCGGCACTCGTTGAGGTACGTCGCGGACTTGTCCTTGTCGTCCTTGACGGAGGTGAGCAGCGCCGCCATGTACTCGGCCGGGTGGTTGGCCTTGAGGTAGGCGGTCCAGTAGGACACCAGGCCGTACGCGGCGGAGTGCGCCTTGTTGAACGCGTAGCCGGCGAACGGGACCAGCACGTCCCAGAGCGCCTGGATGGCCTCGTCGGAGTAGCCCTTCTCCCGCGCGCCCTTCTGGAAGAGGACGAAGTTCTTCGCCAGTTCCTCGGGCTTCTTCTTGCCCATGACGCGGCGGAGGATGTCGGCCTCGCCGAGCGAGTACCCGGCGATGATCTGGGCGGCCTTCTGCACCTGCTCCTGGTAGACGATCAGGCCGTAGGTGACCGCCAGCACCTCCTGGAGCGGCTCCTCCAGCTCCGGGTGGATCGGGGTGATCTCCTGCTGGCCGTTCTTCCGGAGCGCGTAGTTGGTGTGCGAGTTCATGCCCATCGGGCCCGGCCGGTACAGGGCGGACACGGCGGAGATGTCTTCGAAGTTGTCGGGCTTCATCAGCCGCAGCAGGGACCGCATGGGCCCGCCGTCGAACTGGAAGACGCCGAGGGTGTCACCGCGCTGGAGCAGCTCGAAGGTCGTGGGGTCGTCGAGCGGGAGGCTCAGGAGATCGATGTCGATCCCCTTGTTGGCCTTCACCATCTTGACGGCGTCGTCCATGATCGTCAGGTTGCGCAGGCCCAGGAAGTCCATCTTCAGCAGGCCGAGCGACTCACAGCTCGGGTAGTCCCACTGGGTGATGGTGACGCCGTCGGAGTGCCTGACCCAGACCGGGACGTGGTCGGTGATCGTCTCGCTGGACATGATCACGCCGGCCGCGTGCACACCCATCTGGCGGACCAGGCCCTCGACGCCCATCGCGGTGTCGATGACCTTCTTGACGTCCGGCTCGTTCTCGTACATCGCCCGGACCTCGCCCGCCTCGCTGTAGCGGGGGTGGTTGGGGTCGGTGATGCCGGAGAGCGGGATGCCCTTGCCGAGCACGTCGGCGGGCATGGCCTTGGTGATGCGGTCGCCCATGGCGTACGGGTAGCCGAGGACGCGGGCCGAGTCCTTGATCGCGTTCTTGGCCTTGATGGTGCCGTAGGTGCCGATCATGGCGACCTTGTCGGCGCCGTACTTCTCGGTGACGTACCGGATCACCTCGGAGCGCCGACGCTCGTCGAAGTCGATGTCGACATCGGGCATCGAGATGCGCTCGGGGTTGAGGAACCGCTCGAAGATCAGGCCGTGCGGGATGGGGTCGAGGTCGGTGATGCCCAGGGCGTACGCGACGATCGAGCCGGCCGCGGAGCCACGGCCGGGGCCGACGGCGATGCCCTGCTTCTTGGCCCACATGATGAAGTCGGCGACCACGAGGAAGTAGCCCGGGAAGCCCATCGAGATGATCGTGTCCATCTCGTACTCGACCTGCTTCATGCGGTCCTCGGGGATGCCGCCCGGGAAGCGGCGGTGCATGCCCCGCATGGTCTCCTCGCGGAACCAGGTGACCTCGGTGTAGCCCTCGGGGATGTCGAACTTGGGCATGAGGTTCTTGGCCTTGAACATGCCCTCGGTGTTGATCTGCTCCGCGACCAGGCGGGTGTTGGCGCAGCCCTCCTGCCAGGCGTCCGAGGAGTCGATGGCGTACATCTCCTCCGTGGACTTCAGGTAGTAGCCCGAGCCGTCGAACCGGAAGCGGTCCGGGTCGGAGAGGTTCTTGCCGGTCTGAATGCAGAGCAGGGCGTCGTGGGCCGCGGCCTCGTGCGCGTACGTGTAGTGGGAGTCGTTGGTGACCAGCGGGGGGATACCGAGCTTCTTGCCGATCTCCAGCAGGCCGTCGCGGACCCGGCGCTCGATCTCGATGCCGTGGTCCATCAGCTCCAGGAAGTACCGGCCCTCGCCGAAGATGTCCTTGTAGTCCGACGCGGCCTTGATGGCCTCGTCGAACTGGCCGAGGCGGAGCCGGGTCTGCACCTCGCCCGAGGGGCAGCCGGTGGAGGCGATCAGGCCCTCGGACCACTGGGAGATGGTCTCCTTGTCCATCCGCGGCCACTTGGTCAGCCAGCCCTCGGCGTACGCGTCGGAGGACAGCCGGAAGAGGTTGTGCAGGCCGGTGACGTCCGCCGCCCAGATCGTCTTGTGCGTGTAACCACCCGAACCGGACACGTCGTCGCGCTTCTGGTGCGGCTGGCCCCACTGGATGCGCCGCTTGTTCCGCCGGGACTCGGGCGCGACGTACGCCTCGATGCCGATGATCGGCGTGATCTCGGCCTTCTTCGCCTGGTGGAAGAAGTCGTAGGCGCCGTGCAGGTTGCCGTGGTCGGACATGGCGATGTGCGTCATGCCCATGTCCTTGCAGGCGGCGAACATGTCCTTCAGCCGCGCGGCGCCGTCCAGCAGCGAGTACTGGGTGTGGACGTGCAGGTGCGTGAAGGGCGGCTTGCTCACGGTGGAGGACCTCCGGCGGAACGGATGGGGGCGGGTGAGGAACACAGGGAACGGGGGACTCGGCAGTCTTGAAGGTTACCGGCCCGCCTCGGACGCCACGGCGGGCCCGGGGAGCCACCCGCGCCCCGAGCGACACCCCGAACGGACATTCGAGAGCCACCCGCGTGAATCGCCCTTTAGGCAGCGCTTACCGCAGAACGTGCCAGACTCGCCATATGGACATATCGGCGGCACCGGCACGGGCCCTGCGAGCGGCCCTGTTCACGGCGCTGTGCGTGCTGCTGTCCACGTCCTCCCACGTCCTGCTGTCCGGCCGGCGGCTCCCCGTGACCGTCGTGGTCGCGGTCGCGGCGGGCGTCTACGCCGCGGCCTGGGCGCTGTACGGGCGCGGGCGGGGGGACGGCCGGGGAAGGGGGTACGGGCGCGAGCGGAGGTACGGCCGCGAAAGGGCGTACGGCCGGGGCAGGGCGTACGGCCGCGAAAAGGGATACGTGCGCACCGCCGCCCTCCTCGTCCCCCTGGAGCTGGCCGCCTCCACCGCCTTCACCACAGGCCAGCACACCTGCTACGACCCCGCCGACCGCCCCCTGCCCGGCGCCCTCAGCCTGATCTGCGGCGGGGGCGGGGTGGGCGGCCCGCTGGCCCGGGTCGCCGGCCCCGGCACCGCCCCCTGGCTGCTGCTCGCCGGGCACCTCGCGGCCGGTCTGCTGGCCGCCGCCTGGCTCGCGCGCGGCGAGGCGGCGTTCGGCCGGCTGGTACGCGCCGCCGGCGCCGCCGCCTTCCGCCCGCTGCGCCTGGCCACGGCCCGCACCACCCCCGCCGCGCGGGTGCCCGCTCCCGCGCGCCCCGTCCCGTACGTCCACCGCCCGGGCGCACGCCCCCTGCTCCTCCACTCCGTCATCCGCCGCGGCCCCCCGGTCCAGGCCGCCCCCGCCTGACCGGAAACCCCCCGCAGCCACACACGGAGAAGCAGCATCATGAGCAAGCGCAACAACTGGGAGAACAAGCAGTCCGCCCGCGAGCGGCTGCGCGCCGAACGCGAGCAGCAGGCGAAGAAGGACCGGACCCGCCGCCAGCTCCTCGTCGGCGGCGCGACCGTCGGCGTCCTGGCCGTCGCGGCCGGCATCGTCGTGGCCGTGACGCAGCTCGGCGGCGACGGCAAGGACTCCGCGTGGGAGGCCGCCGCCAAGAAGACCCTCGTCAAACCGGCCAACACCGCGGGCGACAAGGGCACCGAGATCGTGATCGGCGACAAGAACGCCAAGCACACCCTGGAGATCTACCAGGACATGCGCTGCCCGGTCTGCTCGGTCTTCGAGCAGAACGTCGGCGACACCGTCGACAAGGACGTCAAAGCCGGCACCTTCAAGGTCAGGTACCACATCGGCGCCTTCCTCGACCGCGGCCTGGGCGGCACCGGCGCCAAGAACGCGCTCAGCGCCGTCGGCGCGGCCCTCGACGTCAGCCCCGAGGCGTTCTCCGCCTACAACAAGGCCCTCTACTCCAAGGCCAACCACCCCGTGGAGACCAAGGACGCCTTCGCGAACGACGACACCCTGCTGAAGATCGCGCAGCAGGTGCCGGCCCTGAAGGGCAACGCCAAGTTCGAGAAGAACGTCAAGGACGGCACCTTCGACAAGTGGGCGCTGGAGATGTCCGACGAGTTCGACAGCCACAAGGACGTGACGGGGACGCCGACGCTCAAGCTGGACGGCGAGAAACTGACGGTGGACACCCCCCAGGGCAAGGGCGCTCCGATGACCGCCGAGCAGTTCCGGCAGGCGGTCGACGCGCGGCTCAAGCAGGGCTGAACCCCCGCGGGATGATGCCGAATCTTGACACGACAATTACGGCGTGTCATGGCACACTTCCCGGTTATGAAGGGGACGGGAGTTCGGTTGCGGGCGCTGCGCGCCGCGCTGTTCACCGCCGTGTGCGTCACCCTGTCGGCCGCCTCCCACGTCCTCCTCTCCCGGATGCCGCTCCCGGTCCCGACGGTCGCCGCCCTGTCGGCCGCCTTCTTCGCCCTGGCCTACGCCCTGGCCGGCCGTGAGCGCGGCTACGGGCACATAGCCGCCCTCCTCGTCCCGCTGGAGCTGGCCGCCGACACGGTCTTCACCACCGGCCAGCACGCCTGCTACGGCGCGGCGGGCGGCCCGGTCGCCGGCCCGCTCCGCTCGATGGGCATCGACCTGGTCTGCCGCGGCGGCGACGTCGGCACCCCCCTCGCCCACCTCACGGCGGGCCAGAGCCCACCACCGGAGGCCCTGGACTCGGCACTCCCGTGGCTGCTGCTGGCCTGCCACATCGCCGTGGGCCTGCTGGCCGCGGCCTGGCTGCGCCGCGGCGAGGTGGCCGTGGCCCGGCTACTGGGCGCGGCGGCCGCGGCCGCCTTCCGCCCCCTGCTGCTGGTGGCCGCCGCGCTGGGCGCCGCCCCGCGGCCCCGCCCCCGCGGCCTCCAGCCCGCCCGGGACACCCTCCCGGCCCCGGCGCTGCCCCTGCTCGTCCACTCCGTCGTACGGCGCGGACCGCCCCGCTCCCCGGCTCTCGCCTGAGCAACGCGGTCCCCACCCCCGTACTTCCACGGAGCAGACATCATGAGCAACCGGAACAACGCCCAGAACAAGCAGGCCGCCCGCGAGCGGCTGCGCGCCGAGCGCGAGCGCCAGGCCAAGAAGGACAAGACCAAGCGCCAACTCGTCGTCGCGGGCTCCCTCGTCGTCGTCCTGGCCATCGCCGGCGGCGTCGGGTTCGCCGTCAGCAAGATGAACGACAGCGAGGACGGCCAGTGGAAGGCCGCCGCCGACAAGACGCTCGTCAAGCCGGCCAACACCGCGGGCGAGAACGGCACCGAGGTCGTCCTCGGCGACAAGAACGCCAAGGAGACCCTCACGGTCTACGAGGACCCGCGCTGCCCGGTCTGCGCCACCTTCGAGCAGAACTCGGGGAAGAAGCTGCGCCAGGACGTCAAGGACGGCCGCTACAAGGTGCGCTTCGTTCTGGCCAACTTCATCGACGACGTCCCCGCGATCAAGGGCACCGGTTCCAAGAACGCCGTGAGCGCCCTCGGCGCCGCCCTCAACGTGAGCCCGGAGGCGTTCTTCGACTACAAGGAGACCCTGTACTCCACGGCCAACCACCCGGAGGAGACGGACGACGCCTTCGCCGACGACCAGAAGCTCCTCGACCTCGCCCAGCAGGTGCCCGCCCTCAAGGGCAACAAGAAGTTCGAGAACAGCGTCAAGGACCACACCTTCGACCGCTGGGCCCTGGAGATCGGCAAGCTGATGGGTGAGGACGGGATCAAGGGCACCCCCGCGCTGGTCCACAACAAGAAGCAGCTGTACGTGCCCGGTTCGGAGAACCCCCCGCTCAAGGAGCAGGACTTCACTGCGGTGATCGACGCGGAATTCGGCGCGAAGAAGAAGTAGCACGCCTGCGGGTGGACACGATCGGAGCGTCCACCCGCATCGCCGGCGGCACCAGTGGAAAACACGTGCGGGTGGGCACGACCTCCATGGCCGAGCCCACCCGCAACGCAAAGGTTTTCAACGCTCTCACGAACTCACGGAAACCGTATCGACCTCAAGGGCGAATTCAGGAACCGCAGTACATCGTCACAGTCGAACGGTCACCCCGGGGCGACACCTGAAGCCACTCCGCCCACCTCTGACCGTCCCGGTAGACCCACTGCAGCCAGGAGTACTTCCACCCGTCCGGCTTGACTTCGCTGATCGGACTGCACCAGCCATTGGTCGGCATGGCGCTGGCGGAAGGCGCCACGGCCACTCCGACGCCTGCGGCAAGCAAAGTCGCGAATGCCCCACCTATTACCCGACGACGCAGCGATGTTTTCACAACGCCCCCTTTTTCTCGAACGTTTTCCCCAACGCCGCACACACTAAGGGGATTTCCACCTCGGAACACGGGTGGCCCTGGTAACAGCCGATTGCCTTCGAAGAACATGACGGACTGCCGGCCGGCACCTTGACGCCGCCGTTCTCCTCCCCGGATCCGTCGGCCCGCACGGCCGGGCCGGATGACCGCGGAGCCGTCCGCCTCTTGTGCCACCTCCGGCCGGTACGACGCCCGCCGCCCGGGCGGACGGCCCGCCGTCCACCCCGTGGATCAGCGCGGAATTCGACGTGAAGACGAAGTGGCCACGCAGGGAGGGACGGACGAACTCCTGACGAGACGTCCGCTCATGCGTGCGAACGGCGTTAAAGTTATCGCCCGTGAACCCACGTCCCCCGATATCCCGCCGTGCAGCCGTGACCGGTGCGGCGGCCACCGCCGCGCTGCTGCCCCTCGCCGTCGCCCCGGCCGCCCGGGCGGCCACCGCCGCTCCCGCCGCGGCCCGTGCCGAGACGGCGACGGCCCCCGCCTTCCTGCACGGCGTCGCCTCCGGCGACCCGCTGCCCGACGGCATCCTGCTGTGGACCCGGGTCACCCCGGTCCCGGAGGCCGTCCCCGGTTCCGGGCTGGGCCCGGCCGTCCAGGTGAGCTGGCAGGTCGCCGAGGACGCCGGGTTCGGCCGGGTCGTCGCCTCCGGCACGGTCACCGCGTCCGCCGCCGGCGACCACACGGTCAAGGCGGACGTGCGCGGACTGCGCCCCGGCACCGACTACTTCTTCCGGTTCACCGTCACCGGCGGTCCGGACACCGGCGGCTCGGCCGAGGTCCACTCCCCCACCGGCCGGACGCGCACCGCGCCCGCCCCCGACACCCAGGCGGACGGCCTCCGCTTCGGCGTGGTCTCCTGCGCCAACTGGGAGTCTGGCCACTTCTCCGCCTACCGCCACCTCGCCGCCCGCCGCGACCTCGACGCGGTGCTGCACCTCGGCGACTACCTCTACGAGTACAAGTCGGGCGAGTACCCGGCAGCCAAGTACGTCGTGCGCCCGCACGAGCCCAGACACGAGATCGTCACGCTCGCCGACTACCGCACCCGGCACGGCCGTTACAAGACCGACCCGGACCTCCAGGCCCTGCACGCGGCGCTGCCGTTCGTCGCCATCTGGGACGACCACGAGTTCGCCGACAACGCCTGGTCCGGCGGCGCCGTCAACCACACGCCGGGCGCCGAGGGCACCTGGGCCGACCGCGTCGCGGCGGCCAAGAAGGCGTACTTCGAGTGGATGCCGGTACGCCCCTCCATCGAGGGCACCACCTACCGTCGGCTCCGCTTCGGCCGCCTCGCCGACCTGCACCTGCTGGACCTGCGCTCGTTCCGCTCGGAGCAGGTCAAGGCGGGCAGCGGCGCGGTCGACGACCCCTCCCGCACCCTCACCGGCCGCGCCCAGCTCGACTGGCTGAAGGACGGCCTGGCCGCCTCCGACACCACCTGGCGGCTCGTCGGCAACCCGGTGATGATGTCCCCGCTGGCGTTCGGCGCCATGCCGGCCCACCTCCTCAAGCCGCTCGCCAAGCTGCTGGGCCTGCCCGAGGAGGGCATCGCCGCCAACACCGACCAGTGGGACGGCTACACCCACGACCGCCGTGAACTCCTCGGCCACCTCACCGGCCACGGCATCCGCAACACCGTCTTCCTCACCGGTGACATCCACATGGCGTGGGCCAACGACGTCCCGGAGACGGCCGCGACGTACCCCGTCTCCCGCTCCGTGGCCACCGAGTTCGTCGTCACCTCGGTCACCGCCGACAACCTCGACGACACCCTCCACGTCCTCCCCCACACGGTCTCCCTCCCGGCCGTCGCCGCCATCAAGGCCGCCAACCGGCACGTGAAGTGGGTCGACATGGACTCCCACGGCTACGGCGTCCTCGACATCACCGCCGAGCGCGCGCAGATGGACTACTACGTCCTCTCCGACAAGCGCGACCCGAAGGCGACGTCGTCGTGGGAACGGTCGTACCGCACGCTGTCCGGGAGCCAGCGGGTGGAACGGGTGAAGGCACCGGTGCGCTGAGCGCGGTTTCGGGGGTGCGGGGGCTCCGCCCCCGCAAGAAACGGTGAATGGGGGTGCCCCCTCTGGGGGAGGGGCAGGGGCCTCCTACAGCTCCGACAGGAACGCGAGCGCCACCCGCCAAGCCCGCTCCGACGCCTCCGCGTCGAAATCGTCCAGGTCCGGGTCCGTGAACAAGTGCCCCGCCCCCTGATACCGGTGCACCTCCACCTCCGCCCCCGCCCGCCCCATCCGCAGATACCAGGCGTTCAGCCAGTCATGCGGCTCGAACGGATCCGGATCCGCCACATGCAGCTGCACCGGCAGCTCGTCCACCGCCGCGTCCTCCGCCAGATCCGACGTCCCGTGGAAGAGCAGCAGCCCCCGCGCCTTCTCGTCCCCCAGCGCCAGGTTCTGCGCGATCGACCCGCCCAGTGAGAACCCCGCGTACACGAGCCCCCGCTCGGAAAGCGGCGCCACCGCCGTGATCGCCCGCCGCAGCAGCTCCTCCCGCCCGATCTCGTCCTTGATGGCCATGCCGTCCTCGACGGTGTCCGCCGTCCGCCCGTCGTAGAGGTCGGGCACGTGCACCTCGTACCCCGCGCCGCGCAGCCGCTCGGCGGCCGCGTGTACGGCCGGTCGCAGACCGTAGGCCGAATGGAACAGGACGATCGTGGTAGGAGACGGCACCGGAGTCACTTCCTTGCAGGGCTGGATCGCGTGGCCTCCATCGTGCCAGCTACGGTCGAAAGGAGGAGCGCGCGCCCGGCAGGACGCCGGAAGGAGCTGGTGCTCATGGAGGACGTACTGCGGCCTCTAGCGGTCCTCGGCGCCGCCCTGGTCATCACCGTCGTGGTGGGCTGGGCCGCCGACAAAACGGTTCGCCGGATCGCCGAACGGCATCCGGAAGCCCCCTTGTGGCGCCTGCTGCGCCGCTGCCGGATGCCCCTGCGACTGGTGCTGTGCACGGCCCTGCTGCGCGGCGGCTACGAGTCGGCCGAGCTGTCCGAGAAGCACGAGGCCCTGCTGACCAGGCTGCTCACCCTGGTACTCATCGGGGCCTGCGCCTGGCTCGCGACCCGGGTGGCCACGGCCGTCGTCGAGTCGGCGTACGCGCGCTACGCCGCCGGCAGCCGCGACCCGGCCCGGATGCGCCGGGTCCGCACCCAGGTGACGCTGATCCGCCGCATCGTCACGGCGGCCGTCTGCGTCGTCGCGGTGGCGGCGATGCTGCTGACCTTCCCCGGCATGCGGACGGTCGGCACGTCCGTCCTCGCCTCCGCCGGTCTGATCGGCATCGTCGCCGGTGTGGCCGCCCAGTCCACGCTCGGCAACCTCTTCGCGGGGCTGCAGATAGCGTTCGGCGACATGGTGCGCATCGGCGACACCGTGGTGGTGAACGGCGAGTGGGGCACGGTCGAGGAGATAACCCTCACCTACCTGGTGGTCACCACCTGGGACGAACGCCGCATCACCATGCCGGTCTCGTACTTCACCAGCCGCCCCTTCGAGAACTGGTCGCGCGGCAATCCCCGGATGACCGGCACCGTCTTCTTCCACCTGGACCACTCCGCCCCCATCGACCTCATGCGGGAACGGCTGCACGAGGTGGTGAAGGGAGCCCGGGAGTGGGACGGCCGGGCCTGGAGCCTCGTCGTCACGGACACCACCCCCACCACCATCCAGGTACGGGCCCTGGTGACCGCCAAGGACTCCGACGACATCTGGACGCTCCGCTGCGTCGTCCGCGAGCAGCTGATCGAGTGGCTGCGCCGGAAGCACCCGTACGCGCTGCCGCGCATCAGCACCGCGCCCGCGCCGGGCCCGGCCGAGACCCCGGACCGCCGGCAGACACCGCCCACGTCGGGCGACATCGGCCCGGGCCCGGGCCCGGTCTGAGGACCCGCCGGCCGCGAGACCGGGTCACATCCCCCGCAACGACCTCATGTCCAGCTGCCGCAACACCCGGTCCACCACCTCCGGATCCATCCACGGCTCGCTCCGCGCGTCGAGCACCGCGTGCCGCGCCGCCGAGAGCAGCTCGGCCTGGATGCGCTGGATGGTGCGCAGCCGCTGGACCCGCTGCGTGTGCGCCTCGCGGCGCTCCTCGTCGACCATCTCGGGGCTGATGCGGGCGCCGACGTCGTAGGCGCGCCGGTGGAGCATCTCCCGCAGGTCCTCGGAGAGCTCCTCCTCCTGTTCGATCTCCAGCAGCCGGTGCCGGGCCGCCTTGGCGGCGCGGATGGCGAGCTGCCGCTCCAGCTCCCGGGTCCAGTCGGTGTCCGCGCGCACGCCGAGCAGCTCGACCAGCCAGGGCAGCGTCAGCCCCTGGACGACGAGGGTGCCGATGATGACGGCGAAGGCGATGAAGAGGATCTCGTCCCGGGCCGGGAAGGCCGACTTGTCCTGCGTGGTCAGCGGAATGGCCAGGGCGAGCGCCGCCGAGGCCACACCGCGCATCCCGGACCACCACATCACCAGGGTCTCCCGCCAGCTGGTGAGGATCTCCTCGTCGACGTCGCGGCCCTTGTGCAGCCGCTTGGCCAGCCAGGCGGCGGGCAGCAGCCACGCCAGCCGTACGACGATCACGACGGCGAGGACGGCGCCCCCGATGCCGAGCATCTCGGCCCAGCGGCCCGAGGCGGTTTCGACGGCGTTGTGCAGTTCGAGGCCGACGAGGCCGAAGGCGACGCCGGTGACGAGGGTGTCGACGACCTCCCAGAAGGTGTGCCCGGCCAGCCGCCCCAGGACGTCGTCCGCGTCGCTCGCGAACTCGGCGAGGAAGAGCGCGGTGGTCAGCACCGCGAGCACCCCGGAGCCCTTGAACTCCTCCGCGAGGACGTACGAGACGAACGGCACCAGCAGCGTGAGCCCGATCTGGAGGGTCGCGTCGCCGAGGACGTCCATCAGCCGCTTGGCCCCCCAGCCGAGCAGCAGGCCGACGGCGAGCGCCACCACGGCGGAGAACACCAGTTCGCCGATGGCCCGCGGCACCGAGAAGCTGCCGCTGACGGCCGCGGCGACGGCCACGTGGTAGAGCACGATGGCGGTCACGTCGTTGAAGAGGCCCTCGCCCTCCAGGATCGACACCAGGCGGCGCGGCAGCCCTATCGAGCCGGCGACGGCCGTGGCGGCGACGGGGTCGGGCGGGGCGACGAGCGCGCCCAGGGCCACGGCCGCGGCGAGCGAGATCCCCGGCACGATCGCGTGGGCCACGGCCGCGACGGCCGAGGTGGTGACGAAGACCAGCGCGACGGCGAGCAGGAAGATCGGCCGCTTGTTGGCCGCGAACTGCCGCCAGGAGGTGCGCTGCGCGGACGCGTAGAGCAGGGGCGGCAGGACCAGCGGGAGGATGAACTCCGGCGGGACGTCGATGTTCGGTACGAACGGCAGCAGGGCGAGGACGATGCCGCCCAGCGTCATCAGCACCGGGGAGGGCAGGCCGAGCCGGTCACCCAGCGGCACCGTGACGAGCGCCCCGAGCAGCAGCACGAACAGCAGGGCCAGCTGGTCCACGAGTGCCCTCCGGGGCGCATGGGGGAACAGTCGTTCACCCCAGCGTGCCATGAAGCGGCTCGTCAGGCGGCCCCGGGGGTCCCGCGGCGGCCCGCGCGGAGAACGGCGCGGAGGTCAGAGCGCCTTGCTCATCGCCCGGTGCGGAATCCCGCTGCCCTCGTCGAACTCCGGCCCGTACGCCGCGTACCCCAGCCGCTCGTAGAAGCCCAGCGCGTGCGTCTGCGCCTCCAGGTAGACGCGGGTGAGCCCCAGCCGCCTGGCCTCCTCCTCCACGGCCCGGACCAGGGTGGCGCCCAGCCCGGTGCCGCGCGCGGCCCGGCCCACGGCCAGCCGGCCGAGGACGGCCGTGAGGTCGTCCGCCACGCCCGCGTGGGCGTACTTCCGGCGGGCGGGCTCGCCGTGCAGGAAGCGGACGGTGCCGACGGGTCCGGACGGGCCCGTGGCCAGCAGGTGGACGGCGTGGACGTCATAGGCGTCCAGCTCCTCCGCCTCGGGGATGTTCTGCTCCCCCACGAACACCTCGCGGCGCACCGCGAAGCAGTCCTCCAGCTCCCCCGGCCCGGCGACGACCCGCACCTGGGCGGGGATGCCGCTCACGAACTCTCGGCGCGCACGGTCTCCAGGGCACGCCGCAGGTCCTCGGGGTACTCGCTGGCGAACTCCACCCAGCGCCCGTCCGCCGGGTGCTCGAAGCCGAGCCGGACGGCGTGCAGCCACTGGCGGGTGAGCTTCAGCCGCTTGGCGAGCGTCGGGTCGGCGCCGTACGTCAGGTCGCCGACGCAGGGGTGCCGGTGCGCGGACATGTGCACGCGGATCTGGTGGGTGCGGCCGGTCTCCAGCTTCACGTCGAGGAGGCTGGCGGCGCGGAACGCCTCGATGAGGTCGTAGTGGGTCACGGAGGGCTTGCCCTCGGCGGTCACGGCCCACTTGTAGTCGTGGTTGGGGTGCCGGCCGATGGGCGCGTCGATGGTGCCGCTCATCGGGTCCGGGTGGCCCTGGACGAGCGTGTGGTACCGCTTGTCGACCGTGCGCTCGCGGAACTGCTGCTTGAGCAGGGTGTAGGCGCGCTCGGACTTGGCGACGACCATCAGCCCCGAGGTGCCGACGTCCAGCCGGTGCACGATGCCCTGGCGCTCGGCCGCGCCCGAGGTGGAGATCCGGTAGCCGGCGGCGGCCAGGCCGCCGATGACGGTGGGGCCGGTCCAGCCGGGGCTGGGGTGCGCGGCGACGCCGACCGGCTTGACGACGACGACGATGTCCTCGTCGTCGTGGACGATCTCCATGCCCTCGACGGGCTCCGCGACGATCCGCACCGGCGCGGGCGGCGCGGGCATCTCGACCTCCAGCCAGGCGCCGCCGCTGACGCGGTCGGACTTGCCGGCCTCGGCCCCGTCCAGCTGGACCTTGCCCGCGGCGGCGAGCTCGGCCGCCTTGGTGCGGGAGAACCCGAACATACGTGCGATGGCGGCGTCGACGCGCTCGCCCTCCAGGCCGTCGGGTACGGGCAGGGCGCGGATCTCGGGAATCGTGCTCACCCGTCGAGTATGCCGGACGGGTGAGCCGGCGCCGTACGACAGCCCTCGGGCGGACCCTCGGCGCCGGGCTCAGTCCTGGTGAACGGTCCCGTCCGGATCCAGCCCCCGGAAGGACAGGATCACGATCAGGAAACCGCCGCAGACGATCGCCGAGTCGGCGAGGTTGAAGACGGCGAAGTGGGCGGGGGCGATGAAGTCCACCACCCCGCCCTCGAACCCGCCGGGCGAGCGGAACAGCCGGTCGGTGAGGTTGCCCAGCGCGCCGCCCAGCAGCAGGCCCAGCGCGATCGCCCAGGGCAGGCTGTACAGCTTCCGCGCGATCCGGGCGATCACCAGGATCACCGCCGAGGCGATGATCGTGAAGACGATGGTCATCGTTTCCCCGAGGCTGAACGCGGCCCCGCGGTTGCGGATCACGTCCAACTGCAGCCAGGTGCCGAACACCTCGATCGGATCGTGGTGCTCCAGCTTCGCCACCACGAGCATCTTGCTGGACAGGTCGAGGAGATAGGCGAACGCGGCGACCGAGAACAGCGCCACGAGCCGGCGCCCGCCCCGTGCCGCGCCGCCGTCGCCGCCCGTCGTCCCGCCGGTCACGTCGGTGCCCTCCGGCGTACCGGTGGGCCGTCCGGCCTGCTCCGCCTCTGTCACGTGAGTCCTTCGCTTCCGCGCGTCACCCACCACCGGTCATGGCAGTGCCGCGCACCGCTGTGTCTGATGGGCTCCGGGTGCACTGCCCGGATGAGGACGAGGGTACGGCACACCACCCGCGCCGGGTCAGCGACGTTCCTGGCGCTGCTTGCACTCGACACACAGCGTGGCCCGGGGAAACGCCTGCATCCTGGCCTTGCCGATCGGCCTGCCGCAGCTCTCGCAGAGGCCGTACGTACCGGCGTCCAACCGGACGAGCGCCCGCTCGGTCTGGTCGAGCATCTCGCGGGCGTTGGCGGCGAGGGCGAGCTCGTGCTCGCGCGCGATGTTCTTCGTCCCGGTGTCGGCCTGGTCGTCCCCCGCACCGTCCCCGGAGTCCCGCATCAGCCCGCTGACCGCCTCCTCCGCCGACCGGATCTCCGCCCGCAGCCGCGCCACCTCGCTCTCCAGCACGGCCCGCGCCTCGTCCACCTCCGCCCGCGACCAGGGTTCCTCCCCCGGCCGCACGGCCAGCTCGCCGGGCGCGGCGGCGCCGTCCGCCCGCGCCCCCGGCACCTTCGCCGCGTCCGGCACCTCGCCCACGGTCTTCTTCGCAGCCACGGTTCCGACTCCCGTCTCCTCGCTGGTACCCGCCGGCGCGTCCCCCGCGACGACGATGCCCTCTCCCACGGCCCCCGCCTTCACCGGAGCGGCCTTCCGCGCCTCGGCCGGGGCGGGCCGCCCCGACAACCGCGTCCGATGCGGCGACGCGACGCTCTTCGCGGGCACGCCCTCCCCGACCCCACGCTCCCGCGCACCACCCGCCGCCTCGGCCGCCGACGCCTTCGCAGCGGGCGCCTTCGCGGGCGAAGATCCGGCCTTCTCGGCGGAGGCCACGGCCTTCTTCCCCGCCGCGGCCTTCCCGCCGACGCCGGCCCACGCGGCGGACGCCGCTCCCTTCCCCGACGCTTCCTCGGCCGGAGGAACGGCTTTCTTCCCGACGGCCCCCTTGGCCACCGCGGCGGACGTCGCCGCGCCGCCGGACGCCCGCTCGGCCGGAGGCGCGGCCCTCTTCCCTGCGGCTCCCATGGCCGCCGCGGCGGATCTCGCCCCGTCGCCGGACGCCCGCTCGGCCGGAGGAACGGCCCTCTTCCCCGCGGCCTTCCCGGCCGTCCCCTCCCCGGCCGTGCCCGTGCCGGAGGCCGCCTTCTTCGCCGCCGCCTTGCGGGCCGGGGGCGCGGATTCCCCGGCCGAAGCCTTCTTCGCCGGAGGCGTCGCCTTCTTGGCCGCCTTCTTGGCCGCCCCCTCCGCCGCCTTCTTCGTGGCCGCGGTCTTCGCTGCCGCCTTCTTGGTCGCGGACTTCTTCGCGGCGGTCTTCTTCGCAGCGGTACTCCCGGCCGGCCCCGCCTTGGCGGCAGCCTTCTTCGCCGCCGCCCGCTCCGAAGGGGCTCCCGCTCCGGCCCCGGCCTTCACCGTCTTCTTCCCAGCGGCGGACTCGGCTGTGGTCACCTTCGCGGCGGCCTTCTTCCCCACTGTCTTCCCCACTGTCTTCCCCGCTGTCTTCACCGCCGCCCCCTCCTCCGGCGCCGTCCCGGCCGCCCGCTTCACGGGAGCCGTCTTGGCGGGCGCAGCCGCCGCCTTCCCCGCCGCGCCCCGGGCCGCCGCCTGCTCGGGCCCCGGCGCACCCTTGGCGGTGGCCTTCGAGGCCGTCTTCTTGGCGGGCGCCTTCCCGGCCGGGCCCGTCTTCACCGGAGCCCGCCTCGCCGCGGCCTTCTTCGCCGGAGCGGCTTTCGCCGCGGCCTTCTTCGTCCCGGCCGCTCCCGCCATCACAGCCGCCCCCTACGCCGAACGGACCGCACCCGGCGGGCCCCACCCCGTCCCACCCGGCCGGCAGGCCCCCGCGCCGCGGTCCCTGTCGAGGACATCTCCGCCATGACCGCGACCCCTTCACATTTTATGATCTTGCGCGCGAATCGTGCGGGAACGATAAATCGGCTCGGAGCACGCGGCAACGGGGCACGCCGGTGCCGACCCGTGTGCCCCGCGCCCGGCCCTGTAACCCGCGGGGCGCGTCCCACCCGGCGCGGGACGGAATATCCGGTCGGCCCGCCCCGCCCGCGCCCCGTACACTGGGCGCAGCGAAAGGCGTGGATGGGACGAGTAGCGCCGCACGCAGCCACCAGCGATCCGGGGACGGTGCGAGCCCGGAGGTGTGCGCGGTGTGAAGATCACCCCGGAGCCGCCGGAGGAAAGCCAGGGCATGCGGCACGCCCCGGGCGAGTAGAACCGGCATCGCGACCCCAATGAGGGGGCCACGGGCACCTGCCCGCGGCCAAGGAGGGTGGTACCGCGGGAGTACGGACAACGGCTCTCGTCCCTCCGACGGACAGCGCACAACCGTCCAGCCGGAGGTAGCCACCGATGAGTCCCGCGCCCCAGTACCGCTCCGTACCCGCCCAGGTCGACCTGCCCGCGCTCGAGCGCGCCGTGCTCGACTTCTGGCAGGAGCAGAAGATCTTCGCCCGCACCCTGGCCCAGTCCGAGGGCCGGCCCGAGTGGGTCTTCTACGAGGGCCCGCCGACCGCCAACGGCATGCCGGGCGCGCACCACATCGAGGCCCGCGTCTTCAAGGACGTCTTCCCCCGCTTCCGCACCATGCAGGGCTACCACGTGGGCCGCAAGGCCGGCTGGGACTGCCACGGCCTGCCCGTCGAGCTCGCCGTCGAGAAGGAGCTGGGCTTCTCCGGCAAGCAGGACATCGAGGCGTACGGCATCGCCGAGTTCAACGCCAAGTGCCGCGAGTCCGTGACCCGGCACACCGACGCGTTCAGCGAGCTCACCACCCGCATGGGCTACTGGGTGGACCTGGACGACGCCTACCGCACCATGGACCCGGACTACGTCCAGTCCGTCTGGTGGTCGCTGAAGGAGATCTTCGACAAGGGCCTGCTGGTCCAGGACCACCGCGTGGCCCCCTGGTGCCCCCGCTGCGGCACCGGCCTGTCCGACCACGAGCTGGCGCAGGGCTACGAGACGGTCGTCGACCCGTCCGTCTTCGTCCGCTTCCCGCTCACCTCCGGCCCGCTCGCCGGCGAGGCCGCCCTGCTCGTCTGGACGACGACGCCGTGGACGCTGGTCTCCAACACGGCCGCCGCCGCGCACCCGGACGTCACCTACGTCGTCGCGACGGACGGCACCGAGAAGCTGGTCGTCGCCGAGCCGCTGCTGGAGAAGGCCCTCGGCGAGGGCTGGACGGCCACGGACCAGCGCTTCACCGGCCGCGAGATGGAGCGCTGGACGTACCGCCGCCCGTTCGACCTGGTCGAGTTCCCGGACGCCGCCCACTACGTCGTCAACGCCGAGTACGTGACGACGGAGGACGGCACCGGCATCGTCCACCAGGCCCCGGCCTTCGGTGAGGACGACCTCCGCACCTGCCGCGCCTACGGCCTGCCGGTGGTCAACCCGGTCCGCGCCGACGGCACGTTCGAGGAGGACCTGCCGCTCGTCGGCGGCCAGTTCTTCAAGAAGGCCGACGAGGCCCTCACCGCCGACCTCGACGCGCGCGGCCTCCTCTTCAAGCACGTGGCGTACGAGCACAGCTACCCGCACTGCTGGCGCTGCCACACCGCGCTCCTCTACTACGCGCAGCCGTCCTGGTACATCCGCACCACGGCGGTCAAGGACAGGCTGCTCGCGGAGAACGAGAAGACCAACTGGTTCCCGGACTCGGTCAAGCACGGCCGCTTCGGCGACTGGCTGAACAACAACATCGACTGGGCGCTCTCCCGCAACCGCTACTGGGGCACCCCGCTGCCCATCTGGCGCTGCGAGGACGACCACCTCACCTGCGTCGGCTCCCTCGCCGAGCTCACCGAGCTCACCGGCACCGACCAGAGCGGCCTCGACCCGCACCGCCCGTACATCGACGACGTCACCTTCCCCTGCACCGCCGAGGGCTGCGCGCACACCGCCGTCCGGGTGCCGGAGGTCATCGACGCCTGGTACGACTCGGGCTCCATGCCGTTCGCCCAGTGGGGCTACCCGTACAAGAACAAGGAGCTCTTCGAGAAGCGCTACCCGGCGCAGTTCATCTCGGAGGCCATCGACCAGACCCGCGGCTGGTTCTACACCCTGATGGCCGTCGGCACGCTCGTCTTCGACAAGTCGTCGTACGAGAACGTCGTCTGCCTGGGCCACATCCTCGCCGAGGACGGCCGGAAGATGTCCAAGCACCTGGGCAACATCCTCCAGCCGATCCCCCTGATGGACCAGCACGGCGCGGACGCGGTCCGCTGGTTCATGGCGGCCGGCGGCTCCCCGTGGGCGGCCCGCCGCGTGGGCCACGGCACGATCCAGGAGGTCGTCCGCAAGACGCTCCTCACCTACTGGAACACGGTCGCCTTCCAGGCCCTCTACGCCCGTACCGCCGGCTGGGCCCCGTCGGCCGCCGACCCGGCCCCGGCCGACCGCCCGCTGCTGGACCGCTGGCTGCTCGGCGAGCTCAACACGCTCACCGACCAGGTCACGCAGGCCCTGGAGGCGTACGACACCCAGCGCGCCGGCAAGCTGCTGTCCGCGTTCGTCGACGACCTGTCCAACTGGTACGTCCGCCGTTCGCGCCGCCGCTTCTGGCAGGGCGACGCGGCCGCGCTGCGCACCCTGCACGAGGTCGTCGAGACGGTCACCCGCCTGATGGCCCCGCTCGTCCCCTTCATCACCGAGCGCGTCTGGCAGGACCTGGTCGTCCCGGTCGACCCTGAGGCCCCGGAGTCGGTGCACCTGTCCACCTGGCCGGTCGTGGACACGTCCCTCATCGACCCGGAGCTGTCGCGCCAGATGCTCCTGGTCCGCCGCCTGGTCGAACTGGGCCGCGCCACGCGCGCCGAGTCCGGCGTCAAGACGCGCCAGCCGCTGTCCCGCGCGCTCGTCGCGGCGGCCGGCTTCGAGACGCTCGGCGAGGAGCTGCGCGCCCAGATCGCCGAAGAACTCAACGTCTCCTCCCTCGCCTCCCTCTCCGAGGTGGGCGGCTCCCTGGTCGACACCACCGCGAAGGCCAACTTCCGCGCCCTCGGCAAGCGGTTCGGCAAGGGCGTCCAGGCCGTGGCCAAGGCGATCGCCGCGGCGGACGCGGCGGCGCTCTCCCTGGCCCTGCGCGAGGGCAACGCGTCGGTGGAGGTCGACGGCGAGACCGTCGCCCTCACCCCCGACGAGGTGATCATCACCGAGACGCCGCGCGAGGGCTGGTCCGTCGCCTCCGACTCCGGCGCCACGGTCGCCCTCGACCTGGAGATCACCCCGGAGCTGCGGCGCGCGGGCCTGGCCCGCGACGCGATCCGCCTGATCCAGGAGGCCCGCAAGAACTCCGGCTTGGACGTGGCCGACCGTATCGCCCTGCGCTGGCACTCGGATGACGAGGAGGTCCGGACGGCCCTGACCGACCACGCCTCCCTCATCGCGGACGAGGTCCTGGCGACGGACTTCGCTTCCGGCGAGGCGGACGCTTCGTACGGCGCCCCGTTCACGGACGAGCCCCTGTCCCTGACCTTCCGCCTGCGCAAGGCGTAGTCAGTCCCCAGCCCCGCCCCTTCCCGTTTCTTGCGGGGAGGGGCCCCGCACCCCCCGAAACCGCGCTCCGCGCGGTTGTCCTCAATCGCCGGACGGGCTATATCAGCCCGTCCGGCGATTGAGGACGAGCGGCGAAGCCGCGACAAGCGGGGTCTGGGGCGGCAGCCCCAGGAAACGGCGAAAGGGCGGGACCGGGGCCCCACCCTCTCAACCAAAGCGAACGCGCCGGAGCGGGACGGAATCGAACCGCCGTCATCCTAGATGCCATCGAGGCGTTCCACCTACTGAACTACACACCCCGGCGCTGCCGATCAGCATACAAGCACACGACAACGGGCCGGGCCCCGGGGATATCCCCGGGGCCCGGCCCGTTGGTGATTGTCCGACGACACCCGCTACCGGGCGCAGCCCGTCAGTTGTCGTCCTCGTCGATGAGGAACCCACGCATCGGCGAAGGCGCCTGCATCGGCTGCGGCCCCTGCGGCCGCACCGGAGCCATCGGCTGCGTCATCGCGGGCGACATCTGCTGCTGCCCGCCGTACGACGGGTTGCCCGACGACTGGCCGTGGCCGCCGCCCATGGACGAGTTGCCGCCCATGCTGTGACCGCCCATGCCCGCACCGGCCGATGCCATGGACCCGCTCATCGAGGGGGCCGGCGGCAGCGACGGGGCGCCGGTGGCGCGCGGCGGGGCGAGCGAGTCGTCCGCCTGGTTCTCCAGCTGGCGCAGCTGGCTCTCCAGGTAGGACTTCAGCCGCGTGCGGTACTCGCGTTCGAAGCCGCGCAGGTCCTCGACCTTGCGCTCCAGCGTGGCGCGGGCGGACTCCAGGGAGCCCATGGCCACGCGGTGCTTCTCCTGCGCGTCCCGCTCCAGCGCGTCGGCCTTGGCGCGGGCGTCCCGCTCCAGGCCCTCGGCGCGGCTGCGGGCCTCGCCGACGATCTTGTTGGCCTCGGAGCGGGCCTCCGCGATCGCCTGATCGGCCGTCTGCTGCGCGAGCGAGAGCACACGCGCGGCGCTGTCGCCGCCCGGGCCCTGACCCGGCTGGGGCATCTGGGGGCCGGGGCCGCCCATCGGACCGCCCTGACCCATCGGACCGGGACCGCCCTGCCCCATCGGACCGCCCTGACCCATCGGGCCGGGGCCGCCCTGACCCATGGGACCGCCCATGGGTCCACCCATCGGGCCGCCCTGGCCCATGGGGTTCTGTCCCATGGGACCCGCGCCGTGCGGGCCCTGGGGACCGTGGCCGTGTCCGCCCGGCCCGGCCGGCAGCTGCGGGGCACCGCCCGGAAGCTGCGGCGGGCCGCCCATCTGCTGCTGGTTCGGCGGCACCGGCTGCGGGCCGGATATGGCGGCGGGCACCGGAGCCCCGGGACCTGGTCGTTGGTCCTGCGGCTCGGGCTTGCGCATGTTCTGCTGCTGGTTCTGCGCCGCGGCTCGGGTCGCTGCCGCCAGCTTGGCGCGCAGGTCCTCGTTCTCCCGGAGCAGGCGGGTCAGTTCTGCCTCGACCTCGTCGAGAAAGGCATCGACCTCGTCCTCGTCATAGCCTTCTCGCAGACGGACGGTCGTGAACTGCTTGTTCCGCACGTCCTCGGGGCTCAGCGGCATCTCTTCTTCACCTCAACGTAGTCGTCGGCAATCGGCAAGACCGTATCGTTCACAGCCGCGTTCACAGCCGCTCCACGACGGTGATCAGGATGTAGACGATGATCATCAGTACGAAGAAGGACAGGTCGAGCGCCACGCCCCCGAGACGCAGCGGCGGGATGAACCGCCGCAGAAGCTTGAGTGGCGGATCGGTGACAGTGTAGGTGGCCTCAAGGACGACCACCATCGCCTTACCGGGTTGCCACGAGCGGGCGAACTGGAAGACGTAATCCATCACCAATCGGAAGATGAGCACGATGAGGAAGACGTACAGCGCGATGTAGACCACCTGCCGTGCGATGTCCATCCTCGCGCTTCCCTCTCCCCTTGTGCCCGGCCTATTGACCGTCTCTCACCGGCATTGCCTGATTGTGCGTCTCTAGCTCTGGTTGAAGAACCCGCCCTCTGCGATGCGGGCCTTGTCCTCCGCCGTGACATCGACGTTAGCAGGAGACAGCAGGAACACCTTCTGCGTCACCCGTTCGATGCTGCCGTGGAGGCCGAAGACCAGACCCGCGGCGAAGTCGACAAGTCGCTTCGCGTCGGTGTCGTCCATCTCGGTCAGATTCATGATCACCGGGGTGCCTTCACGGAAGTGTTCCCCGATGGTACGGGCCTCGTTGTAGGTCCGAGGGTGCAATGTCGTGATGCGGTAAGGCTCCCGCTCGGACACGACTTTGGGCATGATCACCGGTGCGTTCTTCTCCAGGGAGTGGCGTTCGGGTGTGATGGACGACACGGGGGCGATTCGGGCGGGTCGTCCCGTTTCCGCTGTCAGCGGAGCCGGTTCGCGCTGCGCCGGGGGCTGGGCGACCCGTACCGGTTCGTCCGGTTGCGTCTGCTGAGCCTGGTGTTGCTGGTGCTGCTGCCGGCGCCGGTCGGGCTCCGGCTCGGGCTCGAACTCGTCATCGGGATCGAATCCCCGGCCGTCGTACCCATCGTCCTCCACGAGGCCGAGGTAGACCGCCATCTTGCGCATCGCGCCGGCCATTCTCTGCGTCCTCCGCTCTGTGGTGGATCGGCTCCTCAACGGCGCTGGATCCACTTGGTCCGCCCGCCTTTTGACGGGAATGACCATATTTTGTGCTGTGGTCCGACTCTTGGCGACGTTACCCGAGGCCGGGTCGGTCTCCGAGTACCGCTGTGCCGACGCGTACATGTGTCGCACCCGCCGCCACGGCGTCCTCCAGATCCGCGCTCATTCCCGCGGACACCATGTTCGCAGCCGGATGCGCCGCGCGCAGGTCCGTTGCGATTTCCCGCAGCCGCTCGAAGGCCGCCCGGGGCCGGCCCGCGTACGGTCCGGCCAGCGGAGCGACCGTCATCAGCCCCGCCGGGCGCAGCCCCTCGGCCTCGGCCAGGGCGTCGGCGAGGGCCGCCACCCCGTCCGGCGCGACGCCGCCGCGGCCGGCGCCGTCGCCCGTCTCCGCGTCCAGGGCCACCTGGATCAGACAGCCGATTTCCCGTCCGGGGCCCCGGCCTTTCCGTACCGCGGCGGCGGAAAGCGCGGTGACCAGCCTCATCCGGTCAATGGAGTGCACCACGTCGGCATAATTCACCACGCTTTTCACTTTGTTTGTCTGCAATTGACCGACGAAGTGCCAGGTGAGCGGCAGATCCGCGCATTCCGCGGCTTTCGGCGCCGCGTCCTGGTCGCGGTTCTCGGCGACGTGACGGACCCCCAGTTCCGCGAGCAGCCGGACGTCGCTCGCGGGATAGGTCTTGGTGACCACGATCAGGGTGACCTCGTCACGCTTTCGGCCCGCCGCCGTACAGGCGTCGGCGATACGTTCCTCCACCCGGGCGAGGTTGTCGGCCAATTGCGTCCTGCGGTCCGTCATCGACCGGACTCCCCTTCCCCGGCGCGGTCGTCGCCGAGCCACACATAACTGGCGAGCCGCCCGGTCACGCGGTCGCGCCGGTAGGAGAAGTGGTCCGCCGATTCCATCGTGCAAACGTCCGACTGCCCCGCGAGGCTGACGCCCATTCGGGCGAGTTGCGCCCGGACGCCCGCGGCCACGTCCACGGCCGGGGTGCCCCACCGGGTGGTGGCCCACGCCTCGGGCACCGCCGCGGTGACGTCGGCCCGCATGGCCTCCGGCACCTCGTAGCAGCCGCCGCACACCGACGGGCCGATCCAGGCGAGTGTCCGGGCCGGGTCGGCGCCGAGTCCGGTCATCGCCTCGACCACCGCGGGCACCACCCCGGCGACCAGGCCGGGCCGGCCGGCGTGGGCCGCGCCCGCGATCCCGGCGACCGGGTCGGCCAGCAGGACGGGGGTGCAGTCGGCGGTGAGCACCGCCAGGGCGAGCCCCCGGCGGTCCGTCACCACCGCGTCCACCGCGGGGATCTCGTCGTCGGGGCCCCACGGTCCGTCGACCACGGCCACGTCCCGGCCGTGCACCTGGTGCATCCAGACGACCGCCGCCGGGTCGATGCCCAGCGCACGGGCCGCCCGCTCGCGGTTGGCCCGGACCGCGGCCGGGTCGTCGCCGACCGCGCCGCCCAGGTTGAGCTCCGCATACGGAGCGGCGCTCACCCCGCCCCACCGGTCGGTGAAGGCGAAGTGCGCGCCGCTCGCGTGTGCCACGTGTGGCCGTCCCCGGGTGTCCGGGGCCGGGTTTCCTATCACCGGGGTCACGTCCTGCCCGGTCACTTCAGGAAGTCGGGAACGTCCAGTTCCTCGGCGGTCGAGTCCTGGTACGGACGGGCCGGCGGCACCTGCGGGGAGGCGACCGGGGGCGGCGGGACCTCGGCGACCGGCACCGGGTCCGGGACCGGCTCCTCGGTCCGCGGGGTCACGTTGCCGAGCCCGCCGAACGAGGGGCGGACCGGCTCGGCCGGCCGCTCGGTACGGCTCACGGCCGGCGCCGGCGCGGCGGGGGTCTCCTCGCGGCCGTAGGAGGAGCCGAGCACCTTGTCGCGGCTGCCCTTGGCCGGCGGCTGGCCGCCGTCGAAGCCGGCGGCGATGACGGTGACGCGAACCTCGTCGCCGAGGGCGTCGTCGATGACGGCGCCGAAGATGATGTTCGCCTCGGGGTGGGCCGCCTCGCTGACCAGCTGGGCCGCCTCGTTGATCTCGAAGAGACCGAGGTCGGAGCCGCCGGAGATGGAGAGCAGGACGCCGCGGGCGCCGTCGATGGACGCCTCCAGCAGCGGCGAGGAGATGGCCATCTCGGCCGCGGCCACCGCGCGGTCGTCGCCGCGCGCCGAGCCGATGCCCATCAGGGCGGAACCGGCCTCCGACATCACGGACTTGACGTCCGCGAAGTCCAGGTTGATGAGGCCGGGGGTGGTGATGAGGTCGGTGATGCCCTGGACGCCCGACAGCAGCACCTGGTCCGCCGACTTGAACGCGTCGAGCACGCTCACCTGGCGGTCGGAGATGGACAGCAGCCGGTCGTTCGGGATGACGATGAGGGTGTCGACCTCGTCGCGGAGGCTGGCGATGCCGTCCTCGGCCTGGTTGGCCCGGCGGCGGCCCTCGAAGGTGAACGGGCGGGTGACCACACCGATCGTCAGGGCGCCCAGCGAGCGGGCGATGTTGGCGACGACGGGCGCGCCGCCGGTGCCGGTGCCGCCGCCCTCGCCCGCGGTGACGAAGACCATGTCGGCCCCCTTGAGGACCTCCTCGATCTCCTCGCGGTGGTCCTCGGCGGCCTTGCGGCCGACGTCCGGGTTCGCGCCGGCGCCGAGACCCCGGGTGAGCTCCCGGCCGACGTCGAGCTTGACGTCGGCGTCGCTCATCAGCAGGGCCTGTGCATCGGTGTTGATCGCGATGAACTCGACGCCCTTGAGACCGACCTCGATCATCCGGTTGATGGCGTTGACGCCACCGCCGCCGATACCGACGACCTTGATGACTGCGAGGTAGTTCTGCGGTGCTGCCACGTCGAAGGCCTCTCGCCTCGAGTTACGTATGCCTGGGGGACGGTTCGCAATGCCAACCCGAACCCTAACGTTGAAGTTTAGGGTTACCCGTGCCACTGTTCCCTGGGTTCTCGGAACAGGACACTAAGTCGACAAGTGGCGCGTGTTCAACGAACACGCCGAACCTCCCGTTTTTCTTTTCACCCTATGTGATCACCCATAGGCGTAGCCAACCAGGGTGCTGCCGGCCACCGGCCGCCGTCAACTCCCCGACGCCGCAGGGGCGCCCGGGGCGCTCACGTCGAAGTGGTCCGCCCCGCGCGCCGCCTTCATCAGGGCGGTGAGCGAACGGGCCTTCGCGTCACCCCGTTCGCCACTGCCCCAGACGACGGTCCGACCACCCGTCAGCTCCATGATGATCGAATCGTATGAGCGTACCCGGATCACGCGGGTGTCGCGGCGGACGTCGGCCGGGAGCGCGGCGGCGGCGCGCACGCCCTCGCGTTCGAGACGGGGGCGCCCGAAGCGGCGGGTGCTCGGGGCGTCCGCCGGGGCCTCCATCACCAGCCGCGGCACCTTGGCGGGCGGCCGGTCGACTGTGGCGAACCGCACTCCGGAGCCGTCGATCTCGACGAACTTGCCGTCCTTCTCGACGATGGCGCGCGGCTGGCGCTCCGTCACCTCGACGGCGACGCCGTGCGGCCAGTCCCGGGAGACGTCGACGGACTCGATCCGGGGCAGCCGCCGGCGCAGCCGGTCGGCGACGGCGTCGGTGTCGACGGAGATCAGCGGGTCGCCGAGCGGGACGGCCGCGGCCTCGCGCACCTCGGCGGCGGAGAGCACCTCGACGCCGTCCACGTCCACGTGGGTGGCGCGCAGCCAGCCGGAACCATAGAGGAGCCAGCCGGCGCCGGCGCCGGCGAGGGCCACCGCGAGGGTCCAGAGGATCAGGCGAGAGCGGCGGGGCAGCAGGCGGCGGAGGCCCGTGCGGGCCCCCGCCGTTCCGGCGGACTTGGGCTTTCCAGCCGCTTTCCCGCCTTTTTTCCCGCCTTTGCCCGCACCTTTGGGAGCCTGGGAGGAGCCGGCCGGCGACTTCCGCTTCGGCTTACGGTTCCGTTCGTCACCGCGCCGGGCGGTCGTCGGTCCGGCCACGCTTCCCAGCCTCCTGCCGCGACGTCAGCCCCTGCGGGCGGCGATCGCCTCGTAGACCATGCCGACGAGCAGCTCGTCGGCGTCCCGGCGGCCGAACTCGGCGGCGGCGCGGGACATGTCGTACAGCCGCTGCGGGTCGGCGAGGACCGGGAGCACGTTGTGGTGGATCCACTCCGGGCTCAGCTCGGCGTCGTCGACCAGCAGTCCGCCGCCCGCCTTGACCACCGGCTGGGCGTTGAGCCGCTGTTCGCCGTTGCCGATGGGCAGCGGGACGTAGGCGGCGGGGAGCCCGACGGCGGAGAGTTCGGCGACGGTCATCGCGCCCGCGCGGCAGAGCATCATGTCGGCCGCGGCGTACGCGAGGTCCATGCGGTCCACATACGATACCGGGATGTAAGGCGGCATTCCGGGCATGTTGTCCACATGCGGCACGTCGTTCTTCGGACCGACCGCGTGCAGGATCTGGATGCCCGAGCGCTGCAGCGACGGGGCGACCGCCTGGACGACCTCGTTCAGCCGGCGGGCGCCCTGGGAGCCGCCCGACACCAGCAGGGTCGGCATGTTCGGCTCCAGGCCGAACGCGGCGCGGGCCTCCCAGCGCAGGGCCGCCCGGTCCAGGGTGGCGATCGTGCGGCGCAGCGGGATGCCCACGTAACGGGCGTTGCGCAGCTTGCTGTCCGGGGTGGACACCGCGACGCCGGCCGCGTAGCGCGAGCCGATCTTGTTGGCCAGGCCGGGGCGGGCGTTGGCCTCGTGGACGATGATCGGCACGCCGAGCCGCTTGGCGGCCAGGTAGCCGGGGAGCGCCACATAGCCGCCGAAGCCGACCACGCAGTCGGCCTTGGTGCGCTCCAGGATCTGCTCGGCGGCCTTGATGGTGCCGCGCAGCCGCCCGGGCACGGTGATCAGCTCGGGCGTGGGCTTGCGGGGCAGCGGCACCGCCGGGATCAGCCCCAGTTCGTAGCCCCGCTCGGGCACGAGCCGGGTCTCCAGCCCGCGCTCCGTGCCGAGCGCCGTGATCCCCACGGTCGGGTCCTGCCTGCGCAGGGCGTCCGCGAGGGCGAGCGCGGGCTCGATGTGGCCGGCGGTCCCCCCGCCGGCGAGTACGACATGCACCGAAATTCACCGCTCTCCGGACGGCCGCTTCTTGACGCGCCGTCTCATCGTCTTCCATCTCACCCCAGGCTGCCGCATGGCCAGCGCCGCCCGCGCACCGGGTTCGTCGCGCGCGAAGGCGATCAGGAGCCCGATGGCGAACATGGTCGGCAGCAGGGCGGACCCTCCGTAGGAGAACAGCGGGAGCGGCACACCGGCGATCGGCAGCAGGCCGAGCACCGCACCGATGTTCACCACGGCCTGGGCCGTGATCCAGGTGGTCACCGCTCCCGCGGCGTACCTCACGAAGGGGTCCTCCGTGCGTCCGGCCACGCGGATACCCGCATAGCCTAGAGCCGCGAAGAGGGCGAGGACCGACAGCGTCCCCGCCAGGCCCAGCTCCTCACCGGTGATCGCGAAGATGAAGTCGGTGTGGGGCTCGGGCAGTTCGCCCCATTTTTCGACGCTCGCGCCCAGTCCGGCACCGAACCAACCGCCGTTGGCCAGCGCGTAGATCCCGTGCACGGCCTGCCAGCACTGGTCGTTGGCGCCCGGGTCGGTGGCGCCGATGCAGTCCAGCCGGGACATCCGGTTGGCGCTGGTCTTGATGAACAGGACGGCGAGCGCTCCTGTGACACCGATCACCCCGGCGAACAGCCGGGTGGGGGCGCCGGCCACCCAGAGCAGGCCGAAGAGGACGAAGGTGAGCACCACGGTGGTGCCCATGTCGCCGCCGACCATGATCAGGCCGAGCAGCACGAAGGTGACGGGCACCAGCGGCACCAGGAGGTGCTTCCACTGGGTGAGCAGCTTCTTGTGCTGCTTGCGGGCCAGCAGGTCGGCGCCCCAGAGCACCAGGGCCAGCTTGGCGAACTCGCTGGGCTGGGCCTGGAAGGGGCCGCCGAGGGAGATCCAGTTGGTGTTGCCGTTGATGGTCTCGCCGATGCCGGGCACCTGGACCAGGACGAGCAGGAAGGCGGACACGGCGAGCAGCGGGTAGGCGAGCGCCCGCAGCACCTTCACCGGCAGCCGGGCGGCCACCAGCAGCAGGGCGGTGCCGATGGCGGCGGCGAGGAGCTGCTTGCGGAAGAAGTAGGTGGGGGCCAGCCCGTTCTGGAGGGCCTTGATCTGGGAGGCCGAGTAGACCATCACCAGGCCCAGCACGGTGATCAGCAGCGAGCCGCCGAGGATCAGGTAGTACGCCGTCAGGGGCCGGTCCCAGGCGCGGCGGGCGCGGGCGTGCAGGGCGCGCAGCCCGCCCTGGCCGCCGGGGAGCCGGCCGCGCGGCGGGCCGCCCGTTCCCGGGCCCCTGCCCGCCGTCCCGCGGGCCGGGGCGGCGCCGGACGGGCGGGCGGGCCGGGAGCGCGCGGAGGGCCCGCGCAGGGCCGTCCAGGCGCCGGGCGGCCCCGCGGTGGCGTGGACGTGGTCGGCGTGCATCCGGGTCCCCTCCGCTGCTGTTCCGGGCCGCCCGGCCCGCGGCGCGGGGCCGTGGCGGCTAGTTCTCCGTGGCGCGGCCGGCGGCGGGTTCCCCGGGCCCGGCCTGGTCGGCCAGCTCCCGGACCGCCGCCGCGAACGCCTCGCCCCGCTCGCCGTAGTGGGTGAACATGTCCATCGACGCGCAGGCCGGGGCCAGCAGGACCGTGTCGCCGGGCGCGGCGAGCCGGGCCGCCTCCCGGACGGCCTCGGCCATCGCCCCAGTGTCGGTCCGGTCGAGGTCCACCACCGGGACATCCGGGGCGTGTCGTGCCAGCGCCTCCTTGATCAGGGCCCGGTCGGCCCCGAGCAGGACGGCGCCGCGCAGCCGCCCGGCGGCGCCGGCGGCCAGCTCGTCGAAGGTCGCGCCCTTGGCGAGGCCGCCCGCGATCCACACCACGGACCCGTAGGCGGCCAGGGACGCCTCGGCGGCGTGGGTGTTGGTGGCCTTGGAGTCGTCCACGTACGCCACCCCGGCCACGTCGGCGACGTGGGCGATGCGGTGGGCGTCCGGCCGGAAGGCGCGCAGGCCGTCGCGGACGGCCTTGGGCTCCACGCCGAAGGCGCGCGCCAGGGCGGCGGCGGCCAGGGCGTTGGCGATGTTGTGCGGCGCCGGCGGGTGGATGTCGGAGACCTCGGCGAGCTCCTGGGCGTTGCGCTGCCGGTCGGCGACGAACGCCCGGTCGACGAGGATGCCGTCGACCACGCCGAGTTCCGAGAGGCCGGGGGCGCCGAGGGTGAAGCCGATGGCGCGGCAGCCCTCCTCGACGTCGGCGTCGCGGACCAGCTGCTCGGTGCGCGGGTCGGCGGTGTTGTAGACGCAGGCGACCCGGTTGCCCTCGAAGACCCGGCCCTTGTCGGCGGCGTACGCCTTCATGGAGCCGTGCCAGTCGAGGTGGTCGGGGGCCAGGTTGAGGACGGCCGCGGAGTGGGCGCGCAGCGAGGGCGCCCAGTGCAGCTGGTAGCTGGAGAGCTCGACGGCGAGGACGTCGTAGGGCTCCTGGGAGAGCACCACGTCGACGATGGGGGTGCCGATGTTGCCGACGGCGGCGGTGCGCAGGCCGGCGGCCTCCAGGATGGAGGCGAGCATCCGGACGGTCGTCGTCTTGCCGTTGGTGCCGGTGACGGCGAGCCACGGGGGCGCGCCCTCGCCGCGCAGCCGCCAGGCGATCTCGACGTCGCCGACGACATCGACGCCGGCCTCGGCGGCGGCGGTGAACAGCGGGCTGTCCGGGCGCCAGCCGGGCGAGGTGACGACGAGGTCGGTGCCCTCGGGGAGGGTGTCGGCGTCGTTCAGCCGTACGGTGACGGCGTCGCCGAGGCCGGCCGCGCGCTCGCGCAGGGCCTCGCCGTCGCCGCCGTCGACGACGGTGACCCGGGCGCCGAGGCCGGCCAGGGCGCGGGCGGCGCTGACGCCGCTCACGCCGAGGCCGGCGACGGTGATGTGCTTGCCGTGGAATTCCGAGGTGGTCACTTGATGGCCAGCCATCCCGCGTAGAAGATTCCGAGGCCGACGGCCACGCACAGGCCCTGGATAATCCAGAAGCGGACCACCACGAGGACTTCGCTCCACCCCTTGAGTTCGAAGTGGTGCTGGAGCGGGGCCATCCGGAAGACGCGCTTGCCGGTGAGGCGGAACGAGCCGACCTGGATCACCACGGACATGGTGATGAGGACGAACAGACCGCCGAGCACGGCGATGAGCAGCTCGGTGCGGGAGCAGATGGCCAGGCCCGCGAGCGCGCCGCCGAGGGCGAGCGAGCCGGTGTCACCCATGAAGATCTTGGCCGGCGAGGTGTTCCACCAGAGGAAGCCGAAACAGGAGCCCATCAGCGCGGAGGCCACGACGGCGAGGTCGAGTGGGTCCCTGACCTCGTAACAGGCGGCGCCCGCGGTCAGCGGGTTGCCGCAGGACTGGCCGTGCTGCCAGGTGCCGATGAACACGTACGCGCCGAAGACCATCACCGAGGCGCCGGTGGCGAGGCCGTCGAGGCCGTCGGTGAGGTTCACGCCGTTCGACATCGCGAGGATCATGAACAGCGCCCAGACCACGAAGATCACCGGGCCCAGCGCCCAGCCGAAGTCCTGGGTGAACGACAGCCGGGTGGAGGCCGGGGTCTGGCCGCGGGTGTCGGCGAACTGCAGGGCCAGCACCGCGAAGGCGATGCCGACGATCAGCTGGCCGGCCATCTTGGCCTTGGCCCGCAGACCGAGGCTGCGCTGCTTGACGATCTTGATGTAGTCGTCGAGGAAGCCGACCAGGCCCATGCCGGCGGTGAGGAACAGCACCAGCAGACCGGAGGTGGTCGGCTTGCTGCTGGTCGCCACCTTGGTGACGGCGTAGGCGACCAGGGTGGCCAGAATGAAGGCGATGCCGCCCATGGTGGGCGTGCCCTTCTTCCCGGCGTGGCCGCGCGGGCCGTCGTCCCGGATGAACTGGCCGTAGCCCTTGCGGGCGAGGAACTTGATCAGCAGCGGGGTGCCGATCAGCGTCAGGAAGAGTCCGACGACTCCCGCGACAAGGATCTGGTTCATCGACCGGTGACCTCGCCCTCACCCGCGAGCAACTGTTCCGCGACCCGTTCCAGCCCGACCGACCGGGACCCCTTCACCAGGACGACGTCCCCCGGACGCAGCTCGCTGCGCAGCAGGTCGACCGCCGCCCGCACGTCGGACACGTGCACCGACTCCTCACCCCACGAACCCTCGTTGTAGGCGCCCATGCACAGCCAGGCCGCTTCCCTGTCCCCGACTGCCACGAGCTTGCTGACGTTGAGCCGGACGGCCAGCCGTCCGACCGCGTCGTGCTCGGCGAGCGACTCCTCGCCGAGCTCCGCCATTCGGCCGAGCACCGCCCACGTGCGGCCCCCCCGCGCCCTGGCGGTCTCGCCCATGGCGGCCAGCGCGCGGAGCGCGGCCTTCATGGACTCGGGGTTCGCGTTGTAGGCGTCGTTGACGATCGTCACGCCGTCCGCGCGCTCGGTGACCTCCATCCGCCAGCGGGAGAGCTGGCCCGCCTCGGAGAGCGCGGAGGCGATCTCCTGCACGGGCATGCCCAGCTCGTGGGCGACGGCGGCGGCGGCGAGCGCGTTCGACACGTGGTGCTCACCGTACAGCCGCATGGTCACCTCGGCGCACCCGGTGGGGGTGTGCAGCGTGAAGGCGGGCCGGCCGTCCGGGGTGAGGCGGACGTCCGCGGCCCGGACGTCGGCGTCGGCGGCCTCGCCGAACAGCACCGTACGGGCCTTGGTGCGCGCGGTCATGGCGCGGACCAGCGGATCGTCGGCGTTGAGCACGGCGACGCCGCCCTCGGCCGCCGCCGGCAGGGACTCGACCAGCTCGCCCTTGGCCAGCGCGATCTGTTCGCGTCCGCCGAACTCGCCGATGTGCGCGGTGCCGACGTTGAGCACGAGGCCGATGCGCGGCGGGGTGAGCTCGGCGAGGTAGCGGATGTGGCCGACGCCGCGGGCGCCCATCTCCAGGACGAGGTGGCGGGTCTCCTCGGTGGCGCGCAGGGCGGTCACCGGGAGGCCGATCTCGTTGTTGAGGTTGCCGGCCGGGCAGACCGTCGGGCCCAGGCGGCCCAGGAGCTGCCCGATGAGGTCCTTGGTGCTGGTCTTCCCGGCGGAGCCGGTCAGGCCGACGACGGTGGCGCCCAGGCGCTCCACGACGGCGCGGGCCAGGGCCCCGAGGGCTGCGACGACGTCCGGGACGACGATGGCGGGTACGCCGACGGGCCGGGTGGCCAGTACGGCGACCGCCCCGGCCTCGATGGCGCGTCCGGCGTAGTCGTGGCCGTCGACGTGCTCCCCGGCGAAGGCCGCGAACAGGCCGCCGGGGACCACCTCACGGGAGTCGTAGACGACCGGGCCGGTGGCCAGGGCGTCCGGGTCCGGTATGTCGTGCTGCCGCCCGCCGACGAGGGCGGTGATCTCGGCGAGGGACAGGGGGATCACCTGGGGTCACCTCCGGCCGTTCGGTCGGGCTGCCAAGGGGAGGGTTGTGCGCGCATGGCGGTCTGTCATCCCTGGTCGTTCCGGTGCTTGGTGACCGCGTGGGTACCGGCGCCGCGCTCGATGGCCTCGCGCAGTACCCGGCGGTCGTCGAAGGGGCGTACCACTCCGGCGATGTCCTGGCCCTGCTCGTGGCCCTTGCCCAGGACGAGGACGGTGTCTCCGGGCTCGGCGCGGGCGACGGCGGCGGCGATGGCGGCGGCGCGGTCCTCCATGAGCAGGACGGCGCCGCGCTCGGCGGCGGGCACCTCGGCGGCGCCCGCGAGCATGGTGGCGAGGATCGCGAGGGGATCCTCGGAGCGGGGGTTGTCGGAGGTCAGGACGGCGGTGTCGGCGAGCCGGGCCAGCGCGGCGCCCATCGGGGCGCGCTTGGTGGTGTCCCGGTCGCCGCCGCAGCCGAGGACGGCGTGGATGCGGCCCGGGGTGACCTTGCGCAGGGCGCGGAGAACCGATTCGACGGCGTCCGTCTTGTGGGCGTAGTCGACGACGGCGAGGTAGCCCTGCCCTGCGTCGACGCGCTCCAGCCGGCCGGGGACGCCGGCGACGGCGGCGACGCCGTCCGCGGCGGTCTTCGGGTCGGCGCCGGCGGCGACCAGCGCCACCACGGCGGCCAGCGCGTTGGCGACGTTGAACGGGCCGGCGAGCGGCGAACGGGCGGGCACCGAGATGCCGTCGGGGCCCTCGATGGTGAACGTGGAGTCGAACAGGCCGCTCTCGACGTCCACCGCGCGCCAGTCGGCGTCCGGGCTGCCCGCGGCGGAGAAGGTGACGACGGGGACCTCGGACTCGCCCTCGGCGAGCCGGCGGCCGTACGCGTCGTCGAGGTTGACCACGCCGAGGCGGCTGCGCTCCTTGGTGAACAGCTCGGCCTTGGCCCGGAAGTAGTCCTCCATGTCGGAGTGGAACTCCATGTGCTCCGGGCTGAGGTTGTTGAAGACGGCGACGTCGAAGACGCAGCCGTCCACCCGGCCGAGCACCAGGGCGTGGCTGGAGACCTCCATGGCCACCGAGTGGACGCCCTTCTCGCGCATCACGGCGAACAGCGCCTGGAGGTCGGTGGCCTCGGGGGTGGTGCGCTCGGACTTGATCCGCTCGTCGCCGATGCGGGACTCGACGGTGCCGATCAGGCCGGTGAGGGCCGCCGGGCGGTCGTCGGAGGCACGGGAGCGCTCCCAGGCGCGCAGTCCGCCCTCGATGAGGTAGGCGGTGGTGGTCTTGCCGGAGGTGCCCGTGATGCCGATGCGCAGCAGGTCCCGGCCGGGCTCGCCGTAGACGGCGGCGGCGAGGGCGCCCATCCGGCCGCGCGGGTCGTCGACGACCAGGACCGGCAGGCCGGTGGCGGCGGCGCGCTCGGCGCCCGCCGGGTCGGTCAGCACGGCCGCGGCGCCGAGCTTCGCCGCCTGCTCGCTGAAGGCGGCGCCGTGGAACCGGGCGCCGGGCAGGGCCGCGTAGAGGTCGCCGGGGCGGACCGCACGGGAGTCGTGCGTGATGCCGGTGACCCCTGCCTCGGGGGCTCCCGCGCCCTCGGGGGCGCGGACGCCCAGCTGACCGGCGAGCTCGGTGAGCGGCACCGGCCGGACCCGGGTGGGGCGGGGCGCTCCCGGAGTGGTGGGTTCCGGGGTGGTGGCTGGGGACTGATCAGCGTGGGGCACGGCGGTGAGCGTACCGGGCGCACCCGGCCCGTCGCGAAGCGAGGGGCGCGCCGGGCCGCGGTTCCCGGGTCCGGACGTGCCGTGCGTCACAGTCGGCACGGCCCGGTGGCGCGGCGCGGCGGCACGCTCAGTACTCCACGGGCAGCCGCGGCGGCCCGCTGCCGGAGGGCGGCACCTGGAGCGTCTTCAGCGCGAAGGACATGACCTGCTGGAACACCGGTCCGCAGATCTGGCCGCCGAAGTAGCTGCCCCGGGTGGGGTTCTGGATGGCGCAGTAGACGGTGACCCGGGGCTGGTCGGCGGGGGCGAAGCCGGCGAAGGAGGCGGTGTAGCCGTGGTAGCGGCCGGTGCGCGGATCCACCCGGTTGGACGTGCCCGTCTTGCCGGCCACCCGGTAGCCGGGGATCTTCGCCTTGGTCCCGGTGCCGTCCCGGTCGTCGACGACCGACTCCAGCATCTCCGACAGCTGCTTGGCGGTCTTCTCGCTGACCACCCGGGTGCGGGGCGGGGCGGGCGCCGGGATGTAGCGCCCGTCGGGGCCCTTGGTGCCGCGCACCAGCGTCGGCCGGACGCGTTCGCCGCCGCCGGCGATGGTCGAGTAGACCGAGGCGGCCTGGACGGCGTTGAGGGACAGGCCCTGGCCGAACGGGACGGTGTAGCGCTGGGAGGCGCTCCACTCGCGCGCCGGGGCGAGGATGCCCGGCGTCTCGCCCGGGAAGCCCAGGCCGGTGGGCTGCCCGAGGCCGAACTTCCGCAGGTACGAGTAGAGGACGGCGCCCGACTCCTCGGGGGTCTTGCCGAGCTGCTCGCTGGCCAGGATGGTGCCGATGTTGCTGGACTTGGCGAGCACCCCGTTGAGGGTGAGGTGCCAGGTGGCGTGGTCGATGTCGTCGGCGAACGCCCGGTCGGCGCGCGGCAGCCGGTTGGGGACCTCCACCCGGGTGCCGGGGGTGGCGACGCCCTCCTCCAGCACGGCCGCCATGGTCATCACCTTGTTGACGCTGCCGGGCTCGTAGGCGTCCTGGAGCGCGGCGTTGCCCAGCGCGGCGCGGTCGGCGTGGGCGAGGTCGTTGGGGTTGTAGCCGGGGGCGTTGGCCATGGCCAGGATCTCGCCGCTGCGGGAGTCCTGGACGACGACGTAGCCGCGGTCGGCGGCGGACGCGCGGACCTGGGCGGCGATGGCGCTCTGGGCGGCCCACTGGATGTCCCGGTCGATGGTCAGCTCGACGTCCGAGCCGGGGACGGCGGCCTGCTCCTTGAGGTCGCCGGTGGGCACCTGCCGGCCGCCGGACTGGGCGTAGACCCGTTTGCCGTCCTTGCCCGCGAGCGCGGTGTTGAGCTGGGCCTCCAGCCCGCCGCCGCCCTTGCCGTCGGCGTTGACGAAGCCCAGTATCCCGGCGGCGAGGTCGCCGTTGGGGTACACGCGCTTGCTGTGCGCCTCGCGGTTGACGCCGGTGAGCAGGTTGAGGGCGCCGTGCTTGCCGCGGACACGGGCGGCCTTCCCCTGCTTGAGCTCCCGGATGCGGTCCCAGACCTGGGGCGGCTGCTGCCGGGCCAGGACGACGTACTTGGAGGCCGGGTTGGCGGTGAGCTTCTCCTCCACCTCGTCGACGGGCCCGCCCAGGACCGGGGCCAGCAGCCGGGCGGCCTTGTGGGCGGCGTCGCGGAGGCCGGTGCGCTCGGGGGTGAGCAGGTCGGGGGCGGCGGTGATGTCGTAGGCGTCGACGGTGGTGGCCAGGTCCACGCCGTTGCGGTCGGTGATGGCACCGCGCTCGGCGGCCAGGGTGACGGGGATGTAGCGGTTGACGTTGGCGCGGGCCGCGTAGGCGTCGGCGTCGACGGCCTGCACCTGGAGCAGCCGCACCGTGAACACCAGCAGCACCAGGGTGAGGCCGAGCCCGATCAGCCGGAGCCGGGGCCTGGGGCTGCCCAGGCGGAGCGGACGGGAGCCGACGCGGGGGCGCGCCGGGCGGGCCGCGGGGCGGGCGGGCCCGGGAACCGGGCGGCGGGGCTGCTGCCTGGGCGCCGTCACGACGTCACCTGCCTGGGAGTCCGGGGAGGGAGGGCACAGAAGGTGGTGTAGGTGCTGTGGATGCCGTAGGTGCCGCGGGTGCCGGCGAGGGGGCCGGTTCGGCCGCCGGTGGCGCCGGGGCCGGCACGGGGGACGGTACGGGCGCGGGTACCGGCGCGGGCGCGGGCGGCCGGTACGCGGCCGGGTCCGCCCCGTCGGCATCGGGAGTCCCACCGGCCTCCGGCGCCGGGGCGGGAACCCCGCTGACCGTCCCGTCGGGGTTGAGGAAGGCCGGGCTGCCGCCGGGGACCATGCCCAGCTCGCGGGCCCGGCGCTCCAGCGCGTCCGGGGCGGCGAGCTGGTCGACCTCCTGCTGCAGGGCCTGCTGCCGGTCGGTCAGCTCGGTGGTCTTCCGCTGGAGCCTGGTCAGCTCGAACGAGCCCTGGTTCAGCGCGGAGTTGAGCAGCAGCAGGCCGATCAGCCCGGAGCCGAGCAGCACCACGACCAGCAGCACGAAGGGGGTGCGCCGCGCGCCGCCGGTCCCGACCGGCAGCAGCCGGCCGAGCCGGATCCCGCCGGCGGTGCCCCGGGTGCGCGCGGTGGCCGTCACGGCGCGTCCGTCACGTCCTCGCGGATGCGCTCGGCTCCGCGCAGCCGGGCGGGGGCGGCCCGCCGGTTCTCGGCGATCTCCTGCTCGGTGGGCAGTTCGGCGCCGCGGGTGAGCAGCTTCAGCCGCGGCTGGTAGCGCTCGGGGACGACGGGCAGGCCGGGGGGCGCGGTGGTGGCGGCGCCCGCCGCGAAGACCTGCTTGACGATGCGGTCCTCCAGCGACTGGTAGGAGAGCACCGCGATCCGGCCGCCCACGGCGAGCGCCTTGACGGCGGCCGGAATGGCCCGCTCCACGCTGGCCAGTTCGCCGTTGACCTCGATGCGCAGCGCCTGGAAGGTGCGCTTGGCGGGGTTGCCGCCGGTCCGCTTGGCGGCCTGCGGCAGCGCGTCGCGGATGAGCTCGACCAGCCGGGCGCTGCGGGTGAAGGGCTCCTTCTCGCGCTCCCGGACGACCGCCTCGACGATCCGCCGGGCCTGCTTCTCCTCGCCGTACGCCCGCAGGATGCGGACGAGTTCGCCCGGCGGGTAGGTGTTGAGGACCTCGGCCGCGCTGATGCCCTTCGTCTGGTCCATGCGCATGTCGAGCGGCGCGTCCTGCGCGTAGGCGAAGCCGCGGTCGGCCTCGTCGAGCTGCATGGAGGAGACGCCGAGGTCGAACAGGACGCCCTGCACGCGCGGGATGCCCAGCCGCTCCAGCACCTCGGGCAGCTCGTGGTAGACGGCCCGCACGAGGGTGGCGCGCTCCCCGAAGGGGGCCAGCCGCTCGCCGGCCAGGGCGAGGGCGGTGGGGTCGCGGTCGAGGGCGACGAGCCGGGCCTCCGGGAAGGTGGTGAGCAGCGCCTCGCTGTGCCCCCCGGCGCCCAGCGTGCAGTCGACGACGACGGCACCGGGCTCGGTGAGGGCGGGGGCGAGCATGTCCAGGCAGCGCTGGAGCATGACGGGGACGTGACGCGCGTTGCTGCTCATGCGCCCTTCTGGGAGTGCGGTGCGGCGCGGGGCGCGCGCACCGCCGGGTCCCCGCCCGCTCGAAGGGGATGCGCCGCCCGGCCCGGCGCCGGCGGGCGGCACGGGACGGCCGGGGAGCGGGAGGAGGCCGAGGGGTACGGGCACATCGCGCACGGGCGGGTTTCCGGATTTCCTGGTACGGCTGGGTCGCTGGCGTTCCGGCGGTTCGGGGAGCGGCTCGCCTCCCACTTCGCGCCACTTTAGTCCACTCGTCCCGCCGGTCAATCAACCGGCCAGCGCGCCGGAGGACGGGCCGCGGCGGCCGGCTCACCCGGACGGCCGCACGCCCCTCCGGGCTGTGGCTTGTCTCACAGATGGCCGCGTTGACGGCGTTTGCCCGGCTCTTCGGGGGGCCGACGGGCCGGTAGCCGACTACCTTCGTGCACATGTCGATATCCGCGTCTCCGCCCCCCAGCACCTCCGGCGCCGACGGCGGCCACTCCACGGTCACGGACCGTCTCGTGGCGGCCAACGCGCGCTACGCCGCCGAGTTCACCGATCCGGGCATGGACGCCCGGCCGGTCCTCAAGGTCGCGGTCGTCGCCTGCATGGACGCCCGCATCGACCTGCACGCCGCGCTCGGCCTGGAGCTCGGCGACTGCCACACCATCCGCAACGCCGGCGGTGTCGTCACCGACGACATCATCCGGTCCCTGACCATCAGCCAGCGCGCGCTGGGTACCCGTTCGGTGGTCCTCATCCACCACACGGGCTGCGGCCTGCTGAACCTGACGGAGGACTTCCGGCACGAGATCGAGGAGGAGGTCGGGCAGCGGCCGCCGTGGGCCGTGGAGGCGTTCCGCGACCTGGACCAGGACGTCCGGCAGTCCATGCAGCGGGTGCGCACCTCCCCGTTCCTGCTGCACAAGGACGACGTCCGCGGGTTCGTCTTCGACGTGACCACCGGACTGCTGCGGGAGATCGACCCGCGGTCCTGACCGAACGGGAGAGCCCGCCCGCGCTGCCGCCGTGCCGCGCGGGCGGTGAGAATGCGTGAAGGAACCGCCGTCCCGCCCGCCTCGCGCGGGCGGGGCGCCGGCGGGGTTGGGGAGGGGCCGTTCCCGGTGGGGGGACGGGATCCCGTGAACGTGTGGACGGGCCGAGGAGGGCCGGGGTGACGACCTTTGACGAACGAGCGGGCCTGAGCGATCTGACGAGTACGGCGGAGCGGGTGCGCGCCTCCGTCGAGGCCGTGATCGAGGGCAAGCCGGAGGTCGTCAGGACCGCGCTGACCGTGCTGCTGGCCGAGGGCCACCTGCTCATCGAGGACGTGCCGGGGGTGGGCAAGACCATGCTCGCCAAGGCGCTGGCCCGCTCGGTCGACTGCTCGGTGCGGCGCATCCAGTTCACGCCGGACCTGCTGCCGTCCGACATCACCGGCGTCAGCGTCTTCGACCAGGAGCGGCGGGAGTTCGAGTTCAGACCGGGGGCGATCTTCGCGCAGATCGTCATCGGCGACGAGATCAACCGGGCCTCCCCGAAGACCCAGTCGGCCCTGCTGGAGTCGATGGAGGAGCGCCAGGTCACGGCCGACGGCCTGACCCACGAACTGCCCAGCCCCTTCATGGTGGTGGCCACCCAGAACCCGGTCGAGATGGAGGGCACCTACCCGCTGCCGGAGGCGCAGCGCGACCGGTTCATGGCCCGGGTCTCCATGGGCTACCCCAGCCCCGAGGCCGAACTGCGGATGCTGGACCTGCACGGCGGCACCTCGCCGCTGGACGACCTCCAGCCGGCCGCGCACGCCCACGACATCGTCAAGCTGGTCGAGACCGTCCGGGCCGTGCACGTCGCCGAACCGGTGCGGCGGTACGCGGTGGACCTGGTCAACGGCACCCGGCACCACCCCGAGCTGCGGCTCGGCGCGTCGCCGCGCGGCACCCTGCACCTGCTGCGCGCCGCGAAGGCCACGGCGGCGCTGGCCGGCCGCGACTACACGCTGCCCGACGACGTCCGGGCGATGGCCGTCGCCGTGCTGGCGCACCGGCTGCTGCCGACCGCGCAGGCGCAGCTGAGCAGACGCACCCCGGAGCAGATCGTCCTGGACATCCTGCGGCTCACCCCCGTCCCCGTCCCGGAGCAGGCCGCCCCGCGGCCCCCGGAGGCGCGACGGCCGTGACGGAGCACCCGTACCCCCCGGAGGGACCGGCCGACGGCGACGGCGGCGGGCTGCGGGCGGCGTTCGGGGGGCTGACCACGCGCGGCCGGTCCTTCCTGGCCGCCGGGGCCGCCGCCGTCGTCTGCTCCTACGTCCTGGGCCAGGAGGGCCTGCTGAGGGTGGGGCTGCTGCTGGCCGTCCTGCCGGTGGTGTGCGTCCTGGTGCTGCACCGCACCCGGCACCGGATCACCGGCGACCGCGTGCTGTCCCCCGCCCGGGTGATCGCCGGGCAGGAGGCGCAGGTGCGGCTGCGCGTCGCCAACGTCTCCCGGGTGCCCACCGGCGTGCTGCTGGTCGAGGACCAGGTGCCCTGGGTGCTCGGCCCGCACCCGCGGTTCACCCTGGACCGGATGCAGGCGGGCGGCCACCGCGAGGTGGCCTACCGGGTCCGGGCCGACCTGCGCGGCCGCTACCCGCTGGGGCCGCTGCGGCTGCGGCTGACCGACCCGTTCGGCATGTGCGAGGTCAGCCGCGGGTTCGGCGGCCACGCGCTGCTCACGGCCGTCCCGTACTGCGAGCCGCTGCCGCAGTTGCGGCTGTCCGGCGACGCGGCCGGGCGCGGCGACGGCAGCCTGCGCACGCTCGCCCTCGCGGGCGACGACGACGTCATCCCGCGCGCCTACCGGCACGGCGACGACGTGCGCCGCGTCAACTGGCGGGCCACCGCCCGGACCGGCGAGCTGATGGTGCGCCGGGAGGAGCAGCAGCGGCGGGCGCAGGCCACGGTGCTGCTCGACACCCGGGGCGTCGCCTACGCCGGGGCCGGGCCGGGCGCGCCGTTCGAACGGGCGGTGGCGGCGGCCGCGTCCGTCGCCGTCCACCTGCTGCAACTGGGCTTCACCGTGCGGCTGCTGACCGACACCGGCGCCTGGCTCTCCGGCCCCGAGGGCGTCGGCGGGCGGGCCGGCGGGGCGGGCCTCGACCCGGCGGACGCGGCCGGGACGCTGCTGGACGCGCTCGCGGTCGTGGACCACTCGGAGGGCCTGGACCTGTCCGCCGCCCACGACGCGCTGCGCGGTGACACCGGGGGGCTGCTCGTGGCGTTCGTCGGCGGGCTCACCGACCAGGAGGCCGCGCGCGTCGCCGCCCTGCGCCGGCGCGGCACCACGGCGCTCGCGTTCCTCCTCGACCCGGTCGCCTGGCCGGGCGCCCCCCTGGGCCACCCGAACGCCTTTGTCCCGCTCCGCACCCTCCACGCCGCCGGCTGGACGGCCCTGGCCATGACCCCGCACCTCCCGTTCCCTGCCCTGTGGCAGCTCGCGGGGACACCGGCGGGACGGGGCGGGAGCGCGGCGGGCGTCCCCGGGTACGGGGGGCCGGGGGGACCGGGACCGGGGGGATGGGCGTGAGCGGAGCACGGGACACCGGCGGCCCGGGGACGGCCCGGCGCGGCGCGGGCCGCGGGGCGGGCGGGACGGTCCCGGCGCCTGCCTGTCGCCGGTGCGCGGCAGGGCCGGTGCCGGGCGGCACGCGGGAGACCGGCGGCGTCCCCGGACGGTCGGAAGCGGTGTGGGGTCGGGGTCGGTCGGGGGCGGCCCGGACCTGGGCGGTGCCGAGCCGGCCGGGGACCGCCCGGGCCGGGGCGTACGGGTGGGAGCGGTGCCGGGTGGGGACGGCCGGGGCCGGAAGGCGCGGGTCGTGTCGGCGGGAACGGGGAGGACGGGTATGAGCGGCGGTATACGGGCCGCCCTGTGCGCCGTGGTGGCCACGGTGGGGGCCGCCTGCGCGATGGTGCCGCTGGTGGACGGGGCCGGCTGGCTCGTCCAGGCGGCGGCGCTGCTCGCGGTGCAGGCCGCGGCCGGGGTGGCGGTCCGGCGGTTCGTGTCGGCCCGGCCGCTCGCGACCGTCGCGGAGGCGCTCACCGGGCTGCTGCTGCTCACCCTGGTCTTCGCCCGCGGCCACGCCGTCGCCGGGCTGCTGCCGGGCCCCGCGGCGTTCGAGGAGTTCTCCCGGCTGCTGAACCAGGGCGCGGACGACATCGGGCGGTACGCGATACCGGCGCCCGCGTCGCCGGGCATCCGGTTGATGCTGGTCGGCGGCGTACTGGTGATCGGCCTGGTCGTGGACCTGCTGGCGGTCGCCTACCGGAGCGCGGCGACCGCCGGGCTGCCGCTGCTGGCGCTGTACTCGGTCGGGGCCGGGCTGGCCCAGGGCGGCCGGGACTGGCTGTGGTTCCTGGCCGGCGCGGGCGGCTACCTGCTGCTGCTCCTCGCGGAGAGCCGGGAGCGCCTGGGCCGCCACGGGTTCGGCGGCCAGGCCGGGGCCGAACCCGTCGCGGGAGGGCCGGTCGGCGGCGCGTTCGCGGACGCGTTCGGCAGCGCGTTCGCGCCCGGCCGCACCGGCCGCCGCATCGGCGTGCTCGCACTCGGGGTGGCCGTGGCCGTCCCGGCGGTGCTGCCCGCGATCGGCGGCGGCCTGCTGGCGCCGCGCGGCCGGGACGCGGGCCAGGAACGCGAGGGCGGCACGATCTCCGCGGTCAACCCGCTGGTCTCGCTCCGGGACAGCCTCAACCAGCGGGAGAACCGCGAACTCCTCCGCTACCGCACTTCCTCCGAGGCGCCGCAGGACCTGTACCTGCGGATCGTCGCGCTCGACCGGTTCGACGGCGCCACCTGGCGCACCTCGGAGCGGCGCGTCGTCGACGTCCCGGACCGGCTGCCCGCGCCCCAGGGCCTCTCCCCCGACGTGCGCACGGTCCGGGTGAACACCTCGGTCGCCGCCGCCGAGGGCTACGGGCAGGACTACCTGCCGCTGCCCTACCCGGCGGACTCGGTGCGCGTCAGCGGCCAGTGGCGGTACGAGCCGGAGGGCCGGACCCTGGTCGGCGACCACGGGCAGACCACCCGCGGGCTGCGCTACCAGGTGTCCACCCTGGCCCCCCAGCCGACCGCCGAGCAGCTCGCCAACGCGCCCCGGCCGCCCGAGGCGCTGCACCGCGAGTACACCAAGGTGCCGTCGACGCTGCCCGCGGTGGTCGCGGAGCGGGCGCGGCAGGTCACCGAGGGCGCGCGCAGCGACTACGAGCGGGCGGTACGGCTGCAGGAGTGGTTCGCGGTCGGCGGCGGGTTCACCTACGACACCGACGTGCGGACGGGCGGCGACGACGAGGCCGTCGCGCGGTTCCTGGAGGAGAAGCGGGGCTTCTGCGTCCACTTCTCCTTCTCGATGGCGGCGATGGCGCGGACGCTGGGCATCCCGGCCCGGGTCGCGGTCGGCTTCACCGCCGGCGACCGGCAGGAGGACGGCTCCATGTCCGTGGGCTCCAAGGACGCCCACGCCTGGCCGGAGCTGTACTTCGAGGGCGCGGGCTGGACCCGCTTCGAGCCGACGCCCAGCCGCGGCAGCCGGCCGGTGTACACCGTCGAGCAGCCCGCCCCCGGGGCCTCGCCGGGCGCCCCGGCGCCCACCCCGGACCACTCCGCCGCGCCCCGGCCGACGCCGACGGCGGGCGCGGACTGCCCCGGGCGGCCGGAGGGCGGCCGGTGCCCCGACCCGTCGCGGACGGGCTCCCCCGCGCTCTCCTCCGACGCTCCCGGTCCGGACTCCGGTGTCCCGGTCGTCCCGCTGGTGGCGGCGGGCGCCGCCCTGCTCGCGGCCCTGCTGGCCGCTCCCCCGCTGCTGCGCACCCGCATCCGGGCCCGGCGGCTCGGCGGCCCGGAGCCGCGGACCCCGGAGGAGGCGGCCGGCCGCACGCTGGCCGCCTGGCGGGAGCTGCTGGACACGGCCTGGGACTACGGGATCCCGCCCGACGCGGCGCGGACGCCTCGGGGGGCGGTGGAGCGGATCGTCCGGGACGGCTCGCTCTCGGCCGGTGCCGCTTCGGCGGCGGGGCGGGTGGCCGATGCGGTGGAGCTGGCGCTCTACGCTCCACGGCCCGCGCTTGCCGATGTGCCTTCGGGTGAGGTGGCCCTGGTGCGGGCCGGGCTCCGGGCCGAGGCCGGCCGGGCCGCGCGGCTGCGGGCGTTCTTCGCGCCGGCGTCGCTGGGGCGGTCCCTGCGGGGGGTTCGCCTGCGGCGGTAGGTGCCCCGGCCCCGCCCTTTCACCGTTCCTTGCGGGGGCAAGCCCCCGCACCCCCGCAACCGCGCTCCGCGCGGTTGTCCTCAAACGCCGGACAGGCTGGATATCGCGCCCGGGCGCGGAAATCAGCCCGTCCGGCGTTTGAGGACGAGCGGCGAAGCCGCGAAAAGGGGGGTCTGGGGCCGCAGCCCCCAGGAAACGGCGAAGGGGCGGGACCGGGGCACACCCCGTCCCGCCCCGAAAGCCCGGCGCGTCAGCGCCCCTGCTCGTCGCGCCGCCGCTGCCAGCGCTGTTCGATGCGGTCCATCATGGAGCGGCGCTGCCGCATCTGGCGGCGGGCGGCCAGGCCGCCGCCGCTCATGGGCCCCGCGCCTCGCTGCGGGCCGCCGCCGGGACGTGGCGCCTTGCGCCACCCCGTCACCACCAGCACCGCACACCCCAGCATGACGAGGAAACCCACCACGCTGATCCAGATCCACTGGGCGACCATTCCGGCCATGAGGAGCGCGATGCCCACCAGGAAGCCCGCGATCGCCTGGTAGACCCGTCGCCGGGTGTACGTGCGCAGGCCGCTGCCTTCGAGCGCTGTGGCGAACTTGGGATCTTCGGCGTACAGCGCTCGCTCCATCTGCTCGAGCATGCGCTGCTCGTGCTCCGAGAGCGGCACGGAGTCCTCCTACTCGTCGGTCGCGGGGGGCGACCGGGGTGCGACCCTTTCAGGATAGGCAGGGAATCGCCCCCGTGAAACCCGCCCCTCTGCGCCAATTCGCCCCACCGGACCCGGTGTGGCGGTCGGTGTTGTGGTGATGACGTCGGGACGTTCATTCCCTGCCCGCCGACCCGTCATGCCGGACCGTGTCTACCGATCATACGGGGCGAACGGGCTGATCGGGCCGGCCCGTGCGGCCCCGGTTCAGCGCCGTTCGGCCAGGACGTGGAGCTGGGTGGCCACCGCGTGGAAGGCGGGCAGGGCCGCCGCCTCGGCCTCCAGGCGGGCCAGGGCATCCCGGGCGCCGGGCTGGGCGTCCACGAGCACGCCGGGGACCAGGTCGGCGAAGACGCGGACGCCGTGCACGGCGGTGACGTCCAGGCCGGCGCCGGCGACCAGCTCCGACAGCTGGTCGGCGGTGAAGCGGCGCGGTACGGGGTCGCCGGCGCCCCAGTGCCCCGCGGGGTCGGTGAGGGCCTGCCGGGCCTCGGCGAAGTGGCCGGCGAGGGCGCGGGCGAGGACCGCCCCGCCGAGGCCGGCGGCGAGCAGGCTGAGCACGCCGGAGGGGCGCAGGGCGGCGGCGACGGCCCGCAGGCCCTCGGCGGGGTCGTCCACGTACTCCAGGACGCCGTGGCAGAGGACGGCGTCGTACGCGCCGCGGCCGACCACGTCGAACAGGTTCTGGGTGTCGCCCTGGACCCCGCGCACCCGGTCGGCGACGCCGGCCTCGGCGGCCCGGCGCTCCAGCGCGAACAGCGCGTTGGGGCTGGGGTCCACGACGGTGACCCGGTGACCGAGGCGGGCGGCCTCGACGGCGAACTGGCCGCTGCCGCCGCCCGCGTCCAGGACCTCCAGTCCGGCACCGGCACCGCCGCCGGTACCCCCGCCGGCACTCTGACCGACCGCAGCCCGCCGGTCGAGGGCGTCCCGCAGGACCTCCCAGACCACGGCGGTACGCAGGGACGCACGGGGGCGCGATGGGGTCTCCCCACCCAGGGAAGGCTCGGACACGGCGGGTGGCTCCTCGGCGCGGGTGGCGGCACCGCCGGTGCGGCGGTGGCGGATGACGGTCGTCGGCGGTCCCAGCCTAATGGGCCGGGTCCCGGCCGCCCGCACGCCGCTCCCCCGTGGGCCGCGGCGGGCCCGGTCACCCGCCGTTCACCCCCACCCCGCCGCGGCCGGGGGCGGGTTGCGCGGGGAGCCGGGGCTGGAGGACCAGCCCCCGTTCGACGAGCCGCAGGAACATCGCCGCCGCGCGCAGCAGCTCGTCGGCCTCCCGTTCGTTCGCCGCCGACGCTATCCCGGCCTCGGCCCGGGCCCGGCGGGCGGCCCCGGCGGCGAACAGGGCGCTCCACTCCGCGAGTTCGGGAACGGCCTCGGGCAGGACCTCCCAGGCGCTGCGGATCCGGTGCCGCCGGCCGGCCGTGGTCTCCGGCCGGCCCCGGGCGGCGAGCACGGCGGCGGCGGTGCGCAGCGCGGCGAGGTGGGCGGTGGCGAACCGCTCGTGCGGGGCGTCGAGGGCGGCGGCCTCCACCAGGGCCCGCCGGGCCTGGGCGAGGTGCTCGGCGGCGGCGGGCGGCGCGACGGCGTGGGCGGGCGGGGGTACGTCCCAGACGCCCGGGGCGGCCGGGCGCGGGGAAGGGCGGACGTCGTTCCTGCTGCGGGCCATGACGAACCTCCTTCGTCGGGGCGGTCCGGGCGGATGCCCGTACCACCGTCTGCCCTTATCGTCCTGCACCCCACTGACAATCGGCCTGACCTGCAAGGACATTGGGAATGCCACCCCGCCGGCGGGGGCAGGGGAAGGGTGCGCCATACTTTTTGCACTGACTGGTCAGTGCAAGTGCAGGACGCTCACGCAAGCCGCACCACCGCCACGTCACCTGGAGGCCGTCGTATGGACCGCACCTCGCTCGGGGCCGCCGTCGCGGCCCGCGGACTCGGCGTCGCCGGGCCCCGCGGCTGGACGTTCCGCGCCGTGGACGTCGCCGCCGCCCCCGGCGACCTCGTCGCCGTCGAAGGCCCGTCCGGCTCGGGCCGTACCTGTCTTCTGCTCACGCTCACCGGAAGAATGCGCCCCACCGCCGGGACGGCCGAGGTCGGCGGCCTGCCGCTGCCCCGCCGGATGGCCGCTGTCCGCCGGATCACGGCGCTCGCCCAGATCGCCGGCGTCTGCGAACCGGAGGGCGCGCTGAGCGTCGGGGAGCACCTGCGGGAACGGGTGCTGCTGTGCCGCCGGTTCACCGGTGGCCCCCGCGCGCTGTTCCGTCCTCCGGCCGAGGCCGCCGAGCGCGCCGAGGCGGCCCTCGCGACCGTCGGCCTCGACCCGGACGCGCTGCCCGCCGGCCCCCGTACCCTCGCCCGCGACCTCGGCCGGCCGGAGTCGCTGCGGCTGTCCCTCGCCCTGGCCCTGATCGGCGGCCCGCGCCTGATCGCCGTCGACGACGCCGACCTCAAACTCGGCCCCGCCGACCGCGCGGACGCCTGGGCGCTGCTGCGGTCCGTCGCGGCGTCCGGCCCCACCGTGCTCGCCGTCTGCGGCGAGGCGCCGGAGGACGCCGACGCCGTCGTCACCACCCACGGGAAGGAGACGGCGGATGCGTTCGCCGCGGCTGGCCGCGCTTGAGCTCAGGAAGTTCGGCAGGGGCGCCCTGCCGCGCGCCGCGCTCGTCGCGCTGCTGCTCCTCCCGCTGCTCTACGGGGCCCTGTACCTCTGGTCGTTCTGGGACCCCTACGGGCGGCTCGACAAGGTACCCGTGGCGCTGGTGAACGCCGACCGGGGCGCCACCGTGGACGGCAAGCGGCTCACCGCCGGCGACTCCATCGTCGACGGCCTGCGCGACAGCAGGACGTTCCGGTGGCGGGAGACCGGTGCCGAGGAGGCCCGGAAGGGCCTGGAGGACGGCACGTACTACCTGTCGCTCACCATCCCCGCCGACTTCAGCCGGCGGATCGCCTCCAGCGCCGGGGACTCCCCGGAGACCGGGGCGCTCCAGGTCCGGACGAACGACGCCAACAACTACATCGTCGGCTCCATATCCCGCACCGTCTTCTCCGAGGTCCGCGCCGCCGCCTCGCGCAAGGCGTCCCGCTCCTTCTACGACCGGATCTTCGTCTCCTTCTCCACCCTGCACGGGAAGACCCAGGAGGCCGCCGAGGGCGCGGACAAGCTGGGCGACGGCATCGGCACCGCCCGCAAGGGCGCAGGCGACCTCAAGGACGGCCTGGACAAGGCCGCGGAGGGCAGCGGGCGGCTGCGGAGCGGCGTCGGCGAACTGTACGGCGGCGCCGGGAAGCTGGACGACGCCTCGGGGCGACTCGCCGACGGCGCGGGCAAGGTGGCGGCCGGCACCCGGAAGCTCGCCGACCGGGTCAACGGCGCGGCGGCGAGCCCGGACGCCCGCTACGTGAAGGAGCACGCCCGCGAGATCGGCGAGGACGCCCGCAAGGTGGCCGCCGAGGCGCGGACGCTCCGCCGGCACCTGGACGACCTGCCGTCCGCCGCCACCACCGCGAAGCTCGCCCGGGGCAGCGCGGCCGGCGCCGAGGTGCTCGGCGACTCCTACGCCGAGCTCTGCGAACGGGCCGCCGAACCCCCGGCGTTCTGCCCGAAGCTGCGCAAGGCGCTGTTCGCCGCCCGGCAGTCCGCCCTGGGCGCCCGCGAGCTCGACACCCTCGTACAGAACCGGAACGGCGAACTCGACGCGTTCCCGGCCAAACTGGACGCCCTCCGCTCCGGCGCCGAGAAGCTGCGCGACAAGGCGCCCACGCTGGCGTCCGAGATCGACGCCGCCGTCCGCGACGTCAACGCCCTCGACTCCGGCGCCCACCGCGTCGCCGACGGCGCGGGGAAGCTGCACGACGGCGCCGGGAAGCTGCGCGACGGCCTCGGCACCGCGAGCAAGGGCGCCGCCGGCCTCGACGACGGGCTCGGGAAGCTGCGCGACGGCGCCGACAGGCTCCAGGGCGGCATGGTCAAGCTCTCCGACGGCTCGTCCAAGCTGGCCGGCGGGCTGCACGACGGTGCCAAGCGGATCCCCGACTACGGCAAGGACGAGCGCGACGCCCGGACCGGCGTCATGGCCGACCCGGTCGGACTCGCCTCCCGCGCCACCCACAAGGCGCCCAACTACGGCACCGGCTTCGCCCCGTACTTCATCCCGCTCTCCCTCTGGGTCGGCGCGATGGTGGCCTACATGCTGTTCCCGCCGCTCAACCGGCGCGCCCTGGCCGCGGGTGCCCCGGCCTGGCGGACCGCCCTCGCGGGCTGGCTGCCGGTCGTCGCGGTCGGGGTGCTCCAGGCCGCCGCGCTGCTGGCCGTCCTGTGCTGGGGGCTGGGCCTGCACCTGGCCCGCGCGGCGGGCACGATCGGCTTCCTGTGCCTGGTGACGGCGTCCTTCGCCGCGATCGTGCAGTGGCTCAACGCCCGCTTCGGCCCGGCCGGCCGGATCCTCGTCCTGATGCTGCTGATGCTCCAGCTGACGTCGGCGGGCGGCACCTACCCGGTGCAGACCAGCCCCGGCTTCTTCAACGCGCTGCACCCCTTCCTGCCCATGAGCTACGTGGTCGACGGGCTGCGCCACCTCATCACCGGCGGCGATCCGGCGGCCGTGTGGCGGGCCTGTGCCGTGCTGGCCGCGTTCGCCGCGGGCGCCCTGGCGCTCACCGCGTGGACGGCCCGGCGCCGGCAGGTGTGGACGGTACGGGACCTGCATCCGGAGCTGAGCCTGTGAGGCCCGTGCGTCCCGTGGGGCCCGTACCGGAGGACACGGTGCGTACAGGGAGAATCACCCGCATGGACAGCAGCAGTACGCGCCGCGGCAGAACCCGGCGCCGCCTCTTCGAGGCGGCCGTCACCCTCATCGCCGAACAGGGCTTCTCCTCCACCACCGTCGACGAGATCGCCGAACGCGCCGGGGTGGCCAAGGGCACCGTCTACTACAACTTCGCGAGCAAGACGGTCCTCTTCGAGGAGCTCCTGCGGGACGGCATCGAGCTGCTGACCGTCTCCCTCCGGCAGGCCGCGGACGACACGGCGGCCCGCGGCGGCGGCCGGGTGGACGCGCTCGACGCGATGGTGCGGGCGGGCCTGGACTTCATCGCCCGCTACCCGGCGCTGATGCAGCTGTACGTCGCGGAGCTGTGGCGCACCAACCGGGCCTGGCAGTCGACGCTGATGCAGGTGCGGCAGAAGGCGATCGCCGTGATCGAGGGGGTGCTGGCAGAGGCCGTCGCCGAGGGCGAGCTGAGCCCGGAGATCGACGTTCCGCTGACGGCGTCGGCGCTGTTCGGGATGGTGCTGGTGGCCGCGCTGGACTGGCAGTCGTTCCAGCCGGAGCGGTCGGTGGAGGAGGTGCACGCGGCGCTGTCGCGGCTGCTCCAGGGGCGCGTGGGCGGGCACGCCTGCTAGCCGGCGGGTGACGGGCGCCCGGCCCCGCGCGCGGCGCCCGTTCCGCCGCCCCGTGCCGGCGGTGCGGGCGCCGCGCTCCCCCACGGCCCCACTCTTCCGCCCGCCGGGGCGGGGGCTCATCCGTACCGCTACTCACCCCGTACTCAACCCGAGGCGTCCGGCGGGCTGAGTACGCCCGCCTACGATCGTCCCCATGTCCGTACTCCCCATGGTGTTCACCAGCGGCTGGGCGAGCGGGATCAACGCCTACGCGGTGGTCCTGCTGCTCGGCCTGTTCGGCAGGGCCGGCGTCGGCGGCGACGTGCCCGAGGCGCTGCAGCGTCCCGAGGTGCTGATCGTCGCCGGTGTGCTGTTCCTCTGCGAGGCCGTCGCCGACAAGATCCCGTACGTGGACACGGTGTGGGACGCCGTCCACACCCTGGTCCGGCCCGCCTGCGGAGCGATGGTCGGGGCGCTGCTGGCCGGGCAGAGCGGCGGTTCGCTCTCGGAGGCGGCCTATGGGGCACTGGGCGGGACGACGGCGCTGGTGATGCACCTGGTGAAGATGAGCACGCGGATGGCGGTCAACACCTCGCCGGAGCCGCTGAGCAACATCCTGCTGAGCGCCGCGGAGGATCTGGGCGTCGCCGCCCTCGTGGTCTTCGCCCTGTTCCACCCGGCGGTCGCCGCGGGCATCGCGGGGACGCTGCTGGTCCTGGGGATCGGGACGGTGGTGGTCCTGTGGCGCCGGGTGCGCGCGTTCTGGCGACGGCGCAAGGAGCGGAAGGCGGCGCGGCGGGAGGGGCGCGCGACGGCCCCGGCGTAGGCGGAGGCGGCCCCCGGCGGCGTTTCCGGTTCCGGATAGGGTCGGCCGCATGGCACGAATTGCGGTGATCGGCGCCGGCATGGGCGCCATGGCGGCTGCCGCCCGGCTGGCCGTCGCCGGCCACACGGTGACGGTGTACGAGCGCGGCGAGACCCACGGCGGAGGCGTCGGGCGGTTCGCCCGGGACGGCTTCGTCTTCGACACGGGACCGCAGCTGCTGCACCTGCCCGCCGTCTACCGCGACCTCTTCGTCAAGACCGGCAAGGAGTCCCTGGAGCAGAGCGTCGGCCTCACCCAGGTGGACCCGGCGAGCGCCCATCTCTTCGCCGACGGGACGGCGTTCGCGCTGCCCAACGCCTCGCGCGCGGGCGTCGTCCGGGCGCTGGACGAGGCGGTGGGCACGGGCGCGGGCGAGCGCTGGAGCGAGTTGGTCAACCGGGCCCGGGAGGCGTGGGACGCGACGCGGCGCCCGCTGCTGGAGGAACCGCTGAGCGCGGACCCCGCGGAGCGGGCGGCCCTGGCCCGCGACGCGTACCCGGCCCGGCGCGGCCTCTTCCGGCGCAGCGCGCCGGCCACCCTCGCGGCCGTCGCCGCCCGGGAACTGCGCGACCCCCGGCTCACCGCCCTGCTGGAGAGCCACGCGCTGGCCTACGGCCTCGACCCGCGCACCGCGCCGGCGAGCGCGACCGTCCTGCCGTACCTGGAGCAGACCTTCGGCAGCTGGTACGTGGCCGGCGGGCTGCGCGGCCTCGCCGACGCGCTGCACCGGCGGTGCGTGGCCCGGCGGGTGGAGTTCCGGTTCGGCGCCGAAGTGGCCGGTGTGGTCGAGGAGGACGGCCGCGCGGCGGGCGTCCGGCTCGCGGACGGGACGGTCGAGGAGGCGGCGTTCGTCGTCACCGGCGCCCCGGACGCGGCTTCCGCGCCGTCGTCCCCCGGCCGGTTCACCGTCTTCCTCGCCCTGCGCGGGGAGCGGCCGGCGGGGGTCGCGCACCGCACGGTCGTCCACGCGGCGTCGCGGGAACGCGAGTTGGCGGGCGTCTTCGACGCCGCCGGCCCTGATTACGCCCCGACGGTCACCGTCCTCCGCCCCGACGACCCGGCCGTCCGGCCCGACGCCGGGCACGAGGCGATCACCCTGACGGCGACGGTCGCTCCGCACGGCCGCGTCGACTGGGCGGACGCCGAGGTCGTCACCGCGTTCGCCGACCGGATGCTCCTGGCCGCCGAGGCGGCCGTTCCCGGGCTGGCGGAGCGGGTGGTGTGGCGGGAGGTGCGGACGCCGGCCGATACGGAGCGGGTCACGGGGGCTCCGGGCGGGGGCGTGCCCGCGCCCGCGTTGAGCGGGGGTGGGGGTGCGTTCCTTTTCCCCGGCAACGCGGCCGAGTTGACCGGGTTGTACCGGGTGGGTGGGTTTGCCCATCCGGGGGGTGGGCTGGCGCACGCGGGGATGTCGGGGGCGTTGGTGGCGGGGTTGATCGTGGAGGGGGAAGGGTTTCGGGGTTCGCAGTGAGGGTGCCCCGGCCCCACCCTTTCACCGTTTCTTGCAGGGGCTCCGCCCCCGCACCCCCGAAACCGCGCTCCGCGCGGTTGTCCTCAAACGCCGGACGGGCTGGAGTGGGCACCCCATTCAGCCCGTCCGGCGTTTGAGGACGAGCGGCGAAGCCGCGAAAGCGGGGTCTGGGGCGCAGCCCCAGGAAACGGCGAAAGGGAGGGACCGGGGCACCCCTCAATACCCGTACCCCTGCGGCGGAGCCGGCGGCACCTGCCCCTCGCCACCGCCCTGCCGCTGCTGCGGCACCCACACCCCACCCGGCGGGGTGTCCATGTCGTACTGCCCGTACTGACCGTACTGCTGACCCTGCTGCTGGCCGTACTGCTGCGGATAGGCACCTTGCTGCCCGTACGCGTCGTACGGCTGCTCGTACCCCGGCGCCGGCTGCACGCCGGCCCCGGCCCCGATGTACGGATCGGAGTACGCCGGGTACTGCTCCTGGCCCTGGCCGTAGCCGTATCCGCCGCCGCCGAACACGGAAGCCGCCTCCTCGACGACCGGGAAGGCCGCCGTGTCGCCGGGCCCCGGCGCCGCGGGCCCGGGCATCCCGTGCTCGTCGGTCGGCTGCTGGGGCACCGTCGGCATCATGGCCGTCGCCGCGCCCGCCTCCGCCGCCGTCAGCCGCTTGCGGCCGGCGCCCGGGGTGCCGGGGGCGGGAGGCGCGTCGGACGCGGCCGGGGCCGCGGTCGCGCCGCGCTCGGGGCGGCCGCGCCGGCGCCCGCCGCCGCCCCGGGAGGCGGAGCGGGAACGAGAACCGGGAGCCGGACCGGAAGCGGCCGGCCCGGCCTCGTCCCGGCCCTTGCGCCGCAGCGCCCAGCCCGCGGAGAAGCCGCGCCGGAACGACAGCGTGACGTAGACCTGTCCGATCGCGAACGCGACGGCGCCGACGGCGATGACGGCCACGGACGGGATGACGACACCGGCCACCACCCCGAGGAAGCCGGTGAACGCGAGCAGCCGCCACCGCAGCCGGGCCTTGTACTGAAACAGCACTTCGCCGAGCAGCCACAGCCCGACGACGCCGAACGCGATGTAGAGGACCGTCCAGCCCATGAATCGCCCCTCCAGTCCGGCCGCCGCGACCGGCGGGCCGTCAGGACCGCTGGTGCAGTCCCAGGTTCTCGTAGATTTCCAAGGTGGCCGTGGAGTGGTTCAGGGTAATGAAGTGCAGCCCCGGAGTCTCCTCGGCCATCAACCGGGCACACAGCTCCGTCGCGTACTCGATCCCGATCGAGCGTACAGCCGCCGGATCGTCCTCCACCGCGCGGATCCGCTCCGCGAGGTCCGCGGGGAAGGCGGCGTTGCTGAGCTGCGCGAACCGTTCGATCTGCCGGACGTTGGTGACGGGCATGATCTCGGGGATGATCGGGGTCTCGCAGCCGGCGGCGTGGACCCGGTCGCGGAGCCGCAGGTAGTCGTCGGCGTGGAAGAACATCTGGGTGATGGCGAAGTCGGCGCCCGCCCGGCACTTGTCGACGAAGTGGCGGACGTCGGTGTCCCAGTCGGTGGAGCGCGGGTGCATCTCGGGGAAGGCCGCGACGCCCACGCAGAAGTCGCCGGACTCCTTGATGAGCCGCACCAGTTCGACGGCGTAGTGCAGCCCCTGGGGGTGACGCACCCACTCCCCGGTGGGGTCGCCGGGCGGGTCGCCGCGCAGGGCGAGCATGTTGCGGATGCCGACGTCCGCGTACTGGCCGATGACGTTGCGCAGTTCGGCCACGGAGTGGTTGACGGCGGTGAGGTGGGCGACGGGGGTGAGGGTGGTGTCGGTCGCGATGCGCTCGGTCGCCCGTACGGTGCCCTCGCGGGAGGAGCCGCCGGCGCCGTAGGTCACGGAGACGAAGGTCGGCGCGACCGCTTCGATCCGCCGGATGGCGTTCCAGAGCGTCCGTTCCCCCTTCTCGGTCTTCGGGGCCGCGAACTCGAAGGAGTACGAACGCTCGCCGGACGCGAGCAGGTCACGCACGGTACGGGCGTGATCCGTCCTGGTGGAGGCAGTGCCTAGGGCCATACCGGTCAAGTTAACCAGCGTGGCGACGATCTTCCCAAGCGGTGTCCACGATCTGGCCGTTTCCCGGCCCCGGGTGTCCGGTACACCCTTCTCCGAACCTTCCCCAAACACCGACTTTCCGGATTTTCCCGGACCGGCGGGCGAGATTCCGGATTCCCGTCCAGACGAATTCGCGTCCGCTCTTCGAAGAGAATACCCCCGCGGGAATGACTCGCGAAGCCGCACCCACTTTCCCTTTCTTTCACGACCGACACATTCCGTCCCAGTGACCGACGCACGGGCCACACCGCACTCCCGATTCGGCCATGATTATCTGACTTGAAATGCGATGAATCGTTTTGGCGTGCCTAGTATGGCCATACGCCCTACGGCCGAACCGGATACCGACCCGCTGCCGGGGCGCCTCTCTCCAAGGGAGCACGGCCGGCCGGACGGATTTCGGGGCGAAAAAGGGTACTCCCATCAAAGGAGACGTCATGAAGAAGACGTACGAAGCTCCCACCCTGGTCAAGCGCGGCACCTTCCGGGCCAAGACCGGCCTGCTCCGCACCTCGGGCAACGACCGTCTGATCCTCAGCAAGAACTGACGACGGCCGGAGACAGAGGGCTGAATGCCTACGCCTCGCGAGGCGGGGGGAGCGGGCCCGGGCGCCGCGTCCTTCGTGGTCCTTCCGGACTGCGACGACGCGCTCACCGCGGCCCGCTCCCTCATCCGCCAGGACACCCGGGACAGCCAGGACATCCAAGACATCCAGGCCCCTCACTACACCCGGACCATCCCCCACCCCTCCGGCCGGCCCTGGATCGCCGGCCGCTGGCACGACGAGGACGTCACCGCCGTACGGGCCGGCCGGGCCGCCCTGGCGGTCATCGGCTGCTGCCCCGTCCGGCCCGAGGAACTCCGCCGACGGGCGGAGGCGCTGCGCGACCTGACCGCCCTGGACGCCCTGGCCCGGGCCCTGCCCGGCCGCTTCCACCTGGTGGCCGCGCTGGACGGTGCCGTCCGCGTCCAGGGCACGGCGTCCGGTCTCCGGCTCGTCCACCGCGCCACCGTCGGCGGCGTCGAGGTGGCCGCGAGCGACGCCCTGCCGCTGGCCCGCGCCCTGGACTCCACGCCCGACGAGGAGGAGCTGGCCGTCCGCCTGCTGTGGCCGGTCCCGCACCCCCTCTTCGCCACGTCGCCCTGGCGCGGCGTCACCGCCGTCCCCGCCGAGGACGCCCTGTACGTGTCCCGCGACGGGCGTACCGTCCGGCACTCCCGCTGGTGGACGCCGCCCGAGCCGGTGCGCTCGATGGCCGGCGGCGCGCCCCTCGTGCGCCAGGCGCTCACCGAGGCCGTGGCGGCCCGCACCCACCGGGGCTCCACGGTCAGCTGCGACCTGTCCGGCGGGCTGGACTCCACCTCCGTCTGCTTCCTGGCCGCGGCCTCCCCGGCCCGGGTGATCGCGAGCACCTGGCCGGGGCGCGACCCCGCCGACAGCGACCTGGCCTGGGCCCGCCGCGCCGCCCGCCACCTGCCGCACGTCGAGCACGTGGTGTGGGACGCGGACGAGTCGCCGCTCGTCTACACCGACCTGCTGGACATCGACGAGCCGATGGACGAGCCGACCATCGGCGTGATGGACCGGGCCCGCGTGCGCTGCACCACCTCCCGGAGCTCGCCCGCCGCGGCAGTTCGACGCACCTGACGGGCATCGGCGGCGACCACGTCGCCTGGTGTTCGGAGGGCTACTACCACCGGCTGCTGCGGACGCGCCCGTGGTTCGCGCTGCGGCAGTTGCGCGGCTTCCGCACCCTCTACCAGTGGCCGCTCGCGCCGGCCGTGCGCACGCTCGCCGACTCCCGCCCCTACGGCCGCTGGCTGGCGGGCACGGCGGCGCGGCTGCGCGATCCGCTCCCGCCCGGCGTGGAGGGGGCGCTGGGCTGGGGCACCGCGCCCCGGCTGTTCCCCTGGGTCACCCCCGAGGCCGCCGAGGCCGCCCGGCGGGCCCTGCTCCGGGCCGCCGCGACCGCCGAGCCGCTCCACCGCGACCGCGGGCTCCACCAGGACCTGGAGCAGATCCGGATCTGCACCCGGATCGTCCGCCAGTGGGACCTGATGGCCGCGCGGACGGGCCTGCCGACGGCGTCGCCGTTCTTCGACGACCGGGTGATCGAGGCGTGCCTGGCCGTCGACCCGCGCGCCCGCGTCACCCCCTGGGCGTACAAGCCGCTGCTGGGGGCGGCGATGCGCGGGATCGTCCCGGACGCCTGCCTGGCCCGCACCGACAAGGCGCACGCCTCGATGGACGCCTCGAACGGCCTGCGGGAGCACCGGGGCGACCTGGTGAAGCTCTGGGAGGACTCGTCGCTGGCCCGGCTGGGGCTGGTCGACGCGGGCGAGCTGACCGCCCTCGCCCAGCGGCCCGCCACGCCCGGCCTGGGCGACGCGATCCTCTACTCCACGATCGGCTGCGAGGTGTGGCTCCGGACCCTCGCCCGCTGACCGCCCACCGGATCGACCGCGGACGACGGCGTCCGCAGGACAGGAAGGGAAGGCTCCATGGCACTGCGGTTCGCCCCGGACGTCGCCACCGCGGAGACGGAGTACGGCACGGTCCTGCTCGACCAGCGCAAGGGCCGCTACTGGGAGCTCAACCCCACCGGCACGCTCGTCGTCCGCACGCTGCTGGACGGCGGCGGGGAGGCGGACGCGGTGGAGGCGCTCGTCGGCGCGTTCGCCGTGGACCGGGAGCGGGCCGCCGCGGACGTCGCCGCGCTGGTCGCGCTGTTGCGGGACGCGGGGCTGGCCGCATGACCACGCCCAGCGCCCTGGTCCGGCCGTCGGACGTGCCGTTCCCCCGGCGGCTGGCCGCCCGGCTCGCCCTGGCCGTCGCCTTCCCGCTGGCCCTGCTGCCGCCGCACCGGCTCCGCGCGGTCCTCGCCGTGCTCCGCCGGGGTGCCGCCCCCGCCTCGTACGAGCGGGCCGGCGCGGCGCGGCGCGCGGTGTGCGCGGTCAGCCTGTACTGCGCGGGGCCGCGCGGCTGCCTGCCGCGGTCGCTGGGCACGGCGCTGCTGTGCCGGTTCGGCGGCTGCTGGCCGACGTGGTGCACCGGCGTGCGCAAGGTGCCGCCGTTCAGCGCGCACGCCTGGGTGGAGGCGGAGGGCCGGCCGGTGGACGAGGGGGTGCCGGACGACTACTTCGGCCGGCTGCTCACCGTGGCCCCCGGCCCGTCGCCCCGGAAGCGGCCGCTGCCGTGACGCCGGCCGGGACCGGACGGCGGGACGGGCCGGGCGCGGTCCGCACGGTTTTCCGGCTCACCGCCGGCCACCGCGCGGCGCTGACCACCGCCATCGTCCTCACCCTGGTGGGGTCGGCGCTGGGGCTGGCGCAGCCGCTGCTCGCCCAGCGGATCGTGGACGCGAGCGCGGACGGCCGGCCGCTGTGGCCGCTGGTGTTCCTGGCCGTGCTGTTCGCGGCCGAGGCCGGCACGGCGTCGGTGGGCCGCTTCCTCCAGGAGCGGATGGGCGAGGGCGTCGTCCGCGGGCTGCGCCACCGGCTGACCGGCCGGCTGCTGCGGCTGGAGATGCGGGAGTACGAGCACCACAGGACCGGCGACCTCGTCTCCCGCGTCACCGTCGACACCACCGTCCTGCGCGAGGTCCTCTCCCAGGCGCTGGTGGACCTGGTCACCGGTTCGCTGGCGTCGGCGGGGGCGGTGGCCCTGATGCTCTGGCTCGACCCGCTGCTGCTGCTCCTGGTCGCCCTCACGGTGGCGGCGGCGGCCGCGGTCGTGACCGGTGTCCTCAGCGGGCTCCGCACGGCCTCCGAACGGACGCAGCACGCCGTCGGGGCCATCGCGGCCGACCTCGAACGGGCCCTGGGCGCCCTGCCGATGGTCCGGGTGCACCGGGCGGAGGAGCGGGAGGCGGCCCGGATCGGGGAGCGGGTGGACGCGGCGTACGGCGCGGGGGTCCGCACCGCGCGGCTGGCGGCGGTGATGAGCCCGGCGGTCGAACTGGCCGTCCACGGCTCGTTCCTGCTCGTCCTGGTCATCGGCGGGCTGCGGGTGGACGGGCGCACGCACAGCCTCGGCGACCTGGTCGCCTTCCTGCTGTACGCCAGTTATCTGGTGGTGCCGCTGTCGTCGGTGTTCCACGCGGCGGGGCTGCTCCAGCGGGGCGTGGGGGCGCTCGGGCGGGTGGAGGAGGCGCTCGCGCTTCCGGTGGAACCGGCGGGGGCGGAGCCGCCCGGCCCGGACGAGCCGTGCGCACCCGCTCCCTCCCCCGTCTCTCCTGCCCCGTCCTCCCCGCCCGTCCTGGCCCTGGAGGACGTCCGGTTCGGCTACCGCCCCGGCCGGCCGGTGCTGCGCGGCGTCTCGCTGGAGGTGCCGCCGCACCGGCAGGTCGCGCTGGTGGGCAGGTCGGGGGCGGGGAAGAGCACGGTCTTCGCGCTGGCCGCCCGCTTCTACGAACCGGACGCCGGCCGGCTGCTGTTCGACGGCCGCCCGGCCGCCGGGATGACCCGCGCCGAGTGCCGGGCGCGCATCGCCGTCGTCGACCAGAACACCCACGTCGTCCACGGGTCCCTGTGGGACAACATCACCTACACCGCACCGGGGGCGAGCCGGGCCGAGGTGCGGCGGGTGGTCGAACTCGCCCGGCTCGACGAGGTGGTGGACCGGCTGCCGGGCGGGCTCGACGGGCCGGTCGGGGAGCGGGGCGCCTCCCTGTCGGGCGGCGAGCGGCAGCGGGTCGCCCTGGCCCGGGCGCTGCTCACCCGCCCCGCGCTGCTGCTGCTGGACGAACCCACGTCCCAGCTCGACGCGGTCAACGAGCTGGCGCTGGGGCGGGTGATGCGGGAGATCACCGAGGAGTGCGCGCTGCTGGTGATCGCCCACCGGCTGTCCACCGTGCAGAACGCCGACCGCATCGTCGTCCTGCACGAGGGCCGGGCCGTCGCCTCCGGCCGGCACGAGGACCTGCTGTCCGGCTGTGCCGCCTACCGCGAGCTGGCGGCGGCACAGATGCTGCGGACGGGCTGAGGGCGGGGCCGAGAGGGTCAGCCGCCGAGCTTCGGCAGGCCGGGCAGCTTGGCGCCGCCGCTCTGCCGCGCGAAGGTCTCCTTCGGCCCGCCCTCCCAGGAGACGACCATGGAGGTGGCGTCGGACTTCTCGATGATTCCCCTCGTGCGCTTGTCGCCGCCGTCCGAGCACTTGAGGGTGAGGGACTTCCCGCTGACGGTGCCGGAGCAGGTGCGCTTGCCGCCGTCGGACGCCAGGGCCGCCTGCCCGGCGACGATCGTCAGGGCGACCGGTCCCTCGGCGGACTGCGCCAGGTAGGCGCCCCCGGGAGAGCTGATGAGCTTGTCCTCGGCCCCGGCGCCCTTCGCGCCCTCGCTCGGAGCGGCGGACTGCCCCGCCGACCGCGCCGGCTTGGCCTCGTCCTTCTTGCCGTCCTTGTCGTCGCTCCCGCTGGAGCACCCCGTCATCAGCACAGCGGCGATGAGAGCCGCCCCCGTGATCTGTGCCGCCTTGCGCACTGCGCGTTCTCCTTCGTCGTGTTCGTCGCCGTCCATGATTGAACGCGGACACGACAACCTACCGGAGGCGTCAGTCGCGCTCGCGGATCCGGCGGGCCAGCCGGGCCGCCGCGTCACCGGGGTCGTCGGCCTCGGTGAGGGCGCGGACGACGACGACGCGCCGGGCCCCGGCGTCCAGGACCTCGTCGAGGTTGCGCTCGTCGATGCCGCCGATGGCGAACCACGGCCGCTCGGGCCGCAGCGCGGCGGTGTGCCGCACCAGGGACAGGCCGGGCGCGGGGCGGCCGGGCTTGGTGGGAGTGGGCCAGCAGGGGCCGGTGCAGAAGTAGTCCACGCCCGGTTCGCGCATCGCCGCCTCGGCCTCGGCCTCGCTGTGCGTGGAGCGGCCGATCAGCACGTCGTCGCCGAGGACGGCGCGCGCGGCGGGCACGGGCAGGTCGCCCTGGCCCAGGTGCAGGACGTCGGAGCGGATGGCGTGGGCGACGTCGGCGCGGTCGTTCACCGCGAGCAGCCGGCCGTGCCGGCGGGCGGCGTCGGCCAGGACGGCCAGGTGCTCCAGCTCCTCACCGGCCTCCATGCCCTTGTCGCGGAGCTGCACGACGTCCACACCGCCGGCGAGGACGGCGTCCAGGAACTCCGGCAGGTCGCCCTGGCGCTTGCGGGCGTCGGTGCACAGGTACAGCCGGGCGCCGGCGAGGGCCTCCCGGGCCGTCGGGGCGTGCGGGAGCGTACGGGCGGTGGCGGACATCGGGTTTCCCCCCGGGGTCGGCGGTGCGCGGACGGGACGGGCCCGCCCGCGCACCGCGGGCTGTTCACTGCGGAACGGTCAGACGGCGAGCGCCTGGGCGCGCCGCTTCACCTCCGTGCCGCGATTCTCCCGCAGCGCCTGCGCGGGCGTGCCCGGCAGGGTGGGGTCCGGAGTGAACAGCCACTCCAGCATCTCCTCGTCGGTGAACCCGTCGTCCTTGAGCAGCGTCAGGGTCCCGGCCAGGCCCTTCACCACCTTGCCCTCGCCGATGAAGGCGGCGGGCACCTGCAGCACCCGGTTCTCCCCGCGGCGCACGGCGATCAGCTGGCCCTCCTTCACCAACTGCCGTACGCGCGTCACCTCCACGTCGAGCATCTCGGCGATGTCGGGGAGGGTGAGCCACTCGGAGACGAGGGCATCGATCTTCGTGTCAATCTCGGTCACGGGACAAGCGTGCCATCCTCCACGGACAGCCGGTACCCGGGGACACCCGGGGGTGTCGCCCCTCCAGCCCGTCCGGCGTTTGAGGACAACCGCGCGGAGCGCGGTTTCAGGGGGTCCGGGGGGCTTGCCCCCCGGGAAACGGCGAAAGGGCGGGACCGGGGCCCCTCACCCCACCGCCGACTTCAGCGGCACCGCCGGATCGGCCACCCGCTCCCGGTCCACCACCGCCCCCTTCTCGATCAGCTTCCGCCCCTGCGCCAGATCCCGCGGCCGTCCCACCGCCAGCACCGCCACCAGCACCCCGCCCCGCAACCAGCACACCGTCCACGCGGCCCCCGCCGGATCCCCCCGCCACACCAGCTCGTCGGCGGCGGCATGATGCCCCGCGTACTGCACGAACCGCCCGAACTGCTCGGACCAGAAGTAGGGCACCGGGTCGTAGACCGGCCCCTCGGCCGGCCCGTGCACGATGTTCGCGGCGACGGTCTTCGGCCCCTGGAGGGCGTTGTCCCAGTGGTGGACGAGGAGCCGTTCGCCGTACCGCGCGGAGGGGAAGGAGGCGCAGTCCCCGACCGCGTACACGTCCGGGACGGACGTCCGCAGCCGGTCGTCGGTGACGACGGAGCGGTCCGCCGCGAGTTCGACGCCCGAGCCGGCCAGCCAGCCGGTGGCGGGCCGCGCGCCGATGCCCACGACGACGGCGTCGGCGGTGAGCCGGGTGCCGTCGGCCAGCAGCACGGCGCCGGGCTCCAGGGCGGCCACCCGGGCGCCGGTGAGCAGCCGGGCGCCGCTCTGCCCGTACCAGTCGGCCATGTGCGCGGCGACCTCGGCGGGCAGCGCGCCGGCCAGCGGGCGGTCGGCGGCCTCGACGACGGTCACCCGGCAGCCGGCCTCGCGGGCGGCGGTGGCGAACTCGGCGCCGATCCAGCCGGCCCCGACGGCGACCACGTCGCCCTTCCGCTCCAGCAGCGGACGCAGCCGCTCCGCGTCGTCCAGGGTGCGCAGCAGATGCACGCCGGGCAGGTCCTCGGCACCGGGCAGCCGGACCGGCTCGGCGCCGGTGGCCACCACCAGGACGTCGTACGGAACCGGGCCGCCCGGCGTGTCCACCTCGTGGTCGGCGGGCCGCAGCCCGGTGACCTCGAGACCGAGCCGGAGCTCGATGTCCAGCGACGCGAAGTCGACCTCGAAGGCGGACCCGTCCGCCTTGCCGAGCAGCACCGCCTTGGACAGCGGCGGCCGGTCGTAGGGCGGATGGGGTTCGGCGCCGAGCAGGGTGATCGTGCCCTCCCAGCCCTGCTCGCGGAGGGCGACGGCGGTCTGCACACCGGCCATGCCGGCGCCGGCGACGACGACGCGCCGCCGCGCCGCGCCCCCGGCCGTCTGCTCGGACCGCTCGGCGGCCGTACCACTGCGGGTGTTCGTCTGCTCACTCACCCGATCACTGTAGGCGGGCGGACGAGGTCTCCCGGAGCACCGTGCGGCGAGACCTCCGACACAACACGGCCGCGCCGCGCGCCCCCGGACCGGTCCCCGCCGCCTTCCGCCGCGTTCGCGGCCCGTACTAGGGTGGCCGGTGCACAAGCACTCGCGGGAGCCCGGACGGACCGGGCTGAGAGGGAGGCTGGACGGCCTCCGACCGTACGAACCTGATCCGGGTCATGCCGGCGAAGGGAGGGGCTGGACGCCCATGCACGCGTCTACGCGCACCGGACCGTACGACGTCCTGGTGATCGGCGGCGGGATCATCGGCCTGGTGACCGCCTGGCGGGCCGCCCAGCGGGGCCTGCGGACCGCCGTCGCCGACCCGTCGCCCGGCGGCGGGGCCGCCCTGGTGGCGGCCGGGATGCTGGCCGCCGTCACCGAACTGCACTACGGCGAGCAGGCGCTGCTCGCCCTCAACCTGGCCTCGGCCCGCCGCTACCCCGACTTCACGGCCGAGTTGGAGGAGGCGAGCGGCCGGGACACCGGCTATCGCGCCTGCGGCACCCTCGCCGTCGCCCTCGACGCCGACGACCGCGCCCACCTGCGCGAACTCGGCGCGTTCCAGCGGCGCTGCGGGCTGGAGGCGGAGTGGCTGACCGGCCGCGAGTGCCGCCGCCTGGAACCGATGCTCGCCCCGGGCGTCCAGGGCGGCCTGCGGGTGGACGGTGACCACCAGACCGACCCCCGGCGGCTGGCCGCCGCCCTGCTGACCGCCTGCGAACGCGCCGGCGTGACCCTGCGCCGCGCGGCCGTCGCCCGGGTGCTGCTCGACGGCGACCGGGCCGCGGGCGCCGAACTCGCCGACGGGGAGCGGATCGCCGCCGGCCAGACCGTGCTGGCGGCCGGCAGCCACAGCGCCCGGGTGGCCGGGCTGCCCGACGCCGTCCTGCCGCCGGTCCGCCCGGTGAAGGGCCAGACCCTGCGGCTGCGGATCCCCGAGGCGTACCGGCCGTTCCTCTCCCGCACCGTCCGCGCGGTCGTCCGCGGCAACCCCGTCTACCTGGTCCCCCGGGAGAACGGCGAGCTGGTGATCGGCGCGACCACCGAGGAGCTCGGCTGGGACACCACCGTCACCGCCGGCGGCGTCTACGAACTGCTGCGCGACGCGCACGAGCTGGTGCCCGGCCTCACCGAACTGCCGCTCGCCGAGACGTCCGCCGGGCTGCGGCCCGGCTCCCCCGACAACGCGCCCCTCCTCGGCCCGACGGACCTGCCCGGCCTCCACCTGGCCACCGGCCACCACCGCAACGGCGTCCTGCTGACCCCGCTCACCGGGGACGTCATGGCCGAAGCGCTCACCACCGGGCGGCTGCCCGAGGAGGCCCGCCCGTTCACCCCCCGCCGGTTCGCCGCCCCGGCCGGCCCCCGCCCGGCCTCCCCCGTTCAGGAGCCCTCCGCATGACCGACGTCCACACCGTCCACGTCAACGGCGAGCGGCGCGCCGTCCCGTCCGGGACGACCCTCGCCACGCTCGTCGCCGGCCTCACCGGCCGCCCCGACTCCCCGGGCGGCGTGGCCGCCGCCGTCAACGAGGCCGTCGTCCCGCGCGGCCGCTGGGCGGACACGCCCCTGCGCGACGGCGACCGCGTCGAGGTCCTCACCGCGGTGCAGGGAGGCTGACGTGGCGGACGACGTGCTCACCATCGCCGGCACCCCGTTCACCTCCCGCCTGATCATGGGAACGGGCGGGGCGCCCAGCCTCGACGTCCTGGAACGGGCCCTGCTCGCCTCCGGCACCGAACTGACCACCGTCGCCATGCGCCGCCTCGACCCGGCGGTCCGCGGCTCGGTCCTGTCGGTCCTGGAGCGGCACGGCATCCGGGTACTGCCCAACACCGCCGGCTGCTTCACCGCCGGCGAGGCCGTCCTCACCGCCCGGCTGGCCCGCGAGGCGCTGGGCACCGACTGGGTGAAGCTGGAGGTCATCGCCGACGAGCGGACCCTGCTGCCCGACCCGATCGAGCTGCTCGACGCGGCGGAGATCCTCGTCGACGACGGCTTCACCGTTCTCCCCTACACCAACGACGACCCGGTCCTCGCCCGCCGCCTGGAAGACGTCGGCTGCGCCGCGATCATGCCGCTGGGCTCCCCCATCGGCTCCGGCCTCGGCATCCGCAACCCGCACAACTTCCAGCTCATCACCGAGCGGGCGAAGGTCCCGGTGATCCTGGACGCGGGCGCGGGCACGGCGTCGGACGCGGCGCTCGCCATGGAGCTCGGCTGCGCGGCGGTGATGCTCGCGTCGGCGGTGACGCGCGCCCAGGAGCCGGTGCTGATGGCGGAGGCGATGCGCCACGCGGTCGAGGCGGGGCGCCTCGCGCACCGGGCGGGACGGATCCCGCGCCGCCATTTCGCGGAGGCGTCGTCGCCGACGGCGGGTATGGCGGTGTTGGATCCGGAACGGCCGGCGTTCAGCGCGCGCTGAGGGGGTGGAGCCCCGGCCCCGCCCTTTCTCCGTTTCTTGCGGGGGCCAGCCCCCGCACCCCCGAAACCGCGCTCCGCGCGGTTGTCCTCAAACGCCGGACAGGCTGATATTCAGCCCGTCCGGCGTTTGAGGACGAGCGGCGGAGCCGCGAAAGGGGGGTCTGGGGGCGCAGCCCCCAGGAATCGGCGAAGGGGCGGGCCAGGGGCAACCCCAATGTCACCGTTCCGCACCCGTAGCTCCGGACGGCCCCACGAAAGCACAGCCGACCGTCGATCACTCGTAGACTCGTCAACCGTGGATACGACCCTGCCGGACCCCCTCGTCGACCGGCTGCTCGACGGCCGCTACCGCATTCAGGCGCGGGTGGCCGCAGGCGGCATGGCCACGGTGTACCGGGCTCTGGACACCCGGCTCGACCGGGTGCTCGCCGTGAAGGTGATGCACCCCGCCCTCGCCGCGGACAAGGTCTTCGTCGAACGCTTCATCCGGGAGGCCAAGTCCGCGGCCCGCCTGGACCACCCGAACGTGGTGAGCGTCTACGACCAGGGGACGGACGGCGGGTACGTCTACCTCGCGATGGAGTACGTGGCCGGCTGCACCCTGCGGGACGTGCTGCGCGAGCGGGGCGCGCTCCAGCCGAGGGCGGCGCTGGACATCGCGGAGCCGGTGCTGGCCGCGCTGGGCGCCGCCCACCGCGCGGGCCTGGTGCACCGCGACATGAAGCCGGAGAACGTGCTGATCGGCGACGACGGCAGGGTGAAGGTCGCCGACTTCGGCCTCGCCCGCACCGTGGGCACCAACAGCGCCACCAATACCGGCTCCATCCTGGGTACGGTCTCCTACCTCGCCCCCGAGCAGATCGAGCACGGCACGGCGGACACCCGCACCGACGTCTACGCCTGCGGCGTCGTCCTCTACGAGATGCTCACCGGCGTCAAGCCGCACAGCGGCGCCAGCCCGGCCCAGATCCTCTACCAGCACCTGCACCGGGACGTGCCGCCGCCGTCGCAGGAGGTCCCGGGGCTGGCCCCGGAGCTGGACGACCTGGTGACCGTGGCCACCGCCCGCGATCCGGAGCTGCGCCCGTCGGACGCGGTCGGCATGCTGGGCCTGGTCCGGGCCGCCCGCGCGACCCTGACCCGCGAGCAGCTGGACGCCCGGCCGCCGCTGGCCGCGGGTCCGGCCGTGGCGGGCGACGACGAGGAGGCGACGAGCGTCCTGCCGCGCCCGGTCACCGCGCAGCCGCTGCCCCCGGCGGAGGCGCCCGAGCCGGACCCGATGGACATGACGGCGCGGTTCGACGGCCCGCCCGAGCCCCCGCCGCCGCCCGCTCCCCCGGCCCGCCCCCGGCGCTTCGCCGCCCTGCGGCGGCGGCCGCGGCGCGCGGTGCTGGTCGTGGCCGGTGTGCTGCTGGCGCTGCTGGCCGGGACGGGCGTCTGGTACATCAACGCCGGGCAGTTCACCTCCGTCCCGGCGGTGCTGGACCTCACCCAGGCGCAGGCGGAGAAGAAGCTGGACAAGGCGGGGCTCAAGGTCCGCGTCCAGCCCGAGTTCAGCGACACCGTCGAGCGCGGCCACGTGATGTCGACCGACCCCAAGCCCGGCGAGCGCATCCGGAACACCGGCCGGGTGACCGTCGTCGTCTCCCGCGGCCCGGAGCGGGCCGAGGTCCCCAACGTCGTCGGCATGCGGCTGGACGACGCGAAGAAACGGATCACCCAGGCGGGCCTGACGGTCGGCGACGTCCGGACGCAGTTCAGCGACGAGACCCCGCAGGGCGAGGTCCTCTCCAGCGACCCCCGCGGCGGGGACGAGCGCCGCCCCGACTCCCCGGTGTCGCTGATCGTCAGCAAGGGCGAGCCGGTGGAGGTGCCGGACGTGTCCGGCCTGTCGCCCGACGACGCCCAGTCCACGCTGAGCGACGCGGGCCTGCGGATCAGGGTCTCGGACGCGCAGGTGTACTCCGACCGGGAGAAGGGCGACGTCGCCGAGCAGTCCCCCGCCCGGGGCGTGCAGGTGGCCAAGGGCGACACCGTGACCGTCACCCTGTCCAAGGGCAAGGAGATGCTCACCGTCCCGGACGTCACCGGCCGCAGCGAGGCCGACGCCAAGCGGATCCTGACCTCCGCCGGCTTCCAGGTCCGGGTGGACCGGCCGTTCTTCTTCCCCAAGGACTCCGTGGAGAGCCAGTCCGTCCGGGCCGGCGACAAGGCCGCCCGCGGCGACACGGTCACCATCCGCCTCAAGGGAGCACTGTGATGTCCGGCGCTGTGACGGCGGGCATACCCCGCAACCCCGTCGGCGGTCACGTCCCGGTGGCCGGCGGGCTGGCCCGCACCGGCCTGCCGTACGCCCGCGAGATCGGCGCCGAGGCCGTGCAGGTCTTCGTCGCCAACCCGCGCGGCTGGGCGACCCCGCCCGGCAGCCCGCCGCAGGACGAGGAGTTCCGCGCGGGCTGCGCGGCGGCCGGACTGCCGGTGTACGTCCACGCGCCGTACCTGATCAACTTCGGTTCCCACACGGAGGCGACCGCCGAACGGTCCGTGGACTCCCTCCGCCACTCCCTCCGCCGAGGCCGCCGGATCGGAGCCCGCGGCGTCGTCGTCCACACCGGCTCCGCCACCGGCGGCCGCCCGCGCGCCGAGGCCCTGGCCCAGGTGGGCGAACGCCTGCTGCCGCTCCTCGACGAGCTGACGCACGACGACGACCCCCGCCTCCTCCTGGAGCCCACGGCCGGCCAGGGCGCGTCCCTCTGCTCCTGGATCGCCGACCTGGGCCCCTACTTCGACGTCCTCGACCACCACCCGAAGCTCGGCGTCTGCCTCGACACGTGCCACTTGTTCGCGGCCGGCCACGATCTCGCCGCTCCCGGCGGCATGAAGGCGGCCCTCGACGAACTCGTCTCGGTCGTGGGGCCGGGGCGGCTCGGCCTCATCCACGCGAACGACTCGAAGGACGTGGTCGGGGCGCACAAGGACCGGCACGAGAACATCGGGGCCGGGCACATCGGGGCGGCCCCGTTCGCCGACCTGTTCTCCCACCCTGAGACGGCGGGCGTCCCGCTGACGATCGAGACGCCGGGCGGGAAGGACGGGCACGCGGCGGATGTGGCACGGCTGAAGGGGTTGCGGGGCTGAGCCCCGCTGAGGGGGTGCCCCGGTCCCGCCCTTTCACCGTTTCTTGCGGGGGCGAGCCCCCGCACCCCCTGAAACCGCGCTCCGCGCGGTTGTCCTCAAGCGCCGGACGGGCTGAAACCAGCCCGTCCGGCGCTTGAGGACGAGCGGCGAAGCCGCGAAAAGGGGGGTCTGGGGCGCAGCCCCAGGAATCGGCGAAGGGGCGGGACCGGGGCACAGCCCCCCGCAGGGGCCCCCTAAAGCTCGGGCCCGTCCCCCGGTACCTCCTGGTACGAATACCGCTGCTCCCGCCACGGATCCCCCACATTGTGGTACCCGCGCTCCTCCCAGAACCCCCGCCGGTCCGCGGTCATGTACTCCACCCCGCGGACCCACTTCGGCCCCTTCCACGCGTACAGGTGCGGCACCGCGAGCCGCACCGGGAACCCGTGCTCGGCGGTGAGCAGCTCACCGTCCTTGTGCGTGGCGAAGATCGAGCGCTCGGAGGCGAAGTCGGAGAGGCGCAGGTTGGAGCTGTAGCCGTACTCGGCCCAGACCATGACGTGGGTGACGTCGGGCGCGGGCGGCGCGAGTTCGAGGATCGTACGGGTGGCGACGCCGCCCCACTCGGCGTCGAGGACGCTGTACTTGGTGACGCAGTGCAGGTCGGCGACGACCGTCGTGTACGGCAGGGCCGAGAACTCCTCGTGCGTCCAGCAGTGCTTGTCGCCGTCGGCGGTCGCGCCGAAGACCCGGAACTCCCACCGTTCCGGCCGGAACCGCGGCACGGGCCCGTAGTGGGTCACCGGCCAGCCACGCTGGAGGCGCTGCCCCGGAGGCAGCTGGAGATGCTCCCCTTCGCGGCTTTCCGACTGACCCGACTGACCCATGCCTCCATGGTGTCAGACACCGGCGCGTGAGGATGACCGGGGGCCACCCCCTATCCGGACAACTCCCACTAAGTGTGCACTTACTGGACGGTCCGGGAGGCCGGTGCGAAGATGCGCGCATCCTGCCGGTCCTGAGCTTGGAAGGAGCCCGCGCGATGCAGGGCGACCCGGAGATCATCGAATTCCTCAACGAACAGCTGACGGGCGAGCTGACCGCCATCAACCAGTACTTCCTGCACGCGAAGATGCAGGAGCACCACGGCTGGACCAAGATCGCGGAGCACACGCGGGCCGAGTCGTTCGACGAGATGCGGCACGCCGAGGTCCTCACGGACCGGATCATCTTCCTGGAGGGGCTGCCCAACTACCAGCGGCTGTTCCACGTCCGCGTCGGACAGACGATCACCGAGATGTTCCAGGCCGACCGGCAGGTCGAGGTGGAGGCCATCGACCGGCTGCGGCGCGGGGTGGAGGTGATGCGGGCCAAGGGCGACATCACGTCGGCCAACATCTTCGAGTCGATCCTCGCGGACGAGGAGGACCACATCGACTACCTCGACACCCAGCTGGAGCTGATCGAGAAGCTGGGCGAGCCGCTGTACCTGGCGCAGTACATCGAGCAGTCGAGCGGCGAGGCGTCGCACTGAGCCGCCCGGCCCGCCGGGCCCCGGCTAGGCCGCGCGGACGATCCCGTTCGCGGGCGGCACCACCGGTGGCGCGGGCGGGATGGACGGGACGGAAGGGACCGGCCCGTTCGCCTCGGCGCCCAGCGGATCACGGGAGCCCTGGTCCACCAGTTCCCGCCGCGGGCAGGCACCGCGCCCCAGCAGGGCCTGGATGCGCCGCACACAGCTCCCGCAGTCCGTGCCCGCCTTGCAGGCCGACGCGATCTGCCGGGGTGTGCACGCGCCGTTGTCCGCGTGCTCACGCACCTGCTGCTCCGTGATGCCGAAGCACGAGCAGACGTACACGCGGTCACCGCCTCGCCGGGAGAAGTGGATCGAAGGAGAAGATCCAAAAGGTAGGTAACCCTTACCTTACCCGTCCCGCTCGGGCGGCGACAACGCACGGCAGCGCGCGGAGACGCAGAAGGGGCGCGGATCACAGATCCGCGCCCCTCGCGTATGCCGGCTCATCGGGCCTTACTGGTCCCGGTACATCTCCGCGACCAGGAAAGCCAGGTCCAGCGACTGGCTGCGGTTCAGCCGCGGGTCGCAGGCCGTCTCGTACCGCTGGTGGAGGTCGTCGACGAAGATCTCGTCGCCACCGCCCACGCACTCGGTGACGTCGTCGCCGGTGAGCTCGACGTGGATGCCGCCCGGGTGGGTGCCGAGCGCCTTGTGGACCTCGAAGAAGCCCTTGACCTCGTCCAGCACGTCGTCGAAACGGCGGGTCTTGTGGCCCGAGGCCGCCTCGAAGGTGTTGCCGTGCATCGGGTCGGAGACCCACGCCACCTGGGCGCCGGACGCCGTGACCTTCTCCACCAGGGTGGGCAGCTTGTCGCGGATCTTGTCCGCGCCCATCCGGGTGATGAAGGTCAGCCGGCCCGGCTCGCGCTCCGGGTCGAGCCGTTCGATGAGGGTCAGGGCCTCCTCGGGCGTGGTCGTCGGACCCAGCTTCACCCCGATCGGGTTGCGGATCTTCGACGCGAACTCGATGTGCGCCCCGTCCAGCTGCCGGGTGCGCTCGCCGATCCACACCATGTGGCCCGACACGTCGTAGAGCCGGCCGGTCCGCGAGTCGACGCGGGTGAGCGCCGACTCGTAGTCCAGGATCAGCGCCTCGTGGGAGGCGTAGAACTCGACCGTCTTGAACTCCTCCGGGTCCACCCCGCAGGCGTTCATGAAGTTCATCGCCCGGTCGATCTCCCGTGCCAGCTGCTCGTAGCGCTGGCCGGAGGGCGAGGAGCGGACGAAGTCCTGGTTCCAGGCGTGCACCTGGCGCAGGTCCGCGTAGCCGCCGGTGGTGAAGGCGCGCACCAGGTTCAGCGTGGACGCCGACGCCTGGTACATCCGCTTCAGCCGCTGCGGGTCCGGGGTCCGGGCCTCGGGCGTGAAGGCGAAGCCGTTGACCGAGTCGCCCCGGTAGGTCGGCAGGGTGACGCCGTCCCGGGTCTCGGTCGGCTTGGAGCGCGGCTTGCTGTACTGGCCGGCGATCCGGCCGACCTTGACGACCGGCACGGAACCGGCGTACGTCAGCACCGCCCCCATCTGGAGCAGCGTCTTGAGCTTGTTGCGGATCTGGTCCGCGCCGACCGCGTCGAACGCCTCGGCGCAGTCGCCGCCCTGGAGCAGGAACGCCTCGCCCCGGGCCACGGCGGCCAGACGCTGACGCAGCTGGTCGCACTCACCGGCGAAGACGAGGGGCGGATAGGACTCGAGCTCGGCGATCACATCGCGCAGAGCCTCGGAGTCCGGCCAGTCAGGCTGCTGCGCCGCGGGCAGGGAGCGCCAGGTGTTGCCACCGGCGTGGATTTCAGCGTTCACGGTCACCCTCCCCACATTACGGGGTGCGGGCGCCCGTCCATCCGGACGACCGGACTCTGAGACGAAGAACTCCGCCATCCGGTAAGCCGTGCGGTAAGGTGCGCCGCATGTACGCGCACAGCAACCAGAACTGGTGGTGGACCGCTCATCCGGCGGCCCACTGACTGCGCGTACCCACACCGACGCGAGGCCGCCCGAGGGGCGGCCTCCGGCGTTTCCGGGCCCGGGCCGTTCCTCCCCCACCGGAAGGAACCCGTCCCGTGCCCGACACGACCGCGACTCTCTTGACCCGGCTCACCGCCCCGGGCCACCCGCCGTTCGCCCTGCTCCACCGCCGCGCCCCGGGCCTGGCCGGCGACACCGTCGAACTGCTCACCGGCCCCGTCACGGAGGCCGCGCGCCTGGCCGACATCGCGCTGCCGGACGGCCCGCCCGCGCCGGGCGCTCCGGCGCACGACGCGCTGGCCCTCGTCCCGTTCCGGCAGCTGCGCGAGCGCGGCTTCGAGGTCCACGACGACGGGACGCCGCTGCTCGTCCTGTACCCCGAGGAGACGTACGCGCTGCCGCTCGCGGACGTCCTCGCCGCGCTGCCCGCGCACGAGGTGCGGGTGGAGGGCGGCGCGTTCGACGTCGGCGACGAGGAGTACGCGCGGATCGTCGAGCGGGTCGTCCGGGACGAGATCGGCACCGGCGAGGGGGCGGACTTCGTCGTCCGCCGCACCTTCGAGGGGGAGGTCCACGGCTTCACGGCGTCCGACGCGCTCGCCCTCTTCCGCCGGCTGCTGTCCGGCGAGCGCGGCGCGTACTGGACGTACGTCGTGCACACCGGCGACCGGACGCTGGTCGGGGCGAGCCCCGAGGTCCATGTGCGGATGTCCGGTGGCACGGTGGTGATGAACCCGATCAGCGGCACCTACCGCTACCCCGCCGAGGGGCCGTCCGCCGAGGGGCTGCTCGCCTTCCTCCACGACCGCAAGGAGGTGGAGGAGCTGTCCATGGTCGTGGACGAGGAGCTGAAGATGATGTGCACCGTCGGCGACCGGGGCGGCGTGGTGATCGGCCCGCGGCTGCGGGAGATGGCCCACCTCGCGCACACCGAGTACGAACTGCGGGGACGGTCGTCGCTGGACGTACGGGAGGTGCTGAAGGAGACGATGTTCGCGGCGACGGTCACCGGGTCGCCGGTGGAGAACGCCTGCCGCGTCATCCGCCGCCACGAGACCGGCGGACGCGGCTACTACGCGGGCGCGCTCGCCCTCATCGGCCGCGACGCGGCCGGCGCCCGCACCCTGGACTCGCCCATCCTCATCCGCACCGCCGACATCGACCGGCGCGGCCGGCTGCGGCTCTCCGTCGGCGCCACCCTCGTCCGGCACTCCGACCCGCGCGGCGAGGTGGCCGAGACGCACGCGAAGGCGGCGGCCGTCCTGGCGGCACTCGGCGTCCGGCCGGGTGGCGGACGCCCGGTCGCCGGTGTTTCCGCCCGGCTCGCCGACGACCCGCGGGTCCGGGCGGCGCTCGACGCGCGGCGGGCCGACCTGGCGCCGTTCTGGCTGCGGATGCGGGACCCCGTCGCGGGCACGGCCTCCGGGCACGCGCTCGTCGTCGACGCCGAGGACACGTTCACGGCGATGCTCGCCCACCTGCTCCGGGCCTCCGGCCTCGCCGTCACCGTCCGCCGCTTCGACGAGCCCGGCCTGCGCGAGGCGGCCCTCGCCCACGAGGGCCCGGTCGTCCTGGGCCCCGGCCCCGGCGACCCGTCCGCCGCCGACCCCCGTATGCGCCTGCTGCGCGCGCTGACCGCCGACCTCCTCGCCGGCCACCGGCACGGCGTCCTCGGCGTCTGCCTCGGCCATGAACTCATCGCCGCCGAGCTGGGGTTGGACATCGTCCGGAAGACCGTGCCCTTCCAGGGCGCCCAGGAGCGGATCGACTTCTTCGGGGTGCCGGAGACGGTGGGCTTCTACAACACCTTCACGGCGCGCTGCGACGCCGCCGCCGCGGCGGAGCTGGCGGCGCACGGCGTCGAGGTCGCGGTGCACGCCATGACCCGCGAGGTCCACGCCCTGCGCGGGCCCGGCTTCGCGGGGGTGCAGTTCCATCCGGAGTCGGTGCTGACGCTGGATGGTGTGGGGGTGGTGGGGCGGCTGCTGGCCGCGGTGGGTGTGCCCCAGTCCCGCCCCTTCGCCGATTCCCGGGGGCAAGCCCCCCGGACCCCCTGATCGCGGCTCCGCCGCTCGTCCTCAAACGCCGGACGGGCTGAATTCAGCCCGTCCGGCGTTTGAGGACTGGGGGTACCCCCTCTGGGGGAGCCCGCAGGGTGCTGCGGGGGTGCGGGGGCGGAGCCCCTGCAAGAAACGGCGAAAGGGCGGGACCGGGGCAACCCCCCGGCGTCAGCCGAAAAGCACCCGCACCTCCTCATACCGCTCAGCCGGCACCGTCTTCAAACAAGCCGTCGCCTCAGCCAGAGGCACCCGCACGATCTCCGTCCCCCGAAGCGCCACCATCCGCCCGAACTCCCCCTCTCGCACCGCGGCGATCGCGTGCAGCCCGAACCGCGTCGCCAGCCACCGGTCGAACGCGCTGGGCGTCCCGCCCCGCTGGATGTGCCCCAGCACCGTGGTCCGCGCCTCCTTCCCGGTCCGCCGCTCGATCTCCTTGGCGAGCCACTCCCCCACCCCGGACAGCCGGACGTGCCCGAACGAATCGAGCCCGGCGGAGGCGTCCTTCAGGACGAGGTCCCCATCAACCGGCATGGCCCCCTCCGCCACCACCACGATGGGCGCGTAACTGGCCCGGAAGCGCGACGTCACCCACCCGCAGACCTCGTCGAGGTCGAACCGCCGCTCGGGGATGAGGATGACGTTGGCGCCGCCGGCGAGGCCGGAGTGGAGGGCGATCCAGCCCGCGTGCCGGCCCATGACCTCGACGACGAGGACGCGCATATGGGATTCGGCGGTGGTGTGCAGCCGGTCGATGGCCTCGGTGGCGATGTTGACGGCGGTGTCGAAGCCGAAGGTGTAGTCGGTGGCGGCGAGGTCGTTGTCGATGGTCTTGGGGACGCCGACGCACGGGATGCCGTGCTGTTCCCAGAGGCGGGCGGCGACGCCGAGGGTGTCCTCGCCGCCGATGGCGATGAGGGCGTCGACGCCGAGGGCGGCCAGGTTCTCGCGGATCCTGCGGACGCCGTCGCGCTCCTTGAAGGGGTTGGTCCGCGAGGAGCCGAGCACGGTACCGCCGCGGGGCAGGATGCCGCGCACGGCCGGGATGTCGAGGGGGACGGCGGCGCCGGTCAGCGGCCCGCGCCAGCCGTCCCTGAAGCCGGTGAACTCGTACTGGTGGTCCTGGACGCCCTTGCGGACGACGGCCCGGATGACCGCGTTGAGCCCGGGGCAGTCGCCCCCGCCGGTCAGCACTCCGACGCGCATGACGCACACCTTCCCTCCAGCCGGGACGACCGCCCGGCCGCGGGAGACCGGCGGCTCAGGCGTCGTCGAGACCTCGCTCTATGGCGTAGCGGACGAGCTCCACCCGGTTGTGCAGCTGGAGCTTGCCCAAGGTGTTCTGCACATGGTTCTGCACCGTCCGGTGGGAAATAACCAGCCGTTCGGCGATCTGCTTGTACGACAGGCCCTTGGCGACGAGCCGGAGCACCTGGGTCTCGCGGTCGGTGAGCCGGGGCGCCTCCGGGGCGGACGAACCGGGGGCGGGCGCCGCGGGGGCTGGTTCGGCGGCGAGGCGCCGGTACTCGCCGAGGACGAGTCCGGCCAGGCCGGGGGTGAAGACGGGGTCGCCGGCGGCGGTGCTGCGGACGGCGGCGAGCAGTTCCTCCGTACTGGCGGACTTGACCAGGTAGCCGGTGGCGCCGGACTTCACGGCCTCCAGGACGTCGGCGTGCTCGCCGCTCGCGGAGAGGACGAGGACGCGCAGCGCGGGGTTCTCGCCGACGAGCTCCTTGCAGACGGCGACGCCGGGCAGGCCGGGCAGGTTGAGGTCGAGGACGAGCACGTCGGGGGCGGCGGCCCGGGCGCGCCGGACGGCCTGGGGGCCGTCGCCCGCGGTGGCGACCACGTCGAACCCGGCGGCGGCGAGGTCCCGGGCGACGGCGTCGCGCCACATCGGGTGGTCGTCGACCACCATCACCTTCACGGCCTGTTCCGCGGCGACCGTCATCACACCTCACTCTTTCGCTGGACACGTGGGACCGTCAGTTCGACCTCCGTGCCCTGTCCGGGCACCGAGACCAGTTCCGCCGTGCCCCCGAGGTCGCGGAGGCGCCCGCGGATGGACAGGGCGACGCCCATGCGCCCCTCCCGTTCCGCGTCGGCCAGCCGGCCCTCGGGGATGCCGGGCCCGTCGTCGCGCACGCTGACGATCACCTGGCCGGGTTCGTCCTCGACGAGGATCCAGGCCCGGGCGTCCTCGCCCGCGTGCCGTTCGACGTTGTCCAGGGCGGCGCCGACGGCCGCGGCGAGCTCGGCGGCGGCGGCCGACTCCAGCAGGACGGGCGTGCCGGGCGCGGCGAAGGTCACCGCGGGACCGGCGTAGGGGGCGAGGAGGGCCCGCAGGTCGCAGGGGCCTTCGGGGGCGCGGGCGGCGGGGGCGGGCGGCGGCTCGGCCGGGCCGTCGGCGGGCCGGGCCCCCGACGAGCCCTGCGACCGGCGCGGCGGCACCAGGCCGCCGGCGACCAGGGTGCGCAGCGCGATCTCCTGCTCGCCGGCCATCCGGCCGAGCTCGGCGGCCTCGCCGCCGAGGGCGGCGCCGCGGCGCTGGACCATGGCCAGCACCTGGAGGACGCTGTCGTGGATGTCCCGGGCGAGCCGTTCGCGCTCGCGGTTGGCCGCCTCGATCCGCAGCGCGCGGGCGAGGGTGCGCTCGCTGACGCGGGCGACCTCGACGACGTAGCCGATGGCGATGCTGGCGACCCAGACGAGCAGGACGTCGTGGAGGGTGTCGCGGGGCAGTCCCTCGCGTTCGACGGCGTTGGCGAGGGCGACGAGGGTGGCGGCGCCGGCCGCCCACCGCCAGCCGCCCTTGATGGCGCAGCCGAGCACCGCGCCCGCCGTCCAGACGGACGGGAGGGTGGCGGCACCGTCCTCGATCCGGAACCGGGTGTCCAGCACACCGGTGAGGAGGATGCCGCTCAGCGCGACGGCGAGGTCGGCGACGAGGAAGCGGCGGGTACAGCGTTCGGCGGAGGAGACGCGGTTCCAGGTGACCAGCGTCCACAGGGTGAGTACGCCCATGTAGAGCGCGGCGCCGAGCGGGTGGGCGTACTCGTGGTACGCCGGGACGAAGAGGACGAGCGCGTAGCAGAGGGTGACGAGCCGGTATCCGGTGAGCGCCCGCCACAGCGGCAGCTCCACCGACATGCGTACCCGGCCGTCCGAACGCCCCGTACCGCCGCCGTCCGTCATCCCCCGCCCGCTCCGTCCGTCCCCGTCCGCTCCCGTTTCCGGGCCCCGGCCGCGCGCCCCGCTGCGGCTGCCCGCTACTCGCTCCCGCGCCGCTTCCGCTTCTCCCCCGGCTGGTCGAGACCGGCGGCCTTGGCGGCCTTCTCGGCCTCCTTCTCCTCCTCGGCCTTCTTCTTCGCGGCCTCCGCGATCTGCCGCTTGGCGGCCGTCGCGTAGATGTCCACGTACTCCTGGCCGGAGAGCTTCATGATCTCGTACATGACCTCGTCGGTCACCGAGCGGAGGATGAAGCGGTCGCCGTCCATGCCGTGGTAGCGGCTGAAGTCCAGCGGCTTGCCGATCCGGATGCCGGGCCGCATCAGCTTGGGCACCACCTTGCCGGGCGGCTGGATCTTCTCGGTGTCGATCATCGCGACGGGGATCACCGGCGCCCCGGTGGCCAGCGCCACCCGGGCCAGGCCGCCCGGCTTGCCCCGGTAGAGGCGGCCGTCGGGGGACCGGGTGCCCTCGGGGTAGATGCCGAAGAGCTCACCGCGCTCCAGCACCTCGATGCCGCTCTTGATGGCCGCCTCGCCCGCGCCGCGGGCGCCGGAGCGGTCCACCGGGAGCTGGCCGACGCCCTTGAAGAAGGCGGCCGTCAGCTTCCCCTTGACCCCGGGGGAGGTGAAGTACTCCTGCTTCGCGATGAACGTGATCTTCCGCGGCAGGACCGCGGGCAGGAAGAAGGAGTCCGAGAACGACAGGTGGTTGCTCGCGAGGATCGCGGGCCCCTCGGCGGGCACGTTCTCCAAACCCTCCACCCAGGGCCGGAAGGCAAGCTTCAGCGACCCGCCGATGGACAGCTTCATAGCGCCGTAGAACAACCGAGAACCTCCTGTGTGTGACGAGGAGACCTTAACCCGCCTACCCGCCGTGCGGCGCTCCGCGTAGGCTGAGGGACAGACCCTGTCCTTCCGCGGCCGCCGCGCGTCGTGCCCGCGGTCACGCTCCATCGATCGGAGATCCCGGTGCCGCTCCTCCCCGGCGCCGAGCCGTTCCGCCATGACGGCGGAGAGGTCGGCGTGCTCGTCTGCCACGGCTTCACCGGTTCCCCGCAGTCCGTACGGCCCTGGGCCGACCACCTCGCCGAGCGCGGTCTGACCGTCTCGCTCCCCCTGCTGCCGGGGCACGGCACCCGCTGGCAGGACATGCAGATCACCGGCTGGCAGGACTGGTACGCCGAGGTCGACCGCGAACTGCGGGCCCTGCGCGAGCGCTGCGCGCAGGTCTTCGTCTGCGGGCTGTCCATGGGCGGCGCGCTGGCCCTGCGGCTCGCGGCCCGGCACGGTGACGCGGTCTCCGGCGTCGCCGTCGTCAACCCCGCCAACAAGGTGCACGGCCTCGGCGTCAAGGCGCTGCCGCTGCTCCGCCACCTGGTGCCGACCACGGCCGGCATCGCCAGCGACATCGCCAAGCCCGGCTGCCGGGAGGTGGGATACGACCGGGTCCCGCTGCACGCCGCCTACTCCTTCCACCGCTTCCTCCAGCTCGTGGACCGCGAACTGCCCCAGGTGACGCAGCCCTTGCTGCTGATGCACAGCCCGGAGGACCACGTCGTCCCGCCGGCCGACTCCGCCCGCATCCTGGCCCGGGTCTCCTCCCGGGACGTCACGGAGCGGCTCCTGGAGCGCAGTTACCACGTGGCCACCCTGGACCACGACGCCCCCGCGGTGTTCGAGGACACGCACGCGTTCATCACCCGTCTCACCCGGCAGGGGAACACCACGGAGGGCACCGCCCCACAGGGAACGGCCTCCCGTGGCTGAGCGCGACGCGGGCCACGACCGCGACGACAGCCGCGACCCGCTGGACGAGGACGCCGCCTGGGCGGAACTCGTCGCGGCCTACGGCGAGCAGCCCGACCCGGAGAAGGGCCGCTGGCCCGCGACGGGCGACGACGAGGGCCCCGCGCCGACGGCGGCCCCCGCGGCGACGGAACCGCCTCCCGCACCCGACGCGCCCGCCCGCCCCGGCGGCTTCATCGTCTACGCCCCCGGCGTCGGCCCCCGCGACACCCCCGCCCCCGACCCCCTGGACGAGGACGACGACGAGGGCCACTTCATCCCCCCGGAACCCCCACCACTGCCGACCGGCGACGTCACGTCCCGCTTCGCCTGGATCGCCGTCCTCGGCGGCCCGTTGCTGCTCCTGATCATGGTGCTGCTGCGCCAGGAACTGACGTGGTGGATCACCACCCTGGGCATCGGCGGCTTCCTGGGCGGCTTCGCCACGCTTGTGCTGCGCATGCGGGACGGGGACGAGGACGAGGACGATCCAGGGCGGGGCGCGGTGGTCTGAGCCCCGGCCCCGCCCCTTCGCCGTTTCTTGCAGGGGCTGCCGCCCCCGCACCCCCAACGGGCTGACCATTCAGCCCGTCCGGCGTTTGAGGACGAGCGGCGAAGCCGCGACAAGCGGGGTCTGGGGCGCAGCCCCAGGAAACGGTGAAAGGGCGGGACCGGGGCGCACCCCCTACGCCGGCTCCGCCGGCACCCGGAGTGCCGCCAGCACCGGCAAGTGATCGGTCGCGGCCCGCAGGTCCGCTTCCGAAACCCCGGGCAACCCCATCGGCACCCCGCACCCCAAAACCTCAACCCCCGCCGTGGCGAACACCGCGTCGATCCGCTGCAACGGATCCCCCAGCCGCGTCGTATGCTCCCGCCCCCACGGCTTCACGGCCCACCCGTCCTGCAACTCCCCCGCCAGCAGCCCGAACGTGCGCCCGTCGGGCCGGTCGTTCAGGTCCCCGGCGACGACACCGTGCGGCACTCCGAGCGCGGCCAGCCGCGACAGCAGCAACCGGCCCTGCGCGTACCGCTCCTCGTCCCGGATGCTCAGGTGGCAGCTGACGACGCCCAGCCGGGCCCGTCCGAACCGCAGGACGGCGGTCGCGAGCCCCCGCTGGTGCAGCCCGGGCGTGCGCGGCAGCAGCACGTCCTCGGTACGTTCCACGTGCGGCCGGAGCGTGGAGAGGATCATCGGCCCGGAGGCGGTGGCGCCTCCCGTCACGTACACCAGGCCGGACGCGCGGGCGAGCCGCGCCGCCGCCTTGCGCCAGCGGAAGAACCGCGGCGCTTCCTGCACGCAGACGACATCGGGGGCGCAGGCCCGGATCACCCGGGCCAGCGCCCCCACGTCGTCCCGCATGGAGCGGATGTTGTAGCTGAGCACGCGGACCACGGAGGCGTCCGCTTCGGTCGAGGATTCCGGCAGGTCCGCGAGCATGAGCCCTCCGCTGAGGCTGAAGTCGATCCGTTCCTCTTCAGATGATCAAGCTCTGCGGACCCTATCGCGCGGGCCCCGACGCCCCGCCGTCAGCCCTGGCGGGCCAGGTCCGCGGCGCCCACCAGACCCGCCTTGCCGCCGAGCTGCGCGGCGAGCACCTGCGCGTGCGGGCGCCACTTGCCGCCGACGAGCCAGCGGCGGAAGGACTTGCGGATGGGGTCGAGGACCAGGTCGCCCTCGTCCGAGAGGCCGCCGCCGACGATGAACGCCGACGGGTCGAACAGCGACGCCAGGTCGGCGAGGCCGGCGCCGACCCAGCGGGCCAGCTCGCGGAAGGAGTCGACGGCCACCGGGTCGCCCTGCCGGGCGGCCAGGCTGATGTGCTTGCCCTCGATGCCCTCGGGGGTGCCGTCGCCGAGGCCCAGCAGGACCGTGGCGTTCTCGGGGGTGGCGTGGGCGCGCTGGCGGGCGTAGCGGACCAGGGCGCGGCCGGACGCGTACTGCTCCCAGCAGCCCTGGCTGCCGCAGCCGCAGAGCAGGCCGTCGGGGACGGTCCGGATGTGGCCGAACTCGGCGGCGACGCCGAAGCGGCCCCGGCGCAGCTTGTTGCCGATGATGATGCCGCCGCCCAGGCCGGTGCCCAGGGTGATGCAGATGACGTCGTCGTGGCCCTGGCCGGCGCCGAAGCGGTACTCGCCCCAGGCGGCGGCGTTGGCGTCGTTCTCGACGACGACGGGGAGGCCGACGCGCTGCTCGACCTTGTCCTTGAGTGCCTCGTGCCGCCAGTTGATGTTGGGGGCGAAGAGCACGGTGGCCCGCTTGTCGTCCACGTAGCCGGCGGCGCCGATGCCGACGGCCTCCACCTCGTGGTCGGCGCTGACGGTGCGCACCGCGTCGGCGATGGCGTCGATGACCCCTTCGGGAGTGTCCGGGGTCGGCACCTTGCATGTCGCGAGGATCGAACCCTCTTCGTCCACCACTCCGGCCGCGATCTTCGTGCCGCCGATGTCGACGCCGATGGTGAGTCCCATGTGTCCCTCAGTTTTTCGCTCGATCCCCGCCGCGACCAACCGTACCGGAGCCGGGGAGCGCCCCGGCCCGTGGCGGTCGCCGGACGGGGGACGGCAGGCCAGGGCGAGGGGGGCGTCAGTCGAGGTCGATGCGCTCGGTGCCGCCCGCGGCCTCGCCGCCGTCGCCCTTGCCGCCGCCGTCGCGGCCCGCGGCCGGGCCGTCGCCCGCCGGGCGGTCCTCGGCGGCGCTCCGCGTCCACCGCTGCTCCTGGCCCTTGACGGCGGCCCGGTAGGCGGCCATCAGCTCGGAGCCGGCCGAGGCGAGGTGGTCGAAGACGTCCGGGTTGCGTTCGATGACGGGCTCGACGACGGCCTTGGCCCGCTCGACGACCTGCTGCACGGCACCCTGGGCGGCGGCGCCGGCGAGCGGCAGCTGGAAGGACGCGACCTTGTCGGCGACCGCCTCGACGAGCCGGCGCAGCTCCTCGGCGGCGGAGCCGGGTGCCTCCCCGGACCGCTCCCGCCTGCGGGCGCGCTCCTCGGCGAGGTCCTCGGCGCAGGCCGCCTCCCAGGCGTCGGGGTCGGGTCCCGTCGGGGAGGCGGGGCGCTCGGTGGCATCGTTCACGACGGACTCCTGGGGCAGGCTCTTTCCTTCGACGGTACCCGAAGGTGGACCCGCCGTTCCGGGCGCTGCGCACACCCGTAGGGGTGTCCGGGCGGCCCCCCCCGGGACCCGTACGGGATCCCCCCTACCGCCCCGTCCGCGGCCAGAGCTCCGGGTCCGGCGTGAAGCGGACGCACAGCGCCCCGTCGCGCAGCCCCGCGCCGGAGACCGTGCACCGGCGGAGGGCGGACGGCAGGGGCAGCGCGCGGCGGAACGGGCCGACGGCGACGATGAGTTCGTCGCCCCGCCGGACCAGGCCGATCCGGTCGCGTTCGGCGCCGGGCAGCGGCAGCCGCCAGACGAGCAGGTTGTCCTCGGCCAGCCGGTCCTCGACGGTGGGGACGGGCGCCGGCGGCGGAGGGGGTACGGGCCCGACGGCCGCGGCCGGCCCGTCGAGGCCGCCGGGACCGGCGGAGCCGTCGATGCCCAGCGGATCCCGCCCGAAGTGCGGCAGCTCGACGACGGGCACGGCGCCGTACTCCTCGTACAGCCCCTTCAGCGCGGTCCGCTGCGCCTCCGCCCGTCCCGCCTGCCAGGGGTCGTCGCCGTCCGGCAGCAGCCGGTTGGCGACGAGGGCGCCGAGCCGGCAGCCGTGCAGGGCCAGGCCGGCGCGGACGGTGCGCAGGGCGTCGGCGGTGAGCGGGCCGGGTTCCGCGACCAGGTGGACCGTGGTGCCCTCGGCGTCGAGGACGTCCTGGACGGCGGCCAGTTCCGCGTCCCAGCGCCCGGCGAGTTCGTAGAGCCGCTGGGCGGGCATCGGCACCCCGGCGAGCTGGGCGAGGACCGGGCGCAGCGCGCGGGCGGCCTGCCGCTCGGGCGGCAGCAGCCGGCGCAGGTAGCGGCGGAGCTGCCCGGGCAGGGCGAGCAGGCGGACGGTGTCGTGCCCGGGGGGCATGTCGACGACGACCAGTTCCCAGCGCTCACCGGCACCGTGCGCGGCGCGCAGGGCGGCGAGCAGGGCGAGCGGCTCGGCCCCCGGGAGTTCGGTGAACTCCTCGGGGTCGAGGGGCGCGGCGCCCAGCAGGTCGAAGAGGGCGGCGCCGCGTTCCTGGAGTTCGCCGGCGAGGGCGGTGAAGTGCTCACCGGTGGCGATCCGGGCGGCCCACAGCCCGGGCGCGGCCTCGACGGGCGGGCCGAAGGGCCGGCGCGCGTCGCCGCCGCCGTCCGGCAGCGGGGTGCCGAGGACGGCGCCGGGCACCGGGCCGGGGTCGCCGGTCAGCAGCAGGACGCGCCGGCCGGCGCGGGCCGCGGCCAGCGCGGTGGCCGCGGCGACGGTGGTACGGCCCGCGCCTCCGGGACCGGTGACGAGGACCGTGCGCACGGGTGGAGCCTCCAGGGCGGAAGGGGAAGGTCGGGTCAGGAAGCGGCGACGGTCTCGACGCGCTGCTTCAGCCCGGCGAGGGCGCGGTCGATGATGACCTTCTCCGCCTTGCGCTTGATCATCCCGAGCATGGGGATCTTGACGTCGACGGTGAGCATGTACGTCGCCTCGGTGTGCCGCCCGCCCGCCACCGGCTTCAGGCTGTACGAGCCGTCGAGCTGGCGCAGCATGGCCGACTTCACCAGGGACCAGGAGACGGTGTGCTCGTCCGGCCAGCTGTAGGCGAGGGTGTGGTCGTCCTTGATCGCACCCGCGTCGAGCACCAGGCGCACCTTGGCGGCGCGGCCCCGCTCGTCCCGCTCCAGCACCTCGGCCTGCTTCACCTCGCCCGTCCACGCCGGGTAGCGGTCGAAGTCGGCGATCACCGCCATGACCTCGGCGGGGGTCGCCTCGATCGTGATGCTCGAGCTGGTGTGTTCCGCCATCGCTGTGGCTCCTCCGTGCCGGTCCGGCCGACTGTCTGCGCTGCTTCCGCGCTGTCTGCCGCTGAAGGCTACCTCTCCCGGCGTGTCACCACTCCATGGCCCAGGGTGTACCGGTGGAGGCGAAGTGCCCGACGTTGACGCATTCGGTCACGCCGACGCGCATCCGGCGGGCGAGCGGCTGGTGGACGTGGCCGAAGAGCGCGTACCGGGGACGGGTGGCGCGGATCGCCTCCAGGAGGGCGGAGCTGCCGCGCTCGAAGCGCCGGGCGACCGTGTCGTAGCAGAGTTCGGGCACGTCAGGGGGGATGTGGGTGCAGAGGACGTCGACTTCGCCGAGCGCTTCGACCTTGGCCGCGTACGCCTCGTCGTCGATCTCGTAAGGGGTGCGCATGGGCGTCCGCAGGCCACCTCCGACGAAGCCGAAGACGCGCCCTCCGATCTCGACGCGTTCGCCGTCGAGGACGGTGGTGCCGGGGCGGGCGAATTCCGGCCAGAGCGGCGGGAGGTCGACGTTGCCGAAGGTGGCGTAGGTGGGGGTGGGGAAGGCGGCGAAGAGTTCGGCGTACTGCTTGCGCACCGCCCGCTCGATGGCGGGGAGGCGGTCGACGCCGTCCCAGAGGCCGCGGGTGAAGGCGCGGGCCTCGTCGAAGCGGCGGGCGGTGCGCAGCTCGACCAGGCGGGCGGTGTTCTCGGCGCCGAAGAGGTCGGCGAAGATGCCGCGCGAGTGGTCGGCGTAGTCGATGAAGAGGACGAGGTCGCCGAGGCAGATCAGGGCGTCGGCGCCGTCGCCCGCCCGGGCCAGGTCACGGGCGTTTCCGTGCACGTCGCTGACCACATGGACCCTGGTGCTCCCGGTACCTCGCATGAGCAGCACCCTAGGTCGCGTCCCGGCCCCACGGAAGGGGCGTGGGAGGGCCGCGACCTGCGGTTACTTCCGGGTCACCGAAGGGAGGGGCTAGGGTGCCGGGAGCGGTCCCGCGGCATGTGACGCACAGAACATCTGGGCGTGACCCTCTATTCGAAACCAGTACTGGTGGGTAACGTCCGGGCCGTCCTTCACCGTGCCCGTAATACATGGACCGCAGCCGACGCAGCGCCCCTCGACGACGCGGCGGCGCCGGCGCCCGACGAGGAGCAGCAGTCTTGCGCGAGTTCAGCCTTCCGGCCCTCTATGAGGTCCCAGCGGACGGAAACCTGACGGATCTCATCCGCCGGAACGCTTCGCTCCACCCAGATGTCGCGGTCATAGGGCGCAAGGTCGAGGGCCGCTGGCAGGACGTCACCGCGGTCGAGTTCCTGGCGGAGGTGCGCGCCGCCGCCAAGGGCCTGATGGCCTCGGGCGTCAAGCCGGGCGACCGCGTCGGGCTGCTCTCCCGCACCCGCTACGAGTGGGCGCTGCTGGACTTCGCCATCTGGAGCGCGGGCGGCGTCACCGTCCCCGTGTACGAGACGAGCTCCCCCGAGCAGATCGAGTGGATCCTCGGCGACTCCGGGGCCGTGGCCTGCCTGGTGGAGACGGACGCGCACGAGGCGGCCGTCGCCTCCGTCCGGGAGTCGCTGCCGGACCTGAAGCACGTCTGGAAGATCGAGGGCGGCGCGGTGGAGACCCTGCGCACCGCCGGCGCGGACCTGACCGACGAGGAGGTGGACGAGCGCAGCACACTGGCCGACGCCGACACCCCCGCCACCATCGTCTACACCTCGGGCACCACCGGCCGCCCCAAGGGCTGCGTGCTCACCCACCGCAGCTTCTTCGCCGAGTGCGGCAACGCGGTGGAGCGCCTCAAGCCCCTCTTCCGCACCGGCGACTCCTCCGTCCTCCTCTTCCTCCCCGCCGCGCACGTCTTCGGCCGGCTGGTCGAGGTGGCCGCGCTGATGGCTCCCATCCGGCTGGGCATGGTCAGCGACATCAAGAACCTGACCGACGACCTGGCGGGCTTCCGCCCCACGTTGATCCTCGGCGTGCCGCGCGTCTTCGAGAAGGTCTACAACGGCGCCCGCGCCAAGGCCCAGGCGGACGGCAAGGGCAAGATCTTCGACAAGGCGGCGGACACCGCCATCGCCTACAGCCGCGCCATGGACACCCCGTCCGGCCCCGGCTTCGGCCTCAAGCTCAAGCACAAGGTCTTCGACCGCCTCGTCTACGGCAAGCTCCGCGCGGTCCTCGGCGGCCGGGCCACCCACGCCATCTCCGGCGGCGCCCCGCTCGGCGAACGCCTCGGCCACTTCTACCGCGGCATCGGCTTCACCGTCCTGGAGGGCTACGGCCTGACGGAGTCCTGCGCCGCCACCGCCTTCAACCCCTGGGACCGCCCGAAGATCGGCACAGTCGGCCAGCCGCTCCCCGGCTCCGTCATCCGCATCGCCGACGACGGCGAGGTCATGCTGCACGGCGAGCACCTCTTCACCGGCTACTGGAACAACGAGAAGGCCACCGCCGAGGCCCTGGAGGACGGCTGGTTCCACACCGGCGACCTCGGCACCCTCGACGAGGACGGCTACCTCAGCATCACCGGCCGCAAGAAGGAGATCCTGGTGACCGCGGGCGGCAAGAACGTCGCCCCCGCCGTCATCGAGGACCGCATCCGCGCCCACGCCCTCATCGCCGAGTGCATGGTCGTCGGCGACGGCCGCCCCTTCGTCGGCGCCCTCGTCACCCTCGACGAGGACTTCCTCCCCCGCTGGCTCGAACGCCACGACAAGCCCGCCGGCCTCACGGCCGCCGACCTCGCCGACGACCCCGACCTGCTCGCCGACGTCCAGAAGGCCGTCGACGACGGCAACGCGGCGGTGTCGAAGGCGGAGTCGGTACGCAAGTTCCGCATCCTGCCGGGGCAGTTCACGGAGGAGTCGGGGCATGTGACGCCGTCGCTGAAGCTGAAGCGGAATGTGGTGGCGAAGGACTTCGCGCACGAGATCGAGGCGATCTATCACGGGTGAGGGGGGTGTGCCCCGGCCCCGCCCTTTCGCCGTTTCCTGGGGCTGCGCCCCAGACCCCCCTTTTCACGGCTTCGCCGCTCGTCCTCAAACGCCGGACGGGCTGAATATCAGCCCGTCCGGCGATTGAGGACAACCGCGCGGAGCGCGGTTTCAGGGGGTGCGGGGGCCTGCCCCCGCAAGAAACGGTGAAAGGGCGGGACCGGGGCACCCTCACCCCGACACGAGCTCCGACGCCCGCTCAGCCGGAGGCTCCGGCTCCCCAGCCGCCACCGGCGGCACACTCACCGTGGCCCGCCACAACCGCCGGCAGGCGATCACCGTCGCCGCCACCAGCAAAGCGTTGCGCAACGTCAGCGTCGCCACCCCCAACTTGTCGCTGGCGATGACATGTTGGAACCAGATCGGAAACTCCAACTGCGTCAGCGGCGCGGCGAGCAACACCAGCACGATCGGCAACCCCTGCCGCGTCGTCCGAACGGTCGCGCAGACGGCCGCGAGCCCGATCAGCCACACCACGTACTGCGGACTGATCACCCGGCTCGTCGTCGTGAACAGCAGCACCGCGGTGAAGGCCGCGTCCGACGGCGTGCACGCCTCGAACCTCCGCGCCCGCACCCGCCACAGCAGCAACCACCCGAAGGCCACCAGGCTCAGCCCGAGGGCCAGCGCGCTCACCGCGTGCACATGCCGTCCGAGGAACTCGACGGACCCGTAGTGCAGCCGAGCCCGCCCGTGCCACCCGAAGTGCCGGGCCAGATGGAACACCATCGACCCCAGCGACTCCACCTCGGTCCCCCGGTCCCGCTGGAACGTCAGGAAGGCCAGCGCCCCCGGCATCGCGGCGGCGAACAGCATCAGCAGCACGACGCCGGACACCAGCGCAGACGTCCAGGCGGACCGCGTCCGGCCCCCGCGCGGCACCCCGACCAGCAGCAGCACGGGCCAGACCTTCAGCAGCGCCCCGAATCCGGCGAGCGCCCCCGCGAGCCGTGTCCGGCGGCCGAGGGCGAGCAGCCCGGCGACGGCGACGGCGGTCACCATCACGTCGTAGCGCGCGTAGACGATCGGCCCGAGCAGCGGCACCCCGAGCACCCACACCCACACGCCCCGCACGCTGCGCCGCCCGCCCCGGACGGCGTACAGCAGCATGCCGAGGACCGCCGCGTCCGCCACCCAGCAGACCAGGAAGAAGGCGTGCGCGTAGTCGAGGAACGGCAGCAGCCCCGGGGAGAGGACGGCGAGGGCGGCGGCGGGCGGGTACTGCCAGGTGACGTCGTCGTACGGGAAGACGCCGGTCGAGAAGACCCCGTACCAGCGCCGGTAGATCACCTCGATGTCGATGCCGACGTCCGAGCCGGGCATGTCCAGCACCCGGAACACGCACAGCAGCAGGACGGTCCGGGTGAGGACCCACACCGTGAGCAGGAGCGGCAGCCGTGAGCCCCTGTCGGACAGGAACGGCAGCCGTGAGCCCCTGTCGGAAGTGTCCTCACCGGGGTCGGAGGAGCCCTTGCCGGAAGAGCTCTTGCCGGAGGAGCCCGTACCGGAGCCCGCCATCGTCCACCTCGTCCCGTCGGGGCACCACGCGCCGTGATGGTGCCGTCACTGGAAGGCATGATGCCCGTCCGGCGGCCGGTCCTCGGTGACGTGCGGGGTCGTGGCGCCATTGCCGCCCGATCGCCGACGCTCCCCCGCACGTGCCCGTGCCGAGCCCGTGGGGCCGGTCCGGGCATCGCCCGGCCGCCGCCCCGGCACACCGGGCGGGTACTGTCACACACGCCACCGCCCCCATGACACCCGCGCCATACGACCTCGGGCGGCCGGGGAAGCGACGGAGAAGCGACGGAGAAGCGAACGACCGGTATGCACAAGACCCTGATCGTCACCAACGACTTCCCGCCCCGCCCCGGCGGCATCCAGGCGTTCCTGCACAACATGGCGCTGCGGCTGGACCCGGCGGACATCGTCGTCTACGCGTCGACGTGGAAGCGGAGCCGCGAGGGCGTCGCGGCCACCGCCCGGTTCGACGCCGAGCAGCCGTTCCGCGTCGTCCGCGACCGGACGACGATGCTGCTGCCCACGCCCCGGGTGACCCGCCGCGCGGCCGGGCTGCTGCGGGAACACGGCTGCTCCTCGGTCTGGTTCGGCGCGGCGGCCCCGCTGGGCCTGATGGCCCCGGCGCTGCGGGCGGCGGGCGCGCGGCGGATCGTCGCCACCAGCCACGGGCACGAGGCGGGCTGGGCGCAGCTGCCCGCCGCGCGGCAGTTGCTGCGACGCATCGGCGAGGGCACCGACACGATCACCTATCTGGGTGAGTACACACGCTCCCGCATCGCCTCCGCCCTCACCCGCGAGGCGGCGTCCCGCATGGTCCAACTCCCGCCCGGCGTCGACGAGAAGACCTTCCACCCGGAATCGGGCGGCGCCGCGGTCCGGGCCCGGCTCGGCCTCACCGACCGCCCGGTGGTCGTCTGCGTCTCCCGGCTGGTCCCGCGCAAGGGCCAGGACACCCTGATCCGCGCCCTGCCCGCCGTCCTCGCCCGCGTCCCGGACGCCGTCCTGCTCATCGTCGGCGGCGGCCCGTACGCCGCCGACCTGCGCAAGCTCGCCGAGGAGACGGGCGTCGCCGCGTCCGTCCGGTTCACCGGCCCGGTCGAGTGGGACGAACTCCCGGCCCACTACGGCGCCGGCGACGTCTTCGCCATGCCCTGCCGCACCCGGCGCGGCGGCCTGGACGTCGAGGGGCTCGGCATCGTCTACCTGGAGGCGTCGGCGACGGGCCTGCCGGTCGTCGCCGGCGACTCGGGCGGCGCCCCGGACGCGGTGCTGGAGGGCGAGACGGGGTTCGTGGTGCGCGGCGAGTCGGCCGCCGAGACGGCGGACCGCGTCACGACGCTCCTCCTCGACCCGGAGCTGCGCGCCCGCATGGGGGCGCGGGGCCGCGCCTGGGTGGAGGAGCGCTGGCGCTGGGTCCTGCTGGCGGAGCGGCTTCAGGAACTGCTGTGAGGCCCGGCCCGGGGGCCGTCGGGACGCTGCGCCCCCCGGGCCGTCCGGCGGGGCGGGCGCGATCAGCCCGTCGCGCCTCCGCGCGGGATCACTCCGTTCGCCGGGCGGGGGATCACCGGAAACGGTACGGGGCCCGTACCCCCATAGGATCCCCGCCGTGGAAAAGATCACGACGGAGATCGATTACGGCCGCTTCGGGGAACGCCTGGAGGTGGCCCGGCGGGTGGCGGCGACGGAACCGGCCGGCAGCGCCGCCCGCTGGGAGCTGCTGCGCGCGTTCCAGGAGGAGTGGGGGTACGAGCCGACCGGCGGCGCCCGCTGGGAGCGCGACGAGCCGGACGCGCACAAGGAGTACGTGACCGGCCTGCGCCCCGCCGCGCCCGAGGGCGAGCCCGAGCCGGACGACGTCGACCGCCTCCTCCCCATACCCGCCGCCCTGGACGAGTGGTGGGACCTGCCGTTCAACTCCTTCGCCGACCGCTGGCGCCTCTACTGGACCAACCCGGTCTGGCCGCCCACCGTCCGCCCCGACCCGACGGGGTACGGCGTCGCCGGCGGCCTGCCGCGCGACAACCCGTTCACCGGCCCGGACGAGGACCCTCGCGTCTGCGTGCTGATGGCCGAGGACCAGTTCTGCAACGAGTGGGGCTACCCGGCGGCCCGCGCCCACCTCGTCGACCCGCCGGTCCTGGTGACCGTCGAGGACCGCGAGTGGACCCTCCAGAGCCATTCCGTCTCGGAGTTCTTCCTCGCGCTGGCGGCCGTCCGCCTCCCCGACCACTACGGCTGGACGGTGGAGGAACCCGAACTGACCCCGGAGTCCACGGCCCGCCTCCGCGAGGTGCTGCGCCCGATGGGCCTGCTGCCCTGGCGCGAACTGGGCGCCCGTACGGAGTTCCTGGGCGGCCCGGACGTCATCGCCCTCCACAACACCGGCTACGGCGACACGGAACTCGCCTTCTACGGCCGCACCGAGGCGGCACTGCACCGCCTCGCCACGGCGCTGGGCACGGACTGGTCGGAGGAGATCGCGGAACCGGAGGCCCACCGCGGGGAATCCTGAGGCACCGGATCGGGCGTGCGGGATCAGACCCGCCGCTCCGGCCGCCGGTGCGGATACTGCCCTTGATGCCCGGCCCGCCTCCGCCGGTACACCTCCGCCGCCTCCGCGTCCCCGCGCTGCCGGGCCGCGGACTCGGCGGCGGTGTACCACCGGCACATCCCGCACTCGTGCGGCGCGGGGTTCGCCAACGGCCCGCTGCCGTGCGGCGTCGGCGGCAGGGGCGGCGGGTCCCACATGGGCGGCGGGAACGACCGCGGGCTCACGCGTCGTCCTCCCGGTTGCCGCCGGTGACGGCGAACGCCCAGCCCGGCACACCCGCCCGCTCCCGCTCCTCCAACGTCGCCGGCCGCACCCGCCCCGGCTCGGCCTCCCACTCCCGCCCACCCCCGGGCGGCCGCAACCGCACCTTCGGCCCCCAGTGGCCCGTCACCTGCCCGACCTTCCCCCGCCGCGTGTCCGTCAGCCACGCGCCGGGCCGGTAGGCGGCCTTCGACTGCTCCATGTGTTCGACCCTTCATGGTGTTCCGCTCTGCGCGAGCGGGCATCAACCGTGAGGCTTAGACTCCACCTCCACGGCCCGCCTGAACAGGTCGTTCTGGATTCCAAAGGCAGTTGGAATAAGGGGAGTTGAACATATGCTCGACCGTTCGCCCGGCGAACCGATCTCCCCCGCCCGCGAGTTCGGCGAGGAGATCAAGGCCGCCCGCGAGGCACGCGGCTGGACCCAGGAGCAGCTCGCCGAGGCACTGCACTGCGGCCAGCCGTACGTCAGCAAGGTCGAACGCGGCGAGCAGCTCGCGTCGGCGGCCTTCGCGATCCAGTGCGACCGCGTCTTCGGCACGCCGGGCACGTACGCACGCATGCGACAGCGGGCGGCGGACGCGGGGTCGCCGACGTGGCTGATCCCATACCTGCAGTTGGAGCGCCAGTCGGTTTCCGTCTGCGACTACTCGCCTGGCGTGATCGCGGGCATCCTGCAAACTCCTCGATACGCCGAGGCCGTGTTCCGGGCAACCCGCCCCGACGACTCGGCGGACCACATCCGGCAGCGTGTCGACGACCGCATGCGGCGCAGAGAAGTCTTCGAATCGCCCGAACCGCCGAACTTCTGGGTCATCGTGCACGAGGCGACGTTGTGGTCCGCTACGGGCGGTCCACATGTCATGCGGGAACAGCTGCGACATCTCGCAGCGCTTGCCGAACATCCACGCATCACGGTGCAGGTTTTTCCGCTCAGCGGTACTCCGGCCAGAAAGACACCGTTCATCCTGCTGCGCCAACGAGACGGAACCGAAGTGCTTTTCGCCGAGAGCTACGTCAAGGGCCACGTGTACGACTCACCCGTGGTCGTCACCGAAGCACGTACGACGTACGAGAGACTGCGTGCGAACGCCCTGTCCCTCCCCGACTCCCTGTCCCTGATTCAGCACGTCATGGAGGCGTACGACGATGAAACGCGCACCAGACCTCACCCGAGCCATATGGATAAAGTCCAGCCACAGCGAGGGAAACGGCGGAACCTGCGTCGAATGGGCCCCCGCGTACACCTCATCCGGCGTCGTCCCGATACGGGACAGTAAATGCCCGACCGGGCAAGCGCTGGCCTTTCCCGCCTCCGCCTGGTCCTCCTTCATCACAAGCATCAAGTCACTCTGAGCAGGGGGCCCATGATGAACACCACTGCCGACCTCACCCCCACAACGTGGAAAAAGTCGACCTACTGCGAGGGGAACGGCGGCGAATGCCTCGAATGGGCACCCGCGTACGCCCCGTCCGGAATCACCCCCGTCCGCGACAGTAAGCACCCGGCCAAGCGAGCCCTGTTCTTCCCGGCCCCCGCCTGGTCCGCGTTCGTCGCGAGCGTTCAGGAGTGACGGGACTCCGGCCAGCGCAGCAGCGCCAGTTCCGTGGTGAGCCCCGGGCCCAGGGCGAGCAGCAGGCCGTGTGAGCCGGGGGCGGGCGGGCCGGCGGGGGCGGTCAGGGTGCGGTGCAGGACGTCCAGGACGGCGGCGGAGGAGATGTTGCCGCGGGCGGCCAGCGAGGCGCGGCTGTGGGCGAAGGCGCCGGCCGGCGGGGTGAGGGAGCGTTCCAGGGCTGCGAGTACCTTCAGGCCGCCGGGGTGGCAGATCCAGACGGTGATGTCCGCGGTGGTCAGCCGGTGCCGGGCCAGGAAGTCGCGCACTTCGCCGGGCAGGTGCTTCTCGGCGGCGTCCGGGACGTCGGGGGCCAGGAAGACCGCGAACCCGTCGGTCCCCAGGCGCATGCCCATCAGATGCTCGGTGCCCGGGTGCAGGCAACTGCGGGTGGCGACCAACTCGGGCCCCGCGACCCGCTCCGCCCGTCGGGCGCCGAGGAGCACGACGGCCGCCCCGCCGTCGCCGAACAGGCCGGTGGCCACCAGGTTGTCCACCGAGGTGCCGGTGCGCTGGAAGTTGAGCGAGCACAGCTCGACGGAGACCAGGACGGCGACCTGGTCGGGGTGGCCGCGCAGATGGTCGCGCGCCCGCGCCAGCCCGGCGGCGCCGCCCGCGCAGCCCAGGCCGAACAGGGGCATCCGGACCACGTCCCGTGGGAGGCCCACGCGCCGGACGAGTCCGGCGTCGAACGACGGGACCGACGCGCCGGTGGTCGTGGTCGTGACGATGGCCCCGACCTCGTCGGGGGCGACCCGCGCCGCCCGGAGGGCGCGGTCCAGGGCCCGCTGCCCGACGTCACCGGCCACGGCGGCCCAGGTCCGGTTGAACGCGGTGAAGTCGCGCGGCTCGCGGTACTCGGCCAGCGGCAGGGACAGGTTGCGGTGCTCGATGCCGGAGTGGGCCGCGAGGCCGACGAACTTGCGGCGCACCGCCGCGTCGGCGCCCAGGAAGGCGTCGGCGAACACGGCGACGATCTCCGCCTGTCGGTGCCGGTAGGGCGGCGCGGCCACCGTCACGGAGGCCACCCGGGGCGCCGTCGAGCGCGCGTCACTCATCGGCAACTCCCTTGGCGGTCCGGCCCCGTGACGGTCCACGGTGACGCCGCCGGGCCGCTCCGGGGCAGGGCGTGCGGCGGGCGCGAGAGCGCGCACCGGGGCGTGAGGAGCCGGTGTCACCTCTGACCGTCCGAGGAAGCGGTGCGGCCGACGATGCCAGGGGGTATCCAAGCCGCGTCGGGACACCGTGGTTCGGGCTACGAAGGGACGCATCGTGATCGGCAGCCGTGGCGCGGGAATCACCCTGGCCTCTCTCACCCTGCTGACGTCAGCCGCCGCCGGCGTCCCCGCGGCCCAGGCCGGGGAGCACCCGCGGGAACGAGAACGCACCGCCATGGACTGCACGGGCCAGGAGAACATCACCTACGGACCGGGGCTCGGCCTGTCGTCCGCCGCCTCCGCCAAGGTCTCCGTCGACGGGACGTACCACTGCACGGACGCCTCGGGCCACGGCAGCACGGCCACGTACCACACCGAGGGCGAGACCGGGGGCGGCTGCCTCCTCCTCTCCTGGAACCACTCCAAGGAGGTCCTGCGCCGCTCGGACGGCACGACGACCGTCATCCGCTACGAGGCCGGCCCCTCGGTCCGCGTCGCGGGCCTCAACACCGCCTTCCTCAGGGGCGAGGTCATCGCCGGCCGCGGCAGGGGCGCCACAGCGGAGAAGACCATCCAGACCCTCCCGGCCACCCTCCCCACGGACTGCGCGATCGGCCCCGGCATCCGCCACACCACCGGCCTGACCCACCTCCGCATCCGCCCATGAGCACCGCGTACGCGAGACCGGCCGGGGGCTCGGGGCGTGCGTTCCCGGGGCTTCGGTCCCGGCGCGATCGACGGCCGGTTCGTCGCTCGGCCCGTCGGCGGACGCCTCAGCGCAGTACCTTCCGCACGTACCCCCGCCACTCCGCCGTGAGTTCCCGCTCCCCCGTCCCCAGGACCTCTCGCGCCGCCTTCTCCACCGAGCCCGTGCCGGCCGCCCGGTAGAAGGCGACGAGTTTCCGTTCGCCCCACCGTTCCGCCACCATCCGGCAGGCGAGCCAGGCGCCCTCGTAGGCGCGGGCCAGGCGGTCGGCGCCGCCGGTGAAACGGAAGTCGGCGTCGGCGGGGAGGCGGTCCGGGGGGCGGCCGGCGGTGACCGCGCGGGTCAGTTCGGGGGCGATCGCGGCCGGGGCGCGGTCGGCGGTGCGGTAGGCGACCCAGTCGGCGAAGCCCTCGGAGAGCCACATGGGAGTGGTGTCGGTGGTACGGGCGCGGGTGGCGACGTGGGTGGCCTCGTGGGTGAGGACGGCCCGGCGGCCGAACGGGCTGAGGGCGCCGTACGCCTCGGGGTTGACGACGATCCGCCCGGCGGGGACGGGACCGCCGCCGCCCTTCTCCCCCGCCGTGGTGGTCACCGCGGCGATGCCCCGGTAGTCGGAGGGCGGCGCGCCGAGCAGGGCGCCCATCCGCTCCAGCGAGGCCGGCATCTCGACGACGAGCCGCCCGGGACGGCCGTCGTCCGGCCAGGCGGCGGCCACGGCGGGCACCGCCGCGTCGGCCAGGCCGGACAGGGCCCGCAGCGCGGCCGGTTCCCGGCCCGCGCCGAGGACGAGGCTGTGCCGGCCCCGGACGGCGGTGACCCGGCCCTGTTCCCAGAGCTGGCGGTCGCCGGACGCGGTGTCGTCCCCCGCCACGTACCAGCGCCCGGAGCGCCGGACGGCCGTCAGCCGGACCGGGACGGAGACCGGCGCGGCGTCGTAACCGGCCAGCCGGTAACGGAGTTCGGCCTCGGCGGCGACCCGGTGGCCGTCGCCGGGGACGGGGGTGGAGCCGCCGGTGCGGACGGCGCCGTACTCCCAGGAGGCGAGCGGCACGTCGGCGAGGTTGGCGAAGACCTGGCGCCGGCGGTCCCGGTAGGCGCGCTCGCCGGGATCGACGGCGGCGAGGTACGCGCCCTCGTCGCGGTCGCGCAGGGCCTTCGCCCAGCCGTCGAGCAGGCGCCGTACGGCGTCGGTGTCGCGGACGGCCGCGCCGTCGACGGGCCCGGCCCCGCAGCCGGTGAGGGCCGGCAGGGCGATCAGTACGACGGCCAGGAAGCGCAGCGCCGCCCGGCGTCCGCCGCGCGGTCGTGTCGTGGGGCCGTCCATGGCCCGCATCGTACGAGCCGGCCGGACGGTCACCCCGGGCGGGGCGAGGGGAAGGGGCGGCGGGGCCACGCGCGGTGAGCGGGGCGAGCCGGGCGAGCACCCCTCACGGCCGCGTGATCGACGAGATCGGCATCATGTCCGCCCGGTCGTACCGCACCCGCGCCCCCGGGTACGGCGCGTGCACCACCTGTCCGTCGCCGACGTACATGCCGACGTGGCTCGCGTCGTCCCGGTAGATGACGAGGTCGCCGGGGCGGGCCTCGGAGAGCGGGACGTGCCGGCCGGCGTTCCGCTGGGCCTGGGAGGTGCGCGGCAGGCCGACGCCCGCCCGGCCGTAGGCCCACTGCGTCAGCCCGGAGCAGTCGAACGCGAACGGGCCGCTCGCGCCCCATGCGTAGGGGGAGCCGACGGCCGAACGGGCGGCCCGCGCGGCGGCGGCCCCGCGCGCGGAACCGGCGTCGGAGAACCCGGAGTCCCCGCCCGACGCCGGGTACGGCGGGGGCCCCGAGAACAGGAAGCCGGCCCGGGACCCGCCCGCCGAGCGCGAGGCGCGGGCGTACCGGGCCCGTTCGCCGTCCGGCAGGGTGTTGAGGAGCCGGCGGGCGGCGGCGAGCCTGCCCTCGACCTCGTGCTTGTGGCGGGCGACGGCCCGGCGGCTGTCCTCCAGTTCGGCGAGGGCCCGAGCGGCCTCCAGCCGCTCCTGGCCGAGCGCGCGCTGGGCGGCGAGCAGGGCGTGCAGCCGTTCGGTCTGCCGGCCGGTGACGCGTGCGAGGGCGGAGGCCCGGTCGAGGTAGCGGTCGGGCTCGGAGGAGAGCAGCAGGCGGAGGGCGGGGTCCACGAGACCGTCGCGGTACTGGGCGGCGGCGACCGTCCCGAGGGCGTTGCGCATCCGGTTGACCGTCTCCTGGCCGCGGGCGACCCGGTCGGCGGCCTGCTCGACCTTCCGCCGCAGGGCGCCGGCCCGTTCGCCGGCGGCGTTGTACTGCTCGGTGGCCCGCTCGGCCTGCCGGTAGAGCCGGTCCAGCCGCTCCCTCACCGAGCCGGACGAACCGAACGAACCGGCGCCCCCGGCACCCCCCGCGGCACCGGCGGGGTCGGCGGGGCCGCCGGGACGGGCGGCGGCGGACGGCGAGAACGCGGCCGCCGCGGTGGCCACGGCGGCGGACAGGACGGTGACCCGGACGGTCCGGGCGAGACCGGAGGGCGTGGATCGGCGGTGGGACGCCACGTGCTGCCGTACTCCCTTCGCTCGCGCGGCCCCCTGCCGGCCCCCTGCCGCCCGGGTGGGCGGACGACTGCGGGGGCACCGCGCCGGCGGCAGACAGTAGCGGCTCGCTCACTCTCCGTTCAAAGACCGCTACGGAGTGTGGAATCCGGGCGCGTCCTCGGAGAACGCCGGACGCCCCGCCCAAGACGCAGGTCATGGGCGGGGCGTCGAAGCCTCCGCGGGCGGTGCGACACCACCCGAACGGGTGGATTGGCAGGGCCGAACGGCTTAACGGTGGAACCGAAGGGCAGTCGGGTAAGGCGGCCACTCCGCGCCCGGTCAGCCCACGCGCACGCCGAACTGGAACGGCATGTTGCTCATCGCCTCGTAGCGGACGACGGTGCCGGTGCGCGGCGCGTGCAGCACCTGCCCGTTGCCGGCGTACAGGCCCACGTGGTGCATGTCGCCGTAGAAGATGACCAGGTCGCCGGGCTGGAGCTGGCTCTGGTCGTAGATCCGGGTGCCGTCGTTGGCCTGCGCCTCCGACGTGCGGTCGAGCGTGACGCCGGCCTGGGCGTAGGCCCAGGAGGTCAGCCCGGAGCAGTCGAAGGAGCTCGGGCCGGTCGCGCCCCAGACGTACGGGGACCCTATCTTCGACTGCGCGGCGGCGAGCGCGGCGCCCGCCCGGCCGGAGCCCGGGACGGCCTTGCCGCCGTTGCCGGTCTGCCCCGAACCGCCGTCCTTCGAGCCGCCCTTGGAGCCGTTCGCGCCCGAGCCGTCCTCGCCCGAGCCCGCCTTGGCGGCGGCCTTGGCGGCCTCCTCCTTCTCGGCGGCGGCGATCGCGGCGCGCTCCTTCTCCGTCAGGGAGTTGAGGACGTCCTGCGCCTCGGCGAGCTTGCCCTGCACCTCGGCCTTGCGCTCGCCCAGCGCCTTGCGGGTGGACTCCAGGTCGGCGAGCTTGCCCGCGGCCTCCTCGCGCTGCTGCTTCAGGGCGCGCTGCTTGGTGGCGATCTGCCGGAGCGCCTCCGCCTGCTTGGCACTGACCTGGTTGAGCGTGGACGCCCGCTCCAGGTAGGTGTCTGGGTCGGAGGAGAGCAGCAGTTGGAGGGAGGGGTCCACCGAGCCGGAGCGGTACTGGGCGGTGGCCACCGCGCCGAGCCCGTCGCGGAGCTTGTTGACCTCCTCCTGGCCGCGCGCGACGCGGTCCTGGAGTTCGCCGGCCTCCTTCTCGAGCTTCTCCTGCCGCTGCTTGGCCCCGTTGTACTTCTCGGTGGCCTGCTCCGCCTGCTCGTAGAGCCGGTCGACCTTCTCCTTGGCCTCGCTGCGGGTCGGCTTGGCGCCCGGGTCGGCGGAGGCCGCCTGGGCGGAGAGGGCGACGGCTGCGGCGGCGGTCGCGGTGAGGACGGTCACCCGAGTACGGCTCGGCTGTTTGGGACGACGGTGGGACGCCACGGAGTCGAGCTCCTTTTCTCCTCGGCCGCCGCGGGCGCGCTGGCGCGCGGTTGGGCACGGCGGGACACTTCACGTCATCCGGACTGGATGATCACCGCGCGAAGGTTCGAGGCCAGACCTTAGTGACCTCATATGATCGGTTCAAATCCCCTGAGGGAAATCGTTGCTCAGCTTTCACGTTGTTGACGTGGGGGGGTGCCCCGGTCCCGCCCTTTCACCGTTTCCTGGGCGCTGCGCCCCCAGACCCCCGCTTTCGCGGCTCCGCCGCTCGTCCTCAAACGCCGGACGGGCTGACCCTTCAGCGGGACCGGGGCTCAGGTCCGCGCCAGCCGCCGCAGCAGCAACGCCGAAGCCACCGGCCGAGCCCCCACCTTGGCGACCCCGTCGGCCACCTCCCGGTCGGTGGACACGACCACCACGGGCCGCCCGGGCGGCTCGGCCCGGACAAGCTGACGGATCAGCTCGTCCGCCGTCACCCCGGGCTTGCTGAAGAGCACCCGCACCCCGCGCGGCGGCGCGAGCAGCACCGGGGCGGCCAGTTCGGCGCCGTCGAAGACGCACGTCATCTCGGCGCCGGTCTGGGCGGCGAGCATGGACAGACCGCCGAGCAGCCGCAGCCGCTGCTTGTCCAACGGCATCGTCGGATAGCCGGTCTTGGTGACGTTGTAGCCGTCGACCACCAGATGCGCCTGCGGCAGGGCGAGCAGTTGGTCCAGCAGGGCGGGATCGGTCTCGGACAGGGCGCGCGCCGCGATGTCCTTGGGCGTCATCCGCCCGGGCTCCACCGCGTCCACGAGGTCGGCGGGGTGCACGGAGGTGGGGGGCAGGGCCAGTTCGCGGCGCAGCCCCTGGGCGGCGTCGAGGACGGTGTCGAGCAGCAGCCGCAGCCGCATGTCCTCGACGCTGCGCCCCTCGCGGACCGCCCGGCGGCTCGCTTCCAGGGCGGACTCGGCCTCCGCGAGCCGGGCCTTGACGCGCCGGGTCTCGCCCAGGGCGGCGGCCAGTTCGGCGGCGGCCTCGGTACGCAGCGACTCCAGCTCGGCGTGCGCCTTGCGGAGCGCCGCCTCGCCGCGGCGTACGTCGTTGAGGGCGCTGCGCAGCTTGCGGTGCAGGCCCTCGCCCTCCTTGCGGACGGCCTCCAGCTCGGCGCGGGCCCGGTCGGCCTCGGTACGGGCCTCGTCGCGCACCCGGGCGAGCTCCTCGCGGAGCTGCCGCAGTTCGCGCTGGGCCTCCTCGCCGGCCCGTTCGGCGCTGGCCCGCTGTGCCTCCTCGCCGGCGGCGGTGACCAGCTTCACCCAGCCCGGCGGGCGCAGCACGAAGGCCATGGCCGCGACGTCCTCGGGGTCGGCGGCGGCGGGCGGCGAACCGGCCTCCAGGGCGCGGGCCAGCTCGGAGCCGGTCTCCCGCAGCCGGGCGGAGATCCGCTGCCGGAACGCGGTGTCCGTCTCGACGGCCGCGGCCATGGCGTTGCCCGCGAACTTGGCCCGGCGCGCGGGGGTGAACCGGGCGTACTGGCGGAGCTGCGCGGGGAGTTCGGCGACCGTCAGTCCGCCGAACGCGTCGGCGACGAGTCCGATGACACGGCGCCGGATGCCCTCGGGCAACGGGCGGTCGAGCACCTCGCCGACGCCGTCGGCCCGGCCGTCGTCGTCACCGGCCGTCTCCTCGCCGTCCGTGTGCTCCACCACGCGTGTCCGCTCCGTTCCTCAGCTCGTCCCCGGACGGTCCACCGGCCCGGTCTCCGGCCCCGCTTCCCGTCCCGCCCCGGCCGGACGGCTCACGCGGGGGCGTGGGGGGTGCCCGCACGGGGTGCGGCGCCACCGGGCGGTGGCGGTCGGCCGGGGAACGTCCATGGTGCCGTCCGTCCTGTTCGTGGCGTGCGGGGTGCGGGGCGTTCGTCGTAACCCTACGGCCTGCCCGCCCCGTGGCGGGTTGGGACCGGCACGAGCCGGAGCGACCGGCGAGGCTCTCCGTACCGCTTGCCCTGGTACGCCATGATCTGCCCATGATCGTAAAGGCAGTGCGGCGGGACCGGCCCCGCACCCCCTGGGTCACCCGTACCGTTCTGGCCACCTGCTGCGCGGTCTTCCTGATCGGTCCGGCGTCCGGCCTCGATCCCTCGTACGGCACCGGCGCCGACCTGATCGCCGCGCAGACCGCCTACTTCGAGCGGTGGGGCGTGGTGCCGGACGAGCTCTGGCACGGGCTGCCGGGGTCGCTCGCCACCCCGTTCACCGCCCTGTTCGTGCACGGCAACTGGCTGCATCTGCTCGGCAACATGCTCTTCCTCCACGTCTTCGGGGCGATGACCGAGGAGCGCATGGGCCGCCTCTCGTTCGCCCTGTGCTACGTCACCACCGGCTTCCTCGCCCTGCTCGGCTACGCCGCCGTGCACGCCGGATCCGCCCAGTCGCTGGTCGGCGCCTCCGGGGCGATCTCCGGGATCCTCGGGGCCTTCCTGCATCTCTTCCCCCGAGCCCGGGTGACCAGCCTCTTCCCGTTCCTCTTCTTCCTCCCGCTGCGCTTCCCCGCCTGGGCCGTCCTCCTCTTCTGGTTCGCCCTCCAGTGGCCCGGCGTCGGCGCCCCCGACGACCGCCCCGGAGTCGCCTACCTCGCCCACGTCATGGGCTTCGCCCTCGGCTTCGGCTTCGCATGGGTGTGCCGGGAACGGCCGGTTAGAGTGAAATCCCCCGTGAACGACGCGGCCGGGTCCACCGAAGGAGACAAACCGACGTGATCACCTCGATCGTGCTCATCAAGACCGACGTGGACCGGATCCCCGAGATCGCCGAACAGATCGCGGCGCTGGAGGGGGTGAGCGAGGTGTTCTCCGTGACCGGGGCGTACGACCTCATCGCGATGGTGCGGGTGGCTCGGCACGATGATCTGGCGGAGGTCATTCCGGGGCGGATCAGCAAGGTGCCCGGGGTGGCGTCGACCGAGACGCACATCGCGTTCCGCACGTATTCGCAGCATGATCTGGAGGCGGCGTTCGCGATCGGGCTGGACAGCTAGGCGCTCACGCGGGGCGCCTGCGGCGGGGGGATGCCCCGGTCCCACCCCTTCGCCGCTTCCTGGGGCTGCGCCCCAGACCCCCTTTTTCGCGGCTTCGCCGCTCGTCCTCAAACTCCCCCAGAGGGGGCACCCCCAACGGGCTGAATAGGGCGCCCACTCCAGCCTGTCCGGCGTTTGAGGACAACCGCGCGGAGCGCGGTTGCGGGGGTGGGGGGGCTCGCCCCCGCAAGAAACGGTGAAAGGGCGGGGCCGGGGCTCAAACCCCGCGCCGCACCAACTCCCCCACCGCCCGCACAAACCGCTCGATGTGCTCATCCGGCGTCCCAACGCCAAAGCTCACCCGCACGGCCGAGCCCTCCGCAAGGAGAGCCCGCACCAACGGATGCGCGCAGAAGAGACCGTCGCGCACCCCGATCCCGTACTCCGCCGAGAGCGCCGCGGCGAACGCCGAACTCTCCCACCCGTCCACGACGAACGACACCACCCCCACCCGCGGCGCGTCCTCCCCGAACAGGGACAGCACCCGGACCCCCGGCACCGCGGCGAGCCCCTCCCGAAGGCGCCTGAGCAGCACATCCTCCCGGGCGGCGAGTCGCTCGAAACCGGCCTCGCTCAGCGCGCGGCACGCGGAGGCGACGGCGTGCGCGCCGATCACGTTGGGGGACCCGGCCTCGTGCCGCGCGACGGTGTCGAACCACTCGACGGCGGGCGCGCCGGACGCGTCCCGCCGCACGCTGCGCGTCGCGCCGCCGCCCGCGAGGTACGGCTCGGCCGCCCGCAGCCAGTCCGCGCGCCCCGCCAACACCCCCGCGCCGAACGGCGCGTACAGCTTGTGGCCGGAGAAGGCGACCCAGTCGACGTCGAGTTCGGCGATGTCCACCGCGCGGTGCGGCGCGAGCTGTGCCGCGTCGAGGACGATACGGGCGCCGTGCGCGTGCGCGGCGGCGGCGAGTTCACGGACGGGCCAGACCTCGCCGGTCACGTTGGACGCGCCCGTCACGCACACCAGCGCGGGACCGTACGGCTCCCGCGCGGCCAGCGCCCGTTCCAGCGTCTCGACGGTCTGCGCGTGGCTGCGCGGCGCGTCCAGCCAGGTGACGGGCGTCTCGCCGGTCTCGGCACGGCGGGCCCAGGGCAGCAGGGCGGCGTGGTGCTCGGTCTCGAAGACGAACACCCGGGTGCCGGCGGGCAGGGCGGCGGCGAGGAGGTTGAGCGAGTCGGTGGTGGACCGGGTGAAGACCACCTGGTCGTCGGGGCGGCAGCCGAGGAATGCGGCGACGGTCGCGCGGCTGTTCTCGAACAGCTCGGTGGAGAGCTGCGAAAGGTACCCGGCCCCCCGGTGCACGCTGCCGTAGTACGGCGCGTAGGCGGCGACGTCGTCCCACACCCGCTGCAGGGCGGGCGCGCTCGCCGCGTAGTCGAGGGCGGCGTAGGGGACTTCGCCACCGCCGGCGACGGGGACGCGGACGTCCCGGCCGAGGACGGGCAGCGGCAGGGACGGCGCGGGGGCGGAGGCAGGGGCGGAGACGACGGCGGTGGGGGCGGGGACCGAAACGGCGGAGGACATGGCGAACTCCCGTGGCAGGCAGGCGAGATCACTGCGCGGCGGCACGGCGGCGCAGGAGAAGGGGAACGTGCGGGCGCGGAGAAGGGGCTCTCGGCCCTAGCGCATTCGCTGGATCACGGAAGGAACTCCCTCGACGACCAGGATCCCTGGCGAGGGATCCGCGCTTGCCGCAGACCTCGCTGCCTGCGGCCCGGTCATCACCCGGGGCACCCCGCCACGGACGGAGGGTTGCCGGACAGCGGGCCGGGGCCTGTGTCGCTGTCACTCGTGACCTGGCGGCGAGTATGGCATAACGGATCACGGCGGGGAAAGCGTGGTCCGTGATACGGACGGCTGACGTCCGGAGGGTGGTGCCCCGGTCCCTCTGGGGGAGGGACCGGGGCACCCTCACCCCCCGTTGCTCACCCGCACCCACCGCTCCAACGTCCCCCGCGCAGCGCCGGAGTCGATCGACTCCGCCGCCCGCGCCATCCCCGCCGCGATCCGCACCGCGAGCGGCTCGTCGGACGGCTCCAGAGCCGCCAGCGCCGCCGCCGAGTTCAGCAGCACCGCGTCCCGCACGGGACCGGTCTCGCCCGCCAGCACCCGTCGCGCCACATCCGCGTTGTACGACGCGTCGGCGCCCCGCAGTGCCTCCACCGGCACCAGCTCGATGCCCACGTCCCGCGGATCGAAGTGCTCCTCCCGCACCACACCATCCCGTACGACCCACACCCGCGACGTGGCCGTGGTCGTCAGCTCGTCCAGCCCGTCGTCGCCCCGGAACACCAGCGCCGACGACCCCCGTTCGGCGAGGACACCGGCCAGGATCGGCGCCATCCGCGCGTCGGCGACACCGGTGGCCTGGGCCCGGACGCGGGCCGGGTTGGTGAGCGGGCCGAGGACGTTGAACGTCGTCCGGACGCCGAGTTCGCGGCGGGCGGCGGCGACGTGCCGCAGCGCGGGGTGGAACTTCACGGCGAAGCAGAAGGTGATGCCGGCCTCGCGGGCCACCTCCACCACCCGCTCCGGGGAGAGGTCCAGGTTGACGCCGAGCTTCTCCAGGACGTCGGAGGCGCCGCTCGCGGAGGACGCGGCCCGGTTGCCGTGCTTGACGACCTTCACGCCCGTCCCGGCCACGACGATCGACGACATCGTCGAGATGTTCACCGTCTTGGCGCCGTCGCCGCCGGTGCCGACGATGTCCACGCTGGGGCCGGGCACCTCGATGAGGTTGGCGTGCGCGTACATGGCCCGTACCAGGCCGGAGATCTCGGCGACCGTCTCGCCCTTGGCCCGCAGGGCCACGGCGAAGCCGGCGATCTGGGCGTCGGTGGCGGCCCCGCGCATGATGCGGTCCATGGCCCAGGCGGTGTCGTCCGCGCCCAGGTCCCGTCCGCCGAGCAGCGCCTCCAGGATGCCGGGCCAGGACCGGGACACCGTGCCGTCGCCGCCTGCCGGGGTCGCAACGTTCATGGTCCACGCTCCTGGTGGTCGATCCGGGGCCCTGTCCTCGCAGGGCACGTGCCCAGCCTAACCAGGTCCCGGGACGGCGAAGAGCCCCGTCCATGCCGTGGACGGGGCTCCTGCCGTGGCGATCAGCTGTGATCAGTATCCGGTGATCAGGGGATCAGTGGTGGCCGTGGCCGCTCGTGATCTCCTGGTACTCCTCCGCCGTGGCCTTGGGGACGAACTTGTCCTCCCCGTACATGCTCTTGGAGAGCCGGACCTTCATCTTCTGGCCCATGGACGCCTTGCGCGCGACGCCGTTCTTGTCGACCTCGGGCTCCAGCTCCAGCGGCTTCGGCTGCTCGTGCGCGGTGAGCGTGTGCAGCTGCTCCTGCGTGAGCGGCTCGTGGACCTCCACGAACTCACCGTGCGGCAGGCGCTTGATGATGCCGGACTCGCGGCCGTGCAGGACCTTCTCCCGGTCGCGCCGCTGGAGACCCATGCAGATCCGGCGGGTGGCGATGAACGACAGCACCGGAACCACGAAGAAGCCGATGCGGACGAACCAGGTGATCGCGTTGAGCGACAGGTGGAAGTGGGTGGCCCACAGGTCGTTTCCACCGCCGACCAGCATCACGAAGTACGCGGCGATCCAGGCGACGCCGAAGGCGGTGCGCGTCGGAGCGTTGCGCGGACGGTCCAGCAGGTGGTGCTCCCGCTTGTCGCCGGTCGCCCAGGCCTCCAGGAACGGCCAGAAGGCGATGGCGAAGAGCACCAGCGGGAAGATGACCAGCGGAATGAACACGCCCAGGACCAGGGTGTGGCCCCAGATGTTGATCTCCCAGCCCGGCATGACGCGGATCAGACCCTCGGCGAAGCCCATGTACCAGTCGGGCTGGGCGCCGGTGGACACCTGGTCCGGCCGGTAGGGGCCGATCTCCCAGATGGGGTTGATCGTGGCGATCGCCGCGATGGCCGCGATGGCACCGAAGACGAGGAAGAAGAAGCCTCCCGCCTTGGCCATGTAGACCGGCAGCAGCGGCATGCCGACGACGTTCTTCTCGGTGCGGCCCGGACCCGGGTACTGGGTGTGCTTGTGGTAGATGACCAGGATCAGGTGGGCCACCACGAGACCGAGCATGATGCCCGGCAGCAGCAGGATGTGGACCGAGTAGAACCGGGCCACGAAGTCCCCGCCGGGGAACTCCCCGCCGAACACGAACATCGACAGGTAGGTGCCGATGACCGGGACGGACAGGATCGCGCCGTCCACGAAGCGCACACCGGTGCCGGAGAGCAGGTCGTCCGGCAGCGAGTAGCCGGTGAAACCGGTGAACATGCCGAGGAAGAACAGCAGGAAGCCGAACATCCAGTTGATCTCACGCGGCTTGCGGAACGCACCCGTGAAGAACACGCGCATCATGTGCACGAACATGCCGGCGAGGAAGATCAGCGCGGCCCAGTGGTGGATCTGCCGGATGAGCAGACCACCGCGGACGTCGAAGCTGATGTGCAGCGTCGAGGAGAACGCCTCGGACATCCGCTGTCCCTGGAGCGGGACGTAGGAGCCGTGGTAGACGACCTCGTTCATGCTCGGGTGGAAGAACAGCGTCAGATACACACCCGTGAGGATGATGATCAGGAAGCTGTAGAGGCAGACCTCGCCCAGCATGAAGGACCAGTGGTCCGGGAAGATCTTCCGCATGTTGGCCTTGGCCAGGCTGTAGATGCCCAGCCGGCCGTCGGCCCAGTCGGCGACCCGCTCACCCGCGGGTGCCTTGCGGCCGGGCTTGCCGGCCGCGTTCGTCTCTGCAGTACTCATCCGCGCTCCCAGAAGGCAGGACCGACGGGCTCGGCGAAGTCGCCCATCGCCTCGAGGTAGCCCTTGTCATTGACCTTGATCCGCAGCTGCGGAAGGGCGTGCCCGGCCGGACCGAAGACCACGCGACCGCCGTCGGAGAGGTCGAAGGTGGACTGGTGGCACGGGCAGAGCACGTGGTGGGTCTGCTGCTCGTAGAGGCTGATCGGGCAGCCCACGTGCGTGCAGATCTTGGAGAACGCGACGATGCCGTCGACCGACCAGTCCAGTTCCTTCTTGTCCTTGATGTCCTCCGGGCGGAGCCGGACGATCATCAGGGCCGCCTTGGCGATCTGGACCTGGAAGTCGTGGTCCTCCTCCGACATGCCCTGCGGCATGGCGAAGGTGAGGGAGCCGACCTGGACGTCCTCGGGACGCAGGGGCTGCATCGTGTTCTGGTTGACCAGCAGCTTGCCGGCCGCCCACTTGGACTTGCGGAGCTTGGTGCCCGGCTTGGGGCCCAGGCCGCCGAAGAGGAAGAGGGCGGAGAGCGGCATCAGCGCCAGGGCGCCGAACATCGTGTTGCGGATCAGCGGACGGCGGCCCATCGCCGACTCTTTGGCACCCTCGGCGAAGTCGGCCATGACCTTGGCCTTGACCTCGGGGGACGCCTCGATCGGGTGGCGCTCGTCGATGCGCTCCTCGTCGGACATCAGGGTGCGGGCCCAGTGGACCGCGCCCGCGCCGATGCAGAACAGGGCCACGCCGAGGGTGAGACCCAGCGTGAAGTTCATGGCGCTGATGTGACCGAGCGGGAACACATAGATGTTCTTGTCGATCGGGATGGCCAGGTAGGCGGCGATGAAACCGACCGTGGCCAGCATGGACAGCGTGAACATGAACGCCACGGCGCGCTCGGAGCGCTTGGCGGCCCGCTCGTCGATGTCCTGTACGCGGTGCTCGTGCGGCGGCAGGCCCGGGTCGGCGAAGGGGTCGCCCTTGACCGTCACCGCGCCCTCGCGCGTGTCGCCCTGCTTGCTCGGCAGGGTCTCTTCTGGAATGTCTTGGCTACTCATGACTTCTTGGCCTTTGCGGTCCGGGCGGCGACCCAGATGGCGAGGGCGATCAGCGCGCCGAGGCCGAAGATCCACCCGAACAGACCCTCACTGACCGGGCCGAGCCCGCCCAGGTTGAGGCCGCCCGGGCTCTCCGACTTGCTGGTGTTGACCTCGTCGAGGTACGCGATGATGTCCTTCTTGTTCTTCTGGGACATCGTGGTGTCGGGGAAGGACGGCATGTTCTGCGGGCCGGTCTGCATGGCCTCGTAGATGTGCTTGGGGTCGACGTCCTCCAGGCTGGGCGCGAACTTGCCGTTCGACAGCGCGCCGCCCTTGCCCGTGAAGTTGTGGCACTGGGCGCAGTTCGTACGGAACAGTTCGCCGCCCTTGGCGATGTCGCCGCCGTCGGGGCTGTACTGGTCCTTCGAGGGAACCGACGGACCCGCGCCGAGCGAGGCGATGTACGCGGCGAGCTGGTCGGTCTGCGCCTGCGTGTACACCGGCTTCTTGCGGGGCGCCTGGGCGCCCTGCTGCTGCATCGGCATACGACCGGTGCGGACCTGGAAGTCCACGGCCGCGGAACCCACGCCGACCAGGCTCGGCCCGTCGGAGGTGCCCTGAGCGCCGGTGCCGTGGCAGCTGGCACAGCCGACGGAGTAGAGCTTCTTGCCCTCCTCGATGGCCAGGGACTGGGCGGTGTCATCGGCCTTGGCCGACTCGGCCGGCGCGAAAGCGGCGTACAGCCCCCCGGTGACCGCCAGCGCGAAGAGTAGGACGACGACCGCCGCCAGCGGATGGCGTCGTCGTGCGGAGAGCTTTTTCACGGATTACCCCGGTGTCAGGATCTTCTGCGTCGATGCTGGACTGTTGGTCCGGTGCGGGACGGGACCGATTACTTGATCAAGTAGATCGTGGCGAAGAGGCCGATCCACACCACGTCGACGAAGTGCCAGTAGTAGGAGACGACGATGGCCGCCGTCGCCTGGTGGTGGGTGAACCTCTTGGCCGCGTACGTCCTGCCCAGGACCAGCAGGAAGGCGATGAGTCCGCCCGTCACGTGCAGGCCGTGGAAGCCGGTCGTCAGGTAGAAGGCCGAGCCGTACGCGTCGGAAGACAGCGAGAGGCCCGCCTCCTTGACCAGGTCGGTGTACTCGAAGATCTGGCCACCGATGAAGATGGCACCCATCACGAAGGTGATCACGAACCAGGTGCGCAGCTTCTTCACGTCACCGCGCTCGGCCGCGAACACGCCGAGCTGACACGTGAGCGAGGAGAGCACCAGGATCGTGGTGTTCCCCGCCGAGAACGGGACGTTCAGATGCGACGCCATGTCCGACCAGTGGTCGGTGCCGGTCACCGAACGCAGGGTGAAGTACATCGCGAAGAGGGCCGCGAAGAACATCAGCTCGGAACTCAGCCAGATGATGGTTCCGACGCTGGTGAGGTTCGGTCGGTTGACCGAGGGGTGCGCGTGCCCGGTATCTACTGCTGTTGCTGTCGCCACGACCGACATTATGTCGGTCGCTTATCTCGCGCTCACTCCGGGGGGTGCCGTTCGGTGTGTCAAGGACGTGTGCCCTGCTCGTACGGCCGAATCCGACAGTCACCCGACAAGCGCCGAGTCGTCCCCCGAAGGGGGGAAGGAGTCCTTCCGCAGGGCTTCCGCGGGGCTCCCGGGCCGGTGGTGACGGGCCGTCGGCGCCGGTGCGGAGCGGGGTCGGCGGTCACCGCGGTGATCGCGCCCTCCTCGGCGGCCCCTCCCGCGGAGTAGCATCCGCGCCAGCGGTCCCCTCGTTCCACAGCTGTGCCCGAGACACCCGATGTCATGAGCGTGGAGGTAACGATGCAGCCGACGGCCACGGTGCTGGTCTACAGCGACGACGCGCGCACCCGCGAACAGGTGCGGCTGGCCGGCGGCCGGCGCCCGGCGGCGGACCTGCCGCCGGTGGAGTACCTGGAGTGCGCCACCCTCCCGGCCGTGCTGCGGACGCTGGCGGAACACCGCGTGGACGTCTGCGTCCTGGACGGCGAGACGGCCCCCGCGGGCGGGATGGGCGTCTGCCGGCAGCTGAAGGACGAGGTGTTCCGGTGCCCGCCGGTGCTGCTGCTGATGGGCCGCCCGCAGGACGCCTGGCTGGCCACCTGGAGCCGGGCGGACGCGGCGGTGACGCACCCGGTGGACCCGGTGGCCTTCGCCGCCGCGCTGGCCGGGCTGCTGCGCGACCGGGCGGGGGCGCACGCCACCGCGGACGCCTGAGTCAGACGCGGGGCCGCAGCCGGGCCGCGTCGGCCGGGGTGGCCCCCTCGCGCGTCCCGGCGGCCAGGGCGCTGCCCTTGCGCCAGTCCTCCCACGAGAGGTTCCAGTCGCCGAAGCCGTTGTCGAAGGGCGTCATGGTGGCGCCCGCGCTGCCGACGACCTTGACGATGTCCCCCACCCGGACGGTGTCGAAGAACCATTTGGCGTTCTCGGTGGACATGCCGGTGCAGCCGTGGCTGACGTTGTCGGCGCCCTGCGAGCCGACGGACCAGGGCGCGGCGTGCACGTATTCGCCGCTCCAGGTCACCCGGGTGGCCCAGTAGACGGGCAGGTCGTAGGAGTCGGCACTGCCCTCGGCGATGCCGATGGTGTCCCCGCGCATCCGTACGAATGATTCCTGGCCGAGGATCACCTTGACCCCGTTGCGGGTGTCGTAGCCGGGCTTGCCGGTGGTGACCGGGATGGAGCGGATCTCCTGGCCGTTCTTCAGGACGGTCATGTAGTGCCCGGCGGCGTCGGTGACGGCCTCCACCCGGTCGCCCGTGTCGAGGTGCAGCGGCTTGGACGGGCCGCCGTACATGCCGCCGCCGACCTTGATGCCGTCGAGGGTGGCGTGGACGTCGATGGACGCGTGGGCGGGCCAGTAGTCCTTGGGGCGGTAGTGCAGCACCCGGTTGTTCACCCAGTACCAGGAGCCCTGGACGGCGGGGCGCGAGTCCACCCGCAGGGTGCGTTCGACGACGGCCCGCGCGGCGGGGGTCTGGACGGGGGTGCTGAGTTCGGCGGTGATGGGCTGTCCGACGCCGTAGGTGCCGGTCTTGGGGCCGAACGTGACCGTCAGCAGCCGGGTGGCCGGGCCGGTGTCGAAACCGATCGTACGGCGGCCCTGGGCCCCGTCCTCGTCCTCGGTGCTCACCCGGACCGTGTAGTGCGCGCCGGCCGCGAGGGAGCCGGTGCTGCGCCAGTGCGAGCCGTCGGGGGCCAGTTCGCCGCCCACGTAGCGGCCCGCGGCGTCGGTGGCGATGACGTCGGTGATGCGGTCGTCGCCGGTGGCCGTCACTTCGAGGGGCACGCTCGGGTCGACCTTGCGGCCGTCCTCGGCGCCCTTCAGCACGACCTGGCCGGCGGCGTCGTAGGGCGCGTCGGCCAGCGGGTTGGACGAGCTGCACCCGGCGATCCCCAGCGCCAGGGGGACCAGCAGCAGCGCGCCGCCGAGCACCGTGCGGCGTCGAGGAGAGTGGCTCATGGTCACACCGTAGGAAGAATCGCCTCCTTCGGCCCCCGGGGAGGGGCAAACGGGTGGGCTGAGACGCCGAAGGCCGGGCCCCGCACACCGAGTGGTGTGCGGGGCCCGGCCCGTGCGACGGGGAACCTACTGGTTCTGGTTCTCGCCGCGGTAGAACTCGAACACCCAGCCGAAGAGGCCGACCGCGATCAGGGGGGCGGAGAAGTACATCAGCCACCAGCCGATCGCGATGGACGCGAAGGCGAGGGCGCCACCGACCGCCAGGGACAGCGGCTGCCAGCTGTGCGGGGCGAAGAAGCCCAGCTCACCGGCGTCGTCCGCGACGTCCGCGTTCTTGTTGTCCTGCGCCCCGGCGTCCACCCGGCGCGCGGTGAACGCCAGGTAGTAGCCGACCATGATGCACAGGCCGAAGGCGAGGAACAGCGCGGTCGTGCCCGCCGGCTCCTTCGACCACACGCCGTAGACGACGGCCATGGCCAGGATGAAGACGGAGAGCCAGATGAACATCCGGCCTTGGATCTTCACTTGCCGGCCTCCTTGCCACCCACGAGGGCCTTGTCAGCGAGGTTCTCCTCGAGCTCCAGCGCCGCGATCTCCGGGTGGTGCAGGTCGAACGCCGGGGATTCGGAGCGGATGCGCGGCAGCGTGAGGAAGTTGTGCCGCGGCGGCGGGCAGGAGGTCGCCCACTCCAGCGAGCGGCCGTAGCCCCACGGGTCGTCGACCTCGACCTTCTTGCCGTACTTGGCGGTCTTCCAGACGTTGTAGAAGAACGGCAGGATCGACAGGCCGAGCAGGAACGAGCTGATGGTGGAGATGGTGTTCAGCGTGGTCCAGCCGTCGGCCGCCAGGTAGTCGGCGTACCGGCGGGGCATGCCCTCCGCGCCCAGCCAGTGCTGGACGAGGAACGTGCCGTGGAAGCCCACGAACAGCGTCCAGAAGGTGATCTTGCCGAGCCGCTCGTCCAGCATCTTGCCGGTGAACTTCGGCCACCAGAAGTGGAATCCGGCGAACATCGCGAACACCACGGTGCCGAAGATGACGTAGTGGAAGTGCGCGACGACGAAGTACGAGTCGGAGACGTGGAAGTCCATCGGCGGCGAGGCCAGGATGACGCCGGTCAGACCACCGAAGGTGAAGGTGATCAGGAAGCCGATCGCCCAGAGCATCGGGGTCTCGAAGGACAGCGAGCCCTTCCACATGGTGCCGATCCAGTTGAAGAACTTCACACCGGTCGGGACCGCGATCAGGAAGGTCATGAAGGAGAAGAACGGCAGCAGCACACCGCCGGTCACGTACATGTGGTGCGCCCACACCGTCACCGAGAGGCCGGCGATGGAGATGGTGGCCGCGATCAGACCCCAGTAACCGAACATCGGCTTGCGGGAGAAGACCGGGATGACCTCGGAGATGATGCCGAAGAACGGCAGGGCGATGATGTAGACCTCGGGGTGGCCGAAGAACCAGAAGAGGTGCTGCCACAGCAGGGCGCCGCCGTTGGCCGCGTCGAAGATGTGGGCCCCGAACTTGCGGTCCGCCTCCAGCGCGAAGAGCGCGGCGGCCAGCACCGGGAAGGCCAGCAGGACCAGGACACCGGTCAGCAGGACGTTCCAGGTGAAGATCGGCATACGGAACATCGTCATGCCGGGCGCGCGCATGCAGATGATGGTGGTGATGAAGTTGACCGAGCCGAGGATCGTACCGAAGCCGGAGAAGGCCAGACCCATGATCCACAGGTCACCGCCGACACCCGGGGAGTGGGCGGCGTCGGTCAGCGGCGCGTAGGCGAACCAGCCGAAGTCGGCCGCACCCTGCGGGGTGAGGAAGCCGGCCACGGCGATCAGCGAGCCGAACAGGTACAGCCAGTAGGCGAACATGTTCAGTCGCGGGAACGCCACGTCGGGCGCGCCGATCTGGAGCGGCATGATCCAGTTCGCGAAGCCGGCGAACAGCGGCGTCGCGAACATCAGCAGCATGATCGTGCCGTGCATCGTGAACGCCTGGTTGAACTGCTCGTTCGACATGATCTGCGTGCCGGGGCGAGCGAGTTCGGCGCGCATCAGCAGCGCCATGACGCCGCCGATGCAGAAGAACACGAACGACGTGACCAGGTACAGGGTCCCGATCGTCTTGTGGTCGGTGGTGGTCAGCCACTTGATCACCTGGTTGCCTGGCGCCTTGGCGCGAACAGGCGGTGCTGCCGGGGCTGATGCGGCGGCACCCTGGGGTTCGTTGAGGATGCTCACTTGTTCTTGGTCTCCGCGTTCTTCGCGTGATCCGTCTGCGCGATGCCCGCCGGCAGGTAGCCGGTCTGACCCTTCTCGGCCAGCTCCTTGAGGTGCTTCTGGTACCGCTCAGGAGAGACGACCTTGACGTTGAAGAGCATCCGCGAGTGGTCCTGCCCACAGAGCTCGGCGCACTTGCCCCGGAAGGTGCCCTCCCGGTTGGGGGTCACCGTGAAGCTGTTGGTGTGGCCCGGGATGACGTCCTGCTTCATCAGGAACGGCAGCACCCAGAAGGAGTGGTTGACGTCGCGGGAGGTGAGGACGAACTCGACCGTCTCCCCCTTGGGCAGCCACAGCGTGGGGCCGGGCATGCCGTTCTGCGGGTTCCGCGTGCCCGGGATGCCGGTGTCGTAGACGCCCGCCGCGTCCGCCGGGGCCTTCTTCAGGAACCGGTCGGGGATGGCGTCGAGCTCCTTGATGTCGCGCAGCGCCTTGCCCGGCTTCTGGCCCTGGGCGGTCTCCATGTAGTTGAAGGCCCAGTTCCACTGGAAGCCGATCACGTTCACGACGTGCTTCGGCTTGTCGGGGTTGGCGATGAGCTTGTTCTCGTCACGGGCCGTGAAGTAGAAGAGCACCGAGACGATGAGGATCGGGACCACGGTGTACAGCGCCTCGAGAGGCATGTTGTACCGGGTCTGGGTAGGAACCTCGATCTTGCTCCGGCTGCGCCGGTGGAAGATGACGCTCCAGAGGATCAGGCCCCACACCAGGACACCGACCGCGAGGGCCGCGGCCCACGAGCCCTGCCACAGGGAGAGGATCCGCGGCGCCTCCTCCGTGACGGGAGTGGGCATTCCGAGGCGGGGAAAGTCCTTCGATGTGCAACCGGTGGCGGTCGCCAGAACAGCGCCCGCGGCCAGCGCCTGCAGCAGCTTCCGCCGCACCGGGCGCCGCGACGAGCGGTCGGAGCCGTTGGGACTCACGTAGCGCCTTCCCGAGAGTCTCGCCCGCGCGGCCGGCTGCGGCCGTCTCGGTCGGTCGCCGGCCCGCTGCGGGCAGGGTTTGGATGTTTATGCGGACCAAACCCTACTGGACGCTATTTGGGGTCGCGCGGGGAGGGTGCCCAACGCGCCGGGGGGCCGGTCCACAACTCACCGAAGGGATGGAACCACCGGCTCCGGGCGGGATCTGGGAGGCCGTCAGCCCAGGCCCGCGCGGGGGCGCGGCGCGCGCTAGGTTCGGTGACGTGCCCTACTTCGACGCCGCCTCCGCCGCTCCCCCGCACCCCGTCGCCCGTCAGGCGCTGCTCGCCGCCCTCGACGAGGGCTGGGCCGACCCCGCCCGGCTCCACCGGGAGGGCCGGCGGGCCCGGTTGCTGCTCGACGCGGCCCGGGAGACCGCGGCCGAGGCGGTCGGCTGCCGCCCGGACGAACTTTCCTTCACCCCTTCGGGTACCCGCGCGCTGCACGACGGCATCGCCGGCGCGCTCGGCGGCCGCCGCCGGACCGGCCGCCATCTGGTGGTGTCCTCGGTCGAGCACTCCGCCGTCCTCCACGCGGCCGACGCCCTGGAGGCGGACGGCGGGAGCGTCACCCGGGTGGGTGTGGACCGGACCGGTCTCGTCGACCCCGCCGAGTACGCGGCGGCGCTGCGCCCCGACACCGCGCTGGCCGCCCTCCAGTCGGCCAACCACGAGACCGGCACGGAGCAGCCGCTGGCCGAGGTCGCGGCGGTGTGCCGGGCCGCGGGGGTGCCGCTGCTGGTGGACGCGGCGCAGTCGCTCGGCTGGGGGCCGGTCCCGGAGGGCTGGTCGCTCCTCACGGCCAGCGCGCACAAGTGGGGCGGCCCGGCGGGCGTCGGCTTGCTGGCCGTCCGCAAGGGCACGCGCTTCTCGCCGCGCGGCCCGGTGGACGAACGGGAGGGGGGCCGCGCGCCCGGCTTCCCCGACCTGCCCGCGATCGTCGCGGCGGCGGCCTCGCTGCGGGCGGTACGGGCGGAGGCCGACGCGGAGGCGGCCCGGCTGCGCGCCCTCGTCGACCGCGTCCGCGCCCGCGTCCCCGCCCTGGTCCCCGACGTGGAGGTCGTCGGCCACCCCGCCCGGCGCCTGCCGCACATCGTCACCTTCTCCTGCCTCTACGTCGACGGCGAGGCCCTCCTCCACGCCCTCGACCGCGAGGGCTTCTCCGTCTCCTCCGGCTCCTCCTGCACGTCCAGCACGCTGGAACCGAGCCATGTGCTGCGGGCGATGGGGGTGCTGTCGGAAGGGAATGTGCGGGTTTCGCTGCCGCGGGGTGCTCTCGCGACTGACGTCGAGCGGTTCCTGGAGGTATTGCCCGGGGTGGTGGACGGGGTCCGACGACACCTCGGGGCGCCTCCGGTAGCACCGGCCCCCGCTGCCGGGGAGGCGGAGGTCGTCGTGGACGCGCTCGGGAAGCGGTGTCCGATCCCCGTGATCGAGCTGGCGAAGGTGTTCGACCGGGTGCCGGTCGGGGGGTTGGTGACCGTGCTGTCGGATGACGAGGCCGCGCGGCTGGATGTTCCTGCGTGGTGCGATATGCGGGGGCAGGAGTATGTGGGGGAACGGGTGGTGGAGGGTGGGGTGGGGTATACGGTGCGGCGGGTTTCGTAGGGGGGTGTGCCCCGGTCCCGCCCTTTCACCGTTTCCTGGGGCTGCGCCCCAGCCCCCCTTCGCGGCTCCGCCGCTCGTCCTCAAACTCCCCCAGAGGGGGCACCCCCAACGGGCTGATTTCAGCCCGTCCGGCGTTTGAGGACAACCGCGCGGAGCGCGGTTTCGGGGGCGCGGGGGCGCAGCCCCTGCAAGAAACGGTGAAATGGGGGTGCCCCCTCTGGGGGAGGGACCGGGGCACAGCCCCCGCAGGGGTCAGCCGGCCAGGCGCGCCTGGACCTCCGCAGCGGCCTCGTGGCCGTAAGCCTTCGCGAACCGCTCCATGAAGTGCCCCCGCCGCAGCTCGTACTCCTGAGTACCCAGCGTCTCGATCACGAGCGTGGCCAGCATGCAGCCGAGCTGAGCGGACCGCTCAAGGGAGAGCTCCCAGGTCAGCCCCGCGAGGAAGCCCGCGCGGAACGCGTCGCCGACGCCCGTCGGGTCGACCTTCGCCTGCTCCTCCGCGCAGCCGACCTCGATCGTCGGCTCGCCGATCCGCTCGATGCGCACCCCGCGGGAGCCGAGGGTGGTGACGCGGGTGCCGACCTTGGCGAGGATCTCGTCGCCGGTCCAGCCGGTCTTGGACTCGATCAGGGCCTTCTCGTACTCGTTGGTGAACAGGTACGTGGCGCCCTCGACGAGCTGCCGGATGTCGTCGCCGTCCATGCGGGCGAGCTGCTGGGAGGGGTCGGCGGCGAAGGGGATGCCGCGGGTGCGGCACTCCTCCGTGTGGCGGAGCATCGCCTCGGGGTCGTCGGCGCCGATCAGCACCAGGTCGAGGCCGCCGACGCGGTCGGCGACCGGCTGGAGCTCGATGAGGCGGGCCTCGCTCATGGCGCCGGTGTAGAAGGACGCGATCTGGTTGTGGTCGGTGTCCGTGGTGCAGACGAAACGCGCGGTGTGCAGGACCTCGGAGATGTGCACCGACTCCGTGTCGACGCCGTGCCGGTCCAGCCAGGCGCGGTAGTCGGCGAAGTCCTCGCCCGCCGCGCCGACGAGGATGGGGCGCAGGCCCAGGACGCCCATGCCGAAGCAGATGTTGGGGGCGACGCCGCCGCGGCGGACGTCGAGTTCGTCGACGAGGAAGGACAGGGAGACCGTGTGCAGCTGGTCCGCCACGAGCTGGTCGGCGAATCGGCCGGGGAACGTCATCAGGTGGTCGGTGGCGATGGAGCCGGTGACAGCGATACGCACGGCGAATCTGCTCCTTGCGGGGCGAGGTGGTGAAGGGCGATGGCGCTACGGGAGAAAGCGGGTCGAACAGTAAAAGGCCGTACCACGCTATCGGCTCCCGCTCGGGACGCCAGTCCCGATCTCGCCACGAGCGGCTGAATTTACCTGATGACCGGCCTTTCTCCGTGGCCGTGACGGTCAGTACGGTGCCGGTATGGCGACTCATGTGAAGCACGTCACCCCGGCCGTTCCGCCCGGCGCGGAGACCGCCGCCGACGGTGACACCCTCGCCGCGCTGCGCCGGGACTGCGCCGGGATGCTGCCGCACTGGCGGGTCCCGGCGCCCGACGACGTCCCCGGCGAGGCGCCCGCGGCGCGGCCGCCGCACGGGGTGTCGGTGCCGGAGCGGACGGTGCGGCTGCTGCGCGGTATGTCCGAGTACGGCGACTGAGCCCACCACGCCGCCCGGCCCCGCCGTGGAACCGCCCGCTCCCCCGCTCCGTCCCACCGGCGCCTCACCCCGGCCGGGGCGGGGACCGGGACACCGGTGGAGCGGAGCGAAGGAGCGATGCGGTGGGCACCGAGGGCGACACCTCCGGCAAGCGGCGGCGGAAGTACTCGCCGCCGGTGGTCGCGTCGGTCGCGGCGGCCGTGCTGCTGGCCGGTGGCGGCGGCGCGTACTGGGCGGCGACGGCGGGCGGCGGTTCGTCCGGGCCGGCCGCGGAGGAGCGGGCGGTCCCCCCGCCGCCGCTGGCGCTGGACGACGACGGGGGCGCCGGCGCCGGCGGTTCGAGCGGGCCGCCGCCGGGCATCGCGGTGGGCGAGCCGGACCCGAACGGCGGCGGCACCCGCTACCGGGTCGAGGGGAAGCTGCCCGACGGCCCGGCCCGGGCCCCCGTGTACACGGCGGGCCGGGCGCCGACCGCCGCCGACGTGGCGGCGCTGGCCCGGGCGCTGGGGGTCAAGGGCGAGCCGCGGAAGGCGGACGGCGTCTGGACCGTCGGGTCGGGGGCCGAGCCGACGCTCCAGGTGGGGGCGGACGCGCCGGGCGACTGGACGTACGCGCTGCACGGGATCCCCGGCGGGAAGCCGTGCGTCCACCCGCCGGGCGCCGGGCCGGAGAAGGACCGCTCGGACGACGCTCCCGCCTGTCCGTCCTTCCGGGACTCCCATGACCGGCCCGGCGGTTCCGATCCGGCGGCGGCCCGGCCGGTGTCGGAGGACCGGGCGCGGGCGGCGGCCCGGCCGGTCCTCGCGGCCCTGGGACTGGGCGACGCGAAGGTGGACGCGAGCCGGGTGTTCGGCGCCGTGCGCACGGTCGCGGCCGATCCCGTGCTGGGCGGGCTGCCCACGTACGGCCGGCAGACGGTTCTGCGGGTCGGCGCGGACGGCCGGGTGACGGACGGCGCGGGCGCGGTGGTGACGCCGGTGAAGGGCGCGGAGTATCCGCTGGTCGGCGCCGCGCGGGCGCTCGACGAGCTCAACCGGCGGGCCGGGAAGGCCGGCGTGCGGATCGGGGGCTGTGCGACACCGGTGCCGGCGGACGAGGGCGCGGGGAGCAGCCCGGGGGCCGCCGCCTCGGGCCCGGGCTCCCCGCCCTGCGCGGGCGGGACGCTGCCGCGCGCCTCGGTGCCGATACGCGGGGCCACGTTCGCGCTGGCCGCGCGGTCGGTGGGAGGCCGTCCGGCGCTGGTGCCGTCGTGGCTGTTCGAGGCGGCGGTGCCGGGCGGCGGGAAGGCGACGGTGACGGTCGTCGAGCCGGCGGTGGACCCGAAGTACCTGACCTCCGCGCGGGGCACGCGGCCGGCCCCGGGCGGCGGGCCGGGGCGGGCGGTCCCGGCCCAGGTGACGTCGTACAGCGCCGACGGGACGCGGCTCACCCTGCACTTCTGGGGCGGGGTGTGCAGCGACTACGCGGCGTCCGCATCGGCCCAGTCGACGGCGGCGGTGACGGTGAAGGTCACGGGCGTCGAGCGGGAGCCCGGGCGGCCGTGTGTGCTGATGGCCCGGCGGTTCGACCGGAAGGTGGCGCTGGACCGGCCGCTGGACGGGCGGAAGGTGGTGGACGTGGTGACGGGCGAGCCGGTGCCGCGGGGCTGACGCCGCCCGGACACGCGGAAGGCGGGCACCCCTTCGCGAGGGGTGCCCGCCTTCCGTACGCGGTGCCGGTGGCCCGTGCGCGGTGCCGATGCGGCCCGTACGCCGTGCCGGTGACCGTCAGCTGAAGGAGTCGCCGCAGGCGCAGGAGCCCGTGGCGTTGGGGTTGTCGATCGTGAAGCCCTGCTTCTCGATGGTGTCGACGAAGTCGATGGAGGCGCCGCCCAGGTACGGGGCGCTCATCCGGTCGGTGACGACCTTGACGCCGTCGAAGTCCTTCACGACATCGCCGTCGAGCGAGCGCTCGTCGAAGAAGAGCTGGTAGCGCAGGCCGGAGCAGCCGCCGGGCTGGACGGCGACGCGCAGCGCGAGGTCGTCCCGGCCTTCCTGCTCCAGCAGGCTCTTGACCTTCGCTGCCGCGGCGTCGGACAGGAGGATGCCGTCGCTCACAGTGGTCTTCTCGTCCTGAACGGACATCTGCTTCACTCCCGGGTTTTATGCGGACTGCTTGCCCTCGGCTGAACCGACGGAGCCCGGGATTCATTCCGGGTCCGGCCGTGTGTTCCTGGCTTTCATGCTCGCACATCCGCTGCGCGCCCGGGAATGCGTCACATCGACGCAATGGGCATCGTCAAAGTGACACGAAGCAGTTATGATAGATAGCGTCAAATTGACGACAAGGCCGGTGCAGCTCAGTCCGGTCGTCCGCAGAACAGAAAGGGTGCGTGTCGTGACCACCGCCCAGTCCCTGGATTTCCAGGACCCCGCCCCGTCGCCCCTCGCCCTGCTGCTGCTCGGCCGCGAGTCCGACCCGCGCAGCGAGCGCGGCGTGGAGTGCCCCGGCGACCTGCCCGCGCCCTCCGACCCGGACCTGGTGGAGCGGGCGCGCGCCGCGAAGGCGAAGCTGGGTGACCGGGTCTTCGTCCTCGGCCACCACTACCAGCGCGACGAGGTGATCGAGTTCGCGGACGTCACCGGCGACTCCTTCAAGCTCGCCCGGGACGCGGCGGCCCGGCCCGACGCGGAGTACATCGTCTTCTGCGGCGTGCACTTCATGGCCGAGTCGGCGGACATCCTCACCACCGACGCCCAGCAGGTCGTCCTGCCGGACCTGGCCGCCGGCTGCTCGATGGCCGACATGGCCACCGCCGAGCAGGTCGCCGAGTGCTGGGACGTGCTCACCGAGGCGGGCGTGGCCGAGACCACCGTCCCCGTCTCGTACATGAACTCCTCCGCCGACATCAAGGCGTTCACCGGCAAGCACGGCGGCACCATCTGCACCTCCTCCAACGCGGAGCGGGCACTGAACTGGGCGTTCGAGCAGGGCGAGAAGGTCCTCTTCCTCCCGGACCAGCACCTCGGCCGCAACACCGCCGTCCGCGACCTCGGCATGTCCCTCGACGACTGCGTCCTCTACAACCCGCACAAGCCCAACGGCGGCCTCACCGCCGAGGAGCTGCGCGGCGCGAAGATGATCCTCTGGCGCGGCCACTGCTCCGTCCACGGCCGCTTCTCGCTGGACTCCGTCCGCGAGGTGCGCGAGCGCATACCCGGCGTCAACGTGCTCGTCCACCCCGAGTGCAAGCACGAGGTCGTGGCCGCCGCCGACTACGTCGGCTCGACGGAGTACATCATCAAGACCCTGGAGGCCGCCCCGGCCGGGTCGAAGTGGGCCATCGGCACGGAACTCAACCTCGTACGGCGGCTGGCGAACCGTTTCGCGGCGGACGGCAAGGAGATCGTCTTCCTGGACCGGACGGTGTGCTTCTGCTCGACCATGAACCGGATCGATCTGCCGCATCTGGTGTGGACGCTGGAGTCGCTCGCCGAGGGGAAGGTCGTGAACCGGATCGAGGTGGATCCGGAGGTGGCGGCGTTCTCGAAGCTGGCGCTGGAGCGGATGCTGGCGCTGCCGTAGGCAGCGGTCTTCCGGGTTTTCGCGGCTTCGCCGCTCGTCCTCAAGCGCCGGACGGGCTGATTTCAGCCCGTCCGGCGATTGAGGACAACCGCGCGGAGCGCGGTTTCGGGGGTGCGGGGGCGGAGCCCCCGCAAGAAACGGTGAAAGGGCGGGGGCCGGGGCTCACTCCGCCCGGGGCCGCACCAGCCCCGTCTCGTAAGCGATCACCACGAGCTGCGCCCGGTCCCGCGCCCCCAACTTCGCCATCGCCCGATTGACGTGCGTCTTCACCGTCAGCGGGCTGACAGCGAGCCGCTCCCCTATCTCGTCGTTCGACAGCCCGCCGGCCACCTGCACCAGCACCTCCCGCTCCCGCCCGGTCAGCGCGTCCAGCGCCTCCGCCCCCCGCCGGGCCGGTCCCCCGCCGTAGGAGCCGCCTCCCTGGGCGAGGAACGTGGCGATCAGCCCCTTCGTCGCCGTCGGCGACAGCAGCGCCTCGCCCGCCGCGGCGATGCGGATGGCGGCGAGCAGTTCCTCGGGCTCGGCGCCCTTGCCGAGGAAGCCGGAGGCGCCGGCGTGCAGGGACTGCACCACGTACTCGTCGACCTCGAAGGTCGTGAGCATCACCACGCGTACCCCGTCGAGCGTCGGGTCCGAGCAGATCTCCCGGGTGGCGGCGAGGCCGTCGACGCCGGGCATCCGGATGTCCATGAGCACCACGTCGGGGCGCACCTCGCGGGCCAGGCGCACCGCCTCGGCGCCGTCCGCCGCCTCGCCGACCACGCGCATGCCGGGTTCCGAGTCGACGAGCACGCGGAAGGCGCTGCGCAGCAGGGCCTGGTCGTCGGCGAGGAGAACGCTGATGGGGGACTCGTCCGTCATGGGGGTCAGCGTAGGCGCCGGGCGCAGCTGGGGACGGGCAGCCGGACGCGGACCCGGAAGCCGGCCGTCCCCTGCCGGGGCCCGGTCTCGATCGTGCCGCCGAGCGCGGTCACCCGCTCCCGCATGCCGACGAGCCCGTGCCCGCCGCCGGCCGTGCCGCCGTCGCCCGGCACCCCGTCCTCGGGGCCGTCGTCCAGGACGGTGAGCACCAGGCTCCCGGGGGCCCGCAGGATGACGACCTCGGCGCGGGCCCCGGGCCCGGCGTGCTTGTGCACATTGGTCAGCGCCTCCTGGAGGACCCGGTACGCGGTGAGGTCCACGGCGGCCGGCAGCGCGCCGGCGACGGACGCGGCGGGGTCCTCGTCGCCGGCCGCCGGCGCGTCGGCCGGGGCGCCGGTCACGGTGACGGCCACCCGCAGTCCGGCCCGGGTGAAACCGTCCACGAGCTGGTCGAAGGCGCCCATGCCGGGGGCCGGCTCGGTGGGCGCCTCCGAGTCGCCGTACTGGCGCAACAGGCCGACCGTGGACCGGAGTTCGTCCAGCGCGGACCGGCTGGCCTCCCGGACGTGGGCCAGGGCCTGCTTCGCCTGGTCCGGACGGCTGTCCATGACGTGCGAGGCCACCCCGGCCTGGACGTTGACCAACGCGATGTGGTGGGCGACGACGTCGTGCAGCTCGCGGGCGATGCGCAGCCGCTCCTCGGCGACCCGGCGGCGCGCCTCCTCCTCCCGGGAGCGCTCGGCGCGCAGCGCCCGCTCCTCGATCGCCGCGATGTAGGCCCGCCTGCTGCGGACCGCGTCCCCCGCGGCGGCGGCCATGCCGGCCCAGGCGAGCATCCCCACGTTCTCCTGGGAGTACCAGGGCGGCGGGCCCAGCAGCATCACCGCGCCGGTGAGGGCGGTGATCGTCACCGCGGCGATGCGGAGGGCCGCGGCGCGCTCGGTGCGGGAGACGACGGTGTAGAGCGCCACGACCGCCGACAGCGCGACCTGGATGCGCGGCACCCCGTCCGCGGCGTCCGCGGCACCCACCGCGGTGAGGACGGACGTCACCACCAGGACCGTGCGCGGCGCCCGGCGCCGGACGGCGAGGGCCGCGGCGGCGAGGACGGCGCAGGCGACGAAGAGGGGGGAGAGGGGGTGGGCCGCCACCCGGTGGCCGACGAAGACGGTGCCGATCATCAGGGCGAGGACGATCGCGGCCACGACCGCGTCGGCGGCCGTCGGGTGGGCGCGGAGCGGGCCGCGGACGGCGGGGGTGGTCATCACGGTTCCCTCGGGGCGGGAGGCGACTGGGGGCGCCTGCGGCGGGCTGGTGCCCCGGTCCCACCCTTTCACCGTTTCTTGCGGGGGCGAGCCCCCGCACCCCCGAGCGCGCCTGCGGCGCGCGTCCTCAAACGCCGGACGGGCTGGATTTCCAGCCCGTCCGGCGTTTGAGGACAACCGCGCGGAGCGCGGTTTCGGGGGGCTGGGGGCTCGCCCCCAGGAAACGGCGAAGGGGCGGGGCCGGGGCACAGCCCCCCGCAGGGGTCACCCAGGAATCAGCCCGTCGTCACTGAGCATCTCGCGGACCTCCGCGAGCGACGCGTCCGGCGCGGGCAGGATCAACTCGGAAGGCTCCAGGGCGTCGTCCGGCAGCGGACTGCCCATCCGCCGCACGGCGTCGAGGAGAGCGCCGAGCGTCCGGCGGAAACCGGCCTCGTCCCCGCTCTCCATCTCCTCGAGCAGCTCGTCGTCCAGCGCGTTGAGTTCGGCGAAGTGGCTGTCGGCCAGCTTCCACTGGCCCTCCCCCATGATGCGAACGATCACGGCGCCTCCTCTCGTTCCGCGGCCCGCGTCAGCGCTTGTGGAAGTCGGGCCGGTCCTGCGGCTGGGCGGACTGCGACGAGGCGCCGCCCTCGATGGCCGGCTTGGCGCTGCCGCCGGAGAGTTCGGCCTTCATCCGCTGGAGCTCCAGCTCGACGTCCGAGCCGCTGGACAGGCGGTCCAGCTCGGCCGTGATGTCGTCCTTCGCCATGCCCGTGGGGTCGTCGAGGGCGCCGGAGGCGAGGAGCTCGTCGATGGCGCCGGCCCGGGCCTGGAGCTGGGCCGTCTTGTCCTCGGCGCGCTGGATGGCCATGCCGACGTCGCCCATCTCCTCCGAGATGCCGGAGAACGCCTCGCCGATGCGGGTCTGGGCCTGGGCGGCGGTGTAGGTGGCCTTGATGGTCTCCTTCTTGGTGCGGAAGGCGTCGACCTTGGCCTGGAGCCGCTGGGAGGCGAGCGTGAGCTTCTCCTCCTCGCCCTGGAGCGTCCGGTGCTGCGTCTCCAGGTCGCTGACCTGCTGCTGGAGGGCGGACCGCCGGGTCAGGGCCTCACGCGCGAGGTCCTCGCGGCCGAGGGCGAGCGCCTTGCGGCCCTGCTCCTCCAGCTTGGCGGACTGCCCCTGGAGCTGGGTGAGCTGGAGCTCCAGGCGCTTGCGGGAGGTGGCCACGTCGGCCACGCCCCGGCGCACCTTCTGCAGCAGCTCGACCTGCTTCTGGTACGAGTAGTCGAGGGTCTCGCGCGGATCCTCGGCCCGGTCCAGGGCCTTGTTGGCCTTCGCGCGGAAAATCATCCCCATACGCTTCATGACACCGCTCATGGGCCTCGCGCGCCCCCTTCTGACCGACTAGCTCGGGCTTCGGCTCCATCACACCTACAGAACCCACAGTACGGGGCCTGTCCCCATTACCGCACTGTCCGGACCCGGATGCGCTCCTCCTGCAGGACGATCAGGGGGGCGCCTTCCTCCGGCAGGAGGAGGAGACCGCCCACCGGGTGGGGTCCGGGGCGTCCCGGGGAACTCCTGGTGGGCGTCGGGCCGGGCCCGCACGGCCCCCGGGGCGGGGCGTCCCGCGGAGGCCATCCTGGGATCATTCCCCAGAACGCTGGGGTCCACCCCCGGGACCCCGTACCCTTGGGTCCCGTGTTCCGAAGCCGTTCGAAGGAAGAGCAGTCCGCCAAGGCCGCCGACGCCAAGGTGACCGCGGACCAGCCCCAGCAGCCCCGTCATCCGGAGGCCCCCAAGGGCCGCCCCACGCCCAAGCGCAGCGAGGCCGCGGCCCAGCGCCGCAGCCTGGCCAGTACGCCGGCCAACCGCAAGGAGGCCACGAAGCGCCAGCGTGAGGCCCGCCGTGCCGACATGGCCAGGCAGCGCGAGGCGCTGGCCAACGGCGACGAGCGGTTCCTGCCCGTCCGTGACAAGGGGCCCGTCCGCCGCTACGTGCGCGACTTCGTGGACTCCCGGTTCACCGTCATGGAGTTCTTCCTGCCGCTCGCGGTGGCCATCCTCGTCCTGAGCATGTTCAACCGCGGGACGTTCCAGCAGTACGTGCTGCTGGCGTGGATGGTCGTCATCCTGGTGATCGTCGTGAACTCGGTGATCCTCGCGGTCGGCCTGCGCAAGGGGCTCAAGGAGCGCTTCGCCGGCGAGAACACCCGGGGTGCCGTCCCCTACGCGCTGATGCGCTCCCTGCAGATGCGGCGGCTGCGGCTGCCCAAGCCGAAGGTCGCGCGCGGGGAGAAGCCCTGAGCGGCTCCCCGTGGGGCCCGGCCGGCACGCTGTCGGACGGGCCCGGAGTGGTACCGGGGCCGTCCGACAGCATGCCGGTCGGCCCCACGCCCGGGGCGGAGTCCCGGGCGCCGGCGTACGCCGTCGGCCCCCGCTCCGGCGCGCGGCCGGCCGAGTACGCCGGGGCGGCCCACGGGACGTACCCCGCGGCCCCCGACGGGGTGTTCGGGGCGGCGCCCGTGATGGCTCCCGAACCGGGCCCGGGGTACCTCCCGGAACCCCGCCACGGCGGTGGCGCGTGGACCGGATCGTCGCCCGACGCGGCGTGGGCCGGAAGCGCGGCTCCCGGGTACGCCGTGTCCGCCGCGCCGGCCGGTCCGCCACCGGGGCCCGCCCATCCGCCGCCCGCCGTCCACGCCGTGGAGGTCGCCGATGAGGGCCTGTGGGAAGGCTTGCGGAACACCGTCCGGCACGAGATGGTCGCCCGGCAGATCGACGAGCAGATGGCCGCCCGCTTCCCGGCCGGACAGCGCCTGCGCGTCCTGGACGTCGGCCTCGCCCACGGCACCCAGGCGCTGCGACTCGCCCGCGCCGGGCACGAGGTGACCGCCCTGGAGTCCGACCCGGCGACCGTGGCCGCCGTCCGCAGGGTGCTCGCCGCCGGGCCCGCGGAGGTCCGGGACCGCGTCCGCCTGCTGGAGGGCGACGGCCGGGACACCGGCGCGCACTTCACGCCGGGCGCCTTCGACCTCGTCCTCTGCCACGGCGTGCTGATGTACGTGCCGGAGCCCGACCCCCTGCTGGCCGGGCTCGCCCGCGTCCTGGCCCCCGGCGGCCTGCTGTCGCTGCTCGTCCGCAACGCCGACGCGCTGGCCCTGCGGCCCGGCCTGGCCGGCGACTGGGACCGGGCGCTCGCCGCCTTCGACTCCCCCTACGACACCGACCGCACCGGCGTCCCCGTCCGGGCCGACCGGCGCGAGGCCCTGGCCGCCACCCTGGCCGGCATCGGCGCCCCGCTGCGCGCCTGGTACGGAGTCCGCGTCTTCACCGACCCGCCGTCCTGCCCCCGGCCCGCCGATCTCGACCGCCTGCTGGCCGCGGAGGACCGGGCCGGCCGGACGGACCCGTACCGGGCGGTGGCGGCGCTGCTGCACCTGTGCGGGGTGCGGGGCGGGTAGCCCCGGGTGGCGGGCCGTGCGGCACGGACGTCTCGGCCGGGCGGCGCCGGAAGGGGCTCCGCCCGCAGGCCGCCGGCCGGCCGCGCGGCGCGCTCCGTCAGCTCTCCGCCGCCGCGCGGAGGCTCATCGGGGACTCGTAGATCTCCTGGCCGTCCTCGAACAGGCGTACCTGTTCCACGCCGCCCTCCAGCAGCGCCCGCCACTCCTCGCCGAGCCAGGACTCCGCGTCCCCCTGCGTCGAGAACTCCTCCGGCTCGACGGCCGGGGCCGTCTCCGTCCCGTCCGCCTTCTCGAACCGCCACACCCACGCCATGCCAGCCTCCAAAGGCTCGTGGTTCGCTGCCGGAACGCAGCCTAACCCCCTGCCCGGGGCACGGTCCCGGGGCGGGAAAGGGTGATCCCGGCGCGCCCGCCGTGCGCGGACGCGAGACGATCGTGGCGTGGAACTGACTCTGCTCGGCACCGGGGCCCCCGAAGGGCTGCCGCGCCCCGGCTGCCCCTGCGCCGCCTGCGCCACCGCCGTGGGCGAGGACGCCCGGGCGGCGACCGCCCTGCTCGTCGACGGCGAACTGCTGCTCGATCTCACGCCCGGGCCCGCGTTCGCGGCCGCGCGGGCGGGCCGGAGCGTCGCCGGGGTGCGGCAGGTGCTGCTCTCCCACCCGCACGACGGCCCGGCCGTCGAGCTGCCGCCCGGCCTGCCCGCGCCGGTGCGGGTGCCGGACGGCCGCGACCTGTCGGTGATCAGCGGGCACCGGGTACGGGCGGTGGCCCTGGACGCGCCGGGCACGGGCTACGAGGTGACGGGCCCCGACGGCGACCGCCTGCTCTACCTGCCGCCCGGCGGCGCCCCTGCCGGGCTCACCGCCGCGGCCGGCCCGTACGACATCGTCCTGCTCGACGTCGTGGACCGGCCGGACGCGTTGGCCCGGCTGCGCGAGACGGGCGCGGTCACCGCGACCACGGACGTGATCGCCGTCCACCTCGGCCACGAGGTGCCGCCGGGGCGGGAGTTGCGACGCCGGCTGGCCGCGGCCGGGGCGCGGGCCGTCCCGGACGGCAGCACGCTCACCGTCGGCGACTACCACGCCGTCCCGGACGTGCCCCGGCGCACGCTCGTCCTCGGCGGGGCGCGCTCGGGGAAGTCCGTGGAGGCGGAGCGGCGGCTGGAGTCGTTCCCCGACGTCCTCTACGTCGCCACCGGCGGCACCCGGAACGGCGACGCCGACTGGGCGGCCCGCGTCGCCCTCCACCGCGAGCGCCGCCCGTCCTCCTGGCGCACGGCCGAGACCTGCGACCTCGTCCCCCTCCTCGCCGCCGACGGCCCGCCGCTGCTGATCGACTGCCTCTCCCTGTGGCTCACCCACGCCATGGACTCCGTCTCGGCGTGGGACGACGCGGCGTGGGCGAACGGGGGGTCCACGGCGTTGGCGCAGCGGGTCGCCTCGCTCGTCCGCGCGGTGCGGGAGACGCGGCGGACCGTTGTCGCCGTCAGCAACGAGGTCGGGTCCGGAGTGGTGCCCGCGACCGCCTCGGGGCGGCGGTTCCGGGATGAGTTGGGGAGGCTGAACGCGGCGTGGGCGGCGGAGTGTGAGCATGTGTTGTTGGTGGTGGCGGGGGCGGCGGTGCGGTTGCGGTAGGGAGGGGGTGTTGCCCCGGTCCCTCCCCCAGAGGGGGACCCCCCTTCGCCGTTTCCCGGGGCTGCGCCCCGGACCCCCTTTCGCGGCTCCGCCGCTCGTCCTCAAACGCCGGACGGGCTGGAAACCAGCCCGTCCGGCGTTTGAGGACAGCGCGCGAAGCGTGCTTCGGGGGTCCGGGGGCTTGCCCCCGGGAATCGGCGAAGGGGCGGGACCGGGGCACCGCACCCCCCATCCCCCGCCCCGCGCAGCGGTAGTGTGTCGCGGATGAGCGGTCTGAATCTTGACGAGTTCGCCACGCTGATCGAGCGCCCCGACCCCGACACCCGCCGCGAAGCGGAAGAGCGGCGCGAACGGCTGGCCCCCCGCCCGGGCGCCTTCGGCCGCCTGGACGAGCTCGGCGAGTGGCTCGCCGCCGCGCAGGGCGGGGTGCCGGTGAAGCCGGTGGAGCGGCCGAAGGCGATCCTGTTCGCGGGCGACCACGGCGTCGCCTCGCTCGGCGTCTCCGCCGGCCCCGCCGAGGGCGCGTACGCGCTCGTGCGCGCCACCCTCGACGGGGAGAGCGCCCCGGCCGTCCTGGCCCGCGGGTCCGGCGTGGAGCTGCGGATCGTCGACATGGCGCTGGACTGCGACCCGGAGCTGCTGCCGGCGGACGTCACCCGGCACCGGGTGCGCCGCGGCTCGGGCCGGATCGACATCGAGGACGCGCTGACCGCGGAGGAGGCGGAGCGGGCGTTCCGGGCCGGGATGGCGATCGCCGACGAGGAGGCCGACTCCGGCACGGACCTCGTCGTCCTCGGCGACCTGAGCGTGGGCGGCACGACCGCCGCGGGCGCGCTGATCGGCGCGCTGTGCGGGACGGACGCGTCGGTGGTGACCGGCCGGGGCGGCGCGGGCATCGACGACCTGGCGTGGATGCGCAAGTGCGCGGCGATCCGCGACGCGCTGCGCCGGGCCCGGCCCGTCCTCGGCGACCAGCTCCAGTTGCTGGCGACGACCGGCGGCGCGGACCTGACGGCGATCACCGGGTTCCTGCTGCAGAGCGCGGTGCGCCGGACGCCGGTGATCCTGGACGGCGTGGTGTCCGCGGCGTGCGCCCTCGTCGCGCAGCGTGTCGCCTTCCGTGCCCCGGACTGGTGGCTGGCCGGGCAGAGCAGCGGTGATCCGGCCCAGGCGAAGGCGCTCGACCGGATCGCGCTCAACCCGCTGCTCGATCACGGCGTCACACTGGGCGAGGGAACGGGGGCGCTGCTCGCTCTGCCACTGGTGCGGGCCGCGGCGTCCCTGGCGGCGGAGCTTCCCGTACGTTCCTGAGGCCGGCGCGGAGCCGACACGGGGCCGACACGGACCTGAGGGTCTCGACAACGGTCACCGGCAGCGGAAACGTGGGGGCCACGCCGTCCCTCACGTCCCCTCGCCCACCGTTCAGCCGCCTTTTCGGGAGAGTCCGCTTGACTCCGGATGACGAGGCGCGTCGCGGGCCCTGGCCCCGGCGCGCCGCAGCCTTCGCCGTGTGGTACCTGCGTGTCGCCGCCTTCGTCAATCTGCTCAGCGCGGTCTGGGTGTCCTTCGGGGCCAGCATCCGGCGGCACAGCGTGGACGACTACTTCACGCCGTACCTGCTGGAGGCCAGCTTCACCTCGGCGGTGGTGTCGCTGTTCATGGCGGTCACCCTGCGCCGCCGCAAGCGGGCCGCGTGGATCCTCAACCTGGCGCTGGCCGGGGTGCTCCTGCTGCTGCTGGCGCTGCTGATGTGGCTCCCGGAGTTCCGGGCGCACGGCCAGAACTGGTTCTCGGTGGCGATCACGGCGCTGTTCGTGGCCGCGCTGGTGGTGGGCCGGCGGGAGTTCTACGCGATCGGCGACCGGTCCAACCCCAAGCTGGCGGCGGCGGTCGCGGCCGGGGGCCTGCTGGTCTGCTCGCTGATCGCGGCGTTCCTGGTGACGGTGACCAACCAGGCGGGGGACGCGTACCGGTCCACGTTCTGGGAGCGCTGGCGGTACGGCGTGCGGCGGCTGGTCTTCCTGGCGAGCGACGACAGCCCGTTCCCGGCGATCGACACTCCGGACTGGGTCAACGTCACCATCAACGTGATGAGCACGGTGCTGCTGGTGCTGGTGGTGTGGGCGGCGTTCCGCTCCCGCCGGGCCACCGACCCGCTGACGCCGGAGGACGAGGCGCGGCTGCGGGCGCTGCTCGACAAGTACGGCGACCGGGACTCGCTGGGCTACTTCGCGCTGCGCCGCGAGAAGAGCGTGGTGTGGTCGCCGTCCGGGAAGGCGGCGGTCACCTACCGGGTGGTCGGCGGGGTCTCGCTGGCGTCGGGCGATCCGCTCGGCGACCCCGAGGCGTGGCCGGGGGCGATCGAGCCCTGGCTGGCCGAGGCCCGGGCGCACGGCTGGATCCCGGCCGTGATGGGCGCGAGCGAGGAGGGCGGCACCGTCTACGCCCGGCACGGCATGGACGCCCTCGAACTCGGTGACGAGGCGATCGTCGACACCGCGGAGTTCACCCTGGAGGGCCGGGCCATGCGGACCGTCCGCCAGGCGTTCAACCGGGTCAAGCGGGCCGGGTACACGGTCCGCATCCGGCGGCACGAGGACATCCCCGAGGAGGAGATGGCCGAGCTGCTGCGGCGCGCGGACGACTGGCGCGACGGGGCGACCGAGCGCGGCTTCTCGATGGCCCTGGGCCGGCTGGGCGACCCGGACGACGGCCGCTGCGTGATGCTGGAGTGCCACGACGGGAAGGGGGAGCTGCGGGCGCTGCTGAGCTTCGTCCCGTGGGGGCCCAAGGGGCTGTCGCTCGACCTGATGCGCCGGGACCGGGAGTCCGAGAACGGCCTGATGGAGTTCATGGTGATCGAGCTCCTCCAGCGGGCGAGGGAGCTGCGCATCTCCCAGGTCTCGCTGAACTTCGCGATGTTCCGCTCGGTCTTCGAGCGCGGCTCCCGGCTCGGCGCGGGGCCGGTGCTGCGGGCCTGGCGCTCGCTGCTCAGCTTCTTCTCCCGCTGGTGGCAGATCGAGTCGCTGTACCGCGCGAATGCGAAGTACCGGCCGATCTGGGAGCCTCGTTTCATGCTGTTCGAGAAGAGCAGTGACCTGCTGCGGATCGGCATCGCCAGTGCCCGCGCGGAGGGCTTCCTGGAGGCCCCGGGCCTGCCGAAGTGGCTGAACCGCAAGCATCTGGAGAGCCGGCGATGAACCGTGCGGCGCTCCGACGCGCCGCGCGCACCGAATGGGGACCGCTTCTCACCCGGGTCGACGAGGCGTTCGCCCGCGACCGGCTCCGCGCCATCCCGCTGACGCTCTCGGCGGTCGCCCTCATCTGCGTCTTCCAGCTGGTGCAGAACCAGTCGTGGGGCTACCACCCCGTCCAGGCGGTGGGCTCGGTACGGGCCGAGGTGCCCTGGTGGCTGGCGCTGCTGCGGACGCCGCTGTCGCTGTACGTCCCGGCGCTCGACCTGCCGGTCTGGGGGTCGCTCGCCCAGGTCCTGATCGTCTTCGGGGTCGCCGAGATCTGCCTGGGCCGGCTGCGGACGCTGGGCATCGCCTACGCCGCCACGCTGGCCGGGACGATGTACGCGCGGCTGGCCATCGCCCTGGGCCCGGGCTTCTGGGGGCTGCCGCCGCACGCGGCCAAGGTGGTCGACACCGGTCCGTCGGCGGCCGTGGTGGGGCTGGCGGTGTACGTGTCCTGGCGCTACCGGGCCTGGATCACCTGCGGGGTGGTGGTGCTGGCGATGGTGGCCGAGGTGGCCGTCAAGCCGAATCTGGCGGGCAAGGAGCACATCGCGGCCGTCGTGGCGACGCTGGTGCTGAGCGCGGCGGACGAGGTGCGCAGGCGGCGCCGCAAGCCGCGGGACGACCGCTTCCGGGGCGGGCCGGGAAGCGGGGATCAGCGGTCGGGGGCGCCGGCGACGAGATCGTGAAGCCGGTTGCGGACGGCGTTCCAGCGGGCGTCGTGCCGGTAGGCCCGTACCCGGGCCCGGCGGCGGGCGCGCGGGCGGTTGCGGTAGAAACGGCGGGCCCACGGCGAGCCGGGCCGGGCCAGCCGCACCGCGCCGATCAGCGCCACCAGCGGGACGACCGCGCCGATGAGGGCTATCCGCGGCTTGCCCTTGGCCAGGGCGAACAGCGCGATCAGGAAGTTGATCAGTATGTTCGAGACGAGGATGCTGCGGCTGCGCAGTTCCTCGGGGGTCAGCTCGTTCACCCCGAAGGGGGAGAACCCGAAGAGGACCAGGGCGACCAGGGCCGCCGTCAGTACGACGATCTCCACGCTCTTGCGGCCCTGTTCGGTCCAGTAGACGTCGTCGAGGTGCAGGATCAGCGCGAACTCGTCCAGCACCAGCCCGGCGCCGGCGCCGAAGAGGACCGCCGCGATCAGCGCGCCCAGTCCGTGCCGGCCGGCCGCCACCGCGCCGAAGCCGCCGATTACCATCAGCACCACGCCGGGGACGACATGGTGGACGTGCAGACCGCCGGGGCGGATGTTGCGGAAGGGGCCCTTGCCCGCGCGGATCAGCCGGGTGATCACCCGGGTGACGAGGAACGTCAGCACGAACGCGGCCAGGGCCGCCAGCAGCGGCAGCTTGCCCGGCTCGACGATATTGCGGTCAAGCCAGTGTTCCATCGGACTCCCGCACTTCCGAACTCCGCCCTGACGTGCAGTTTATCGACAACCGGGCACGCTCCCCCGTTCCTCCGCGGGCCCCGCGCCACCGCCGCCCGGGCCGCCCGTCACCGCCGGGATACCCTGCCCGCGATGACCGACACTCCCGCTTCCGGCGCCCCCCGCGCGACCGCCGGCGACGCCCTGCGGTTCGCCTTCGGCACCTTGACCGTACTGCCCGTCCGCCTCACCCGCTGGGACCGCCCGGCGGCGCGCGGGGGCATGCTCGCCGCCCCGCTCGCCGGCCTCGTCGTCGGCGCCTGCGCCGGTGCGACGGGCCGGCTCCTGCTGCTCCTCGGCGCGAGCCCCCTCGTCGCGGCGGTGGCCGCCGCCGCGGTGCCCGCGGTCCTCACCCGGGGGCTGCACCTGGACGGGCTGGCCGACGTGGCCGACGGGCTGGGCAGCGGCAAGCCCGCCGAGGACGCGCTGCGGATCATGAAGCAGTCGGACATCGGCCCGTTCGGCGTCGTCGCCCTGGTGTTCGTGCTGCTCGGCCAGGTCGCCGCGCTCGCCGGGGCGTACGCCGCCGGCGGGGCGCACGGCGCCCTCGCCGCCCTCGTGGCGGCCCTCGCCGCGCGCTGCGCCCTCACCCTCGCCGCCCGCCGCGGCGTCCCCGCGGCCCGCCCGGGCGGGCTCGGCGCCGCCGTCGCCGGGGTGGTGCCCGTCCCCGCCGCCCTGGCGGTGACCGCCGCGGCCTGCTGCGCGGCGGCCGGCGCCGGCGCGCTCCTCGGGCCGGGCGCCGCGCTGCGCGCCGGGGCCGCCGTACCGCTCGCGGTCGTGGCGGCCGAACTCCTCCTGCGCCACTGCCGGCGCCGCTTCGGCGGGGTCACCGGGGACGTCTTCGGGGCCCTGGCGGAGACCGCGGCCACCACCGCGTTGATCGTCGCGACCCTGGGCTGAACGACCGCGCGGGGATAGGCTCGTGCCCGCCCGAAGGCCCGGAACCCGGCGGCGCACGCGCGGCGCATACGATGCGCGGTGGCGGCCGGCACGGCCTCGCTGTGCTTCCAAGCCGTGGAAACTCAACGGAAGTAGGGACACCCACCACCGTGACTGCTCTCACTCTCAGCACCTCCGGCGCGGCGACGCTGCGCGCGGACGCCCTCGTCGTCGGTGTCGCCAAGGGCCCGAAGGGACCCGTCCTCGCGCCCGGCGCCGAAGCCGTCGACCAGGCCTTCGACGGCAAGCTGGCGGCCGTCCTGGAGACCCTCGGCGCCTCCGGCGAGGAGGGCGAGGTCACCAAGCTCCCGGCCCCGGCGGGCGTCAAGGCCGCCGTCGTGGTCGCCGCCGGCCTCGGCGGCGTCCCCGCCAAGGGCGACGGCTACGAGGGTGAGGCGCTGCGCCGCGCCGCGGGCGCCGCCGCCCGTGCCCTCACCGGGACGAAGAAGGCGGCCTTCGCGCTGCCCGTGGCGGACGCGGACGACGCCGCGGCCATCGGCGAGGGCGCCCTGCTGGGCGCGTACGCCTTCACCGCCTTCCGCAGCGACGGCGGCGGCAAGGGCGCGTCGAAGAAGGGCGAGCCGCTGGCGGAGGCCGTAATCCTCGGCGGCAAGCCGCGCGACAAGGCGTTCAAGGCCGCCGTCGAGCGCGCCACCGTGGTGGCCGCCGAGGTCAACCGCGCCCGCGACCTGATCAACACCCCGTCGAACGCCCTCCACCCGGCCGCGTTCGCCGCCCTCGCCCAGGAGGCCGCCAAGGAGCACGGCCTCGCGATCGAGGTGCTGGACGAGAAGGCGCTGGTCAAGGGCGGTTACGGCGGTCTGATGGGGGTCGGCCAGGGCTCGGCCAACCCGCCTCGGCTGGTCCGCCTCGGCTACACCCACCCGGAGGCGGAGAAGACCCTCGCCCTGGTCGGCAAGGGCATCACCTACGACTCGGGCGGCATCTCGCTCAAGCCGGCCGGCCACAACGAGACCATGAAGTGCGACATGAGCGGCGCCGCCGCCGTGTTCGCCGCCGTGCTGGCCGCCGCCAAGCTGGGCCTGCGCGTCAACGTCACCGGCTGGCTGGCCCTCGCGGAGAACATGCCGTCCGGCACCGCCACCCGTCCGGGCGATGTGCTGACCATGTACAGCGGCAAGACCGTCGAGGTCCTCAACACCGACGCCGAGGGCCGGCTGGTGCTCGCCGACGCCCTGACCCGGGCGTCGGAGGAGAACCCGGACGCGATCGTGGACGTCGCCACCCTGACGGGGGCCATGGTCCTCGCCCTGGGCGACCGCACCTTCGGTGTCATGGCCAACGACGACGCGTTCCGCACCGCCGTCCACGAGATCGCGGAGGCGGCCGGCGAGCAGGCGTGGCCCATGCCGATGCCCGCCGAGCTGCGCAAGACCATGGACTCCCCGGTCGCGGACATCGCCAACATGGGCGTCCGCAACGGCGGCGGCCTGATCGCCGGCCTGTTCCTCCAGGAGTTCGTGGGCGAGGGCATCACCTGGGCGCACCTGGACATCGCGGGCCCGGCCTTCCACGAGAGCGCCCCTTACGGGTACACCCCCAAGGGCGGCACCGGCTCCGCCGTCCGTACGCTCGTCCGGCTGGCCGAGCACACCGCCGAGGGCGACCTGGGCTGAGCCCCGGGCCCGCGTCGGCCCCCTTCGCGAAACCGCCGCGCGGCCCCGGGAATGCGTCCGGGGCCGCGCGGCGTTCGCTCAGGACGAACGCCCCGTGTCATCGCGCCGGCGGACATCTCTACGCGCGAGTAACCCCTCGAAGGTGACGCATCAGTCGCCCCTCAGCCCGGCCCGGCGTCCCGCCGTCCGTCAACAAGTGCGAAGATGTTGTCTCGGCAGGACAGGGCCCCCAGTAATCACAGGGCCGAAGCAAAAGCGGCCGAACGACAGCCGCCGCCCGGTCATCGACGACCGGCAACGGCGTACCCATGCATGGAGGACGTGACGTGGCGAACGACGCCAGCACCGTTTTCGACCTAGTGATCCTCGGAGGCGGTAGCGGCGGTTACGCCGCTGCCCTGCGTGGAGCGCAGCTGGGTCTCGACGTCGCCCTGATCGAGAAGGACAAGCTGGGCGGCACCTGCCTGCACCGCGGCTGCATCCCCACCAAGGCTCTGCTGCACGCCGGCGAGGTCGCCGACTCCGCCCGCGAGAGCGAGCAGTTCGGCGTCAAGGCGTCCTTCGAGGGCATCGACATCGCGGGCGTCCACAAGTACAAGGACGACGTGATCTCGGGCCTGTACAAGGGCCTCCAGGGCCTGGTCGCCTCGCGCAAGGTCACCTACATCACCGGCGAGGGCCGCCTGTCCTCCCCCACGTCCGTCGACGTGAACGGGCAGCGCGTCGAGGGCCGCCACGTCCTGCTGGCGACCGGCTCCGTGCCGAAGTCGCTGCCGGGCCTGACCATCGACGGCAACCGCGTGATCTCCTCGGACCACGCGCTGGTCCTGGACCGCGTCCCGAAGTCCGCGATCGTGCTGGGCGGCGGCGTCATCGGCGTCGAGTTCGCCTCCGCGTGGAAGTCCTTCGGCACCGACGTCACCATCGTCGAGGCGCTCCCCCACCTCGTCCCGGTCGAGGACGAGAACAGCTCCAAGCTGCTGGAGCGCGCCTTCCGCAAGCGCGGCATCAACTTCTCCCTGGGCTCCCGCTTCTCCGGCGTGGAGTACACCGCCGACGGTGTGAAGGTCTCGCTGGAGAACGGCAAGACCTTCGAGGCCGAGCTGCTGCTCGTCGCCGTCGGCCGCGGCCCGGTCTCCCAGGGCCTGGGCTACGAGGAGGCCGGGGTCGCCATGGACCGCGGCTACGTCCTCGTGGACGAGTACATGCGGACCAACGTGCCGACCATCTCGGCCGTCGGCGACCTGGTCCCGACCCTCCAGCTCGCGCACGTCGGCTTCGCCGAGGGCATCCTGGTGGCGGAGCGGCTGGCCGGGCTCAAGCCCGTCCCGGTCGACTACGACGGCGTGCCGCGCGTCACGTACTGCCACCCGGAGGTCGCCTCCGTCGGTATCACCGAGGCGAAGGCCAAGGAGCTGTACGGCGCCGACAAGGTCGTCGCCCTGAAGTACAACCTCGCGGGCAACGGCAAGAGCAAGATCCTCAAGACCGCGGGCGAGATCAAGCTCGTCCAGGTCAAGGACGGTGCCGTGGTCGGCGTCCACATGGTCGGCGACCGCATGGGCGAGCAGGTCGGTGAGGCCCAGCTGATCTACAACTGGGAGGCCCTGCCCGCCGAGGTCGCGCAGCTCATCCACGCGCACCCGACGCAGAACGAGGCCCTCGGCGAGGCCCACCTGGCCCTGGCCGGCAAGCCGCTGCACTCGCACGACTGAGTCCCGAGCGCACCACCATCCGCACTACTCGTAAGGAGCAACCGCACCATGGCGGTTTCCGTAACCCTGCCGGCGCTCGGCGAGAGCGTGTCCGAGGGCACCGTCACTCGCTGGCTCAAGGCCGAAGGTGACCGCGTGGAGGTCGACGAGCCGCTGCTCGAGGTCTCCACCGACAAGGTCGACACCGAGATCCCGGCGCCCGCGTCCGGCATCCTCGCCTCCATCAAGGTGGCCGAGGACGAGACGGTGGAGGTCGGCTCCGAGCTGGCCATCATCGACGACGGCTCCGGCGCCCCCGCCGCCGCCGCGGCCCCGGCCGCCGCCGAGGCGCCCGCCGCCGAGCCCGCCCCGGCGCCCGCCGCCGAGGCCCCTGCCGCTCCGGCCGCCCCGGCCGAGGCCCCCGCCGCCGCTGCCCCGGCCGCCGGCGCCACCGGTACCGACGTCGTGCTGCCCGCGCTGGGCGAGTCGGTCACCGAGGGCACCGTCACCCGCTGGCTGAAGGAGGTCGGCGAGGAGGTCTCCGAGGACGAGCCGCTGCTCGAGGTCTCGACCGACAAGGTCGACACCGAGATCCCGGCCCCCGCCTCCGGCGTCCTGCTGGAGATCGTCGTCGGCGAGGACGAGGTCGCCGAGGTCGGCGCCAAGCTCGCCGTGATCGGTGCCCCGGGTGCCGCTCCGGCCCCCGCCGCCGCCCCTGCCCCGGCTGCCCCGGCCGCCGCTCCGGCTGCCCCGGCCGCTCCCGCGGCTCCGGCTGCCCCCGCGGCCCCCGCTCCGGCTCCGGCTCCGGCCGCCGCTCCGGCCCCGGCCCCGCAGGCCCCGGCCGCTCCGGCTCCGGCTCCGGCCCCGGCCGCCCCCGCGGCTCCGGCCGCCCAGGCCCCGGCCGCCGCCGTGGCCAACGCCGAGGGCGCCTACGTGACCCCGCTCGTCCGCAAGCTCGCCGCCGAGAGCGGCGTCGACCTCGCGGGCGTCCAGGGCACCGGCGTCGGTGGCCGCATCCGCAAGCAGGACGTCCTGGCCGCCGCCGAGGCCGCCAAGGCCGCGCCGGCCCCGGCCGCCGCGCCCGCCGCCGCTCCCAAGGCCCCGGCCCTGGAGGCGTCCCCGCTGCGCGGTCAGACGGTCAAGATGCCGCGCATGCGCAAGGTCATCGCCGACAACATGATGAAGGCGCTGCACGGCCAGGCCCAGCTCAGCTCCGTGATCGAGGTGGACATCACCAAGATCATGCGGATGCGCGCCAAGGCCAAGGACGGCTTCGCCGCCCGCGAGGGCGTCAAGCTCTCCCCGATGCCGTTCTTCGTCAAGGCCGCCGTCCAGGCGCTGAAGGCCCACCCGGTCATCAACGCCCGGATCAACGAGGACGAGGGCACCATCACCTACTTCGACTCCGAGAACGTCGGCATCGCCGTCGACTCGGAGAAGGGCCTGATGACCCCGGTCATCAAGGGTGCGGGTGACCTCAACATCGCGGGCATCGCCAAGAAGACGGCGGAGCTGGCGGGCAAGGTCCGCACGGGCAAGATCAGCCCGGACGAGATGTCCGGCGCGACCTTCACGATCAGCAACACCGGCTCGCGCGGTGCGCTGTTCGACACGGTCATCGTGCCCCCGAACCAGGTCGCGATCCTGGGCATCGGCGCCACGGTGAAGCGCCCGGTCGTCATCGAGACCGCCGAGGGCACGAACATCGGCGTCCGCGACATGACGTACGTGACGCTCTCCTACGACCACCGCCTGGTGGACGGTGCCGACGCGGCCCGCTACCTGACGACGGTCAAGGCGATCCTGGAGGCCGCCGAGTTCGAGACCGAGATCGGTCTCTGATCCCGGCTCCCGCCCAGGGCGCGGCCCCGGCTCCGTACTCCGGTACGGGCCGGGGCCGCGCCGTTTCACCCACCGGGATAATGGCCGGGCGAACGTCCGGCCGCCGAGGAGCGCCCATGTCACCACCCGCCGTCCCCGTCGTGCACTCCCTGCGCGAGCAGATCCGCGAGCACATCCTGGAGGGGATCGTCAACGGCCGGTGGCAGCCGGGCGAGCGCATCGTCGAACGCCGGATCGCCTCGGAGCTGCTGGTCAGCCAGACACCGGTGCGCGAGGCGCTGCGCGAGCTGGAGTCGCTGCGGCTGATCGAGTCGTCCCCGAACAAGGGCGTCCGGGTCCGCGAGCTGACCGCCGCCGACCTCAAGGAGAGCTACCCGGTCCGCGCGGGACTGGAGCAGGTCGCCGCCGAACTGGCGGCCGAGGCGCTGGCCGAGGACGCGTCGGCGCTCGACCGGGAGGTCGAGCCGCTGTACGAGGCGGACCGCCGCGGCGACCGGGAGGCCCAGGTGCGACACACCGTGGCCTTCCACCGGGAGATCGTGCTGGCCTCCGGGAACTCCGTCCTCCTGCACACCTGGGAGTCGCTGGGCATCGAGGTGTGGACGACGCTCTCCATCCGCTGGCTGAGCCCGCGGCCGACGGCGCACGCGGACGACCACGCGGAGCTGGTGGCGGCGTTCCGGCGGCGGGATCCGCGGATCGGGGAGCTGCTGCGGACCCACGTGCTGGGCTGCGCACCGCAAATCTGACGGAGCACCCCGGTCCGGTTGATCGATCATCGATCAGGGCGTATCGTCTCCGCGGAGCCGCGCCGCGCGCCCTGTCCTGTGTCGCGGAGCGGCTCAGGGGTGACGACAGGTCCTCGTCCGTCGACCGATGCCCTGGCTGGGCGTACGGGTACCTGTCGTCGTCCCCTGATCCCGGGGGTGCCGATGACGGCATCATGGGCGCATGCGAGCGGCCCGCCTGATCAAACTCGTCCTGCTGCTGCAGTCCCGCGCGTCCATGACGGGCGCCGAACTGGCCCGGCGGCTGGAGGTCTCCGAGCGCACCGTCGCCCGGGACGTCCTCGCCCTCTCCGAGGCCGGCGTCCCCGTCTACGCCGACCGGGGCCGCACCGGCGGCTACCGCCTCGTCGGGGGCTACCGCACCCGGCTGACCGGTCTCGGCCGCACCGAGGCCGAAGCCCTCTTCCTCTCCGGCGTGCCGACCGCCCTCCGCGCGATGGGCCTCGCCGACGCCGCCTCCGCCGCCCGCCTCAAGGTCTCCGCGGCGCTCCTCCCCGAACTCGGCGACGCCCCGGCGACCGCCGCCCAGCGCTTCCACCTCGACGCGCCCGGCTGGTGGCAGCCGGCCGACCCGCCCCCGCTGCTGCCCGCCACGGCCGACGCCGTCTGGGACGACCGCCCCCTGACCGTCCGCTACCGCCGCCGCGACGGCGCGGAGGTGGAACGGGACCTGGAACCGTACGGCCTCGTCCTCAAGGCGGGCGTCTGGTACCTGATCGCTTACGTCGCCGAGCCCCGCCCCGGCCACCGCGTCTACCGCGTGGACCGCTTCACGGCCGCCACGGCGGGTACGGGGCACTTCGACCGCGACGAAGCCTTCGACCTGCCGGCCTTCTGGGAGGAGCAGGCCGCGCTGTTCGCGCGTTCGCTGCTGCGCGAGACCGTCGTCCTGCGGCTGTCCCCGGAGGGCGCGCGCCGGCTGCCGTACGTCGCGGACCGGCGGGCGGGGCGGGATGCGGTCTCGGCGGCGGGGCCGCCGGATGCGGCGGGGTGGGTCACGGTGCGGCTACCCGTCGAGTCGCTCGATGTCGCCCAGGAGCAGCTCTCGGCCCTCGGGCCGGAGGCGGAGGTGCTGGAGCCCGCGGAGTTGCGGGGGCGGTTCGCGGAGGCGGCGCGGAGGAGTGCGGGGTTGTACGGGGTGGGGTGAGGAGGCCCCGGTCCCGCCCCTTCGCCGATTCCTGGGGCTGCGCCCCAGACCCCGCTTTTCGCGGCTCCGCCGCTCGTCCTCAAACGCCGGACGGGCTTGATTTTCGCGCCCGGGCGCACGATTCAGCCCGTCCGGCGTTTGAGGACAACCGCGCGGAGCGCGGTTTCGGGGGCTGGGGGCTCGCCCCCAGGAATCGGCGAAGGGGCGGGACCGGGGCACAGCCCGCCGCAGGCGCCTACCGGTACGCCTCCGCCGTCCCCTCCTTCCCCCCGTACACGACGTCCAGGAAGTACCCCCGCGCGTCCGGCCGCGACCCGTCCACATCCGTCACCCCATAGTGAGCGGCCAACTGCCCGCTGAAGAGCGACTGCCCGTTCCACCGCCCCCGCTCCGGGTCGGAGGCCAGCGCGGCCACCGCCCGCCCGATGTAGGCCGGCGACTCCGCGACAGCGAAGTGCGGCTCCTTGGCGACCGCGTCCCGCCAGTTCGCCTCGGTCACCCCGAAATGCTCGAGCATCTCCTCGGAGCGCAGGAACCCCGGGCTGACGCACACGGCCGTCCCGCCGTGCGGCTCCAGCTCCTGGGCGAGCGCCCACGTCATCCGGATCGGCCCCCACTTGGCCAGGTCGAAGACCATGTTCTCCCGGTACCGGGCGTTGTTGAACTCCTCCGTCCCGTCCGTGATCTCCACGACGAGCCCGCCCGGCCGCCGGATGAGCAGCGGCAGCGCGCAGTGGCTGGTGATGAGGTGCGCGTCCTGGGCGAGGCGCAGCATCCGCAGCGCCCGTTCCAGCTTCAGGTCCCAGACCCGGGTCTCGAACTCCAGCAGGTGGTCGCCGCCCCAGACGTCGTTGACGAGCACGTCGAGGCGGCCGTGGTCCCGGTCGACGCGTGCGACGAGCGCCCTGACCTCCTCGATCTCCAGGTGGTCGACCCGGACGGCGATGCCGGTGCCGCCGGCGGCCGTGACCAGTTCGGCCGTCTCCTCGATGGTCTCGGGCCGGCCGACCTCGCTGCGGTGTTCGCGCGTGGTGCGGCCGGTCGCGTAGACCACGGCACCGGCCCGGCCGAGTTCGATCGCCATGGCCCGGCCCGCTCCCCGCGTGGCGCCCGCGACCAGTGCGACCTTGCCGTCGAGCGGCCTCGTTCCGGCGTTCACGTTCATGTCGCCCTTTCCGTTCCGTCCCCGTCGGCGCGGCGTCCGCCGCGCGAGGAGGATGGTGCCAGGAATACCAGACACCTGCTGTCGTATTTTCCGGCGGCCGCGCGAGAACCCCCTCCGCGTGCGTTCCGGCAGGCCAGGGCGGATGCTGTTGCCGTGATGGACGAGACGGAGTTCTGGCTGCTGATCGACGAGACGCGGGCCGAGGCCGGCGGCGATCCCGAGGACCACGCCGATCTGCTGGTCGAGCGGCTGATGCGGCTCGACCCGGACCGCGTCACGGACTTCGCCCGGCACTTCGAGGTGCGCTACAACCGCGCCTACCAGTGGGACCTGTGGGGCGCCGCGACCGTGCTGCTGGGCGGGGCGTCGGAGGACGCCTTCGACTACTTCCGCTGCTGGCTGATCGGCCAGGGCCGGCACGTCTTCGAGGGCGCGCTGCACGATCCGGACCGTCTCGCCGAGCTGCTCGACGACTTCGACGAGGAGACGGACGGGGACGGCGAGGACCTCGGTTACGCGGCCGAGGAGGCGTACGAGCAGCTCACCGGCGCCGAACTGCCCGACCTCGCCCTCCCTCCCGCGCCCGCCGAGCCGCAGGGGACCCCGCTGGACCTGGCGGACGAGGACGCGCTGGCCGAACGCTTCCCCGCGCTGTGGGAACGCTTCCGGTCATGACGGCCCTCCGATCCGCCCCAGCGGGGCGTGGACCCGGAACACCTGGGAAAGGTGTGACGGGACGCCACGGAAAGGTGTGACCCATGCGCATCGCCCTCACCGGCTCGACCGGCCTCATCGGCACGGCGCTCATCCGCTCGCTGGAGGCGGACGGCCACCGCGTCACACGGTTCGTACGCCGCGCGCCCCGGGGCGAGGACGAGGCCGCGTGGGACCCGAAACGGCAGCGGGTGGACACCCGCGCGCTGGCCGGCTGCGACGCGGTGGTGCACCTCGCGGGCGCCGGCGTGGGCGCGCACCGCTGGACGGAGGCGTACAAGCGGGAGATCCGGGAGAGCCGGGTGCTGGGCACGACGGCGGTCGCCGAGGCCGTCGCGTGCCTCGACACCCCGCCGCGGGTGCTGGTGAGCGCGAGCGCCACCGGCTTCTACGGCGACGCGGGCGACCGCGTCCTCGACGAGGACTCCCCGCCGGGCCGCGGTTTCCTGGCCGGGGTCTGCCAGGAGTGGGAGGCGGCCACGGCCCCCGCCACCGAGGCGGGCGTACGGACGGTGCTGATCCGGACGGGGCTGGTGGTGAGCCGGAGCGGTGGCGCCTGGGGCCGGATGTTCCCGCTGTTCCGGCTGGGGCTCGGCGGGCCCCTCGGCAACGGCCGCCAGTACTGGAGCTTCATCTCCCTGCGCGACCACATCGCCGCCGTGCGCCATCTGCTGGACACCCCGGAACTGTCCGGTCCGGTGAACCTGACCGCGCCCGAACCGGTCACCAACCGCGAGGTGGCCCGCACGATGGGGCGCGTGCTGCGCCGTCCCGCGCTGCTCCCCGCGCCTGCCCCGGCGCTCCGGCTGGTGCTGGGGGAGCTCGCCTCGGACGTGCTGTCCAGCCAACGGGCCGTGCCCAGACGGTTGCTGGACTCGGGCTTCCGCTTCGCGCACCCGGACGTCGAGAGCGCCGTCCGCGCGGCACTCACCCCCCAGGGCCGCGCTTCCGGCCGATGATTGACCGCCCCGAAACCGTAACCGTGCGACCGCCGTGCGACCGTGCTCTATCCGTGCGCGACTGTTATTGACCGGAATTCTCTCTACGGTCGAGGCGAACTCGCGCATCGCGCCAGCCGGTTGGGGGCATCACGCCCCCGAGCGAGCGGACCGACCCCGGGAGGCCACGTGGCCAGCAGCGCACGCCACACCGCACACCACGCCGATGTCGTCATCGTCGGAGCCGGCCTCGCCGGGCTCTCGGCAGCACACCAACTGACCTGCGCCGGCGTCGGCGTCACCGTCCTGGAGGCCGCGGACCGGCCGGGCGGCCGGATGACGACGGACCGGATCGACGGCTTCCGGCTGGACCGTTCCGGCCAGCTGCTCAACACCGCCTTCCCCGACCTGCGGCGCACCCCCGGTCTCGGCGCCCTCGCCCTGCGGCCGTTCCTGCCGGGCGTCCTGGTCCACGCCGACGGCCGCAACCACCGGATCGGCGGCGAGGCGCGCGGCGCGAAGAGCGCGAAGAGGGCGTTCACCACCGCCCGGGCGCTGGCCACGGCCACCCGCGCCTCCCGGGCCACCGGCCTCGACCAGGCCCGGCTCGACGCGGCGCTCGCCCGGCTCGCCACGCTGCCCACCGACCGGCTGCTGGCCCGCCCGGACCGCCCGACGGCCGCCACCCTCGCCGGCCGCGGGCTGCCGGCCCGTACGATCGAGGGCTTCCTCCGCCCGCTGCTGGCCTCCCTGCTGTCCGACCCCGAACTCACCACGTCCAGCCGCTGCGCCGACCTGGTCCTGCGCGGCTTCGCCCGCGGCCGGCTCTGCCTCCCGGCGGGCGGCGCGGGCACGGTGGCCGAGTTGCTGGCGGGGCTGCTGCCGCCGGGGACGGTCCGGACGGGGGTCCGGGCGACCTCCGCGGACATCACCTCCGTCACGACCGCCGACCACGGCGAGATCGGCTGCCGCTCGGTGATCGTCGCCACCGGCGCCCGGGCCGCTGCCGACCTGCTGCCCGGCCTCCGGCTGCCCGGTTTCCACCCGGTGACGGTGCTTCACCACACGGCCGCCGAGGCCCCGCCCTGCGACGCCGCCCTGATCGTGACGGGCGGCCGGGGCGGCCCCGTCGCCCACACCACCGTCGCCAGCGAGGTAGACCCCGAGCGGGCCCCCGCGGGCCGCGTCCTCATCACCTCCACCGTCCTCGGCCGCGCGGCGGGCACCCCCGTGCCCGAACTCGACCGCACGGCACGGGCGCAACTGGCCCGGGTGTACGGCCTCGCCCCCGACGACTTCGAGCTGCTGACCGCCCACCACGACGCGGACGCCGTACCGGCCATGCCGGCGCCGCACGATGTGCGGCGGCCCGTGCGGTTGCTGTCGGGGCTGTACGTGTGCGGGGACCACCGCGACACGAGCACGGTCCAGGGGGCGCTGTTCTCGGGCCGGCGGGCGGCGCACGCGCTCCTGCGGGACCTGGGGATCCGCCCGGAACAGGACGACGCGCAGGCGCTGCGGGTGGCGTAGGGGCCCGGTATCCCGGTTTCCCGCGCCGGACGGGCTGATCATTCAGCCCGTCCGGCGTTTGAGGACGAGCGGCGAAGCCGCGATCAAAGGGGGGCTGGGGGCTTGCCCCCAGGAATCGGCGAAGGTGGGGGTACCCCCTCTGGGGGAGGGACTGGGGCACACCCCCCTACAACACCGCCACCTTCTCCCGATAAGCCCGAACCGCCGCCGCGTCCCGATAAGGATCGAGCCGCCGCTCGAACTCCCGCACATACTCCACGGCCCGAACGGACCGCATCTCGGCCGCCGCCTGCGCCGCCTCCACCCCCAGCGCGCAAGCCTGCTCCAGCTCCCCGAGCCCCAGCCGCGCGGCGGCCAGCACCACCCGGCAGAAGAGCCTGCTCCGCGCGTACGCCGGAGCCCGGAGTTGCAGTGATCGCTCCGCATGCTGGGCCGCCGCCCGCCACTGCTGGAGATCGCGGTGGCAGTGCGCGAACTCGTCCGCCAGCTCCGCCTCGTCGAAGAAGCGGATCCAGTACGGCACGTCGTCCGAGGGCCGGGCCGTCTCCAGCGCCCGTTCGGCGCGGGCGAGCGAGGCCGAGCAGGCCCGTACCTCGCCGAGCACCGCGTGCCCGCGCGCCTCCACCGCGTGCAGCAGCGACTGCACGACGGGGGGTGCCCCGGACCCGACGCCCTGCTGGGCGACGCGGGCGAGCTGCACTGCCTCCCGGCCGTGGCCGAGGTAGACGGCCTGGCGGCTCATGGTCACCAGGACATAGCTGCCGTACGCCCGGTCGCCCGCGGCCTGCGCCAGGCGCAGCGCCTGGACGTAGTACCGCTGGGCGAGGCCGTGGGCGGCGATGTCGTACGAGGTCCACCCGGCGAGCCGGGTGAGGTCCGCGGCGGCGCCGAACAGCCGGCGTCCCGTGGTCTCGCCGTACGTGCCGCGCAGCATCGGCTCGGCCTCGTGCTCCAGGTAGCGGACGAGCGCCTGCCGCGCGTGCCCGCCGCCGTACGCGTGGTCGAGCGTGCGGAAGAGCTCGCCGACGGAGCGCAGGGCCGCGATGTCGCCCATGGAGACGCGGCTCCCGGGCGCCCGTTCGGCGCGCTGCCGGGGGACCAGCGTCCGGCCCGTCGGTCTCTCGCCGACCCGGCCGCCGCCCTCGCCCGGCGGCGGGGGCCCGCCCGTACCCGGCCCCTGGGCGCCGGGGGCGCCCGGTGCGCCGGATGCGCCGGGGGGCCCGGCGGCCCCGGGGGGCGGGGCGGGTGTCCGGGCCACCCGGTCGTCGGCGCGTCCGATCAGCCAGTCGCGGCTGGGCACCACCAGCCCCGCGGGCGTGAACGCGATTTTCCGCAGCTCCGTGTGGCTGCCGGAGTCCTTGCGCCACAAGCCGCTCACGATGTCAATGGCCTCCGCCGGCGACGCGGCGAATTCCAGCCCCGCGTACACCGGCGCACACGCGTCGAGCCCGAGGTCCTGTGCGGACAGCCGCCGTCCCAGCCGCCGGGTGAAGACCTCGGCGATCAACGCCGGTGTCGTGCCGCGCGGCTGCTGGCCGCGGAGCCACCGGGTGACGGAGGTCTTGTCGTAGCGCAGGTCGAGGCCGTGCTCCAGCCCTAATTGATCGACGCGACGTGCGAGCCCCGCGTTGGAGAAGCCGGCCTCCGCGATGAGCGCGGCTAGCTGGCGGTTGGGAATGCGCTGTGGGGGTCGTTCCGTCATCAACCTGCCCGGTCTCCCTGATCGCCATTCTGGGAACGGCGTGAATTTAGCGGTCTCCGCCGCCCTGAACGCCACCTTCGCCCCGCATTCATCCGATCGTGTGAGGACAGATCAGAGACAGATCAAATAGGCACGGAAAAGCGCCGCCAGACGATCTTGTAAGGGGCTCGACCGCAGCCCATTCGGAGGCCGCCGTACAGTGGCTTGGGCACGGCGTACGCGTCCGGGACGTTCGCGCCCGCCGGTGCCAGGGGTCCGGGACGGACCCGCGAGTACGGGAAGACGGGAACAGGAGCTGCCGTGAGTGAGCTGCGCTTTGTCCATCTGGGCTTCGGGGCGGACGCCGTCGAGTACCAGGACGCGTGGCAGGAGCAGCGCCGCGTGCACGCGGCCCGGTTCGCGGACGAGATCCCGGACACCTGCCTGATGGTGGAGCACCCGGCGGTCTACACGGCCGGACGGCGCACGGAGGACAGCGAGCGCCCCCTGGACGGGACGCCGGTCGTCGACGTGGACCGCGGCGGCAAGATCACCTGGCACGGTCCGGGCCAGCTCGTCGGCTACCCGATCCTCAAGCTCCCGCGCCCGGTGGACGTCATCGCCCACGTCCGCCGCCTGGAGGAAGCCCTGATCCGGGCCTGCGCGGAGTTCGGCCTCGCCACCACCCGGGTCGAGGGCCGCAGCGGCGTCTGGGTCCTCGGCGAGGCCCGCGAGCGGGTCGGGACCGGCGGCCTCCAGCTCGACCTGGCGGCCCCCCGCCCGCCCGTCGACGAGTTCGACCCGCGCCTCAGCGGCCCCGAGTACGCCCCCTCCAACGCCGGGCAGCGCGGCGAGGACCGCAAGCTCGCCGCGATCGGCATCCGCATCGCCAAGGGCGTCACCATGCACGGCTTCGCCCTGAACTGCGACCCCGACAACACCTGGTTCGACCGCATCGTGCCGTGCGGCATCCGGGACGCCGGAGTGACGTCTCTCTCGAACGAGCTGGGCCGGCGGATCACCGTCCGCGAGGCGCTGCCCGTCGTCGAGAAGCACCTGCGCGAGGTCCTGGAGGCGGCGGAGCCGCTGCCGCGGGCGGTCTAGCGACGGCCTGACGGGGTGGGCGGCGGCCGGTTTCGGCCACTCGGCGCCCCCTGGCCCGGGCCGGCGGGCCCCCGCCGCCGGGGCCTCCGCCCCGCACCCCTCCGGGAATGCCATCGCCGTCTCGCCGGTTCCCCGGGCGTAAGAACATCAGAACGAACGGGCGTACCCTGGTGTCCGCCGAAGAATCGAAGTCATAGGGAGCCGGAGTGTCCGCTGTCGCACCCGACGGACGCAAGATGCTGCGCCTTGAGGTCCGGAACGCCCAGACCCCCATCGAGCGCAAGCCCGAATGGATCAAGACCCGGGCGAAGATGGGCCCCGAGTACACCGAGCTCCAGGGTCTGGTGAAGCGCGAGGGCCTGCACACGGTGTGCCAGGAAGCGGGCTGTCCCAACATCTACGAGTGCTGGGAGGACCGCGAGGCGACGTTCCTCATCGGCGGCGACCAGTGCACCCGGCGCTGCGACTTCTGCCAGATCGACACCGGCAAGCCGCAGGCCCTGGACCGCGACGAGCCGCGCCGCGTGGCCGAATCCGTGCGGTCGATGGAGCTCAAGTACGCGACGATCACCGGCGTGGCCCGCGACGACCTGGAGGACGGCGGCGCCTGGCTGTACGCCGAGACCGTCCGCCAGATCCACGGCCTGATGCCGGACACCGGCGTCGAGCTGCTGATCCCCGACTTCAACGCCAAGCCCGACCAGCTGGCCGAGGTCTTCTCGTCCCGCCCCGAGGTGCTGGCGCACAACGTCGAGACGGTTCCCCGGATCTTCAAGCGCATCCGTCCCGGCTTCCGCTACGAGCGCTCGCTGGAGGTCATCACCAAGGCCCGCGAGGCCGGCCTGGTGACGAAGTCCAACCTGATCCTCGGCATGGGCGAGGAGCGCGAGGAGATCACCCAGGCCCTCCGCGACCTCCACGAGGCGGGTTGCGAACTCATCACGATCACCCAGTACCTGCGCCCGTCGCCGCGCCACCACCCGGTGGAGCGGTGGGTCAAGCCGCAGGAGTTCGTGGAGCTCCAGCAGGAGGCCGAGGAGATCGGCTACGCCGGCGTGATGTCGGGCCCGCTGGTCCGCTCGTCGTACCGGGCGGGGCGGCTGTACCGCCAGGCGATCGAGAAGCGGAGCGAAGCCGCAGCGTAGGTCGGGGGGGCGTCCGAGGAACGAGGGCGGCCACCCGGCCGAAGCGGAGGCGCCGCGAAGCTCGACCGACCAGAGGTGCGAAGCGGAGCGAAGCCGCAGCGTAGGTCGGGGGGCCGTCCGAGGAACGAGGGCGGCCACCCGGCCGAAGCGGAGGCGCCGCGAAGCTCGACCGCACGGAGGTGTGAAGCGGAGCGAAGCCGCGGCGTAAGCGCCGAACGTCCCGCCGGACGTCGTGTGACACGGCCCGGACGGTGCCCCGAGGGGCCCGTCCGGGCCGCGTCAACATTTCATAGACTTTGACCACTCGGACACGCGCCGGTAACACCGTTCGGTAACGATGTGCGCACGAACAGTCGTACGCCCACCGGATTTGTGCGCGGCCACAAACCGCGCACAGAGCACCGCCGCTCCCCCACCTCTCACCCATCCGCCCACGAGAGGACACGACATGCAGGCCGCGCCCGCCCGCACGACGACGGCGACCGCCGCGCACGCCTTCTCCGCCCTGCCTTCCACGCTCGCCGTCCGGCCGCCCTCGGTGACGGGCGCGCTGCTGGCCCTGGAGCGCCTGCTGCTGCGCGGCGGCCAGCGCACCGCCCGCCGGAACGCGTGGACCGCCGTCCTGGAGGACCGCCGCCGGGCGAAGGACCGGCGCGAGGCCCAGCACCTCCTGGAAGCCGCGGCCGACCCCGGCCCGCGGGCCAGGTAGACGGCCCGGTCGCAGGCCGGGTGAGCGGCCCGCAGGCCACGTGAGCCGGCGGCCCCCGGGACACGTAAACTTCGCCATATGGCGAGGAAGGAAACATCCGAGAACCCCGGGCGACTGAAGCAGATCGCCCTGACCTACAAGATGACCAAGAAGGTCGATTCGAAGGTCGGTCTTGTCGTCGCGGGCGTGGGCATTGTCACCTTCGGTGTCCTCCTCGCCATCGGCTTCTGGATCGACCACCCGATCTACCTGGGCATCCTGGGCTTCCTGCTGGCCTTCCTCGCGATGGCGATCGTCTTCGGCCGCCGTGCCGAGCGTGCCGCCTTCGGGCAGATGGAGGGCCAGCCGGGCGCCGCGGCGGCGGTGCTGGACAACATCGGCCGCGGCTGGACGACGACGCCCGCGGTCGCGATGAACCGCAACCAGGACGTCGTCCACCGCTCGGTCGGCAAGGCCGGCATCGTCCTGGTCGGCGAGGGCAACCCGAACCGGCTGAAGAGCCTGCTGGCCGCCGAGAAGAAGCGGATGGCGCGCATCGTCGCGGACGTGCCGGTGCACGACATCGTCGTGGGCACCGGTGAGGGCCAGGTGCCGTTGAAGAAGCTGCGCACCACCCTGCTGAAGCTTCCCCGGGTGCTGCCGGGCGCGCAGGTGACGGTCGTGAACGACCGGCTGCGGGCGCTGGGCGACCTGATGAGCAACATGCCGATCCCGAAGGGTCCGATGCCGAAGGGCATGCGGATGCCGAAGGGCCGCTGACGCCGCTGACACGACCGCTGCGAAAGGCGCGGACGGAGAGTGAGTGAGGGCGGGGCGGGACCGACACGGTCCCGCCCCGCCCTCACTCCGTTGTCCTGGCGCGGTCTCTCAGATCCGCACCTGAACCGCCTTGGCGAGCCGGTCGTGCAGCCCGCGGGTGTCCCGGTCCCAGATGACGGCCGGGATGACGATCACGAGGAGCACGCTGCGCAGCAGGGCCTTCGGGAAGGTCAGCCGGTCACCGGCCTCCCCGATGACCCGGATGCGGAGCAGCCGCTTCCCGGGGGTGAAGCCGACCGTGCCCACGGTCAGCACGCTGAGCAGGAAGAAGACCAGCAGCGCCCAGTTGCCGGCCCGGTGCATCTCCCCCCGGGCGAAGAGGCCGTAGGCGATGAGCATGCTCAGGCCCCAGTCGATGAAGATCGCGGCGAACCGCCGTCCGAGCGGGGCGACGGAGCCCGGCCCGTGCTCCGGCAGCCCGAGCTGTTCCCCGCGATAGCCGAAGTCGATGCCCATCTGCTCCGCCGCCGCGCGGGGTCCGGAGAGCCACGAGCCGATTGCCTGCCTTTTGTCCACCAGTCCACGGTACTGGGCAGGCTTGCGATCACCGGCGGCCGGGTAGGCGTCGGAACCGAATCGATGATCATTTCGCGGCGCTCCGGTTAACCTCGGCGAAACAAATGGGTCATGCTTGGGAAATCCGGTCTCTCTAGGGTCGGCCGCAGCACCACCGAAGCAATCCCCGACCGCTGGCGGCCGGGCTAGGAGGGTTGGATGTTCCAGAACGGCGACGACGCCAAGAAGTTCATCAAGGACGAGGACGTCAAGTTCGTCGATGTCCGTTTCTGTGACCTGCCGGGTGTGATGCAGCACTTCACCATTCCGGCGGCGGCGTTCGACCCCCAGGAGGAGCTGGCCTTCGACGGCTCGTCGATCCGCGGATTCCAGGCCATCCACGAGTCCGACATGGCCCTGCGCGCCGACCTGTCCACGGCGCGCGTGGACCCGTTCCGCCGGGACAAGACCCTCAACATCAACTTCTTCATCCACGACCCGATCACCGGTGAGCAGTACAGCCGCGACCCGCGGAACGTGGCGAAGAAGGCCGAGGCGTACCTCGCGTCCACCGGCATCGCGGACACCGCGTTCTTCGGCCCCGAGGCCGAGTTCTACGTCTTCGACAACGTCCGTTTCGAGACGTCCGCGAACCAGTCCTTCTACCACATCGACTCCGAGGCGGGCGCCTGGAACACCGGTGCGGTGGAGAACAACCGCGGTTACAAGGTCCGCTACAAGGGCGGCTACTTCCCGGCCCCGCCGGTCGACCACTTCGCCGACCTGCGCGCCGAGATCTCCCTGGAGCTGGACAAGGCCGGCCTCCAGGTCGAGCGCCAGCACCACGAGGTGGGCACCGCCGGCCAGGCGGAGATCAACTACAAGTTCAACACCCTCCTCGCCGCCGCCGACGACCTGATGCTCTTCAAGTACATCGTGAAGAACGTCGCCTGGCGCAACGGCAAGACCGCCACCTTCATGCCCAAGCCGATCTTCGGCGACAACGGCTCCGGCATGCACGTCCACCAGTCCCTGTGGAACGGCGGCGAGCCCCTCTTCTACGACGAGCAGGGCTACGCGGGCCTGTCCGACACCGCCCGCTACTACATCGGCGGCATCCTCAAGCACGCCCCGTCGCTGCTGGCCTTCACCAACCCGACGGTGAACTCGTACCACCGCCTGGTCCCCGGCTTCGAGGCCCCGGTCAACCTGGTCTACTCGCAGCGCAACCGCTCCGCCGCGATGCGCATCCCGATCACGGGCTCCAACCCGAAGGCCAAGCGCGTCGAGTTCCGCGCCCCGGACCCGTCCTCGAACCCGTACCTCGCCTTCTCGGCCCTCCTCCTGGCCGGCCTCGACGGCGTCAAGAACAAGATCGAGCCCGCCGAGCCGATCGACAAGGACCTCTACGAGCTCGCCCCCGACGAGCACGCCAACGTCCCCCAGGTCCCCACCTCCCTCCCCGCCGTCCTCGAAGCCCTCGAGGCCGACAACGAGTACCTCCAGGCCGGCGGCGTCTTCACGTCCGACCTGATCGAGACCTGGATCGACTACAAGCGCACCAACGAAATCGCCCCGATGCAGCTCCGCCCGCACCCGCACGAGTTCGAGCTGTACTTCGACCTGTAAGAAGCCGGCCTGACAGCGAGGGCCGTTACCCCATAGCCGGGTATCGGCCCTCGCTGCTTGCTCGGGTTCCTTGTGACAGGACACGTCGTCGACCCGCGGCGATTGTGATCACAGGCCGCTTGCCTCATGCCGCGTACGGGTCCCCGACGCTGCCCCGCCGCCGGACAGGAGCGGCCCTGTCCCGTATGCCCGTTCGCCCGCGGACGCGACGGTGGGACGGATAGCATCCCGCCCACAACAGAAGGGGTGGGAATGCGCAAGTACAACGTCCGTCCGGACATCGACGCAGCGGCCGAGAAAATCGCCCCCGCGATCGGATCGCGGAGGGAGATCGAGCAACTGCCCTCGGTTCTTTGGGAAGACGAGACGGTCGACATGCTCGCCAGCGGCGCGTACGGCAACGGGATCGGCCTGGTGGCCCTGACGAACCTACGGCTGGTGTTCTTTAAGCACGGGATCATGTCGCAAAGGCTAGAGGACTTCCCACTCGGCAACATCTCGTCGGTGCAGTGGTCGGCTGGCCTGCTCATGGGCACTCTGTCGGTGTTCGCGTCGGGTAACCGCGCGGACATCAAACAGGTTCCAAAGCCCCACGGTGAGGCGTTGTCGGGCCGGTTGCGGATGCTGATCGCCTCGCCGCAGGCGCCGGTCACCCCCACGGTGCCTGTACCCGCCGTAGTGCCGACTGGCGTGCAAGATGTGGCTTCACGCCTGGCGACGTTGGATCAGCTGCGGGTGGCGGGCGCGATCACGGATGCGGAGTACCAGGAGCGGCGGGCCGCGATCCTGGCGAGCATTTGAACGTGGTCCCGGCGGAGGACCGGCCCGGAGACGGGGCAAGCCTGGTCGACCGGGGCCAGCAGGGCCAGCAGGGCCCGAGCATTATGGGGTCTGCGACGCCACCGGCGTCCCGTCGACCGTGACTCCGAACAGCGGCTCAACGACATGACCGCGCACGACGAGGGCCGCTCCCCGTTCTGGGGAGCGGCCCTCGTCGTTGCTGTGGTGGGACCGGGCGGTCAGACCGGTTCGGGCTGCGGCTCTGGGCGTTGGGGTTCCGCCGCGGGTTTCGGGTCCGGGAGTGGGGTGAGGGGGTTCGCTTCCCACTGTCTGGTGATGCGGAGGTAGCTGTAGATGACCGAGAGGGTGGTCAGGATGAGGAGGGGGCCGAAGAGCCAGGGGCTTTCGGCCATCTCGACCGGGAGGAAGCGGTAGGCCAGCAGGAAGGCGGTGAAGACCGTCGTGCCGTAGGCGATGAACAGGATGCCCTTGCGGTCCGGGCCGCGGTCGTAGAGGCGCATGCCCGCCTCGATGGTGAGCGCGAAGACCACGCCGGCGATGACGTCCGAGCCGTAGTGGTAGCCGAAGCCCAGGGTGGCGCTGATGGTGGCGACCAGCCAGAACGCGCCGCCGTAGCGGACCCAGCGGGGGCCCTTGCGGGAGTGGATGAAGATCGCGGTGGCCCAGGCCGTGTGGAGGCTGGGCATGCAGTTGCGCGGGGTGAGGTCGTCGTAGGTGAACGCGTGCGGGATGCCGATGGACGGCGGGGTGTGCGGCCAGATGTTGGCCGTCGCCCACTCCACGCCGCCGGTGCCGGAGGCGCCGGGGCCGTAGGCGAAGACCGGGCCGACGACCGGGAAGAGCATGTAGATGCCCGGCCCGAGGAGGCCGATCACCAGGAAGGTGCGGACCAGGTGGTGGCGCGGGAAGCGGCGCTCGGCGGCCACGTTGCGGAGCTGGTAGAGCGCGAAGATGATCGCGGCGACCGCGAGGTGCGCGTAGACCAGGTCGAGGACGTGCGGGCCGATCGGCTCGGCGGCCTTGAGGATGCGGCCGGCCGCCCACGACGGGTTGCCGAGGGCGTGGTCGGCGGTCGCCACGTACTGGTCGAGCACCTTCGGGCGGGTCTTCCACGTGATCATGAGCCAGGAGTCGCCGACCTTGCGGCCGGCCACCAGCAGCAGGCCCAGTCCGACGCCCTTGAGCAGCAGGGTGCGTTCCCGGCCGGTGCGGCGGGTGAGCGCGATGACCGCGACGCCCAGCATCACCCACAGCGCGCCGTTGCCGAAGTAACGGCCGTCGGTCACCTTGACGTCGGCCGCCCACCGCCCCAGGACGAAGAGGAGGTCGATGCCGACCGCCCAGGCCGCCGCGATGAGCCGTTGCCGCCAGGTGAGCACCACCATCGTCAGCGCCAGACCGGCGTACAGCGGGCCCGGCTTGGGCGGGAAGACCAGTTCCTTCGCCTGGGTGACCAGCGGGCCCGGCTCGCCGCCGACGCGGCGCGCGACGATCTCCAGCACGATGAAGAACGCGAGCGTCACCACGCCCGCCACGGTCCACAGGATCACCCGTGGTTGCCGCCACGCGGCGAGCTTGTCTCTGCTGCTTATTCGCGCGAACACTCAGGACACTATAGACGTCAACTGTTGCGATGATTTGGTCGGATCTGTGGCGTTCCGGTGCGGTCGGCCACTCTCCGTGACGGGTGGTGCGTGACCTAGGGCGATGGCGGCGCCCGTGGGGCGGATGAGCCGGAGGGCGGCGGCATCCGGTTTCCGGTGCCGCCGCCCTCCGGCGGTTCGTTTTTCGCTCTCCGTCAGTAGGCGGAGTTCACGTTGTCCATCGAGCCGTACTTGTCGGCCGCGTAATTGCAGGACGCGACGATGTTGGCCACCGGGTCGTAGATGTCCCAGGACGTGCCCTCGACGTGGTACGCCTTGAACGTCGGGTCGATGATCTGCAGCAGACCCTTCGACGGCACACCGTTCACGGCGTTGACGTCCCAGTCGTTGATCGCGTGCGGGTTACCGGTCGACTCCCGCATGATGTTCCGCTTCACACCGTCATAGGAAGCCGGGATGCCCTTGGCCTTCATGATGTCCAGCGCCTGGGCGATCCAGCCCTCCAGGTCATTGCCGTACGCCTTCGGCGCCGGAGCGGCCGGAGCGGCGGGCTTGCTCAGCGGCTTGCGGGTGGTGGAACGGTTCGCGGCCTGCTTCTCGGCGCGGTCCTTGTCGGCCTTGGCCTTGGCATCCGCCTTCGCCTTCGCGTCGGCCTTCGCCTTCGCGTCCGCCTCGGCCTTGGTCTTGGCAGTGTGCTTGGCCGCGGCGGCCTCGACCCGGGCCTGCTCGGCCGCCTTGTCGGCGGCGTCCTTCCGCTCGGCGTCCTGCGCCTGACCGAAAGCCTCCGCGCTCCAGGCGACCGGCTTCACCGGCGCCGGAGCGGCCACCGCGTGCGAGGCCGCACCGAACGCGACAGCGGCGGCACCGGCGGCGGTCAGCGCCGCGGCGGAGAACTTGTGGGCCTTGGTCAGACGGGTATAGCCGGAGTGGGTGGAACGCATGAGAAGGAATGAACCTTTCGCATCGGGAAACCGCACGGGCCTGGACCGGCGCAGAGAAAAGCGCCGTTCTCGGTCGGACGGCGCCGTGCGGTCCACCCATTCTTAGCGGCGGTCGAAAACCCCGACAAGCACTGTGACCTACTCCCCCACGTCGTTATCAGCGCACCACTCCAACGAATTCCGCGGGGATTATGGGAGCGCACAGCACTAAAGAGATCCGTATGTGACCGGGGCCCTATGCGCGGCCTCACAGCAGTCGCTCCGCGTCGTCACCGCCCCCTCACGGAGAGGTGCGCGAAAAGGGTGTGGAACGGCCCCGGTCTCAAAGCGTCAGTCCATTACCAGCACCAGCTTCCCCGCCCGGCCGCCCCTCTCGCCCGCCGCGTGGGCCGTGGCGGCCTCGGACAGGGGGTGGGTGGCGGCGATCACCGGGCGGAGGCGGCCGGTCGACGCCAGGTCGGCCAGGGCGTTCATGCCGGCGTGGTCCGCCTCCACGATCATCACCTCGCCACGGACCCCCGCCGCACGGGCCGCCGCGGCCAGTTCCTCCGTGCCGTGGGGCTGGAGGGAGACGAGGGTGCCGCCGGGGCGGAGGAGGGGGAGGGAGCGGGTGCGGTAGTCGCCGCCTATGGGGTCGAGGACGACGTCGAGCCCGGCGAGCCCGGCCGCGAAGTCCGTCCGCCGGTAGTCGATCAGCTCGTCCGCGCCCAGGTCGCGCAGGAGGGCGTGGTGGGCGCCGCGCGCCGTGCCGGTCACGTGCGCGCCGCGGGCCTTGGCGATCTGGACGGCCAGGTGGCCGACGCCCCCGGCGGCCGCGTGGACGAGCACCCGGTCGCCGGGGCCGACACCGGCGACGTCCACCAGCGCCTGCCAGGCGGTCAGGCCCGCGAGGGGGAGGGCGGCCGCGTGGACGTGGTCCAGGGCCGCCGGTTTGCGGGCGAACGCGCGGGTCGGGCCGACCGCGTACTCCGCGTGCGCCCCCACCCCGTACGGGTGCGGCAGCATGCCGAAGACCTCGTCGCCGGGCCGGAACAGGGTGACGCCGAGGCCGGTCGCCACGACCGTCCCGGAGACGTCCCAGCCCAGGACGAAGGGCGGCTCGCCGAGGAAGGCCGGGGCCGCCCGGTGCTTCCAGTCGGTGGGGTTGAGGCCCGAGGCCCGAACCCGGACCAGGATCCGGCCGGGTCCCGGCGCCGGGACGGGGAGCCGGACCTCCTTCAGGACCTCAGGGCCGCCGAAGGCGTCCTGGCTGATCGCCCGCATGGTGGCGGGGAGGGCGCTCGTGTTCATGCCGGCACCCCCGTCAGCGCCGCGGGAGCGAGCCGACGAGGCCGCCGTCGACGATCAGGTCCTGGCCGGTGATGTACGCGGCGTCGTCCGAGGCCAGGAAGGCCACCGCCGCCGCGATGTCCTCCGGCCGCCCGAGGGTGCCGAGCGGCACGTCGGCGGCGTTGCGGGCATGCTGGGCGGGGTCGGTGACGGACTCCCGGTACATGTCGGTGTCGATGTAGCCGGCGCTGACGGAGTTGACGCGGATGCCGCGCGGCGCGAAATCGGCGCCGAGCGTGCGGGCCAGGTTGTGCACGGCCGCCTTGCCCGCGGAGTAGACGGAGGCCACGGCCATGCCGCGGTGCAGGGTCCAGGAGGCGTTGAGGACCACCGCGCTTCCCTCGCGCAGGAGCGGCAGTGCTTTCAGCACGGTGTGGAAGACGCCCTTCACGTTGACGTCCAGCATGAGGTCGACGTCGGCCTCGGTCAGCTCCGCGGCGGGCTTGAAGATGCCGACGCCCGCGTTGGCGAAGACCGCGTCCAGCCCGCCGCGCCACGACTCCACGCGGCGCATCAGCGCGTCGAGGGCGGCCGGGGAGGCGGCGTCGGCGCGGACGGCCAGGACGCGGTCCGGGTCCCCGCCGAGGGCTTCGCCGAGATCCTCGGCCGCGGCCTTGAGACGGGCGTCGTCCCGGCCGGTGATGGCCACGTACGCGCCCTCGTCGAGGAGGCGCCGGGCCGTGGCGAGGCCGATGCCGCTGGTACCGCCGGTGATCAGGACCGTCTTGTCGGTGAAACGATTCATGCCTCAGATCGTCGGATCGCGGGCAAGGGTGTGGGGAGCGTGTGCCGAACCTGTTGTCGGCACCACCACGCTCGCGCCGTCCGCCACCACCCGGTCGGCTCGCCGGGCTGGAACCTTCCCCTTCCCGGGGTCGTCTCCAGTCCCCGAGGCGCTCGCACAGGATGAAGGGATCCCAGCGGTGACCGCAGTTCTTCGGGGATCGTCGTGAGCCGCGGGCGCGGCCGCCGTGCCGGGATCCCGGCCGGGGCCGCCCTGCTCGGGCTCGTCGTGCTGGCGGTGCTGGTGCTCCGGCACGGCAAGGGCGGCTTCGCGGTCGACGCGGACGTCCGCGCGTGGGCGCTCGCCCACCGGCCGGCCGTCGGCGTCGCCACCGCCCGTGCGGTCACCGCCACCGGCACCGGCCCCTTCCCCTACCTGCTGGCCCTCCTCGCCGGGTGGCTCGCCGTGCGCGGCGGACGGCGGAAGGTGTGGGCGGCGGGCGTGGCGGTGGCCGTCCTCGGCTGCGGGCAGGCCGTCCGGTACGGGGTGCTGGAGTCCGTCGCCCGGCCCCGGCCGCCCGTCGACGGCTGGGCGACGCACGCCGACGGCTGGTCGTTCCCGTCCGGCCACACCTCCACCTCGGCCATCGCCGCGGGCCTGGTCGCCGCCGCCGTCCTGCTCCGCTCCCGCCGGGCCGCCGGGCCCGTGGTGGCGGTGGCCGGGTGCTGGGCGGTGGCGGTGGGGCTGAGCCGCGCGTATCTCGGCGTGCACTGGTTCACCGACGTCATCGGCGGCTGGCTGTTCGCCACGGCCTGGCTGGGTGCCTGCGCCTGGGCCGCCCTCCGCTTCCTCCCCGGCACGCGGTACGGGGCCGCCCTCGGCGAGCGTCGGAGGAAGAAGGAAGGCGAGGGCGGCGGCAAGGGAAGCGGGCGTGGTGGTGACGACGGTGGGGGTGACGACGGTGGGGGTGACGATGGTGGTGGTGACGACGGTGGTGGTCCCGCCGGTTCGTCGAGGGCGCTCCGTCGTGCTCACCCCACCGGCACCTCCGGCTCCACCAGCCCTTCCGGCTTCACTAGCCCTTCCGGCTCCACCAGCCCTTCCGGCTCCACCGGCCCTTCCGGCTTCACCAGCCCCACCGGCCCTTCCAGCACATCCCGCGCTTCCGGTTCCGCCTGAAGGTCCCAAGTCCCCAGCGGCTCACCCGAATCCGCTCCCCCTAAACCGAAAGCGCACCAGCCCCGCCCGCCCCTAAGGTGACCCGCATGCGCCCCCATCCCCCGTTCACGTACCCGTCGAAGCCCCGCCCCGGTGACCGTGTCGCCGTCGTGTCCCCTTCGTCCGGGCTGCCCGGGCTCCTCCCCCTCCCCTTCGAACTCGGACTGCGGCGGTTGCGGGAGGGGTTCGGGCTGGTGCCGGTGGAGTATCCGACGACCAGGAAGATGGGGGCGTCGCCGCGCGAGCGGGCGGACGATCTGCACGCCGCCTTCGCGGATCCGGACATCACCGCGGTGTTCAGCAGCATCGGCGGCGACGACCAGCTCACCGTCCTCCCCCACCTGGACCGGGACCTGGTCCGGGCGCACCCCAAGCCCTTCTTCGGCTACAGCGACAACACCAACCTCCACGCCTGGCTGTGGAATTCCGGCATCGTGAGCTACCACGGCGCGAGCGTGATGGTCGAGCTGGGCCGGCCCGGGGCCCTGCACCCCGTGACCGCGGCCTCGCTGCGGGCGGCACTGTTCACCTCCGGGCCGTACGAGCTGGTCGAGGCGCGGGAGTTCAACGAGATCGACCGGCCCTGGGACGACCCCGAGACGTTCCTGAGCGCGCCCCCGACGCGCCCCTGTCAGGGGTGGACCTGGCGGAACCCCGACCGGGTGGTGGAGGGCGTCTCCTGGGGCGGCAACATCGAGATCCTGTCCTGGCTGCTCATGGCCGACCGGGAGATCCGCGAGCCGTCGGCGTACGACGGATGCGTGTTCTTCCTGGAGACCTCGGAGGAACAGCCGCGCCCCGCCGACGTGTACGGGATCCTGCGCTCCCTGGGCGAGCGGGAGATCCTGCGCCGCTTCCCCGCCGTCCTGGTGGGCCGGGCGAAGGGCTGGTCGCTGGACCGGCGACGTAGCCCCGAGGAGGCGGACGGCTACCGGCAGGCGCTCCGGACGGCGGTGGGGCGCGCGCTCGACGAGTACGCCCCCGACGTGCCGGCCGTCTTCGACGTCGACCTCGGGCACACCGACCCGCAGCAGGTGATCCCCTACGGGGGCACGGTCCGGGTGGACGGGCCGGCGCGGCGGATCACGGTGACGTACTGACGCCGGGGGGGCGGCCGGGGAGACTTCCCGGCTCCCCGCCCCGGCTCCCCGACACCTCCCCCGCCCGGCACCCCCCCCCCGCGTTCCTGGTCACATGCCCGGAACGGGCCTGCTCCCCCGCCCGCGGCCATGCTTCAATAGGGGCATGGCCAGCCACCGGAACATCGCGAAGGGTCGCAGCGACCTCGAGCCCTTCTGGCCGTCCCGTCAGCACCACGACTTCGACCGAGTGTGTTGTCGCGCGTGTCCTTCCGCGCAGGCCCACTCCCCTCGCTGACCCCGTCGAAGTCAGCCGCCGGCACCATTGCCGGCCAACGGCCCGCGCTCCAGCACGTCTCTTCGACGTCCCCCGCGCGAAAGAGCTGAGCTCATGTCGAACCTCCGTACGCTGACCACCGCTGCGACCCCGACCCCCTCCCCCCTCCATCCCGTTCGCCCCACCCATCCCGCCCACCCCGCCGCCTCCTCCCTCCCCGCCCAGCGCCACCGTCTCCGCGCCGTCGCTCCCGACGAGGCGCCGCCGGTCGCCGACCTGCTGCACCCGGGGGCGACCTGGCTGCCCGCGCCGCAGGAGGCGCTGCCGGTGCTGCCGGGCCGGCCGCCGATGGTCGGCTACCTGGTGCTCGTACCGGCCGAGCGGCAGCCCGTCGGCGGTACCGGCGGTACCGGCGCCGCCCCTGGGACCGCCGGGGAGCCGGCCCGGAACGCCCCCGCCGCCGGCCGGGGCGACGGCCTGGTGAGCATCGATCCCGAGCAGCGCATCGCCCGCGTCGCGGGTCGGCCGCTGGACCTCACTTACCTGGAGTTCGAGCTGCTGGCCCATCTGGTGGCCCACCCCCACCGGGTGCACACCCGCGACCAGTTGGTGACCACCGTGTGGGGTTACGGGCACGTGGGCGACGGCCGTACGGTCGACGTCCACGTGGCCAGGCTCCGCCGCAAGATGGGGGCGGAGCACCGGTCGTCGATCGTCACCGTGCGCCGCGTCGGCTACAAGTACGCGCCCCCGGCGTCCATCTGACGCCGCGTCGGCTCATCACCCCTCCTCGGCGAGCGCGTCCGCCAGCCGCGCTCGCCGAGGAGGGCCAGCACCGCCGGCAGCAGCACCATCCGCACCACCGTGGCGTCCAGCAGGACGGCGACCGCAAGGCCCACGCCCATCTGCTGCATGTCCTGCATCGACAGGGTGGCGAAGACCGCGAAGACGGCGACCATGATGGCGGCGGCGCCGGTGACGGCGCCGGCCGTCGAGCGGACGCCGTCCCGGATGGCCTCCTGCGCGCCGAGCCCGGCCAGCCGGGCCTCGCGGATCCGCGAGACGACGAAGACGTGGTAGTCCATCGACAGTCCGAAGAGGACGACGAGCACGAACAGCGGCAGCCACGCCTCGACCGCCCCGGCGCTCTCCACGCCCAGCCACGACGCGCCCCAGCCGTGCTGGAAGACGGCGGTGAGCACCCCGTACGCGGCGGCCACGGACAGCAGGTTCAGCAGCACCGTGGCCGCCGCCACGGGCCAGGACCGGAACGAGGCGAGCATCAGCAGGAACGTCACGGCGGTGATGAACAGGAAGACCGGCACGATGCCGTCGCCGAGCCGGTCGGTGAAGTCGGCGGAGGACGCGAGCGGCCCGGTGACCCTGGCCTCGCGGGCCACGGGCTCCAGGGTGCGCGGCACCAGGTCGTCCCGGAGCGTGTCCAGGGCGCGCCGGGCGGCCCGGTCCGTACCCCCGCCGTCACCGGAGCCCGCCAACGGCACCAGGATCTCGGTCACGTGCTGCCGCGGGTGCGGCGTGACGGTGACGTCCTTCCCGAACCGTCCGCTCTCCGCCACCCGCCGCCCGAACTCCGCGACGGCCGCGGTGAACCGGGGCGAGGTGACGTCGTCCGCCCGGACCACGACCTTGGCGGGGGCGGGCCCGCCCGGGAAGGCGGCGGTGATCCGCTCGTACGAGGTGCGCAGCGGCGCGTCGGAGGGCATCTGCCGGTCCAGGCCGAGCTGTTCGGTCCGCATGCCGAGGGCGGGCAGGGCGAGGACGAGGAGGACGGCGGTCGCCGCGACGGCCATCAGCCCGGGGCGGCCGAGGACGGGCCGGAGCACCGCGCCGGAGATCCGCCCGGCGGGACGCGGGCGGGCCCGCCGGCCGCGCGGCAGCGGCAGCCGGCCCTTGGCGACCCGGTCGCCCAGCCAGGAGAGCAGCGCGGGCAGGACGGTGACGGAGCCGGCCATCGCGATGAACACCACGAGGATGGTGGCGAGCGCGAACCCTTCGAAGAGCATCAGCCCGGAGAGGAACATCCCGGCCATCGCGACCATCACGGTGAGCCCGGAGACGAGGACGGCCCGGCCGCTGGTGGCGGCGGCGATGCGCAGCGCGGTCCCGGGGTCGCGTCCGGCGGCCCGTTCGTCGCGTTCGCGCCGCAGGTAGAAGAGGCAGTAGTCGACGCCGACGGCGAGGCCGATGAGCAGCATCACGGAGCCGGTCGTCGGGGACACGTGCAGGGCGTGGCTGGCGAGGGCGAGCAGGCCGTTGGCGGCGATGAACGCGGTGACGGCGAGGCCGACGGGCAGCAGGGCGGCGACCACCGCGCCGAAGACGACGAGCAGGATGCCGAGGGCGAGGGGGACGGCCGTCCACTCGGCGGTGGCGAAGTCGTCGCCGAGCACGTCGTCGAGCCACTTCCCGGCGACGGCCTCGCCGTACTCGTCGAAGACCAGGCCGGGGTGGGCCTTCCGGGCCGCCGCGACCGCGTCGGTGACGGGCCCCACCCGCTCCCCGGCCGTCGCCGGGTCGCCCTTGACGGCGAACCGGATCAGGGCGGCACGGCCGTCGGCGGACGGAACCGGCGGCTTGCGGCCGGTGGTGACGCCGGTGGCGTCGAGGGCCCGGCCGAGGCCGTCGGCGGCGGCCCGCCAGTCGCCCGGCGCCCGCCCGGAGACCATGACCGTCTCGCCGGCGGGCTCCTCGATGCCCGCGTCGGCGAGGATCCGCTCGGCCCGGGCGGAATCCCCGGCGCCCTGTTCGGCGGTGGTCATCTCGGCCGTGCCCGCCATGCCGCCGAGCACGGACGCCAGCACGACGAGCAGCAGCCAGCCGAGGACGGCGGTCCGGCGGTGCCGGGCGCTCCACAGCCCCAGCCTGGCGGCCGTGTTGAGGCGCGGGGCGGGGCCGGGCGGGGGTGCGGGGCGGGACGCCGTCGGGGAGCCGGTTACGGCCCGGGGCGCCGGCCCGGGGTTCGTGGGGATCGTCATGTCCCCGACGCTAGGAACGGAAGCCGCGCCTCCCCAGCCGTCCCGCACCCCTGTCGGCGGGAGGGAAGGCCAGGTGAGAGGGTGTTGCCAGGTACACCCCCGGTCCGCCGCCTGCACCCCGTGACCGGGCGTCCGTCGGAGCGGCAGACTGGGGGCCGATCCGGGGACGACCGCCCCGGACGGGATCACGGAACGACGGGGGAACGGACAACCCATGAGGATCAGCAGAGCTTTCAGCGCCCTCGCGAGGGCCACGGGACTCGCGTGGTCGGGGCTGGTGGGGTCGATCCTCGTCTACACCTACGTGGTGACGTCGCTCTGCCTGGTCCCCGTCGGGATCGGCGTCCTCACCACCCCGCACGCCATGAAGGTCCTGCGGGCCTACGCGGACCGGCGCAGGGCGCGGGCCCTGGAGTGGGCGGACATCCGGATCCCCAGCCCGTACCAGCCGCTGCCCACGCGCGGCGGCTTCGTGGGGCAGGCCGAGCGCACCCAGGCGCTGCTGCGCGACCCGGCCACCTGGCGCGACATCCAGTGGCTGCTGGTCGACATGGTCGCCGGCTTCTTCCTCGCCGTGCTGCCGTCCGCGCTCGTCCTCTACCTGCCGTGGGGCCTCGTCCTGGCCGCCGGCGTGTGGAAGCCGATCGTCGAGGCCGGCGGCAACGTGTGGTTCACCTTCCTGCCCATCAGCGACCAGAACACGGCCAATATGGCCGCCGCCCTGGGCGCGGTGTACGCGGTCCTCGGCGTCGCCTTCGCCCCGGCCCTGCTGCGCGCCGACTTCCGGCTGGCCCGCACGCTCCTGCGGCCCACGCCGCAGCGGGAGATGGCGCTGCGCATCGAGCACCTGACGGAGACCCGGCACGACGCCGTGGACAGCTCCGCCGCCGAACTCCGGCGCATCGAGCGGGACCTGCACGACGGCGCGCAGGCGCGGCTGGTCGCCATGGGCATGAGCCTGGGCACCGTCGAGGCGCTGATCGAGAAGGACCCGGAGCAGGCCAAGCGGCTGCTCGCCGCCGCCCGCGCGGACTCCGCCGAGGCCCTGACCGAGCTGCGCGACCTGGTCCGCGGCATCCACCCGCCGGTGCTGGCCGAACGCGGCCTCGGGGACGCCGTCCGGGCCTTGGCGCTGCGGCTGCCGCTGCCCGTCGAGACGGCGGTGGACCTGCCGGGCCGGGCGCCCGAACCGATCGAGTCGGCCGCGTACTTCGCGGTGAGCGAGCTGCTCACCAACGCCGTCAAGCACTCCGGCGCCCGGATGATCCGGATCGACCTGTACCACGCCGACGGGATGCTGCGGGCCGCCGTCGGCGACGACGGCCACGGGGGTGCCGACGTCTCCGGCGGCACCGGGCTGCTGGGGGTCGAGCGGCGGCTCGGGGCGTTCGACGGGGTGCTGGCGGTCAGCAGCCCGCCGGGCGGGCCGACGCTGGTCACGATCGAGATCCCGTGCGCTCTGACGGCGGCGGCCGGCTGAGGGGGCGTCTCCGGGGTCCCGGGGGTGGCTGACACCTCATTCGTCCATCCGTGAAACGCCCGCCCCGCCCGTACCGCCCGTCGCATCGCCGGGCGGCGGCGGGGCCGGCGCGGTGGCACAGTGGACGCATGCCGGAGACCTCGCCCCTGGTGGCCCTCTACGGACTGCGCCCGCACGAGGAGGGCGGCTGGTTCCGCGAGACCTGGCGGACCTCCCGCGCCGCCGTGCCCGACGGCTATCCCGGGCCGCGGCCGTTCGCGACGGCGATCCTCTACCTGCTGCACCCGGGCGAGCGCTCCCGCCGGCACCGGGTGCGCTCCGACGAGCTGTGGCTGTGGCACCGCGGCGGCCCGCTGCGGATGCGTCTGGAGGGCACCGGCGACGAGGGGGACGCCGAACGGCTCCTCGGGCCGGTGGCCGAGGCCGGGCAGTGGCCGCAGGCGCTGGTCCCGGGCGGGGTGTGGCAGTCGGCCGAGCCCGCCGGCGACGAACCGGTGCTGGTCTCCTGCGTGGTGGCCCCCGGCTTCGACCACGCGGACTTCACCCTGGATCCGTGACCGGAGCGGGGCGGGCCGCCGATGGGCGACCATAGTGCGACCGGGCCCACGGGGGGCACGGGCCTGATCATCACCGTGGAGCCGTTGTGCGCGTCGTCATCGCCGAAGACCTCTTCCTGCTGCGCGACGGGCTGGTGAGGTTGCTGGAAGCGTACGACTTCGAGGTCGTCGCCGCGGTGGAGAGCGGCCCCGACCTGAGCCGGGCGCTGTCCGAGCTGCGACCGGACGTGGCGGTGGTGGACGTCCGGCTGCCTCCGTCGTTCACCGACGAGGGCCTGCAGTGCGCGCTGGCCGCGCGCAGGGCCGTCCCCGGGCAGCCGGTGCTGGTGCTGTCGCAGCACGTGGAGCAGTTGTACGCGCAGGAGCTGCTGGCCGACGGCACCGGCGGGGTCGGCTATCTGCTCAAGGACCGGGTCTTCGACGCGGAGCAGTTCGTGGACGCGGTACGGCGGGTGGCCGGTGGCGGTACGGCGATGGACCCGCAGGTCATCTCCCAGCTGCTGACCCGGCGTTCGCAGGACGCGCCGATGGGCCGGCTGACGCCGCGCGAGCGCGAGGTGATCGAGCTGATGGCCGAGGGCCGGTCGAACACGGCCATCGCGGAGCGGCTCGTCATCACCGAGCGGGCGGTGGCCAAGCACACCTCCAACATCTTCGGGAAGCTGGGGCTCGCCCCCTCCGACGACGACAACCGGCGGGTGCTGGCGGTGCTGGCGTATCTGGACCGGGGGTGAGGCGGGGCGCGGCGATACGGGGTGGTGGTGCGGCGGGGGCGCCCACCCTGCGCGTACCCGGCGCGCGTCCCGTACGCCGTGCGCATCCCCGCACCGCGCGCCCTTTGAGGCTTCCGAAACTCACTGTTGCCGGTGTGCATCCTGGTGCTATCGTCAACGGCGCTGCGCAGCAAGGGACTTCCACTCATAAAGAAGGAAGTCTTCCGCTTTTTCCGACCGTTACCCGATCTGCACGCCACGTACGGCACGCACACGGTCCCGCCGCTCCGGCGGCCGGTGACCCTGAACCCGGTCCGGCCCTTCCATCCCCCCACCCACGCACCGGACGCGCCGCCGGCTCCAGGTCGGTCTCCTTCGCCCTGCCCGACCGGCAGGGGTCAGACGTTCACGGATCAGGAGAGCACCCGTCATGCGACTGTCCATGAAAACCGCCGTCATCGCCTCCACCGCCCTGCTCGGCCTGGGCGCCGCCGCTCCCGCCATCGCGGCCCAGGAGTGCGCCGTCAAGCAGTCCGCCACGGCGCAGTACGACTGCGGCCAGTTCGGCGTGCTGAACATCAGCCTGGAGGGGTCCGCCGAGAACGGCGTCGGCTCCCTCTACCTCAGCAACGACCAGCACCTCTTCCCGGTGGACATCCCGGCCGACTCCACCTCCACGTCGCTCACCCTGCAGCGCCCCGACGGCAGCACGGTGACCTTCTCCGGCACCTCGAACCCGGCCATCCCGGCCAACACCAAGGTGACCGTCGGCCCGCTGAAGGCCCAGGTCAAGGCGGGCGACAAGCTCGACTCGTACATCCCGGCGGCGGGCAGCCCCGACGTCTCGGCGAGACTGTCCATCCTGGGTGTCAACAACACCTGCAAGGCGGTCACCAAGCAGACGCCCGGCCCGTTCAGCTTCTGAGCCCACCGGGCGGCGCGGCCGTCAACCGCGCGGGGTGCGGGGCATCGTACGGCCCCGCACCCCGCGTCCGCCCTCTCCCGAGGCCGTACGGAGTACGCGCGTCCGGCCCGGGAGGGGGCGTCCGGCTTTTCCGCCGCATCGCGGCAGGGCGCCCGCACCTCCCCGCGCCCCCGTGACGCGACCCTCGCACGGTGGTGCCGTCGCGGGCTCGGCTACCGTTCTCCACAATAAAAGTGGAAAGCGGAAAAACGCCCGCGACAGTGCGAAGGCCGACAAGAGGGAGACGCGCGCATGCCGCAGTTCGACGCCTCGACCATCATCAACCTCCGCGACCTCGGCGGCATCGCGCTCGTGGGCAACTCCGCCGTCCGGCCCGGCCTGCTGCTGCGGTCCGGCCAGCTCGACCGGCACGACCCGGCCGCGGACCCGGCCGTCGCCGCGCTCGGCATCCGCACGGTGGTCGACCTCCGCAGCGAGAACGAGCGCCGCGAGCACCCGGACCGGCTGCCGCGCGGTGCCCGGCTGATCGTCGCCGACGTCCTCGCCGAGGGGACGCTCCCGGGCGGCGCCGCGATGCCCGCGCGCATCGAGTCGGTGCTCGGCAGCCCGGCCGCCGCGGACGAACGCCTCGGGGGCGGCAAGGCGGAGAAGCTGATGTGCGAGTCGTACCGCGCGTTCGTCACCTCCGAGGCCGCCTGCCGCGCCTACGGCCGGCTGTTCACCACCCTCGCCGAACCGGACTGCGGGCCGCTGCTGTTCCACTGCACGGCGGGCAAGGACCGCACCGGCTGGGCCGCGACGGTCCTCCTGCTGCTGCTCGGCGCCTCCCGGGAGACCGCGGAGGAGGAGTACCTGGCGGTCGCCCCCGCGGTGCGGGCCGCCTTCGCCCCGATCACGGACCGCTTCGCCGAGGCCGGCGGCGACCCCGAGATCGCCTCCGCCGTCTTCGGCGTCCGCCCGGCGTACCTGGCGGCGGCGCTGGAGGAGGTACGGCGGCTGTACGGGACGGTCGAGGGCTACGTACGGATCGGCCTGGGCGTCCCGGACGCGGCCGTGAACCGGATCCGCGCACGGTACGTGGCGTAGGCGCGGGGTGCTTGCGGCGTAGGCGCGGGGTGCTTGCGGCGTAGGCGCGGGGTGCTTGCGGCGTAGGCGCGGCACCGCGCGGGGCACGGGGCGGACGGACCCTCGGGGCGGGCGGACGCGCGCGAGGCGGAGAGCCACGCGCGGCGCATGGACGTGAAGGCGCGCGTGTGTCGGGACCTGGCGCCCCCGCCCGGGCACTCCGCGCGCAGGGCGCCGCGTGCGACGGGCGGGCGCGCCGCCACGCGGGGCGTACGAGTGTGTGGGCGCGCGCCTCTTGAGACCTGGTGGCCCCGGGGCGCTCACGCCCCGAAAGCGCCGCCCCGCGCAGGCGCGCGCGTCGCCGCCGAGGGTGTTCGGGCCCGTCGCGGGGCGCCGACGCTCCTCCCCCGGCCGGGTGGCGCACCCGTGCGCCGTCGCTCGGCGGGGTGAGGTGACCATCCCACCATTCACTCGTTCTACCGACGTGGAGCAGCAAGCGACAGCCCCCCGGCCCCCCGCCGGTCACCCCAGCGCCCCCGACCCCCTCAGTCCCCTCGACATCGAGCAGGCCGAGGCGGCGATCGTCGAGCACTACCCCCGTCTGGTGCGGCTGGGCTACCTCGTACTCCCCGCCGGTCTCGGCCGCAACCGGAGGGTGCTCACGGCGCACGCGCTGGTGCAGCGGTCCCTGCCGCGCAACCGGGTGAGCCTCGTCGAGTGCGCCCCGGACGCCGTCCCGGGCCCGCGCGGACCGGAGGAGCGGCGGAACGACGACCCCGGTTACGCCTACGTCCGGCTGCGAGTCGTGCGCGGCGCGCTGGCGGCGGGCCGGCCGCGCGGCCGGCTGTGGCCGCCGCGGCCCGGGCTGCTGCCGCCACCGCTGCCGCAGGTGTGGGGCCTGCGCCTGTTCCCCCGCTCGGGAGGCGCCGACGAACTGGCCCTGGACCAGGCGCTCGGCCGCCTCTCGCCGCCCGCCCGGGCCGCGTTCGTGCTGCGCGCCCTGGAGCTGCCGTCCGACCGGGAGGTCCGGGCGCTGCTGGCGGCGGCCGGGGTGGCCGAGCCGGGCGCGGCCCTCGCCGAGGCGGCGGCGGTCCGGGTGCCGGCGGGGTCCCGCGACGGTTCGCTGCTGGAGTCGGCGGAGTTCGACGCCTGCTCGCTCCAGGCCCGTCCCACCGACCTGATGCGCCGCCGCCAGCACCTGCGCGCCGCGGCGGCGGCCCTCGCGGCGGCCGTCGTCTGCGGCGGGCTGCTCGCCGTACCGGGCGGCGGCTGGGGGCCCGACGGCGCCGCGGCCCCGGCGTACGCCCGGAACGCCGCCGCCGAACAGGCCCTGGACCCGGGGCGGTTGACGCGCGCCCCCGCCGACGCCTGGCGCCGCGCCGACCGCCCGGGCTTCGCCTCCTGGCCCGCCCGCGGCGACCGTACGGACGACGAGGCGCTGCTCCGCCGGGCGCTGTCCGTCTGGGCCCGCCCGGGGAGCACGGTCCAGGTGACCGCCACCCCCGGCACCCCGGCCGGTCCCGCACCCGGCCCGCCGCAGCTGCTGTACGCGGGCGCGGTGGACTCGGCGGTGGTCGTCCTGCTCTACGACGGCCTGCGCGTCGTCCGGTACGCCGAGCCGAGGAACGGCGACGCCACGGCCGCCGCCCTGGACTTCGCGCGGACGGACGCGGCGGACGAGGACGCGGCGACGGCCGTCGTCCTCGGCCGCACCGACGGCAACGTCCGCTACCTGACGGCCCCTTGGGTCTCCTCGGCGGCCGTCCGCGACCTCCTCGACCCGGCCGGGGCCGCCCAGCCGCTGCACCGGGGCGCGGACGGGGTGACGGACCCGACGGCCGGTCCTGCGGCGGCGGGCGACTGCCGGTCCTGGCCGGTGCTCCAGCTGGGCGGCCGGCTGGCGACGGACCTCGGGGAGCTCGTCCCCGCGCGGCTCACGAGCGGGGCGCCCGCTTCCGGCGCCGCGGGGCCGGACCGGACGGCGGCCGGGGCCGCCGAGCGCGCCGTCTGGGCGCACACCGCCTGCCTGCTGCCGAGCCTGCGCTCGCAGGGCGTACGGTCCGTCAACGCCTGGGAGTTCGCCCGGCAGCCGCTGCCCGGCGGGGCCGGTGTCGCGGAGTGGCTGTGCACCCGCGCGGAGACCTGGCGCGGGGCGGGCGGGCGCGCGGTCGCCGGGTTCCTGACGCCCGGCGGCCGGCCCGGCGCCCAGGCGGCCGTCGTCGCCCGCGCCGAGGACACCCCGGCCTGCGGCGCCCGCCAACCGCACGTCCTGGCGGGCGCGTTGTGGAAGTCGCCCGGCGGGAACCGGTACGCGCTGGCGGCGGGCAGCCCGGACGTCGTCTCGATCACCGCGACGGGCGGGGTGCGCGGCACCGGGGCCGGTCCGCTGCTCGCCCTCCCGGCCGGGCAGGGCGCGGTCGCCCGGCTGGCCGGGCGGACGCGGGACGGGAAGCGGGTGGCCGCGTTGAAGTGAGGCCGGTTCCCCGACCGGCACCGCTTCAGAGGGCGGCCAGTGCCGTCGCCGCCTCGGTGAACGGGCCGTCCGCCGGCTCCTCGGCCACGATCCGCCGCAGGACGGCCGCCATCCCGTCGTCGTGCGCCGCGCCCACCGCCGTCAGCGCCACGAACGAGTGCACGAGCTGCGACTCCAGTTCCGCGCGCGGGATCCGGCGGCCGTCCGGCCACCAGCGGGCCGCCGTCTCCGCGACCGAGATCCACGACCGCAGGACCACCTCCAGGCGGGGGCCCGGCGTCTCGACGCCCAGGTGCGCCAGCAGTTGGCCGTACGCCGCGTCACGCACCTCGTCGATCAGGTCCGGGTGCGCGCGGAGCAGCGTGAAACGGCCGGCGCCATGCGCCTCGACGAAGTCGAGGAACCGGCCGGCGACGGCCAGCAGCCCCTCGCCCGGCGGGAGTTGCTCTGACGCCGTGAGGAGCTCGGTGAGGTCGTCCGCCGCGCGGCGCAGGGTCGCCTCGTAGAGGCTCCGCTTGCCCGCGAAGTAGTGGTAGACGAGGGGGCGGGAGATGCCGGCCGCCGCGGCGATGTCGTCGAGGGAGACATCCTCGGGGGGCCGTTCGCTGAACAGGTCGAGGGCTACGGTGATCAGTTGCCGGCGGCGCTGTTCCACGTCCATTCTGCGGGGCGGCCGGGGGTTCATGGGGGCATCCTAAGCGGTCGGTTGGGGGTGGGGGGTGGGTGCCCCGGTCCCGCCCCTTCGCCGTTTCCTGGGGCTGCGCCCCAGACCCCGCTTGTCGCGGCTTCGCCGCTCGTCCTCAAACGCCGGACGGGCTGAACAGCCAGCCCATCCAGGGCACCCCACTCACCGCCGCGCCCCCACGTGCAACACCAGCGCCGTATCCGCCGCCACGGACGCCGTAAACCGTCCGTCCCGCCCCACGTGCACCCGCCGTCCGCTCAGGACATCACGGTAATCACCGGCCGGCAGCGCCGTGGCGAAGGTACGGGCGACGGCACCGCGACCACGGTTGATGACCACAAACCCCTTCGCACCCCGCCCGAAAGCGACCGCGTCCGCCCCGTCGTCCCACCACCGCACCACACCAGCCCCCCGCACCGCCGCCCGGAACCCGACCATCCCCGCCGTCTCCCGCCGCCGGTGCTCGTACGTCCACCCGTCCCCCGGCGCCCCCGCGTCGCGGTCGGTGAAGGCGTATCCGGAGTGGACGTCGGGCGAGCCGTACGGCCAGGCCAGCATGGCGACGTTGGCCAGCGCGTACGCGGGGCCCGTGGTGCGGTTGAGGGTGCTGCCGTCGCGTTCCGTGTCCCAGTTGTCGACGAAGACGGACGCCTTGCCGCCGGGCACCCAGCCGCGTGCCTCGCCGAAGGTCCGCAGTTCGGCCAAGTGCCCCTGGCCGGGCGTCATGACGCGCTTGAGCTCGCGGGCGTAGCGGAACTCCTGGACGTCGCCCGTGCCGAGGTACTCCTCCGGCCGGACGGCCTCCCCGGCGCCGTAGATGGTCTCCTGCTTCCAGTAGACGTCCGGTGTGCGCAGCCGCGCCTTGACGGCCGCGAGGTCGGCGGCCGGGATGTGCTTGGCGGCGTCGATCCGGAAGCCGTCCGCGCCGAGCGCGAGCAGGTCGTCGAGGTGGCGGGCGAGCCGGTCGCGGACCGTCTCGCTGCCGGTGTCCAGGTCGGCGAGGCCGACGAGTTCGCAGTTCTGGACGTCGTCCCGGCTGGTGTAGTCGGAGATGGGCCGACGGCAGCGGTGGAAGTCGCGGTCCCCGTACGTACCGGGGTAGTCGTACTTGGTGTACGCCGTGCCGCCGGTACCCGTACCGGAGCCGGCGGACATGTGGTTGAGCACCGCGTCCACGACGACCTTCACCCCGGCCCGGTGGCAGGCGGACGCCATGTGCGCGAAGGAGGCCCGGTCGCCGAGCCGGCCGGCGATGCGGTAGCCGACGGGCTGGTACGAGGTCCACCACTGCGGGCCCCGGATGTGCTCCTGGGGCGGTGAGACCTGGACGTAGCCGTACCCGGCGGGACCGAGGGCGGCGCCGCACTCGCGGGCCACGTCGTCGTACCGCCACTGGAACAGGACGGCGGTGACGTCCCGTCCGCCCGGCGCGGCGGCCCGCGCCTCGGGCGCGGGGACCACGGCCCCGGCCAGCAGGGCGAGGGCGGCGGCCAGGGCGCGCCGGAGGGCGGTGGTGCGCGGCATGACGGCTCCCGGGGTGGCGGGTGGCGGATGGCTGAACGCGCGCGAGGGCTGCGAGGCGGCTGCAAGCGCGTTGCAAGAAGGCGGCAACCCGGCCGCGCCCCGAGACCGTACGAGCCCCACCCGCCCCGGTCAACCCCTCAGGACACGGTCCGGTGACGGCGCGGAAATCCCCGCTTTCCCTCCTTGCAAGGTCTTTCGCAAGAGATTGCAGCCTGTTAGCTTCCTCCTCAGCTCGGGCCGCCCGCTCCAGGATCGGCCCTCGTGAAGAGGAGAACCGGATGCGAAGAGGCATATCGGTCGCCGCCGTCGTCGGTGTGCTGGCCCTGACCGCGACCGCCTGTGGTGGCGACGGCGGTGGCGGGGGGAGCGACGGGTCCAAGGCGGCCAAGGATCCGGGCAGTGTGAGCGGGACGGTCACCTGGTGGGACACGTCGGACGCGACCAACGAGGCGCCCGCGTTCAAGAAGCTGGTGAAGGACTTCGAGGCCAAGTACCCGAAGATCAAGGTCGATTACGTCAACGTGCCGTTCGACCAGGCGCAGCAGAAGTTCAAGACGGCCGCGTCCACCGGCAAGGGCGCCCCGGACGTGCTCCGTTCGGACGTCGGCTGGACGCCGGGATTCGCGCAGCTCGGCTACCTCAAGGACCTCACCGGCACCCCGGCGCTGGACAAGACGGACGACTTCCTCGAAGGGCCGCTGAAGAACGCGGCGTACGAGGGCAAGACGTACGGCGTCCCGCAGGTCACCGACACCCTCGGGCTGCTCTACAACAAGGACCTCTTCAAGAAGGCGGGCGTGGACAAGCCGCCGGCCACCTGGCAGGAGGTCAAGGACGCGGCCAAGAAGGTCAAGGAGAAGGCGGGCGCGGACGGCATCGGTCTCAGCCCGGACAGCTACTACTCGCTGCCGTTCCTCTACGGCGAGAAGAGCGACATGGTCGACGCGGCGGCCAAGAAGATCACCATCTCCGACGCGGCGTCCCGCAAGGGCATCGAGACCGCCGTCGACCTGGTGAAGTCCGGCGCGGCGCCCAAGCCGGCGGGCACCGACGGGTACAACGCGCTGAAGACGGACTTCAAGAACGGCAAGCTGGCGATGCTGATCGACGGTCCCTGGGCGACCAAGGAGCTGTTCGGCGGCGAGGCGTTCAAGAACAAGGACAACCTGGGCATCGCGGCGGTGCCGGCGGGGTCGACCGGGGTGGCGGGGGCTCCGGTGGGCGGACACAACCTGGTGGTCTACGCCGGTTCGGGGAACTTCGACGCGTCGTACCTCTTCACGCGGTTCATGACGGACGCCGAGCACCAGACGGAGATCTCGAAGTCCATCGGGCTGCTGCCGACGCGCAAGTCGGCCTACACGCCGGAGGTGCTGGCCGACCCGGTCCGCAAGTCCTTCCACGAGGCGCTGGCCACGGCGCACCCGCGCCCGCCGATCCCGCAGGGCGGCGACCTGTTCACCGTCTGGCTCCAGCACTACACCCGGATCCTGACGCTCAAGGAGGAGCCGCAGGCGGGTCTGGACGCCACGGCCAAGGAGTGGAAGTCCGCCCTCCTCAAGGACTACGCGGTCCAGGAGTAATGCCGTGACCGCTGCCGTGACCACGACCGCGCGCCCCCGCCTGGTGACACGCGCCCGCCGGTCCTTCGACACCCACTGGTACGCCTGGGCGATGGTGCTGCCGGTGGTCGTCGTCCTCGCCGTCCTCGTCGGATACCCGCTGGGCCGAGGCATCTACCTGTCGCTCACCGACGCCAACGAGGCCAACGTGGGCCGGACGATCGGCGTCAACCACATCCCGTCGACGTACGAGTTCGTCGGGCTGGACAACTACTGGAAGGTGCTCTCCGGCCAGGAGGGCCACTTCTACGGCCGGCTCGGCTGGACCGTCGTCTGGACGGCCGCCTGCGTCTTCCTGCACTACGCGATCGGCCTCGGGCTGGCCCTGCTGCTCAACCGCAGGATGCGCTTCCGGGCGCTGTACCGGGTGCTGCTGATCCTGCCGTGGGCGGTGCCGGCGTTCGTCGCCACCTTCTCGTGGCGGCTGATGTTCAACGAGAAGTACGGCGTGCTCAACGCGATGCTGGAGAAGCTGGGCGTGGGCGCGGTGGACTGGCTCGGCGACAGCACGCTGCAGAAGATGTCGGCCGTCGCGGTCAACGTGTGGCTGGGCGTGCCGTTCATGATGGTCGCGATCCTCGGCGGGCTGCAGTCCATCCCGGCCGAGCTGCACGAGGCGGCCGAGATGGACGGCGCCTCGCCCTGGCAGCGGTTCCGGCACGTGACCCTGCCCGGGCTGCGGCCGGTGAGCGGGACGGTGATCCTGCTGGGCACCATCTGGACGTTCAACATGTTCCAGGTCATCTACCTGCTGATCGGGCAGGGCGCGAGCTCCGAGAGCGAGATCCTCGTGACGTACTCCTACCGGCTGGCCTTCCAGGGCATCCGGGACTACGCGGGCTCGGCGACGTACGGGATCCTCATCCTCTCGCTGCTGCTGGTGTTCGCCGTGTTCTACCGCAGGCTGCTGGCCCGGCAGGAGGAGGCGCGATGACCCGGAAGGCCCGTGCGCGCGGGGAGCGCTCCCGGGGCGCGTCCGTCGCCCTGCACGCGACGCTGGTCGTGGCCTCGCTGGTGTCCCTCTTCCCCGTCCTCTTCATCGTCTTCGTGTCGCTGCGGGGGCGGGACGGCTGGCAGGAGCCCACCCGGTTCTCGGGGTTCGGGTTCGGGAACTACAGCCACATCTTCCACGAGACCAAGTTCCTGACCTGGTTCGGGAATTCGGTGATCGTGGCGCTGGGGGCGACCGTCGTCGGCGTGCTGATCGCGGCGACCGCCGGGTACGCGGTGTCGCGGCTGCGGTTCCCGGGCAGCCGGCCGCTGATGTGGACGTTCCTGGTGGTGCAGATGTTCCCGATGGCGGTGCTGATCGTGCCGCTCTACAACATCCTCGGGCAGTTGAAGCTGCTGGACTCCTACGGCGGGCTGATCCTCACCTACTGCTCGATCTCCGTGCCGTTCTGCGCCTGGATGCTCAAGGGCTACTTCGACTCCATACCTGCCGAGATCGACGAGGCCGGGCGGGTCGACGGGCTCACCCCCTTCGGTACGTTCTGGCGGCTCATCCTGCCGCTGGCCCGGCCCGGCCTGGCCGTCACCGGCTTCTACTCCTTCATCACCGCCTGGGGTGAGGTGGCCTTCGCCAGTCAGTTCATGAGCAGCGAGGAGCACTACACCTTGGCGGTGGGGCTTCAGACGTTCGTGGGGCAGCAGAAGGCCGAGTGGGGGCTGATGACGGCTGCCGCCGTGCTGATCACCGTGCCGGCGGGGCTGGCGTTCTTCTTCGCCCAGCGGCACTTGGTCGCCGGGCTGACGGCCGGCGGTACGAAGGGGTAGCCCTTCGGGCGGGGGTTGTGCCCCGGTCCCGCCCTTTCGCCGTTTCCTGGGGGCAAGCCCCCAGACCCCCCTTTTTCGCGGCTTCGCCGCTCGTCCTCAAGCGCCGGACGGGCTGATACAGCCCGTCCGGCGTTTGAGGACAACCGCGCGGAGCGCGGTTTCGGGGGTGCGGGGGCTTGCCCGCGCAAGAAACGGCGAAAGGGCGGGTCCGGGGCACCAGCCCGCCGCAGGCGCCCCACCACCACCTTCCCCTCCACCCGATAGGACCTCCATGACCCAGAAGAACCTCGCACCCACCCCCACCACACCCCCCACCCCGTCCGGCACGGACGAGTGGTGGCGCCAAGCCGTCATCTACCAGATCTACGTCCGCTCCTTCGCCGACAGCGACGGCGACGGCATCGGCGACCTGCGCGGAGCCAGGCAGCGGCTGCCGTACCTGGCGGAGCTGGGCGTGGACGCGGTGTGGCTGACGCCGTTCTACGCGTCGCCGCAGGCGGACGGCGGGTACGACGTGGCGGACTACCGGGCGGTCGACCCGCTGTTCGGCGACCTCCAGGACGCGGACGACCTCGTCCGCGAAGCGCACCGCCTCGGCCTGCGCGTCATCGTGGACATCGTGCCCAACCACACCTCCGACCGGCACGCCTGGTTCCGGGAGGCGCTGGCGGCCGGGCCGGGGAGCCGGGCGCGGGCGCGCTACCACTTCCGTCCCGGCCGGGGAACGAACGGCGAGCTGCCGCCGAACGACTGGGAGTCCGTGTTCGGCGGCCCGGCCTGGACCCGCACCGCGAACCCCGACGGCACGCCCGGCGAGTGGTACCTCCACCTGTTCGCCCCCGAGCAGCCGGACCTCGACTGGGACGACCCCGAGGTGCGCGCGGAGTTCGAGTCCGTGCTCCGCTTCTGGCTGGACCTCGGCGTGGACGGCTTCCGCATCGACGTGGCGCACGGCATGGTCAAGGCACCCGGCCTGCCCGACATCGGGCGAAAAGAACAGGCCAAACTCATCGGTGCCCAGGTACTGCCGTTCTTCGACCAGGACGGCGTCCACGAGATCCACCGCTCCTGGCGCCGGCTGCTGGACTCCTACCCCGGCAACCGGATCGGCGTGGCGGAGGCATGGGCGCCGACCTCCGAGCGGCTGGCCCTGTACGTCCGCCCGGACGAGCTGCACCAGGCGTTCAACTTCCAGTTCCTGACGTGCGCCTGGGGCGCGGCGCCGATGCGCGAGGTGATCGACGCGTCACTCGCCGCCACCCACTCCGTCGGCGCGCCCACCACCTGGGTCCTCTCCAACCACGACGTGGTGCGGCACGCCACCCGCTACGGCGGCGGCGAGCGGGGGACCCGCCGGGCCCGCGCCGCCGCGCTGCTGATGCTGGCGCTGCCGGGATCCGCCTACGTCTACCAGGGCGAGGAACTCGGGCTGCCGGAGGTCGTGGACCTGCCGGACGAGGTACGCCAGGACCCGGCGTTCTTCCGGGGGGACGGCCAGGACGGCACCCGTGACGGCTGCCGGGTACCGCTCCCGTGGTCGGGCGAGGAGGCCCCGTACGGCTTCGGGCCGGGCTCCGGGGCGGAGGGCAGCTGGCTGCCGCAGCCCGCGGAGTGGCGGACGCTGTCGGTGGAGGCGCAGTCCGGCGACCCCCGCTCGACGCTGGAGCTCTACCGCTCCGCGCTCGCCCTGCGGCGCGCCCTGCCCGGGCTCGGCGCCGGGGAGATGACGTGGCTGGCGGCGCCGGAGGGCGTGCTGGCGTTCTCCCGGCCGGGGTTCGTCTGCACCCTCAACACCCTCCCGGAAGAAGTGGAACTGACAGTTCCGGGGCGTCCGGTGCTCGCCACCGCGGCCCTGGAGTTCCACGGCGGAGCCGCCCGGCTGCCCGCGGAAACCTGCGTCTGGTGGGAAGTCTGAGATGGCGTCCGGTGGAAAGCGCGGGACGGCGGCGGCCGGCGGAAAGCGCGGGACGGCAGCCGGCGGTAAGCCCCGGACCGCGTCCGGCGGGAGGCCGGGAACGGCCGCCGGTGGGAAGTCCGGGACGCGACCGGTACAGTCACCTCCCGTGACCGCACGGCTGGCCGATATCGCAGCCCAGGCGGGTGTCAGCGAAGCAACCGTCAGCCGCGTCCTCAACGGCAAGCCGGGGGTGGCCGCCTCCACCCGCCAGTCCGTGCTGGCCGCGCTCGACGTGCTCGGCTACGAACGGCCGGTGCGGCTGCGGCAGCGCAGCGCCGGCCTGGTCGGGCTGATCACCCCCGAGCTGGAGAACCCCATCTTCCCGGCCTTCGCCCAGGTGATAGGGCAGGCCCTGACGCGTCAGGGCTACACGCCCGTACTGGCCACCCAGACCCCCGGCGGCTCCACCGAGGACGAGCTGACCGAGATGCTGGTGGAACGCGGGGTCGCCGGGATCATCTTCGTCTCCGGCCTGCACGCCGACACCTCCGCCGACATGCAGCGCTACGAGCGGCTGCGGGCGCAAGGCGTCCCGTTCGTGCTGATCAACGGTTTCTCGGCGCAGGTGAGGGCGCCGTTCGTGTCCCCCGACGACCGGGCCGCGATGCGGCTCGCCGTCACCCATTTGGCGGAGCTGGGCCACCGCAGGATCGGCCTGGCCCTCGGCCCGCGCCGGTACGTGCCGGTCCAACGGAAGATCGAGGGGTTCCTGCGGAGCGTGGAGGACCAGCTCGGCCTGGCCGCCGGCGACGCCGCGGAACTGATCGAGCACTCCCTGTTCACCCTGGAGGGTGGCCAGGCGGCCGCCGCCGCGCTCCTCGAACGCGGCTGTACGGCCGTGGTGTGCGCCAGCGACATGATGGCGCTGGGCGCGGTCCGCGCGGTCCGCAGGGCGGGCCTGGACGTCCCCCGCGACGTCTCCGTCGTCGGTTTCGACGACTCCCCGCTGATCGCCTTCACCGACCCGCCGCTGACCACGATCCGCCAGCCCGTCCGGCCCATGGGCCAGGCGGCGGTGCGGGCCCTGCTGGAGGAGATCGGCGGGACGCCCGCGCCGCACAGCGAGTTCGTGTTCCTGCCGGAGCTGGTCGTCCGCGGCTCGACGGGCTCGGCTCCGGCCGCGCGGAGCGGCGCCCCGGGCACCACCGTCGCGGGCACCACCGCCGCGGACACCGCCGTCCCGGGCACCGCCGTCCCGGGCGCCCGTACGACGTCCGCGCGCCCGGCCGAAAGCGCGCCAAACCCGACTTGAGGTCGATCTGCGCTCCTGCGGACTCTGGCACACTGTGGGCCTATGGGTGAAGCGACAGCAAGGACCCTGGAAGGCCGCACGGCTCCCCCGCCGCCCAACGGGGAAAGCGGGGACAGGCCGCCCGCGGACCGGCCGTCGCGGCGCGGGCCGCGCACGCCGCGCCGCCCGCGGCTGTGGTTCGAGGTGCTGCTCATCGCCATCGGCTACTGGACCTACTCCCTGGTCCGCAACGCCGTTCCGGAACAGCGGGCCGACGCGCAGCGCAACGCCGACTGGGTCTGGTCCACCGAGCAGACCCTCCACATCGCCGTGGAGCACACCGTCAACAAGGCCGTGAACTCGGTGACGTGGCTCATCGTCGGCATGAACTACTACTACGCCACCCTGCACTTCGTGCTCACCATCGGCGTGCTCGTCTGGCTCTACCGCCGGCACCCCGGCCGCTACGGCGCCGCCCGCCTCGCCCTCTTCGCCACCACCGCCGTCGCCCTCCTCGGCTACTACCTGTATCCCCTCGCACCCCCACGGCTCATGGACGGCGGCCCCGGCTTCGTCGACACCGTCCTCGTCCACCACACCTGGGGATCCATGGCCTCCGGCAACCTCGCCGACGTCTCCAACCAGTACGCGGCGATGCCGTCCATGCACATCGGGTGGTCCCTGTGGTGCGGCGTCACCATCGCGCTGCTGGCCCGGTGGATGTGGGTGCGGATCCTCGGCGCCCTGTACCCGGTGGCGACGCTCGCCGTCATCGTGTCGACGGCCAACCACTTCTGGCTGGACGCGGTCGGGGGGCTGCTGTGCCTCGCCTTCGGGTTCGCGGTGTCGTACTCGTGGTACCGGGCGTTCCCGTACCGGCTGGCGCGGCAGGTGGCTTCGGCTTCGCGGTGAGGGTGCCCCTTACGGGGCAAGCCCCCGCACCCCGGAAACCGCGCTCCGCGCGGTTGTCCTCAAACGCCGGACGGGCTGGATAGCGCCCCCGGGCGCACCACTCAGCCCGTCCGGCGCTTGAGGACGAGCGGCGAAGCCGCGATCAGGGGGTCTGGGGCGCAGCCCCAGGAATCGGCGAAGGGGCGGGACCGGGGCACACCCCCCTACCCCCCGTAAAACCGCTCCTCGACCACGGCCCGAGCCCGCCGAGTAACCCGCCGGTAATCGTCAAGCATGTCCCCGACGTGCCCCGGCTCGTACCCCAGATACCGCCCCACCGCCGCCAACTCCCGAGGATCACCCGGAAACGTATCCCCGGGCCTCCCCCGCACCAACATCACCGCATTCCGCACACACGTCGCGAGCACCCACGCCTCGTCGAGGATCCGCGCCTCGTCGGCGTCCAGGAAGCCCGCGGCGTGGGCGGCCGACAGCGCCTCCCGGGTACGCGTCGTCCGCAGCCGCGGCTCCGCATGCCCATGCCGCATCTGCAACAGCTGGACGGTCCACTCCACATCGGAAAGCCCCCCACGCCCCAGCTTGGTGTGGGTGGTCCGATCGGCTCCCCGGGGCAGCCGCTCCGTCTCCATCCGCGCCTTGAGCCGCCGGATCTCCCGGACGGCGTCCTCGGACAGCCCTTCCGCCGGATACCGCAAAGGATCGATCATCTCGACGAACCGCCGCCCGAGGTCCGCGTCACCGGCGACCGGCTCCGCCCGCAGCAGCGCCTGGCTCTCCCAGACCAGCGACCACCGCCGGTAGTACGCCGCGTAGGAAGCGAGACTGCGCACCAGCGGCCCCGACTTCCCCTCCGGCCGCAGATCCGCGTCGATCAGCAACGGCGGGTCCGTCGTCGGCAGTTGCAGCAGCCGCCGCATCTCGTTCGCGACGGCGAAGGCGGCCTTGGCGGCCTCTTCGTCGCCGACGCCCTCCCGGGGCTCGTGCACGAGCAGGACGTCCGCGTCGGACCCGTACCCCTGCTCGCGCCCCCCGAAGCGGCCCATGCCGATGACGGCGAACCGCGTGGGCAGGGTGTCGCCCCACTCCGCGCGGACGGCGGCGCGCAGGGCCCCCGCCAACGCGGCGGCGTTCAGGTCGGAGACGGCCCGGCCGACGAGGTCGCAGCGGGCGCCGTGGTCGCGCGACCCGTTTTCCGGCGCGGGCGCGCCCGGGCGTCCGTAGGCGCCCACGATGTCGGCCGCGGCGGTACGGAACAGCTCCCGCCGCCGCACCCCCCGCACCGCGACGATCGCCTTCTCCGCGTCCTCGGCCCGGCCGACGGCCGCCAGCGTCTCCTGCTCCAGCGCCTCGCGGTCGCGCGGTCGCAGCCCTTCCGGGGCGCCGAGCAGGGCGACCGCCTCGGGGGCGCGCAGCAGCAGGTCGGGGGCGAGCCGCCCGGCGGACAGGACGCGGGCGAGGTTCTCCGCGGCGGCGCCCTCGTCGCGCAGCAGCCGCAGGTACCAGGGTGTCTTGCCCAACGCGTCGGAGACCTTGTGGAAGTTGAGCAGTCCCGCGTCGGGGTCGGAGGAGTCCGCGAACCAGCCCAGCAGCACGGGCAGCAGCGTACGCTGGATCGCCGCCTTCCGGGTCACTCCCGAGGCAAGCGCCTCCAGATGGCGGAGCGCGGCGGCGGGGTCCGCGTACCCCAGCGCGCCCAGGCGCTGCCCGGCGGCCTTCGGACTGAGCCGGATCTCGCCCGGTTCGAGCTGGGCGACGGCGTCCAGCAGCGGCCGGTAGAACAGCTTCTCGTGCAACCGGCGCACCTCGCGGGCGTGCCGCCGCCACTCCTTGCCCAGTTCGGCGACGGGTTCCGTCCGGAAACCCAGCGACCGTCCCAGCCGCCGCTGTTCGGCCTCGCTCTCGGGCACGAGGTGCGTACGCCGCAGCCGGTGCAGCTGGATGCGGTGTTCCATGGCGCGCAGGAAGCGGTAGGCGGCGTCCAGCGCGGCGGCGTCGGCCCGTCCCACGTACCCGCCGGCGGCGAGCGCGGCCAGCGCGTCCAAGGTGCCGCCGCTGCGCAGCGTGGCGTCGCTGCGGCCGTGCACGAGCTGGAGCAACTGGACGGCGAACTCGACGTCCCGCAGCCCGCCGGGCCCGAGTTTGAGCTCGCGGTCGAGCCGGTCGGCGGGGATGGAGGCGACGACGCGGCGGCGCATCTGCTGCACGTCGGGGACGAAGTTCTCGCGCTCGGCGGCCTGCCAGACGAGCGGCGACACGGCGTCCGCGTACTCCTGCCCGAGCCCGGGGTCGCCGGCCACCGGCCGGGCCTTGAGCAGCGCCTGGAACTCCCAGGTCTTCGCCCACCGCTGGTAGTACGCGAGGTGGCTGCTGAGCGTGCGCACCAGGGGCCCGTTGCGGCCCTCGGGGCGGAGGTTGGCGTCGACGGGCCAGATGGTGCCCTCGGGGGTGATGTCCGAGCAGACCCGCATCATGCGGGAGGCGAGCCGGGTGGCGGCCCGGAGCGCGGTCCCCTCCGGGGTGTCGCCGCGCGGTTCGGCGACGAAGACGACGTCCACGTCCGACACGTAGTTGAGTTCGTGGCCGCCGCACTTGCCCATGCCGATGACGGCGAGCCGGCAGGCCGCCGCGTCGTCGGGGTGCTCGTCGGTGGCGATGGCGAGGGCGGCGCGGAGGGTGGCGGTGGCCAGGTCGGCGAGTTCGGCGGCGGTCTCGGCGACGTCGGTGGTGCCGGTGACGTCCCGGGCGGCGACGGTGAGCAGGCAGCGCCGGTAGGCGGCGCGCAGCGCGTCGGACGGCACGAGTCCGGCCTCCCGGCCGGCCGCGGCCCCCTCGGCGAGGGCGCGCTCGAACTCGGCCGTTCCGGGATGGAGATCGGCCCGCTCGAACGTGACGAGCGCGTGCCAGTCGCCCGGGTGCCGGGCGAGGTGATCGGCGAGCGCCTCGGACGCGCCGAGCACGCCCAGCAGCCGGTCGCGCAGGGGTTTCGCGCTGACGACGGTGTCCAGCAGCTCCTGCCGTTCGGCCGCCCCGCGCTTCGCCTCCAGCGCCTCGGCCAGCCGGACGAGGCCGAGCAGCGCGAGATCGGGGTCGGCGGTCGCGCCCAGCGCGTCCAGGAACACGGGATCGTCGCGCAGCGCCGCCAGCCCGTCGGCGTCGTCGAGCAGCCGCTCGGCGGCGGCCGGATCGACGAACCCGCTCCGCACGAGCCTGGTGTACGTGCTACCGCGCCGGCTCTCGGGCCGCCCGTCCGGCACTGTCATCCCATCGCCCCATCGCCTCCAGCTGACCATGCCCGGTCAAGGCCCGATCTCCAGCGTATCGACAGCGGCGCCGGGGTGAGAGGCGGCACCCACCCCCGATCGGGGCCGAAACCCCGGTTCCCGCCCCGGGCCGTCGCCGTGCCTGCCACGCTGCCGACCAGCACCGCGGGGACGCCGGTGGCCGGTACGTGGAGGTGGCGCGAATGAGTGACGAGAACGGGTGGGAGCTCGACCCCGACGACGAGTCCGTGGTGCTGGTCGCCGCGGTGGGACGGCAGCTGAAGCTGTGGCGGGAGGCGGCGGGAATGGACGCGGCGGCACTGGCGGCGGCCCTCGGCTACGGCAGGGAACTGATCTACAAGGTGGAGCGGGGCGAGCGCGTCCCCCAGCCGCGCTTCCTGGAGAAGGCGGACGAGTTGCTGGGGGCGGGCGGGAAGCTCGCCGCCATGCGGGAGGACCTGACGGAGGCGCGCTACCTGAAAAAGGTCCGGGACATCGCGAAGCTGGAGCGGGACGCCGTCGAGCTGTGGGCGTACGACAACTCCGTCATCGACGGACTCCTCCAGACGGAGGCTTACGCACGGGCGGTGTACACCAACCGCCGCCCGCCGTTCGCCCAGGACGAGATCGAACGGCGCGTGGCCGCGCGGATGGCTCGGCAGAAGACCGTCACGGCTTCGGCGCGACACCCCTCCTTCAGCTTCGTGCTGTGCGAGGCGACGCTGCGCCGCACCATCGGGGGCGGAACGGCCATGCGGCAGCAGCTCCGCCACCTGCTGGAGATCGGCCGACGGCCGAACGTGGAGCTCCAAGTCCTGCCCCTGCGCAGCGAGGAGAACTGCGGCCTCGACGGGCCGTTCAGACTGCTGAAGCTCACGAACGGCACGATGGTGGGACTGTACGGGGTGCAACTCTTCAGCCGCGTGGTCACCGACGCGAAGGAGCTCCAAGTCCTGGACCTGCGCTACCGAGCCGCCCGGGCGCAGGCGCTCGGACCGCAGGAGTCCCTGGTCTTTGTCGAGAAGGTACTGGGGGAAACATGACCCTCGGGTCTTCCGGAGAGGATAGAGCGGCGATGAGGAAGTGAAGGAAAACGCCGTCGCTCCACAGGAACGATGCAGGTCACGAAGTGTGGTCCCCGCGCACGCGGGGATAGTCCGCGCCGGGCGGTGACTTCGCGGGCCAACGTGGGGCCCACAGCGCGCAGCGACACCCCCGGCACCACTACCTGGGCCCGCAGCTACCAACCGCGAGCCCCGCCACACCCCTTGAGGCGAGAACCCCCGCCCGCCCCCCGACCTAAAGAACCGGCAGCATCTTCCTCGGCTCGAACGCCGTGACCTCCGACCGGTACTCCTCCCACTCCTGCTTCTTGTTGCGCAGGAAGAAGTCGAAGACGTGCTCGCCCAGCGTCTCCGCGACCAGTTCGCTCCGCTCCATCAGCTCGATCGCCTCGCCGAGGTTCTGGGGCAGGGATTCGATGCCCATGGCGCGACGTTCTCGTTCGACAGCAAGACCGTGGCTTCGAACGACACAGTGAGCGCTACCGGGCGGGCAGCCCGATGCCCGCAGCAAGTTCCCGCCACCCAGCCGTGTGGGGGTGCCGGTTGACCAGATCAACAGCGACGCGGCGGATCGCCGGCCGGTCCGTAACCTCGGCCGGGGAAGTACGCAGGGCCTCCAGCAGGGCGTCGGCGGTCTGCTGGGGCTTGCCCCACTGCCACCAGGCGCGGGCCAGGTCGGTGTGCATGCGGGCCCTCCGCTCGGCCGTCGGGAACTGCCCCGGGCGCAGCTCACGGCCGACGTGGAGGGCTGCGCCGGCGTCCCCGAGGGCCCAGTGGACGCCGACTTCATAGAGGGTGACGGCGGCCGGGCTGATGGAGAAGGCGGCTCCCGTCGGCGGGATGTGCGGCAGGCGGCGGGCCGCGCGCGAGGCTTCGGAGATCAGGGCGAGGGCCTGGTCGCGGTGACCGGCCCGAGCGGCGGTGTACGAGGTGGTGCACAGCATCTGCGCGTACGCCATGCTCTGCGCCCGGGTGGACAGGCCGGTCCGCTCGACGGCGGCCAAGGCACTGTCCACGAGGCGCTGGGCGGCGTCCGGCCGGCCTTGGTGCCGCAGGACGATGCTCAGCTCGCGGGACGCGGCGGCGGTGGCGATCGGGTCGCCGGAGAGGTCCGCGTAGGTGATGGCCCGGTCGGCGGTGATCCGGGATCGCTCGTAGTGGCCGATCTTCGTCAGCACGCGCGAGGCCAGCGAGTAGCAGGACGACAGGGTCGCGTACGTGGCCTCCGTGCGGGCGGCGGTTGCGGCGCGGGCGTCGGCCAGGAGCGCGGGCAGTGCTTCGAGGAGCTGGGCGTGGCGGCCGGCGTCGAACAGGCCGTGGGCGCGGGCCAGGCGCGGGGCGACGGAGGCCGGAGGGCTGTGCGGTTCGGGTGGAGCGGCGAGCGCCTCGTCGATGCCGGCCAGGAGCTGGAGGGGGACGGCGGTTCCGGCAGCGGCGAGCAGTGAGCGGCGGCGCAACGGGTCCTCCTCGGCATGACGCTGACCGGACGGCGCCACTGTAGTGGGCGCCCCCGGCCCGAGGCCGACGGTCGCGGCCAGAACATCTGTCGGTAACCCCACCTCGCGGGCGGCGCGCCGCAGCAGCCCGATGTCGGGGGTGCCGCTGCGTTCCAGGCGGGAGACCGTGGAGGCCGAGCAGCCCACCCGGCGGCCGAGGTCGGCTTGCCGCCACCCGAGATGGACCCGTCCGAGCCGGATGAGCGCGCCGGCTCGGCGGTGGCCGATCAGGGCGACGGCTTCGGGGGTTCTCCACAGCGCATCGGTGTTCACCACACCTCCAGCGGGCGCAGGACCGGCGCGCCAACCGTACGTGCGGGCCCGGCGGCCGTCGAGAGCGCGTGCAGCATCTGCACACCGTGTGCGACCAGCGGCAATCGATCACCACGGGCCCGCGGCCGGCGGTGTACTGGGGGCACGCCCCCGGCTCGCGGGGCGGCAGGTCCGAGCAGCAGGGAGGACAGTATGGCAACGGCAGTCGAGGCCAGGCCGAAGGTCCGTGATCCTCGGGACTACGTCAAGCCCGAGGTGTGGGAGCGGGAGATCCAGCTGCTGATGCGGGACTACCCCTTCGACGAGGTGTACGCGAACAGGCTCTTTCACGCGGCCGTCTCATACCTGATCACGGCGATGGAGAAGTGGGGGCAGAAGCTGGAGATGTGCTGCGGCCGGACCGTGGACATCGCCGTTCACACCTTCATCCTGGACACCCGCAATTACCGCGAGTTCTGCCACGAGCACTTCCAGGGCCGGTTCCTGGAGCACATCCCCGAGATCGCGTTCAAGTACGACGGGTCGGTCGAACGCACCGCGAAGATCATCGCCGAGAACGGGTTCGAGGTGGACTGGAAGCTCTGGGAGGCGGACTACGCCAAGTGCGGGCCGTGCGCCCCGGGCACCAGCTGCCACTGAGCGGAGCGGAACGGTCAGGCCCGGGGGCGCCGCGAGCGTCCCCTGGCCCCTTCGTGGGCCGAGCGGGCGGAGTTCGGCGAACACGCCTCGGCGGCGGGGCGGCGCCGGTACGGTGGCGAACTCACGTGGCCCGCCGTTCCCGCGAGGAGCCCCATGCCCCGCCCGCCCCTCACCCCCGCCGAATACTGGGACCTCTACAAGCCCCACCGCGGCGAGGGCGACCAGCCGGCCCCGCCCGTCGGCCCGTTCGAATGGACGCAGTTCCCCGGTCACGGGCCCGGCCCCGAACTCCTCGGCACGCCCCGCACCGTCCTGGAACTCGGGCCGGGAGAAGGCACCGACGCTGTCTACCTCGCCCGCCGCAGCGCCCAGGTGACCGCCGTGGACTTCTCCGCCCACCAGATCGAACGGGCCCGACGCTGGTGGGCGGACGAGCCTGGCGTCACCTTCGTCCACGCCGACGTGTGCCACTTCCTGATCACCGAGGCCACCGAGTACGACGCGATCTACTCCATGTGGGGCGCGGTCTGGTTCACCGACCCCGACCGGCTCCTGCCGCTGGTCGCCAAGCGGCTCACCGCCGGCGGTGTCTTCGTCTTCAGCCACGCCGAGCCCACCCCCGATGTGTACGGGCCCCAGCAGATGCGCGGCAAGTGGCTGGAAGGACGCGAGCGCGAACTGACCGTCCTGCGCTGGCAGTACGCCCCCCATATGTGGGCTGACCTGCTGAAGCGCCACGGCTTCGACGACGTCGACGCCCGAATCCTCCCGCCGCCGGGCGACGAGGCCCTGGGCACGCTGCTCGTGCGCGCCTCAGTGGGCTGAAGGGTCCCTGCCCTTTGCGGTTATCACGAAGAGAAGAGGCCCCGGCGGGTACTGCCGACGGGACCTCTTGACGCCTTACCGATCTTTCGGCGCTTGTTCAAGCCGGTTCTCCCTCTCCGGCTCCGATGATCCCGCGGGCGAGCACCGCCCCGCCGGTGTCCGCCTTCCCGGCGGCCCGCAGGGACGGTTCCTCCTCTTCAACGGCCGTGCGGCGGTCGTCGGCTACGGCCTCGGCCTCGGCCCGTCAAGGCCATCGCCCAAGAGCCCGCCGAGGACGTACGACAGGTGGAGCTGGAGCGCCTCGACCAACTGTATGAGCGCGCGGTCAAGAGCGGCCCCCGCACACGCGGGGACATTCCGGCAGCAGTACCTGAGCCCACAACCAAAACGCGGAAAACCCCGCCCGCCCCGCCGGGCTAAAGCACCGGCAGCATCTTCCGGAGCTCGAACGCCGTGACCTCCGACCGGTACTCCTCCCACTCCTGCTTCTTGTTGCGCAGGAAGAAGTCGAAGACGTGCTCACCCAGCGTCTCCGCGACCAGTTCGCTGCGCTCCATCAGCTCGATGGCCTCACCGAGGTTCTGCGGGAGGGGCTCGATGCCCATCGCGCGCCGCTCCGCGTCGGAGAGGGCCCAGACGTCGTCGTCGGCGCCGGCGGGAAGTTCGTAGCCCTGCTCGATGCCCTTGAGGCCGGCGGCCAGCAGGACCGCGTACGTCAGGTACGGGTTGGCGCCGGAGTCGATGGAGCGGACCTCGACGCGCGTCGAGCCGGTCTTGCCGGGCTTGTACATGGGGACGCGGATGAGGGCGGAGCGGTTGTTGTGGCCCCAGCAGATGTAGGACGGGGCCTCGCCGCCCGCGCCGGCGGTGCGCTTCGAGCCGCCCCAGATGCGCTTGTAGGAGTTGACCCACTGGTTGGTGACGGCGGAGGTCTCGGCCGCGTGCCGGAGGAGGCCGGCGATGAAGGAGCGGCCGACCTTGGAGAGCTGGTACTCGGCGCCGGACTCGTGGAAGGCGTTGCGGTCGCCCTCGAAGAGGGAGAGGTGGGTGTGCATGCCCGAGCCGGGGTACTCGGAGAACGGCTTCGGCATGAAGGTGGCGTGCACGCCCTGCTCCAGCGCGACCTGCTTCATCACCAGGCGGAAGGTCATGATGTTGTCGGCCGTGGAGAGCGCGTCGGCGTACCGCAGGTCGATCTCCTGCTGGCCGGGGGCGCCCTCGTGGTGGCTGAACTCGACCGAGATGCCCATGGATTCGAGCATGGTGATGGCCTGGCGGCGGAAGTCCATGCCCACGTTCTGCGGGGTGTGGTCGAAGTAGCCGGAGGAGTCGGCGGGCACCGGGCGGGTGCCGTCCACCGGCTTGTCCTTGAGCAGGAAGAACTCGATCTCGGGGTGGGTGTAGAAGGTGAAGCCGAGGTCGGAGGTCTTGGCGAGGATCCGCTTGAGGACGTAGCGGGGGTCCGCGTACGACGGGGAGCCGTCCGGCATCAGGATGTCGCAGAACATCCGGGCGGTGCCGGGGGCCTCGGCGCGCCAGGGGAGGATCTGGAAGGTGCCCGGATCCGGCTTGGCGATCATGTCGGATTCGTACACACGAGCGAATCCCTCGATCGCGGAGCCGTCGAATCCGATGCCCTCGTCGAACGCCTGCTCAAGCTCCGCCGGGGCGACGGCGACCGACTTCAGGTAGCCGAGCACATCGGTGAACCACAGCCGCACAAAGCGGATGTCGCGCTCCTCGAGGGTGCGGAGCACGAACTCCTGCTGCTTATCCATAGCTACCAATCCTCGCTGGTCAGGCCGTCCGCTCCCGGCCGCGGGGCAGGCCGGGGGCACATCAGCATCCCACCACACGATTTCGGACGCGTTGCGCACGGGCGTCCCGCGGTGGTCGGTTCCATTGTGGGTGCCGCCGGGAGCGGACGCAGGGGGTGGGGCCCGCCACCGGTGCCGAACGCGACGGAAGGGGCGCCCCGGCACTCGCCCCGGCACTCGCCGCGAAACCCGTCCCGGCACCCGCCCGGCACCCGCCCGGCACCCGCGGCGACCGGGCCCGCCGCCCGTATATCCGTTCGTCTCCCGGTGATCCTCTCTGTACGCTCCTCGCGTGCCGAGCACCGGGGGAACGGGCCGTTCACGGTTCACGGCGTGGCGCCCGGGCGTCGGGGGCGTCGCGGAGGTGCTGCACGCCCGCTTCTTCGAGCACGCGTACCCGATGCACACCCACGACACGTGGTCGCTGCTCATCGTCGACGCCGGCATGGTCCGCTACGACCTCGAACACGATGAGCACGGGGCACTCCACGACCAGGTGACGCTGCTGCCCCCGCACGTACCGCACAGCGGCTCCCCGGCGACGCCCGGCGGCTTCCGCAAGCGGGTGCTGTACCTCGGCGCGGACGTGCTGGGCGAGCGGCACATCGGCGCCGCGGTGGACCGGCCGACGCTGGCCGACCCCCTGCTGCGCGACCGCGTCCACCGGTTGCACACGGCCCTGGCCGAACCCGGCGGGGAGCTGGAGGCGGAGAGCCGGCTGGCGTTCGTCGCCGAGCGGCTGGTGCGCCACCTGGACCTGCGGTCCGCGCCCCGGCCCGCGCCGGGCGGACGGGACGCGGCCGTCCTCGCGGACCGGCTGCGGCAACTGCTCGACGCCCGCGTCGTGGAGGGGCTGACGCTGCGGGAGGCGGCGGCCCGGCTGCACGCCCATCCGACGCACCTGGTGCGGACGTTCAGCCGGGCGTACGGCATCGCCCCGCACCAGTACCTCATCGCGCGCCGCGTCGACCGGGCGCGCCGGATGCTGCTGGACGGGGTGCCGCCGCACACGGCGGCGGTGGCGGCCGGGTTCTACGACCAGTCGCACCTGACGCGGCACTTCAAGCGGATCGTGGGGGTGGCTCCGGGGCGGTACGCGGCGGGGGCCGCCGTCCTCAGCCGACAGCGGCCTCGGTGACCGCGAGGATCGCCGCCAGCCCGGCCCGGTTCTCCTCCAGCTCGGCGATGCGCTCCTCCATGCCGCGCAGTTGCTCCCGGAGCCGGTCGCTCACGCACGGGTGCACGAACAGCCCGTCCCCCTCCACACAGGGCAGCACCTCGCGGATGACGCGCGTGGGCAGCCCCGCGTCGAGCAGCGCCCGGATCCGGCGGACCGCCAGCGGCGCCTCCGGACCGTACGAGCGGTGGCCGCCGGGCGTGCGGACGGGGGTGAGCAGCTCCTGCTCCTCGTAGTAGCGCAGCAGGCGGACGCTGACCCCGGTGGCCGCCGACAGTTCTCCGATCTTCATGGACGGTGATCCCCCTCACAGTGCCGGGTTCCGGCTTGAAGCTCACACATGTGTGAGCTTCTAACTTCTCCGGCATGCAGCAGAACACAGCGCACACCACGGCCACCACCCACCCCCTCACTCACACCATCGGCGACGATCTCGTCGTGCCGCGCATGGGCTACGGCGCCATGCGCCTCGCCGGCCACCCGGACGAGCGGCGCGGCTTCACGGCCCCGATCTGGACGGCCCCCACCGACCGCGCGGAGACCGTCGCGCTGCTCCGGCGCGCCGTCGAGCTGGGGATCCGCTTCTTCGACACGGCGGACGCGTACGCGCTGGGCGAGAACGAGAAGGTGGTCGCCGAGGCGCTCCGCCCGTTCGCGGGCGAGGTCGTAATCGCCACCAAGGTGGGCGTGGTCCGGCCCTCCCCGACCGAGTGGGTCACCCACGGCCACCCCGCCTACCTGCGGCAACAGGCCGAACTGAGCCTGCGCCGGCTCGGCACCGACCGCATCGACCTGCTCCAGCTGCACCGGATCGACCCCGCGTACCCGCTGGCCGACCAGGTCGGCGCCCTGAAGCTGCTCCAGGACGAGGGGAAGGTCCGGCACATCGGGCTGTCGGAGGTGACCGTCGAGCAGATACGGGAGGCGTCCGGCATCGTCCCCGTCCGGACCGTCCAGAACGTCTACAACCTCGGCGAGCGCGGCCACGACCCCGTCGTCGACCACGCGGCCGCGCACGGGATCGCGTTCCTGCCCTTCTGGCCCCTCGCGATGGGCGACCACGCCGGGCCGGACGGCCCGGTGACGGTGGTGGCGGCCGTGGCGCGGGAGCTCGGGGCGACCCCGGCGCAGACGGCCCTGGCGTGGATGCTGCACCGCTCGCCGACGGTGATCCCGATCCCCGGCACCTCGTCCCCCGAGCACCTGGCGGAGAACCGGGAGGCGCTGGACCTGCGCCTCACCGCCGAGCAGTACACCCGCATCGACCGGGCCACGACCCCGGCCGCGTCATGAACGCCAACCCCTTCAACCTGCGGGTGATCGAGGAGTTCCGCGCCAACGGGGGCGCGGTGGGCGGCGAGTTCGCCGGCACGCCGCTGCTCCTGCTCACCACCCGGGGCGCCCGCAGCGGCGAACTCCGCACCACGCCCCTGGTGTACCTGCCGGACGCCGACGGCCGCCCGCACGTCTTCGCCCTCAACGGCGGCGCGCCGGTGGCCCCCGCCTGGTACCACAACCTCCGCGCCCACCCGGAGTCGCTCCGCGTCGAGCTGGGCGGCGACGCCTTCCCCGCGCGGGCGGTGGAGGTGACGGACCCGGCGGAGTACGAGGAGCTGTGGCGGCGGCAGACCGCGGCCGAGCCGAAGTTCGCCGCGTTCCGGGAACGGGCGGGACGGGCGATCCCGGTGGTGCGGCTGGAGCGCCGGGGGTAGCGCGGGGTACGCGGTCGCGTCCGCCTTCGTCGGCCTGGAACTGTACGAGGGCGTGGACGCCGACGGCGCCCTGCGCGCGCTGGACGCGCTGGACCAGCTCTCCGGGCTGGTGGCCGTACTGGAGGGCCTGGGCCCGGTCGCCCAACGGGCGGTCCGCGCCCGCCTGCGGCGCGGGGCGGGGGGCCGGGGACGGGCGTGACACGAGGGCGTTCCGCGGCGGGCGTGACGCCGGAAGGCAAGGGTACGGACGTGACGCGGAGCGCCCGCCGCCCCCGAACCCTCGGCCGGCCTCAGCCGACCTCAGGCGCCCTCGGACACCCCGTCCTCACCGCTCCCGTCCTCCACCCGGTACCCCGGCACGGACGGCCACCGCACCGTCAGCACCACCGACTCCTCCTCGGCGCGCCAGGAGTGGTCCACCCCCTCGCCCCACACCACGTAGTCGCCCTGCTCGCTCAGCAGCACGCTGCGGCCCGGGAGTTCGACCCGGAAGCGGCCGCTGATGAGCACCAGCAGGGCGGTGCGGGCCTCGCCGGTGACCCAGCGGGCGCGCTCGTCGCCGGGCGGGTGGACGCCCCACTTGATCTCGACCGCCTCGCTGTGGCGGGGGTCGGAGACGTCCTTGAAGTGACCGAGCAGCCAGCCCCGGTCGAGGGCCGCGTCCTTGCCCGCGTTGCCCACGTACACCGTGTCGTTCATGGTTCGCGACCGTATCAGCAGGTCAGGGGCGGTCTTCCAGGGCCGCCACGATCTCGGCCGCCCGGCCCGCGCCGTCCTCCCGCGCGACCCGGTCCGCCAGCCGGCGGGCCGCGTCCGCGTACGGCCGTTCCGTCACCGCCCGGCCCAGCGCGTCGGCCAGGCCCTCCGCCGTGAGCCTCCGGAAGGGGACGGCGGCCGGGGCGGCGCCCAGGGCGACCAGGCGAGCGGCCCAGAAGGGCTGGTCCGCCATGACCGGAACCGGGACGGACGGGACGCCCGCGCGCAGTGTGGCGGCCGTGGTGCCCGCGCCCGCGTGGTGGACGACGGCGGCCACGCGCGGGAACAGCAGCTCGTGGGGCACGTCCCCGATCGTCAGGACGTCGTCCGCGTCGGCGGCCAGTCCCGCGCCGCCGGACTGCAGGACGCCGCGGAGGCCCGCGCGGCGCAGCGCGTCCACGACGCGGGCGCTCAGCCGCTCGCGGTCGCCGGCGGGCATGCTGCCGAAGCCGACGAAGGCCGGTGGCGGGCCGGCGGCCAGGAAGTCCTCCAGGACGGCCGGGAGCCGGTCGGTGTCCCGGTGCGGCCACCAGGTCCCCGTCACGGTGTGGCGCGGGTGCCAGTCCGCCGGGCGCGGCACCAGGGCCTCGCTGAAGCCGTACAGCACCGGGCGGCCCGTCTCCTCCTGCCGGCGGCGGACGGCGGCCTGCTCGGCCGGCGGCAGGCCGAGTTCCGCCCGCAGCGCCCGGGCGGCGCCGGCGAAGACGCGGTCCGTCACCCGCAGCGAGAACCGGCCGACGGCCCGGTTCCCCCACCGGCCCAGCGTGCGGGTGCCGCTCACGACGGGCGGGAAGTCGCCGGTCGGGGCGTTGGGCTGGAGGTGGGCGTCCAGGCTGCGGATGCCGGTGGCCTCGGCCACGTGCCAGCCGAGCGGTGCGGTGGTGGCGGAGAACAGCAGCAGGTCCGCACCGCCCCCGGCTCCGGTGACGGCCTCCGCCATCCCCTGCCCCAGCCGGGTGGCGAACGCGGCCGCGGCGCCCATCAGTTGACGCTTCCCGTCGACCTGCCCCCCGATGCGCGGGTCGGCCGGGAGCGGGCGGAACGCGAGACCGGCGGCGCGTACCAGCGGCGCGTGGAGCTCGTCCGCGGCCACGGTGACGTCGTGGCCCTCCGCGCGCAGCCGGGCGCCGAGGCCGGTGTAGGGGGCGACGTCGCCGCGCGAACCGGCCGCGGTGATCAGGATCCTCACCGTGCCTCCTCCTCGACCCCGTGCCGGGCGGCGTTGGCGCGGACGGCCGTCCGCACGTACGCGGCCAGGCCCGGCCGCTGCTCGGACGGCGGCACCAGCAGGGCGAACGCGCGCGGGTCGGCGGCGAAGTCGTCGGCGACGCGGACGTGCGTCTCGGGCGGGCAGGACATGAACCACCGGCCGAGGTGTCCCCGGTGCGCCTCGGCCAGATCCATGGCCCGCTCGCCGTCCGCCGGTTCACCGGCGTCGAAGACGGCCCGCAACTCCCGCCGCCAGGCGGTCAGTTCGCTCATGATGCAGCGCCAGTCGTCCTTGCTGTGGGCGGCGGCGCTGGCGAGGGACTGCCGGTGCTTGTCGCTGTCGCGCCACTTGAGGGCGGCCTCGGTGGCGTAGCTCAGGTCGAAGGCCACCTCGCCGAACACGTCGAAGCGCTCGCCCGGCGTCAGCGCGACCCCGGTCTCCTGCACCTCCATCGCCCGCTCGGCGACCTCCACCAGCCGCCGCAGCCGGCCGATCTGCTCGCTGAGCAGCTTGTGCCGGGCGCGCAGCTGGTCGAGCGCGTTGGCGTGCGGGTCCTCCAGGATGGCGGCGATCTCCTCCAGGGAGAAGCCGAGTTCCCGGTAGAAGAGGATCTGCTGGAGGCGGGCCAGGTCGGCCTCTCCGTAGAGGCGGTAGCCGGCCGCGCTGCGCTCACTGGGGGTGAGCAGCCCGGTGCGGTCGTAGTGGTGGAGGGTTCGCACGGTGACGCCGGCGAAGCCCGAGACCTGTCCGACGGTGTACGTCATGGGGTCCTGCCTTTCGTCGCGCCCCAGCCTGCGGCCTGACGTGAGGTGAGGGTCAAGCGGGGACCCTGTGACGTAGCACGTCAGAAGGGCAGCCCGACGATCCCCCACCCCCGCGCGTGCGCCTCCCGCACCACTTCCGCCCACTCGCGCAGGAGGACGGCGAACTCGTCGTGGTCGGCGATCCACCGGCCGGGGGCGTCGGCGTGGGCGGTGTGCGGCCCCTTGAGCCCGTCGAGCAGCGGCTCGGCGACGGCCCAGGCGGCGGCGAGGACGGGGACGGTCTCGGGCGGGCAGGCGACAAGCAGCCCGGTGCCGCGGCCCGCGAGGAGCTCCCGCACCCCCGGCGCGTCCGCCCCCGTCCCCGCCGGCGGAACGGCCATGTCGTACGGGTCCCAGAACAGCCCCGCCAGAAACACGTCCAACGCCGCCCGCAACTCCGGCACGGCCTGTTCCCGGACGTCCTCCCACCGCTCCCCGGCCCAGAAGTGCGCCTTGAACGAACCGCTCGTGGAGCGGAACTCGTACAGCGCGGACCACTCCGCCACCTCGCCCGGAAACCGCACCCACCCATCGGGCAGCTCGGCGAAGAACTCGGCGTCACACTCGTCGGGGTAAGCGGCGTCCACCAGCCGCTCCCACCGCTCCCCGGGCGCGAACACCGCGAGCCGCTCCCAGTCGACGACCAGCACACTGATATCAAGCCCCACGCGCTTCCACCTTGCCTGGCTACCTCCGCGAACGTGCAGGGTAACCGGGGTTCAAGAAGAGAGCGGCAAACGAGCGGGGTCCATGCCTACGGTCGAGCCAAGCGGAAAGCCCTGCGAGGGACCCGGACAGCATGGCCCTCAGCAGGGCCGCGTGCAGTCCGGCCGCCTCACCGCGCCCGACGTCGGCGAGGAATCGGACGTATCGAGCGTTGACCGACTCCTGGTACGCCTTCATGGATTCCAGAAAGATCGCCGCCGGCTCCGCGGGGGCGTGGGCGGCACGGTACGCGGGCCGGGCGAGCGCGGCCATGTCGGCGGTGGTGAGCGTGCCCGTCATGTCCCGGAACACATACGCGGACATCCCCTCCGCCCGAACGATGGCCAAGCGGCGGGCGATCCGCCGGGTGACGGCGCGCGCTTCGCGGTCGCACGCACCCTCCATGATGACGCCGAGATTGCGGGTGTTCGGCGATCCGGCGAGGTCGGGCGCGGAATAGGTACGTCCGTCGTGGCGGCGGAAGTTCACCCCATACTGCGTTCGTACGATCTCGTCACCCCTGAGGCGGTAACTGCGGAACGAGCCATAGTGCAGGCAGTCGTGCGCGTACGCGCGCAGCAGATCGAGGGCGGCCAGCTCCGGGTCTTCGGGTGTACCCGACGCCAGAGGCCCGGACACCGTGATCAAAGCCCGCATGTGCAGGTGCCGGTAGCCCTGGTCCGGGTGGTGGAACCCGCCGTAGGCTCCCTCCCGCTCGGAGCGGACTCCGGCCATGACGCGATCGAGCGGAAGCAGCCGACGGAGGCCGAGACCGGCGTACCGTGGCCGGAGCAGGGCCAGGCCGGCTCGGAAGGGGCGGGCGTCCAGCCCGGCCTCGCTCCAATCGGTCAGGACTCGGGACAGCGGCCGGAACGTCACCTGCGGATGCCGACGGGCGAGACCGTCCGGGTCGCAGCGCAGCTCGGCCAGCCTGGCGGCCAGCCTTACCGCGTCGGCCTCGCCGGACAGGTGCTCGTTGGGAGCCAGCAGCCGGGGAATGCCGGTCAGCCGAGGGGCGCCGACCCGAGGATCAGTGCTCGGTGTGACTCCTGCACCCCTTCCGGCAGCCCGTCCGGAGAGAACCATCGCGCCTCCAGGATCTCAAAGGAATCGATCTTGAGTTCGCCACCGACCAGAGACGCTTCGTACGCGACCTCGATCCGCAGCTTGTATCCACTCTTGACGTGGACGAGCGAGCCGGCCTTGACCTCCAGGCCGGTCTCCTCACGCACCTCACGAACGACGGTCGAGCCGAACTCCTCGCCCTTGACCGCATAGCCGGTCGGCAGCCCCCACTGCCGGCCCTCGGGCCACAGCCGGTGGCGCAGCAACAGGACGCGCCCCGCGTCGTCACGGACGACGCCGGTCACGCCCACCATGAATTTCGCGTGCGCGAGCCAGAGGACCCGCCACTGCATCGGACCTCGGATGATGCGCCACAGGCGGGCGATCAGTCGCTTCATAACGTCTCACTCCTGGTGGAATCGGCGAGTTGCGCCGTACGCGCGGCCCACTGTCCAACGGCGTCGGCCGGGCCGTGACACGGTCGCTTCGCCAGATCGCCTGCGCCCCGGACGCGGCGGTCGCGACGCCGTGATGCGCCTCCGACCGCACATTGACCGCCGGCCTCACCTGCCGCGCTTCTTCGCACACCACCAGTGCAGCGGCCCGGACGGCCCTGCGGGCGAAGGACGACCGGACGTTCAGGCGGACTTTTTGGCACTCGCCACCACGGCCGAGCCGCTACGGTGACGGACACACGGCAGCGGCACGGACGACGGGCAGGCTCGTGAGCGAACTGGCACAGCTGCGACGCGCAGCCGGGTACACCCAGGAAACGTTCGTCACGGTCTTCGCCCGAGAAGCCGCGCGCCTGGGCGTCAGCGCGTCCATCAGCGTGCGACAAGTGCGGCGGTGGGAAAGGGAGTCTCCCCCGCCCCTGCCCCACCCGGTCCAACAAGCCGTGCTCGAAGCGGTATTCGGCATGCCCCTGGCCGAGATGGGCTTCGAGGTGCCCCTGTATCGCATGACGGTCGCCTCGCCGATCGGCGACGCTGAAGGGGTGAAGCGCAGGACGTTCGTCGCCGACGCCGGACTGCTCGCCGGCGCGGCGCTCGTCGGCACGCGGGCAGGCCCTCGGATGGGCGCGGCCGACGTCGCCCGGGTGCGTGCCGCCCTCGACGACCTGTATCGGACCGACCACACCTCGGGCAGCATGCCGGCCATGACGCGGGCCGACGCGATCGAGGGCGAGATCACGACCGCACTGGGAACGGCCTCCTATACGAGCCGCGTCGGCCGGGATCTCCAGACCATACTCGCCGAGTTGCACGGCCACCGCGCTTGGTACGGCTACGACGGCGGGCGTATCGGCCGGGGACGTACCGCCTGTATGGAGGCTCTGTCAGCGGCACAACTCGTCGACGATCCGCTGTTGCAGGTCTCCGTTCTGGAGACCCTTGTTCTCCTGGCGATCAAGGCGCAGAGGACGTGGGAGGCGGCGAGCGCGGTGGAGCATGCCTACCGCCTGGCCGGTCGCGCGGGTGCCGGTCACACGGTGCATCTCGTGATCTCGCTCCGGGAAGCCAACGTGGCGATCCACACGGGCAACCTGTCCGCGGCGCGGCGCGCCCTCAGCCGAGCCGTCAGTCATCAAGGACGCGCGGACACCGATCCCGACGTGCCTCAGTGGGCACGGTTCGCCGGTCCGTTCGAGATCGACTACGCGACGGCGAACCTGTATGTGCGGGCCGGGCAGCCCAAGCACGCCGTTCCGTTCCTCCTCGCCGCCGTACGCGGCATCGACCGTGACCTGGCTCGAAACAGCGCCTCATACCGGGTCAGACTCGCCTGCGTCCTTCTGGCGGCCGGCGAAGTCGACGAAGCGTGCGAGGAGATGCGAGCCGTTCTCGATACGTACGGCGGCATCGCGTCCCCGCGGCTGTCGGGCCGGATCCGACAGTTCGCGCGGGCCGTCGCGCGAGTCGACACCGCCGGGGCACGGGAGTGCGGCGAACGCATCCGGGAGAACGACCTGGGAGATGTCACATGACGCGGCAGGGGACCGTCACGGTCGAGAGCATGGACGGGCCGACGGCCGCGTGGGCCGAGGGCGCGTTCCGTTTGGTCTACGCGGAAGCGTTCGCCGAGCCTCCGTACGACGAGACCGAGACTGATGTCGCGGGTGCGTTCCGCCGTTTCCGCTCTCAAACACGCAAGCGCGCTTTCCGGGCCGCTCTCGCCCGTACCGGCGACGGTGAACCCGTCGGCATGGCGTTCGGCCACCCGCTCGGCCCCACGACGGGGTGGTGGGATCAGCTGACGGAGCCCGTCTGCCAGGACATGCGCCGCGAGGACGGACGCCGGACGTTCGGGCTCATGGAACTGGCGGTACGCGGCCCATGGCGCCGCCAGGGCGTCGCCCGCCGGCTGCACGAAGCACTGCTCGTCAACGCGGAAGCCGAGCGCGTGCTGCTCAACGTTCACCCGGGGAGCCGGGCGGCGCAGACGGCCTACCGGGCGTGGGGATACCGAAAGGTCGGGCAGGCACGCCCATGGGAAGGGGCGGAGCTCCATGACGTGATGCTGCTCGATCTGAAGTGACCGTCCGGGACGGGCGGATGGGTGCGGCCGCCTCACCAGGGCGCGGGCCCGCCCGTCGGGACAGTGGACGGGTGGAAGCGGGGCGCCTCCAGGACCGCTCCCGCCACCGCCTCCGGGCGGTCGTACATGAGGAGGTGGCCGGCCGGGGCGATGGTGGTGAAGTGGGCGTCGAGGAGGGTGGCCAGGGCGCGTTGGCGGGTGAGGCGGCGGCGTTCGAGGCGGGAGTCGGTGCCGGTGGAGGCGGCCAGGACGTGGGTGGGGACGGGCGGCAGGGGGTGGGCCGCGCGGAGGTGTTCCAGTTCGGCGGCCACGTCGAAGTAGCGGGCGTTCTCCATGAGGAGGGCGCGTGCCACGCGGCCCGTGCCGTACGTGCGGCGGACGAGCTCGGCGGGGACGGGGTCGGCGCGTTCGACGGACGAGGCGCGGACGGCCAGCCGGCGCAGGGCCGGGCCGAGGGCGCGCGGCAGGCCGGCGGTGGCGAAGGCGTGGCCGCGCGCCCGGGCGACGGCGGTGCGCAGGGCGCGGGCGGGGAGCGGGCGGGCGTTCTCCTCGACGCTGGTGTCGACGAGGACGAGGCCGGCCGTGCGCTCCGGGTGCAGCCGGGCGAACGCCTCGGCGTGGAAGCCCGCGAGGGAGTGGCCGACGACCGTCGCCGGGCCGGGCAGGCCGAGGGCGTCCAGGACGCCGGCGATCCGCGCGGCCTCGCCCTCGGCGGTGGGCGGCTCGGTCTGCGGGGCGCTGAAGCCGAGGCCGGGCCGGTCGAAGCGGACGACCGTGCGGTGCGGGGTGAGCAGGGGGACGACGGGATCCCAGTCGAACCAGCCCATGCCCAGCCCCGGGCTCAGCACGCACGCCGGCCCCGAACCCTCGCTGAGAACGTGCAGGGCCGTGCCGCCGATCCGCAGCATCCGGCCCGGTGGCCGGCCTTCGCTCATCCTCGTCCGCCCCTCGTCGGCGCTCACGTTGGCGGGGAGGAACGGCGGCGCCTGCCGCCCCTCCCCGTCGGGAAACGGCGGACGGGCGGCGAGGGTTCCGGAAGGCGGGGGTTCAGTCCGCGTCGGGCGCCGCCCAGTGCGGCCTGCGGAACGCCAGGAAGGCGAGCGGCGCCAGGAAGCCGATGGTCAGCAGCCCGCCGCCGACGATCAGCAGGTACCGCCAGAGCGGCTGCCCGCCGAACTGCTCCGGCGGCACGAACCCGATGCACATCGCCGCCAGCGAGGCCGCGAACCCGACGCCCGCGACGAGCCGGACGGCCGGGACGCGGAAGCCGCGCGGCCGGTCCGGCTGGAGCCGCCGCAGCCGCACCACGGCCGCGAACATCAGCAGGTAGACGACCAGGTAGATCTGCGTGGTGATCACCGAGAAGATCCAGTACGCGCTGGAGACGTCCGGCAGGAACGCGTAGAGCAGCGCGATGACGGTCGTCAGCACCCCTTGCGCGACGAGGATGTTGCGCGGCACGCCGTTCCGGTTGAGCTTCTGGAGGACCGGCGGCAGATAGCCCTCCTGCCGGGCGACGAGCAGCAGCCCGCTCGACGGCCCCGCGAGCCAGGTGAGCATGCCGCCGAGCGCGGCGGCGACCAGCAGCACGCCGGTGACCTTGGTCAGCCAGCCGACCCCGAAGTGGTCGAAGAAGCCCTGGAACGCCTGCATCACACCGGCCGTGAGGCTCAGGTCCTCGCCGGGCATCACCCAGCTGACCGCCAGCGCGGGCAGGATGAAGATCAGCAGGACGAGCCCGGTGGCCAGGCCCATCGCGCGCGGGAACTGGCGGCCCGGCTCGCGCAGCGACGCGACGTGCACGCCGTTCATCTCCATGCCCGCGTAGGAGAGGAAGTTGCCGACGATGAGGACGAGGCTCGCGACGCCGGTCCACGGTGGCAGCACATGGCCGCCGTCCATGGGCGCGGCGGACGGGTTGCCCTGGCCGAGGAAGACCAGGCCGAGGACGACGAGGACGACGCCCGGCAGCAGCGTGCCGATCACCAGGCCGATGCTCGACAGCCCGGCGACGGCCTTGGTGCCGCGCGCGGAGATCAGGACGCCGGACCAGTAGACGACGACGATCACGAGCGCCACGTACAGGCCGTTGTCGGCGAGGGACGGGTCGACGATGTACGCGAAGGTGCTGGCCACGTACGCGAGCAGGCTCGGGTAGTAGGCGATGGTCATCGCGAACTGGCACCAGACGGCGAGGAAGCCCAGCGGCTTCGACAGCCCCTCGCTCACCCAGCGGTAGACGCCGCCCGTCCAGCCGGACGCGAGTTCGGCCGAGACCAGCGCGGTCGGCAGCAGGAAGACGACGGCGGGGAGGAGGTAGAGGAAGACCGCGGCGAGGCCGTAGAGGGCCATGGAGGGCGCGGGGCGGAGGTTGGCCACCGAGGCGGTGGTCATCAGGGCGAGGGTCGTCCAGGAGATGAACTGCCGTCGGCCGGTGGTGACGGCGCTTTCGGCGAGTGTCCCGCCTTCCGTGGCGGCGGGGGCACGGTCGACGGGGGGACGTTCGTCCCTGACCTGTTCCGAGAGGGGCATGAGAGGGAGGAGCGTCCTTCGGGGCAAAGCAATCGATCGGTTTCGTCCATCATCGGGCAGAGGGCCCGTTCTGCGCACATCCGCTCGATGGGACGTGCGTGCGGGCCGCCTGTCGGTGCGCATACCCCGCGGGGGTAGGGTGCGGGGCGTACGGGGGATCGTTCCGGCTCGGGGAGGGCGCGATGCGCGGGCAAGTGGGCTCCGGCGGCGCCTGGCCCGGCCGACTGCTGCTCCTCGCGGCGCTGCTGCTCGGCATCGTCACCATGCACACCCTGGGACACCCGACGGGGCACGGGCCGGTCGGGCACGGGCCCGTCGAGTACGGGCCGGTCGGGCACGGGCGAGCGGGGCACGGGCAGGCGGAGCACGATCCCGTGGCGGCCCTCCAGGCGCGCCATGGCGGCGGAGCGCCCGCGGCGGTCGCACGCGAGACCGGCGTGACCGGCGAGACCGGGCCCGGCCCTCGTGCGGCGGCCTTCACGCACACGCACACGCACGGGCACGGCGCCCCGGCCATGGGCGACCGGTCGGCTCCCGGCACGACGGATCCCCACCCGACCGCCCTCGGCACGGCCGGCCTCAGCGCGACGGATCTCAGCACGACCGCCCTCGGCACGGCCGGCTCCGGCCCGCCGCTTCACCGGACGGCGTACGGCGACCGGTCCGCACCCACGACGGCCGACCCGGCAACCGGACCGACGGCCGGACCGGCAACCGACCCGACGGCCGACCCGACGGTCGACCCGACGGTCGACCCGACGGCCGACCCGGCAACCGACCCGACGGCCGGACCAGCCGTCGAGCCGGCAGCCGGGCCGCCGGCCCCTCCCGCCCCCTCGCCCCACCGCTCCCCCTCCCTCGACCCCTCCTCCGTCTGCCTCGCCGTCCTCGTCGGCGCCGGCTGGGCGGTCGTCCTGTTGCTGGCACTGGCCGTCCTCCGCCGTCCGGTGGCTGTCGGCGGCGCCGTGGCGCGGGCTCTGGCGGTCGTCACCCTGCGGCCCATCCCGCCGCCGCCCCGCCGGAAGGCCCTCGCCCGGTTGTCGGTGCTGCGCGTATAGGAGCGCGCCCGCGCTCGTGCGCGTACGCGGCTGTGCACACACGTCCATGCACACCCGTACACGCACCAGCGCGCGCATGCGTCCGCAGACATCACCGACGACACCTACAGGGGTTCCCTCACCATGCGCACCACCACGCGCCGCGCCGTCCTCGGCGCCGGCCTCGCCTCCGCCGCCGGCGGACTGCTCACCGCGTGCTCGGGCTCAGGCTCGGGCGCGCAGTCCACGAAGCCCGTCGCCTACGTCGCCCCGGACGGCAAGGAGGTGGCCGCCGCCGAGGCGCGGCGGCACCGCGCCGGCGGCTCGGTCCGGGAGGTGCGGCTGACCGCCGCCCGGACCACGCTCGACCTCGGCGGCCGTGAGGTCACCAGCTGGGCGTACGGCGACGCCCTGCCGGGCCGGGAGGTCCGTCTCACCGCGGGCGACACGCTCGCGCTCACCCTCGCCAACCACCTCCCCGAGGCGACGTCCCTGCACTGGCACGGACTCGCCCTGCGCAACGACATGGACGGCGTCCCGGGCGTCACCCAGCGGCCCGTCCGCCCGGGCGGGTCGTTCACGTACCGCTTCGCGGTGGACCGCCCGGGTACGTACTGGTTCCACCCGCACTCCGGCACGCAGCAGGACCGCGGCCTGTACGCGCCACTGATCGTCGAGGATCCCAAGGAGCCGCTGGCGTACGACAAGGAGTGGGTCGTCGTGCTCGACGACTGGGTGGACGGGGTCGACGGCAGCACCCCGGACGCCGTCCTCGCGGAGCTCGCCAAGGGCATGAGCGGGGGCCACGGCGGCATGAACCACGACGGAAGCGGCGGCGGCAGCCACGACGGAAGCGGCGGAATGGGCGGCATGCACCACATGGCCGCCGTCGAGCCCGCCGCCGACAGCCAGGGCGACGGGCCGTCCCGCATGCTCATGGGCGCCACCAGCCCCGTCCTCGGCGGCGACGCGGGCGACGTCGCGTACCCGTACTACCTGGTCAACGGCCGGACGCCGGACGCCCCGCAGACCTTCACGGCGAAGCCGGGCGACCGGATCCGGATCCGGATCGTCAACGCGGGCGGCGACACCGCGTTCCGCGTCGCGCTCGGCGGCCACCGCATGACCGTCACCCACACGGACGGTTTCCCGGTCGAGCGCGTGGAGACGGAGTCGCTGCTGCTGGGCATGGGTGAGCGGTACGACGTGCTGGTGACGGCCGGCGACGGCGTCTTCCCGCTCACCGCGCTCGCGGAGGGCAAGAAGCGGACCGCCCTGGCGCTGCTGCGCACCGGCGGCGGCGCGGCGCCGGCCGCGGACGTCCGCCCGGCCGAGCTGGACCGCACACCGCTCACGGCGGGCCGGCTGAAGGCGGCCGAGCCCGTACGCCTGAAGGACCGCCGTCCGGACCGCACGCTCACCTTCGAGCTGACGGGTTCGATGGAGCGCTACGACTGGGCGCTGAACGGGCGGCGGTACACGCCATCGGAGCGCTACCCGGTGGCGGCGGGCGAGCGGGTGCGGCTGGCGTTCGTCAACCGCAGCGCGATGTGGCACCCGATGCACCTGCACGGCCACACGTTCGCGCTGCCGGGCGGCGGGCCGCGCAAGGACACGGCGGTCGTGCTGCCGGGGCAGCGGCTGGAGGCGGACTTCGACGCGGACAACCCCGGGCTGTGGATGCTCCACTGCCACAACGTGTACCACGCGGAGTCGGGGATGATGACGCTGCTGGGTTACCGCAAGTAGCCCCCAAGGGGCCGCCCCCGGGTGGCCCCTTTCACCCCGCCATTGCGTCAGGAAGACGATTAGACTGACGGCGTGGCTCGACTCCGTCTCGCACTGAACCAGATCGACTCCACCGTCGGCGATCTCGCCGGGAACGCGGAGTCGGTCCTCCGCTGGGCCCGCCACTCCGCCGAACAGGGCGCCCACCTCGCGGTCTTCCCCGAGATGGCGCTGACCGGCTACCCCGTCGAGGACCTGGCCCTCCGCTCGTCCTTCGTGGACGCGAGCCGGGAGGAGCTGCGCGCCCTCGCCGCCCGGCTCGCCGACGAGGGCCTCGGCGAGTTGCCCGTCCTCGTCGGCTACCTGGACCGCTGCGAGGAGGCCCGCCCCCGGCTGGGCCGCCCGGCGGGCGCGCCGCTCAACGCGGCGGCGGTGCTGTACGGCGGCCGGGCGGTGCTCACGTTCGCCAAGCACCACCTGCCCAACTACGGGGTGTTCGACGAGTTCCGGTACTTCGTGCCGGGCGACACGCTGCCCGTCATCCGGGTGCGCGGCGTGGACGTGGCGCTGGCCATCTGCGAGGACCTCTGGCAGGAGGGCGGCCGGGTGCCCGCCGCCCGCGCCGCCGGGGCCGGACTGCTGGTCTCGGTCAACGCCTCGCCGTACGAGCGGGAGAAGGACGACACCCGGCTGGAACTGGTCCGCAAGCGCGCCCAGGAGGCCGGCTGCACCACCGCGTACCTCGCCATGACCGGCGGGCAGGACGACCTCGTCTTCGACGGCGACTCCATCGTCGTCGACCGGGACGGCCGCGTGATCGCGCGGGGGCCGCAGTTCGAGGAGACGTGCCTGGTCCTGGACCTCGACCTGCCGGCGGCCCCGGCCGCCGCGCCCTCCGGCACCGTGGACGACGGCCTGCGGATCGACCACGTCACGCTCTCCGCCGACCCGGCCCCGCCCGCGGAACCGGTGGTGCCGGGCACGGTCGCCGAGCACCTGGACGACGACGCCGAGGTCTACCAGGCCCTGGTGACCGGCCTCCGCGCGTACGTCGTCAAGAACGGCTTCCGCAGCGTCCTCATCGGCCTCTCCGGCGGCATCGACTCCGCCCTCGTCGCGGCCATCGCCTGCGACGCGGTCGGGGCCGCGAACGTGTACGGCGTCGCCATGCCGTCCCGCTACTCCTCCGCGCACTCGATCGCCGACGCCGAGGAGCTGGCCCGGCGCACCGGTCTCAACTTCCGTACGGTGCCGATCGCCCCGATGTTCGACGCCTACATGGGTGCCCTCGGGCTGACCGGCCTCGCCGAGGAGAACCTCCAGTCGCGGCTGCGCGGCACGATGCTGATGGCCATCTCCAACCAGGAAGGTCACATCGTGCTCGCGCCCGGCAACAAGTCCGAGCTGGCGTGCGGCTATTCGACCCTCTACGGCGACTCGGTCGGCGCGTACGGCCCGATCAAGGACGTCTACAAGACGGGCATCTTCCGCCTCGCGAAGTGGCGCAACCGCCACGCCGAGGAGCGCGGCGAGACCCCGCCCATCCCCGAGAACTCCATCACCAAGCCGCCCAGCGCCGAACTCCGCCCCGGCCAGGTCGACACCGACTCCCTCCCCGACTACCCCGTCCTCGACCGCATCCTGGAGCTGTACGTCGACCGGGACCGGGGGTACGCGCGGATCGTCGCCGAGGGCTTCGACGAGGAGCTGGTGGCGCGGGTCCTGCGCCTGGTCGACACCGCGGAGTACAAGCGGCGCCAGTACCCGCCGGGCACGAAGATCTCCCCGAAGGGCTTCGGCAAGGACCGCCGCCTCCCGATCACGAACCGCTGGCGCGAGCGGACCTGACGCCCCGCACTTCGAGGCCGTCCAGCAGGCGGGCCGTCGCCTCCGCCACGGCGTCGACGGCCTCGTCGAAGACGGCCTTGTTGTGCGCCGCCGGCGCCCGGAAGCCGGAGACCTTGCGGACGTACTGGAGGGCGGCGGCGCGGATGTCGTCCTCGCCGGGGTCGGGGGTGATCGGGGGGCGGAGGGTCTTGATGCTGCGGCACATGCTTCCAGTGTGCGCCTGCGGCGGGCTGGTGCCCCGGACCCGCCCCTTCGCCGATTCCTGGGGGCAAGCCCCCAGACCCCCTTTGTCGCGGCTTCGCCGCTCGTCCTCAAACGCCGGACGGTCTGAATGACACCTCTGCCCCTCCATGATTCCGGCGAACGTGCTCCGCCTTGTTGCCGGCGTACTGCTCCCGCTGCCGCTCGGCGGTGGCGCGCTCCCACCGGTCCGGGGCGGCGCTCACCCGTGCCTCGGCCCTCCCGATCACGGTGTCCCACCACTGGCACGCCTCGCACGCCGTCACCACGGGCGCCCCTCCCGGTTCAGCTCGCTGACGCGGGCGCGCAGCTTGTCGGTGGCGGTGGCCCGCCGGTACCGCACCGGCCGCCAGGTCCGCCCGCCGGCGAGGGGACGGAGGGTGATCCGCCGGGTGTCCTGGTCCCAGCCGACGACGATCCCGAACCGGTCGAGTTCGACGTCGAGGATGAGTTCCAGCGGTTGGGGGATCCAGTCGTCAACCACGATGCACCTCTTCCCCGTGCCGCAGTCCCTCCCGACGCAGCAGCTCCACGCGCTTCCAGTCACCCGCGCGCTCGGCGGCGTACCGCGCGTCGCCGATCCGCGCGCACGCGACACACGGCACGCACGGATTGGGCACGAGCGCGGGCCGCGCCCCCACCCAGAAGGACATGTGCGTCATACGTTCGAACCTCCGTGTGTTCGCGGCCAGTTGGCCGGGCATCACCTTGGGGGATCCACGGTGGCGGTACGGCTAGAGTGCGCGCTACCCGCTGATGTCCCGACATGAAGCCGGGAGAACGAATCCCCTCAAAAGGTGTGGAGTTGGTGCAGTGCCCGCAAGGTCCAAGGAGCTGACGCCCGACAGGTCGGCCAGGCATCTTTTCGGAGCGCGGTTGCGGCGATGCCGGGACCAAGCAGGACTGTCACTCGAAAAACTGGCGATCATCGTCAACAGCAGTCGAAGCAACTTGAGCCGGGTGGAAAACGCCGAGGTCATGCCCCCACCGGAACTACCGGCCTTGCTTGATGCGGCTTTTGGTACGGATGGGATCTTCCAAGAGCTGTACGTGCTGGCGGTGAAGGAACTGCATCCGGAGCCGTTCAAGCGGCGAATGGCGCTGGAGGCGCGCGCCCGGCGCATCCGCGAGGTGGCCGTGCAAATCGTCCCCGGTCTTCTTCAGACGGAGCAGTACGCCCGCGAGCAGTTCAAGGCCCACGACCTGCGGGCGACTCCGGAACGGGTCGAGGAGCTGGTGACCGCACGTATGCACCGGCAAGCCATACTGCGCGGCAAGCCGGACGCGGATTTGGGCTGGATCCTTGACGAGGCCGTGATCCGGCGGGGCTTCGGCGGCCCCGAGGTCATGCGGGAGCAGCTGGAAAGGCTGATCGCACTGACATGTACGCCGACGACCACTCTGCAGGTGCTCCCCTTCAGCGCGGGCGGATACGCGCTCATGGGCGGAGCTCTGACACTCCTTACTCTTGAGGACGGGGAGGAAGTGGCGTTCGAAGAAGCCATCACCACAGGGACGATGCTCGAAGATCAGGTATCGGCGGATCGACACCGTCGATCGTACGATCTGCTCAGCGCATGCGCGCTGTCGCCTGGCGACTCGGCGCGATTCATCACGTCCGTCATGGAGGATCTTCAATGAGCCCCACCCCTGATCTGCGCTCGGTGTGGATCAAATCCAGCTACAGCGGCAACGGCGGCGGAAGTTGCGTCGAATGGGCCCCCGCACACGCCCCGTCCGGCACCATCCCCGTCCGGGACAGCAAGCGCCCCACCGGCCCCATACTGCACCTCCCCACCACCGCCTTCGCGGACCTCGTGTCCGCTCTCAAGGACGGCGCACTCGGCTCCTAGCGCCATGACCGCGTGGGTCCCGATCGGTCAGGATCGCGGAGGCCGGCGCTCCGAGCGGCCCGGACGGGTCCACTGGCGGCCCGCCCACTCGCACTCCGGGATCGCGCCTTCCCAGTCGTCGGTGCACCGGTCGGCCCAGGCCCGGCCCACCATGACCGGACGGGTGGCCGGGCCGCCGGCGGTCTCCTGCACCCGCAGGACCAGACCGAGTGCGTCGGCCCCGGGGTTTCCTCGCGGGCCGTAGGACACCTCGGTCACCCCACACCGGTGAGCGTGCAAGAGGAACCGCTCCAGATCGTCCGGAATGCACGAGGTCAACTCTCGCCCCCAGAGCAATATTCGCGGCCCGTGGACCGCGTCGGCCGCGACGCAGAACAGCCGGCCGTCCGTGAAGTAGGCGGAGACGGCGGGCTTCTCCGGCTCCGTGCCGAACTCCACGCCCAGGATCCCGGGAAACGACGGGTCAGCCCGGAACCGTCGCAACTCGGCCATGCCCGGCAGCCCCGCGGTGACCTCCGCGAGGGGCGTGCCGAAACTCAACGGCCCGACGCCTTCCAAAGGCACCAGTTCCCAGTCCACCCGCCTGCGCCTTTTCACAGCACTCCGATACTCTGCCGCCGCTCACCGATTCGCCCGTTCCCCGCAACCGCCTTCGCGGACCTCGTGTCCGCCCTCAAGGGAGGCGCTTTCAGCCCGTTGGGGGTACCCCCTCTGGGGGAACTTGAGGACGAGCGGCGAAGCCGCGAAAGGGGGGTCTGGGGGCGCAGCCCCCAGGAAACTGGGGGCACCTCCCAGCGGTAGCTGGGGGAGAAAGGGCGGGTCCGGGGCACCACCCCGCCGCAGGCGTACCTCAGAGCTTCACCCGCGCCGCCACCGGCAAATGATCGCTCCCCGTCTCGGGCAGCGTCCAAGCCGACCGAGGGTCGACTCCCCGCACCATGATCTGGTCGATCCGCGCCATCGGGAAGCTCGCCGGCCAGCTGAACCCGAACCCGTCCCCCGCGGCCCCCTGCGCCGACCGCAGTTGCGACGTGACGGGGGCCAACGACCGGTCGTTCATCGTCCCGTTGAGGTCGCCGAGCAGGATCGTCTTCTTCAGCGGTTCGGCGGCGATGGCGTGCCCCAGCGCCGCGGCGCTGTTGTCGCGCTGTCCGGCCGTGAAACCGGCGTTGAACTTGACGCGCACGGACGGCAGGTGGGCGACGTACACCGCGACGGGACCCCGCGGCGTCTCGACCGTGGCGCGCAGCGCACGCGTCCAGCCCATGCGGATGTCGACGGGACGCGCGTCGCTCAGGGGGTACTTGCTCCAGAGGCCGACCGTTCCCTGTACCGAGTGGTAGCGGTACGAGCCCGCGAGGGCCCGCTCGTAGCGGGAGGCGTCGCTCAGTTCCTCCAGGGCGATCACGTCCGCGCCGGAGGCGATGAGGGACCGCGCGGTGCCGGCCGGGTCGGGGTTCTCGGCGTTCACGTTGTGGCTGACGACGGTGAAGTCGCCGCCGGACGCGGACTTGTCGGTGAGGAGGCCGCCGAAGAGGTTGATCCAGGCGACGGCCGGCAGCAGGACGGCGATCAGCGCGCTCGCCGAGCGCCGCAGCAGCGCGAGGACCAGCAGGACCGGGACGAGCAGCCCCAGCCACGGCAGGAAGGTTTCGGTGAGGCTGCCGAGGTTGCCGACGCGGTTGGGGACGCTGGAGTGCAGCAGCATCAGCAGGCCCAGCACCAGCGCCAGGACCGCGATCACCAGTCCGCGCCGCCAGATCCCCGGGCCGCGCCACTCGCCCAGCCAGTCGCCCACGCGGCGCCGGACCCCGGAGCCGGCCCGCTCCAGGCCGACTCCCTCACGGCCCGTCTCCTGCATGTGCGCCTGCGGCATCCGCATGTCCTCACTCGGTCTCGCTGTGTCCCGTCACCCGACGATAGGTGATCGACGGTCCGTCGTGATCACCGCGGGAGGGCTGTCCCGGCCCCGCCGGAAGGGGGGCTTCGCGGAGGAGGACGGCCCGTCGGGCCGGGCGGGTTCCTGGGGACGGGTCCATGGGGGCGTCCTGTGACACAACGGGCACATTCGGGCTCCGGCAAACCCTCAAGGCCGTACGCCGTCCAGCACCGTGTCCACGATCCCCTCCGCCAGCCCCGCCGGCAGTTCCTTCCACTCGTGCAGCACCGCCCGCACCAGCATCGGGCTGACGAAGAGGTCGATGAGCAGGTCCACGTCCACGTCCGGGCGGATCTCCCCGGCCGCCGCGCCCCGCCGCAGCACCGCCCGGAACGACTCCCGCCGGGCCGCGACGACCGTCTCGTGGTACTCCCGCCACACCCGCGGCTGCGCCTGCACCTGGCCGACGACGGTCCGCATCACCGCGGACGAGCGCTTGGCCAGGCCGCGCCGGCGCAGGAACTCCAGCAGCGCGATCAGATCGTCGCGGACGGAGACGCCGGGGAGCTCGGGCGCGTCCTCCTCCAGGGAGCGCAGCACGTCGAGCATCAGCGCCTCCTTGCCGGCCCAGCGCCGGTAGACCGTCGCCTTGCCGACGCCGGCCTCGCGGGCGATCCGTTCCATGGACAGCTCGCCGACGGTGACGCCGCCCTCCAGGAGCCGCAGCACGGTCTCGATCACGGCGGTGTCCACGGCGGCGCTGCGCGGCCGCCCGCGCTGCTGTACGGGCAGCGGGGCGCCGGCGTCCCGCGCCGGGCCGCTCACCTGCGGGCCTCCGCCTGTTGTCGCTCGGCGGGACGGCCGGGGCCCGGGGTGGGCGGGGCCGCGTTCTTGCCCGGCAGGAAGACGCCGGCGACCAGCGCGCCCAGCGCCGCGACCCCGGCCGCGCCCAGCGCCGTCATGTGCATGGCGTGCAGGAACGCGTCCTGAGCGGGGCCGACGAGGTCCCGTCCGGCCGGTCCCAGCCGGCCGGCCAGGCCCAGGGTGGCCTCTATCGACTCGCCTGCCGCGTGCCGGGTGGCCGCGGACAGGCCGGGGACGCCGTCCAGGTGCGCGGAGATGCCGTCGCGGTAGGTGGTGGAGAGCACCGAGCCCAGGACGGCCACGCCGAGGGCGCCGCCGACCTGCCGGAAGGTGTTGTTCACGGCCGATCCCGAACCGGCCTTCTCGCGCGGCAGCGACTGCATGATCGAGACGGTGGCGGGCGGCATGACGTGCGCCATCGCGGTGCCCTGGAGGAAGAACAGCACCTCCAGCATCCAGATCGGGGTGTCGGCGTCCAGCAGCACGAAGCCGGACATCGTGCAGGCGACCAGCACCATCCCGGCGCAGCAGACGGCCCGGGCGCCGAACCGGGCGACGACGAGCCGGGCGCGCGGCGCGAAGAACATCTGCGCGGCGGCCAGCGGGAGCAGCAGCAGACCGCTCTGCAGCGGGCTGTAGCCGCGCACGCTCTGGGTGTAGAAGACGGTGAAGAAGGTGACGCCCATCAGCCCGAAGAAGACCAGGCCGATCGAGGCCACCGCCGCCGAGAACTGCGGCTTGCGGAAGTACCGCATGTCCAGGGCGGGATGGGCGCTGCGCCGCTCGTGCAGGACGAAGAGGACGAGGACGAGCAGTCCGCCGCCGGCCGTGCCGAAGACCTCGGGGTCGGTGAAGTCGGCGAGCTGGCCGCCCTTGATGATGCCGTAGACCAGCAGGACCAGGCCGACGACGGACAGCAGCACGCCGAGCGGGTCGAGGCGGCCGGGCGAGGGGTCCTTGGAGTCGGGGACGAGCACCACCATCGCGATGACGGCGACGATCACGATCGGCACGTTCACCAGGAAGACCGAGCCCCACCAGAAGTGGTCCATGAGCAGGCCGCCGGTGATCGGCCCGATGGCGATGGCGAGTCCGACGGCGCCGGCCCATATGCCGACGGCCTTGGGCTGCTCGTCGCGCTCGAAGACGTTCATGATGATGGCGAGGGTCGCGGGCATCACGAAGGCGCCGCCGAAGCCCATCACCGCGCGGAACGAGATGAGTTCGCCGGGCGAGCCCGAGGTGGCCGACAGCACCGAGCCGATACCGAAGACGACCATGCCGAAGAGGAGCACCTTCTTGCGCCCCAGCCGGTCGCCCAGCAGGCCGGCGGTGAAGAGGATGCCGGCGAAGACCAGGGTGTAGGAGTTGATCGCCCACTCCAGCTGGCTCTGGGTCGCCCCGAGGCCGGTGGGCGCGGGTGAGGCGATGGTCTTCATCGCCACGTTGAGGATCGAGTTGTCGAGGACGACGACGAGCAGGCTGAACAGCAGGACGGCGAGGATCGCCCACCGCCGTTTGTGCACGGCCTCGGATACCTGGCGCACCGGCGCTTCACCGGCAGGGGATGTCATACCTCCCACCGTAGACCGCTTTCCGAGACGGCACCGTCTCGTATTGCGGAGGTTTTGCCCGCAGGGCAAGCCGTGGCCCCGGCGTGAGCCCTCTGTTACCCCGAGTGTCACCCCCGGCGCCTTCCTCGCACCCGCGCCGCGTGTCAGCATGGAGGGGATCCGGAGACGCCGCAAGGGCGCTTCGAGACGACACACAGGAGCCACCGCCATGACGCATGCCGTGACATCACCGACAACGGCCGACAGCAGCACGCCGGGCGCCGCGCCCGGCAAGGCGCTGTACGGCGGGACGGGATCCCGGCGCATCACTGTCCGTGACATCGCCGCCGCGAAGGGGCGCGGCGAGAAGTGGCCCATGCTGACCGCCTACGACGCGATGACCGCCTCCGTCTTCGACGAGGCGGGCATCCCCGTGCTGCTGGTGGGCGACTCGATGGGCAACTGCCACCTCGGCTACGAGTCCACGGTGCCGGTCACCATGGACGAGATCACCCTGCTCTCCGCCGCCGTGGTGCGCGGCACCAAGCGCGCCCTGATCGTCGGCGACCTGCCGTTCGGCGCGTACCAGGAGGGCGCGGTGCAGGCGCTGCGCAACGCGACCCGGCTGGTGAAGGAGGCGGGCGTCGGCGCGGTCAAGCTGGAGGGCGGCGAGCGCTCGGCGCACCAGATCGAGCTGCTGGTCCAGGCCGGCATCCCGGTCATGGCCCACATCGGCCTCACCCCGCAGTCCGTCAACGCCTTCGGCGGCTACCCGGTGCAGGGCCGGGGCGAGGAGGCGGCCCAGCAGCTCCTCCGCGACGCCAAGGCGGTACAGGACGCGGGCGCCTTCGCCGTCGTCCTGGAGCTGGTCCCGGCCGAGCTGGCGGCCGAGGTCACCCGCATCCTGCACATCCCGACGGTCGGCATCGGGGCGGGCGCGGAGTGCGACGCCCAGGTGCTGGTCTGGACGGACATGGCGGGCATGACGTCCGGCCGGGTGCCGCGCTTCGTCAAGCGGTACGCGGACCTGCGCGAGGTCCTGGGCGGCGCGGCCCGGGAGTTCGCGGAGGACGTGGTCGGCGGGGCGTACCCGGCGGAGGAGCACTCCTTCCACTGACCGGGCCGCGCACCTGAGCCGGCGGGGCGCCGACACGGCCGGGCAGGCCGTGCCGGCGTCCTGTCGGGCGGATGTCGGCCCGTTGTCAGTGGGGCCTGTCAGCCTCTTCCCATGACACGAAACGACATCCCCGAAGACCGCGGCAACGCCGTGGAGGTCCGAGGGCTGGTCAAGCACTACGGCGAGACCAGGGCCCTGGACGGGGTCGACCTGGACGTCCGCGAGGGCACCGTCCTCGGCGTCCTCGGACCCAACGGCGCGGGCAAGACGACGCTGGTACGCGTCCTGTCCACGCTGATACAGCCCGACTCCGGCACGGCCCGCGTCGCCGGTTACGACGTCCTCTCTCAGCCCCGGCAGCTCCGCCGGGTGATCGGCCTGACCGGCCAGTACGCCTCGGTGGACGAGAAGCTTTCCGGAATCGACAACCTGTACATGATCGGCCGGCTGCTGGACCTGTCCCGCAAGGAGGCCCGGCGCCGCGCGGACGAGCTGCTGGAGCGCTTCTCCCTCACCGAGGCGGCGAAGCGGCCCTCCGGGCAGTACTCGGGCGGCATGCGCCGCCGGCTGGACCTGGCCGCCTCGATGATCGGCCGGCCCGCCGTGCTCTACCTCGACGAACCCACCACCGGCCTCGACCCGCGCACCCGCAACGAGGTCTGGGCCGAGGTGCAGTCCCTGGTGCGGGACGGCGCCACGGTGCTGCTCACCACCCAGTACATGGAGGAGGCCGAGCAGCTGGCGAGCGAGCTCACCGTCATCGACCGCGGCAAGGTCATCGCCGGCGGCCGGGTGGACGAGCTCAAGGCCAAGGTCGGCGGCCGGACGCTGCAGATCCGCCCGGCCGACCGGTCCGAACTGCCGCGCATGGTCGGCGCGGTGGCCCAGGCCGGGCTCGACGGCATCGCCGGCGCCACCATGGACGAGGCCGAGGGCCTGGTCAACGTCCCGATCGTGAGCGACGAGCAACTGACCGCCGTCATCGGCATGCTGAGCGCGCGCGGCTTCGCGCTCGCCGGCATCAACACCCATCTCCCCAGCCTGGACGAGGTCTTCCTGGCCATCACCGGCCAGAAGACGTCCCTCACCGACGACGCCCCGCGCACCGGCGCCGACACCGACGCCCTTCAGGAGGCCGCCGCATGACCACCGCGACGATCGGCGCGCCCGTGGCGGCGCCCGCCGGCGAGGGGCGGATCCCCCTCCGCTCCCACCTCCGGCACATCGGCGCCCTGGTGCGCCGCAACGCCCTGCAGATCAAGCAGGACCCGGAGTCGATGTTCGACGCCCTGGCGATGCCGATCATCTTCACGCTGATGTTCGTCTACGTCTTCGGCGGCGCGATGTTCGGCCCCGGGCAGCAGGAGGCGTACGTCAACTACCTGGTGCCCGGCCTGATGGCGATGACCGGCCTCAACATCGCGATGGCGGTGGGCTCGGGCGTCAACGAGGACTTCCGCAAGGGCGTCATGGACCGCTTCCGGACCATGCCCATCGCCCGTTCCTCGGTGCTCATAGCCAAGATCGTCACGGAGATCGGCCGGCTGCTGGTGGCCGTGGCGGTCCAGCTCGCCATCGGCTTCGCCCTCGGGCTGGACGTCAAGACCTCGGTGTTCCACCTGCTGGGCGCGGTCGCGCTGAGCGTGGTGTTCGGCTCCGCCCTGATGTGGATCTTCATCCTGATCGGTCTGACGATGAAGACCGCGCAGGCGGTGCAGGGCATGGGCATGCTCGTCCTGATGCCGCTCCAGTTCGCCAGCTCGATCTTCGCCAAGCCCACCACCATGCCGGGCTGGCTGCGGGCCTTCACCGAGTACAACCCGCTGGCCAACCTCGCCGACGCCTCCCGCAACCTGGTCATCGGCGGCCCGGTGGCCCACTCGGTCTGGCTGACGCTGGCCTGGTCGGTGGGGATCACGGCGGTCACCGCACCGCTGGCGGTCCGCCGCTTCCGCAACAAGACCTGACGGCGGTGGCACGGTGTCCTCGGCCGGACGGGCCGCACCGGGCGGGCGCGTTCCGGACGGGTCCGCACCGGACGGACCCGTATCGGGCGGATCCGCACCGGACGGGGCCCCGCCCGCCGGGTCCGGCCGACACGGGCCCGTCCGATACGGGCCCGTCCGACCGACGGAAGTCCGCCGACAGGAGCCCGTCCTCCGGGCTCACACCAACGCGGCGGCCTCCTCCATGGTGAGGCGGCCGCCCTCGGCGTACGCCCGTTCGTACGCCTCCTCGCCCAGGGCGGTCCGGGCGACGGCCGTCGTCCGCTCCCGCAGCTCCCGTTCGACGGACGCCTCGTACAGCCCGGCCGGGCGCAGGGCGGCGACCGCGCCCAGCAGCCGGGCCGCCGCCGCGACGTGCTCGGGGCCCGGCAGCGCGGAGTGGGCGAAGGCGGCGTTGAGCAGCATGTGCACGGGCAGGTGCGCGGCGACGAGGGCGGTCAGCGGATCGTCGGCCGCGGTGAGCGCGGCCCGCAGCCTGGGCAGCGCGTCGGCCGGCCTGCCCTGGAGGACGTCGAGCCAGCCGAGCACGCTCTCGAGCATGGTGGCGAACAGCGGGATGGAACGGTCCCGCAGCTCCCCGTGCAGCGTCTCGAAGATCTCCCGCGCCTCGGCATGGCCGCCGTTGCGGGCGATCCGGATGCCGAGCGAGATCCGGATGAAGTAGGCGGCGTCGGGGTTCAGCGGCTCGGCCTCCTCCAGCGCCTCCCGCAGCAGCCGCTCGCCCTCCGCACCGTCGATCTCCCCGGACTCGGTGAGCACTTCGGCCAGCCGGCATCTGAGCATGGGGAGCTGGGCGCTCGACCCCAGGACGCGGGCGTTGTCCAGCGCCTCGCGGTAGTCCCGCGCGGCCTCCGCGAACGCGCCCCGGCGCTCGTGGCTCTCGGCACGGCCGGACAGCGCCTCGGCCACCCCCCAGGCGTCCCCGATCCGGCGGAACAGCTCCAGGCTCTCGTCGGCGTCCTGCAGCCCCAGGTCGGCGCGGCCGGGTATCTCGTTGAGGAGCTTGGCCCGCTGCTGCAGGTGGAAGGCCAGCTCCCACTCGTAGCCGAGCTCGCGGCACATCTCGACACCGGTGTCCAGGTTGCGGTAGATGCTCTCCACGTCGCCGATGAACAGCCGGACGAAGTACCAGGCGAAGCCCGGGACACGGCAGTTCTGCGGCTGCCCCGGATCGTAGGCGGCGGCGACGCGGCGCATCCACGCCTGCGTATCCGTGTCCTCCATCGCCCGGAGGTCGTGCTCCCGGTTCGACAGCCAGACCAGCCGGACCCCGCGCCGGGCCTCCATCAGCAGCTCGGGCGACATCGGCGGCGGCGCGTCGATGCACCGCTCGTAGAGCGGCGGGGCCGGTTGCACGGGGTCGTCGAACGGGTCGGGGCCCAGGCCCATCACGGCCTGCGCCCAGGTGCTCCCGTCGACGCGGTGGTCGCGCAGCTGCCAGAACCAGCCGAGGGACAGCACCAGGCACAGCGCCTCCTGCTCGTCCCGCGCGGCGACGGCCCGGCGCAGCGCGGTGCGCAGGTTGTCGTGCTCGCGTTCCAGCCGGTCGAGCAGGACGCGCTGCTCCGGGCCGCGCAGCAGGGGCTCGGTGGTGCGGGCCAGCTCGCGGTAGTGGACGAGGTGCCGGCGCTCGACGGCGGCCCGTTCCCCGGCCTCGTCCAACCGCTCGGCCGCGTACTCCCCCACGGTCTCCAGCAGCCGGTACCGCATCTCCCCGTCGTCGGCGGGCGCGGCGACGACGAGCGACTTGTCGACGAGCGAGCCGACGAGCACGGCGACGTCCTCCACGGGGACCTCGTCACCGCCCCCGTCATCCTCGCCGTTCGCGCAGACCGCCTCCGCCGCCGCCAGGTCGCAGCCGCCCGCGAACACCGACAGCCGCCGCAGGACGGCGCGTTCGGGCGCGTCCAGCAGGTCCCAGGACCAGTCGACGACCGCGCGCAGGGTCTGCTGGCGCGGCAGGACCGTGCGACTGCCCGAGGTGAGCAGCCGGAAGCGGTCGTCCAGGCGGTCGGCGAGGCCGCGCGGGGTGAGCATCCGCAGCCGGGCGGCGGCGAGTTCGATGGCGAGCGGCAGACCGTCGAGCCGGTGGCAGATCTCGGCGCACGCTTCCGGATCGTCCTCGATCCGGAAGCCGGGCCGCGCGGCGGCGCCCCGGTCGGCGAGCAGCCGCAGCGCCACCGGGTCCGGCAGCGGCTCCACCGGCCGTACGGACTCGCCGGGCACGGCGAGCGGTTCGCGGCTGGTGGCGAGGACGGTCACGCCGGGGCAGTGCGCCAGCAGCGTCTCGGCGAGCCGGGCCGCGGCGTCGATCACGTGCTCGCAGTTGTCGAGGACGAGCAGCATCCGGCGCGGCCCGCACAGTTCGGCCAGCCGGACCAGCGGGTCGCCCGAGGTGGCGTCCGCGGCGGCCCGCAGCCCCTCGGCGGTGCCGCGCACCACGGTCTCGCGCCCGCCGAGGGAGGTGAGTACCGCCTCCGGCACGGTCGCGGGGTCGTCGACGGGCGCGAGCTCGGCGAGCCACACCCCGTCCGGCCAGGCCCCCGTCTCCCGCGCGACGGCCTCGGCGGCCTCCTGCGACAGCCGCGTCTTCCCGGCCCCGCCCGGCCCGAGCAGCGTGACGAGCCGGTGCCGCTCCAGGTCCCGGCGGATCACCAGGACGTCGTCCTCCCGCCCGACGAAGGAGGTGAGCCGGGCACGGAGATTGCCGCGCGGGGCGCGTCCGGCCGGGGCGGGGGTGGCGGCGGAACCTTCCGCCTCCGCCCCGGCCGGACGGCTCTGGACGCCGTGGCCTTGGCCGCCGTCGGCGTAGGGGCGCGGCGGGGGGTACGCGCCGGGTGCGCCGGGCTCGGAGTGCCTGGCAGGGCCCTCAGGCCCGGGGTGCGCGGCAGGCCCGGCTGGACCGGTCGTCCGGCCGGCCGGATGCCCTGCCCCGGCGGGCGCGGCCTCTCCGGCCGTCTCCGCGGCACCGGCCGTCTCGGCTGCCCCGGCCCACGGGCCCTGCCCGTCCGTCCCACCCTCCCGGGCACGGCCGTCACGACCGTCCGGAGCATCCTGACCGGCCCGACCAGCCTCACCGTCCTGACCGTCCCGACCGGCCTGGCCGTGCCGTCCCGCCGTCCCGCCCGCGTCCCGGGCGGCCGCCTCCCGTCCGGGGCCCCCGGGGTGGCCGCGCCACCCCGCCGTGGTCCCGGGGCCGTCCGCGGAGCCGGCCGTGTCGGTCGTCCGTCCCGGCGCGGGGTGCCCGGGCCGCCCGGAAGCCGCGCCCCCGGACGCCCCTGGCGTCCCGGACGCCCAGGAACCCCCCGCACCCCCGCCCCCCAGCAGCTCCGCGTGCAGAGCGCGCAGTTCCGGGCCCGGGTCCGTGCCGAGGCGGTCGGCGAGGGCCGCCCGGACGTCCTCGTAGGCGGCGAGCGCCTCCGCCGGGCGGCCCGCGGCGCGCAGGGCGCGCAGCCGCAGGGCCTGGAGCGGCTCGTCCAGGGGGTGGTCGGCGCAGAGCTCGGCCAGTTCGGGCAGGGCGGCGTCCGGGTCGCCGAGGGCGACGGACGCGGCGAGCCGGCCGCGCCGCGCGGCGAGGTGCCGGGCGTCCAGCCGGGCGGCGAGCGCCTCGTGGCCGGGCAGGTCGGACAGGGCGGGCCCGCGCCACAGGGCGAGCGCGTCGTCCAGCATCCCGGCCGCCTTCACCGGGTCGCCGTCCGCGAGCGCCCGCTCGCCCTCGTCGGCGAGGCGCTGGAAGCGGTGCAGGTCGACGTCGTCGGGCCGGGCGTTCAGCCGGTAGCCGCCGGCCACCGACTCCACCGCCCCGGCGCCGAGCGCCCGCCGCAGCCGCGCGACGAGCGCCTGGAGCGCGCCGGGCGCGTCCGCCGGCGGCTCGTCGACCCAGACGAGGTCGATGAGCGTGCCGGACGCGTGCCCCCGCCCGGGGTGCAGGGCGAGCGCCGCGAGCAGCGCGCGCAGCCGCGCGCCGCCGACGGCGACGGGCCGCCCGTCGTCGGTATGGGCCTGGGTGGTGCCGAGGATGCCGTAACGCACCGGGTCATTGTCCCCGCTCGGGCTCCACCGGCGTTACGACTTTCCGTCGCGACCAAGTACCGTCCTGCCGGTACACCCCCGCGCCGGGTCACCGGCCGACCCCCGCAGACCCCTGGAGCGCAGAACCATGGCATCCGACGCGACGCACGCCGAGCGGCGCGTGAGCCCCGTCTTCCTCGCCCTCGTCGCCGTGATGGCGGTGTCGATGTGGGCGGTGTGGACCGACTACGCGGCGAGCCCCGGCTTCGCCGTGTTCCTGTTCGTCGTCTCGGGCTGGGTCGTCTCGCTCTGCCTCCACGAGTACGCGCACGCGCGCACCGCCCTGCACGGCGGCGACATCACGGTCGGGGCGAAGGGGTACCTCACGCTCAACCCGCTCAAGTACACGCACGCCGTGCTGAGCGTCGTCCTCCCCGTGATCTTCGTGATCATGGGCGGGATCGGGCTCCCCGGCGGCGCGGTCTTCATCGAGCGGCACCGCGTCCACGGCCGCTGGAAGCACAGCCTGATCTCGGCGGCCGGGCCGCTGACGAACGTCCTGTTCGCGGTCGTCTGCGCGGCGCCGTTCTGGCTGGGCGCGCTCGACGGGGTGCCGGACACGTTCCGCTACGCGCTGGGCTTCATGGTGCTGCTCCAGGTCTCGGCCGCGCTCCTCAACCTGCTGCCCGTCCCGGGCATGGACGGCTACGGGATCGTGGAGCCGTGGCTGTCGCCGGGGGTGCGGCGGCAGGTGGAGCCGTTCGCGCCGTTCGGGTTCCTGGCGCTGTTCGGGTTCCTGATGATCCCCGCGGTCAACGACGCGTTCTTCGACCTGATCCACGCGGTGCTGCGGGTGCTGGGCGTCGAGGAGTGGGACGCGTACTGGGGACGGCGGCTGTTCCAGTTCTGGGACGCCCCCGAGAGCGTCCCGTCGCCGGCCGACCAGTGGCAGTGGATCCGCGTCGGCTGACCGGCGTCCGGGAACGGCGGCCTCACTCCGTGACGGCCGCCGCCCGCTCCGCCTCGCGGTCCATCTTGCGCTTGCGGATGTAGAACCACGCCATGTTGGAGGCGACGCCCGCCAGCAGGATCCAGACGACGCCGAGCCAGCTGCCCCGGGAGAACGAGACGACGGCCGCGGCCACCGCGAGGACGCAGACGGCGAGGGCGTAGAGGGCGAGGCGGGGCATGGGGAACGGCTCCTGTCCGGGGACGGGGAACGTGAACGGTGATCCGGCGCGAGTGCGTACGATCCCGGTCATTGTCCCCCATGCCCGTCAGCGGCCCACGGGCGCCCCGCCCCGGCCGACCGCGCGGAACGGCGGTGCGCCCGCCGGTCAGACGTCCGTGACCCGCAGCCCCGCGTGCGCCTTGTACCGCCGGTTGACGGAGATCAGGTTGGCGACCAGCGACTCCACCTGGTGCGCGTTGCGCAGCCGTCCCGCGAAGACGCCGCGCATCCCGGGAATGCGGGCGGCCAGCGCCTGGACGAGGTCGGTGTCGGCCCGCTTCTCACCGAGCACCATCACGTCGGTGTCGATCTCGTCGATCTCCGGGTCGGACAGCAGCACGGCGGACAGGTGGTGGAAGGCGGCCGTCACCCGGGACTCGGGCAGCAGGGCGGCGGCCTGCTGGGCGGCGCTGCCCTCCTCCGGCTTCAGCGCGTAGGCGCCCTGCTTGTCGAAGCCGAGCGGGTTGACACAGTCGATCACGAGCTTCCCCGCGAGCTCCTCGCGCAGCGCCTCCAGGGTCTTGCCGTGGCCCTCCCACGGCACGGCGACGATCACGATGTCGCTGCGCCGGGCGCACTCGGCGTTGTCGGCGCCCTCGACGCCGAGCCCCAGCTCGGCGGCGGCGGCCTCGGCGCGCTCGGCGGCGCGGGAACCGATGATCACCCGCTGGCCGGCCTTGGCCAGCCGGTAGGCGAGGCCGCGGCCCTGGTCACCGGTGCCGCCGAGGACGCCGACCACCAGGCCGGAGACGTCCGGAAGGTCCCAAGGGTCCTTGGCTGCGGGCTTTGTTGTGTCAGCGGAAGTCGTCATGACAGCGATACTGTCACGCCCGCGGCGAGCGGTACCGAGCGGCGCCGCGCGCCATGGCGGCAACACCGCGAGCCGCGTCGGGCAGGGCCGCGAGCACCGCACCCGGCAACGGCCGCGGGCGACGGCGGGGAGCGGCGAGGACGGCGGCGAGGAACGGCGCGGGCAGGGCACCGAGGAGCGGCACCGGCGGCACAGAGGAGGCGGCACCGGAGCAGCACGAGCGGCAGCGAGGAGCGCCGCCAGCGGTACCGCCGCAGCGCCGTCCGCCGCACTCGGCAGCGCTCAAGCCACTTCCACACCACCGGCCGCACCGCGCGCACCGCCGCGGAACGCGGCCGACGCACGCGGCCGGGTCACGAACGGGTGAGCCGGGCGGCTTCCCCGTTTTCCTCCCGGTTCGTCGCGGCAGGATGGTGAGTCATGAACGCTGTGCGTGTCGCGCTGTTGCGCGAAGTGCTCGACGGGACCGACTGGTTGCGGGACACGCGCCGTTTCGCGGGGACACTGCGCCGGTCGGCCCGGGCGCGCGGCGGTGGCCTGCTGCTCGTCGGGACGGCGGAGTACGAGCCCTGGCACCTCGCGGCGCACCTGGACGAGGAGGCGGCCCGCTCCGGCCGCCCCGAGCTGCACCCCACCCTCGTCCGCCACCGGGTGCCGCCGGGCGCCCCCGCGCACCTGGCGGCGGGCCTGGAGCGGCTGGACGGCGGCGCCGGGCTCGGCGGGGCGCTGCTGCTGGTGGTGCCGCAGACCGGGCCGCCGCCCGGGGAGGCGCTGCTGGAACGGGTGGACGGCGTACGGCGCGGCGGGACGACGGTCCTCGCGCTGGACGGCGGAGCGGCCGGCGGCGAGGAGCTGCGGACCCTCGCGCACGAGGTACTGCCGGCCCCCGCCGCCACCGGCTTGGACCTGGACATGGTCCAGCACCTGGTCAGCGCCGCCGCGGGCGAGGACGTCCCGCCCGGACGCCGCTTCCGCGACCGGCTCTCCCGGCTGGCCGCCCGGCTCACGGCACCGCCCCCCGAGCCGTACCCCGGGAAGCCGTCCGGGCCGTACCCCAGGGAGCCGTGGTGACCCGGCCGGCGCGGCGCCTCCGGGCGCGTAGGGCGCCTCCCGGCACTCGGGCCGCGCCTCCGCGCCGTCGCCCGGCCCGGCCTCCCGCGTGAGACCCGTCACGCACCGCCGCCGCGTCACCCACCACGCGCGCGGCCACCCCCCGCACCCCAGGGGCCGCGCGGCTCACCGCGAACTCCCGCCCTACCGGGGCCTCTTCGCGACATTCCGGGAATTCACCCACCTCCACCCTTTCCCCCCATTCCGCCCCCTCCGCTCCCTTTGGAGCTCGGGCCCCGCGCGGCGCCAGGGAAAAGCGTTTGCTCGTACCACTAAGGCCACGGACCATGGACCCCCGTGACCGAGCACGATCCCTCCCCCTCCCCGCCCGATCCCCTCCTCGCCGGGGCCCCTGCCCAGGCCCCCGCCCCGGGCCGGCTGCGGGCGCTGCTGCCCGACCTGACGCCCTGGCGCTCGTCGCGCGACTTCCGGCGGATGTGGATGGCCGGGCTCGTCACCGTCTTCGGCAGCTTCCTCACCTTCGTCGCGCTCCCGGTGCAGCTCAAGGAGCTCACCGGTTCGACGCTCGCCGTCGGCGCGATCGGCGCGGTGGAACTCGTCCCGCTGATCGTCTTCGGCCTCTGGGGCGGCGCCCTCGCCGACGCCCTCGACCGCCGCAAGCTGATCCTCTGGACCGAGGCCGGACTGGGGGTGCTGAGCGCCTTGTTGCTGCTCAACACCCTGCTGCCGCACCCGCTCGTCTGGCCGCTCTACCTGGTCGCCGGCCTGGTCAGCGCGCTCACCGGGCTCCAGCGCCCGGCCCTGCAGTCGATCGTCCCGCGCATCGTCGCGCACGAGCAACTGCCCGCCGCCATCGCGCTGAACACCATGCGCTGGCAGGTCGGCGCCATCGCGGGGCCGTCCCTCGCGGGCGTGATAATCGCCTTCGGCGGCCTCCAGTGGGCCTACGCCCTGGACGTCGCCTCCTACGCGATCTCGGTCCTGTTCACCATCGGCCTGGCCGCCTCCCCGCCCGCGCGCGACGCCGACAAGCCGTCCGTGCGCGGCATCCTGGAGGGCGCCCGCTACGCCTGGAGCCGCAAGGAACTGCTCGGCACCTACGCCGTCGACATGGCCGCGATGTTCTTCGCCTTCCCCAACGCGGTCTTCCCGTTCCTCGCCGACGACCTCCACGCCCGCTGGGCGCTCGGCCTGATGTACGCGGCGAGCGCGATCGGTTCGCTGCTGGTCAGCCTGACCAGCGGCTGGGTCTCCCGGGTGCACCGGCACGGCCGGATGGTCGTCGGCGCGGCCCTCGCCTGGGGCGCGGCGATGGCGCTGGCGGGGTGGATGGGCAACATCTGGCTGGTGCTGGTGATGCTGGCGCTGGCCGGCGCGGCGGACACGGTCAGCGGCCTGTTCCGGTCGGCCATGTGGGACCAGACCATCCCCGACGAACTGCGCGGCCGGCTCGCGGGCATCGAGCTGCTCTCGTACTCGGTGGGCCCGCAGCTCGGCCAGGTCCGCGCCGGCGGCATGGCCGCGCTCACCAACGTCCGCGCCTCCATCTGGGCGGGCGGCCTGGCCTGCGTCGCCTCGGTCGGCCTGCTGGCCATGGCGCTGCCGAAGCTCCTCTCCTACGACCAGCGCACCGACGAACACGCGGTCCGCATGCGCGAACGCCAGGCGCGCAAGCCGGAGGTGACGGAGGCGGCGTAGGCCCGGCCCGGCCCCGTCCGGTCCCGTACGGGATCAGGCGCTCACCGCCGTCTCCAGCAGCTCCTTGAGCCGCACCAGGTCGGCGACGACCATCGCGGCGTCCCGCTCGAACTCGGCGTCGGTGGTCCCCGGCTGCCGGCGGAGGGTGAACACGGCCTCGGTCCCCGCCCCGTCGGCGATCACGCGGAACGGGTTGTGGACGGTCTCCCCCGACGGGAGGGTGACGTCGTGGTCGAGCACCCCGAACGCGTTGAGGGGCGCGAACGAGACCACGACCCGGCCCATGGGCGAGGACTCCGCGACCCACTGCTCCCCGCGCTTCTCGATGGAACCGCCCAGTCCACGGGCCCACGCGGGCAGGTTGGCGGGGTCGGACGCGTAGGCGTAGACCTCGTCGACGGGCCGGTCGATGTGGACGCCGATGTGACGGCTTCGCTTCTCGGTACCTGTCATGACGGCGACGATAGGGGGGCGACGCCGTACTCCTGAACGGATCACCGGGAGAACGTCCGGGAGAACGTCAGATCGCCGCGGAGTATCGCCGCGGAGTGAAGCGACCGGCCACCCGCCGGGTGGCGACTCATCAGCGGAACGGCGGCTCAGCCCGGGACCGGCGGCTCACCCGCTGAGCGGCAGCTCGCCCCGGGAACGGCGGCCCGTTCGCGGAGCGGCAGCCCACCCGGGAGCAGCGGCTGGTTCGAGATGCGAGAAGCGACCGCCGCCCCCGCCGAGCCGCCGCTCACCCGCGAACCGTCACCCCTCCCCGCCCGCACCCCCGCCCCGCTCCCCGTCGTTCCAGCGCGGGTCCTGGCGCCACTCCTCCTCGCGCTCCCGTGCCGTCTCCATGGCGTGGGCCGCCTCCTCGCGGGTGGCGTAGGGGCCGAAGCGGTCGGCGGCGCGGCACTGCGGACCCTCCTCGACCGTGCCGTGTTTGAGGCAGTAGTACCACTCGCCCGGTTTGCCCGCCGGGCGCTTCTTGAACAGCGCCATGTCTCCTCCTTCGCCGGTTCCCTCGCCGGTTCCTTCGCCGGTCCGCGCGACCTCTCGCCCCCATGCTCCCCGACCGGCCGTGACTACACTCGCAGGCATGTCTGGCCAGTCACTTCTCGTCCCCGGGAAACTCTCTCCCGCCCGCCCCGTACCCGCGTCGATCCCGCGCCCCGAGTACGTCGGCAAGGAAGCGCCCACCCCGTACTCCGGCCCCGAGGTCCAGGACGCCGAAACGATCGAGCGGATGCGGATCGCGGGCCGCATCGCCGCGCAGGCGATGGAGGAGGCTGCCAAGCACATCGCGCCCGGTGTGACCACCGACGAGCTCGACCGGGTCGCGCACGAGTTCATGTGCGACCACGGCGCCTACCCCTCGACGCTCGGCTACCGCGGTTTCCCCAAGTCCCTCTGCTCCTCGGTCAACGAGGTCATCTGCCACGGCATCCCGGACTCGACCGTGCTGCGCGACGGCGACATCGTCAACCTCGACGTGACGGCCTACATCGGCGGCGTGCACGGCGACAACAACGCGACGTACCTCTGCGGCGACGTGGACGAGGAGTCGCGCCTGCTGGTGGAGCGCACCCGGGAGGCGCTGAACCGGGCGATCAAGGCGGTCAAGCCGGGCCGCCGCATCAACGTCATCGGCCGCGTCATCGAGTCCTACGCCAAGCGCTTCGGCTACGGCGTGGTCCGGGACTTCACCGGCCACGGCATCAACTCGTCCTTCCACTCCGGCCTGATCGTCCCGCACTACGACAGCCCGCACCACGACACCCTGATCCAGCCGGGGATGACGTTCACCATCGAGCCGATGCTGACGCTGGGCACGTACGAGTACGACATGTGGGACGACGGCTGGACGGTCGTCACCAAGGACCGGAAGCGGACGGCGCAGTTCGAGCACACCCTGGTGGTGACGGACACGGGCGCGGAGATCCTGACGCTGCCGTAGCCGTCCCGGCCCCGCGCACGGCCGGGGGTGTCTTTCCGGCCGCGCGCGGGGCCTGCGGTACCGGGGGGCGCGCTTCGGCGAGAGGGCGGACCGCCGGTCGTCGGCGCCGTTCCCGCGCCCCACGCACGATCCACTTCTTCATGTATCGGCCATTTAACTAACCGCTCCCGCTGGCCGGTTCTGTGGGGTCCACCAGCCGGAAGGACGCGGGACAGGCGGACACGGCACGTCCCGGGGAGACCTCCTCCACCCGGCAGGCCGCCCTCTGGCACGCCGACGGCGACGGGAAACGTGACCTCTCCCACAAACGGGCCCGCGAACGGGCCCCCATACGTCGCGACTTTCGGCCTCCGGGCGAGTGGCCGGAATTCCGCGCCGCCCTCTTTCGCGCGGCCAAGAATTCACATATTGCACGTCGGCTCTTTTCGCAGCCATATCGATGGCATAGGAAATTGGCCGGGAAGGCTGCTTTCGGGGAGCTTGTGGCGCGTGCGACGGTGGTGACGCCCACCCCACCATGAAGAGAGGGAAAGAGAATGAAGTTCCCCATGGGTCGTTCCCTTGGCGTGGCCGCGGCGGCCGTGGCCGCGCTGGCCGCCACCGCCCTGCCGGCCGTGGCCGCCACCGACGCGGCCGCCGCCGCCCCGATCAACCGCACGAACTGCAACCAGAACGACTACCTGGAAATACACAACAACAACGGCCGCGACACGCTTTGCTTCGCCAATGCCGGCGAGATGCCCGTCGCCATTTACGGCGTCAACTGGGTGGAGTCCGGGAACAACAGCGTGACCTTCCAGTTCCAGCGGAATGAGAGCGACCCGCGGATCGAGACCGTCACCCTCGGCAAGTGGAGCCAGTGGAACCCGGGTCAGCCCTACCTCCACAAGATCCTCTGGATCAAGATTCACTGACGCCCGGCGGTTCGAGTCGGTGACGTGAGTCGCCGATGCGAGCCGACGGTCGGATGAGGCGACAGGGATCCGGTGGCCGGCCGCCATCGGATCCCTGTCATGGGAGCGGCCACGGCGGTATCGTCTTCCCGACAGCGCGTCGGCAAAACGATTGACTTAGGCAAGCCTAACCACGGACAATCGACTCAGGGGACGCTTCGGTGTCCTCGTGGACCGGTTGTCCGTCGCTCGCCCGTCGCTCCCGTCCCCTCGTCACCGGAGGTCCGCCGTGGACTCGCCCGACACGAACCCGCTCACCCCGTTCTCGACGCTGATCCGCACCGCCTCGCACTCCCAGCACACCGAGGCCGAGAACTCGTCGTTCATGAGCGACCTGCTCGGCGGCCGGCTCGGCGTCACCGCCTACCGCCGCTACACCGAGCAGCTCTGGTTCGTCTACCGGGCCCTGGAGGCCGCCGCCCCGGCCCTCGCCGACGACCCCGTCGCGGGCCCCTTCATCCGCCCCGAACTGGCCCGCACCGCATGCCTGGAGCGCGACCTCGCGCACCTGGGCGGCCCCGGCTGGCGTACGGGCCTGACGCCCCTGCCCGCCACCGAGGCGTACGCCGCCCGCATCGAGGAGTGCGCCCGCGACTGGCCCGCCGGCTACGTCGCCCACCACTACACCCGCTACCTCGGCGACCTCTCCGGCGGCCAGGTCATCCGCGGCACCGCCGAGAAGAACTGGGGCTTCGACCGCAAGGGCGACGGCGTCCGCTTCTACGTCTTCGACGGCATCGGCAGCCCCACGGCCTTCAAGCGCCACTACCGCGAACTCCTCGACGCACTGCCGCTCGACGACCTGGAGAAGCAGCAGGTCGTCGCGGAGTGCAAGCGCGCCTTCGCGTTCAACACGGCGGTGTTCCGGCAGCTCGGCGAGGAGTTCCCGCTGAGCGCGTGAGCTGAACGAGGCACGGCCTCCGGCGGGCGGCCTCAGACTTGGAGGAAGGCGACGACCCCTGTGACAAGTATGATCACGATGCCCAGCAGGACCCCCGCCATCGTGGGCGACACCCGGTCCCGCTTCCGCAGTGGCGGCCGGAACCGGTCAGCCGGACTCGTGGAGAACTCCCACCAGTTGACGACCTGTCGGTAGGCCACGTCGAAGTCGGGGGCCGGGTAGAGGTAGCTGTGCTGGAGTGCGGGCAGGGAGCGGCGCCGGCCGTCCCCCAGCGTGATCCGGACCGTGGTCGACTTCTCCGCCCCCTTCCCGGTCTCGCGCACGTCGATCCACCGGATCTCGTGCCAGGGGTAGGTCCGGCCGCGTCCGAAACCCCAGCGGGTGGTGATGCCGGCCGCGCCGACCACCGTCTGGCAGCGGGCCGTGACGAAGACCCCGACGACAAGGAGCGCGGCGGTCATGGCGAGCATCCAGCGGAAGCCCACCGGGCCCAGCTTCTTGTACGCGAGGGCGAGTTCGCCCGTCAGGATCAGCACGATGAACACCAACCGCGTGCCGGTGGGGCGGTACCGGTCCTTGCCCCGAAAGACCAGTTCGTTCACCGCGCGTCCACCCCGTCCCGATTCCACGGGCTCGGAGAGCGCCGGGGCCGGGAACGTCCTCCCTGACGAGCGCGCGCGGATGAACAGCCGAGGCCGGAGACGTACATGAGCACTTCTTTCTTGCGGTCGTGCGTGAGCGCGGTCGCGCTCTGGTGTTTCCTCCCGTGCCCGCCCGGTCGGTGACAGCGGGGCGGTGAAGCGGGCGGGGGCCGGAAGCCGGGCCCTGGTGCCCGGTCCCGGCTCATTGCCGGGACCGGGCACCAGGGCCACCCCCGTTTCCCCCCGCGCCGATGATGACCTGCGACGATGCCGAAGCGCACTGCCGGAACCCGGCAATCTTCGGGCCCCGTTCCCTGCCGCACCCACCCCCACTCCGACGGAGCCCGGCGTTCCGGGACCGGGCCGTCAGGATCCCGCGGAGCGTCTGTCACCCTGATCCCTCGACCGGGCGCGTCAAGGAATCGTCAGGGGCGCGCCAAGAAAGCGGGAGGGTACGTGACACGGGAGGCATCACCCGGCACACGGGAGGAATCGCCCGACCACTACGTGACGGGCTACGCCGACATCGTCCTCGACGCCTCGGCCACCGGCCGCCGGCTCTGCCGGGAGGAACTGGACTCCCGGCGCGCGCTCGGGGAACGCGCCGCGCGCAGCCCGTACGGGTTGCGGACGCTGATCGGCGCGCACCTCTCCGCCACCCGCGCCCTCACGTCCGCCCTCCCCCTCGCCACGGGAAGCCGTGACGCGCGGACCGTCCTGGACGGCGTCCTCGCGGCGGCGGAACAAGCCGTCGACGCGTTCGCCGACGGCTACGAGCGGGCGCGGCGCCTCGCCGTACGCCAAGAAGAGGCGGCGCGCCGGGAGTTCATCGACGACCTGCTGCACGGGCGCGGCAACCTCGGGCGGCTCGCGGAGCGCGCCGAGCACGTCGGGCTGCGCCTCGCCCACACCCAGGCGGTCGCGGTGGCGGCCGGCCCCGAGCCGTTCGGCGACCTGCACCGCACCGCGCGGCAGGTGGAGGCCGCTCTCGGCGCGCGCTTCGACGAACGCCGCGTCCTGCTGGCGACCAAGTCCGGCCGACTGGTCTGCGTGGCCCCGGGCGACGGGCACGAGCTGCTGGACTTCTTCGCCGAGCGCGTCCTGGAGGCGACGGGCGGCCGGGGCCGGGTAGCCGTCGGCCGCCCCCAGCCGGGCCCGGGCGGCGTCGCCCGCTCCTACGAGGAGGCGCTCAACGCCCTCGACCTGGCGGAGCGGATGGCGCTGGCCGCGCCCGTACTGCGTGCCGAAGACCTGCTGGTCTTCCCGGTCCTCACCCGCGACCGGCAGGCGCTGGCCGATCTCGTCCGGTCCACCCTCGGGCCGCTCCGGCAGGCCCGGGGCGGGGCCGAGCCGCTGCTGGAGACGCTGAACGCCTATTTCGAGGCGGGCTGTACGGCCGCCGAGGCAGCCCGGCGCCTCTCCCTGAGCGTGCGCGCCCTCACCTACCGCCTGGAGCGCATCCACCGCTACACGGGCACCGACCCGGCCGACCCTCTGCACCGCTACACGCTCCAGACGGCGGTCATCGGGGCCCGGCTGCTGGGCTGGCCGGCCCAGGAGGTCTGAGCGGAGCCGCCGCAGTGGGAAGAAGGCGGCGGCGTACCGATGTCACCGCGCTGTGGGACGTCGACGCGGACACCGCATCCCCGAGCGGTCGGACGACGCGTCCGGGCCGGCGGCACGGCACCGGCCGCCGACGCGGCGCCCCGGCCGGGCCCGGGCCGCCGGCCCGGCCGGGCCCACGCCACCGGCCCACCCGGGCCCACGCCACCCCTCCCCCGCGCGCGGTCACATCACCCGCTCCCCCACCACCTCCGCCCGCCCGCCGACCTCGATCGTCCCGTCCGGCAGCGGGCGCGTGACGATGCGCGAGCCGACGCCCTGCCGGATGTCCAGGGCGCGGCCGAGTTCGGCGGTGAGGACGAGGGCGGCGGCGCCCGTCGCCTCGTCCTCGGCGATGGCGTCGCCACGGCGCGGGAAGGCCCGGGCGCGGACCCGGCCGGCCGCCTCGTCCTCCCAGGCCCAGGCGTACAGCCAGCCCTCCCCGGGCGGCGGCGCGGGCAGCGCGTCGACCTCCGCCACGGAGCCGTAGCGCTCCATGCGCCGCCCGGACGCCCACTCCGCCCGCCCCGCGATCCGGATGACGTCCCCGTCGCGCCGCACCGGCACCTCTCCGGCGGGCGGACGCAGCACGTCCGCTTCCGTGAGCAGCGAGGCGACGCCGATGAGCGGATGTCCGGCGAACGGCAACCGGACGCTGGGCGTCCAGATGTCGACGGTCCCGCGCTCCGCGTCGTCGACGAACACCGTCTCGCTGAAACCGAGTTCGGCGGCGAGCGCCGACCGCCGCTCCGGGCCGGGGACGGACGCGCCGTCCAGGACGACGCCGAGCGGGTTCCCGCCCCGGCCGTCGGCGCCGCGGAACACGCTGAGTATGTGGATGTGGATCATCTCGTCATTCAACAGCAGCACGGGTCCGCCGGAACGGCGGGAGACACATACCATCACGGGCCCGCCCGCCCTCCCCCGCCCGTCCGGCCTCACTGTCAGTGCCCTGTGACAGGATGCGAACGGGTCCGGGGAAGGTGGACCGCGGACTGTTGATCGGCGGGGGGTTGGGATGGGTGCGGGTACGGAGCCGGACAGCTCGTCCAGGTCCGACGAGGAGTGGGAGCGGTTCCTGCGCGAGTCGGTGGCGGGTGTCGCCGACGCCCCCAAGGAGCCGTCGGCGCGGGCCCGCGACGTGGCGAAGCGGCTGGCCGCGGAGCCCGGCCCCGCCCCGGACGGCTGGCGCGCCTACACGCCCGCGCGGCCCAAGCGGCGCACGGGCTGGTACGTGGCCGGGCTGCTGGCCTCGCTGGCGCTGCTGGCGGTGGCGATCGCGCCGGGGCGGATAGTGGACCTGTTCACCGGCACCGACTCCGCACCGTCGGCGGCCGAGACCGGCCGACCGGACCAGGCACCCCCTGCGGGTCCGGCCCAACGCCCCACCATGGACCGGCCGTTCCGCGGTTCGCCCGCGGCGAGCTGGGCGGACGGAGCGGCGGGCATCACCGTGCCGAAGGCCGGGGCGGTCGGCTGGATGAGCGCGGCCGAGGTCGAGCAGGCCCTCGCCCGCAGCCGGGACTTCCTCGTCGCGTCCAACCTGGACCGCGGGGTGCTGCGGGGCGAGCGCCCCGAGAAGGCGATCGCGCTGGTCAACCCGCATCAGAAGGACGTCCAGGACCTCCTGGGCACCGCTTTCCGAACCCCCGACGAGAAGAGCGACCCCCTCCTCCTCTTCAGCCGCTTCCAGCCCTCCCGCACCCGCCTGGTCGGCGACGTCGTGAAGACCCGGGGCCGGCTCACCTACCGGGAGGGCGAGCGCGGCGCGCTCCAGGTGACCGCCGACGTCACCTTCGTCTACCCGGCCGCCCGCGCGGACACGGGCGGCGACGACGCCCGCGACGGCGAGATAGTGCGCACGATCGTCCGGCGCGAGCTGGTCCTCAGCTGGGACGACCCCGCCAAGGTCAGCACCGAGCCGGGCACGTTCTCGGTCGTCTCGTACAAGTACGACATGACCAACGGCGGCTGCGGCGCCCTCACGGGCTACTTCACCCCGCCCTTCGGCACGGACCACCGGGCGGACAGAGCCGGCACGGAGGTCGACCCGTACGACCGCAGCACGCCGATCGGACGGGGCGAGCCCTCCAAGGACGGGTGCAGGAGGGCGACGCGGTCCTGAGGGCTGCCCGACGAGTCGCATCCGACCGACGGGACAGCCCCTGGTACTCCACCCGTAGATCCTGACCACGGACGCGGAGCCGCTCGCCGGTAGCCTGCCCGTATGGCTGAGACCTGGACCGAAGAGCAACTGATCACGGACGGTTTCGAGCGCGTGCACTGCGAGTCGGAGTGGTACGACGGCCCGCGCGCCGGCCTGGCCGACATCGACGGGAAGCCTCACTACTTCGAGAACCACGACTACGACCACACCGGCGAAGCCGACGAGTACCAGGTCTGGCCCGCGAGCGAGGCCGCGGTGAAGCTGGAACGCGAGCGGTGGGCGATCTTCGCCAGGTGGAACGAGCGCCACGAGGCCGGCGAGGTCGGCCCGGAAACCCATCCGGGCCACGGCGGCATCGACTCCCGCTACGACGAGTTGGAACTCCTGCTGGCACCCCACCGCCGACCGCCGAACGACGCAAGGCGACTCACGGGCGAGCTACGGTTCGCCGCCGGCACCCGCTACCGGGCCGAGGGACTCGACTACTGGATCCGGTGGCGTCCGAGCAGAGACCCGCAGCTCGACTCACTCTGAAACGATCAGCTGGAGAGAAGACGTTTCAAGGTCAGCGCGTGCATCACTTCCACCACGCCGACCACGATCAGCCAAATGCCCGTGAACACGGCGAGCGTGGTGATCGCGGAGAGCGGCCAGGCGATGACGATGCCACCGCCGACGGCCGCCAGGACGCCGAGGAAGATGCCCCAGCCGTTGGCGAGTTCGGCGCTGCTCACCGCCGTCGCGATGCCGTACAGCACCAGGCCGATGCCGATCCACAGGCTCAGCAGCAGTACGGAACCGCGCAGCGTGTTCCGGAAGCAGAACAGACCGAGCATGATCGACAACGCACCGGCGACGAGGTAGAGGACACGCATGCCGGTGGAGACGAACGTACCGAACGCCGTGATGATCTCCATGACGCCGCTGAGCACGAGAAAGATGCCGAACAGCACGCCCACCGCCATGAGTGTCTTGTGCGGCCAGGCCAGCGTCAGCACGCCGACCGCGAGGGCGGCCAGGCCCAGCACCAGTAGGGACACCCACGCCGCTTTGCCAAGTCTCTGCAGGTCGCGGGTGATACGCGGGACTTCGGAACCAGTCATAAGTGCATATTCGGCTTCTATGCCCGTTGGTGCACCCGCAGGAGTGACACTCCCCCCGAACGGTCGAGCCGAGTGGCCTGTACCGACGGCGCCGATGACAATGCCACCCCGGCGCGCGACCAGACGGCCGCCCCGGCCACCCAGGGCACGGCCCGGGGGGGCGAGCGGACGAGCCCGCGTCCAGCCGGGCGGCGGCGCGCACGGGCGCACGGGCGCATGGACGTGCACGGGCGCATAGGCGCGCACGGGCGCCGGCCCGCAGGCGGCTCACACCGGGGCCGGGAACGCGTACCGCACCCCCGTCGCCTCCTCCGACAGCTCCCACAGTCGGCGACCGGTGGCGGGGTCGGCGGCGGCCGGGGCGAGTTCGACCTCCGTCGGGGCGCCGCGCAGTTCGCCCTTGCCCGACGGGCCGATGAACAGGCCGCCCGCCAACCCGGGTTCGGTGGCGGCGTAGAGCTGGGGCAGAGCGCCCCGCTCGGGCGCCTGGGCGAGGAGCGCGTTGCCGACGCGGCCGAGGAGCAGGCGCTGCGCGGCGCTCGACGACTTCATCTGGAGGCCGGTGGCCGTGTACCCGGGGTGCGCGAGCAGGCTGCGCACCGGGCTCCCGGCCTCGGTCAGCCGGCGGTGCAGCTCGCACCCGAAGACCGCGTTGGCGAACTTCGACCGGTTGTAGGCGCCCATCGGTGAGTACCGGCGCTCGTCGGCGAGGTCGTCGAAGTCCAGACCCAGTCCCGCCTTGCGGTGGTTGACCGAGCTGACGGTGACGACGCGCGGGTCGCGCCCGGCGGCCAACAGGTCGAGCAGCAGTCCGGTGAGCGCGAAGTGGCCGAGGTGGTTGCAGGCGAACTGCGACTCGTGGCCGTACGGGGTGAGCGAGCGCGGCACCGCCATCACGCCCGCGTTGTTGACGAGGACGTCGAGCCGGTCGTGGTCGGCCCGCACCCCGTCGGCGAAGGCGCGGACCGAGTCGGGGTCGGCCAGGTCCAGGCGGCGCACCTCGGGCCGTACGCCTCCGGGCCGTCGCCCGGCGGTCGCGTCCATGGCCGCCCGTCGCCCCTTCTCCACGTCCCGCACCGCCAGGATCACGTGCCCGCCCCGGCGCACGAGCGCCCGGACGGTGGCGAGACCGAGCCCGCCGTTGGCTCCGGTGACGACGAACACCCGGCCGTCGAGGTCCGGGATCCGGTCGGCGGTCCACTGCCGCCGCTGTTCCTTGGTCATGTGACACACGCTGCCGCTCATGTCACTCGGTGTCAAGCATGTCGCTTGGTTCCACGCATGGCACGACGCCGTACGATGGCGTGGTGACCTCCCGCCCCCGCCCCGCGCCCGCGGCTCCCGCCACCGCCCCCGGCCCCAGCCTCGCCGAGCGCAAACGCCGGCTCGTCTCGGACGAACTGTCGGAGGCGGCACTGCAGTTGCTCGCCGCCAAGGGGTTCGACGCGGTGACGGTGGACGAGATCGGGGCCGCCGCCGGTGTCTCGAAGCGCACGTTCTTCCGCTACTTCGCGTCGAAGGAGGACGTCGTCGTCCGCTTCCTCGCCGACATGGGTACCGGCATCCACGCCGAACTCACGGCCCGTCCGGCCGACGAGCCGCCGTCCACGGCCCTCCGCCACGCCGTCTGGGTGCCGGTGGCCGCCTGCGCGGGCCACTCGGAACGGGCGCTGCGCGTGGTGCAGTTGATCCTGCGCACCCCCGCACTGCTGGCCCGCTTCCTGGAGCGGCAGGCCGAGTGGCGCGAGCACCTCGCCGCCGAACTCGGCCGCCGCCACGGCCTCGACCCCGAGTCCGACCTCTATCCGCGCATGGCCGCCGGAATGGCCCTCACCGCTTTCGACGCCGTCCTCCGGCGCTGGAGCGACAGCGAAGGCGCCGAGGACCCCGCCGACCTCCTCGACCGGGCGTTCGCAGTGATCACCCCGGCCCTCGACACCGTGGGCTGAGCGGCAGGCAGCCAGAACTCGGCGCTGCTGCGCCCCCAGCGGCTGAGGTGACGGATGGTGCGGGCCACGACGGTGGCGGCGGCACGGTCCGCCCGCGCGGCGTCCTCGGGTGAGGGCTGTACGACGGGCGGCAGCTCGCGGGGGCGCAGGGCGCCGTAGTCGGTGAACCGGCGCGTCCCGCACGTGCGGCAGCGCTCCTCGCCACCTGCCGATTCCCATCCGTCGAGGTGACGGCAGTGCCCGACGAGTCGCCCGACGGTTCGCTTCACGTCCCCGCCCCCCTTCACTTCGCGACCTGCGGGCCCGGGCACCGGAAGGCGCGGCTACGGCTGGGGCAGGCGAGCAGCATGAGCCGGACGATCCGTCCGTCGGCGGTCGACCACTGCAACGGCACCTTGCGTTCACCGTGGTCGAGTTCCCCCCGCGCGTACCCGACGAGCGACGGCGCCGGCACCCGCGCCACGGGCGGTTCGGCGGTGAGCCGCGCGTCCAGCCAGGCGAGGCAGGCGTCGGTGTCGGCGAGTCGGCCGACGTGCAGGGAGGCGGGTTTGCGCACCCAGGCGGCGGAGGCGGCGTTGATCGCGGGCGGCTTGGGGCAGTCGGGATCGGTCTCCTCGTCGCGCGTCGGGTTTTCGCCCCCGGCCCAGTAGAAGGCGTGCCAGTGCGACGGCGGCGCGGGCCGCTCGACGACCGGGGCCCGCCGCCCGCCCAGCGGCAACCGGCAGGTGACGACCTTCCCCCCGCCGGGTGACCGCTCCGCACTCCACGCCCCACCGGTGAGCCGATCGATGATCAGCAACCCCCGCCCCTCCTCGCACTCCAGCACCCCGTGCGCCACAGGCCACTTGACGGCGGGCAACGCGGAGGACCCGTCCCGCACCCTGATGTGCAGCACCCCGTCCCGCACGCGCAGGCTCAGCCCGCACTCCCCCTCCCCCACGTGCTTCACCACGTTCGCCAGCAACTCGCCGACGACCACGAGGCCGTCGTCCACGACGTCCTCCGCCAGCCCCCACCAGCGCAGTTGCAGCCGCACAAAGCTGCGTACCTGCGGCAGCTTGGTCGGGGTGGGGACGAGGGCGAGCGACATCTCGCACTTCAGGTCGTGCACAGGGAGGGTCATCGCAGCTCCAAGCGCGGGCAGCGCAACGCACCAGGACAGGGGCGGACTTCGGGTCACGCCGCGTGTGCGCTGTGTGATCGGTGCCATAGTGGACCGGCCGGTGGCCATGGGGCAACCTTGGCCGGGCGAGGAATAAAGTCCCAGCGAAACTTGGCATATGCCAGGCTGAAGCTGCCCGGGGATGGGCCATCATGCAGTCATGGATCAGAGGAGCATGCCCACGATGAGGAGCAGGCGGCTCGGCAACGAGCTCCGCGACCTCAGGAAGGCCAGCAAACTCAGCGCCGCACAAGTGGCCGAGCACCTCGGCTGCGGGCAGCCCAAGATCTCAAAAATCGAGAACGGCGAACGAGGTATCCGCCCTGCGGACCTGTGTGCACTGCTCGACTTGTACGGCGTCACCGACGACAAGTTCCGTGAGCGGATCAAACAGTTGGCACGCGACGTCTACAAGGTCGACTGGTGGACCGCTCAGGGACCGTTGATCCACGACACCCTCCGGGACTACCTCACCCTGGAATCGGATTCATCTCTCATCAGGGAGTACGAGCACCTGCTCGTTCCGGGCCTCCTCCAAAGCGAGGGGTACATGCGAGAGATCTTCTTTCCTGCACTACCCAAGGAACGTGCGGAGGCACTCATCGAAGCCCGACTGGCGCGCAAAAGACTCCTCGACGACCACTTGGGCTTCCGGCTGCGAGCCGTAATCGACGAGCCGGCCTTGCATCGAATGCCCGGAGGCCGAGCTGTGGCCGTGGAGCAACTGACGCACCTCGATGAGGTGTCGATCCGCCCCAACGTGACGATCCAAGTATTGCCACTCAAGGTGAGGCTGCCGTTGAACCAGTACGTCCCCTTTGGTCTCTATACCCTGCGCGGGACGAAATCCATAAACGTCGTATGGCTAGAGCACCTGGAAAGCGGAACGCTGCTGGAACAGAAGGAATCCGTCAAGGAGTACACGCAGGCATGGGAGGAGCTGACAGCAGCGGCCATGTCGCCGTCGGCGTCCCGGAAATTCATCCAAGGACTCATCGAGGAATACCAGAGATGACCGACCCATCCTCCCCACCCACACCCACACCCGCGTCTGGCGCCTCCGCGACACGCTTCGATAGCCGAGGAGATATCGGTGACTGACCCACAAGCCTGGAGTTGCCCCCCTCAGTCGGGCCCATGGCGCACGAGCACTTACACCGGCAGGGACAACAACTGCGTCGAATTCGGTGTGCACCCCCTGGGCCGGCGGGCCGTCCGCGACACCAAGGACCCCGCCCGCAAAACCACCCTCACCTTCCCCGCCCCTGCGTGGCAAGCATTCCTGAACGCCCTGTCGGGCGACGGGATCTGACCGGATGACCCCTGGCCTGGGCCGGGCCCCGAACACGCCTGCTCGCGCGAGAGCCGCCGCTTAGCGCGAGCGGCCCGGGGCCCAGCGAAGCGTCATATCGGGCAAGTGCTCCATGTTGCGCTCGCCGTCGGTGGTGTCGAAGACGGTGAAACCGTGGCGCTCGTAGAACGCGCGGGCGTCGGCGTTCTGCTGGAAGACGTGCAGGGACACCCCGTCGGGACTGTGCCGCCTGACCTCGTCGAGCAGCAGCGTGCCGATTCCCAGCCGCCGGAATTCCGGCCGCAGATAGAGGTGTTCGAGCACGTTACCGTCGAGGGCCGCGTAGCCGACGACCTCCGCATCGCGCACGGCGACCCAGATGCGGCATCGCTTGAGCACGACGTCACGGAACCACCGGGTCACCTCTTCGTGCCCGCGCTTCTGCGGAGGCAGGTACGGCATGGTCACCGAGCGGGAGGTCAGGTGGACGTGCGCGATCGCCGCCGCGTCGGCCTCGACCGCGCGTCGGATCCGCGTCCTGCCGTCATCACTCACGTCGGGAACCTACAAGGCGGCAGCGGCTCGATCCAGTGGCCGAACCCGGTGAACGCCGCCGGTCGCGGCACCAACCGCACACGCACGCCGCACGCCACACGACACACACGCCGCAGGACCGCTTCCCGCCCGCCGCGCGTCCGCGAGGGCGGACGGGGCCGACTTGACCACCCAGCGGACTCACGCCGGGCCCGGCAGGTCCATGAGCGCGAGTTCGGCCGGGTCGACCACGGCGGTGATCTCGGTGATGCGGCCGTCGGCGACGGTGAAGACGAGGAGGGAAAGCGGGGTGCCGTCCGCGCTCCAAGAAAGGACGCCGGGGCGGCCGTTGACGATCGCCGCATGTCCTCGCGCGGCGCTGCCGGCCACTCGGGCGCGGGTGGCGACTTCGGTGGCGCCGAGCGTCACGAACGTGCCGTTCGGAGCGTGGACGGTGAACTTCACCTCGGGGTGGAGAACCTGAAGCAGCTGCTCGAACCGGCCGTCGCGGGCTGCGGCCAGGAAGGCTCGGACCACCTCGCGTCGTTGTCGTCCGACGCCCGCCGGCTGCTGGGCCACCTGCACCTTCCTGCGGGCGCGGCTGGCGAGCATTTTGGTCGCGTCGGCGGATTTGCCGAGAATGGTGCCGATCTCCGCGAAGGGCACGGCGAACACGTCGTGCAGCACGAACGCCAGTCGTTCGCCAGGGCGCAGCGAGTCGATGACCGTGAGGAGCGCGAGGCCGACGGAGTCCCCGAGTGCCGTGAGGTCGTCCGGAGCGGGAGCGTCATCGAGCATCACGGTGTATTCGGGTAGCCGGTCGTCGAGGGAGACTTCCGGGCGCGTCCGGCCCGACCGCAGGACGTCGAGGCTGATGCGGCCGACCACGGTGGTCAGCCGGCCGCCGAGGTTGTCGATGGTGTCGGTGTCCTGGCGGGAGAGACGCAGCCACGCCTCCTGGACCACGTCTTCCGCGTCGGCATGTGATCCGAGCATGCGGTAGGCGACGGCGCGGAGCCGGTCACGGTGGGACTCGAAGGCATCGGCGATCGGGTCCGCGGGATGAGTGCCGGCCATGGTGTTACCTCCGTCGAAGCCGCTCCGTCATAGGGATGACGCGCACAGGCGCCGCGACGTAACCGGGCGAAGGAGAGCACCCCCGCATGGAGAACCGGCTCAAGAACAAGAACACGAACAACCCCGATGTGTGGACCGCGCTCCAGCACCTCCAGAAGGCGATCGCCGCCGGAGGCGTCGACCCGAAGCTGCTCGCGCTGGTCCATCTGCGCGTCAGCCAGATCAACAGCTGCTCGGCCTGCGTCTACGCCAGTGTCGCCGGCGGGAAGAAGGCCGGTGACACCGACGAGCGGCTGCACCACGTCGCGGCGTGGCGCGAAACGCCGTTCTACACCGACGCGGAACGCGCGGCACTGGCGCTGGCCGAGGCCGCCACCCGACTCCAGGACGACGCGCCGGGCGTCACCGACGAGATCTGGGAAGAGGCCAACGCCCACTTCACCGAGGAGCAGATCGGCGCCATCAACCTGGAGATCGCGCTGACCAACTTCTTCAACCGGATCAACCGCACCATCAAGGAACCGGCCGGCAGGACCTGGGGCTGAGCCCGGCAGTGGCTCTTACCCGCTGAGGCCGCGCCGGTGGGTAAGAGCCGCACGAGGCCGGGCGGGCGTGAAGCCCTGGTAGGAGTTCCGCCGAGATCACGTCGGCTCGAACCAGAACGCGCGCGTTCTCAACGGCCCTGGAAATGGCCTCCTCTGAGGACGTCAGCCGGTTGCCGGACGGGGCACCTCGACGACGAAGAACAAGAAGCAGGGTTTGGCCGATAGGTCGCGGAAACCGTCGGGGAAGAGTTCACGGGCGGCCGGGTCGGGCTGCGGCTCGCTGATGGTGGAGAGGCGGAAGCCGGCGGTGGTGAAGGCATCGGTCATCGCGTGCAGCGGCTTGCGCCAGAACTTCATCGGGACGGTCCGACCGCCGAACGTCCAGTCGAAGGTATAGCTGGTGGTCGCGAAGTAGTCGGGCCGGGGTTCCCGGATCGTGTAGGCGACAAACGGGTGGTCCACCGAAGCGATCAGCCGGCCGCCGGGCCTGAGCACCCGCCGCAGCTCGGCGAGGGTCGGCCCCCAGTCCTCCAGGTAGTGCAGGACGAGCGAAGAGACCACGTCATCGAACGCGCCGTCGCCGAAGGGCAGTCGGTCGCGGAGGTCGACCTGGCGCAGGTCCGCGTCGTCGCCGAGCCGTCGCCTGGCCAGCGCCAGCATCTTGGCGCTGGCGTCGATTCCGGTGACGACGGCGCCGCGGTCGCGCAGTGCCGCGGACAGCGGGCCGGATCCGCAACCGGCGTCCAGGATCCGGCGGCCGGCCACGTCTCCGGCGAGGTCCAGCATCGCGGGCCGGGCGTAGTACGCGTTGACGAGGCTGCGTTCGTTCTCCGCCGAGTACGCCTCGGCGAAAGCGTCGTAGTCGTTCACCCGGGCCGCGTCCGCGGACCGGGTGAGGCGCTCGGGCACATCGGATATGCGTTCCATCGTCGCAGCTTAAAGCTGCCCGGCGGGTCGGGTGGCCGGTCCACGTGGCCGTCGTTCGGGCCCGTGTGGGGCGCGGTGATCCGGCGGACGCGGAGTGGGCTCGGCCGGGGGCCGGAATCCTGCGGTCCGTCCAGGCGGCCGTGGTTGCGGCACGATTCCCGCGCCTCGGGGCCATCGGGCCGACCGCCGGCGCCGCCGAAGTCGCGGCGGCCGGCCCACGGGTTCCGATCGGGCGCGCCATGCCCGTAGGAACGAGGCCGAACGAACCGTCGACGTCCTACCCGGGAGCCGAGCCGAAGCGGACGCCCATGGCTTGGGCGCCCGTGGGCGCGTCCCATGTAGCGCCGACACCGACGAGTTCGCCCCATTGCCCGCCGCATGATCCGCTGGCGTAGAGGAAGGCCGTGTCGGTCGTGTCGTTGGCGAATTTCACCGCACCCCCGGTGAGCGCAAGGCAGGTGTCGCTGGGCGGGTCCTGGCCCCGGACGGTCTGCCCTGACGGTGTGACGTAGGTGTAGATGCCGGACGCCGCTTGCGTGCTGCCCGCCGTCGCCGTCAGCAGCGCGAGCGCCGACGCTCCCGCCAGGACGGCGTTCCCGAGCCCTCGCCGCCCCCGTAGTGACCTCATAAGCCCTCCCCTGTCAGGCCGAACCCGGCACCTCAGTGGACGAAGCCAGCACAGCGCAGCCCGTCGGTCCTGGACAGAGCACGGACAACGCTTCACCCATAACAGGGAGGGCGGGCGCTTGAGTTCGAGACGGCAGCGATGCACGGATCAGTGCTGACCCATCGGACACATCCGAGTAGCTACAAGAACCGCCGGGCGTTCGGCGCCACCGCGCACTGAGCCGCGCCGCACAGGACGGGTGACGGATCACCCGCCGGTCAGGGAGAGGTCCCCGGACCGCCGCGTGCCGCACCGGGCGCGTGCGCCGGAGCCGAAGGTGATCACGAGTGAGATGCCGTGTCCCTGCTTCTTCGCCCACCGTCCGCGGCAGAGGCGACTGCCGCCGACGTCGGCGGAGCACAGCCCGAAGGCGGACTCGCCCGTCTGTGGGAGGACCACCTGCGCGCATCGTTCCCCGACGGCTTCCGCGGTGTGGACCGGGCCCGGGCCAGGTGGGTTTGGGCGCACGGGCCAGGGCGGGTGGGGGGGCGGAGGTTTCTGCCCCCCACCGGCGGAACCGGGCCGGGGTGGTTCACCGCCGCCGGGCAGGCGGTCGACCCGCAGGAGGATCGGCTTTATCTTCGGCCGATGCGACGTAAGACGGAAGCCCGCGATCGTTCCTCACCGGACCGGCAGACCACGACGCCTGCGGGCCACGCGGCGCAGGCCGCGGTGGCCGAGGTGAGTGCCGTCGTGGCGCGGGGGTTCGACGCCACCGATCACATGGTCAACCTGGAGTTGACCACCATGCCGCTGACCGGCGGATTCCCACCCCGCCGGCCGCTGGAGCAGCTCGCGGCCACCTCCCTGCCCGGTACGCACATCCGCGCCGTCACCCCGGTCAAACCGCCATGGCGCTGGATCGAACTCCTCCACGGCAGCCTGGAAACGACGGCCCCCCACCCCCGGACGGACCGCCACAGCTCGCTTGCGGAAACGAGCGCGCTGCGGGTGGCCCAGGCCATTGAGCGGCACCTGGGCGCGGTGAGGATCGCGGCCCGGATCGGCCTCGTCCACGAGGCATCGAGTCCGGCCTGGCAGCACGCCTACGCCCTGGTCACGGCCACCCACCTCGCCGGACTCCTCGTCACCGTCGAAGACTGAGTCCCACCTGCCTCGACCGTGCGGGTCGCACGGGGGAATCCCTTCCGCAGGGGCTGCGGCCGGGCTGCGGGATCACAGCCCGCGACGTGGAGGGCGCTGGTCCGGTCGCCGCGCGTCCTGCCGGACGGCGGTGATACAACTGCGCCATGACATACCGGTTCACCGCTCGCGCCGCCGGAGCGGAGGTCGATCCCGACGGCTGCTTCATCGAGGCCGGGCTCACGGAGGGCGAGGACGGCGACGGCTTCGTCCTGCTGTTCATGCGGGGCGAGGAAGTCCCCGACGAGCAGGAGGTCGCCCTGGGAATGGACACGCACTGCCTGGTCACCGCCGGTCAGGGGACCGCGTACGGGTGCGTGCGCGCGGCCGTCATGGAGGGCGGTGTCCTGCGCGTCTCGCTGGACCCCGACGCGCTGGAGAGCCTCGGGCTGGACGACGCCGAGATCGAAGCAGTCATCGAGGCTCCGGCCGGGGACGTCGCCCGGTTCCGCGAGACCTTGTCCCACGTCCTCGCCTACGGGCGCGCGGACGCCCGGCCCGCGCGGGTGGTGCTCTGACACGGCCCCCGTGACCCTCGACGAGTCCCCCGATCGGTCCGCTCGCCTCAACCGCGGCGACGGACCAGACGGTCCCGCTCTCGGACGGCACCACTCACAAACGTGACGTGCGCGGCAACTCGCCTTTTCCCGATGGCTGGTTCAAGGCGGTCGCCGTGTGCCCGGCTCCCTGCTGCGCGACCGTTCCACACGCGGCCCTACCAGGCGTCCCCATATCCTCGGAACCGCCGTACCCGCCCACCCGGAGGTATCCGATGTCCAGCTCAGACACACCGGACCAGCCCGTTCCGCAGGCCGACGCGGCGGCCGCGGCCCTGATGGGTCGCCTGACCGAGCAGCTCGGTAGCCGGGCCTCGGTGACAGCCGTCTTCGGCACCCCCGTCACCAGCGACGGAATCACCGTCATTCCGGTCGCCGAAGTCGCCTTCGGATTCGCCGGGGGCACGGGCACCGGAGCCGGAGCCGCCCACACCGGCGGGGGCGGAGTCGGCACCCGCCCGCGCGGCTACATCGAGATCAAAGACGGCACCGCCGCCTACAGACCCCTCCGGTCCCCCTGGGTGAACGTCGCCATACCGCTCGCCGCCGCCCTGGCAGGAACCGCCGCGCCCCTGCTCGTTCGCCGCCTCGCCAAGCACCGTCCTCGCTGAACAGCCGCAGCGGCGAACCCGGCGGCAACTCACCCTCGTCAGGCGACAGGCGTCGCCGCGGCCAGTCGCGCGATCTCGGCGGCGACGGCGGCCGGGTCGGGGGTGACGGTGGTGTGGGCGACGCCGTCGAGGTCCGGGTGGGTGCCGACGCGGACGCCGTGCCGCGCGTTGCGCAGCAGGTCGAGGTCGTTGATGTCGTTGCCGAAGGCGTTGTAGTGGTCGATGCCCAGCGAGGTCAGGGCCTCCCACTTGTTCGTGGCGCCCGGGGCGAAGTCGATGAGCGCCTCGTCGAGGTGGTGGTTGACCGTCATCCCGAGTCGGCGGCCGGTCTCGGCGAGGGCGGGCATGTCGGTCGCGTCGACCACGAGGAACTTCACGACGGCGGGGAGGTCGGCGAGGTCGACGCGACGGGCGAGGCGGCCCTGGTCGACGCGGCCGAGGATCGGGTGGTCGGCGGGCCCGGTGTAGGCGTAGTCCCACGGGCCGTCGGCGAGGTAGCCCGCCCGGAACCGGTCGGCCGCGGCCAGCAGTCCGCCGAGGGCACCGGCCTCGAACGCGGCCCGCGCCCGGACCCGGCCGTCGACGGAGACGAGGCTGCCGTTCCCGCCGATCAGCGTGGCGTCGGGGAAGGCCCCGCCGAGGACGGGCAGAAGGTCGCGGACCGGCCGGGCCGAGGCGAACACCAGGTCATGACCGGCGCGTTGGCAGCTCTCGATGGCGGCGAGGATCCGGCCGTCGATCGTCCTCCCGTCGAAACAGAGCGTGCCGTCGACGTCGAAGACCGTGGTGCGGGCGCTGTTGATCACGACGGGATCGTATCGAGCCGGTGCGGCGGACGGCCCACCACCCACCGGCCCACCGGCCGCCGAGTCACCGGCAGGTGAGGGGCGTCAACCTCATCCGCGCGGCCGGCACCGGAACCGTCCACACCCTGCTGACCCTGCCACCGGGACAGAGCGGCTCGTACCTGGCCGTCGCCGCCTTCGACGCGGGAGCGCGCGCCCCCCTCACCGACGGGCCCGCCGCCCGCCCGCGACGGGTCGGCCGTCGTCGCGGCGTGCCGCACCCTCGTGCCCGAACTCCCCCAGCTCAGCGCGGCCGAGGCCGCCCTCCTCGACGAGTGGCTGCGCCGCTGATCCACCGCCTCCGATTGCCCGCTGCCCGGTGACGAGCCGCGCCACACGGGCGGAAGGACGCCGGGAGAGGCACCCGGAAAGACACCGGCAAAGCAGCAGAGTTCCACCATGCACATGACCGTCCGCGCGCTATCCTGCTTCGCACTCGCCACCGTCTCCCCCGGGAGGATCACGTGCGTCACCCCAAACCCGTTGTCATGGCCTTGACTTGGCCCACGAGGTCCGCGTTCCCTCACGGCGGTGAGCGGGGGTGAGCGAGCGTCGGCCTCCGCAGACCGTCGAAGTGCCCCTGAACGACGGCCAGGACATCGTCCGCGTGCAGGTGAGCGAGGTGGACGAGAGCCTGATGCGGGTGGGGCGCGGGGGGCGCGTCGCGGCGCGGGCCGAGCAGTCGCTCAGGGACATGATGGGCGTGATCCGCCCGGTGGCCGACGCGTTCGTCGGGAGGTGCGGCGAGATAGCACGGCCACCGGACGAGGCCACTCTGGAGTTCGGTGTGTCCGTGTCGGCCGACGCGAAGGTGGCGATCGCCAGTGTCGTGGCGGACGCGAACTTCGCCGTCCGGCTGACCTGGAACGGCAGGAGCGACGGGGATCCGACCCCGGCCCCCGCCCCGGCCCCCGCCCCGGCCCCCGGTCAGGCGGGCTGACGATGCGGGCCGGCGTCCGCGCGGAGGTCTAGATGGCCGGCGGAGGCGGAACGCACGGCACCCAGGAGCCGGAGTCGGTCCTCGTGTCGGCGGTCGTCCGGGTGCGCGGACCGGACGGCGCGATCGGTGGCACCGGCTTCCTCGTCGCCCCGGATCTGGTCCTCACCTGCGCGCACGTGGTCTCCGACGCGCTGGACCTGCCCCGGGACGCCGAGGTGCCGGCCGGGGCGGAGGTCACCGTCGACCTGCCGCTGGCCGACGGTACGGGGAACCCGGGTCCGCCGGGCCGGGCCGAGGTGCAGCACTGGGTGCCGATCCGCACCGACCAGACCGGCGACGTGTCCCTCCTGCGGCTGCGGGCCGCGCTCCCCGGCGCGCGTCCGCTGCCGATGGCCGACGCCGAGAGCGTGTGGGACCACAAGGCGCGGGTCGTCGGCTTCACGCACGACCACCCGGACGGGGTCTGGACGCTGGGCAGGCTCCGTGGACCGACCGGCCGCGGCTGGGTGCAGCTCTCCCGCGCGGACGGCCAGACGGCACACGTCCAGGGGGGTTTCAGCGGCAGCCCGGTCTGGGACGACGACCTGGGCTCGGCCGTCGGCCTGGTGGTGGCGGCCCAGCCGGTGCGCGAGGCACAGCAGGTCTTCGTGACGCGCACCCGGGCCCTGATCCGCGAGATCCCCGAACTGGCCGCCGTACTGAGCCCGCCGGCGCCCTTCCGCGGGCTCGCCACTTTCCAAGAGGCGGACGCCGGCGACTTCTTCGGCCGTGAGGCGGACGTAGCGGAGGTGGTTGCCGCCCTCCAGGGCGAGAGGCCCGGCGTCACGGTCTACGGCCCTTCCGGATGCGGCAAGTCGTCGCTCGCGCTCGCCGGCGTGGTGCCTGAGTTACGCCGGGCCGGCTACGAGGTGCTGGTGATCGACGCCGGGCGCATCACGTCTCCTGCGGCGGCCCTCGCCACGGAGCTGTACGAGGCGGTGCGGTCCGGGCGCTACGGCGCGGCACGGGCGGACGACGCCGATCGGGTGGAGGGCCGGCTGCGGCGGCTGGGCGTCGTGGACGCCTTCCACCGGACCACGGGCCGCCAGGCAGCCCGGCTGCTTGTCGTCCTCGACCAGGCCGAGGCACTGCTGAACCGGCCGGACGCCGAGCTCGCCGAGGCCGTGGACCTGCTGTTCCCCGAGCGCCCGGCCGCGGGGCTGCGCGTCCTGGCCACCCTCCGCGCCGACTTCATGGACGCCGCGCTGAGTCATGAGCGCCTGGGCCCCGCACTGCGGCGCGGGGCGACCCTGCCCCTCACCCCCATGACCCGCGACCAGCTGCGCGAGGTGATCACCGAACCGCTCAAGAGGATCCCGGCCGTCACCTACGACCCCGGGCTCGACCGGCGCATTCTGGACGACGCGGGGAGCGAGCCGGGAATCCTGCCTTTGCTGGGCTTCGTCCTCGCGGAGTTGTGGGACCGGCGGTCCGCCGGGCGGCTGCGGACGGCGGCGTACGAGGAACTGGGCGGGGTCTCCGGCGCGCTCGTCCACCACGCGAGGAAGGCGTGGGACGCATGCGTGTCCTCTGGACCCCCGAGCGGCTCCCCGGGCTCCCCGACCCCGTCAAGCTCCAGCGGCGCGCCGACTCCCCTTGACCGCAAGGAAGAGGAAGCGGTGGCCCGGCGGCTGCTCACCGGCCTCGTACGGCTGCTGCCGGGCGGCGAGGCCCCGGTGCGGCGCGTCCTGACGCGTGAGGAGGCGGGCGAGCGGCGCTGGCGGCTCGCGCGAGCGCTCGCCGAGCGGCGGCTGCTGGTCCTGTCCGGCGGCGACGGGCAGCCGGAGAGCGCGGAGCTGGCCCACGAGGCGCTGATCACGGCATGGCCCGCGCTGGCGGACCAGGTGCGGGCCGACGCCGGCTTCCTCGCGGGCCGGGCCGAGCTGCGGCACGACCTGGAGCGCTGGCGGACGGCGGGCGAGCCGACCGACCTGCTGCCGGATGCCCCGCACCTGGCCGCGCTGGAGGAGAGACTGGGCGGCCGCGATGACGAACTTTCCGCAGAGGAACGGGGCTTCCTGACGCGAGCCCGCCGCCGGCGGCGGACGCGGCGGGCGCGGCTGCGTGCGGCATGGGTCGCGACGGCCCTGGTCCTGGCCCTGATCGCCGGGCTGGGCGTGTTCCTTGTGCAGGAGAGGAAGGTGAGCGCGCAGCGAGAAGCCGCCGGCACGTCACGTACCCTCGCCGCGCAGTCCGAGGAGCTGAAGGAGGGCAATCCGGGGCAGGCGGCCCTGGCCGCGCTCGCCGCGTACGAAGTCGCTCCGACGCAGGAGGCCCGCAGCGCGCTGCTGCGCCGGTACGAGGAGCTCAGGGACGCGAAGTGGGTGCTGACCGGGAGCCAGGGGGACATCACCGCCACGGCCATGAGCGTGGACGGCGGGGTGACGCTGGTGACGACGGCGGCCTACCGCGCGACCCTGTTCATCCGCACGCCCGAGGGGCGGGTACGGCAGGAGAACCTGCGCCTCCCTGCCAACGTCGTGTCCCCCGTGGTCAGCCGCGACGGGCGGCGGATCGCCTATGTGCGCGGCGCGGACGGCGTCGTCGTCTGGCATGAGGTGACAGCGTCGGCGGACCGGCTGGTCGGGCCGGCGCACCCGCTCCGGGGGGCGCTCACCAACCGCTCCCTGGCCGTTCAGCTCGGCATGAGCATCAAGATCATGGACTTCTCCCCTGACGGACGCCGGCTGGTCGGGATCCCGGCCTCGTCGTCGTCGCTGCCGACGCAGGTGTGGGACCTGGGGACGGGACGGCCCACCCCGCTCCCGGAACGGGCCGCTCACCTCACGAACGTATGGTTCGGAGCGGACGAGCGCACCTTGGTCGCCGTCCAGAGCCGCACGACGGACCCGAAGGGCACGCTGGTGTCGATCGACATCGGCTCCGGCACGGTGCGTGAGCTGGCCAAGGACATCGACATCTCGGGATTCGGAGTGTCGGGAGACGGCAGTGTGGCCGTCGTCTGCCACCGGGAGAAGGCCGATCCGCCGTCGTTCGGGGTGGCCCGCTACCAGGCGGTACGCGTGGCGGACGGACGGGCGCTGCGCGGCTACTCCGCCGGGGCGGACACCACGTGCCATGACACCGCGATCAGCCGACGGGGCGAGCGCTATGCCGTGTACACCACGTCGGGCGGGTGGGCTCTCGTCGACACGGTTCCCCAACAGGGCGACCCCGTACGGTTTTCCGGCCCGGTGTCCACCAACGGCATGGCCTACCTACCCCTCCTGGGGACCGCCGACCGTCCCGTCCTCGTGTCCAGCGGCAAGAACGGGGTGACGGCATCGGCGCCGGCGAAGGACACCGGAGGGACCGCCTACGGTCTTCCGCACTTGCTGGGCGACGGGAGCGAGATGGTGGTCCGCGTGGGCGCCGACGGCAGGAGCCTCCGCGTCGTCGCGACGGAGGACGAATGGCGCGTCCTGGCGGAGGCGAAAGTCGGGACCGCCGCGACACCGCCGGACAAGGCCCAGGATCTCCAGGTCAACAAGGCGCAGACCCTGGTGGCGGATGTGTCGGACCGGAACCGGATCACGGTCCGGTCCCTGCCCTCGCTGCGCCGGGTGGCCGAATTCACCACGGCCCGGCTGCCGGCCGGGCAAGAGCGACCGGAGCTTCTCCAATTCCGCTTCCTCGACGACGAACGGCTCGTGACGGTCTCCGGAACGACCGTCGAGGAGTGGGACGCCCGGCGCGGCCGCCGCCTGTCGCGGCCGCTCGACCTGCGCGACCTGCGGCTGACGACCCAGGACCATCCGTTCTACGGCGTCGGCCGCCACCGCGAGCCGGGCTATGTGGCGGTCACCGTGGGCGGCCAACCGGACGTACACGCCGTCGATCTGCGCACGGGAAAGGAGAACCGCGACCTCCGTATCCGTCTCGGGGACGAACTCAACACGGCCGTGTTCCTGGCTGACTCCCGCTACTTGGCGGAGATGACCAAGGGTGGGATGGTGGAACTCTGGTCGGCGCCGCCGGGAAGCCGGCCGCGGAGAACGGTGGGCCCGATCGGGCCCTTGAGCCCGGACCAATGGGCGGCCGGCCTTTTCGGGCGGACCGGCTTCTTCCTGGCCAACGCGGCCTATGTGCGCTTCCTCCAGGCGGACGACCCGGAATTCCGGGACACGTACGAATTCACGCAGAAACAGATCTTCCTGGCGGCCGGCGACAGCGGAAAGGCACTGCTGCGGGGCGGCCGCGGAGGCGACATGAACCTGCTCCGCCTCGACCCCGCCCTCTGGAAGCGCCACCTGTGCGAGGTCCTCGGCCGTGACCTCACCGAAGACGAGCGGAGTGGCCTGCCTCCCGGGCTGCCCGCCCTGTGCCGGCCCACGGCGTGACGGGCGTGTGGCCGACGTGTTCGCGGAGCGCCGCCCGGGCGCCCCTGGACGCCCGGGCGGCGTGATGGGATGGCCGTATGAGTCTCAGACAGGCGTTCCCCCCACCCCGTACCGCGTCCCGCCCGAAGGCCGGAACGCCGTGAGCGCCCACCGGGAGCCGCCGGAGCCCGGCGCCGTCCCCTTCGACCCCGAACTGGCCACGGTGCTCGACTCCTTGAGCGAGGAGGCGAAGGAGCCGGTCACCCCGGAGAACCTCGCGGCCCGGCAGGCGCGGGACGCCGCCACCCGGCCGCGGCCGACGGTCGAGGAGTTGAGCGCGGGCGGCCTCTTCGAGGTGGCGGAGCTGTCCGTACCGGGACCGCCGGGCGGCCCGGACGTCACGCTGGTGAGCGCGCGGCCGGCGTCCGCCTCGGCCGGGCCCCTGCCGCTCCTCTACTACCTGCACGGCGGCGGGCTGATCGCGGGCAACGCGTGGTCCGTGCTCCCCCGCGTCCTCCGGGACTGGGCGCTTCCGCTGGGGCTGGCGGTCGTCTCGGCCGAGTACCGGCTGGCGCCCGGGGCGCGGTACCCGGAACCGCTGGAGGACTGCTACGCCGGTCTGGTCTGGGCGGCCGCGCACGCGGACGGACTCGGCGTCGACCCGGACCGCGTCGTCATCGGGGGCAAGAGCGCCGGCGGCGGTCTCGCCGCGGCCCTCGCCCTGCTGACCCGCGACCGCGGCGGCCCCCGGCCGCTGGGCCAGCTCCTGCTGTGCCCGATGCTCGACGACCGCGCCGCCACCTTCTCCGGCCGCCACCTGTCCGTCCCGGGGGCCCTGGACCGCACCTCCGGCGCCACGTCGTGGCGGGCCTACCTGGGCGACCTCCACGGCACCGCGGACGTCCCGCCGTACGCGGCCCCCGCCCGCGCCACGGACCTCTCCGGGCTCCCGCCGGCCTATGTCGACGCCGGATCGGCCGAGATGTTCCGCGACGAGTGCGTGGCCTACGCGAACGCCCTCTGGCAGGCGGGCGGCCGGGCCGAACTCCACGTCTGGCCCGGCGCGTACCACGGCTTCGACACCGTCGCCCCGCAGGCGGCGCTCAGCCGCGCCGCCCTCGCCGCCCGCACCGACTGGCTGCGGCGGCTCCTCGCCCGGCCGGGGCGGTGAGCACGACGGGAGCGACGGCCGACGGGGACGCTCCGCGCGGTCACGCGGCCGGTTCCGGCGCGGTTCGTGGTGTCACCCGGTCGCGGCGCGGGAGCAGCGGGGGCGTGGCCAGGATGAGCAGTCCGGCGACCGTCAGGGCGGTGCGCGGGCCGGTGGCGGTGGCGAGGAGGCCGCCGAGGGCGGTGCAGAGCGCGGTGGACGCCTGCTGGCCGACCGACCAGGCCGTCAGGGTGCGGGCGACGAGGTGCTTGGGGGTGCGTTCGAGCCGGTAGGTGGCGAGCACCGGGGTGTAGAGGCTCATGTTGACGACGATCGCCAGCTCCACGGCGATGACGGTGACCAGGCCGACGACACCGGGCCGGACGAAGGCCAGGCCGATCAGCCAGACGGCGCGCAGGGTGCCGGCGGTCCGGAAGACCGCGGGCCGGCCGAAGCGGGCCACGGCGCGGCGGGCCAGCCGCGAACCGACGAGGCCGCCGAGGCAGGGGAGGGCGAAGGCGAGGCCGTACTGCCAGGGCGGGAACTCCAGCCGCCGGAGGAGGAGTACGGCCAGCAGCGGCTCGGTGGCCATGATCAGACCCGAGACGAGGATCTGGTTGAGGTAGAGGGCCCGCAGGGCGGGGTCGCCGAGGAGGTGCCGCCAGCCGTCAAGCAACGCGCCCGCCCGGAGCGGCCGCGCACCGGCCGGTCGCGGTCGCGGGTCCTCCTCCCGGCCGCGGATCGCGGCGATGCCCAGCGCGGAGAGCAGATAGCTCAGGGCATCGGCCGCCACGGTCACGACCGGCCCGAACAGGCCGGTCGCGGCCCCGCCCAGCGGCGGCCCGACGGCGATGGAGCTCCAGTTCGTGGACTCGAAGCGGGCGTTGGCCACGAGCAGGTCGTCCGGCGGGACCAGGGCCTTCAAAAAGGCGCCACCGGCCGCGTTGAACGCGATCTTCGCCGCGGCCACCACGGCCGAGACCACGAGCAGGTGGACGAAACCGAGCAGCCCGAAGGCGTAGGCGACCGGGATCGTCGCCATGGCCGCGCACCGGACCAGGTCCATCGCGACCATGACCGGGCGTTTGCGCCGGAACTCCACCCACGGCGCGAGCGGCAGCGCGACCAGCGCGCCCATCGCGGGTCCGACGGCGGACAGCGCCGCCACCTCGGCGGGGCTCGCGTGCAACGCCAGCACGGCGATCAGCGGCAACGCCCCGAACCCCAGCCCGGACCCGTACGCGCTCACCGCGTACGCCGCCCAGAGCCGGCCGAAATCCCGGCCCAGCCGTCTCCTCCCGACCATGCCCAGCGCCCTCCCGACACGTCACCGCCACAAATCCGCGTTGTCCGGGACAGCCAAGCGAGCGCCACGGTGGCCGGTCAAACAACCATCTCCCTCATCCGGCACAACCTTTCGTTGTTCACTACGCTCGGCCGGCATGGACCTCGAAGCCGTACGCACCTTCGCCGCCGTCGTGGAAGCGGGCCAGTTCCAGAAGGCCGCCGCCGACCTGTCGGTCACCCAGCAGGCCGTCTCCAAGCGCATCGCCGCGCTGGAGCGCGACCTCGGCGTACGGCTGTTCACCCGCACGCCGCGCGGGGTCGAGCCGACCATCGACGGGCAGGCGTTCCTGCCCCACGCACGCGACCTGCTGCGCGTCGCCGAACGCGCGGTCGCGTCCGTGCGCACCGACCGCCGTCCCCTCCGCGTCGACGTGATCAACTCGCGCGGCGCGGCGTCCGGACTGCTGCGCGATTTCCACCGCGCGTACCCGGAGACCGAGCTCGACGTGGTGATGCTGCTCGACATCGAGACGGCCGTCGCCGCCCTCCGCTCCGGCGCGATCGACGCGACCTTCCGGGCCGTCGCCGCGCCCGGCCGGCCGTTCCCCGAGGACATCGCGTCCGTCCGGGTCCTCGACGAGCCGCTGGAGCTGCTCACCGGCCCCGACCACGCGCTGGCGGACGCCCGTTCGGTGCGCGTCGCGCGGCTCGCCGGGCACCGGATCTGGATGCCCGGGATCGTTCCCGGCAGCGAATGGGCCGCCTATTACGACGATCTCGTCGCCGAGTTCGGTCTGACGATCGAGGCGACCGGGCCCAACTTCGGCTCCGACGCGCTCCTCGACACCGTCGCCGACACCCCGGCCCTGGCCACCTTCATGGGCGGTCACACACGCCTCGTCTGGCCCGCGGGCCACGGCCTGCGCCGCATCCCCGTCACCGACCCCACACCCGTCTACCCCCACTCGCTCCTCTGGCACCGCGACAACCCCCACCCGGCCCTGCCCGCCCTCCGCGCCCACCTCGCCGGCGCGACGGCCGGACACGACGCGGCGGGGACATGGCGGCCGGACTGGGTGATTCCGCGCTGAACGGCGGCATTCGCCCCGGCGTCATTCGTCGCCCTGTGACCGGCCACGACCGTCCGGGAGCGGGGCGTCGGCCCACCGGGGACATCGCCCGAGCGGCCGGGGAGCCGGACGGCGTCCATACTGGGCACCGTCCGCGACGGTCGGCTGCCGGGCCGCCGGGCCGGCCGGGTGGCCGGGGCGACCAGCCCCCGTCCCGTTCCCCCTCCGCCCCCGGGAGCACGTCATGAGGATCTACCTGACCAGCGTTTTCGTCGACGACCAGGAGAAGGCCCACCGCTTCTACACCGACGTGCTGGGGTTCGTGACGAAGCACGACGTCCCGGTCGGCGGTACGGACCGGTGGCTGACCGTCGTCTCGCCGGAGAACCCCGACGGGACCGAACTCCTGCTCGAACCCTCCGGGCACCCCGCGGTGAGGCCGTACAGGGAGGCGCTGCTCGCGGACGGGATCCCGGCCATCGCCTTCGCGGTGGACGACGTCCGGGCCGAGTACGAGCGGCTGCGCGCGCTGGGGGCGCGGTTCACGCAGGAGCCGGTGGAGATGGGGCCGGAGGTGACGGCGGTGCTGGACGACACCTGCGGGAACCTGATCCAGCTCGCCCAGTCGGTGTAGAGACCGCCGCCTCGTTCCGGCAGCCGCCGCCTCGTCCGCGCACCCCGGCGGCCCGTTCGCGCGCCCGACACCCCTTTCGCGCGCCCCGGCTGCCCTGCCGTCCGCGCCGGGAAGCGGGTGCGCCTGGCGCGGACGGCCGGCAGCACCGCCCGTACCGCCCCCGTCGGCCGCTCAGCCCGCGGTCCGTCCCTGGAACGTACGGCGGTACGCGGCGGGCGAGACGCCGATGGCGGCGGCCAGGTGCTGGCGCAGCGACGAGGCGCTGCCGAACCCGGCCTGCTCGGCGACCCGGTCCACCGGCAGATCGCTGGACTCCAGCAGCCGGCGGGCGAGTTCGAGCCGCTGGGCGGTGAGCCACTGGCCGGGGGTCTGGCCGGTCTCGGCGAGGAACCGGCGGCTGAAGGTGCGCACGCTCATGCCCGCCTGGGCGGCCAACTCGCCCAGCCTGATGGGCCGGTGGAGCCGGCGGAGGGCCCACGCGCGGGCCGCGGCGGCATCGTTGCCGGTCGCGTCGGGGACGGGCCGGGCGATGTACTGGGCCTGTCCGCCGTCGCGCCAAGGAGGGACGACGCACAGGCGGGCGACCTGGTTGGCGATCTCGCTGCCGTGGTCGCGGCGGATCAGGTGCAGGCAGAGGTCCATACCGGCGGCGGCGCCGGCCGAGGTGAGTACGTCGCCGTCGTCCACGTAGAGCACATCGCGATCGAGCGCGGTCCGCGGGTACAGGCCGCGGAAGCGCTCGGCGTACGCCCAGTGCGTGGTGGCGGGCCGGTCGTCGAGCAGCCCGGCGGCGGCGAGCACGAAGGAGGCCGTGCAGATCGACACCAGGCGGGTGCCGGGCCGGACCCGGCCCAGGGCGGCGGCCACCGGCTCGGGGAGCGGGTCGGTGACGCGGGCCGGGTCGTCGACGGGCGCCACGATCAGGGTGTCGGCGGTGGCGATGACGCTCGCGTCGTGCTCGACGGCGATCGAGAAGTCCTCGCCGGTACGCACCGGCCGGCCGTCCGGGGTGCAGGTGAGGACCTCGTAGAGCCGTTCGCCGTCCGGACCGCGGGCGAGGCCGAACGCCTTGCCGGGGATGCCGAGTTCGAAGGGGACGACGCCCGGGAGGGCGAAGACGACGACGCGGTGCATGGCGGGGCGCATGGCCGGATTCTCTCACTTGTTGGCAATCTGGCCACTCGTTTCGCGGACCGGGCGGCATCAGGCTGTCGATCGATCGCGAACGAGAGGGGAGCTGATCCGATGACGGCGAGGATGACGGCCGTGGCCTTCGCGGAGCCGGGCGGGCCGGAGGTGCTGAAGGCCGTGGAACGGGAGCGGCCGGTACCCGGCCCGGCGGAGGTCCTGGTCAGGGTGCACGCGGCCGGCGTCAACCCGGTGGACTGGAAGACCCGGGCGGCCGGTGCCCTGTTCCTCCCCGGCGACGGCGTCGTGGGCTGGGACGTCTCGGGTGTGGTGGAGGCCGTCGGCCTCGGCGTGACGCTCTTCCGGCCGGGCGACGAGGTGTACGGCATGCCGGGCTTCCCCCGGATGGTCGGCGGCTACGCCGAGTACGTGGCCGCCCCGGCACGCCACTTCGCCCCCAAACCGGCCGGGCTCGACCATGTGCACGCGGCGGCCCTGCCGCTGGCCGCGCTCACGGCCTGGCAGGCCCTGGTGGACATGGCGGCCCTGAAGGCGGGGCAGCGCGTCCTGGTGCACGCCGCGGCGGGTGGCGTGGGGCACCTGGCGGTGCAGATCGCCAAGGCGTACGGCGCGTACGTCATCGGCACGGCCAGTGCGGGCAAGCACGCGTTCGTGCGGGGGCTGGGCGCGGACGAGGTGATCGACTACACGGCGGTCGACTTCGCCTCGGTGGTCTCCGACGTGGACGTGGTGATCGACCCGATCTCCGGGGACTACCAGGAGCGCTCGCTGTCGGTGCTGCGGGACGGTGGCACGCTGGTCACCCTCTCGGCCCGCCAGACCGAGGCGCTCACCTCGGCCGCGACCGCGCGCTCCATCCGGTCGGGCTTCATGCTGGTCGAGCCCGACCGGCGAGCACTGCTGGCCATCACGGAATTGGCCGCGAACGGCAGGCTGAGGGCGCACGTTGACGCCGTCTTCCCGCTGGCGGACGCCGCGAGGGCGCATGAGCTCGGTGAAACGGGAAGGACCACCGGGAAGTTGGTGCTCACCGTCGATCCGCTCGATCGGCGCGATGGGTTTGATGCGCTTGATGGACTTGATGGGCTTGATCCGCTCGATTCGCGACCGCCGCGGCCCGCCGGGTGAGCGCCTCACCCGATTCCTCCCGCGAGGCACCGGCGGGCATCGCCGGAACCCGTCGAACGTCTACCAAAGAGGTCACTCGTCGTGGCAAGCAGTCAGCAAACAGTCACCCCGCCGGCAGTGGCCGCGAAGGCCGGTGCCATTCCGTGGATGACGATGTCGGTCGTCTTGGCCGCCCTGTTCATGGCCGTCCTGGACTCCTTTATCGTCGTCGTCGCCGGCCCCTCGATCGAGGCGGATCTGCGTGCCTCCGCCGGCGACGTCCAGTGGGTCCTGGCCGGTTACCAGTTGAGTTACGCGGTTCTCATCATCACCGCCACTCGGCTGGCCGATCTGTACGGCCGCAAGCGGATGTTCCTTCTCGGGGTGGCCCTGTTCACTCTGGCGTCGGTCGCTTGCGCGCTGTCGCCGAATGCCGGAGCCCTTATCGCTTCGCGTGTCATTCAGGGGCTGGGGGCGGCCCTGATGGTTCCCCAGGTCTTCGCCTATGTCACGGTGCTTGTGCCCGCGGCGAGGCGGCACAGCGTGTACGGGGTGCTCGGTGTCGTCATGGGTATGGCCACCATCGGCGGTCAGCTCATCGGCGGACTGCTGATCGGCGCCGATCTCTTCGGCTCCGGCTGGCGCATGGTGTTCTGGGTGAACGTGCCGCTCGGAATCGCGCTGTTCCTGCTCGCCGTGCGCCATGTGCCGACGACCGGCTCGGCCGCCGCCCGCAGGCTGGACATCCCCGGCGTTCTGGCGCTCAGTGCGGCCCTGTTCCTCCTGGTGCTCCCGCTGATCCAGGGTCAGGAGGCGGGCTGGCCGTGGTGGGTCTGGGCGTGTTTCGCGGGCAGTGCCGCCGCGTTCGTCCTGTTCGCCGTGATCGAGAGGGGCGTCGAGCGGCGGGGCGGGGATCCGCTCGTACCGCCGGCGCTGTTCGGGCAGCGTTCGTTCTCGCTCGGGATCGTTCTCGTCCTCGCCCTGTACGCGCTGATCTACTCGTACTACCTGGTCCTGTCGATAACGATGCAGCAGGGTCTCGGTATGTCGGCGCTCGGTGCCGGACTCGTCTACGCGCCGGCGGCCACCGCGTTCTTCGTGTTCAGCATGGTGGCGAGCCGGACCATCCCGAAGTACGGCCGGCGCGTCCTGGAGATCGGCGCGGTGATCCTGGCCGGCGGTTATCTGTCGACGGGCCTGTTGCTGGTGTCCGGCCCCCGGATCACTCCGCTCCTGGTGATACCCACCCTTGTGCTGCAGAGCGTCGGCGGCGGACTGGTCATCACTCCGGCGCTCAACACCGTGCTGAGCCGCGTCCGGCCGGAGTCGGCCGGTGTCGCGTCGGGGGTCCTGTCCACGGCCCAGCAGTGCGGCGGGGCGCTGGGTGTCGCCGTGATCGGAGCGCTCTTCTTCGGTTCGTTCCATCCCGCGACGGCCGGCAGGGTCGCGGCCGCCGGCCATGCCTTCGCCGTCGCGTCCTTCGGAGTGTTCGCCATCGCCGTCGTCGCGGGCATCGTCGTCTTCCTGCTGCCCAAGAACCCGTCGTGACGTCATGAGTGTGCGGACGCGGTCGTGAAACACCCGTCTGACGCGGCCGATGCCGGCCATGGCCCGTAAAGGCATGGCCGGCATCGAGGGCGGCCCGGAGAACGCGAACCGCATTCCGCCGAAAGGCGACGGCATTCAATACTCCGGGCCGTCGATCCGCCTGCGGATCAGAGGATCTCAATGGAGTTGACCTTGGGCGGGCGGTTCGGGAAGGTGATTTCGTGCCAACGCTCGATTTTCACCGAGTCACCGTTGGCGTCGTTGTAGACCAGGTCGTTGTTGCCGGTGGAGATCTTGTCGACCCACCACCCGCCGAAGTCGGTCTTCCCGCGGTTGGCGTAGCAGTCCACGCTCTGCTTTCCGCCGCTGTGCGACCAGATCTTCAGGAAGTTCTCCCCGCCGCGGCAGGCGACATGGTCGATGGCGTAGGCATTGCCGGCCGGGACGACCGCGGTCAACGCGGCGGCGGCCGCGAAGGCCACGGCCGCGGAAGTCGCGGACTTTTTCACTTTCGACAGCACTGGCAGGCTCTCCTTCTTCGCATGACGAACCGGGAGTTCGCTGGATGCCGGACAAGCGTTTTCACGACGCCTTCCCTTGCGCAAGGCCGTCGCGTCATCTCGTCGCGCGCTTGCATATCGACGGTCCCCCGAGACGCCTGTACATAGCAACCTTCAATTTCCGCACTGACCGGAACCCACCCCTCCGCTGGCCGGATCGCTACGCCGACTCCGCCGTACCGCGACAGGACGCGGCGACGGAAGCGCCGCCGCCGACGGGCCGTTCGGCCTGTTCCACGCCCGGCTCGCACCTATCCACGCGGAGGGCCGCGCCGAGGCCCCGCGGCCGGAGGAGCGCGGAGGGACGACCGCCACCTGACCGACGTCGCGACAGGTCCCCCGGAGATCGGTACCGTCGGGCCGGTCGGCTACTTCGGCCTCACCATGGGCACCGCGATCGGCGTACCGCCGGCGGTGGCCGATCCGCGGATCACCGCCGCGGTGTTCGGCCTCTTCCGGGCCGACTCCCTGGCCGAGCCGGCCAGGGACCTCACCATCCCGATCGAGTTCGTCATGCAGCGGGACGACGAGCGCGTCCCGTGCGAGTCCGCTCTCACGCTGTTCGACGCCTTCGGCTCGCGGGACAAGACGCAGCGCGCCAACGCGGGCCGGCACAAGGAGGTGACCCGGTTCGAGGCCGACAGCGCGGTGCGTTTCCTCGCACGGCCTGGGCGGGGTCGTGGCGTCGCCGGTGCGGGTGGCGGTGTGAGGTGAGCGGTGTCGGCGTCCGGTCCGTCGGGCGGGCGGGCGCCGATACCGCGGTGTTTCCGGCGTTCCGGGTTACTTCAGCAGGGAGTTGACGGTGCTCGACAGGCCGGCGGTGGCGGACTGACCCGTGCTGTTCGCCGTGTCCTTGGCGCTCGTCACCGCCCCGGGCTCGGGCGTCGACGCCGAGGACGACTGCGCGGCGGACGCCTCCTCCGGCGTCATCGACGAGCCGCCGGACGCCTTGGGGTCGTACTGGTAGGTGTCGGTGACCTTGTGCTCCTGCGTCAGCTTCCCGGGAGCCGGCGACACCACCAGCACCGGGTACCCGTCGTCACCGTCGTGGTGGTGATGGTGGTGGTCGTCGGCCAGGGCGGCGGGGGCCAGGCCCAGCACCGCCGTTCCGACGGCGGCGGCCACCACCGTGGCCATGAGACGACTGCGCAGCGATGCCATGACGTTCACTCCACTCTCGTTGAAGGAACACGCCCGCTGCCGGCACATGGGCAACTCCCGTACCGGCAGCAGGATTCCCGCAGAGCATCGCATTCCCGCGCCACCCGGCACAGGTGCCAGCGGCGTACGGAACGGCGCCCCGCGCCTTGTCGCTTCGTAGGAAGAATCCAGGGCGCCGGGCGCGGCGTTCCCTCAGGGAGCGATGGGGAGTCGGCGCTTGTGGTCGGTCAGGCGGTAGCGGCGGACGATCGTGTCGAAGGCGCGCTCCCCGACCGGCTTGCCCTCCAGGAAGTCGTCGATGTCGTCGTACGTGACACCGAGCGCGTCCTCGTCGGCCTTGCCCGGGTCGAGGGTCTCCAGGTCGGCCGTGGGGGTCTTCCAGACCAGTTCGGCGGGGGCGCCCAGGGCGTCCGCGACGGCGCGTACCCGGCGCTTGGTGAGGCCGGTCAGCGGGACGAGGTCGGCGGCGCCGTCGCCGTACTTCGTGAAGAAGCCGGAGACCGCCTCGGCGGCGTGGTCGGTGCCGACGACCAGGCCCTCGTGCGCGCCCGCCACCGCGTACTGGGCGATCATGCGCTGCCGGGCCTTGATGTTGCCGTGCACGAAGTCCTGGTGGTGCGCGTCGCGGAAGCGGGTGCCGGCGGCGAGCGCGGCCTCCAGCGCGGCGTCGCCGGCGGGCTTGACGTCGACGGTCAGCACGTGGTCGGCGCGGATGAAGGAGAGGGCGAGCTGGGCGTCGTGCTCGTCGGCCTGGACGCCGTAAGGCAGCCGCATCGCGTAGAAGTGGGCCTCGTGGCCGGTGGCGCGGGCCCGCTCAACCGCGAGCTGGCAGAGCCGGCCGGCGGTGGTGGAGTCGACGCCCCCGCTGATGCCGAGGACGAGGGAGCGCAGGCCGGTGGAGGTCAGCCGCTCGGCGAGGAAGGCCACCCGGCGCTCGATCTCCCGCTCGGCGTCGAAGTCCTCGGCGACCTGGAGTTCCCGGGCTATCTCCTGCTGCAGGGCGATGGACGCCGGCTCGCTCACGTCTGCTCCTTGGTGCGTGCGGTTCGCGTGGTGCTGTCCCGCCACCCTACCCAGTGGGGATGCGAGAGCCCTGCCCTCGCCGCCGGCCGGCGGCGGGGGCAGGGCCTCTGCGCGGGTGGTCCGCCGGAGGTCAGCCGGTCAGCTTCGCCGACTTGCGACGCGCGGTCCAGACCGCCGCCCCGCCCGCGAGGACGAGCGCCGCGGCGCTGCCGACCAGGGGGCCGGTGGGGGTGTCGTTACCGGTGTGGGCGAGGGAGTCGTCCGTGCCGGTGCCGGTGCCCGTACCGGTCCCCGTGCCCGTACCCGACGAGTTGCCGGTGCCGCTCGTGCCGGTGCCGTCGGTGTTCGTGCCGGTCGAGTCGTCGTCGAGCCTGGCGTCCTTGTTGACCGCGATCTTCGCGGTCACCGGATCGAGGCCGTCACCCCTGTTGAGGGTGACACCCGAGAGGGCGAGGGCCTTCTTCCCGTCCTCGGTGAGAGCGGTCTGCACCATGTTGAGCGTGACGACGCCGTTGGTGGCCGCGAGGGAGTCCTTGTACAGGGAGAGGTCCGCCAGCGCGATCTCCTTGTCGGACAGGCCGGGGGCGGCCTTCCCGTCCTCCTTCCTGGTGACGTGGGCCAGCAGCTGCCCCTTGTTGCCGTCCGCGCTGATCCGGAACTTGGAGAGCGTGAGTTCCACGCTCTTGCCGTTCGGGTGGGCGGTGAAGCGCACCGTCCCCTTGAACGTGGCGTCGAGCTTGGGCTTCGCCGCGTCGTAGCTTCCCGTCGCCTTGGTGAAGCGGAAGCCGCCCGTGCTCTGCTGCTCGGCGCCGTCCGAGACCTCGATCTTCCCGCCGGACGACGTGCCGGTGACGGCGCCGCGGAACGCCTGCGAGACGCCCCAGTCCAGGCGGCCGTCGTAGACCGTGGAGTCCGCGGCCAGTTGCTTCGGCTGCTCGGTGCTGCTGCCGGTCGTCCCCGGCGTCTCCGAGCTCCCGGTGCCGCCCGTCGCCCCCGGGGACGCGGAGGAGCCGCCGGTCTCCTCGGCGCCTCCCTTCGGGTCGCCCGTCTCCGGAATGAGCGACTCCTCCTCCGGGCCCTCGACCTTGCCGTCGTCGACGCCCTCGGGCTTGGGCTCGGAGGACGGGGTCTCCTTCGGAGCGGGGGTCCCCTTCGCGTCGGAGGTCTTCTCCGGCTCAGGGGTCTTCTTCGTGTCGGACGGCTTCTTCGTGTCGGAGGTCTGCTTCGGCTCGGAGGGTTCCTTCGGCTTCGGCTCGGGCGTGGGCTTCTTGCTGGGTATCGGGGCGGGCTCGCGGTCGTCCGGGAGCGGGAGCGGTTCGCCCTGCTTCGCCGAGAGGGAGAGGCCGTCGAGGGACGCCCCGGCCTTGTAGACGGAGTGCTTCTTGTAGGTGAGCGCCTTGGCACCGTCGGCCGTCAGGGTCGCGGGGACCTTGGCGAGTGCCGGGACGTCGTTCTTGGCGCCGGCCTTGGCGTCGTTCCCGGCCTGCTCCTTGCTGTCCTTGGCGTCCTTGTCGGCCTTCCTTTCGGCCTTCTTGTCGCTCTTCTCCGCCTTGTCCGCCTTATCCGGCTCGGCGTCCTTCCCCGCCGGCTCCGCCTTCGCCAGGTCGAGCGTGGCGAGGGTGACGTCGTCGCGGGTTTTGCCGGACGTCGTGACGTCGGCGGTGACGCGGCCCTTCTCGCCCTCGCCGATCACCTTGAGGTCGCTGAACTTGACGTCCAGCCCCCAGTGCTTCTTCTTCCCCTCGCCCTTGGCGTGGCCCAGGAAGCGGACGCTGCCCTTGAAAGCGGTGGTGAAGGAGTGCTTCTCGCGGTCGTAGGTGCCCTTGCCGCCGGAGAAGGTGAAGGCACCGTTGCCGTCCGCCTGTTCGGCGCCGTCGGCGACGCGGATGGTGCCGTCGGCCTCCTCGCCCGTGACGTACTGGCGGAACGATTCCTTGACGCCCCAGGTGAGGGTGGCGTCCTTGAGCAGGAACCCGGTCGGCTGCTTGGCCGCCGCGTCCGGCTCCTCACCGGCGGCTCGGGCGGGCAGGGTGAGCACGGTGGCCCCGAGGGCGATCGCCGTGGCGACGGCGGCGGTGAACGCCGTCCGTCTCTGAGTTACGGCCATGTGTCAACTCTCCTTAGGGGTAGTGCGGCCGGTGCCTGCCGGCACATGAAAGGTAGTCAGTCGAATGGATGCGCGGAAAGCGGAAAAGGGTCCCTCGCACGGCACATGAGTCATCACACGAGTCGCCGGCCGCGTCGCGCGCACCACCGGACGACTCTCCCGCCCCTGTCCGAGGTGGCCGGATTCGTCCCCTATCCGCCCGGCGGCTCGCCGACGCCCGGCGGAGCCGGCCGCCCGGGTACGCACACCCGCACGGACCCCGGCGCGGGCACCGGCGCGCGCATCGGCTCACGTCCGGGCTCCGCGCCGCGACCACAGCGGCTCCCCCGCGCTCCCGCGAAGGGAAGCGCGGCACGGGACAGGAGGGAGGACACCCGGCCGCCCTGATCACGTCGGCCCCCGCCCGTAACAGAAGCGACCCGACGGACTCAAGTGATCGATCTGCCGAGCGGGGCGAGATTTTGCCGCATGAGAGCAGGATCACGTGCACTTTGGGGAACGACTCAGGCAAGCCTCAGATAAGTTAGGTCGGCCTTATTAGAGGCGCTTTTTCAGCCACACCTCCTCCCCTTGTGACGGAGATGTGACGAAAAGGCAGGTATTCCGACTTCCGAGCACGCCTGGAGCCCGTATGCGAGCCCTCCGCTCCTCCGCTGTCACCGTCGTCGCCACGGCGGCGGCCCTGGCCGTCGTCTCCGGCTGCGCAGAGAAGTCGGACGCCGGTGACTCCGACGCGATCAACGTGACCGCCTCCGACGACAAGTGCGAGGTCTCGAAGACCTCGTTCCCCGCCGGCCACGTGAAGATCAATATCCAGAACAAGGGCTCCAAGATCACCGAGGTGTACGTCTACGCCGCGGACGACCGGATCGTCACCGAGCGCGAGAACATCGGCCCGGGCACCAAGACCGAGATCACCGCGACGGTCAAGAAGGCCGGTGACTACGAGATCGCCTGCAAGCCCGGCATGAAGGGCGACGGAATCCGGCAGAAGATCACCGTCACCGGCGGCGACGGCAAGGAGAAGAAGACCGACCCGGCGCTCGACAAGGCCGTCGCGGAGTACCGCAAGTACGTCCAGGAGCAGGCCGACGCGACACTTCCGCTCGCGCAGAAGTTCGTCGACGCCGTCAAGGCGGGCGACCTCGACGCGGCGAAAAAGGCGTACGCCCCGTCGCGCCTCGGCTGGGAGCGGACCGAGCCCGTCGCCGAGTCCTTCGGTGACATCGACCCCAAGGTCGACGTCCGCGAGGACGGCCTGGAGAAGGGCCGGAAGTGGACCGGCTGGCACAAGCTGGAGAAGTCGCTCTGGGACGGCAAGAAGATCACTGACGAGGACAAGGCCCTCGCCGACCAGCTGATGAAGGACCTCCAGGGCTGGCAGAAGCGCGTCGGCACCGCCGAGATCACGCCGACCAGCATGGCGAACGGCGCCAAGGAGCTCCTCGACGAGGTCTACCGGAACAAGATCACCGGTGAGGAAGAGCGCTACAGCCACACCGACCTGATCGACTTCGACGGCAACGTGCAGGGCGCCGAGAAGGCGTACGAGCTGCTGAAGCCGGTCGCCGGCAAGCAGGACGCGGCGCTCGTCCAGGAACTGGACAAGCAGTTCGCGGCCGTGAAGAAGTCCCTCGACGACTACCGCGACGGGGACTCCTTCAAGTCCTACGACACGGTCGGCAAGGACGACCGCAAGAAGCTGTCCGACGTCGTCAACGCCCTCTCCGAGCCGCTGTCCAAGCTCGCCGGCGCCGTCGCGAAGTAATCGGGGGAACGTGCGATGAGCGACGTGAAGAAGAACGAGACGACTTCCGGCGACCGGGCCGAGAAGCCCACGGAAGCGAAGACGGACGCGAAGACGGGCCCGGAGGTGGGCCCGGAGGCGGACGTCACAATGGAAGCCGCGGCGGAAGCGAAGACCGAAGCGAAGACCGAGACCGCGGCCGCGGCCGGGGCCGAGACCGAAGCCAAGGCCGAAGCCAAGTCCGGGGCCGAGACCGAGGCGCACAGCCGCAGCCGCACCCCCTCCCGCCGTGCCCTCCTCGGCTGGGGCGGCGCCGGACTGGCGCTCGGTGCCGTCGCGGCCGGCGGTACGGCCGCGGCCCTGCGCCTCGGCGACGACGACAAGTCGCCGGCCGCCGCCGAGGGCGAGGCCGTGCCCTTCTACGGCCCCCACCAGGCCGGCATCGCCACGCCCGTCCAGGACCGGCTGCACTTCGCCGCCTTCGACGTGCGCACCGACGACCGCGAGCAGTTGATCAAGCTGCTGAAGGAGTGGACGGCCGCCGCCGCCCGGATGACCGCCGGTCACGAGGTCGGCGAGGGCGCCATCAGCGAGAACGACGAGCTGCCGCCGGACGACACCGGCGAGGCGCTGGGCCTCAAGCCGTCCCGGCTGACGCTCACCTTCGGCATCGGGCCCACCCTGTTCGAGAAGGACGGCAAGGACCGCTTCGGCCTCAAGGGCCGCCGTCCCAAGGCCCTGATCGACCTGCCGCCGTTCCCCGGCGACAACCTGGACCCGGCCCGCAGCGGCGGCGACCTCTGCGTCCAGGCGTGCGCGGACGACCCGCAGGTCGCGGTGCACGCGATCCGCAACCTGGCCCGCATAGGCATGGGCCGGGTGGCGATCCGCTGGTCGCAGCTCGGCTTCGGCAAGACGTCCTCGACGACGCCGGACGCCATGACGCCCCGCAACATGATGGGCTTCAAGGACGGCACCCGGAACATCGCGGGCACCGAGACCGACCGGCTCGACAAGTTCGTGTGGGTGGGCGAGAAGGACGCCGACGGCTGGATGGCCGGCGGCTCGTACCTCGTCGCCCGCCGGATCCGCATGCACATCGAGACCTGGGACCGCACCTCCCTGAAGGAGCAGGAGGACGTCTTCGGCCGCGACAAGGCCGAGGGCGCGCCGCAGGGCAAGCGGCGGGAGCGCGACGAACCCAACCTCCGGGTGCTGAAGCCCACCGCGCACGTCCGCCTCGCCCACCCCGACAGCAACGCGGGGGCGACCATCCTGCGCCGCGGCTACTCCTTCACGGACGGCACCGACGGCCTGGGCCGGCTCGACGCCGGACTGTTCTTCATCGCCTACCAGCGCGACGTCCGGGACGGCTTCGTGCCGATCCAGACCCGGCTGTCGCGTTCGGACGCCCTCAACGAGTACATCCAGCACGTGGGTTCGGCCGTCTTCGCCGTCCCGCCGGGCGTCCGCGACAAGGACGACTGGTGGGGCCGGACGCTGTTCGGCTGACGGCCCCGCATACGAAGGAGGCGCCGCGTGTTCGGCAACTACCTGATCGGCCTGCGCGAGGGACTGGAGGCCAGCCTGGTCGTCTGCATCCTCGTCGCCTACCTGGTCAAGAGCGGTCGCAGGGACGCCCTGCGGCCGGTCTGGCTCGGCATCACCGCGGCCGTGCTGCTCAGCATGGGCTTCGGCGCCGTGCTCCAGTACGGCTCGCAGACCATGACGTTCGAGGCGCAGGAGACGCTGGGCGGATCGCTGTCCGTCATCGCCGTGGGCCTGGTGACGTGGATGGTCTTCTGGATGCGGCGCACCGCGCGGCACCTGAAGAAGGAGCTGCACGGCAAGCTGGACGCGGCGCTGGCGATGGGCACCACCGCACTGGTGGTGACGGCGTTCCTGGCCGTGGGCCGGGAGGGCCTGGAGACCGCGCTGTTCATCTGGACGGCGGTGCAGGCCACCGACGACGGCGTACGGCCGCTGGTCGGCGCGCTGCTCGGGCTGCTCACGGCGGTGCTGCTGGGCTGGCTGTTCTACCGGGGCGCCCTGAAGATCAACCTGGCGAAGTTCTTCACCTGGACCGGCGGGATGCTGATCGTGGTGGCGGCGGGCGTGCTCGCGTACGGCTTCCACGACCTCCAGGAGGCCGACGTCCTGCCGGGGCTGGGCTCGAAGGCGTTCGACATCAGTGAGCAGGTGCCGGTCGACAGCTGGTACGGGACGCTGCTGAAGGGCGTCTTCAACTTCCAGCCGGACCCGACGAAGCTCCAGGTGTGGGTGTGGGCGCTGTACCTGGTCCCGACCCTGGTGCTGTTCTTCCGTCCCGGTCGCACCGGTAAGGTGGCGCCGTCCCGGGCAGCCACCGCTGCCAGCGCAGCCACCGAGGAGTCCAAGGCCGATGCGACGTCGGACGCGCCCGCGTCTTCCGCGCCTTCCGCGTCGTCTGCCGCGCCTTCTCCGTCGTCCGCCGTGGCCGGTGCCGTCCCGGGTGCTCCCGCTGCTCCTGCTGCCGGCGCTGCTGGCGGCGACCGGGTGCGTGACGGTGCACGGCGAGCGGGAGATCGTCCCGGCGGTGGAGAAGGCTGAGGCCGCCAAGGTCCTCGGCGACTTCACCGCCGGCTACACCAAGGCGTACCGCGCCCTCGACCCGGCCCTCGTGGACCGGGTCGAGACCGGCGCCCTCGCCGAGATCGGCCGCGCCGACGTGACCGCGCAGCGCAAGCTGCTGCCCAAGGGCAACCCGGGCTATCCGGCGCTGGAACTGCGCGACGCCCGGTTCTCCATCCCCAAGTCGGCCGGCTGGCCGAAGTTCTTCGTGGCCGACACCCTCAGCAACCGGGACGCCAACCGGTGGCTGGTGGTGTTCACGCGCGACAGCGCCAAGGACCCGTGGAAGGCCGCCTACCTGACGCTGCACGCGCCGGGCACGGTCCCCGCGTTCCGGACGGACGGCGACGGCTGGGCGGAGGCCGTTCCGGTACGGGCCGGCGAGCCGTCCGGGCTGGCGCTGGACCCCGACGCGGTCAGCGGCGCGTACACCGGCTTCCTGCGCACCGGCAAGGGCGACGTCTTCGCCCCCGACCTCGCCACCACCCAACTGCGCGCCGACCGCGCCAAGCTCGCGCGGACGCCCACGTTCTGGACCGACTGGATCGACACCCCCGAGCAGGGGCCCGGCTACCCCGCGCTCGCCCTGCGCACCACGGACGGCGGGGCCGTCGTCTTCTTCACCGCCCACCACCGCGAGAAGCGGACCATGGCCAAGGGCGTCCGTCCCGCCGTCACCGAGCAGCGGACGAAGTCCCTGCTGACCGGGCGGCTGTCGACGGCGATCACGTACACGCGGGTGTCGGAGTCGGCGGTGCGGGTGCCGGCGAAGGGGGCGGCGGGAGTGAAGGGGGCGACGGCGTCCCGGGTGCGGTTCCTGAACCGGATCGAGTCGCTGATCGCGGCGAAGGGCGAGTAGGGGCGAGTAGGGGCGCGGGCGAGTAAGCGCGAGCAGGGGTGAGGGGCGAGGGCGGGCGCCGGGGGATCCGGGCCCGGCCCGTCAGCGGTCCGGGCGGGGCCGGACAGGCCGGCGGTACGGCCCGGACGGGGCCGGCGGTACGGCCCGGACGGGGCCGGCGGTACGGCCGCCCGTTCAGCGGCCGATCGGCCAGGCCGCGTGGTGCTCGTGGTCCGGCCGGTCCCCCGCGTACTGCGCGCACGCGTCCGTCAGCGTCTCCAGCAGCGTCAGCGGATCCGGCAGCGGCCGTTCCGGTCCCAGCAGCCAGGCCACGTACGCGTCGTCGCCGGGGAGGCGGGAGGGCGGCAGGAGGACGTAGCTGCCGCGGCAGTGCCAGCGCAGGCCGGGGTGTTCGTCGAGGGTCTCGGGGTGGCAGTCGAGCTCGCAGGGCCACCACTCGTCCTCGTCGTCCGGGGTGCCGCGGGTGGCGGTGAAGAAGAGCATGCGGTCGGGGGCGACGGTGGCGACGGGCCCGACCTCGACGCCGGCGGCCGTGAGCCGGTCCAGCGCCTTGCGGCCGGCCTCGGCGGGGACGTCCAGGACGTCGTGGGCCATGCCGGTGGCGGTGACGAAGTTGGCCTCGGGCTGGGCCCGGAGCCATTTGGCGACCTTCTCCGGGTCGGTGGTGGCGAGGGTCTGCCAGGCGAAGGAGACGGGGTGCCGGCCCGGGGTGGGACAGCCGATGCGTTCGCACGAACACCCGTAGCCGGAGGGGTGGGCGGCCGGGGCCAGGGGGAACCCCGCGGCGGCCGCGGCCAGGAGCAGTTCCTCGCGGGCGGCACCGGTGGCCGCCCCCGCACCCGTATCGCCGCCCGCTCCGCTCCTGGGGCGGCGCAGCCACTGGGAGAATCTGCTCTTGCGTTCCATCTATCCCCTCACTTCGACCGCGGTCTCCGGTCAATGCTGCCACCATCCGGCGCCCGGCGTGACCGTCGGGCGCATCCGAGGGTGTGACACCTACCGCTCCGGCGGCCGGGCCGGGGCGCCGAGGGGCGTCGGCGGGGCCCGGCGGGCGGGATTCAGCGGGGGGTGAGCCCCCGCAGGGTGATCTCGACGACGCTGTCGGCGTAGGCGTGGGTGAGGGGCTGGGTGCGCAGCATCCAGCGGTGGGCGAGCGGGCCGACGAGCAGTTCGAGGGCGATGCGCGGGTCCACGTCCGGGTCGGCCTGCCCGGCCTCCTGGGCGGCGCGCAGCCGGGTGACGTAGAGCTGGAGCTGCGGTTCGAGCACCGCCCGGGTGAACTGGGCGCAGAGGTCCGGGTTGGCGATGCTCTCGGCGGCGAGGGCGCGTGAAGGGGCGTCGTAGCGCGGGCTGTTGAGTTCGTCGACGGTGGCGCGGAGGACGGTCTTGAGGTCGGCTTCCAGGTCGCCCGTGTCGGGCAGTTCGTGGTGCCCCTCGGCGGCGTCCTCGCCGAGGGCGACGAAGGCGTCCAGGAGGACGGCGGCCTTGGAGGGCCACCAGCGGTAGATCGTCTGCTTGCCGACGCCGGCCCGGGCGGCGATGGCCTCGATGGTGAGCCGCTGGTAGCCGGTCTCGCCGGTGAGTTCGAGGGCGGCTTCCAGGATCGCGCGACGGGAACGCTCGCTGCGGCGGTTGGCGTCGGGCGGGGTCTTGGTGGTGGCCATGGGGGCAGGGTAGCGGTTCGACGAGGCGAGACGTTCCGTCTCGTTGGGGGTTGACGGGGCGGGGTGGCGCGTGGCGTAATAACGGAGTCGTCGCGAGACGGAACGTCTCGTCTCGCAGAAACGGCGCCCAAGGACCGAAGACCGACGGAAGGAGCCCCCATGACCCGGGGAAACGGCAGGATGCTCGGTGTGGGCGGGACCCGCAGCAATCTCTCGCGCAAGGCACTGCGCGGCAACGCGTCCGGCGGGGCCGGCCGGGGCACCGACCCGCTCGCGCAGAAGCGGGAACTGCTGCGCGCGTTGCGGGAAGGAAGGAGCGGTACCACGGGGGCATGAAGGGCCGTGCGTAAACCACCCGTACGGTTCATGCGCGAACAGCGCCCAGCGTGGACGATTTGGGCACGTACGCTCGCCGCGTACGTGCCCAACACCACCGTGAGGAGCGCGACTTGCGTACCGCAGCACCACGGGCGGCGAGTCCCCGCCGTTATCTGATGTGCCCGCCCACCCACTTCAAGGTCACCTACTCGATCAACCCGTGGATGGACCCGGCCAAACCGGTCGATCTGCCGCTCGCCCTCACGCAGTGGGAAACCCTCCGCGACCGCTACCGGGCCCTCGGTCACACCGTGGAGGAGCTCGAACCCCGCCCGGAACTCCCCGACATGGTGTACGCGGCGAACGGCGCCACCGTCGTCGACGGCCGTGTCCTCGGCGCCCGCTTCGCCCACCCGCAGCGCGCGGCGGAGGCGGCGGTGCACGTGGAGTGGTTCCGCTCGCACGGCTACCCGGTGGTCCGCGAGCCCGAGCACATCAACGAGGGCGAGGGCGACTTCGCCGTCACCGACTCCTGGCTGCTCGCCGGCCGGGGCTTCCGCAGCAGTCCGCTGTCGCACCCCGAGGCCCAGGAGTTCTTCGGCCGTCCCGTCATCGGCCTGGACCTGATCGACCCCCGCTACTACCACCTCGACACGGCCCTGTGCGTCCTCGACGCGGCCACCGACGAGATCATGTACTACCCCGGCGCCTTCTCCCCCGGCAGCCGGGCCGTCCTGGAACGCCTCTTCCCCGACGCGCTCGTCGCCGACGCGGAGGACGCGGCGGCACTCGGCCTCAACGCGGTCAGCGACGGCCGCCACGTCCTCCTCCCCCAGGCGGCCGTCGGCCTCTTCGGCCCCCTGCGGGAACGCGGCTTCGAGCCGATCGGAATGGACCTGGGCGAGCTGCTGAAGGGGGGCGGCAGCGTGAAGTGCTGCACGCAGGAGTTGCGTTGAGGGGTGGGGGTGAGGTGGGGGGCGGTTTGGGGGCTGGGCGCCGCCGGGGCCGGGGCCAGGCCGGAAGGCCGGGTGCCGGGCCGCCCGGGGTGGCGGCGCGCCCCGGCGGGGTCGGCGGTCGCCGCCGACCCCCGTCGCCGGTCCCCGTCGTCACTCCTCGTCGCCCTCCGGCGGCCACGCGTCGCCCCAGTCCGTGTCGCGGGCGGCGCGGTAGAGGTCGCCGTGGCGCTTGGTGACCGTCTCGCGGCGCAGCCCGTCGTCGCGGGTGCACAGTTCCAGGAGGACCTGGCCCTTGCGGATCTGCGGGCGGCGTACGACGCGGGCGCGGGCGGCGGGGAGGCCGTCCGTGCCGCCCGTGGTCCGCACGGCCGCGACGTACGAGAACTTCTCGTCCTCGTACGCCAGCGAGCCGCCCTTGACCTGCCGGTGCAGGGAGGACCTGCTGACGCGGGCCGAGAAGTGGCACCAGTCCGCGCCCGGCTCTATCGGGCAGGCGGCGCTGTGCGGGCAGGGGGCGACGACCTCGAAGCCCGCCGCGATCAGCCGGTCGCGGGCCTCGATCACCCGGCGGTAGCCCTCCGGGGTGCCCGGTTCGACGATCACGGCGGCGCGGGCACGGGCGGCCTGGTCGACGACGGAACGCCGGGCGTCGTCGGTGAGTTCGCCGAGAACATACGAGACGGTGACGAGGTCGGTGCCGTCGGGGACGGCCGGGCCGCCGCCGATGACCTGCCGCTGCCAGCGCGCGGCGCGCAGCGCGGGCGAGGCGGCGGTGCCGGCGAGTTCGGCGCCCAAGGCGAGGGCGGGTTCCGCCCAGTCCAGGACGGTGGTCGTCCGCTCGCCCTCCGGCCAGGCCGCCGCGACGGCCCAGGTCGCCGCGCCCGTACCGCCGCCGAGGTCCACGTGCGAGCCGGGCGACCAGTCGGGCAGCCGGTCCCGGAACGCCTCCAGCGCGTGCCGGACGGCCTCGAAGGTCGCGGGCATGCGGTAGGCGGCGTAGGCGGCGACGTCGGAACGGTCGCGCAGGACCGGCGCGTCGGTCGGGGTCCGCCCCCGGTAGTTGGCGATCAGCCGCTCGACGGCCCGGGCGGCCTGCCGGGGCGGCAGACCGTCGAGCAGTCCGGCGAGCGCGGCGCGGAGGTTCTCGCCGGTCGGCGGCGTGTTCTCGGGGGCGTGCATTGGGTGGATTTTACGGGGTGGACGAGGACGGAACGGCGCTGCCCGCGCCACCGGCGCCCGGCCGTTCCCAGGGCGCGCAGCCGAGAGCGCGTACCCCGGCACTCGAACGCGGCCGACCCGCGCGACTCGGACGACCGGGCCACTACTCCGCGAGCCCGTCACCCGCCGAGCCGGTCGTACCCACCCTGTCCGCGCCCCCGCGCGGGCCGCGCCGCCGACACAGCAGGACGAAGCTGAGCACCGCCGCCACCGCGCAGGTGAGCTGGACGGCGGCCATCGGGACGGCCGTGTGCTCGCCGGCGATGCCGACGAGCGGGGAGGCGACGGCGCCGAGCAGATAGGTGGAGGTGCCGAGCAGGGCCGAGGCGGAGCCGGCCGCGTTGCCGGAGCGCATCAGGGCCTGGGCGTTGGTGTTGGGCATGGCCAGGCCCATGGCGGCCATCAGGACGAAAAGCCCGGTGGCGACCGCGGCCAGCCCCGGCTTGCCGAGGACGCCCGTCGTCATCACCAGCAGGGCCGCCGCGGCCAGGGTGATCACGGCGAGGCCCCAGCCGAGGGCCTTGTCCAGGCTGACGCGCCCGACCAGCACCTTGCCGTTGATCTGGCCGACGAGGACCAGGCCGACGGAGTTGAGGCCGAACAGCAGGCTGAACGTCTGCGGCGAGGCGCCGTAGATGTCCTGGACGACGAACGGCGACGCCGAGATGTAGGAGAAGAGGGCGGCGAAGGCGAAACCGCCGGAGAGCATGTAGCCGGTGAAGGCGCGGTCCGCGAGCAGGCCGCGCATCGCGCGCAGCGTCCCGCCGAGGCCGCCGGACTGCCGGCGGCCGGGCGGCAGGGTCTCGTCGAGGTAGCGGTACACGAGGAACGTCAGGGCGAGGCCGACGCCGGTGAGCACCACGAAGACGCCGCGCCAGTCCGTGAAGCGCAGCAGCTGCCCCCCGATGAGCGGTGCGACGACGGGGGCCACGCCCGATATCAGCATCAGGGTGGAGAAGAAACGGGCCATGGCCACGCCGTCGTACAGGTCGCGGACCACGGCGCGCGCGATCACGATGCCCGCCGCGCCGGCCAGCCCCTGGACCAGGCGGAACGCGATGAGCATGGGCGCGTTGGGGGCGACCGCGCAGAGGACGGTGGCGACGACGTAGAGGGCCATGCCGACGAGCAGCGGCCGGCGGCGGCCCCACTTGTCGCTCATCGGGCCGACGACGAGCTGGCCCAGCGCCATGCCCATGAGGCAGCCGGTGAGGGTGAGCTGGACGGTGGCCGCGGGACTTCTCAGGGAGTCCGTCACCTCGGGGAGCGCCGGCAGGTACATGTCCATGGACAGCGGGGCCACGGCCGTGAGCCCGCCCAGGGCGAGGGTGACGAACAGCCGGTTCCGACGGCCGGGCGGCGCCCCGGCCGGGGAGGATATGTGCCGGTCGGACGGGGCGCCCCCGGGCGCTTGGGCCGCGGCGGGTGCGGGCTCCTTCATGCATTACTCCATGGCTCGTACAGGTATCCCTCCATCGTGTCATGGACGCATCCCAACCCCGTTCCTTACAAGGGCGCACAGCAGCGGGGGCGCGCCCGCCCATGCGCCTCATACGCCTCCCGGAATGGCTGGTTCCGGGAGTAGCGTCCCGTCACGCTCGGCCCAAAGGCAGGCTTCGCGCAGGCGCGCAGGCTCACAGGCGCGCAAGGGGGCATCAGGCACGCGGACACCCGCCGGGGCCATACCGAGGGGGACGGACATGAGCGCCGGAGATCCACCACACCTGCCCGATCCACCGGGGACCCCGCTGTGGCGCCGCGTCTGGGCCTACTGGGTCACCGGCGGGCTGGCCATCGTGCTCGGGTCGCTCCTGCCGATCCTGCTCCAGGGACACTCCTCGAACGACAAGGCGGATCCGCCGACGCCCCCGCCGACGGGCGGCCCGACGAGCGGTCCGACGAGCGGCAGCCCTTGGACGCCCCCGGCCTCCGGCCCGACGACCCCGGCCCCCGGACCGGTGACCACTCCGCCCCAGCCGGTCTTCCCGCCGTACACGACGGCGCCCGCGACCCTACGGGTCTCGGCCAGTGTCACCAGCGTCCTGACCCAGGGATCGGCCGGCGTCGGCCTCACCAAGGTGCAGGTGAACGTCACGTTCAACGGCCTGAAGGGCCAGATCGCCTCCATCAGGTGGCATACGTACAACGACCTGACCAAGCAGTCCCTGAGCCTCGACAGCACCATCCGTTCGCCGGTCCTCAACTGGGACATCACCAACTGGCACCCCACCTTCGTCGTCGTCAACCCCGCCGTGCACTGGCAGCTCCAGGTGACGGCCTACGGGCCGGACGGCACCCAACTCGCCACGAACCACTCGAACTTCACGTTCTCCTCGTGACGGGGGCGGACGGTGAGGATGGTGGTACGCGATGGGGGGCGGGGGCTGAGTTTGGCGCGATTTGACCCTTGAGGGCACTTCCGTCGCGCACGCCGGAAAAGAGTTCGATGCACCACGCAACCGTCATCGCTCTTTTCCCGTATTCCCCAGTGAAGCCCCGCCATCGGGTCATCGAGACCCAACGGGTCCATCAGGGAGGAATACGCCATGAACCGTGCCTACCGCTTCGCCATAGCCGGTGCCCTCGCCGCCGGCCTCGCCGCCGGAGGCGCTGCCACCGCCTTCGCCGCACCGGCCCCCGCGCCCGCTCCCGTCGCGTCCGCCCCCGTCACCTCCGTGGCCACCGCCGCCCCGGCGGCCAAGCCCGCGCTCACCGCCCAGTCGAGCGTCGCCACGATCGGCGCGTGGCAGGAGTTCCGCGTCAGTGGCAAGGCCACCGGCATCAAGCCGGGCACCACGGTCGTCCTCCAGCAGAAGCAGGGTGCCAAGTGGGTCTCCCTGCCCGCGAAGGTCACCGTCAGCAAGAGCTCCACCTACTCCATGCGCGTCAAGCTCGGCATCAAGGGCAAGAACGCCCTGCGGGTGGCGGGCGGCGGCGCGGTCTCCGAGCCGATTTACGTCACCGTGCGCTGAGGCGACGCGCACGCCGTTCCCTCCGGGGCCCTGTACCGGCGGCCGGCCGGGCGGGACCTCCGGGGGGCGGTTACCCCGTACGGTCTGCGCACTGGGGCCGTGCACGCCCCGACACCACCGGAATAACCGGCCTCCTCCGCCCGGTTGGTGTGGCCATGACGATCACCGACGGCACCGCCGCCTCTTCCGCGTCCGCCGCCCCCACGGCCCCCGCCACCCCCACCGAGGTCCTGCGCTACACCGCCTTCTCCACCGACCCCGCGGGCGGCAACCCCGCCGGCGTCGTCCTGGACGCGGCCGGGCTGGACGACGCGGAGCTGCTGCGGATCGCCGCCGAAGTCGGTTACAGCGAGACCGCGTTCGTCACCGCGCCGCCCGAGGGCGCCGCCGAGCCGGACCGGTCGTTCACCCTCCGCTTCTTCAGCCCGCTGGCCGAGGTCTCCTTCTGCGGCCACGCCACCGTCGCCACCGCCGTGGCCCTGGCCGAGCGGCGCGGCCCCGGGGAGTTCGTCTTCGCCACCCGAGCGGGCACCGTCCCGGTCTCCGTCGCGGAACACGACGGCGTCCTGCGCGCCACCCTGACCTCGGTCGAGCCGCACACGGAGGAGGCCGCCGCCGAGGACGTCGCCGAGGCGCTGGCCGCCCTGGACTGGCCCGCCGCCGACCTCGACCCGGCCTTCCCGCCGCGCATCGCCTACGCCGGCGCCCGCCACCTCGTCCTCGGCGCGGCCACCCGGGAGCGGCTCGCCGCCCTGGACTACGACTTCGAGCGGCTGGCCGCCCTGATGCGGAAGCTGGACCTCACGACGGTGCAACTCGTGTGGCGTGAGAGCGAGTCGGTGTTCCACGTCCGCGACCCCTTCCCCGTCGGCGGTGTGGTCGAGGACCCCGCGACGGGCGCGGCGGCCGCCGCCCTCGGCGCGTACCTGCGGGAACGCGGCCTCGTCGGCGACGACGCGACGCTCACCCTGCACCAGGGCGACGACCTCGGACGTCCTGGTGTCCTGGAGGTCGTCCTCCGGCCGGGCGACCCGCGGGTGCGGGTGTCGGGGACGGCTACGCGGATGGGCTGAGGCGGATCGGTCGAGGCTGATCGGTTGCGGCGGATCCGCTGCGGCGGATCGGCTGGTACAGGCGGGCCGGTCGGCGCAGGGCCGTCGGCGCCGGACGGTCGGCATGGGACGGTCGGCATGGGACGGTCGGCATGGGACGGTCGGCATGGGACGGTCGGCATGGGACGGCTGGAGCGGGCCGGCCCGCGAGCCGACGGCCAGGGGGGTGCCGCCCGACGGCACCGCACCCGGCCGGGTGCCCGCACCCCCTCGACGGCCTCGGGAGTCCCACCCTTCACGAGGTAACGGCCGCCGTGGGCGCGGATGGACGGCTCGGCGGCCCGGTGGTACCGGCCGGCGGCCTCGGCGTCCGGCACGTCGGCTTCGACGATCACGTGGGCGGGCATGGGACTCTCCTCCGTCCGGTTCGTGCGGTGGTCCGGTTCAGGTGCTCCGGTTCGGATGCACCGGTCAGAGCCGGTCCGGAACGACCGGCCCGCTCGCACGGGCCCCCACGCCGGTCCCCGCCCCCGCTGCGTCCACCGGCCGGAGCCGCCCCGTCCGGGCCAGGAAGGCGACGAACGCGGCCATGACGATCCACCCGGGCCACCCGGTGAGCCCCATGTGCAGCGGATCGAGTGCGGCGTCCGGGTCGGCGAACTCCTTGACCATGCCCACGCTCAGGGAACTGACGAAGGCGTGGGCGACGACGGCGGGCACCACCGAGCCGGAGCGCAGCCGCAGCCAGGTGAAGACCGGCAGGACCAGCGTGCAGCTCACCACCATCGCGGGCACGGACACGTACCAGGACCGGCCGGGGTACTGCCCGCCCATGATCAGCGTGGGCAGGTGCCACAGGGCGAAGGCGGCGCCGGTCAGCAGGTACGCCCGGAGCGGGCGCGTCCGGTGGCCGTCCCGCAGCAGGCGCGGGAACAGGTAGCCCTGCCAGCCCAGTTCCTCGCCGAAGAACAGCGGCAACGACACCACCAGCCCCACCGACCCGCCGGCCAGCCAGCCGGTCACACTCCCGGCGTCCAACTCCCCGACGGGATACCGTCCGACGAGGGCTCCGAGGGCCAGTGCCGCCAGGGTGAGCCCGGCGGGCACAGCGGCGGCCGTCAGGCACTCCCGCACCGCACGCCCCCACGGCCTCGGCCACCTCAGCGCCAGCGCCTCCCACACCCGCCCGCCCCCACGCCGTCCGTACCGCACGGCGACGACCGCACCGAGCGCGGGCGCGAACATCGCGACGGCGATGCACACTTCCGCCAGCGCGCCCGTCGCCTCGCGGGCGTCACCCCGCCGGTACCCGGTCACCAGCAGCGGCAGCATGGCCAGCCACATACCGGCGTACGCCACCCCGAGATAGAGCCACAGGTCCCGCCGCCGACCGTCCGGTCGCACCCGCCCGGACCCCGCCGGCCGCGAACCCACCCGCCTGGAAAGGGGCGTTCCCCCCGTCGAATTCGTCATGCAGCCGACGCTACGAAGCGGCGCGCACCCCCGTAATCCGGCCGACTACGCCTCGGAGGTGCAGTTTTCTGCACCTCACACACCGGCACAGCCGCCCGGAAGGTTTCCCTCACGTCCGGCTAGTATCCGATCATGATGCTGGTGGGACTGGTGGTGTTCCTCTTCGTCTTTTCCGCATGCTTCTTCGTCGCATGGCTGCTCTGCTACCTGCCGTGGCGGCTCGCCCGCCGGACGGTGGAGGCCCACCGGCTGCGCGCCCACGGCCCCCGCGTGACGGGCCGGGTGGTCTCCGTTTGCACCGGTACGGACGACGACGGCGACCCGCGGTACTACCCTGTCGTCTCCTTCGCTCTCAAAAGCCCGCCGCACACCACCATCGAGGCGAGATCGGCGACCGGCTCACGACGCAGCTACACCCTGACCCCGGGAGAGAAGGCGGCGGTCTTCTACGCCCCCCAGAACCCGGAGAACGTCATGGCCGTCGGGCAGGACTCGGCCGGCGGCCCGTTGCGGTACGGGGTCCTCACGCTCCTCGCCGGAGCGCTCTGCGCCGGGGCGCTGCCCTTTGTGCTCATGTGGTGGTACACGTGGGTGAGGATCACGCTGAGGTAGCCCTCCGGGCCTCCCTCAACCCGTCCCCCAGCCCCACCGTGACCACGATCTTGCCCACTTGCCCGTTGCCCTCCAGATGGCGGTGGGCGTCGGCGATGGCGTGCAGCGGGAAGGTGCGGTCGATCAGCGGGGAGAGCGCGCCGGAGCGGAGGCCAGACTCGATGAAGGCGGTCGCGCGCCGCTTGCGGTCGTCGTGGTCGAGGACGGCGGGCAGGGCGAAGCCGTAGACGGCGAGCGGCCAGTGCGGGGGCAGAGGGGTGGGGCGTCCGTCGAGGGAGCCGTAGACGATCAGCATGCCGTCCCGGGCCACCGTCCCGGCGAGACGGCTGACTTCGGGTCCGCCCACCGCGTCGAAGACCACGCGGGCGCCCGCGCCGTCCGTCAACGCGTCCATCAGCGCGACGAGATCGTCCTCGTCCAGGGTGATCACCCGCGCGGCGCCGGCTTTGAGGAGCTGCTCCCTCTTGGCGACGGTGCGGGTGACGGCGATCGGGACGGCGCCGACGAGGTTCGCCACCTGGATCGCCGCGATGCCGACGCTGCTGGAGGCGGCGGTGATCAGTACCGTGTCGCCCGGGCGCAGTCCTCCGATCTCCACGAGGGCCCCGTACGCGGTGAGGTACGACAGCCAGGTCGCGGCCCCGGTGACCGCGTCCACCGACGGGTGTCGCCGGAACAACGTGCTCGCCGGGACGTTGACGCGCTCCGCGTAGACGCCGTAGGCGGACATCGCGCCCGCGGCCGTCGCCAGCACGGTCACCGGGTCGCCGGCGGCGAACCCCTCGACCTCCGGACCCACCTCCTCGATCACGCCCGCCGCCTCGGCGCCGATGCGGGACGCGGGCAGGTCGGGCGCGTAGTAGTACGCCCCCGCCCGGAACAGGGCCTCCGACCGGTTGAGGCCCATCGCCTCCACCCGGACGCGGACCTCGCCCGGCCCCGGTGCGCCGAGCTCCACTTCCTCGATCCGCAGCACCTCAGGGGCCCCGACCTCGTCGAACAGCACCGTTTTGGCCTTCATCGCCCCGCCCTTCGTCGCGCCCGCGGCGCCTCCGAACTGACACCGCACGTTTTCCGTGCACCGTTCAGTTTTCACTCAGTGCACTGTAATGCAGCGCTGTAAGGTGTCAAGCGTGACCCCACACACCCAGGGCAGACGGGCCCGGCTCCGCGCCCAGACCACGGCGGAGATCAAGGCGACGGCGCTCCGGCTGCTGTCCGAGGGCGGACCGGACGCCATCTCGCTGCGCGCCATCGCCCGCGAGATGGGCATGAGCGCCAGCGCCGTCTACAGCTACTTCGCCACCCGGGACGACCTGATCACCACGCTGATCAACGACGTCTACTCGGCGCTCGTCGACCGCGCGGAAGCCGCGCGCGACGCCTGCCCCGCCGACGACACGGCCAGCCGGATCCAGGCCTGGTGGCGGGCGCTGCGCGACTGGGCGCTCGCCGAGCCGGACGGTTTCCGGCTCGTCTACGGCGATCCGGTGGCCGGGTACGTCGCGCCGGCCGGCGGCCCGGCGCCCCGCCCCTCCAAGCGCGCCTGCCTGGGCCTCGTCGAACTCATCGCCGCCGCCTGGCCGCAGGCCGCGCCCCGGCAGCCGCCCGGCGACCACGCGTGGTCCGACTTCACGCCCGAGCTCGCCGAGGAGATCCGCGGGCACCTGCCGGACGTGTCCCCCGGCGCGGTCGCGCTGGCCTTCCGCGTCTGGGGCCGGATGTACGGACTGATCGGACTGGAGGTCTACGGCCACCTGCGCCCGAGCCTGACCGACCCCGGGGCGCTCTACGAGGCGGAGCTGCGCGATCTGGTCGTGTCGCTGGGGCTGGTGGCGCCGGAGCGACGCTGAGGCAGGCGGCGGTCGGGGGAGGAGGGGGCACCCGAAGGGGTCGCTCGGAGGGGCCGTTCGGAGGGGCCGTTCGGAGGGGTCACTCGCGCCCCGTCACTTCACTCCACCCTCCCCCGACCCGTCCCCCCACTCCCCCGCCCCCGGCCTCCGCCCCGCCACTTCGCTCCCGACCCGTCACTCCTCGCCCCTACCCCCGCTCCCGGCACAGCGCGACAGCGGCAGCCCCCGCCAGGGTCAGGCCGCCCGCCGCGAGTGCGGCGCGGCTCATGCCGAGCCCGGCCTCGTGGGCGGTCCCGCCACCGTGCGGGACGGCCGCCATGGCGGCGGCGATCAGGGCGACACCAACCGACGAACCGAGGTACCGCGCCGCGTTGCCGGCGGCGGATCCAAGGGACACCCGGTCGGCCGGTACGCTCCACACGGCCGGCCCGGCGAGCGCCGAGTTCACGACCCCGCTGCCGACACCGGCGACGACCAGGCCGGGCAGGAACCGCCACCACGACGCGTGCTCGCCGATGCCCGCGAGGGCGAGTTCGCCGGCGCCGCAGCCGGCCAGTCCGGCCGCCGCCTGGTGCCGGTCCGCCACCCGCCCCGCCAGCCGGCGGGCCTGCGGGGCGACGGCGAACGACAGCCCGGACCAGACGCCCAACAGGGCGGCGCCGCGCAGCGGCCCCATGCCGGACAGACTCTGGACGACCATCAGGACGTACGGCATCAGGCCGACCACACCGGCGCCGATCACCAGCGCGCCGACCGCGAAGGCGACGAACTCGGGCCGCCGCAGCAGCCCGAGGTCCGGCAGCGGCGCGGTGACACGCCGTTCGACGACCGCGAACGCCGCGAGCAACACCGCCAGGGGCAGAGCGCCGATCCCACACTGTGTGGGACGACCGGGTCAGCGAGGCGCTGCGGCGCAAGCCGCACCGACCTCTTCCCGGAGCACCCGGAAGCGGCGGTTCGGTCCGGCGGGATCGACGGGGCGTACGGAACGCGGGCCGGGGCGTAGGCCGGGCCCGCGCGCCTCTCAACTCCCGCCGAAGCGGCGGACGTAACGCTTCTGCCAGGGCGTCTCGACGGCGCGCGGGTCGTAGTGCCGCCGCACGTACGCCACCGCCTCCCCGGCCGGGACCCCGTCGAGCACCGCGAGGCACGCCAGCGCCGTGCCCGTCCTGCCGCGTCCGCCGCCGCAGGCCAGTTCCACCCGCTCGGCCGCAGCCCGTTCCCATGCCGCCCGGAACACCGTCCGGGCCCGCTCCCGGTCGGCCGGCAGCCGGAAGTCGGGCCAGCGCAACCACTCCGCCTCCCAGGCCACTCCGGGAGGCCGCTCCCCCAGCAGATACACGGCATACTCCGGAACCGGCCCGTCCGGCACCGGCCGCCGCAGCGCGCGCCCCCGCACCAGCCGCCTGGAGGGGAGGCGGAGGAGGCCAGGGGTGTTCTCGGGCCATGTGAGGTTCACGTGACCACCTTAAGTGGCGGCGTCCGCGCCGTCCGGCGGTCGACCGACCCATCCTCACGGGTGACCGAAAGGGCTGAACTCCCCATCGAAAGAGTGCGTTTATTGTCGCTTGCATCACGACAGCAGTGCACAGAGGGTGTGAGGTGCATCACTTTCACATACTCGCAAAGCGTGCTACCTGCACTCATGACGGGGCGTCACCCCCACCTCACGCCGATCGACATCTGACCGCTTGTCGAAATCGATCTTGAATAACGGGCAAGATGGACCCGTTGCAGCAGCGCAGGGGTGACGTAGATCTCAATCCTGCGGATCGGCTTGCGCTCTTGGTGACACTTGTACTGCGGAAGGGCGAGAGCCCCATCCCTGAGCCCGCGAAGCCGTGGGGATGAGGCCCTCTACCACCCACCGCAGCGGGGCCTCGGTCCTCACGGACCGGGGCCCTGTGCCGTGCGCAGGCGGATCACACCCAGTCCCACACCATCCTGAAGACGGCGTAGAGCGGACCGATCCAGCGGACCCGGCGGTAAAGCCGGTCCAACCTGCTGCCGCCGCGGTGACCCTCCGGACGTGTGGCCATCGGGCCACCCCCTTCCGGGGTCCAGCGTTCGTGGACCCCATGGAGTGCTCCACGAAGCCGTCGCTTCCCCGGAGGGGTGGTTGGTAACGCATCACCCTAGCGGTCGGAGTTGACGGTGGGACCCCACCACCGTCCAACCACAAGCGCCCACCAGGCCGCCCCAACAGGCACCGAGTGCCGCGATATTCACGCGTTCGATGGAACGGTCGCTCGAATCACGCTTCTCACCAGGGCGGTTACCGGCAGGCACGGTGATGCGGAGTGCCAGTTCCCCTGACGCCCGTCACCTAAATCACACTCCCCGCCCGGGTCTTGCCCGGCCGGCAACGTAACGCCCCAGTCCCCGCGACCGTCCCGAACGGCCGCCGGACCGGGCGGAGTCGATCTCCCGAAGGCCCGTTGTCAGTGGGGGGTGCCATGCTCTTCCCATGGACAACGACGTGCGGAGGAACGGGGGAACGGACGGCGTGGCAGCACGCCGCCCGGTCCCCCCGTCCCAGCGCGCGCCCGGCCAAGCAGCGTACGGAGAACGACCGTGGACGATCTCGTGAACGACACCGTGAGCACCGCCCTCCCCGTCTTCCCCTACCACCCCGACCCCCTGGCCACCGGCTCCGTCGCCCCCGACCCGCACACCGCCTGCGCGTGCTGCGGACGCGTTCGCGGCCATGTCTACGCGGGTCCGGTGTACACCGCGTCGGACGAGGATCTACGCGGCCGGCTCTGCCCCTGGTGCATAGCGGACGGCAGCGCCGCCGAGCGGTACGACGCCTCCTTCTGCGGGGTCGTGGCGGGCGATGTGCCCGAGGCCGTCCGGACGGCCGTGGACCGGCGCACCCCCGGCTTCACGGCCTGGCAGGAGTCGGTCTGGCTCTCCCATTGCGGGGACGCCGCCGCCTTCCTCGGCCCGGTCGGCAGCGCCGAGTTGGCCGCGTATCCGGACGCGCTCGACGCCCTGCGCCGCGAGGCCGTCGCCTGGCAGTGGTCCGCCGACGAGATCGAGCGCTACCTCGGCTCGTTCGACCGGGAGGGCCAGCCGACCGCCTACCTCTTCCGCTGCCGGGTGTGCGACGCGCACCTGGCCTACTCCGACTTCACATAGCCAGATGGATAGATGGCGTAGGTGACGGTGTCCATGAACGGATCGGCTTCCCGACGGCCACGGGCCCCCGGCCCTGTCGGGGTCTGCCCTCTCGGCCGACGCGGCCCGCTCGGCCGGCACGACTCTCCCGGCCGACGCGGCCGACGCGGCCCACTCGGCCGGCTCGGCCCCATCGGCCGACTCGCCGCCCGTCTCCAGGGCTCGCGCCGTCCCCTCCGACCGCGCGAGCCCCGAAGTCCAGTGTCCCGCCCGCCCCGTGCGGCGGCCGGCCGGCTCCGCCGGGCGGTCCGGGACGTCCAGGGCTTCCGGAGTGCCCTGGACTTCCGGGGGATTCTGGGCTTCCGGGGCGTCCAGGTCGGACGGACGGCGGCGGGTGCGGCGACGGTCGCGACGGTGGTGTACGAGTCGGGGGTACGGGGCCCGGTGGTGAAGCCGGTGGTGCGGGGGCCGGTGCGGGAGTCGGCGGTGCGGGAGCCGGTGGCCGACGGGTTTGCGCGGAGAGGGCCGGTCAGGCTCACGTCGGTCACAGGGCTCACGTCGGTCACTGGGCGCCCACCAGGCCCTCACCCCGTCCCGCCAAGGGTGCCGCCGGCCCCTCCCCCGCCCGGGCTCCCGCGGTCACTCGCGGAGGACGATCCGGCCCAGCGGCGTCACGAGCAGCCCGAACCGGTCCGCGTGGATCAGCCGGCGGGCCACCGGCACCGCCGTGCCGCCACTGGCGGGAGTCACCGTGCCCGTCGCCGTCGAGCTGTCCGTCGCGTAGACCTCGTGCTCCTCCACGACCAGCCGGTACTCCGAGAGCGGCAGCAGTTGCGGCGCCGGTGGCACCAGGTCGCCGGACCAGACGAACGAGGACCCCTTGGGGACGCAGGTGAGTTCGAGGACCGTGCCCGTCCCGGCCCAGTCCAGGTCGCCGCTGCCGACGGCCCGCCGCTCCACGGAGGCGAGGACGCGGCGGCTCGCCGCCATCGCGGCCTGACCGCTGCCGACCCGTTTGCCCAGGGCGTTCGGCGCGACCGGGCCGCTCAGCTCCAGCCGGACGGCGCCGGCGGACGTCATGGTCGCGGTGACCGTCCGGTCGGGCAGCAGTTGGAGGAAGTCCGCGGTCACGACCTTGGACAGGTGCAGCGGGTCCACGGAGTAGGGCTGGTAGCGGGCCAGGGCCAGGCGCAGGTACGGGAAGTAGGCCGTGGCACCGGCGGCCGGCCCGAGGTCGACGTCGATATCGCAGGTCCACAGCCGCAGTTCGTGATCGTAATCGGGGGCGAACGCGGCGACCGAGGCGGTCGCGGGCGCGCCGCCCACCGGTTCGGCGAGCACCCGCCCGTCGGCGGTGAGCGCGGCGCCCGGGAAGTTCGCCGGGGCGAGCCGGGGCGGGGCCGTCGGGTCGTCCCAGACCGGGTCGGTGGCGCAGCGGGTGACGAGTTCGTCGGGCAGCGGGGCCGCGGCACCCGGGCCACCGGTTCCGGTGCCGGGATCGAGGACGACGGCGAGGAGTTCGTCGTCGCCGGACGAGAACCAGGGGCGGCGCAGGTGCACCCGGAAGCCGGCGTGCCGGCGGGTGCGGGTCACCCGGTGCCGTTCGTGGTCGACGGTCTGCTCCCAGCGGACGGTGGGGACGAGGTGGCTGACGTCGGGCGGTTCGGGGCGGCGGGAGCTGGGGACGTGCCAGCCGTGTCCGTCGGGCCCCGCGCTCGCCGGGCCCTTGCGGGTGATCAGGTCGGTCCGGTCGGTGATGGCCGGGTGGAAGTACTCGCGGAACCGGGTGGTCGCGGTCGGCGTGTAGGTGACGGCGCGGTGCAGGGTGTCGCGGAACTCGTGGCGGAGGCCGAAGAGGGAGTGGTCGTCCTCGTAGCGTTCGAGGGTGAAGTGGCCGATGCGCGCGTGCCGTTCGGTGCGCTGGGGTGCGTCCTGGGCCACGTCGTCCGTCCACTCCTGCCAGCTCGCGTCGATGTCGACGCGTCCGGTGCTGCGGGCGTGGCTGTGGAGGCGTCCGGTGAAGGGAGTGAAGGTCTGCTCCGCCTCGCGGGGGAAGGTGAGCGGGCCGAGTTCCGGTGGGGCGAGCGGTTTCTCCACGGCGTGGACGAGGGTGAGTTCGACCCAGGGGGTGATCATCCAGTTCTCGCCGTCGGCCGCCGCGGCGGTCAGCTCGTCCTTCTTCGCCTGCGGCAGTCCGGTGGTCGGGTCCGGGTCGTTCCAGAGCTTGGAGGCGGTCAGCAGTTCCCAGGCGCGGAAGAGGGTGAGGTCGGCGGGGTCGAGGCGGCAGCTCATCCGGACGGTGGCGACGGTGGCCTTGGGCAGCCGGACGGTCAGTTCGCGCTCGAGGAGTCCGCTCCAGACGGGCGGCCCGTCCCCTTCGACGATCTTCAGTCGCAGCGGCCGGGCCTGCGGCCAGGGCCCGGGGAAGTCGTAGGTGGCGTTGGGCGGTGCCCCCGGCAGGCCGCGCAGGGAGACGCCCCGGGCCGGGACGTCCGGCAGGTACGGCAGCAGGAGCTGCGCGCCCCGGTGGACGACGTACTCGCCGGGCCGGAGGCCCTGCCCCCGGGGGACGGGGAGTTCGGTCGGCGGTTCGGTGTCGTGGACGTCGTGTTTCGCGACCTTGATCTCACCGAGGAGTTTGAGGTCGGTGGTGACGTCGGGGTTCTCGGGAAGGCTGACGACGGTGTCCAGGTAGCTGCCGGCCTCGCGGGACGCGGCGGTGAAGTAGCGGCGGCGGACCAGGTCCGCCTTGTCGGGCCCGAACACGGTGTCGTACATGCCGTGTTGCTCGGCCGTCTGGAGCGGGGTCTTGGGTGGGCTGACGTGCCGTTCGTCCCAGGCGCGGTAGCGGCGGTCCAGCCCGTCGACGGGCGATTCCGCCCGGTGGTCGGGGACCTGGGTGTTGCGCGTCGCCGCCCAGGCGTCGGGCGGCACCGGCGTCCCGTCGTCCCGCACGGTGCTGCGGATGACCAGCCGCGGTTCCGACTCGCCTTCCAGGAAGGGCCACCGGGGCACGAGCGCGGGCGGCGGCACGGGCTCCCAGCGCCGGTAGGTGACGGGCGCGGAGGCCGTGCCGTCGGGGGTGTCGGCGTCGAGGCCGGGACCGTTGCCGGCGAGGTCGCAGAGCCGGGCGCGCAGCCGGTACGTCCGCCCGAAACGCAGGGCGGGCAGCGACCCCTTGACCGGGCGGAACGCGGTGTCCAGCGGGAAGACCGGCGACACCTCGGGCGCGGGCACCCGGGGCCGGTCGTCCGGCCCGAGGGTCCGGCCGGGCGGCGGCGCGGCCAGACTCCAGCCGTGCCAGCCGCAGAGGGCCTGGTGGACGTAGAGCTGGTTGTCGTCCCTCTTGTCGTGGGTGACGGCGGTGGCCTTGACGTGTCCCTCGTCAGGGGCGACGGCCAGCGGCACGACGGGCTGCCCCGGGCGGCGGATCGCGTAGCGGCCGGTCCGCGCGCACAGCGGGCGCCAGACGGTGACGGGCGCGGCGGCCTCTCCGCCGGTCCCCGCCTCCGCCGCCTCCTCCGCCGCTTGTCCCTCCGCCGTGTGCTCCTCCGCCTCCGCCGGCTCCTCGACCACGCCCACGTCGACGCGGTAGCCGCGGACGAGGTCGGAGGCGTCGAGGACGGCGACGGCGGGCGTCTGGCCCGCCGGGCCGACGCCGGCCGTGTGCCGGGCGTCGGCCTCCATCCGGTCGGCGAGCTCCGCGTCCCGGCCCTCCCGGAAGACGGTGAGTCCGGCGCCGTGCAGGGCGGGCGGGGCCGTGCTGTCGGGGGCGGCGGACGCCTTGGGGTCGCTCATCGCGGCGAGCGCCTGGTCCACGATCCGGGAGAACTCCACGAACTTCATCGCGGCCCCGTCCACGTCCAGGTCGGTGACCAGGATCCCGTCCCCGCCGAGACGCAGCATCCGCCGTCCGTACGGGCCGTCGTCCGGGGCGTACGGCTCGAAGCGGCTCCCGGTGACGTAGCGCAGGTCCGTCCACGGCCGCAGGCCCTCGTCGTCGTTGAGCCGTCCCTGGTCCGCGGTGAACCGGACCCGCGCCTGCCAGCGGTCGGCGAGCCCGGGCGGCGGGGTGACCAGCAGGTCGACGGCGAGGCCGAAGCGGCGCAGGAGCTCCGGGTAGTCGGCGAGCAGGGCGCAGGCGGTGTGGAAGTCGACGTCGGGTGCCGTGGGCGGGGGTGGTGTGGGCACCTGGGGGCGGTCGTAGAAGCGGTACGCCTCCGCGAGGTTGTGGGCGGCGGCGTTGCCCCGGTAGGCGTCGCTGGTGCGGTCCATGAACCGGGGGCGGAACGGGTTGGCGGCGACGGCCGAGGGCCCGCCCGTGCCGTGTTCGAGCAGCTGGTCGAGACCGGGGTAGGAGGCGGCGACACCACGGGCCAGCTCCAGCAGGGGTGGGGGGAGCGGGGCCCGGAGGTCGCCGGTGGTCGGGTGGTCCCAGGTGGCGGGCGGCGCGACGGCGGCGCCCTCGGGCCCGGAGGCGGCGGCGCCCTCGGCCCCAGAGGCGGTGGCGCCCTCGGCCCCGGATGTCGTAGCGCCCTCGGCCCCGGAGGGGAAGGCTCCCTCACCCCCGGACGGAAAGACGCCTTCGCCGCCCGTCGGAAGGGTGCCCTCCCCGCCTGTCGGAAGGGTGCCCTCCCCGCCCGACGGGAAGGCCCGGCGGCGGGCGGTGGCCGTGGCGACGGCCTCGTAGAGGGTGCCGATCCGGTCGTGGACGTCCCGGGCGGGATAGGAGCGCAGGGTGGGCGGCACGGCCGCGGCGGCGGCGAAGGCGCCGGCGGGCGGGCGTACGGGGGAGGTGGTCGGGAACAGGGCCTTCCACAGTCCGCTGTCGGCGGGCGGGTAACGGTCCTGCCGGGGCGCGACGGGCACAGCGGTCCCGGGCCCGGTGGTGCCGGGCGCGCGGAACTCGATCCGCAGCGCGGCGATGTAATGCCCGAGGGTGTCGGGCCAGTCGTGGAAGGCGGGGAAGGCGTCGAGCGTGGTCCCCCCGGTGAGGCGGGGGCTGACCAGGACGGTGAGGCGGAGCCGGCCGTCGGCGGCGGTCCCGTCGGGCAGTACGGTCCACCGGATCGTCTCGGGCATGGCGTCAGCTCACTTCCGCGAAGGCGGTGCAGTACTCGTCGACCGGATCGCGCGGCAGCCCGGTCACCGGATCCGGATAGGGCTCCATCATCTGGGCGAACGTGGGGGGCCGGACGGCGTCGTCGGCCGCGGCGAGCGGGCTCGGGGAGTGTCCGGCGCCCACGAACCGCTTCTCGCATTCGATGGTGACCGACTGGGACCAGAACCCGATGTGGACGCTGATCGTGATCCGGGCCCGGCCGTAGACGGTTCCGCTGCCGCTGTCGTAGGTGAGTTCCAGGAGGAGTTCGATGGAGGCGGAGACGATACCGAGCACGTCGACCTCGCCGCGGGCGCGGAAGTAGCCGGTGATCCGGCATTCGGAGGTGGCGAGTTCGAGCCGGAAGTAGATGCCGGCCATCACGGACAGGCTTCCGCTCGCCACGCCGAGGTTCATGGAGACGGCGGCCCCGAACTCCAGGGCGGCCTCCAGGACGGCGACCTGCTTGGGCGTGATGACGATGCCGAAGAAGCCGCCGCCGCCGAGCAGGGACACGGTGAGCCGGAAGGGGGCCTGGCGGCTGCAGAAGGAGAAGCCGATCTCCAGCGGCCGGCCGATGAACGGGAGGTCCAGATAGGCGTCCAGGCGGATGTTCTCCAGGCTGAAGACGCCGATCGCGAGGCTGGGGAGGGGGATGCCGTAGCGGGCGGTGATGCCGGTCGACGTGACCTGGATGCCGGGCGGGTCGCTGAAGCCGTCGATGGGGATGAGCTGCCGCAGCGTCTCGACGAACGACAGCGGGCCGATGAACTCGACCTTCCGGAAGCCGACGTCGATGTCCGGCTTCTCGCCCGCGCGCATCCGGAAGCGGACGCGGTCGAAGGTCAGCCGCATGGCCTGGAAGGAAGGGATGAGGACGAGGTCGAACTTCTCCAGCGAGCACGTGACGTCGGCTCCGGAGGACACGTCCGGCCGCAGCGAGCCGCGGAGGTCGACGACGAGGGAGAGCCGCCCGACGGTCCGGGTGCCCTCGGTGTGCGGGACGAAGACCGGGTCGCCGGTGTCGGGCCAGGGCTTGATCTGCGGGCTCCACTCGATGCGGGTGCTGACCGTCTCGGGGAGCTTCAGACCGCGGGCGGCCTGCTGGAGCGCGTCGCGGAGGGACGGCAGTTGTCCGGCGGCGGTGGTCCAGGTGTCCACCTGTTCCCGGACCCGGGTGAGCAGCGTGCGGAGGCCGGGGTCGGCGGTGGTGGGGAGGGCGGTGAGGAGGTTGGTGAGGGCGGTGGAGAAGGCGGCGAAGGCGTCGTCGATCTGTTGCAGGGTGACGGGCGGGTCGGTGGCGGGCGTGACGGGCGACGACGGCGGGCCGGTGGCGGGTGTGGCGCGTGGTGGCGGCGGGCCGGCGGGAGGCGCGCCTGCCACGGGCGGCCCGGCACCCACCGTCGGACCGCCCGCCGGGCCGGCCGCCGGACCGCCCGCGCGATCGCCCGCCGGACCAGCCGTCGGGTCTCCCGTCGGACCGGCCCTCGGCGGCGCCCCAGCGGGCCCGGGTTCCGCCGGAGCACCGCCATCGCTCCCCGGCGGTGCGGCGGTGGGAAGCGAGGGGTGGGAGAGGTGTTCGGCGAGGTAGGCGGCGACGAGTTCGGCGAGCCGCCGGGCGGTGTCGGCCACCTGCCGGGCGGCGGGCGGCAGGCCGGGCGCGGCGTTGTCGGCCAGGTCGCGGACGCGGCGCAGGTCGCCGAGGAACCCGGTGACCGAACTGACGGTCTGGGTGATGAAGTTGGGGACGTGCAGGGCCGGCAGCGGATCGCCGGGGAGGATGTGGCGGATGACGTCGGCGAGGGAGAGGACCCCCAGGAAGTCGATGCCGAGGGTGCCGAAGAAGTCGGCGGGGTCGAACTCCCCGCCGGCGATGCGGTCCAGAGCCGTGGCGACGGGCCCGGTGCCGGAGACCGGGCCGGTCGCGCGGGACAGCCCCGCCACGTCGAAGCTGGGCGCGACGAGCGCGCCGGAGCGGTCGCGCCGGCTGTCGAAGTCCATGGTGAGCGCGGGGCCCCCGGTGTGCAGCAGGCTGAGGAAGACCTCCCCGGGGTTGCCCTTCCTGGCCCCCTGGGTCACCGCCGCGAAGCCGGACAGGGCGTACCGCTTCGCGTACGTCACGGGCACGGTGGCGGTCGCGTCGCCGGTCAGCGCGCCGACGGCGGGGACGGCGGCGGTGGCCCAGCTCAGCTGCGGGATGAAGTGTGCCTCGCCGGGCGCCGGATGGGCCGGGTCGGGGACGGCGAGGGCGGGCGGCGCGGCGGCGCCCCAGACGAGGTGGGCCACGTCGACACTCGTGTCGTCCGGCGTGACGGGTGGTGCCAGGGCCACGGACTGGCCGAGCAGCGCGGCGCTGGTGAAGGGGGACGGATCGGTGACGGCGGCGGCCCGGGAGCCGTCGGGCGCCGGCGCCGGCGGCTGGGACCGCCTGTTGTACTCGGCGAGCACTTCGGCGAGTTGCTCCCCCCGGCTCAGATGCTCGGGGACGAAGAGCAGCGGGGTGCGGAACTCGACGACCCGCCCCTGGTGGTCCACCGCCGTGGCCTTGAACAGGAACGGCTCCTCGGTGGCCGTCGCCGGGAAGAACCAGGTGGAGGTGGGCGGGTCGGGGAGGTGGACGAGGTTCGGCGTGACGAGGGTGTCCAGGCGGACGCTGGTGAACGGGAAGAGGAGGTTGGTGAGGTCGGCGGCCGGGTCGCCGTCCCTGGGCAGCGGCCGCCCCGGGTCGTAGGTGCGCAGGGGCTGCCGGACGAGCACGTAGAAGCGCTGGAAGAGGAAGGCGGTCCGCGGGTCCTTGAACTTCCGTTCCGTGACCTGCACCACGGCCGCGCGGTGCCCGAACGGGCACAGGTACCCCTCGTGCATCACCCGCACGTAGTGGTCCCGGCCGAGGGTGGTGTGCTGCCGCCAGTCCGACAGGTCGATGCCCGCGGGCCGTTCGGGCCACTGGCCCACGCTCTCCAGCCAGCCGCCGAGCGCCGACAGCATCAGCGTCCGGGCTCTCACCGGCACCGGCGTGAACGGCTTGCCCTCCACCGTGGACAGCCCGTCGCGCGCGGTGAGTTCGACGAGATCGGTGCGGTCTCCCGGGGTGAGCGGCAGCCGCGTCACCTCGGGAGCGGGCGTTCCCGGGTCTCGGTCGCGGTTCCACACGGCGCGGACCGTGCCCCCGCTCAGCCGGGTGTGCCACAGCGCCACCCGCTCGCCCGGCCCGGGTTCGTCCACCGCGTCCCGGTGGATCCAGCGGGCCTGCCGCGGGGGCGACAGCAGGAGCCTGTAGGGCAGTTCGATGCCGGTGCGGGGGCGGGTGGGGTCGGCGAGGGGGTTCTCGGGGGTACGGGGGCCGGGGGCGGCGTCGGACGCCTCGCCTCCGGAGGCGGTACCGGTGACCGCGGGCTCGGCGCCGGCCGCGGCGGCGAGGGTGGCGTCCACGCCGTACCGGGCGGTGAGCTGGGCGGTGGTGCGCAGCAGCCGTACGAGCGCGAGGGCCCGGACCGTCGGGTCGCCCTCGGCGCCCCCGCCCGTTTCCTCACCCGTTTCCTCGGCCGCTCCCCCGCCCGCTCCCACGCCGGGCGGCCGGACCGCGACCACCGCCACCGCCGGATCGGCCTCCCGGGCCGCGTCGACGACGCGCAACGGCAGCGCGCGCATGGCCGCCAGCAGCCCCGCCTCGGAGTACCCGACCACGTCCTGCGCCCCGACCTCGAAGACGAGGACGCTCCGCCCGCTGACGAGCGAGCCGACGGGCACGTCCCGCGGATCCGGGTCCGTCCCCTCCTCCAACAGCGCGTGCTCCGCGACGTGCTGCGGCCCCAGCGTCACGACGAGCAGTCCGTCCTGCTGCGGATCGGCGCGGATCAGCCGCCGACTCCCCGGCCGGTCATCGAACTTCAGCCCGACGAACCCGAAGTTCAGGTCCAACAGGTCGGTCCCGCGCAGTACCCGGATCGGTGCCGGAGTGCTCATGCCGCCCCCTAACAGCTGCCCATCCCCCTGGATACTCCTGTGGGAGCGGCAGGTGTATGACCCGAACGGGTGATGGCGGAACGCGGTACTCCGAATAGGTGATACCCGGACAGGGCCCTTCCCATCGGGAGGAAGGAGGCGAATTCTCCCCTCGAAGGGCGGACCGGGCAGCACGCACGCGGCGCCGGTGCCACCGGCTGCCGGAAACGGCACCCCCCGCCCACGAAGGGGGTACGACAATGTCCACATCCTCACGACGCCGGGCGGCGAGACCGGCCCTGGTCCTCGCGGCGGCCCTGGCCCTGACCACCGGCCTGGCCACCACCGCCCCGGCCGCCTCGGGCGAGTTCATCTACCAGAGCCGCGCCACCGGGTTCACCCGCACCTTCGTGGACCCGATGAACAACGTCTGTCTCTTCTTCGAGTTCGGCGCCAACAAGATGGTCAACAGCACGAACCGGACGGCCCGGGTGTACCTCAGCACCGTCTGCGGCGAAGGCGGTTCCGCGGACATCCCGAAGGGCGGTACGAAGACGGCCCTGCTCGACGACTTCCACAGCGTGAAGTTCCTGTAGCCGGCCGGGCCGGGGCCGTCACTCGGGTGACGGCCCCGGCCGACCCCGGCCGACCCCGCCCGCCGGCCCCGGGCCCCTCAGAGCTCGGTCACCACCACGTCCACCGCCCACGGCCGCCCCGCCTTCTCCGGAGCGCCGCCCTCCACCACGTACCCCAGGTCCCGCAGCGCCTCGACCAGCTCACCGGGACCACCCGGCTCCGCACCCGCGACCAGCAGATCCCGCACCATCCGCCCCTTGGTCGCCTTGTTGAAGTGGCTGACCACGGACCGCTTCTCGACCCCGTCCACCACCCGCGACTGCAGCACCCGCACCGTCACCGTGCGCTCCGCCACGCCCCCCTTCGGCTTCCAGGCCGTCGCGTAGGCGGCCGAGCGCAGGTCCAGGACGAGGCCCTCCCCCGCGGCGGCGGGCAACGCCTCCGCCATCGGCCCGCGCCAGAACGCGCCGAGCGGGCCCAGCCCCGGCAGCTTCACCCCCATCGAACAGCGGTAGGAGGGGATGGCGTCCCCGACGCCCACCGCACCCCACAGCCCGGAGAAGACCAGCAGCGACCGCTCGGCGGCGCGCCGGGCGGTCGGCGGGAGCGTGGTCAGGCCGAGCGCGTCGTAGAGGACGCCGGTGTAGATCTCGGCGGCGGGCCGGGTGCCGGCCGTCCGCAGCCCGGCGTTCTTGGCGACCTCCCCGCGCAGCCCCTGGCTCAGCCCCAGCACCTCGGCCGCCTTCTCCTCGTCGCCCGAGCACAGCTCCACCAGCTCGGCGAGCACGGCGTCCCGCGCGGCGGCGAGCCCCGGGAGGGCGAGGGCGCCGGTGTCCACCGGGGCCCCGGTCCCGCCGGTGGCCTTCCCCTCGGACGGCGGCAGCAGCACGAGCACGATCGGTTCTCCTTGGGTATCCGTGGGCATCCGTTCTTACGGCCCCGGCGAGCCTAACGCCGTACGCCACACTCACCGCGCCGCCCGCCCGGCCCGCCCCTACGCTCGGATCATGCCCCGCCGCACGATGCGGGTGACGGATGAGGACCGCGCCCCGCTGCAGAGAGCGCTGCGCGAGCTGCGCGAGCGGACGCACGCCCCCACCGGGTTCCCCGCGGACGTCCGGGCGGAGGCGGACCGTGCCGCGCGACGACGGCCCCGCGTCCCGCCGTACGACGCGACGGCGCTCCCCCTGTTCACGATCGACCCGCCCGGGGCGAAGGACCTCGACCAGGCCATGCACCTGGCCCGCCGCGCGAAGGGCGGCTACCGCCTCCACTACGCCATCGCCGACGTCGCGTCCTTCGTCACCCCCGGCGGCCCGCTGGACGCGGAGGCGCACCGCCGCGCGGTGACCGTCTACTACCCGGACACCCGCGTCCCCCTCCACCCCGCCGCCCTCTCCGAGGACGCGGCGAGCCTGCTGCCGGACCGCGACCGGCCCGCGCTGCTGTGGGAGTTCGACCTGGACGCGGACGGGGCCGTGTCCCGTACGGACCTGCGCCGGGCCCTCGTCCGCAGCCGCGCCCGGCTGGACTACGCGGGCGTCCAGCGGGCCCTCGACACCGGCACCGCCGACGAGCCGCTGGTCCTGCTCCGCGAGACGGGCCTGCTCCGGCAGGAGCGGGAGCGGGAACGCGGCGGCGTCTCGCTGGACGTCCCCGAGCAGGAGATCGTCCGGCAGGACGGCCGCTACGTCCTGGAGTACCGGACGCCACCGCCCGTGGAGGGCTGGAACGCGCAGCTCTCCCTGCTGACCGGCATGGCCGCCGCCGATCTGATGCTCGCGGCGGGCACCGGCGTCCTCCGCACTCTGCCGCCCGCGCCGGAGTCCGCCGTGGCGGCCCTGCGCCGGGCGGCCCGCGCACTGGGCGTGAACTGGCCGGACGACATGCCGTACGCCGTCGTCCTGCGAGCCCTGGACCCGGCGCACCCGCAGCACGCCGCGTTCCTCCAGGAGTGCACGACCCTGCTGCGCGGCGCGGGCTACGCCGTCTTCGACCGCGAACGCCCCGCCGAGCGCCCCCCGCCCGCCGACCCCGTCCACGCGGCCGTCGCCGCCCCCTACGCCCACTGCACGGCCCCGCTGCGCCGCCTGGCCGACCGCTACGCCCTGGAGTGCTGTGTGGCGGCGGTCGCCGGTTCGAGCCCCCCTGAGTGGGTGCGGACCGCCCTCGACGCCCTCCCGGCCGAGATGGCCGCCGGCTCCCGCCGGGCGGCCGAGGCGGAGCGCGAGTGCGTCGACCTGGTGGAGGCGGCGCTGCTCCGCGACCGCATCGGCGAGGTCTTCGACGCGTACGTGGTCGACGTGATCGACACCCGCCCGACCGCGGGCACGGTCCACCTCTACGAGCCCGCCGTCGTGGGCCACGTGGAGGGCGACCCCGACGGCCCGCCGCTCCACCTCGGCCACCGGACGCGCGTCCGCCTGATCGAGGCGAACCCGGGCCGCGACAAGGTCTGGTTCGCCCCGGCGTGACGCCCCGGCGTCCCCTCCTCCCCCGGCCGCCCGGTACCATGGTCGACACGGCGGACGAGCCGGCCGGGCGGCCGCGTGGGATCTTCGGATCCCCCGAGGAACGTCCGGGCTCCACACGGCAGGGTGGTGGGTAACGCCCACCCGGGGTGACCCGCGGGACAGTGCCACAGAAAACAGACCGCCGGGGATCTTCGGATTCCCGGTAAGGGTGAAACGGTGGTGTAAGAGACCACCAGCGCCTGGGGTGACCCAGGCGGCTAGGTAAACCCCACCCGGAGCAAGGTCAAGAGGGGCCGCCTTCACCGGCGGCCCTGCGCGGACGATCGAGGGCTGCCCGCCCGAGTCCGCGGGTAGACCGCACGAGCCTGCCGGCAACGGCAGGCCTAGATGGATGGCCGCCTCCCCCGGGCCCGCGAGGACCCGAGGAGACAGAACCCGGCGTACAGGCCGACTCGTCCGCCCCTCACCCCGTCTGACCTGCGGAAACAGGCACCGGCGGGGCTTCTTTTCGGGCCCTGGGGTTTTCCGGGGGTTTTCGGTCGACCGAAACCACTACGGCGCGCCAACCCGCGGGCGCGCCTTTCGAGGCTTTCACAGGGGGCGAAACGAACCGGAAGACAGTTCGGCAAACACTCGCCCGCACATCCGTCGGTGATCAACTACCCGACTTCCCGAATACCGGCGTTCTCGCGTGGACGGTTGCCGCACCTCACCCCTAGCGTCGTCCCAGCGCGGGGATGGACCCCGCCGAGAGGGGTGGACCATGGCGCGTGAGGGGCTGACGCGGCTCACGGGAACCGGCTCCGGGAACTGCAGCAAGAACGACTGCCCCAACGTCTACCGGACGGACACGGGCTCCATCGTCGTCCAAGGCGAACTGTCCGACGCTTTCACGCCTCCCCGGGGCGAAGGGCTCGTGGAGATTCCCGCGAGCGTACTGAAGGAGGCCGTCCGTGCTCTTGGATGGTGAGGAGTGGGAGGCCAGGTTTATCGGCTTCCGTAGTGAAGCCTGGCGGCTGGAGACCCTGCCGGTCTACCGGGTCCCGCAAGAAGAGGAAGAGATCCGGCAGTTCCTCGCGGGTGAGCGCATCGATCCTCACGCCTACTCGGACGAGTACACCGACGACCTCAAGCGGGTGCGCCGTGAGGGCAAGACGAAAGGTCGCGTGCACATCGTGACCCGTCCGCTCTCGGAGTACCTCCGGTACGAGTTCATGTACTACGAGCCCCACGTGTGGGCCGGTGAGGACATCCGCATCATGGATGTGACCGACAGGGAGAATCCGTTGGCCGACGTCCAGGACTTCTGGATGTTCGACCGGTCGGAAGTGGTGCTCATGCACTACGCATCCGACGGCACCCAGATCGGCCGGGAACTCTACGAAGGGGACCCGGAACCGTACAGGGAGTATCAACGGATAGCACTGGCGGAGTCGGTGCCCTTCGAGGAGTACGTGAAGGGCCTTGACATTCGACCCTGAGCGGCTGGGCCGGTCCAAGGCCGATTTGGCAGCCACGCTGAAGACGCTCCGCAAGCGAGCCGGACTTTCACAAGTTCGGCTCGCTCAGCGTTGCAACATGTCTCAAACCAAGGTCAGCAACATCGAGAGCGGAAAGGCAACCCCGAACCTTGTCGACGTCGAGCTGATCCTGCGGGCCCTCGACGCTCCCCCACAACTGGTCTCGGAGGTCTCAGCCCTTGCGCGGATCGCGAACACCGAATGGCAGGACGACCGGTCCCTGCTCCGCAGGGGGCTCGACAAACGGCAGAACGAACTGGCCTGCCTTGAGCGGTCGTCCCGGGAGTTCCGATATTTCCTGCCAACGATGATCACCGGCCTCCTGGCCACGCCGGAGTACGTGAGAGCAAGCGTCGCAGAGGTTCCGGGAGACCAGAGCAAGACCATCGCGAAGAAACTGGAACGCCAGACGGTCCTCTACGACAGGTCGAAGAGGTTCACCTTCGTCCTCACCGAGCAGGCCGTCAGATGGCCTCTCGTCCCACCCGCTGCCCTGGCCGTACAGATCGACCGCCTCGCGTCCTTGACGCACCTGCCGAACATTCGGCTTGGGGTCATCCCGATCGAGCCCGGGGTAAAACCGGGACCGCTGAGCGTGTTCACTGTTTACGACGACAGTATGGCCACCGTCGAGACGCCGACCGGAGTCCTCGTCTTCAGGGACAACAGAGACGTGTCCGCGTACCTGGACGAATTTGCCATACATAAGGCTCATGCCGTGTTCGACGAACAGGCCAGGGAAAAGCTCGCCGAATGGGCGAGCCTTTGCCGGTCATGATCTTTAATCGACTACTCGCATAAAACTGGACCTGCCCAGCCCGGCCTCACCACGATGTGCCCATGACCTCGGACATCGAATCAGCAGCACAGCAAGCCGCCGTCTTCATGGCGGGCAAGAGGAAAGCCGACGAGACGGCGTTCATGCTGGCCCAGGTACTGGCGATGATGGGCGTCAGGGTCGGCGACAGACGCTCGTGGCCGCAGCTCGCGGGGCGTGCCTCGCTTTCCGGGGAGCCGTCCGTGTACCTGGGGGCGGTGCCGATGGACACCGCCAAGCAGCTGCTCGGCGCCCTGATTTACGCCGAGTCGGCGAAGCGGTTCCGGTGGCGCGTGGCGCCGGTGGTCGGCGACGAGGTGTCCGGGCCCGCCCGTCGGGGGGAATCGCCCTGACGGGAGGGCAACTCCCGTGTTCTCGCGGTCAGTTGGTGCCCGCGATCTCGTCCAGCAGCGCCGCCAGGTCCGCGGGACGCGAGAGCATCGGCCAGTGGCCCGTCGGGAGGTGGCGGAGGTCCGACCGGGCCATCGGGGCGAAGGCCGGGTTGCCCGTGGCGGCCAGGGTGCGGACCTGGTCGGGGGTGAAGGTGCAGGTGATGATCGTGGTGGGGAGGTCCGCGGGGGTCGCCGGGTGGGTCAGGGAGCCGGTCACCGTGGCGAAGGGTTGGGGGGTCGCCAACCCGCGGAGGCGGGTGAGGTGGTCGATTGACAGGCCGGACAAGCCGGACAGGCCGGCCAGGTCGTCCGGGGTCGTCGCCGGGTCGAACGGCGGGGGCGGGAGGCGCCATCCGTCGCCCTCCTTCGCGACCCGCTCGCGCCACCCCTCCTGCGTCGTCGGGTCGTTGAAGTCGATGACCGCCATGCCCGCCGGCAGCGGGCCCGTGTCCACGTACACGAGGCGCGCGATCCGGTCCGGGATCCGGTCCGCCGCGCCCGCGACCGGCACGCACGCCCCGCTGTGCCCCACCAGCACCACGTCCCGGAGGTCGCCGTCCTCGATGACGCGGACGACGTCGTCGGTGTGGGTGTGGACGTCCACCTCCGGTGTCGCCTCGGCGGCCCGTTCGGCCAGGCCGGTCAGGGTGACCGGGTGGACGCGGTGTCCCGCCGTCCGCAGGGCCCGTGCCACGTCCTCCCAGGCCCACGCGCCCAGCCAGAACCCGGGGATGAGAACGATCTCCGCCATCGCCGCCGCCTCTTTCCTTTTCATTCCTTGCCGTCCACCGTGTTCGGCCGAGCGTAGGCGGGGTGGCGGACAGCCTGTGTCCTACATGCGCACGCGAATCCGCCGCGCGCCCTCGGGGCGTCAACTCGCCGCCGCGGCAGCGGTGATCATCGGGGTGGAACGGCGATAACCTGCCCCATGCCATGAACGAATTCGCTGACGAGGCACGCTCGCGCGTCGCACACCTGCTCAGGATGGCCAATACGGAGGACGACGAGGTGAGGGCGCGGCTCATCGCGTACGCGGACGCCACGCCCGAGCCGCCGATCATGGACCGGGCGGGGATCGTCACCACGGGCTGCGCCCGGTGCCGGGGGACGGCGTGGCGGCGGCAGGACAGGGACGGGCCGGTGTGGGTGTGCGGGTCCTGCGGGCATGTGGAGGGGGTGACGGTGGAGTGTCCGCACTGCGCGGTGGACATGGAGCCGCCGCCGCCCGGCGCGCCGGACCTGTGGCGCTGCCCCGAGTGCCCCCGCACGGCGGCCACCGGCGAGGGGCCGCGCGAGATCGAGGAGCGCGAACGGGAGCGTCAACGGCGGCTCGCCGGCGGGCTGTTGGGGCGGACCTTCGTCGGGAGCGGTGTCATACGGGGCGCCGATACCGGAAGCGGTGTCATACGGGGCGCCGCCGGCGGCGGCGCCCCGTCTCAGCGCAGGTGCGACGTGTCGTTCAGCAGCCGCAGCGACGTGTTCCCGTCCGCGTAGTACGCCACCGCCGACAGGGAGGCCGCCGACAGCTCCATCTTGAAGAGGGACTCCGGAGGGGCCCCGAGCGCCAGGCGGACCAGGGACTTGATCGGGGTCACGTGCGACACCAGCAGCACCGTCCGCCCCGCGTAGCGGGTGAGGAGGCGGTCGCGGGCGAGGGCGGCGCGGCGGGCGACGGCCGCGAAGCTCTCGCCGTCGCCGGTGGGGGCGGCCTTGGTGGAGGCGAGCCAGGCGTCGAGGTCGGCCGGGTAGCGGTCGCGGACCTCGGCGAACGTCAGCCCCTCCCAGGCGCCGAAGTCCGCCTCGCGCAGGCCCTCTTCGACGCGGACGTCGAGTCCGAGGCGGGCCGCCACCGCGCCCGCCGTCTCACGGCAGCGGCGCAGGGGTGAGCTGACGACGGCCTGGATCGTGCCGCGCGCGGCCAGCGCGGCGGCGACGGCCTCGGCCTGACGGCGGCCGGCGGGCGACAACTCGGGGTCGGAGCCGCCGCTTCCGGAGAATCGCTTCTGCGGGGTGAGCGCGGTCTCGCCGTGCCGGAGCAGGACGAACGTCGTCGGCGCCCCGAGATCGGCGGGCGCGGCCCAGCCGAGGGGCGCGGCCTTGGGCTCCCCGAGCGGTTCGGCGAGCGCTTCCCCGAGCGGTTCCACATGCGCCGGCCCGCCCGCCGTCCCGACCGGCGCCGGCTCCACCGGCGCCGCGGCGTCGGCGGCGCCCGTCACCGGCCGCGGCCGGCCCGAGGGCTCCCAGGCCAGGCCCTTCTTCCCCGCGTCCATGGCCTCGTTGGCGAGCCGGTCCGCGTGCTTGTTGCGCTCGCGCGGGATCCACTCGTAGCCGACCCGGTCCGCCGGGAAGACCAGCCGCGCCCGGGCGGCCAGCGGCCGCATATCCGGGTGCTTGATCTTCCAGCGGCCGGACATCTGCTCGACCACGAGCTTGGAGTCCATCCGCACGGTGATGTCCGCGTCCGGGTCGAGCGCCCGCGCAGCCTCCAGACCGGCGATGAGCCCCTTGTACTCGGCCACGTTGTTGGTGGCGGTGCCGATGTACTCGGCGGCCTCGGCGAGGACCTCGCCGGTCGCCGCGTCGAGCACGACCGCGCCGTACCCGGCGGGACCCGGGTTGCCCCGGGAGCCGCCGTCGGCCTCGACGACGAAGCGGTGGGCCATGTGCTGCCTACAGCCCCGACTCGGGGGTGCGGACCAGGATCCGGCGGCAGTTCTCGCAGCGGACGACGGCGTCCGCGGCGGCGGAACGCACCTCGTTGAGCTCGGTGATGTTCAGCTCCAGGCGGCAGCCCTCGCAGCGGCGCTGGTAGAGGCGGGCCGCGCCGACGCCGCCCTCCTTCTCGCGCAGCTTGTCGTAGAGCTTCAGCAGGTCGGCGGGGACGGAGTCGGCGACGATGCCGCGCTCCTTCGTCACCTTGACGGCCTCGGCGTCGATCTCGGCCAGGGCCTCGTCACGGCGGGCGACGGCCGCGTCGACCTTGCCCTGGACGGCCTCGACGCGGGAGGTCAGCTCGGTGACGCGCTCCTGGGCGGCCTCGCGGCGCTCCATGATCTCCAGGACGACGTCCTCCAGGTCGCCCTGGCGCTTGGCGAGGGAGGCGACCTCGTGCTGGAGGTTCTCCAGGTCCTTGGGGGTCATCCCGGCGCCGGAGTCGAGCCGCTGCTGGTCGCGGGCGGCGCGCTTGCGGACCTGGTCGACGTCCTGCTCGGCCTTGGCCTGCTCGCGGGCGGTGTCGCTCTCCTCGGTCTGCGCGGCGACGAGGAGGTCGCGGTGCTGGGCGAGGTCCCCTTCGAGGGCCTGGATCTCGGCGTGCTCGGGCAGCGACCGGCGCTTGTGGGCGAGCTGGCCGAGGCGGGTGTCGAGGGCCTGGAGATCCAGGAGGCGGATCTGGTCGGCGGGCGCGGCGTTCAGTTGGGGGCTCCTCTTACTGGTGATCGGAGTGATCGGTGGGGGCGGAGGACGCCGCGTGGGCGGTCCAGGGGTCGGTGACCAGGCGCGAGACGTGGGTGCGCAGGCCCCAGCCGTGCCGGTCGGAGATCTCGTCGAGCTGGGCGGCGGCCTGCTCGGTCCACGGCCACTCGGTGGCCCAGTGCGCGGCGTCGACGAGGGCGAGCGGGCTGTGCTGCCGCGCCTCGGAGACGGGGTGGTGCCGCAGGTCGGCGGTGACGTACGCGTCGACGCCGGCGGCCCGCACCTCGTCGAAGAGGGAGTCGCCGGAGCCGCCGCAGACGGCGACGGTACGGAGCACCTGCCGCGGGTCGCCGGCGACGCGGATGCCCTGCGCGGTGGCGGGCAGCCGGGCCGCGCAGCGCTCGCCGAACTCGGCGAGGGTCACCGGCGTGACCGGTTCGCAGATGCGGCCGAGGCCGCGGCGGCCGGTGGGGTCGGTGGGGTCCGGCACCAGGGGGCCGATGACCCGCAGGTCGAGGGCGCCGGCGAGGGCGTCGGAGACGCCGGGGTCGGCGCGGTCGGCGTTGGTGTGGGCGACGTGCAGCGCGATGTCGTTCTTGATCAGGGTGTGCACGGCGCGGCCCTTGAAGGTGCCGGCCGAGACCGTGGTCGTCCCGCGCAGGTAGAGGGGGTGGTGGGTGACGACCAGGTCGGCGCCGAGCTTCACGGCCTCGTCGACGACGTCCTGGACGGGGTCCACGGCGAAGAGGACCCGGCCGACGAGGGCGTCGGGGTCGCCGCAGACCGTACCGACGGCGTCCCACTGCTCGGCCCGCTCCGGGGGCCAGAGGGCGTCGAGGGCGGCGATGACTTCAGACAGTACGGGCACGGGGAAAGGCTACCTGGCTCCCGGGGGCGGGAGGCTTGCCTCCCGGTGGGCACCCCCAACGGGCCGGGACCGGAGGGGCACCCCCAACGGGCCGGGACCGGAGGGGCACCCCCAACGGGCCGGGACCGGAGGGGCACCCCCAACGGGCCGGGACCGGAGGGGCACCCCCAACGGGCCGGGTGTCCCCTACTTGACCAGGAAGCCCCGCAGATCGTCCAGCACGCTGTTCGCCGCCGTCACCCCGAGCCCCAGGTACCAGGTCTCGTCGCTGACGTCGCGGGCGCGGCCCTCCTTGACGGCCTTCAGGTTCTTCCACAGCGGGTTGTCGCGGGCGACGTCGCGCTTGGTGCGGTCGGGGTCGCCGTAGACGCCGGTGAAGATCCAGTCGGCGTCGGCCTGGTCGATCTTCTCGGGGCCGATCTGCACGGCGAGCTCGTCGACCTGCTGGTTCTTCGGCCGGGGCAGACCGGCGTCCTTCAGGACCGTGCCGATGAACGACTTCTGCGCGTACAGCCGGGTGAACTGCGGCATGTAGCGGACCATGCTGATGGTCGGCTTCTTCTCGCCGACGTCCTCGCCGAGCTTCTTCGCCTTCGCCTCGTACGCGGCGAGGTTGGCCTTGGCCTTCGCCGTCTCGTCGAGGGCGGCGGCGTTGAGGAGGTAGTTCTCCTTCCAGGTGAAGCCGGGGCGGACGGAGAAGACGGTCGGCGCGATCTTCGACAGGTCCTTGTAGTGCTTCTCCGCGCGGAGCTTGCTGCCGAGGATCAGGTCGGGGTGGAGGTTGTTGATCGCCTCCAGGTTGAGGCCGTTAATGGTGCCGACGCTCTTGGGGTCGCCGGCGTCCTTCCGCAGGTAGGACGGGATGCCGTCGCCGCCCTCGGCGGGCGCGTAGCCGACGGGCTTGATGCCGAGCGAGACGACGTTGTCCAGCTCGCCGACGTCCAGGACGACGACCCGCTTGGGCTTGGCCTTGATCTCGGTCTTCCCCAGGGCGTGGGTGACGGTGCGGGGGAACTGCCCGGCGGCGGCGTCGGTGCCCATCTTCCTGGTGAGGTCGGCGGCCTTGCCGAAGTCCTTGCCGCCCTGGGCCACGTCCTTCGACCCGGCGCCGCCGTCCTTCCCCTTGCCCCCCTCGCCGTCGGAGTCGGATCCGCAGGCCGCGAGCGAGAGCGCGGCGGCGAGGGCGAGGGCTGCGGCGGCCGTACCGCGGCGGCGGAGGGGCATGAGGACGCTCCTGGGGGTGTGGGGTGCCGGAGGCACCGGCCCGATGGTTAGGACAGCCTTACTTTAGAGGGTCCGGACGCCGCGCCACCAAGGGGGACGGACCAGCGCAAGAGCGCCGAGACCCCCGCAAGCACACCCACCCCACATCCCTCCGGCGAATCGGACAACCTCCACCCTTACGCGTGAAGCCGTCTCACTCGCAGGGTGGGGCCCCGGGCGCGAAAACTACGTTCTGTGCCGGAGGTGACGTTTCTCATGACGGTCTGTGCCCCCCAGAGCACTCCGGAGACCACTCCCCGGCGTGCGCCGATGGACTCCCGACGCCCGGCGTTCACCATCGCGGCCGACGGCTCGTACGCCGCGTGGCTCGCGCTCAGCCGGGCCACGGGCGGCTGGTTCCCGGAGCGCTGGACCCTCGACGGCCCGGAGCCGTACGCGGTCCCCCTGCCCGGTACCCAGCCCGAGGAACCGGACAGCGAGGTGCTGCCGCTCACCGACGGGCGGGTGCTCATCCGGCGCCGGGTGGCCGAGCGGTACGCCCTGTCGCTGCTCTACCCCACCGGCCCCGGCACCGGCGAACTGCCGCTCGGCGCGATCGAGTGCCCCTACCTGTCGCTGCTGCCGCCCGCGCCGGACGGCCTCTCCGCGTACGCCCTGGTGCACGGCGAGCGGACGACGACCCTGTGGCGCGTGTACGGCTCGCCCGCCGGGCCCGAGCTGCTGGCCCGGGTGCCCGGCCGCTGCTCCGGCGGCGCCTGGCTCGACCGGCCGGGCCGGCTCCTCGCCCTCGACCGCGAACTCGACGGGCTCACCAAGGCCGTCGTCGTCGACCTCGGCCGCGCCGGCGAGACGACGCCCCTGCTGCAGATCGCCGAGAAGAGCAACGACCGGCTGGTGCTCGCCGACCCCGACAGCGGCCTGCTCCTCGTCCGGTCGGACGCGCCCGGCGAGGAGCGGCTGGGCTGGGGGGTGCTCGGCTCGGCGCGGCCGGTCCGCTTCCCCGAGTGCCTGCGGCAGCCCGGCGCGGCGGTGACGCCGTTCGCCGTCCAGCCGGGGCAGACGCTGACCCCCGAGGCGTGCTCGGTGGCGTTCCGCGTCGACCGCGAGTCGGGCACGTCGGTCGGCGTCTGGCGGCCCGCGGAACGGCAGTTGCGCCAGTTCCCCGGCCCGCTCGGCTGGGTGGCCGGCGCCGGACTGTGGACGGCCGACGGGGAGCTGCGCCTGCCGTACGCGACCCCGCACGTCCCCTGCGGGCTGGCCCGGCTGCGCCTGCCCGACCCGGAGGGGGAAGGGGGAACGGGCGGCCCCCTGGGGGACCTGACGGAGCCCGGAGGCCCCTCGGCCCCCCGGCCGGTACCCCTCCAGCAGGCACCGCTCCGGCAGCCATCGCAGCCGCAGGTACCGCAGCCGCACGCCAGGGTGCCTTAGGGGAGGCGGGGGGGCGGGGCGGTGCGCGGCCGCACGCCTGGGTTCTTTCGCGGCGCGGCGGCCGGGTGCGGTGGGGCGGCGGTGACGCGGCAGCGGTGGCGCGGCGGTCGGATCCGGCGCGACGGCCGGGTCCGACACGACGGCCGGATCCAACACGACGGCCGGGTCCAACACGACGGCTGGGTCCAACACGACGGCTGGGTCCGACGCGGCGACGACACGGCGGCCGGGGCCGGTGCGACCGCGGTGACGCGGCAGCAGTGGCGGTGACGCGGCCACCGGGCGCCCCGGTCGGACCGGCGCTCCGGCCGGACGCTTTCGTGGGGACCCGGCGGGCGCCCGGGGGGTGGATCACGCGATCAAGGTCCCGTTAGACTTCGGGGCCGGGGGTTGCGCACGTGGTACCGGCGGAGCACCGCGGTGCGCCGAACGACCGCGCGTGGTACGGGCGTTGACCGTACCGGGGACGGCACCCACGGGTGCCTACGAGGACGGTGTCCACGGACGCCGGCCGACGCCGCGGCCCCCGACGCGCAGAGCACGCACCCACATCCCACGGAGTGACTCCCGACATGTCCGAAGCCCGAACCGACACGACCGAGGCGCGCCCCCTGGAGGCGTCCGCCCAGGCCGCAGCCGCCGGCTCCGGCAGGCACCGCGGCCCGGCGTCGTCCGACGACGCCGGCGGTCCCGCCCACGGCAAGCACCGGCGCACCGCCGAAGCCGCCTGACGAGCGGGTCCCGAGCGCAGCACGGCCCCGGCGGCGGGGCGGTCCGGAACCGGTCCGCCCGACCGCCGGGGCCGCGCCGTCTCCGGGCGCCGGGCGGCGGCCCGCCCTCAGACGTGCCCGCCCTCAGACGTGCTCGCCCTTCAGACGTGCTCGCCCTTCAGACGTGCTCGACGACCGTGTCGGCCAGCACCTCCGCGTCGTCCCGCTCCACGACCGTCACGGACACCTGGACCCGCCCGGGCCCGGGCGTACCGCGCCACATCCGCACCCGCAGCGTCTCCCCCGGGTAGACGACCCCGGCGAAGCGGGTGGCGTACGAGCGGACCCGGTCCGTCCGCCCCTCCAGGACCGTGTCCACGACCTCCTTGAGGGTCATCCCGTAGGTGCAGAGCCCGTGCAGGATCGGCCGGTGGAAGCCGGCGCGGGCGGCGAACTCGGGGTCGGCGTGCAGGGGGTTCCAGTCCCCCGACAGCCGGTAGAGCAGCGCCTGGTCCTCGCGGACGGCCCGCTCCACGGTCACGTCCGGGTCCCGGTCGGGGAGTCCGAGCCGCGCCGAGTCGCCGCGCTCGCCGCCGAAGCCGCCCTCCCCGCGGACGTAGATCCGCGCGTCACCGCGCCACAGCGGCCCGTCCACGTCGTCGACGTCGGTGCGCAGCACGATGACGGCCGCCTTGCCCTTGTCGTACACGGCGGCGACGCGCGAGGTCTGGGTGACGCCGTCGGCGCGGACGGGCAGCGGCCGGTGCAGGGTGATGTGGTGCCCGCCGTGCAGCACGCGGGCGAGGTCGACGTCGATGCCGGGCGTGGAGAGCCCGGCCGCGAGGGCCATCCCGCCGCCCGCCACGGTGGCGAAGGAGGGCAGGACGTGCAGCCCGCTCTCCAGGGTGTAGCGGAGCTCGGCGGGGTCGGTGGCGGGGACGCCCGCGCCGATGCCGAGGTGGTAGAGGATGACGTCCTTGTGGTCCCAGGAGAGGGAGACGGTCCGCGGTTCGGCGGCCGTGGCCTTGGCTGCGTCGATGGGCATGGAGAGGGACTCCTTCGCCGGCACGGTACATACGGACAACGGGGCGAGCGACAACGTACGGGGCGGGCAACGGGACGGCGGGGCAAGGGAACTGGCAGGCAACGAGAACACGTTCCACCAACCGGTCCCTTATAACCCCTCCGCCCGGCCGCCGGAAGGCCCCCGCCCCCGCCTCCGCAGCACGGCCCGCCCCGGGACAAATGTCACCGCCTTCCCCATACATCCGGCATCTGCGCAGGTCACAGTGGCGTTGCCTAGGATGCGACCCATGAAGCGCATGGGCGAGGAAATCGAACGGATGAAGGCGCCCGGGAGGAGGGCCTTCATCCCGTGGCTGTTCGCCCTCAGCGGCGACACCGTCCACATGCTCCTCGGCGACATGCCGCTGCCCTGGCTCGGCGGCCTCGGCGAACTGGCCTTCGTCGGCCTGTACCTGACCGCCGTGTTCAGCGCCCTCGACGAACGCCGGCGGTACACCCGCGTCCCCGTCCTCGCCCTGTCCGGGCTGGCCGTGCTCGCGTTCGCCCTCAACATCGGCTACCGCGACTACTGGCAGATGTGCTTCCCGCTGCTGTCCGTCGCCACCGGCATGGTGCTGCGCCACCGGCAGCGGCTGATGGGCATCGCCCTGGGCCTCCTCGGGCTGAGCTGCGGGCTGTCCTGGTTCGTCCGGCCCGACGACGACAGCGTGGGCAGCGTCGTCGCCGTCAGCTGGGGGACGGCCCTGGGCGGCCTGGTCGCGGCGGCCGTCCTCAACCTCTTCGAGGCCATCACCGTCCTCCGCGACACCCGCGAGGAACTGGCCCACGCCGCCGTCGAACGCGAACGCCTGCGCTTCTCCCGCGACCTGCACGACCTCCTCGGGCACACCATGTCCGTCATCGTCGTCAAGGCGGAGGCGGTACGCCGGCTCGGCCCCCGCAACCTCGAGGCCGCGCTCGGCCAGGCCGCCGACATCGAGGCGGTCGGCCGCCAGGCGCTCACCGAGATCCGCGAGGCGGTCACCGGCTACCGGGAGGGCAGCCTCACCACCGAGCTGGACAACGCCCGTTCGCTGCTCGACGCGTCCGGCATCACCGCCGAGATCCGGCAGTCCGGCCCGCCGCTCCCACCGCAGACCGGAGTGCTGCTGGGCTGGGTGGTACGCGAGGGAATCACCAACGTCGTCCGGCACAGCGGCGCCTCGCGCTGCGAGATAGAAGTGCGCGGCAAACCCGACCGGGTCCACCTGGAAATCACCGACAACGGCACGGGCGTAGGCTCGGGTGAGCCCTCGGCCGCGTCCACGGGCGGCAACGGCCTCAAGGGCCTCGCCGAGCGACTGGCCGCCGCCGGCGGCTCGCTGAGCGCCGCGCCCGACGGCCGGCGCGGCTTCCGGCTCGTGGCCGAACTGCCGGTGGACGACGAGCCGTACGCCAAATCCGGCGGAACCGGCGGCGACTCCGGCACCAACGGCGACAGCCACAGCGACAGCGATCAGACGACCGGCGACAGGCGCGGCGAGAAGGAGCGAGCGGCGTGATCAGGACACTGCTGGCCGAGGACCAGGGGATGATGCGGGGCGCGCTCGCGCTGCTGCTCGGTCTGGAGGACGACATCGAGGTCGTCGCCCAGGTCGGCAACGGCGACGAGATCGTGCCCACCGCCCTGGAGACGCGCCCCGACATCGCCCTCCTCGACATCGAACTGCCCGGCCGCAGCGGCCTCGACGCGGCGGCCGACCTCCGGCAGCGGCTGCCCGAGTGCCGGGTGCTGATACTCACCACCTTCGGGCGCCCCGGCTACCTCCGCCGCGCCATGGAGGCCGGCGCCTCCGGCTTCCTCGTCAAGGACGGCCCCGTCGAGGACCTCGCCGCCGCGATCCGGCGCGCGCTCGCCGGTGAACGCGTCATCGATCCGGCGCTGGCCGCGGCGGCGTTGAGCGCCGGACCGAACCCGCTGACGCAGCGGGAGCGGGACGTCCTCTCGGCCGCGGTGGACGGCGCGACGGTCGCAGACATCGCGGCCAGGGTCCACCTGTCGCCCGCGACCGTCCGGAACTACCTGTCGGCGGCGATCGGCAAGACGCAGACGCGCAACCGGATGGAGGCGGTGCGGGCGGCGCGCCAGAACGGGTGGTTGTAGGGTGCCCCGGTCCCGCCCCTTCGCCGATTCCTGGGGGCGAGCCCCCAGACCCCCTGAAACCGCGCTCCGCGCGGTTGTCCTCAAACTCCCCCAGAGGGGGTGCCCCCGGACGGGCTGAAGTGTGCGCCTGGGCGCGATATTCAGCCCGTCCGGCGATTGAGGACGAGCGGCGGAGCCGCGAAAGCGGGGTCTGGGGCGCAGCCCCAGGAATCGGCGAAGGGGCGGGACCGGGGCACCGCCCGCCGCAGGCGCCCCACCACCCACCGACCACCGAAGGACGACCGTGCCCCCCAAACCCCAAACCCTGACCGCCTTCGAAGAAGCAAAAGGCTTCATGCCCCTGGACGAGGGCCTCGCCCTCCACCAGGCCGCCGCATCCGCCGCCTCCGAACTCGGCCTCCCCCTCCTCGAAGTAGGCACCTACTGCGGCCGCTCCACCCTCCTCCTCGCCGACGCCGCCCGCGAGGCCGGGACGACGGTCGTGACCGTCGACCACCACCGCGGCAGCGAGGAGCAGCAGCCCGGCTGGGAGTACCACGACACGTCCCTGGTGGACGACGCCCCGGGCGTCGGCCGGATGGACACGCTGCCGACGTTCCGCCGGACGCTGTACCGGGCGGGCCTGGAGGACCACGTGGTCGCGGTCGTGGGCCGCTCGCCGCAGGTGGCCGCGTTGTGGGGGACGCCGCTGGGGCTGGTGTTCATCGACGGCGGGCACACGGACGAGCACGCGACCGCGGACTACGAGGGCTGGGCGCCGCACCTCGCGCAGGGCGGGCTGCTCGTCGTCCACGACGTGTTCCCGGACCCGGCGGACGGCGGCCAGGCCCCGTACCGGGTGTACATGAGGGCCCTGGAGTCGGGCGGGTTCACGGAGGTCTCCGTGACGGGGTCGATGCGGGTTCTGCGCCGGACGGGCCCCGCGATCTGACGGGCGGCGCTAGCATCGCCCGAGTGTCCTACGGCAGCTTTCCTCGTCACCCCGGCCGCCCCCGGCCCGCTCGGCCCGTCCGGCCCGCCCGCCGCGCCCGTCCGGCCGTCGCGGCCCTGACCGCCCTGCTGCTGGCGGCGGTCGCGGGGTGCGACGACGGTGACGGCCCGGCCGGTGACGCCAAGGCGTCCGCGCCGCCCGGCGGTTCCCCGTCCGCGTCGGCCGGCCGTGCTCCCGCTGCCGTACCGCCGTCGTCGCCGCCACGGGAGGCGAAGAAGGCACCGTCCTCGTCCGGCCCGTCCGACTCCCCGGAACCGCCGAAACCTTCCGCCCCACCCGCGGGCGAGGGGGGCGGCGACGGACCGCTCCGCGGGAAGGTCGTGGTGATCGACCCGGGGCACAACATCCACAACCAGCAGCACACGGCGGAGATCGACCGGTCCGTCGACATCGGCACCGGCCGCAAGGAGTGCGACACCACCGGCACCTCCACCAACTCCGGTTACGCGGAAGCGACGTTCAGTCTCGACGTCGCCCACCGCATCCGGTCGATCCTCCAGGCACAGGGCGCGACGGTCACCCTCACCCACGACGGCGACCGGCCGTTCGGCCCCTGCGTCGACGAACGGGCCGCCATCGGCAACAAGGCGCACGCCGACGCCGCGCTGTCCGTGCACGCGGACGGCGCCGCCCCCGGCCAGCGCGGCGTCCACGTCATCCTGCCCGCCAAGGTCAAGGGCGGCCGGGCGGACACCGCCCCGATCGCCGACCCCTCGAAGGAACTGGGCGAACGCGTCCTCGGCAAGTTCGTCCAGGCGACCGGAAGCATCCCGTCCAACTACGTCGGCCACAACACCGGCCTGGACGTCCGGAGCGACCTCGGCGGCCTCAACCTCTCCACCGTGCCGAAGGTGTTCATCGAGTGCGGCAACATGCGCGATCCGCAGGACGCCGCGCAACTCACCGACGACGGATGGCGACAGAAGGCGGCCCAGGGGATCGCCGACGGCATCCGGGACTTCGTCCTCAGCCGGTAGCGGGCCGCCGGCTCGTCAACCGGGCCGTATAACGGCAGGCCACGGGCGTGTCACGAGGTCGAAACGAAGAGGCGCCCCGGACACCGGGGCGATAGGTTCCCCCGTACGATGGGGGGCCGCGTTCGTCCGCGCCCTCCCGTCTCGCGTCCGGCGACAGCGACGAGACCGACCGACTCTGAAGGCACTGACAAAGGATCTCAGGTGAACTTCCGCTCCCTCACTAGAGGCGACGGCGTGGTGATCGGAGCAGCGGTGTTGCTGTTCATCGCGTCGTTCCTCACCTTCTACTCCATTGACTGCAGCGGCGGCCTGGAGTGCAGCGCCCTCAGGGACAAGTACGAGTACAACGGCTGGAAGAGCGACCTCTTCCCGGTGCTGCCCGCCATCTTCCTTTCCGGAGTCATCGCCGCCGCGCTGATCGTCGCCGCGCGTTTCCAGCCGGCCGACCGCAAGGTCGCCGGGATCGCGCTCGACCACTGGGGCACCGCGTTCGCCGTCTCCGCCGCCTGGTCGTCCCTGTGGGCGCTCGGCGGTGGCGGTGAGGGCCGCTCTGCCGGTGTCGGCCTGATCCTGGGCCTCATCGCCAACCTCGCGATGGCCGCAGCCGCTCTTCTCACCCAGAAGGTCCCCGCCCTGAAGGCCCCCCTCATGGGCGCCCCCACCCCCCAGGTCCAGTCCCCCTACGGCACCGGCGCGCACCCCGGTTACGGCTACCCGGGCCCGGGCGGTCCGGCCGCCGGCGGCTCCTTCGGGGGGCAGCCGTACGGCGCGCCGCAGCCGGCCGACCAGTCCGGTCCGCAGCAGGCGGCCGCGCAGCCGGCCGGCGGTACGGGCGGAGCTCCGGCGGGTGCGCAGGCTCCCTCCGCGGGCGGCTCGGACTTCGCGCCGTTCTGGTTCGCGGTGCCGGTGAACCGCCCGCTGTTCCCGGAGGACGGCGGCCAGACGCCGATCGCCGAGCTGGCGCCGGGCACCTGGTACCTGGCGGTGGACCAGCGCGGTGCGGCGCTCGTCGCACAGACGCAGGACGGCCGTCGCGGCGTCCTCCAGGACACCTCGGGCATCCAGCGCGGCTGACGCGCCCACGCCCCGTCGCATGCGAAGGCCCGCCGGACTCCCCGGCGGGCCTTCGCCGTTCCCCCGCCCCGGGGGTTCAGCGGTGGTCCGGCTTGCCTTCCTCGAAGAGCCAGGTGTCGAAGAGGCCGCCCAGGTCCCGGCCCGCCTTCCGCTCGCACAGCCGGATGAAGTCGTCGGTGCCGACGTTGCCGTAGCGGTGGTCGCGCACCCAGGTGCGGAGGATGTCGAAGAAGGTGGCGTCCCCGACGGTCTCGCGCAGCTTTTGCAGCACCATCGCGCCCCGGCCGTACACCGGCCGGCCGGATATCGTCGCGGCGGTGGGAGAGGCGGGCGGGAAGGACCAGATGGTCTCGTCGTCCTTGCCCCGGCTCTCCGGGTCCGTGCCGTCGTAGTAGGCGTCGAAGATCTGCCGTTCCGTGCGCCCCTTCTGCTGCTGCGCCTCCCACATCCACTCGGTGTACTGGGCGAAGCCCTCGTTGAGCCACATGTCGCGCCAGGTGCGCGGGGTGACGGAGTTGCCGAACCACTGGTGGGCCAGCTCATGGACGATGATCTTGTCCTTCGGCGGCTTCTCGTAGTACGGCTTGGTCTGGGTCTCCAGCGGATAGGTGATGTACGGGTTCCGGTCGATGACCGCGCCCGACGACCCGAAGGGGTACGGGCCGAACAGCTTCTCCTCCCACGCCAGCACCTTGGGCACCATCTCCTTCATGTGCTGCGCGGCCTCGTCCTCCCCGCCCGCGTAGGCGATGTACACCGGCACATCGCCCTTGCCCTCGCCCGCCGGGGCCGTCGTCTCCGTCACCTTGAACTCGCCGACCGCGACGCTCGCCACATAGCTCGCCATCGGCTCACCGCTGTGCCAGCGGAAGGTGGTCCGGTCGTTCCCGCCCTCGCCCTTCACCGTCTCCGAGCCCTTCGGCTCGCCGTTGGCGACGGCGGTGAAGCCCTTGGGGACGGTGACGGTGAAGTCGTACGTCGCCTTGTCGGACGGGTGGTGGTTGCCCGGGAACCAGGCCATCGAGCCCTCCGGCTCGCCGAGTCCGACCGCGCCGTGGTCCGTCTCGATCCAGCCCTCCAGGGAACCGTCGCGGTCGCGGACGGCCTTCGGCCGGCCCTGGTAGGCGATCTCCGTGCGGAACTCCCGGCCCTTGCCGAGCGGGTGCGCCGGCTCGACCCTGAGCTTGGTGCCGGAGCGGGAGGTCTTCGCGGGCTTCCCTTCGACCTTGGTGGACGTCACCTTGAGGCCCGTCAGGTCGAGGGTGAACGCGCTCAGCTCCTTCGTCGCGCGGGCGGTGATGACGGCGTCGCCGCGGAGGGCGTTGCCGTCGGGCCGGTAGTCGAGGGTCAGCCCGTAGTGCCGTACGTCGTAACCACTGTTGCCGAGGGTGGGGAAGACCGGGTCGCCGACGCCCGTCCCGCCCTCCTCCGGAGTCCCGCCACCCCCACCGCCCCCGCCGTCGCAGGCCGTGACGAGCGCGAGGACGAGGGCGAGGGCGAAGACGAGGGCGGCGGCCGGCGCCCGGTGCGGCACCGAGCGGGCAGCGGCTTCCGTCGTCCGGTTCATAGGCGCCATGCTGTCATCGGCCACCGGCCGGCCGGCAGGGTCGGCGACCCCGACGGGCGGCTATCGGTCAGCCCTTCTGGAGCTCGCTCGTCGACGGCACCTTGTCCGTGACGGGGGCCCCGGCGCTCTTGCCCGCGTCCTTGACCTTGTTGATGACGCTGTCGACGGAGTTGACGTCGCTGTCGGTGGCGTCGCCCTTGCGGAGCTTGGTGCCGAGCCCCTTGAGGGAGTCGATGCCGGCGTTGACGGGAGCCAGGGCCTTGGAGAGCGTCGGGTCGCCCTGGGCGTTGCGGGTCGCGGCCTTGAGCCGGTTGTAGGTGAAGACCCCGGCCAGGCCCGCCTTGACGAGGGCGCCCGTCCGGCCGTCCGCCCCCTTCTTGAACGCGCCGTTGCGGTACGGCTTGATGATCCACTGGTAGGCGGCGCCGGACGCGAGGCCGGCGTTGGCGACGAACCGGGTCTTGGCGAATTTCTGCTTCTCGATCGAGCTCGTCGGGCTCGCCTCGCCGGTCGACTTCTCCTTCTTGTCGCCGCCGCAGGCCGAACCGGCCAGCAACAGGCCGCAGACCAGCGGCAGGACGACAACGGTGCGGCGGGCACGGGCACGGTCGGACACGCTTGCCTCCGGGGCCGGCGGGCACGGTACGGCACCAGCGTGGCCCGCGCGGCGGCCCGACGCATCCGGACCGCATCGTTCGGGCTACCAGGTGCGGACGTACACGTCGGAAACGGGCCAGATACGGGCGGGGGAGACGGGCCTGGGGGCCGAGGGTGGGCCTCGGCCGTCGCCGGCTCCCCTCCCCCGCCCCCGCCCGTAAGGTCCCGTCGCCCGTAAGGTCCCGTCGCCCGAAAGCGCCGGTCAGCCGTCCGGGCCGGTCAGCCGCAGCAGTCCGGTTCCAGCCCGCGCGGCAGCCGTTCCCCGCCGAACACCGCCGTCGTCGCCTCGTCGCCGCCCAGCGCAGCCACCGCGAGCAGCAGCGAACCGGCCGTCCAGGTGGTGAGCTCCTCCGGCCACACGGCGTCGTCCTCGAAGACGTACCCGGTCCAGTACATGCCGTTGTCGGCGCGCAGGTGCTGGATCCAGCGGAGGATCTCAAGGGCCCGGTCCGACTCGCCCATCACCCAGAGGGCGAGGGCGAGTTCGCAGCTCTCGCCGCCGGTCACCCAGGGGTTCGGCAGGACGCAGCGCACCCCGAGGCCGGGGACGACGAAGCGGTCCCAGCCCTCGGCGATGCGCGCCGCCGCCTCAGGTCCGGTGATCGCGCCGCCGAGCACCGGGTAGTACCAGTCCATGGAGTAACGGCTTTTGTCCAGAAACCGCTCCGGGTGCCGGCGTATCGCGTGCGCCAGCAGCCCCGTGGCCAGCTCCCAGTCCGGCTGCGGCTCCTCGCGGTGCTCGGCGATGGCCAGGGCGCAGCGCAGCGCCTGGTGGATGGAGGACGAACCGGTGAGCAGGGCGTCGGTGACGTCGGCGCCGCCTCCCTCACCGTCCACCGCCTCCCGCTTCCAGCCGATCTGCCCGCCGGGCTGCTGGAGCGTGAGGACGAACTCGACGGCGGCGAAGACCGTCGGCCACATCCGGTCGAGGAAGGCGTCGTCGCCGGTGGAGAGGTAGTGGTGCCAGACGCCGACGGCGACGTACGCGACGAAGTTGGTCTCGCGGGCTCGGTCGGTGGGCTCCCGGTGGTCGCCGTCGGCGTACGCGGCGTACCAGGAGCCGTCGGGGTTCTGGTGCTCGGCGAGCCAGCGGTAGGCGGCCTCGGCGCGGCCGTGCTCGCCCGCGGTGTCCAGGGCCATGGCGGCCTCGACGTGGTCCCACGGGTCGAGGTGGTGGCCGCGGAACCAGGGTATGGCGCCGTCCTCGCGCTGGCCGGCGGCGATGCCGGCGACGGTCGCGTCGAGCTGTTCTGCGGTCAGGACGCCGGGGAGGACGAGGCGTTCGAGCCGGCCGGGGCGGCGGCTGTGGGTGGTCACGCGCGGTCCTCTGCGGACGCGGTGGCGGCCTCGGTGCCCGTCGCGGCGTCGGTTCCCGTCGCCGCGTCGGCCGGCAGGTGCGGCTTGGTGGCGTAGGCGACGAAGCTCTTGCCGATGACCGGGTTGAGGACCTGCTCGGCGATGCGCGTGGCCGCCGGCTTCTTCATGATGTCCCAGACCAGCAGCTTGTGGTACGCGCGGACGGGCAGCGCCTTGTCGTTGTCGACGCCGAAGGCGCACTTGAGCCACCAGTAGGGGCTGTGCAGGCCGTGCGCGTGGTGGGTGCCGTACGGCTTCAGCCCGGCCTCCTCCATCTTCCGCAGCAGCTCGTCGGCCTTGTAGATGCGGATGTGGCCGCCCTCGACCTCGTGGTAGGCGTCGCTGAGCGCCCAGCACACCTTCTCGGGGCCGTAGCGGGGCACGGTCACGGCGATCCGGCCGCCCGGCTTGAGGACGCGGACCATCTCGGCGAGCACGCCCTTGTCGTCGGGGATGTGCTCCATGACCTCGGAGATGATGACGACGTCGAAGCTGTCGTCGGGGAAGGGCAGGGCCAGGGCGTCGCCCTCCATGGCGGTGGCGGTGGCGCCGGCCGGGGCCTCGCCGGCCTCCTTCATGGCGGCGAACCACTTGGCGACCTCGCGGATCTCGTCCGCGTTGCGGTCGAGGGCGACCACCCGGGCGCCGCGCCGGTAGCACTCGAAGGCGTGCCGGCCCGCACCGCAGCCCAGGTCGAGGACGCGGTCGCCGGCGGCGAGCGGGAAGCGGGAGAAATCGACGGTCAGCACGGAGGTCTGCTTTCGTCCGACGGGGCAGGTCAGTGACGGTCGGCGCCCGGCCGGGCGGGCTGCCGCGCGGAAGCGGTGCCGCCCGGGGGCGGCGGGTGGTGGTGCGGGCGCCGCCCGGGGGCGGCGGTCGGCCGGTTTCCCCGGGAGCCGTCCGGCCGTTGGAGGCCGTCCGTCCCCTGGGGGTCGGCCCTGGAGTGAGCCGTTCCCTCAGGGCGGATGAGCGCCCTGGGGGCGGTTCACCCCTTGGGGGGGGGGCGGTCCAGCCCTTACGGGCGATCCAACCCTTGGGGGTGGTCCGGCCCTTGTGGGCCGATGCGCCCCCTTATGGGTCCGGTGGTCCTTGAGGATCACCTTTCCGCAAGGGACCGCTTCTCCCCCGGGGGACCGCCTCCCCCCAAGGGGCCCCCGGCCCCCTACGGGCGGGCCCGGGACGTCCGTACGGGCAGCGGGCCCGCGCCGCTCCGGGCCCGGGCTCTCGCTCGGGCGGCCCGCTCGATCGAGATCCGGTAGCGTTCGGCGGTCCCGATGGCCGCCTGCCGCCAGGTGAAGCGGGCGAGCACCCGTTCCCGGCCCGCGGCGCCGAGGCGGCGGCGCAGTTCCCCGTCGCCGAGGAGCCGCTTCAGGGCGCCGGCGAGGGCGTCGGCGTCGCCCGGCGGAACGGCGAGGCAGGTCTCGCCGTCGGCGCCGGCGACCTCGGGGATCGCCCCGCCGGTGGTGGCCACCAGCGGCGTCCCGGTGGCCATGGCCTCGGCGGCGGGCAGCGAGAAGCCCTCGTACAGCGACGGCACGCAGGCGACCTGGGCGCCGCGCACCAGGTTCACCAGCTCGGCGTCGCTGATGCCCTTGACGAACTCCACGGCGCCTTCCAGCCCGTACGTCTCGATGGCCCGGGCGACCGGCCCGTCGTCCGCGCGCCGGCCGACGACGACGAGGTGCGCGTCCGGGTTCTCCGTGCGCACCTTGGCCAGCGCCTCGACCAGGTGCACCAGGCCCTTGAGCGGGACGTCGGCGCTGGAGGTGGTGACGATCCGGCCGGGGATCACGGGGACGGACGGGTCGGGTGAGAAGAGGTCGGTGTCGGCGCCTATCGGCACCACGTGGACGCGCTCCGGGCGCACCCCGAGGTGGTCGACGATCTCCTGGCGGGAGGAGCCGGAGACGGTGACGATCGACGGCAGGCAGCGGGCCACCCGCTCCTGCATGCGGGTGAAGCCGTACCAGCGGCGGACGGAGAGCCGGCGCTTCCAGTCGTCCCCCGCGGCGTCCAGTTCCAGCCGCCGGTCCACGGTGACCGGGTGGTGGACGGTGGTGACCAGCGGGGCGCCGAGGTCGGCGAGGAGGCCGTAGCCGAGTGTCTGGTTGTCGTGGACGACGTCGAAGTCGCCGCGGCGGGCGGCCAGATGGCGCCGGGCGCGCAGCGAGAAGGTCAGCGGCTCGGGGAAGCCGCCGGTCCACATGGTGCCGACCTCCAGCGCGTCGACCCAGTCGCGGTACTCGCCGCGCTTGGGGGTGCGGAAGGGGTCGGGCTGCCGGTAGAGGTCCAGGCTGGGGAGTTCGGTGAGGGTGACGCCCTCGTCCAGGACGGGGTACGGCTGGGCGCCGATCACCTCGACGGAGTGGCCGAGCCGGGCCAGTTCGCGGGAGAGGTGGCGGACGTAGACGCCCTGGCCGCCGCAGAACGGGTTGCCCTTGTACGACAGCAGCGCGATGCGCAGCGGCGCGTCGTCCCCGGCCGGGGACACCGCGGGGAGCGGACGTGACCCGACTGCCTGGGCGGTCTCAGCGGTCACTCGCGGCCCCCATTCTTCCTGCGGTTCAGCGGGAGCGTAACCGCTCCCGATTCTCTAGAACAAGTTCCACTATCCGAACCGGCTTGCAAACCGGCAGAAAGCCCGACAAGTCCAGAACGTACCCGAGCCACCGGCGGGCGGCGATACGGACCGCTCCCGCCCGGGCCACAGCGCGCCCCCGACGCACTCTCGCGCGCCCCGGCAGGGTCGGGGCCACCCCCATCGCCTCTCACCCCGTCCGGCCGCGGACCTGGGGCGCGGGCCGCCCGGCCCGCTAATGTGGAACACGTTCCAGTGATTCGCGTCACTGAACCGCGCCCTGCCATCATGCTGGCGACCGCCCCCTGCAGAGGAACGCACCGACGTGGGACAGAAGACCGCAGACCCGAGAGCCGCCTCCGCCCCGGCCGCGCCGCTGACCCAGCGTCAGGAGGCGCGCCGGCGCAGCATCCTCGCCGCCACCACCCGGCTGGCGAGCCGCGGCGGCTTCGACGCGGTGCAGATGCGCGAGGTGGCCGAATCGTCGAACGTCGCCCTGGGCACGCTCTACCGCTACTTCCCCTCCAAGATCCACCTGCTGGTCGCCACCATGCAGGACCAGTTGGAGCAGCTCCACGAGACGCTGCGCAAACGCCCGCCCACCGAGACCGACCCGGCCGCCCGCGTCGCCGGCACCCTGATGCGCGCCTTCCGCGCCATGCAGCGCGAGCCGCACCTCGCCGACGCCATGGTCCGCGCCCTGACCTTCGCCGACCGCTCGGTCAGCGCCGAGGTGGACGCGGTCTCCCGGCTGACCACGGCGATCATCGTGGACGCGATGGACCTGCCGGTACCGCCCGGCCCGGAACAGCTGTCGGTGGTCCGGGTGATCGAGCACACCTGGCACTCGGCCCTGATCACCTGGCTGTCGGGGCGGGCGTCCATCGCCCAGGTGAAGATCGACATCGAGACGGTGTGCGGATTGATCGGGAGGCGGTGAGCGGCGCCGGGCGCGTCGGCGGGCCGGGCGGTGAGACGGCGGCGGGGGCCCTGCCCCCTGGACGGCAGCGTCCCGCACCGCCCCACGGCCCCGGCCCCCTTCCCCCGCCCGGTTAAAGTGGGCACAAATCGACAAGAGCGCCCACGCCGCCGCCGCGACCCCGAGAGGCACCCCACCCCCATGGCTCCCTCCCCCGCCGCCCGAGCCCGCAGGGCCACCCGTATCCGTCGGGGCGCCACGGTCCTGGCCGGTGTGGCCGTTCTGGGCGCCGCCGCGGCCCCGGCCGCCCTCGCCGACGCGTCGCCGTCGGCCGCCGCCCCCGGCCTCTACGGCAGCGCCGACCCGAAGTTCGACGGCGTCTTCCGGCAGTCGCTGGCGTTCCTCGCCCAGCACGCCACGGGGGTCACCCCGGCCAGGCCGGCGATCGACTGGCTGGCCGGGCAGCAGTGCGCGGACGGCGGGTTCCCGGGCTACCGGGCCGACACCGGGAAGCCGTGCGACACGGCCAAGGACGAGTTCCCCGACCAGACCGCCGCCGCCGTCCAGGCGCTCGCGGCGGTCGGCGGGCGCGGTGAGCAGGTCGAGAAGGGCCTGGCCTGGCTCAAGGGCCACCAGAACGGGGACGGCGGCTGGGGCATGACCCCGGGCGCCGAGAGCAACGCCAACTCCACGGCCGCCGCCGTCGGCGCGTTCGCCGCGGCCGGCCAGGACCCGGCGAAGGTCCGGTCCAAGGACGGCAAGAGCCCCTACGACGCGCTCCTCACCTTCCAGCTGGGCTGCGACGCGCCGGACGGTGACCGCGGCGCGTTCGCGTGGGCTCCGCAGAAGGGCAAGCTCAACGCCGACAACTTCGCGTCCGCCGCGGCCACCACGGGCGCCCTCGGCAAGGGCTACCTCGTCGAGCCGGCCGGCAAGGAGAACAAGCCGGTCCGGCCGCTCGCCTGCTCGGAGGGCGACGGCGGCGACAAGGCCAAGCCCAAGGACGCGCCGGCCGCCGCCGAGGCCGCCGCCGCGTACCTGGCGAAGAAGCTCGACGCCGGGCGCGGCCACCTGGAGGCGTCCATGCCCGGCGCCCCCAAGGGCCCCGACTACGGCACCACCGCCGACGCCGTCACCGCGCTCGCCGCCGGCGGCCACCGCGAGGCGGCCGGCAAGACGCTGGACTGGCTGAAGTCGGCCGACAGCAAGACCATGGCGTGGGCCGAGGGCGACAACGGCAAGGGCGACCCCGGCCGACTGGCCAAGCTGGTCCTCGCGGCCCGCGCGGCGGGCGCCGACCCGCGCGACTTCGGCGGCACCGACCTGGTGGAGAAGCTGAACGCGACCGGGCCCGCCCCCGAGTCCGTCGCCACGTCCGACGAGGAGAAGAAGGACGACAAGGACTCGTCCTCGGGCAACTGGTGGTTCGTGGCCGTCGCCTTCGTCGCCGCGGTCGGTGTGGGCTTCCTCTTCAGCAACCGCCGGAAGAAGCAGCGGTGACCGCTGCCCGCTCGCTCCACGCCGCCGCGGCCCTGCTGCTCGCCGGCCTGCTCGCGGTGCTCGCCGGAGTGACGGCCGCCACGCCCGCGCACGCGGCCGGCTACCGGTACTGGTCGTTCTGGCAGGCCGAGGGCAAGAGCGGGAGCCACGGCTGGACGTACGCCACCCAGGGCCCGTCCCAGGCCCGGCCCGGCGACGGCGAGACCGTCGGCTTCCGCTTCGCGGTCAGCGCGGACTCCTCCGACGCGGCGAAGCCGCGCACCGCACCGGACTTCGCCGCCGTCTGCGACCGGACGCCCGCCCGGGACGGCGGCAAGCGGATCGCCGTCGTCCTCGACTTCGGCACGCCCGCCGACGCCCCCGGCGGCGAGCGCCCGCCCGCGGCGCGGACCGCCTGCGCGCGGGTCGCGGACGACGCCACGGCCGCCGACGCGCTCGCGGCCGTCGCCAAGCCGCTGCGCTACGACTCGGCCGCCCTGCTGTGCGGCATCGAGGGCTACCCGCGGACGGGCTGCGGCGAGAAGGTGGACGCCACCGCGCCGAGGTCCGAGCGGCCCGAGGCCGAGCCGGGGGACCGTTCCGGCGGGCCTTCCGCCGGTCTGATCGGCGGTGTCGCGGCCGTCGTCGCGCTCGGCGGCGCCGCCGTGTGGCAGGCGCGTCGCCGGCGCGCGCGGTGACGCCGGCGCTGCACCCCGGCGCGTGGTGGCTCTGGGCGCTGGGGCTGGCCGCCGCCGCGTCCCGGACGACCAACCCCCTGCTGCTCGCGCTGCTGGTGGCCGTCGCCGGGTACGTGGTGGCGGCCCGGCGCACGGACGCGCCCTGGGCGCGCAGTTACGGGGCCTTCCTCAAGCTGGGGCTGGTGGTGATCGGCGTCCGGCTGCTGTTCGCGTTCTTCCTCGGCTCCCCGATCCCCGGCACCCACACCGTCGTCGTCCTCCCCGAGATCCCGCTCCCCGACTGGGCGCGGGGTGTGCGCCTCGGCGGCCGGGTGACGGCCGAGGGCCTGCTCTTCGCCCTGTACGACGCCCTGCGGCTGGCCGCCCTGCTGGTCTGCGTGGGCGCGGCCAACGCGCTCGCCAACCCGGCGCGGCTGCTGAAGTCCCTGCCCGGGGCGCTGTACGAGGCGGGGGTCGCGGTCGTCGTCGCCATGACGTTCGCGCCGAACCTCGTCGCGGACGTCCAACGGGTACGCGCCGCGCGGCGGTTGCGCGGCCGGCCGGACCGGGGCTTCGCCGGCCTGCTCCAGGTGGGGCTGCCGGTACTGGAGGGAGCCCTGGAACGTTCGGTGGCCCTGGCCGCGGCCATGGACGCGCGCGGCTACGGCCGTACGGCTCAGGTACCGCCCGCGGTCCGGCGCACCACGGCCGTCCTCACCCTCGGCGGCCTGCTGGGCGTGTGCGCCGGCACGTACGGGCTGCTGGCCGACGAGGGGGCCGGCTACGGCACGCCCCTGCTGCTGGCCGGCGTCGCCGCCGCGCTGGCCGGGCTGCGGCTGGGCGGCCGCCGCTCGGTCCGCACCCGCTACCGCCCGGACCGCTGGGACGCGGCGGCGTGGCTGGTCGCGGGCTCGGGCGCGGCGGTGACGGCCCTGATGGTCTGGGCCGGCACCACCACCCCGGAGTCCCTCCACCCCCCGGCCTTCCCCCTGACGTCCCCGACCCTCCCCCTGTGGCCCGCGGCCTCGATCCTCGTCGGCCTGCTCCCGGCACTGCCCCTGCCGGGACGGCGGGGCGGGCGGAGCCCGGGGCGCGGGGCGTCCGGCCGGGGCCGGCCCACGCCCGGACCGGATGCGTCCGGGTCGGACGGCCCCCGCCCGTCCGCCCGGGGCGCTGGGGTGTCACCGGCCGGGCGCGGCGGCGCGTTCCCACGTCGGGAGGGCCGCCCGGTGGGCCCGGACGGCCAGGACCGCCGGCCGGGTTCCGCCTCCGGACCGCCCGTGCCGGGGCCGGCACGCGGCGCGCCGGCCCCCGACCGGGCCCCGCACACCCCAAGCCGGCCGCGAGCGGCCCGCGGTCGTCCCGCGCCGCCGGACGGCACCGGAGGGAGCGCGTCCCCCGCCCCGGAGCCGTCCCGGGCGCGCCCGGCCGCCACACCCACCGCATCCGCCACACCCACCGCAGTACCCCGAAGGAGCCGCACCCGGTGATCCGCTTCGAGCAGGTGACGGTGACGTACCACGACGCCGCCGCGCCGACCCTCCGGGATCTCGATCTGACCGTTCCCGAAGGGGAGTTGTGCCTGCTGGTCGGGCCGTCCGGGGTCGGGAAGTCGACGCTGCTCGGTGCCGTGAGCGGGCTGGTGCCGCACTTCACCGGGGGGACGCTGCGCGGCCGGGTCACCGTCGACGGGCGGGACACCCGTACCCACCGGCCGCGTGAACTCGCCGACGTCGTCGGCACGGTGGGGCAGGACCCGCTCGCGCACTTCGTGACCGACACCGTCGAGGAGGAACTCGCTTACGGCATGGAGTCGTTGGGGATGCCCGCCGACACCATGCGCCGCCGCGTCGAGGAGACCCTCGACCTGCTCGGCCTCGCCGACCTCCGGGACCGCGCCCTGCGCACCCTCTCCGGCGGCCAGCAGCAGCGCGTGGCCATCGGCTCGGTGCTCACGACGCACCCCCGGGTGCTGGTGCTGGACGAGCCGACGTCCGCGCTCGACCCGGCCGCCGCCGAGGAGGTCCTCGCGGTGCTGCAACGGCTCGTCCACGACCTGGGCACCACCGTGCTGCTGGCCGAGCACCGGCTGGAACGGGTGGTGCAGTACGCGGACCGGGTGGTGCTGCTACCCGGGCCGGGCGAGCCGCCCGTCGTCGGCGGACCGGGCGAGGTGATGGCCGTCTCGCCCGTGCACCCGCCCGTCGTCGCCCTCGGCCGGCTCGCCGGCTGGACGCCGCCGCCGCTGACCGTGCGCGACGCCCGGCGCGCCGCGGCACCGCTCCGCGCGCGCCTCGCGGACGTACCGCCGCCTGCCGCTCCCGCCGCACCGGCCGCCGCCGCGGCGGCGGCGCCCCGCGGGCTGTTCCGCCGCTTCCGGCGCGCCGCACCGGCCGCGCCCCCGGCCGGCACCCCGGCCGCCGTTCCCGCCGCCGAGGTGACCGGCCTGGCCGTCCGGCACGGCCGGGTGGACGCCCTGCGCGGGCTGGACCTCACCGTCCGTCCGGGCGAGACGATCGCCCTCATGGGACGCAACGGCGCCGGCAAGTCCACGCTCCTGCGCACCCTCGTCGGCATGCACGAACCGGCCCGCGGCGCGGTCCGCACCGGCGGCGCCGCGCCGCACCGCACCGGCCCGCGCGAGCTGCTGCGGCACGTCGGGCTCGTCCCGCAGGAGCCCCGCGACCTGCTGTGCGCCGACACGGTCGGCGCCGAGTGCGCCGCCGCCGACCGCGACGCCTCCGCCGCGCCCGGCACCTGCCGCGACCTGGTCTCCGACCTGCTCCCCGGCGTCCCCGACGACGCCCACCCACGCGACCTGTCCGAGGGCCAGCGGCTCGCGCTCGCCCTCGCCGTCGTCCTCGCCGCCCGGCCGCCGCTGCTCCTCCTCGACGAGCCGACGCGCGGCCTGGACTACGCGGCGAAGGCGCGCCTGGTGGAGATCCTGCGCGGCCTGGCCGCCGAGGGCCACGCGATCGTCCTGGCCACCCACGACGTGGAACTGGCCGCCGAGCTCGCCCACCGCGTCGTCGTCCTGGCCGAGGGCGAGATCGTCGCCGACGGCCCGACGGCCGACGTCGTCGTCGCCTCCCCGGCCTTCGCACCGCAGGTGGCGAAGGTACTGGCACCGCTGCCGTGGCTGACGGTCGCGCAGGTGCGGGGGGCGCTGGGCGCGGCGGGGGCGGGGAAGGGCGGGTCGGGGACGGGCGCGCTGGGACCGAGCGCGTCGGAGACGGGCGCGTCGGGGACGGGCGCGCCGGAGACGGGCGCGCCGGAGACGGGCGCGCCGGAGACGGACGCGCCGGAGACGACTCCTACGGGATCGAACCCGTCGAGGCGGGGGGACCCGTCGGAAACGGACACATCAGGGGCGGCCCCCTCAGGGACGGGCTCTCGGAGGCAGGACACGCCGAGGACGGATCCGTCACGACCGGACTTGCCACGGCCGAACTCGTCACGACCGGACCCGTCACGACCGGACCCGTCACAGCCGAACCCCTCACGGCCGGACCTGCCACGGCCGGACCGCAACGGCCCGAACACGCCGGAGACGGAACCGTCGGGGCCGAGCTCCTCGGGGCCGGACCCGTCAGGAGTGCCCTCATGACGGCACCGGCTCGGCCGCGCGTGACGGCGCAGGCCCGTGCCGTCCGCCTCGGCCGCCGGTCCGCCGTGGCGCTGCTGCTCCTGACCGTCGCGGGCGTCATGGCGTTCGGCTGGCCGCTGCTGGCGGCCCCCGCGTCCGGGCTGGCGCACTCGGGCGACGCGCCCTGGCTGTTCGCGGCGCTGCTGCCGCTGCTCCTCGCCGTCGCCGTGGCGACCATCGCCGACACCGGCCTGGACGCCAAGGCCGTCGCCATGCTCGGCGTCCTCGCGGCGGTGGGCGCGGCGCTGCGCCCGCTGGGGGCGGGGACGGCCGGGATCGAACCGATGTTCTTCCTGATGGTGCTGGCGGGACGGGTGCTGGGGCCGGGCTTCGGGTTCGTCCTCGGGGCGCTGTCGATGTTCGCGTCGGCGCTGCTGACCGGCGGGGTCGGCCCGTGGATGCCGTTCCAGATGCTGGCCATGGGCTGGGTGTCGCTGGGCGCGGGCCTGCTGCCGGGCGCGGACCGGCTGCGGGGCCGCCGCGAGCTGCTGATGCTGGCGGCGTACGGCGCGGTGGCGTCGGTCGGCTACGGCACGGTCATGAACTTGCAGGGCTGGCCGTACATCGCCGGTCTGGGCACGGGCGTGTCCTTCGTCCCGGGCGACCCGCTGGGCGACAACCTGGCCCGCTTCGCCGCGTACTGCCTGACCACGTCCCTGGGCTGGGACCTGCCGCGCGCGGCGGTCACTCTGACCGCGACGCTCCTCCTGGGGCCGGCGGTACTCAAGGCACTACGGCGCGCGACGCGCCGGGCCGCGTTCGAGGCACCGGTGACGTTCGAGGCACCGGTGGGGCCCGAAGAGTCGGTGACGCCGAAGGGGCCGCTGTTTTCTGGGGAGCCGACGCCGTGCGAGGAGCCGACGCCGTGCGCCCGGCCGGCGCTGAGCGAACGGCCGGCGCTGAGCGAACGGCCGGCGCCGCCGGAAGGCCCGGCACGGCCCGAAAGCCCCGCCCCATCCGAGGGGCCCGCGCCATCCGAGGGGCCCGCGCCATCCGAAGGGCCGACGCCAGAAGGCGGCCCCACCCGGGGGCCGGCCGAACGGCCGACGCCGCCGGAAGGCCCGGCACTGCCCTAAGGCCCGGCACTGCCCGAAGGACCCGCGCCGTCCGAAAGTCCCGCGCCATCCGAAGGGCCGACGCCAGGAAGCGGCCCCACCCGGGGGCCAGGCGAACGGCCGACGCTGCGCGAACGGCCGGGGCCGCCGGAAGGCCCGGCACGGCCCGAAAGCCCCGCCCCATCCGAGGGGGCCGCGCCATCCGAGGGGGCCGCGCCGTCCGAAGGGCCGGCGCCGGGAAGCGGTCCCGCCCGGGGGCCGGGCAGCAGCACGTAGGACGGTCGGGCGGCAAAGCACCGGCGAGCCCGTCCGTCCGGCCAGCCGCACCGCAGGCCGGTCGGACGGCAAGGGCACAGGCAGGCCGCAGGCCGCGCCAGGCAAGCCGCGGGCCGCGGGTCGGCCGGGCGGCAGGGGCACAGGGACGCAGGGGCGCAGGGGCGCAGGACAGGCGACCGACAGGCTGCAGGCCGGGCAAGCCGCGAGGGCACCCGGCGAGCGGTCAGACAGCGGCCCACGCCGCGGCGGTCCCGCGCCGCGGCCGCCTCACGCCGTGGCCGCCTCCGCCACGGCCACCGCCTCCGCCGCCGTCAGGCCGAGCGGGAACACCAGTTCCGGGCGCTCCCACGTGATCCACGGCGGCGCCGCCGGCAAGGTCCCCATGGGTACGGCACCCACCGACCGGTAGAAGCCCTCGGCCGGCGGGTGCGAGACGACCCGCACCCAGGTCAGGCCGGCGGCCCGGGCCCGTTCCTTCATATGGGTCACCAGGGCCCGGCCCACACCGAGGCCCTGCGCCGCGTCGGCGACGAACAGCAGGTCCAGCTCGTGTGGGTCGAGGAGCAGCCCGTAGAAGCCCAGCAGCCCGCCGGGGCCGGCGGAGGGGTCATGGGCCGCGGCGACGTGGACCTCGTGCGCGAGGACGTAGTCCGGGCCGACCGTGTACCGCTCGACCATCGGCGCGTACCGGCCCTCGTACGCGCGGGAGCGACGCACCAGCCGGGTGAGCGCGGGCGCGTCGGATGCCTCGGCCCGCCGTATGGCGTAAGAGATGTTCATATGGCACGAGTATTACAAAGCCGTGAGGGCCCCCACGTGACCCGGCCCACAAACGACCCTCTTTCGTAACGGACTCCGCCGACTTCACGCGCCAGGTAGGCGAACGCCACCGCCCGCCTCCGCCCCGCCCTAGTAACCAGCGGTCGTTGCACCGCCCGGGAACCGTCCCGCAGGTTGGTCGGGCCGCCAGGGACCACACGGTCCGGCGGCGCTGTCCTGCCCCCGACGGAAGGTTCTCCTCCGTGACGTTCTCGACCATCAGCCGCCTCGCCTCCCGCAAGCTGACCGCCGGCGCCGGTGCCGCCGTGGCCCTGGCCGCCGCGGGTGCCGTCCTCGCCTCCGGTCCGGCCCAGGCCGCGACCGCCGCGCCGAAGGCCGCCGCGCAGGAGACCGCCCGGCAGATGATCAAGGATGAGGGCCAGTTCCAGTGCTTCAGCAACATCGTCGAGCACGAGAGCGGCTGGAACCCCACCGCGACCAACGCCTCCAGCGGTGCCTACGGCCTCGTCCAGGCCCTCCCGGCCTCGAAGATGGCCTCGGCCGGCGCCGACTGGCAGACCAACCCCGCCACCCAGATCAAGTGGGGCCTGGACTACATGAAGGAGCGCTACGGCAGCCCCTGTGGCGCCTGGTCCTACTGGCAGGCCCACCAGTCGTACTGACGGACCCGGTACGACAACGGCAGCGGCCGCCCTTCCCCGACGGGAACGGGCGGCCGCCGCCGTTCCGCGTTGAGGCCCCGCCCTCACCAAGGCCGCACGGGCCTCACCGTGCTCCCGTGGTCCGCCGGTCTCGCAGCGTCCCCCTCGCTCGCCGGCGCGCGGCTGGTGCCGTGGTACGGACCGCGGCTGATGTTCGCCGGTCTCGCGGTGGCGGCGCTCGCGATGACGGCGGGACGGGGACGGGCGCCCGCCGGCCGCGGCCGGTGACCCTACGCCCGGGGCCGCGCCCCCGACGCGATCAGGACCTGAACGGTCTCCTCGTGCCCCCCGTGCAGCGCCCAGTCGAGCGGCGCGAGGCCCGTGCCGCGCTCCTCCCGCAGACCGGGATCGGCGCCGTGCGCCAGGAGCAGTCGCACGGTCCCGACGTGCCCCCAGGACGCGGCGGCACACAGCGGCGTCCCCTCGGAGCCGGCCCCGGCGCTCTCCGCGTCGGGCCCGGCCCCGGCCTCCAACAGGAGGCGGACGAGCTCCGTGTGACCGTTGACGGCGGCGGCGTACAGCGCCGTCATCCCGTCGGCGTCGGCCGCCCGGGCATCCGCCCCGGCCCGCAACAGCGCCCGGACCTTGGCGGGTTCCTCACACATCACCGCCGAGACGAGCCACTTGCCCTGCTTCTTCCGCCGCCGTCGGTTCACGCGGGGAGGGTAGTCGGTCACGCGTGAACGGCCAACGGGGTTTCAGCGCCCGACCGTACGGTCAGGGCGCTACCAGGCGTAGGTGCATTCCTGAGACTTCGGCGAGGTACCGCCGCTCCCGTTCCGTCCGCCCTTCAACGGAGACGCCACAGCGTTCCAACATGAGGACGGAGATCGGGAGTACGCCGTCCAATAGCCGGTCGACGAGGTCGTCCTGGCGCTGCTCGCGGTAGGCCAGCACCGTCCTGACGAAATCCTCGAACGCGGGGACGTCGATCTGGTACAGCTCTCCCGGAATGGCGATCAGCCCTGTTGGGCATTCCAGAGCCGTACCGACGGTCTCCGCCATGCCCGCGTAGAGAGCACCCAGCCGGAGGTCCGGCATCCAGACGGTTTCATCACCGACGTCGAACAGGTAACTCAATCCGTCCACCTCAATCGTATGTCCACGTCCGGATGGAGCGCGCGGAACTCGTTGAGACGCAGCTCCACCTGCCTGCGGAGTTCGGGTGTCGTGCCGGACTTGACAAACCACATGCCGATGGGGGCCTTCTCGTACCCCTTGATGTACTGCCGGGCCCGGATGTACACGGACAGTTTCTTCCCTACCGTCTTGCCGGCCCAACTGACGGGATCGATATTCGGGTGCACGGCCGTCTTCTCTTCCCACAGCACCCCACCGTCTATCACGTCGATGTCGGTGATGGTGTCGCCCAAGTCGTTCGGGTTGTCTATCTTCGAGTTCCGGTCCCCCTCCTTCAGGTGGTACTTGCCGTCGGACCCAAGCTTGGCACGCGTTCCCTTGTGGGGGAACGTGACCTTGTTGGTACAGGGATTCGGATCGCCTGCAGGAAGGAAGGCAACGCTGTACGATCTTCGGCTCCTTGCGACCGCTGGGCACCCGGGCGTGCCAGGCTTCTCCGGAGCCGGCTTTTCCGCCTTCGCCCGCTCGACGATCCGGCGCATCCGGTCGGTCGTCTTCCGGCCCCACTCGGCCTTCTCAAAGAACCCGCTGATCCCGGTCGCAACGCGGTAGATCGCCTTGCCGATAGGCTTGATCTTGGCGATGAGCGTGAACCAGCCCGCGGCGTCGACCAGCCCCCACAGGCAACTCCCTATGTGCCGCTCGCCAAGGCAGCGCTTGACGTTGTTGACGCCGAGCACCTCGAGCAGGATCTCGCCGCCGTTTTCCCTGACCCAGTCGACAACACTCATGGAAGCGGCCCTGCGCGCTTCCCGGAAGTCGTCGACGCAGGTCTGGCCGCAAGCCTTCAGCAGGATCGCTTCGTCGTCAGTGCCCAGGTCAGGGCCGCCTCCGCCGGGGACGGGGAAGTTTCCGGCCTCCATGGCTTTCTTGCGTTCGGCTTCCAGACGCGCCCGTTCATCTGCCTCGGCACGAGTAGCGGCGTCGCTCGCCTTCTTCGCCTCGTCACGGGCATGAGAGGCCGAATCCTCGGCTGCCGTCGCATACTCATCGGCCCGTTCGGCTACGCCTCGGGCGGCGGATGCGTCACCTTCCGCGGCGTGAGCCGCCTTTCGCGCGCTTCCGGCGTCCTTCTCCGCCTCGTCGGCACTGCTGCGGGCTGCGGAAGCTTCGGACTCGGCTGTTCCCGCGGCCGCATTGGCAAGGTAGGCGTCCTTGTTCGCCTGCTCGTTGTACCGATTGGTGTTCGCCTCGGCTCGTTGCGCCGCCTCGGCCGCTGCCTTGGCCCGCGCCGCGTAAGTACGGGTTTCCGCAAGGTATCGCGCGGCACGCGCGGCGTCTTCCGCTGCCGCCGCCGCTGCCTCGGCCGCGAGTTTGGCGTCCTTGGCCGCCTTCACGGCGAGTTCCCTGGCCTCCTTGGCCGCGCGGGCCGCCTCCTCCGCCTTCGCTTGCGCCGCAGCCGCCTGCTGCTCGGCGAGCGGCTGGGACGTCTGCCCCACGATCACCGACAAGCCCGCCGACGAGTCCTTCTCCTGGTATGGGCCACCGAGCCCTATGGCCAGGGCCGCCGGCCGGGCCACCTCCGCCGCCGAGTCCCGGGCCGCCGCGGCGGCTTGCGCCGTCGCGTGGGCGTGCCCGGTCGCCTCGGCACTGGTGACGTTCGCCTGGCGAGCCTCAGACCGCGCCGACTCGGCCTCCTTGCGAGCCGTCTCCGCGGCTTCCGCTGCTTTCTTGGCCTCTTTCTCGGCAGTCCGCACATTCCGGGCCGCCTGTTCGGACGCCTCGATTGCCTCCGCAGCGGCGGCGTGTGCTGTCGCCAGCGCCGAGCGCGTCGTGGCGGCGTCGGAAGCGGCGGCGTCCGACGCGGCCCGGGACCTTTGCGCCGCGCCGGTCGCTTTGATGGCGTCTTCACGTGAGGCGACAGCAGCCGATGTCGCCTCATCAGCCTCATGGCGCGCCTTCGACGCGGCATCGGTCGCGTCTGCCGCATCAGCCTTTGCCTCGTCGGCCGCGGACCTGGCGTCCTTGGCGGCCTCGGTACCCTGCGCGGCGGCGGCCGCCGCTTCCAACGCCTTGGACCGGGCCTGGGCAGCAGCCTTCCGCTGCTCCGCAACCTCCGCGTCGTGCCGGGCCTGGCTCGCCCGGTCTTCCGCGTCCTCGGCCGCCCCGGCCTTCTCGGCCGCAGTGCTGCCGGCGCCGCGCGCACGGTCCAGCGCCTCCGCCGCCCGTGTCCGCTGCTCCTGGGCCCGCTTGTCGGCCCCCGCGGCCCGATTTCGCTGGGCGTCCGCGTCGGCGCGGTACTTCTTTGCGTTGTCCCGCTCGCGTTCGGCGACAGTCCGCTTCTCGGACGCGTCCTTCGCCGCGTCGCGCGCCGTCGTCTCGGCCTTCTCCGCCGTCGCCTTGGCGGCCTCGGCCTTCTCCATCGCGCCCTTCGCCTCGGCGGCCTGCCGGCCGGCCGAGTCCGCGGCCGCCTTGGCCTGCGCCGCGGCCTCCTGGGCCGCCGCCCGGTGGTACTCGGCCTGGACGGCGTGCGCCTGGGTCTCGGCGAGCGCCGCCAGCGTCTTGCTGTCCTTGACCGTGGCGTTGGTGGCGTGCGAGGCGGTCCGGGCGGACTTCGCCGCCGCCTCTGTGGCGGCGACGGAGGCCCGGGCGACCTGCGCGGCCTGCTGCGCGTATTCCAGACCCCGGCCGCGCGGCGCGCCGATGGCGTCGGCCGCCTTGGCGGCCTCGTCCTGGGCCGCGGCGACCTTGGCGCCCTCGCCCTTCGCCGCCGTGGCGGCCTGCTCGGCGCGCTTGGCCTCGGCGTCAGCCTTTCCCCTGGCGTCCTTCAGAATCGCATCGGCCTGCCTGAACACCGAGGCGTCGGGAACCTCTTGCTTCGCCTTGCGGCGGTCGTTCTGGTACTTCTGCCACTGCAGTACGGCATCGGCCACCCACGCCTGCCCCGACGCCTTCACCATGGCATCGGTGGCGCTCCGCATATGGCGTACCGACTGGATCTGAGCCTGCACTATGGCGGTACGGGCCTTCGCCTGTGCCGCCAGCTCCGACTGCCATTCCTGGTATGCGGCGGTGATGACAGGGCCCAGTACCCGGTACGCGTCGAAAGGCGTACCGACATCGCACCCGGCCCATTTGACCTTGGCGGCCTCGACCTCCGTGCGGAACTCGACGGTGCCGGGTTCCGGAGCGGCCTTCAGATACCCGCCATGTTCGATGAAAGCGCGGATGTCGCCGGGACCGTGAGCGTGCCCCAGCATGTCGAAGATCTTCCGGTCTTCCCCGCCCACCCCCTCTGCCACCTTTTTGGCCCGATCTTTGGCTGCTTGGGTGGCCTCGGGCAGCCTGTACCGAAAGGGGATGTCGTGGATCAGGTACTGACGGATCGGCTCGCCGAACTCCGGCGCGCGCCAGAGCTTTTCCGGGAGGAACCAGTACTTGTTCAACGGGTCCAGCGTCTTCGCCCAGTCCGTGTACTGGGTGTCCCATGCCTTCCAATAGGCACGGACTTCCTTCTCGTCTCGGTACTTCGCCTCGCCCAGCGGCCCGCCGTACGACCACAATCCTCTGTCGACAGCCTCGTGGAGCTTCCCTTCCGGCCCGTCCAGCAGGCCTGAGGCCACGGCCTTCGTCTCCACCTCGCCCCAGTTGAGCAACTGACCGGCCAGACACCGGTCATTGCGCGTCTGCCTGCCCAGTTGAGTGGAGTCGTCCGGCTCTTCCTCTCCCGCGACCCGCAAGCCGCGCGGAGAGGCCGGCTTGCGTGGTTCCAAGGGTGCGGCTTCCGCCGCGATGCTCAAAGTGAGTGACGTAACAGTGGCCAGCGCTACGCATCTGAGGGTGGTTGGCAACGCCTTCCACGTCTTGCCGCCACCTTCTCTCGGGTTCCGCGTCCTTGACGTCGTTCTGTGCATTCCGGACCTCTTCCGGGTCGCGCACCGACGGGAAATGGATCACAGCGCTCCTCCGCACATGAGCGAACGGCGCGGCCGTCGGCGCCGGCCTTGGAAGCCGTGCACCCGGCTGACGCCGCGTCATCGCAAGCGGGACGGAAGGAAGCGGCTGGATCCTCGCCCGTGCCGGCAGGCGCCGGTACCCCCAGGGGAGGGTCGCCACGCCTGCGATCGGTGGGGGACCCCACCCCATGGGAGGGGTGGTCACCGCCGGAGAGCGGCGACCAGGGCACGCGGCCGAGCAATCAGGACATCTTGGCCAAGCCCCGAGCGCCGTTACGCTCACCCGAGATCCCAAGTGGGGACCATGCGTCATTCATGGGGGTGGGGAACATCGCTCCGAAAGAGGCACCCAACACGGTCAACGTCCTGATAGCCGACGACGAAGCACTGCTGAGGACCGGCATCAGGCTCATCCTCGAAGCCGCTGCCGACCTTACGGCGCCAATGACCTGCACCATCGCGGAAGCGGTCTCGTCAGCCACACATCTGCGCCCGGACGTCGTGCTCCTCGGGATTCAGCCTCCCGCGGCAGTGGGTCTCAAGGTGCTCGGCCGCTTGCGCTCGCTGGAGACTCCGCCTCACGTGGCGGTGCTCTCCTCTCTCGACAGCGACAGCCATATCGGAGAAGTCCTCAGGCTTGGGGCGACCGGATTCCTGCTCAGAGACACCGATCCGGATGTACTGACGCGGTCGGTCAGGGCTCTGGCCACCGGGGCCGGCTGCCTGTCCGCGCCGATCGTCCGAAGACTGAGTCAAGGGTTCACTTCCGGAGATGCACCTGGCCACCTGGTGGGAAAGTTGAGAGCGCTTTCGGCCCGCGAACGTCAGACCCTGCACCTGCTCGGGCACGGGCACACGAACGCCGAGATCGGGAGGCAACTGAATATCAGCACGACCACTGTCAAGGATTACGTCAAGGCCGTACTTGCCAAGTTGGGTGTCACCAACCGAGTGCAAGCCGCCGTCATCGCCACCAGAACCGGAGCATGCGGCTGGCACGTTCACCCCAACTCCCATTGTTGTTGAGTGGAATAGCCGACCACCGCAGCCCTTGCCACTGTCCAGCGGCGGACTTACTCTCGGGTACACCTTGCGGGACGGCGAGTTCGTCCCCTGCGCGTCCGTCGTGTCGCGCCTGGCGCGGCGGACGCCTCACGGATCACACGCATCACGTACACCAGCACATACCAACGCACCTCGCACCTCTGCCACCACGCGGACACCGCGGCCGGCACGGGCACGCACGCAGGCACTCCGGCAGCGTTGTCGCACCGCCCACGGAGGGGACACGCAGCATGAAGGACGCACAGGGAAGACAGGTGACGGGCCGGGTCAGGTGGCGGAAGTTCGCCGTACTGGCCGTCCCCGGGTTCGCGGTCACGGGCGCGTTGGCCGTGGCGCTCGCGCAGGGCGCGCTGGCCGCCTCGTTCGCGGTGTCGGGGCAGGAGTTCAAGGTCTCGGCGAAGAGCATGACGGGCGAGGGCTTCGCGCAGTACGGCGGGCTGGACTACAACCTGCGCAACGGCGAGGACCACCCCTTCCCCGTGGCCGTGACCGCCCTGAAGAAGGCGAAGATCCAGGGGCTGTGCCAGTCCGTGGTGACGACCATCCCCGTCATCGGGACCTTCTCGCTGAACATCTCGGCGGGCAACGACCCGAACAAGCCGGTGGAGGCCAAGGACCTGGTCCTGGACGTCACCCAGCTGGAAGGCGACGCCGACTTCGACAACATCGAGATCGGCCGGGACGCCTCCACCCTGGACAAGGGGCCCACCACGGCGCAGGGCATGCAGGACCTGTTCGCGCAGCAGGCCGACAAGGTCACCATCAAGGACGTCAAACAGGTCGCGTACGCCACGACCGCCGCGAAGTTCAAACTCTCCGGCCTGAGCCTCAAACTCCACACGGGCAAGTCGGAGTGCTTCTGACGTGACGTCCGGCACCGAGGCACGCCGTCATCCCTGGCTGGCCTGGCGGACGTGGCGCAAGGGCCGCCCCTTCTGGGGCGGTCTGCTCAGCACCCTCGCCGGGGCCGAGATCTGCGCCATTCCGCTGGGGCCGCTGAAGATCATGCTGGTCCAGGGGATCACCGGCATCCTGTCGATCCTGATGGGACTGGTGATGATCATGATGGGGCTGAGCGCCTGGTTCGCCCCCTCCTACCGGATGTTCGCCGGGATCGTCACCGTCATGTGCGCCGCCGCCGCACTGGTCCTCTCCAACCTCGGCGGGTTCCTGCTGGGGACCCTGCTCGGGGTCATCGGCGGCAGCATGGTCTTCGCGTGGCAGCCACATCAGCCACAGCAACCGCACCGGCCGCCGGACGGACCGGAGGACGAGCCCGTCGAGCCGGTGGCGGGTGACCCGGCGGCGTCCCCGGCCACCCCTGCGACCCCATCCGCCGCACCCCCACGCGTCCCGCTCCGTAAATCCCTGCGCAAATCCCTCCGCGAAGTCCCCCAGGCACCTCCCCTCCCACCGAAGGAGCCGCAATGACCGCACCGCTCCCCCGCCTCCGCGCCCGCACCCTGTTCGCCGCCGGGGCCGGCTTATCCCTGACCGCCGCGCTCGCCCTCACCGGCGCCGGAACCGCCACGGCCGGGACCACGCCTTCCGGAACCGCCTCGACGGCCGACGCCGCCTCCACCACCGTCACCCCCGCCGGCCACTCCTTCACCGCGACGCTCAACGGGAAGGCGACGTTCAAGGCCGGTTCCGTCACCGTCACGTGTACGGTCTCCAGCTCCGCGCCCTCAACCGGCAGCGCCAACAACCGCGTCCCCGACGCCCCGGGCAACCACAACGCGTCCGGCCCGGTGAGCAACGACATCAACCCGCCCACGTTCAGCGGCTGCACGACCAGCATGCCGGGCGTGAGAGCCGCCGTGGAGACCTCCGGCACCTGGACCGTCGCCATGCAGAACGGCGACCCGATCGTCGCCACCCTCGGCATGCCCGCCGCGGGCTTCAAGCTCACCACGACCGGCCTGGCGTCCTGCACCGTCACGGCGGCACCCACCGGACCGGCGGACCTGCCGGCCGTGTTCACCAACGGCGACGCCGACAACCCGTCGCAGATCACCCTCACCAACGCCCCGGCGCCGGTGAAGGTCGAGGGCGGCTTCGGCTGCCCGACGGCCGCCAAGACGTCCGCGTTCAGCGCGGTCTACGACGTCACGGACGTGACCGACGCGTCGTCGCGCATCCTCGTCGGCGAGTGACCGGCGACTGACCGGCGACTCATCGACTGACCGGCGACCGGCCGGCGACCCACCGGCCGACCGGCGACTGATCAGCGCCCCCGGCGGCCCGCCCGAAAGCCGTCACCCCTCCTCCGGCCCCCGCCCGCCGCGCCCCCGTCGGCGGGCGGGGGCCGGCTCCACGCACGCCTCGGCGATCGCGGCGGTGTCCCAGTAGAACGGCCGTCCCGGGCGATCCGCCCGTCCCGCACCTCGATCGTCTGGACGATCGGGAACTCCAGCTCCCGCCCGGTCGCCCGGGCCCGGGCGCGGATACGGCTGTGGACGACGACCGTCTCGCCGTCGACGCCGAGGAACCGCTGGTCGAGGATGTCGAACCGCTCCCAGGCCAGGCTCATCGCCAGGAAGAACCGGGCCATGCCGTCATGCCGGTGCCAGGTCCCGCCGTACGGCAGGGAATCGGCCTGGTGCAGCACCACGTCATGGGCGAAGTAGCGGGCGAGGATGTCGAAGGAGGCGGCACCGGGGCCGCCGGCGGCGAGGTAACGGGACTCGGCCTCGTACATGCCCTTGAGGACGGTCAGGGGGTCGGCGGGGGACGTCGGGGCCGCCGCGCTCTCCGTACCCGCCGGACCCGCCGTTCCCGTCCCAGCCACCGTGGCCGCCGGGGCCGCCGTAGCCGTCGCGGATGTCACGGATGTCGCAGCCGTCGTGGATGTCGTCATGCCGCCAGCATCGTCCGGCCGGAACCGGGCCGCTGGCGGCGGTCGGACGTCGACCCTCGACGCCCGGGCACCCGGGCACCCGGGGCGGGGACGGCGAGCCCCCGCCCCTCAGACCCGCGCCGCGGGCGCCGGTTCCGGCGTGTCGCTTCCGCTGCGCGCGGCGGGGATCCGGGCGAGCGCCGTGCGGCCCGGCCCGGTCAGCGCGTACTGGATGCCGAACCCGCTGGCCACCACCAGCGCGCCGCCGCACGCGTCGAGGACGTAGTGGTTGGCCGTGCCGATGATCACCAGGAAGGTCATCATCGGGTAGACCATCCCCAACGCCTTCATCCACACCTTCGGCGCCACGACCGCGATCATGACACCGCACCACAGCGACCAGCCGATGTGCAGCGAGGGCATCGCCGCGTACTGGTTGGACAGGTCGGTGAGCGCGCCGAAGTCGGGATTGGACAGGTCCTGCGGGCCGTTCGCCGTGTCGATGAAGCCGCGGCCCGGCATCAGGCGCGGCGGCGCCAGCGGGTACGCCCAGAAGCCGACCAGCGCCAGCAGCGTGGCCAGGGCGAGGGCCGTGCGCGCCCACCGGTAGGTGGCCGGGCGGCGTACGTACAGGAAGGCCAGCAGGGATAGCGGCACCAGGAAGTGGAAGGTGCCGTAGTAGTAGTTCATGGTGTCCGTGAGCCAGCCGATGCCCGCCACGAAGTGGTTGAAGCCATGCTCGAAGTCGATGTGCAGGAACTCCTCGGCACCGATGATCTGCCGGCCGTGCGCCTCCGCGAGGGCCCGCTCCTCGGGAGCGCTCGCGCGGATGTACGAGTAGACGAAGTAGCCCACCCGTATCAGCATCAACTCCAGAAGCAGGTTCGGCCGGTTGAGCGGCCGCTTCCAGAACCTCAGCAGCGGCACCCACGCGAACCGGCCCCGCTGCGGCTCGGCGACCGGAGTCGGTGCGGGCCGGTCCCACATCGGTGATGTGCGGGTGAGGAACGGCACGGCGCAGGCGGCGGCGAGCGCGGCGAGCAGCGGCGCGTTGTCGCCGATCGGGACGAGGACGGGGTTGTCCGGGACGATGATCGTGTGGTTCAGCGTCATCACGAGCACCACGAGCACGGGCCACACCATCCGGTCCGCGCGCCGCTTGCCGACGCGTCCGGCGATGGCCAGCAGGATCCACAACTGCTGGTGCTGCCAGGCGGTGGGCGAGACGGCGACCGCGACGCAGCCGGTGATGGCCGTGGCGAGCAGCGGCTGCCCGTCGCGCGCGTAGTGCGCGGCCCGGCGCAGGCCGAGCACGGCGACGGCGGCGGCCAGCACGCCGTACAGCGCGATCTCCACCGGGCCGTGCAGGCCAAGGCGGAGCAGCAGGCCGTGCAGCGACTGGTTGGTCAGCCCGTCGGGCTTGTCGCCGAGGCCGGCGCCGGCGAGGTGGTGGACCCAGTACGTCCAGGAGTCGTCGGGCGCCACCGCCCAGGCCAGGGCGGTGGCCGCGGCGAACGTCGCGCCGGTGGTGACCGCCGCGCGGCGGCGGCCGGTCAGCCACAGCAGCGGGGCGAACAGGAGGACGGCCGGCTGCAGCGCCGCCGCGACGCCGACGAGGACGCCGCTCGCCCGCCCGGATCCCTGGGCCAACCTCGGTACGCAGCAGGCCAGAAGGACGAGGAGAACGGGGATGATGCTGGTCTGACCGAGGCTGAAGGTGCTGCGGACCGGCAGCGAGAGCACGGTCACGCTCACCGCGACGGGGGCGGCCAGCAGGGCGGTGCGGCGGGAGAGCGGCCCGGGCAGCGCACGGGCGGCGACCAGCGCGACGGCGACGACCAGCAGCAGGGTCGCGAGCGTCCAGCCGATGCCGAGGCTGCGCTCGGCGGCGCTGGTCAGCGGTCTGAGCACCAGGCCGCCCACCGGGGTGCCGGTGAACCGGTCGTCCTCGTAGAAGGAACCGCGCGTCCGCAGGACTCCGTGCTCCCCTATCCACGTGGCCAGGTCCGTGAACCTGCGGTCGGGCGGTCTCCGCAGCACCACCGCCGCCTGGCGCACCGCCAGGACCCCGGCGATCAGCCAGAGGGCTGCCAGCGCCACGACGGTCCGCGAACCCGCCCGCGGCGGGTCGCCCGCCCCGCTCCGCTCTGCTTCCACCACGCCTTGCCGCTCCTCCGGTCGCCCGTCTCGGTCACCCTCGTCCGGCTCTTTGAGACCTTACTGAGTCCTGCCGAACAGCCGCAGGTCGCCCCCAGGTCACCTCAAAGACGCCGAACGTGGCCGGAATGCGTCCCCCTAGGGGGCGCTTTGACCGCAAGGCCGGTCAATTCGGGCGGCGGGACGTCGGGGTGGGGCGTGGGAGGGGGGCGGGAAGGACGCGAAAGGGGAGTTGGAATCCGCCCACCGGTGCGAGGCTCGCCCGTACGGGTGCACCCTTACGCCGCCCACCCGGTGGTCCCGCCGGGGGTACGGGCCGGAGTACGGAGCGGGGGTTCGAGCCGGGTCCCGGCCCAGGGGTACGAGCCGGGAACCCGGCCCAGGGGTACGAGCCGGGAACCCGGCCCAGGGGTACGAGCCGGGAACCCGGCGCCGGGACGCGCCCGCCCCGGAAAACCCCGAGCGCCGCACCGGACCCGGCTGCCACCCTCCGTCCATGACGACCACGCGCCCCACGACAGGTACGCACGCCGACACGGACCCAAGCCGTCCCCCCACCCCCACCCCCCTCACCGTCACCCCGCACCCCGTCGCCTCCCCCGAGGCGGCGCTCGTCCTCCGCGCGTATCTGACCGACGTCGCGGACCGCTGGTACCTCCTGCACCACGGCCGCACCACCACCCCCGAGGAGGTCGAGCGGCACCTCGCGGAGGACCCCAGCGACGACCTGGTCCCGCCCGGCGGCGTCTTCCTCCTCGCCCGGCTCGGGGGCGAACCGGCAGGCTGCGCCGGGCTGCGGCGGCTCGACGCCCGGACCGCCGAGCTGAAGCGGATGTTCGTCCACCCCGAGCGGCGGGGCCGCGGGGTGGGGGCCGCGCTGCTCGCGGCCGTGGAGGCGACCGCGCGCGGCTGGGGCGCGGAACGGGTGGTGCTGGAGACGCGCCGCGACCTGACGGAGGCCCGGGCGCTGTACGCCCGGCACGGCTACACGGCCGTGGAGCCCTATGTGCACGGCCCCTACACGGAGGTGTGGCTGGGGAAGGCGCTGGACCGCGCGGACGGGTGAGGGCACCCCTCACGGATGCCGGTGGTCGGCCAGGTCGTGCGGCCGCTTCCCGTCCTGCGGCTGCTCCTCGTCCGATCCGCACAGCTCGGCGCACAGCTCGTGGACGAGCGCGTCGAGATCCGTCGGCCGGTCCGGGGTCCACCAGTCGCCGAGCAGTTCCGCAAGCGACTCCTCCCGTACCCGGAACAGCAGGTCGGCCTGGTCCCGGCCCGCGTCGGTGAGGAAGATCCGGAGCCCCTCGCGGCGCACCAGCCGGCCCGATTCGAGCTGCCGGACGGCGTCGGTGACGACGCGCAGCGGGACGTCGACGCGTTCGGCGAGGGCGGCCGGCTCGGCGTACCCGTTCCGCCGGGTGCGCAGCAGCAGCCAGCTCGCGGCGGGGTGCAGGTCGAGTCCGGCGCGCTCGGTGATGCGCTCGTAGATCCGCTTCCGGCCCTCGCGGCTGCCGAGCAGCGACAGGGCGCGGGCCACCTCGTCGCGCGAGGAGCGTTCGACGGGGTTGCTGGAGACGACCTCGCTCTGGTCGGGGGCGGTGACCCCGGCGCGCAGCGGTTCCTCGCGCAGGAACCAGGCGAGGGCGAAGGCGGCGAGTCCGGCGGGGACGGCGTAGAGGAAGACGTCGGTGATGGAGTCGGAGTACGCGGCGAGGACGCCGCTCTTGGCGGCGGCGGGCAGCCGGTCGACGGCCCGCGGGTCGGCGGTGAGCCTGCCGGGATCGAGTCCGGGCGGCAGCGGGACGCCGGCGAGGGCGTCGGTGACGCGGGGCGCGAGCTTGTTGCTGAAGATCGTGCCGAAGACGGAGACGCCGAACGACGCGCCGATGGACCGGAAGAAGGTGGCGCCGGAGGTGGCGACGCCGAGGTTCTCGTAGGCGACGGAGTTCTGCACGATGAGCACGAGCACCTGCATCACCAGGCCGAGCCCGAAACCGAACACGAAGAAGCACAGGCTCATCACGGTGGTGCTGGTGGACGGCCGGAACTGGTGCAGGAGCAGCAGCCCGACGCACATCACGGCGGTGCCGGCGATCGGGAAGACCTTGTAGCGGCCGGTGCGGCTGACGATCTGCCCGGAAGCGGTGGACGAGATCAGCATGCCGAGGACCATGGGCAGCATGTGGACGCCGGAGAGCGTCGGCGTGACGCCGTGCACGACCTGGAGGAACGTCGGCAGGTAGGTCATCGAGCCGAACATCGCGAAGCCGACGACGAAGCCGATCACCGAGCAGAGCGTGAAGGTGTGGTTCCGGAACAGCCCCAGGGGGAGCACCGGTTCGGCGGCCCGCCGCTCGACGAGGACGAACGGGACCAGCAGCAGCACGCCGAGCACCCCGAGCCCGATGATCTGCCAGGACGACCAGGGGTAGCTGACCCCGCCCAGCGAGGTCATCAGCACCAGGCAGGTGGCCACGCCCGCGATGAGGAAGGTGCCGAGGTAGTCGATGCGGTGCGGGGTGCGGCGGACGGGGATGTGCAGGACGGCCGCGATGACGGCGAGCGCGATGATGCCCACGGGGACGTTGATGTAGAACACCCAGCGCCAGCTGAGGTGGTCGACGAACAGTCCGCCGAGCAGCGGGCCGAGGACGCTCGTGCCGCCGAAGACCGCCCCGAACAGGCCCTGGTAGCGGCCCCGTTCACGCGGCGGGACGATGTCGCCGACGATCGCCATCGACAGCACCATGAGCCCGCCGCCGCCCAGGCCCTGGACGGCCCGGAAGGCGATCAGCTCCGGCATGTTCCGCGCGATGCCGCACAGCACCGAGCCGACCAGGAAGATCACGATGGCGGTCTGGAAGAGCTTCTTCCGGCCGTACTGGTCGCCGAGCTTGCCCCAGAGCGGGGTGGCCGCCGTGGAGGCGAGCATGTAGGCGGTGACCACCCAGGACAGGTGCTCCAGGCCGCCGAGGTCGCTGACGATCGTGGGCAGGGCGGTGGACACGATCGTCTGGTCGAGCGCCGCGAGCAGCATGCCCAGCAGCAGCGCCCCGATCGCGAGCCGGACGGTGCCGGTGGGGTGCTCGTCGCCGGGGGCGGGCGCCGCGACCGGCGCGGCGCCCGAGGCGTCCGGCTCGGTCGGGGTGTTCGGGGCGCCCGGGGTGCCCGGGGTCTCCTGGGACATGGCAGCGCCTCCTCGGGGACGGGGTCCGGGGTCGGACCGGATTCCGTGGTGCGGTCCGCTTCCGGCGCGTCGCCTTCCCATCGTCGTCCGGATGGCCGTCCGGGGCCCGCCGGGATACACCGTCACAGCCGCCCCACGGGCCCGTCGCGGCGCCGCTGACCTGGGGCGTTGGCGCGAATGGCGGGACTTTTTGTATCTTTGGGAAACAAAGTGGTTCCGCCCGCACTCCCTGACCGGCGGGCGGAACCGCTTGTTCTCTTGGCGGCCCCTACGGGTTCTGACGCATCGGGCCGCCGCCCTCCTCCCGCTTCAGGAACGCCACCTCCGGAAACTCCGCCGACGGGCCGTCGAGCAGCTTCCCGGGCGCGTTCCGCAGCTGCTTGTCGAAGAAGGCGACCAGATACGCCCGGGTGAGGGCGTTGGCACGGTCGCTGGACAGCGTGCCGAACGCGCCCGCCGCGTCTTCCGGCGGCACCCCCTCCGGCAGACCGACCTGGTCCGCGAGCCAGTGCATGTCCGTGAAGGTCATGTGGCCGCCCTTGGCCACGTCCAGCCAGCGCTTCCAGCCGGTCATGCGCTTCCAGGCGGGGCTCCAGGTGTCCATGGCCCCGCCGAGGTCGCCGGCGCGGGCCGCGCCGAGCAGCAGCACCGGCTTCTTGACGCCGTCGGCGGGCGGCTCGGTGAAGAAGTCGCCGTCCATGTCGGCGGCGGCGGCCACCCGGGCGTCCTGCCCGGCCGCCTCGACGGCGCTCGCACCGCCGATGGAGTGCCCGGCGACACCGATCCGGGAGCGGTCGATCCGCAGGCCGGGCACGGCCGGGGAGTCGGCGGTGAGCCGGTCGAGGACGAAGCGGAGGTCCTTGGCGCGGTTGCGCACCACCGCCGCGTTGTCGCGCTGCTCCGGACCGCAGATCGCGCACTGCTCGATCCGGCCGCCCGGGAACTCGACGGCGGCCTCGTAGGTGTGGTCCACCCCGGCCACCACATAGCCGCGGCTCGCCAGCTCCTCGGCGACGGAGGTGAGCGACGTCCGGCTCTGCCCGAACCCCGGCGACAGCACGACGAGCGGCCGGGCCCCGCCGGCCGCCGGCGCGGCGTCGGCGACGGCGTGTGTCCGCACGGTGCTCAGCTTGGCGTTGCCGTACAGCGCCTCGGAGAGCGCCGGGGAGACGTACGGCGCCGTGGCGCCGCGGCCGGACCGCGCCGGGTACCAGACCGAGACCATCAGCTCGCGCTTCCCGGCGGACGGCTTCCAGGGGTCCGTCCGGGCCTCGTCGACGAGGCGGAGGGTCTTCTCCCCGATCGCCTGCCGGACGGTGGGGGCGGGCACCTCGGGGGCGGCGGCTCCGGCGGGGGCCTTCGCGGCGGGGGTGGTCTTCGCGGGGGCGGTCTTCGCGGGGGTGGTCTTCGCGGCCGGGGCCGCGGCGGCGACGGCGGGTATCTGGGAGGCGCCGAGCGCGCCGAGCACGGCCGCGGCGGCGACCGCGCCCACGCGGCCACGCCTGTTGCGAACGGGACGACGTGCGGGATGACGCGCGGGCCGACGCGTGGAATGACCTGCGGGATTCTTCGACATGTTCGTCATGTTCGTCACGGTAGAAATCCCTTGGGGGGTGGACATCGCCCCGGGGGAGGAGGGCACGTCCCTTACGGGGCATACCAGGTGACGGGGCGTCAGCCGCGCGAACGATGTAAGGGCCACCAGTCGGCGGGGGTGCGGCGGGCGCCTTCGCGGCCGACGCGGGAGGGCCCCTTCGTCAACTCCCCGCCGCGTAACACCGAACGGCCACCTTCCGCCCCGGCCCCCATTCCTGTTCGACGGTGGCGAGCAGCCGCCAGCCGAGCCGCTCGTACAACGCCGCCGCCGCGACGTCGGAGGCCACCACGTCGAGTACCGGATGCGCGCCGCGCTCCCGCGCCTCCGCGACCGCCCGTGCCATCAACAGCGCCCCGATCCCGCGACCGCGCGCCGACGGAGCGACGAACAACCGGCCGACCACGGCGGTCGCGTCGGCACCCACCCCCGTACGAGCGCTCCACACCCCGGGCGCCGCGTCCCCCGCACCGCTCCGGGACAGCCCGACATGCCCGACGACGCGCCCGTCCGACTCCGCCACCCACGAGGCGACGAGCGACGCGGGAGTCAGCCAAGTCCCGGGAGCCTCAGGCCAGTTCACCGGATAGCCATCGCGCTCATGGGTCTCCGCCAGCACCCGCACGCACGCGCCGAGGTCGCGGTCCGTCCGCCGCCGCACACGAACGCGCGCCGGGACGTCCACGCGGGATCCGCTCTCGCTCTCCATCGCGGCATGCAAGCACAGCCCGCACCCCCGCGACCAGCGACTTCCACCCCGCCGTCATGGCCCTCTCCCCCGCCCGAGCGCCGTCTTCATCCTCCCGGCGGAGCCGGACCCTTCCCCGGGAGGAGCCGCCGCTCCCCGCCCGCGGAACAGCATGGGCCCATGCCCCTCACCGCGCCCCCCGCCCCCGGTCGCACCCCGTCCACCCCGCTCGCCCCACTCTCCCCGTCCGCTCCCGCGCGGCCCGCCGCCCCGCCGGCGTCCCGCCGGGCCGTACGCGCCGCCCGGGCCGCCGCGCTCTGCGTGCTGCCGTCGAGCCTGTGGCGGGTGGCACTGGCCGTGGGGGTCCCCGTCGGCTACGACGCCGACGTCCTGCGCGACCGGCTCCAGGTGCCCGGCTGGGGCACCCCCACGCTGCTGGGGCTGAGCCTGCTGGCCGAGGTGGTCGCGCTCCTCACCGTCGGACTGACGCGCCTGTGGGGCGAACGCGTACCGCGGTGGGTGCCGGTGTTCGGCGGACGCGCGGTACGCCCGGCCGTGGTGGCGGCCGTCGCGGGCACGGGCGCCGCGCTGCTGACACTGGTCTTCACGGTGCTGCCGGCCGCGCAACTCCTCATGGGCATGGCCGGCGAGGCCGACCCGCGCGGCCCCTGGCTCCTCCTGATGCGGCTCTGCTACGCGCCACTGCTCGCCTGGGGCCCGCTCACCGCCACGGTCGTGGTCGCGTACCACCGCCGCCACCGCACACGCGTGGGACCGCGCGTCCGAGCGGCCGCGGGCACGGCTGAGGCGCGCCCTTGGCGCACCCTTCCCTGTTTTGTATCGTGGAGGAACAAAGCGGAGCCGCTCGCCCGGGGGCGAGCCCGGTGACGCCCGCCCCACCCCCCGCAGGAGTGCAGCATGCCCAGGTCCGAGTCCATTGGTGCGATCAAGGCCGTACTCCTCGACATGGACGGCACCATCGTCAACTCCGACGCGGTCGTCGAGCGCTGCTGGCGCCGCTGGGCCGAGGAGCACGGACTGGACGCGGACGAGGCCCTGAAGGTGGTCCACGGCCGCCAGGGCTGGGCCACCATGGCCGTCCTGCTCCCCGACCGCCCCATGGAGCTCAACCACGAGGACAACCGGCGCATGCTGGAGGCCGAGACCGCCGACATGGACGGCGTGGTCCCCGTCGCCGGCGCCCCCGCCTTCATGAGCGCCCTCGCCGGGCTCCCGCACGCCCTCGTCACCTCCGCGGACCGGCCCCTCGCCGAGGCCCGCATGGCCGCCGCCGGGCTGCCGATGCCCGCCGTCCGCGTCACCGCCGAGAGCGTCGGCGCCAGCAAGCCCGATCCGGAGGGCTTCCTCAAGGCCGCCGCCGAGCTGGGCTTCGCCCCGCACGAGTGCGTCGTCTTCGAGGACTCGGGCGCGGGCATCGCCGCCGGCCGGGCGGCCGGCATGCGGGTGGTCGGCGTGGGCCCCCGCGCGGCGGCGCACGCCCCCGACGCGCACGTCCTGGACCTCACCGAGGTCCGCGTGGAGGCCACGGCGGACGGCGGCCTGACCCTCCACCTCGCGGCCGGCACCGACCGCTGACGCCCGGGCCGCGCGGCCCGGGCCCGACCGACGAACCGGCCCGACCGGTCAGGCGAACCGACTCGACCGGCCCGGACGCCCGACCCGGCAGGTCGGAAGAATGAACCCGGCCGGTCGGACGAATGAACCCGGCCGGTCAGGCGAGTCGGCCCGTACGGTCAGGCGCGGGATCCGAGCCGGTCGATCGAACCGCCCGAGCCGGTCAGGCGAACCATCCGGGCCGGTCAGGCGAACCGCCCGAGCCGGTCAGGCGAACTGCCCCGGCCGATAGCCCCCGGCAGGCTGCTGAATGATCACATTCATGCGGTTGAAGGCGTTGATGAGGCCGATGAGGAACACCAACCCGGCGAGCTGTCGCTCGTCGTAGTGCTTGGCGGCGTTCGCCCACACCTCGTCGGGCACCCCGCCGGCCGCGTCGGCGATGCGGGTGCCCTGCTCCGCCAGCTCCAGGGCGGCCCGCTCGGCGTCGGTGAAGACCGTGGCCTCCCGCCAGGCCGCGACCAGGTGCAGCCGGGTCGCGGTCTCCCCCGCGTGGGCGGCCTCCTTGACGTGCATGTCGAGGCAGAAGCCGCAGCCGTTGATCTGGCTGGCACGGATCTTCACCAGCTCCTGCGTGGCGGTCGGCAGCCCCGAATCCGTCACGACCTTGCCCGCCGCGACGAGGTGCTTCACGACCTCGGCGGCCTGCGGGTCGCCGAGAAGGTTGAGACGCGCGTTCATGGGGACTCCCGAGTCACATCGCTGTTCCGCTGTCACCTCTGAGACGGAACACCCCGCCGCGTTGTGACGGCCTGCCGAGTGACCCGCGTCTCACCGCCCGGCCCACCGCCCCGCAAGCCCGGCCGTCAGTGCGCCCAGGGAAGCCGCACCGCCTCGATCTCACGGTCGTTCAGCAGCGCGTCGATGAGCGACGGGGGCCCGGCCACCTTGGTGGCCCACAGGTCGTAGTCGGTGCACAGGACCCATGAACGATCCTCCGCCCAGAGGTTGGAGGGGCTGAAGTCGGCCTCGGAGTGGTCGTAGAGGGTCTCGGCGTCGCCGAGCCGGCCCGCCCGCACATGGAGGTTGTCGAAGTCGGCGGCTCCGAGCGTCAGCGGGTTGTAGTAGGCCAGGCAGCGGGTGTCCCGGCCCGCGGGACTGTGCCGGGCGAGGACGGTGGTCAACCGGTTCCAGGTCTCGCGGTCCAGGCTCCCCTCGGTGGGCGGGACCACGCTCAGCGGCCGGCTGCCGTTCTTCTTGGCCGACGGGAAGCAACTCAGGGAAGGCAGCAGCCCGTCGGGGACGACCGGGTCGCCGGTCCGCCGGGCGAGCTCGGCCCAGCGCAGCCGCCGCCACCCGGGGCCGGGGTGGCGGGCGCGGCCCAGCCCTCCTCCCGTGAGGGTGCCCATCACCTCGAGCTCGATGCCCGCGACAACGGCGGACGGATCGCTCTCCTCGGCCAGATGTGCCAGGTGGTACTCGTGGTACGACATCTCGACCGGCCCTCGCTCGTGCTCGTACATGGCGTTGAGCACCCACGCCGCGTCGGGCATCGCCGGGGGCATGAATCCGGTGATGCCGTCGCCGCACAGTTCCAGCAGCCAGTCGGTGGCCCCTGACGGCACGAGGGGCCACCGGCTCGTCATCAGCTTCGACTCCTCGGGCATACGTCCATCGTCCCAGGTGCGGCGCGCCCGCCCGTCCGCGCGAGGCGGAGCGGACGACCACCGCCGAGGGCAAGGAGAGGCGCCCGAGAAGTCGGCCTACCCTTCGAATTCGTACTCGAGGACGTAGGAGGCGGAATCGAGCGTCATCTCGTTGACCTCGACGGCCCTCCCCTCCGCGGTGAACGCGGTCCGGCAGATCAGGACCACCGGGGTGCCGGGCGCGAGATCGAGACGCTCCGCCTCCTCGCCGGAGGGCATACGGCTGCGGATCTCCTCCCTGAACCTGACCGGCCGATGGCCGAGTTCCGTGAGACGGGCGTACGTGCCGCCGGGCCCGGTGTCCTCGCTCTCGATGGAGGTACCGGCCACCAGTTCCGCCGGAAGGTACGAGACCGAGAAGAGCACCGGCTTGCCGTCGAGGACGTACCGGCGACTGCGGACCCGGACGGGCTCGCCCTCCGGCACCCCCAGCAGTTCGGCCACGGGCCCGGGAGCCGGACGCTCTGCGACCTCGAGCCGGTCGACGACGAGCGTGCGGTCCTCGATGTCCCCGGACCATATGGACCGGCCGGACCCCCAGCTCGCGGAACTGAGGCGCGGAACGCCCCTCCGCCGGATCGGACGGTACGAGCGGACGAAGACGCCCGCGCCCTTCCGGGCCTCCACGATGCCCTCGGTCTGCAGCACCCCGAGGGCCTGCCGTGCCGTCATGCGCGCGACCTGATAGGCGGCCATCAGGTCGTTCTCGCCCGGCAACCGGTCACCCGGCCCGTATTCGCCGTCCTGGATGGCCTGCCGCAGCGCGGCTGCGATGCGCTGGTACTTGGGCAGGCGGCGGGCGCCCTGATCGGCCATGGGGTGATCACCTCTTTCTCCACCGGACAGCGTAGAGGGCCGGGCCCGGCGACTTCGAGAAAGAGAAGTCTGCCCGCTTTCCCTTTCGGAGCACGGCTTCCCTTTCGTGGCACGGCGATTGACATCTCTAGAGGAAAGCGCTTCACTGATGTGGTCTCTAGAGATTCCTCTCCGGGCGTTCCGATGCATCTGGACAAGGGGTCCACGCGTGCGCGAAAAGACCTTCGGGACGGAAGTCCCTCCTCAAGTACACCGCGCTCAATTCCGGCGCGGATTGTCCCTGTTCGCACCTCCCGAGCGTCCGGCAACGGCGTCGCGGAGCCGCCCGGGGACCGGACCGCTCCCTACCGGAACCCGCATGAGCAGGCCCCTCGCCCCGACGCCACCTCTCAAGTGCCCGCACCCCGCCGCCGGCTGGACGGCGGCGGACGGCATGCGGACCTGCGGCGCGTGCGGCACGCGCAGGGTGGACGACTACCGGGCGCTCGCCCTCGCCCTTGAACTCCCGCAGCCCACGCAGCTGTTCGGGCCGACCGCCCGCTGTCGAGGCGCCATGACGGTCGCTCCGTACGACCCCGCCTCTGCCCGCCGCGCGGATCTGCTCAGGCGGGTACGGGAAGCGAACCGCTGGAGCGCCGAGCGGCGGCCGTGAGGGCGGGCGGCAGGCACGGGGCGGGACCGGCCTTACCCCGCCACCGCCTCGTACAGGCTGAATCCGGCCAGCGCCAGCATGACCAGCGCCGCGATGCGAGTGATCAGCGTCAGGGGCACGTACCGCATCAGGGTCCGGCCGCCCACGATGCCCAGGGCCGCCACGGCCCACAGGCCCAGGACCGCGCCGAGGCCGACCGAGACCGGGTCGTCGTAGCGGGCCGCGAGGTTGGCGGTCATGATCTGGGTGAGGTCGCCGAACTCGGCGACGAGGATGAGCATGAAGCCCGCGCCGGACACCTTCCAGAAGGACTGGTCGGCGGGCTTCCTGATCTCCTCCTCGTCCTCCTCCTTCTGGAACAGCAGCATCGCCGCACCGATCAGGAAGGCCGCGCCGACGATCGCCTGGAGCAGACGGTGCGGGAGCAGGGTGAGCAGGCTGCCGGCGGCGATCGCCAGGGCGACGTGGACGACGAAGGCGGCGGCGACGCCCGCGAAGACGTACGAGGCGCGGTAACGGGTGCCGAGCATGAGCGAGGCCAGGGCGGTCTTGTCCGGCAGCTCGGCCAGGAAGATCACGCCGAAGACCAGAGCGGTGACGGTGAGGCTGATCACGGATTTCCTCTTCGGTGGGGCCGCCGCACCGAAAGGGGCCCGCCCTGAGCTCCGGGGGATTCAGGGGTCGCTTCGGCACGGCAGCGTCATGGACACTGCGGCCGAAGGTCTCGCTGGCCGGCACCCCGCGGGTACGGCCTCCGGGCGCCGGCCGGGCCTGGGGCCCAGCAGTATGTCGACGGTCCGGCGAAGAGCTACTCCCCTTCTGCTCCCCTCAGGGTACGGGACGGGAGTGCCTGCCGTCGCCCCCTGCTTCCGCGGGGGCGGGTGGGACGAGCCGGACGAGCCATGGTGTCCGCGCCGGCCGGATCGAGCTCGCGTTCCACTTTCCGCGGCGCGCCGGAAGTCGCACGCTGTCAGGAGGGGGACCGTGCGGCCGGCGCACGACCGACGCGCTCGAAGCGAAATAAGAACTTGAACTTGCAAGTATCGTTAGGGGTACCTAACCTTTGGACCTCTCGTCGTATCCGTCCCCCGACACGAGGAGCAGTCCCATGCCCCCCACACCCACTCAGGCCGCCCCCCAGTCGGCCCCCGCGTCCCGTGGCTCCGCACCGCTCACGGAGCGCCTGGACGCGGCCCTGCCGTACGTCCTCTCGCTGTTCCGGATCGTCGTCGGCCTGCTGTTCGCCTGCCACGGCGCGGCCTCGCTCTTCGGCGTCCTCGGCGGCGCGGCCGGCACCCACGGCGGCACCATCGAGGCCGGCACCTGGCCCGGCTGGTACGCGGCCGTCATCCAGCTCGTCTGCGGTGTCCTGGTGATGCTCGGCATCGGCACCCGCGGCGCGGCGCTGATCGCCTCCGGCTCCATGGCGTACGCCTACTTCGACATGCACCAGAAGGTGGCGCTCTGGCCCATCCAGAACGGCGGCGAGGCCGCGGCGATGTTCTGCTGGGCGTTCCTGCTGCTCGTCTTCACCGGGCCGGGCGCCATCGCCGTCAGCCGGCTGTACTCCCGCCGCTGAGCATCCGGCGCCGCTGAGCACCCGGAGACCCCGTCGGGGGGCGCGCGATACGTACGTGATACGTACTACATCGCGCGCCCCCCTTCACTTGCCTCAGGAGTCCCAGGCGTACTCTGTACGGTTGTGAAGGCCGCTCCTGCCGCTCCCCTGCGACATCGCGGCGGGGGACCGTAACAGGAGATCGGACGTGTTGGATCAGCTGGGGGCGTTGGCCGACACCCCATGGATATACGTGATCGTCGCCGTATCGGTGCTGCTCGACGTCTTCCTGCCGGTGCTGCCGAGCGGGGTGCTCGTGATCACCGCGGCGACCGCGGCGGCCGGCTCCGCCGTGGGCACCCACGGCCATACGGCCCTTCCCGAGATGTTCGCCCTGGTGGCGTGCGCCGCGACGGCCTCGGTCGTCGGCGACCTGGTCGCCTACCGCGTCGCCTGGCGCGGCGGTGACCGCTTCGACCGCGCCATCGCCCGCTCGCGCCGCCTCACGGCCGCCCAGGAACGCCTCGGCACCGCGCTGCTGCGCGGCGGCGGCGCGCTGGTCGTCGTCGCCCGGTTCGCCCCCGCCGGCCGCTCGGTGGTCAGCCTGGGCGCGGGCGTCATGCACCGCAGGGTCCGGGAGTTCCTGCCCTGGTCCGCCCTCGCGGGCGTGACCTGGGCGCTGTACAGCGTGTTCCTGGGGTACTTCGGGGGTCAGTGGCTCGGTGCGACGTGGATCGGCACGGCCGTCTCCGTCTTCGCCCTGTTCCTCGCCGGCGCGGGCGCGGCCTTCCTCGTCCGCCGCCCGCACGAGCCGGAAGCGGCGGCGGCGGAAGCCGGCTGAGGGCTGACGGCCGACACGGCTTACGCCCGGGGCGACGATCCCCGTACCGGACGGAATCGAACGGCCCGGTCCCCCGCCGGGGACCGGGCCGTTCGGCGTTCCGCGCCGTCTGTCGAACGGCCCGTCAGTAGATCTTCTTCAGCGCGCCCTGCTTGTCGAACGCGCTCAGCCCGTTGCGCCACAGCGAGTCCACCCGGCTGCGCTCGTTGGCGTTCGGGTAGCGGTTGGTGCAGGACGGGCCGGGGCCGCCGCCGGACATCAGCTCGCTGCACGGGCCCGAGTAGTGGTCCGGCAAGCCGAGGACGTGGCCGGTCTCATGGGCGGTGACGCGCACCGAGTCGTACTGCTGGTTCTGCTGGTAGTCGAGGAAGACGTACCCGCGGCCGTGGCCGTCGGTGCTCGCGTACGAGCCGCGCGAGTCGTTGCCCTCGTAGTACCGGAAGTCCGCGTTGGAGCCCGCCTGGAGGCGGACGTTCCGGACGGAGCTGTTCCATATCTGCGCGCTCTGCGCTATCTGGTTCGCGAAGCTGGGCGCCTGGCGGGCGTCATACGTCACCGTGACCGTGCGCAGCCCGGGCGACGCCGCCTGCTTGGCCTTCGCCGACTTCATGACGGCCTCGAAGAACGCCTTGTTGTTGGCTTCTTCCTGGGCCGAGCCGACGTACGACGATCTCGTCATGCCCTGCCCGGCCTGGGACGCCGGGGTGGCCGCGGTCGCCGGGACGGCCGCCGTGGCGGCGGCGAGGGCGAGCCCGAGGGTCGCCGCGGCGACCAGGGCCGAGCGCTGTGTGGAGCGCTTGAGGGAACGCTGCATGGAGTGGTTCATGTGGGGGACTCCATTTCCTGCGGTACGCCGCCGGCCGCGCGGGTGGGACGCACGGCCGGGTGACGGACCGGTGAAGTGTCTGGTCCCGCAGAGTGTCTGCCGAGCCATCGGCGGCCGGGATGATGCCAACCCGCGATAGCTCCGGCCAATCACCCCGGCCGCTCCCGACCGCCCGACCGGTCACTCGCCCACGTCACGCCCGGTGGCTCGTCCGAGCCCCGCCCGGTCTCCCGCCTCACCGCGGGCCCTCCCGAACACACCGTTCCGCTTCAACCCCCGGCGTATCAAAAGCCCTTCGCACACCATCCGCACCACCCATCGCGCCTCCACACCACCACCCCCGCACCGACGCGCGGTTGACGAGCCGTTCACAGACCTGCCCGAGAATGTGCCTGGTGTGGCCAAGGGGGCGCGGTTATGCTCCGGACCGTGGAGCTTGAGGTCAGGCACCTCCGTGCGCTGTGCGCCATAGCCGACACCGGGAGCGTACGGAAGGCCGCATTACAGCTGGGCATGACCCAGCCCTCGCTCACCACCCAGCTCAGGCGCATCGAGGGAGCGATCGGCGGGGTGCTGTTCACCCGCGGGCAGACGGGCAGCCGCCCCACGCCCCTCGGCCATTCCGTGCTGTCCCGCGCCCGCCCGATCGTGGCCGAGATGACCGCCCTGGTGATGGCCGCGCGGGACGCCGCCTGCGGCATGGGCGGCCTGTGCCTGCGCCTCGGCAGCGTGGGCGGCCCGACCGTGGCCGCCTGGCTGCGCCGCGTCCACCGCCGGCTGCCGGGCAGGGACACCACGATCCACATAGAGGTCTCGTCGGCCGCGCTGATCCAGCTGCTCGCCACCAACCAGCTCGACGTCGCCCTCGTCCAGGAGCCGGCCGGCTTCCCGCTGCACCTGCCGCCCGGACTGGAGCGGCGCGTCGTCGTCGACTGCGAGCCCCGGTTCGTCGCGCTGGCCGCCGGACATCCCGTCGCCGCGCTCGGCTGCGTGGCGCTGCCCGAACTGGCCGACGACTCCTGGATCGTCGATCCGACCGCCGACCACGACTGCGCCGCCCTCCGCCGCGCCCTCTCGACGGCCGGCCTCAACCCGCGGCTGCTCCAGGTCCGCGACACCGCCACCGCCGCCGACCTCGTCGCCTCCGGCGAGGCCGTCCGCCTCTGCCAGCCCACCGCCGAGCCGACGGACGGCACGGTCGTCCGCCCGCTCCTCGGGGACCCGCTCACGGCCCGGCTGTCCCTCGTGTCACGGACGGGCGCCCTGTCCATCACCGAGATCGACGCACTGTACGAGGATGTGGCGTACGCGTACGAGGAGTTGGCGCGCGGCAGCGCGGCGTACCGCGCGTGGCGTGAGCGACGTGGCGAGATCCGGCCGCCGGGGGCGTACGGCGCCCCGCACGCCCCCTCCCCCGTGCCCCCTGCGGATCACACGTCTCCCGCGCCCCCCGCTCCGCCCCCGCCGCACACCGTCCTCCGCGCGCCGGCCGTCCGGCTGTCACCCACCGGAGCCACACAGGAACACCGGCACCTCTCCGCCTGAGGCCGCCCGGGTGAGTCCGGGCGGATTCCCGGATGGGGACGCCCGGCGGTGGGCAGTTCCCCTTCACTCGGGCGGACCCGACCACCCGCCCGGACGTGAGGAGCCCGGGACGCGAAGAGCCCCGGACGCGAGGAACCCCGGGCCCGGGGAGCCCCGGACACAAGGAGCCTCGGACACACGGAGCCTCGGACACGAGGAGCACCTCCCATGTCGCCTGGACCAACGACAAGAGCGGATCCGGTCACATGTGACGGCAGGCGGCGACTCGTTCGGCGCGGTCCCGACCGCGCCCCGGGAACGTCGCGGTGACCTGGACAACGCCCGGTCGCGCACCGGCACTTGCCGCACGGCGGCCCACGAAGCGTCCGCGCCCGCCCGGGGAACGGCGGTCCCCCCGGCAGGCCGGACCGGGCGGGCGATGGCGGATGTCCTCACCGCCACCGCCCGCCCCCTCACCGCATCCCCTTCTCTCCCCTCACCCGAGAAGCAGCGCCTCCGCCCGCTCCATCATCCGAGGGCTCTCGAACGTCAACCGCCCCACGTGCACCCCGTCCGACCCGTACGCCGGTTCCTTGAGGACGGCGCTCCGCGCGACCTCCAGCGTCCAGGGCTCGCCGTGCGCGACGAGCCCGTCGACCGGCGGCATGACGCTCATGCTCCAGCCCGCGCCGAGCAGCCACCTCCCGTAGGCGTCGGTCTCGTTGGCGGTGCTGGGCGGGAGGTGGCGGGCCGCGAGCTCCCACAGCGAGGCCGCGGCCGGGGACGTGCCCGGCACCGGCACGGTGGCCACCACCGCCATCGACCCGTGCCTGGCGTACGCCAGCACACACCGGGCGTCCGGCCACTGGGCCGTGAAACGCGCCATGATCACCCGGTCCGAGCCGGTGATGCGCCTGGCCATGCCGGTTTCCTCCCCTTCCGCCGGTGCCCCCGCCGGCCTTGCCTCGTGCAGCCAACAGCCGCTCGTGCAACCAACAGTCGTGGTACGTACGGGGTCACGGGTGCGGCCGAGGTCACCCGTACCCCACGCGTTCACCCGTATGTCCACCTCTCCACGACGACGGCGGCGCCCGGGGAGGGTGGTGCCAGGTACACCCCGCCCCCGGTGTCCAGGCCCATGGTCCGCCCGGAACCCCGGTGATGAGATCGGTACGACAAGACAACGCGAGTGCGAGGAGAACGGACCATGCGGGTGCGCGGACGCGATCGGCGACCGAACCGGCGGAGCGGCAGGGCCGTCCTGGCCGGTGGCGCGGTCGCCGCGGTGGCGGCCCTGCTGACGGGCCTCACCCCGGCCACGCCGTCACAGGCCGCCGCCCCCAACGGCCTCGAGGGACAGACGAGGACGCTGGACAAGGACGTTCGCGCCCTCCGGTCGGCGGGCGGCGACGTCCGGGTACTCGCCGAGGTGGACACGGGCCGCGGCGTGCTCCGGTCGCGCGCGGGCGGCGGCTCGGCGCCGACGCCCTGGGACGCCCGCTTCCGGATCGCGAGCACCACGAAGACGTTCACCTCCGTCGTCGTCCTCCAACTGGCGGCCGAGGGCAAGCTGTCGCTCGACGACACCGTCGAGAAGTGGCTCCCCGGCGTCGTCAAAGGCCAGGGCAACGACGGTTCGCGGATCACCGTACGCGATCTGCTCCGGCAGACGAGCGGGCTGTTCGACTACGTCAGGGACCCGGAGCTCGGACGGGCCCTCGCCGAGGGCTTCGACAAGATCCGCTACGACACGACGCCCGCCGCGCAGTGGGTGGCCGTCGCCATGCGCCACCGGCCGCTCTTCACCCCGGACCACGCGCACCCGCGCTGGGCGTACTCCAACACCAACTACCTCCTCGCCGGCATGATCGCCGAGAAGGCGGGCGGCCTGGGCTGGCGCGAGCAGGTCGAGCACCGCATCATCGCCCCGCTGGGCCTGCGCGACACGTCCGTACCGGGCGCCAACCCGTACCTCCCCGGCCCGCACGCCCGCGTCACCCTCCGCACCCCCGACGGCAAGGTGACGGACGTCACCGACCACAGCATCCAGCACACGGCCGACTCCGGAGTGGTCAGCACCACCGCCGACCTCCGCACCTTCTTCCGCGCCCTGGCCGGCGGCAAACTCCTGCCGCCCGCCCAACTGCGGGAGATGCGGCGGACGGTGGCACGGACCGGTGACACGGACGACCTCGCGCAGTGGCCCGACGGCGGGTACGGGCTGGGCGTGCGCTGGACCCCGCTCAGCTGCGGCGGCGGCTACTGGCACCACGAGGGCGACGGCTTCGGCTCGTACACCCGCACCGGCGTGACCCCGGATGGCCGCCGCTCCGTCGCCGTCTCCATCACCAGCGACGGCGGCACCCCCGACCTCGTCCGTCTCAACAAGGCGGCACGAAAGCTGGCCGACGACGCGCTGTGCGGACGCGCAGAGCGCTGAGCCGGACAGGAGAACGGGCCCGATACGAGCCCCCGCTCAGCCCACCGGGCGCACCCCGAACTCCACCCGCCGCAGCCCGGAGCCACCGTCGGCGACCCACCGCGACACCGAGGCGTTCGGCACCGGCCACGGCTGAGCGGGCGTCTCGCCGCCGAGCACGTGGCGCAGCGCCACCACGACCGCGTCGTGCGCCACGAGCAGCACCCGCCGCCCGGGCGGGACGGCGGCGGGGTCGCGCAGCAGGGCGCGGACGCGGGCGGCGACGTCGGACAGCGACTCGCCGCCGGGCGGCCGGTACGTCCACTCGCCGGCCCGTTCGCGGCGCAGCGCCTCACCCGGGTCGCGGGCGCGGATCGCGTTGGCGTCGTGTCCCTCGAAGACGCCCATCTCCCGGTCGCGCAGCCGCTCGTCGAGGACCGGCGGGGGCAGGGGCGGCCGGCAGCCGAGCCGTCCGGCCGCGTCCGCCATCGCCGCCCACGTCTGCCGGGCCCGGACGTACGGGGAGACGACGACGGCGTCCGGGACCGCCCGGGCCAGCCACCGGCCGAGCCCGGCCGCCTGCTCGCGACCGAGCGCGGTCAGCGGTACGAGGGGGTCGGCACCGGGCGGCAGCACGGCGGGCGTACCGGTGGCGCGGGCCCGGTCGAAGAGCACGTTGGCCGTGCTCTGGCCGTGCCGGACGGCGATCAGCTCGGCGGGGAGGGCGGGTTCTGCCACGGGCGGGCTCCTGAGGAGGGACGGCCTCCGGCGGCGGGGCGGGCCTGCGGGACGATCCTCCGGCGGCGGGACGGCCGGAGCGGCGGACGGCTACGAGGTGGGACGGTTACGAACGCGCCCTGGTTCCGGCCGCGTCGGGCGCTGCGACGTGGGTGTACGAGCCGGCGGGAGGCGGCCTCGTAAGAGCGGTCGGCCCTGACGCCCTCGTAGGAGCGGGCGGCCCCGGCGCCCTCATGTCCCGGGCGGCGGGACCACCTTGCCGACGCCGCCCAGGGCCTCGGTCGCGCTTTTGGTGATCCGCCACAACCGGCCCTGCTGGTTGCTGACGTAGATCCGGCCGCCGGCGGCGTCCAGGGCGAGGCCCTTGCACCACTCCAGCCCGACGGCGGCGACGATTTCCGCCAGCCCCTTCTGCAGAAACCTCCGCCCCGGATCGGACATGTCGAAGTTGTCCTTCCCGTCGGCCACTTCGCCCAGCGGCCACGCGATGACCTGGCAGTATTCGTTCTGCGTCTGCGGCGGAGCGCACCTGACCTGCACCGGCTGCTCGTAATACAGGGCGACCAGGCCGCCGAAGGTGACGGGGATGTCGTAGGAGAACCTCCTGACCTGGCGCCGCGTCGTGGCCACGACGTCCACCCGGCTGCCCACCGGCACGGTGACCGACGAGGTGTGTTTCCAGGCGGTGGTCAGCGAACCGCTCACGGAAGCTGTGATCCCGAGCATCAACTGCGCCGACAGTTCCCCGGTGCCGGTGGCGGAGCCCGACGCCGTCGTCGTGCTCGTCCCCTGGCTCTGGGTCTCGTTGTCGACGCCGATGTTGTCCTTGCTGTTCTTCAGCGTGGACTTCACGGACTTGTTCAACGCCATGCTCTTCTGCAACTGCGCCTGCACCGCCGCGGAGGTCTTCGCTCCGAAGGTCAGCTGCACGGTCCCTTGGAGCGACCAGCTGATGGTGTTCGAGATCGAGAATTCGACCGTGTCCGTCGCGGTGAACTTGACGGGGTCGGTGGCGTTGACATACGTCTGCTTGGAGATCACGTCGGGGGGAGGCTGCTCGATACCGCTCTCCTCTTCGACGAGCGGCACGCCCAGATTGAGGTAGGCCCGCCAGCCGCGTTGGCGCGCCGTGTCCTGCCCGGCCGGAAATCCCTCGTACCGCACGTCGTTCAGGGAGAACCCGACCGGGCAGATCTCCTTTTCCCCGTCCTTGACCTTCCTCTTCAGGCTGGGCAGGTTCCGCTCCAGCATGGAACGCGCCTTCGCCAGGATTTCGAGTTCCTCCTGGTTCTGCGTCGTCAAGGGATGTCGCATAAAGACATCGCCGAGATAGGCTCGCCCTACCGGATTCCTGCAACTGGGCTCTGCCATCGCTTTCCGGCTCCTCTCGCCGCACGTCTCCCGCCGCGCTTCGGCAGGACCGGGGCGAGGGAGGAGGGAAAGCCCGGGAAGACCGTCGCGCGCGCCGACACCGCCGATTCCGGTTCCCAGGCACCGGTTCCAGGGTCACATCCGCGACGGCGGCTGTCGCGCCGACGGGATCACGCGGGTGATCCATGACGGGGTGATCCACGACGGGGTGATCCACGCGCAGGGCGATCGGCGATCGGCGATCCGGGCCCGGGCTCAGCGCCCGCGCCGCCACCGCAGCGGGCCGGCGGCCAGCCACTCCGCGCGCATCCGCTCGTACTCCCGGCGCTCGGTGGAGGTGAGCGCGCGCCCCCGCCGTTCGGTCAGGAAGGCGCGGATGGCGCGGTTGATCTCCTCAGCGCGCGAGGCCCGCCGGACGGGCTGGTGGGCGGACTGGCGAGCGGGCTGAGGGACGGGCTGTCGGGAGGGGACCGGGGACATGCCGACAGGCTAAGGGGGCCCACTGACAAACGACCCATGATCCAGGCAGAGTTCAGATGAAGCTCATCAAATCCTCATCAACCGGGGCACGCGGACCGGCACAGCGGCCGTACCCACCCCCGCGTGCCGCGGTCCGACCGCATACCCGCAGGGGTCCTCACCCGCCCCCTCCGCGTCACGCCGCCGTGCAGTACCGCCCCCGCCCCCGGGTGGCCGCGAGCCACTCGGTCCGCAGTCGGGCGTACTCCTGCCGCTCGTCGCCGGTCAGCGCGCGGCTGCTGCGCGCGGCCAGGAAGCTGCGGATGGCGTGGTTGATCTCCTCGGGGCATGCGGGACCTGCGGTCCGGGTGTGGGACATGCGCCCAGATTACGAACGCACAGGAACCACCGCATCCGAATAACGCCGGGCACGCGGCCCGCATGGACCACCAAACCACCGGCCACTGCCCAGCGCCCGCCGGTACGATCGCCGATCACCGATCCCCGATGACCGCCACCGCGAAGGCCAACCTCCGCTCGACCCACGGCGCCTTGACGCGGAAGTCGACCCCCTCCGACCGCATCACCTCCTCACCCCCGGCCGTCCAGAGCAGGGTCCGGTCGCGGCGGGGCGCGTCACCGCCCTCGGCGCCGAGGGAGAGCACCGAGTCGACGACGCCGCCGACGATCCTCCCGGCGGCGTGGGCGGCGGCGTCCTGCCGGGAGAGGGCGGCCCACTTGTTGCGTCCGACGATCTCGGGCCGCCCGGGCTGCTCGACGCGCCAGGTGTGCCGCGACAGCCTCCGCGCGGGCGGCACCCGCCGGACGCGCCCGACCTCCCGCCCGGCCGCGTCCCGTACCACGTAGCGCCGTTCGCCACCGTCGGCCCGGCCGTCAGCACCCTCACGTACGACCGTGCACAGAACGCGCAGCATCTCCCGGTCCTCGTACAGCACGCTGGTGTCCGGGTCGGGGGCGGCGATCAGTGCGCACGGCGGGAAGATCCGTCCCGCCCCCTCCCGCCGGGGCACGCGGACGGCCCTGGGCCCGAACACCGTACGGCCGCCCTTCGCACGCTCCCGTTCCACCCCGCCGACGGTGAACGTGGTGACGCCCCGCCAGTCGAGAACCGACGGCAGCGGCTCCCCTCCCCGCCCGTCCCGCGTCGCTCTTCCGAAAACCATCCCCCGACCCTAAACGGCCCGGTTCCCGGGACGCGTGCGGGCACAGTCGCCTCTCCCGCGGTCGATATTCGGTCGCCCGGCAAACCGGCGAACCGCCATAATCCGGCGCGGGAGGGAAAGAAGTACATGTCCGAGGTGTTCGTCTGCGCAGGGTGCGACGCCGTGCTGACCGCCCCCGTGTCGCGGGTCGCGCTGCCCGTCCACGCCCGCTCCTCCTTCGGGCACGACCTGCTCCCCGTGCTCATGGAGTCCGGTACGTACGCCGTGGACCGCGAGCCGGCGGGTCCGCCGTGGCGGCTCTGGGACGAGGTGGGGCCGGAGCGGGCGGCGGCCCGGGGCGTGTACGCGCCGGTGCACTCCCTGCCGTACGGACCGGCCGGCGCGATCGTCATCGCGCCGGGCGACTGCCGGGGCACCGCCCTCATCCCCGGACGGACCGAAGGCTACTGCTGCGGGCTGACGGGAGCGGACGGGCCCAACCTCGCCTGCGAGCGCTGCGGCCGGGAAGTCGCGACCCTCCAGGACGACTGCTCGCTGTGGCGGGCGGTCCGGTTCCTCGAACACGCCGTACGCCGACGCCCGTCCGGGACCGCCCACCCGGTGCCCGATGAGCCAACCCCGCTGTACGACCGACCGGGCACGCCGCCCGTCCACCCGACCGGGAACTGGGACCCCTGCTGGGAGATAGCGGCCGGCGCCGCCCTGGCCCACCTGCTGGCCGCTTCGGGCGGCGGCCCCGTGGCCCTTCCTCGCGGCCTCCTCACGGACATGTTCGGCCGCGTACTCGGCGCCTTCCTCCCACCGCCCGCCCTCAACGCCCCTGTGAAGCGGGTGGCGTTGGCCGGCCCGGACCTGCCCGCTCCCGGCGCCGACATCGCCGTGGTCCCCCTGCACCCGAGAACAGGCGAGCCCTGTCCCCCGCCCCCGCCCGACCACGCGGACACGACACCGGCGACCGTCCCCCTGCCCGCCGACATCTGGACGTACCTGGCCTTCTCGAACAACCGCCGGCTCGTCCCGGCGCCCGGCACCCTCCCCGTCGAAGCCCTGCGCGACGACCCCCTGCCCCCGCACCCCTGGCTCCCCTTCCGCCCGGACCCGCACAGCTTCCTCGCCACCCTGGCCCGGCTGCCGGCCGTCCGCCGGCCGTGGCTGCGCGCCATCCACGACCGGGTGCGGGCGAAACCGTACGAGTCACCCTTCTAGGGCTGCCCGGCGAAGCACGGGAGGGCGGGGATCGTCCTGGCGTGCGACGGCGAGGAGCCGGCCCGACGGCTCGCCGGACGCGGGGTGCTCACCGCGGAGGTCCGTGCGACGAACCGCCGGCCACCCCGCTGCGGCGCCGTATCGCGTCCACCCACCGGGCCCGCAACTCCTCGTACACCCGCCGCTCGGCCGTGGTCAGGGGACGGTCGCGGTCGGCGAGGAACGCGCGGATGGCGCGGTTGATCTCCTCGGCGGGGCACGACGACTCCGAGGCGGCAGGCATGCCCTTCAGCCTAGCCAAGACCCCCGCGCCGGAGCCCGAGGACGAAGACGGTCACCGGCCCCTGCGGACCTCCCCCGCCGCGGAGGGGGCCGGCCCCACCCGCGACCGGCCCGCTGCCCGCATGGTTCGGCCAGGCCCCGGACAGCGAGCCTGAACACACACGGATCACCACGGATCCACCAGGTGAAACCAGATAGGGAAGCCTCTGTGTCCAGCCTCAAACGGTCGCGCCGCCGTACCGCCCGCACCGCCGCCGTCGGCGCTCTCGCCGCCGCGGCCTGCGCCACCGTCATGACCGGTGGCGCCGGAGCCATCGTCAACGGGTCCGACGCCACGGAGCGTTACCCGTTCATGGCGGTCATTCCGATATCGGCCCCGGAGGCCGGCCTGACCGACGGGAACTGCGGGGCGTCGCTCATCGACCGGCAGTGGGTGCTGACGGCGGCCCACTGCGTACGGGGCGAGGGCATCGAGCCGGCCGGCACCGTGCGCATCGGCAGCGGCCACCGCAAGTCCGGCGGCACCGTCCGCAGGATCGACCGGACCTTCGTCCACCCCGGCTACGCGAACGGCGACGACAAGGCCGCCAACAGGAACGACATCGCGCTGATCCGCCTGGACCGCCCGGTCACCGAACGGCCCATCGAGATCGCCGGGCAGCCGGGGCCGCCCGGCACACCGACCCGGCTCCTGGGCTTCGGCACCACCGTCGAGGGCGAGTACGCGTTCCCGGACCGGTTGCAGCAACTGGACGCCCGCCGGGGCGCCGCATCCGAATGCGCACCCGGCTACGCGGACCGGACCCGCCTCTGCACCATCAGCACCGTCCCCCGGGCCATGGCCTGCCACGGCGACTCCGGCGGACCGCAGATCCGCCGGGACCGGCACGGCCGCTGGCAACTGATCGGCGTCACCTCGTGCCCCGGCACCCCGAACGTCCCCTGCACCCAGGGCCCCGGCCTCTACACCAGCGCCCCCGCCTACACCCACTGGATCGCCCACACCATGAGAACCAACAGCCCGGACTCGCCCTCCTGAGGACGCCCGAGGACGGGGAAGCCCGGTACACAAGCGGCAGGAAACGACAAAGGCCCAGAGCGGAGACTGCTCCGACCTGGGCCTTCATGCCGTTGACGCTGACAGCGCCGGTGGGCACAGACGGATTTGAACCGCCGACATCCGCTTTGTAAGAGCGGCGCTCTACCGCTGAGCTATGCGCCCGCAATGAAAGGACAGCCTACATGTCCCCGGTGGCCGCCCCGCAAACCCGTACGGCCGGGGGCCCGGGCCCGGGGGTTATCCCCACCCCCGGTCCGGCGGAGCGCGGGATGCCGGGTGGTGGGTGGGGGGCCGTAGCGTGGCGGGGCCGGGGTGGGGTCCAGGGGGGCCGGCCGGGCGCGTGGCGTGCATCGTGCGGCGCGCGGGGTTGCCGGCACTCAGGTCACGCAGGACACGGAGATCACTATGGTTCGACTCGCCCGTTCCACCCGGCTCGCCCGCCTCGCTCTGCTCACCGGCGGGGTGGTGGTCGCCGGGATGACGGTCGCCGGGTGCGGGTCGGTGGACCTGTCGGAGGTGGAGCCGGAGCGGCAGACGTTCGCGATCACCGGGCGGACGCTGACCGTCGACACGGACAACTCGGAGATCGAACTGGTGCCGGGGGACGGGCGGGACGTCAAGGTGACCCGCTGGTTCGACGGGTGGTCGGTGGGCGGGTCCGTGAAGACGACCTGGGCGATGGAGAAGGGCGACGTCCTCAAGCTGCGGCAGAACTGCGACGGGATCAGCGTCCACTGCGAGGGGAAGCACCGCGTCGAGGTCCCGCGCGGGGTGCGGGTGATCGTCAAGGACGAGAACGGCGGGGTCACCTCCCGGGGGATCAAGGGAGACCTGCGGCTCGAGTCGAAGAACGGCGACATCGACGTCCACGGCGCCGACGGGCGGCTCGATCTGAGCTCCGACAACGGCGACCTCCGCGCGGAGGACGGCATAGCCTCCCGCCTCGTCTCCGCCCGCTCCAAGAACGGGGACATCGCCGTCCGGCCGGCCCGCGTCCCCGAGCGGGTGAGCGGTGAGAGCACGAACGGCGACGTCACGGTGCGGGTGCCCGCCGGTTCGTACCGCGTCGACGCGAGCAGCCGCTTCGGCCGTGCGCGCGTCGGCGTCCCCCGCGACGGGGCGAGCCCGCACGTCGTCGCCGCGCACAGCAGGAGCGGCGACGTCACCGTGCGGACGGCGGAGAAGTGAGCGGAGGCATGAGCGGAGGCATGAGCGGAGGCAAGCGAACGGAGGTCGGCGGGCGGAGGAGCGAGCCCGTGCGGTGGCGCCCGACCTGAGCGGCCACCGTCCTGTGTGATCGTCCCCGGCGGGTGGGACAATGGCCTCCGGGCCTGGGGCGATCAACGGGAGAGGCAGAGGGCACGTGACGGCTACCTTCGCGCAGTCCGTACGACCGGCCGGTCGGCTTGCCATACCCGAGGGTTCGGAGGGGCCCGCGGGGTCCGGGCCGGCACCCGCCGACGCCATCACGGCCACCCCCACGGCCGCCCCCGACGCCCCCGCCACCCGCGTCCGCTCCGCGCTGCGCGACGCCGCCGCCCTCGTCCTCCTCCCGTTGCCCCTGCTCGCCGCCGCCGTCACCGTCACCGCCGCTGCGGCCCCGGCCGCGTTCGCCGGCGGCGGGACGCGGCGCTGGGGCTGGGGCCGGGGCGACGCGCAGCGGGCCGAGGCGCAGGCCGCGAAGGACGCCGCGGCCACGGCGTTCTACGAGCTGGACACGGCCCAGCGGGACCTGCGGATCTCCCTGGAGACGATCGCCGCGGTGGACTCCTCGCCCGCCGGCCGGCGCGCCGCCCAGGAGTTCGCGGCGCTGGGCGCCCGCATCGACGAGGTGTCGGGCGCGTACATCACCGCCGTCGACGCCCACGACCTGGACCGCGAGGACCTCGACTCCTCCGCCGCCGCCCGGGCCCGTACCGACCTGAACCGGGCGAAGGACGAGCTCGTCCGCGTCAAGGCGGACCTGGACCGGTTCGCGCAGGGGCTCGGGCCGCTGCTGGCCGCCGCCGAGGCGGAGCTGGCCCGGCTGGCGCCCGCCGTCGAACGGGCCCGGCAGGCGCTGCTCGCGGCGACCGAGGCCCTGGACGCGACCCGGGCCGCCGGGCTGCGGGCCGACGACCTGGCCGCCCGGCTCGCCGCGCTCTCCCCGGAGCTGACCAAGCTCAACCAGGGCGCCGGGCAGCACGGCGTGGCGGAGACCATCGGCCGCGCGGAACGGGTCCTGCGCGAGGCGGACGCGATCCGCGAGGCCGCCGCGCAACTGCCGCAGCGCGCCGCCGAGATCGACAAGCGGCTGGTGTCGCTGCGCACCCGCGCCCAGGCGATCGCCACTCGCGCCACACAGGTGGCACCGGTCCTCAGCGAGCTGCGCCGGCGCTACAGCGCCGCCTGCTGGCAGGACCTCCAGCAGGTGCCCGAGGAGGCCCGGCAGGCCGTGGCGCGGGCGGAGGCCAAGCTCGCCGAGGCGCGCACGGCCCGCGACGAGCAGCGGTGGCCGGACGCCACCGCCCTGCTGTCGACCGTCCGCGCGCTCCTGACGACGACCGACGCGTCCGTCTCGGCCGCCGGTGACCGGCTCCGCCGCCTGGACGAGGTCTCCGCCGACCGCCAACAGGAGGTCGAGCGCACCCGGTTCGCCATCCGCGACGCCCAGCGCCTCGCCATGGCCGGCCGCAGCACCCCGGACCCCCGCCACGCGGCGCCCCTGGACGAGGCCGTGGCCCGCCTGGACCGCGCGGTGGCCGGCCTGGAGGGCCGCCACCCCGACTGGTGGCGCTTCCTGACGGAGACGGAGGCCGTACGGCAGTCGGTCGCGGCCGTGGTCCAGACGATCCGCGAGGAACGCGGCGCGGGCCGCTGACCGACGGCGCGGGACGGAGCGCGGGCCGCTGCCCCAGCGGTGCGGGACGGACGTCGGCACGGGACGGCCGTCGGCGCCTTGGGTGTGCAGCGGCGCGGGACGAACGGCAGCGCGGAACGGACGGCGGCGCCAGGGCGTGCAGCGGCGCGGGACGTGCGGCAACACGGGACGTGGGGCGGCGCAGGCCCGACAGCAACGCGGGACGTGCAGCGGCGCGGAACGGACGGCAGCGCGGAACGGACGGCGGCGCCAGGACGTGCAGCGGCGCGGGACGTGCGGCAACGCAGGCCGGACAGCAACGCGGGACGTGCGGCGGCGCAGCCCCGACAGCAACCCGGGACGTGCGAACGGCCACACGGACCGCTGGCCGGCGGCGCTCGAAGCCGCGGCCGATCCGGAGGCCCGGCGGCCCGGCGGCCCGCCCCGTTATGTTCTCCCTGGTCCTGCAAGAGGGCCGCTGGCCTCCGGGCCCGGCATGACTGTTGCCCCCTGTCGAAGTCGATGACCTGGGGGGTGGTGTCACCGGGCCCGAGGGGTGCCGTCGGAGACGCTGATGAGAGGCCCGACCACCGCCTGATCAGGCGCAATGCCCGATCGTTCGCGGGCGGCAGGTCTGCATAACGTGGATGCGCGAGAACGGCCCCGACGCACAGGCCGGCACCGCAACGACGAGTGGGGGCACGGTGATCGACACCGAAGACGTGGGCGTCTTCCTCGGCCTGGACGTCGGCAAGAGCGCCCATCACGGCCACGGGCTCACCCCGGCCGGCAAGAAAGTCTTCGACAAACAACTGCCCAACAACGAACCCAGACTGCGGGCCGTCTTCGACAAGCTCGCCGCGAAGTTCGGCACCGTCCTGGTGATCGTGGACCAGCCCGCCTCCATCGGAGCCCTTCCTCTGACAGTCGCCCGCGACACCGGCTGCAAGGTCGCCTACCTGCCCGGACTCGCGATGCGGCGGATCGCCGACCTCTACCCGGGCGAGGCGAAGACCGACGCGAAGGACGCCGCGGTGATCGCGGACGCCGCCCGCACGATGGCGCACACCCTGCGCTCGCTGGAGCTGACGGATGAGGTCACCGCCGAGCTCACCGTGCTGGTGGGTTTCGACCAGGATCTCGCCGCCGAGGCCACGCGCACCTCCAACCGGATCCGCGGCCTGCTCACCCAGTTCCACCCGTCCCTGGAACGAGTCCTCGGGCCCCGGCTCGACCACCAGGCCGTCACCTGGCTGCTCGAACGCTACGGCTCCCCGCAGGCCCTGCGGAAAGCCGGACGCCGCAGGCTCGTCGAGCTGGTGCGACCCAAGGCCCCGCGCATGGCCGAGCGGCTGATCAACGAGGTCTTCGACGCACTCGACGAACAAACCGTCGTCGTTCCCGGGACCGGCACCCTCGACGTCGTGCTCCCGTCCCTGGCCCGCTCCCTGGCCGCCGTCCACGAACAGCGCCGGGCGTTGGAAGCCCAGATCAGCACCCTGCTGGAGGCCCACCCTCTTTCAAAGGTCCTGACCTCGATGCCGGGGATCGCGGTCAGGACCGCCGCCACCTTGCTGGTCACCGTCGGCGACGGCACCAGCTTCCCCACCGCCGCCCACCTCGCCTCCTACGCCGGCCTCGCCCCCGCCACGAAGCAGTCGGGCACCTCGATCCACGGCGAACACGCGCCCAGAGGCGGCAACCGCCAGCTCAAACGCGCGATGTTCTTATCCGCCTTCGCCGCCCTGCACGACCACTCCTCCCGCACCTACTACGACAAGTGCCGGGCCAGAGGGAAGACCCACACACAGGCCCTTCTCCGCCTCGCTCGGCACCGCATCAGCGTGCTCTTCGCGATGCTCCGCGACGGCACCTTCTACGAACCCCGAACCCCCCGCCTCGCTTGACGAAAGACATAGAGGCACCCCCCGGACGCCCTCCGGTCGGGGACCTCCCCTCGTCGTGAGGCCCGACGGCCATGAAGCCGTCCGCCTACGAAGCCCTCTGGTTATGCTGCCTGACATGCCTCGCTACGAATACCGCTGCAAAGCCTGTGGTGCCACCTTCGAGCTGCGCCGGCCCATGGCGCAGTCGTCCGCGCCGGCCATGTGCCCTCAAGGGCACGTGGACAGCGTGAAGTTGCTCTCCACCGTCGCGGTGACCGGTGCGGCGTCCGCCGGGGCGTCGTCCGGGCCCTCCCGTGAAAGCGGGGGCGGAGGAGGCGGCGGGTGCTGCGGGGGCGGCTGCTGCGGCTGACCGTCGGGACACCACGGCAGACCGGAGCGCGACCGCGGCCGTACGCGGCAGGACGCGCGGGCCGACGCGGCCCGCGCACCCGCGCACCCGCCCGCGTCAGTCGTTCCTCTTCCGCGCCAGCGTCAGACCGTCCGCCACCGTGAGCATGACCGCCTCCATCCGCCGGTCCGCCGCCACATGGTCGTTGAACGCCTTGACGCCCTCGCCCGCCGGCGACGCCCCGGGGTCGACGACCTCGCCGTGGAAGAAGACGTTGTCGGCCACGATCAGGCCGCCGGGACGCAGCCGGGGGACGACCTCCTCCCAGTAGTCGACGTAGTGCTCCTTGTCCGCGTCGAGGAAGACGAGGTCGAGGTGCGGCTCGGCGGGGAGGGCGCGGACGGACTCCAGGCCGTCGCCCAGGCGCAGTTCGACGCGGTCGGCGACGCCGGCCTTGGCCCATGCCTCGCGGGCGTGGGCCGTCCACTCCTCCGAGATGTCGAGGGCGATCAGTCTGCCGCCGGGGGGCAGCGCCTGGGCCATGGAGAGCGCGGACAGGCCGGTGAAGGTGCCGATCTCCAGGATGTCGCGGGCGCCGGTCAGGCGGACCAGGAAGGCGAGCAGCGGAGCCTGCTCCTCCGCGACCTGGAGGTGGGCGCTCTCGGGCAGCAGCGAGCGGGTGGTCTCGACCAGGGCGCGCTGTACGGGGTCGAGCGGCGGATTGTGGTCGATCATGTACTCGTAGAGCTCGGAAGTGAGCGGACTGCTCTTGGACTCGGTCACGCGAGGCTCCTCGGTTCGCTGACGCCGCACGGCGACGCGGCGCCCCGGCGGTCACCGGGCCACTGAACCGTCGACGGCACAGAGGGAAGGGCATCGACGCCGCGGGACTCCCGCGCCCGTTGATGCCTCAACGAACGTTAGTTGTCAGCGGGTTTCGGGAAACAGCCGCTTATCAGACATTCCGTCCCCGCTCCGCAAGCGATCGGTCCTCACACCCCCACCGCCTCCGCGAACGCCCGCGCGATCTCCTCCCCCGCCGCGACACCGGCCGTCTCGAGACCGGTGACGTGCGGCGCCCCCCACCCCGTCTCGGCCAGCTCGCCATGGCCCGGGCGCCAGCCGCGGTCGGCGGCCAGCAGCAGGTCGGCGTCGAGCAGGGAGTCGCCGGCCGACAGGACGCACGTGGCGCCGGTGCGGCGCGCGACCTCGGCGACCGCCGCGCTCTTGGTGACGGGCCGCGGGACGGCGTAGATCTTGCGGCCCTGGAGCGAGACGTTCCAGCCGCGCTCGCCGGCCCACTCGGTGAGTTCCTTGACCCATGCGACGGGCAGCCGCTCCCGGTCGACGACCATGTAGGCGAACAGGTCCTCGGCGGTCCGCTCGCGCAGCAGCCACGCCGGGTCGGCCGTCGCCACCAGGCGCGCCCGCACCTCGTCGAGCGTCGCGCACTCGGCGGCGACGGCCCGCCGCACCCGCTCCCGCCAGCCGGTGTCCGGCTCGCCGTCGACGAGGATCTCGCCGCCGTTGGCGCAGACCGCGAACCGGGGTACGGGCCCGGGCAGCCGGATCCGGCCGTACTGCGCCCGCGTCCGCGTGGTGGCGGGCACGAACGCGCCGGTCCGGGCGAGGCCGTCGAGCAGCGCCGCGGCCGCCTCCGTCACATAGGACAGCGGCTTCCCCTCGTACACCTCCACGCACAGCAGCCGCGGCGCCCGCGCGTCGTCCGCGCCGAGGCGGAGGGCGGCGGCGGAGTAGATGAGCGTGCGGTCGAGGTCGCTGGCGACGAGCGTGTCCACCGAGGGGAGATTCACAGGGTTCACCTTCACGAGGACCGCACCGCCCGCCCGTCGGTTCCCGTCGCACCGCGGGTGTACCGCGGGTGGATGAGCCCGACGCAGCTGTACGGCAGCCCCTCGACCTCCTCCACCGGCACCCCGCGCTGGGCGGCCAGCAGCCGGACGTGGTCGAGGTCCGCGCCCGCGCCGCGCTCGGCGAGGATCCTCCAGGGGACCCGGCGCAGCAGGACGCGGGTGGTCTCGCCGACACCCGGCTTGACCAGGTTCACGTCGTGGATGCCGTACTCCTCGCTGATCCGCTCCACCGCCGCCCAGCCCCGCCAGGTCGGCGCGCGGTCGGCGCCCGCGAGTTCCTTGGCGTCGCGGGCGACGTCGTCCTCGACGTCCGCGAACCGGGCGGCGACCGTGTCGAGGAAGGCGCGGGAGACATCGGCGTCCGCCAGCTCCCGGTAGAACTTGGCGCCGTGGAAGTCGCCCGGGCCGACGAGGTCGGCGCGCAGCACCGTCCGCGAGATCAGGCCGGAGACCGTCGAGTTGAGGCAGGCGGACGGGATGAGGAAGTCGTCCCGGGTGCCGTACGTCTCCACGCAGTGGCCGGGGTCGGCGAGGACGGCGAGCCGCGGGTCGAACTCCGTTCCCCGCAGCGCCTGTTCCAGCTCCCGCGTGACCGCGCCCTTGCCCGTCCAGCCGTCGGCGAAGACGACGTCGGACGGGTCGTGGTGGTCGGCGAGCCAGCGCAGCGCCGCCGTGTCGATGCCCCGGCCGCGGACGATGGACACGGCGTAGTGCGGCAGGTCCAGACCGTGCGCGTGCCGCGCCCAGCGGCGCATCAGGACGCCGACGGGGGTGCCGGCGCGGGCCAGCGAGACCAGCACCGGACGCGGCGACCGCTCCGCGAGGACGGTCTCGGTGACCGCCCCCACGGCACGGGCGAGCCGGCCGGCGGACGACTCCAACGCGGCGGCGTACAGGGCCTGGTAGCGCTCGGACGGCTGGTACTCGACGGGCAGCGACTCCGCGTAGTGCGCGCCGCCGTTCTGGATCGCCTCCTCCCGCTCCTCGATGGGCGCTTCGAGCGCGACGGCCGAGAGGTCCTGGAGCAGCCAGCCGACGTCCTCCGGCGCGTAGGAGGAGAAGGAGGGGCCGCGCAGCGGCTCCCCGGCGGCGCGGTGGGAGGGGATCACGGCCAGCAGGACCTTCCGGGTGTGCGCGGCGAGCCGGTCCAGGAGGCCGCCGGGGGCGTGCAGGGCGGGGGTGTCGCCCGTCGAGTCGGTGACGACGACGACGGCGTCGAAGCCGGCGCCGGCGACGTTGTAGGCGTATCGGTCGGCGGGGCCGTCGGTGCTCCCGCCGGCGGGAGCGCCGGGCGAGGCACCGGCCGGGGAGGCGCCCGGTACGGCGGACCCGTCCGGTGCCACCGGCGCGGCCGGCACGTCGTGCGCCGGGAAGACGATCCGGGTGCGGATCGCGTACCCGGGGTCGTCCACGGCCACCACGGGCGACCGGGTCGTGGTGGAGAACAGCACCTCCGTGCCCGCCAGGCGCTCCTCCAGCGCCCCCGCGAGCCGCAGCGGCGCGTACATCAGCTCCTCGGTCCCCAGCACGAGGACGCGCCGCGGCGCGCCCCCGCCCTCGGGCAGCGCCTCCGCGATCCGCCCGGCCATGCGCGGCAGCGCGGCCTCCAGCCGGTCGCGGTGCGCGGGGGTGAAGCCGTGCCGGCCGCCGTCGGGCAGGCCGGCCGGCCAGCCGAGGCCGATCCGGACCGCTCCCGCGCCGGCGCTCCCGCCGGTCGGGGCGCCGCCCGCCGGAACCTCCCACTCCGCCACCAGCTCCTGCCCCCGCCGGAGCACCCCCTCCGGCAGCGACACCGTCCCCGACGCGAGGGCGACGACGTCCACCCGCGCGCCGATCTCCGCCGCGAAGGCGTCCAGCGCGGCCCGCTCCTCCGCCGGTCGGAGGTCGACGAGGGCGACGACGACGTACCGGGCGCGCGGGCGGCGGCCGTGCAGGGCGGCGATCGTATTGCGGATCGTCCGGCCGGTGGAGAGCTCGTCGTCGACGAGCACCAGCGGCCCGTCGCCCGCGAGGAACCGCGGGTCCTCGGGGAGCAGCAGGTGGGACGTGGCGTGGCTGTGCTCCTCCTCGAAGCCGCCGGCCGGAGCGACGCCGCGCACCGGGCGGCGCGTGGAGTGCAGGTACGGGACGGGGCCGAGCCCGTCGGCGACCGAGTGGCCGAGGCCGGTGGCGGTCTCGGCGTAGCCGAGGACGACCGCACGGGCGGCCCGCTCCTCGCCCAGCAGCGCCCGCACCCGGCGGCCGAGGTCCAGACCCACGCCGTACACGACGGACGGCCGCTGCGGCACGTGCTTGCCGAGTACGCGCGAGACGAGCAGGTGCGCCCGCTTGGGGTTGCGGCGCAGGGCCAGGCCGAGCAGCCCGGGCAGCTCCGCGTCGCCCTCCAGCCGTACGCCGAGCCGCTCGGTCACCCACTGGCCCGACCACATCAGAACGCCACTCCCTCTCGTCCGGCCCGTCCGGCTCCTCCGGCCCGCGCCGTCACCGTCGGCACGCTCGCCCCCAGCAGCTCCACGAAACCGACATCCTCTCGTGCCACACCGAACACCTCGGCCCGCAACAGAATCCTTTCCGCCCAAGCCCGGTGCGGCTTCACCTCGTTCATCTTGTTGGTGTAGGCGGAACGCAGCACTCCGCCGCCTCCGTCCACGGACCGCAGGATGTCCTGGGCGTCGCCGAACTCCTCGTGGCTGACCACGGAGAGCGCGTGCACCGGGGCGACGTGCGAGGGGTGGATGCAGGTCTTGCCCTGGAGGCCGTTGGCGCGGTCGAGTTCGATCTCGCGCAGCAGGCCGTCCATGTCGTGCTCGATCAGGGCGGAGCGCAGCGCCTCCGCGGGCCCGGCGAACGGGCTGCGGCGCAGCTGCGGCTTGAACATCCGCTGGTGCTGCCGGAAGTACTCCCACACCGGCCCGGTCACGGTGAAGCCGCTGCCGTCCGCGCGGCCGAGCACGTTGACGACGTCGGCGATGACGGAGGCGACGAGCTGGACGTCGTAGGCGGTCATGTCGGGCGCGCGGCGCAGCCCGTACGCTGAGCAGAAGTCGGTCACGCCCAGCCGCAGGGCCAGCACCCGGTCGCGGTACTTGGAGACGGCGCGGGCGATCCCGCCGAGCGTCTCGGTCCTGGTCTCCAGGTGCAGCAGCTCCGGGGACTCCAGGACGGGCATGGCGAACAGCCGCTGCCCGTGCGCCGCTTCGGCCTCGGCGAGCGCTTCCAGGAAGGGCAGGCCCCGGTCCTCGGTGAACTTGGGCAGGACGAAGCCGGAGAGCAGCCGCCGGGCGGGGCCGAAGCGGCGCATGAGATCGGTGATCTGCCCGGGGCGGCGGACGCGGACGAACAGCAGCGGCACCCGGTCCGCGGGGGCGGCGGCCAGCTCCGCGAACTGCCGGACCAGGTTCTCCTCCGCCTCGGCCACCTCACCGTCCGCGATGGAGTCCTCCAGGCACAGGACCATGGACACGACACCCTGTCCGGCCTGCTTGACGACGTCCCGGGCCAGCGCGGGCCGGGTGGCGGGGCTGTAGAGGGTGGCGCCGAGGGCGACGGCGAGCGTACGGGCCGGGGAGTCGACGCCGAACTCGGCCGGCTCCCGGTGGAACAACCCGTTCCGGACCTCGGGCGCGAGGTGTCCAAAATGCCGCATCTTTCTCCCCGTTGTGCCGCGCCGTCCCGCCGGGCCGTCCAGTCGACGAGCGTGGCCGATTATCGTACGTCCGGGAACGGGTCAAGAGTTCCCCAAAAGCCGGAGGAATCTCGTCTCCTCCACCACACCATGTGCCCCCACGGCGTCCGCGCACCCGCCCCGCGCCCCGGGCGCTCCCCCGGCTCCCCGGCTTCACCCCGGCCGCGCTCCGGCCGGGGGCGGGGCCCGCGTTGTCCGCGGCCCGCGCGGGAGGGCAGGATTGCGGACATGACGCACGCGATGCTGAAGGGATCGAACATCCCGCTGGAGGCCCCGGCCGTACGGGCGGTGCTGCGCTGGACCCCCGGTGCCGGCGTCCCCGACGTGGACGTCTCCGCCCTGCTCCTGGGCGCCGACGACCGCGTGCGTTCGGACGAGGACTTCGTCTTCTACAACCAGCCGCGCCACCCCTCGGGCCTGGTCCGCCACCTGCCCAAGAAGCGGCTGCACGAGGGCCTGACCGACACCGTCGAGGCCGACCTCGCCCCGCTGGACGGCTCGGTACGCCGGGTGGTGATCGCCGCCTCCGCCGACGGCGGGACGTTCGGCCTGGTCAAGGACCTGTGCCTGCTGCTGTACGACGCCTCGGCCGCGACCCCCGCGAACGCCGCCCCCGGCGACACCGCCGCCCTCGGCCCCCTCGTCGCCCGCTTCGACGTCCGGCCCGAGACGGGCGACGAGACGGCGATGATCTGCGGCGAGCTCTACCGCCGCGGCGAGGGCTGGAAGTTCCGCGCCCTCGGGCAGGGCTATGCGACGGGGCTGGTCGGGCTGGCCACGGAGTACGGCATCTCCGTCGAGGACGAGGAGGAGCCCGAGGCCGCGACGGGCCGGGACACGACCGGCACCGGCACCGGTGACCACCCGAACGGCGGCTCCCCGGGCCGCCACCCCGAGCCCATACATCCGGCGCCCGCCCGGCCGACCCCCTCCGCCGCTCCGGCGCCCACTCCCGCGGACCAGGCGACGCCGGTCACCGCACCGGCCCCGCCCGTCACCGCCGACGCGCCCACCACGGCCGTCCCGCGCCCGCCCGTACCGGCGTACGGCTACCCGCCGCCGCCCGGCGTCCCCCCGACCGTCCCGCCGGCCCCCTCGGCCCCTCCGGCGTACGGCTATCCGCAGTACCCCGCCGCCCAGCCGTCCTACGGCTACCCCCAGCAGTCTCAGCAGCCCTCACACCCGCACCACCAGTCGCAGCAGCCCTCGCAGTCCTTCCAGGACGCCCAGGCCGACTACCCGCTCCCCCCGCCGGCGGCCCCCGACCCGGCGTTCCGGCTGCCGCCCCAGGGCCCGCAGTTCCTGCCGGGCCGCTAGCCGCGGACCACAGCGGATACCGCACCGACGGACGGGCGGCGACGCACTCCACCGCCGCCCGCCGCCCTCACACCACAGCCCTCACACCTTCGACTTGTACCCCCGCCCCCACTGGAGCCCCCACCCGTACAGCCGGTCCAGCTCCGACTGGAACCCGTACACGTACCGCATCTCCCGCCGGACGACGATCTCCTTCTTGTCGTTCTCGATCAGGACGACGGCGCACGACCGGGCCTCCGGCGCGCGCTCGTGGAGCGAGACCTCGAGCCGGGGGCCGTTGCCGGGATACAGCGTCACCGTCGCCTGGGTACGGTCGAACGCCGGGGTGCCGTCATAGATGTAGACGAAGATCAGCAGTCGCTTGATCTCATCCCGGTGGTCCATGTTGATGTAGATGGTCTCCCCCGAGCCGGAGCCGAACCGGTCGTCGCCGCTGAGCTGGACGTACGGTGGGGAGTTGATGCTGCCCAGTATGTTTCCGAGCGGCTGCACTACGCCTTTCGCCCCGTCCCACAGCTCGTACATGCAGGCGAGATCCAGGTCCACACTGACCATCGCCGGGCCCTGCGCCTGCACCATCTCCGGGGTGAACTTGCGGAAAGGGTGCCGCATCCCGCCGCGGGCCGGCTTCTCGTGGATGACCGTGGTGCGCATCTGCCACGACAGGTTGACCCGCATGTTGCCGCTGACCGCGCCGTTCTTGGTCAGCGAGTAGACCGGATGGCGTTTGGTCAGCTCGACCGCGCCCGACGCGCTGTGCGGGGCGTCGAACTGCCAGGCCGCGCCGCGCCCCCAGTTGCCGAACAGCTTGTCCATTACCGTCATCTGCTACCCCCACCCCTCGCGGTCCGGTTCCCGCCCCGGAAACCGGTGAGCGGGACGGCCGTGAGGTGATCTCACCGCCGCCCCGCTCAGAGGGTTCCCGCACAAGTGCCGGGGTCACACCCCGGATGCGACCTCCTGACGGCTTCCGTCGCCGTCACCGGCCGCGGTCTCCTTGCGGTTGCGCGCCACCGAGGACCAGAACGAGAGGCCGATCAGCGCCACACCGATGAGGCCGGTGACGACCTCGGGGACGTCGTACTTGATCGTGGCCAGCAGGATCAGGGCGAGCGTGCCGATCGCGTAGTGCGCGCCGTGCTCCAGGTAGACGTAGTCGTCCAGCGTCCCCTTGCGGACCAGGAAGACCGTCAGGGAGCGGATGTACATCGCACCGATGCCGAGGCCCAGCGCCATCACGAAGATGTCGTTGGTGATGGCGAAGGCGCCGATGACCCCGTCGAAGGAGAAGGAGGCGTCGATGACCTCCAGGTAGAGGAACATGAAGAACGCGGCCTTGCCGGCCAGCCCGACGACCGAGCCGCCGCTCTTCTTCTCCGCCGGAGCGGACTCCTCCGCCTCGTCCTCGTCCTCCTCCAGGCGGTCCTCGAAGAAGCCCGAGATACCGCCGACGACCAGGTACGTCACCAGTCCGCCGACACCGGCCAGCAGCACCGTGGCGGCCTTGTCGATCGTGCCGTCCCCGCCGTGCACCGGGACGGAGGTGGCCACGGTGGTGGCCACGATGATCAGCACCACCAGGGAGACGATGACCGACAGGCCCTCGACCTTGCCCAGCTTGGCGAGGAACCGCTCCACCGGGCCCAGCCACCGTATGTCCCGGTCCTCGAAGACGAAGTCGAGGAAGATCATCAGCAGGAACATCCCGCCGAACGCGGCGATCGCCGGGTGGGCGCTGGTGACGAGCTGCTCATAGCGGTGGTGATCGTTGATCGCCACGTCGACGGCCTCGATGGGCCCGAGTTTGGCGGTGATGGCCACGATGACCACCGGGAACACCAGCCGCATGCCGAAGACGGCGATGAGGATGCCCAGGGTCAGGAACATCTTCTGCCAGAAGGCGTTCATCTTCCGGAGGATGCCGGCGTTGATGACCGCGTTGTCGAACGAGAGCGAGATCTCCAGGACGGACAGGATCGCGACGAGCGCCAGCCCTTTCCACCCCCAGAGCACGCCGGCCAAGGCAAAGCCGGCCGCCGTGATGGCGAACGACCAACCAAAGGTTTTCAGGAGCACTGGCTACCCAATCCTTCGCTGCGATGCTGTCCGCGCTGTACGCGGCTTTACTAAACGTTGACCACGCAGTCTAGAGGGCCCGCCCCGCAGCCGGGAGGGCCGACCTTCCGGCGCACGCGGCGCCGCCCGGTGCCACCAGGGCTCCCGTGACAACGCCGCGTGCTCCCGTGCCTACCGGGCGCCGGTCACGAGACGTTGACCCCGAAGTCCAGGGCGATCCCCCGCAGGCCCGACGCATACCCCTGTCCGACCGCGCGGAACTTCCACTCCCCGCCGTAGCGGTACACCTCGCCGAAGATCATCGCCGTCTCGCTGGAGGCGTCCTCGCTCAGGTCGTAGCGGGCCAGCTCGGAGCCGTCCGCCTGGTTGACCACGCGGATGTAGGCGTTGCTGACCTGGCCGAAGTTCTGGCCGCGGAGGTCGGCCTCGTGGATGGAGACCGGGAACACGATCTTGTCGCAGGCCGCCGGGACCTTGGCGAGGTCGACCAGGATGGTCTCGTCGTCGCCGTCACCCTCACCGGTGAGGTTGTCTCCGGTGTGCTCGACCGAACCCTCGGGGCTCTTGAGGTTGTTGTAGAAGACGAAGTACTCGTCGCCGAGCACCCGCCCGGAGGCGCACAGCAGGGCGCTGGCGTCCAGGTCGAAGTCCGCGCCGGTGGTGGTGCGGGCGTCCCAGCCCAGACCGACCACGATGGCGGTCAGGTTCGGCGCGTGCTTGGAGAGGGAGACATTGCCTCCCTTGGCGAGCGTGACACCCATGGTCCTGTTCCTCCCCGAGTTGAACGTAGGTCGCCGCGCACGTCCGGCGCCGTACTCCCGGACTGCCCAGTACGGGCTGCCTGAACACGGGAGTACGGCGCCGGAGGTGAGCCGCTGTGGCCGCTTGGGCGGCCGTGCCGTCGGTCAGACGTTGACGCCGAAGTCCTGCGCGATGCCGCGCAGGCCCGAGGCGTAACCCTGGCCGATGGCGCGGAACTTCCACTCCGCACCGTTGCGGTACAGCTCGCCGAAGACCATGGCGGTCTCGGTCGAGGCGTCCTCGCTCAGGTCGTAGCGGGCCAGCTCGGTGTTGTCGGCCTGGTTGACGACGCGGATGTACGCGTTCCGCACCTGGCCGAAGCTCTGCTGGCGGCTCTCGGCGTCGTAGATGGACACCGGGAACACGATCTTGTGCACATCGGCGGGGACGGCGGCCAGGTTGACCTTGATGACCTCGTCGTCGCCCTCGCCCTCACCGGTCAGGTTGTCACCGGTGTGCTCGACCGAACCGTCGGGGCTCTTCAGGTTGTTGAAGAACACGAAGTTCTGGTCGTTGGCGACCTTGCCCTGGTCGTTGGTGAGCAGCGCACTGGCGTCCAGGTCGAAATCCGTACCGGTGGTGGTACGGGCGTCCCAGCCGAGACCGACGATGACCGCGGTCAGGTTCGGGGCTGCCTTGGTCAGCGAGACGTTGCCGCCCTTGCTGAGACTGACTCCCACGAGTCCTCCATTGGTTCGAGGGGCCCGGCCGGCCGGCCCTGCCCCCGGTTGTGCGATGGCATCCGGTGAACGTGTGGATCCTAGTGACCGGTTCCCACCGATTACAGGGTCTTGTTCAGAGTGCGGCCAGTTCCCGGGTGTACTCGTTCAGGTCGCGCGCGTCGGGCAGTCCGTTGACGATCGTCCAGCGGACGACACCCTGCTTGTCGATGATGAAGGTGCCGCGCAGCGCGCAGCCCTTCTCCTCGTCGAAGACGCCGTAGGCGCGGCTGACCTCGCCGTGCGGCCAGAAGTCGGAGAGCAGCGGGTAGTCGAGCTTCTCCTGCTCGGCGAAGACGCGCAGCGAGAACGGCGCGTCGTTGGAGACGGCGAGCAGCTGGACGTCGTCGTTGACGAAGTGCGGCAGCTCGTCGCGGAGGGCGCAGAGCTCGCCGGTGCAGACGCCGGTGAAGGCGAACGGGTAGAAGAGCAGGACGACGTTCTTCTCGCCGCGGAAGTCGGAGAGGCGGACGGTCTCGCCGTGCTGGTTCTTCAGCGCGAAGTCCGGGGCCTCGGTGCCGACGTCGATCGCCATGGTCGCATCCCTCTCTCGGCGGGCCGGCCCGGGGCCCGCGGGTGCGCGGCCCCGCCGCCGGCGCGGGTAGGCGGCCAGTCTGTCACTGCCGTCCCGGGGGAACGCACGGCGCCCCCGGCAGCGGGCTGCCGGGGGCGCGGTGGGGCTCGGTGCTAGCGCTTGGACTTGGGCGCGCTCAGGCGCGTGCCGCTCCAGTCCTTGGCCACGCTGATGCTCTTGGTCTGGGAGAGACCGGCGGTCTGCGAGGCGTCCTGGATGTCGCTGGGCTCGATGTAGCCGTCCCGCCCGGTCTTGGGCGTCAGCAGCCAGATGTCGCCGCCCTCGTCGAGCAGACCGATGGCATCCACCAGCGCGTCCGTGAGGTCTCCGTCCTCATCCCGGAACCACAGCAGGACGACGTCGGCCACGTCGTCGTAGTCCTCGTCCACGAGGTCCTGGCCGATGAGGGACTCGATACCTTCACGGAGATCGTGGTCGACGTCGTCGTCGTAACCGATCTCCTGGACCACCTGTCCGGGCTCGAAACCCAGCCTTCCGGCGGGGTTGGTCCGCTCCTCCGCGTGGTCCGCGGTCGCGCTCACGGATTGCCTCCTGTCATCTTTCGAGAATGCTGTTGTGCCTCCCGCGTACGCGAGGCATTGGGCGTAGTCCACACGTGCCGGACGGATCGCGCAAGTACCCGCTCAGCGATCCCTCCCAAACGTTGACGTCTTGTGGCAACTCCCACCATGAGGCAGCAGCGGGGAGTGATTCACACCACAGCGTTGCGCCGGGTTTGCGAAGTTACTCCCTGGGATTGCGGCGGTCGGGGCCGAACGGCCGTACGCGAGGGACCCCCATAGGGGGCGTATGGTTGCGATTTGGCCGCCGCGTGGCGGCCACCCTCCGACGCTTCGTCTACCGAGTGGTGGTTACCGCCCAGTAGAGATGACGTTTCCGTCGCAGCGGTCCACGATGGGAGCCGGCGCGACATAAGCGAAGACAGTATGTGACCCCGTGCGCCGCAACGATGCGTGCAGAGCACGACACACCCGAACAGCGAAGGAACAGCGTGGCTTCCGGATCCGATCGCAACCCGATCATCATTGGCGGTCTTCCCAGCCAGGTCCCGGACTTCGATCCCGAAGAGACCCAGGAGTGGCTCGACTCGCTCGACGCGGCCGTCGACGAGCGGGGCCGGGAACGTGCCCGCTACCTCATGCTTCGCCTGATCGAGCGGGCGCGCGAGAAGCGTGTGGCCGTGCCCGAGATGCGCAGCACGGACTACGTCAACACCATCGCGACCAAGGACGAGCCGTTCTTCCCCGGTAACGAGGAGATCGAGCGCAAGATCCTCAACGCGACCCGGTGGAACGCGGCCGTCATGGTCTCCCGCGCCCAGCGCCCGGGGATCGGCGTCGGCGGTCACATCGCCACGTTCGCCTCCTCCGCCTCCCTCTACGACGTGGGCTTCAACCACTTCTTCCGGGGCAAGGACGAGGGCGACGGCGGCGACCAGATCTTCTTCCAGGGCCACGCCTCGCCGGGTGTCTACGCCCGCGCCTTCCTGCTGGACCGCCTCTCCGAGCAGCAGCTCGACGCCTTCCGCCAGGAGAAGTCGAAGGCCCCCTACGGCCTGTCGTCGTACCCGCACCCGCGCCTGATGCCGGACTTCTGGGAGTTCCCGACCGTCTCCATGGGCCTCGGCCCGCTGGGCGCGATCTACCAGGCCCGGATGAACCGCTACATGGAGTCGCGCGGCATCGCCGACACCTCCAAGTCGCACGTCTGGGCGTTCCTGGGCGACGGCGAGATGGACGAGCCCGAGTCGCTCGGCCAGCTGTCCCTGGCCGCGCGTGAGGGCCTGGACAACCTGACCTTCGTCGTCAACTGCAACCTGCAGCGCCTCGACGGCCCGGTGCGCGGCAACGGCAAGATCATGCAGGAGCTGGAGTCGCAGTTCCGCGGCGCCGGCTGGAACGTGATCAAGCTGGTGTGGGACCGCTCCTGGGACCCGCTGCTGGCCCAGGACCGCGACGGCATCCTGGTCAACAAGCTGAACAGCACCCCCGACGGCCAGTTCCAGACGTACGCCACCGAGACCGGCGCGTACATCCGCGAGCACTTCTTCGGCGACGACCACCGTCTCCGCAAGATGGTCGAGGGCATGACCGACGACCAGATCCTGCACCTGGGCCGCGGTGGTCACGACCACAAGAAGATCTACGCGGCGTACGCGGCGGCCAAGGCCCACAAGGGCCAGCCGACCGTGATCCTGGCGCAGACGGTCAAGGGCTGGACGCTCGGCCCGAACTTCGAGGGCCGCAACGCGACCCACCAGATGAAGAAGCTGACGGTCGAGGACCTCAAGCGCTTCCGCGACCGCCTCCACATCCCGATCGCCGACAAGGAGCTGGAGTCCGGCCTGCCGCCGTACTACCACCCGGGCCGGGACTCGGAGGAGATCCAGTACATGCACGACCGCCGCAAGGCGCTCGGCGGCTACGTCCCCACCCGTGTGGACCGCTCGAAGCCGCTGAACCTGCCCGGCGACAAGGCGTACGCGCCGATCAAGAAGGGCTCCGGCCAGCAGTCGATCGCCACCACCATGGCGTTCGTCCGCCTGCTCAAGGACCTGATGCGGGACAAGGAGATCGGCAAGCGCTTCGTGCCGATCGCCCCGGACGAGTACCGCACCTTCGGCATGGACTCGCTGTTCCCGTCGGCGAAGATCTACAACCCGCTGGGCCAGCAGTACGAGGCCGTGGACCGCGAGCTGCTGCTCGCGTACAAGGAGTCCCCGACCGGCCAGATGCTGCACGACGGCATCTCCGAGGCGGGCTGCACCGCGTCGCTGATCGCGGCCGGTTCCGCGTACGCCACGCACGGCGAGCCGCTGATCCCGATCTACGTCTTCTACTCGATGTTCGGGTTCCAGCGCACCGGTGACCAGTTCTGGCAGATGGCCGACCAGCTCGCGCGCGGTTTCGTCCTGGGCGCGACCGCCGGCCGGACCACCCTGACGGGTGAGGGCCTCCAGCACGCGGACGGCCACTCGCACCTGCTGGCCTCCACCAACCCGGCCGTCGTCGCGTACGACCCGGCGTTCGGCTACGAGATCGCGCACATCGTGCAGGACGGTCTGCGGAGGATGTACGGCGAGAACGCCGAGGACATCTTCTACTACCTCACCGTCTACAACGAGCCGATCCAGCACCCGGCCGAGCCGGAGAACGTGGACGCCGAGGGCATCCTCAAGGGTCTGTACCGCTACAAGGCGGGCGAGGCCGGCGCCATCCCGGCGCAGATCCTCGCCTCCGGCGTGGCCGTGCCGTGGGCCGTCGAGGCCCAGCGGATCCTCGCCGAGGAGTGGAACGTCAAGGCGGACGTCTGGTCGGCGACCTCCTGGAACGAGCTGCGCCGCGACGCCATCGCCGTGGAGGAGCACAACCTGCTCCACCCGGAGGAGGAGCAGCGCGTCCCGTACGTGACGAAGAAGCTCGCCGGTGCCGAGGGTCCGAAGGTGGCCGTGTCCGACTGGATGCGTGCCGTTCCCGACCAGATCGCGCGCTGGGTGCCGGGCACGTACCAGTCGCTGGGTGCCGACGGCTTCGGCTTCGCGGACACCCGTGGCGCGGCCCGTCGCTTCTTCCACATCGACGCGCAGTCGATCGTCCTGGGCGTGCTCACCGAGCTCGCCAAGGAGGGCAAGATCGACCGCTCGGCGCTGAAGCAGGCGATCGACCGCTACCAGCTGCTCGACGTGGCGGCGGCCGACCCGGGCGCCGCGGGCGGCGACGCGTAAGCGCCGTCCGTCAGGACAGGTGAAGGGGCCCCGGCCGGTGAGAACCGGCCGGGGCCCCTTCGCTCGTTCGGGCTATTCGCGCGGACGGGAGCGCACGGCGGTCAGATGTGCGCGGCGCCCTGGGCGGCCTCGGCGTTCTCGCCGCGCCGGGTGAGCAGGGCGAGCAGCGCGGCGGCGACGGCGACGCAGCCGGCGACGACGAACGAGATGCTCATCCCGGAGACGAAGGTCTCGTGCGCGGCCCCGGTGATCTTCGCGGCGACCTCCGGCGGGGTGCCCTTGGGCACCGGCGGGACGCCGACCTCGACCACGGCGGAGGCCGCGTCCTTCTGTTCCTTCGTCAGCGGCGGCAGACCGGCGTCGGCCCACTTCTCCGGCAGCTTGTGCCCGACGCGCGAGGCCATGACGGCACCCAGGACGGCCGTGCCCAGGGTGCCGCCGACCTGCATCGAGCCCTGCTGGAGGCCGCCGGCCAGGCCCGCGTGCTCCAGGGGCGCGTTGCCCACGATCACCTCGGTGGCGCCGACCATGACCGGGGCCAGGCCGATGCCGAAGAGGGCGAACCAGACGGACATCAGGCCGGTGCCGGAGTCCACCTTCAGGGCGGACATCCCGAAGCAGGCCACGGCGGTGCACACCATGCCCACGAACAGCGGGATCCGGGGCCCGATCCGCCCGATCAGCGCACCGGCCGCCGGCGACGCGACGATCATCATCCCGGTCAGCGGCAACAGGTGCAGGCCCGCGTCCACCGGCGTCATCCCGTGCACGTTCTGCAGGTAGAAGGTGACGTAGAAGAGACCGCCCATGAAGGAGAAGGCCATCAGGACCATCAGGGCGGCACCGGCGGAGAACGGCACGGACCGGAACAGCTTCATCGGCAGCAGGGGTTCGCGGACCCGGTTCTGCCAGAGGACGAAGACGACGAAGCCCAGCAGCGCCGCCCCCAGGAAGATCAGCGTCTTGGCGTCGCCCCACTGCCACTTGGGCGCCTTGATCAGGGCCCAGACGAGGCAGAACATCGCGCCGGAGAGCAGCGCGATGCCGAGGAAGTCGAAGGAGCGGGGGGCGTTCTCGGCCCGGTGGTCCTTGAGGATGATCAGCCCCAGAACCAGTCCGAGCGCGCCCACCGGCACGTTGATGAAGAAGACGGACTGCCAGTTCACGTGCTCGACCAGCAGCCCGCCGACGATCGGCCCGCCCGCGGTGGACGCGCCGATGACCATGCCCCAGAGGCCGATGGCCATGTTGAGCTTGTCGGACGGGAAGGTCGCCCGCAGCATGCCGAGCGCGGCCGGCATCAGCAGCGCGCCGCAGAGGCCCTGGAGCACCCGGAAGGCGACGACCATCGACACGCTTCCGGACAGGGCGATGAGTCCCGAGGCGGCGGCGAATCCGGTGGTACCGATGAGGAAGATCAGGCGGTGCCCGAAGCGGTCGCCCAGCTTTCCGGCCGTGATCAGCGCGACCGCGAGGGCGAGGAGGTAGGCGTTGGTGATCCATTGGACGTCGGCGAGCGAAGCGTCCAGGTCCTTCTGGATGGCCGGGTTGGCGATGGCGACGATCGTGCCGTCGAGCGCGACCATCATCACGCCTATCGCGACCGTCACAAGAGTCAGCCAGGGATGTCCCCGCAGTCCACTCCGGGGCCCGAGGTCCGGCGGCGTCGCGTCCGCGACGGTGGTCTGAGACGTCATACACCGAGATTATGGCAGGTGCTGACAATTGACAAACAGCACCATGAGTCGTTATCTGACAACTTGTCCAGAGCACTATTCTGACCAGCGGAAACACCGAGCAGAGGCAGGGATCCATGCAGGCGATCGACGGCGTGGCGGAGCGTGAGGCGCTCCCCGGACTGCGGGAACGCAAGAAGCAGCGGACACGGAACGCCCTCACCCGGCACGCCCTGGAGCTGTTCGCCCGCCAGGGGTACGACGGCACCACCGTCGACGAGATCGCCGAGGCCGCCGACGTCTCCCAGCGCACCTTCTTCCGCTACTTCGCCAACAAGGAGGAGGTCGCGCTCGCCCTCCAGGAGGTCGAGGAGGCCGTCGCGCTCGCCGCCCTGGCGAACCGCCCGCCGGAGGAACCACCGCTCACGGCGATGTGCCGGGCGGCCATGGCCACCTGGGACGCGATGGGTCCCGCCATCGTGGCCGTCGTCCCGCTCGAACTGCACCTGGCCACCCAGCGCATGATCGAGTCGACCCCGCAGCTGCTGGCCGCCCGGCTGCGCCGCCTCGGCCACTTCGAGGACCGGCTGGCGGCCGAGATCGCCCGCCGCGAGGGCGTCGACCTGGCCGCCGACCCGCGGCCGCGGGTCCTGGTGGCCGCGTGCAGCGGGGTGCTGCGGGCCGCGTCGCGGGTCTGGGGCGAGAAGGAGGACGGCGACCTGGACGATCTGCTCCGCCTGGTCACGGACTACCTCGGACTGCTCGGCCCGGCCCTGACCGGCACCTGGCGGAACCCCGCGGAGGCCGGGCCGGACCCCAGGTGACCGACGGAACGGACGCCAGGTGACCGACGGGCCGTCAGCTCGCGGCGAGGCCGAGTGAGGCAACGCACGTATGTCCAGCGTCACTCGCGATCAAACGTGAACCGCGTCACTGTCTTGGCGCAGGCGCCGTCCCGTCTCCTAGGGTGGTCCGCGGTGACTTCCTTCCCGGAGCTCGGCTCTCCCTCCTCGCCGTGGACGAACACGGCCACGGTCTGGCGCGCGCTGCTCGCGCTCACCGTGGTCTTCGTCATGCTCGCCACGACCGGCTGGACCGCCGTCCGCGGCCGCGGCGCGACGGCCGACCCACGCCGCGCGGCACTGACCGCCTGGCTGCACGGCAGCGTCGCCGGGCACCCGCTCCCGTCCCCCTACGCGGACCCGGGCGTGCTCGGACGCTTCTTCGCCTCGCTCCCCGGCGCCGACCGCACCCGGCTCGCCGACCGCTACCCCCTCGTCGTCGGCAACCTCAACGGCGCCCCGCTGTCCCTCCGCTACCGCGCCAACCGGACGGCGCTCGCCCAGGCCCGTACGGTCGAGGAGCACCGCACCCACGACAGCGGCCTCACCCCGGCCGGCCGCTACGAGGCCAAGCGGCGCATGCACCGCTTCGACTCGCTGCTCTCCCACGACCGGCAGATCCTCGCCTTCGACCCGGGCGGCACCGGACGGGTCGCGGAGGTCCTCGGCGACCTCGAACGCGCCGAGCGGGTCTCCGTCGTCGTGCCCGGTGTCGATACGAACGTCCTCACGTTCGAGAAGAGCGGACGTCCGTACGCCGCCCCCGCCGGGATGGCCGACGCCCTCTACACCAGCGAGCGCAGCATCCGCCCCGCCGCCCGCACCGCCGTCATCGCCTGGGCCGACTACACCTCGCCCGCCGGCGTGGGGGTGGACGCGGCCACCGGCAAGCTCGCCGCCGAAGGCGCGCTGCGGCTCCGCGCCCTGGTGCGCGGACTGCCCGGCGGCTCCTCCGTCTCCCTCTTCTGCCACAGCTACGGCTCGGTGGTGTGCGGCGTCGCCGCCCGCGACCTCGACCCCCGGGTCACCGACATCGCCGTCGCCGGCAGCCCCGGCATGCGTGCCCGGCACGTCTCCGACCTGCACACCAGCGCCCGGATATGGGCCATGCGCGACGCCGACGACTGGATCAGGGACGTCCCGCACCTGGAGGTCGGCGGCCTCGGCCACGGGGCCGACCCCGTCTCCTCCGCCTTCGGCGCCCGCCTGCTCTCCGCCGCGGACGCCGACGGGCACGCCGGCTACTTCGAACCCGGCACCGTCAGCCTCGCCAACTTCGCCCGCCTCGGCACCGGGGACACCGGCGGAATCCGCTGCTCCCCCTCCGACACCGACTGCGCCGTCGGCACCACCGTCCCCCGCTGACGCATGACGCGCGTAGCTCCGGAGGGGGGACGCACGGGCGGGCGCCGCATACGATGACCCGCATGGGTGATGTGCTGGCCGGTTTCCACACCGTCTGGGAGTTCGACACCGACTCCGTGCTCATCCGCTTCGAACGGGGGATCCGGACACCGAAGCTGCTCCAGGCGCTCGGTGAACGGCGCATCCCCTACGAGGCGCTCGCGGCGGTCGAACAGGGTCCCGGCAGACGCGGCACGGTGGTGCTGCGCGCCGTGCCCCGGCCCGGCGCCGATCCGCTGATGGACGCCGCCGACGGCCAGCTCAAGGAAGGCACCGACCCCTACCGGCTGGTCCTCCCCGCCGAGCGGGCCACCCTCGCCGAGTACTACGCCGACGAGATACGCAGCCGGCTCGGCCCCGACGCGGCCGAGCCCGCGGAACGCCCGCTCGTCGTCGCCCCCGAGCCGCCGCGCTCCTTCAAGGCGTACGACGGCCGGGCCACCTTCGACGGCCGGACCGTCGCCTTCCGCTGGTTCTGGTCCGGCGCGACCTCCGCCAAATGGAAGGCCGGCGACCAGCGCTTCGCCGTCGGCGAACTCGCCGACGTCCAATGGCGCTCCCCCGACCTCATGGGCGGCCACCTCCGCCTCGTCCTCCGCGACCCGGAACGGCCCGCGCCCGGCCAGGCGGATCAGGATCCGGCGTCGGTGGTGTTCGGGATGGGGTACGGGCCGGTGCACGAGTCACTGCCGTTCGCGGCGGCGGTGCTGCAGTCGGTGCGGGCGTCGTCGCCCGTGCCGGTGGCGCCGCCTCCGTCCGCGTCCCCCGCCGCGCGGCCGGATCCCGGCGCGATCGCGGATCGGATCCGGCACCTCGGGGATCTGCATTCGGCGGGGTTGCTGACGGATGACGAATTCAGCGCGAAGAAGGCGGAGTTGCTGGCGGAGCTTTAGCCCTCCGGGCGGGGGTTTCCCGGCGAGAACCGCGCTCCGCGCGGTTGTCCTCAAACGCCGGACAGGCTGATTCGTGCTCGAGCTGGCACTTTCAGCCCGTCCGGCGTTTGAGGACGAGCGGCGAAGCCGCGACAAGCGGGGTCTGGGGCGGCAGCCCCAGGAAACGGCGAAAGGGTGGGACCGGGGCACCAGCCCGCCGCAGGCGCCGCCGCCCCGCCCCGTACTCTGGGCAAGCCATGCCCAAAGCCTCACTCCGCCGCCGCCTCCCCTACGCCTTCACAGCCCTCCTCACCGCGATCCTCCTCCCGGTCACGGCCACGCTCCTCCCGAACGACTACGGCGTACACCCCGGCCTGGCCCTGCTCTACGCCACCCTGGAGGCCGGCCCCCTCCTCCTCGCCGTCCGCAGACCCCTCCTCGCCTGGGCGATCACCCTCACCACCGGCACGGTCTGCGCCCTGACCGTCCCCCCGGACGCGTCGCCGCACGGCGTCTGGCCCTGGCCCCCCACCCTCCTCATCGGCCTCCTCCCGATGATGTTCTTCCTGGGCCTGCGCGCCCGCCCCCGCACGATGCTGGCGGTCTGGGCCGTCTACACGGCCGTGAGCTACGGCTTCGACACGGCCGACCCGCAGCGCAGCAACGGCAGCTGGCTGGTCGTGACGCTGCTCGGCGGCACGCTGCTGCTGCTCGGCGCGGCCCTCCAGCGGAGCGACCGGGCCGAGCGCGCCCTGGACGAGCAGGCGACGATCAGCGAGGCCGAGCGGGCCCGCCGCACGCTGCTGGAGGAGCGCGCGCGGATCGCCCGCGAGCTGCACGACGTCGTCGCCCACCACATGTCGGTGATCACCGTGCAGGCGGACAGCGCCCCCTACCGCATCGCCGGGCTGCCGCCGGAGGCCACCGAGGAGTTCGGCACGATCGCCGCCACCGCGCGCGAGTCGCTGAGCGAGATGCGCCGGCTGCTGGGCGTGCTGCGCAGCGAGGACGCGGGGCAGGGCGGCGGGGAGCGGGCCCCGCAGCCCGGCGTGGACCGGATCGGGCAACTGGTCGAGGCGACGGTACGGGCCGGGCAGCCGGTGGAGCTGACCGTCGAGCGGGAGGCGCTGCCGGAGCAACTGCCGCAGGCCGTGGACCTGTCCGCGTACCGCATCGTCCAGGAGGCCCTGGCCAACGCCGTGCGGCACGCGCCGGGCGCCGACACCCGCGTCTCGGTCGCGGCGGACGCCGAGGGGCTGACCGTCCTCGTCGTCAACGCGCCCGCCGACCGCCCGCACGTCCCCCTGGAGACCACCGGCACCGGCCACGGTCTGGTGGGCATGCGCGAGCGCGTCCGCCTGGTCGGCGGCACCCTCGACACCGGCCCCCTGCCGGACGGCGGCTTCCGGGTGGCGGCCCGGCTGCCGTACGCGGCGGAGGCGCCGAATCCCGCCACCGAACCGACAGCGCCGACAGAGAAGGAATCCCCGGCCGCATGACCATCAAGGTGATCATCGTCGACGACCAGGCGATGGTGCGGGCGGGCTTCGCCGCCCTGCTCGCCGCCCAGCCGGACATCGACGTGGTCGGGGACGCCCCCGACGGCGTCCGGGGCGTGGAGCTGAGCCGCACCGTCCACCCGGACGTGGTGCTGATGGACGTCCGCATGCCGGAGATGGACGGCCTGGAGGCGGCCCGCCGCCTCCTCGATCCTCCGCCCGGCGTCGTCCACCGCCCCAAGGTGCTGATGCTGACCACCTTCGACGTGGACGACTACGTCTACGAGGCGCTGCGCGCCGGTGCCTCCGGCTTCCTCCTCAAGGACGCGCCCCCGGCCGACCTCATCTCGGCGGTCCGGGTGGTGGCGGCGGGCGAGGCGCTGCTCGCGCCGTCGGTGACCCGTCGGCTCATCGCGGACTTCGCCCGGCAGCGGCCCGCCCCGCGCCGCGACCGCTCACTGCGGCTGAAGGGCCTGACGCCGCGGGAGACGGAGGTGCTGGAGCTGATCGCCCGCGGGCTGTCCAACCAGGAGATCGCCGGGTCCCTGGTGCTGGCGGAGCAGACGGTGAAGACGCACATCGGGCGGGTGCTGGCCAAGCTGGGGCTGCGCGACCGGGCCCAGGCGGTGATCTTCGCCTATGAGTCGGGCCTGGTGAAGCCGGGGGCGGCGTAGCGCTCCTCGTTGGCCCGCCGGGCCTCCGCGTACCGGTCGATCTTCTGGTCCAGGACGTCGAGCGTGCTTCTGAGCTCGGCCATCCGCCGCCGGACGTCCTCGCGGTGCGCGCTCAGCAGTCGTTCGCGCTCGGCCACCGTCGCCTCGCCCTCGCGGACGAGTTCGGCGTAGCGGACCATGTCCGCCACCGGCATCCCGGTCAGCCGCAGCTTGCCGACCAGGTCCAGCCAGTCCAGGTCGCGGTCGGTGTAGCGGCGCTGGCCGGTGTGGGAGCGGTCGACGTGCGGCATCAGACCGATCCGCTCGTACCAGCGCAGGGTGTGGGCGGACAGCCCGGTGTACGCGGCCACCTCTCCGATCGTGTAGCGGCCGCGGCCCCGGACGGGGCGCCCGGTCCCGGCCGGCGTTTCTGCCGGTGTGGTGTCGATGACGGTCATACGGTGGCTCCCCCTCGTGTCCCGACGGTCCCTTCCGGCACCCTGTTCACTCCTGGGCAACGCCGAAGCGGTGCCCGGCACTCCGCGTCCCCGGATCCTTGACGGAATCTTGGACCGGCGGGGCGGGTTAGGCTCGACCCATGGAGAGCCTGCAGAGCCTGCGGAAGATCGAGAACTGGCCGGTGCCGACCGCGGCGGCGGCCGTCGTACGGGCCGACGGGACGGTGGCCGGTACCCACGGACCGACCGCACACCGCTTCGCCCTGGCCTCGGTCACCAAACCGCTCGCCGCCTACGCCGCGCTCGTCGCCGTCGAGGAGGGCGCGATCGAGCTCGACGAGCCCGCCGGGCCGGTCGGCTCCACGGTCCGTCACCTCCTCGCCCACACCTCAGGACTGGCCTTCGACGAGCACCGCCCGGCGGCCGAGCCCGGCACCCGGCGGCTCTACTCCAACGCCGGCTTCGAGGTCCTCGGCGACCACATCGCCAAGGCGACGGACATCCCGTTCGCCGAGTACCTCCGCCAGGCGGTCCTCGAACCCCTCGGCATGACCGCCACCGACCTCCCCGGCTCCCCCGCCAAGGACGGCGTCTCGACGGTGGACGACCTCGTCCGCTTCGCGGCGGAGTTGCAGGCGCCGCGGCTGCTCTCCCGGGAGACGCTGGCCGAGGCGACGACGGTCGTCTTCCCCGGCGTGACCGGCGTCCTGCCCGGCTACGGGCATCAGCGGCCCAACGACTGGGGGTTGGGCTTCGAGCTGCGGGACGGCAAGTCGCCGCACTGGACGGGTTCCCTCAACTCGCCGCGCACGTACGGCCACTTCGGGCAGTCCGGGACGTTCCTGTGGGTCGACCCGGCGGCCGGCGCGGCGTGCGTGGCCCTGACGGACCGGGACTTCGGGGCGTGGGCGGTGGAGGTGTGGCCGGCGTTGTCGGACGCGGTGCTCGCCGAACTCGGCGGGAAGTAGCCCCGGTCCCGCCCTTTCACCGTTTCCTGGGGCTGCGCCCCAGACCCCCTGATCGCGGCTTCGCCGCTCGTCCTCAAGCGCCGGACGGGCTGGTCTTCAGCCCGTCCGGCGTTTGAGGACAGCGCCCGGAGGGCGCTTCGGGGGTGCGGGGGCTGGCTCCCGCAAGAAACGGAGAAAGGGCGGGACCGGGGCACCACACCAAGACCTCAGCCCCTCCCCCCACCGCAACCACATCCAACCTCGAAGCATCACGCACCCGAGCCGCGTCCCCCACCCCCACCTCGTACTCCCCGATCCGCACAACCCCCCGCACCACGTGCGCATACAGCCACTCCCCCACAGGCAAGGCGAGCCGCTCGCCACCCCGCGGCCGCAGCACGTGCAGCACCGCACCGGGCACGGCACACACCACCCCGTCACGCACGGACCGCGCCACCTCATAGGACGGCGCACCACCGCCCTCGACCGGGTCGAGCCACATCTGAACGAACCGCAGGGGCACACCCCCCGCATTGCGCTCCACATGCCGCACCCCGGCCCCCGCACTCAGCCACTGCACATCACCAGGGCGAACCGTCACGACATGCCCGGCCGAGTCCTCGTGCGTCAGCTCCCCCTCCACCACCCACGTGACGATCTCCACATCCCGGTGCGGGTGCTCGTCGAACCCCGCGCCCGGTGCGAGCAGCTCCTCGTTGCAGGCGATCAGGGGGCCGAAGCGCACGTTGTCGGGGTCGTAGAAACCGGAGAAGGAGAAAGCGTGGCGGGTCTCGATGCCCGCCTCCGGGGCCCCGCCCACGTACCGTTCGCCCGCCCGCCGCACCTGGATCCGCGCCTCGATCATCGGGCTACGGTAGCCCGGCCGCCCCGTGGCGCACCCGAATAGGGCAGGCTTGTCCCCGTGCCTGAATCCGCCGCTCACCCACCGCATCCGCACAGCGCCACCCTGCGCAACCTGGAGAAGTCGTCCGGGACCCTGGCCGCCGCCGCCATCGCCCGGATGGACGCGCAGCTTCCGTGGTACCGGGCGATGCCCCCGGAGAACCGTTCGTGGATCGGGCTGGTGGCCCAGGCCGGTATCGCGGCCTTCACGGAGTGGTTCCGGCATCCGGAGACCCCCCAGGCGATCAGCACGGACGTCTTCGGGACCGCGCCCCGCGAGCTGACCCGGGCGATCACATTGCGCCAGACCGTGGAGATGGTCCGGACGACGATCGAGGTCATGGAGTCGGCGATCGACGAGGTCGCCGCGCCGGGCGACGAGTCCGCCCTCCGCGAGGCGCTGCTCGTCTACGCCCGGGAGATCGCCTTCGCCACCGCGCAGGTGTACGCCCAGGCCGCCGAGGCGCGGGGCGCCTGGGACGCGCGGCTGGAGTCGCTGGTGGTCAACGCCGTGCTGTCGGGTGAGGCGGACGAGGGGGTGCTGTCCCGCGCCGCGGCGCTCGGCTGGAATTCGCCGGCGCATGTCGCGGTGGTGCTGGGGACGGCGCCGAACGGCGACAGCGAGCTGACCGTGGAGGCCATCCGACGGGCGTCCCGGCACGCCAAGCTCCAGGTGCTGACCGGGGTGCTGGGCACCCGCCTGGTGGTGATCGCCGGGGGCAGCGACAACCCGCTGCAGGCGGCGAAGGCGCTGATCGGGCCGTTCGCCGCCGGGCCGGTGGTGGCCGGTCCCGTCGTCCCCGACCTGCTGGCGGCGACCCGCTCCGCGCAGGCCGCCGCCGCCGGCCTGAAGGCGTGCGCGGCCTGGCCGGACGCCCCCCGCCCGGTGCTCGCCGACGATCTCCTGCCGGAGCGGGCGATGGCCGGTGATCCTGTGGCGCGCGTGCAGTTGGTGGAGGAGATCTACAGACCGCTGGAGGAGGCGGGTTCGGCGCTGCTGGAGACGCTGAGCGTCTACCTGGAGCAGGCGAGCAGCCTGGAGGGCGCGGCACGGATGCTGTTCGTCCACCCAAACACCGTGCGGTACCGGCTCCGACGTGTGACGGACGTCACCGGATGGTCACCCTCCGATGTCCGCTCGGCCTTCACCCTCCGCATCGCGCTGATCCTGGGGCGTCTGGCCGACACGGAGTGACGCCCGTACGCTTTTGTGGAACGCAAACAATTCCCCTGACGGTTCTTCGTCCCTGTCCCCACGGGTGGCCGAACCCGTCCACGAGAGAGAGTGTGAGGGTGCTCGTACTCGTCGCTCCCGGCCAGGGCGCTCAGACGCCCGGCTTCCTGACCCCCTGGCTCGACCTTCCCGGTGTCGCCGACCGCCTGCGGGGCTGGTCGGAGGCCATCGACCTGGACCTCGTCCACTACGGCACGGTTGCCGGCGAGGAGGAGATCCGGGACACCGCCGTCGCCCAGCCGCTGCTGGTCGCCGCCGCTCTGGTGTCCGCGGGTCAGCTCTTCCCCACCGGTGACGACGTCGCCCGGCAGGTGGGCGCCACCGCCGGGCACAGCGTCGGCGAGCTCGCCGCGGCCGCCCTGGCGGGCGTGCTGTCCGAGCGGGACGCGCTGCTGCTCGTCCGCAAGCGGGGCCTGGCGATGGCCGAGGCCGCCGCCGTCACCGAGACGGGCATGTCGGCGCTGCTGGGCGGGGAGGCCGACGTCGTCCTCCCGCATCTGGAGAAGCTCGGCCTGACCCCGGCGAACGTCAACGGCGCCGGTCAGATCGTCGCCGCCGGTACCATGGAACAGCTGGCGGCGCTCGCCGCGGACAAGCCCGAGGGCACCCGCCGCGTCGTACCGCTGAAGGTCGCGGGCGCCTTCCACACCGAGCACATGGCCCCGGCGGTCTCCGTCCTGGAGGCCGCGGCCCGCGAGCTGGAGCCGGCCGGTCCGCGCACCCGCTACGTCTCGAACCGCGACGGAGCGGTGGTGACGGACGCCGCCGAGGTTCTGGCGCGCCTGGTCGGCCAGGTGGCCAACCCGGTCCGCTGGGACCTGTGCATGGAGACCTTCAAGGAGCTGGGTGTCACGGCGATCATCGAAGCGGCCCCCGGCGGCACCCTGACGGGCATCGCCAAGCGCGCCCTGCCCGGTGTGAAGACGCTGGCCCTCAAGACGCCGGCCGATCTGGACGCCGCCCGCGAGCTGATCGCCGAGCACGCCGCCGACGCTTCGGCCGCGTAAGGAGCCCCGGACATGACTGCCAAGATCAAGCCTGCCAAGGGCGCGCCGTACGCGCGCATCATGGGCGTCGGTGGCTACCGCCCGGTGCGCGTGGTGCCCAACGAGGAGATCCTCAAGCGCATCGACTCGTCGGACGAGTGGATCCGCTCCCGCTCCGGCATCGCCACCCGGCACTGGGCCGGCCCCGAGGAGACGGTGGCCACCATGTCGGTGGAGGCCGCGGGCAAGGCCATCGCCGCCGCCGGGATCACCCCGGAGCAGATCGGTGCCGTGCTGGTCTCGACGGTGTCGCACTTCAAGCAGACCCCGGCCATCGCGACCGAGATCGCCCACCGGATCGGCGCCGGCAAGCCGGCCGCCTTCGACATCTCCGCCGGCTGCGCGGGCTTCGGCTACGGCCTGACCATGGCCAAGGCCCTGGTCACGGACGGCTCGGCCGAGTACGTGCTGGTCATCGGCGTCGAGCGGCTGTCGGACCTGACGGATCTCGACGACCGTTCCACCGCGTTCCTGTTCGGCGACGGCGCCGGTGCCGTGGTCGTGGGACCGGCGCAGGAGCCGGCCATCGGCCCGACGGTGTGGGGCTCGGAGGGCGACAAGGCGGAGACCATCCGGCAGAACCTGCCGTGGGACGTCTACCGCGAGAGCAGCGAGGTCCGTACCGAGGTCCGCTTCCCGGCCATCACGCAGGAGGGCCAGGCGGTGTTCCGCTGGGCCGTCTTCGAGATGGCGAAGATCGCCCAGCAGGCGCTGGACGAGGCCGGCATCACCGCCGACGACCTGGACGTCTTCATTCCGCACCAGGCGAACATGCGGATCATCGACTCGATGGTCAAAACGCTGAAGCTGCCGGAGAATGTCGTGGTCGCCCGGGACGTGGAGACCACCGGGAACACCTCGGCGGCCTCCATTCCGCTGGCCATGGAGCGCCTCCTGGCCACCGGGGCGGCGAAGAGCGGCGACACCGCGCTGCTCATCGGCTTCGGGGCGGGTCTCGTGTTCGCCGCGACGGTCGTTACCCTCCCCTAGGCGAGATCCGCCCGGAACGGCACCAGCCGACCACGGCGCGGGAGCTCTCCACAGCAGTTCCCTGAGCAGTTTTTCCAGATCCACCGCACAATTAAAAGGAGCGCCACCATGGCCGCCACGCAGGAAGAGATCCTCGAGGGCCTCGCCGAGATCGTCAACGAGATCGCCGGCATCCCGGTCGAGGACGTCAAGCTGGACAAGTCCTTCACCGACGACCTGGACGTCGACTCGCTCTCCATGGTCGAGGTCGTCGTCGCCGCCGAGGAGCGCTTCGACGTGAAGATCCCCGACGAGGACGTCAAGAACCTCAAGACGGTCGGTGACGCGGCCGGCTACATCGCCAAGCACCAGGCCTGATCCCGCGTTCGTCGCCACCCCGGCGGGTGGCGTTTCCAGCACTTCTATTCGTGGAGACAGAATTCCTGTGAACTCGACCAATCGCACCGTGGTCGTCACCGGTATCGGCGCAACCACACCGCTGGGTGGCGACAGCGCGTCTACCTGGGAAGGGCTGCTCGCCGGTCGCTCCGGCGTGAAGCCCCTGGAGGGCGAGCGGTTCGCCGACCTCCCGGTCCGGATCGCCGCCACGGCCGCGGTGGACCCGTCCGAGGTCCTGCCCCGCCCCCTCACCCGCAAGCTCGACCGGTCGGCGCAGTTCGCGCTGATCGCGGCCCGTGAGGCGTGGGCCGACGCGGGCTACACCGCCCGGGCCGGCGAGGACGCGGCCATCGCCCCCGAGCGGCTGGGCGCGGTCATCGCCTCCGGCATCGGCGGCGTGCAGACCCTGCTCGACCAGTACGACGTGCTCAAGGAGAAGGGCGCCCGCCGCGTCTCCCCGCACACCGTGCCGATGCTGATGCCCAACAGCCCGTCCGCCAACGTCGGCCTGGAGGTGAACGCCCAGGCGGGCGTGCACACCCCGGTCAGCGCCTGCGCGTCCGGCGCCGAGGCCATCGGCTACGCCGTGGAGATGATCCGCACCGGCCGCGCCGACGTGGTCGTCGCGGGCGGCACCGAGGCGGCCATCCACCCGCTGCCCGTCGCGGCCTTCGCCAGCATGATGGCGATGTCCAAGAACAACGACGAGCCGCAGAAGGCGTCGCGCCCCTACGACAAGGCCCGTGACGGCTTCGTCCTGGGCGAGGGCGCCGGCGTGATCGTCCTGGAGTCGGCCGAGCACGCGGCCCGCCGCGGTGCCCGCGTCTACTGCGAGCTGCTGGGCCAGGGCCTGTCCGCGGACAGCCACCACATCGCCCAGCCCGAGCCCACCGGCCGGGGCATCGCCGCGGCGCTGCAGGGCCTGCTGGAGTCCAGCGACCTCAAGCCGTCCGAGGTGACGCACCTCAACGCGCACGCCACCTCGACCCCGCAGGGCGACCTCGCGGAGATCAAGGCGCTGCGCAAGGTCCTGGGCGACGACCTCGACCACGTCGCGGTCTCCGCCACCAAGTCGATGACCGGCCACCTGCTGGGCGGCGCCGGCGGCATCGAGACGGTCGCGACCGTCCTGGCCCTGTACCACCGCACGGCCCCGCCGACCATCAACATCGACGAGCTGGACGACGAGATCGACGCGGACATCGTCCGCGACAAGCCCCGCAAGCTGCCCGAGGGCACCATCGCGGCGATCAACAACTCGTTCGGCTTCGGCGGCCACAACGTGGTGCTGGCGCTGCGCACGGTCTGACGCCCGCCTGACGCACGAGGGCCCGCCTGGTCGTTCACCGACCGGGCGGGCCCTCGGCGTTCACCCCTCCCGCGGTTCCTCGAAGCTCGCGAAGTACGAGGCCGCCATGTCCTCGTCCCCGTGCCCCTGCTCGACCGCCCGCCGGAAGCGCTCCGCGCCCGCCGCGGCGACGTCGAGCCGTACACCGGCCCGCTCCCCCGCGGCCACGATGAGCCGGGCGTCCTTCTCGGCGGTGGTGGTGGCGAAGCTCGGCGGGGTGAGGCCGCCGTCGAGCAGCAGGGCGGATTTGGCCCGCAGGTAGCCCATGTCCAGCGGGCCGCCCTCGACGGCCGCCAGGAAGTCCCGGGCGTCCACGCCCAGCCCCGCGGCGAGCGCCAGCGCCTCGGCGGTGCCGTGCGTGACGGTGAGCACCCAGCTGTTGAGCACCAGTTTGAGCCGGGAGGCGCTGCCCCCGGCGCCCTCCTCGCCCGTCCACACCGTGCGCGAACCCACGGCGTCCAGGACGGGGGCGAGCGCGGGGCGGACGGCCACGGGTCCCGCGGCGAGCACGGTGAGCTCGCCCTTCTCGGCCGGCGCCCGGGTGCCCAGGACGGGAGCGTCCACGAAGACGAGGCCGTGCTCCTCGGCGAGGGCCGCGAAGTCGTCGAGGACGTCGAGGCCGGCGGTGGTCGACTGGAGCCAGACCGCGCCCGGCCGCAGCCCGGGGGCGGCCCTGCGCATGGTGTCCAGGACGGCCGCGCCGTCGTACAGCACGGTCAGGACGGTGCCGGCGTCACGGACGGCCTCGGCGGGGGTCTCCGCGACCCGGATCCCGTCGGCGGCGAGTGGTTCGGCCTTGGCGCGGCTGCGATTCCAGGCCCGGACGTCGAGGCCGGCGCGGGCGAGGTTGCGGGCCATGGCGGCGCCCATGATGCCGGTGCCGAGGACGGCGACCGAAGTGGTGTCGTTCATGCCCGTACCGTACGAGCCGGAGTGCGCTCGAAGGCAAGCATCCCGCTCAGACCACCTGGTGCAGCCACCGCACCGGAGCGCCCTCGCCCGCGTGCCGGAAGGGTTCCAGTTCGTCGTCCCAGGGCTTGCCGAGGAGGGCCGCGATCTCGGTGGGCAGGTCGGTCTCGCCGCGCTGGGCGCGGTTGAGGGCGGCGCGGAGGCGGTCCTCGGGGACCAGGATGTCGCCGTGGATGCCGGTGACCGCGTGGAAGATGCCGAGGTCGGGGGTGGAGCTGTAGCGCTCGCCCTCGGTGCCGGGGGCGGGGTCGGCGGTGACCTCGAAGCGGAGGAGGTGCCAGCCGCGGAGGGCGGAGGCGAGGCGGGAGGCGGTGCCGGGGCGGCCCTGCCAGGAGAACTCGGTGCGCCAGGTGCCGGGGGCGGCGGGCTGCCGGATCCAGTCGAGGGTGGCGCGGGCGCCGAGCACCCCTTCGACGGCCCATTCGACGTGCGGGCAGAGTGCGCGCGGTGCGGAGTGCACGTAGAGAACGCCACGTGACGTCACCGGGACCTCCAGTGCGGTTCGAGGTTGCCTTCCCCAGGGGCCTCGCGTCCGTACCGGTCCCGCCCGGGGCGGCACCGGGCGTTCGTCCCCATGGCCCCTCCCGCACCAGCTCGCGAGGTTACCAACAGTAAACACCATAGGGGGCAATTTTCCGGAAAGGGACAGGATGTGACGTGTTGTGATCCGGCGCAGTGGTGGTGCGGACAGGACCGGTAAGGCCCCGGTCACTCCCGGGAGGAACCCCGCGCGCGGTCGGGATGCCGGCCGGTTGACGTACCGTCGGTGCAGGAAACCTGTCACCCGGCCGGAGGGGGAAGACGATGCGCACCAGCACCGACCGCCCGTCGCGTACCGCCGCCGCGGCGCTGACGGCGGTGGCGGCGCTCACCGCGGGGCTGCTCACCGCGGGCTGCGACGACCGGGCCCCCGGCGCCGCCGCCGAGCGCCCGGCGGCGAAGCCCAGAGCGAGCGCGGGGCCCGTCTGGAACACCCGGCCCGACTCGCTGGCCTCGCTGGGTGACTCGATCACCCGGGGTTTCGACGCCTGCCGGCTGCTCAAGGACTGCCCGGAGGTCTCCTGGGCCACCGGCACCGAGGTGGACAGCCTCGCGGCCCGGCTGCTGCCCTCGCCGCAGACGCGGAGCTGGAACTTCGCGCGCACCGGCGCACGGATGGCCGACCTCCCCCGCCAGGTCGCCGCGGCCGTCCCGCACCGGCCGCAACTGGTGACGGTGCTGCTCGGGGCGAACGACGCCTGCCGGGCCGACGTGGCCGAGATGACGTCGGTGAAGGACTTCCGGGCCGACTTCGAGAAGTCGCTCAAGGAGCTCCGCCGGTCGCTGCCGAAGACGCAGGTGTACGTGGCGAGCGTCCCCGACCTCAAACGGCTGTGGTCGGAGGGGAGCAAGAGCCCGCTGGGCAAGCAGGTGTGGAAGCTGGGGATCTGTCCGTCGATGCTGCGGGACTCCGAGCTGGTGGACGCCCCCACCCGGGAGCGGCGGGAGAAGGTGGACCGGCGGGTGAAGGAGTACAACGCCGTCCTGGAGGACGTCTGCCGCCGGGACCTGCTGTGCCGCTACGACGGGGGGTCGGTGCACTCCTACGGCTTCACCGGCGCGGACCTGAGCCACTGGGACTGGTTCCACCCCAACAAGGAGGGCCAGCGGCAGCTCGCCGAGCTCGCCTACCGGAGGATCACGACGGCGGGCCGCTGACGCCCGGCCCGTACGGCGGGACGGGGGCGGGGTCCGTCAGGTGACCCCGCCCCCGCCCGTTCCGCACGGTAGCGGAAGATCGCCGTTCGGCGGGCCAACTCGCCTGCCCCGTAAACATGTTCGCCCGTCACTCGGTGCTGTCGCGGTGGGCGCGCAGCCCGACGTCGAGGACGCCCTCCCAGTCGGTCAGCTCCTCGACGAGCGGGTGCGCGGGCTTCCGTCCCTCCAGCCCCAGCACCACCTCCGCCTCCCGGCCCTTCCCCTTGCCCTTGCCGCTCTCGCCCTCCCGGGCCTCGGAGTGGATGTGCACGTCCGTGACCCGGAACCCCTGGCTGGTGCACAGCTCCAGGACCCGGCCCAGCACCCCGCGGCGGGTCCGGTAGGAGAGCAGCAGCTCGAACCGCTCGACCGTGGGGACGGCCGTCAGCCGGCGGGTGAGCAGCGGGAAGCCGCGGACGACCAGGAAGTGCACCACCGCCGCCGCGGCGGCCAGCAGCGGCAGGCCGCCGCCGCAGGCCATGCCGACGGCGCAGGTCAGCCAGATGGTCGCGGCGGTGGTCAGGCCGCGGACCGCGTCCCGGCGGACGAAGATCAGGCCGCCGCCGATGAAACCGATGCCGGAGACGATCTGCGCGGCGACCCGCGAGCCGTCGAATCCCGTGCCGGCCAGCCCGTTCGCCGGGCCGAATCCGTGCAGGGAGACCTCCACGAAGAGGGCGCTGCCCACCCCGACGAGGGTGTGGGTGCGCAACCCCGCGCTCTTCTGCTGGAGTTCGCGTTCCAGACCGATGAGGGAGGAGAGGAGCAGGGCGAGGCCCAGCTCGGTGAACTGCCGGGCGCCCTGGCCGCCTCCGATGCCGAACAGCGCGCCGGCCCGGGGGAGACCGAGGGATATGAGGGGGTGTACTCCGATGAACTCGGCTGTGTTCATGCGTCATTGTGGCGTGAAAGCAGTGCTTCAGGGGCCGGAATCCATCGGTGGAACACATGATATGACCGCCCCTTCCGCGATGTGGACAACGCTGATTTCATACGACCCCATGAGACCCACCACGCTCGCATCGCGTCTCCCGGGCGCCGTCCTCGTCGCCTCCGCGCTGGTCCTCGCGCCCCTCGCCGGCCTCGCCGTCCCGGCCGCCGCCGCCCCCGCGTCCGTACCACCGGCCCAGACCCAGGAGGAGGGCCGGCTGGACGGCCGGGCGCCCCAGGAGATCCTGCGGCGCTCCGGCTTCGACGGGGCCGCCGGCGCGTTCGCCGGGGCGCTGGCGCGCGCCCGGACGCCCGGGCAGGCCGAGCGGGCCGCGGCCGACGCCGGGCACCGGCTGTGGCGGAAGGCCGTGGCCCGGGCCCAGGGCCGCGGCCCCGCGACCGGCGACCTGGCGCGCGACGACGACCGGCCGCTGTACTGGGCCCGGCTGAGCCTGATCCGTGAACTCCGGCGCTGGAAGCCCGCGTTCGCGCTGTCCGACACCCGGCGGGCGGCCCTGCTGGACACGCTGGAACGCGGCTCGCGCGGCCAGGACTCGCTCGACTTCCCGGCCGGCCCCCGGGTCAAGCGGGTGCTGGTCACCGGGTTCGACCCGTTCCAGCTCGACGGCGACATCCGGCGCTCCAACCCGTCGGGCGCGGCGGCGCTCGCCCTGGACGGCACGGTGATCGACACCCCGTCCGGCCCGGCCCGGGTGGAGGCGGCCGTCTTCCCGGTGCGCTGGGAGGACTTCGCGCGGGGCACGGTGGAGCGGACGCTGCTCCCCCACTTCCGGCCGGGGCCGCGCCGGGTGGACCTGTTCACCACCATCAGCCAGGGGCGCCCGGGCCGCTTCGACGTCGAGCGGACCAACGGCGCCTGGCGCGGCGGCAGCACGGACAACGAACGGCTCCAGGGCGGCCCGGGGATGGTGCCGATACCGGCCGGGATCCCCACCGTCCGCCCGCAGCCGCAGTGGACGCGGACCTCGCTGCCGTACGCCGCGCTGACCGCGGCGGCCACCGGCCCGTTCCCGGTGCACGACAACACCGAGATCACCGAGGTCCCGGCGGGCTCGGACACGCCCGTCGTCCGCCCGGACGGGCCGACGCCCGGCTCGGCGGCCCGCGCGGGCGGCGGGGGCGACTACCTGTCCAACGAGATCGCCTACCGGGCGACGCTGCTGCGCGACGCGACGCGGCTGACGGTGCCGGGCGGCCATCTGCACACGCCGGTGCTGCGGTTCGGCGCGGACAACGGCTCGCCGGACGGCCGCGTCACGGACCCGGAGTTCGAGCGCGCCAGGCAGCAGATCACCGCGCAGGTCAGGGCGCTGCTCGGGGTGGCCGCGGGGACCCTGCGGCGGTGATGATGGGCGCATGATCATCGCTAGTGCGCAGTTCACCGCCCGGCCGTGCGACGTCGGGGCCAATGTGGCCACCATGGCCGGGCTGGTCCGCGAGGCGGCCGGGAAGGGCGCCGCCCTGGTCGCCTTCCCGGAGCTGGCCGTCACGGGTTACGAGTTGGCCGCGATCGCCGCCGACCCCGGCCGGCTCGCCCTGGAGCCGGACGACGCCCGGCTCGGCCCGCTCCGCGAGGCGTGCCGGGAGACCGGCACCGCGGCCGTCGTCAACTGCCCCGGAACGCCCCGGGAGGCCGGGTCCGGGCCGACGATCAGCGCGTTCGGGTACGGGCCCGACGGCGCGCCGCTCGTCCGCTACGACAAGCGGCACGTGACGGAGAAGGAGGCCGCCGCCGGTTTCGCGGCCGGCACCGAGGACGGCGGCCGGTTCGTCCTGGACGGCGTCCGGATCGGCCTCGCGATCTGCTACGACGTCGACTTCCCCGACATCGCCGCCCGCGCGGCGGCGGACGGCTGCGCGCTGTTGGTGGCCACGTCGCTGTACGGCAGCGACGGCGGCCGGGAGGAGCGGGACCGGCTGTTCCCGGCGCTGGCCCGGGACCACGGGCTGTATGTGCTGCTCGCCAACCACGTGGGTCCGGCGGGCGGTTACGTCGGCTGCGGCGGCAGCGGGGTGTGGGGGCCGGACGGCGTCCTCCTCGCCGGGGCGCCGGAGGCGGCGCCGGGCGTGGTGACGGCGGACGTGCCGCTCTGACGGCGTCCGGCCTCCCGCGCGGGCGTCAGCGGACGGAGAGGGTGACCTCGATGTTGCCGCGGGTGGCGTTGGAGTACGGGCAGACCTGGTGCGCCTTCTCGACCAGGGCGAGGGCGGTGGCCTCGTCCACGTTCGGGATGTGCGCGGACAGGGCCACCTTGAGGCCGAAGCCGCCCTCCGGGGTCTTGCCGATGCCGACCTCGGCGGTGACGGTCGAGCCGGAGATGTCGGCCTTCTCCTGGCGGGCGACGACGCCCAGCGCGCCCTGGAAGCAGGCGCTGAAGCCGGCGGCGAAGAGCTGCTCGGGGTTGGTGCCGGCGCCGCTGCCGCCCAGCTCCCTGGGCGGGTTGACGACGACGTCGAGCTTGCCGTCGTCGCTGGCGACGCGGCCGTCCCGGCCGTTCTCTGCGGTGGCGACGGCGGTGTAGGCGACGTCGACGGGCTGGATGCTCATGGGGTGCTCCTGAAGGGGGAAGAGGGGGTTCAGTCCGTGAGGGAAACGATCATCTTGCCGGTGTTCTCGCCGCGCAGCATGCCGAGGAAGGCGTCGGCGGTGTTCTCGATGCCGTGCACCACGGTCTCGTCCCGCTTGAGGGCGCCGGACCGGATCCAGCCGCCGACCTCCTCGAAGAACTGCGGCCGCAGGTGGGCGTGGTCCATGACGATCATGCCCTGGAGCCGCAGCCGGTTCTGGATCATCAGGCCGAGGTTGCGCGGGCCGGGGGCCGGCTCGGTGGCGTTGTACTGGGAGATCGCGCCGCAGATGGTGACGCGGCCGTGCAGCCTGAGGGCGCCGATGGCCGCCTCCAGGTGCTCGCCGCCGACGTTGTCGAAGTAGACGTCGATGCCGTCGGGCGCGGCCTTGGCGAGCTGCTCGGCAACCGGTCCGTTCTTGTAGTTGAAGGCGGCGTCGAAGCCGTACTCCTCGACGAGGCGGCGGACCTTCTCGTCCGAGCCGGCGCTGCCGATGACCCGGGAGGCGCCCTTCAGCCTGGCGATCTGCCCGACCTGGCTGCCGACGGCGCCGGCCGCGCCGGAGACGAAGACGGCGTCGCCCTCCTTGAAGGAGGCGACCTCCAGCAGACCGGCGTAGGCGGTCAGGCCCGGCATGCCGAGCGCGCCGAGGTAGGCGGAGAGCGGTACGTCACCGGCGTCGGCCTTGACGGCGTACTTGGCGTCGAGGACGGCGTGCTCGCGCCAGCCGAGGTCGTGCAGGACGAGGTCGCCGGCGGCGAAGCCCTCGGCCCGGGAGGCGACGACCTCGCCGACCGCGCCGCCGGTCATCGGCTTGTCCAGCGCGAAGGGCTCGACGTAGGTCTTCCTGCCGGTCATCCGGCCGCGCATGTACGGGTCCACCGACAGGTGCAGGTTGCGGACCGCGATCTGGCCCTCGGCGGGCTCGGCGAGCGGGATCTCGCGGAGGTCGAAGTCTGCGGGGGTGGGGGTGCCCTTGGGGTGGGTGACCAGGTGCCAGGCGCGGGTGGTGCCGGGGAGGGGTGCGGACATCGGGAGGACCTCCTGGTTGTTTCAGTTGCTGAAACAATAGTTGACCTAGATATTTTAGGTTGTCAAGCAAATGGGTACTCTTCTTCCATGGCCCCGCCGACACCCCGCCCCGACCCCGTGACGATCGAGGTCGTCGAGCTCATCGCGACCGTCGTCGCGCGCTACCACGAGGAGTACGACGAGGCCGCCGGCCGGCACGCCCTCACCGGCGCCCAGGCCCGGCTCCTCGCCCTGCTGTCCCGGGAACCGCTGCCCATGCGCCGGATCGCCCGCAAGCTCAAGTGCGAGCCGTCCAACGTCACCGGCATCGTCGACCGTCTCGCCGCCCGCGGCCTGGTCGAGCGCCGCCCCGACCCGGCCGACCGCCGCGTCAAGCTGGCCGCCGTCACCGAGGACGGCCGGGAGACCGCGCGGCGGCTGCGGGAGGAGCTGGGCTTCGCCCGGGAGCCGCTGGCCGGGCTCTCCGCGGACGAGCGGGGGCAGCTGCGCGACCTGCTGCGGCGGGTGGTGGGCGGGATCCCGGACGGGGAGGACGCGTCCGAACCCCACTGAGACGGGAACGCCCCCGCCGCTTCCGGCCCCACGGCACGATGGACCCCATGGACCCCACGGACACCGCGCCCTTCACCCCGCTGGACTTCCAGCTCGTCCTCCTGCGCCGGATGGCCGACCACCAGCCCGGCCTGGTCGAGGACGCCCTGCGGCGGCTGGACACCGGCCGCGCCGCCATGCGGGAGGCCAACCGGCGCTGGCAGGCCATGCTGCGCTCGCCACGGCGGCGCGGCGCCGGGGCCCGCTACCGGTCCGTCCTCGGCCCGCCCGAGAGCGTCACCGAGCGCCGGATCGGCGACCTCACCATGGAGGCCGCGGCGTGGCCACTGCCGCTCTGGCCCGACCTGCGGTTCGAGGTGCTCACCGCGCCCGGCGGCGCGGTCTGGAACGAGTGGCTGGTCCGGGCGCCCGGCGCCGCCTCCCCCGAACCGCGCACCGTCGAGGAGCTGCGGCCCTGGTCGTGCACGGTGGACGAGGTGGCCCGCGCGTTCGCCCCGGCCCGTCCGATGGAGGGCACCGCGCCGACCCGCTGGCAGCTCGCCTTCACCGCCCCCGACGCCACCGGCGAGCGGCGGGAGCACGTGGCGGAGTTCACCTGGGGACTCCTCCAGCGGCTGGTGCGCTGACACCGCCGCCTCCTCCTTTCGGACGAGGCGGGCGCGGCCGGACCGGCCGTTTACCCGAAGCGGTCCCCCGCCCGGCCTCCGTAGCGTGGGCGTGTCCCCTGCCCCCGTCCCCAACGGAACCCCCATGGCTCCCTCCCACCGCTCCGCCCTGGCCCGGACCGCGCTGGTCCTGGCCGCCCTGGTGCTGCCGGTGGCCCTGCTGACCGGGCTGACCGGCTGCTCCTGGGGCGGGATCGACAACTCCAAGGCCATCGGCACCCCCGCCTCCCCCGACGAGCCGCAGCGGGTGCGGATCCCCTCCCTCGGCGTGGACAGCCCGCTGATCCGCCTCGGCACCGACCACGACACCGGCCGCCCGGTGCGGCAGCCGCCGAAGGACCACAGCGACACCGCGGGCTGGTGCACCGGCAGCGCCCTGCCCGGCCGCCCCGGCACCGCCGTCCTCGTCGGACACCGGGACGGCGGCGAAGCAAACGGCGTCTTCCGCGAGCTCGGCACCCTGCGCGAGGGCGCGGCGGTGGAGGTCGAGCGCGGCGACGGAAAGGTGCTGCGCTTCACGGTGACGGCCGTCCGCACCCTCGACGGCGACGCGGCGTTCGCCACCCGGAAGGAGCACCCCACCGCCCCCGCGGAGCGCGCCCTGCGGCTCATCGCCTGCGCGGGCGACGACCCGGGCGAGGGGTCCGGACACCGCTTCCTCGTCGTCGACACACTCCTGCGATCATGACGGCCCGGCGCCGACCATGAGGGCGTGACGCCCCGGCCCCTGCTCGCCGCGCTGCTCGCGCTCACCGTGGTGGGCGGGGCGCTCGACGCCGTCAGCTATCTGGGCCTGGGCCACGTCTTCACGGCCAACATGACCGGCAACGTCGTCATCCTCGGCTTCTCCGCCGCCGGGGCGGCCGGATTCTCGGCCCCCGCGTCGTCGCTGGCCCTGGGCGGCTTCCTGTTCGGGGCGCTGCTCGGCGGCCGGTTCGGGACGGCGATGGCGGGCCGCTCCCGGCGGCTGTGGCTGAGCGGAGCGCTGACGGCGGAGGCGCTCCTCACCGGCGGCGCGGCGGCCCTGGCGGCCGGCGTCCCGGGAGGTCTCCCCGGCGGTCTCCCCCAGGACGAGGCCCGCCGCTTCGCCATGATCACCGTGCTCGCCGTGGCGATGGGGGTGCGGGTCGCGACCGTCCGCGCGCTGGCCGTGCCGGACATGATGACGACGATCCTCACCCGCGTCCTCACCGGCATCGCCGCCGACTCCCGGCTCGCCGGCGGCTCCGACACCCGGCTCGGCCGACGGCTGGGCTCGGTGCTGGCCATGGCCCTCGGGGCGCTGGCCGGCGGCTGGCTGCTGATCCACCACGGCCCGGTGTGGCCGCTGGCCCTGGCGGCCGGCGCGGTGGCGCTGCTCGCCGCCGGCTGCCTGGCGGCCGGCGCCGGACGCGGGCCCGGCGCCGGCCCGGACGTCAGGCGAGCTCGGCGGAGAGGGTGATCGTCGTCCCGGCGAGCGCCTGGCTGACCGGGCAGTTCTTCTTGGCGTCCTCGGCCGCCGCGGTGAAGCCCTCCTCGTCCAGGCCGGGCACCTCGCCGCGGACCCAGAGGTGGATGCCGGTGATGCCCTCACCCGGCTGGAAGGTGACGTCGGCCTTGGTCTCCAGGCGGGTGGGCGGGGTGCCCGCGCCGGTCAGGCCGTGCGAGAGGGCCATGCTGAAGCAGCTGGAGTGGGCGGCGGCGATCAGCTCCTCGGGGCTGGTCTTGCCGTTGGCCTGCTCGGCGCGGGACGGCCAGGAGACCGGCTGCGAGCCGATGCCGGACGAGTCGAAGGTGACGGTGCCGCTGCCGGTGAGCAGCTCGCCCTCCCAGACGGTGTGCGCGGTGCGGGTGGTGGCCATGGCGGTCCTCCAGGGATTCCAGGGATGTGACGGGTGCCGGGGCGCCGGGGCCCCGGCCGGGCGATCGGACGGTACGGCCGTACGGCCATCGGGGCGACACCCCGTCCGATCATCCGGTTCCGTTCCCCGGCCGACCGGCTCCGACACGCCCGTCCGGGGCCGGTGTGTTCCAGGCCACCAGGGCCGGCCGGCCGTGCTCGGTGCCGATCCGGCTGACGGTCGCGGTGTCCAGCCGGAACAGCGCGCCCGCCGCGGGCGGCAGGCCGAGCCGACGGGCCGTCAGCACCCGCAGGAAGTGCGCGTGGGCGACGAGGACCACGTCCCCGTCGTCCCCCTCCAGCCACGGCGCGATCCGCGCCAGCACCCGGTCCGCACGGGCGCCCACCTCGGCGGGCGACTCCCCCGGGTGCCCGTCCGGGCCGGGGACCACGCCGTCGGCGAAGAGGAACCAGTCCGGCCGCTCCTTCTGGATCTCGGCGGTGGTGATCCCCTCGTAACCGCCGTAGTCCCACTCCCGCAGGTCGGGTTCGACCCGTATGTCCCGCAGTCCGGCCAGTTCCGCGGTGCGCAGAGCGCGGGCGCGCGGGCTGGCCAGGACGTGTGCCACCGGGCGCTCGGCGAGCAGCGGGCGGAGCGCCGCCGCCTGCCGTTCGCCGCGGGCGGTCAGGGGCAGGTCGGTCCAGCTGGTGTGGCGGCCGTCGCGGCTCCACTCGGTCTCGCCGTGCCGGACGAGGAGGAGCTCACTCACCGTCCCGCCCGCTCTCCTTCTGCTCGCGTGCCACCGCGGCGCGCACCTCGTCCATGTCGAGGGCGCGGGCCTGCCGGATGACGTCCTCCAGCGCGGCCTCGGGGAGCGCCCCGGGCTGGGCGTAGACGGCGATGTTGTCGCGGACGACCATCAGGGTGGGGATCGACGTGATCTGGAAGGCGGCGGCCAGCTCCGGCTGCGCCTCGGTGTCGATCTTGCCGAACAGCAGGTCCTCGTGGCGCCCGGCCGCCCGCTCGAAGACGGGGGCGAACTGCCGGCAGGGGCCGCACCAGGCGGCCCAGAAGTCGATCAGGACGAAGCCGTGCTCCGAGACCGTCCCGTCGAAGTTCTCCTTGGTGAGCTCCACGGTGCTGCCCATATGCCTTCTCCCGCTTCCGTCGGCCGGCCCGGTTCCGGACCCGGCAGCCCCAACCCCGTACCGGCGCGCGCTATTCCGCGGTGCGCGCCACCCCCCGCCGCAGCCACCGGATGGCCTACAGCCGCCTCCGCGGTGAACCGGTGTGACCGTGGTTACATCATCGCCGGAGGTGCTTTTGTATGACCGGCGACAGACCGCAGAGCGGTGGCAGAACCGACGACGAGCAGGTCCGTACACCGACGCCCCAGGCGTCACGGCGCCTGGTGCTGGCGGCCGGCGCCGCCCTGGCGCCGATACTGGCCGGCGCCGGCCCGGCCAGGGCCGCGACCACCGCGCCGGAGCGGACGACCCCCGATCCGTGCGGCGGGCGCCACGCGCTGGTGCACCCGGCGACCACCAGCGAGGCCGACTGGGAGGACGTCGTCGACGTCCTCCAGCACCGGGGCCGGCTGGCCGGGAACCAGGTCTACCGCATGGGCTTCCTCCGCCAGGACCTGAAGGTCACCTCGTACGGCTACTCCATCACCCCGGCCCTGGGCGTCGGGTCGTTCGTCTCCTTCCTCCGCTACGAGGACGGCAAGACGATGCTGATGGGCGACATGGCGGTCACCGAGCGGGAGATGCAGCGCGTCATCGACATCCTCGACGCGCACGGCATCGCCCAGACCGCCATCCACAAGCACCTTCTGACGCACGATCCGGCGGTCTGGTGGATGCACATCCACGGGATGCACGACGACGCCACCTATCTGGCCGGGGCGCTCCGCTCGGCCCTGGGCGCCACCGGCACCCCGCCCGGCAACGGAGTGCCCGAGAAGAAGCGGCTCGACCTGGACACCGCGGGCATCGACCGGGCGCTCGGCGCGCAGGGCGACACCGAGGGCGACATCTACAAGGTCGTCTTCGCCCGCAACGAGACCGTCGTCGACCACGACCGGGTGCTGCCCCGGATGACCGGCTCGACCACCGCGATCTCCTTCCAGCCGGTCGGGAAGCGCAAGGCGATCGTCAACGGCGACTTCGTGATCCTCGCCCACGAGGTGCAGCACGTGATCAGGGCGCTGCGGCGCGGCGGGATCGACGTCGTCTCGATCCACAGCCACATGCTGACGGACGACCCGCGCCTGTTCTTCCTGCACTTCTGGGGCGTCGGCGACGGCGTCCGGCTGGCCCGCGCGCTGCGTGCCGCGGTGGAGCGGACGAACGTGTCGGCGGCGGTGGCCCTCGGCTGAGGACGGCGCGGGGAACGAAACGGGGCCGCCTCGCGAGCGTGGCGGCCCTGGGGCCTGCGGGACGGCGGGCTGGATCGTTTATTCGAACGGATCGCTCGTGTGGGGCGGGTGGGACTCGAACCCACGACCGACGGATTATGAGTCCGCTGCTCTAACCGGCTGAGCTACCGCCCCGTTCACGGCGCGTCGCGCACATCTGTGCGCGCCGTCTGCCGCAGCATAGCCGCTCATACGATCTGTTGCCCCGGTGGGGGCACATCGTGTGACCAGCCTGACCTTGAGGACTGCGGGCGGGGCGGGATGGTTCCCGGCCGGGGGGAAATCCCGGCATGAAAAAAGGACCCCACGGGGGGGGTCCTCTTCCGGGTGGCTCCTCCGACTGGACTCGAACCAGTAACCTGCCGGTTAACAGCCGGCTGCTCTGCCAATTGAGCTACAGAGGATCGCGCTCCCCCGACTGGACTCGAACCAGTAACCTGCCGGTTAACAGCCGGCTGCTCTGCCAATTGAGCTACAGGGGATCATCGCGTGCCTCGAATGCATCTTCGTCCGGTCTCCCGGGCGGCGTGCGCTCGCTGCGAGACATACATTAGCGCAAGCAGGGGGGTGCTCCGCCAATCGGTATCCCCGGAGTGACCTCCGGGCACGCAGGGTAGGCGGCGGGCACAGCCCGGCAGGGGCCCGCGAGGCCGCGGGTTCCACGGGATCCGAGGGAAGGATGGGGTGTGATGCGCTACCGGCTGACGTTCATCGCCGGCGCCGCCGTCGGCTATGTGCTCGGCGCGCGGGCGGGCCGCGAGCGGTACGAGGAGCTGCGCAAGGGGGCACGGCGGATCGCGCAGAACCCGGCCGTGCGGAACACCGCGGAGACGGCCGCGGTGAACGGCAGGGCCCTGGCCGGCCGCGCCCTCGACAAGATGGGCGACCGGGTCCCCGGCCCGGTGAAGGACCGGGTCCGCTCACTGCGCGAACAGCGGAGCCCCGACGAGGACGAGTGGGGCACCAGCAACACCTGACCGGATGCGGGCGGGCGGTGGCGGTTTGGCATCATCCTCCGCATGGGCATAGTCGCGGGGCTGGACAGTTCGACCGAGAGCACACGGATCGTCGTCTGCGACGCGGACACGGGCGCCGTGCTCCGGCAGGGGTACGCGCCACACCCCCCGTCCGCCGCCGAGGGTGATCCCCAGGCGTGGCTGATCTCCCTCGGCGAGGCCGCCGCCGGCGGGCTGCTGGAGGGCGTCCAGGCCATCGGCGTCTCGGCGCAGCAGCACGGGCTGCTCACCCTGGACGCCGGCGGGGTGCTCGTCCGCCCCGCGCTGCTGGGCAACGACAAGCGGGCGCAGCCGGCCGCCGCCGACCTCACCGACGCGCTGGGCGGCCGGGCCGCCTGGGCGGAGGCCGTCGGCACCGTCCCGCAGTCCGCCATGGCGATCGCCAAGCTCCGCTGGCTGGCCCGGAACGAGCCCGAGTCGGCCACCCGCACCGCCATGCTGCTCCAGCCGCACGAGTGGCTGGTGTGGCAGCTGCTGGGCCGTCCGGCGCGCCGGACCACCGACCGCGGAGCCGCGTCGGCCACCGGCTACTGGTCGGCCGCCACCGGTCAGTGGCGCCCCGACCTGGTCGAACTCGCGCTGGGCCACCCCGCGGCGCTCCCCGACGTCCTCGCGCCCGCCGAACCCGCCGGGCACACCCCCGAGGGCCTGCTGATCTCCGCGGGCACCGGCGAGACCATGGCCGCCGCCTTCGGCCTCGGCGTGGGCCCCGGCGACGCGGTGATCTCGCTGGGCGCCTCCGGCTCCGTCTTCGCCGTCCACCACCAGGCGCTGACCGACCCGTCCGGCACCATCACGTCGTTCGCCGACGCCACCGGCATGCAGCTGCCCGTCGTCCACACCCTCAACGCCGTCCGGGTGCTGCGCGGCACGGCCGAGCTGCTGGGCCTGGACCTGGCCGGGCTGTCGGAGCGGGCGCTGCTCTCGTCCTGGGGCTCGTACGGGCTGGTGATGCTGCCGTACCTGGAGGGCGAGCGCACCCCGCACCTGCCGCACACCGCCGGGACGCTGGCCGGGCTGCGGCGGGAGAGCATGAAGCCCGAACACCTGGCGCGGGCCGCCTTCGAGGGGATGCTGTGCGGACTCGCGGACGCGCTGGACGTACTGCGCGGGCGCGGCGTCGTGGTGCGCCGGGTCTTCCTGCTGGGCGCGGCGGCGGAGCTGCCGGCCGTGCAGGCGCTGGCCCCCGCGCTGTTCGGGGCGCAGGTCGTCGTCCCCCAGCCCGCCGACTACGCGGCCCTGGGCGCGGCCCGGCAGGCCGCCTGGGCGCTGGGGGTGCAGCACGGGATGCTGTCCCCGCAGGAGCCGCCGCGCTGGCCGCAGGGCGCCGGGCAGGTGTTCGAGCCGGGCGAGGAGCTGCCCTCGGGGCAGGCGGTGCGGCAGCAGTACGCGACCGTGCGCGAGCAGACGCATCCGGGGGCGTTCACGCAGTAGCGTCAGTCGAGGTAGCCGCGGAGCTGGTCGGCGAAGGCGTGGTCCCGGAGCTTGTTGAGGGTCTTGGACTCGATCTGCCGGATCCGCTCCCGGGTGACGCCGAATATCCGGCCGATCTCCTCCAGCGTCCGCGGCCTGCCGTCCACCAGCCCGTAGCGCAGCTGCACGACCTTGCGCTCGCGCTCGCCCAGCGTGGACAGCACGGCCTCCAGGTGCTCGCGCAGCAGCAGGAAGGCGGCGGACTCGACGGGTGACGCGGCGTCCCCGTCCTCGATGAGGTCGCCGAGCGCGACGTCGTCCTCCTCGCCCACCGGCGCGTGCAGCGAGACCGGCTCCTGGGCCAGCCGCAGCACCTCGCTGACCCGCTCCTCGGAGAGGTCGAGGTACGCGGCGACCTCCTCCGCCGTCGGCTCGCTGCCGCGCTCCTGGAGCATGCGGCGCTGCACCCGGACGACGCGGTTGATCAGCTCGACGACGTGCACCGGGACGCGGATCGTCCGCGCCTGGTCGGCCAGGGCCCGGGACATGGCCTGACGGATCCACCACGTCGCGTACGTCGAGAACTTGTAGCCCCGCGCGTAGTCGAACTTCTCGACCGCCCTGATGAGACCGAGGTTGCCCTCCTGGACGAGGTCGAGCATGGTCAGGCCGCGGCCGATGTAGCGCTTGGCGACGGAGACGACCAGGCGCAGGTTGGCCTCGATCAGACGGCGCTTGGCCATCCGGCCCAGGACGACGAGGCGGTCGAGGTCGAGCGCCAGACAGGTGTCGAGGTCGGGGTCGTTCGACAGCTTCTCCTCGGCGAACAGCCCGGCCTCGACCCGGCGGGCCAGCTCCACCTCCTCGGCCGCGGTGAGCAGCGGGATCCGGCCGATCTCGCGGAGGTACTGGCGGAAGAGGTCGGAGGAGGGGCCGTTGGTGTCGGCGGCGCGGCGGTCGCGTTCCCGCTCCCGCAGCGGCTCCGGCTGCTCCGGCTCGTCGGCCAGGGTCTCGGGCGGTGGCGGTCCGGGCTGCCGCGGAACGGCCCCTACGGGGTCGGCCAGGGCCTCGGGGAGGGTAGGGGTCCGGGTCTGCACGGGGGCGACCTCCAGGGTGATCGCTGCGTTTGGCAGAGTCTCGGCCGCGGCGGCGGCGCCGCCCACCAGTGTGGGGCACGACGTGGCTCCGCCACGAGGGTCGTGCGGCCACTTTCTGTGGTCGGAGGGTGACCCTGCGGGGGCTGTGCCCCGGTCCCGCCCTTCCACCGTTCCCTGGGGCTGCGCCCCAGACCCCCTTGTCGCGGCTTCGCCGCTCGTCCTCAAACGCCGGACGGGCTGAATATCAGCCCGTCCGGCGCTTGAGGACAACCGCGCGGAGCGCGGTTTCGGGGGTGCGGGGGCCGGCCCCCGCAAGAAACGGTGAAAGGGCGGGATCGGGGCACCAGCCGCCCGCAGGGCTAAAGCGCGGCAGCGCCCCGCTCCTGCAGCGCCTTCCCGTACTGCTGCAGCACCCACAACTCGTTCTGCACCGCAGCGAGATGATCCGGCGCCGACTGCGCGCCGAGCCGCACCAGACTCCCCTGCACCTCCTTCACCCGCCGCTCCACGGCCCGCAGCCGCACCTGGACCAGCTGCTGCCCGGCGTAGACCTCGTCCACCGTCTTGGCGTGGATCGCCTCGACGGCCAGCTCGGTGATCATGGAGCGGACGGTGTCGTCGGGGGCGGCGTCGCGGACGCGGGTGAGGTAGTCGGCGTCGGCCAGGGCGACGCCGCCGGCCTGCTCGATCGCGCGGCGGACGACGGCGTAGGGCGGGGCGGTGAACTCGTCCTCGCCGTAGGCGTCGAAGGCGGGGGCGACCAGCTCGGGCCGCTGGAGGGCGAGCTTGAGGAGCTCGCGCTCGGTGCGGTGGGCGGGGCTGCGCAGGTTGAGGGCGGGCCCGCGCGGGCCGGGGGGCGCGGCCGGTCCGGCCGGCTGGGCGGGGGCCGCCGCGCGGGGGGACGGCCGGCCCCGGCCGCCGTCGCCGCGCGACTCCCGCTCCCGCGCCCACCGCGCCAGCTGCCCCACCCGCATCACGACGAACTGCGTGTCGAGGATCCCCAGCAGCCCGGCCAGCCGCACGGCGTACTGGTGCCGGATGGAGCTGTCCTTGATGTGGGCGACGATCGGGGCGGCCTCCTCCAGGGCCGCCGCCTGGCCCTCGGGAGTGTCCACGTCGTGCCGGGCGACGACGGAGCGGAGGGCGAACTCGAAGAGGGGCGTGCTCTCCTCGATGAGCTGCCGGACCGCGTCGTCGCCCTTGTCGAGCCGGAGGTCGCAGGGGTCCATGCCGCCGGGCGAGACGGCGATGTTGGTGTGCGCGGCGAACTTCTGGTCGTCCTCGAAGGCGCGCAGGGCGGCCCGCTGCCCGGCCGCGTCCCCGTCGAAGGTGAAGATCACCTTGGCGCGGGAGTTGTCCATCAGCAGCCGGCGGAGGATCTTGACGTGCTCGCCGCCGAAGGCGGTGCCGCAGGTGGCGATGGCGGTGGTGACGCCGGCCAGGTGGCAGGCCATCACGTCGGTGTAGCCCTCGACGACGACCGCGCGGTTGCCCTTGGCGATGTCCTTCTTGGCGAGGTCGATGCCGTAGAGGACGTGGGACTTGCGGTAGATGGGCGTCTCGGGGGTGTTGAGGTACTTGGGGCCGTTGTCGTCGTCGCGGAGCTTGCGGGCGCCGAAGCCGACGACGTCGCCGGTGATGTCGCGGATGGGCCACATCAGCCGGCCGCGGAAGCGGTCGATGGGGCCGCGCCGGCCGTCCTGGGAGAGGCCGGAGAGGATCAGCTCCTTGTCGGTGAAGCCGCGGCCGCGCAGGAACCGGGTGAGGTGGTCCCAGCCGGCCGGGCTGTAGCCGACGCCGAAGTGCCGGGCCGCGGCCTGGTCGAAGCCGCGCCCGGCCAGGAAGGCCCGGCCGATCTCGGCCTCGGCGCCGTCGAGCTGCTCGGCGTAGAACTTCGCCGCGACCTTGTGCGCCTCGACCAGCCGGGTGCGCTCGCCCTGCTGGCGGCCGGGCGTGTAGCCGCCCTCCTCGTAGCGCAGGGTGATGCCGGCCTGGGCGGCGAGCCGCTCGATGGTCTCGGTGAACGACAGGTGGTCGACCTTCATCACGAAGTCGACCGTGTCCCCGCCCTCCTGGCAGCCGAAGCAGTGGTACAGCCCCTTGGACGGGCTGACGTGGAAGGACGGGGACTTCTCGTCGTGGAACGGGCAGAGGCCCTTGAGGTTGCCACCGCCCGCGTTGCGCAGCTGGAGGTATTCGGACACGACGGCGTCGATCGGGACGGCGTCCCGGACCGCCTTCACATCGTCATCGTTGATCCTGCCTGCCACGCGTGAAGTCTACTGGCGGCCGCCGACACGCCCGGCCCGCGGTCGGAAGACCGGGGAGATCTCCGGGTCGCCCCCGGGGGCAGCCCCTAGGGAACCAGCGAGTCCAGCGGCACCCCGGGGTCCGCCAGCGCCTCGGGGTCCGGGCGGGCGCCGGCCCGGATGAGCCGCTGGACGGACTCCGTGACGTCCCACACGTTGACGTTCATCCCCGCCAGCACCCGGCCCTCCCGCAGCCAGAAGGCGATGAACTCACGCTTGCCGACGTCCCCGCGGCACACCACCTGGTCGTAGGAACCGGGCGGCGCGTAGCCGGAGTACTCCATGCCGACGTCGTACTGGTCGGAGAAGAAGTAGGGGACCCGGTCGTAGACGACCTCCATGCCCAGCATGGACCGGGCCGCCGCCGGGCCGCTGTGCAGGGCGTTGGCCCAGTGCTCGACGCGCAGCCGGCCGGTCCCGTCCGGGCGGCCGATCGCGGCGACGTCGCCCGCGGCGAAGATCTCCGGGTCGGAGGTGCGCAGCGAGGCGTCGACGGCGATACCGCCACCGTCCGCGCGGTCGACGAGGGCGAGCCCGGCGGTCTCGGCGAGGGCGGTGCGCGGGGCCGCGCCGATGGCGGCGAGGACGCTGTGCGCGGGGTGCTCCTCGCCGTCGTCGGTGCGCACGGCGAGCACCATGCCGTCCTGTCCGGTGATCTCGGTGAGGCGGGCGCCGAAGTGGAAGCGGACGCCGTGCTCGGCGTGCAGGTCGGTGAAGACCTGCCCGAGCTCGGGTCCGAGGACCCGGTGCAGCGGGGTGGGCTCGGGCTCGACGACGGTCACCTCGGCGCCGTAGCCGCGGGCGGCGGCGGCCACCTCCAGGCCGATCCAGCCGGCGCCGGCGATGACCAGGTGGCCGTTGTCCCGGCCGAGGGAGGCGAGGACGGCGCGCAGCCGCTCGGCGTGGGCGAGGCGGCGCAGGTGGTGGACGCCGGCGAGGCCGGTGCCGGGGATGTCGAGGCGGCGCGGTTCGGCGCCGGTGGCGAGCAGCAGCCGGTCGTAGTGGACGCGGGTGCCGTCGCCCAGCCGGACCGTGCGGGCGGCGCGGTCGAGGTGGACGGCGGGCAGGCCGAGGTGGAGCTCGACGTCGGCGCGGGCGTACCAGGCGGGTTCGTGGACGAAGACGCTGTCCCGCTCGTCCTTCCCGATCAGGTACCCCTTGGAGAGCGGCGGGCGCTCGTAGGGGTGGTCGCGTTCGTCGCCGATGAGGATCACCCGCCCGGTGAATCCCTCCGCGCGGAGGGTCTCGGCCGCCTTCGCGCCGGCGAGCCCCCCTCCGACGATGACGAACGTCTGGTTCGCGTCCACCACTTGCTGCCTCCTCGCTCGATGAGCCACCAATTCGAGTCCCCGGTGCGTGCGCCGGAACGGCCAGTGCGAGCGTCCCGCACGCGGCGGGCCGCCGGAAGAGGGCCGCGCCGGGGACCGTCCGCGGCCCGGGCCCTCCGCTCCCTCGGGTCCGGGGTTCAGCCGGCGGACGGCGGGCGGCCTCCGGTGAGCCGGGCGTGCAGGGTGCGCGCCGAGGCGTCGGTGAGGGCGGCGATCTGGTCGACGACGGCGCGCAGCCGGCCCGCGTCGTCGGCCGCGGCCGTGTACAGGGAGCGGAACTGCGGGTCGAGGCCGTCGGGCGCGCGGGAGACCAGCGCCTCGGCCAGTTCGGCGATCACGATGCGCTGGTCGGCGCGGAGCTTCTCCTGGTCCTCGCGCTGGATGACGTACCGGTCGGCGACGGCCTTGAGGACGGCGCACTCCAGCCGGGTGCCGTGCGGGACGACGAGGCCGGCGCGGTGCCGGGTGAGCCGGCCGGGACCCCACGCCTCCCGGGTGGCGGTCTCGGCGGCGAGGCAGAACCGGCCGATGAGCTGGCTGGTGGCGTCCTTCAGCCGGGCCTGGGCGACGGCCGAGCCGTCGTAGCCGTGCGGCCACCACTCCTGGTCGAGCAGCCGGTCCAGGGCCTCGGCCAGCTCCTCGGGGTCCGCGCCGGGGGCGTAGCGGCGGGCGGCGACGGCGAAGATCTCGCGCCGCTCGGGCTCGGCGGCGAGGACGTTGGGGTCGAGGTGGCCGGCGTGCAGCCCGTCCTCGACGTCGTGGACGGAGTACGCGACGTCGTCGGCCCAGTCCATGACCTGGGCCTCGAAGCTCCTGCGGTGCGGGGGCGCGCCCTGCCGCAGCCAGTGGAAGACCGGCAGGTCGTCGGGGTAGACGCCGAACTTGGCGGAGGCCGGGTCGGTGGGGTGGCCGCCGCGCGGCCAGGGGTACTTGGTGGCGGCGTCGAGCGCGGCGCGGGTGAGGTTGAGGCCGACGCTGGCCGGTTCGCCGGTCCGGGGGTCGGTGGTGAAGCGCTTGGGCTCCAGCCGGGTCAGCAGCCGCAGGGACTGGGCGTTGCCCTCGAAACCGCCGCAGGGACCGGCGACTTCGTCGAGCGCCCGTTCCCCGTTGTGCCCGAACGGCGGGTGGCCGAGGTCGTGCGCGAGGCAGGCGGTCTCGACGAGGTCGGGGTCGCAGCCGAGGGCGGCGCCGAGCTCCCGGCCGACCTGGGCGCACTCCAGGGAGTGGGTGAGCCGGGTGCGCGGGCTGGCGTCCCACACCTGCCCGCTCACACCGGGGGTGACGACCTGTGTCTTCCCGGCGAGCCGGCGCAGCGCGGCGGAGTGCAGGACGCGGGCGCGGTCGCGCTGGAAGGCGGTGCGGCCCGGCCGCTTGTCGGGCTCGGGGGCCCAGCGCTCCAGGTCCGGGGCGTCGTAGCCGTCGAGGGCGGGCGCTTCCCCGCGGGCGGTTGCTGCTGAGCCGTTCATACCCCCGACGGTAGTCCCCGGGTCTGACAAGGGCATGGGGCCCCTCGGCCCGTTCCCGTCCCCGTCCCCGTCCCCCGTCCCCGTCCACCCGTACCCCGTCCGGTCCGCGCGGGCGTGGAACCGCGCCGCCCCGCACGGCGTTCTTTCCGTCCGGAGAGGGGGAGGCGAACGTGAGTGTGAAAAAGTGGGCGCGCCGATGGCTGCCCGCCACCCGCAAGGGCAGGCGCCGGGCCGTCCAGGCGGTGATGGCGGCCTGTGTGCTGGGCCTGCTGCCCGTCACCTGGGTGCACGCCGCCGCGGACGCGCGGCTGCGGCGGGTCGAGGACGTGCCGCCGGCGCCGGTGGCCGTCGTCTTCGGCGCGGGCCTGTGGCAGGGCAAGCCGTCCCCCTACCTGGCGCACCGGCTCGACACCGCGATCGACCTCTACCGCGCGGGCAAGGTCCGCGTCCTCCTGGTCACCGGCGACAACGGCCGCCAGCAGTACAACGAGCCGGACGCCATGCGCGCCTACCTCCACGAGCACGGCGTCCCCGACGACCGCGTGGTCGCCGACTACGCCGGCTTCGACACCTGGGACTCCTGCACCCGCGCCCGCCGCGTCTTCGGGGTGCGCAAGGCGGTGCTGGTCACCCAGGACTTCCACATCCGGCGGGCGGTGGCGCTGTGCGACGCGGCCGGGATCGACGTGTACGGGGTGGGCGTGGAGGCGAAGCGCGACCGCACCTGGTACGCGGCCGGGGCCCGGGAGATCCTGGCGGCCGGGAAGGCGGCCGTGAACGCGGCGGTGCGGCCGGGGCCGAGGTTCCTGGGCCCGCGCGAGCCGGGGGTGGACCGGGCACTGGAGGCGGCGGGGCGGTGATCCTCGGGGCGGGGCCCTCGCCGTCACCGGACTCGCGGCCACCCGCCGGCTTCCTCGGCTACCGCTTGGGTTCCCGGCCGTTTATGGCGTCGACGTACAGCCGGAAGATCTCGTCGTCGTTCAGGGGGCTGTACGACACCTGGGACGAGCGGTCGCCGTCCGGGCCGCCGCCGTTGAGCCCGCCCAGGACGCCGACCAGGTCGCCGGTCCGCGTCCGCTCGTTGAAGTGGACCAGCCAGGGGCTGCCGGAGGTGCCGGAGAAGAAGCCGTCGCACCGCATCTTCAGCTGGTTGTGGTTCTCCAGCTTGTTCGTCAGGGCGGTGCAGCGGATGGCCTCGTCGGCGGGGTCGTCGTCCGCGCTGGGATAGCCGATGACGGTCACCCGGTTGACGTAGCCGGGGGTGCGGGCCAGCCGGTTGGCGCCGGTGACCTGCTCGATCTGACGGCCCTTCGCGTCGGGCCGGACGGTGGCGAAGGCGAAGTCGAGGTCGGAGCCCTCACCGGTGTCGGTGCGTCTGGGATCGGTGAAGGTGCGGTCCACCGCCCACACGCCGTACGGCTGCTCCTTGGCGCCCGCCTGATAGTCCGGCACGAACGCGGCGTCCTCGCCGATCGAGCAGTGCCCGGCGGTGACCAGCAGGTTCCCCTTGGGGCTGTGGACGACGCTGGCCGTGCAGTGATGGCTCTTCATGTCGTCGCCGGTGTAGAAGAGGACGCCCACCGAGGGCACTCCGCCGAAGTGCCGCGCGCTGCCCGTGATGCGCTGCGCCTCGCTCCGGGCGTCGGCGTCCGCCGCGTCGTCGGACGCCGTCCCGGCGGACGGCCCGGCCGCGGACGCGGTGGGGTCGGGGCCCCAGAACCGCCGCGCCTGCTCGCTGGTCCAGCTGCGGTCCTTCCCGTGGCCGCCGGCCTGCGGGACGGCCGCCGCCAGCACGACGACATAGAGTCCCGCCAGCGTGGCCCGGCCCCATCGGGCCCGGCTCCACCGGGGAAAACGCACAGGCACCCCCACCACGTTCGGAAGGTCGTTCACAGGCTAACGGCACCATCCGGCGCGGACGGCCGCCGGACGGTTTTCCGTACCGTCGGACGACCGACGATCCGGTGTATGACCAGCGTACGAATGATCGTCAACCATCCACCACATCCGGTACGGGAAGTCTCGTCCCGCCCGCCCCGATCACACGAACGGCGTCCGCCCGGCACGGCCCATCGGTCGTACCCGGCCTACGCGGCCCACTGGTCGTAACCGAGCTTGCCGAGCAGCGCCAGCACCACGACGACCAGGACCACGCGCACGAACCCGCTCCCCCGCTTCAGCGCCATCCGGGCGCCCAGCGTCCCGCCCGCCAGGTTGAACACGGCCATCGGCAGCGCCACCGACCACAGCACCGCGCCCTGGAGCGAGAAGGTGACCAGGGCGCCGATGTTGGTGCAGACGTTGACGATTTTGGCGGTGCCGGAGGCGGCCACCAGGTCCATGTGGAGGATCCCGGCCAGCGCCAGGACGAGGAAGGTGCCGGTGCCGGGGCCGATCAGGCCGTCGTAGAAGCCGATGCCCAGACCGGCGACGAGGATCGCCGTCCACACCCGCCGCCGGCTCACCGGCCCGCCGGCCGCCGCGACGGCGCCGAAGCCCGGCCGCAGCAGGACGAAGGCCAGGACCATGACCAGGATCACCATGATCAGCGGCCGGAGCAGCGCACTGTCGATGCCGGAGGCGAACACCGCCCCGGCCAGCGACCCGCCGAGCGCGGCGAGTCCGGTGCGGAAGGCGGTGCGCAGGTCGAGGGGGGCGCGGCGGGCGTACGAGACCGCGGCCGCGGCGGTGCCCCAGATGGCGACGGCCTTGTTGGTGCCGAGCACGTGCGCGGGCGCGGCGTACGGGAGGCCGACCAGCAGGGCGGGGAGCTGGAGCAGGCCGCCCCCGCCCACGACGGCGTCGATCCAGCCGGCGGTGGCCGCGGCGAGGCAGAGCAGCAGCAGGGTGGTCAGGGATATGTCGGGGGTCACCACGGGATCGTACGGGCGGTGGACGCGCCAACTCCGCTCCCCGGGCGGGCTCCTGTCCCGGTACCGGCCGTGCGCGGGCCGTTGTCGGTGCCGTCCCCTACGCTGAGTGCGGCAAGTGGCGGTCATCCCTGATGTGCCTGGTGAGGCAGGGCGGAGGAGCAGATGACGAACGGCTGGACGCCGGACGACATGCCCGACCAGAAGGGCCGGACGGCCGTGGTGACCGGCGCCAACAGCGGCATCGGATTCGTCACCTCGCGCGAGCTGGCCCGGCGCGGCGCACGCGTGGTGCTGGCCTGCCGGGACGAGACGCGCGGCAGAGCCGCCGAGGACCTGCTGCGGC